>NZ_AP024647.1:0-2604927 GCF_019977255.1 Arthrobacter sp. StoSoilB13 | reverse complement strand
ACTGGGGGCGGTAGTGTGGCCAAGGCATCCAAGTTCCCGGCCACGGCAGATTGTTCTGTGCTCACGCAGTCAGCTTTGCCCAGAAAGGTGAACAAAAGGTGTCGGCGGCTTCCTGCCGTTCACGGTTTGTTGCACGAATGATCGCTTTGCCGTTACGGCAGCAGCAGGACCTTCCCGTGGTGAGGCGTCCTTCGAGATCCCTGTGTGCCTGGGCCGCTTCGGCCAAGGGGTAGGTAGCGCCGACCCGAACCGCCAGCGTGCCGTTCGCTGCGGCCTCGAAGATCTCGGCTGAGCGCCAACGCCGCTCGTGCGTGTTCTGGACGAAATGGCCCATCGTGGGGCGGGTCAATGTCAGTGAGCCGCCGGAGTTCAGGCGTTGGGGATCGAACGGGGGGACGGGACCTGAAGCGGCGCCGAAGAGCACCATGGAACCCCTGATGCGCAGGCTCCGCAGGGAGTCGTCGAACGTATCCTTGCCCACGCCGTCGTACACCACATTGACGCCCTCGCCGTTGGTAAGTTCGCGGACCTTGTCCGCGAAGCCTTCATAGCGGAGGACTTCATCGGCGCCGGCGAGTTTGGAGAGGTCGGCCTTTTCGTCTGAGGAAACTGTGGTGATGACCCGTGCCCCACGCGCCTTCAACAGTTGGGTTAGAAGCAGTCCCACACCGCCGGCTCCCGCGTGCAGCAGCACCGTGTGGCCAGGTTCCACACGGAAGGAGGAGTTCATCAGGTAGTGGGCGGTTATTCCTGCAGTGGCAGGGCGGCTGCGGTGTGATCATCGACGCCGGCCGGCACGGGGAGCGCCCTCGCAGCGTCCACGAGTGCGTAGTCAGCGTAGGTCCTGGAACCTTCGGCAGTGGCGATCCTGTCACCTACAGAGAAGTCCTCTACACCCTCACCGATTGCTTCGATGGTTCCGGCGGCTTCCGCGCCGGGGGTGAAGGGGTACTCAACCTTGTAGGTGCCGCGGCGCTGGTAGGTCTCAATGAAATTGACCCCGGCAGCTGCGACCTTGATCAACAGCTGCCCGGGACCAGGTACGGGTGGCTCCACGGAAGCATATTCGAGGACTTCAGGTCCTCCCGGCTCCTTGGCAACAATCGCGTGCGTCATGGTGGCTCCTTACTCCGGGACGGTCCTTCCGGTGCCCGGTTCCAGAACCCATCCTATGAAGGATGACGCCTTTGGTTGTGGAGGCCTAGAAGCGTCCGTGCGTCGAAGCGACGGGGCAGTCGAAGCCACGACCAGCTGCCAGGCCTACCTCGTTGAGGTAGCTGACCACTATCCCGTAGGACTGAATCAGCGTGGTTTCCGTGTACGGGATGGAGTGCTTCGTGCAGAACTCGCGGACGATTCCTGCTGCCTTGTGAAGGTGGGGCCGGGCCATGTCAGGGAACAAATGGTGTTCCACCTGGCGGTTCAGCCCGCCCAGCAGGAAGTCCATGAAGCGTCCGCCTGAGATGTTGCGGGAGGTAAGGATCTGCCGGTTGAGGAAGTCGACTCGGCTGTCCTTGGGAAGGACAGGCATGCCCTTGTGGTTGGGGGCAAAAGAGGCACCCATGTAGAAGCCGTAGACCATGATCTGGACACCGAGGAACGCAAACGCCATACCGATGGGCAGGAAGGTGAAAGCGAGAACCGGGAGGGCGGCAAGACGGGCCACCAGGATAGGCGTCTCCACCCAGCGGTGGCGCACCTTCTGCTTGCCGAAGACAAAGCGAAGCGAGTCGAATTGCAGGCTCAGGCCAAGGAGCGTGAGGAGCGGGAAGAAAAACCAGCCCTGCTTCCTGGTCAGGAAGGCCAGGCGCCCCTTGCGTTCGGCGGCCGCATCTTCGTAGAAGACCAGCGCGTTGTTCCGGATGTCAGGGTCCTTGGAAATGACGTTGGGGTGGTTGTGGTGGGCACCGTGCTTTTGCTCCCACCAGGAGTAGCTGATGCCTGCGATTCCTGTTGCCAGGAGGCGGGCTGACCAGTCGTTGGCGCGACGGGACGCGAAGATCTGCTTGTGTCCGGCCTCGTGGGCCAGGAAGCTCAATTGTGTGCAGAAGATACCCACGGCGGCAGCGATCAAGAGCTGGAACCAGGAATCACCCAACAGGGCGAAGCCTGTCCAGGTGGCGGCCATGAGGATCATGAGGGCTACGAAGAGCCAGATGTAGAACCGCTGCGCCGTTCGAGAAGACCGGCAGCTTTCACGCTCTTAAGGAGCTCCGAATAGCTTTGAACAACGGGGTTTGGCTGAATTGCGCGTGTCTTGGGGCGCTCAGCGGTGGACGTGGGTGCCATATATGTGCCCCGTATCGCTAACGGGCAACGCTGCAGCCGACGTTCGGACTGCACGGTCTGGATCACCCTCCACTAAGCATACGCCGTCCGCACTAACTTATGTGACGCCGTGCACTCGCCAGAAGACGGCATGCATAAATATCGGCACCCATGAATAGTTTTGCTGTACAGTGGAGCTATGACTATTTCTGTTGCCGTCTCCGGTGCCAGCGGCTACGCCGGGGAGAAGTGCTGCGCCTGCTTGCGGGCCATCCGAACGTCACTATCGGTGCGATCACTGCGCACAGCAACGCCGGTTCCAGACTAGGGGAGTTGCAGCCTCATCTCCACGGTTTGGCGAGCCGGATTCTTGAAGACACCACTGTGGAGAACCTGTCCGGGCATGATGTCGTCTTCCTGGCCCTCCCGCACGGCGCTTCTGCGGAGATCGCTGCCCAATTGCCGGAAGGCACAGTAGTCATCGACGCCGGAGCGGACCACCGCCTGCAGGATCCGGCTGCCTGGGAAAAGTTTTACGGCTCGGCCCACGCCGGGACCTGGCCGTATGGGCTCCCTGAACTGCCGGGACAGCGCGACGCCCTCAAGGGTGCCAAGCGCATTGCGGTCCCGGGCTGCTACCCGACGTCGGCCCTGCTCGCCTTGACGCCGGGGTTCGACAATAACCTCCTCCTGACGGACGACGTCGTAATTGTCTCGGCCTCTGGTACCTCCGGTGCGGGCAAGGCGGCAAAGGTCAACCTGATCGGTTCCGAAGTCATGGGATCCATGAGCCCCTATGGAGTTGGCGGCGGGCACCGCCACACGCCGGAAATCGAGCAGGGGCTTTCCAATGCCGCCGGCGAGCCGGTGACGGTGTCCTTTACTCCAACCCTGGCTCCGATGAGCCGCGGTATCCTCACTACGGCCACTGCGAAAGTCGGGCACGGAGTTACCTACGCCGAACTGCGCCAGCCAGGCCTGGGCGGAAGCTTATGACGACGAGCCGTTCGTCCACCTTCTCCCCGAGGGCCAGTGGCCCAGCACCAAGTCAGTGCAAGGTTCCAACCACGCAGTCATGCAGGTGGCCTTCGACCAACACACCGGCCGCGTCATTGTCACGTGCGCTATCGACAACCTCACCAAGGGAACCGCCGGCGGAGCCGTGCAGTCCATGAACATAGCCCTCGGCCTGGACGAAACCGCCGGCCTGAACCTGCAGGGAGTTGCACCGTGACCATTACCGCACCCAAGGGATTCCGGGCTTCCGGCATCAAAGCCGGCATTAAAGCTTCCGGCAACCCGGACCTGGCCCTCGTCGTCAACGACGGTCCGCGAAAGTCCGCTGCCGCCGTCTTCACCTCAAACCGCGTCGCCGCTGCTCCAGTTCACTGGTCACGCCAGGTGGTCAGCGATGGCCGTGTGGACGCCGTGATCCTGAACTCCGGCGGAGCCAACGCCTGCACTGGCCCGCAGGGATTCCAGAACACGCATGCCACGGCCGAGAAAGTGGCCGAAGTGCTGGGAGTCTCAGCTTCCGACGTCGTGGTTTGCTCCACTGGCCTGATCGGCGAGCAACTGCCCATGGACAAGATCCTTCCGGGCGTTGAAACCGCGTTCGGCGAGCTTTCGGCAGACGGCGGTTCGGCCGCTGCCACGGCGATCATGACCACGGACAGCGTCTCCAAGGAGGCCGTCTTCACAGGAACCGACGCCGAAGGCAAGCAGTTCACAGTTGGCGGCATCGCCAAGGGTGCCGGCATGCTGGCCCCCGGTCTGGCAACCATGCTTGTTGTCCTCACCACCGACGCCGAGGTACCGGCGGACGAGCTCGACGTCGTCCTCCGCGATGCCACGCGTGTCACGTTTGACCGCGCGGACTCTGACGGTTGCATGTCCACCAACGACACCGTGGTGCTGATGGCCTCGGGTGCCTCCGAAGCACTGCCCTCTGCGGAACAGCTGAGCGAGGCCATTACGAAGGTCTGCGCCGAGTTGGCCCGTAAGCTTATCGGCGACGCCGAAGGTGCAAGCCACGACATCGCCATCCGTACCTTCAACGCGGCAAGCGAACGCGACGCCGAGATCGTTAGCCGCGCTGTTGCGCGCTCCAACCTCTTCAAAGCGGCCATCTTCGGCAAGGACCCCAACTGGGGGCGGGTACTCTCTGCCGTGGGCACCACCGATGCCGTGTTCGAGCCGGACCAGCTCAACGTGTCCATGAACGGCGTGCAGATCTGCCGCAACGGCAGCATCGGCGAGGACCGTAACATGGTGGACCTTGAACCGCGTGAGGTGCGCGTCGACATCGACCTGCAGGCCGGCGACGCCGAGGCAACCATCTGGACCAATGACCTCACGCACGACTACGTGCATGAGAACAGTGCATACTCGAGCTGAGCGGATGACTATGACTGCGCACACCCGGGAAACCACGTCCGCGAGCCACGTCTCGGCCGAAGCAGCCCAGGACAAAGCGGGCACGCTGATCGAGGCCTTGCCCTGGATCCAGCGTTTCGCTGGAACCACCATGGTGATCAAGTACGGCGGGAACGCCATGGTCAACGATGACCTTCGGCGTGCCTTCGCCGAGGACATCGTGTTCCTCCACCACGTGGGCATCCACCCTGTGGTGGTGCACGGCGGCGGTCCGCAGATCAACTCCATGCTGGGCCGGCTTGGCATCGAGTCCGAGTTCAAGGGTGGGCTGCGCGTCACCACTCCGGAAGCCATGGACGTGGTGCGCATGGTCCTCACCGGCCAGGTGGGTCGTGAACTTGTGGGCCTCATCAATTCCCATGGTCCGTATGCGGTTGGCATGTCCGGCGAGGATGGCGGCCTGCTGCGCGCAGTCCGCACCGGAACCGTGGTGGACGGCGAGGAAGTTGACCTCGGCCTGGTGGGCGAAGTTGTAGGCGTGGACCCCGCCGGGATCACGGACATCCTCGACGCCGGCCGCATCCCGGTGATCTCGACGGTCGCCCCGGAAATCCTCGACGACGGCAACGGTTCCGGTCCCACTACCGGCCAGGTCCTGAACGTCAACGCAGACACCGCGGCTGCAGCTGTCGCTTCTGCGCTGGGCGCCTCCAAGCTGGTCATCCTGACCGACGTCGAGGGCCTCTACGCGAACTGGCCGGACAAATCGTCGCTGATCTCTTCGCTGACTGCCTCCGAACTCCGCGAGATGCTGCCCAAGCTCGAGTCGGGAATGATCCCCAAGATGGCTGCATGCCTGAAGGCGATCGACGAAGGCGTGGAACGCGCGCACATCGTGGATGGCCGGCTGCCGCACTCAATGCTGCTGGAAACCTTTACGACCGCGGGCATCGGCACCCAAGTTGTCCCTGACGAGGAAGTGAACGCATGACCGCGAACGAAGCAGAACTGGTGGAATCCCCAACAGACGCCATTACTGGCCACAGCTCAGGCGCTGACTGGCTGGCCCGCTACAACTCGTCGCTGATGGGTGTCTTCGGCACGCCCCAGCGGGTCCTGGTCCGCGGCGCGGGTTGCCTCGTGTGGGACGCCGACGGCAAGGAGTACCTGGATCTCCTCGGTGGCATCGCCGTGAACGCGCTGGGCCACGCCCACCCCTTCGTCACCTCGGTGATCTCCAGCCAGCTCGCCACGCTTGGACACGTTTCCAACTTCTTCACGAGCCCCACGCAGATCGCTCTGGCAGAAAAGCTGCTGGCCATCACCAATGCTCCCGCGGGATCCAAGGTTTTCTTTGCCAACTCCGGCACGGAAGCCAACGAGGCAGCGTTCAAGCTGGCCCGCCGGAACAGCGACGCCGAGCGCACCAAGATTGTTGCCCTCGAAGGCGCTTTCCACGGCCGCACCATGGGTGCGCTCGCACTCACGGCAAAAGAGGCCTACCGGACACCGTTCGAGCCCCTGCCCGGCGGCGTGGTCCACATTCCGTTCGGTGACATCGAAGCCCTGCGCTCCGCCGTCGACGAATCCACGGCAGCCGTCTTCCTGGAACCAATCCAAGGCGAAGCGGGCGTCCGGCCGCTGAGCGCCGAATATCTGCAGGCAGCCCGCGAAGCCACCACGGCGGCCGCGCCCTGTTGATTTTGGACGAGGTCCAGACCGGCATCGGCCGGACCGGCAAATGGCTGGCCAGCGAAGACGCGGGGATTGTCCCCGACGCCATCACGCTTGCCAAGGGACTTGGCGGCGGCTTCCCGGTCGGTGCGTTGATTACTTTCGGAAGCACGACGTCGGCCCTGCTCACCGCCGGGCAGCACGGAACCACTTTCGGTGGAAATCCCGTGGCCACGGCTGCTGCCCTTGCCACGCTCCACGCGATCGAGAGCCAAAGTGTCCTCCAGAACGTCCTGAGTGTCGGGGCACACCTACGCGAGGGTCTTGCCCGAGTGGACGCCGTGACTGAGGTCCGCGGTGAAGGTCTCCTTATCGGATTCGACGTCAATGCCGATGTAGCTCCTGCCATGGTTACTGCAGGCCTTGACGCCGGGTTCATCATCAACAGCCCGGGGCCAAAGACCATCCGGCTGGCACCGCCGCTGATCCTCACCATCGAGCAGGCAGACCGTTTCCTGGCTGCGCTGCCTGAGCTCATTACAACGGCTACCGCCCAAACTGCTAAGGACGCACAGTGACTACATCCACCACCCGTCACTTCCTCAAGGACACCGACCTGAGCGCTGCTGAGCAGGCCGAGGTTCTTGAGCTCGCAGCCCGCATGAAAGCGGCGCCGTACAGCGTCCAACCTTTCGCGGCCGATGGCAATGGCCGGAAGACCGTCGCCGTCATCTTCGACAAGACCTCCACCCGTACCCGTGTTTCCTTCGCCACCGGCATCGCGGACATGGGCGGCAACGCGCTCATCATCAACCCCGGCGAAGCACAGATCGGGCATAAGGAATCCGTGGAGGACACCGCCAAGGTCCTTGAGCGCATGGTCTCCACCATCGTGTGGCGGACCGGGGCCCACTCGGGCCTGGTTGCCATGGCGGAGAACTCCAAGGTCCCGGTCATCAACGCCCTCTGCGACGACTACCACCCCTGCCAGCTCCTCGCGGATCTCCTGGCGGTCAAGGAGCACAAAGGCGAACTGAAGGGCCTGAGCATGGCCTACCTCGGTGATGCGGCCAACAACATGGCCAATTCCTACCTTCTGGCTGGCGTCACAGCTGGAATGCACGTCCGTATTTCCGGTCCCGTTGGCTACTGGCCGGCCCCGGAGATTGTCGCTGCTGCACAAGAGCGTGCCGCCGAGACGGGCGGCTCTGTGCTCATCACCAGCGATGCTGCCGAAGCCCTTAAAGGCGCTGACGTCGTGGCAACGGACACCTGGGTATCCATGGGTCAGGAAGCCGAGAAGGAAGCCCGGCTGCAGCTCTTCCGCGACTACTCCGTGGATGAGGCCGCCATGGGCAGCGGCCGCGCCGGACGCCGTCGTTCTTCACTGCCTTCCTGCTTACCGCGGCTATGAAATTTCCGCTGGCGTCATCGACGGCCCGCAGTCGATCGTCTGGGACGAAGCTGAGAACCGACTCCATGCCCAGAAGGCACTCATGGCCTGGCTGATGCACCGTTCCGGACTTGCGTTCGTGGAAGGTCTTTCTCCCGTCGAGGGCACTGGGGAGAGCACGTTCTAGTGTCCACGAATCCGTCGGTTCCGGGCGCCAGCCCGGCCACCAAGACTGCCCGCCAGGCGCGTATCACCGCGATCCTGACGGGTGAGTCCGTGCGTTCCCAGGCAGAGCTTGCAGCCCTGCTGGCGGACGACGGCGTTCAGGTCACCCAAGCCACGCTGTCCCGCGACCTTGTGGAACTTGGCGCGGTGAGGGTTCGCGGCAAGGAAGGCGCACTGGTCTATGCCGTTCCGGGGGAGGGCGGTGACCGCAACGCTAAAAGCGGCGTCACGCAGGAAATCCTGGACGCGCGGCTCTCCCGGCTGTGTGGTGAGTTGCTTGTAACTGCCGAGGCTTCGGGCAACATTGTTGTCCTGCGAACACCTCCGGGGGCAGCGAACTTCCTGGCACTGGCCATCGACCACTCCGTAATGCCGTCGGTATTGGGTACGATCGCAGGCGACGACACTCTGCTGTTGGTTGCCAGGGATCCCGACGGCGGAGCCGAACTGGCGGCCCGTTTCCTGCGAATGGCCGAGGAAGCCGGACCGGGAAACTAGCCCGCGGTGGCAACAACTGATTTACGCAGCATTGATTTCAAATGAACCAAGCAACAACAAAGGAGCACTCTCGTGACTGAGCGCATTGTTCTGGCCTACTCCGGTGGCCTCGATACGTCCGTAGCCATCGGCTGGATCGGTGAAGCCACCGGCGCCGAGGTCATCGCCGTGGCCGTCGACGTCGGACAGGGCGGCGAGTCCCTGGAGACCATCCGCCAGCGCGCCCTCGGTTGCGGCGCCGTCGAGGCCTATGTTGCCGACGCCCGCGACGAATTCGCCAACGAATACGCCATGCCGACACTGAAGGCCAACGCCCTCTACCAGGGCCACTACCCGCTGGTGTCTGCCATTTCGCGTCCGGTGATCGTCAAGCACCTCGTGAAGGCTGCCCGCGAATTCGGTGCCACCACCGTCGCCCACGGCTGCACTGCGGCCGGCAAGGGCAATGACCAGGTCCGCTTCGAAGTTGGCATCCAGACGCTCGGCCCGGACCTGAAGTGCATCGCACCGGTCCGCGACCTCGCCCTGACCCGCGACAAGGCGATTGCCTTCGCCGAGGAAAAGGGACTGCCGATCGAGACCACCAAGAAGAACCCGTACTCGATCGACCAGAACGTCTGGGGACGCGCCGTCGAGACCGGCTACCTTGAGGACATCTGGAACGCACCTACCAAGGACATCTACGACTACACCGCCACGCCGGAATTCCCGCCGGCGCCGGACGAGGTCACCATTTCCTTCGAAGCCGGCGTGCCGGTAGCCATCGACGGCGTGAAGGTCACCCCGCTGCAGGCCATCCAGGAACTGAACCGCCGTGCCGGCGCGCAGGGCGTTGGCCGCATCGACGTCGTCGAGGACCGCCTCGTTGGCATCAAGTCCCGCGAAATCTACGAGGCACCGGGTGCAATGGCGCTGATCACCGCCCACAAGCACCTCGAAGATGTCACAATCGAGCGCGAGCAGGCCCGCTTCAAGGCCACCGTTGGCCAGCGCTGGGCCGAGCTGGTCTACGACGGCCAGTGGTTCTCCCCGCTGAAGCGCTCCCTGGACGCGTTCATCGAGGACACCCAGAAGTACGTCTCCGGCGACATCCGCATGGTCCTCCACGGCGGCCAGGCAATCGTCAACGGTCGTCGCTCCGAGACTTCGCTGTACGACTTCGACCTCGCTACCTACGACACCGGCGACACCTTCGACCAGTCCATGGCGCGCGGCTTCATCGAGCTGTGGGGCATGTCCTCCAAGGTTGCCTCCGGCCGCGACCTGCGGGTCTCGGGCGAGTAATGACGTCCGCAACAAACGAAGGCGCACTGTGGGGCGGTCGGTTCGCCGGCGGCCCCGCGGATGCGCTGGCAGCATTGAGCAAGTCCACGCACTTTGACTGGCGGCTGGCCCGCTATGACATCGCCGGCTCCAAGGCGCACGCCCGCGTGCTGGCGAAGGCCGGATTGCTGGACGACGCCGAACTTGAAGGCATGCTTGCCGCCCTCAATCAGCTGGACGAGGACGTCGCCAGCGGTGCCTACCTCCCGGCCGAGAGCGATGAGGATGTTCACGGTTCACTTGAGCGTGGCCTGATCGAGCGTGCCGGAACACAATTGGGCGGCAAGCTCCGTGCGGGCCGTTCCCGCAACGATCAAGTGGCAACGCTCGGCCGCATGTTCCTGCGCGATCATGCCCGGATCATCGCTGCTGGCGTCCTCGCCACCATCGACGCACTCGTGGAGCAGGCAAAGGCCCACCAGGGTGTTGCGATGCCTGGCCGGACGCACCTTCAGCACGCCCAGCCGGTATTGCTGAGCCATCACCTTCTGGCACATGCCTGGGCACTGCTTCGCGACGTGCAGCGACTCCAGGACTGGGACAAGCGTGCTGGAGTTTCGCCGTATGGTTCTGGTGCCTTGGCCGGTTCGTCGTTGGGGCTGGATCCCGAGGCCGTTGCAGCTGATCTTGGCTTCTTCTCGGCTGTCCACAACTCGATTGATGGCACCGCCTCCCGCGATGTCTTCGCCGAGTTCGCATGGGTGTGCTCCATGATCGGAGTGGACCTGTCCCGGATCTCCGAGGAAGTCATCTTCTGGGCCACCAAGGAATTCTCCTTCGTGACCCTGCACGACTCGTACTCCACCGGGTCCTCGATCATGCCGCAGAAGAAGAACCCGGACGTTGCCGAGCTCGCGCGCGGCAAGGCAGGGCGCCTCATCGGCAACCTGACCGGACTGCTGGCAACGCTCAAGGGCCTGCCGCTCGCGTACAACCGCGATCTGCAGGAGGACAAGGAACCGGTCTTCGACGCCGCCGACACCCTGGAGCTGTTGCTTCCCGCCGTGTCCGGCATGATCGCCACGCTGAAGTTCAACACGGAGCGCATGGAGTCCCTGGCTCCCCAGGGCTTTGCGCTGGCCACGGACATCGCAGAATGGCTCGTCCGCCAGGGCGTTCCCTTCCGTGAAGCACACGAGCTTTCGGGGGCCGCGGTCAAGCAGGCTGAAAGCCGTGGGGTTGAGCTGTGGGACCTGACGGATGAAGAGTATTCAGCGATCTCGGAGCACTTGACTCCCGAGGTCCGCAGCGTGCTCAGCACTGAGGGTTCGCTCAACAGCCGCAACTCCCAGGGCGGAACTGCACCGGCCGCCGTCGAACGTCAATTGGTGGCGCTCACGGCAGAACTGGATGCAGCACGCAGCTACGCCGGCTAAACGCACCATCAATCCTGTGGGATGGCACATCACGTGCCGTCCCACAGGGCTTTAAGGGGTGCGTTAGCATGGCGCTATGACTCAGATCACCACTGGGGCGCTGCCCGCAGAGCTTCACAAAGCCGCCGACATCGTTACCCGCCTCCTCACCAAAATGGACGAGGCATCCGTCCCGCAACCGTCCGAGCTCCCGGGCTGGACCCGTGGCCACGTCCTTGCCCATATTGCCGGGATTTCGCGCGCCATGGCCCGCCAGCTCGAGTACGCCCGGCGCGGTGAGGCCGTGGAACTGTACGACGGCGGCATGGACGGCCGCAACAAGGCCATCGAGCTGGCCGCCGGACACAGCCTCGCAGACCATAAGGAGTCCGTTGACACCGCGCTGTCTCGTGCCTTGGCGGCGTTTGACGCACTGGAACCAGCCGACTGGGAGGCGCGCATCAGCTACCGGGACGGAACAGTCCTCGACGGCGGTCTGGCACTGTGGCGCGAACTCACCATCCATGCATCGGATCTTGGACTGGGATATGGGCCTGAAACCTGGAGCCGGCCCTTCTGCGAGCACCTGTTCACTTTCCTCGAAGCACGCGTTCCGGAGAAGTACAAATTTGTCCTGCAGCCCACAGGACTGCCGCAGCGGGTCATTGGCCACGGGGGCACCTCGATTGCCATTACGGGCATGCTCACGGACATCGCGGCATGGCTCGCCGGCCGCGAACCGAGCTTGGGAAGCCTGCGAGCTACCGCGGCGGCCGACGGCGTCGACCTGCCCGAGCTGCTCCCATGGCCGGCGGCACAACCTGCAGCCCGCTAGGCCGTCCTTCTCTCACTTCCTGACGTGTTTCGGCGGATGTTCTCTCACTTCCTGACGTGTTTCGGCCGGTGCTCTCTCACTTCCTGACGTGCTTCGGTGGATGCTCTCGCACTTCCTGACGTGTTTCGGCCGTCCTTCTCTCACTTCCTGCCGTTTTTTGGGTCGTGGTCGCTAACGTCCTGATGCATCGGGGGAGCGGTACGACGTCGGCACCCGGCTGAATGCCGACGCGGGGTTATGGGAGACGAAAGGGAGCTGCGAGTCCTTGTCCCTTGGGGATGTTCTCTCAGATCCTGAGGCTTTTCCGGCGACGCTCTCTCACTTCCCGCGGCGTTTTCCCCTTTCCTCTCTCACTTCCTGCCGCGTTGAGATGTGAGAGAGGAAACGGCGAAAGGCGTTGGGATGTGTGTGAAGGATCGCGGAAGGGCGTTGGGATGTGAGTGAAGGATCGCGGAAGGGCGTGGGGATGTGAGAGAAGGATCGCGGAAGGGCGCCGGGATGTGAGAGCGGAAACGGGAGCTACGAGTGTTTGGGCTTCGTTGCCGCCCGCCACAAATGCATGGTGGCGTAGGACCGCCAAGGACTGACTTCCCGGAATTCAGGGGTGAGGCCGGGACCAGGAGGGAGGATCCGCAACCCGTTTCGAACGGCCGCGTCATTGCTCAGGAAAACGTCGGGCGCTCCCAGCACGCGCATGGCGACATACCCTACGGTCCAAGGCCCAATTCCTTGTAATGGCAGCAACTTTCGCTCCAGTCCTGCAACGTCGTCGCCGTAGCCGAACTCGAGGGTCCCTGTGGCCATCGCTTCGGCCACGGCAACCACTGACTCGATGCGGCGCTGGGGTCCCCGCAGCAGGGTGCACGCGTCTTCGGCGAGTTCCGCCGCGGTCGGAAACAGGCGATCCAGACCGGGGACACCGCCGTCGATCGGGGAGCCGAGGGCTGATAATTGGGTCAGTGCCGTCCGGGCAGCAGCAACGGTGATTTGCTGGCCGATCAGCGCCCTGACCAGCAATTCCTGGGGGTCGACTGCTCCTGGCACGCGAATTCCGGGAACCTCCTTGATGCTCCCTTTGAGCCGGGGGTCCATCGCCAAGGCGTCGTCGATCGCTTCTGGGTCGGCGTCCAGATCGAACAACCTGCGGACACGACTCAACAACACCGGGAGGTCGTGGAGGTCCACCACCGTAGCCGACAACTGCAAGGGCTTGCCCTGCCTTGAGGGGCTGTAGGCCACCGAGAACGTGGCGTTGCCGCGGGAGGCGGAGGGTTCGGGCATAGGTCCTGGTTCCGTCGTGTCCGGTGCTTGCCGACTCGATGCCCGGCACAGCACGAACCGCCAGGAAATCGAAGATTCCCGGGTCGAAGGGCTCCCGATATGGCAGATTCAACGTCAGAGCGGCTGGTGTCCCGTCGCTTGCCTCCCCGGCACCCCTGCGAACTCCCGATTTCGCACCGGTGGTTCGCAGCGCCGTCGGGGTCATCGCAAAAACCTCGCCGATGGTGTCGTTGAATTGCCTCACGCTATTGAACCCCGAGGCAAAGGCGACATCGGCGAGGAGCATCTTCGTTGAGACCAACAGCGTCCTTGCTGTCTGCGCCCTGCTGGCCCGTGCCAGTGAGAGCGGGCCGGCGCCAAGTTCGTGGCTAAGGATGCGGTTGAGCTGGCGCGCGGAGTAGCCAAGGCGGTGCGCAAGGCCGTCGACCCCCTCGCGGGTGATAACGCCGTCGTTGATTAGGCGCATTGCACGGCCGGCAACGTCGGATCGGATGTTCCAGGCCGGTGTTCCGGGGACGGCCTCGGGCAGGCATCGCTTGCAAGCCCGGTACCCGGCTTCGTGGGCAGCGGCCGACGTCTCGTAGAACGTGACATTCTCGGCCTTCGGCGTACGGGCTGGGCAGGACGGCCGGCAGTAGATACCAGTCGAGCTGACGGCCGTGAAGAATTGTCCGTCGAAGCGGGTGTCGCGGGCGTCAATTGCCCTGTAGCGCTGCCAGAAGTCCATTCCTTCATCCTGTCAGGAGTGCACGTCCGCTGCTAGCGGAAATCGGACATAGCCGTTTCACGATTTTTGCTAGGGTCTGGGCATGAGCTCGTCCATGGAGAAGGGAGTCAGCGATCCCGAAAAAGTGCGTAAGTTCCTCGAAGGCGACCCCCGTGTCATCGCTCCACTGGTCCTTGGCGCGGTGCTCACCCACTACTCCGAAGCCGGTCCAGTCGCGGTGAGACTCACTGAAGTGGAGGCCTATATGGGCCCCCGCGATTCCGAACACCCCGATCCCGGATCGCACACTTTCGGCGGTCCCACGGCCCGTAACGCGCCGATGTTCGGACCACCGGGTTTCCTGTACGTGTACTTCACCTACGGCATGCACTACTGCGCCAACATCGTCTGCGGTCCAGCAGGCTCCCCGTCGGCGTTGCTTCTGCGGGCCGGCGATATTGTAGAAGGCGAGGGGCTTGCCACCGTAAGGCGGCCTGCCTCCAAAACACACAAGGACTTGGCCAGTGGACCTGCACGCCTGGCATCGGCGTTGGGACTTACGACGGCGGACACGGGCCGTGACGCGCTCGCCTCACCGTTCAGCTTTTGGCTGCCTAAGACGCCGGTAGCGGCCGTGGCCAGCGGACCGCGGGTTGGGGTAGCTGGTCCCGGTGGAAGTACGGAATATCCGTGGCGCTTCTGGATCGAAGATGATCCAACGGTGTCACGGTACAAAGCAGCGCGGCCACGCAACCGGGCGTGAACTTTGGCTGCTGGTCCGCCATATGACCTGGACCCAACACGTTTACCAAAATCGCTGTAGAATGGACGGTCTGTCTTTTGCGATAGGGGTTACGGTTCGATGCACGACGCTGATTTGGTCCACGAGCAGGAATACGTTGCTGGGCTGTACGCCCGGCTCGATGAGCTGCGCGAAGAAAAGCGTGCCCAGCTGGCCCAGGTGCGCAAGGCCGGTGCAGTGGGAACCATGCAAAACGTGTCCGAACGTGACGCGTTCGCCGCGCTGTATGAGGACCGCCTTGCCCAGCTCGACGCCGTCGATGACCGTTTGGTCTTCGGGCGCCTCGATCTGGACTGGGGGAGGCCCAGTACATTGGCCGTATCGGGTTGTCTACCGCCGATCTCCAACGGCTCATGGTTGACTGGCGCGCCCCGGAAGCCGGCCACTTTTACCAGGCCACCGCTTTCGACCGCCAAGGCGTGCGCCGCCGTCGACACCTGATCCTGCAAGGCCGGGACGTGAAGGCGATCGAGGACGATGTCCTGGATGCCGGCATGCTCGCGGACAACGATTCCCTGCAAGGCGAGGGCGCGCTCCTTGCGGCCCTGAATTCCAAGCGCACGGGCCGCATGTCGGACATCGTGGGAACCATCCAGTCGGAGCAGGACAGGATCATCCGTTCCTCGATCTCGGGCGCGCTCGTCGTACAAGGTGGTCCAGGCACGGGTAAGACCGCAGTGGCACTGCACCGCGCCGCCTACCTCCTTTACACGCACCGTGATCGGCTCAAGAGTGCCGGCGTTCTGCTGGTGGGACCGTCGTCGTCGTTTATGCACTACATCGAGCGTGTACTGCCCTCGCTGGGCGAGACCGGCGTCGTCATGGCCAGTCTTGGCCGGCTTATGCCCGGAATCCACGCTGTTCCCGAGGAAGATCCGGACGTTGCTGCGCTCAAAGGCAAGCTCGATATGGCCACGGTGGTGGCCAACGCCGTGGCGAACCGGCAGCGCACGCCTGTAGAAGACCGCATTCTCGAAGTCGATTCCCGCAAGCTGACGCTGACCGTCCGCCAGGTCCGCCGCGCACGGGAAAAGGCCCGGGCCACGGGCAAGCCGCACAACGAAGCGCGGCTGACGTTCGTCAAGATCCTTCTGCGTGAGCTCACGGAGCAACTAACGGACCTCGTCGAGGAGTCGAACATCGGCAATAACGCCGATCGCGCCTACCTCGCCGAAGACGTCCGGTCTGCGCGGGACGTCCGCATCGCCTTGAACCTGTGCTGGATGCCGATGACTCCGGAGAAGCTGATCTCCGAGCTCTTCAGCAAGCCCGCCATCCTGGAAGCCTGCACGCCACACCTCACACCGGAACAGCGATCCCTTCTGCAACGGCCAGCGGATGCGCCCTGGACCGAGGCGGACGTGCCGCTCCTTGACGAAGCTGCCGAACTGCTCGGTGAGCTGGATCCTGCCGCGGGCAGGGGACTGGCCCAGCAGGAAGCCGACCGCGCCCGCGATCTGGCCAACGCCAGGCAGACCCTGGCCAACATGGAAGCCATGGGCGTGGATGTCCTGGTGAGCGCCGAAGAACTGGCAGACCAGAACCAGGAACGCGAGAACCGGCTCACCGCAGCCGAGCGCGCCACGAGCGATCGTTCCTGGGCTTTCGGCCACATCGTGGTTGATGAGGCACAGGAACTTTCGGCCATGCAGTGGCGGCTCCTCGTGCGTCGCTGCCCGCTGAAGTCCTTCACGATCGTGGGGGACATCGCCCAAACGAGTGCAGCGGCAGGCGCCAATTCGTGGCAAAGCGCGCTCGCGCCGTCGTTCGGTGACCGCTGGCAGCTCGAAGAACTCACCGTCAACTACCGCACGCCGTCCCAGATCGCGGAAGCCGCTGTTCGGATGGCCAACCGCGCAGGCCTCGTGGTCTCGGCTCCGAAGGCCGTGCGCGAAGGCAAATGGTCGCCCATCGTGGACCGCGTCGAAGCGGACGGAATTGTCTCCCGCCTGGTCGAGGTCCTGCCTGAGGAAGTGGAAGCAATCGACGGCGGCCCTGCTGGCTGTCATCGCCGACGGCCCACTGCTGCCGCAGGCGGCTGCCGCGCTGCGCGGGATCTACGGCCGCCGCATCGGCTCGGGAGCCGGAAGCTATGAGCAGGACATCGTGGTCATCAGCCCCAAGGAGGCGAAGGGCCTGGAATTTGATGGCGTCATTGTCCTGGAGCCGGCTGCCATGCTCAATCACGAGCATGGCAAGGTGGGCGACCTCTACGTCGCTATGACCCGACCCACGCAGCGGCTCAGGCTCATCGCCGCGGCACCGCTGCCCGCCGGCATCGAACGCTAGGAAAAGTGAACCCAACAATCCTGCTAACTTAGAACTCGTGTCACACGTAAACAACATCGAGTACCAGCACAACGATCCCGCCTTTGCCAACATCTGGCAGGAGCTCAAATGGCGCGGCCTGATCCACGTTTCCACCGACGAAACGGAACTGGAAAAGCTGCTCGCCGGGGACCCGATCACGTATTACTGTGGCTTTGACCCCACCGCTCCGTCCCTTCACCTGGGTAACTTGGTGCAGCTCCTGCTGATGCGGCGCCTGCAGTTGGCTGGCCACAAGCCGCTCGGCCTGGTTGGCGGATCCACGGGCCTTATCGGTGATCCGCGTCCGACGGCGGAGCGCACCTTGAACACCAAGGACACGGTTGCGGAGTGGGTCGGCTACCTCCAGGGGCAGGTGCGCCGTTTCCTCAGTTTCGAGGGCGATAACGCGGCACGCATGGTCAACAACCTGGACTGGACGGCGCCGCTGAGTGCCATCGACTTCCTCCGTGAGATCGGAAAGCACTACCGGGTGGGCACCATGCTTCGCAAGGATGCTGTCGCCTCCCGTTTGAGTTCCGAAGAGGGCATTAGCTACACCGAGTTCAGTTACCAGATCCTGCAGGGCATGGACTACCTCCAACTGTTCCGCGACTACGGCTGTGCACTGCAGACCGGTGGCTCGGACCAGTGGGGCAACCTCACCAGCGGTACCGAACTCATCCGCAAGGTGGAAGGCAAGAGCGTCCACGCCCTGGGTACGCCGCTCATCACCAACTCGGACGGTACCAAGTTCGGCAAGAGCGAGGGCAACGCCATCTGGCTGGACCCCGAAATGTGCAGCCCGTACGCGTTCTACCAGTTCTGGCTGAACACGGCCGACGCTGACGTGGTGGACCGGCTCAAAGTCTTCACGTTCCTTTCACGTGCGGAAATTGAAGAGCTTGGCCAGGCTGTTGCGGAGCGTCCCTTTGCACGGGAAGGCCAGAAGAAGCTTGCGTTCGAAGTCACGTCCTTGGTGCATGGCATCGATGCGACTGAAAAGGTCATCGCCGCTTCGGCAGCACTCTTCGGCAACGGCGACCTCACCGTCCTGGACGAGCGCACCCTGGAAGCAGCGACCGCGGAACTTCCCTCCGCGAAGATCAGCGCCGACGGTCTTGGAATTATCGACTTGTTGGTGGCCGCCGGTTTGTCCGACAGCAAGTCGGCAGCCCGCCGGACCATCGGGGAGGGCGGAGCTTACGTGAACAACACCAAGGTGTCCGATCCCGATGCCGTTATCGCGCAGGATGAACTGCTTCATGGCCGGTACCTGCTCCTTCGCCGGGGCAAGAAGAACCTGGCGACGATTGAGGTTTCGGCCTAGTTCGCCGTACATCGCAATACCTGAAAGGGCCGGCAACCGTTGTGGTTGCCGGTCTTTTCTGCGTTTAAGGGTGTTTGTGCGTGGGTGGGCGCGAAGGTGGCGGTCTTCCTCTGCGCGCTCGGTCGTTCCTCCCTTGGACGCGCGTTGCCGGATGAGCGCCGCCTTCTTCGGATGTTCTCTCAGATCGTGCGGGGTTTGGGGGATCGTTCTCTCAGATCGTGCGGGGTTTGGGGGATCGTTCTCTCACATCGCGACGTCTTTGGCGGATCGTTCTCTCAGATCGTGCGGGGTTTTGGTGGGTTGGGGGGTGGTGTTTCGACGGCGGTGGTTGGCTTGGGTGTTTGGCGGCGGGGTGGTGGGGTGTGGTTGGTGTGACGGGCTTCACTGGGGTTGGTTTTTGGGGTTTTGGGGTGGTTTTGGCGGGTCTGTGGGGTTGTTTGGCCTGTGTTTGGGCGGTTTTGGCCGGTTTTTGGGTGGTGTTGGGGTGGATTTGTGTGGGGGCTGGTGGGCGTGTAATGTCTTCTGAGTCGCCGCGAGTGAGACAGCCTGGTGCTGGGAACTGCGGGGCCGACCCCCTTTGATAACAGCCTGGAATATGGTGCGCTTTTGGGCGTGCTGGTTGCCGGGTGGGGCCGGGACCTGGATCGGGAATCGCGGAAACGTTGATTTGCCAAGATCGGGTTGATCGGGTAAGTTTGAAAAGTTGCTCCGGAGCGATCCAGCGAAGGCTGGTGGTACTGCTTTGGAATAGTGACCTGTTGTTTGAGAACTCAATAGTGTGCCAAGTTTGTTGATGCCGATTGTTTTTTTGATTGGTTGAAATTATGGCCAGGCTGCTGCGCACCCCCGTGTGTGGTGGTTTGGTTTTCAGCTGGTTTCGAATTTTGTGCAGCGCGTTCGCCGTTATTTCCGGTGGGTGTGGTTGTGTCTGTTTGATTTTTTGTTTTCAACGGAGAGTTTGATCCTGGCTCAGGGATGAACGCTGGCGGCGTGCTTAACACATGCAAGTCGAACGATGATCCCGGCTTGCTGGGGGGATTAGTGGCGAACGGGTGGAGTAACACGTGAGTAACCTGCCCTTGACTCTGGGATAAGCCTGGGAAACTGGGTCTAAATACCGGATATGACCATCTGGCGCATGTTGGTGGTGGAAAGCTTTTGTGGTTTTGGATGACTCGCGGCCTATCAGCTTGTTGGTGGGGTAATGGCCTACCAAGGCGACGACGGGTAGCCGGCTGAGAGGGTGACCGGCCACACTGGGACTGAGACACGGCCCAGACTCCTACGGGAGGCAGCAGTGGGGAATATTGCACAATGGGCGAAAGCCTGATGCAGCGACGCCGCGTGAGGGATGACGGCCTTCGGGTTGTAAAACCTCTTTCAGTAGGGAAGAAGCGAAAGTGACGGTACCTGCAGAAGAAGCGCCGGCTAACTACGTCGTGCCAGCAGCCGCGGTAATACGTAGGGCGCAAGCGTTATCCGGAATTATTGGGCGTAAAGAGCTCGTAGGCGGTTTGTCGCGTCTGCTGTGAAAGACCGGGGCTCAACTCCGGTTCTGCAGTGGGTACGGGCAGACTAGAGTGCAGTAGTAGGGGAGACTGGAATTCCTGGTGTAGCGGTGAAATGCGCAGATATCAGGAGGAACACCGATGGCGAAGGCAGGTCTCTGGGCTGTAACTGACGCTGAGGAGCGAAAGCATGGGGAGCGAACAGGATTAGATACCCTGGTAGTCCATGCCGTAAACGTTGGGCACTAGGTGTGGGGGACATTCCACGTTTTCCGCGCCGTAGCTAACGCATTAAGTGCCCCGCCTGGGGAGTACGGCCGCAAGGCTAAAACTCAAAGGAATTGACGGGGGCCGCACAAGCGGCGGAGCATGCGGATTAATTCGATGCAACGCGAAGAACCTTACCAAGGCTTGACATGAACCGGAAAGACCTGGAAACAGGTGCCCCGCTTGCGGTCGGTTTACAGGTGGTGCATGGTTGTCGTCAGCTCGTGTCGTGAGATGTTGGGTTGTTAAGTCCCGCAACGAGCGCAACCCTCGTTCTATGTTGCCAGCGCGTTATGGGCGGGGACTCATAGGAGACTGCCGGGGTCAACTCGGAGGAAGGTGGGGACGACGTCAAATCATCATGCCCCTTATGTCTTGGGCTTCACGCATGCTACAATGGCCGGTACAAAGGGTTGCGATACTGTGAGGTGGAGCTAATCCCAAAAAGCCGGTCTCAGTTCGGATTGGGGTCTGCAACTCGACCCCATGAAGTCGGAGTCGCTAGTAATCGCAGATCAGCAACGCTGCGGTGAATACGTTCCCGGGCCTTGTACACACCGCCCGTCAAGTCACGAAAGTTGGTAACACCCGAAGCCGGTGGCCTAACCCTTGTGGGGGGAGCCGTCGAAGGTGGGACCGGCGATTGGGACTAAGTCGTAACAAGGTAGCCGTACCGGAAGGTGCGGCTGGATCACCTCCTTTCTAAGGAGCTGCTAACAACCGTTGTCGGTTCCCGTGCATGCGGGGGCTGGTGGTTGTCAGTGTTGCCCATTGCGCAGGCGTATGTTCTGCGGTGGGTGCTCATGGGTGGAATATCAACGAATCAAACGTTTGTTTGGCATGGCCTGACCGGTTGTGTCCTGGTGTTAGTACGGCAGTGCGTGCCCCTTTTTTGGGGGTGTGTGGTGTTTGGGAACGTGCCGGGGCGTGGTTTGTGTGGGTTGTGTTTGGCGCACTGTTGGGTCCTGAGGCAACAGGACCTTTTTGCAGCAATGCAGGGGGACACAGTTCTGGTGTTTCTTTTGTTCCTGCTTCCGGTTCGTACCGGCACCCTGTGTGGGTGTTGGGGGTCTGGTTGACGGGGTTGTTGTTTGAGAACTACATAGTGGACGCGAGCATCTAGGACACGCACATGTTTTGTGTGTGTTCTTACAGCAATTTCTTATGAATGAACCTGGCCTTTTGTGGTCGTGGTTCTCTCGAGTAAGTTTTTGATCTTGTGTGGTCAAGTTTTTAAGGGCACACGGTGGATGCCTTGGCATTAGGAGCCGAAGAAGGACGTAGGAATCTGCGATAAGCCTGGGGGAGTTGATAACCGAGCGTTGATCCCAGGATGTCCGAATGGGGAAACCCCGCACAACGCTTTTGGGTGATTGTGTGACCCGCATCTGAACACATAGGGTGCGTGGGGGGAACGCGGGGAAGTGAAACATCTCAGTACCCGCAGGAAGAGAAAACAAGAGTGATTCCGTTAGTAGTGGCGAGCGAACGCGGATCAGGCTAAACCGTTTCCATGTGTGATAGCCGGCGGGCGTTGCATGGGCGGGGTTGTGGGACTTTCCGTACTGGTTCTGCCGGACCGGTGGGGTGTGTAGTGCAGGCATAGGTGAACGGTCTTGAAAGGCCGGCCAGAGAGGGTGTGAGCCCCGTAACCGTAATGTTGTGTACCGCCTGGAGAGGATCCCAAGTAGCACGGGGCCCGAGAAATCCCGTGCGAATCTGTCAGGACCACCTGATAAGCCTAAATACTTCCTAATGACCGATAGCGGACCAGTACCGTGAGGGAAAGGTGAAAAGTACCCCGGGAGGGGAGTGAAACAGTACCTGAAACCGTGTGCTTACAATCCGTCGGAGCAGTCGTGAGTAATCACTAGTAACTGTGACGGCGTGCCTTTTGAAGAATGAGCCTGCGAGTTAGTGTTACGTCGCGAGGTTAACCCGTGTGGGGTAGCCGTAGCGAAAGCGAGTCTGAACAGGGCGAGTGTAGTGGCGTGATCTAGACCCGAAGCGGAGTGATCTACCCATGGCCAGGTTGAAGCGACGGTAAGACGTCGTGGAGGACCGAACCCACTTCAGTTGAAAATGGAGGGGATGAGCTGTGGGTAGGGGTGAAAGGCCAATCAAACTCCGTGATAGCTGGTTCTCCCCGAAATGCATTTAGGTGCAGCGTTGCGTGTTTCTTGCCGGAGGTAGAGCTACTGGATGGCCGATGGGCCCTACAAGGTTACTGACGTCAGCCAAACTCCGAATGCCGGTAAGTGAGAGCGCAGCAGTGAGACTGTGGGGGATAAGCTTCATAGTCGAGAGGGAAACAGCCCAGACCACCAACTAAGGCCCCTAAGCGTGTGCTAAGTGGGAAAGGATGTGGAGTTGCGAAGACAACCAGGAGGTTGGCTTAGAAGCAGCCATCCTTGAAAGAGTGCGTAATAGCTCACTGGTCAAGTGATTCCGCGCCGACAATGTAGCGGGGCTCAAGTACACCGCCGAAGTTGTGGATTTCACACGGTACCCTAGCCTTCGTGGTTCAGGGGTGTGGAGTGGTAGGGGAGCGTCGTGTGGGCAGTGAAGTCGCGGTGGAAACCAGCGGTGGAGCCTACACGAGTGAGAATGCAGGCATGAGTAGCGAAAGACGGGTGAGAAACCCGTCCGCCGAATGATCAAGGGTTCCAGGGTCAAGCTAATCTGCCCTGGGTAAGTCGGGACCTAAGGCGAGGCCGACAGGCGTAGTCGATGGACAACGGGTTGATATTCCCGTACCGGCGAAAAACCGCCCATGCCAAGCGGGGGATACTAACCGCCCGGAGCCTGCCCGCCCGCCCTTGTGGTGTGTGGGTTTTGGCCGAGCGCGGGACCTGATCCCGGGAGGTAAGCGTATTAACAGGTGTGACGCAGGAAGGTAGCCGGGCCGGGCGATGGTTGCCCCGGTCCAAGGATGTAGGGTCAGGGATAGGCAAATCCGTTCCTGTGTGTTTCGAGCACGATCCTGAGATCTGATGGGACTCCCGTTCGGGGGGATCCGGTGATCCTATGCTGCCTAGAAAAGCATCGACGCGAGGTTTTAGCCGCCCGTACCCCAAACCGACACAGGTGATCAGGTAGAGAATACCAAGGCGATCGAGAGAATTATGGTTAAGGAACTCGGCAAAATGCCCCCGTAACTTCGGGAGAAGGGGGGCCTGCCCCGTGATGGAGACTTGCTCTCCGTGAGCGGGTGTGGGCCGCAGAGACCAGGGGGAAGCGACTGTTTACTAAAAACACAGGTCCGTGCGAAGTCGCAAGACGATGTATACGGACTGACTCCTGCCCGGTGCTGGAAGGTTAAGAGGACCGGTTAGCCCCTTGTGGGCGAAGCTGAGAATTTAAGCCCCAGTAAACGGCGGTGGTAACTATAACCATCCTAAGGTAGCGAAATTCCTTGTCGGGTAAGTTCCGACCTGCACGAATGGAGTAACGACTTCCCCGCTGTCTCAACCATAAACTCGGCGAAATTGCAGTACGAGTAAAGATGCTCGTTACGCGCAGCAGGACGGAAAGACCCCGAGACCTTTACTATAGTTTGGTATTGGTGTTCGGAGTGGCTTGTGTAGGATAGGTGGGAGACGTTGAAGCCCGGACGCCAGTTCGGGTGGAGTCATCGTTGAAATACCACTCTGGTCACTTTGGACATCTAACTTCGGCCCGTGATCCGGGTCAGGGACAGTGCCTGATGGGTAGTTTAACTGGGGCGGTTGCCTCCTAAAAAGTAACGGAGGCGCCCAAAGGTTCCCTCAGCCTGGTTGGCAATCAGGTGTCGAGTGTAAGTGCACAAGGGAGCTTGACTGTGAGAGAGACATCTCAAGCAGGGACGAAAGTCGGGACTAGTGATCCGGCGGTACATTGTGGAATGGCCGTCGCTCAACGGATAAAAGGTACCTCGGGGATAACAGGCTGATCTTGCCCAAGAGTCCATATCGACGGCATGGTTTGGCACCTCGATGTCGGCTCGTCGCATCCTGGGGCTGGAGTAGGTCCCAAGGGTTGGGCTGTTCGCCCATTAAAGCGGTACGCGAGCTGGGTTTAGAACGTCGTGAGACAGTTCGGTCCCTATCCGCTGCGCGCGCAGGAAATTTGAGAAGGGCTGTCCTTAGTACGAGAGGACCGGGACGGACGAACCTCTGGTGTGTCAGTTGTACTGCCAAGTGCACCGCTGATTAGCTACGTTCGGATGGGATAACCGCTGAAAGCATCTAAGCGGGAAGCTCGCTTCAAGATGAGATTTCCATACACAATACGTGTGAGAGGCCCCCAGCCAGACCACTGGGTTGATAGGCCGGATGTGGAAGCGAGGACCAAAGACTCGTGAAGCTGACCGGTACTAATAGGCCAACAACTTACACCACACACAACACACTGCACGCGTCCACTATGTGGTTCCCGAACAACAACCGTTCCAGGAACCAACAACTAAATACACAACACCACAGTTGTAACCACACACAGTCTTCCCACCCCACACCACAAAACCGGTGCGCGGGACGGGTAACAAGGTTACGGCGGTCATAGCGTGGGGGAAACGCCCGGTCCCATTCCGAACCCGGAAGCTAAGACCCACAGCGCCGATGGTACTGCACCCGGGAGGGTGTGGGAGAGTAGGACACCGCCGGACACACATTAACGGGAAGCCCCGACCACCACGGTCGGGGCTTCCCCACTTTAACCACACCTAACAACCGAACCAGGCGCTCAGGTCCTAACGACGTCGCCACGTGCCAAGGCGAAAGGCAGACGATCGAAGATGATGTGGATCTCGGCGATCTGATCCTTGTGAATGCGATACAGTTCTGCGCCTGGAGCGCTTGGAACTGCCCGATTGGCTGTGTCGTACATGAGTATTGCTTGGTCGTCGGACCCGTAAGCCGCAAGAAGCGCGGATTTTGTGAGGGTAGCAGCGAAGGGCTCCATGAATGCCCGGACAGCGGCACTACCGCTCATGGTGCCGGACGGTGCATGGCAGACGACATCCTCGGCTAAGTGCTTGATTGCTGAGTCCAGGTTCCCGGACGTCCATGCCCGGTGGTACGCGATTGCGATGTCAACGGCTCTGGCCTGTTTTTCAGACATGGTCTGATTCCTTTCGTAGGCGGATACTCCTGTTTAGACACCACCTCGCAGCAGATCGGAACGCCCTGGTAGGTCCGTGCCAATATTGAACCGTGACTTCAGCCGAGTTGGAGGCTGCCCGGTCCGGTGATGAGGAGGCTTTTGCCTCGCTCGTAGCCCCCTTTCGCCGGGAGCTTCATCTGCATTGCTACAGAATTACAGGATCTGTTGATGATGCAGATGATCTGCTGCAGGAGGTTTTGCTTGCGGCATGGAAAGGGCTGCCTGGATTTGCCGGCCGATCGTCCTTGCGTACGTGGCTCTATCGGATTGCCACTACACGTTCGCTTAATGCTCTGAGGGAACAACGTCGAAGACCTCGCCCGGTCCCTGTACCTCCCTTCGAGCCACCAAACCCGAACGACCGATTCGATCTACCGCATTTGCAGCCTTACCCCGATGCCTTGGTCGACGAGCTTGATCCTGCTGCGCAGGCGGTTGCCCGCGAAAGTGTCGAGCTCGCGTTTGTTGTTGCGCTTCAACGGATGCCGCCGCGCCAGGCTGCAACGTTGATCCTCTGTGATGTCTTGGACTTCACCGTTACCGAAGCTGCTGAGCTGCTCGCGATAGGCCCCGACGGCGGCTAAGGGCCTTCTTCAGCGCGCCCGCTCCGCCGGGCCTTCTTCAAGGTCAATCACCACCGGACAACGCCACCACGAATTAGCCCGTAAGTTTGCGGATGCCTTCTCGCGGGACGACGTCGATTCCGTCCTTGAGCTCCTCACAGATCAATGCTGGCTAGCCATGCCCCCGGCCAGCGAACTTTACGTGGGCCGGCACGCCGTCGGGGTTTTCCTCCGTGCCAGTGCGGCTGGCCGGCCTGGCGGCAACTACGCGCTGACCGCTGTCACTGCCGGTGGTAGGCCGGCGTTCGTTTGCTATCTGCAAGGCCGGGCCCGTGGACTGTTGGTGATCGAGCCAACCCAGTCTGGCGAAAGGATCGCATCGATCATGCGATTCCTCGACGATGGTCTGCATCGGCACTTCGGAATGCCTGACATTCTTGCCTGAAGTTGAAGCGCAACTGGCTCATTGACGCGTGCGGGGTAGTGCTCGACGGCGGTGCTGGCGCGGGTTTTTGGGGGTGTGTTTTGGTGTGTTGGGGTGGATTTGCGTTGGTGGTGTGGGGCGTGTATTGTTTTCTGAGTCGCCGGGTGCGAAACGGAAAGCCGGAAGGTGTGTACGGTTCGGTAGGCGGCCAAAAATAACTCTTCTTTTCCAATGGCCCTGTTGGGTGTGCTGCTTTTGTGGTGCGCTGTCCGGGGTGATGTTTTGGAGGGTCTGTTGTTTGAGAACTCAATAGTGTGCCAAGTTTGTTGATGCCGATTGTTTTTTGATTGGTTGAAATTATGGCCAGGCTGCTGCGCACCCCCGTGTGTGGTGGTTTGGTTTTCAGCTGGTTTCGAATTTTGTGCAGCCGTGTTCGCCGTTATTTCCGGTGGGTGTGGTTGTGTCTGTTTGATTTTTTGTTTTCAACGGAGAGTTTGATCCTGGCTCAGGATGAACGCTGGCGGCGTGCTTAACACATGCAAGTCGAACGATGATCCCTGGCTTGCTGGGGGGATTAGTGGCGAACGGGTGAGTAACACGTGAGTAACCTGCCCTTGACTCTGGGATAAGCCTGGGAAACTGGGTCTAATACCGGATATGACCATCTGGCGCATGTCATGGTGGTGGAAAGCTTTTGTGGTTTTGGATGGACTCGCGGCCTATCAGCTTGTTGGTGGGGTAATGGCCTACCAAGGCGACGACGGGTAGCCGGCCTGAGAGGGTGACCGGCCACACTGGGACTGAGACACGGCCCAGACTCCTACGGGAGGCAGCAGTGGGGAATATTGCACAATGGGCGAAAGCCTGATGCAGCGACGCCGCGTGAGGGATGACGGCCTTCGGGTTGTAAACCTCTTTCAGTAGGGAAGAAGCGAAAGTGACGGTACCTGCAGAAGAAGCGCCGGCTAACTACGTGCCAGCAGCCGCGGTAATACGTAGGGCGCAAGCGTTATCCGGAATTATTGGGCGTAAAGAGCTCGTAGGCGGTTTGTCGCGTCTGCTGTGAAAGACCGGGGCTCAACTCCGGTTCTGCAGTGGGTACGGGCAGACTAGAGTGCAGTAGGGGAGACTGGAATTCCTGGTGTAGCGGTGAAATGCGCAGATATCAGGAGGAACACCGATGGCGAAGGCAGGTCTCTGGGCTGTAACTGACGCTGAGGAGCGAAAGCATGGGGAGCGAACAGGATTAGATACCCTGGTAGTCCATGCCGTAAACGTTGGGCACTAGGTGTGGGGGACATTCCACGTTTTCCGCGCCGTAGCTAACGCATTAAGTGCCCCGCCTGGGGAGTACGGCCGCAAGGCTAAAACTCAAAGGAATTGACGGGGGCCCCGCACAAGCGGCGGAGCATGCGGATTAATTCGATGCAACGCGAAGAACCTTACCAAGGCTTGACATGAACCGGAAAGACCTGGAAACAGGTGCCCCGCTTGCGGTCGGTTTACAGGTGGTGCATGGTTGTCGTCAGCTCGTGTCGTGAGATGTTGGGTTAAGTCCCGCAACGAGCGCAACCCTCGTTCTATGTTGCCAGCGCGTTATGGCGGGGACTCATAGGAGACTGCCGGGGTCAACTCGGAGGAAGGTGGGGACGACGTCAAATCATCATGCCCCTTATGTCTTGGGCTTCACGCATGCTACAATGGCCGGTACAAAGGGTTGCGATACTGTGAGGTGGAGCTAATCCCAAAAAGCCGGTCTCAGTTCGGATTGGGGTCTGCAACTCGACCCCATGAAGTCGGAGTCGCTAGTAATCGCAGATCAGCAACGCTGCGGTGAATACGTTCCCGGGCCTTGTACACACCGCCCGTCAAGTCACGAAAGTTGGTAACACCCGAAGCCGGTGGCCTAACCCTTGTGGGGGGAGCCGTCGAAGGTGGGACCGGCGATTGGGACTAAGTCGTAACAAGGTAGCCGTACCGGAAGGTGCGGCTGGATCACCTCCTTTCTAAGGAGCTGCTAACAACCGTTGTCGGTTCCCGTGCATGCGGGGGCTGGTGGTTGTCAGTGTTGCCCATTGCGCAGGCGTATGTTCTGCGGTGGGTGCTCATGGGTGGAATATCAACGAATCAAACGTTTGTTTGGCATGGCCTGACCGGTTGTGTCCTGGTGTTAGTACGGCAGTGCGTGCCCCTTTTTTGGGGGTGTGTGGTGTTGGGAACGTGCCGGGGCGTGGTTTGTGTGGGTTGTGTTTGGCGCACTGTTGGGTCCTGAGGCAACAGGACCTTTTTGCAGCAATGCAGGGGGACACAGTTCTGGTGTTTCTTTTGTTCCTGCTTCCGGTTCGTACCGGCACCCTGTGTGGGTGTTGGGGGTCTGGTTGACGGGGTTGTTGTTTGAGAACTACATAGTGGACGCGAGCATCTAGGACACGCACATGTTTTGTGTGTGTTCTTACAGCAATTTCTTATGAATGAACCTGGCCTTTTGTGGTCGTGGTTCTCTCGAGTAAGTTTTTGATCTTGTGTGGTCAAGTTTTTAAGGGCACACGGTGGATGCCTTGGCATTAGGAGCCGAAGAAGGACGTAGGAATCTGCGATAAGCCTGGGGGAGTTGATAACCGAGCGTTGATCCCAGGATGTCCGAATGGGGAAACCCCGCACAACGCTTTTGGGTGATTGTGTGACCCGCATCTGAACACATAGGGTGCGTGGGGGGAACGCGGGGAAGTGAAACATCTCAGTACCCGCAGGAAGAGAAAACAAGAGTGATTCCGTTAGTAGTGGCGAGCGAACGCGGATCAGGCTAAACCGTTTCCATGTGTGATAGCCGGCGGGCGTTGCATGGGCGGGGTTGTGGGACTTTCCGTACTGGTTCTGCCGGACCGGTGGGGTGTGTAGTGCAGGCATAGGTGAACGGTCTTGAAAGGCCGGCCAGAGAGGGTGTGAGCCCCGTAACCGTAATGTTGTGTACCGCCTGGAGAGGATCCCAAGTAGCACGGGGCCCGAGAAATCCCGTGCGAATCTGTCAGGACCACCTGATAAGCCTAAATACTTCCTAATGACCGATAGCGGACCAGTACCGTGAGGGAAAGGTGAAAAGTACCCCGGGAGGGGAGTGAAACAGTACCTGAAACCGTGTGCTTACAATCCGTCGGAGCAGTCGTGAGTAATCACTAGTAACTGTGACGGCGTGCCTTTTGAAGAATGAGCCTGCGAGTTAGTGTTACGTCGCGAGGTTAACCCGTGTGGGGTAGCCGTAGCGAAAGCGAGTCTGAACAGGGCGAGTGTAGTGGCGTGATCTAGACCCGAAGCGGAGTGATCTACCCATGGCCAGGTTGAAGCGACGGTAAGACGTCGTGGAGGACCGAACCCACTTCAGTTGAAAATGGAGGGGATGAGCTGTGGGTAGGGGTGAAAGGCCAATCAAACTCCGTGATAGCTGGTTCTCCCCGAAATGCATTTAGGTGCAGCGTTGCGTGTTTCTTGCCGGAGGTAGAGCTACTGGATGGCCGATGGGCCCTACAAGGTTACTGACGTCAGCCAAACTCCGAATGCCGGTAAGTGAGAGCGCAGCAGTGAGACTGTGGGGGATAAGCTTCATAGTCGAGAGGGAAACAGCCCAGACCACCAACTAAGGCCCCTAAGCGTGTGCTAAGTGGGAAAGGATGTGGAGTTGCGAAGACAACCAGGAGGTTGGCTTAGAAGCAGCCATCCTTGAAAGAGTGCGTAATAGCTCACTGGTCAAGTGATTCCGCGCCGACAATGTAGCGGGGCTCAAGTACACCGCCGAAGTTGTGGATTTCACACGGTACCCTAGCCTTCGTGGTTCAGGGGTGTGGAGTGGTAGGGGAGCGTCGTGTGGGCAGTGAAGTCGCGGTGGAAACCAGCGGTGGAGCCTACACGAGTGAGAATGCAGGCATGAGTAGCGAAAGACGGGTGAGAAACCCGTCCGCCGAATGATCAAGGGTTCCAGGGTCAAGCTAATCTGCCCTGGGTAAGTCGGGACCTAAGGCGAGGCCGACAGGCGTAGTCGATGGACAACGGGTTGATATTCCCGTACCGGCGAAAAACCGCCCATGCCAAGCGGGGGATACTAACCGCCCGGAGCCTGCCCGCCCGCCCTTGTGGTGTGTGGGTTTTGGCCGAGCGCGGGACCTGATCCCGGGAGGTAAGCGTATTAACAGGTGTGACGCAGGAAGGTAGCCGGGCCGGGCGATGGTTGCCCCGGTCCAAGGATGTAGGGTCAGGGATAGGCAAATCCGTTCCTGTGTGTTTCGAGCACGATCCTGAGATCTGATGGGACTCCCGTTCGGGGGGATCCGGTGATCCTATGCTGCCTAGAAAAGCATCGACGCGAGGTTTTAGCCGCCCGTACCCCAAACCGACACAGGTGATCAGGTAGAGAATACCAAGGCGATCGAGAGAATTATGGTTAAGGAACTCGGCAAAATGCCCCCGTAACTTCGGGAGAAGGGGGGGCCTGCCCCGTGATGGAGACTTGCTCTCCGTGAGCGGGTGTGGGCCGCAGAGACCAGGGGGAAGCGACTGTTTACTAAAAACACAGGTCCGTGCGAAGTCGCAAGACGATGTATACGGACTGACTCCTGCCCGGTGCTGGAAGGTTAAGAGGACCGGTTAGCCCCTTGTGGGCGAAGCTGAGAATTTAAGCCCCAGTAAACGGCGGTGGTAACTATAACCATCCTAAGGTAGCGAAATTCCTTGTCGGGTAAGTTCCGACCTGCACGAATGGAGTAACGACTTCCCCGCTGTCTCAACCATAAACTCGGCGAAATTGCAGTACGAGTAAAGATGCTCGTTACGCGCAGCAGGACGGAAAGACCCCGAGACCTTTACTATAGTTTGGTATTGGTGTTCGGAGTGGCTTGTGTAGGATAGGTGGGAGACGTTGAAGCCCGGACGCCAGTTCGGGTGGAGTCATCGTTGAAATACCACTCTGGTCACTTTGGACATCTAACTTCGGCCCGTGATCCGGGTCAGGGACAGTGCCTGATGGGTAGTTTAACTGGGGCGGTTGCCTCCTAAAAAGTAACGGAGGCGCCCAAAGGTTCCCTCAGCCTGGTTGGCAATCAGGTGTCGAGTGTAAGTGCACAAGGGAGCTTGACTGTGAGAGAGACATCTCAAGCAGGGACGAAAGTCGGGACTAGTGATCCGGCGGTACATTGTGGAATGGCCGTCGCTCAACGGATAAAAGGTACCTCGGGGATAACAGGCTGATCTTGCCCAAGAGTCCATATCGACGGCATGGTTTGGCACCTCGATGTCGGCTCGTCGCATCCTGGGGCTGGAGTAGGTCCCAAGGGTTGGGCTGTTCGCCCATTAAAGCGGTACGCGAGCTGGGTTTAGAACGTCGTGAGACAGTTCGGTCCCTATCCGCTGCGCGCGCAGGAAATTTGAGAAGGGCTGTCCTTAGTACGAGAGGACCGGGACGGACGAACCTCTGGTGTGTCAGTTGTACTGCCAAGTGCACCGCTGATTAGCTACGTTCGGATGGGATAACCGCTGAAAGCATCTAAGCGGGAAGCTCGCTTCAAGATGAGATTTCCATACACAATACGTGTGAGAGGCCCCCAGCCAGACCACTGGGTTGATAGGCCGGATGTGGAAGCGAGGACCAAAGACTCGTGAAGCTGACCGGTACTAATAGGCCAACAACTTACACCACACAACACACTGCACGCGTCCACTATGTGGTTCCCGAACAACAACCGTTCCAGGAACCAACAACTGAATACACAACACCACAGTTGTAACCACACAGTCTTCCCACCCCACACCCGAAACCGGTGCGCGGGACGGGTAACAAGGTTACGGCGGTCATAGCGTGGGGGAAACGCCCGGTCCCATTCCGAACCCGGAAGCTAAGACCCACAGCGCCGATGGTACTGCACCCGGGAGGGTGTGGGAGAGTAGGACACCGCCGGACAAACATTAACGGGAAGCCCCGACCACCACGGTCGGGGCTTCCCCACTTTAACCACACAACCAAGGACGCTAGAGTCACAGGATGCCCCTTAACCGAACTTTGGATGTGTCATCCGGGAATGCCGTGAAGGGAAAAGTCCACCTTCGCACTTTGTCCTTGTCCGACGTCGGGCCCTTGGCGGCCGCCTACACCCGGAACGCAGAGTACCTTGCCCCTTGGGAACCACGGCGCAGCGAAGCGTTCTATACCAGGGCAGGGCAGGACGCCGTTGTTCGGGGCAAACTGAACCAATATGCCGCAGGCACCGAGGTGCCGTGGGTAGTTCTCCACGACGGGGATATCGTCGGCCAGATTACCTTGACGGGCATAGTCCGTGGACCCTTCATGAACGCCAACCTGGGCTATTGGGTCGACCAAGCGTTCACCGGCAAGGGCATTGCCACTTCTTCGGTGGAGGCGGTTCTCTCCATCGCGAGTGACGATTTGGGACTCCACCGTGTCCAAGCCGCAACCTTGATGCATAACGTAGCCTCGCAGGCCGTCCTCAAACGATGCGGCTTCGAGCGGATCGGGTTGGCGCCCTCCTATCTCCACATAGCAGGCGAATGGCAGGACCACGTCCTGTATCAGCGCATTCTCTTCTGATCCACGGCGGTTGGATGCGCTGCCGGCGTCGTGATTTCCTGCGCTGGTTGGGGGCCTCTTCAACGCCGTAGGGTACGCCATGTGCGGTCCACACCCCCAAAAAACCTTGAAAAACCGGTGATTTTGGTCAAAAAAGCGCGGAAACACGCGGAATTTGCTGGCCAAGCCGGTGCAAGCTGGTAAGTTTTCGAGCAGTGGCTTGCTCGCATTCCGCTTGAAAGCTCAAAAAACGTATTAGTCCAGGAGGACGTAAATGGCTAAGAACCGTAGTGAACTCGTTGCAGAGGTAGCAGGCAAGGCTGGCACCAGCCAGGCAGCCGTCAACTCCGTGCTCGATGCACTGTTCGAAGTTTTCGAGACTTCTGTTGCCGCTGGCGAGAAGATCACCATCCCGGGCTGGCTCGCAGTTGAGCGCACCGACCGTGCAGCACGCACCGGCCGTAACCCGCAGACGGGCGAAACCATCCAGATCGCCGCTGGCCACAGCGTTAAGCTGACCGCAGGCTCCAAGCTGAAGGCTGCTGTCGCCAAGAAGAAGTAATTCCAACTTCGGCGAACGCCTAAAAGGGGCGGCAACCAACTGGTTGCCGCCCCTTTTGCTGTTAAGCCCTGCCCACTACTCCTCCCCAAATGGTTCCCGATTCGCAGCCCAGCCATAGGTAACGGACAATGGATAGGTGCCATCAGCAAGAAGCTCCGCAACCGCCCCATCGCCTGTTCCCAAGCCGGGAGCGCGGGGAGGCGATGCCGTCACGGGCATTTCCCTCACGTGGCAGCTTGCTGGACTCGCGGTGCTCTTCCTGACTTTGGCTGCAGCCCTCATCTTTTCCGGTGCTTCTGCTGCCCGACAGGTCTCGGACCCCGGTGCGCTGGTTCGGTGGGGCCTGCCGGTGGCGAAAGCCGTCCACAACGTTTCCATAGCCACAGTTATTGGTGGACTGATCTTCGCGGTCGGAATCCTGCCCAAGAACCTTAGGGCGTCGCGATCCCGTGAAAAGGATCTGGAGGCTCTGGAGCATCCAGCCTTTGCACGCGCCCTTGCCGTTGCCGCCGCGGCAGGTGCCGCCTGGACACTGTCTGCCGTAGCGGTCCTGGTATTGACCTACGCGGACGTGGCGGGTCAGGGGCTCTCCGGCGACGCAGAATTCACCCGCTCGCTTGTCTACTTCATGACGGACATAGAAACGGGCAAGGCCCTGGCTGGCCATCACTATCATTGCTGCGGTAGTCACCACCGCGCTCTTCGGCGTCCGATCGCTGACCGGCCTCGCTTTTACGCTGCTGCTTGCCTTGATCGGGCTGATTCCGACCGCGCTGATCGGTCACTCCTCCAGCTCCAGTGATCATGAAGGCGCCATCAACTCGCTGGGCCTTCACTTGGTTGGTGTCTCTGTGTGGGTGGGAGGCATCATCATGCTCGCGGTCCTTTCCGGATTGCTCGCTGGCTCCAGGAGGTCCGGGACGAGCGACATCACGGAACCGACCCTCCGAAGGTTCTCGGCCCTGGCAGGTTTTGCTTTCGTGTTGGTGTTTGCGTCCGGTGTGATAAACGCAGCCATCCGCGTGACGAACCCCGGCGATCTGTTTGGCTCTGCCTATGGCCAGCTCATCCTTGCCAAGGCACTTGCCACCCTGGTGCTGGGTGGCATTGGTTTCATGCATCGTCAGTGGGTCATACCCCAGCTGGGGAAGAGCGGTTCGATGTCTGCCCGGCGGGTGCTGTGGCAGCTGGTTCTGGTTGAGCTGCTGGTGATGGGCGCGACGTCGGGCCTCGCCGTGGCGCTCGGGCGCTCGGCCCCGCCGCAGCCCACGACGTACGCACCGGACGCCTCGCCGGCCTTCATCCTGTCCGGCTATGAGGTTCCGCCTGAACTTACGCCAGCACGCTGGCTTACGGAATGGCGTTTTGACTGGCTGTGGGTTGGAGTCGCCTTATTCGGCGCCGTGTCCTACATCCTCGGGATCATCAAGGTCCGCAAGCGTGGGGATAGCTGGTCCTGGTTCAAGACCGCGAACTGGATGATTGGACTGGTGATTCTCACGTACATCACGTCGGGTCCGCCAGCTGTCTATGGCCGTGTACTGTTTTCTGCCCACATGGTGGATCATATGGCCCTGACCATGGTGGCACCGATCTTCCTGGTGTTGGGTTCACCCGTGACCCTTGCGCTGCGTGCACTACCTTCCCGGGGTGAAGGCGCCCACGGTTCGCGGGGTCTTCGGGAGTGGTTGCTCTTGTTCGTCCACTCCCGGTTCTCGCAGGTGGTGACTCATCCCCTGTTCGCCGCTGCGAACTTCGCAGGCTCCATCGTGCTGTTCTACTACTCGGACCTTTTCGGCCTTGCCATGCGGGAGCACGTAGGCCATGAGCTGATGAATCTGCACTTCCTGCTGACGGGCTACATTTTTGTACTCAGCATGATCGGCAGTGATCCACTGCCGCGACGTGCGCCGTACCCCATGCGCCTGCTGCTCCTGCTCGCAACCATGGGATTCCACGCATTCTTTGGCGTGGCCATCATGGGCGGTACAGGCCTGCTGGCTGCTGACTACTTCGGCAACCTGGGCAGGACCTGGGGTGCCTCGGCCATCGCAGACCAGCAAATGGGCGGTGCTGTGGCCTGGGGCATTGGCGAAGTTCCCACCCTGCTCGTGGCAATCGGCGTAGCGGTCATGTGGTCACGCTCGGACGAGCGGGAGACCCGACGCGTGGACCGTGCGGCCGACAGGAATAACGACGCCGATCTCAGTGCTTATAACGATATGTTTGCCCGGCTCGCTGACCGCGATGCCAAATTGGCCGGCCGCCCGGCCTCAACCAGGCAGACGGCCCTGACTACTGAAACGACTGAAGCGACCCGACCGACCGAAGCCATACCGGGTAGCACACCAGAGGACAGCACCATCCGAAGCGACAGCACCGTCCCAACCGACAGCACCGTTCCAACTGACGGCGCAGCCCCTGGGGACAACGCTTCAACAGGCCACGCCAGGGGAAGCGTTGACCAAGCAAGCAGCAAGACCGAACGAAACACGAAGCTGGAAGGACGCTGATGAGCGAAACCGTACGCACCCAACTCCGGGTCCGGGCCTCCGAACTGGAGGGCCGCGGCTGGCTCAATACGGGCGGCAAGTCCCTTGACTTGGAATCCCTTCGCGGCAAAATCGTGCTGTTGGACTTCTGGACGTTCTGCTGCATCAACTGCCTGCATGTTCTCGACGAACTCCGGCCCCTCGAGGAAAAGTACTCTGATGTCCTGGTGACAGTCGGCGTGCATTCGCCCAAGTTCGAGCACGAAGCCGATCCCGTTGCCCTTGCTGCTGCCGTGGAGCGTTACGAGATCCATCATCCGGTTCTGGACGACCCTGAGCTGGCCACGTGGAAGGCGTACACAGCCCGTGCTTGGCCCACGCTGGTGGTCGTGGATCCGGAGGGTTACATCGTGGCGCATCTTTCCGGTGAAGGACACGCAGATGGTCTCGCCGTGCTGCTTGAGGAACTTGTTGCTGAGCACGAAGCAAAGGGGACCCTCCACCGGGGCAACGGTCCGTACGTCGCTCCCGTTCCGACGTCGGGCACTTTGCGCTTCCCGGGCAAAACGACACAGTTGGCCAATGGCAATTACCTCGTCGTCGACTCCGGGCACCACCGCCTGGTAGAGCTCCACCCGGACCTGAAAACCGTTGAGCGGGTTATAGGCTCCGGCATTAAGGGGTACGCGGACGGCGACACGGACACGGCCCAGTTCAACGAGCCGCAAGGTATAGCTGTTCTTCCGGCGGAGCTCGCTTCTACGCTCGGTTACGACGCCGTGGTCGCAGACACCGTGAACCACCGCCTTCGCGGGGTGACGTTGAGTTCAGGGCATGTCCGGACTGTTGCCGGCAACGGTGTGCAGCGCTTGCTCGATGCCGGTCCTGCCCGTGTCACCGAGACGGGCGCGGGCGCCTGGTCCGAACACCACGACGGCGGTCCGGCTGACTTTGCTGCCGACGCAATCGACGTCGGGGTGCTTGGCCTTGGTACCGGGGTTTCTCTGTCCTCGCCTTGGGACGTTGTGTGGAGTGCGAAACTGCAGCGTGTTGTGATCGCTATGGCCGGGACGCACCAGATCTTTGCGTTCGATCCCGTGACCAACCAGGTTTCCATCCTGGCGGGCTCGGGCCTGGAGGGGCTGTTGGACGGCGTGGCGGAGGACGCCTGGTTCGCCCAGTCGTCCGGCTTGGCCATTGATGCCGATGACAACATCTGGGTGGCCGACTCGGAGACTTCCTCATTGCGGCGTTTGGTGCTTGACGAAACCGGCGTGACGGTGGAGACAGCCGTCGGCCAAGGACTGTTCGACTTCGGGTTCCGTGACGGTGACGCCAGCGAGGCACGCCTGCAGCACCCCTTGGGGGTAACGGTACTCCCGGATGGTTCCGTAGCGATCGCCGATACATACAACGGTGCCGTTCGCCGGTACGATCCCGCCTCGAAGACAGTGTCAACATTGGCGCGTGGCCTGGCTGAGCCGAGTGACGTCGTCGTGGTTAACCACAGCAACAGTGAGCCGCTACTGGTGGTGGTCGAGTCAAACAAGCATCAGCTGGTTTTGGTGCCGATCCCCAAGGAAGCCCAGCAGGTGGATGAGGGGGCATCCCAGACGCACCGCCCCAAGAGCCCTGTGACACCCGGAATCCTGGAGCTGGCCGTTCGCTTCAAGGCCCCCACCGGGCAGAAACTCGATGACCGCTGGGGCGACCCCACGCAAATGAAGGTTTCTTCCACTCCGCCGGAACTGTTGGTCTCCGGGGGCGGGACATCGGTGGGCTTGTTGCGAACCATCGAATTGTCGTCCGACGTGCCCGAGGGCATCCTTCACATCACTGCCCGTGCGGCCGCCTGTGACGGACCTGAAACCGAGGACGGCGAGATTCCGGACCACGCAGCCTGCCACCTGTACCAGCAGGATTGGGGCATTCCAGTCATCCTGCAGGCCGACGGCGAATCCGAGCTGGTGTTGGATCTGCGCGGCATGGACTAAACCTGCTGAACTGGCCCGGGTTTGACCCTTGAGAGGGAGGACCCGGGCCTTTTTCATACCTTCGGCTTTTTCGGAAGTGGGCCAGTCATTGTCGAAATCGACGGGCTGGCATTTCATCTGAATCCTCGCCAGTTCAAGAAGGATCGTCGGAGGGACAACGGGGCGATCCGTCAGGGCTTGCTGGTCCTGAGGTTCTTCTACGGCGATGTGGTCCACACGCCGGATGCGATGCGTCGCCGCCTAGAAAGTCAGCAGCGGGGTGACAGTCACGGTGTTGTTGTTTGTGTCCAGCTGGGTGGTGAAGCTGAAATCGTGCTCCACGTTGAGGTCGTTGACCAAGCCGGTGAACAAGTTGATCTCTTGGGCGGAAACCCTTGCCTTGCCGTTGAGCGGGGCTACGACCCATTTTCCGCCGAAGGGCTCGATGGTGATCTTGGGGTACTGGGTAATTTCCCACTTGATGGTTCCGTCTACGACGCGCGCGTTGCTGGCGTGGTAGAACGGGCAATCAGGTTGGAGGCGCTGCTGTTCGGTGGCCTGGGCGGCACAGGTATCCAGGAATTCCCGCACTTTACCGGCAACGGCTTCATTCATGGCCTTGGTTGACCTGGTCTGCAGGTTCAAGGGGGCCTGGCCGCCGTCGCGGCTTGAAACGAGGGCTGAGGCAGGAGGAGCCTCGAAGTAGGTGCCATTCAGGCTGGCTTCGTATTTGCCGGGGTAGAACACGGCAAAGGTGTTGCGACCGTTGGGCATGTTCACGGGGACGCCGTTGAGCGCTGCTTCACTGGAGTTGACCACCGTCACTTCGATGGTGGGCAGCGTGGTGGGAACGAAAGCCCATTTGCCGAAGAACAACCACTGCGTGCCGGTGCGCTCCATCAGGAATTCAGTGTGGAGACGGTTGCCGTCCAAGGTGTAGTCCATGGGAACGGCAACACGGTTGCTGCCCCTGGACTCTGCATTTCCGAGTTTGATGTCCGACAGTTTGGACGCAGCAGTTTGCAGGGCCGTGCCGTCGAGCATGGCGGCATTCGCATTGGGAACTTTGGCTCGCAACAGTCCCAGGGCTTGCTCGCCTTCGCCCTTCTGCAAGGCCTCCAGATACTCCCGGACGGGCTGTTGCGGACTGGCCACGGAGGAACTCACCAGGTTGATGCAGACGATGGCTCCGGCGACAGCAAGCATCAGACCGAGCAGCCATCCGGCTGCGGTCCTGACTATCGCTTGACTCAACTGCACGCCCTTTACGTTACCTGCCGTGGCAGCGATAGCTGTGCATGAGGGCGTCAGCGTGACCTGCGAAGACTGCTCGTAAAATGCCCGACGGCGGGTGGCAGCACCCCGGGGCCGCCACCCGAGGTCGGGCTTTTACCAGCCAAAAAGGGCTAGCGGCGGCGCCGCGAGGAGGTACCGAAAACGCCGCGCATGAGGTCGCGGCCAAGCTGTGTCCCCATGGAACGGACCATGCTCTTCAGGCCGCCGCCCAGGGCTCCGCCGAGTGCACCGGCAAGGTCGCCCAACATGCCGCCGTCCTGCTGCGACGCCCGCTGCGGTGCAGGGGTCGGCGCGGGCGGCGAGGAGGGTCCAGGAAAGGAGGAGGGCGCAGGGGCCGGACGGGAACTCGGGCGGCCGAGGATCTCTTCCTCGATGCGCCGCGCTTCGGCGTCGATGTCGTAGGGCGTACCCCCAGGAGCCCCCGGACCAGAAGAGCTGGCCGGGACCGGCGGCAATCCCGGTGCGGCGTGGCCGGTGGAGGGTACGGCGTTGCTGGTGAGCTTCTCGTAGGCGGACACGTTGTCTACGGCCGTCCCGTACTTGACCAGAAGGGAGGACGAGGCCACGGTGCTGCGGATGAGGTCGTCGGCGCTGGGGCCCATCACGGATTCGGGGGCACGCAGCCGGGTGAGTGCAACAGGTGTGGGCGCGCCTTTTTCGTTCATCACGGTGATGACGGCCTCACCAATGCCTGCGGAGGTGAGTGTCTCTTCGAGGTCGTAGTCGCTGACGGGGAATGTGGAGACCGTGGCTTTGAGGGCCTTGGCATCTTCCGGGGTGAACGCGCGAAGGGCGTGCTGCACCCGGTTGGCGAGCTGGCCCAGGACATCGGCGGGGACGTCCTTTGGTGTTTGGGTGACGAAGAAGATGCCGACGCCCTTGGAACGGATGAGCCGGACCGTGGTGGTGATGGCCTCGAGGAAGGCCTTGGAGGCGTCGCTGAAGAGCAGGTGTGCTTCGTCCAGGAAGAACACCAGTTTGGGTTTGTCGAGGTCGCCGGCTTCGGGGAGGTCTTCGAAAAGGTCGGCCAGGAGCCACATGAGGAAGGTGGAGAACAGCAGGGGCTTGGTCTGCAGCGTGGGGAGTTCAAGGCAGCTGATCACGCCCCGGCCATCGGGCGCCGTGCGGAGTAGCTCTGCCGTATCGAATTCCGGTTCGCCGAAAAACCTTTCCATGCCCTGCGCCTCAAGGGTGACGAGTTCCCGCAGGATGACTCCGGCAGTGGCTTTGGAAAGACCGCCAAGATCCTCCAGCTGTTCCTTGCCCTCGTCCGAAGTAAGGAACTGGATTACGGCACGGAGGTCTTTGAGGTCGATCAGTTCCAGCTTGTTCTTGTCCGCAAAGTGGAAGATCAGTTGGAGGCTGGACTCCTGGGTGTCGTTGAGGTCCATGATGCGTGAGAGCAGGATGGGCCCGAAGGAGGTGATGGTGGCGCGGATCGGGATTCCGTTGCCGTCCCCGCCCAGGCTCAGGAATTCAACGGGGAAGTTCTTTCCCTGCCACTGCTGGCCGAGGGCCTCGGTGCGTGCGCTCAACTTTTCACTGCCGGTTGCCGCCGTTGCCAGTCCCGACAGATCACCCTTGATGTCCGCGAGGAAAACCGGCACACCCGCCGTCGAGAGCTGTTCGGCGATCATGTGCAGCGTGACCGTTTTGCCGGTACCGGTGGCGCCGGCCACGAGGCCGTGGCGGTTCATCATGGCCAGGGGAAGCCTGACCTGGGCCTCTTTGTGGATTTCACCATCGACGATCGCCGCGCCCAGCTCGATGGTGGCACCTTCCAGGGCGTACCCCTGCTGGATGGTGGCAAGTTTTTCAGCAGTGGTTTTATTGGCCATGCGCATAGCTTAGCTGGGCAGCACAAGATCCTTGCTGAAGGCCAGATGCTTGATGTCTTCAGGGTCTGCGGCGAGATCGAAGAGCGCTTTATAGCCCGTGGCGAGGTACAGATTCCTGGCCTCCGGCTGGCGTGGGCCGGTGGTGAGGTAGAGCTTCCTGTAGCCCCGGCGTCGTGCTTCATTTTCCAACTCCGTGAGCACGCGCCGTGCCAGCCCGCGACGACGATGCGCAGAGTGGGTCCAGATTCTCTTGAGTTCTGCGGTGTGCTCGTCGAAGCGCCTGAATGCGCCGCCAGCCACGGATTCGCCGTTCTCCTGGATGATGATCAGTGCTCCGTGGGGTGCGGCGAATTCCTCGGCCGGGTACCTGTTCAGTTCCTCTGCAGCGCCCCCGGTGCCGAAGAGTGTCCCGTAGCGCGTGTCATATTCGACGGCGAGTTCGTCCAGGAGGGGACGGACGCGGGGATCGCGCATGGGCAGGCTGAGGACGGAAAGGGTTGGCGTTGTGGTCATGTCATGCCTTTCGTAGGTTCACCCCAAGTAGGTAGCAGCTGAGCTCGTTTTGGGCGGTCAAAACGCGCTTAACTGCGACTCAGTTGGGTGGGTAGTCGCCGCGAGGGTGCCCAGGATCCTTCGGGCCAACGCGTCGTTTTCCCGGAAGGGTGCCGCGTTGGTGTTGGGGCGCGCAAATGCTCCCGCGCCCCAGCCCGACGTCCACGGTCCCACCGCAAACAAAGTGTCCTGTGCTGTGCCAACAGGTGACAGGACCTGGTGATTCCCGGAAACCAGAAGTTTGCCCGTGGAGTGCGCACCTTCGGAGGTAAGCAGCCTCTGCTCGGTGCCCCATCCGGCGTCGTGCAGGTCTGCCAGGGCGGGATTCGCCGAACGTTCCACGGACGCTGACGGCAACCGTGCCTCGATGTACGCCGAAGCATCCACCACCACGGGCGACTGGAATGAGCCCGCCACAAACCGGCCCGTTGATTCGTCGGTGCGCACCCACATGCCCGGCCCCAGGAACTTCAGGAACCCGGCCCGGTGCAGCGCGAGCATTTCACGGAGACGGTGTGACGGCGGCCCGGAATCCACGAAGCTGAAGAAGCCGTGCCACCAGCCGTGGATCGCCTGTTGGGAGCGTGCATTGAGCCGATCCTGCGGGACCAACCGGCCAAGGTCCATGTAGACGAACAACAACGCGGTGAAGAGTGCGAGTGTTTCGGAATGGTCGGGGCTGGTTCGGAGGTCGAGATCGTGTTGGATGTACGCGGCCACCGAGCGCTGCACGGCCTCATGGTCCGCAAACGCGCAACCGCTCAGTGGGTGGTCCAAGGCGTCCAGGTCCAGCCGCAGCGCGGGATCAGGGACGGAGGAGGCAACCAGCTCTTCCCGGGCAGGGCTGTACCAGTCCAAGGCATCGAACCTCTTCTCGAAGCTGGCCCACGTCCCCAAAAACCGCGACGGGTAGCCCGTGAAGAGCTCGCGATAGTAGGCATAACCGGCGTCCTTCGCGATCAAGGGCCACAGTTGTGAGCGGAAGTCGAGTTCCTGATGGCCAGCCAACAACGCATCAACAGCCTCGGCAGTGAAGTACCGCGGACGTGCGATCGGCTCGCCACGCACAACGGAGGAAATTTTGGAGTGGTACGGCACGCCGCGTCGTGAACCTACCCAGAGCCGTGGTTCGGCGCCGGATGGCACATACTCGAGTTCGCCGTCGGGCTCTTCCTCGAAGCGGCCGCCGCGGCCTTCGAACAACAGCACCAACAGGTCGACGAACGCGAGCCCCATTCCGGACACGATCACGTCCTGCCCGGCTTCAATCCCTGAGTAGTCCACGTCCGTTGTGTACGACGGCGGCGCATGGAACCCACCGTGGCGGGCAGCGAAATCGCTGAGGCGGGCGGACTCGTCGTCCGGCAACGAGTCGGTATGGCCCAGGGCGTAAACCACGACGTCGGCCAGCACCTCGGCGCCGGAAGCCAACCGCACGTGGTGCGCACCGGCGTCGGTCCCACCGCCGGCGTCGGAAGAACGCTCGACGGCGGTAGCCGTGTCCCGGTGGACCGTTACCGATACCTCGGGTCCCAGAGCGGTGACTGACCGACGGAAGAACCACTCAAGGTACTTGCTTTGGAGCTGCCGCGTCGGAAATGAAGAAGGTGTGAGCGAACGGAGTTGTGCCAGCAAGTGGGGCTCCAGCGCAGGGACGTCGCGGATGCTGCCGTCCAGCACACCTGCCGCCCACGTGGCGAGGCCGGGGCCATCGACGGGAGGACCATCGCACGCCACGGATGCGTCGGTGAACATGGTGACGTCCGCCGCGGTGGAGTTCAACAGCAGGCCCGGGCTCTGGTCATAGCGCCAGATCCTCCCGGAGCCTGGCTCATACGGCTCCACGACGTGGATGTGCAAGGGGCCTTGGAATAACCTTGGCCGGCTCGCGGCCAGTCTTTCCAGGACGCCGGCCGTGCGCGGGCCGCCGCCGATGAAGGCGATAGCGGGAACTCGTGACGGCATGGGATCTCCTGAAGAACAGCGGGTGGTGCAGCCCAATCTAGGGAGGCGGTGCCGCTGCGGTCGAGGAGCGGGTAACGGCCGTTCACCCCGCGTCATCAGACGTTAAGTAGCGCAAAGTCCGGTCTCATATGGCGCTGCGTGAAGTCCCGTGAACCTGCACTAAGTCCAGTGAAGAAGTACAAATTTCTGCCTTGCCGGGCCTCCCGGGCGCCCCTAGATTGGCAGCCATCCGATAGTCAACAACCGATCTGAAACGAGGTGGCGCATGAGTGCAGCAGCACCGCCTGCCACGGCGGAAACCGCACCGCCCACCGCGGACTACTCCCACTACAAGCTGGTCCCGGCCCGGCATCCATGGCGATGGGTGGGCACTGTCCTGGTGGCCGCCGGCGTCGCCGCCATTATTTGGTCCCTGGTCACCAACCCGCGCTGGGAATGGGGAGTGGTGGCCGAATGGTTCACCGCCCAGTCCGTGGTCAACGGGCTGCTGGAGACCTTGAAGCTCACGGCGATCTCAGGGGTATTGGGTTTCGTCCTGGGTTTCATCCTTGCCCTCATGCGCCTGTCCGCTTCGCCGCTGCTGGTCTCGGTGTCCTGGACGTTCTCGTGGATCTTCCGCTCCACGCCGCTGCTGGTCCAGCTCCTGCTTTGGTACAACCTCGGCTACCTCTACGAGAAGATCAGCCTGGGCATCCCCTTCACGGACGTCCGCTTCTTCGAGGCCCAGACCACCACGCTCATCAGCCAGTTCGCAGCCGCGGTCCTGGGCCTCACCCTGAACCAGGCGGCTTACTCCGCGGAGATCATTCGAGGCGGCATCCTGTCAGTGGACCAGGGCCAGCTCGAGGCTGCGGCGGCCTTGGGCATCCCGGCGTGGCAGCGCAACACCCGGATCGTTCTTCCCCAGGCCATGCGGGCCATCCTGCCCAACGCCTTCAACGAGATCATCGGCCTGGTCAAGGGCACCTCGATTGTCTACGTACTGGCCTACTCCGAGCTCTTCTACACGGTCCAGGTCATCTACAACCGGACCCAGCAGGTGCTGCCACTGCTCCTCGTCGCCACACTCTGGTACGTGGTGATCACCTCTGTGCTGAGCGTCTTCCAGTACTACATCGAACGCCACTTCTCCAAGGGCGCGGTACGCAACCTCCCGCTCACCCCGTTGCAGAAGGCCCGGAAGTTCTTCGCCACCCACGTAGCTGTTTCACCCACAAAGGACGCCCGATGAGCATCATCGCCGCACGCAAAGAATCCACGACGACGGGAAAGGCAGCTCCCGCCGGCGCTCCTGCAAGCACGACGACGGCCCGGCCCGCCTCGGCGGACAAGAAGGCCACCCGCGGCCAGGTGCACATCACCAATGTCCGTAAGTCGTTCGGCACCACCGAGGTCCTCAAAGGTGTTTCATTGTCTGTTCCGCCTGGAGGCGTAGCCGTGATCGTTGGCCCGTCGGGTTCAGGCAAGTCCACCCTGCTGCGAACCATCAACCACCTGGAAAAGGTGGACGGCGGCTACATCACCATCGACGGCGAGCTGGTGGGTTACCAGCTCCGTGGCAACAAACTTCACGAACTGCGCGAGAAGGACATCCTGAAGCAGCGCACCAACATCGGCATGGTGTTCCAGAACTTCAACCTGTTCCCGCATCTCACCGCGCTGGAGAACGTCGCCGAAGCACCTGTGGTGGCCCAAAAGCGTTCCAAGGTGGAAGCCAGGAAGCGCGCGTTGGAGCTGTTGGACCGGGTGGGTCTGAAAGACCGCGCCGACGCTTATCCCAGGCAGCTCTCGGGTGGCCAGCAGCAGCGCGTTGCCATTGCCCGGGCACTCGCGCTCGACCCCGGGATCCTCCTCTTCGACGAGCCAACCTCGGCGTTGGACCCCGAACTCGTCAACGAAGTCCTGGACGTGATCCGTGAGCTGGCCAAGTCCGGGACCACGCTGATCATCGTGACCCACGAGATGGGCTTTGCGCGGGATGTCGCAGACACCGTGGTCTTCATGGACCAGGGGCAGATCGTCGAGTCCGGAACGCCGCAGGAAATCTTCGGCAACCCCCGCGAAGAGCGCACGCGCAGCTTCTTCTCCAAAGTCATCGAACCAGCTTTCAACATCTAGGACACCCCATGCTTCGCACGACCCTCGCCACCAACAAAAGCAAGCTCCTGGCACTCGCTGTACTTCCCGCCGTCGTACTTCCCGCGCTTGCAGGGTGCTCCGATCCTGGGGCGTCGGCAGCCAAACCGGAATCTGAAGCCGCAAAGAACGGCATCGTTTACAACACTTCTGTGGACCAGAACCGTATCCGCGCGGAGAAAGATACTGCCGCTGCCGCAAATGTTCCGGCGTCCATCGCCAAAGACGGCAAGCTGACGGTGGCCACCACGGCGGGTTCAATACCGCTGTCCTTCCACGCCACGGATGACAAGACGCCGATCGGCGTGGAAGTGGACATCGCCCAACTCGTGGCAGACAAACTGGGCCTGGACCTGGACCTGCAGGTGACATCGTGGGAGAACTGGCCGCTCAAGACCCAGTCCGGCGATTTCGAGGCCGTGTTTTCCAACGTGGGCATCAACGCCGCCCGCGTGAAGCTGTTCGACTTCTCCACCTACCGGGCCCGCCTACATGGGCTTTGAAGCAAAGAAGAGCTCCAGCTACGACATCAAGGGCTCGGACGATATTTCCGGGCTGAAAATCTCCGTGGGCTCGGGCACCAACCAGGAGAAAATCCTGCTCGCCTGGAACAAGGAGCTGGAAGCCAAAGCCAAGGCGCCTGCCACGTTGCAGTACTACTCGTCCGACGCCGACACCATCCTGGCGTTGTCCTCCGGCCGCACGGACCTGAACCTGGCGCCCTACCCGTCCGTGACCTACCGGGAGAACACCCGCGACGACCTCAAGGTGGTGGGCAAGGTCAACGCCGGCTGGCCTTCCGAGACCCTGGTAGCTGCCACCACGCTCAAGGGCAACGGGCTGGCCCCGGCCATCACGGACGCCCTCAACTCCACCATCAAGGACGGCTCCTACGCCAAGGTCCTGGAACGTTGGGGCCTTTCTGAAGAAGCCTTGCCGGAGTCCAAGACCGTCACTGAAACAACCTTTGGGACCGGCAAGTGACATTCCAGGTCCTGGATATCAGCAACCATCACCGCAGACCACGCCTTGAACAGGAGCGACTCCAACATGCCTACGCACACTGAAACAGCACTCGAGGCCTTTGCCGAGGAGTGGCAGGAGTGGCATTCCGCCCATGAACGCCACCGTGCCCACCCGCACGGCTTTCTCGCCGTGACCCACCTGCACTGGCTGGACAGCAACCCAACCCGGTTGGAAGGCCTCCCCGGCACGTGGAGCGCGGAAGCCGACGTCGTACGGGTTGTCCTGGAGCCCGGCGAAAGCCTGCAGCAGGACGGTGTTGAACTGAACGGTGTTGAACTGAACAGTTTTGAACTGAAGCCCGACGCACGTAAATCGCTGGAGTTCGGCCCGATCGAGGAACGCGGCGGCATCAACCTGGTTTCCGGCGATACCGTGATCGAGGTAGCCAAGAGGGGCGGCGAGTACATCGTGCGGCCGCGGAACCCGTCGAATGCCCTCTTGCGGGAGTACCAAGGTACACCCGCTTATGCACCCGATGCGGCGTTCGCCGTGGCCGGTACGTTCGTGCCGTTCGAGGCCCCGCGCCCCACAACCGTGGGTGCCGCCGTCGAGGGTATCCAGCACGTCTACGAGGCACCGGGTGAGATCCGGTTCAAACTCGCCGGACAGGAATTGGCTCTGACGGCATTCAACGGCCACGCGCCGGGCTCGCTGTCCGTGCTGTTCACAGACCAGACTTCGGGCAAAACCACGTATGCGGCCAACCGCTCGCTGTCCGTGGTTCCTGCAGCCGATGGTACCGTGCAGCTCGACTTCAACCGCGCCGTCAACCTGCCGTGCGCTTACACCGATCTCGCCACGTGCCCGCTTCCGCCCGCGGAAAACCGACTGCCCGTAGCCATCGAAGCCGGCGAGAAGACCCCTTACGAACGGCAGGACCAGAAGTGAGTACCTTCGAAGAACACCCGGCCGGGTTCCTGGCCATCGAACTCGACGGCGCCGGGTATGAGGACCTCGCCCGGGCTGTCCTGGCCGCAGAATCAGCTGGCTTCCACGTTGCCACCTTCGCGGATGCGCCGGTCCCGGGGAGGGTCAATGCTCTCCAGCGTGCAGCCTACGCCGGGCCCGTCACCAGGAATATCGCCCTGGTTCCGGAAGTGGACACCGTCTATACGGAGCCCTTCCACATTTCCACGCAGCTCGCGAGCCTGGACTACGTGTCCGGGGGCCGGGCCGGCTGGATCGCCACCGCAGCGGAGGCACCCGAGGCTGCTGCCGCCGTCGGGCGTTCCTTCGTTGAAGGTGATGCGCTCGCGCAGGAAGCTGCCGCGTCCATTGAGGTTGGCCGCCGTTTGTGGGATTCCTGGGAGGACGACGCCGTCATCCGCGACGTCGCCACCGGACGATACATCGACGTCGACAAGCTTCACTACGTGGACTTCGAAACGCCCGCCGATTTCGCGGGTCCCGGCTATTCCGTAAAGGGCCCGTCCATCATCCCCAGGCCGCTGCAGGGTCAGTTGCCGGTGCTTGCCGCTGCGTCCCTGGTGGGCGACGGTCAGGTTCCGGTGGATGCCGTGGACGCTGTGCTGGTGTCTGCTCCGACGCCCGAACTGCTCGCCGCCGAGGTTCGCCATGTGCGGGCCCGGCTTGGTGCTTCCGTCGCGATTGTCGCGGAGCTCGACGTCGTCCTCGACTCGCAGGGGCAGGCTGCGGCGTCGCGGTCGGACACCTCGCAGGACGACGGCAGGGCGCGTTTCGTCGGCTCGGCGGCCGGTCTCACCGACTACCTCGATTCGCTCCTGAAGGAGGCCGACGGCGTCCGTCTCCACCCGGCGTCGCTCGCCGTCGAGTTGGACGAACTCGCGCGACTGGTCCTGCCCGAACTGAGGCGCCGGGGGTCTTTGCGTGCGCCGATCCAGGACGGAACGTTCCGTGGGCTGCTGGGCCTTGGACGCGCAGAGAACCGCTACTCGACGTCTGCCGCGGCCGCTGCTGCCGCCGGAAAGTAAGGGACCACCATGACACAGCACAACCGTGCTATTTTCCAGCCGAGTGGGCAGATCCAGTTCGGGATCTTCTTCCAGGGCGTCAACTCCGGCACTATCTGGAAGGCCCCCGAATCGGGTTCGCAAACCGACTTCGAATCCTTCCGCCGCATCGTCCAGACCGCCGAGCGCGGAAAGTTCGCGGCGTTCTTCCTCGGCGAAGGTCTGCGCCTGCGCGAACACCTCGGACGGCCGCACGCCCTGGACGTAGTGGGCCGTCCTGATGCTCAAACCATGCTCGCCGCCCTGGCCGCGGTGACCACGAACATCGGGCTGGTTGCCACGCAAAACACCACGTACAACGATCCCGCGGACCTCGCGCATCGATTGTCCTCGCTGGACCTGATCTCCGGCGGCCGTGCCGCGTGGAACGTGGTCACCACGGACAACGCGTGGACCGGAGCCAATTTCCGTCGAGGGGGATACCTCGACCACGCCGACCGCTACAAGCATGCCGAAGCGTTCGTTGAAACGGCCAAGCGTATTTGGGACTCGTGGGAGACTTCTGCCGGACCGGCTCGCCGGGTGCTTCACGAAGGCCGGCACTACACGGTGGACGTCAGCCCACGATTGCCGCGGAGCGCCCAGTACCGGCCCGTGCTGTTCCAAGCCGGAGACTCCCCGGAAGGCCGGAACTTTGCAGCCCGCCAGGCAGATGTGATTTTCTCGGCCCACCCCAAATTCGACGACGCCGTGGAATTCCGGCGCGACATCGTGGCGCGCTCGGTCGATGCGGGCCGTGGGGCCAACGCCGTGCAGATCATGCCGGCCAGCGAGTTCATCCTGGCCGCCACTGACCGGGAAGCGCAGGAGAAAAAGGCCTGGGTTCGCAGCCTCCAGATTGGTCCGCAGCAAGCGATCGCCTACCTGGAGCAGTTCTGGGGCCGCGAGCTCACTGAGTACGATCCCGATGGTCCCCTCCCGGAGATTGATCCTGTAGTCGAGGAGACCTCGGAGACCCGCGGCAGTGGCTTCCACGGTGCGAAGGCCCGGCAGCTTGCAGACCAATGGCGTGCCGAGGCCAAGGACAAGGGCCTCTCAATCCGCCAGTTCGTCACCTCCCGCACGGCACGGGTGGACGCTACCTTCACCGGTTCCTACACCGCCGTAGCCGATCACCTCGCCCAGTTCGCCCGCGTCGGCGCGGTGGACGGGTTCAACATCTCGCCGTGGCTCATCCCCACCGGCTTGGACGACATCGTGAACCACCTGGTGCCCGAACTTCAGGAACGCGGCGTCTACCCCACGGAATACCGCGGCACCACGCTTCGCGAAAACCTGGGGCTGGAGACGCCGGTGCGTTCGGACGAGCCGGTCCAGGTCTGATGATGGCAGGATGGCCGATGAAGAAGCTGGTGCGGTGGCTCGGGTTCCAGCCGGGCGAACGTGAAACAGCGCCCGACGGCGGCGAGGCAGGTGCCGCCGTCGTCGACGTCTCGCGCGGGAACGTCAGTTTGCAGTTGGCTGTGTGGGGGCATCCGCTCTAGCCGCCACTTGTGTTCAGAGAAGCGCCTTGAACACGTCCCACCCCGTGCCGATGGGGCCGTAGGGGCCATACATGCCTGTGGTTGAGGCGCCAGTGGCATAGGTGATGAGGTCGCCATTCGCGTCAACGGCGACGAGTTCGTTGTACTTCGTGTGGCCGGAACTTCCAAGTCCGGCCACCTCGGAGAACGTCTGCCAACCAGTGCCAAGCCAGACAGGTTCCTCCCAGCTGCCTTCGCCGTCAGTGGGGTATTGGCGCAGATAGCCATATTGGTCGCGGCCGAATATATCTACGCCCCCGTCCGCGTTCATATCGCCGCCGGTGATGATTTTGTTCATGACCTGCCAGCCCCACCCGACCTGTTCCCGGGGAAGCCAGCCGCCTTCGCCGTCCCCCGGGTAGAGGAACAGACCGCCTGCGGCATCGCGTGCCAGCACATCGTTGGTACCGTCGCCATTGAAGTCGCCCGGGCCTACGATGGCGTCGAAGATGCCCCATCCTTGGCCAACCTGTTCCCGGGCAAGCCAGCCACCTTCACCGTCGCCGGGGTAAAGGAAGAGCTTTCCGGCAGAGTCCCTGCCCAGGAGGTCGTTGTACCCGTCGCCGTCAAAGTCGCCTGGGGAGAAGACAATGTCAAAGACGTTCCACCCTTGGCCTACCTGCCGGGGTTCGTCCCAGGAACCCCAGTACGACGGGCACGGGCCCTCGCAGGCGCCCTTGTAATAGGTGTACGTCCGCGGGTAAAGGATGAGCCTGCCGTCGTAGGTGCGGGCAAGGGGTTCAAAGTTGCCGCGCCCGGTCCACCCCATGGCCCTGCTGGAGGCCTTGATAGGCTGCGTTTCGCTGCTCAGCTGCGTGCCTGTCGGGCAACCCTGGTTCCCTGGCGTGAGGGGATGAACACGCATGGAGATGCGGCTGCCCAGGTCTTCCGGCAGGATCCGCAGAGTGTCTCCTTGCCGTTCCTCCGGGAGTGGCTCGCCGTCGCGGAGCCATTCCAAAGTGATGGCATCAGACGTTCCGTCCGGATTCCGGCAACCCCAATAGCTGTAGTCGTACTGTCGGCGGAGCTCCGCACCTACGTAAGGGACGCCGTCGATGACGGGTGTTGGCTGGTAGTCCGCCGTAGCGGGCCCTGTCCCGGCCACCGTGGCTGTCAGAGCTATCGCAGCAGCGCTTGCAAGCGTCCAAGCCCGCGCTAGATTTATCCCCATTGTTCCCCCGGAAGACAGCAGCAATCGTGCATAGGTTTGTGCTGAGGCTACCGCATTGCGTGGGTTCAATCAGGGGCTGGCTGTGGCCATCATGAAGACGTCGACGGGATCCTCGGATTCCAGCACGAAGCCATGGCGTTCATAAAGTCGCCGGGCGGGGCTTCCTTGCAGTACGTCCAGGCGGAAAGGCCTCTCGTCCACGGACGCTGCCATGACATGCCGGAGCACGGCACCCCCGAGCCCTTTACCCTGATGTGCCGGGGCCACGTAGAAGTGTTCAATCCACCGCGCATCTGGCTCCGGGCGAACCGCAATAACCCCGGCATCCACACCGCCCGTATGGATCACGTAGGTGTGCTCCGGCTGGAAGCTGTTGAGGAAGCGCTCGCGGACACGGACGGGATCGAATCGCCCGAGGCGTTCCAAATCCGGACGCATCACCACCGCGCGGAGCTCGGCGATCCACGCGGCGTCGGAAGCTACACAGGGACGGAGGACGAAGTCAGCCATGCGAACAAGCCTATGGGGCGATCAGGCTTCGGGGATGACCATGGCAAAGCGCTCTTCCCGGGCTATGTCCGGGTCCGGGCCGTTGCGGTTGCCCGTGTCGAGGGCGTCGATGGCTGCGAGTTCTTCACCGCTGAGTTCAAAGTTGAACACATCGAAGTTCCCGGCGATGCGTGACGGGTTGGTCGACTTCGGAATGGCGGAGCGGCCCTGTTGCAGGTGCCAGCGCAGCATGACCTGAGCCGGGCTCTTGCTGTGTGCCTGCGCAATGCCGGCAAGCGTGGGATCGTCCATGACGTTCCTGCGTTCCTCGCCCCACCCCGGGTAGAACGTGATCCCGCCGATCGGTGACCACGCCTGGGTCAGGATGCCATGTTCGGCATCCGCAGCCTGAACGTCCGGCTGGGTGAAGTACGGATGCAGTTCAATCTGGTTCACCGCAGGAACAACGTCCGTGGCCGCGAGGAGCTCCTTCAGGTGGTGCGGCATGAAGTTGCTGACACCGATCGCCCGGACGCGGCCATCAGAAAGCAATGTCTCCAAGGCTTTGTAGGCTGCGATGGTTTTCTCGAACCTGTCTGGAGCCGGCTGGTGCAGAATGAGCAGGTCCAAGGACTCGACGCCGAGCTTTCCCACAGCTTTGTCCCATGCGTGCAGGGTCTGCTCGTAGCCGTAGTCGCTGACCCAGACCTTTGTCTCGATGAAGACCTCCGACCTGTCCAGGCCCGATTTGCGGATGCCTTCGCCTACCTCGCGCTCATTACCGTAGGCTGCGGCAGTGTCGATGTGCCGGTAGCCGGTGGCAAGCGCGGCCTCCACTGCCGCCGTCGTTTCTTCGGGGGCGCTTTGGAAGACGCCCAGGCCAAGTGCGGGCATAGCGACGCCGTTATTGAGTGTGATGTTCATGTTGCCTGTTCCTGTCGTTGCGTGTGGACGGGGCGTTGCGTGTGGACGGGTTTGTTAGGTGTGGACGGGCACGTTCTGCGCTTCCCCGGTGGGCGTATTTCCAGTCAACACCGGGCGGAGACTCCGTGGGAGTGCATGCCATTACCCCCTTGAAGTGGGGCCTGGAAGCTTCAGGGTAACGCCAGAGCCTCCCTCGCCTGGGAGCCGCGGCGTAGCGTGGAGGGCATGACACACAGCGATGATGTGCGGAAATTCCTGACCTCCCGTCGCGCAAGGATCACCCCTGAGGAGGCCGGGCTTCCCGCGTACGGTGGCAACCGGCGGGTAGCGGGGCTGCGCCGCGAGGAGGTCGCGATGCTCGCCGGCATGAGTATCGACTACTACATCCGCCTTGAGCGGGGAAACCTTTCCGGCGCCTCGGACAGTGTCCTTGAAGCACTTGGCCGGGCATTGAAGCTCGACGACGCGGAGACCGCCCACCTTTACGACTTGGCCCGCGCTGCCACCGCAGCTCCCCGGGTGCGGCGCAAGCGCAGCCCACAAACAGTGAGGCCCAGTGTCCAGCGCGTCATTGACGCCATCACCGCTGCGCCGGCCTGGGTACGCAACGACCGCGGGGACGTCCTGGCCGCCAATGAGCTGGGCAACGCCCTGTACATGGATTTGATGGCCGAAGAAACCAAGCCGCCCAACAGTGCACGCTTCACGTTCCTGAATCCAAAAGCCCGGGAGTTCTTCGCCGACTGGGAACGGGCAGCTGATGACATAGTCGCGGTTCTGCGCTCCACAGCAGGGAAAAATCCCTACGACAAGGACCTCACGGACCTGATTGGTGAACTCTCCACCCGCAGCGAAGAATTCCGCATCCGCTGGGCCCGGCACGATGTGAAGTATCACCGCACTGGGCGCAAACGGCTGCACCACCCTGTGGTGGGGGACCTGGATCTCACCTTTGAAGCCCTTGAGCTGCCCGCAGACCCGGGGCTGAGGATCAACGTCTATACCGCCGACCCCAACACCACCTCAGAGGACGCCCTGAAAGTCCTCGCCAGCTGGGTAGCGACCCAACGCGAAACTACGGAAGCGGCAGTTAACGAGAAGAAATGAACCCGTCAACAGTGCTGACCATCCTGCGGCGGCGTCGCAGGGCAGGCGTCCGCCCGGACCATAGGATGAGACGGACGAAAGGTGCAGCACACGATGGTCACACGTGAAGAAGTAGAAGCAGCATACTCACGGACGGCAGGCTGGGTACGGCACACACCGGTGGTTGAGAGCGGCAACCAGGAGCCGTATCACCTGTGGTTCAAGTGCGAGTACATGCAGCACACGGGAACGTTCAAGGCCCGGGGCGCGTTCAACCGCTTGCTCACGGCGGGGGAGAACGGCGAACTGAACCCGGAGGTTGGCATTGTGGTGGCGTCCGGCGGCAATGCGGGCTTGGCCAACGCCTACGCGGCGTCCAAGCTCGGAGTCCCCGCCACGGTGTTCGTCCCCGAGGCCGCGCCAGCCGCCAAGGTCCACAAGTTGTTCGCCAGCGGGGCCCGGGTAGTCCAAGGAGGTTCTGAGTACGCCGAGGCCTACGCTGCAGCCGTGAAGTTCGCCGAGGAATCCGGGGCGATCTATTGCCATGCCTACGACCAGCCCGAGATCGTGGCCGGCGCAGGTGGCGTTGGCCTGGAACTGCTGGACGAACTGCCCGACGTCGATACCATCCTGGTTGCCGTAGGTGGCGGCGGGTTGATGGGCGGCATTGCCGCGGCGGTTGAAGGCCGGGCCCATGTGGTGGGCGTCGAGCCTGAGACGGTTCCCACCCTGCACACCGCCTTGGCCAAGGGAGAGCCTGTGGATGTGGCGGTCTCCGGGATCGCCGCGGACTCCCTGGGCGCACGGCGAATTGGCGAGATCGGATTCGGCGTTGCCCGTCGCACGGGCGTGCAGAGCGTGCTGGTCAGCGACGAAGACGTTGTCCAGGCCCGCCGCAAGCTGTGGGGGGAGTACCGAATGGTGGTGGAACATGGAGCGGCGGCAGCCTACGCGGCGCTGCTCTCAGGAGCCTACGTTCCCAAGGACGGCGAGACTGTCGCCGTCATTCTCTGCGGCGCCAATACGGATCCCGCGCACTTCTAGGACCGTACAGGGCATACGGCGCAAGAATCCCCGCCGGTTGGTGTCCGGCGGGGATTCGACGTCGGCAGGTCTGCCCTGCCACAGCGGTTCCTACTTTTTGGGCAGGCCTGCCGGGTTCAGTTCGGACGCAGGGATGGCCTCGGAGGACAGGCCCCACCGGTCCAGGATCTTGGCGTAACTGCCGTCCTTGATGAGGTGGTTGATCGCCGCCTGCGCAGCCGCAGCAAGGCCGTTGTCCTTCTTGGTAGTGAACGCAATCTCAGCCTTCAGTGGCCAGCCGCCGTTGAGCGTGCCCACTTCCTTGGTCTTGCCATCCTTCGCTGCCTTGTAGGCTGCGGAGGCGTTGGGCCCGAACGTCAGGTCCGCGCGGCCCGACTGGAGGGCGAGCTGGGAGGCGGAGTCGTCGTCGTAATACTGGAACTCAACCGGCTTCAAGCCGTTCTTCTTGTTCTCCTCGTCCCAGCGCACCAGGATCGCTTCCTGGTTGGTGCCTGAACCGACGATCACGCGCTTGCCGGCGACGTCCTTGGCTTCCTTGACCTCTGAGATATCCGAATCGGCCTTGGCATAGAAGCCCAGGAGGTCATTGCGGTAGGTCGCGAAATCGAACTTTTCCTTGCGTGCTTCGGTGACCGTGACGTTGGAGAGGACGGCCTCATACTTGCCCGACTCGACGCCGAGGGGCCAGTCGGCCCATGCCACCGGCAGCACTTCAACCTGCAGGCCAAGGCTCTCGCCGATGGCGTACGCGAGGTCAACCTCGCTGCCGATCAGCGTCTTGTTGTCCGTAGCGAACAGGCTCAGCGGTGGGGTTCCACCGGTTGAGGCCACCGTCAGTTTGCCATCGGCCTTGATGGCCTCCGGAACCAGGGCCGCGGCTGCGGGGTCCACGGTCACCTTGATGCGGTCCTGTTCGGGCGACAGGTTGAAGTCTTTGGCGGCGGCGCTTGAAGAAGAGCCCGACGACGGTGCTGTCGCCGCCGTCGCGCCCGGATCCGAGCAGGCGGCGAGCCCCAGTAGAGCCGTAGCGGCCAGCGCCGCGGCCAGGCCGGTCTTGGCTGCAAAACGTGCCATGGTTTCCCCTTATTTATCCCTCACTGGGACGTCAGATGCGTACTTGTGGCTGCAACTATCCAGCAGGGCGGGAACGCGGTCAAAGCAGTCTGAAACGCTGGGATACAGGGGGTAATTGCGGTTAATCGGGAGTCGAACGAGGTCATAAACGCTCCGGGGAAACGGGAAGAAGCCCCTGCGCGACGCAACTCACAGAAATAAGCCGGGGACCGCCGTCGTTGTCGCTAGAGTGCCCGCCAACCAACAGTGCGGGTGCCGCGAAACGTACCGAAAGGCATCCCCGTGACTGTTCCTCTTTCCATCCTGGACCTGGCAACCATCGGAAAGGGCCAGACCGTGGCGGAAAGTCTCGCCGGCAGCGTGGCCATGGCGCAGAAGGCCGAGGAGCTGGGCTACCGCCGGGTCTGGTACGCCGAGCACCACAACATGTCAGCCATCGCTTCCTCGGCAACGAGCGTGCTGATCGCTCACGTCGCCGCCCACACCAACACCATCCGGCTTGGTGCAGGTGGCGTCATGCTTCCGAACCACTCGCCGTTGACCATTGCCGAGCAGTTCGGCACCCTGGAGACGCTGCACCCGGGACGCATCGATCTGGGCCTTGGCCGCGCCCCGGGCAGTGACCAGAACACCATGCGTGCACTTCGCCGCGATCATACGTCCTCGGATGCCTTCCCGCAGGATGTCCTGGAACTGCAGGGCTACCTCACCGGACCCACCCGCATCCAAGGAGTCGAAGCGACGCCGGGCAAGGGCACCAACGTGCCGCTGTACATCCTGGGTTCCTCGCTCTTTGGAGCACAGCTGGCTGCGCAGCTTGGTCTGCCCTACGCCTTCGCTTCGCACTTCGCGCCTGCCGCCTTGCAGGATGCCGTGGCCATTTACCGCAGGGACTTCAAGCCCTCGGAACAGTTGTCCGAACCGCACGTGATCGCAGGGGTTAACGTCACTGCAGCGGACAGCAATGCCGAGGCCCAGGCGATCCACCTCGCCGTGAAGCGTGCCCGTGTCTCGTTGTTCTTTGGCGGCGGCCGGCAGTTCACGGATGACGAAGCGGATATGGTTCTGGATTCCCCGCAAGGCCAGCACATTTCCCAAATGATGAAGTACTCCGCAGTCGGCACGCCGGACGTTGTGCGCGACTACCTTGACGAGTTCGCGAAGCACGCCGATGCGGACGAACTCATCGTTGCCCACCAGAGCATTGGCACGCAGGAACGCCTGCGGTCGGTGGAACTGGTTGCCGAGGTTGCGGGGCTTGTCAGCGCGTAGGGCACGGCGTCGAAAATAAATTCGAAAGCTTTACGCATTTGCAATGATTCAGGCATGACGCGGAAACTCCACAGGCGGAGACTATAGCTATCTGCAGTGGAAGGATCCGCTATGCCTACGCCCTTAAACCAATCAGCCGCTGACTCCGCGCTGCTGATGAACTCGCTGCCGCTTGGCCTGCTCCGGACCTTGCTCCGGACGGACGCGCAGCAGGGCATCACACCGCAGTTGATGGCGGAGCTTAGGGCCATTGCGCGCGTCCCGGGCCTGCTGGTGGCGTGCAACTATGGCGGCACTCTTTGCTCAGCTGAAGGGACCTCCACCGAGACCCTGCCGCTGGACAGTGCGGCTGTGGCTCTCCGTGCGCTCGCAGCACTTCCCAATACGCATACCGCCATCATTTCCGGCCGGTCATTGCGCGACCTTGCTGCAGTGTCCAGGCTGCCGGCCGAAGTTCATTTGGTGGGCTCCCACGGCGTGGAGTTCGACATGGGCTATGCGTACACCCTGTCCCTGGCCACGGAAACCCTGCTCCAGCAGGTGGCCACGGCGTTGACTGAAGCGGTCGCCTTCGAGAAAGGCATCAGCATCGTCCGCAAGCCGGTGGGCGTTGCTGTCCACACCCGGCCAGCGACGCCGGAAGTGGTGGAACGCGTCATCTTCCGTTCCCAGCAGATTGCCATTGAGTACGGGCTCTACTTCATCATCGACGGCTCCGTACTGGACCTTACCGTTGAGGAACCGGCCAAGGGCCAGGCCTTGGAGCAGCTTCGCTCGCGCCTGGGTGTGAGCGCTGCCCTTTACGCGGGCGACGCCGAAAGCGACGAAAAGGCGCTCGCCACTTTGCGCGGCCCTGACCTTGGCCTTCACGTCGGGCCCGGGAGTACGACGGCGGCACACACCATTCCGGACCCGGAAGCCTTTGCACGTGTGCTGGCTTTGTTGTTCGAACTGCGGCGGGCGTGGCTGTTCGGCGAGGACGCCGTGGGGCTGGAGCGGCATTCGATGATCGGGAATGGCACGTCGACGGCGTTGCTCACCCCTGACGCCAAGGTTTGCTGGATGACCCACCCCCTGCCGGATTCCGGGTCCCTGTTTGCCCATATCCTGGGCGGAGAGCCGGCAGGCCACTTCAGCATCGAGCCAGTCAAACCCTCGCAGGTACTCGCCCAGCGCTATGTGGACAACACCATGATCGTGGAGACCCGTTGGGCCGACGTCACGGTGACGGACTATCTTGAGCCCGCGCCTGAAGGCATCACCAGCCTGGTCCGTGTTCTGTCCGGCACGGGCACGGCCCGGATAGTGTTCGCGCCCCGGCCGGACTACGCCACTGCCCCGTTCAGCATGGAGATCCGTGGCGAGGAAGTCCACATCATGGGCACCTCGGATCCCATCATCCTCTCGGCGCCCGGGGTTGCCTTCCAGCTCACCAGCGACGGCAGGTATGCCACCGCAACCGCGGAAGTGCCGCTGCAATATGGTCCCGTTGTGCTGAACCTGCGCTGCGGTGACACAGAGCCGCCACCCGCGGACCCGGTTGGAGAGCCGGTGCGGCGTGCCGCCGTCGGGCAGTCCGCCCGGGAGTGGGTCAGGACGCTTCAGCTGCCCACTATCAAGACCGCGTTGGTACGGCGGTCGGCTCTGGTTCTGAGGTCGCTGGTGCATGAGCCCACGGGTGCTGTCCTTGCGGCACCAACTACCTCCTTGCCGGAGGGAATTGGCGGGACGCGCAACTGGGACTACCGGTATTGCTGGCTGCGCGACGGGTCCATGACCGTTAATTCCTTGGTGAGCTTGGGTTCCACGGAGGAAGCCGACGGGTTCCTTCGTTGGCTTGGCCGCATCCTGGAAACTGCGCCCGGGCCGGAGTGGCTCCACCCGCTGTACTCGGTGACCGGTGCCCCGCTGTCCACGGAAGCGATCGTCGAGAGTCTTCCAGGCTATGCCGGTTCGCGTCCGGTGAGGATCGGGAACGCTGCGGACCACCAGGTGCAGCTGGACGTCTTCGGGCCGATTGCTGAGCTGATTCATGATCTTGGCGAGCGGCGCGGGTACCTGCCGGATGAGCATTGGTTCCTGATGGAGCAGATGGCCCACGCCGTCATTGCCCGCTGGCACGAGCCGGATCACGGAATCTGGGAAGCGCGCCGACCGCCACGGCACCACGTTTACACCAAGGTCATGTGTTGGGTAACGCTGGACAGGGCCTTGCGGGCTGCTGCTTTGCATGGTCGTGTGCCACACGAGGACTGGGCGCCGACAGCCACCAGAATCCGGAAGGAAGTCCTGCGGAAGGGCTGGGACGAGTCCGCACGGTCCTACACCGTGGCGTACGACAGCCCCGACCTGGATGCCGCGGTGCTGCATATCGGCTTGTCCGGCCTGCTGGATGTCCAGGACCAGCGGTTCCTGGATACCGTAACGGCTGTTGAGCGCGAATTGCGCGTGGGTCCCACCGTCTTTAGGTACAGGTACGACGACGGCCTGCCCGGTTTGGAGGGCGGCTTCCACATCTGTACTACCTGGCTGATCGAGGCGTACCTTGCTGTTGGCCGCTTGGACGATGCCCTGGAGCTGTTCAACCAGCTGGTGGCTTTGTTTGGTCCTACTGGCCTGCTGCCGGAGGAGTACGATCCTGCCTCGGAAACGCACCTGGGGAACCACCCGCAGGCATACTCGCACCTGGGCTTCATCCGGTGTGCACAGCTCCTGGACCATTACCTGGCCAGCGCAGACGTGGAGTAGCCCAACTGAGTCGCAGTTGAGCGCGTTTTGAGCGCCCAAAACGCGCTCAATTGCGACCTAGTTGGGGGAGGCGGGGCAATCAGGTGAGGAGCAGTGCCACGGCGATCATCGCGGGCACGGCGACGATCGTTGTGATCAGCACCGTGTCCTTGGCAACGGTGACGCCGGCGCGGTAGCGGGTGGCGGCGACGAACACGTTCTGGGCCGTGGGGAGTGCTGCCGTCACCACCACGGCGAACAGCGCGTGGCCGTCCATCCCCAAGGCAAAACGGGCAAAAACGTAAGCGATTGACGGGTGCACGAACAGCTTGAACCCGCTGGCCAGCAAAGTGTCCAGGCGGCGGCCGGCATCCTTCTGCAAGGGCCTTGACCCATTCAGGCTCATACCGAACGCCATCAACATGGCCGGAATCGCAGCGCCGCCAATCAGGTGGATCGGCTCCAGAATGAGCGTCGGTACCTGGAAACCCGTTCCTGCCACCAGAAGTCCAAGCCCCGAGCCCACGATCATCGGGTTTTTCACGATCATGAGCAGGAAACGCAGGGGAGTGGTGCGGTGCGTACTCGTGCTCGCGTCCAAGGCCATCAAGTACAGGGGAGTAAAGAACGCGAGCTGGAAGATCAGCAGCGGCGCAACGTAGCTCGCATCACCCAGGACAAACACCGCAATGGGGATGCCAAGGTTCGCGGAGTTCGCCAATGAAGAACTCATAGACGACATCAGGGCCTCGGGCATAGAGCGCTTCAGCCAGAACTTTACGATCAGGAAAAACAGCAGCCCCGTGATGATGGCCCCCACCGCGGTGACCAGCAAGGGAGCGGCAAACACCTCGTGCAGCTTCGCCTTGCTCAGGGTTTCAAACAGCAGGGCCGGGCTTGCGACGAAGAACGTCAACGAGCTCAGCACGGAGCGGGCATTCTCGCCCAGGATCCCACGGCGTCCCACGAACATGCCCACCAGGATGATGGCCCACACCACGAAAAACCCGGACAGGACGCCGATCATGAGGGCGTGCGGGCGGGGAAGCGTTGGGTCACGAACAACAGCCTAGCCACATCACCGCGGCGAGTAAGCGCTTTCTGGCGAGAGTTCCGTCATACGGACACTCAACGCGCGACGTCGGCACTCACTTGAGCGCCGACGTCGCGCGCTATTTGCTGGCCGCTGGTCCGTTCGTGGCCTCGAGTGCGGATATAAGCCGACCGACCTGGGTAACAGCCGAGCGGATTTTGGTGGCATCGCTGATGGTGAGGAATTGAAGCATGAGGCCGTCCAGGGCGGCGAAGATGGCAAGCGACGCTTCGCCGCTGGTATCGAGCCCCCGTTGGCTCAGTGCTTCTTCCACCGTGCCCACATAATTCGCGTACAGCCGTTCAACCATGGCGCGAATCTGAGGATTGCGCCTGGACTCAAGGATCATTTCGAACTGGAACAGCTGCAGCTCCGGCTCCGCGGAGACCGTGGCTATGAGTGAGTCGGCAAAAGCCTCATCAAAGTCCGCGATCCCTGCCAGCCCGGTTTCCTCGATGGACCGTTGAACTGACCACTCCATGGTGGCGGCGAGGAGTCCCTCAATGGAACCGAAGTGGTGGGTGACCAAGGCGTGGTTGACGCCGGCGCGGGCAGCAACTGATCGGTAGGTAACGCCGCGCAGGGCCCTTTCTCCCCAACAACGTCCACCACGGCAGAAAGCAATGCGTCCCTGCCATCTCCGTAGGGCAACTTACGTGCTTCCTGACTCATACAGCGAGTTTAGCGGTGTGGAAATCAGTGAGGGGAACCCATTGACACTCAGAACTATACAAACGTATAGTTCTGAGTGTGGCGGGCATCACCTCCCGCACCAAGAGCAGCTTCAGCCTCGCCGCCCCGGGCATTCGTCCCCAGCCGCAGGGCTCCCTATCCCTCCGCAGTGGCGATGGCGCCAATGCACTTAGGAAAGAACAGCCTCATGAACAAACCCAGCCAGATCGCCGCCGTAGACGGCGTCAAACATTCCGCTCCAGCCGCGGGCCCCGTCCGGCTCAGGGCGGACAAGCTTGGCGTCGTAGCCGTCGCCTTCTTCGCCATTGCGGCGGCAGCGCCGATGGCAGCCGTGGTCGGAGCCAGTCCCGTGATCTTCTCTGCCAGCGGGCCGGCAACCCCGGTCATCTATGTCATAGCCGCCCTGTTGGTAGCGCTCTTTTCAGTGGGCTACCTCAGAATGAGCCAACACATCACCAATGCCGGAGGCTTCGTTGCGTACATAGCCAAGGGGCTGGGCACCAAGTGGGCTACAGGCGGCGCTGGAATCGCAATTCTCACCTATCTCAGCCTCCAAATCGGCCTGTGGTCGCAGTTCGGCGTCTTTGCCGGGCAACTGGTGGAGAGCCTCACTGGCATTGGGTTGCCGGTCTACTTCTGGGTTGTCGCGGTGCTGGCGCTCACCACTGGGCTGACCATGAAAGGCGTGGACGCCAGCCTGAGGGTGCTCGGAGTGCTCATCCTCGGCGAAACGCTGGTGGTTGCCGTGCTGGTCGGGTCCCTGATAGCCCAGAAAGGGCTTGGAATCTTCACCTTCGCAGGGTTCACGGGAGAGAACATTTTTGGGCCGGGCCTTGGGATCTCCCTGTTGTTCGCCTTTGCCTGCTTCACCAGCTTCGAGGCGACCGTAGTCTTCGCCGAGGAGGCAAAGAATCCACGGCGCACCATCCCGCGGGCTGCCTACCTTGTCATCGCCTTTGTTGGCGTTTTCTACGCTGTTTCCACGTGGGCCATTGGAGGTGCCATCGGGATCGACGGCATCCAGGCGGTGGCCACGGAAAATCCCTCCGGCATGATCTTCGACCTCGCCGAAGCCAGCGCCGGTGCCTGGCTGAGTGTCGCCATGCAGGTGCTGGTTGTCACCAGCTTCATAGCGATGCTTCTTGGCCTATCCAACATGTTTTCCCGATACCTGTTTGCGCTCGGTCGATCCGGCGCGCTCCCGGCCAAACTGTCCTCTGTTTCGAATTCCGGGGCACCATCCCTCGCGGGTCTGGTCAACTCCCTGGTTGTCCTGGCCGTGATCAGTGCGTTCCTGCTGGCCGGTGCTGATCCCCTGGCCACTGTCTTCGCGTGGTTCGTGGCCCTGGGAACGGCGGGCTTCATCTCCATCCTGCTGCTGACTTCCGCCGCCATCCTCGCCTACTTCGCCAAAAACCGGATTCGGGACAACCTCTGGGTTACCGTCATCGCCCCAGCGCTATCCCTCCTGGCGTTCATCGTGGTCGCCTACCTGACCTTGGACAACTATGACGTCCTGCTCGGAGGCGCGGGAGACGTAGCACGCTGGCTCCTCCTTGGCATACCGCTTTTCTTTGTGGCCGGCCTGGTTCGTGGAACGCAAAAGCCCACCATCAACTATGCCGCCGAAATCGTCTGAACATCTCAATCGTCTGAAACCCAGGAAAGGGCCACTTACGTGATTACAACCGAACTCCAGGACTACATTCCAGAAGAAGAATGGCCGCCGGTATCAACAATGCTCGACGGCTTTGGGGACCAGACCCTGCCGGCCTCGGACGCGTTGTCCGGCACCACCCTCCGGCTCGCGACGAACCACTCTGAAGTCAGCGAGTACCGCTTCCAGGACGCCACGACCCTGGAATGGTCCGAGCCCACTTCAAGGGGGAGCGCCACCTACAAGGCCATCGAGGCCCGTCCCGGCATCTTCATCATCGATTTCGTCCGCGGACAGCACAAGGAAGAAAAATCCGACGCCGAAAACGTCACCATAGTCTTCGACAGGAACATCGGTGCCGTCACCACCGCCGTGTCCGGATTCGTTACCCGGGATAGCAAAGTCCGCTGCACCACCGAATTCGTGCACTCCAACGTCAACGGTCCCGCGGACGCAATCCACCAACGTTCCCCCGGACTTATCGGAAAACGCATCTTCTACCGTTACAGCGACGTCGAAACCTACGAGCACATCTATCTAAACCAAGGAACCTTCACGTGGCATTGCGTGCGCGGAGGGGAAGCAGGACTGGCTGATACTGACCGTTGCATGACCTGGGCCGTTGCAGAGGACCTTTATCTCTTCTTCTGGACGGAAAAAGTCATGACGGTTGACGCCGTACTCCTGATTGACCTTCGAGAACAGCGCTCCATCGGCCGGATGTTCGGTTGGGATGATCCCGCCGCGGAACCGGTGATCCTGCCGTTCAACTCACGGCTCAGCGTCCTGAACACCACGGGTTACCCGCAGGACACCCACAAGCACTAGTCGCGCAACAACGCAGAACAACCTACGAATCAGGAGCAACACCATGTCCCGGATCTTCCATGCCCATATTGACCCCACAGCGTTTGAACCCTTTGCGCTCGGCAGCGTCCAATGGCTTCGCCGCCCGGGCGACAACGGGAATGAGTCGTTGAGCGGAGGCATCTGGAAAGTCACCCCGGAGGAGGCACCGGAACCATTCGACCTACCGATTGACCAGGATGAAACCATTTATGTCGTTTCCGGCCACCTGCTCATCGAGGTTAAGGGAGGAGAGCGCCTTGAGCTCACGGAGGGTTCCATGGCTTCCCTCTCCAAGGGGGCGATGACCCGCTGGACTGTCCTCGAGCCGACCATCGAATTCTTCGTTTACAGCTGAGTGGGGAGCCAAGTGGAAACCTCCGACGTCATCATTATTGGAGCTGGCTTTGCCGGGCTCACGGCCGCCCGTGAGCTGTCCAAAGGCGGCCACACCACTATCCTGCTGGAGGCGAGGGACCGGATTGCTGGACGGACGCATCTCGACGAGCGCCTTGGACGAAACCTGGAACTCGGCGGCACCTGGGTGCACTGGACCCAGCCGTACGTTTGGGCAGAGATGGGGCGTTACGGGATCAAGGCCGTTCCTGGTCCGGAGTTCACCAAGGCCTATTGGACGGCGGGCGGCCACCAACACGAGGGCGACGCCGTGAGTTTGCTGGAATTGCTGGACGCGCCAAATCGCCGGCTCCTGGCCGACTCACGGCGCTACTTCCCCATGCCGTGGTCTCCTTTGGACAACCCGGACGTGGCGGACATTGACGGGCTCACGCTCTCGGAAGCCATCGATCGCTTGGAACTGCCCGAGGAGCAGTGCCAGCTCCTGAGATCATTCTGGACATTGAACTTTAACGGCAGGCTCGATCAAGCCGCCTACACACAGGCGCTCCGATGGTGCGCCGTGGCCAGCGGTGACTGGCAGCTCATGTTTGAGGCATGCGCGAGCTTCAAGATCGACGGCGGAACACGTCGTCTCGCTGAGGCGATCCTGGCCGATGCAGCAGCGCAGTTGCGCCTGAACCAACATGTGGCGTCCATCGAGCAGGACGAAGCCGGGGTGGTCGTGACAACCGAAGGAGGCAAGCAATACACAGCCCGGCAGCTCATTCTCGCCCTCCCGCTCAGCGTGCTGAACGACCTCGAAATCCGGCCTGCTCTTTCGCCCGGAAAAAGGGAGGCGGCGGCCAAGGGGCAGGCCGGCCGCGGCGCGAAACTGTGGGTCAAGGTCCAAGGGCCGGCAGGAACGGTTCGTCGCTCTTGGCCCTGAGGCAGGTGCACTGAACTTCGTCCAGGCGGAGTACATCGACCACGACAGCACCACGCTTGTCTGCTTCGGACCCGACGCCGGCGCCGTGGATGTGGACGACATCGCCGCCGCGCAACGACACCTGGACAGCATAGTTCCGGGGCTGAAAGTGCTCGACGTCGCCGGGCGTGACTGGGTTGCCGATGAGCACGCAAGGTCCACCTGGCCCATGCACTACACGGGCTATCTCACCCAGTACTTGGCGGAACTTCAGCGACCCGAGGGCAGAATCCGTCTCGCGGGATCAGACTTTGCCAACGGTTGGGGAGGATTCATCGATGGGGCCATCGAAAGCGGCCTCGACGCCGCACGGGAAGTATCGGGGGCGCTCGCGCTCGAGTGTCAGGACCCTGCCGCCGTCAGCGGCTAAACCGACCCGAAACGCGCCCGACGTCGGCACTCACTTCTTGAGTGCCGACGTCGGGCATTTAGCTTTGGCCGGTTCAGCTGCTGAGGTGGGCCGCGTTGCTCAGCGCGTGGGGCGGGCGCATGAGCCCGGGTGTGTGGCCCTCCGCGGGGTCGTTGCCGAGCTGCAGGATCTTGTTGTCCTTGCCGACATGGACAACCCGGGGCTCGTAAGCGCGGGCTTCTTCCGTCGTCATCTCGGCATACGTGATGAGGATGACGAGGTCGCCCACATGGACTTGGTGGGCAGCCGCTCCGTTGATCCCGATGACGCCGGAACCGCGCTCGCCGGCGATGGTGTAGGTCTCCAGCCGGGCGCCATTGGTCACGTCAACGATCGAGACGAGTTCGCCCGGAAGGATGTCAGCCGCGTCCAGGAGGTCAAGGTCGACAGTGACCGAACCGACGTAGTGAAGATCGGCATGGGTCACCGTTGCGCGGTGGATCTTGGACTTGAACATTGTGCGGATCATAATGCGATCAGTTTAGCGTGGCACCCTCATCCGGCGCTGTGACGTACCAGACGTTCGGCCTCAGGTCAGGAACGGCTGGTCTGCAGGGCCGGCTCGTAGCGTTCGAGGTTGGTTCCCGCTGCCACGAGTTCGCGCAGCTCAGCCAGCCCACCGGTCACGACGCCCGCCGCACGCGCCTGAACCAGTACGTTGCCCAGTGCAGTAGCCTCGACAGGACCGGCGACTACGGGTTTGGCTGTCGCGTCTGCCGTGAGCTGGCACAAAAGACGGTTCTGCGAACCACCGCCCACAATGTGCACCACGTCCACGCCCCGGCCCGCGAGCCGTTCAGCGTCCGCGAGCGTACGGGCATAACCCGCCGCGAGGCTGTCCATGATGCAACGCACGACGGCGGCGGGCCGGTCCGGGAGCAGCGCACCAGTGTTACGCACGGCTGAGCGGATACGATCCGGCATGTTATCCGGTGCGGTGAAGACGGGATCGTCGGCGTTGATCTGCGGGCCGCCGGCGGGGAGTGCTGCCGCGGCGTCGAGCAACGAAGTCAGCGATTGGCTGAAACCTTGGGCCGCCCACGAGCGTTGGCACTCGCTGAGCAGCCAGAGCCCGCCGACATTCCGCAGATACCGGATAGTGCCGTCCACGCCGCGTTCGTTGGTGAAGTTGGCCTTGCGGCTTGCCTCGCTGAGCACGGGAGCGTCCAGCTCCACGCCCACCAGGGACCAGGTCCCGGAGGAGATGTAAGCAAAGTTCTCTGCTTGGGCCGGGACAGCCGCGACGGCCGAAGCGGTGTCATGCGAACCCACGGCAACCACAGTGGTGTCCGCGGGCAGTCCGGTCCGTTCCAGGATCGCCGGCAGCAGCGTGCCCACTGTTTCGCCGGGCTGGATGAGCGGAGGGAAGATGTCTCCGGGCAGGCCCAGTGCGTCCAGGAACTCTGTGGCCCACTCTCCCGCAACAGCGTCAAAGAGGCCTGTGGTGGAAGCGTTGGTGGCCTCGGTGCGACGCTCTCCCGTGAGCAGGAAGGCGATCAAGTCCGGAATGAGCAGTGCCTGCAGCCCGTCCAGCTTTGGTTCCGCCGCCAGCTGGTACAGCGTGTTGAACTGCAGGTACTGCAAACCTGTTGTGGCGTAGAGCCTGGCAGGGTCAATGACCGAATGCACTCGTTGCACGGTGCCGCGGCTGCGTTCGTCTCGATAGCTGTAAGGCACAGAGACGAGTTCCCCGGCCTCGTTCACCAGGCCGTAATCGACGGCCCACGTGTCGATGCCGATGCTGGCGATGCGCTCGCCGTTTTCCTGCGCCACCGCAGCGGCCGCGGCCAGCCCCTTGAGCACCTCAGCGAACAGGGCGTCGAAATCCCAGCGGAGGCCGCCGTCGAGCTCTACAACTCCGTTGGGGAAGCGGTGGATGGTCTCCAGGGCCACACCCGAAGTGGGCGAGACGCGGCCCAGCATGACGCGACCGGAGGAGGCGCCGATGTCGATGGCGGCGAAAACGTGCTTTGCGTGCTGCGAGGACACCGCCCCGGCGCGTGCCGGGGCGGTGTCTGCGGCTGAACTGTTGCTCATGACGGCCTTAGCGCAGGAAGGCAGCAGCAACGCCCGCGTCCACGGGGATGTGCAGGCCGGTGGTGTGGGACAGTTCGTTGCTGGTGAGCACAGAGACTGCGTTGGCAACGTGTTCCGGCAGGACTTCGCGCTTGAGGAGCGTGCGCTGGGCGTAGTACTTGCCCAGTTCCTGCTCGTCCACGCCATAGACAGCTGCACGCTTGGCGCCCCAGCCGCCAGCGAAAATGCCGGAGCCGCGGACCACGCCGTCGGGGTTGATGCCGTTGACGCGCACGCCGAACTCGCCAAGTTCAGCAGCGAGCAGGCGGACCTGGTGGGCTTGGTCTGCCTTCGTGGCGGAGTAGGCGATGTTGTTCGGGCCGGCGAACACGGAGTTCTTGGAGGAGATGTAGATGATATCCCCGCCCATGCCCTGCTCGATCATGACCTTGGCCGCGGCCTTGGACACCAGGAACGAGCCCTTGGCCATGACGTTGTGCTGCAGGTCCCAGTCCTTCTCCGTGGTTTCCAGCAGCGGCTTGGAGATGGACAGCCCGGCGTTGTTGACCACCAGGTCCAGGCCGCCGAACGCGAGCACGGCGTCCTGGATTGCGGCGGCGATCTGGGCTTCGTCGGTCACGTCAGCCTGGACGCCGATCGCGACGTCGGATCCGCCCAGTTCCTCGGCGACCTTCTGCGCGTTCTCAAGGTTCAGGTCGGCAATCACGACGCACGCGCCGTCGGACGCCAAGCGGGTGGCGATCGCCTTGCCGATGCCCGACGCCGCACCGGTCACCAGCGCGATGCGGGTGGCGTGGGACTTGGGCTTTGGCATGCGGGCGAGCTTGGCTTCCTCCAGTGCCCAGTACTCGATGCGGAATTTCTCGGATTCCTCGATCGGGGCATAGGTGGAGATGGCCTCAGCGCCGCGCATCACATTGATGGCGTTGATATAGAACTCGCCGGCCACGCGGGCGGTCTGCTTATCCTTGCCAAAGGAGAACATGCCCACGCCCGGGACCAGCACGATCGCCGGATCGGCGCCGCGCAAAGCTGGTGAATCGGCGTCGGCGTGCCGGTCGTAGTACGCCTGGTAATCCTCGCGGTAGTCCGCGTGCAACTCCTTAAGCCGGTCGACGGCTTGTTCCAGAGGGGCATCGGCAGGCAGGTCCAGGACCAGCGGCTTGACTTTGGTGCGCAGGAAGTGGTCCGGGCAGGAGGTGCCCAGCGCGCCGAGGCGCGGGTGTTCCGCGGACTCGAGGAATTCAAGAACGACGGCGTCATCGCTGAAGTGCCCCAGCTGCGGCTTGTCCGTGGAGGCCAAGCCGCGGATCACGGGTGCGAGGGCGGCTGCCTTGGCTTTGCGCTCAGCTTCCGGGAGGGCGCCGTAGCCCGGGAGTTTGGCACCGAAGGGCTCGGCCTTGCCGTTCTCCGCGATGAACTTCTCTGCCTGGTCGATGATCCAGAGAGAGTTGGCCTCGGCCTCTTCGCTGGTGGCGCCCCAAGCGGTGATGCCGTGGCCGCCCAGGATGGTGCCGATGGCCTGCGGGTTGGCTTCCTTGATCGCGGCGATGTCCAAGCCGAGCTGGAAGCCGGGGCGACGCCAGGGAACCCACACCACCTTGTCACCGAAGATCTTGTTGGTGAGGGCTTCGCCGTCCACGGCGGTGGCGATTGCGATGCCCGAGTCGGGGTGGAGGTGGTCCACGTGTGCGGCATCCACAAGGCCGTGCATGGCGGTATCGATCGATGGTGCAGCGCCGCCCTTGCCGTGCAGGCAGTAATCGAACGCGGCCACCATTTCGTCTTCACGCTCGACGCCGGGGTAAACATCCTTGAGTGCCTGCAGCCGGTCCAGGCGGAGTACAGCGAGGTTCCCGGCCTTCAGCGTGCCGAGGTCGCCGCCGGAGCCCTTGACCCAGAGGAGCTCGACGTCCTGGCCGGTGACCGGGTCCTTCTCGATGCCCTTGGCGGAGGTGTTGCCGCCGGCGAAGTTGGTGTTCCGCTTGTCCGCGCCGAGGCGGTTGGAACGGGAAATCAGGTCTTCAACAGTCTTGTTGGTGTCTTGCAGGTTCATGCTCTTATGCGCCCCATCCGGCTTGCTGGCCGCCTGCGCGGTCCTCGTTGATCTTCTTTTGGTAGCCGCTGGCCTTGTAGGCAGCGATCGGGTCGGCGGGCAGGCCGCGGGATTCACGCCACTCGGCCAGGACCGGGCGGACGTCGGTGTAAAAGGCATCATTGAATATGCCGTTGGCGGCCAGGACATCCCCGGCACGCTGCGCTTCAGCCAAGGCTGCGGTGTCCACGAGCAGGGCCCGGGCAGTCATTTCCTGCACGTTCAGCACCGAGCGGATCTGGCCCGGAATCTTCTCTTCCAGGTTGTGGCACTGGTCCAGCATCAGGGCGACGCCGGAATCCTTCCCAAAGCCTCCACCGCGGATGACCTCGTGAATGATGCGGAACAGCTGGAACGGATCAGCCGCACCCACGATGAGATCGTCGTCCGCGTAGAAGCGGGAGTTGAAGTCGAAGGAACCCAGCTTGCCCAGGCGCAGCAGCTGCATGACGATGAACTCGATGTTGGTTCCCGGGGCATGGTGGCCGGTGTCCAGGCAGACGAACGCCTTCTCGCCGAGGGCCAGGGTCTGGGCGTAGGAGGTGCCCCAGTCCGGAACATCGGTGTGGTAGAAAGCGGGCTCAAAGAACTTGTATTCCAGGACCAGCCGGTGCTCGTCGCCGAGGGCCGCGTAGATCTCCTGGAGGCTTTCCGCGAGGCGGTCCTGCCGGCCGCGCATATCGTCCTGGCCGGGGTAGTTGGTGCCATCGGCCAACCAGATCTTCAGGTCCTTGGATCCGGTGGCGTTCATGATCTGGATGCACTCAAGGTGGTGGTCGATCGCGCGGCGGCGCACGGACTCGTTGGACGAAGTCAGGGAACCGAATTTGTACTCGTCATCCTGGAAAGTGTTGGAGTTGATGGTGCCCAGTCCAACACCCAAGCCCGCGGCGTACTCGCGCAGCTCCGAGTAGTCATCTACCTTGTCCCACGGAATGTGCAGGGCCACAGTGGGTGCCAGGCCGGTGAGCTCGTGGACCTTGGCGGCGTCGGCGATCTTTTCCTGGACGGTGCGCGGAGTTCCCGGGGTGCCGAAGACCTTGAACCGGGTGCCCGAATTTCCGTAGGCCCAGGATGGCACTTCAATGGCCAGTTCTCCCAAGCGGCCAAGTGCCGACTCTGTGGCGGCCGACTCTGTGGTGTTCATGCTTGTTCCTTCTGCTGGGTTGCGACGGTGCCGGCCCTTGGCCAGCTGATCCTCAAGATTGAAAACTTCTTCGACGATTTCGAATCCCTGGTCCGGAGGCAGCTCGCTGTTCGCGAACAGGGAGGCCATCTCGGCCTGCCAGCGGGCGTTGACGTCCGTTACGGCCATGCGGGCTTGGACGGCTTGGTAGTCATCGCATTCCAGGTATCCGATCAACTGGCCATCGGAAGCCAGGAAGAGGGAGTAGTTGTTCCATCCCGCGTGCTTGAGGGCGTGCAGCATTTCCGGCCAAACGGCTGCATGCCGGCGCTTGTATTCGTCCAACAGCTCCGGCTGGACGGAAGATCGGAAACAGACCCTCATGTGCGGTTCTCCAGGTCACTCGTCTTTGAATCGTTTCATTTGTTACGATTCAAATTACCCTCGCAAGAACGGGGGTGTCAAGGCGTTTCCTGCAAATCGATGACAACCAGCGGAGATTGGAAAGCATGTCCCAAACAGCGAGCATCAAAGACGTTGCCACCCACGCCCAAGTAGCAGTGGGAACTGTTTCCAACGTGCTGAATTATCCGGACCGCGTATCGCAAAGGACCAAGGAGCGCGTCCTCAAATCCATCGCCGAACTCGGTTTCGTCCGCAACGACGCCGCCCGTCAACTGCGGGCAGGACAGAGCCGCACCATCGGGTTGATCGTGCTGGATGTGGGCAACCCGTTCTTCTCCTCCGTGGCCCGAGCGGCCGAGGACGCAGCCACAGCTCTGGGCAGCGTGGTATTGGTAGGGGACAGCGGCCAGGATGCTTCCCGCGAAGCGCATTACATGGACCTTTTCCAGGAACAGCGGGTCCAGGGCCTGCTTATTTCGCCCGTTGGGGATGTTGGCGACCGGATCGATACGCTACGCGAACGTGGCGTGCCAACTGTCCTGGTGGACCAACTTGCTGACACCGACCGCTGCAGCTCAGTCTCCGTGGATGACGTGGAAGGCGGATATCTTGCCGCCCGGCACCTGCTGGACACGGGCCCGCCGTCGTCTGGCTTTTGTCGGGAGCCCATCCATCCGTCAGGTAGCCAACCGGCTCACCGGTGCGCAGCGTGCTGTCGAAGAAGTAGCCGGGGCAACGATCGAGATCCTCGATTCCGCCGGGCAGACCGTCCTTGCCGGGCGCCAAGTGGGCAATGGTTTGGTGGAGCGGGCGCCAGCCGAAAGGCCGGAAGCCGTCTTCTGCTCCAACGATCTTCTGGCCTTGGGCGTCATGCAGTCGTTGACCATGTTGCGCACTGTGAAAATCCCTGAGGATATTGCCCTCATCGGGTACGACGACATCGACTTCGCGATTTCCGCCGTCGTGCCTTTGTCCTCCATCCGCCAGCCCACCGAGGCGCTTGGCCGCACGGCGATCGAGCTGCTTGCGGAGGAACAGGAGAGCGGCGGCACCAAGCATCGGGCGGTCGTGTTCACGCCCGAGCTCGTGGTCCGCCAAAGCACAGCCGGCGCCGACAGTTAGCGCGCGGCGCACCCAAGTAAGTCGCAGTAGTGCGCGTTTTGACCGTTGATAACGCGCACTACTGCGACTCAGTTGGGTAGTTACAGGGCGTAGATGGTCCAGGACGCGCTATGCGATGCGCCGGGTTCCAGACGGATCAGGTCCGTGGCGCTGTTGAAGGCGTCGGGCGGGCACGTCATGGGCTCCACCGCCAGGCCGAGCCGGTTGGGCAGCGGCATAGGCTTGTCTGCCGTATGGATCTGCAGCCACGAGCAGCTTTCGTCCCAGGACATCCCGACGCCGGTGCCCGCCGGGTCGCGCAGCGAAAGCCGCGCCAAGCCGCCGTCGAACGCTATTCCTGTGAACGCATGGTCGATCTCAGTGGTGCCAATGGCGCGCGGGGTCCGGAAATCGAAAGCGTGGCCCTCAACTCCCACAACACCAACGGGCAGCAGCCTGTCAGGGGTGACCTCAAGGAAGCTATCCGCAGCAAAATCGAGGACCCATTGATCCAACGGCAAGGAACCGGCCACAAGATAAGGGTGCGGGCACACGCCGTAGGGCGCTGGAGTGTCACCTGCGTTACGGGCAGTTACCTGCGTATGCAGCCCGGCATCGTCCAGCACGTACCGGGCCGAAAGCTCCAGCACGAACGGATATCCCGGCGTGGGCCCAACGGTGCAGGTCAACGTGAGTGAACCGGCGTCGGACTCTTTCAGCACCCAATCCAGCGGGAAGGCGAGGCCGTGCAAGGATGTGCGCCGGTCCGGTTCGTTGACGGGCAAGTGATGCACCTTGCCATCGAAACGGTAGGTGCCATCCGCAATGCGGTTGGGCCACGGCGCCGCGATGATTCCCCGGTAATCCGGGATGGGTTCGCCGGCCGCAAAGGGAACCACGAGGTCGCGGCCCTGGAACTGCAAAGAACGCAGTGCCGCGGCCCCGGGCTGTGATGACAGCCCGGTAGCCGCCGGACTGCAGCGTGAATTCGGTGCTCACAGGCCGCCGGCCAGCTTGTAGTAGGCGGCGTTCCAGTTCAGTTCCTTCTTGAACTGCTTGATGGTGGTGTCTTCGTCGATGGTCAGGAGTTCAGTCTTGGCGATTTCGGCGAAGTCCTCGAACACCTCCAGGCCCACCTGCGTGGACAGCACGGTGTGGTGGGCGGCGCCGGCAGTCAGCCAGGCTGCGGCCGACGTAGCGAAATTGGGCTTTGGCTCCCAGAGCGCGCGGGCCACCGGGAGGTTGGGCAGGGGCTGGTCGAGATCGACGACGTCCACCACGTTGGCTACCAAGCGAAACCGATCGCGCATATCGGACAGTGCCACCACAATGCCGGGGCCGGCGTCCGTATCGAAGACCATGCGGACGGGATCTTCCTTGCCTCCGATGCCGAGCGGGTGGATCTCCACACGCGGCTTCTTCGCGGTCAGGGACGGGCAAACCTCCAGCATGTGCGCGCCCAGGATCTTCTCCGAGCCGGGCTCAAGGTGGTACGTGTAGTCCTCCATGAGCGAGGCGCCGCCGGGCAGCCCCGCGCCCATGACCTTGGCAGCGCGGACCAGGATGGCAGTCTTCCAGTCGCCCTCGGCGCCAAAGCCGTAGCCGTCGGCCATGAGGCGCTGGACTGCCATGCCGGGAAGCTGGCGGAGTTCGCCCAGGTCCTCGAACGACGTCGTAAACGCGGCCGAGCCGTTCGCCTCCAGGAAGCTGCGGAGACCGAGTTCGATCCTCGCGCTGTACCGCAGCGACTCGTGACGGGCGCCGCCCGCCTGCAGTTCCGGAACCACCTCGTAAAGGCGCTCATACTCCGCAACCAAGGCATCGACGTCGGACTCCGCGGCGCCGTGGACGGCGTCGGCGAGCTCGTTGACGGACCAGGTGTTGACCGAGACGCCGAAGCGCAGCTCGGCTTCGGTCTTATCACCCTCCGTGACGGCGACGTTGCGCATGTTGTCGCCAAAGCGTGTCAGTTTCAGTGTGCGGACGGCGGCCCAACCGGCCGAAGCCCGCTGCCACGCGCCCACTTGGCGGGCGATCTCAGGATTGCTGACATGCCCGACGACGGTCTTCCGCGGCACGCCGAGACGGGACTGGATGTACCCGAATTCGCGGTCGCCATGGGCTGCCTGGTTCAGGTTCATGAAGTCGAAGTCGATGTCCGCCCAGGGGAGGTCCCGGTTGGCCTGCGTGTGCAGGTGCAGGAGCGGTTTACGCAGGGCGTCCAGGCCCTGGATCCACATCTTGGCCGGGCTGAACGTGTGCATCCAGGCGGTCACGCCGATCACGGAATCGTTCGAGTTTGCTTCCAGCGCAGTGCGACGGATGGCGTCGGAATCAGTGAGGACGGGCTTCCACACGAGTTTGACCGGCACGTCCGAGGAATCGTTGAGGGCGTTGGCAATCTCCTGTGATTGCGAGGCGACCTGCTTGAGGACATCCTCGCCGTAGAGGTGCTGGCTTCCGGTGAGGAACCAGACCTCGTACTGATCAAGGGACGTGTTGTTGGCGCTGGGCATTTTCATTGCTCCTGAAAGTGTGGTGGACGTCCGCTTTAGCGGCCGTAGACGTTTTGGTAGCGGTTGTAGAGCGAGTCGATCTTGGCCTGGTCAATGGGGAGGGGTTCGCCGAGTTGCCGGGAGACGTGGACCGTCTTTGCCACTTCCTCGCACATCACGGCTGCTTTCACCGCGGACCTGGCATCCTTGCCGATGGTGAAGGGTCCGTGGTTCTGCATGAGCACTGCGGGGGAGTGGGAATTCTTGAGGGTCTCCACGATTCCCTGTCCGATCGAATCGTCTCCGATCAGCGCGAACGGGCCCACCGGGATCGGGCCGCCGAATTCATCGCCCATCATGGTCAGCACGCAGGGGATCTCCTCGCCGCGGGCGGCCCAGGCCGTGGCATACGTGGAGTGGGTGTGCACCACACCGCCGACTTCGGGCATGTGCCGGTAGACGTACGCATGCGCTGCAGTGTCAGAGGACGGCGAGAGGTCCGGGTTGCCCCAGTCAACGGTTCCGCCGCTTCCGATATTGATGCCCCGGACGGGAGTCCCATAGAGGTCCGTGACCACCATTTGCTCGGGCGTCAGCTCGTCATAGGAGACACCGGAGGGTTTGATGACCATGAGGTCGTAGCCAGGGATCCGGCCGGAGACGTTGCCCGCCGTCCAGACAACCAGCTTGTAGCGGGTCAGCTCGGCGTGGAGGTCGCAGACTTCGCGCCGGACTTTCGCAATGGTTTCAAGGAGCGTGCTCATGCGTTGACCCCTTCTGTGATGGCGGTGTGGGCAGCGCGCTGAATTGCCTTCAGGCGGTGCATGACGCTGTTGGTGCCGCGGCCGAAGTAGTCGTGCAGGGTGCGGTATTCCTGGAAAAGTGCCTCGTAAGCCCTGACATTTTCAGGGATGGGCGTGTAGACCGCGCCCGGGGCAGCTGCCATGGATGCTGCCGCTTCGCGGATGTCCTTGTACTTCCCGGCGGCTACAGCGGCGTGGATTGCCGAGCCGAGTGCGGGTCCCTGCTCCGAGCCGATGGTGGACAGCTGGAGGCCGGTGATATCTGCGTAGACCTGCATCAGGAACTTGTTCTTCAGGAGTCCGCCAGCCACGATGAACTCCTTGACCGGTACTCCGGAATCACGGAATGCGTCCACAATGGTCCGGGTGCCGAAGGCCGTGGCCTCCAGCAGCGCGCGGTAAGTGTCCTCTGGCTTCGTAGCAAGTGTCTGGCCCACTACGACGCCGGAGAGTTCGTGGTCCACAAGCACTGAGCGGTTGCCTGAGTGCCAGTCCAGGGCAATGAGGCCGTGCTCGCCGATGGCTTGCTTTTCTGCGAGTTCGGTGAGGTATTCGTGGATGCCCAGGCCTTTGGCGGCCGCGGCTTGGTGGTAGTGAGGGGGGACGCCGTTCTTGGTGAACCAGCCGAAGATGTCTCCAACTCCGGACTGTCCGGCTTCATAGCCCCACAATCCGTCCACGATGCCACCGTCCACAACGCCGCACATGCCCGGCACTTCACGCAGGACGTCACCGTTCATGACGTGGCAGGTGCTGGTGCCCATGATGGCTACGAGCTGCCCCGGCTCGACAGCATTGGCAGCGGGTGCGGTGACGTGGGCGTCCACGTTGCCCACGGCTACGGCAATTCCCGCGGGCAGGCCGGTCCAGGCCGCAGCCTCTTCCGTGAGGTACCCGGCGGCGTCGCCCAAGCGGCCGATGGTGTGCTCCAGTTTTTCGGCCACGAAGTCCTTGAACGCAGGGTTCAGCGCCGCCAGGAAGTCCTCGGACGGGTACTTGCCGTCCTGGAAGATGCCCTTGTAGCCGGCAGTGCAAGCGTTGCGTACGTAGCTGCCGCACAGCTGCCAGACGATCCAGTCGGCCGCCTCAACCCAGTGATCCATGGCGCCGTAAACTTCGGGATCTTCCTCAAGCAGCTGCAAGCCCTTGGCAAACTCCCATTCCGAGGAGATCAGGCCCCCATACCGGGGAAGCCATGACTCCCCGCGTTCCTCGGCGAGCTTGTTAATGCGGTCGGCCTGCGGCTGCGCAGCGTGGTGACGCCACAGCTTGACGTAAGCGTGGGGACGGTCCGCGAAGCGTTCCAGTTCATTCAGCGGAGTGCCGTCCGCCGTCGTCGGGACCATGGTGCAGGCGGTGAAGTCTGTTGCGATACCCACCACGTTGGCCGGGTTGATCCCGGCATCGGCGACGGCGGCCGGTACCGCGTTGCGCAGGACGTCGCGGTAGTCATTGGGCACTTGGAGCGCCCAGTCGGCGGGCAGCCGCTGGCCGGTTGTGGGCAGCCGGTCGGACACAACGGCGTGCGGGTATTCGAACACGCCGCTGCCGAGTTCGGCACCGTCCGAGACGCGCACGACGACGGCGCGGCCAGACAGGGTGCCGTAGTCCACGCCGATGACGAACTGTTCGTCGAGCGGGAGATTTTCAGTGGTATTCATGGGGTCTCCATCCGGCTGGCCAAGGCCTCATTGCCGGGGGTCGGGGTGGAAGAAATGAAGAAGGTCTGATGCAATTGTTAGCGCTCACAACTTTGATGTCAAGAGAGGGCCGGAGAACTGCGTGCTTCGGTTAGTTCGAGAGGGGCGCCGTGGTGGACCGGACAACGAGCCGGGGCTTCACGGTCACCGGAGTACCCGTAGTGCCGGTCTCCAGGCGATCAAGCAGCAGGCCGATGCAGCGTTGCCCAAGCTCCTCAAAGTCCTGGGCCACGGTGGTCAGCGGCGGGATGAAGTAGGCGGCTTCGGGTTGGTCGTCGAAGCCCACAACACTGATATCCGCGGGGACCCGGACGCCCGCTTCATGGAACGCCCGGAGCACCCCGAGGGCCATTTGGTCGTTGGCGACGAACAGGGCCGTCATGGAACGCTCAGCGGCGATTTTCAGGCCCTCGAGGTAGCCGCATTCAGCGCTCCAGTCGCCTTCGATCAGGGCGGCTGGTTCCAGGCCGGCCTCCCGCAGGGCATCCCGCCAACCCTCGGTGCGGGCAACCGCGTCAATCCAGTCAGCAGGCCCGGAAAGATGCCCGATGTGCTTGTGACCCAACCCGAGGAGGTGCTGTACGGCCAGGCGCGCTCCCTCGCGCTGGTCCACGGTGGCGCCGCTGAGGTGCTCGTCGCCGACAGAGCCCACTGCCACCAGCGGCACTTGAGCGGTGATGTCCTTGAGGACGTCAAAGGTTCCGGGGTGCGGCACTGTCACGACGATGCCGTCCACGCCTTGGTCCATGAAGTGGGCCATGGCGTCCTTGATGGTTTCAGGCGTGACTTCCCGCAAGCCCGCGACGCTGACAAAATAGCCTGCGTCCCTGGCTGCCTGCTGCACTCCGAGAAGGGTGTGGGACGGGCCGTACTGCGCCAACTCGCTTCCCAGCACACCGATGGTCTGGGAGCGCCGGGTCACCAGGCTGCGTGCAGCGGTGTTGCGGCGGTACCCAAGTTCAGTGATTGCCTGCTCAACGCGCTCCCGGGTCTTTGAGCTCACGTTGGGGTGGTTGTTCAGAACACGGGACACAGTTTGGTGGGAAACGCCGGCAACGCGGGCGACGTCCTCCATGACAGGAGGCCTGTTTGCTGCGGATTGTTCAGTGCTCACCCTGTCACGATAGAGCACATACGCGGCGATCAGCCCAAGGCGGCCTTGGCGGCGTAACGGCGGTACCTCGTCAGGAACGCCGGCGTCCCGGAAGTCTTTGACGCAGCAACCTCGATTCCTTCAAGCGGCCAATCGGGCAGCTTTCCCGTGAGGACGCCGGCCGCTTGCCGTGCAGCACCGTTTGCCACGTATTCCCCGGGAGCGGGCACGAACACCGGCAATCTGAAGACTTCAGCGGCAACCTGCTGCACAGCCTCGGACTGGGCGCCGCCGCCCACCAGGATGATGCGGCTGGCCGCCACGCCCTGCGCCTGCAGGGCGGCGAGGCCATCGGCCAAGGAGCACAGGACGCCTTCGACGGCGGCCCTGGCCAGATTCGCGGGGGTGTAGTTGGAAACCGTGAGCCCATGGAGGGAACCTGTGGCATCCGGAAGGTTGGGCGTCCGTTCGCCTTCAAAATACGGCACAAGCGTTAGGCCGCCTGCACCTTCAGCGGCGGATAGCGCCAGCTTGCCGAATTCCTGTAAGTCCACGCCAAGCAACGCAGCGGTGGCATCGAAGATCCGGGTGGCGTTGAGCGTACAGGCAAGAGGCAGGAAGTTCTCTGTGGCATCGGCGAACCCTGCCACCAGCCCGCTCGCATCCTGGGACGGGACCGCCGACACAGCGAACACGGTCCCTGATGTGCCGATCGAAATAACAACATCTCCCACTGCGGCGCTGACGCCCAGCCCTGCTGCGGCGTTATCGCCTGCACCGGGTCCGATCAGGGCACCGCCCGGCGTCTTGCCGGATGCTTCCAAAGGCCCGACGACGGCCGGCAGCACCGGGACATGGCCGAGGGTGCCTTTGAGGACTTCCGGGAAGTATTCGCCCGTTCTGGACGAGAAGTACCCCGTGCCGGAAGCATCGGAGCGATCTGTGCGGAGCAGCTCCAAAGAGGACGGTCCTGTGCCAGGCCCATGACCGGCCAAACGCCACGACAACCAGTCATGCGGAAGGCAAACGGCAGAAGTGCGCCGGGCATTTTCCGATTCGTTTCGAGCCAACCACCGAAGTTTGCTGGCCGTCAGGGATGCCACGGGCACCGTCCCCGTGCTGGCTGCCCAATACGAAGCTCCGGCCGCGGCATCGCCTTGGCCGGCTTCAAGGATCAACTCTTCGGCGTCCAGCGCGGACCGGGTGTCATTCCACAGCAGCGCCGGGCGAACCACGTTTCCTGATTCATCCAGGCAGACCATGCCGTGCTGCTGGCCCCCGACCGAGACAGCATCGACGTCGTCCAAGCCGCCGGCCTGGCTGATGGCTTCCTGGAGGGCACTCCACCAATGATCTGGATGGACCTCGGTGCCCTCAGGATGTGACGCGCGCCCCTGCCGCACCAGGGCTCCTGTGTCAGAGTCCCTGATGACCACCTTGCAGGACTGGGTGGAGCTGTCGATCCCGGCTACGAGAGGCATGCGTTTGTTCCTTTGCGGACTGTTCTTTTGGGGGACCGTCGCCGGGACTGGCAGCCCGGAAAAACAAGGAACCTTGTGGCCCCGGCGACGGAATTGCGAATGGCTGGTCTTTAGCGCGCGCCCAGAAGGTGCTCGATGGCGAGCTGGTTGAGGCGGACGAACGCGAACGAGCGCTGGGCGGCCTTGTCGGCGTCGAACGTTTCGAAGGCGCCGGCGTCAGCCAGGAGGTCGGCGGTGGTTTCGCCGGCGTTCAAGGTGGGCTCGCCGAGTTCGAAGACGCCCGAGGTGGCCAGCGCTTCCTGAACCTCCGGATCTGCGCGGAAAGCGAGGGCGCGTTCCTTCAGGAGCAGGTACATGGACATGTTGGACTTGGCCGATTCCCATACGCCGTCGTAGCCGTCCGTGCGGGAGGGCTTGTAGTCGAAGTGGCGGGGACCGTCGTACTTGGGCCCGCCGTTGGGGAAGCCATTCTCCAGGAGGTCCACCGTAAAGAAGGCGCTGGTGAGGTCGCCATGGCCGAAGACGAGGTCTTGGTCGTACTTGATCCCGCGCTGGCCGTTGAGGTCGATGTGGAAGAGCTTGCCGGCCCAGAGGGCTTGGGCAATACCGTGGGTGAAGTTCAGGCCCGCCATTTGCTCGTGGCCGGTCTCGGGGTTGAGGCCCACAATGTCGCCGTGTTCCAGCTGGGCGATGAACGCTAGGCCGTGGCCAACAGTCGGCAGGAAGATATCGCCGCGGGGCTCGTTGGGCTTGGGTTCCAGGGCAATCCGAAGACCGTAGCCCTTCTCCTTGATGTAGCCGGCGGCGGTGTCCACGCCTTCCTTCATGCGATCCAACGCGGCGGAGAGATCCTTGGAGCCGTCGTATTCGCTGCCTTCGCGGCCGCCCCACATCACGAACGTCTCGGCGCCCAGTTCAGCGGCGAGGTCGATGTTGCGCAGGATCTTGCTGAGGGCAAAGCGTCGGACGGAGCGGTCGTTTGAGGTAAATCCGCCGTCCTTGAAGACGGGGTGGCTAAACAGGTTGGTGGTAACCATCGGAACCTTGAGGCCCGTTTCGGCCAATGCGCCCTTGAAGTTCTTCAGGATGAGGTCGCGCTCGGAGGCGCTGGCGTCAAAGGGGACGAGGTCGTTGTCGTGGAAAGTGATGCCGTAAGCGCCGAGTTCACTGAGCTTATGAACGGCTTCAATGGGGTCCAGGGGTGCCCGGGTTGCAACGCCGAAGGGATCGGCGCCCGTCCATCCCACGGTCCAAAGGCCAAACGTGAAGCGGTCCTGGGGAGTTGGCTGCGGGGTCATTGTTGCTCCTTTGCAAGGCGGTGGGGAGGCCATGGATAAAAAGCACTCCAATTAGTTTTCAATCTGAACTATATGGGGGATGATGGATCATGGTCAATGGAAGCCAGCAAAAATCTTTCAAGCCCTTGAGGAGGCTGCCCGAGTGAATGAGCAAGCTGCCCCGGGGCGCGTAGGTGACGTCCGCCGTCGTAATCTTTCGCTTGTCCTGGATTCGATCGCCCGCAACGGCGACGCCAAGCCCAGCCGCGCGCAAGTGGCGGCTGGAACAGGGCTGACCAAGGCGGCGGTATCGAGTTTGGTCGCTGATCTCGTGGAGTCAGGCCTCGTCTCCGAGGTGGGCCTGTATCGCGATGGGGAGCGGGGGCGGCCAGGCCAGGGCCTTGAGCTCAGCTCCCGCCGGGGCGTTGTCGGAATGGAAATCAACGTCGACTATCTGGCCGTGGGCTTGGTGGACCTCGGCGGGAACCTGCGATTCAGTTCCACGGTGGAGTCCCGCAACCGCGGGCTCAAGCCGGGTGCCGTCATGGACGAACTGGGCGTGCTGGCCGGTCAGGCGAAAGCCGCAGCCGCCTCTGCCGGCATCACGATCCTCGGTGGTGGTCTTGCGGTTCCCGGCCTGGTTGATGAGCAACACGACATCGTCCTGTCCGCTCCAAACCTCCATTGGGAGCACGAGCAATTGAATCCGCGGGCGTTGCTGGAGGACGCGCCGCTCGGTGTCAGGCTGTCCAACGAGGCAAACAGTGCTGCGCTTGGTGAGCTTTGGTACGGCGAAGGCCCCCTCGGACTTCCTCTACGTTTCCGGCGAAGTGGGCGTTGGCGGTGGGGTCATCATCGGTTCTGAGCTCTACACGGGACCTGGCGGTTCCGCCGGAGAACTGGGCCACATCGTGGTGCATCCCGAGGGGCCTTCATGTTCCTGTGGAGGGGCCGGCTGCTTGGAAACATTCGCCGGCCAGGAAGCCATTTTCGAAGCTGCCCGCATCCCGGAGGGGTCTCTTGGCAGGCGAACCGAACTTCTGCTCGCCGCCTTGGCCGCCGATGAGCCGCATGCCAAGCGTGCAGTTCGGGACGCCGGACGGTACCTGGGCATCGCGCTCGCCTCTTCTGCGCGTCTGATGGACGTCGAAGCCGTGGTGCTCGGGGGGCACTTTGCCGTCCTCGCCGAGTGGCTGAAACCGGCAGTGCTGTCGAGTTTGGAAAGATACGCACCGGGGCTGCTGAAGCCGGAAAGCCTCACAGTTTCGCGTTTGGAGCACTCCGGGACGCTGCTGGGCGCGGCGGGTCAAGTGATCCGCGCTGTCATTGAATCGCCGTCCGAATTCCTTCTGGGCAAACCCGCGTAGGGCACCTTTCCACGGGGCGGTTTCCGGGATCCGCAGGATCTCTGCGCCTGGTTCTTCCATGCAATTCATCAGCATGCTTACTATTAAGTGGTCAGTTTGTTCGCGCATGCTCAACCCACGAACAGGTGTCCCATGAGTACTCAAAATTCAGCACACACCAGCACGGCGAAGGCGGGCAGCGCTCCCGCCCCTGAAGACGAGCGCAAGCCGGATAGTCTCAACGACCTGGTGAAGCCCACGTGGATGTATATAGCCAAGAGGACGCTGCGGGAGTTCAACAAGGATCAGTGTCCCGATGCCGCTGCCGGCCTCACCTACTATGCAGTGCTTTCCCTTTTCCCCGCGCTTTTGGCGTTGGTTTCCCTCATCGGGATCTTTGGCGACGCCGGGAAAACCACCACGGCGTTGCTGGATATCGTGCAGCAGTTCGCTCCAGGGCCCGGTGTTGACGCCATGCGGCAGCCCATTGAGGAATTGACTCGCTCCAACGCGGCGGGCTTTGCACTGGCCCTGGGCATCCTGGTGGCGTTGTGGTCGGCCTCCGGGTACACCACGGCCTTCAGCAGGGCGATGAACCGCGTGTACGAAGTGGATGAAGGCCGCGGCTTCATCAAACTGCGCGGGACGATGCTCGCCGTGACCGTCGTCGCGCTTGTGGGCGCGGCACTGGCCGCCGCGATGCTCGTCCTGAGCGGACCAGTGGCAGAGGCTATAGGTAAGGCAATCGGAATGTCCGACACGATCCTCACAGTGTGGAATATCGCCAAGTGGCCTGTCCTGATCGTGCTGGTGGTCATCGTCATTGCGGTGCTCTACTACTACACCCCCAACGTCAAGCAGCCCAAGTTCCGTTGGATGAGCCCGGGATCCCTCATTGCCCTGGTTATTTTTGCACTGGCATCGCTCGGTTTTGGCTTCTACGTTGCGAATTTCAGCAATTACAACAAGACCTACGGAACGCTGGCAGGCGTCATCATCATGCTGCTCTGGCTGTGGATCCTGAACATGTCGCTGCTTTTCGGCGCGGAATTTGACGCCGAAATGGAACGCGGGCGGCAATTGCAGGGAGGTATTGAAGCTGAAGAAAGCATCCAACTCCCGCCGAAGGATACCAAGCGCAGCGATAAGCAGCAGAAGCAGGAAGACGAATTTATCCGCCGCGGGCAGGAACTTCGTGAGAACTACGAAGACGAAACACGCGCCAACGAAGCCCGGGAACGAAACGCAGATGCCAAAGACAAGAAGTGAAGCGCAGCGCGTCAACGGGGGCCGGTACCACCCGCAGGAAGCTCAAGGCTGTTCGCGACGGTGACAGAGTGGAGATCCATGGTGAGGTTTTCCGTGTCAGCTCCGTCCAGCCCGAAGAGGGAACCCGGAATATCCGGGTGGAGTTGCAAGCCAACGACGGCGGCACTCTCACCTTGATCGGTGTTCCGCGCGCGCAGGTCCACGTGCCCGCCAATCTTTAGCCGGGCTGGGGCTCCGCGCGGATTACGCCCCTGCAGGGAAGCCCTGGTCGGCGTCGTCCCACCAGCCCTCCCAGGCGCTGGACGACAGGCGCTCCGAGGCGAAGGTGGCAGCAGGCGAGTTTTCTTCAGGGGAATCGCCTGAGGAGCCGCTGTGGCTGCTGCTGGCGTCCAGGAAAAAGTTGAGAGTCTTCAAGAGCATCATGGTGGTGTCCTTTCAGTGGTTTCTTGGACCTCTTTGTCCAGGTGAAACCAGCGTAGGTGGCCATTGTTTCCTCTCATCGACGCAATGTTTCAGCTATGTACCACTTATCTAACATGGGCATTCCGCGCCTCCCCGCTGAAACAAAACGTTACGAAAAAGCGAGCCCCTGCCGTGACCGGGCAGGGGCTCGCTTGCTTTGGGGGCGGTCCTCCCGCGGAGCTTAGGGCATCCGCGGGAGGACCACGTTCTTGGGGTTGTTGGGGTTCGTGGGGTCTTAGGGTTGTTAGGCGTACGGGAGGACAAGCTCCGCGTAACGCTGCTTCATGGTTTCCAGGACGGTATCTCCATCGGCGTCCCAGATCTCCTGGTTGAAGATCTCAACCTCGATGTCGCCCGTGTATCCGGCGTCGCGGACCCAGGTGCCGATCGTCGCGAAGTCAATGACGCCGTCGCCCATCATGCCGCGGGATAGCAGCGCGTCTGAAGCGATCGGCAGGTTGAAATCACATACCTGGTAGGAGGCAATGCGGTCTTCGCGCCCGGCGCGTTCGATCTGCGCCTTCAGTTCCGGATCCCACCAGACGTGGAACGTATCGACTGCGACGCCCACAGTCCTGGCGTCGTACGGCGCGGCGAGATCCAGGGCCTGGCCAAGGGTGGAGATGAGCGCGCGGTCGGCGGCATACATCGGATGCAGGGGTTCCAGCACCAGCCGTACGCCGTTCTCCGAAGCGAACGGGACCAATTCTTCGAGGCGGTCGGCAACGCGCTGGCGGGCAGCAACCACGTCCTTCTCGCCTGGAGCAAGCCCGCCAACCACCAGGAACAGCTCTTGGGTGTCCAGCGCGACTGCTTCGCGGACGGCTTCGAAATTGTCCGCCAGCGCCGCAGCCTGACCTTCAGCATCAGCCGCCGTGAGGAATCCTCCCCGGCACAGGGACGAAACCCGGAGCCCGGCGTCCTTGATGAGCTTCGCTGCTTTATCCAGCCCAGCCTCGGCAACACGGTCACGCCACGGTCCGATCGCGGGAATGCCGGCGCGTGCACAACCGTCAACGGCTTCGGCAAGAGTCCACTTCTTGGTAGTCGCGCTGTTCAGCGAGAGTCTGGAAAAATCGCTCATGCGCCCACTCCGTTGATCCTGAGGTAATCGGACATCCGGAATGCTGCCAGTGACGGGTCCTTCAACAAGCCGGCCTGATCGGCAAGTTCGAAGGTCTTGGCCAGGTGCAGCACAGATCGTCCCGAGTGCAGTCCTCCAACCATCTGGAACCCGGGCTGCTTGCCGTTGAGCCAGGACATGAACGCGATGCCAGTCTTGTAGTAGAACGTCGGTGCGCTGAAGATGTGCTTTCCGAGCTCACGCGTAGAGTCCAGGATGGCCCGACCCTCTGCACTTTGGCCGGCGTCGTACTTCTGCAAGGCAACCGAAGCAGCGGGGTAGATGGCAGCGAAGATGCCCAGCAAGGCATCGGAGTGGTGCCTCTGGTCGCCGTCGATCAGCTCCGGATAGTTGAAGTCGTCGCCCGTGTAGAGACGGACTCCTTCCGGAAGGTTGGCGCGGAGGGCGACCTCATGGGAAGCGTCCAGAAGCGAGACTTTCACGCCATCCACCTTGTCCGCGTGCTCGCGGATCAGGCTGAGGAACGTCTCAGTGGCCACGGAAACATCATCCGAGCCCCAGTATCCGGCCAGCGCGGGATCGAACATGGTGCCCAGCCAGTGCAGGATGACCGGTTGGTCAACTTCCTGCAGGAGCGTCGAGTAGACGTGCAGGTAGTCGTCGGCGCCGCTGGCCACCTTGGCCAATGCGCGGGAGGCCATGAGGATAACTTTGGGGCCTGCTTCGCTGACGACGGCGATCTGCTCGCGGTAGGCATCGATGACGGCCTGGATGCCGGCCGCGCCTTCAGGGAGTGCACTGATATCCAACTGGTCCGTACCTGCGCCGCAGGAGACAAGGTCCCGGACGGACTCGCCGGCCGTTGCTGAGTTGCCCGCTGCCACAACGGAAGCTGCCTCGGCACCGGTGCGCTTGATGAGCTGCTGGGTAGCTGCCCAGTCCAGGCCCATGCCGCGCTGCGCGGTATCCATGGCATCAGCCACCCCAAGTCCGTAGGACCAAAGCTCATGGCGGTATGCCAGCGTGGCATCCCAATCAAGCTGCGCCGGAGCGCCGGGGGTGTTGTCAGCAGCGACCTCAGGGATGACGTGGGCTGCGGCGTACGCGCGGCGGGCCGTCAGCGGGGCGCTCGGCTTGACCCACGCAGTGGCGGGCTGGAGGCGGTACTCGCGGGTGCCGCCGTCGTTGGTGGGAAGAATGAGTGACGTCATTAGAGGGTGATCTCCGGGATGTCGATGGTGCGGCGCTCCGCCGAGGACTGGAGGCCGAGCTCGGCAAGCTGTACGCCGCGTGCTGCGGAGAGCAGGCCGAAGCGGTGTTCGCGGCCGGCCACCACGTCGCGCAGGAATTCTTCCCACTGCAGCTTGAAGCCGTTGTCCAGTTCAGCGTTGGCGGGGACTTCCTGCCACTGGCTGCGGAAGGATTCGGTGACGGGCAGGTCCGGGTTCCAGACGGGCTTGGGGGTGTGGGCGCGCTGCTGCGCAACGCACTTGTTCAAACCGGCGACGGCGGAACCGTGCGTACCGTCGATCTGGAACTCGACCAGTTCGTCGCGGTAGACGCGGACGGCCCAGGAGGAGTTGATCTGCCCGATGACCTCGTCGCCGGCCGGGGTTTCGAGTTCGAAGATGCCGTAGGAAGCATCGTCAGCGGTGGCCTTGTATTCCTTGCCGGCTTCATCCCAACGCGCGGGGATGTGGGTGGCGGTCTTGGCGTTGACGCTCTTGACCTTGCCGATGATGCCTTCGAGCACGTAGTTCCAGTGGCAGAACATGTCCGTGGTCATTCCGCCGCCGTCTTCCTTCCGGTAGTTCCAGGACGGGCGCTGGGCTGCCTGGACGTCGCCTTCGAAGACCCAGTAGCCGAATTCGCCGCGGATGGAGAGGATGCGGCCGAAGAATCCCTCGTCCACGAGGCGGCGGAGCTTGACCAGGCCGGGGAGGTACAGCTTGTCGTGCACGACGCCAGCGGTGACGCCGGACTCCTTACCGATTTGCGCCAGCTCGATTGCTTCCTCGAGGGTCTCAGCCGTGGGCTTCTCGGTAAAGATGTGCTTGCCGGCGCGCATGGCCTTCTTCAAGGTGGCGGCGCGAAGGCTGGTCATTGAGGCGTCAAAGACGATGTCCACAGTGGGGTCGGCGATGACGGCGTCCAGGTCCGTGGACCATTCGGAGACCTTGTGGAGTTCGGCGAGCTCACGGATCTTGGCTTCGTTGCGGCCTACCAGGATCGGTTCCACCTGAACCTTGGTGCCGTCTTCGAGCGTGAAGCCACCGGCTTCGCGGATGGGGAGGATGGATCGCAGCAAGTGCTGGCGGTAACCCATACGGCCGGTGATGCCGTTCATGGCGATGCGGATCGTCTTTGTTTCGTAGCCCATGTTTTCTCCAGGTCCTTGTGTGCCGGCCGCTGTGCGTTGCCGGTGTTTGCAATTCGAGAGGTTGGGAAAGCGCATTCCCGTTGCATCGATCATGCACTATGCCGAGCTGGGTTGGCAAGCGCTTTCCCAAAAATGGGTGAAGACTGCCATAATTTCTTTAGCGCCAGTCTCAAAGGCTTGCAGAAAAGGAGGGCCTCGTGGCCGCCAGCACATTGAGTGAAGTTGCCCGTTTGGCAGGGGTGTCCCTTGCCACGGCGTCCCGTGTCCTCAACGGTTCCACCCGTAAGCCCGCAGAGGATATCGCGGAGCGCGTCCGTGAGGCCGCGGAAAAGCTCGGCTACGTCCCCAATGCCCAGGCCCAGGCGCTTGCAAAGTCCAGCTCGGGACTCATCGGACTGATTGTCCACGACATCGCCGACCCCTACTTTTCGGCCATTGCCCGCGGCGTCCAGGAGGCGGCTCGCCAACAGAACCGCATGGTTTTGTTGGCCAGTACCTCCGGCGCTCCTTCGGATGAGCGGGAAGCTGTGGCAGCCTTCGCTGCCCGTCGCGCAGATTCAATCGTCATCGCCGGTTCCCGCTCGGCACGGCCCGAGGATGAGCAGGGCAATCTGGAGCTCGCTGCCGAGTTGGATCGCTATTGCCGTAATGGCGGGCATGTCGGCGTCGTGTGTCACCCGATCGTGGGCTCCACTACCGACGAGGGCTACCACGTGGTTGAGGTGCCCAACGAGGACCTCGCCGCGGAGCTCGCTGACCAGTTGGCTGCCGTGCATGAGGGCGCCTTCGTCGTTGTTGGCGGCCCTGAAGGGCTCCTGACCTCCGATGACCGGATCCGCGGCTTCCAGCGCGGACTCGCCGACACCGGCCGGCACCCCGCCGAGGTTATCCGTACAGGCTTCAACCGCGCGGGAGGATACGACGCCGGGCTGGCGCTGGCCGAACGAATCAAGGCCTCCGGCGAACGCCTCTGCATCTTCGCGGTGAACGACGTCATGGCCATAGGCGTGACCGCCGCATTGCGGTCAGAGGGCGTGTGGATTCCCCGTGACGCAAACATCGCTGGTTTTGACGACATTGAAACGCTGCGGGACTTCCGTCCCGCCCTGTCCACGGTGTACCTGCCGCTTGAGGACATTGGAAGGCTTGCGGCCGGCGACCCGGATGGCGGCTCTGTGGTTGGCTCCGTCAAACTCCGCCGAAGCACCGAGCTGCCGGTGGAGAGTCAAACAGCCTAGTTGCTTGCAGTTTTCGTGAGCATCGCGGGCCCCTTGGCCGGCCCGGCCGGGCGGAAGCGTGGATCTGGTTTTCTCGGCGTCGTGCTGGGATTACACATTTGTAGCGATACCGCTAGGAATATGTAATCGGCGCAAGTGATGCCAGTAAGCTTTCGACCGCTCCGAGGCCGTCGAAGTGGCGTTAGTCTTCCCCGAGCGTAATAGTGTGCAGGAAAGCGGCGTCGTTGAGCACGTTGTCCGGGAGGTCATCCTCAACGAACTCCAACATGATGTCCATGTCCTTGCCGTTGCCGCGAAGGACATCGGAGACAGTCTGCCATAGGAGCTTGCGCGACCTCAGTGGATGGCGTTCAGCCTCAGGTCCCCAGGAAAAGCAGTGGACGCCCACCAGATGGGGGAGGACTTCGTGCAGCGATTCCAGCGCCTGCTGGTCGGAAAGCCCGACGGCGGGCTGCCAGTAAGTGCCGACGTTGGCGTGGTTCACACGCCGCAGGAGCTCAAGCGTTGTTTCGGGGGAGTCCGTGAGTGTATTGCCGTGGTACTCGAAGGCGATTGCGGTCCCTCGGGCCGCGGCCAGATCGGCGATGCGTTGCGTGTCCTTAACCACGGCGTCCCAGTGCTCTTGGCTGGCGTCTGCTGAACCAAGCTCCCCGGCCCAGACCCGGATCCGACGCGCGCCGAGCGCGGCCGCGAGGCTGAGGACGGGCTCGAAATCGCCGAAAGCTCCAGATCGGTAATAGGAACCGAGCGACATGACGCTGAGGCCTGCGGCCTCGGTGGCCTCCTTGGCATGGGCAGCGGATGTGGTGTCACTGACATGGACATCAGTGCCCCACTCGATGCCTGCCAAGCCCGCGTCGGCAGAAATGCGCACGATGTCGTCAATCCCCAACTCCCGCAGGGTGACGGAACAAATGCCGGGCGTCAGGTCCGCCAACGTCGTGAGATCGATCATTTGTTCAGGTTAGTCGGAATGCGCTTACCGTGCGAGTGTGTCATGACCCCGAGCTCGACAAAGCTGAGAATGATCCTCTGGGCCGTCACCAGGCGAGCCGGCCCAGCCGTTAGTTCGATTTACTCAGCGCCCGGCCCATGATCGCCTGGGTCAGCGCATCAATGACTTCGGCGTTGGCCAGGGGATTGCGGATCAGCGTGAAGTCGACGTCTCCCACGGGCGGGAGGTCGAATCGTTGGGTGATGACTTTGAGGTCTTCGGGAACCAGGGACGCCGGCATCACGGCCACGCCAATACCCGCCCGGACTGCGGCCAGTACGCCGCTGATCTGCTTGGTGCTGCATGTGATGCGCCACGTGCGCCCGGCGGCTTCCAAGGCGTCGATGGCCAACTTCCGGCTCAGGCTTGGCGCGGGGTATGCGATCAGCGGCACGGGCGCGCCCGGCTCCAGGACGGTTTGCTCAACGCCAACCCACGCGAAGTTGTCATGCCGGACCACGGTGCCTTCCTTGGCGCCAGCCACCCACTTCACGAACACGAGGTCCAGCTGGCCGGCGTTGAGGCGTTTGTAGAGTTGGTCGCTTTGGCTGACGGTCAGTTCCAGGTTGATCTGCGGATACAGTTGCCGGAATTCGCGCAGGATCCGCGGGAGCCCTGTGATGGCGAGGTCATCCGCCGTGCCAAACCGCAGGCGGCCCCGCATTGCGGAACCGGAAAAGTATCGTGCTGCGGAGTCGTGGGCGGCAAGGATGCTGCGGGCAAAACCCGCCATGGCGTCACCGTTGTCCGTCAGCCGGACTTCCCGGGTGTCACGGGCCACCAGGACCCGCTTGGCGGCGGCTTCAAGCTTGCGGACGTGCTGGCTCACCGTTGGCTGGGCCAACCCCAACCGCTCGGCCGCCTTGGTGAAACTCAGCGTCTCTGCGACGGCCAGGAAGGAGCGGAGCTGGACAGGTTCAAACACACGGAACTCCTCGGGAGGGTGGAAAAACTGCGAAAGCGCGGGAGCGTCATTGCAATCCGCAATGCTAGTTATAGGCGTAATACGCTTCCATAATTGCTGCTGGCAACCATAGCGTTAAAGGCATCCCACCGAAACTCTCGATCCGAGGACTACCTTTGGCACCCCCACCGCCTTCAGCGGCAAACGTCAGCCAGCCCGTCATCGATTCCCTGTCCGCGCCGCAGACGCCGGACACCGTCACCCAGCCGCTCGCCGTCGTAAGCGAAAAGCTGCCCTGGCGGCACACCTTCATCTCCTTGAAAGTACCTAACTTCAGGATCTTCGCAATTGGCCACTTCATCGCCGTGATTGCGATCTGGATGCAGCGCATTGCCCAGGACTGGATGGTGCTCCAGCTCTCTGGTTCCGTCACCGCGGTCGGAATTACCGTGGCGCTGCAATTCATGCCGTCGTTGTTCCTTGGCCCGTGGGGCGGCATGATGGCAGACCGCTTCGCCAAGCGAAAGATCCTCATCATCTGCCAGTCCGCGGCAGCCGTTCTGGCTGCGACGTTGGCGGCGCTTTCCCTCAGCCAGCGCGTAGAAGTCTGGCACGTCTACGCAATCGCCCTGGTCCTGGGCTTTGTGACCGTCCTGGACCAGCCGGCGCGGCAGGTATTCGTCAACGAACTCGTCGGTCCCAAGTACCTGCGCAACGCCATCAGCGTCAACTCAACAACCTTCCAGCTCGGTGGCCTGATCGGCCCGGCACTCGCGGGATGGCTGCTCACCGCCGTGGGCGCTGGATGGGCATTCGCGGCCAATGCAGTCGCATGCTGCTCCACCGTGGCCATGCTCTTGATCCTCCGCAAAGACCAGCTGCATCTTAGCCGGCCGACGCCCCGCAAGAAGGGCATGCTCCGCGAAGGCCTCCAGTACGCGCTCAGCAAACCCACTATCTACTGGCCATGGTTGATGGCCGGGTTCGTGGCTGTTTTCGCAATGAGCCTCCCGGTGCTGCTGGCCGCCTTCGCGGACCACGTGTACGACGCCGGGGCCGGAGGCTACGGCCTGCTGAACGCGATGGTTGCGCTCGGTGCACTGATAGGCGCGGTCACGTCCACGCGGCGCCGTCAGCTCCGGTTGCGGTCGGTGGTGCTCTCGGCGGGCTTGTACGGCTTGATGCTCTGCCTATCGTCCGTGATGCCGTCCATGGTCTGGTTCAGCGTCTCGATGGTCCTGGCTGGATTCTGGTGCCTCATGTTCCTCACGGCGGCAAACCAGATGGTGCAGACCAGTTCCAACATGAGCATTCGAGGCCGGGTGATGAGCCTGTACTTAGTGGTGCTCATCGGCGGCCAGGCAATTGGCGGCCCCGTCATGGGGTGGCTGGCCGAGCACCTGGGGCCGCACCTGGCCATCCTTGTGGCTGGCGGTGTGCCGGCAGCGGCGGCGGCTGTTGTCGCCGTCGTGCTTGCCCGGAAGGCTTCCCTGCACATCAAAGTGGACCTGCGTGACCGGCGTCGAGTGCTCCGGATCGTGGACCGGACACAGACTGCATAGCGGTAAAAACCGAAACCAAACAGAAAGGCAGTGCCTGCGGGGAGCCGCAGGCACTGCCTTCTTGCTGTGGAGCCTTTAGCTTACGGACGCTTCCGCCGCAGCCGGCAAGTGTGGGTACTCCGCGGAGCGTCCCTGGAACTCGAGCACATCCGTGTTGCGGATCACGCCGTCGCGAATCTCGATCGCACGGGAGATCGTCTCATTGGTGTCCCACGCCTCCGGACCTGCGGCCACAGTCTCCAGGAATGGCAACAAAGCCTCGCTGATCTCCCAGCTGGCCGAGTTCCACAGGTAAGAAGGGCTATGGTCAACGGCGTAGTAGTTCACGTGCCCGCCCACCCGGAACATGGGTTCATCGAACGTTGTGGACCTTGCCCAGCTGAATCCCATCCCGGGATCGCAGGACACATCCACGATCAGGCTGTCCGGCCGGAAATCGGCCAGGTCCTCTGTCCGCAGATACGTCAGCGGGGAATTCGGATCCTGCAAGGTGCAGTTGACCACAATGTCCGCGGCAGCAAGGAACGGGGCCAACGGCTTGCGACCACCGTCTGTGATGACTTCGCTCAGGAAGGGTGCATTGTTGTCGTGGTCGAACTGCACGATCCGCACTGAGTGGATCGGAGATCCCACCGCGGCGACACCCCTGTTCGTCAGGACCTGGACATCATGGACGCCGTGCGCATTCAACGCTGTCACGGCTCCGCGGGCAGTGGCGCCAAAACCGATGACCACTGCTGTCAGGCGACGACCGTAATCACCCGTTGAGCCGGTCAAAGCCAGGGCATGCAGCACGGAGCAGTATCCGGCAAGCTCGTTGTTTTTGTGGAAGACGTGAAGTCCGAAGCCGCCGTCGGCAGCCCAGTGGTTCATGGCTTCGAAAGCGATGAGAGTTAGCTTTTTATCTATCGCGAGTTGGGTGATGGCCTCGTCCTGGACGCAGTGCGGCCAACCCCAAAGGGTCTGCCCGTCCCGAAGTTCCGCAAGATCCTCGACCTGCGGCTTGGGCAGCAGAATGACGTCGTTCCCGGCGATGAGCTCCTGCCGGGTCCCCAGCCCACCCACAAGCCCGGCGAGTGTGCTGTCCGGAACACCAAAGCGTTCGCCGTAACCATATTCAAGGTGGAGCCGTTGGCGCAGTTCCGGAGCAATGCGCTCAAGATGTTGAGGGTGGATCGGTAGCCGTTGCTCGTTGGGCTTCAGCGAAGAACCCAGGACGCCAATGCTTAGCGGACCTTGCGCCCCAATCACTTTTTATGGCCGGTTGCGGGTTTCGCGGCCGCAGTGTCGGGTGTCTCGGCGGCCCGTTTGTCCGCGCGCTTTTCCTTGATGGATTTACTGGATTTCTTCGATGCAGCTTGGCGCGGTGATTTGTCGCCCATGATGGCTCCCTAGAGCGGAGCCGAAATGGCTCCTGACTCCTGACGATACACCCCGCGCCTGAGCAGCTTGGTATCGGGCTGACTCACTGTGCAGGCTCGACGGCGGGCCGGCCATGCGTTACGCGGTGGCTGACGCGATCCGCGGTGTCGTCAACCCGAACGAAGTGCTCCACAGGCTCCATGTAGAACCGGGCACTGTTGATGACGCCCTCTTCCACGCCGAAAATGATGACGCCGGTGAGCTCATGCGGCGTGCCATCCCGCCACGAGCCCTGCATGTGCAGCTCGGTCCAGGCCTGGTTGTGGGACACGCTATGGGAGACCATACGAACTCTGATGTTCGGCACTCCTGTGAAGAGCTGCTCCCAGTTGCTGCGGATAGCGTCCCTGCCCGTGAAGCCCCTGGTGGGGTGGGCAGGCGTCTCATTGACGTAGCCAGGCGCGAAGCATTCGGCCAAGGCTTCCAGATCATGCTTGTTCGTGGCTTCCAGCAGGCGGTGGATGACGGCGAGTGGACCCGCCTCAGCATCGTCGGTGAGAGTCATTGGAGGACCTCCCGGATAGGTGGATGTATCTACGAGTTTAGGCTTGGTGGCCGTCGGGGTCGACGGGTGCGGGGCCTTATCTGGTGAGTGCCGGGTTTCACGCGCAAAGAGGGCCAGGACCACACATGGTTCCCAACAAGATGACCCCCTGCCCGGAGGCAAGGGGTCATGATGGAGCGGGCGACGGGAATCGAACCCGCGTATCGAGCTTGGGAAGCTAGCGCTCTACCATTGAGCTACGCCCGCGTCGCTCCGGTTATTCGCCGGAGCGAGTCCTAGCTTAGCGCAGTTGCGGGGGTCCTCATGACAGGCGCGCAACCATGTCTACTTGAAGAGCTTCAGGCCGTTCCATCCGGATCCAACCTGCGCGTAGGTAGTCCAGGAACCCCTGCCGAGGCCGTAGTTGTACAGGTTGCCGTCCGCAGTTTGTGCAGTGATGCCGCGCGTGCCTGCGCCGGTGAGCCCGAAGCCCGGAAGCAGCATGCGCATGTACTGCCAACTTGTGCCCACAGTGGTGGCCGGGCCAAAGAAACCAGCCCAGCCGTCTCCCCGGTAATTGATCAGGGATCCGGAAGCTGTCCTTGCCAGGATGTCGTTCGCGCCGTCGCCCTCCCAGTCCGCCATGGTCAGTTCCATGCCGTTCCAGCCCTTGCCGATGACCTGCGGAGCGCTCAGGGCGCCGCCGAAAGTGTTGGGGTAGTAGCGCAGCACACCATCCGGAAAATACCCGACGACGCCGGGCCGCGGGTGCGCGTGCGTCCACTTGCCCACGGTGATGGTCATGCGATCCCAGCCGCCGTTCCCCACGACAACCTGGCCGGCGAAGCCGCCGCCCAGGAGGCCGCGGTAAACGCCCAGGACGCCGTTGTTCCACTGCGCAAGGATGTCGTAAATGCCATCAATGTCCCAGTCCACTACGAAGCCCTGCTTCAAGCCGGTCCAGCCCGAACCGATCTGGACGGGCGCCCCATACCCGCCTGCCGCCGTCGCGGGGTAACGCAGCATCCGCCCGGAAGAGTCGGCAGCTACGAGGTCGGCGCCGGACTTGATGCTCGCGGCGGCCGCCGGATTTCCGGCGAAATAGTGCTCCAGCGTCGGGAATCCGCGCCGGTTCATATCAGTGGCCAACGCAACGCCAACATAGCGCAAGTGCCAGGGCTCGTAGCTGTACCCGGTGGTGCCCGTGTAGCCGTTGGGGTACCGGACGATGAAGCCGTACTTGTGGGCGTTCGCTGCCACCCATTTGCCAGCCGCTGTGTCGCCGAAGCAGGTGCTCAGGCCACAGGAACCGGCAGCATTGCCGATGTCCATGGCAAGGCCGGTCTGGTGTTCGCTGTACCCGGGACGTGCCGAGATGGTGTCCGCATAGGCCCTGGCCGTAGATGCTGACGTAGTAGGAGTAAACCTGCTGCTGCTGGGCATAGGACCGGTAGCCGCTCACGATCGACAGGCCGCCGGTCCCAGCGTCCGCCGCGCCCTGGAAGAGGCCATTGAGCCAGGCAGCGGCTTCGGCCCGCATGTACTGGCCGGAGCCGCGGGCATTGATGAGGTCGCTGGGGGCGTAACTGACGGGATTCAGTGGCCTGGATTTATTGACCAGGACAGAAAAGCTTGCAGGGTTCCCGATGGGATCCACGCTGGGCAGGGGATTCACCGTTGTAGGCGCGGCCACTTTATTCGCAACTGTGGATGCCGCTGCCGCAGGGGTTGTTGCTGATAGGGCCGACGCAGGCGCAGCGGCCATGACTCCACCAGCCACCGCCATGGCGAGGAAAGCAGCGCAAGCAGACAGCCGCCGTCGTGCGTTCCCACGGACAAAGTTCCCACGAACAAACGGATGTTTCAGTACTCGCATTACGCCCCCAATTTGGTTTTGCCAGCGGCACGAACTCTACCCGGCCCGGGACTATGTGTCAGCTGTGTCTCAGATACGCCGGCAGGTAACCATTCGGTCAAGGCTCGTTTGTCGTGTGTCGCAGGCAAGCGCGGCTGACTATTCTGAAGGTGTTAGCTGCAGTGTATGGGGAACCGGGCTACGACATTCGAACCGTACGCCGAAAGAGGTTTCCGTGGCATTTGCAGACTATGAAGTGGTGATCAGCAGGGATGCCATGACCGTCTATGGATTCCTGATGGATGGTATGAACAACTCCCTCTGGCGCTCGGGCGTGCGCAGCATCTCGCTCCGATCCGGTGTCCGTGGCCAGAAGGGCGCGGTCTATCAGCAGACGCTCACTGGCCCGGGAGGACGGCCGATCGCTGCAGACTTCGAGATCACGGAGGCCCGGCCGGGCGCAGAAGTGCGCTTCGCCGTGGTGGCCGGACCCGCCCGGCCCACGGGCGGCTACTACCTCAGCACCGAAGGCAAGACGACGCGGCTCAGGTTCGCCCTGGAGTACCACCCCAAGGGCCTGCAGAAACTCATGAACAGCATGATCCAGAAAACCATGGAAAGTGAAGTTGCCCAGTTGGAGCAGCTCAAGACCGTTATTGAGTCCGCCCAGGCGGTTTGATTACCGGGCGGTTCCCTACTGGGCGAGCTTGAAACCACTCCAGCCGCCACCGACGCTGACCGGCGTCGTCAGTCCTCCCGAGGTGAGGTCCCAATACTCCAATACACCGTTGGTGCCCAGGCCCGCGATGCCCGTGGTGTTTGCGCCGGTAACTCCTTGAAGTGACCGCAAACCGGTGTAGTCGGTCCATGCCGCACCCACCACTGGCCTGGCCTCCTGCTTCGGAATGGCCAGTCCGCTGCCGCGATACAACCTCAGATACCCATTGGGCTCAACGGCGAGGAGATCCTGGAAACCATCGGCGTTGTAGTCCACCATGCTGAGCCGGACGGCCTTGTTGCCTGTTCCGATCGCCGCCTGGGTTCGTATGTACGTCATTCCGGAATTCTTGTAGAACCAGAGCCCGCCGGAGGCATCCATGGCCACAATTTGCGGGAGGCGGTTGTTCGCACACCAAGTACCCACGGCTATGTTGAGGGATTCCCAACCCTGGCCCAGGACTCCGGGCGATCCGAAGCCGCCAGACTGCCTGCCCGGGTACACAAGGAGCGCTCCATCCAGGCGTTGGGCGATGAGGTCAAAAACGCCGTCGCGGTCCCAATCCGATACGAATAGCTCCTTCAAACCGGTGAAACCGATTCCGATCTTGCGGGCCGCGCCGTACTTGGCGTCACCTAGGGAGGGGTAGGAATAAACCGTTCCGTCCGGGCTGATGGATACAAGGTCTGCAGCGCTGCGGATGGCCGCCGCGCTGAGATTCACTGTAGGCGGCTGGTACTTGCCGCCGGGTTCACACACACCCACGGGATCCGTCGGCGGCGTGACCGTCCCACCCGGGCGCGTAGTGGTTCCGGCGGGCAGCGTGGTGTAACCGAAGAAGTTCACCACGCCCCACAGTGTGTAGCGGTTGGGGGTCGTTTGCCAATTGCCGTCCGTGTAGGTGATCCCGATGCCCATCACATTGAAGCGCGGATCGCGCAGCAGGGCGTCGTGACCGGGGGACCCCTTCCACCACTCCACCAATTGGGCAGCGTCACGATCCCACCTGACAGCAATGACCTCACCGGCACCGTTGTTCGGGTTGAGCGCACGTGGGTCCGTCCAGAAGTTTGGCCTGTGCTGGATCACTTCGCGGCTGGCGATGCTGTCCGACCATTCCTGCGCCATGCTCGCCACCGTTGCGTGATACTTCACCGGGGCAAGGCCCCAAAGAAGCGCGATAGCTGTTGATGGCGTTGAACACGGTCAAGATGGCCGCGGTGTTGTCGTCCGGGAGTAGCGCGAGGGCACCGTTGTCCGGGTCCGCATCGCTGCTGGGGGTCTTGCCGGGGAAAGGGGTGGGTGAGGGGGATGGCGTGGGTGTGGGTGCGGGCGTGGGTGTGGGTGCGGGCGTGGGTGTGGGTGTGGGCGTGGACGGCGTTGGTGACGGCGCGGAAGCCGTTTGTGACGGCGTAGATGTTTGGGTTGGTGAGGGTGTTGGCGTCGTTGTTTGAGTCGGTGAGGGTGTTGGCGACGGCGACTCCGACGGACCAGGCCCTGCGGCAGGCGCTGTTGGCGTTGGAACGGAGGTGGGGGAAGCCGACGCGCCGGGAGGACCGGGGACGGCTGGCTCGTTGGCTTCTGGCCTCCCGGAGGGAGTGCCTTCCGAGGAAGGATCGTCCGGACCCCATGAGGGACCGATGTTCGGCACCGGAGGAGGTGTCTCAACCATCGGATCTACTGCGACCGGCCTGGTCGGCGCTGCACTTTCGGAACCGGAACCCGTCCCCGAACCGGGGCCCGGCGTAGGGTCGCCAGCCGCTTCGCTGGCGTCGGGGGTCGCCCCCAAAGGTGCGGGGTCCGGCGTCGTACTCGTTTCAGGGGCCGTGAGACCGGACGGTACGCTGCCCGAAGAAGTAGTGCCGCCGCTTGGTAGGGCCTCTGTAGCTGGCAGGATTTGGCTGGACGCGGCTACCAATATGGCTAGCGCGCCAGCCAGCACGATAGCCGCAGGCGCTGACAATTTCCCCACAATTACCCCGCGAATGCTCGTTGCCCCCAAGTACGGGCGCGGCTTTACATGTCCGGGAACTATAGTCCCATGGGGCGGCCCGGACAATGCATGGGGTATTTTTGATGCTGTGCTGATCTCTGACCGCGATATTCGTGCCGAAATAGACTCCCAACGGATTGTCCTTGAACCGTACGATCCCGCGATGGTTCAGCCGTCTTCCGTGGACGTACGGATTGACCGGTTTTTCCGGCTCTTCGACAACCACAAATATGCCCACATCGACCCCGCCGAGGAGCAGCCTGAGCTGACCCGGCTGGTGGAGGTGGAAGGCAATGAGCCTTTCATCCTGCACCCGGGTGAATTCGTACTGGGCTCAACGTACGAGACAGTGAGCCTGCCCGACGACATCGCTGCGCGCCTTGAGGGCAAGTCGTCTCTCGGCCGGCTCGGTTTGTTGACGCACTCCACCGCAGGCTTCATCGATCCGGGCTTCTCCGGGCACGTCACGCTGGAACTTTCCAACGTGGCGACGCTGCCAATCAAGCTGTGGCCAGGCATGAAGATCGGCCAGTTGTGCTTCTTCCGCCTGACGTCCTCAGCGGAACACCCCTACGGTTCCGGTGAGTACGGTAACCGCTACCAAGGCCAGCGCGGACCCACCGCCAGCCGCAGCCACCAGAATTTCCACCGGACGGCCATCTAGCCGGAACCGGACGGGCTTCAGGCGCTGACCGTCAGGCGCTGACCGTCAAGCCCTGACGGTCAGGCAGCGGCGCGCTCGGCAGCCCGCGGCGGTGTGCGGGGGCTCCTGCGCAGTGCCTTGACGACAGGCTCCACGAAGCGAGCGGCCAGCGGACCCGTGATGGCCATGATGAGGACATAAGCCGTGGCCAGGGCTGCGACCTCGTCCGGCACGGCTCCCGAGGCCACGGCCAGGCCAGCAATGACGATGGAGAATTCACCACGCGCAATCAGGGCCGCTCCCGCACGGAAGCGGCCCGGCATTGCAATGCCCGCCCGTTTGGCGGCCCAGAATCCGGTGAACATTTTGGTGGCCGTTGTCAGCAGGGCGAGCAGCAACGCCCAGCCCAGGACCGGTGGGATGGATGTAGGGTCCGTGTTGAGGCCGAAGGCAACGAAGAAGATTGCCGCAAACAAGTCCCGGAGTGGTTCAAGGATGCGGGTCGCATTGTGGGCCGTGGCGCCGGAGATGGCGATGCCGAGCATGAAGGCACCCACGGCAGCTGAGACCTGGAGGGCGGAGGCGACACCGGCCACCAGGAGCGCCAGGCCGAGCACGTTCAGGAGGAACACTTCCGAATTCTCGCTGTGAACGGCTTGGGAGACGCGGTGCCCGTGTTTGAGCGCGATCATCAGGACCACCGTGACGACAGCCAGCGCGATTCCCACCGTCTGCAGCCCACCCAGGAACCCGACACCGGCCAGGATGGCAGTGAGAATGGGTAGGTAGATGGCCATCGCGAGGTCCTCGAAAACGAGGATGGAAAGCACTACGGGAGTTTCGCGGTTACCGATGCGGCCGAGGTCCGTGATGACCTTCGCCGCGATTCCTGAGGACGATATATAGGTAACGCCACCCATCACGATGGCGCCCACGAGACCCCAGCCCAGAAGAAGGGCAATCCCGGCGCCGGGGAGGAAATTCAGGACAAAGTCCAGTACACCGGCCTGCCACGAACGTCTGAGTCCGGTGACGAGTTCAGATGCGGTGTATTCCAATCCGAGCATCAACAGCAGCAGGATGACTCCGATTTCGCCTGAAAGATGGGCGAATTCATGCATGCCATCCAATTTGACGAAGCCGCCCGCACCGAAGGCCAAGCCACCCACCAGGTAAAGCGGAATGGGAGACATGCCAATCCGGCCCGCTAGCCGAGCAAGGAGACCGAGGCAGAAGACGACGGCCCCCAGTTCAACGAGGGCTAGTGCGAGCGGATCCATGGCGGGTCAGCCGTTGCGGAGGATATCGGCCGCCGAGTCGAGGCCTTCCTGGGTGCCAACCGCAACGAGCAAATCACCCGTGTGAAGTACGACGTCGGGTGCAGGCGAGGGGACGACTTCCCCTTCACGCATGATCGCGACGATCGAAACACCACTGCGGGTTCGGACCTGGGCCTTGCCCATGGGCTGGTTCACGAACGGGGAGTCAGGCGTGATGGAGAACTGGCGGGTCACGATGCCAGGTATCTCACGGTGGGCCTCTGCCAGGCGCATGGCAATGTGCTGCCCGCCGAGGAGATTGCCCAGGGTTGCGGCTTCATCGGCCGTGAGGGGAATGGAAGCCTGGCACGTATCCGGGTCATCCCATGTGGACACGAAGAGCTCGGTCTCGCCTTCTCGAAGCTCCACGACACCGATGCGACGGCCCGAGGCCGTGACGAAATCCTTACGGACCCCAAGGCCCGGGAGTTCAGTCTCATCCACGTTCATATCTCCACCCTAACTCTGTTGGATCTGCACTGGTACGGCGTTCGCGCTCAGCTGTTGCAGTGAAGTCAGTGATCCGGTACCACGGCGATTTGCGTCTTGCCGGGCGGCTTCACTGGCAGGATCACCAGGAGGCCGGCAAGCAGGACAACCATAATGCCGAGGATGCCCCATCGCTGGGCTCCACCTTCTTCAACAATCGGAGCGGCAATTGTGATGCACAGGGTGAAGAGGGTGGGAGCCAGGAAGCTGACAGCCCGGCCCGTGGTGGCGTAGAGCCCGAACAGTTCTCCTGACTCGCCATCGGGGGCAAGCCTGGCCAGGAACGCCCTTGACGAAGACTGGGCTGGCCCAACAAAAAGGCACAGCAGCAGGCCGAAGATCCAGAACGTATTGGCGGCAGGCCAGCTGTTTCCAAAGAACACGTAGTTTCCGTTGCCAAGCACCAGGATGAACGTGCCCGCGATCAGCAGACCCACCAGGGAAAGCACGATGACTGCCTTGGGTCCGATCTTGTCGTCAAGGAAGCCGCCGATGATGGCGCCTACCGCTGCCACGACGTTGCCGAAAATCGCGAAGAAGATAACTTCCTTAAGCTCGAAACCAAAGGTCCCGGCCGCGATCACCCCGCCGAACGTGAAGACTGCAGCAAGGGCCGTCGCGGAAGATGGCGCTGGACAGCAGGAAATAGATGGTGTGGGGACTGGTGCGGTAGATGGCCACGATGCGCCGGAGCAGCAGCCTGTAGGACGCTACGAAGCCCAACGACGCAGTGTCCTTCTTCACGGAAACTTCAGGAACGGCAAACAGCACGGGCAGGGCGAAAATGAAGAACCACAGGGCCGAGAAAATGGCCACAAGCCGGATGTTCAGGGATTCTTCAGTGGATGCGCCGAACCATTCGAAAGACGGCTGGACGAAGAGTTGCAGGACCAGCAACAACGCGACGATCCCACCGAGGTATCCCATGCCCCAACCAAAGCCGCTGACCTTGCCGATGTTTTTGGGGGTGGAGATCTGGGCCAGCATGGCGTTGTAGTTCACACCGGCGAACTCAAAGAAAATGTTGGCAAGCGCAATCAGGCACACACCCAGCAGGAGGAATCCTGGCTGCGGGAATACAAAGAAGCACAGGGCCGTGAGGACGGCTGTGGCCGCAGTGTTGACTCCGAGCCAGAGCTTGCGCCGGCCACCGGCATCCGAACGTTGGCCCGTCACGGGTGCCAGCAACGCGATGGCCAGGCCCGCGACGGCCAAAGCAGCACCAAGTGCGGCAGAGGCAGAGTCCTCGCCGCCGAAGGCAGACGAGGTCAGGTACACCGTGAAGACGAACGTGGTCATGATGGCGTTAAAGGCAGCGGAGCCCCAGTCCCAGGAAGCCCAGGCAAGGATTTGGCCCTTCTTGGAGGAAGCAGGTCCGGAGGCAAGCTCGGATGCTGGGTGGGAGGCTTCGGGAACTGCGGCCGCGTTCATAGCCTGAATGCTATCGGGACTCTGACAGCGACGGGCAGATGACAGACCGCTATGTGGATACCGCTATGTGGATATCGCAGAAAAATTCATCCGCAGGGCCCATCGGCTCCGGCCAAAAACTATCCGGGCCCCTTGATAAACTGGTCCAACCGAACCCAACGTATGACCGCCTGCTCCAACTTTTGACAATTCGTTTCTGACTTTGCGGAGAAAACAGTGATCACAGTTCTCGCCATCACCTTTGTAGCGGCAACTGTGGCGCCCTTGATCTTCAGTAAACTTGGTCGGAACGCCTTCTATGTCCTGGCAGCGGTTCCCGGGGTGGCCTTCATCTGGCTGGTCCTCCAGCACGCTCCCGTATATTCCGGCGCGGGCATAGAAGAAGTATTCCCTTGGATTCCCAACCTCAAGCTCGAGTTCGCGTTCAGGATGGATGCGCTCGCCTGGGTCATGTCACTGCTCATCCTCGGTGTTGGCTCCCTGGTGCTGGTCTATTGCGCCCGGTACTTCAAGAACAAGGACCCTGGGCTCGGTGGGTTCGGCGCCCAGCTCCTGGCTTTTGCCGGTGCCATGTTCGGCTTGGTGACGTCCGACGACCTCCTGATGATGTTCATCTTCTGGGAGCTCACCACTGTCTTGTCCTACCTGCTCATCGGTTATGCCCGCACCCGCCTGGCTGCACGGCGTTCTGCCCTGCAGGCCCTGATGGTTACTACGGCGGGCGGGCTGGCGATGCTGGTGGGGCTCATCATTCTGGGCCAGGCCGCAGGAACCTACCGGATCTCCACCATCCTTGGCCAGGGCCGGGACGCTCGTTAACGGCACCACAAATGGCATGGTGGGGGCCGCCGTCGTTCTCATCCTCGTGGGTGCCGTGACCAAATCGGCGCTGGTGCCCTTCCACTTCTGGCTTCCCGGTGCCATGGCGGCTCCAACGCCAGTGAGCGCCTACCTGCATGCCGCAGCCATGGTGAAGGCCGGTATTTACATCGTGGCGAGACTGGCGCCGGGTTTCGCGGAATCGCAGTTCTGGCTCCCGATGGTCCTGGGCCTCGGGCTGGCCACTATGTTGATTGGCGGCTACAGGGCCCTGCGCCAGACCGATATCAAGCTCATCCTGGCCTACGGCACGGTGAGCCAACTGGGCTTCCTCACCATGGTGGTGGGCCTGGGCAGACCTGACGCCGCCCTTGCCGGGCTTGGGCTTCTGCTGGCGCATGGCCTGTTCAAGGCCGCGCTGTTCCTGGTGGTCGGCATCATCGACCACCAGTCCGGGACACGCGATATCCGGAAACTCTCCGGTGTCTTCCGCTCCTCGCGTGCCCTCGGGGTTGTTGCCGCGATCGCGGCCGCCTCCATGGCGGGGGTGCCGCCGCTGGCGGGTTTCGTGGCCAAGGAGTCCGTCTTTGAAGCCTTCGTGCACTATGGAAATGGCCAGGACGCGCCCGCCTGGGGCATCTGGATCCTCGTTGGGCTCGTGATCGGTTCGATCCTCACTTTCGCCTACAGCGCCCGCTTCATGTGGGGTGCCTTTGCCACCAAGCCGGGCATAGAGCGCACGCCCTTTAAAGCCATCAAGCCCGCCTTCCTGGCCGCGCCGGCGCTGCTGAGTTTCCTCACGATTGTGTATGGCCTGTGGCCCGCACCGGTCGATAGTTGGATCCAGCCTTACGCAGCGCTGTTCGCCGGCGGAGAGGAAGCCGTCGACGCCGGACATCTGGCTTTGTGGCATGGGCTCACTCCCGCTTTGGGCCTCACCGCGATCACCTTTGTGGCCGGTGCCGCAATGTTCTATGGCCGTAACATCGTTTCACGGGTGCAAAGCCTGGTTCCCGATTGGGTGGATGGCGACCGCGCCTACCAACACACCATTGGCGCCTTGGACGACATCGCAGTGTGGGTCACGGGCCGCACCCAGCGTGGTTCACTGTATTTCTATCTGACGGTCATCCTAACGGTTGCCTTCGCAGTGCCACTCGCGGCTCTGCTCCTGAACAACAAACCGTTGCCCGACGGCGTCTATCTCATCGATCCGAACTCTCCGCTGCAGTTGATCGCGGGAGTGGGCATCGTGGTGGGCGCCCTGGCTGCTGTCCGCGCCAACAAGCGCTTCCTGGCAGTGCTCATGGTCTCGGTTACTGGTTACGGCATCGCGCTCATGTTTGCCCTGCAAGGTGCGCCTGATCTTGCGCTGACCCAGATGCTGGTGGAGACCATCGTGTTAGTGGCCTTCGTTTTGGCAATGCGCAGCCTGCCCGCCGAACTGCGGGACCGGACGGGTGGCCGCCTCCGGGTGATCCGCGTGATCGTAGGTGCCGCCTTCGGCATCACCATGATTTTCGTTGCCATCTACGCCATGGGTGCCCGTGTTGCCACGCCTGTCTCCCTTGAATTCCCGCGCCTGGCCTACGAAGGCGGCGGTGGCCTGAACGTGGTCAACGTAACCCTGGTGGACATCCGCGCATGGGACACCTTCGGCGAAATTTCGGTCCTGGCCGTGGCCGCTACGGGCGTTGCAAGCCTGATCTTCGTGCGCAGCCGCGGCGATCGCATCAAAACCTCGGAGGCCGTGCCGGAAGGCAGCGTGGGGCGGCGCACCGGCGTCGACCGTGACTCCCGCGACGGCGCCCGGCTGGCTGTGGCGAGGAAGTTCACGGACGTGACGCGGGATGCCTGGCTCGTTGCAGGCAGGACGCTTGCCCCTGAGCGGAGGTCCATCATCTTCGAAGTGGTCACCAGGCTGATTTTCCACTCGATGATCGTCTTCTCCATCTATCTTCTCCTTGCGGGCCACAACCTGCCCGGGGGTGGCTTCGCAGGCGGCTTAACCGCAGGCCTCGCCCTCACCATCCGCTACCTTGCCGGGGGACGCTTCGAGTTGAGCGAGGCGGCGACAGTGAGTGCCGGCACGCTGTTGGGGACGGGACTTGCGACGGCGGCAGCGTCCGGTTTCGTGCCTCTCCTCCTCGGCGGACAGGTGTTCCAGAGCGCGATCATCGAGTTTTGGCTGCCCGTGTTCGGAGACGTCAAGTTCGTCACGTCCACGATCTTCGACATCGGCGTCTACATCGTAGTGGTGGGCTTGGCGCTCGACGTTCTGCGCAGCCTGGGCGCCGAGATCGACGAACATTTTGAAGAGAAGGGGGCGAAGGCGGGAAAGACCAAGGTCGCCGAGCCTGCGCCTGCTGAAACTGCCGCTTCCGGGAAGGGCAACCCATGAGCATCAACCTGACCCTCCTGATCGTCATGGGTGTGCTGTATGCCTGCGGCATTTACCTCATTTTGGAGCGGAGCCTGACGCGCGTCCTGCTTGGCTTGATGCTGCTTGCGAACGCCACCAACCTGCTGATCCTCAGTACAGGAGGGTACGCGGGCCTGGCTCCTTTGTTCGATAAGGAAACAGCCTCCAGTGAGTACAACGACCCCCTGCCACAGGCGTTGATCCTCACATCAATCGTCATATCATTTGCCGTTACTGCCTTCATGCTTGGCATCATCTACCGCACGTGGGCCCTGGCACGGCAAGACGAAATCCAGGATGACATCGAAGACCGCCGCGTGGCCCGGACTCCGAGCTTCGACGCGGAAGACGACGCCATTGTCCCGTTGGAAACATCAGAGTTCGTAGTGACAGCGTCCACGGCCGAGGAACGGCTGCATCCAGAGGCGACGGAAACACCCAAAACGGCATCCGCCCGGGAAGGAGGCAGCGCGTGAATCTCGCAAACCTGTCGCCACTGGCTGTCCTCCTTCCGATCCTCGGCGCTGCCCTCGCGTTCGTGCTGATCCGGCACACGGCTGCGCAGCGGGTAGTCAGCATTGTGATCCTCAGCGCGACACTCCTGCTAGAATGCCTGCTCCTGGCGTCCGTGTGGGAGGGAGGCACCACATCCGTCACGCTGGGTGGTTGGCTGCCGCCATGGGGCGTGGTGTTGGTGGTGGATCAGTTCTCCTCGCTCATGCTGGTGGTTTCCACCGTGGTAAGCCTCGCCGTCCTGATCTACGCCACCGGCCAGGGTATGGCCGACGGTGACCAGGAAGCGCCCGTCTCGATCTTCCACCCCACCTACCTGATCCTGGTGGCGGGCGTATCCAATGCCTTCCTGACAGGTGACCTTTTCAACCTCTACGTGGGTTTCGAAATCCTGCTGACGGCAAGTTATGTGCTCATGACCCTTGGCGGGACCGGACCGCGAATCCGTGCCGGTGTCACGTACGTGGTGGTGTCCGTGGTTTCCTCGGTCCTGTTCCTCATCGCCATCGCCATGATTTACGGAGCTACCGGGACCATCACCATGGCGGACCTTGCCATCAAGCTGGCGGAGCTGGATCAAGGAACCCAGAACCTGCTGCACGTGATGCTGCTGGTGGCGTTCGGGATCAAGGCGGCCGTGTTCCCGCTGTCGTTCTGGCTTCCCGACTCCTATCCAACCGCTCCGGCCCCTGTGACAGCCGTGTTTGCCGGTTTGCTGACCAAGGTGGGTGTTTATGCCATGGTCCGCACCGAGACACTCCTCTTCCCCGGCGATACCCTCAACGTGCCCCTAATGGTGGTGGCGCTGCTGACAATGGTGGTGGGCATCCTGGGCGCCTTGGCGCAGAGCGACATCAAACGTCTCCTGTCCTTCACGCTGGTCAGCCATATCGGCTACATGGTGTTCGGCCTGGCGATGTCCTCCGTCACGGGCCTTGGCGCGGCCGTGTTCTACGTGGCGCACCACATCACCGTGCAGACCAGCCTGTTCCTTGTCACTGGCTTGATTGAGCGGCGGGGCGGATCGTCCTCCATTGACCGCTTGGGTGGCCTGGCCAAGCTCTCGCCACTCCTTGCCCTGTTGTTCTTCGTCCCGGCAATGAACCTTGCGGGCATCCCGCCATTCTCGGGTTTCCTGGGCAAGCTCGGGCTCCTCCAAGCGGGCGTGCAACTGGGTACGCCGCTGGCCATCGTTTTGGTAGTAGGCGGCGTCGTCACCAGCCTCCTCACCTTGTTGGCAATTGCCCGTGTTTGGAACAGGGCATTTTGGCGAAAGCCCGAGGACGCCGAGTACCCGGACCCCGTCCTTCAGACCCCAGGCAAGGTAGGGGTACTTCCCCGGACAATGGTGGGGTCCACTGCGGGCCTTGTGGCCTTCGGTGTTGCCCTCACAGTCTTTGCGGGCCCACTCTTCCACCTCGCCGACGGCTCGGCGGAAATAATGTTGGACCGCACTGCCTACATCCATTCAGTCCTGGGGGACTCCGCACAGGTGCCAGCCGTGGGTCAGCCAGGGGCTGCCAAATGAGCCGAAAACCAATCTCCTTTCGCACTGAACTCCCGCTGCTGGTATGGCTGGTCATCGTCTGGGGCGCCTTGTGGCGGGATTTCAGCCCGGGCAACCTGCTGTTCGGTGCGCTCATCGCCGTGCTCGTGGCCAAGTTCTTCTACCTTCCGCCGGTGGAGCTCAGTGGCAGGTTCAATGTTCTCCGCGCCCTTTCGTTCGCCCTGGTATTCCTGGGCAAAGTGGTGGCAGCGAGCTTCCTGGTCCTCTACCTGGCCGTAGTGAAGGGGCCAAAGGTGCGTAGCGCCGTCGTCGCTGTTCCGTTGCGCAGCCATTCGGACCTCATAGTGACGGCAACCGGGCATGTTATTTCGCTGATCCCGGGCTCGCTGGTGGTGGAAGTGGACCGCTCGACGTCCACCCTGTACCTTCATGCACTCAATATTTATGAGGAAGCCGGAATCGCCAGGATCCGTCAGGAAGTCCAGAAGATCGAGGCCACATTGATCCGGATCATGGGGACGCGTGAGGAACTCGACGCTCTCCAGGATGAAGCAACCCCCGGCATGGAAGGGGCAGCTCTGTGAAAGAACTCGTTCTGCTGGTGACTGCTGTCATCCTGAGCCTGGCTGCGGTGGGAGCGATCATCCGCATCGCCATTGGCCCCTCCTTGCTGGACCGCGTTTTGGCATCGGATGTCCTGCTGGCCATTCTTGGAGCCGCGCTGGCGATCGATATGGCGATGAACCGGCACCTGAACAACCTGGTGTTGCTCGTGGCTCTCGCCGTGATCGGCTTTGTAGGCTCCGTAACGTTTGCCCGGTTTGTCGCGGATCGGAGGGATCAGAGCAATGACTCCTGAACCTACTGGCGTGGATGCCGTAATCGACGCGGTGACGGCCATGTTTCTTGTGGTGGGTGCCCTGATGTCGCTTGGCGCAGCAATTGGCCTCCTGCGGTTCCCCGACCTCATGAGCCGAATGCACGCGGCAACGAAGCCGCAAGTCCTGGGTCTTTTCCTGATGCTTGCAGCCATGGGTCTGCAAATGCGCACATGGTGGGTTTGGCCGGTTCTCGTGGTGGCCTGGATATTCCAATTGCTGACCACACCGGTCTCCGCACACATGGTGGGCCGCTCCGCCTACCGAACCAAACATGGGCACCGCGAACTGCTCACCAAGGATGAGCTTGAAGCGGTTGTCCAAAGGGCAGCCGGCAACGGTTCCACCCCGGATCCTTAGGGTTCCACTGCGGATCCTTAGGGTTCCACCCCGGACTTAAGACAACGGGATGGCTGTGCCCGGCCTAGACGATGTCGTGCGTCTTTGCGAAGCGGGCGATGGCACGCTGGGTGCCACGGCTCGCGAAAACCTGGATGAGCGTGCTGACGAAGGCCGAAATCAGCGCGAAGGACAAGGCTGACCGGAGGCTCGTTTCCATATCGTCGTGGCCCGTGGGCGGCTTGTTGCCGGTGGCCTTTTCCCAGCCCTTGTTGACCAACTTGGTGCCGACGAATCCGGCTGCAAGGCTTACTCCGGCACCCAGCAGCTTGAAAAAGAGGTTCATGCCCCCAGCCTAGCCTCACATGCAGGCGGGTTGGGACTAGCGGCGGTTTTCGCGTTCCTTGAGGAAAGCCGCCATGGAACCGCGTGGTGCCAGGACAGGAACAACATCGTGATCGGCTTCCCAAACGGCATCCACGGTTCCGAGCCCGGAAATTTCCTTGAGCAGGTAATACGTGGGCGGCATCAGCTGCAATTTACCGGCCGCCTCGGCCGCCAGGATCCCGTCCACCGGCATCCAGAGTGATTGCCACGCTTCAGTAGTTTGGTGCTGGGGTGCTGCTTCCGGAGCAGGCTTGGCTACATAGAAGTACGTGTCGAAGCGCTTGGGCATGTCCGTGGGCGTGACCCAGTTTGCCCAAGGGCGAAGGTCTGAGGCGTCAAGGCGAAGTCCGGCCTCCTCCCAAACTTCCCGCAGGGCAGCGGTGAGCAGCATGCCTGACTTTGCCGGGGCCTGTACAGGATCGACGGCGATGGAACTCAGATGCCAGTCTGCAGCGTGCTGTTCCAGCAGCCGGACAGGGTAATCCCATCCATCCTGGTCAGCGGCATCAACCCGGCCGCCCGGAAAGACCACCATGCCGGCGGCGAAGTCCATGGTGGCAACCCTGTGCTGGACGAAGGCCTCAAGCCCGCCCGGGGCGTCGCGGAGCAGGATGACGCTCGCGGCAAGGCGGGGTTGGGGAACTGGCATGTCCGTAATGGGAAGGTCCGTCATGAATTACCCCTTTGCCGCGTCGATTCCTGCTGCATCATTGTCTCAGGTCCTGTTGCGGGGCCCGGTGCGCGTGCTAAGACCGGAGAATGGGGCGCAGAGCCGGCCCCGCAACGCAGGAGAAGGGGAGCCAACCGCTTTGTGACTAGTCCGAGGAGCCCACGAACACCCACAGGTGTAAACTGAACCACGCCCATAAGGGCAGATTAATAACGACAGGGGAGCGCCGCCGTCGGACCTTGCAGAGATGCAGGTGACGCGAGGGCGCTGAGAGTGCGGACAGCCGCAGACCCTCGAACCTGATCCGGTTAGTACCGGCGCAAGGGAGTCGAGCTTCTCAGAGTGTCCGGATCCGGGCGGCGCAGGCCGGCCGGGGGTTTCCGGGGAGCACTTTCCCCTCCTGTACCTCAGGAGGCAGAAAAAATGACCACGGCAAGCGTGAAGAAAACCAGTTATAACTGGCGTGTTGTAGACATCGTGGTGGCAGCTTTGATTGCCATCGCCGGCGGCGTGATTTTTTGGGCCTGGTCCCAGGGCGCCGCAATCGTATCCATTCCCATGAACGCCACGTATCCGCCGCTCACCGGTTTGATCGCCGGTGGCTGGATGATCCCGGCCGTCCTGGGCATGCTCATCATCCGCAAGCCGGGCGCAGCCCTGTTCTGCGAAGCCGTCGCCGCCACCGGCGAACTCATCATGGGTTCCCAGTACGGCACCACCGTCCTCATCTCCGGCGTCCTCCAGGGACTGGGCGCGGAACTCGTCTTCGCTGCGTTCCGGTACAAGAAGTTCGACCTCTCCGCTGCACTCCTCGCAGGTGCCGGCTCGGGCCTCTTCTGCGGTCTCAACGATTCCTTCCTGCCTTGGGGCTGGAACATCGCCTACGAAGCAATCGACAAGCTGGCTTACATCGCCTTCACCACGCTCTCCGGTGCGATCATCGCGGGCGCGCTGTCCTGGGTTGCCACCCGCGGGCTGGCTAAGACCGGTGTACTGAGCTCCTTCGCGTCGCGGAAGGCTGCTTCGGAGCCCGTCTTCAACTAATGCCTGCCACGCAAAGCAGCGGCCAGGTGCGGCCTGCCGCCATTACCGCCCAAGGGTGGGGATGGCGGCATGCCGGGCGTTCCACACCCGCCATCCAGGACCTCGATCTCCGGATCGGGCCCGGCGAGCGTGTGCTCTTGCTGGGTCCATCGGGCGCAGGAAAATCGACACTGCTCCACGCCCTCGCCGGTGTGCTGGGTGATGAGGAGGATGATTCCGACGAGACCGGCTCGCTGCTGATCGACGGCGTTGCTCCCCGCGAACAGCGCGGACGCGCAGGTCTGATGCAGCAGGATCCGGAAACCCAGGTAGTGCTCTCCCGGGTGGGTGACGATGTCGCGTTTGGCGCCGAAAACCTGGCCGTTCCCCGGGAAGAAATTTGGGCGCGCGTCCATGAAGCGCTCGACGACGTCGGGTTGCGCACCGCTGCAGGCGGCGGCTTGGCACTGGATCACCCGACGGCGGCCCTGTCCGGCGGGCAGAAGCAGCGCCTTGCGTTGGCTGGCATCCTCGCGATGCGGCCCGGGCTGATCCTCCTGGACGAACCTACGGCCAACCTTGATCCGGTGGGCGTGCTTGAGGTTCGGGACGCCGTGCAGCGCTGCCTGGACAAGACCGGCGCCACTTTGGTTGTCGTTGAACACCGTGTGTCCGTGTGGAAGGACCTGGTGGACAGGATCGTGGTCCTCCAGCCACCCTCGGCCGGGGGCGGTGTGCTCCTGGACGGCCCCCCGGATCAGGTGCTCACAGAGGCCCGCACCATGCTGATGGCAGCGGGAGTGTGGGTGCCGGGGTACGTTCCGGCTACCCGCGCCCGCAGGGCCAAGTCCGCGGCATCGGGTCCTGCCGGCCCTGAAGCCACCGCCCAGCTCCTCCTCGTCGCACAGGACCTGGCTGTTTCCCGTGGGAAGTCCCGCCGCCGCCGTTTCAAGACCATCCCGCCCGTCCCCGTGCAATCGGATATCAGTGCACAAGTACGGGCTGGCCAGGCACTGACCATCACGGGTCCGAACGGTGCAGGCAAATCTACTTTTGCGCTCACATTGGCCGGCCTTCTGGCGCCGGTTGACGGCAAGGTGAGTGCCGCCGTCGAGCTTTCCGAGGGAGCTGGAATCGACCCGTTCAAGTGGAAGGCGGATCAGCTGATTTCCCGCATTGGCACCGTGTTCCAGGAACCGGAGCACCAGTTCGTGACGGGCAAGGTCCTGGACGAGTTGATGTTTGGACCAAAGCATCTGGGACACGGCGAAGAACGCGTGGATGAATTGCTGGAGCGTTTGCGGCTCACGCATTTGGTGGACGCGAATCCTTACACGTTGTCCGGCGGCGAGAAACGCAGGTTGTCCGTGGCCACGGTCCTTGCGGCCCACCCTAAGGTGCTGGTCCTGGACGAGCCCACGTTCGGCCAGGACGCCAACACCTGGGCCGAACTGGCATCCTTCCTCTCTGAACTGCTCGATGCTGGAACAGCCGTTGTGTCCGTGACGCACGACGAAGAATTCAGCGCGGTCCTGGGCGGCACCGAGCTCCGGCTGGATCCAGCTACGCCGCAAGTTCCGGACCCGCACAGCGAAGCAGCCCGCCAGGAAGCCGGTGCTGCATGAGGGACGCCCTGAACCTGCGCGGCAACCACGCCCTCCTTACGCGCGCCAACCCCTTGGTTAAGTTCGTGTCCGTGTTCCTCATTTCGCTGGTGCTCGCATTGTCGATCGACTGGGTGTCCGCTTCAACGGCCCTCGTCGCCGAGCTGGCCCTGTTCCCGTTGGCTGGCCTCACGCTGGGGCTTCTATGGCAGCGGGGCCTGGCCGCTCATCATCGCTGCAGCGATAGGTGGCTGGAGCACCGCAATCGTGGCGGCTGACAGCGGGGCCGTACTGCTCGACGTCGGACTCTGGTCCATCAGCGAAGGTTCCCTCCAGCTGGGGCTGGGTTTCATGCTGCGCGGCTTGGCGATTGCGCTGCCGGCGATCCTGCTGATGACCTGCACCGACCCCACCGACCTGGCCGATGCGCTGGCACAAAAGGCAAGACTGCCACACCGCTTTGTCCTCGGCTCGCTGGCCGCGATGCGCCTGGTGGGATTGATGGCTGAGGAATGGCAGACCATCGGCATGGCCAGGCGGGCCCGCGGAGTGGGTTCGCAGGGCAGCCCGCTGCAACGGCTAAAGGCAACGCTTGGACAGAGCTTCGGGCTGCTGGTCCAGGCAGTGCGTCGGGCTTCCCGGCTGGCCGTCACCATGGAGGCGCGTGGTTTCGGTGGCGGGCAGAGAACGTGGGCCCGGGAATCCACCTACTCCCTCCTGGATGTCTGGGTCCTCCTGGGCGGCCTCGTCATCGCTGCCGCTGCTGTACTGGCGGCCGTCGGCGCTGGAACGTGGAGTTTTGTCTGGCGTTAGCTCTTCCGTTGGATCTTCTCGAACCTTGCCCGGGTGAGGAACCCCAACTGGGCTTCCTTTTCAGCCAGCTGGATGACGGGGCCAAGCTCGAAACACGTGGTCTCGAGGCGGCGAACTGCCTTTGCGTTGCGGGCGTCCGGCTCAACAATGATCCGGTCCTTGCCGGGCAGGGAAAACATGTATCGGATGAGGGACGTGACGAGACGTGGTGTGAAGTTGGGAATCGGACGCCTTGCAGGCGCCAGCAGCAAATGCATTCCGATGTCCTCCTCCCGCGCCGGGTATGCCTCGCCTACCGGATCGTGTAACGGTTCATAAGTCTGGAAGAGCGCCAACGGCTCGCCATCGACCACCACCAAAAAGGCATGGTGAGTGTCCAAGGAATCAAGGAACCCGTAAATCTCCAGGACGTCCTCGCGCGAATGCTCCAGCATGCCCCAGAACCTGGCACGAGGCTGGCTGACCCAACCATGAATGAGGTCAAGGTCTTCGGCGGGAACCAAAGGGACGATCCGCAGTACGCCCCATCCGTGGAGTTCTTCGGTGTAGATCGTGGTCCGGACAGCGAAGTCCCGGGTGCTTGTGGTCATGATTTCCTTTGGGCTGGGCTGGGCTGGGCTGGGGTGGGCTGGGCTGGGGAGGGCTTGCTGGGCTTGGTTCGTGCGTATTAGGGGGCGTCTTAGGGGTGGTCGTGACTGAGCTCGCTCCAGTCCGTGACCACAGGGATCATCTTTCCTGAGGCCCAGAGCGGCATCTGGTCTGTAAAATGTGGGTGCTCCGGCCGTCCGGCAGCGCCGAATGGCACAATCCAACGGCTGTTGCTGCGATGGGACAGGTCCCAGACATAGCGGGCCACGGGTCCGCGGAAACTGCGGTCGTCCACACCAGGGAGGCTTTCGGTGCAGAGTACGCATCCGGTATCTCCGCTTAGCTCTCCGGTTGGTGCCGAAGCTGCGAGGTCGCCTGGGAGAACGTGGACCGCCAGGAGCTTATGCCGATCGCCCCATACGGCACCGTCCAGCAAGGAGTCTTCCAAGGCTGCATCCTCGAGTGCGGCCGCGGCCTCCACAGCCATATCGATACCAAGCTGCGAGGCTCTGACCAAAAGCGTTTCAAGGGCGAAACCTATGCGTGAAGCGACCGACAGCCAGGGCCCGAACAGAGGGGAGTACCCGGTAGGTTCAGCCAGAGCCGCCAGCGCGGGATGACGGGCTATGCGCTGAACCAAGGCGCCCCGCCATGACGCGAAAACGGCCGCACTGTGGCTGCCGGCCGCCATTGTCCCGTCCCATTCGAGCAGCAGCGTTCGCAGTGACTTGGCCTCCCTGGACATATCTGCCGGGTCGAGGTTGCCCAGCACCTCCCGGAACATGGGCCATGGACCGAGCAAGGAATCCATATGGATGGATTGCATGTGGTCCACGGTCAGTTCACCATGCACCTCCTCCAGAAGCTCCCGGATCCGCAGAGCCCTATGGGCGGGGGCGAACTCCATCGCTACGGCATCGCCGCCGCCTGCAGCACGATCGTTCGCGCTGACTGCAAACCGTTGGACCTCCGTGCGGGGCAGGACAATGTAATCGCCGTCCCAGGCATGCCGTGCCGACAACGCCGGAGCAGGCAACCGGCGGTTGGCCGGATTTCGTTGGGGAACCAATCCAGCCACGAAATGCCGTACCGCTCCGGCAGCATCAGCAGTCACGACGCTGTTGACCGGTTCCACCCATGAATCGAAAGCTGCTTCGACGTCGCCCACACTCCCGCTTCTCAGCAGCGGCAGGAGGGCTTCGAAACCGAGCCGCCCCTCAACCTGCGCCGGGAAACGCAAACTCAACGCGGCGCCGTCGGGCGTTTCCGAGATCACTGGACCGCGGGCGGTCTCGATGATCTCCACTGTCTCTGTGCCTACAGAGTCGCCATGACGGATATGGATGGTTTCGCTACTTACGACGGCGGGTTCCCAGCCTCGCGGGCCGTGCGCCTCGATGCGCTCGCCGCCCGCCTCCGGGGCGGGGACGCGGCGCAACTGCTCTTCGAAGAGGTCCTGGTAGTCGGCCATGGCGTTGGTGACGGCCCAGGCGGTCTTTCCGGTGTGGCCAAAATGCGGCAGCCCGGGAACGCCGGGAAACGCGAACCCGACTGCGTCGAACTCCGGGCACGCAAGCCGAACCTGCTGGTACACCCCGGGCAGTTCCATGAGGCGGTGTGGGTCGCCGGCGATCAGGGGGAGTCCGCTCGCGGTCATTGAGCCGTGGACCGCCCACGCGTTGCTGCCGGACCAGACCGGGGCTTCGATGCTGAACAAGCTGATGGCATCGTGGCCCAGCGTCCTGCCCACGTGGGCGCGGAAAAGTTTGTTGGGGAACGTGGAGAACAGAATGTGCTGCACCAGGAACACCCCTAGCGGCGTCCAAGGGTTCCACGGTTCGGGTGCGCTGCCGGAACCGTCAAATTCGGGCCCGCCGCGCAGATTGTTGGCCAGCGCGTGGTTGACGCCTGCAACATACTGGCCAACCCATCGTTGGGTTGCGGGATCCAGCCCGTTGAAACCACGGCGGGCAGTCTCGTTCAGCCGGGACTGCCGGGCAAAACGATCCCATACCACCACATCGGGGCCCAGAACTTCAGCCATACGGCCCTCCGAGCGCCAGCGCTCCAGCTCAATCTGCCATGATCGATCCGTTGCTGCGTTCATGCCCTGCAGGAAGGCGAGTTCGTCCGCGGACCCGGCCCACAGATGGGGGATTCCCCAGTGATCGCGGTAAACCCCGGAGCCGTTCGGCGGGGCGGGGTTTTGCGTCGGGGGCGTCATTCTCTCGGACCGCTTTCCAGCTTAGGTTAGGCTTTCTTAAGTTCAAGATAGGTTGCTTTGGACCGGTTCTCAAATCGTGGGGCTTTTCATGAAGAAGCTGATTTTGAGGCTCAGTTATCGCACTATGCGGGTACCGTGTGATGTCTGCCGCTGAATCGGCGATTTGTTCAGCAGTTCTAACTCACTTGTGATATTTCTTGAGTATGACGCAACCTACCGCCGAAAATGTAGGCCTCCTGCTACGCGACGCGCGAAGCGAAAAGGGCTGGACGCAGGGGCAGTTGGCTTCCGAGCTGGGAACCAGCCAGAGCGCTATCGCCCGAATGGAGCAGGGCAAACAGAATCTCAGCCTCAGAATGATCGAGCGGCTGGAGGCCATCTTCGGCCGTTCCATCGTCAAGGTAGGCAAGCCGCAGATGACCCACCTCCGGGTGGAGGGCGGCCACACGCTGTCCGGCGAAGTGGATGTCAACAGCAGCAAGAATGCCGGGGTGGCGCTGCTTTGTGCAAGCCTGATCAACCGTGGCACCACCACGCTGCGTCGCTTGGCCCGCATTGAGGAAGTCAACCGGATCGTTGAGGTGCTGACGTCCATCGGCGTCGAATGCACCTGGCTCAACGGCAGCGACCTCCGTATCCGCAGGCCCGAAGTGCTTGACCTTGAGTCGATGGATGTGGAAGCGGCCCCGGCGCACACGCAGCGTCATCATGCTGCTCGGGCCCCTCCTGGACGAGACCGCCGAGTACCTGCTTCCCTATGCCGGTGGATGCGACCTCGGCACGCGCACGGTTGAACCGCACATGCAGGCATTGCGCCAGTTCGGGCTGACGGTGGGGGCAAAGTCCGGCTTCTACTCCGTGGTGGCACCCCCTGCCGATGGGCACGACCGTTCCTTCGTCCTCTCCGAACGTGGCGACACCGTCACCGAGAACGCGATCATGGCTGCTGCGCACCGCGAGGGCACCACCGTGATCCGTAACGCGAGCCCTAACTATATGGTCCAGGATCTATGCTTCTACCTGCAGGGCTTGGGCGTGACCATCGAGGGCGTCGGGACCACGACTTTGAAGATCACGGGCCGGTCAGCCATAGACGTGGAGATCGAATACTTCCCGTCCGAGGATCCCATCGAAGCCATGAGCCTCATCACCGCGGGCATCGTCACGAACTCCGAGGTCACCATCCGCCGGGTTCCCATCGAGTTCATGGAAATCGAGCTCGCCACCCTGGAACAAATGGGCCAGAAGCTGGAAATCTCAGGTGAATACACGGCCCGCAACGGCCGGACGCGTTTGGTGGATGTCACCACCAAGCCCTCTGAGCTCCACGCGCCACAGGACAAGATCCACCCCATGCCGTTCCCGGGGCTCAACATCGACAACCTGCCCTTCTTCGCAGTGATTGCAGGCAATGCCGAGGGCCAGACGATGATCCACGACTGGGTCTACGAGAACCGCGCCATCTATCTGACGGAGCTCAACAAGCTGGGCGCCCAGGTGCAGCTCCTGGACCCGCACCGGATCTACGTCAACGGACCCACCAAGTGGCGCGCTGCGGAGATCGGCTGCCCGCCGGCCCTGCGTCCGGCAGCGTGCCTGCTCCTGGCCATGTTGGCTGCCCGTGGAACGTCCGAGCTTCGCAACATTTACGTGATTGAACGCGGCTACGAGGACCTGGCCGAGCGACTGAACACCATTGGCGCCAAGGTGGAGTACTTCCAGGACTAGGCCCTCCTGCAACGCGGGGTCACTTAGAGCCCATTTAGGGCCCTGACATGGGCCGTAAGCGACCCCGCGTTGCTGTAACCCGGATGCCGCATGATGCACACTGGTGCCATGCGGACTTTCGGGGTGGAGGAAGAGCTACTCATCGTCGATCCTGTGACGGGCGAGCCCCTGGCCCTCGCGGATGCTCTGCTCGCAGGGCCGGAAGCGGCGCCTGAAACCGGGATGGGGCTCAGCCACGAACTGAAGCTGGAGCAGATCGAAACCCAGACCCGGCCGTGCCATACCTACACCGAGCTCCTCCAGCAGATCCGGCGTGGACGTGCCATGGCCGATGACGCCGCCAGGAAGCACAACGCCCGGGTGGCCGCGATTGCTACCTCGCCCCTGGCCAAGAACACCCATACCACCCCGGATCCCCGCTTCGCCGTGATGCTTGAGCGCTTCGGGTTGACGGCCCACGAGCAACTGACCTGCGGTTTCCATGTGCACACCGCAGTGGAGTCCCCTGAAGAGGGCGTGGTGGTCCTCGACCACATCCGCGACAAACTTGCCGTGTTGACGGCCATCAGTGCCAATTCCCCGTACTGGCGTGGGTTGCCCACGGGTTTCGAGAGCTATCGGATCCAGGCCTGGAACCGATGGCCAACGTCCGGGCCTTCTGCCGTTTTTGGCTCGTTGACTGCCTACCGGCGCATGGTTCAACGCCTCCTGGACACGGGGGTTCTCCTTGATGAGGGCATGATCTACTTCGACGCCCGCATCTCCCGCAACCATCCCACTGTGGAAGTCAGGGTGGCTGACGTCTGCCTCCGTTCGGAGGACGCAGCCTTGATTGCGGTGCTTGTGAGGGCATTGGTTGAGACTGCTTCCCTGGAAATGCTCGACGGCGTTGAGCCCGCCTCGGTTCCGACTGCCCTGCTCCGGATGGCGAGTTGGCAAGCGAGCAATTCCGGACTTCGGGGAGACCTCCTGGACTTTGGCGACTTCCGTCCCCAGCCGGCAGCGGACGTGGTCTGGGCTTTGGTGGATTACCTGAGCCCGGTCCTGGATGACCAAGGTGAACTGGAGTTGGTGAAGGCCGGAATCGCGGACGTTCTTGAGCGCGGGAACGGGGCCCGGGAGCAACGCGAAGCAGCAGAGCGTTTCAACAACCGGCAGCATGACGCCCGGAATCCGCCAGGGAGTCCGCCGAGCAGGGAGGCCTTGGGGGCGGTGGTTGGGCATGCGGTGAAGGCGACGATTCGTGGTGCTGCCGCAGATGCACGTAAGGACCCGGCCCCCAACCTGACGGCGCCCATCCTGACGAGGGTCCGCAGGCCTTAGGCTACTGCGGAGTCAGTCCCGTCCCACGTCATCAGGTAAGCCCCCGCCAAGCCCTCGACGAGGTAGAACACGAACGGCGGGATGTCCTTCTTCGCCACAAGGATGGCGCCGTAGATGGGCGCGCTGGCTGCGGCCGTGACTCCGATCCACCGTTTGGTGGGCAAGGAAAGAAGGCTTCCACCGAGCGCAGCCAGGGCAAGGACGTGGAGCCCGGAATAGGCAAGGAAGGGCGCATTCGATCCACGGCCGTAGGCAAAGCGTTCCAGATCCGCGGCCCGGCGGGACAAACTGGAGACAAAGAGCGGAGCACCTGCCAGTAAAGCTGCCGCGGCTGCAACAGCCCAACGCTTCGCCTGTCCGCGCGGAAGACGACGGGCAAAGGCTGCGTATCCCACCGGCACCGCGACTGTTCCAGCAGCAGCGAGGTGCTGACCGATCACCCAGCCACGCTGGCCGGCCTCAAGCATACGAAGACGTTCAGCGGCATCAGGGGTGATGTAGACACGCGATACAGGCGAGATCCCTGCAAACCACACCGCCGTACCGGCAACGATGACTGCTCCGGCACGGCGACGGGGGTGGTTCCCGCTCATGGCAGCAAGGTTAGACCTGTTTGAGGGCCTTCTCCAGATCCAAAATGAGATCGTCCACGTCTTCCAGGCCAACGGACAAACGGACCACGCCGTCGCTCAGCCCAATGGCCGCACGCCCTTCGGGCCCCATGGCCCGGTGGGTGGTGGTGGCCGGGTGCGTGATGAGGGACTTGGAGTCGCCCAGGTTGTTGGAGATGTCGATGACGCGCAGACCGTCCAGCAATGCAAACGCGGCATCCTTGGCCGAACGCCCGGAGGAGGGCAGCAACTCGAAGGTCAGCACGGTACCGCCGGCCTTCATTTGCTTGGCCGCCAGCTCGTACTGAGGGTGCGATTTCAGCAAGGGGTACTTGACCCAGCTGATGGCAGGCTGCTGCTCGAGCCATTCCGCGATTTTCAAAGCAGAAGCCGAGCTGTGGTTCACCCTCAGGCCGATCGTCTCCAGGCCCTTGGTCAACACCCAGGCATTGAAGGCGGAGAGTGAAGGTCCGGTGTGCCGCATCAACTGCTTGACCGGGCCGTCGATGAATTCCTTGGTGCCCAGGATTGCGCCGCCGAGGACACGCCCTTGGCCATCGATGTGCTTGGTTCCGGAGTACACAATGACGTCCGCGCCCAGGTCACCGCAACGCTGGAGCAAGGGAGTGGCAAAGACGTTGTCGACGACGACGGTCGCTCCCGCAGCATGCGCCAGCTCGCTGACGGCGGCGACGTCCACGATTTCCTGCATGGGGTTCGAGGGCGACTCGAAGAACACGGCAGTGGTCGGTTCGGAGAGGGCAGCCCGCCACTGGTCGAGGTCGGGACCGTCGACAAACACGGTCTCTACGCCCCAGCGCGGCAGGATCTCGTTGAGGATCACGAAGCACGAGCCGAACAGGGAACGGGCGGCAACCACGCGATCACCGGCAGCCAGGAGGGCACCCAAGGCGGTGAACACCGCGGACATGCCGGACGCCGTCGCGAAGCATGCCTCGGTTCCTTCGAGCAACCGCAACCGTTCCTGGAACGTGGCCACGGACGGGTTGCCGTAGCGGGAGTAAACGAAGCGTTCGTCCTCGCCGGTGAAGGCGCGTTCGGCGGCGGCAGCGGATTCGTAGACGAAGCCGGAGTTCAGGAAAACGGGTTCGGACGTCTCCTGGAAGTTGGTACGGTCAAGGCCGCCGCGTACTGCCTGGGTGTCAGGGCTCCAGCTGGCGGCATCGGGATTGAAAGTCACTTAGTCGTTCCCCAGGTTGGTTGGCAGGCCGCGGTTCTTCCAGCCGTTGATGGTCCGTTCGCCGTAACGGTCAGGGTCACCTTCGAAGCCCTCAAGCACGTTGTAGGCGGTGAACCCGGCCTGCGTCGCGGCGATGGCGGCCGAGATGGAGCGCTGGCCTGAGCGGCAGATGAAAACGAGTTCCACGCCCTCACCCTCGGGTGCCTGCTGCTGCAGGTCCTCGATGAAGCGGGAGTTGGGAATGCCACCGGCGAGGTTCCACTGAATGAACAAGGGATCATTCTCTGTGGCTTTGGTGTCCGGGATGCCGATGTGGGCCCACTCGGCCTCGGTGCGGACGTCTACCAGGATTGCGCCTTCTTCAAGCTTGGCCCACGCGTCCTGCGGGGTCAGGTCACCTGCGTAACTCATGCGTGTCCCTCGAATGCTTCTTCGTCGTCGTCGTTCTCCAACTGGTCAACAGCATTCGCGACGGCGGCGTCTGCGTTGGCGATGGCAGCGGGCAGGACGACCGCCTGCGCCACGATGACATCCGTGCCATTGAACGTGGCTGCCGGGCTGCCGTGGAGCACGTAGCCGTCGGCGAGGGCCGTGGTGATCCGCTCGCAGAATTCACGGGTATCCGGACCTGTAATCAGGCGGTAGGAGAGTTTTTCTTCAGTGGGTTCAGGCATTGGCTGGTGCTCCTCAGTCACGCTTGCAGTTCGAAGTGTCGATACGCCGAGTAGTCACCTGAGGCACCCCGCCGGAGAGAGGGTTGCCGACCAGCAAGTCAGGGCTTGGCGCTGGTGCTCATTACTCAAGAAAAACGTAACATCCCGCGGCGGCGGCCCGCACTTGCAAGCGGTTACGCGGTCGTCATGTTGCGTAACCGGCCGGTGCTGGAGTAGCAGCCCAAATGTGACGCCCCGGGAGCATAATTGACGCAGTACGACCCCCTGTAACTTCGCAAGAAATCAGGTCGCGGTGAACGGACAAGGCAGCTCTACACTCAAGCCCATGCTGCATTTTGGATGGTTCGTGGGGCACGGTTTTGGTGTCCAGGGATGGGGAACTCCCGGCTACAGCCTGGGCTACGACTGGAAGAAGCCTGCCCTGTATCAAGACGCCGTCCGCGCGTTTGAGCAATCCGGCCTTGACCTCTTCATCATCGAGGACTCCCTTACTGTTCCCGATACCTATGGCGGCACTGCCGAGGTCTCGCTGGCACACGCCTCCTTTGCGCCCAAACATGATCCCTTGGCCCTGGTGCCGTACCTCCTGTCCGCAACCGAGCACCTTGGAATCGTCCCGACGGTCAGCGCATCGTTCTATCCGCCTTTCACTGCGGCCCGCCTCCTGGCCACGCTGCAGCACTTCTCCGAGGGGCAGTTGGGATGGAACGTCGTAACCTCCGGCAGTGACCTCGCCGCGCAGAATTACGGTTTGGACCAGCAGATTGAACACGACCTTCGGTATGAGAAGGCGGAGGAATTCGTCGACGTCGTCCGGAGGCTTTGGCGGAGCTGGGAACCGGACGCCATCCTTGAGGACGTTGAGGCCGGCGTATTCGCCGACCACACCAAAGTGCACCCCATTAACCACCAGGGTGACTTCTTCAAGGTCCGCGGTCCCCTCAACACCGCACCTCTGCCGGAGGAGCCCGTACTGGTGCAGGCCCGGCGCTTCTCCCCGCGGCAAAGCGTTCGCGGGTGGGCATGCAGACGTGGCGATCGCCTTGGCCCGTGGCGTTGACGGCATGAAGGCCTACCGGGATTCCATCCGTGCCGAGGCTGCCAAGGCGGGCAGGAACCCCGACGACGTCAAGGTACTTTTCGTGCTGAAGCCCACCGTCGTAGGTTCATCGGCCGAGGCCGGGGAGTTGCGTGCCCAGCGCCGGGAGCTTACCCAGCGTGATATCGACAGCCAGCTCAATTCGATCTCCTACCTGTCCGTGATCGACTTCAAGCAATTCGACCTTGATGCGCCGTTGCCCGAATTGAGCACCAACAGCAACCAAGGCACCTTGGAGCACTTCGCCAAGGCGGCGCCTCCGGGGTCTACCCTGCGCCAGATCCTTCAGGCACGCAGCGGTGGCGCCGGCGATTCGATCATCGGCACGGTTGGTGAAATCGCGGACTATCTCGAGGGGACCGGCGAGGCTGTGGGTGGCGACGGCTTCCTCTTCTCCGGCTTCGTGGACCCCGTCACCGTACACGGCGTCTTGGACAAGCTCACTCCCGAACTGCGCCGCCGTGGCCTGTTGAGGAAGAGTTACGGCGACGGTGGCTTCCGCCAGAATCTTCTGGACTTCTGACGATGTCCTCCGAGCCCCGGACCCTCTTGATCGGCACATCGCCGGTGGACCCTGAGCGCGTAGCGCAGGCTGCCTTGGATCCGGCGTTTCACGTGAAACTCAACCATGATGCGTTGTCTTTGATCGGCCGCTCACGCGAAGTGCTGGAGCGCGCTGCGACCTCAGGGCAGAGAATCTACGGCCTGAACACCCTCCTCGGATCCGGACGGGATACGGCCGTGGAGGAGAAATCGGTTCTTGCCTATCAAATCCAAGTAGTCAGATACCACAACAGCGGCGTGGGCGCGCATCTGGACCGGCCCTCCGCCCGCGCTGTGATCCTCGCCCGGCTCATCGGCTTCAGCCGCGGCGGCTCCGGCGTGCGGCCGGAGACAGCCCGGTTCTATGCGGAACTGCTCAACCGTGGGGTTCTTCCCGCCATCCCGCGCGAAGGCTCAGTCGGCTCCTCGGACCTCACCCAGCTGGCCGCCGTCGCCGCCGTCGCCATCGGTGAAGGTGAAGCGATCGACGCGAACGGCACCCTGGTACCCGGGGCGAAAGCGCTCGCCGACGCCGGTCTTCAGCCGCTGCGGCTCGCGCCCGGTGAGGCCCTGGCCCTGGTCAGCGCAAACGCCTACTCGGTGGGGGCCGGCACCCTCGCCTTGGTGCGCCTGCAACAGCTGGCGGAACTCGCCGACGTCGCGCTTTCCCTCTCGCTTGAAGCCATTGCAAGGTACGACGGCGGCGGGAACCTCAGCCCGTTTTCGCCGGCTATCCAAGCGGGCAAGGCGGTGGACGGACAGAAGGACTCGGCGGCCGCCGTCCGTTACCTTTTGCGCGGCGGATGGTTGGAGGACGTTCGTCCCGAAGTCTCGGTCCAGGACGCTTTGTCATTCCGATCTGCGCCCCAGACGCATGGCGCTTTTCGCTCCCTGGTTTCACAACTCGGCGCTGCGTTGAGCGTGGAGCTCAACGGGCGTGGCGACAACCCCCTGGTTGATATTGAAAGCGGGCAAATGGTGTCCGGAGGGAACTTCCAACCGATGCAGCTGGCTCTTTCCTTTGAGGGCCTGCGGCTTGCGTTGGCGCACGTGGGGATCTCCAGCGAGCGGCGCATCGCCAAACTGTATCCGCCACAACGGGTGATCCGGGCCAGGCATCTGGAGGCTGCCGCCAGGCACCTGGAGGGGTCGTCGTCGAATGCGGTTTCCGGGTCCGGACCGGCCGCAGGGCTTGTGCAGGAGGAGTTGCCCGGGCTGCTCTGGTACTCCGCAGCAGGACTGCTGTCCGAACTGAAGTTCCTGGCAGCGCCGGCGACGCTCGGGGCACCCACACTCTCGGCCGACGTCGAGGACCACTCCACTTTGGCGCCGCTGGCGTTGCAGCAACTTGAAAGGTCCTTGGAGGCCCTTGGAGAAATTGCTTGCTATTGAGGCTCTGACGGCGTCGTATCTGTTGTTCGAAGCGGGGGCCGCCCAACCGCTTGGGAAGGGGGCCGGCGCCGTCGCGGGCCGGCTGGCTGATGTGCTGGCAGATCGGCCGTCCGCTCCGGACCTGGTGGAGCGCGCCCGACGTGAATTGCGTGACGTGGTGGCGCTGGAATTGCCGCCTATGGCTCAAAGGGAGGGGACCACGTGAGTACCGCAATCAGGAAACAGGGCGCACATGCGGCGGAAGGGCTGCCGGATGGCCTGGATGCCTCCGTCCTGGATAAAGTGGGCAACACTCCGCTGGTCAAATTGGAAGCCCTGGGCCGTGGATTGGGCAGCACCATCCACATCAAGCTTGAGTCCGAGAACCCGGGCGGATCCATAAAGGACCGTACAGCGCTGAGCATGGTCCGGGCGGCCGAGCGCTCAGGAGACTTACAGCCGGGCGCAACCATTGTGGAGAGCACGTCCGGTAATACCGGGATCGGGCTGGCGCTCATTGGGCGCCTGACTGGGCACCCCGTGGTGGTGGTTACGGGCGACACCATCTCCCAGGAGAAGCTGGCCGCGCTCCACAGCTATGGTGCGCGCGTGGTGCTGACAGACTGGGGCGCGCCCTCCGAATCGCCGGAGAACGCCCGCGCTGTGGCAGCGCGGATCACGGCCGAAACGCCCGGTGCGTGGCGGCCCATGCAATTCGACAACCCTGCCAATCCTGCCGCGCACTACCAAACTACCGGGCCCGAGATTTGGGAGCAGACCCACGGCCTGGTGACGCATTTCGTGGCCGGCATCGGAACCGGCGGGACCATTAGCGGCAACGGCCGGTTCCTGAAAGAGAAGGTTGCAGCATCGCGGCCGGGCGGGCATGTTGAAGTGATAGGCGCAGACCCCTACGGCTCCGCCTACAGTGGTGGCCATCCCGGGGAGATCCTGGTGGACGGCGTGGGTAACTCCTGGCCACAGGCTGAATGGCCCAAGGCCTTTGACCGCTCCATTGTTGACCGTTTCCTGCGCATCCCCAACGACGAGGTCTACTCCACGGTGCATCGCCTCCTTGACGAAGAAGGGCTGGCGCTGGGTCCATCGTCCGGACTCGCGGTGGCTGCTGCCCTGCGCGTGGCCCGCGCCGCACCCCACGGCTCGGTGGTTGTTGCCATAGCGCCCGACGCCGGAACGAACTACCTCAGCAAGGCCTTCAACCCGGTGTGGCTGGCAGAGAACGGCATCCACCTGGCCCGCGACGCCACCGAATAGCTTGCTCTCTCACTTCCAACGGCTTTTGGGCGGATCTTCTCTCACTTCCAGCGGCTTTTGGGCGGATGTTCTCTCACTTCCAGCGGTCTTTGGGCGGTTCTTCTCTCACTTCCAGCGGCTTTTGGGCGGATGTTCTCTCACTTCACGCCCCGCTGGAGGGTGCACCCGCCTCTTACGGGCGCACCCTTCAGCGGCGGTTAGCCGGCCGCGAGCCTCCTGATCAACTCCGACTGACCAGGGAACTGCGCCACGAGTGCCTCCACATCTTCGCTCGTGGGCTTCGCGGAATCGCTCGGTTCATAGCCGGGGGACAGGCTGCAGCTCACCAGGACAAACCCGTCCCCAGCCAACTCAGCCCCGAACCACGTGGAATGCGGCGCCGCGCCATGCAGAATCTCACCAGCCTCCGGATCCGGACCGAAGACCGTTGATGAGTACCCCTCTGTCTGCGAAAAAACGTGCAGCCGGATGGGTGTGCCCAGATGGAAGAACCACAGCTCGTCCTGCTTCAAAGTGTGCAGCTGGAGGACTTCGCCCGCCTGCAACAAATACCAGTTGGAGCTGTACAGCGGATGGTCACTGCCAAAGCGAGGTGGCAATGCCCGCCCGGCGATTAGCTCGTCGCTCACCATTGCCGGCGCGAACCAGCCGCCAACGCCCGACGGCGTCATGTCCAACCGCTTGATCCACTCCTTCGCGTCGGGGCTGGCCGCGTCCGGGCTGGCGAAGTGGATGCCTGGGCTCCCGCCTGCCAGATCCACGTCAGTCATTTGGGGGATCCGCGAGTGAGAAACAGACAGTGATCCCGATGATGGCCCCGGTGTCCAGCGACCGGAGGAGCCCCTTCTGGGTCACGATGTCCACGTTCACCGTCCCGCCATCCTTCAACGGAACCTCGATGACTTCGTGGAAATTGAGCAGGGGTTTTCCGCTGGCCATCACCTCCTTGTCATGGGCAACATGGGCTGCCCGCGAGTCCTGATGCCCAATCAACTGGTTCTTGGTCATCCCCACGAGGTCGGCGAAGTTTTGGTTCACCCACAGGAAAACGGAATTCGCGTCCTTGACCACCCAATAGACGCCATCCTGCCTGTCCAGGACGTCGGCAACTGTCATCGGCGGCAAGGTGGGCAGGACTGCCGGGTCCAGGGCCGGAACCGCGGTCACAGCGCAACTCCCGTGCCGCCGTCGGCCTCCAACCGTTCGGCGAGGTCCTGCGTCAACGCAACCATGGTCATGGTTGGGTTCCAGGACCCGCCGGTCGGCCACAGCGAACCGCCCGCGACATAGACATTTTCGACGCCGTTGAGGCGGTAGTCGGTGCCGACGGTGGAGTCCTCGTCCTCGCCGATGGGAAGGCTGGAGCTCTCGTGCACGAGTCCCGGGACGCGGCGCTCGGGAATGCCGGGCCGGTCCGATCCCCAGGTTCCGGTGTCCGGATCGCCGTGCCAATACTCAACATGATCCGCGCCGTCAGGTGACAGGACGCGTTCCAACATCTGGAAAGTGCCCTCGTCCATGGTGTCCCATGTGGCATCGTCCGTGGAGTTGGCCAGCACCTGAAGAGTCACGTTGTTGGTGGGGTCCGCTCCACCGGAATAGCGCAGGTGGTTTTCCGGGTTATCGATGTCCAGCTCGCCCAGTACCGCGCACACGAACACCAGGTAGTCCTCTGAGGACTGCAATTGGGCCAGCGAGGCGGTGGCAACGACGTCAGGTGCGTAACGCTCGGACTTCTGGGCGTTCTTGTCCGGGCTCCGATCCGAGAGCACTGAGAGCTGCACGTGGTACTGCATGCCCGCGGGACTCATGCCTGCCATGTAGATGGCGGCCAGTTCCAACTCGCCCAGGGCCTCGCAGAACTCGAAGTCCTTGCGGGGGACCCTGGCAACGACGGACGTAATGAAGTGGGCGCTGAACTGCTCACCAACTCCAGGCACTTCGGGGAAGGAATTGAGGACCAGGGTGGCAGGTGGCAACGTGCCCATGGCAAGCACCAGGTTTGCGTCTCCGATGTTCACCACACCGCGGCTGGTATCGAGCGCTGTGGCCCGGCCGTCCTGCTGGATGATGCTGTTGACAGTGCAGTCCGTAACGATGCGGAGTGGAGATCCCTTGCCTGCGGCCGCCAGCCGTTGCTGCCTGTCCGATAGTTCAAGCAGCACCGATGGCGTTGAGAATTTGGCGAAGTCAATGCCTGAGGTCGCGCCCGAAGCTGCTGCCAATGGTGCCGGCATGGAGCGGGTGGCGGAGTCAATCTTGTGCAAGCCGGCCGCCAGCCGGTCCTGAAGTGCCTTCTGCATGATCCCGTAGACGGGCCGGGTGTTGTTGATGAGATCCACGACGTCGGCAGACGCCCCGGCGTCGATTTGGTCGACGCTGACCACATTCAGCAGATCCTCTGCGGTGGTGAAGTGCGCTTTTGCGGCATCCATGACTGCGCGTGGCCACCCGCGCATCTCGTCCTCTTCAGGTCGCGGACACCAAGCGCTCCACATAATGGAGCGGCCACCATAGAACGGAACCATTCCGTGCTGCCAGGAGATCTTGCCGGCGGGTTGGTTGGCCGTGGCGGCAGCCAGCGTCCATGGGAATGTTTCAGAAAGGCCGCCCAGGGTCTCGCGATAGGGCAACGGAAGGTTCTGAAAATGCTGGGGCAGGAAGAACGGACCCCGCTCAATAACCAGGATCCTGGCTTGGGGGTTAACGGTCAGGGTCCTCTCCGCGAACGCGTACCCGCAGAACCCGCTGCCGATGACAATATGATCGAATTGTTCCGTTTCGCGGACGTCTTTCCATTCTTCCTGGTTGAGGAAAAATACGTGGTCCATGACCTTCTGCGGGGAAGGATCCTGGGGGCCGGGCGTAGGAAACCCGTGGTTGAAATTTTGGGACGAAGAAACTGCACTCACAATGATGCCCTCCATCAACATTCTGTTCCCACGGCGTAGTGAAAACAGTGTGTCCTGCCGGACAGAGAGGGAGTTCTCCCGCCCCAGCAGGGATCACTGCGCCTCAGTGAACCACTGTTGGAATGAGGGCGCAATAGAAAGTGGAAGCGTATTTATTTGCGTCCTTGGGTGGGTGCTCCATTTGCATCGATTAGTAGTCAAGTCTCATTTCCAGCTTGTGATGAAGTGGTCATAAAATGTCGATAATGCGGCTTCCACCGCCCATCTCTATTTGATTTCGAGCCGGTGCTACTCCGAGGGTGGATGCCTCTCACTCCGGCACTCCATACCAGTTGCGCTAGGCTCCAAGCATGCCTGAACAGGAAACAAAAGCACGTCTCGCCGGCTATCTGGATAAGCAACAGCCCGAGCTGTACGCAACGCTGAGCCACTATGCCCAACAGGTGGTTGGAGAAGCCGACCGCACGGGTGTCCCACGCCGGACCATCGAACTTCTGAACTACCTTGCGTCGCAGATCAACGGCTGCGCATTCTGTCTGGACCTGCACCATCGCCGGGCCTTGGGGTACGGCGAAACAGAACAGCGTTTGTCCTTGGTGGCTGTCTACAAGGAAGTGGCGCTGTTTGAACCGGCTGAGCGGGTGGCCATGGAAATCACTGAGCAGATCACCCGGATGAGCACGTCACGGCCGAGCCCTGAACTCTTCGAGCGGGCCCCGGGAACACTACAACGACGAGCAAATCAGTGTTCTCTGCATGGCCGCGATTGGGATCAACGCCTTCAACCGCCTGTCCATCCTGAGCGAGCACCCCGTCAGGACGGCCAAGCCGAAGTCCTGAACTTGGGAGGCCGTTTGGCGTCCTGACCTGCTTTCAAACAACATCAGCCCCTGCGCAGCCGGAATGGGTTGCACAGGGGCTGATCTGCCGCCAAAGAAGGTCAGGAACCCACGGCAATCTTGGCGCGTCGTCCGTATTTGAAGTAGAAGAACGCGTAGCAAGCCCCTACGAACGGGATGCCGAACAGCAGGGCCGCTACCTGGTTGGGGTCAAAGGCAATGCCGATCAGGGACACAACGCACAGCGCGAACGCAAGGATCGGAACCAGAGGGAAGAACGGTGCCTTGTAAGGGAGCGTGCTGAGGTCGCCGCCGTTTCTGATAAACGTGCGCCGGTACACGAAGTGCGAGGCCACGATGGACATCCACACGCCCACAGTTGCAAAGCCGGCGATCGAGACGAGAACCAGGTACACGGTGGCCGGCGCCACAATGCTGCTGATCAGCGAGGCAAGGCCACCGAGCATGCTGACGCACAGGGCAATCATCGGGATGCCACGCTTGGTCAGCTTCCTGAACGCCTTGGGGGCGTGTCCTTCGTCGGCCAGCGAGAAGAGCATGCGGGCACAGGAGTACAGTCCGCAGTTTCCAGCAGACAACAGGGCGGTGATGATCACGAAATTCATGATGTCCGCAGCGAACGGAATGCCGAGCATCGAGAAAACGGTGACGAACGGGCTTTCGTCCACGCTGACCTTCTCGTAGGGGATGGTCGCTGCGATGACGGTGATCGCCCCGACAAAGAAGATCATGAGACGGATGACGGTGGTCCGCATGGCCTTGGGGATGTTGGCGCCGGGATTGGATGTTTCGCCGGCGGCCACACCGATCAATTCGGAGCCTGAGAAGGCGTAGAAGACTGCCAGGCAGGTGACGAAGACGCCCGTGAAGCCGTTGGGGAACAGCCCCTCGGGTGTGCTGAAGTTGCTCGTGAGCGACGGGTAGTCGCCTGCGGCGAGCGGGTGGAAGCCCATCAAAGCGGCGCCGCCCAAGACAATCAGGCCGACGACGGCGGCAACCTTGATGAGCGCGAACCAGAACTCTGATTCACCGAAGACGCGCGATGAGATGGCATTGAGGGTGAACAGGACGCTGGCGAATATGAAGCACCAGATCCAGACGTCGACGCCAGGGAACCAGCGCTGCATGAGCAGGCCGGCGGCAGTGAATTCGGAACCCAACGCCACCGCCCAGCAAAGCCAGTAGAGCCAGGCCGTGGCGAAACCGGTGGCAGGTCCGATGGTCCTGGCAGCGTAAATGTGGAAGGCACCTGAAACGGGGAACGCAACGGCGAGTTCCCCGAGGCATGCCATCACCAGGTAGACCACCACGGCTCCGATAAGGAACGCGAGAACGGCGCCCAAAGGGCCCGCGGTGGCAATGGTGTAACCCGAGCTGACGAAAAGGCCTGAGCCGATGACGCCACCCATGGCAATCATCACCAGGTGCCGGGCCTCCATGGATCGGCGAAGCCCTGCCTGTGAGGCGCCAGTCTCCGACTGCGCCTCGGGTGCCGATGCCTCGGCTGTTGTGGGGGAGCTGTGTCCCATATTCCCTCCGGGAAGTTAGCCAGCAAAGTCTCAAATGGTGTTGGGAGGACGTGATCCAACTAACACGAGAACAAGATTCATCACATGACGGACGCCCATTTCAAGGAGGATAAGGAACGCGATTGAACCCCCGTGAAGGTCACTGCTGAGACCAAGAGTTCCTTATCAATAAGTCATGCGAGCAATTACTCTACTTGTCATCTGCTAGGTTCCAAGCGGAGCAGAGTAGGCCTCAGTCTGGCCGGCCGGAATTACTCGATCCCGGCAAACAGCTCATTCAGTTCGGCAGTGAGCTGCTTCCGGACAGCGGGAGTACCGATCTCGTGGCCGTTGATGTGATTCACGGGCGCGATCAAGCGGATGCTCGAAATGAGCCAAACGGCGTCCGCCTCGAACAGGTCCTGCGGCACCAGCGGCCCATACCCGAGCTCCCAGCCGGCAGCCTTCGCGGCGGCGAACAGCGCGCCCTGCGATGTACCGGGGAGAATGCCGCTATCCAGTTGCGGCGTGATGAGGCGACGAACAGTCCTGACGGAACCCTCGCCGTCGTCCACTGTCTCGAGGTGGGCGAGCAACACAGTGGACGTCGGCCCCTCAAGGACGCGGCCATCCGTGGAGGTGAAGATAGCGTCATCGGCACCCTGCTTGTGGGCGTAACGCAGCGCAGCCATGTTCACGGCGTAGGAGAGCGTCTTGGCGCCCAGCAGCAGCCACGGCGCGCGCTCGCCGGCTTCGGTGTCGAAGCCGCGGTCCAGGAGGACGACGTCGATGCCCGTCTCGCGCTGCCGGCGGCTGCCTGCGGGTGAGGGCGAGGCCTGTACCCAGCATGTGGGGCTCGCCGCACCTTCAACGCCACGGGTCACGATCAGTTTGATGACGACTTCGTCCTCTTCGGGTGTCGGCGCGGGGTGCACCGTGCGGAACTCCGTGATCGCGGTGTCAATCGCCCTTCGCCAGACGTCCTGCTCCGGAATAAACAAGTCCAAGGCAGCTGCGGAAGTGCCCAGCCGGTTCAGGTGTGCCTGCACTTTGCGCGCCCTGCCCTGCACGGCCAGAAGGGACTCGAACACGCCGTCGCCACGGGTAGCGCCCAGGTCCGTGGCCATGAGCTGGGGCTGGCTGGAATCGGCAATGCGGCCGTTTTCGAAGGGCCGGGTCCAGGAAAACGAGAACCGTGGGGGCAGGAGAAGTCATGTTCCCAGCTTAGTGCGGCACCCCGGTGCGGCCCTCCTGCACGGCGGGCGGATAGGCTGTGGTCACCGTTAGTTCTTGGACCGTGGGGGTTGTGGAGTGCTTTTTCCTTTTCCGATTGGCCCGGAATGGACCTGGCTTTTAGGTGCTTGGGCCATTGCGGAAGTCATCATGCGCATCGTGCTGCTGGGCATCATTCCCGGAAACCGTCGCCCCACAACGGCCATGGCCTGGCTTCTGGCTGTTTTCCTCGTCCCCACCGTTGGGTTCGTGCTCTTCCTGCTTTTTGGCAATTTCCGTTTGTCCAAGCGCCGGCGTGAGCAGCAGGAACAAGTGAACCATCGTGTTCGCGCTGTAACCTCCGACCTGGCCGACCCCGTCAGCACCTATCCTGGCCCGGAGTGGGTGAAGTCGGCGGGTGAGTTGAACCATCGCCTTGGCTCGCTGCCCATGGTTGATGGCAACAAGGTGGAGCTCATTCCTGGCTACCAGGAGTCCATTAAAGCCATGGCCGAAGCAGTGCGGGGTGCTACGGACTACGTCAACGCAGAGTTCTACATCATGAGCAGCGACTTCGTAACGGATGAATTGCTCACTGAACTGGAGAAGGCCGCCGAGCGGGGTGTCACCGTCAGGCTGCTCTTTGACCACATCGGAACGCTGCGCATCAAGGGCTACCGCCGCTTGGTCCGCCGGCTCAAGGCAGGCAAGATCCAGTGGAAGCGGATGTTGCCACTGCTGCCCATCCACGGCCAGTGGCGCCGCCCTGATCTCAGGAACCACCGCAAGATCCTGGTCATTGACGGGACGCTGGCCTTCACCGGCTCCCAGAACCTGATCGAGCCCTCCTATAACAATCCCAAGCATCGCCGTGCGGGCCGTCAATGGGTTGAACTCATGGCCCGGCTTGAAGGGCCGATTGTGGCCACCCTCAACGTAGTTTTCGCGACCGACTGGCTCAGCGAAACCGACGAATCACTCGAGAGCCAGCTTCGCCTTCCCGCCCAGCCCTCCCCGGGACAGGTCACGGCCCAGGTGGTCCCCAGTGGTCCAGGGTTCGCCACCGAGAACAACCTGCGCCTGTTCAATACGCTGATCTACTCGGCGCAGCACAGGATCTCCATCTGCAGCCCATACTTCGTGCCTGATGACTCCCTGCTCTATGCGATCACTACAGCTGCCCAGCGCGGCGTGGATGTGGAGCTCTTTGTCTCGGAAAAGGGTGACCAATTCCTGGTCCACCACGCCCAACGCTCCTACTACGAAGCACTGTTGGAAGCGGGTGTCCGCATCTACCTGTACCGGGCGCCGTACGTACTCCACGCCAAGCACTTCACGATCGACGACGAAGTTGCGGTTCTCGGTTCCAGCAATATGGACATGCGCTCCTTCTCCCTGAACATGGAAGTTTCGGTGATGCTGCTGGGCGCCGAAACCGTGAACCTCATGCGGGCCGTGGAGTCCACGTATCGCGAGGTATCCCGTGAGCTTACGTTGGACGACTGGATGGACAGACCCCCCTTGGCCAAGTATGTGGATAACGTCGCGAGATTGACCGCGACGCTCCAATAGTCCTCAGCCGGGGAAGTCGGCCCCGAGCGTCGACAACACGCCAAACGCCTTGGTCCGGATCTCTTCGTACTCGTCGTCGGCCACCGAATCGGCGGTGATTGCCCCGCCAACGCCCAGGCTCAGCGCGCGCCCGCCGTCGTCGTCAGGGTTAACAACCAGGGTTCGGATCACGACGGCGAGGTCCGTGGCAGCATTCAGCGAGAAGTAGCCGATTGCTCCCGAATAGATACCGCGGGGGCCCGCCTCAAGCTGGTCAAGAATGTCCATGGTGCTGATTTTCGGCGCCCCGGTCATTGAACCGGCAGGGAAGGCCGCAGCCACCGCCTCTGCCCGCGGAGCGCCAGGGCGGAGGTGCGCGTCCACGGTGCTCACCATTTGATGCACCGTGGCGTAGCTTTCGATCGCGCACAAGCGGCTGACCGTCACCGAGCCCGGAATGGCGAAATGGCTCAGGTCATTTCGCAGCAGGTCCACGATCATGATGTTTTCGGCGCGGTCCTTCAGCGACGTCTCCAGGTCGCGGCGCAGTTCGGCGTCCTCCGTGGGGTCGGCGGAACGCCCACGCGTGCCTTTGATCGGCTCGGCCCGCATGCCGCCGTCGGAGAGAATCCGCAGGAAGCGTTCGGGCGAAGTGCTCGCGACAACCAGCTCGCCGAACCGAAGGTAACTGGCGAAGGGTGCCGGATTGCGGCGACGCAATGCCCGGTAGCTCTCCCACGGATCAAGCCCGCCGGCAGGGGCTTCAAGCATGGTGGTCAGGCAGACCTCGTATGAGTTGCCTTCGCTTATTTCATGCTGGGCGTCGGCGATTTTGCGCTTGTAGTCCGTCGCGCTGTCACGGCAAGTGAATTCCGGAGCCACCTCGGAAGCCGGCCCGACGGCGGAAACAGGGGCGGCTGAAGCAGCCCCGACGGCGGTTCGAGCCTCGCGGAACCAGTCATCGGCGTCGGGCGCGTCCAAGGCGAGCAGCCACACAGTGTGCTCGCGATGATCCAGCACCACCGCCCGTCCAGCGAAGAGCAGGGCGGCGTCGGGAGTCCCGGCCTGGACGTCGTTCCCCCCGGTTTCCCGCTTGAGCTCGTAGCCCAGATAACCCAACCAGCCGAGCGTGAACTGGCCATCGTAGCCGCGGGGTGCGCGCACGGCCCGGCGTCCCCATACGGAATCGAGCCAGCGGAAGAAGGGTCCGGCGGTTTCCACGGTGGCTGTTCCGGCCGTTACCTGGGTGGTTCCCTGACGGTGCTGGACGGACTGTCCGAACGTGCCGCCGTCGTCCGCCAGAATGCTGAAGCGGCTTCGGGCAGCGGCCTGGGACGTCCCTGAAACCGCGGATGCGTTGGAGGAATCCAACCAGACAGCGTTGGCCGAGGAACCGTAGAGGTTCTGGAAGAGCGCCTCGGCGTGAGGAGCGGCGCTGATCTTTTCGGACCGGAGCTGCAGGCCGCGGCGCGCGCTGAGTTCCGGCGAGAGGATCGCTGCCAGCGACGGCAGGTACCGCATGGCCTGCAGGACGTCGTCCGGGGCGTTGCCATCCGCGAGGTTTTGCACACGGATGTCTGCTGCGCCGATGACAGGGTCAGCTTCGAGCCAAAGGTCTTCCTGCGCGGCCCAGGTGTCCCAGTAGGGTTCGTAGGTATCTCCGTCACGGGCCAAAGCCCGGCGACGGCGGTCGTCACCGGGGGATTCGACCCAGACGATCGCGTCCAGCATGGGGCGCGCGGCGATTGCTGCAGCCCCGACACCCTCGACGATCACGATTTCGGCTGGCAGTGTTACGTGCAGCGCGCCGTCGTAATGCTTTTCCCAATCCCAGCTGACCCACTCTGCTGCCTCGCCTTGGCTCAAGGGCGTCAGGACCGTTGCGATGTATCGTTCGATGCCTGTGGCAAGGCCGTTCCAGCCGGGATAGATGTCTTCCAGATGGAAAAGGGAAACCTTGTGGTGCTCCCGAAGGCGGGCCGCCAGCTCGACGGCCAGCGTGGTCTTGCCCGCGCCGGACCGCCCGTCGACGGCGATGATCACGGGTGCAGGGGTCATGACATAGAGGTTACCTGCTGGTGCTCGGTGGCTCCGTCCCGGACGTCGCTGGCGCTACTCCTTGGGTCTTCCGCAAGGGCAGCGCCCACGTGGCGCACAATGCCTGGAATGGCGGCTTTGATGAGGGTCCAGGTGTTGTCGAAGTCGGTGTGGCCGCCGTACCAGGGATCCTCGATGCCCAAATCCAGGGAACTGCGCCCAGCCATCATGGGATCGAAGCTGCGCAGCATCCGGACTTTGGCCAGCGATTCGCGATCCGGCGCGCCCTCCTGGAGCCAGCCGAAATGATCGACGTCCAGCGCCAGGATGAGATCCCGCTCAGCGAACCACTCCTGCCGCCACTGGCGTGCGACGTGATCCTCGGAAGCGATGTGGTGGGCGGTCAGTTTGCGGGCCGCCCGGGGATCGATCGGGTGCCCCACCTCGTACCCGGTGGTGCCTGCTGAGTCCACTACGACCAGCTTGCCGAGCCCTTCCGCTTCGAAGGCTTCGGTAAGCATGAGCGCTGCCATGGGCGAGCGGCAGATGTTTCCAGTGCAGACCGTGATGATGCGGTATGGGCTCGTCGTTGAGTACATGCAGCAAGCATGGTTGATGGCACCCCTTCTTGGCTAGGGGCCACTTCACAACGAAGTCACTTTTCCTGTCAAAGCTGTCACAGGGTGTATGAGGGGCGGCTACTGGGCCACTGAGGCTGGCGCAATTTCTGTGGCCGACGACCCGGCAGGTGCCGCTTCCGCAGCCAGCGCGGAGGCAGTCAGGTAGACGGTACGCACGACGGCGGCGCGTCGCCTTTCGAGGCGGCCGGGGTCGTTCCCGGCCATGAGCCCATCGAGTGCAGGCAGCACGGGCGCGGCATCGCAAAGACTCACGATGGTGATGAGGAGATCGCCGGCGTCTTCCCTTGAGATTCCAGGAAGGGCTGCAATGGTGCTGTTGACCTTGGACGCACAGTTGGCCATCCGTTTGGGCAGGCCCACAACTTCAGCGCCGCGTTCCAGGCCTTCCCAGAAGAGGAGGCGCGGCGCGGTCGCATCTTTTTGGTGGTGGTCAAAGAGCCGGCCAGCGTAGTCAGCCATGGCCTCCGGACCCTTTCCATGAATGGGTACTTCGTCCATGAGGGAGCTGAGCGCCGCGACGATAACCGCGTCAAAAAGGCCGTTCTTGTTGCCGAAGTACTGGTAGATACGTTCCTTGTTGACACCCGCCTCAGCCGCGATGCGGTCAATCCGGGCCCCGGCAAGTCCGCGCGCGCAAAACTCGGACGTCGCCGCCTCGAGCAGGAGTGACTTGGTGCGTTCTGTGTCCCATGCCATAACTACAGATTACCATTTCCCAACTAACTAGTTGTATTTGCTCCCGAGTGCGGTTATGGTGGGACCAAGCTAAATGCAACTATCTGGTTGGAGAATGCCATGACCACTCAAACAACGCCGGTAAACGCCGTTCAGTCCTCGTCACCCGCAGTCCCGGCTCGCCCGAAAGTTCCCTCCGTCCACGTGAGGGCACTGATCACCTGGCTCGCGATCTTCCCCTTGGTATCCATCGGCATGCTGTTGCTCGGGCCAATCATGGAGCCGTGGCACCCTATCCTTCGGGCACTCCTGCTGACGGCGCTTGTGGTCCCGGCCGCGGTCTACGTTGTGGTCCCCAAGCTCATGGCTGGCCACGGCGCCCTCACCCGCAAGGCAGTGGAGCGCTCGGCCCAACGCGCAGCCCGCAAGTCCCGCTAACCCACCTGGGACGCTTGGACTAAACGCTCCGCAAGCGCTCCACATCCGCGATGCTGGGATAGGCGGCCTGGGTGCCCTTCTTCGTGGCGGCCAACGCGGCAGCCACTGAGGCGAACCCGGCGGCGTCGGCGAGGGAGTCTCCGGCAGCCAGGCGTGCAGCGACCGCCCCCGTAAAAGCATCACCGGCACCCGTGGTGTCGACGGCCGAAACGCGGGTAGGGGGAATGCGCGTGATCTGGTCCTGGGTACCCCGGGCCAAAGAATCCAGCACAACAGACCCGTGGGCGCCCAGCGTTACCAGCACGCGCTGCAAACCCCGGTCAGCAAACTGGCTACGTACCGGCTCCCACGCTTCGGCCTCCGCGTCGGCGGCAGGAACGTCGGCTTCGCCACCAAGGAACAGTGAGGCCTCGTGCGCATTGACCAGCAGTACGTCGCTCAACTCGGCCAGGACCTCCGGCACCTCCGCGTAAGGCGAGAGGTTCAACAAGACGGTAGCGCCGGCGTCGTGCCCTGCTTGTGCAGCGGCGATCACAGTATCGATCGCGACTTCAAGGCAGAGGCAGACCACCGCAGCATTGTTGAAGGTGTCCGCTGCCGCGCGCACGTCCGCCGGGGTTAGAGTCCCGTTTGCCCCGGCCGAGATGATGATGCTGTTCTCGCCGCCGGCATCCACCGAGATGACCGCGACGCCCGTCGCGGCATCTGAACGTCGGACGCGGGTAACGTCCACGCCGGCGTTGGCGGTCGACTCCAGGAGCATGGTGCCGTTGGCGTCATCGCCCACTGCGCCCACCAGGCTGACCTGGGCACCGAGCTTGCTGGCCGCCACCGCCTGGTTGGCACTCTTGCCACCGGGATTTACGGCGAAACCATTGCCGTGGACCGTCTCGCCGGGCTTCGGGAGGCGGTCGCAGTAGATCGTCAAATCGGCGTTCAGGGAGCCGACGACGACGATCCCCGCCGTGGGTGCTTTGGCTTCTGTGCTCATGCGGTGACCTCTTTCTCGGATGTCTCGTTGTCCGCACCTTCGGTGACTTCGGCATCAACCGGTTTGGGGATCAGCAGTGAGGCTCCGAAGGCGGCGAGGGTGATGGCGAGACCCACCACCACAACGGTGAGGTACGACGCCTTTGCGTCGCCCAGTGCCGACGTTGCAACGAGGACCGCGGGCAGGACCAGGAAGCTCAGGCCGGCGCCGAGGTTGAAGGCGCCCGCGTTCATTCCGGGAAGGAAGCCCGGATTGCCTAGGGGCGAGAGGACCACACCGAGTCCGTTCAGCATGATGTTGACGGTACCGGCGTACATGATGCCCAGCAAGGCCGTGCCCACGATCATCATCGGCAGGTTGTTCAGGCCGAAGAGCGCGATGATCGCCAAGGCTACGAGGCTGCCCACCAGGCCGATGCGAAGGACCTTCGTGTAGCCGAGGACCGGGGCGAGCCTGCCGCTGATCGGGCCGAAGAGCCAACCCAGCAGTGCGTACGGCGTGAGGATCATGAGTGACATCTCGGTGGGACCGACGCCGAAGCCGGGTTCGGCCGCCTGAACGAAGGCAGGGACGATCCCATTAATGACGGCGAAGATACCGGTCATGGTCAGTGTGGTGGTCAAAAGCGGAGCCCACGTGGAACGCTGCCGCAGGTGCACGGTTTCGACCATGGGCTGCTTGGCGCGCTTTTCAACAGTCCAGAAGGCGAAGAACGCGACGGCGGCAACCAGGATGAGGGCGACTGCGAGGGTCAAGGTGCCGGCGTCGAAGGCCGCTGCCAGCTTGGAGCCTTCGTTCAGTGCCGTCAACAGTGCGCCCACGGCGATCACGATGAAGAAGACGCCCAGCCAGTCCATGGTGGTTCCGGCAGCAGGTTTGCTTTCACCGGCCAGGACAGCGATCAGAACCGTAGCCACGAGTGCCAGGGCCACCATGAGCCAGAAGATGCTGCGGAATCCGAAGTTCTCGGCGAAGTAGCCGCCCACGAACGAGTCGACGCCGGCCACCCCACCGTTCACCGCGGTGATGAGGCCCATGAGCGTGCCGTATTTGCGGGGGCTGCTCACTGCGGAACGGAGCATGATGAGGCAGAGCGGGACGGTGGGACCGCTGACACCCTGGATGATGCGGCCTACGAAGAGCCACGTGACATCGGGTGCGAGTGCGGCGATGACTGAACCAACTGCCATCAGGAGCATCATGCCCACAAGGATCTTCTTGCGGCCCACGATGTCGCTGAGGCGGGGGAGGAAGAGGGAGAACAGTGCGGCGGGCCGTGAAGAACCAGGTCTGGGAGAGGCCGATGGTTGCTTGGTCGGTCTGGAGCTCATTGCCCATGGTGACCAAGGCGGGACTGAGCATGGAGGCGTTGAGCTGGAAGGCTACGCAAGCTGCCAGCAGGGCGACCATGAGGGCAGTGACATTGCCGCGCGTGGACTTGGTTTCTGCGGGGATGGACATTACTTGGCCTCTTCTGCTGCCACTGCCGCTGCAGCGTCGGTGACGTCCGCCGCAGCCGTGGCGTTAGCTCCGTCGTCGAGCGTTGGTTCGCCAATCCGTTCGATCGCGTCCGTGACCAAATCCCAGAACTTCTTGTGGTCCAGGTCAACAGCCACGGCCGTGTGGCAGTCCTCCGGGGCGGGCGCGCGGAAGTCCGCAACGGTCATGCCCAGGGTGAGCTTGCCCTGCAGCTCGATGTCGACGGGGACCTTGCGGGTGGTCATCACGGTGGGGTCGATGACGTAGGCGACGGCGCACGGATCGTGGACCGGCGGGAAGTCGAAGCCCTGCGCATCCTTGTAGGTCTTCTTGAAGAATTCCATCAGTTCAAGCACGAATTTGGCCGGGTTGGTGCCGATTTTTGCGATGCGTTCCACTACTTCGTCGGTGGCCAGCGCCTGATGCGTGAGGTCCAGGCCGACCATCACCACGGGCCACTTTTCGTTGAACACTATGTGCGCAGCTTCGGGATCGATGATGATGTTGAACTCTGCCACGGCGCTCCAGTTGCCTACGTGGTAGCCGCCGCCCATGAGGACAACTTCCTTGACGCGCTCCACGATGCGTGGCTCCTTGCGGGCAGCCATGGCGATGTTGGTCAGCCCTGCGGTGGGGACCAGGGTGACGGTGCCCGGCTCATGCGCCATGACGGTTTCAATGATGAGGTCGACGGCGTGGCGCGGGTCCAGTTCGATGGCGGACTCGGGCTGCTCCGGGCCGTCCATGCCGGAGTCTCCGTGGATAGTGGGGGCAGTCTCGATGGTGCGCACAAGGGGACGGTCGCAGCCGGCTGCGAAGGGAACGCCGGTGATGCCAGCGATCGTGGCTACCGAGAGGGCGTTGCGCGTGACTTTTTCGAGGGTCTGGTTGCCCACGACGGTTGTCACTGCGAGGAGCTCGATGTCCGGGTTGCCGTGGGCCAGAAGCAATGCCACTGCGTCGTCATGGCCGGGGGTCGCAGTCAAGAATGATCTTCTTGGGTGCTGTCATGGGGTTGGGGTCCACGTTTCGTCTCCACGTCATTGGGGCCTGCCAGGGTCTTGCCTGAAGCAGGGCGGTAAGCATTCATTGGGAATTCTGGCACTGCTTCCGGTCTCACGTCAAGCGCTTAACGTTAATTGCGTTAAACGCTTGATGCCTTGAGGGGAGTAGTGCGTGCCGCAACAACGCTACGATCGATGCATGGATACCCTGGATCGGCGGAACGCCCGCGCACCCCGTGTAACGGCTGCGATGGTGGCTGCCCGGGCCGGGGTTTCCACCGCCACGGTCTCCTTGGTGGCCAACGGCAAGACGCAAGGGCGCGTATCCGAGGACAACATCTCGCGGGTCCGCTCAGCGATCGCCGAACTCGGATATGTGGTTGACAGCATTGGGAGTTCGCTGGCACGCGGAGTCAGCTCCATCGTCATCCTCGTGACGCCCGACGTCTCCAACCCGTTCTTCGCCAACGTCATCGCAGGCGTCCGGGAATCGCTGGGCCCGGAATACCAACTGCTGCTCTCGGTGACCGATGCAGGGGAGTCGCCGCAAGCTGAGGATGTCCGCAAGCTGTTGGCGCTCCGTCCGGCCGGCTTGCTGGTGGGTGCCCCCAGTGCCGGGTTTCTTCAGGACCTGGCCGCGGCCGGACCGCTGGTGCTCCTGGATGCCCCGGGGCTGGAGTCCTACGCCCCGTCCGTTAACCTCGACGTCGCGCAAGGCGCACGTGAGTTGGCGCGGCACCTGGCAGCCTCCGGACATACCCGGGCCGCCTACGTGGACGGCATTACCGGCACCACCACTTTTCACTTGCGCAGGGAAGCCTTCCTTGAGGAGGCCGCCGCGTGCGGGCTCCTGGTTGCCGACGAGCATGTCATCAGTACCGCGATCGACGTCGGTGCTGCCGCCGCCGCGTTCGCCGACGCCTGGCCCGCGTGGCAGCGTGAGGGGGTGACCGCCGTCGTCTGCGGTACCGATACCCACGCGTATGGCGTGCTGCAGGAAGCGCGTGTGGCGGGCGTGCGGATTCCTGCCGAACTGGCTGTGGCGGGCTTCGATGACCTCCCGTATTCAGCCACCAGCAATCCCAGCCTCACGAGCGTGCACCTGCCCGCGACCCCGCTTGGACTCAAGGCGGGGGAGCAGCTGCGCGGGCTCATGGAGGGCCGGGATTTGGAGGAGCCCCACGTGACGCTGGAGAGCTCCCTGGTGGTTCGCGGTTCTACATCGCTGGTCTAGCGCGGCTTCTGGCCCGCTTAGTGGATGGTAGCGAGCAGGATGCCAACCAGGACGAAAAGGCATCCGAAGATGCGGTTGAGGACCCTCTGGCCGCGCTCGTCATGGGTGAAGCGCTGGAATGAACGTGCTGCCAGAGCGAAGAAGAGCCACATCACCATGATGTCGATGGCCAGGATCGTGGCGGTCAGCACTGCATATTGCTGGAGCAGCGGCTGCTCTGGCCTGATGAATTGCGGCATGAAGGCAAGGAAGAACACGATCGCCTTGGGGTTCAGCAGGTTCACCCAGATACCGCGCTGGAACATGGACATCGCCGACTCGTTCTTGCGGCTGTCCACCTTTTCCTCGTCCAGGTCCGGCTTGTGCAGGAACTGCCGGATCCCCAGGTACACCAGATACGCGGCGCCTGCGTAGCGGACGACGTTGAATATCACGGGCGAATTGGAGACCAGCACACCCACGCCCAAGGCCACGATGACGATGTGGATGACCAAGGCCAATTGTTGGCCGAGGATGCCCCAGATGGAGCGTCGGAAGCCTGAATTGAGCGAATTGCTCATGGTGAAAATGGCACCGGCGCCGGGAGTGAAACTGATCAGGGTGCCGGCGCCAACCAGGGCCAGCCAAAGTGAAAACTGCACCGTCTCAGCTTATGCCGGTGAGACGGGTGCCCGGGACGCGCTGGGTCCTGACCTTGTTCGGCCATCCAGATAGTGGGTTGAAGCCCAAATGGGTTGATTTCCGCAGGCCTGGCGTCCGATGAGGGTCAGGAAGCTACGGCTTAGGGCAAACTGGTGCCGTGAGCGGAATCCCGTGGGTGCTGCACGTTGACCTCGACCAGTTCATTGCCGCGGTCGAGGTCCTCCGGCGGCCTGAGCTTGCCGGCAAGCCGATCATCGTTGGCGGCCGGGGGGATCCTACGGAACGCGCTGTGGTGTCCACGGCATCGTATGAAGCCAGGGCGTTCGGCGTGGGTTCCGGAATGCCACTGCGCATAGCTGCCCGGAAAGTGCCCGATGCCGTGATCCTTCCCGTCGACCAGGAGGCTTACCTGGCGGCCTCGCACGTGGTGATGTCCACCCTGCGCGCACAGCCGGGCGCCACGGTTCAGGTGCTGGGCTGGGATGAAGCCTTTGTGGGCGTTGAAACCGAAGATCCTGAGGCATACGCCCGACAGATCCAAGCTGCCATCCTGGAGCAAACCCGGCTGCATTGCAGCGTGGGAATCGGGGACACCTTGGTCCGCGCGAAGAATGCGACGGATTTTGGCAAACCTGCCGGAATCTTTCGGCTGACCAAAGAGAACTGGCTCACGGTCATGGGCAGCAAACCCACCAAGGAACTGTGGGGCGTTGGACCCAAGGTGTCTGCCCGGCTGGCCAAACATGGGATCACCACAGTCGCCGAGCTTGCCGCGTCCGATCCCCAGGACCTGGTCCCGGAGTTCGGCCCCAAGATGGGCCCTTGGTATGCGCAGCTAGGTCGGGGTGAAGGCTCCAACGAAGTGGACGACACCCCGTGGGTTGCCCGCGCACACGGCCGCGAGACCACGTTCCAGCAGGATCTCACGGAACCCTCACAGATCAGCGACGCCATCAAGGAGCTGACAGCGCGCGTCCTCGAAGACGTGGCAGCTGAGGGGCGGCCGGTGGTGGGGCTGACCCTCAAGGTCCGGTACGCCCCGTTCTTCACCAAGACCTACGCAAGGAAGATCCCGGAGACCTTCGACCGGGACGAAGTCCTCGCGCAAGCCCTGGACGTCACGGCGCGGATCGAGCCGGACCGTCCCATCCGGCTTCTGGGACTACGCGCCGAAATGTCGATGCCCGACGACGCACGAAAGGGACACACCCCGACGCGTAGCGGATGGTGACATGCACGACGGCGGTCGGCCGGCTACCAACGTGGGTGGATCGCTTCGCGGAAATAGCGGTCATAGATGTCCTGGACCCCAGCGGTGAGTCCTGAACCGACGTCCTGCATCGCTCCCGCCTCAGCGTTTGCATGTGCCTGCGCTGAAGAACGGGCACCGGGGATGACCGTGCTGACACCGTCCTGGGCGATCACCCAGGCGAGGGCCGCTTGGGCGGTGCTGACGCCGTCGGGCACTAATGCACTGAACTCTTGTGCGGCCTTAACGCCGGTGGCGAAATCGACGCCCGAGAAGGTCTCTCCGACGTCGAATGAGGAGCCGTCGCGGTTGTAGTTGCGGTGGTCGTTCTCCGCGAACTCGGTTTCCGGCGTGTACTTTCCGGACAACAGTCCGGACGCCAGCGGCACTCTGGCGATGATGCCGACTCCGGCCTGCTTTGCTGCCGGGAGAACTTCATCGAGCGGCTTCAGCCGGAAGGCGTTCAGGATGATCTGGACGGACGCGGTATTCCCGCGGTTGATGGCTTCAAGGGCTTCGTCGGTCCGCTCGACACTGACGCCGTAGTTGCGGATGACGCCTTCGCTGACGAGCGTGTCCAAGGCGTCGTACACCTCATCCCGCGTGTAGACGGCGGTGGGCGGGCAATGCAATTGGACGAGGTCCAGGGTGTCCTGCTGCAAATTCCGCCGGGAACGGTCAGTCCACGCGCGGAAGTTGGCGAGCGTGTAGTTTTCGGGCACCTGGTCCACGCGCCGGCCCATCTTGGTGGCAACCAGCAGGTCCAGCCCGGGATTGGCGCGCAGGAAGCGTCCGATCAGTTGCTCGCTTCGGCCATCGCCGTAGACGTCGGCCGTGTCGAAGAACGTAACCCCGCCGTCGACCGAGGCCCTCCAGGACGGCAAGTGCGTTTTCCTCTGTGACGTCACCCCAGTCCGCTCCGAGTTGCCACGTGCCTAGTCCAACGGTGGACACCGACCGGCCGATCTTACCAAGTATGCGTTGTTCCATGGATTCGACTATATGGGGTCAAGACTCGTCCATTCGCGCCACTTTGCCCATCAAGTACCGCCGCTCCTGGAGGCTGCCTGTCTTTTTGGCGGCCACGAGGTAGGCGGCGCGCGCGTCCACATAAGAGCCTGCCATTTCATGCAGGTGGCCCCGCACAGCATCCAGGCGGTGTGAGCGACCGATCGCCGAATCCAGCCCTGCGAGCAGCTCAAGCCCAGCGGTTGGCCCCTCCACCATGGCCACAGCCACAGCACGGTTCAGCGTCACCACGGGACTTGGCGCCACGGCTTCAAGGACTCTGTACAAGGCGAGGATCTGGAGCCAGTCCGTTTCGGCATCAGAGGGCGCCTCGGCATGAACGGCCGCGATCGCGGCCTGGAGTTGGTACGGTCCAGCCGCGCCGCGACCGAGCACGGAAGAAAGGAGCGCGATGCCTTCCTCTATCTGCCCGCGGTTCCATAAACTCCGGTCCTGTTCGGACAGCGGCACGGGCATTCCGTCAGCCAGGGTGCGCGCGGCACGACGGGAGTCCGTCAGCAGCATCAGAGCGAGCAAACCGGTGGCCTCGAACTCGTCCGGCGCCACGCCCACCAGCAGGCGTGCCAAGCGGATCGCTTCGGTAGTGAGGTCTTCGCGCCGCAGTGAGTCGCCCGAGCTTGTGGCGTAGCCTTCGTTGAAAATCAGGTACAGGACGTGAAGTACGACGCCGAGCCTCGCCTTCCGCTCGGACTCCGGCGGCATGTCGAAACGGGCGCCTGCCTTCTGGATCCCCTGTTTCGCACGGCTGATGCGCTGGCCCATGGTCGCCTCGGGGACGAGGAAAGCAGAGGCGATTTCCGCCGTCGTGAGTCCCCCTACGGCCCGGAGCGTCAAGGCGAGCTGCGATGGCGCACTTATTGAGGGGTGGCAGCACAGGAACATCAGGGTCAGGGTGTCGTCGGCTTCAGACGCCGTGCTGTCCTGGAAGCTGACCTCCATGGCGGCGACGCGTTCCTCCCGGGCACGGCGCGCGCTTTCACTGCGCCATACATCAACCAGCCGGCGGGATGCGACAGCCAGCAGCCATCCTTTGGGATTTGTTGGCAGCCCGGATGGCCACTGCACCGCTGCCTCAATGAGGGCCTCCTGGACGGCATCCTCGCAGGCATCGAACTGGCCGTGCTTGCGTGCCAGCACGCCGAGGACCTGCGGCGCCAACGTGCGCAGCAGGTCCTCGATGTCGCGTGGGGGAACGGCCAAACTAGACCTCCGGGGGACCGTCCGGGATAGCGCGGAGTTCCACTACCTGCGAGTACTTGACGATGCTCGAGCAGATTTCCACGGCGCGTTCCTCGCTGGCCACATCCACCACCCAGTACCCGATCAGCGATTCCTTCGACTCGGCGTACGGCCCATCGGTGGTGATGATGCCGTCCGGGGTCTGCTTGACCAGCTTGGCTGTACCGGGATCGGCCAGTCCGGCGTTGAAGACGAGTTCGCCGGACTGAGTCAGGTCCTTGTCGATCTGGATCATGAACCCGATCATTTCCTTGACCCACTCAGGGTCGGCAGTTTCCATCATGCCCTCGGCGGATCCGAACATCATGATCATGTATTTCATCTCAAACTCCTTATGAAGTGGCGCCCTGTTTGGGTGCTTTCACTCATGGGTCGGAACTGCGGGGCGCTTTTCTACATGGTTCGGCAAAGTTTTTTTGGGCCAGGAAGCCACGCGCAACCTAGGCCCGGGCGATCACCTCGCCGTTGGGAATGAGGAAGTAGCCATCGTCGGTGGCTCCCCAACGGTGCCAGCCTGCGGCGATCCTGGCGAGATCGGCCTCGTTGGCGAACCCGTATTCGAGGGCTTGCTCGGCAAAGGCGGAGTGGAGGACGCGTTCGCTCCACACGCGGGACTGCCATGCCCGCTGTTGGGCTGTCGCGTAGAGCCAGTTGCTGCTGCTGGGTGCCACTTGGGCAAAGCCTGCCTGCTGCGCCCAAGAGACCAGCCGGCGGCCGGCATCCGGTTCGGCACCGTTGCGTCGGGCGATCTTCTGGTAGAGCTCCATCCAGTCATCGAGCTCGGGGACCTCCGGGTACCAGCTCATGCCGTGGAAATCGGCGTCGCGTACGGCCACGATCGCGCCCGGCTTGGCCACGCGGCGCATTTCACGCAGGGCGGCGACGGGGTCAGTCAGGTGCTGGAGGACTTGATGGGCGTGGACGAGGTCGAAGGACTCGTCCTCAAACTCGAGATCGTAGATATTGCCGGTGCGGAACTCTACGTTGTCCACGCCGCGGTCCTTGGCCAGCTCGGTTGCCTGGGCGACGATCTCCGCCGAGCGGTCCAGGCCGATGACCTGTGCGGGCGCAACCAGCCCCGCGAAGTCGCACGTGATGCTGCCCGGTCCGCACCCGACGTCGAGGACCGACGTCCCCGGGGTGAGATGCGGAATGACAAACGCGGCCGAATTCTCGGCCGTCCGCGAGGCGTGGGCCCGGACAACCGACTCGTGGTGCCCGTGGGTGTAGACATCTTCAGGCTGGTGCGCGTTCATAGGGAAACGCTACAACTTCGGCGGTGGATTTAGGCGGAGGGCGGTGAGGGGCTCTTCTCCGCGGTTTCCGTGCGGGCCGCTACGGTGGCCTGGATCATATCGGTCATGAAGCGTCGGACAACGTCCAGTTCTTCAGCGCTGTAGGCGCCCATGGCCTTGCCCATGCGGAGGGCCAACGGCATGAACATGGCACTTCCATCCCGGTAGGCCTTGGGGGTCATGTGCAGTTGGACCTGCCGGCGATCGGTGCCGAGACGGTCACGGGTGAGGTGGCCGGAGGCGTGCAGCCGGTCAACCAACGCCGTGGTGGCAGGGGAGCTAAGGCGCAGTTCACTTCGGAGGACGCCCGGTGTGACAACGCGGCCGGCGGCAGAATGGCGCATGATCACTGCCAGGGCGTTGAGATCCGTCCGGTGCATGTCGTTCCGGCCACCGGCGGCGTCAACATAGTGGTTGGCTTCCAGGGTGAAGTCCTGAAGTAGCCGCACCAAATCCTGGGGTGCCGCGATTTCCGGGCGTTCGCCGCCGGGGTGCGGGCCTGAAGCCTCAGACATCCTGCCCTCCCGCCTACGTTCAACCTTGATTACTGCCCTGTCGGATATTACTCCCCGCCAAACAGGAATCCGGCATCAGCAAATGGTTCACTCTTGGAATACTTCCATCATAAAGATATTCTGTGGTGGAATAAAGAGACTCTCAAGCTTCCGGAAGAAGGACCCATGAACGCGCAGAAGGTACCGTTCTGGCTTCGATGGTTGGTGCCCGTGGTGCTTGTCATCATCTGGCTTGGCATTGCCGGCGTTGGCGGCCCAACGTTCGGGCGCCTGGACGAAGTCTCCTCCAATGACCAGGCCTCGTTTCTCCCAGCAGGCGCCGAAGCGACGGAAGCCGGTAACTGGCAGGCGAAGTTCCGTGATTCCAAGGAGATCCCTGCCGTGGTCATCGTTGAGAACGGGACGGCCCTCACCCCGGCCCAGCTGGGCGAAGCAGCCCAGCTGAAAGCCGACATCGAGGCGCTCAAGCTGGGTGACGCCGTCGTCGGGGCCTCTTCCCTCGGAGGACGGCAAAGCTGTCCAGTTCATCGTGCCAATAGCGTCCTCGGATGAGCTGCGCGACAAAATCCAGGAACTGCGCGACGTTGTTCAACCGGGCGCTCCGGACGGGACCCGAGCCTTCGTTACCGGTCCCGCCGGGCTGACCGCCGATCTGGTGAACGCGTTCGGCGGCATTGACGGCATCCTTCTGCTGGTGGCCCTTGGCGCCGTGTTTGTCATTTTGCTGCTCGTGTACCGCTCACTTGTCCTGCCTCTGGCAGTCCTCCTGACATCGGTCTTTGCGCTCTGCGCGGCCATTCTCCTGGTGTTCGCCATGGCCAAACTGGGCTGGATCCAGCTCAATGGCCAGAGTCAGGGAATCCTGTCCATCCTGGTGATTGGTGCGGCCACCGACTATGCGCTGCTGTATGTGGCTCGATTCCGCGAGGCCCTGACCCACACCACCAACCGTACGAGGGCAGTGCTCACGGCATGGAAAGCCTCCTTCGAACCGATCCTTGCGTCCGGCGCGACCGTCATCATCGCGCTGCTTTGCCTGCTCTTCTCCGACCTGAACTCCAACAAGGCGCTGGGTCCTGTGGCAGCTGCCGGAATCCTTTGCTCGCTCTTCGCCGCGCTTACCCTCCTGCCAGCGCTCATGGCCCTGCTGGGCCGCGCCGCGTTCTGGCCCTTCCGCCCCAAGCTCCTGCCCGACGACGAACGCGAACCCGAGCTGGTTACTGGACTTGAAGGGCAAAAGGGTCTGTGGCGGGCAACTGCTTCGCTGGTTTCCCGGCGGCCGCGCGCCGTATGGGTGGCTTCGGTCCTGCTGCTCCTGGTGGCTTCGGCAGGCGTCCTGCAATTGAAGGCCAACGGCGTCCCCCAAACGGACGTCATCCTCGCGGCCTCCGACGCCGTGGACGGCCAGGACGCGCTGGCGCGGCATTTCGACGCCGGCAGCGGCAGCCCCGCCGTCGTGGTCGCCTCCGAAGATTCCGCGCAGGAAGTGCTGGACAAGGTCAAAGCGGCCGACGGCGTGGGTGACGCCTACCTCCTGGCCGACGGAAATGTGCCCATCACCGGTGCTCCGGGAACTCCGACCGATCCCGTCGTCCGCGAGGGCAAGGTGCTGATCAATGCGACGCTCGACGCTGCCGCAGACTCGATCGAGGCCGAAGAAGCTGTGAAGTCGCTCCGTGCGGCCGTGAAAGAGGTCGACGCCGGCGCTTTGGTTGGCGGGGTCACTGCCACGGCGCTGGACACCAACATCACCGCGCAGCGCGACCTGGTGGTCATCATCCCCATCGTCCTGGTGGTCATCCTCTTCATCCTGATGCTCCTGCTGCGCTCCGTTGTGGCGCCTGTGCTGCTGGTGCTGTCCGTGGTCCTGTCCTATGCGGCAGCCATGGGCGTCTCGGCCCTGGTGTTCAACGGGATTTTCGGTTTCCCAGGTGCAGATGCCACGGTTCCACTCTTCGGGTTCGTCTTCCTGGTGGCATTGGGCGTGGACTACAACATCTTCCTCATGAGCAGGGTGCGCGAGGAATCGTTGACGCACGGAACCCGGCCTGGAATCCTCCGTGGCCTGGGCGTTACGGGTGGGGTGATTACGTCAGCCGGTGTTGTGTTGGCTGCTACGTTCGCCGCCCTCGGAGTTATTCCCATCATGTTCCTCGTGCAACTGGCCTTCATCGTGGCCTTCGGGGTGCTGCTGGATACCATTGTGGTCCGCTCACTGCTGGTGCCCGCGCTCGCATACGACATCGGACACCGGATTTGGTGGCCAGCTAAGCCCGGCCGGCAGGCTGAGGCAGTGGCGCGTCCCCGTGAGGAGGAACGGGCGGCGGTGGGACGGTAGCTCGTCATTCGGCCGCGACGACGTAGCCCGCACCTCCGTCCACGGTGACTCGCTGGCCCGTCTTGAGTAGCCGGGTCGCGTTGCCGGTTCCAACGACGGCGGGTATCCCGTACTCCCGGGCAACCAGAGACGCGTGGGCGGCAAGGGTTCCGCCGTCGGTGACCACGGCGGCGGCTCGAGCGAAAAGGGGCGTCCAGGCTGGTGCGGTGGATCGCGCTACGAGTATCTCGCCATCGAGGAAGCTGTCGAATTCCTCCAGACCTGACATCACCCGCACCCTGCCCGTCGCGCGTCCAGTGCTGGCCGGGTGGCCGACAATTGCACCCGCGGGAACCTCGTGGGTTGTCCTTGCCACGTCAACTGCGCCCGCCACGGGATCAGCTCCAAACCTGCCGGGTTCGCCAATGATGAGAGGTGCGTCCAGACGCCGTTGCATCTCCCAGGTTGCCCGGCGGCTTCCTACCAGCTCCCTGTAGTCCGCCGAAGGGTTCATCACTTCACCCAGGTGGAGGAAATGGATGTCCTGCGGGTCCTCGATGGCACCTGCCGCAGCGAGGTTTTCTCCCAGGCGTTTGGCGCAACGGCGCAAGACCGGCCATCCCAGAGTGAGGTAAAGGGACTGTTCTTCCCGTAGGGCGGCGTAGTACTGGGCCATCGTGACGAGTGAATCAAAGCGGGTGAGGACCCTTGGACTATCAAGCAGCACTTCCCTCGCTGCGGCTTCGGCTGCCTTTCGCTGTGCGTCAAGAGCCTCCTTGCCGGCCGTGGTTGAAGCCGTTTCAGGGCTTCGGATGCCTGCCTCGCCGAATGTCGGGTGGTACCAGTCGAGGGAGTAAACGGCCGATTCCGATGGTGGCGCACTGCTGCGGGTGAGGCCTGTGCTTGTGAGACCGCGGAGCAGGGCCTGATGGCCGAGGCGTCCTGCCGGCGTGTCGGTCAGAGAAGCGGCTAGGTGCTTTTGCCAGAGCCTGGCCAGGGCCGCTTCCATTTTCCAGGCAGATCCGCCCACGACGGCCAATGACCACAGGTAGATTCCCGCCTGCCTGACAATGGCATCCACAAGCTCGATGTGCCTTGCCGGGGAAGCCGTGTCCACCTCTTGCTCTGCATTGCGCACGAGTTCCCGATAGTCGGGCAGCAGCTGGTGTCGCCATTTCAGCTCCAGACCCTTCAGAACAGCACGGTGTGCCGCAGTCGGATTGCTGGAGACGCGGAAAAGGACGTTGAAAAGGAACCATGGCAAACGACCACGGCTTCGAACTATCAACGGCGCCACAATCCGTGGGGACGGAATCGGCGGGGCGTTGTAATACCAGCCATTGACGGCGCCATAACGAAACGACACCCGCACCTGAATATCGTCCTCCATGCCGTCGAGATACCCGGTCTCGATCCGGTGAAGAAGCCAGTCCTCGAACAACGGCGTCATGGGATCCGGAAGCCATTCACCCAGCCTGAAATTCCGCGCCCACAGGCCTTCGCCCGGAGCTGTCCAAACTGCTGGCGTGGGAAGCGCCGTCATCGGGCGGGCCCTGAAGGAGGAACAGTGCGTCGTCATGGTCCAGAGCCCACTCGATGTCCTGCGGGACCCCGGCCCGGTGGTCGAGCCGACGGGCCAACGCCGCTACTTGCCTTGCTTGGTCCAGGGTGAGGATGCTGCCATCCCTGGTGCGCGTGGCGTCGCTGGCGCGGACTGTCCATTGCTCTCCGACTGCTTCGCCGGACACCAGCGGCTCCCCAAGACCGGCGACGGCCGTGACAATGGTTTCGTCGTGGTCCCCGGTCAGCGGGTTGGCAGTGAACGCAACGCCTGCGGCACGGGGCTGGACCATCTGTTGAACGAGTACCGCCATGGAAAGGCCTGCCGCATCGCCGCGGGCCGCTGCTCCGAGAGCAGCCTCATACGCTGCAACTCTGTGCTCCGCAGCGGAGGCCAAACACTGCCTGACAGCATGCTCAAGGTCATCCCGCTCAACGTTCAGCAAGCTTTCGTAGAGACCAGCATAGGAAGCGCCTGCGAGGTCCTCTGCGGTGGAAGAGGACCTGACAGCGTAGGGTCCCGGGCCTATCCTGCCGGCAGCAGCTGTCAGAGCGCCCGCGAGGTTGTTTCCGAGTTGCCCCACCACCTCCGACGTGACGACGAACCCCGCTGGCACGTTGAAACCCTCTGCCCTGAGCTCGGAAAGAGTGGCTGCTTTACTGCCCAACACGGTCTGGTCCGCGCTCGCAGAGCCAAGCTGCGGAAACTCGTTCATAGCCAAGGCTCTCCCTCTTCGCAGACACTTCCGGTTTCAGACAGTCGCGGAGCGTCTTTCGATCATGAGGGTGTCGCGCCACTGCCCCGCGAGTGGGCCAAGAGGCATCCTGGCGATTCGATTCCGCCGGCCGACAACCGTAAAGCCCTCCGCAACATGTAGCCGGAGGCTCGCTTCATTCTCGGGAAAGACACTGGCTTGGATCGTCCAGATTCCTGCTTCTTCAGTGGACGTGATCAGCGCGCGGAGAAGGGCCTTACCCACACCCAAACCGCGGGCTTCCCCGGCCACGTAAATGGAATGCTCCACGACACCGGCATACGCTGCACGCGAGGAGGTGGCGGACACGGCGGCCCAACCGAGGATCCGGCCTTCTGCTTCCGCGACCAGCCGGTGATCCTTGAGTCTTGTAGCGTCGAATTGCTCCCACGCAGGAGCGGAGGGCTCGAACGTGGCGTTCCCGGACTCGATACCTTCGGTGAAGATCTCCCTGACCACCGGCCAATCGGAACGGGTCATTTTGCGGATCCGGACGCCGCTGTTGGGCAATGGCGCCGTAGTCCCTTTAGTCTCCGTTGGAGTCTCGCTCGTTCCTGTAGTCCTGCTCGTCCCTGTAGTCCCGCTTGTCCCTGAAGTCCCGCTTGTCACAAGGTCTCCAGCAGGCCGGAAGTCCGCTCAATGGCACCCGGGACCAAGGAGTAGTACGCCCATGTGCCCCGCTTTTCGCGGTGCAGAAGGCCGGCATCCACCAGGATCTTCAGGTGGTGTGAGACTGTCGGCTGGCCGAGGTCCAAGGGCTCGGTGAGATCGCAGACGCATGCTTCACCGCCGTCGGCGCTTTTGACGATGGACAACAGGCGAAGCCGGTTGGGATCGGCCAGCGCCTTAAACACGGAGGCGCGGACCTGGGCCTCATAGGCGTCAAGGGAGCCTGTTGATGGTGGACAACAGTCCTTGTCCGTAGCCGGTTCGAGGAGTGGCAGCGAGGTCATCTATCCATTATGCCGCAACATTGACATTCATCAATGTATGGTCGTGGCGCCCTTTGCCGTTAAGCTGCGGCCCTTCGCCGGCGAGCTGCTGGGCCTTCTCCATTAACGGTCTGCGCCTTCCCCCGCATGTGGGATGACCACCTCACTGGCGGAGCGCCCGGCGCCTGGAAAGAGCAGGAGCAGAAGTGCAAGGCCCAAGGCTGCGCCGATCAGCTGCGCGGCGATGAATGGAGGCGCGGATGCTGGTGCGATGCCGGCAAACGTGCCGCTGAAAATCCGGCCGAGGGTTACGGCTGGGTTGGCAAATGAAGTTGAGGATGTGAACCAGTACGCGGCGCCGATGTAAGCGCCCACGGCTGGGGCTGCCAGGACGCCCCTATTCGTGGCGGCGAGAGCGAAAATCAGGAGGATCAGCACTGCGGTGGCAACGATCTCGGCCAGTAGGTGCCCGGGTGTCGCGCGTTCCTTCCTGGAAATGTCCGTCCCGATCTCAAACATGGCGTTCGCCAGGGCACTCCCACAGATCGCTCCCACGATCTGCGTGGGTATATACGCCCCGAGGTCCCGAAGGCTCAGTCCGGACCCATTGCGCCGCCCCAGGAACCAGTCCGCCAAGGACACTACGGGGTTGAAATGGGCGCCACTGATCGGCCCGAACACCAGGATCAGCACTGTCAGTCCGAGAACTGTTGCCGTGCTGTTTTGCAGCAGCTGCAGGCCGGTGTCGGCGGGGGATAGATGTTGAGCGGCAATCCCGGACCCGACAACGACCGCAACCAGCAGGCAGGTGCCTAGCAGTTCGGCGATGGCGCGGCGCCATAGGGGTGGCTGGGGTGAAGTCATGGGAACAGCTTGACGCAAAGAATTATCTCAGTCAAAATTGAACCAATGAATATTGAAGCAGTTGGGGTCTTTCAGGCAAGGGTCGCAAGGCATGCCGCCCTCGCTGATCCAGCGCGCCTGCGCATAGTTGACCTGCTAACCCTCGGGGACTTTTCGCCAACAGAATTGCAGGCTGAATTGGGCATGCCGTCCAACCTGCTCTCCCACCACCTGCGCACCCTCGAGGAAGCAGGCTTGGCAAAGCGCCACCGCTCGGAGGCGGACAGGCGCCGCAGCTACTTCCGTCTTGCCAGCGACGCTTTCGAGGGTCTTGTGCCCGGCATCGCCCACGACGCACGTCGCGTCTTGTTCGTCTGCACGCGCAACAGTGCCCGCTCCCAACTGGCCTCTGCCCTTTGGCGGCAGGCCAGCGCGATACCTTCGGTCTCGGCTGGAACGCACCCCGCGGACAGTATCGCCGTGGGGGCTGTCGAGGCGGCCCGGCGACATGGCCTGGATCTGCCCGACGTCGCTCCCCGCGCTCTTGACGAAGTAGCGGATGAAGCCGACTTCATCGTGACCGTCTGCGACAACGCCCATGAGGAGTTGGTCGGCCTCGGTGGGATCCACTGGTCTGTTGCCGATCCCTTGCGGCTGGATACTCCGGCGGCCTTCGATGCAGCCTTCGAGGATATTGCCCACCGCGTCACTGAGCTCGCTGCGCGCGTCGTTGCCGCTTAGAAACGTGGGGCTCAAAATCAAATATTGACAATCATCGATATACCGCCCGATACTTCTATGTATCGATCTTCATCAATATCCATGGATCGATACGGTTTTTCAGAGCTTTACGGTTAGGGCGCATGTCTCCACACCACACACTCGTTCGCACAACACTTCCAGGAGAAAACCCGTGAGCACCGAAACCGCCAAGAAGCCCTCCGTCCTCTTTGTCTGCGTCCACAATGCCGGCCGATCCCAGATGGCGGCCGCGTTCCTAAGCACTCTCGCCAAGGGGGAGATCGAGGTCCGCTCCGCCGGTTCCCAGCCGGCCGACAAGGTCAACCCCGCCGCCGTCGAGGCCATGGCCGAACTGGGCATCGACATGTCCGCCGAAATCCCGAAGGTACTCACCACCGACGCCGTCAAGGAATCCGACGTCGTCATCACCATGGGCTGTGGTGACGAATGCCCATACTTCCCCGGCAAGCGGTATGAAGACTGGGTCCTGGAAGATCCAGCTGGCCAGGGTGTTGACGCGGTACGTCCTATTCGGGATGAAATTAAGACCCGCATCGAGGGCCTGATCGATTCCCTCATCCCTGCGTCCAAGTAATCCGGCTTCCGGCATAGGAGAGATTCCCGTGAGTAATGACATCAGCGCCGAACAACTGATTATCATCGGCTCGGGCCCGGCGGGCTACACCGCGGCCATCTATGCGGCCCGGGCAGGGCTTAAGCCCCTCGTCCTGGCAGGCTCGGTTACTGCGGGTGGCGCTTTGATGAACACCACCGAGGTCGAAAACTTCCCCGGCTTCCCGGGCGGTATCCAGGGCCCCGAGTTGATGGACGGACTCCAGGAACAGGCCGAGAAGTTCGGCGCCCGCATAGTGTTCGACGACGTCACGGAAGTCGATCTGAAAGCTCACCTCAAACGAGTGGTCACCGGCGCGGGGGAGACGCATGAAGCGCCCGCCGTCATCCTCGCTACTGGTTCGGCCCTATAAGGAACTCGGACTGCCGGAAGAGAAAAAGCTCAGCGGACACGGCGTGTCCTGGTGCGCCACATGCGATGGTTTCTTCTTTCGGGAACAGGACATCATTGTGGTTGGCGGTGGAGACTCTGCCATGGAAGAAGCAACCTTCCTGACACGCTTCGGCAAGTCCGTGACTGTTGTGGTCCGCAAGGGTGAACTCCGTGCCTCGCGCATCATGGCCCAGCGGGCCAAGGACAATCCCAAGATCAGCTTCGCCTGGAACTCCGCCGTCACCAGGATCCACGGCGATACCAAAGTTACCGGAGTGACTCTGACGGATACCCGCACTGGAGAAACCCGCGAACAGGCTGCAACAGGGATCTTCGTTGCCATTGGTCATTTGCCCCGCACCGAGCTTGTCGCCGGGCAGGTGGACCTCGACGCCGAGGGTTACATCAAAGTCGATTCGCCCACCACCTGCACCAATCTCTCCGGGGTCTTCGCATGTGGCGATGCCGTGGATCACCGGTACCGCCAGGCGATCACCGCCGCCGGCACGGGGTGCGCTGCAGCGCTGGATGCTGAACGATTTCTGGCGGCACTTGAGGACGCAGACAGCATAGCCACGGCACTGGTGGAAGAACCCACCCACGCCTGAGGATCCCAAGGATGAAAGAGGACACCATGGAGACAGCGAAGAACCTTCCCGTCGCGATAATCGGTGCCGGCCCGGTCGGATTGGCCGCAGCAGCGCACTTGATCGAACGTGGCCTCGAACCGGTCATCTTTGAAGCTGGACCCTCCGCCGGTGCGGCCATCGAACAATGGCGCCACATCCGGCTCTTCTCGCCCTGGCGTTTCAACATCGATGCCGCCGCCGTCCGCCTCCTGGAACAATCAGGCTGGGAATCTCCCCGCCCCACGGCCCTGCCTTACGGCGGGGAGCTCATCGACAACTACCTCACTCCGCTGGCAGCCATGCCGGTCATGGCGTCCCGCTTGCAGACGGGCGCCCGCGTTGTCGCCGTTACCCGTCTGGGACTGGACAAGACCCACGTCCGTGACCGGGACACCACCCCTTTCCTGGTCAGGGTGGAGCACGCGGACGGCGAAACCCGTGATCATGTTGTGGCTGCCGTCATCGATGCCTCGGGAACGTGGTCAACCCGCAACCCACTGGGCACCTCAGGCTTGCCCGCCGTTGGCGAAGAGACAGCGGCGGACCGCATATCCTCGCCCCTTCCTGATGTCACAGGGCGGGACCGGACCAGCTTTGCCGGCCGTCGCGTCCTCGTCGTGGGCGCTGGACACTCGGCTGCGAACACCCTGATCAATTTGGCCGACCTCTCCAAGGACGAACCCAACACGCGGATCCTGTGGGCCGTGCGAGGCGGCTCTGCGGAGAAGGTCTACGGTGGCGGAGCCGCGGACGGATTGCCCGCGCGGGGCCAGCTCGGCGCCAGGCTTCGTCGGCTCGTCGAAGCGGGAAGCATAGAACTGCACACACGTTTCGGCATAGCTGGCCTGAAATCGCTCGATTCCGGGCTGAGCGTTGAATCCGTTGACGGACGCACGCTGGATGTCGATGTCATCGTTCCGTGCACCGGCTTCCGCCCGGACCTGGAGATCCTGCGCGAACTCCGTCTCAACCTCGATCCTGCCGTTGAGGCACCCACGGAGCTCGGTCCACTGATTGACCCCGAATTCCACTCCTGCGGCACTGTCCCTCCACATGGTGCCAAGCTGCTGGCACATCCAGAGAAAGACTTCTACATCGTGGGAATGAAGTCCTATGGCCGTGCTCCGACCTTCCTGCTGGCCACGGGCTATGAGCAGGTCCGCTCAGTCGCTGCTGCACTGGCCGGTGACCACGAGGCAGCGGATTTGGTGCAGCTGGAATTGCCGGAAACGGGAGTCTGCTCTACGGACGCCGGGACCAGCTGCGATGTTCCCTCGACGGTCATCAACGAAAAAGCGGAGTCGGGCTGCTGCGCTTCACCGGAACCAGCTTTCGTCGGCTTCCCGACCGGGCTCGCGCACGGCCGTTCGGGGGTTTAGCCGCTAGGCGTTGACGGTGTTCCGTTGCCGATAGCCATCGGCGGCATAGACGCCCAGGATCCGCACCTCCGTGGTGAAGAATTCCAGCTCCTCCAACGCCCGGCGGAGACGCGCGTCCGCAGGGTGCCCTTCGACGTCGGAGAGGAACATGGTGGCCGCGAACTCGTTACCGACCATGTAACTCTCGAGCCTGGTCATGTTCAGGCCGTTGGTCGCAAAACCACCCAGCGCTTTGTAGAGCGCTGAGGGGACGTTGCGAACACGGAACACGAAGCTCGTGATCGCGGGACCCGGAAGCTCCTCCTTGGTGGGGATTTCGCGTTCCCGGGCCAGAACCACAAAGCGCGTGGTGTTGGTGGGGTCATCCTCGACGCCTGAGGCCAGCACCTCCAGACCATACAAGCCCGCGGCCAGTGGAGGAGCGAGGGAAAGCTTGCGGGGATCGTTCCAATCGCGCACTTCCCTCGCTGATCCTGCCGTGTCTCCGGCGATAACCGGCTTGAGGCCGGCTTCCCGGATGATCTTGCGGCATTGGCCCAAAGCATGGATATGGCTGTGAACCTCTGTTGCGCCTTCAATGGTGCTGCCCGGAATGCCCAAGAGGTCAAACCGGATGGGCAGGAAATACTCGCCCACGATTTGCAGCTTGGACTGGGGGAGCAGTGCGTGAATGTCAGCCACACGTCCGGCGATGGAGTTCTCGATCGGGATCATGGCGAGGTCCACTTCACCGGTGGACACCAGTTCAAAGGCGTCTTCAAAGCTTGCGCAGGGCACGCTTTCGAGGTCGGGGAACATTTCCTTGCACGCGAGATCCGAGTTGGCTCCCGGCTCACCTTGATACGCAATCTTCTGGGACATGGTGCTCATGGTTTCACGCGGATCCCCCAGCAACCCAACCGGGTCCACCCTGTGACCGGCAACCCAACTGAGTCGCAGCAGTGCGCGTTTTGAGGGGTCAAAACGCGCTCAACTGCGACTCAGTTGGGTCAGGGAAGCGGGAACTCAGCCGTTGATGATCTGCGGTACGCCCAGTGCCTTGAGGCCTTCAGCGCCGAACTCCAGGCCGTAGCCGGACTGCTTGGCGCCACCGAAGGGGATGCGTGGGTCCACTGCGCCGTGCTTGTTGATCCACACGGTGCCGGCCTGGATGCGGGAGGCGACCTCGCGGGCCGCAGCCACGTCGGAGGACCACACGGAGGCGCCGAGGCCGACGTCGAGGGCGTTGGCTTTGGCGACTGCCTCGTCAACGGTGCTGTACCGGATGATCGGCAGGGCCGGGCCGAACTGTTCCTCGGCGACGAGCGGGTTGTCGTTGTCGATGTCGGCAACCAGCGTGGTGGGGTAGAAGTTGCCGGGCTGATCGGCGTCGGGGTTGCCGCCGAGCAGGATACGTGCACCGGAGTCGCGGGCAGCCTCCACCAGCCTGGCCACGATGTCGTACTGCTGGCGGTTCTGCAGCGGGCCGAGGACGTTGTTCTCATCGAGCCCGTTGCCCATCGGCATCGCGGCGGCAACTGCGGCCAGTTCAGTGCACACTGCCTCGTACAGCGAGTCGTGGACGTACAGGCGCTTCAGGGCGGCGCAGGTCTGGCCGGTGTTGATGAAAGCGCCCCAGAACAGCCCCTCAGCGATGGCTTTGGGGTCCGCGTCGGGCAGGACGATGCCTGCGTCGTTGCCGCCGAGTTCCAGGGTGAGGCGCTTGACGGTGTCAGCCGACGAACGGATGATCGCCTTGCCTGTAGCGGTGGAACCGGTGAACATGACCTTGCCGATCGCCTCGTGCGCGGCCAGCGCTTCGCCGACGTCGCGTCCTCCGGAGACCACGGTGAGCAGGCCTTCGGGCAGTTCCTGGTTGATGATCGAGGCCAACGCGAGCACGGACAGCGGGGTGTATTCGGATGGTTTGACCACCACGGCGTTGCCCATCCGGAGGGCAGGGGCGATTTGCCAGACAGTGATCATCATCGGCCAGTTCCAGGGGCCGATCGCTCCCACGACGCCGATGGGCCGGTAGTGCAGTTCGGCGCGGGTTTCGCCGTCGTCCACTACAGTCTCAGGGTCCAGCGGTGTGGCGGCGGTTGCGCGCAGCCACGCGGCGCACGCGCCGACTTCGAAGCGGGCGTTCGGGCCGTTCAGCGGCTTGCCCTGCTCGCGGGAGAGCAGTTGGGCGAGCTCTTCTGCGGAGCGTTCGACGGCGTCGGCCCGCCTTCATGAGCGCAGCGGACCGCGCGTCGTGGCCCAAGGCAGCCCAAGCTGGCTGTGCAGCTGCGGCAGCTGCAACTGCGGCGTCAAGATCTTCAACGGTGTGGACGGGGGCATCGCCGACCGCCTGGCCCGTTGCAGGGTCAAGAATCGTGCGGCTGTTCTGGCCGGGGGCTGCGGTAATCGAGGCCAGCAAGGCGTCGTAAGTCTCCATTGGTACTCCGCTCGGGTAGTAAGTCTTGGCGGCCAGTGAGGCGCGCGGCGATGATTCCAGTGTGGTTGGCGTCACGCGGAGTCGCCTTGTCTATGCACGAACAGCCCTTGACGGGAAGCGAACGCTTTCCAGCAGCGCCTTTCGTACCGGATAATTTGGCGGGTGACTCTTGCATCCCTCGCTGCCTTCGCCGGTCTCTGCCTGGTCTTGTCTGTAACTCCGGGTCCGGACACCTTTCTGGTCCTTCGCATTGCGTTGAACCGTCCCAGTGCTGGAATTGCTGCGGCGGCGGGGTCGGCCATGGGGGCGATTGTTTGGGCTGCACTGGTGGGCGTTGGCCTCGCGGCCATCCTTGAGCAGTCGGCGGAACTGTTCCGCTGGGTCAAGATCGCGGGCGGCTTGTACTTGCTGTATCTGGGCGTTTCGTCGTTCATCAAGTCCAGGAAAGCGGCCAGGGCGGCCAAAGCAGGCCCAGAGGGAGAGGGTTCCAACGCGCCCCTCCCGTACAGCCGGCTCGCGGCGCTGGGCGCAGGAGCTCTCTCCACACTCCTGAACCCGAAGGTAGGCCTGTTCTATCTCGCCGTGGTGCCGCAGTTCATCCCGCACGGCGGAGACACCATGGGTACCTCACTCATTCTGGGCATCGTGGTTGCCGTCATTGCCTTCGCGTACCTGTCGATGATCGCGGTGGTGGCGTTCAAGGCGATGCGTTGGCTCAAGCGCCCCAAGGTGAGTACCGCCGTCGAGCGTGTCAGCAGCGGTGTGATCGCGGGACTGGGCGTCGGCGTGGTGGCGTCGGGCGCCAGCAGCTAGGCAACCAGCAGTTAGCTAGCCCGCCAGCAACCTTAGATAGTTGTCCAGCTGCCCTTCAAGGTCCTGGGCAAAGTGCTCGCCGGGGGAGAGGGCTGCCACGATCTGGGCGCCCAGCATCATGTTGAGCAGATGATCGGCGACGGCGGCGTCCCCAATGAGGGCGGCAATCTCGCCGGCCGCGCGGGCTGCTGCCGTGTGCGCCGTGATGGTGTTGTGCCACTGGTTCATGGACTCGCTGTGCAGGGCCGCCATCTCTGCGTCGTTGAGGGCCTTCTGCCAAAACGGGATCACGATGCGGGCTTCGTTGACGCGCTCCTCGTCCAGCGGCAGGACTTCGGCGCAGAAGGCGCGGAGGGCAGCGATGCCGGCCAAACCCGAGGTCACGGCCGCTATGCGCTGGTTGGTGCGGTTGAAAACGTGCCCGAAAGCTGACGTCAGCAGCAGATCCTTGGTCGGAAAGTAGGGCTTGAGCGCGCCATTGGCAAAGCCGGCTTCTTCGGCAATTTCGCGCATGGTGGCGCCTTCAATGCCCAGCCTTGCAATGATCCGCCAGGTTGCGTCCACCAGTTCGAGGCGTCGTTGATCGTGGTCCACAATCTTTGGCACTGAGCGGGCTCCCTGAAAACTTTTTGGCGGAAAGGTCTTGTGACTCATCTTACGTTTTGGTTATTCTCTACACCTATAGAAAATAAATCCTGACCCATCATAGGTCCCGGACAAGAGGCAGCCATGACGCCCACAGCAACCCAGACAGCCACTGACGCAGCCGTTAAGGAAACCCAGTACCGCCTGGCCACAGGTGCCGAAATCTCTGAGGTGCAGCGCCTCCTGCAGGCCGCCGGACACCTCGGCGCCGAGCAGCGGATTGCCTACCTGGGCCTTGTGGATCCGTCCCGCAGCCAGGCAAAGGAAGGCCGCCGCTTCCGTGTGTTCATCCACGACATCGCCGGCGGGGCTCCTACCGACGTCCTGGTGTCGGTGACACGTGGTGAGATCCTGTCCGCGACAGAACTGGACACCAAAGTCTCCGGCGAACTCCCCGTGCTGGAGGAAGAGTTCGAGGTCGTGGAGACGCTCCTCGCCACGGACGAGCGCTGGCTCGCCGCCCTTGCGGCACGAGATCTGGACGTGGAAAAGGTTCGCGTGGCTCCGTTGTCCGCGGGCGTCTTCGAATACGACGAGGAACGCGGCCGCCGCATCCTTCGTGGCCTGGCCTTTGTGCAGGACTTCCCGGAGGACAGTGCGTGGGCCCACCCTGTGGACGGGCTGGTGGCGTACGTGGACGTGGTCAACAAGGAAGTCACCCAGGTGATCGATCTCGGCGTCATGCCGATCCCGGCCGAGCATGGAAACTACACGGATCCTGAACTGACCGGACCCCTGCGGACCTCCCAGAAGCCCATCAGCATCACGCAGCCGGAAGGTCCGAGCTTCACTGTCACAGGTGGCAATCACGTGGAGTGGGAAAAGTGGAGCGTGGACGTCGGCTTCGACGTCCGGGAAGGAGTTGTCCTCCACAACCTCGCTTTCCGGGACGGCGACCGCCTCAGGCCCATCATCAACCGTGCCTCGATCGCCGAAATGGTGGTTCCGTACGGCGATCCCTCGCCCATCCGGTCCTGGCAAAACTACTTCGACACCGGCGAATACCTCGTTGGCCAGTACGCCAACTCCTTGGAACTAGGTTGCGATTGCCTTGGCGACATCACCTACCTCAGCCCCATCATCAGCGATGCCTTCGGCAACCCCCTCGAAATCCGCAACGGGATCTGCATGCACGAAGAAGACTGGGGCATCCTCTCCAAGCACTCGGACCTCTGGACCGGCATCAACTACACCCGCCGCAACCGTCGGCTGGTGATCTCCTTCTTCACCACCATCGGCAACTACGATTACGGCTTCTACTGGTACCTCTACCTGGATGGAACCATCGAGTTCGAAGCCAAGGCCACCGGCATCGTGTTCACCAGCGCATTCCCGGAAGGCGGTTCGGACAACATTTCCCAGCTGGCGCCGGGCCTCGGTGCCCCGTTCCACCAGCACCTCTTCAGCGCCCGCCTGGACATGGCCATTGACGGCTTCACCAACCGCGTGGAAGAAGAAGACGTGGTCCGCCAGTCAATGGGCGAAGGCAATGAGCGCGGCAACGCCTTCTCCCGCAAGCGGACGCTGCTCACCCGCGAGTCGGAAGGCGTCCGGGAGGCCGACGCCCGCAGCGGCCGGACCTGGATCATTTCCAACCCCGAGTCCCGAAACCGTTTGGGCGAACCCGTCGGCTACAAGCTCCACGCCGAAAACCAGCCCACGCTGCTCGCCGACCCAGGTTCCTCTATCGCCAAGCGCGCCGCATTCGCCACGAAGGACCTCTGGGTCACCCGCTATGCCGACGACGAACGATACCCCACTGGTGACTTCGTGAACCAGCACTCCGGCGGAGCAGGTTTGCCGGCTTACGTCGCTCAGGACCGCGAGATAGACGGCCAGGACATCGTCGTATGGCACACCTTTGGCCTCACACACTTCCCCCGCGTGGAGGACTGGCCGATCATGCCCGTGGACACCGTTGGCTTCAAACTGCGTCCCGAAGGCTTCTTCGATCGGAGCCCTGTGCTGGATGTGCCGGCAAACTCCTCAGGTTCGAGCTGCCACAGCTCTGCCGCCGCCGCTGGGGATGAACATGGCGATGCGTCCGGCTCGGGTCAGCACGGCCACTGCCACTAAACGGATCCTCGGACACATGACCACGACGACGGGACGGGTCCGGTCAACCGGGCCCGTCCTCCATCCAAGGATCTGCGCGGCCCTCACTGCTGTGTCATGCGCCGTCCACCTGTGGCTCGCCGCCTCGGGACACCACGGCGCGTGGCTTGGCATCCTCATGATTGCCTTGGCGGCGGTGTGCGTGCCGTGCACCTTTCACATCTGGCGCCACAGCCGCGTCGGAGCTCTTCACCAGGTGACGGTTTCCGCTGTGGCAATGATTGCCCTTCATGCCGTCTTGCTGCTGGGAGCGGGCAGCCTGTCGGGAGCGGGCGGTGCCGGCCACTCGCATGGTGGGGGACCGACGTCGAACGCTTTTGATACTTCCGGTGCGACCGGACTGTTGCTGGTGATCGGACTGGAAATCACGACGGCGCTGCTCGCGGCCACGCTGGTAGCGCGGCTCCGGCGTCGGGTACAAATGGCCGCTGCTTCCTGACCCTGTTTGGCGTTCGGCAGCAGCCCAGCAGGAATTCGGCAGGATATTGCCTCGAGCAGGCAGTTTTCCCGCTTGTTGCACCCTGCCCGAACGCTGTTCAGTAGAGAGGTGAGTAGAGCTGTCAGTAATTCGGGTAATCCAGGCCTTGGCTTGTTCAGGGCGACGGGGATCTATGTAGGTGCCATTCTGGGGTCCGGTGTGCTGGTTCTGCCAGCTATCGCCGCCCAGGTTGCAGGACCGGCGTCGTTATTGGCGTGGGCGTTGCTGCTGGTGTTCTGCACACCCGTGGCGTTCAGCTTCGCGGAAATGTCCAGGCAACAGCCCGACGCCGGTGGGATCGCCACGTTCGTGACCCGCGCTTTCGGGCAGCGGGCCTCAGTTGTGGCCGGCTACCTCTTCTACTTCGCCATCCCGTTCGGGGCGCCCGCCACCGCGGTGATCGGCGGGGAATACATCGCGCATGCCATGGGCGGCGGGCGGGAGACGGCCCTGATCGCGGCCGGGTTCATCCTGGCGGCAGGTTTCCTGAGCAACGCGGTGGGGATCCGGGTCTCCAGCAAACTGCAACTCTTCTTCATGGTCTTGCTCGTGGCGTTGCTCGCGCTCGCCGTCGCCGTGGCCGCGCCCTACGCCAAGGCAGAGAACTTCGTTCCCTTCGCCCCGAACGGCTACTGGGCCGTGGGCGGCGCAGCGAGCCTGCTGTTCTTCTGCTTCGCCGGGTGGGAAGCCGTGACGCATCTGGCCGGCGAATTCCGCAACCCCGAGCGCGACTTGAAGCGGGCCACCTGGCTGACGCTCGTCGTCGTGGGTGTTGTCTACATCGGTTTGGTGGCAGCCTGTGTCGCCGTCCTCGGTCCCGGACTCGCTGGCAGCAGCGTGCCGGTGGCCGAACTGCTCGCGAAAGGACTGGGACCGGCGGCGGCTCCGGTGACGGCTGTTGCCGCTGCCGTGTTGACGTTCGGACCACTTAATACGTTCGTCGCCGGGGCCAGCAAGCTGGGCGCCAGGTTGGCGTCCGACGGCGTGCTGCCGCGGCCTTTGGCACGTGGCGTGGCTGCCGGCGAGGTGCCCTCTGTGAGCCTCGGCGTGCTGGCTGTTATGACGTCGCTTTCCTTTGCCATGGCCGCTGTGCGGCTCCTCAGCATGGAGTTCCAGATCGGCGCCGCGTCGGCGTGCTTCACGGCCGTCACCGCGTTCGGGCTGGCTGCAGGCGTGCTCCTGTTGCCCCGTGGAACCGCGGCCTGGTACGGCGTGATCGTGGCCGCCGTCGTGATGCTTGTGGTCCTGCTCTTCAGCGGCTGGGCGCTGCTGGTACCCGCCGTGCTGGGTGCCGCGGCATTGTTGGTGGGGCGCTTGTATTTGAAACCCCCGGTGCCACAATTGAGCCATGGCCGCAGCGTGGTCAATTCGTGAGGGGTTCCGCAGCGGGCCTGACCCTGATGCCCTGCGCCGCCCCTTCTTCATTGCCGCCGTTGTTGTCTTTGCCCTGGTAGTCCTGGCCGAGGTGGGGATGTCGCTCCTGCTGGGGCAGACCGCCGTCGATCCCGTCTCGGCAAGCGACGCCAACAACCTGGGCGTTCCGCTGGATGTCTTCCTCAAGACGCAGCGGGCCGATGCCGAACCGCCAGGCGCGGGCATTGGATTCCTCGCATTCCTGGATGGCTTGCTGCTGTTCACAGTGGTGATGCTGGGGCTTAGCCTGATCATCGATCTTCGAACCTATGGCCGGATCCAGGGGCTCACGACGTTCATCGTGACGCTGCTTTGGGTTATCGCGGCGTTCCTCACCGCAATGTTGGCTTTGGCGAAGCTGTTCCTGATGATCGGGTTGTTCGTGGCCACCCCGTTTGGAACCATTGCCTACCTTGCCCTGTGGGGGAGCTTTCCTACCGGGCAGGCAGCGGCGATTCTGGGGCTATTGCTGGTCCTGAAAATCGTGTTCGCAGTGTTGCTGATTCTCAGCCAGCCCAACTTCCTCAAGGTCACGGGACTCGTGGTGCTGCTGGTGGTGTCCGTGCTGCTACAGCTGATCCTGGGGCTGATCCATGGGTTCCTGCCCGGTCCGCTCGTGTCCATTGGAGATCAGTTCTGGGCGCTGATCACTGTGGTGGTGGCGCTGGTGTGGGCGCTGATCATGCTGATTGCCTCGATTCCCGCCATCATCAACGCCCTGCGCGTGAGCGGTTCGGCGGGGGACTAGCCTTGCCACCAGTCCGGTGACTTCGCGGGAATCCTGCCACTTCGAGCCAACTCACAGCGAAACCCGCGTCAGCTTGTCCGGATTCGAGATCTGCCGCAACCCGCGGATGGTGCCGTCAGGGCCGCCGTCGAGCACCAAGACGTCGGCGCGGCCCGAGTGCCGGAGTACCAGCGCTGGTTCCCCGTTCACAGCGATGAGCTCGGCAGTGACGGGCTGTACGGGATCGAAAACCACCGCTTTGCTGAGGATGCCCGCGAAGAACCGCCCGATCCGCTCCGCCCCGAACACCGGGTTCATTGCGCTCTTGACCTTGCCGCCGCCGTCGGCCCAGAGCACTGCATCCCGGTCGAGCATCGCCACTACCGTGTCAATCTCACCCTGCTCGATGGCTCGTACAAGTTTCTCCAAGGCTGCGCGATCCTTGGTCCTCGGAGCGGGAGCATCCGGGTCGATGTCCAAGCGGCGCTCGGCCCTGGAGATCATTTGGCGGACGGCAGTGGGAGTCTTTTCCAGGATGTCCGCGATTTCCGGCGCGGACATCCCAAAAGCGCGGTGGAGCACCAGTGCGGCTCTCGCCTCCGGCGCCAGCTGCTCAGCCAGGTGAAGCAAGGTCAAGGACAGGAGCTCGCGGTTGGCCACGGTTTCCTCCGGAAGCCTGGAGGTGTCCACCGGCTCCGGCAACCAAGGCCCGGTGTAATCCTCGCGCGCAGCGGCGAGTTGGCGGACCCGGTCAACGGAGCGCCGCACGCACACCGTTGTCAGCCACGCGGGCCAGGATTCCACGCGGTGGCCATCGGCCTTGCGTTCCTGCCGAACGGCATCGATGGCAACCTCGGAGACGACGTCCTCCGCATGGCCGAAATCACCCAACATCCGGTAGGCGATTCCCAGCAAACGATTCCGTTCGCTCTGCCACGCGGCCGTGGCCGACACCGCAAGACTCATGCCCTCCACGCTACCCCTCAGACGATCGGGTTCTTCTCATCTACCGGCGGCTCCATTTGCGTGCTCACGGCAATCCTGTTCCACACATTGATCGTGGAGATGGCCAGGATCAAACCGCCCATCTGGCTGTCGTCGAAATGGGTTGCTGCTGCATTCCAGATCTCGTCGGTGACGGTATCCGGACCCAGCTGCGTGACGGCGTCGGTCAAGGCCAGCACGGCCTGTTCCCGGGCGTCGAAGAACACCTTCGAATGCTGCCACGCCGCCACGGCATGCAACTTGCGGGCAGGAATCCCGCGCTTCCGACCGTCAGTGGAATGCATGTCCACGCAGAAACCGCAGCCGTTGAGGATGGAGGCGCGGAGCTTGATGAGTTCGTACAAGTCGGGATCAACCGACTTCCGGGCGTAGCCCTCCAGCCCGATGACAGCGGCGTAGCCGAGTTTGTTGCTGTGGCCGATATTGATGCGGGTCATGCTGTTTCCCTTCCGTGGTGGTGCCTTACATCAGGGATGTCGTAAGGGGCGACGGAAGTGTGACAGCTTTGGTCCGGATGAGATCAGAAAGTCACGGATAGTCTGTGGTCGAGGTCCAAGGGAGGAAGAAGGGCAGCTGCGTGAACTCTTTCCCGCCCAGCGGTCAATACATAGTGTGAGCACAGACAGCGACATCATCAGGCGGTCCCGGGACAGCCCCGCAGTTTTCGGGGAGCTGTACGATCGGCATGCCTCAGCCATTTACAGGTATGCGGCCAGAAGGGCCGGGGAATTCGCTGCGGACGACGTCACCTCGGAAACGTTCCTGGTCGCTTGGGAGCGTCTGGAAAGCTACGACACGAGCCGGGACGATGCCCGGCCATGGCTGTTCGGAATCGCTACCAATTTGCTTCGACAGCATCACCGTGCGGAAGCCAGTGTCCTCAGGACAGCGGCAAAAACTGCTTCACGTGAGGCCATAGCCGATGACTCCGACCGGATCGCTGCTGAGGTCGATGCCAAGGTCGCGACGGGACGAATTGCTGTAGCCCTCAGGGACATGGCTGCGATCGACAGGGAAACGCTGTTGCTTTACGCATGGGCTGATCTGACGTACGAAGGTATAGCCCAGGCCATGGGTGTTCCGCTGGGAACTGTTCGGTCCCGATTGAACCGTGCGCGGCAAACACTTCGAACCCAGTTCAGCCTCGAAAGACCTACCGAAACGGAGAACCACCATGGACGACCTGAAGCTGCTCCGCGAAATGCGTAGCGACGTCGGCTCAGCACCACCTGCCACGTTGGCCCGCGGCAGGGAAAAAGTCATGGCAAAAGTACAAGCTTCCCCCAAGCCGGCAACTCAACCGAAACCCACCGTTACGCCCATCCGGTTTCGGCGACGCGTCCTGTTTGCCTCTGCAGCGGCCGCCTTGCTGGTAGGTGGCATCGTCGTTGCCGATGTCGTCAGACCCGGAGGTCCGGGAGCCACGGCGGAGGCGGCCGAGGTGCTGAATAACGCTGCCGCTGCAACTATCCGAACGTCAGACCCCGTAGTGGGACCCGGCCAATACCTAAAAATCGACATGAAGTCGCTCGTTGGATCGGGCGGCCAGGCTTCAGATGGAAGCGAGGTGAACTGGCAGGAAACCACAAACAGCCAGATGTACGTGCCAGCCGACAGGGCCGGCGAATGGGTCTGGAACCGGCTACCGCGCATGATCCTGGACTCAGCGAGTGAAGAGGCCAAGGCTCTGGCAGCCGAACTCCGGAAGGCCCAGGAAACCCGGCCCGAAGGCCAACCTGCGCTCGTCGGGATTCTGCGCGCTCCGGGAGGTGCCTTCTACGGAAACGAGCCAACGGTCATCATCGGTACGCCGTTGAAAGAGGCCGCGAGTCTGCCTAGGGATCCCCGTGCTCTGCTGGACCTCATCTACGAACGAACCAAAGGCGCCGGCAAGTCCGCCGACAGCGAAGCCTTCGTGACGATCGCGGATGGTCTGCGGACCGGAGTCGTTCCGGCCGACCTGCGTGCCGCGCTCTATCAAGCAGCTGCTCTTATCCCCGGCGTCACGGTGACTGACAGGCACGCAATGATCGACGGCCGCACAGGCATCGCCATCGGTATCGCATCATCAGATGGAGTGACGGGGTCGAACATCGTCATTGATCCCGCCTCGGGTGTGGTCATCGGGGAACAATCCGTACTGCTCAAGGACTATCCCGGATATCCGGCAGGGACGGTCACGACGTGGACCTCGCTGAGGACCTCCGTGGTGGATTCCGCGCCCTAAGCTTTATCGCCAGGAACACTGCGGCACATTCTTGGAAGAAGCAGCGCTCCTATTGCCCGGCTTCGATAAGGCCAGCCCCGCAGGCATGACGATGGTGGACCCGGCGCGCTAACCGCCTGGCACCCCAACTGGGTCGCATTTGTGCGCGTTTTGAGGCGTCAAAACGCGCACAAATGCGACCTAGTTGGGTTAATCTGCCGGGCGGTTCCGGTACGCCGCCAGGAAGTGCTCGATCCTGCGCACGGCTTCCTCGATGTCCTCCACGGTCGGCAGGATCACGAAGCGGAAGTGGTCCGGGGTTGGCCAGTTGAAGGCCGTTCCGTGCGAGACGAGGATCTTCTGTTCCTGCAGGAGTTGGAGGACGAACTTCTCGTCGCTCTCGATCGGGTAGATCTCCGGGTCCAGCCGGGGGAACAGGTACATTGCGCCCGCGGCGGGGACGCACGAAACGCCCGGGATCGCGGTCAACAACTTCCACGCCAGGTCCCGTTGCTCACGCAGGCGGCCGCCGGGACGAATGAGTGCCTCGATGCTTTGGTATCCACCCAGGCAGGTTTGGATGGCGTGCTGGGCGGGAACGTTGGAGCACAACCTCAGCGAGGCGAGCAATTCCAGGGATTCGCGATAGGCAGCCGTTGCGGTCAATGGTCCCGTCACGGCAACCCAACCTGCACGGTATCCGGGCATGCGGTAGGCCTTGGAAAGTCCGCTGAACGTCAGAACCGGGATGTCGTCCGCTACCGCGGCGGTATGAATGTGCGGGGCGTCGACGTAGCGGATCTTCTCGTAGATCTCATCGGAAAAGAGGACGAGATCATGCTTCCTTGCGAGCGCCGCGAATTGCTCAAGGATGTGCCTGGGGTACACGGCCCCTGTGGGATTGTTCGGGTTGATGATCACGATGCCCCGTGTGCGCGCCGTGATCTTTGATTCGACGTCGGCCATGTCCGGCCACCAGTTCTCGTCCTCATCGCAAAGGTAGTGCACGGCTTTGCCGCCCGTGAGTGTCACGGCCGCGGTCCAGAGCGGGTAGTCGGGTGCCGGGATGAGGATCTCGTCGCCGTTTTCCATGAACGCCTGCAGGGTCATGGAAATGAGTTCGCTGACGCCGTTGCCGATGAAGACATCCTCGACGCCGATCGTCATCAGTCCGCGCGTCTGGTAGTACTGCGAGATCGCGGTCCGGGCGGAGAAGATGCCCTTGGAATCGCTGTAGCCCTGGGCCCCGCGGATGTGGTGGATCATGTCCACCACCACTGACTCCGGCGCCTCCAACCCGAACGGTGCCGTGTCCCCAAGGTTCATTTTGAGGATGCGGTGTCCCTCGGCTTCCATGGCCTTGGCGGCCTGGAGGATGGGACCACGGAGTTCGTAGCGGACATTCTGGAGTTTGCTGGAGTGCTGCATCGGACGCATGGTTGATCTTTTCATGTCAGCTCCCGGGCAAGGCAAACCCGTCCCGAAATAGTCACGGGTTCAGCCTTACCTCGCAAAGTTGGGGGTTGCTGAGACAAATGTTTACGGGATCAAGGATGATGCTGGACCTCAATTCAGTCCGCACCAAAACGAGTGCGTTGACGTTGACTTTAGTGCCGACGTCGGGATTGACCCCCACCACTACGCACCGCGTCAGGGAGAGGGGAGGCGAGCTTTGGCAGGCGGAACCCTGGGTGAAGTCCAATTGCAGTTGTGCTGCCTGGAAGGCGTTGCGGGCTGTTTCGATCCGTGATCCCAGGACACTGGGCACGGTGGCCTTCACGGGCACCGCAATTTCCAGGTTGACCGTGCTCCCGCGGCCCACTTTCTCGCCGCCGGCGGGGCTCTGGTTGACTACCGTACCTTCGGGCGAGGCGCTTTCGATCTCGCTCGTGGCTGCTTTGAAGCCGGCGTCCGTCACGATCTTGACCGCCTCAGCTTGCGGCTTGGCTTTTACGTCCGGAACGTTGGCGTCCTTGAACATGAAGTACAGGATCACGCCGATAACGGCCAGCAGCACCACACCCCCGATGATCAACCACAACCAGGGGAATCCCGGCGCCGGCTTCGGTTTCTCGGCGGCCGGGACAGTCAGTGTGACCACATGCGCCTGGTCCGCGTAGTCCTCGGGTGCGTCGTCGGCGGAGTAGGCGATCAGCTTCACCGGGTAGCTCCCCTCGGATGCCCCCGCGGTGTCGAAATTGACCACGTATTGTTCGGTGGCCCCCGCGGCGATGGTCCGCAACGGGTTGGGGATCGTGGTGTACGTTTTCGACGGCGGATTGGTCACCTGCCCGGGGAAGGCGCCGAGCACCACACGCTCGGAAGTGGTGGAGCCGTTGGTGACGGACGCTGTCAGCGAACCCTTCCCATCTTTAAGGACGACATCCGGGGAGCTCAACGTCATGGTGATGGCAGTCATGGCACAACAACTCCTGGGATCGCGGTTTGTAGTTTCGGCACAGAGCAGCTCATCTCAGCCTCCGGCTTTCTGGATCAGCAACACACAAGTCCCCAGGGGACAGACGATTCCCAGCTGTCCGCCGGAGGTCCCGAAGGTCAGGTCCACGGTTTTCCCTGGGCCTGAATTCTGCTCAGCGCGCGTGCCCTGCACCAACAGCGAGACGGTGACCGCCTGCTGCGGGGCGAGCCTTGCCCGCTTGGTGGGAGGTCCGAAATAGAACAGGGCCTCCACCGAATTCCTTCACATCGAACACGCACGCACCCGTAACCACCAGCTGGGTATCGGACGCCGAACACGAACCGCCTTGGGCAGACAGGTCTGCCGAGGTGAGTTGCGCGCCCGCGGCCGCGTCGGAGAATCCGCCCTGCCAGTCCCGTGCAGCATCGTTGTTTCCGCCACCGCAGCTGACGCCGAACACCAGCACCAACAGCGCGATCACTCCACAAGCGACCACCACAAGAATCGGCGTGCGGTTCTCCTTATTCATGCGTCGTCACCGTTCATCCCCCGCACCTGAACCTCATCCGTCACGTGCGCGGGCTTCATGCCTTTGACGATTCTGCGGATCAACTCCAGCTGCCCACCCGCTTCCGCAGGCACCAGCACCCTTATATGGAAGGCGCCGGGCACGGATTCGACGTCGAACCCGGGCACCCCGGTGGCCAGGTGCAGGAAGCGGGTGAGCCCGTCCACAGTGCCGCGGCGGGCAGAGAGCTGCGCCGCAGCTGCGATGAGGTCCCGTTGCCGCGATATGGGAATTGCGCTGGTCGCCGGAATGCTCCCGGATCCAGCGCCGGCCTCCGGACCGGGCAGCGTCAGCCAGTCCAGATCTACCCAGCGCGAGAGAAAAGGAATCAACGACGACGGCGCGCGGCCGGGATCGGGAACGGTATGGATGCGGTCCAGAAGCTGCCGGACGGGCTCATGCATGTCCTCGGCCACGGCAAGCAGGGCCTGCAGGGGAGAGCTGGTATCGGCGGCCACCTGGAAAACTTCCGGCAGGACCTTCAGCAGCTTGGACCCGGATGGCCGCACGGGCTCAGCCATTGCCATGGACCACCTCGATCCTGTGGTCACCCGAGCAGAACAGCCAGGTGTCGGGCAGCGTCACGACGTCGTCCACCACGCGCCGTGTGCAACTCTCCCATTTCACGGTGTTGTCAGTGCTGCGGTACACGCCTTTGGGACCGGCAGCGAGGACCAAGGGTTTGCCGTCAAGGATTGCCCCGGACACGGATTTGACCGGCTCGAAGCGGGTGCGGTCCCTCAACGGCAGATTGCAGTTGACGTCCGGCACGCTCCACTGCGCCGACGCCTGGCCCAGTTGCAGTCGCAACACACCGCCGCTCTGGGTAGCGGCATAGGCAGCGTCGCCCATCACGTGGACACCCCAGCAACTTCCCCCGGTCCAGCCAGTGCTGAACTGCTCCCATGAATTCATGAACGCCTCATCGAAATCGGTACGGCCCAGCTCATCGATCTTCAGCCGCAGGCATCCCGTCCCGGTCCCTTCCGGCACTGCGCGGCCGAGCCACACATAGCTCGCACCGCCGTCGTACTGGATGGTCATGCAGCGGATGTCCTCGCCGGCGGCCTTGACCTGCTTGAAGCTGTCCGCGGTACCGGCGTCGGGGGAGAGCCAGACGCCTTCCGAGGCCTCCGCAGCCACCACAACACCTGTTCGCCCGCGGACGTCCACCAAGGCGTCCACTGCGTAAAAGCCACGATCCGGCTGGGACGTATCCACCACGTTCTGCACGGGGATTGCCCCTTGGCTCATGGAAAGTTCGTACAGTCCGCGTTCGCCGGCAAGCAACAGCAACGGCTCACCTTGACGGTCCACCCAACACAAATCGGCGACGACGAACCCCAGCTCGGCTGCTTTGCGCCAGGATTCGCCGAGGTCCTCGCTGATGTAAATGCGGGAACCTGTGCCGGTCACCGTGCTGACGGCCACCATGCCCGGATGCCGCTCCGGACCCACCCGGCCAGGTGCGGGGGAACGGAAGGGAGCGATAGCGCGGACGGTTTCTTCCGCCTGGTCGCCGTCGTCGCCAAAATCCGCACAGGCTTCCCAGCCGTCTGCGGCGTTGGTAGTGCGGAACAGGGTGCCGCCTTGGGCCACGAACCACGTCTTGTCCTGGCCTTCAGCCTGGACCAAGGACACGGCATCACTGTCCGGAACTTTGTCCACTTCCAGCCTGACCCGGTCCACGTACTGAACGCCAGGCTCGGCCTCCTCCATGGCGCGGTACAGATTGGAGACACGCAGTGGCTTCCCAAAGCCGAATCCGTAACTGGACGAATCCGGGCTCAGCGGACTGATCCCTTCAGACAGGCGGCCCACGATCCTGGATTTCACGGCCTCGGCGTCCTCATCGGGACGAACAACGATCCGCGCATCCACCAGCACCTGTTTGTAGAGGCCCCAGCGCACTACAGGCTCGGCGCCAACCGTGGACCGCCTGCGGAGATATTGTTCCACTTCAGTCCGCACTTCGTCGCGTGCATGTGACGCAAGGTCCGCTGCGCGTAATGGTTGGGCCGCCCCCGCCCTGCCGCCGGGAACGAATGGCACCAACACAATTTCCACTTCGCCGGGCCTGGCAAACGCCCACAGATCCTTCCTCGTGAACGCCCTCGCCCGGCCCACCCCGCCGTGGCGACGTGCCAGGACCTCGTAGTCCCTGACGGTGACTGCGCGGTCGCGGGCTTGAAAATCCTGGGGTGCGCGCCTCAGGGCGTTCTCCAAGGACTCGCCATCGCGGCCCCCGGTGGCTGGTTCAGGATTAGTGACCTTGGCACCTGGAACAGGGGAACGCAACACTGTGAGCTGACCCGCTCCCACGTTGCCGCCCGAACCGCCACCGCTGCGGTACCAGGCGCGAACCTCGGCGCCCGGCCCTGGTACCAACGGGCCCTGCCCGGATTCCGTCCGCCCCTTGGACTCGTCGTCCCACCACGCGAACATCGCGACGCCGGCACTTCGATCAATCCGCACCGGCATCTCACCCGGCCTTGCGTCAGCAAACGCCTCCACTTCCTTGCAATACCGGAACGGCTTTCCGTCCACCAGGACAGCCTCGCCACTGCTCAGCCGCGTCCCCGCTGGAACTTCGACGGCGACCGCCAGCCCAGCGCCCGAGACGATCGGCGCGTTCGGGATCACGAAGCTCTGGCCCGGCCTGCCGGTCCCGGTACCAATCGGTACCGCGTCATACATGGTGACATCGGCTGCGGGAACCAGCACGCTGGTCTCGCCGGGAGCCAAAGTGGCTGCCGCCGTCGTCGTAAATACCGGCTGGGGTGAACCAGGAACCCCTGGCGGGCAGCTGACCTGTGTACCTCTGGGGATGCGGATTTCCTGATCGGTGCCTGTACCTGACGCGGATGAGCGGCTGAATTCCAGCATCGTTTCGGCAGTGCTCGGCGGGTACAGGGACGTGCCGAGGAGATTCAAGTAGACGGCGTAGAGCTTGTCCGGCACGCGGTTGAGCCGGTACATGAGCGTGTCCGTGAGGTAGGCAAAGGCCTCGACGATGGTGATGCCGGGATCGTGGACGGAGAGGTCCGTCCACTCAGGGGCGATTTGCTGGATGCGTTCCCGGGCACCGGCCACGAGGTCCGCGAAGCTGCGGTCATCCAGGTTGGGCACGGGAAGACTCATGCTGCACCGCCGGATTCCACGGGCAGGGCGATGGCGATCTCGTCCTCAAGCTGGGTGGTGCGGACACGGTATTTCAGCCGTACCTCGAGGACTTCAGGATCCTCCGGCGAGCGTGACGCATCCAGGGAAAGGACCGTGATGCGCCGCTCCCACTGCTCCACGGCCCGGGCTACGTAGTGGATAGCCAGGCCTGCCGTGGTGTCGTCGGCCGGAGCAAACGCCAATCGGAACAAGTGGCAACCGTACGTCGGACGGTTAACTCGCTCGCCGGGCCTGGTGCTCAGCAGGAGGAGGAGGGCTTGGCGGATGGAGGCTGCATCCGTCACAGTCGCCAGCCTGCCTGACGGGGTGATGCGCAGGCCCGGGACACCGGCCGCGGCGTCGAAGTCCGGATGGATGAAAGCAATCGAAGTGTAGCGTGGGGCGCTCATGCCAGTGCCTCTCTCATGAACCCGACCCCACGAACGTTTGGCCGGGGCCGGCGCACGTTGTATTTAACTGCGCCCGGAGGTGTGCCGTCGGTGAAGCCCTCCACAGTGTCCAGGCAGATGGCTTTGCCCCCGATTCTGATGAAGGTTGAGTAGCCCTTGGTGACCGGCAGGGTTTTATTGCACGGTTTGATGTTGATGCCAATATGCGGGCACATGCTGATATCCCGGTCTTGGGGATCCGTCGCCACCAGGATGGGTGACTTTTTGATGCGGACCCACTCCTGCGACGATACGTTCTCCACTTTGCCGTCGTGCCCACAGCGCAGGATGGCCTCCTTGACCAGGATCCTCATGGCTTAGGCCTCCTCAAAGTCGACTGATTTCGCGCGAATTCTCATGGCTTTACCCGGAGCTTCCAGGACCAGGTCCGTGGCAGCGGTGATTCGAAGCTTGTCCGGCCCCAGCTCCACCGACGAGCCATGTCCGTCCGTGAAACTCACGGTGCGCGCACCGCCGTCGAGCACTATTTGTTGGCCGTCCGCACTGCGGAACGTATAACGGCTCTCCCGTGGTGTGCTGACGTTGTTGTCGGGCGTTTGTTCGCTGCCGTACAGGCCGCCGAGGATGATGGCCTGGGCCGGATCCGTGGCCGGAAGAAGCACCAGGACGTGGTCGCCCGGAGCTGGCGGGGTGACAATTCCCTTCCCGGAACCGGCGGCCGCAGTAAGCACAGGAGCCCACGCGGTCTGGAGATCCGGGTATGCCGGCAGTTGCACACGGGCACGCCCCCGGGCTTCGGGATCGTCCACGTCAGTGATGATCCCGAGCGTAAAGACGTCCGGTCGTCGTTCAGGGACGGGGCTGGGCGGGCGGGTGGTCAGGGTGGTTTCGTAGCCAGTGCCGTCCAAACGGTGGGAGGCGCTCGCGATCAGGTACGTTCCCTCGATGGATGGCGCCACCCCCTTGATCCTGACGCGCCCACCCGCCCTAAGCCGCGGATTGCCCTCGGCCACGAACACCGCCGTGACCTGGCCGGCCATCCTGACGTCCAGCTCGGACTGCGCCAATCCGTCCGCCTCCTGGGTGGATTCCAGTACCTCGTTGTCCCGCCGGAGTTCGCCGCCCGCGCCCACACTGGCCAACGTCGGGTCAGCTGTGACGCGGGCCTTCGCGTCGCTGCTGCTCGTTTCGGCCTGGTGGACTGTGGCGTCCTCCGCACGCCAGCCGTTGATCATTGCGGACGCGTACGCGGGTTCCTGGCTGACCTCGATCTCTGCCGAATGCAGGGACTCCCCGAGGGTGAGCTCCAAGGGTTCGCCTTCGCCGTCGAGTCCTGTGAGCCTCAGGGCGCCGTCGTGGACCACAGGGTAGGCGCCCACCCGGGCACTTTGTTCCACCAGGAGGCTCAGGTCCGTGCGGGCGCACTGGTACACCTGGCCCAGCTTTGCCCCGCCTCCCACTACGTCCAGTCCGGTGCCCTCGCAAAGTTTCCGTGCCAGGCCTGCGAGATCCACGTCCTCGTGCAGCCTGGTGAATTGGCGCTTCCTCAGACGATGGAGGGCATCGTAGGCACGGATGCGGATTTCTTGTCCGAGGTTGGCCTCGTAGCTGTACTCCACCACGGTCACCTCACCCACGAAGAGCGGAGTCCGATGGCCGCCGAGCTCAACCCTCAGGGCATCACCGGGGGCCGGATCCACGCCACCCCTGGCCGCGGCAGTCCTCCCCGGGCCGGGTCGCCAACTGATGAGGCACTGGGCTGGCCTCGCCAGAGAACCCAGCACCTGGACCGAAACGATTGCAGCTGTTTCTGCGGTTGTCAGTCGTCGTCTACCCAGGCTGACGATGAGTTCGGGAAGGCCCTGGACCTGCCTCATAATGCTTCACGCCTCATGGTGCTTCACCAACCGGCGGAACGGCGAGCGGCCCGCTGAAGTGAGCGGGGTCGTCAATGTCGTTGTACTCCAGGAGCAGCTTCCAGAGCAGGGGCGTCCCGAATGCTTCAACCGAAAGTCGCCCCAACTCAGCCGGCGGCACCTCGGGAAGGAGCTCGCCGCCGTCGGGCATTGCTGCGTCCCTGTCCGTGCTGCCGTCGCCCGTGACAGCCAGCGTGTCCACGGGCGGGGCCGTCAGATCCACGGCAGGGAGTCGCTGGGCGAGCTCGTAGTTCTCCCCGCCTTCTTCGTCGGCAGACTGGCCCACGCGCACGAAGACCATCCGCATCCAGGATCTGAGCGGTGAACCGTCCGGGGCGAAGCGGTCAAAGCGCTCCGCCACTTCGGTCACGATCCCCGGCACATTCCACGCGCGGCCCCAGACAAACCGGACCGACGGCGGTCTCCGCTGGCGCTGAACCTCCGCGCTGTTCTCCGCGAGGGCCCAGATGGGCCTGGTCATTTGCCGCACGTCCTGCACATGGAGCGACGCCGGCGCGAGGTCGACGTCGAAGAGCAGGTCCAGCCTCAACTCGGTGTGGCCGCCTCCCGTAAAAAGCAGGGGGTCATCGGCCAGTCCGCTGCCGCTGAGTTTGCCGCCCGCACTTCTCCGGGGCTCCACTCCGGCCGAGCGCTGCATCACCACCGTTTCCGGGTTGAGGAGGCAGCCAAGGTGTTCCCCGGTGTCCTCGATCAGGAAGGCGACACGTTCCATGTCAGACCGCCAAGTGTTCGTCAGTGAGGCGGGCTTGGCGGGCGATTGCCTGGGTTAGCGGAGCGGTTGCCGGGCTTGATTCGTTGGCGCTTGTAATGGGCCGCGAGGCAAGGTCCGGCCAATTGCCCTTGAGGGCCGGTGCCGGGGTATGGGTGTTTTGTGGGGCCTGCTCTGCGTTCCATTCTTGGTTTGAAGCAGGTATGTCGGGCCTGGCGACGGGGGGTGTTTTCGATGGGCTCGTGTGCAGGGGCAGCGTGGGGGTGTGTTGTGGGGCCTGCTCTGCGTTCCATTCTTGGTTTGAAGCAGGTATGTCGGGCCTGGCGACGGGGGGTGTCTTCGATGGATTAGTGTGTTGGCGCCGCGTGGGGGTGTGTTGTGGGGCCTGTTGTGCGTCCCGTTCTTGGTTTGACTCGTGCATATCTTGCCCTGCAACGAGGGGTGTCTTCGATGGATCGGTGTGCAGGTGCAGGGCGGGGGTGTGTTGTGGGGCCCGCTTTGCGTTCGATTCTTGGTTTGAAGGGCGCATGTCGGGCCCCGCGCCGGGGGGTGTCTTCGATGGATTAGTGTGCAGGGGCAGCGTGGGTGTGTGTTGTGGGGCCTGCGTTGCGTTCGATTCTTGGTTTGAAGCACGCAGGTGGGGCCCCACGACGGGGGGTGCGTCCGAGTGATTCGTGTGTAGGTGCAGGGTGGGGGTGTGTTGTGGGGCCTGCTCTGCGTCCCGTTCTTGGTTTGAAGGGCGCATGTCGGGCCCCGCAACGGGCGGCGTCTCCGAGCGATGAGGGCGAAGTCGCAGCGTGGGGGTGTGGTGTGGGGCCTGCTTTGCGCGCCAAGAGCGTCCCCAGGCACGCAGTGTGGGCCTCCCAACCGAAGGGGTGTTGGTCGGCGGGGAGGGAGGGACCAACCCGGCGTCGCGCAGTAACTGGACCCAATGCTCCGGTGCGCCTTCCACGTTCAGGCCGCGCACCGACGTCGAACTTTCCCACGAAGAAGGCTCCGAAACGCCCGCGTCCTCGGCCGAAGGCCCCAACGCGCCCACACTCAAAACGCCACCTCCAGAAACACCCGCAGCCGGAGAACCCACACCCGGAGAACCCGGGTCCCGGCCCGACCCACGATCCAGCCACGCAGCCACAGCCCGCAACCGGTTCGCAGCCACCCGCCGCCAGGAAAACCCAGGCTCAGGCGACGGGAGCGCGGGCATCGTCGAGCTCCAGGCGGTCGTATGCGATGCTGAGGGATTCGATGGCGAGGTCCTTGCCCAGTGCGTCAAGGGGTGCGCCGAACCAGTCGCATGGCCAGGCCCCCAGGAGGTTCCAGCGGCGGACTTCCACGGAGCCGGCATCGTTGAGCATGGCGATCGAGACGTTCCGGCGTTCCACCTTTCCGTCCACGGCTTTGAAGAGCCACTGCAGCATCTCGGTGGAGTCCGTGAGCCCGTACTTCAAAGTCACCGGGGTGTACTCCACTTGCCCGGGGATGACGCGGACTGTGCTGTTTTCGCCGCCTGAGCGGTAGAGGATCCGGTCGATTTTCAGGCCGAGGCCCTCCACTTTGGTGAAGTGGCCCTGAACTACGCCTTGGATCACGAGCTTGAAGTTGTAGGCCCGGTACGGATCCACCACGTTGCCCGGTTGGGCGGCAGGTGTTGTTGTCATGTCAGGCTCCTGCGCTCTCTGTCTCGCTGGTGTTGTCCGCCGACTGCATGAGCTTGAAGATCACAAACTCGGCCGGTTTCACGGGCGCGATCCCGATCAGCGTGACCACTTGCCCGGCGTCGCGGACCTCTGGAGGGTTGGTTTCTTCGTCGCACTTCACGAAAAATGCCTGTTGAGGAGTAGTCCCGAGCAGGGCGCCGTCCCGCCACACGTTGGTCAGAAACGCCCCGATATCGCGCCGGATCGACTTCCACAGCGTGTGATCATTGGGCTCAAACACCACCCAGCGAGTCCCGTCGGCCACCGATTCCTTGATCATGTTGGTCAGGCGACGCACATTCACATACCGGTATTCGCTCGCCTCCGGAGCCTTGGTCCTGGCACCCCAAATCCGGATGCCCTCGCCCGGGAAGTACCGGATACAGTTCACGCCCGCGGGGTTCAGGACCTCCTGCTCCCCGCGGCTCACGCGCCGCACAAGATCGATCGCGCCTTGGATGGGCTCGTTGGCTGGCGCCTTGTGGACGCCACGGGTCGCGTCGACGCGCGCCCAAACGCCTGCAATATGGCCCGACGGCGGCTGCGTCACCTTTTTCCCGGACACGGGATCGATCATCACGATCCACGGGAAATACAGGGCCGTATAGCCGCCGGGGGATTGCGGGGCGCCGAGGTCCTGCTGGCCGTTGGCTTCGATGGCTGCCCCCTCCCGGCTGCCTGCGTCGGCGGGTCGCGGTGAGTCGGGCCAGTCGGGGGAATCTGAGGAAACCGAGGAGGAAGACGACGGCGTGCTTTCGCTGGCTTCTGTGCCTGCAGGTTGTTCAGACGTGTCTTCGGCTTCGCTGGCTTCAGCTTCGTCGGCGTCGCCCGAGCCGCCACCACCCGAGCTGCCACCACCTGAGCCGGCGTCGCCACCCGGCCCCTCATCCGTCGTCGACCGCTCGTCTGCCGTGCCCGAATCCCGCGCACCTACCGGAACGCCGGACGTCGCGGCCCTGGTGAGCGCCCCGACGTCGTCAACTTTTTCCACTGTGTCCATGATGGCCATGCGGTCCTGGCGGAGCGGGTGCTCCACATGCGCCGCCAGTGCCGCATAGGATTCAGCGTCCGCGAAGCCCGGCGCAGCCACCATGGAGATGTCGTCCACGGCCTCGAAAAGCGTGAGGCCTGTGGGCTTGGTGGCTGTGCCCGTGAGGCTGCCGTTGGCCCCAATGTTCACCACATAACAACGGCTTCCTCCGTTTGAGAAGAAGCCGTAAACAGCGTTGGAGAGCGGTGTGCCCGCTGTCGCGTTGCCGACATATTGGTCAACGAACTGGGTCCAGTTGTCCAGCACACGGAGTTCATCCACCAAGGCGTCCTGGTCCGGGGCTACGCCTACGAACGCTGCGATACTGGTGTTGACCTGCCCGATTGCGCGTGCGCCGCTGGGCACTTCCTGAACATAGACGCCTGGCGCCTGGTAGTTCGCCATGGTGCGCTCCCTTTCCTGCCCGCGGGTGTCCGCGGATTTACTCCCACCGGATGATGACCGGCAGGCTGCTGGTGCTGGCCGAGACTTCCTTTTCGGTGCCGCTTACTGCCACGGCAAAGTGCTGGAGTTCATCCGCCGAGGCCAGGACCTCGAAGTGGCCGGTCGCATCGCTGACGACTGCCGTGGCGGAAGAATGGGCATGGATGTAGGCGTCGGGGATGCCTTTGTTGTGGACGTCAACGAGCCGTCCGTGGATTCGGCGGGCAACGCCGGTCTTGGCAATGAGCGGTTCAAGGACGGGCGGTCCGGAAGGCTCTTCGAAACGCAGCGCCACGGGGATTCGGACCAGGAACCCGAGCCCTTGCCGGATGGCGCCTGAGTACTCTTCGGGACGGAATTCGCCGGTGGATACTACCGAGTATTGGCTGTGGCGTTCCACGGCCAGGAGCAGTTGCTCCATGTTGTCCAGTTGTTCGGGGGCCGTGGCATTCCACTGCCACCCGGAGTTCGAGGTCCAGGACCGGGCCATCGCGACGGGACCTTCCCACGCGGTTGAGCGTGACTGCATGGACGGTGACGGGAGCGTCAGGGGTGGGAACGACGGCGTCGGGGGAACCGTCGTCGAACCTTACGCGCTGCGGAGTGACGGCGTCGGAAAGTACCCCCAGGAGGTCGGTCAACGACGAACGCACATAGCCCACGGCAGAACCCAGAACTCGAAAGGTGACCAGAATTGCAACTGGGACTAGGTTACTCCCGCTGTTGCGTGTAGTCACTGGGGAATCAGGAGTAACTCCATTCGATTGAATCTGCAAGTGGGCGCGTGGATGCGAGTCACGTTGTGAAGGCGAGATCCTTGATTGCAATCTGTGCAGGAGTGGGCCAGTCGGGCTTTGAGCGGGACGAGTCGTGCCGCGGCGTGGTGACCGAAAGCGAGCTTCAATTGCCCTGGTTGGTCCCGATGTGCCTGTCGTGGACGAAATGCCAAATGAGTTCTCGCCGGGATGGGCCTAGGCATAGACGCCGGACCTATTGTATGGAAGGAGTTAAACGCCAGTTCGGCATGTTTGGCGATGGATAATCGACAGGACACTCGACGATGCAGCTCTGCAGTTTGCCCCCGCCATCAGTCATTTTCTCGCAGGATGCGGTGTTTCTGCCCGGTTATGAGTTTAACAGTGCTTCCCCGCCCCTTCGAGCGCCACGTTGCCAGCAAATGCCGCTGGAGCAGACAGTGTCTGAAAGTAGCTCCAACGGTGAGTCGTTTCGCTCTACCCGGGAACCACACGACGACTGCAGGGCAAGGTGGCTAAAGGGGCGCGATCAGGTTCCTGAGTTCCACTTCCCGCTGCCCGAGCATCGTTATCTGCGATCCGGAAGGAGTGTAATGGACCAAATGTTTGCGGTGCAGGCCGGCCAACGTACGGCCAAGATTTGCCCTCATAGAATGCGGGAGCCAGTCGGCTAGGGTTGTCTTTGCGACAGTGTCAGGAGCCGCCCAATAAAGCAGAACGAGAACGTGATCGCTCGTTCCGATCGTCTTAAGTAAGCGTGGCTTACCATCAAAAATCTGAATCATGGGAACTTCACGTGTAACAAGCGCCTCAATCGTTTCCTGAGCCTCCTCGGCGCTCATCGCATGATAGAGACGTACTAGTTCCGCAAGTACCCATCCCATTGTTGAAACGACCAACGAGGCATCTTGTGTATTCGGATCGATACCGTCCGATAGATGCGCCGTGTTGCGCTTGTTTCGAATGTCGTAGATAACTCGAAGGGCGCGAGGAATATGCAGTCGGACGCTCTCAGCAACGGAACCCGACGGCAGGACCGCCAGTCTGTTGATTATGGTTTCAGCTTTGAACTTTGGATCTGAAAGTGCAATGTACCCTTTCGTCGTTTCCCATTCCAAAATCCGAAGTACAGCTTCTGAGAAGCGGCCACCCGCCACGGCGTTCGGCATGTAATCTCCGAGGTGAAAGCGTCGTTTAGCCTCTACGAAAGCGTCCAAAAGCTCCCGCACAAGCTCTTCGGGCATCCCCGATGCAGAAAAGCCGCTCTCTACCTTGGCGTAATCAAGCCTCAAGTAGACCCCCGCTAGTCGTGGGTGCCGCGGATCGACGCGACCAATTCCTTCAACTCGCTAATCGCGTCTGGTTTTGTTTTGAGCACCTTCGCCTTAGGCGGGCCGGCAAAGTTCACTCCTTTAGCCGATGCCAAATGGCGTGTAAAGTTGGCAAGGTCGTAGCACTTCAATCGCTCACACTCCTTTCGGACCGCCGCTACTCTGTCGCCTGATTCATCTAGGCCAAAGTGATAGGCCGCAGTCAAAGCAAGTGTCACAGCTCTTGTCTGGACTGACCGTGAGGGACCAAGCTTCCTAGCTGGAACGTTCAGTCCGGGCAGACCCTCGTGCAGATAGAACACCTCTTCAAGTGAGTCTCGATCAATGCCTGTTTCCCGAGAAAATCTACCGAAAAAGTCATCGCTGGATTCTTGAACGACAGGCAGGCGGCCGGAGGTTTCCGGTTCAGGGCCGCGGGCAGTGTTGGTTTGGGGTGGGGCTGCAGGTAGCGCTGTCGTGGTGGAAGACAGGGCAACCCCTTGCAGGCTCAATGCGGCCTTGAAGGCTATTTCATGAAGATGCTCTGGGACTCCTGATTTTTCCACGGCGTCCCAAGCAGCAGCAATTTGTTCGGTAATATCCACTTTTCCCCTCCACAGCAGTTGCTCGAACGCTACCGGTAAGTAACAGGATCAATAAATAGGACACGCCGCCAAGAGCGTGGCCATTGCGCCCGTTCCACGCAAGGGCTTCCTGGTCTACCCCGGACGTCAGGCAGCCCGAGGGGTTACCTGATTCACGGCTCTAGGAGCAACATCGCTGCAGCCCCCGGACCTTGTCCGCAAACTCGTCGTCTCCTCGGTGTCGTTCCGGCCCGACGGCGATCGCGGCGGAAACGCCGAAGCTATGGCCTCAATGACCGTGGACATATCGCCGGCACCCCGATGGAGCAGCGCTATCTGGCTGTTTCGCCGCATCCGGACCTCGAGCACCCGCAGGTTCTGTTGGACAAAGTCGGCGGCTCCAGCGGATGGAGTGAGGACGAAATCCGCGGAATCTCTGCCCCAAGGTTGATCACGGCGGGCGTGACTGCGACATGGTCAAGCTCGAGCATGCGGTGCGGTTCCTCCAGCTGCTGGGAGGAGACGTGAACGGCGACTTCTATGGTGTGCCCGCATCGCAGCTGGCGGCGTCTCCCGGCATCGCGCATCTCTTTGGGTTGGCGAGGACCGCGCTGCTGCAGGACGTCGTTATAACCTTCCTGGATGCTCCGCCGTCTTTCGGCATGGAAGGACCGGTGATTGGCCGGAGTTATTTACGGGCCATTCCTTGTTGCCCGCTCCGAACAGAACGCTCGTGTGTGTTGGATCGGCTTTAGTTTCCCAAATCGACCAGTCCGACAACTTTGAGGAGACCCGCAGGATTCATCGTTTGGTCGGCCTCCCTCAAAGCGCTGAAATAGTCCGGCAAGCCGATGGCTGGTCCCCAGTCAAAGGTGTACTGCGACGTCAGGCTATATAAGAGGAGATCAGCGAAGAGTCGCGTGACCCGACCGTTGCCGTCCACAAAAGGGTGGATCATGACCAAACGATGATGAGCGGCCATTGCCGCCCAGAACGGGTCAATATCATTCTCGACCCAATAGGCGATCGTACCCAATTCTTCAGGAAGTCTCTGCCGGATCATCTCCGGGGGCACACCTATGGATACTTCCTTGTCGCGGATCTTTCCTGCCCACGCCCAAACATCTGAATAACAAGCACGATGCAGGTCGAACAGAGTCTGATAGTCACATAGATCGAGCGCTGTGATCCGGCCATCCGCGATGGCTTCCATCATCTCGGATTCGATGGCAAGAATTCCCTCGGCTTCGGCCTGGTAGACCTCTTGTTTTGTCGCAAATGAAACGCCATCAACGAATGCAACGGCGTCCTCGGGATCTACCGGTGTTTGATCGTAGTTCGGGGTCATTCCTTCGAGCCGCCGCGCGATTCTCTACGCTCGAAGGATCTGGCGGCTATGTTTGCAACCGCTTCGGCGGATGCCCGCGTGTGCTTAAGGGTAGGTCTTGCGGTAATCGTCCGTCCCTCAATGGCCATGGAGGCACTCACCTGTTCGACGAGAACGTCGGCAGGAACACGGATGGCTGCTCGCTTCTTCGTCATGGCGGCGGTAATCGCGGGTGAGTAGCTGACCTTTTTCATAAGTGACTCCTTGCGGATGATGTCTCAAACCATTGTGTCACCTGCTGCCTACTTCAATTCCCGGACAGCGTCCCGCCAACACGCCACTGTTGCTGCGGCAGCTTCCGGGAGGGGCGTCGGTTCGAGGCCCAGGAGACGCTGGCTTTGGGAGGAATCCATCACGAACGGCCGCTCGAATTGGTACAGCATCTCGGCAAGCTCCCGCATATCGGTCGAAAAGAGACCCGCCGTCCTCAACACCCACCCGGGAACGGCACTCACCTTCGGAACAGAAACGCCGGCGGCCTCAGCGAACGCCGCAGCAAGTTCGCCTTGGGTCAGGGCTGGGCCGGTCGGAGCATGGAGCACGGTGTTCCAGAGCCTCGGATTCCGGGCCGCCGCGATCATGGACGCCGCGAGGTCCGGGACGTACGTGAACGAGTGCGGTTGCCGAGCGCTGCCAATCACCTGGACGGATTTTCCCTCCGTGACCAGCGGAACCATCCGCTCGCCTGCATGCGCTGTCCGCACGAGTGGGCCGAAGAAGTCACCGGCTACGACGCTGACTGTGTTGGCTTTGTGCGCAGTGCGGGCCCTAAGCAGTTGCGTACGGACCCCGCGCTTGCCGCCTGAGGCTTCCCGAGGACCCGCTTCAGTCATCACGCTGTCCGGCTCGCTATAGGAATAGAGGCTCTCTGGAAATACGACGACGGCGCCCGCGTCTGCCGCTGCATCCATCACCACTTGTTCGGCTTGCGGTAGCTCGGCCGCCCACGCTGCGGCCCGGTATGCCGATCCGTGGATGCAATGGAAGACCGCGGCCGCACCGTTGAGTGCTTGGCCTATTTGCTTGGGATCGGAGGCGTCGACGCGCATCCGTTCAATGAGGGGATGGTCCGGGCCGCTGCCGGAGCGGGTCAGAATGCGAACGTCTTCCCCCTGCTCAGCGAGTTGTTCGGCGACGGTCCAACCAACGGGTCCTGCTCCGGTGACGATGTACATGCTGATCTCTTTCCTCGAAGTCCAATCGAATGAGAGAGCGCTGCTCTCTGAGTTCAGAATGAACCTCGGCAACGTCAAAGTCAAGAGCAGTGCTCTCATTTGTTGATGGTGCTCTCCCTTGTGGCAAGCTGGTTCCATGTCCTCCATAGCGCCCGGCGCCGAAGCTGCCCCTAAAACCCAGCCGAAAGCCAAGCCCCCGACTCCCCGCGAGCGTGCACGTGCTCAAACAATCGCCGATATTGTCCGCCTCGGCCGGGAGCACCTCGCGGTCCACGGTGCGGCGGGGCTGTCGCTGCGGGCTGTTGCCCGGGACCTTGGCGTCGTTTCTTCGGCCGTTTATCGCTACGTGGAAAGCCGGGACGAACTCCTCACGCTCTTGCTCATCGACGGCTACAACGAGCTCGGCGACGAAGTGGATGCAGCCGTAGCGGCTGTTCCCGAGGATGATTTCGCAGGCCGGTTCCGCGCCTTGGGCAAGGCTGTTCGTGCGTGGGCGCTCAAGGAACCAGCCAGCTATGCCCTGCTTTTCGGCAGCCCGGTTCCCGGCTATCAGGCACCAGGTGAGCGAACCACGGTTCCCGGAACACGTGTCATCTATCGCCTCGTGGGCATCTTTGAGGCAGCTCATCGCGCAGGCGCCCTGGAGGCGGAAGTGAATCCCGCCGTCGTCATCCCACCAGGCCCTGGCAGAAGACATGCGGAACATCCGGACTGAACTTGGGGTCACGGTGCCCGAGTCTGCGCTCGCTCGGGGCGTGCTGGCGTGGACGTCCGTCTTCGGGGCTGTGAGCTTTGAAGTGTTCGGCCAGTATGGGCCGGATACGTTCGCCGCGCGCGACGAACTTTTCGAGCACCAACTGCTGGTCCTCCAGGGCATGGCGGGCCTGTGACCATCGGACCAGCGACCAGGAGCAGACGGTAAAGTATCAAGATGGTTCGAGGGCTTGCTGACATCGGCGCGGAGGGCATTTTGCTCGCCGGTGCCGGGCGCGCCATCCTCCTTCAGATCGCTGACCCGAGGGTGGGGCACGGCGTCGCGGACCATAGCGACTTTGCCCAGCGGCCGCAGGATCGTTTGCGGGCCACCCTGACATACGTTTATGCGATCGTTTACGGTTCAGACGAGCAAGTTGCTGCGGTTCGCCGCGCCGTCAACCGCGCCCACGCACCGGTGCGCCGGAACCCGGACGATGCGACAAAGGGCTACAACGCTTTCGACCCCGGTTCACAGCTTTGGGTTGTCGCCACCCTGTACGACACCGCCGTCACCGTTTACGAACAAGTGCATGGACCGCTCGACGACGATACCGCCGAGCGCATGTACCGCGACTATGCACGCATTGGGACGGCATTACAGCTTCCCGCTAACATGTGGCCGCCGGACCGTGCAGCCTTCGCAGGGTATTGGTCTTCGCACGTGGACATGCTTAGGCCTGATGATAAAGCCCGCAAGATAGCCAGGGACTTGCTGTATCCGGCAGGTGGTCCTGCACTCATGCGCCTGGCCATGCCACTTGCCCGCTTCCTGACCGCCGGCCTGCTTCCGGACCACCTGCGCGAGGGCTTCGGCTTGGAGTGGACTCCCCGCGATGACCGCCGCTTCGAGCGGACCATGCGGTGGCTCGGACGCGTCTATCCCCGGATCCCGCGGCGGATCCGGCACTGGCCCAAGGACTACTACCTCAGCCACCTGGAAACCACCCCGTCCAAGTCGAGGGGCAGGGCAGGGAATGCGTAATTCGACCTCGGTGGAGCAAGCCATCGACGACCTCGCGCACCGCTATCTGCAGCGTACGCATGCAGACATGCAGCACGCCCACGGTGGCCGACTCCGCATGCGCCTTACCGAGTTCGTGGTGTTCGGACTGAAACAGGCATGGGCCTGCGTCTTCGGTGCAGCCCTGCTCGCGGTGATCATCGCGGCGCGTCTCTGGTACCCGGACGACGCCGGCCTGGCGCGGAATGACTTCCTGACCATGGCTGCCGTCGTCATTCAGATCCTGATGATCAGTTTCAAGCTTGAAACGCTTCGCGAGTTGCGGGTGATCCTGCTGTTCCATGCGGTGGGAACAGTCATGGAGCTGTTCAAGACAGACGTGGGCTCGTGGTCTTACGAGGCCGAGGGCTTCCTCCGGATCGGTGCTGTTCCATTGTTCAGCGGGTTCATGTATGCGGCTGTGGGCTCGTACATGGTTCGTGTGTTCCGGCTCTTTGACCTCCACTTCGACCACTACCCATGGCGGTGGATCACGGCTCTTGTGGCTGCCGGGATTTACGTCAATTTCTTCTCGCACCACTACATCTTCGACGCACGCTGGGTTCTGCTTGCCGCCGTCGTGCTTGTCTACGGGCGGTGTGTGATGCATTTCCGCGTGTTCCGTAAGCGCTTCCGGATGCCGATCCTGGTGTCCTTCCTTTTGGTGGCGCTGTTCATTTGGTTCGCCGAGAACATCGGCACGTGGTCCCACGCGTGGCTCTACCCCAACCAGCTGAATGGCTGGCAGGCGGTCTCGATCGATAAGCTCCTCGCCTGGTTCCTGCTGATGATCATTTCCGTGGTGCTCGTGGCGTGGGTGTACAAACAGGAGCCGCCGCCCTTGGGCCGGTACCCTGCCGACACCCAAGCCCCTGCCGACACCCAAATTCGCGGGGGACACCCGGATATCCGTGTCGCCCGCCCGCCGGAGTGACGCCGGGCCGTTTGCGTGGCATCACGCTTCGCCGCGGGCGGCCTTGAGCGCCGCGCGCCTGGCTTGGAGTAAAGGCTCGACGTCGGGAATCCGCCTGAGGTCCATGGCTTGCGTATCGCTACGGTTGCCCCGCGCATCGATGACGATTCCATAGCTGCCTGCAGCTCCCGCCGCGAACCAGTAGTCGGTTCCGTTCCAGAGGGTGAAATCCGCAGGAACACCGTCCACCATGGCGCTCAGGTGCTCGGTAGTGTGTGCCGCGAACGTCGCGGATTGACTCTGCAACTCCTCCAGCGACTTCGGCGGCCCGGCGATGGCCTGCCACCGGTTTCGCACCACCTCCAAGGGATCACGCGTAGTTGTGATCACTTCCAGTAGCGGGTCAGTGGCTGGATTCGCAGGAAACGCGTTCCCGTGCACTACGCCACCCTCACTGGCGTCCATCTGCCATGAACCCAGCATCAAGGGTCCGCCCCAATCCTCAAGCCGGAACAGGGGGAGGCGCTCGGCAGCATGCCGGACCCTCTCCTCCAGCTCGTCGTTCATAGCCCAGAACGCATCCGGCGGCATGAATCCAGCGAAGTCCATCGCGTAAGTCTGCCAGTTCACGCTGGGCGAAACCAGCCCTCAGAACCGCGTGATTCCGGGGCAAATTTAGGCCCGAAAGACAAAGTTGAGCGTACCTCACTCAACTTTGGATTGACATTGAAACGAGGCTGAGTACAGTTGAGTGCAGAACGCTCAACTAGCCGATTGTTGAGTGGGCTCCCGATAACCCAACCGCCCAACGGACCGGTGCCGGGGGCAATCTCCAACATCGGCCATTGAAAGGAAACAAGATATGTCACGTGCAGTAGGTATCGACCTCGGAACCACTAACTCCGTGGTCTCTGTCCTTGAAGGTGGCGAGCCCACCGTCATCGCCAACGCAGAAGGCGGCCGCACCACGCCGTCGGTCGTTGCGTTCTCGAAGTCCGGCGAGGTCCTGGTTGGCGAAATCGCAAAGCGCCAGGCCGTCAACAACATCGATCGCACCATCACTTCCGTCAAGCGCCACATGGGCACCGACTGGTCCGTCGCAATCGATGACAAGAAGTACACGCCGCAGGAAATCTCCGCGCGCATCCTTATGAAGCTCAAGAACGACGCCGAGAGCTACCTGGGCGAAAAGGTCACCGACGCCGTGATCACCGTTCCGGCATACTTCAACGACGCCGAGCGCCAGTCCACCAAGGAAGCCGGCGAAATCGCAGGCCTCAACGTCCTCCGCATCGTCAACGAGCCCACCGCGGCTGCACTGGCCTACGGTCTGGACAAGGGCAAGGAAGACGAACTCATCCTGGTCTTCGACCTCGGTGGCGGTACCTTCGACGTCTCCCTCCTCGAGGTTGGCAAGGACGAAGACAACTTCTCCACCATCCAGGTCCGCGCAACCGCAGGCGACAACCGCCTCGGTGGCGACGACTGGGACAACCGCGTCGTCGAGTGGCTGCTGAACCAGCTCAAGATCAAGGGCATCGATCTCTCCAAAGACAAGATCGCCCTCCAGCGTCTCCGCGAAGCTGCAGAGCAGGCCAAGAAAGAACTGTCCTCCTCCACCAGCACCAACATCTCCCTCCAGTACCTGTCCGTCACCCCCGACGGCCCGGTCCACCTGGACGAGCAGCTGACCCGTGCCAAGTTCCAGGACCTCACCAAGGACCTGCTGGACCGCACCAAGAAGCCGTTCCACGACGTCATCGCCGAAGCCGGCATCAAGGTCTCGGACATCGACCACATCGTCCTCGTGGGTGGTTCCACCCGTATGCCCGCTGTCTCCGAGCTCGTCAAGGAACTCGCTGGCGGCAAGGAGCCCAACAAGGGCGTCAACCCGGACGAAGTTGTGGCCGTCGGTGCAGCACTGCAGGCCGGTGTCCTGAAGGGTGAGCGCAAAGACGTCCTCCTCATCGACGTCACGCCGCTGTCCCTCGGCATCGAAACCAAGGGTGGCGTCATGACGCACCTCATCGAGCGCAACACGGCTATCCCCACCAAGCGTTCCGAGACCTTCACCACCGCAGACGACAACCAGCCGTCCGTGGCCATCCAGGTCTTCCAGGGTGAGCGTGAATTCACCCGCGACAACAAGCCGCTGGGCACCTTCGAACTGACCGGCATCGCTCCGGCACCGCGTGGCGTCCCGCAGGTCGAGGTCACCTTCGACATCGACGCCAACGGCATCGTCCACGTGTCCGCCAAGGACAAGGGCACCGGCAAGGAACAGTCCATGACCATCACCGGTGGCACTGCACTGTCCAAGGAAGACATCGACCGCATGGTCCGTGAAGCCGAGGAGCACGCCGCAGAGGACAAGGCCCGCCGCGAAGCTACGGACACCCGTAACTCCGCCGAGCAGCTCGCCTACTCCGTGGACAAGCTGATCGCCGACAACGACGACAAGCTGCCCGAAGAGGTCAAGACCGAGGTCAAGGCCGACGTCGACGCCCTCAAGTCCGCGCTGGAAGGCACCGACGACGCCGCCGTCAAGACTGCGTTCGAGAAGCTGCAGGCTTCCCAGACCAAGCTCGGCGAAGCCATCTACTCGCAGGCAGCCGCAGCTGACGCTCCGGGCGCCGGCGCTGAAGGCGCTCCGGCCGGCGAGAAGACTGCAGCCGACGAAGACATCGTCGACGCTGAAATCATCGACGAAGACGAAGCGAAGAAGTAGCCATGCCCCACCACGGCAACGAAGCAGAGCACTCTGAAGGAAACGGCGACGAGCGCGAAGGCGCCCGTCAGCAGAAACCGGTGATTCGGGACAACCGCAAGGTTGACCCGGAGACCGGGGCTGCCCGCCACCCCGAAGGCGAAGCTGCTGCTCCCACCGAAGGCAACGCCACTTCCACGGAAGGTGACGCTCTGTCCCAGGCTGAGGAAATCCTCAACGGGGTAGAGGTCCCTGCCGAGGAGTCGGTAGCCTCCGGCGCCGCGGCTGAAGCCCAGGCAGCGGAGCTCCGCAACGACCTCCTTCGCCTTCAGGCTGAATACGTCAACTACCGCAAGCGCGTCGAACGCGACCGCGCCGTAGCAGGAGAAATGGCCGTCATTGGCGTCCTGAACTCCCTGCTCCCGGTGCTGGACGACGTCGACGCCGCACGCCAGCACGGTGACCTTGAAGACGGCCCCTTCGCCGCCATCGCCACCAAACTGGAAAACGCGCTGAAGACGTACGGGCTGGAACGCATCGCGGAAACGGGTGTCGAATTCGATCCCACCATCCACGAGGCACTCATCCAGCAGCCCGGCGAGGACATCGACGTGGACACGGTCAGCCAGGTGCTGCGCTCGGGATACCGCTCAGGTGAGCGGGTCCTGCGTGCGGCCCAGGTGATCGTGGCTGTACCGGCGTAAGTTCCACCGCGAAGCGAGACAAGGGGCCCCGCCCCTACGCCGGGTGGCTTGGGATCTTCGATCCAAAGCCACCCGGCTCCGGTAGGCCCGAAGCCACTCCCGGGCCCCTTGTCTCGCTCCGCTCCCGCTGTCGGGTCACCTAAGGTGGGTGGACGCAGGTGCTTGTTTATTGATTTGAAAGGAAACGCTCTTGGCCAGCCAGGACTGGGTTGAAAAGGATTTTTACGCGATCCTTGGTATCGCCAAGGACGCGTCCGACGCGGATATTAAGAAGGCTTACCGCAAGCTTGCGCGGCAGTATCACCCGGATACCAATTCCGGGAATGCTGCTGCGGAGAAGAAGTTTAAGGACATTTCCGAGGCTTATTCTGTCTTGTCGAGTCCTGAGGACAGGCAGCAGTATGACGCGATCCGTGCCATGGGTGGTGCCCGGTTCGCTCCCGGTGCGGGCGCCGGGCGTGGTGGTGCTGGTGCCAATGGTGGGTTTGAGGACCTGTTCGGTGGTTTGTTCGGTGGCGGCGCGCGTCAGCCCTCGGGTGCCGGTGGCATTCCTCCGGAGTTTGCTGACCTGTTTGGTGGCGGCTTTGGTGGTGGCCAGACCGGGTTCCAGCGGGCACCGCAGAAGGGTTCGGACCGCACTGCGACGACGTCCATCTCCTTTGCTGGATCCATCAAGGGCACTACGGTAAGCCTGCGCGAAAGCAACGGACACGTGATCGACGTCAAAATCCCCGCCGGCATCAAAGACGGGCAGAAAGTCCGCCAGCGCGGCAAGGGCAACGTTGGTCCTGCCGGCAACGGCGATCTCATCATCACGGTGAACGTGAAGCCGCACGAGTTTTTCCAGCGCGACGGCGACAACATCCGCATCCACGTGCCCGTTACGTTCGCGGAAGCTGCGCTTGGCGCGACCATTGAGGTTCCAACGCTCGACGGCGACACCGTCAAGGTGCGTGTCCCGGCCGGAACACCGTCGGGTCGTACCCTCCGGGTCAAGGGCCGGGGTGTGAAAACGTCCAAGGCGACCGGAGACCTCCTGGTGACTATCGACGTCGCCGTCCCACAGAACCTGAACAAGGAAGCGGAGGAGGCCGTGAAGGCATTTGCTGCCGCGACCACCGATGCCAACCCGCGTCACGACCTGGCCGCGAAGGCCCGGTTGTAAGGAGACGGTCATGGCAATCGACGTCAACCAGCCGATCTTTGTCATCTCCGTCGCCGCGGAGCTTGCCGACATGCATCCGCAGACGTTGCGCCAATACGACCGCCTGGGCATCGTCTCGCCCAGCCGCGCCCCCGGGAAGTCGCGCAGGTACTCCCAGAACGACGTCGAAAAGCTGCGGGAGGTCCAGCGCCTCTCGCAGTCCGGCGTCTCGCTCGAAGGCATCAAGCGCATTTTGGACCTGGAAAACCAAGTCGCTGCACTGCAGTACCGCGTGGCCGAGCTGACGGAGGAACTGACCCGACGCCGCAGCCCCTTGGACACCCGTATTTTCGCAGCGGGAGCAGCCGGCGACGTCGTCAGTCTGGCCCGCGGTCAACGTCCCCGTGCACGGTCGCAAGCCGTCGTGGTGTGGAGGCCGCGGCCTGAGTAGCAACGCCGCGGTTCGTGGCTGGACCCCGCGGTGGGGCATCCACAGGAGCCACGCATTGATGGGAGAGCTCCCACGAAAGAGAGGCCTACGATGGCACCCAGCGAAACGGCACGACGAAATCACGACGAACTGTTCCCAGGTCAGCTTCCGGCCCTGGCGGTTACAGACCCCGAGCTCGTGGAGATTTTCAACAACTTCGCATTCGACGAGGTTTTAAGCTACGGAACACTGGATACCAGGACGCGGCTCATGGTTCAGCTCGCCTCCCTTATCGCGTCACAAGGAATGCGGGAATACCGGACGTTGCTCGGCGCGGCCCCTTACCGTTGGGGTAACTCCGGTGGAGGTGAAGGAACTTGTCTACCAAGCCGTCCCGTATGTCGGCATGGGCAAAGTTTCCGATTTCCTGCACGCCACCAATGAAATCCTCAAAGAATTCGGCGTGGAGCTTCCTGTTCCGGGCCAGTCCACCACGACGCCCAAGGACCGGGCGGAAAAAGGGCTGGCTATCCAGAAGGAGATCATAGGGGCAGAACGCATCGACGACATGCGCGCAGCTGCCTCAGCTGATGAAATGCACTTTCAGGAGTACCTCGCCGCGAACTGCTTCGGCGATTTTCTGACGCGCACCGGCATTGATGTTCCAAGGCGTGAACTCCTCACCTTGTCCATGCTCGTTTCCCTTGGCGGCTGCGAGCCACAGGTCAAGGGGCACATTCTGGCCAATCTGAACGTGGGTAACAGCCGCGGGTTGATGCTTGACGTCATCACGCAGTTGCTGCCGTACATCGGGTATCCACGTACGCTCAACGCCCTGCGCGTACTCAACGAGACCGTGCCGGCACCCAACGCCAGGTAGGGCTTCCTTATGCTGTGGATAGTGGCCGGAAAAGGACGATAATAATGTCATGGCACGGCAAGAAGTGCACGTGCTGGTGGTTGGCGTGTAGGCGCTGGAAAGCGTCCCATGCTCGTGTAGTGAGGGAAGATTCCGATGTCGTTGTCGGATGAAGAGCGCAGGAGTTTGGAAGAGCTTGAGCGGGATCTCGCTTCATCGGATCCTGACCTGGACCTTCAGCTGAAGTCGGGGCGGCCGCGCGGTGCGGTGGCGCGCTCAGTTTTTGGTGTCCTGGCAGTTTTGGCCGGTTTTGCAATGGTCATTGCCGGGATCATCACACAACTCGTCCTTGTGGGTGTGGTCGGGTTCCTGCTCGCTGGAACAGGCGCCTACTTACTGTTCAGCAGGATGGTCCTTAGGAGAAGGACTCGGCGACACGATGAGGGCAGGCCAGGCTAGCCCAGCACGGGTCTAGCCCAGCTCCGAGCTAGGCGTCCAGCCTCCGAGCTAGGCGTCCCGCCAGCCGGTAGAAATCTGCCGGCTCTTAGTACGTCTCCGGCGGCACGTCCGCAGACGTACCAGCGGGGTCATTGGACGTGGACGGATTCGCCGTTGGCGTGGCCGGCTTGGCAGGGGACGGCTCGCCGGGAGGCACCATCATTCGCCACGCCAGCACCAGGCCCGCGCCGACGCCACCAACTGCCAAAGCAACCAACCACCCGGCACGCGGGGAATTCCGCTGACTGGTTCGACGACTCAAAGTTTGCGTCGCCCTTTTGACCGCTCTGGCTGCGGTGCGCCGAGCCCTCTTTGCGGCTTTACGGTTCCCGGTCAGCGTGAGCATTACGCCGTGCACCACCGACGGGACATCGGCGTGATTGATCCGGGATAACGCCCACCCCACTACTGCGTCGGCTTGCGACGACGTGCCCTCCGCTGCGTGCTTCACCCACTCGGCTGCGAGGTCCTGCACTGCGGGAATGATGTTTTGTGCTTTGTACATATGAACCCCTCACGGAGTAGATGGCCCCGTTGCCAGACTACGCCGCGGGCTGCAGGACCAAAAGGTGCCTGAACGCAGCGCTCTTTTCAGGCCGGGATTATGGCTGCCAGCTCCACGGGGTTCTCCAGTCCGGCCCACTTGCCGCTGAGGGTCAACTCGTTGTGGAGCTCAGCCGCGACATCCACCACCCTGGCAACCTTCAAGCGAAGCTCACCTGCGTCAATGATGGTCACGCCACTGCCCGACACGGGGGCCGAGGCACTCAAGGCGGGGACACCGGCGTCGAGCGTTCCGCTTCCCTTCACATTGACGGAGCTGGGCCGGGGCTCAGGCTCGCCGTCGACGATCAGCGCGGCCTCTTCCTGGCCCGTGAGGATAGCCGTGGCCAGGGCTTTGACGTAAACGGGATCTGCGCAGGCGTCATAGACCCACCGCTTGCCAAGGACGGAGTGGTCCATGGTGCCGATGAGCCATTCCTGGGCGCCGGCCAGTTCGTAGCCCCTGTAGCTCAGGGGTACCTGGTAGATGCGCTCGCCAGCGGCGACCACATGCGTCTCGAGCCCCACCTCGCCGGCGGGGTCGTCAAAACGGTAGGCCCCAATGAGCTCCGGGGCCCCTTCGTGGCTGAACCAGGGCTGCGTCGGCAGGTATCCAGCGATGAGTTCGAGCTTGGACGGGGACAGGGTTGCCTTGTGAATGATCGCCATGTTCTCCAGCCTAGGCCAGGGAGGCGTGCTGTTCGGTAGGGGTCCCAATGCGCGGCCTCGCCCCTGCACTGTTTACAATCGAAGGGACGCGCCGACTATTGAGGGAATCATGAAGAAACTCACCACTGTCCTGATCGCTGCCGGGCTGCTTGCCACGGCATCAGCCTGCTCCTCGCCGCAGCTGACCACCGCAGAAACGTGTGACCGGGTGGGTGTCGCCGTTGCCAGCCTCCCGAGCAACGCCAGCAAGACCGCGACCATTCGCGTCGCAAACGCCATCCGCCCCATTGAACCCGTTGCCTCCAACGAAATGAAGCCCGTGGTCACGGCCATCCTTGAATACTCGGATGAGCTCGTGAAGGAATCCCCGGACGAGAAAAAGATGGGCGAGCTCTCCGCCGCCTACCAGGAAGCCGGCACCAAGTACGGTGAACTCTGCCGCGGCTAATGACGCCCGCTGCCTAACGGCCAATGAACGCGAAGAAGGGGACCAGCTGAGCTGGTCCCCTTCTTGCGTCTGGAACCGGAAAAGACGTTGGGATGTGCGACAGAAACCGATTCGGGTCAGGCAACCCTGGATGCTCTCTCACATCACCGCCCTTAATCCGGGATGCTCTCTCAGATGACCGCCCATAATCCGGGATGCTCTCTCAGATGACCGCCCATAATCCGGGATGCTCTCTCACATGATCGAAGAGAAGTCCCGGACGGCGTCGGCGGTGTGCCCAGGTAAGGCCCGACGTCGAAACTTACCTTGAGCGCCCGGCTTCGGCACCCTTGGCGGACCAGCGAATCAGCGGATTACGCAACGCGGGGTCACTTACGGCCGGTTATCGCCGAGAACATGGGCCGTAAGTGACCCCGCGTTGCGTTGGCTTCGCGCGCAATGTATAGATGTATACAAGTACACACACCCAAGCCAAGGAAGCCGTATGGCCCATCAACAACCACGGAACACAGGGGCACACCTGGTCTACAGCGAGCTCAAACGCCGGATCCTCAGCTTGGAGCTCAAGCCAGGTGAGCGTGTTTACGAGCCGGCCATGGCTACTGCGCTGCAAGTCAGCCGAACCCCGCTGAGGGAAGCTATCCGGCGTCTGATTTCGGAGAGCCTCCTGGAGCAACAGGCAACCGGGGGAGTGGTGGTTCCAGCGCTGGATGAGACGGTGATTGCCGAACTGTACGACGTTCGGGCAGCACTGGAATCGTTGATGGCACGGGAAGCGTGCGCCAAGGCAACTAGTGAAGATATCGAAAAGCTGCAGGGCATTCTTGAACGAAATGCGGCCATGGTGGAATTCGCTGATGAAGCCATGAAATACGGCGTGACATTGCACGCCACCATCGCTGGGATCGCCGGAAATTCCTGGGCACAACGCTTCCATGACCAGATCTCCAGCCAGGTTGAGCGATACCGGCATTTCACCAACAATTCCGGTGAGCGCCGGGAACAGGCCCTTGCCGACCACCGCGTACTGGTGGAAGCCATAGCCTCAAAGAAGCCAGACAAGGCAGCGAAGATCGCGTTCGACCACGTCATCGCCGCCCGTGACGAGACGTTGCGTGCCATTTCAGGCGCGGGCCTTGTGGTCGAATGATTGGCGAACTCGGGCGACGCTCGTCCCTTGCACTTCTGATCCACTCCGCACTCATCCAGGCAGTCACGTTCCTGGTGCGGCCAGCCACCAGCTACCGGGCACTGGAACTCGATGTCCCCGGGTTTGCACTCGGTCTTCTCGCTGCCAGTTATGCAGTCTTCCCGCTACTCCTCGCGCTGCCGATCGGCGGACTGGTGGACCGCCTCGGTGAGCGTCGCCTCATGGCGATCGGCTCCGCCGTCGTGCTGGGTTGTTCCGCTTTTCTGCTGTTGTTCGGAACGTCGGTTCCTGCGTTGGTGGCCGGAACTGCGCTTCTTGGCGCCGGCCAGTTGGCTTGCGTGGTGGGGCAGCAGGCGGTGGTTGCGAACAATGCCAACTCCACCCGGCTCGATTCAGCCTTCGGGTACCTGACGTTCGCCGCGTCGCTGGGCCAGGCACTTGGGGCCGTTGGCGATTTCCTTGGTGGGCGGCGCCTCTGTCCGCCCGGATACGAACGCGATCTTCCTTCTCGCGACGGCCATGGGCCTGGTGCTGTTCCTGACCACGTTCGTTATCTCTGGCCAAGTCAGTGGCCGGAGGGACAAGGCCAAAACAGCGGACAGCCCCAAAGGCGGTGCCATCTCCTTGTTGAGAACGCCGGGCGTGGTCCGGGCATTGGCAACGAGTGCAACCGTCCTGGCAGTGGTGGATCTTACGGTGGTCTACCTGCCTGCGCTTGGCGCTGAGCGGGGTCTTACCGCGGCCACAGTCGGTCTCATGCTGACTGTTCGCGCCGCGTTCTCGATGGTCTCCCGGATTGGGCTTGGCAGCATGTCCCGGAAGTTGGGGCGGATGAGGTTGCTGGTCCTGAGCCTTGCGGTTTCCACGGTCTCGCTGGCAGTAGCTGCCATTCCGATGCCGATGTGGTTGCTGTTCGTCGTCATGGCTTTCCTGGGCCTCGGGCTGGGAATCGGACAGCCGCTGACCATGTCCTGGTTGTCGGCCCAAGCGCCCGAAGGCCAACGCGGACGTGCGCTGGCCTTGAGGCTCGCCGGGAACAGGGTGGGGCAAGTTGTCCTGCCGAGCGCCATCGGTGTTGTGGCGGTAGGTCTCGGTGCTGCGGGTGTGTTCCTGGCGTCCGCTGTGGCCGTGAGCGGAACGATGCTGTTGCTGCGCGGGGTGCGGTTGGACGACTGACTTTGTTTTGAGCGGCCGCCACTGGCTCCATCCGTCACGTTTTGTGGGTCACGTCCACTGATAGCTATACGGATGTGAGGGGACCAGTTGCCGGAGGCAAAGAAGCGCGTTCAAAATGATGGATCCGGACTCAGTATCGAAGCGCGAGGGTGTACGGCGGCCTCCCCGCGGAAGGCCGCCGTCGATAGTCCTAGAGAACAGCCGTCATGACGCCCCATCCCCAACCAACAGCGAAGCGCGGCATCCAGCCACCCTTGCCGTCGCCGGGGTAGTGCCAGAGGACGCCTTCAATATCGCGGGCCAGGAGGTCGGCTGTGCCGTCCGGTAGGAAGTTGCTGTTGAAGTCGCCGGGACCAACGACGGCGGTCATGGAGTTCCAGCCCGAACCCACCTGGACGCGGGGGAGCCAGCCGCTTGTGCCGTTGCCGGGGTAGAGCCACAACGTGCCCCCGGTATCGATGGCGAAGACATCGTGCTTGCCGTCTCCATTGAAGTCTCCGGGGCCCACGATCTTGTCCATCGCATTCCAGCCTGAGCCGACCGCGACCCGAGGGAGCCACCCGGCAGCACCGTTACCCGGATACAGCCACAATGTCCCTGAAGAGTCCCTGGCTAAGACATCGTGCTTGCCGTCGCCGTTGAAGTCGCCAGGGCCCACGATTGAGGTCATGACATTCCAACCGGCACCGACCTGGATCCGGGGGTACCATTCGCCGTATCCGTTGCTTGGGTAAAGCCACAGGACTCCGGCTGCGTCACGTGCAAGGACGTCCGGCTTGGCGTCACCGTTGAGGTCGCCTGGAGCCACGAGCGATGTCATGGCGTTCCAGCCGGAACCAACTTGAGTACGGGGCAGGAAGTGACCGCCTGTGTCGCCCGCGTATAGCCATAGAGTGCCTGCCGAGTCCCGGGCTAGGGTGTCGGCTTTGCCATCGGAGGTGAAATCGTTCTTGGCAGCGTTGACCGTGATCGCGAACCACTTGCTGAAGGCTGAGGGGCTGACACCATTGGACGCAGCCACCTGGACTTTGTAGGTCCCCGCCTTGGTTGCGATGCCGGAAAGAACGCCGGTCTGCTTGTCCAGGGTCAGCCCTGGAGGCAAAGTGCCCGCGTAGACAGAGAATTTGGGTGCTGGAGAGCCCTTCGCTTGGAAGGTGTATTTGTAGGCCGAGCCTACCGTTGCCGCTACGGGCGGCTGGCTTGCCGTAAACGCAGGAGGAGCGTCAGCGCCGTCGATGACTGAAAGTGCGCCGCCCGTCTGGTTTGCGACGTAGGTTCTATTTGTTACCTCGTTGACGGCCGCCACTTGAGGCCAGTTGCCCACCTGGATGATTTCAAAGACGCCAGTGCTGGCGCGAAGTACGATCAGTTTGCCCCGGTTTGGAATGACACCGTAGACCTTGTTGGTGGTTTCGTTGACAACCAGGCTGACGGGGGAGTCCAGGAAGTCGCCGTATTCGAATTTCCTGACTTTGTTCGTTGCTCCGTCCAATTCGGACAGGTAATAGGCGCCCGTTGAAACGTAAACCTTGTTTGTCTTCTCGTTTACTGCAAGGGCGCCAGGTGCGTCAGTGATGCCAATATCAGTAACGGCGTTGGTGACGCCGTCAATGACGTTAACGATGTATCCGCTACTGAGGCTGTTTTGCTCATTGCTCACATAGATCTTGTTGGTCGCGGAGTTCACGGCAACGTGAAAGGGTCGCTCCCCTACCGCCACTGGAGTCGACGTCTTACGGGTCCCGTCGATGACGAAAACTGTGTTGCTGTCCGCATCCGTTACATACGCCTTGTTAGTGACAGGATTCAGGGCCATGTCGGACGAGTAGGTTCCCACCGCCACCGTCGCGGTTGTCTTAGTGGCGGCGTCGAAAATGAGAACACTGTCGGGTCCGCCGCCTCGGGCGAAGATCTGGTTGGTCGTCTCGTTGACCAACAATTTCCCAACGCCAGGGCCCGAGTACACAACGGCGACAGCGTTGCTTGCGCCGTCGATGGCAAGGATTGTCCCGTTCACGGATGCATAGATCTTGTTGGTGACAGTATTGATGGCCAGGGCCTGTAGACAGACCGGGGAGCGGGATGCTTGTAGCAACATTGGTGGCCCCATCAACCACCAAGATGTAGGGGCTGCCCAGATGCGAGACGTAGATTTTGTTCGTCACTGGGTTCACTACGGTGGTGTCGGGCCCGCTGCCTGTCACGATGTCTGCGACGCGCACGTCCGCCTGTGCCGGCGACGCCATTCCGAACAGAGCGGCGGCCGTCAGGCTCACGGCAAGCAGCGTAGCGGAAAGAGTCCGCAGGAGTCCCTTCGAACGGGCCCTCAAATGTTCTTGCGTCGAAAACAGCAGAGTGGTCACTGCAGCTCCCCCTATTGATGTGCCAGCGACCACATTCTTGGGCCGGGGAGAGTCTAGAGCCAAGCAGCGACTATTCCGCGAACAGCGCCGCCAGGTCCTCCGCCGTCAACGAGCCACCAGCCAGGGCGTCGCCTTCCATCACATCCGCGAACAGCTGCGACTTCTTGGCCTTCAGCGCCATGACCTTTTCTTCGATGGTGTCCTTCGCAACCAACCGGTAGACCATGACGTTCCGGGCCTGCCCGATGCGGTGCGTACGGTCCACAGCCTGTGCCTCGGACGCCGGGTTCCACCACGGATCCAGCAGGAACACGTAATCCGCCTCAGTGAGGTTGAGCCCGAAGCCACCGGCCTTCAGCGAAATCAGGAACACCGGAGCGGCGCCGTTCTTGAACTCGCTCACCACATCGCCACGGTTTCGGGTGCTGCCATCAAGGTAGCAATACTCCACCCCCTCGGCATCCAAACGCTCCCGAACCTTGCCCAGGAAGCCCGTGAACTGGCTGAAAATCAGGGCGCGGTGGCCCTCGGAGATCAAATCCTCCAACTGTTCGAACAGCACATCCAGCTTGGACGACCGCACCCCTGACAAGGAAGAATCCACCAACGACGCATCCAAGCTCAGCTGACGCAGCAACGTCAAGGACTGGAAGATCGTGAAACGGTTCTTGTTGACGTCGTCGATCAGTCCAAGGATCTTCTGCCGCTCGCGCTGGAGGTGCGTCTGGTAAACCTTCTGGTGCCGCGGGTTCAGCACGACCTCAAGGACCTGCTCCTGCTTCGGCGGCAGATCCTTGATGACCTGTTCTTTGGTGCGGCGCATCATCAGTGGACGGACACGACGCCGGAGCTTGGCCAACTGCGCCGAGTCACCGTTCTTCTCCACCGGCTTCTGGTAGTTTTCCGCGAACCGCTTGGGACTCGGGAACAGGCCAGGCGCCACGATCGACGTCAGTGCCCAGAACTCCATGAGGTTGTTCTCCAGCGGCGTGCCTGTGATGGCCAGTTTGAACCGGGCCGGAAGCTTCCGCGCGCACTGGTAGGCCTTGGATTGGTGGTTCTTCACGAACTGCGCCTCGTCCAGCATGAGCCCCGCCCACTGGAACGACGCGTAGGCATCGTAATCAATGCGGAACAGCGCATAGGACGTAATAACGACGTCGGCACCCGCCAGCGCGTCGACAGGTGACAGCCCGCTCTTGGCGAAAGTTTCACCGACGGTCCGCACAATGAGCCCGGGAGCGAACCGTTGCGCTTCGGCGGCCCCAGTTGCTCACCACGCTGGTTGGGGCCACCACCAGGAACGGAGCGCGGGGCGGGCTGTCGGCCACACCGCCCACGGCCGTATCAACAGCCGCAGCCAACTCCTTGGCCGCACAGATCAGCGCGATCGCCTGCACGGTCTTGCCCAAGCCCATGTCATCGGCCAACACGCCGCCCAGGCTGTGCTTGAAGAGGAAGCTGAGCCAGTTGAAACCTTCAAGCTGATACGGACGCAGCTCGGCGTTAAGGCCTGCCGGCAGCGGCAGCCCGGTCACGCCGTCGTCGAGCAATCCGCCAACAGCTTCGCGCCACGCGGCGGCCTGTTCGTCAACGATGCCGAGTTGCGCGAGTTCGTCCCAGAGCCCGGCCTGGAAGCGGCTGATCTGCAGGGCGCCGTCTTTGTTGTCCGGGTTGTCCTGAAGGGAGCGGGCTTCGTCGATCAACGCTCGGAGCTGGTGCAGCTCAGGCAAGTCGAGGGAGAAATAGGCGCCGCTGGGGAGCAGCATGCGGCTCATCCCGGCGGCCAGTGCAGAGAACACGGCGGCGAACGAGACCGGTTCGCCTTCGAGGGTGATGACGATGCCGAGATCGAACCAGTCGCCGCTCGCCGTTTCCTTCGTGGAGATGGAGACAACGGGAGCTTCGGCGGCTTCGCGGTAATCAGCGATGTCACCGGAGGTCTCTACGACGACGTCGGGCAGGTCCTTGAGCGCGGGCAGGATCTCCTCGGTGAAAGCCAGCGTGTCCAGGCCGGAAAGCTCAGCCGACGCCGCGAGCCGCGGAGCGCCCCAGCCGCCGGTAGCCGATTCCGCCAACGCGGGAACTACGTCCCACGGCCGACCGATCGAATCCAGGATCCGGGCTTCCTCAAGGTCATCCCGGTAGCCACGGTCATCCGGGTGCCGCCACAAGGGCTGCGCGGTGACCAACGTGCCGGACTTGTAGTGCCATTCCCAGTGCAGCCGGACTTTGTGGTCGGTGCCGTAGTTGGCGAGCAGGGAAAGCGTGGGGACCGCCAGGGTTGGCAGTTCCACGGATTCATCCGCTGCCTTGACGGGCGTCGACTGCCGCAGCTTCGGGTAGAAGGACGTCAGGAACCGGCTCTCATCTTCGGCCGGAATCAGAAGCGTCTCGCCCTCGGTGACAAACTCGAGCAGTTCGTCAGTGATACCGCCCTCAATCGGGGCGAGCGTGATCAGGTTGTTCTGCTGCGGCACCCCGGGCAAGGCTTCGGCGCCGGAATGCGTGAAGAAAATCCCATACGCGGGCTTGCCGAGGAAGCCCACAGTCCCGGCATCAATCTGCTCACCGCCTACCGTCACCGACGGCGCAAGCTGCAGGCCGCCGTCGGGCGTTTGCTTCCCGTCTTTACCGCCCAGCGCTTCAAGGCGCGCCAAACTGAGTCCGACGACGGCGGGTTGGGTCTCGACGTGGACAGGCTCGCTACCAGCCGCGTGAATCAGCGGAATGCCGGCTTTAGTTGCATCGGCGAGAAGGGTCCAAAGGTTCTTGGCGGCGAAATCATTCAGGCTCAACCACATGGCGCCCGACGGTTGCTGGCGACCATTGCTGGAACCATGGGCAGCGAGGAAAGTCTGAAGCCACTCGACGTGTGCCTCATTGAATTCGCGGCGGAAACTGATGTAGCTCAGGTTGTTCCAGGAGACGTCGCCGCGGATCCATTTTCCCTTGGCGCCCATCATCACGGGCCGGGCCTTGAGCTGCCGGACACTGCGCATGGGATCGCGGCGGCCTGTGTAGGAGAAGTGGGCGGCCGGTTCCTCAACCTCGAACTGCAGGGCGAGCGGAATGCCGGCAGTGCTCGGCGCAGTGCCCGGCTTCGCGATCAGCCTGTTGAGGGCTTGCTCCCAAGCCGGCCGCCCGGCACCGCCTTGCTCGGAGGAACCAAGGCGCGAGGTCTGGATCCCGGGTGCCTGGGACAGGAGCTGGGCACGGATAGTGGGGTGGTCTTCAGCCGTGAAAAGCAGGGCAGCCACATGTTTGCAGTCCTTGCGGACAGGGCAGCTGCAAATACCTACGGTGCAGCTCCAGCCGCTGGGCTTGCGAACCAGCTTGGCCGACGTCGAATATGGTTGCGGACCGGTGCCGCGGACCTTGCCAAGCAGGAGGCCGGTGGCCGAATCGAAAGAAATTCCGCTCACGCGGCTGCCCATGGCATAGGCCAATCCGGCCGCCAGGGAGCGGTCGTTAATGGCAGGAGTCTGAATGGCCAGTTCCCAGGTTTCGTCTGTGTGGGACGGCATGCGTCGGGCTACTTTCGGCAGGAGGTTATCTGCTCAATCTTAGTCAGCAGAAAACGGCTCCCAAACTTCGCCCTCCGTTAACCTCAACCTCGATTGCCGAACCGCTCTCATGCGTACGTTGAAAGGGTCCGGAGCACCAACAGCTTTCAGCAGTGAGGATTTCCCATGACTACCAACGAGTACCCCGTCGTCCTGAACAAGGCCAGCTTCGAAGCAGGCAATGCAGACGTAGTGGATTCCAACGTCAACGTCGTGAACCAGATGTATGCGGAACTCCTCAACAGCGACGAAATCGCGTCCCCCGCGCTCAACAGCTACTTTGTTGATTTTTACCTGACCCAGGCGTTGGCCGGTGGATTCGCCCAGTACGTGTTCACCGCCCCGGAGCGTGAAGAGTTGGACGCCTACGTGCGTGCCGGTTTGGAAGGCATGGGTGCCACCCGGCACCTGGACCTGTTCAACCGCACCGCTGCAGCCTTTGATGCGTTGAGTGAGGACGACGCCGAGGCCTACCTCGACGGCGAGCTGGACGATTCCGAAGCGCCCCTCGAGGCCGTCGTTGTCCTGGACGAGCTCGACGGCGAGTTCGAAGCCTTGCTGGAGGAAGAGGACATCATCGACCTCAACGCCGCTTACCTTCGGAACCAGCCCGGGCTGCTGGTTCTCTCTGACGAGGAGTTGGAAGCACACATTGCCAAGCGCGTTGCCCTGATTCCGGACCTTGCCGAGCGCCAAGCCGAAGCAGACGAAGAAGCCCTCGCCAACGCACCCGAGTTTGAGGTCATCATCCGGGAACTGTGCGACGTAGCCGGCTACGCGCTGCAGAAGATCACCATGGGAGACCCCAACTACGAGCACGACGGCGTGAAGACCCTCGCCTGGCACTTCTCCACCGACCACGGCGACTACATCATGGTGGAGGACGACGAGGAAGCCTTCATGATCCACCCTGAGACCAAGGAAATCATCGCGGCGGTGGAGTTCGAAGAGTCCGACGAACTCGCGGACGCGTAGGCCGCAGCGTTGCAGGAGACCCGCCGAGATCGCCGGAACGCTCCGCAATCGCCGTAGCGTTCCGGCGATCCCGCGCTTTTCGGGCGATTTGGCTGTCACCCCTGCGGTGATGGTAGGCCTGGCGTCTCCTCACTTCGCTGGAAACGTGCGCGTTCATGGGCGAACTTCCGGCGTATTCGCATCGTTCCCGGAGCCTCGGCACTCGGATGTCCACATAGCGTCGCGCACCCCTTTAAGGACTGGATGCTTCGTCGGCATGCTGAGGCCATGGATCCAACATCATCGCCTGAAAGCACCGCCCCGTTAGTCCACCTGCTTCCTGTGCGCGGGTACATGTGGAGAACCGACGAGTTACTCCGCTTCGGCCTAAACAGTCGAAAGGTCAAGGCCCTGGTGGACTCCGGTGAGCTGCACCGCTTGAGGTACGGCTGCTACATCAGGGGCAGCAAGTGGAATGCACTGGGTCCGAGGAGACAGGCCAAGGAGCGGATCCTGGCACATGCGCACGGGACGCTGACAACGTCAACAGGCGGTTTCGTCTACAGCCATTTGTCGGCGGCACGACTCCACGGGCCCTGTTTGTGTGGGGCGTGGATGACAAGGTTCATGTTCTGCACACGACCAGGCCTTCCTCCGACAGATGGGGCAAGGACGTTCGGGGACACACAGAAAGCTTCACTGAGGACGACGTCGTGCAGGTTCAGGGTTTGCGGGCGACCACACTCGAACGCACCATCTTTGACAGTGCAAGGATGCTTAGCTATCCCAAAGCACTGGTGATTATGGATCATGGACTACGTGTCGGCGCTGATAGAAGCAGGCTGACCTCCTTGGCCACGGTCTCCTCCGGGAAGCGGGGTATCCGCACGCTGCGCAAAGCTTTGGACAACGCAGACCCCCGCTCCGAGTCTGCTGGCGAGACGCTTACCCGTGAGTTGATGCAAAGGCTCAGCATCAGGCCCCCACAGCCACAATTCGAGGTGCAGTCCCGATTGGGTCGCCATCGCATGGATTTCGCTTGGGAAGAGCAAAAACTGGCTCTGGAGTTTGACGGTCGCACTAAATACTTCGACTTCAATCCGACAGAGGAGGTCATCTTTCAAGAACGACGGCGGGAAAAGGCACTCGTCGAGGAGGGATGGCGGTTTATCCGGATCGAGTGGAAGGACCTGTTTCAAGAGCGCGCCTTCAAGGAACGCATCCTTCGGGCACTCAGGTGATGCGGCCTGAGCGCGAGTGCGTGGGAACCCTGCCTGTACGCACGTAACCCTTCGGCGACACGGCAGGCTTCCCACGATCTCGGTGTCACGCCTCAGTATCCCGAGGCGGCGCCCTTGATCATCTCGCCGCTGGGGCTTACCAGGTACCAGACGTTCATCACGCCCTGGCCGTTGACGTCGCCCGGAGCCTTGTCCTTGGCGTAGTAGTACAGCGGCATGCCATTGAGTGTGACCTGCTTCTTCCCGTCAGGGGTAGCTATGGTTCCCACGGTGCCACTGACGCCTTCAACGGCCGGCTTGTCCGACGTCGTCGTGAACACCGGCCAAGCGGCCAGGCAGGCGCCCGTGCATGCACTGGTTCCTGAATCCTTGACGTCCTTGGTGAAGAAGTACAGGCTCATGCCCTTGCTGTCCACCACGATCTGCCCGGCGCTGGATGATGCAACTTTCATCTCTGCGCCTGCCGCGGCCGGGCTGGACATTGCGTCCGTACTTGGGGACATGGAGGTAGGTGCCGTCGAGGAAGTGGCGGCCGTCGGCGCGGTAGTAGACGTGGTGCTTGTCCCGGGGCTTCCGGCGCAACCGGCAAGAGCCACGGCGAAAACCACTGCGCCGAGTCCAACGCTGAGTCTATTTCTCATCTTTAGCTCCTTTGACGGGCCGGCCGGAATGGGTCGGCGCTAACCCCTACGACGCAGGCGGGGGAAGAATGGTTCAAGGAACTGAACCTTTTCGCTGCACGTGGCGTCGTATGGGGGTAGGGCAGCAGGAAACAAGGCGGAGGAGGTGGCTATGCCGTTGGACGAGGACGTGGTGGCGGCAATCTACCGCGATCACGGCACGGCCCTGAAACGCTTTGTGCTTAGCTGCACCTCGGACACGCACCAAGCAGACGACGTCGTGCAGGAAACCATCCTCAAGGTGTGGCAGCACGCGCCGGAGATCACGGGCAGTCTGCGCAGCTACCTCTTCCGGACTGCCCGCAACGTCATCATCGACAACTACAGGAAGGCCCAGAGGCGCCCTGTTGAGGCAGGCGAGCACGACTTTCCAGACCATGTTGCGACGGAACGCGTTGATGAGCTCCTGAACCGAGTCCTCATGGAAGAGGCGCTCCTGAGGCTCAGCCACGAACACCGCGAGGTCCTTGTGGCCCTGCACTACCAGCGGTTCACCGTCACTGAGGCAGCGCTGCAGCTGAACATACCTGCCGGAACTGTGAAATCCAGGGCTTTCTATGCTGTGAAAGCCCTCCGAACGATCCTTGATGAAATGGGGGTGGAACGATGAACGGCAACCCCGTCCACCAATTGCTGGGCGCCTACCTGCTGGGAGGGCTCGACCCCGACGAGGCCCGCTCTTTTGAAGAGCACCTCGCCGGATGTGCTGCCTGCCGGCGCGAACTCGAGGAGTTGGAAAGCCTCCCCGCCCTGCTCGACGCCGTTCCTGCCTCCGACGCCGTCGCACTCACCGTGGCGGGTACCGCCGGTGCCCTCTCACCCTTGGAGCCGGGCCGGGAAGCATTGCCGCAGAAGATCCTGGTTGACCTTGCGGCACGCAGGAAGAAATCACGACGGCGGTGGGCGGCTTTCGTGGGGGCGGTCGCCGCTGCATGCCTGGCACTTGGCTTCCTTGCGGGCCCGCTGCTGAACCAACCACCAAAACCCGATGCCAGCTACTCGGTCCAGTCCGAAACAGGGCTGCAGCTGACAGTGGGCATGGTCAAGAAGACCTGGGGCACCCAGCTTGAGGTCGAAGGCAAGAGCATGCCGCTCGAAGGAACGCTCTACCTCTGGGTGAAGGGCCGGGACGGGGCGGAAGAGCGCACCTGCGGCTGGACGGCAACGCCGAGTGGCCGCATCAAGATCACTGGCGCTACGCCCGTGCAGCTTGGCGGTATAGCCGGAGTGGAACTTCGGGATGAGGCCGAAAAGACAGTGGCCTCAATATCGGTGCCGTAGATCTCAGTGCGGTAGGTCTCAGTGCAGCAGGTTTGCCCGCAGCTCGGTGACGAGGGCTGGGTCTTCGCATGCCCGTGCAAATGCTTCGATCCGGCGCTCGATTTCGCGGCCCAACAACCAGCTCCCGATTCTCTCGGCCACGGGCTTCACCCAAGCCGGGCGGCAGGAAAAGGTGTACTTCCAGATCGCCCGGGTGCCGCCGTCGTCGGGGGTAAACCGCCAGCCGCCGCCGAAGTTCTCGAAGAACCAAGGCCCGGACACCATGGTCATTCCTACGTTTCGGGGAGGGACGTAGGAGACGTACTCGCTGACCATTTTCAGTCCCATACGGGACACGGTTCGTGTGCGGACTCCCTTGCCTGCTGCCTTGGCTCCGTCCACGAAGCTTTGGGCCGAAATGAACGGATCCCATCTGAGCCTGAATTCACCAGTGGTCTGCGAGAGTGCGAAGGCTGTTTCGGGATCCAAACGGACGAACCGCTCGGCGCGGACCTGTGGCATTCAGGACCCCTGCCCTGAACCAAGCACCAGGAGCACCATGAAGGCAACGCCAAAAACATTGACCGCCATGATCGCCAGTCCGATGATCCCCGTGATGCGGCCGGCATTCATGCGCCCGGCCCGAAACACGGCGATCAGGCCACTGACGACGGACACAATGGCAAGGATCACGGCAACCAGCCCCAGAATGAGCGCACTGAACCACCAGACCCAGACGTCGTTGCCCGGGTTGTAGCGGCTCATCGCCGAAGCGACGGCGGCGACGCCCAATGGAATGCTGACCACTGCGGCAATCGGCGAGAGGATCGCGGAGACGATGCTTGTGATGCCCGCACCCAACCCCGGTGTCCTGGACCGTTGCTGCTGGTAGTACTCAACCGGTGGCTGATAGCTCATATTTCCCCCAAAGTCCGTGCGCTAGATCTTGCGATACGTGAGGTCGAAAATCATACGCCCGGCCTCGTGGGCTTTGTTTTCAAAGCTTGTGCGGATACGGCCCTCGAACCTGGGGGCCCAGCCGCCTTCCTCGTCCACGCCCTCGTTCGGCCCCGTATGCTCAGTGCTGACAGGTGCCCGGCCTTCCCGGACCGGCGCCCCTCCCACAACAGACTCGACGCCGGACTGCCACACTTGCGTCAGAGGGCTCTCCTCGCCCCTGCGCTCGCCTTCGTGCATGTTCTCAAATTCCGTTGAGTCTGCAAGAACCTCACGGACGTGTACGGCGTAGTTGGACCAGTCGGTCGCAATGCGCCAGTAGCCACCTTTTTCCAGCGCCTTGGCGGCCACGGAAGCGAAAGCCGGCTGGATGAGGCGGCGCTTATGGTGGCGTGCCTTGTGCCATGGATCGGGGAAGAATACCCAGAGCTCGCTGACCGAACCGGCAGGAAGCATCGACTCCAAGACTTCGGGCGCATTGGCTTCCACCACGCGCACATTGGTCAGGCCACGGCTGTTGATCTTGATGATGGTGTTGGCCAGGCCCGGCGTGTAAACCTCGACAGCCAGGAAGTCCTTGTCCGGATTCTGTTCGGCGGCATGGACCACGGCGTCACCCAAACCCGAACCGATCTCGACGATCAGGGGAGCTTTGCGCCCAAACACTGCCTCGGCGTCGAACGTGTAATCGGGGTGGACTGAAGTGTTGGCGACGTGACGCGGAACCTGGACGGCCCAACGCTCGGCGTGCTCCTCCCACGCGGCCTGCCTGCGGCCCTGCAAACGGGTGCCGCGGCGCACGAAACTGACCGGCCGGCCGCCGTAGGTTCCGAAGGACGCCTGGCTGCCGGGCGTGACTGGGCGCGGGGAATCTGGGGTTTCACTCATCCATTCCAGAATACTTGGGTTCCGGTGGGCGGATGGCTGGCCCAGACGAGGCCGTCGCGGTCACATCACGCTCTTGGGCAGCAGATCGGACACGGCTGACAGAATAGGACGTGTGACCTCCTCGAACAGGCCAGGCGTCGCAGATACAAGCGGCCAGGCAGAACCGATCCGCTACCAGGCCCTTCGCCCCGAAATCGCCGTGGATGCCGAGATCGACGACGTCCCGCCCGCCCCACCTACGCAGCTCCGCTCCAAGAGGGGCCTGATCTACCTCGGCATCTGTCTGGTCCTGATCGGCCTGAACCTGCGGACGGTCTTCTCGAGTTTCTCGGCTGTCCTCCCGGAAATAACGTCCGACGCCGGACTGCCGGGCTGGGCGGTGGTGGTCCTTACCACCGTTCCCGTGACATTGTTGGGCGTTTTCGCACCCCTGGCCCCTGTACTGGCGAGGCGGTTCGGGGCAGAACGGGTACTGCTCGGTGCGATGGCTGTTCTCACGGCGGGACTCTTGCTCAGGCCAATGGAGGTCCCGGGAGCCGGGCACCTTCCAGCACTCCTCGCCGGAACGGCTGCCTGCGGAGCCGCCATCGCCATCTGCAACGTACTCCTACCGGGCGTGGTCAAGAGAGACTTCCCGCGCCGGCTCGGGCTCATGGGCGGCCTGTACACCACGGCGATCTGCGCGTCCGCGGCTCTTGGTGCCGGGTTCACGTATCCGGTTTTTACGGCAACCGGCCAGTGGACTTCGGCGCTGTGGTCCTGGGCGGTGCCTGCCGGCGTCGTGCTGTTGCTCTTCCTTCCGCTGGCCGTCCGGCAGCACGCCGTTCGGCACCAGGCGGTCCGCGGCGGCGTGAACGTGTGGCGGTCGGGCGTGGCCTGGCAGGTCACGCTGTTCATGGTGCTGCAGGCCATGATGTCGTTCAGCGTGTTCGCGTGGCTGGCGCCGATCCTGAGGGACCGGGGCGTCGATGGCGGAACGGCCGGGCTGATTGTGTCGGTGTCGATCGTGCTTCAGATGCTCGGTTCACTTTTCGCCCCTGCCCTGGCCACGCGGTTCAAGGATCAGAGGGTGATCAACACCGTGGTGGCACTGATGACCGGCGGTGGCTTCGCCCTCAGCATCTTCGGACCGACTGGGCTGATCTGGATCTGGACCGGACTGCTGGGCCTCGGCCAGGGCTCGCTCACGGCTGTTGCCCTCACGATGATCATGGTCCGCACCCGCGATGCGCATACTGCCGCGCACCTGTCCGGGATGATGCAGGGGGTCGGCTACGGAGTGGGATCGGTGGGAACGCTGCTGGTGGGGCAGCTCCACCAAGCCACGGGCGGATTCGCGGCCGCCGGAATCCTGTTCCTTGTGGTCGGAGCGCTGGCTGCCTTCTTCGGCTACCGGGCAGGCCGCGACAAGTTCGTTTAACCCAAGTAAGTCGCAGCAGATGCCGTTTTGAGCGCTCAAAACGGCATCTGCTGCGACATAGTTGGGAGAACCTAGTGGGTTAGGTCCTTGCCCTTGGTCTCGGGGATCGAGAAGGCGAACGCGATGCCGATCACCAGCAGGATCACTGCGTACACGTTGAACAGGTAACCCTGGCCAATGCTGGCCAGCCAGGTCTGGAGGTACGGAGCAGTGCCACCGAAGGCAGCCACGCAGATGGAGTACGGGACGCCGACGCCAACAGTGCGGATGTGCGTCGGGAACAGTTCGGCGTAGACGGCCGGGACAATCGACGCGCTACCAGCAATGAAGAACAGCATCACGGACATGGACACGGTCAGCTGCCACGGGGAATCCTTGAGCAGCCACGTCATGGGGAAGTGCATGAGCATGGCACCGATGGACGAGCCGATCAGCACAGGCTTGCGGCCAATGCGGTCCGACAACTTGCCCCAGAACGGGAGTGCGGCGATGAAGACGACATTGGCGATCACGCCGGCCCAGAGCGCTGCACCGCGGTCCATCTTCAACGTGGTGGCTGCGTAGCTCGGTGCCACGACACCCCAGATGTAGTAGACCACCGTGAGGCCAACCGTCAGGCCGATGACCTGCAGTGCCTGCTTGCGGTACTTGACGATCTGCGGCCACATCGGCAGGCGCTTTTCCTTGGGCGTCTCGGCCTCGAATGCGTGGGTTTCCTTCATCTTGGCCCGCATGAACAGCGCGTAGACGCCCAGTGCACCACCGATGAGGAACGGAATGCGCCAACCCCATGCGCTCATGTCGTCCTTGGTCAGGACAGCCGTGAGGATCGCGCCGAGCAGAGTTCCGGCCAGAATGCCGGCGGTGCCGGACGTGTAGATGAGCGTCGCCCAGAAGCCGCGCTTTTCCTTGGGTGCCATCTCGGACAGGTACGTTTGCGACGACGGCAGCTCACCACCGTGGGCAAGGCCCTGGATGAGCCTGGCGAGCAGGAGCATCACGGATGCGAACGCGCCCACAGCCTGGAACGTCGGAGCGATGCCGATGAGGAGGCTGCCGAGAGCGCCGAGGGCAACAGCTACCGTCATGGACGTCTTGCGGCCGATGCGGTCGCCGATCCAGCCGAACAGGAAACCGCCGAACGGCCGGGCAACGAACCCGACGGCGAAGATCGCCAAGGTGGACAGCACAGCTGATGTTGGGTCTGCCTGGCTGAACAGTGCGCTCGCGATGAACGGCGAGAACGTGGCGTAGATGGCCCAGTCGTACCATTCAACGGCGTTGCCAATGCCTGTTCCTACGAGCGTTCGCAGGTGGGATTTGTGGACCTTGACTTCGGTGGACGTTCCAACGGTGGCGGTCATGTGTTTCTCCAAGGTGGGGTAGGGCTGGGAGTTAGTTGGCGGCGAGGGTCGCGATGCGGGATACGGCGAGTTCGGCGTAGAGGGCAGCGCCGTCGGTGAGGACGCCGTCGTCGAACGTCGCGTACGGCGAGTGGTTGAAGGGCGACGTCGCGTGGTCGGCGCCGGGGGTAACGGCACTGAGTCCGACGAAGGTTCCCGGAACCTCGGCCAGGACGCGGGAGAAGTCCTCGGAACCACCCAGGGGAGTTGCCATCCGGGTCAGCCGGGACTCGCCGAACATGCCGGCGATGACCTTCTCCGCGGTGTTCGTTTCGTCCTCGTCGTTGATGGTGAGGGGGTATTCCTGTTGGTAATCCACATCAACCTCCAAACCGTGGGCTGCAGCGATGCCTTGGAGCAGCTTGGGTACTACCTCCATCATCTTCTGCCGGGACTCTTCGGAGAAGGTCCTGATGGTGGCTTCGATGCGGGCGGTCTCCGGGATCACGTTCCGCTTGGTTCCGGCGTGAAGCACGCCGACGGTGAGGACAACGGGATCGAACATGTTGAACTGGCGGGTCACCATGACCTGGAGGGCGGTGACCATTTCCGCTGCTGCGGTCACGGGGTCCTTGGCTGAATGGGGTGCGGAGCCATGCCCGCCGGCGCCAAGCACAGTCACCACGAGTCCGTCCGAGGAACTGAGCATCACACCGTTCTTGGTGACGAACTGGCCGTGCGGTTCCAGTGAGGAGAAGACGTGCATGCCGTAGGCCGTATCAGCGCGTCGGCCGGCAGCGTCCAGGACACCTTCGTTGATCATGTAGCTGGCGCCGTCAAAGCCTTCTTCGCCGGGCTGGAACATGAGGACGACGTCGCCGGCCAGCTGATCACGACGTTCAGCCAGGAGGGTAGCTGCTCCGGCGAGCATGGACGTGTGGAGGTCGTGGCCACAGGCGTGCATCGCGCCATCGACACGGGAGGTGTAGTCAACGCCGGTGGTTTCCTGGACCGGAAGGCCGTCCATGTCTGCGCGCAACAACACCACGGGCTTCTCGGCTGACGCGTAAGCAGCGCCACCGCGCAGGACCGCGGTGACCGACGTCGTGTCCTTGCCCAAGGTGATCTCGTACGGGAGTCCGTCGAGTGCCTTCAGTACTTTTTCCTGGGTACGGGGGAGTTGCAGGCCGATCTCCGGTTCGCGGTGGAGGTCGTGGCGGAGGCGGACGATGTCGTCCTGGAGTTCCTTGGCGTCGGCGGCGATGGTCATGTGTTCTCCTGCTCGTGCTGGGGGTATAGGTTCTTCCTGCAATTCTGTGGTGACTGAACTCACAATTCTGAAAACATCTATAAAAATGCACGAAAGGCCCAGAAACGCAGGATTCATGCACTGTTTGCGAGAATGAACTCATGGAACTCAGTGAAGAGGATTTACGCCTCGTCAATGCCCTGCAGATTTCGCCCCGCATCAGCTGGTCCGACGCCGGCGAAGTCCTGGGCGTCCACGCCACAACCTTGGCCGCGCGGTGGGACCGCCTGAAGGCTGCCGGTGCGGCATGGACCACTGCGCATCTCATGGGCGATCCGAAGAACATGTGCCTTGCCATGGTGGACATCGACTGCGAAATGGATCTCCGGCCGCAGGTCACGGCAGCCCTGGCAGAGCTCCCCGAGGTCATCACCGTCGAAGAAGCGGCCAGCAACCGCGACCTCACACTCACGGTCATCACCCAGGACCTCGATCAGTTCAGCACCAGCCTGCTGCCGCGGCTCAAGGAAGTCCGGGGGCTCACCAAGTACCACACGTCGCTGTGTACACGCATCCACACCAGTGGCTATGCGTGGCGGCTGAATGTGCTCACGAAGGGGGAACAGCAGGCGCTCCGGGCACTGGCGGGGCCTGAATCAGCCAACCCGTCGGCTCCCGACGTCATCGTCGTGCCGCTACCGGAGAGCCATCTGGCCCTCATCCCGTTCCTTTCCCGTGACGGACGTGCTTCCGCTGCTGAGATTGCGCGGGCTCTGGGGCGCCATCCCGCCACGGTGCAACGCCAGTTGGGGCGGGTGCTGAGCAGCAGGATGCTCTCCTTCCGCTGTGAGATCGCCCAAAAATTCTCCGGTTTCCCCATCACCGTTCAGTGGTTTGCAAACGTTCCGGCGGGCCAACACGAAGCCGCCGCGACGGAACTGCGTTCGGTCCGGAATGTCAGGTTCTCGGCGTCCACCACCGGACGCACCAACTTCACCATGATCATGTGGCTTCGGTCGCTGGCCGAGATCATGGAGATGGAACTCGCCATCCAGCAGCGGATCCCGGGCATCGAACTCGTGGAGAGTGTGGTCATGTTGAATACGGCCAAACGGGTTGGCTGGATGCTGAACCCGGACTCGACCGCCACAGGGACAGTGGTGGCACCGTACGGGGAACTGCTGCCGGAAACGGCGTAAGTTTGTTGGTCGAGTTCACGCCCAAACCCCAGCCCACGACGACGGCGTGGCCGGCCTGGGGTGCCGGTTCCGCCAGTATCAGGGGTGCTTCGTGGCCCGCAGGACGGTGTCCAAAACAGTAGCCGTCCCGCCTTCTGGGCCGGTGATGGTGCGTTCCCGCGAAGTAAGGACGTTGACGAACCACGGCTCGCGGTCCAGGCGAAGCGCTCCAGCCAACTGTTCCGGCGAGAAGAACATGCCTGTTTCACGGTGGTGGCTCCACGGAGCGAGCCCATGAGGGTGATGTCCGACCACCAGCAACGTCCCGCCCGGAGCCACAGCCGCTGCCGCGGAAGCCACGGAGTCGCGCCACGGCAGGAGGGGGCTGTGGAGGAATTGTGCTGATACGAGGTCAAAAATGGGTTCCGGCTTCCATTCGGCAAGGTCCTGCTGCTGCCAGGTAATCCGGTCGGCGTAACCCGACTCCGATGCGTGGGCTGCGGCCCGTTCAAGCGCGACGGCCGATACATCCATTCCGGTGACCGTCCAGCCTTGCCCGGCGAGCCAGATGGCGTCTGCACCTTCGCCGCAGCCAAGGTCCAGGGCCGTTCCGGCGCGGAGGCCGGCCACTTCGGCGACCAACTGGGGATTCGGATTTCCGCTCCAGACCTTTGGACGCTCCTTGTACATGCCGTCCCACATGTCAGCGGCGTTGTCGGCGTCCTCGTGGAGGTTGAGCCCGCCATGCCGCGGTCCACTGTGGTCAGTGTCCTGATGGGCGTTCTCGTGTGTGCTGCCAAGGGTGCTGCCGGAGGTGCCGTCCGTGGGGTGGGGAGTGCCGCCGTCGTGAGTGTGTTCAGCCATAAGCCAAGCGTGCCGTGAGCAGGCTACGAAAGGCAACGCCCGTTGCTGCTTCGGCAAAACACACATACGAACAAAATGATCTGGTTTTTCCATTTGATGGTGACTAGCGTTTGAGCCAAGCGCCGGACACAAGTCAGTGGCGCATGAAACGGGGGATTCATGATGTTCGGGACGCCTACATTCACTGCGCGTGCTGCCTTTGTGGCTTTGGCGGCGGCCTTAACGCTTATGGCTTCAGGGTTACCGGCCCAGGCCAATCCGCTAAAGCCCGACGCCGTCGCGGCAGCCACCGTGCCAACCGTCGCACCCATGGCGACTTTCGGGACGCCTTACAGGATCGAGGTTCCCAGCCCCAACTTTGCTGAGGCGAGTCCGGACGGCCGCAAGCTGTTCACAGTGTCCGGCTCCGGGGCGTTCGCCACTATCGACGTTGCCACCAGCACCGTGACTGCCAGCATCGATGTCCGGGATGTTACTGCCATGAAGGTCAGCCCGGACGGCGCCAAGGTTTACCTGGCAACAAGCGAGTCCCAGGAGCACTTCCTGACTGTCGTGGACACCGCCGCCATAACGGTCGTGGACATACCGGTGGACGGCCCGGTCTTCAGCCTCGCATTTACTCCCGACGCGTCCAGCGTTTACGCGGCTGTGTATGGGACGCCGGCGGACACGGGCTCGACGCCGGGATCGGTTGCGGTCATCGATATGGCTACGGCGTCCGTGGCTTCCTCGATTCCCGTTGGTCGCGAGCCAACCCAGGTACTTGTGACGCCGGATGGGGCCAAGGTCTTCGCACTGAATCTGCTGGACCAGTCGGTTTCCGCCATCGAGACGTCGACGAACACCGTGACCAGCACCATTCCGCTCGGCGGGACGTCAACCGGAGGATCCATGTCTCCGGACGGATCCAAGCTGTACTATCCCAAGCTCGAAGGCGGGATCGCCATCGCAGGCGTCACCACGAATACTGTGATCGGGGAAGTGGTGACCCAGTCCGTGGCCACCGCACCAAGTTTCACCCCCGATGGTTCACGGGCCTTCGTGGTGGACCAGCGCCCCAATGACTATTACGTGGCTGAAGTCGATCTTCAAGGGAATTCACTGACGCCGGTCAGCCTCTCTGAAGGCCCGGTCATGAACATGGGGCCCCTCACGGTCCAGGCCAGCCCGGATGGCCGACGACTCTATGTGCTTGGCCACAGCATCAATGTCCTCAGCTTGCCGACGCTCAAGCCTGCGGGCGTCATCAACCTGGATGACGGGTTGCTTCCACGTCAACTTGTCATCGTTCCGGACGGCTCCATGGGGTACGTCGTTCCTGGCAACCAGGGCGATTACGTCGTGGCTGTTAGTACGGGACAGCCGGAGAATGTGTGGAAAGACTACAACTCTGACGGCGCCACGGATGTTCTGGCGAGGGACTCCGCCGGCGGCCTGTGGCTGTACCCCGGAAACGGCAATAAAGGCTGGCTGCCCCGTTCACAGGTTGGCTCCGGTTGGAACATCATGAACCTGTTGATGGCCTCAGGCGACTTTGACGGTGACGGCAAACCGGACGTCCTGGCACGCGACGAGGCCGGTGATTTGTGGCTGTATCCGGGCGACGGCAATGCTGATTGGCTGCCCCGCTCCAAAGTCGGCGTTGGCTGGAACGCGATGACCGCCGTCGTGGCCCCAGGCGATTTCGATGACGATGGAAAAGCCGATGTCCTTGCCCGGGACAGTGCTGGTGACCTCTGGCTGTATCCGGGGAACGGCTCAGGCAGTTGGCTTCCCAGATCGAAGGTGGGAACCGGCTGGAACGTGATGACAGCCATCATGGGGCCGGGAAACCTGCGTTCGCCAGGGCGCGATGTCCTTGCCCGGGATACGTGGGGAACTCTGTTCCTTTACGAACCGGACGGCACGGGCGGCTGGCATCAGCCGCTGCTGGTTGGCATTGAGTGGAACGTCATGTCTGCAATCGTCACGCCGGGCGACTTCGACAGCGACGACGTGCCGGACATCCTGGCCCGCGACGCCAGCGGGACCCTGTGGCTCTACCCAGGGCAGGGCTTCGGGGGATATTCGCCGCGCGTGCAGGTGGGAGTGGGATGGAATGTCATGACGGCGATCATCTAATGCTGCTGGCCGGACAGGTTCCAGCGTTGCGCTCCTGCCCCGGTCGCCCCCAGCTCGTCGGCTGGATTCTGAAGCGTGCACGATTTCAGGCTCAGGCAACCGCAACCGATGCAGCCATCCAGATCGTTCCGCAGGTGTTGCAGCGCAGCAATCCGTTCGTCGAGTTCCTTGCGCCACCGCGACGACAACCGTGTCCAGTCCCGCTTGGTGGGCGTCCGTCCGTCCGGCAGGGAGTCCAGCGCCTCCCGGATGTCCTTCAGAGGAAGGCCAACTCTTTGCGATGTTTTGATGAAAGCCACCCGCCGCAGCGTTTCACGCCGGTACCGCCGCTGGTTTCCGGCCGTGCGTTCAGCCGTGATGAGCCCATTTCGTTCGTAGAAGTGAAGGGCCGACGGCGATACTCCACTCCGCTCGGAAAGCTCGCCAATGCTCAGGGGCCGGTGGGCGCTGCCGGGAACTTGTGGCATGGCTGGTCCTCCGGTGGTGGTCGTGGTGGATTGACCTCAACATTAGTTGAGGTTCTAGGGTAGCGTCCATGACCTCTGATACCTCAACGGCCGGGATACTCCGCCGTCCATACCTGCTGGCTACCGTTGGTGCTTGTGCGCTCGTTTTCCTCAGCGCCTTCGAGTCCCTGGCGGTAACCACCATCATGCCGCTCGTCAGCCGCGACCTGGACGGAGCCACCCTTTACGCGCTGGCCTTCGCCGGCCCCTTGGCGACCGGTGTGATGGGCATGGTCGGAGCAGGTAATTGGTCGGATCGCCGGGGTCCGGCGGCACCGTTGTACGCGTCGGTGGCACTGTTCGTCGCCGGCCTGTTGATCGCAGGAACAGCCGGAAGCATGGAGGTCCTGGTGCTGGGGCGCCTCGTGCAGGGACTCGGTGGCGGTGCCATGACCGTTGCCCTGTATGTGTTGGTGGCCCGCGTCTACCCGCCGACTCTGCATCCCAAAATCTTCGCCGCGTTTGCCGCATCCTGGGTGATCCCTTCACTCGTGGGCCCGTTCGCCGCTGGCATCGTTGCACAGCTCAGCAGCTGGCACTGGGTATTCCTGGGCGTGGTGGGGCTTGTTGTTCCGGCACTGCTGATGGTGGTGCCCGCTGTGCGGGGAATGACCTCGGAGCCCGTCACCGAAACTGTGCCGTGGGCTTTCGGACGCATGGGCTGGGCGGCGCTGGCCGCCCTGACCGTCCTCGCGCTGAACCTGTCAGCAGAGGTGCCGGGCGTGGGCGGGGTGATTGCCGTCGTCGCGCTTGTCCTTGCCGTGGTGGCGGTACGGCCCTTGGTCCCGCGCGGAACGCTGGTCGCCCGCCGCGGCCTTCCCAGCGTGATCCTCACCCGCGGTTTGGCGTCGGCAGCGTTTTTCGGTGCCGAGGTCTACCTGCCGTACCTGCTGACCGAACAGTACGCTTTCACGCCGACGTTTGCCGGGCTCACACTGACCGGCGCTGCGCTCGCATGGGCAGGGGCGTCTGCCCTCCAAGGCCCGGTTGGGTTCCAAGCTGCCCGATGCCCTTGCGGTGAAAATTGGTGCCGCGCTGGTGCTGGTGGCAATCGTGCTGGCCCTGGTGACTGCGGCATTGGCGCTGCCGGCGGCCATTGCCATTGGAGGCTGGATCCTTGCCGGCGGGGGCATGGGGCTCATGTACCCACGCCTGAGCGTCATGACGTTGGCTCTCTCGACTCCCGATAACCAGGGCTTCAACAGCGCAGCGATGTCCATCTCCGATTCCCTGGGAGGCGCCCTGGCCCTCGCTGCCACGGGACTCGTCTTCGCAGCATTTACGACGACGAACCCGTTTGCGGGGGTCTTCGCACTGACGGCGGTGATCGCCGTCGTCGGGCTCGTCATGGCGCCACGGGTCGCCACCCGGGCGGACGCCTCCACAACGCGGGAAGCCCAACCTGAGCCCTCGCTGCATAAGTAGCCGGACGTACGCATAACTAGCCCGATGCGGGGCTCGACGCCGAACACTGCTAGACTGGGGACACTTGATGTGCGGTGACGCCCTGAAGCAGGTGGCCCAAAAGGCTACGTGACGGGGCATTTTTCATGTGAGAGGCACATCCTGCGTCGATGAACGCGTTCCATTTGGTCCCGGCCAACGCTCCAGCAGCGAACCGGTAGACCACCTGACTTTTCCTCGGCGAACCCCTGGCCCAACCGGCGTCGGGGGCCGATGTCCGCAACTGGACACCGCCCGAAAGACATTAGTAAATGACTACTTTTGCTGCCCTTGGCACGCCCAAGGCCATTGCTGAATCCCTCGCCGCAGACGGCATCGAAGAGGCATTCCCCATCCAGGTGAAGACCCTCCCGGATACGCTCGCAGGCCGCGACGTCCTGGGCCGTGGCCGCACCGGCTCCGGCAAGACCATCGCTTTCGCCATCCCGCTTGTGGCCCGCCTGGCCGAGCGTGAAGCCAAGCACTTCCGCAAGCCGGGCCGCCCGATGGGCCTCGTCCTTGCTCCGACGCGTGAACTCGCAACACAGATCAACGCCACCATCGAGCCGCTGGCCAAGGCCATGGGCCTGAACACCACGGTGATCTACGGCGGCATCTCCCAGGCACGCCAGGAAAAGGCGCTGCGCGCCGGCGTCGACATCGTCATTGCCTGCCCGGGCCGTCTCGAAGACCTGATCCGCCAGCGCATCCTGACCCTTGAGGCCGTCGAGGTCACCGTGCTGGACGAGGCAGACCACATGGCCGACCTCGGCTTCCTTCCGGTGGTCAAGAAGCTCATGGACATGACCCCCACCCAGGGTCAGCGCCTGCTCTTCTCCGCGACGTTGGACAACGGTGTTGACAAGCTGGTCAACCGTTACCTCTCCAACCCGCTCACCCACTCCGTGGATGACCCGCAGGCTGCCGTCACCACCATGGAACACCACGTCCTGGTAGTCAACGACCAGACCGTCAAGAAGCAACTCATCGTCGAACTGGCCTCCGGCGCCGGACGCCGCGTCCTGTTCATGCGGACCAAGCACCACGCCCGCAAGCTTGCCAAGACCCTCACCGACGCCGGCATCCCCGCCGTCGATCTTCACGGCAACCTGTCGCAGAACGCCCGCGACCGCAACCTGGCCGAGTTCTCCAACGGTGACGTTCGCGTACTGGTGGCCACCGACGTCGCAGCCCGCGGCGTGCACGTTGACGATGTCGAACTCGTCATCCACGTTGACCCGCCCACAGAGCACAAGGCATACCTCCACCGCTCAGGCCGCACGGCCCGTGCTGGTTCCGATGGCACCGTTGTAACGCTGACACTCCCGGAGCAGCAGAGCGACGTCAAGAAGCTCATGAAGGCTGCCGGCGTGGACGTATCGTTCGAGCGCGTCACGGCCAACTCCCCGCTTGTCGCCGAGCTCGTGGGCGACATCGCGGACAAGGTCGACCCCCGCACCCGTGCGGCCCTTCTCGCAGCGAAAGCCCCGCAGGGTGGCGGCACGTCCACTGGCGCCAACGCCCAGCGCAAGCGCGCACGCCGGACCGGCGGCCAGGCGGCTCCCACCGCGGGTGGCCGTGGCGGCCGCGGCGGACGCGGCAAGGTGGCAGCTGAGCCGGTTCGCACGGACGTCAACCGCGCCGATCGTCGCGCAGCAATGAACGACGACGTCGCCCGCAGCTCACGTGGTCGCGGCAAGGCTGGCGCAACTCACCGCAACGACGTTCCCGGCTCCCAGGGTCAGGGCGGGCCGCAGTGGTCGTCCCGCTTCCGGGCAGCGTGCTGCTGCCGGTGGCCAGCGCTCTGCCTCGGCTCCGCGCACGGCTTCCACCACGAGCACCCGTACCAGCGGAAACAAGGCCGTATGGTCTTCCGCTACGGGAGCTACGTCCGGTGGATCCTACGGTTCGGGTGCCTCCGGCAACTCCGCTCGTGGGGGCTCCGGCGCGGGTCGTCCGGCACGCAGTGGCCCGCGTCGCGCCTCGGCTCCCGCGTCGAACGAGCGTCGCGGCCGCTAAGTCCCCGCAACGCATGGCTCACCAGCCTCGGGCGCGCCACTCCTCAAGGTGTGGCCGCTCGGCGCCCAGGGTCGTGGGCAATCCATGGCCCGGGTGCACCACGGTCTCGTCCGGATAAACGTCGAACAGCCGCTCTTTCACGTCGTTCAACAGTGAAGTGAAACGTGAAGGATCGCCCTGTGTGTTGCCGACGCCTCCCGGAAACAACGAGTCTCCACTGAAAATGTGGGCCGGCCCGTCCGGATCCTGGTAAACGAAAGCGATGGAACCAGGGGTGTGTCCGCGGAGGTGGACCGTCGTGATCTCGAAGTCGCCGAACCGCTCGACGTCGCCGTGACCAAGCCGGACATCCACCGGAACGGGCAGCGCATCGGCGTCGTCCGCTCCTGCAGAAGTGCTGGCGCCGGTCGCGGACACCAACTCACCCAAGGCGCGGATGTGGTCCCAATGCTGGTGGGTAGTGGCGATTCGGACCAGCTTCGGCACTTCGGAAGTATCCGCTTCGCTGTCCTTCAGGAGTACCTGAATGGCTGGAAGGTCATCGGCGGCGTCGATCAACAGCTGCACGCCTGTGGACTTCGAGGTCAGCAGATACACGTTGTTGTTCATCTCGCTGACGGAGATGCTCCGTATGGTGACGTCACGCGATGAGTGAATAAGCGAATCCATCGGCTTAGTCTATGCAGTGGTCGTGTTGGCTTCGCGGCCTTGCGACACCCAGTTGGGGTCCGCAGAACGTGAACCCACGACGGCGTCCGCGGCTTGGTCGAGCACATCAAGTTGCGCTGTTCCCAGTTGCAGGGACAGCGCGCCAAGGTTCTCGTCGATGCGGTGCGTTTTGCGCGTACCGGGGATGGGGACCACCGGCAGCCCAAGGCGCTTGCCCTGGGTGAACAGCCAGGCCAGTGCTACCTGGGCAGGAGTTGCACCCAGGTCATCGGCTACTTCACGAACCGCGGCCACGACGGCCTGGTTCGCATCGAGTGCCTCGTCACCAAAGCGGGGAATCTTGTGGCGGAAGTCGTTTTCGCCCAAGTCGCTCGCGCTAATGGTTCCCGTGAGGAACCCGCGGCCGAGCGGCGAATAGGGCACAAAGCCAACACCGAGTTCCTTCGCTGCAGGAACAACGTTTTGCTCAACATCCCTGCTCCAGATTGACCATTCACTCTGGACCGCGGCAATGGGATGGACGGCGTTGGCCTGCCGAAGCTCCTCGGCTGTCACCTCAGACAGGCCGAGGTGGCGAACTTTGCCCTCACGGACCAGCTCCGCCATGGCCTCCACGGTTTCCACTATCGGAACGCGGAGGTCACGGCGGTGCAGGTAATAGAGGTCAATGACGTCAGTGTCCAGGCGGCGCAGGCTCGCTTCTGCTGCCTGCCTGACGTAGGGCGCATCGCCGCGAACTCCCGTGTACCCGTTCGCGGCGTTGCCCTCTATCCCGAACTTCGTGGCCAATTGGACCTCGTCACGCCGGCCTTTCAGGAGCTGGCCCACCAACTCCTCGTTGCTTCCGGCGCCGTAAACATCTGCGGTATCGATGAAGGTGATTCCCGCATCCACCGCATGCCTCAGGGTTTGCAGGGCTTCAGCGGGGTCGATTCCCCCCGTAGACCGGTGTCAGGGCCATGCCGCCAAAGCCAAGGGGGCTGACAGTAAGGCCATCGCCGAGTTGAACTGCAGTCATGAACTTCTCCCATGCGTGTTGGTATTCGAACTGCCCTTTGTTGGCGTGAACCCCGCCGCGGGCTTGGGTATTCCTGCTGGTTCTCCGGGTGTGGCCGACGCTCCTTCCCAGTTGGTCCGAGTAGCACCCGGCCCGCCTGCTTGCCCGCCCCCGTGATTGCGGGGTTTCTGCTGCTGGACCAGGGGTGCCGGGGGAGGCAACTGGGAAGGAGCGTGGAGGAGTGCTGGCTACTCGGCGGACGCCTGGGGTTTGTCGGACGGCAGCGCCTTCAAACCGGCAGCACAACCCACGATTCCGGCGATGAAGAACAGCTTCAACGGGCTGGCGGGTTCGACGCCGCTGAGCATGGCCCAGCCAACAGTGAGCGCCGCACCGATGCCCACCCATACCGCGTAGGCCGTGCCGAGGGGGATGCGCTTCACGGCTATGCCCAAACCGAACATGCTCAGCAGCGCGGTGACAGCGAAGACCATCGTCGGTGCGAGCTGGGTGAAGCCGTTGGAGAGTCCCAGAGCTGTGGCCCACACGGCTTCGAGGACGGCGGAGGCAAGGAGAACCAGCCAGAAGAGGCCGTTCTTCGCAGAATTCCGGGTGGTCGTTGTTGCAGCCATGCCTACGCCACCACCTTCAGGCCAACCACGCACGCGCCGATACCTGCGAGCAGCAGCAGCCGGGCCGTCGTCGCGCGTTCCACCTTGGTGACCATGGCGTAAGCCGACGTCAGGAGGACGCCGACACCCACCCACACCGCATACGCCGTACCCGTGGGAATGGATTGCATGGCGATCGCGAGGCCGCCGGTGCTGGCGATGACACTTACCAGGAAAATGACAGTGGGGACTGGCTTGCGGAAGCCCTTTGAGCGGTGAAGGGCTGCAGCCCAAACGGTCTCGAGCGCTCCGGAGAGAATGAGAATTAACCACGACATGACAGATCCTTTGGCCAGTCTTGTCGCGTGCCGGGTACTGAACCGTCGTCCGGAGGTTCCAGAGCGGAACCTTCATTTCAGGCTAGCAACTCCTGCAGGCCCTGGCCACTTTGGGTGGCGAAAGTCACCAGCCTAGACGTTCGCGGGGTCCACTTTGTCGATGGAGATCACGGCAACAAAACCCCGGCCCGAGATCTCAGGGCTGCGCGTATCCGAGCCCACCACGGCGTCGTAGCGGTTCAGCTCAACCGGTTCGGCCGCGCTGGTCGCCGGGCTGGCGCCGTCGGACTCGTCCTCCACAGAGGCGCCTTCCTCCGGATCCGTGCCAGGAGCGACCGTCGCCTTGCCTTCCAGGAGGACGGCCAACTGTCCCTCGAACACAGGGTGGGCGCGTTTCTTGGAGATCTCGACGATGGACGTGTACCCCTTGAAGGCACTTGCGCGGGCGATGACGTTGAGGTCCCGGATGTCGCCGGTGGGCAGCGTGGCCGACGATGCCGCCTCTCCGGAGAAACGGAACGGACGATACTTCTCCAGCGGGTGCTCTTCGCCGTCGACGGTCAGCAGGAGCAACTCACCGTCAATGATGGTGATGACCCGTTCCATGCCCGGAAAATTGGAGAAGTCGCCGGCCTTGGAAACATCGGCGATGCTCACGCGCCAATCCCAAGCCCCGTCCTGGGCCGAGGCGACCTTCGGGTGGCTGGCTAGTTCGCGCGTCACCCCGCCTCCGTTGCGCCACGGTTCGGGGTGGATGTCGGCAAAGCGGATGATCTCCATCCGACCAGCCTAGTGGTGGACACAGCTTCTGCGTTGTCAGCATGGCTTGCTAACGTCATATGTGGAAAACGTGGGAATACGGTTGGAGGCACGGAATGTTCGTCAAAGTGTGCGGCTTGAGCACGCCCGAATCCGTGCGCACTGCCGTGGACGCGGGTGCGGACGCCGTCGGCTTCGTGCTGACTTCGAGCCCACGTGAAGTCACCCCGGACCAGGTGCGTATCCTGCTGCCACTGGTCCCCGCAAACGTTAAGGCCGTGGCTGTTTTCCGGCACGAGCCTGCCGCCGATGCCGTTTCTGTTGCCCGGGCCGCAGGACTCACCTGGGTTCAGCTGCACGGCACCCGGACTGCCGAGGACGTCAAAACAGTGCACGACGCCGGGATGCGGCTCATCCGGGCCGTCACCATGGGTGCCGCTCCGGACGAGTTCAGTGATCTGGGCGAGGATCTGCTCTTGATCGATGCGGCCGTGCCGGGTTCGGGAGAATCCTGGGACTATGCCTCAGTGCGGGCGAAGGGACTCGGCGGCCGCGAGTGGCTGCTCGCAGGCGGACTCGAACCCGGAAACGTGGCCTTCGCTGCCGCAGCGGCGGGTGCGTGGGGCGTGGACGTTTCCTCGGGTGTGGAGTCGTCCCGGGGAGTGAAGGACCTGGCGAAGATCCGCGCATTCGTGGAAGCTGCAAAAGCCTGACGTTCTCTCACGTCCTGCGGTTTTTGGTGCGTTCTTCTCTCACATCCTGCCGTTTTTGGTGTGTTCTTCTCTCACGTCCTGCGGGTTTTGGTGCGTTCTTCTCTCACGTCCTGCGGTTTTTGGTGTGTTCTTCTCTCACGTCCTGCGGTTTTTGGTGTGTTCCTCTCTCACGTCCTGCGGCTGACACGACGTCTCCGACGATTCATGATGTGAGAGAACGTTGGGCAATTCGGGTGATGATGTGAGAGAACGTTGGACAAATCGGGTGATGATGTGAGAGAGCATCCGAATTAGCACTGGCACACCCTGGACTCGCTCCCGACGACACGATTCACTGGAACACGCCACTGGACTTTACACACGGAACCACACACGGAACCACACACGGACCCGCACGGAACAGGGAACCAAGCTAACGGACCACACGAAAACCAGGAGTCACACAATGAGCACAGAACAACACACCCTGACCATGACCCGCGAGTTCGATGCTCCCCGTGAGCGCGTCTTCGACGCCTGGATGGACCCAGATCAGCTGACCAAGTGGTTCGGGCCGGCCGGGGTTGATTCTCCGCGCGAGAAGATCGTCATTGACCCTCGCGTTGGCGGCGTGTGGCAAGTGGTGATGACCTGGACGGAGGGCGATGAAACCAAAGAAGGTCCTATCGATGCTGTCATCACGGAGCTCAACCCGCCGGCGCTTCTCGTGGCCTCAGCGAAATCGGGCGAGGAATCCAGCAGCGATGAGCTCGAGATGCGCCTCGAGTTCGAGGACCTGGACGGACGGACCCGCCTGGTAATGACGCAGGGACCGTTCGAATCCGAAGAATGGGTTGACATGACCCGCGAGGGCTGGGGAACGTCCTTCGACAAGCTGGACGGGCTCCTGGCTTAGCAAAGTCAGGGCCAATTCAGGGCACACCCCTAGGCTTAATGTCGGTCCGGCAAGGGAGAATTGAGACTATGAAAACGCTGCTCAACATCATTTGGCTGGTCTTCGGTGGTTTCTGGTTGGCATTGGGCTATTTCGCGGCAGGCATTATCTGTTGCGTGCTCATTGTGACCATTCCTTGGGGCATCGCTTCGTTCCGGATCGGCGCTTATTGCTTGTGGCCGTTTGGCCGGATGGTGGTGGAGAAGCCCGGCGGAACGGGTGTCTTCGCGCTTTTGGGCAACGTGATTTGGTTGTTGGTCGCGGGCATCTGGATAGCGATTGGCCACGTGGTCACTGCTTTCGCCATGGCCATCACCATCATCGGGATACCGCTGGCAATCGCCAACCTGAAGCTGATCCCGGTGTCGCTCATGCCTCTCGGCAAGCAGATTGTGCCGACCAACCAGCCGTTCGTCAGTACCTATCGCTGAGGTGATCGCTCCATTTAGACGACTCGCAGTGCGGCAGACGATTCCTACCGTCTGGCCTGCAGCGAGTCGTCTAATCGGTGGGACGGATGCCCTGAAAAGACCCATCCGTCAGCAGGGCAACCATCGTGCTGCCATCCAACTCGGCCGCGATTGCCACGTCCTCAATGAAGCCCCCATCGATCAGTTCACGACCACTTGAGCAGCCCCGCATCACGGAGGCCAGGTTGGGCTCGGCGGGGTCGAAGGCCGCGGCCGCAGATCCGGCTTCCGGTGAGAAGTTACGGCGCCCCGATCCTGCTAGTCCGGCGATGAAGGCTCCTGCTCCTAGCTCGTCCTCCAAAGCGGGCCGCAACGAACCATTGGTCCACTTCTCACCTGCGGCGATGACAGCTATTACGGCGTCATCCGGCAGGTTCGCATGAACCCAGTCGGCGGTCGCGGCCGCGTTGCGTAGGCACACAGCCACTACTTGCCGGGCTGAGTTGGCGAGCTCATGGCTGAGCGTCGAGCCGTTGGGCGATGGCAGGACCACGCGCTCCAGGTGCGGCGCATGACGCAAGCTCGCCGGAGACAAACTCAACCCCTCTCCACCACGTGGCCCCGCCAACGCAGCGTGATGATGTGCGGCGAACTCGCTCGCAGCAGCGTCCCTCATCGGGTAGGGGAAAACGGCCGCCCCACGATCAACCGCAACGCTGACGCACGTGGTGAACGAGAGGACGTCCACAACCACCGCAAGGTCAGCATGCGGCACCACTGCACGGGCGCCGTCGAGCCCCCATTCAAACCGCACTGAGTACGGAAGTTGCCGCTGCGGCGCTCCGGCTTCGCTCATGCGAGTTCGGAGACCAGGTTCCGATGGGCGGCGTCGGCCCACAGCGCTTTGGCACGGTCACCGTGGAAGAGCGGTTCCAAGGACAGCAAATGGCGTACGACGGCGGCGCGCCCTTGGGCGAAATCGGCGTCGCTGACGTGGGCGTAGTCTTCGCGGACGGCGGCCAGATACCGTGCGTAGGACTGTTCGTCGCCACCTAGGACGGAGAGGTCGGCGTCGCAGAGGAGTGCGCCGGCGTGGTCACCGGGTTCGGGGCTATGCGTGGCGGTCAGCCGGACAAGGCGCGCCACCTCAGCAACATCGTCGGGCGCCAAGCCGGCAGCAGAGAGCCGGTCCTCGGCCAAACGTGCCGAGTCCTCCTCATCCTGGCCCGCAACGCCTTCATACACGGCGTCGTGGAACCAGGCCGCCAAAGACACTGTCCTGGCGGGCAGCGCGGGTTCGGTCAACGTATCCAAGGCTTCAAGTACAGCCAGCAAGTGCGTCCGGCTGTGGTATTTCCGGCCGTCTTCGCCCCAACGCTCCAGCAGTTCCAGGCCCAGTTCTTCGTGCCCAGGGTAGATGCTGTTCCAACGCTCCATCAGAGGCACTGTCAAAGCCTTGCTCCGTTCCCGGGCAGGAATTCGAAGGCCGCTGGCGATAAGTTTGCGGACCAGGATCCGGGCTTCCACAGGGATTGCCCCCGCAGCAATGAGGTCATCGTAGCGCCGTTCAGGTACGTCATAGTGGTCACCGTCAAAGGCCCTCTCCGGAACTCCGGCGGCTGCCGCGAACGCGTGCAACTCGTCAAGGGACTTGTCGGACACGAGGTGCGAAAACACCGTCCCGTGAGCAGGCCACAGGGGAGGATCGACGTATACGGCCATGGCCAAAGTGTAAGCCAAACGATCCTTCCCAGTTACCGGCCATCGGAGCGGCTACCGCCGAGCGTCCGCCCCGGAAACACAGGCTTCACTGCCCGTGTGATTCACAGCAACTGGGAAGGAGCGTGGGGAACTCAGCGCTCCGCCGGCAGGATGTTCTGGTTGCCGCGGAACACGTTGTCAGGATCGAACGCGGCTTTGACCTTGGAGAGCCGCCGATAGTTCTGCTCTCCATAGGCCGCCATGATCCGGTCCTGGCCTTCGTCGCCGATGAAATTCAGCCACACTCCGCCCGTGGTGTGCGGGGCGATTTCCTGGCGGAACTGCTTGACCCAGGCCTTGGCTTCCTGACCGCCCTCACGGGTCTCGGACAAGCCAAACGGGTGGCTGACCCAAGCGGCGCCACGGTGTTGCAGTGGGGTGTTCGCAGCCGCCGGTCCGCTCACTGCTCCTCCCCAGCGTGCAATGAGCTGCTGTGAGTGCGCACCTGGCAGCCGGTTGGCGGAGGCCACGAAGAGATCCAGGGCATCGTCGTTGAGTTCGTTGTGATAGTCGGCGCTCCAATAGTTGTAGTGGTCCGGAGGGTCATCGATCATGCACTGGAAATCGGCGTACTGCATGGGCGAGACGAGGTCTACTGTTGGCCCGAGTTCCCGGAATGGTTTCGCATGCTCTTCTCCGGCCTCAAGGTCGCCTGCATACAGGTAGGCCATTCCGACGGCGAGTTTGCCCACCATGTCTTCCGGCACGAACTCTTCCGGCGGGGCGGTGAGGTACACGAGGGCTGTCCCGACGGCGTCGGGAACCTCAAGTGCCAATCCCCGGAAGGCGCGGGACAGGCCTGTGGCTTCCTCGCCGGGGAACAGCATGAGCCCGGCCATGACCGTAGGGCCGAGATCGTGGAGTTGGAAGGTGAGCGAGGTCGCCACGCCGAAATTTCCACCCCCGCCGTGGAGTGCCCAGAACAATTCCGAATTCTCGCCCGCGTTGGCAGTGACATGTTCGCCGGACGCAGTCACCAGGTCGACGGAGAGCAGGTTGTCGCACGCGAAACCGTAGGAGCGTTCCAGCCAGCCTGAGCCGCCGCCCAAGGTGAAACCGGAAACGCCCGTGGTGGATGCCCGGCCGCCCGTGACTGCGAGCCCATGCTGCTGCGTGGCGCGGTCGAACTCGCTCCACGTCACTCCGGCGCCCACCTTGGCAGTTTTCGCCTCGGGGTCAACGCTGATGGATTTCATGGGACGGACGTCCACTACCAATCCGTCGTCATTCGTAGACATGCCAGCCACTGAATGCCCGCCGGAACGCACAGCGACATCCAGATTGTGGGTCCGTGCGTAGCTGAGCGCTTCGGCCACTTCGGCGGGATCTGAACACTTTGCAATGACGGCCGGCCTGCGGTCGATCATCGCGTTGAAGAGCTTACGGGCTTCGTCATAATCCGGGTTGTCCGGACGAATCCATTCCATGGGACGCTCCTTCGCGCCTGAGACTCTCTCCCTAGAACAGAGTACGGCTGCGGCCCCCGGCGGGCTATGGGTAATGCTTACGGAAGGCTTTCGCTTCGCCTCACGCGGTTCGCCCACTGCGTTCGACGGCGACCACGAAGTCATATTTCGTTTGCGGTGAAATCATGACTCTTAATCCGCATCTACGGATCTAGACTCGTCTCATGCCGCAAATACGAATTTCCGACGCAGCCCGGTTTTTGGGAGTCAGCGATGACACAGTGAGGCGCTGGACGGAGAACGGGACCCTGACCGCCCAAAAGGACGCATCGGGCAGGCTGGCTGTGGATGGGCTGGAACTCGCCAAGCTTGCACGCGACCAGTCGCACCTCCCTGATGACCCTGCGCGGTCTGGAAGTTCGGCCCGCAATCGTTTTGTCGGACTGGTTACGGGTATTACGGCGGACAAAGTCATGGCCCAGGTAGAGCTTCAATGCGGACCGTTCCGCGTCGTTTCCCTGATGAGCAGCGAAGCCGTCCGTGAACTCGGGCTCGAACTCGGCTCAGTCGCTACTGCCGTGGTCAAGGCCACCACCGTCATCATCGAAACACCCCAAGGAAAGAGCATCGTATGAAGCGCACACGAACGACAAGCGCGCTCTTTGCCACGGTAGCCTTGGCGGCAACCATGGCCGGCTGTGCTTCCAACACCACGGGCCCAGCGGCAACCGGGAATCAGCCCAGTGGCACGATCACCGTCTTTGCTGCGGCCTCCCTGAAGGCAACGTTCACCAAGCTGGCCAGCGACTTTGAGGCGAAGAACCCCGGCACCAAAGTCACACTGAACTTCGCCGGTTCCTCTGACCTGGTCACGCAGATTACGCAGGGTGCGCCGGCTGACGTCTTCGCATCCGCCGACACCAAGAACATGACCAGGCTTTCGGACGCAAAATTGGTCGACGGCACTGCAACCAACTTTGCCACCAACGTCCTGGAGATCGCCGTCCCGCCCAGCAACCCGGCGTCGATCGCTTCCTTTGCCGACCTCGGCAAACCGGGTGTAAAAGTAGTGGTCTGCGCGCCGCAGGTTCCGTGTGGGTCTGCCGCCGAAACCATTGAGACGGCGACCGGAACCACGCTGAAACCGGTCAGCGAGGAGTCGTCCGTAACCGACGTGCTCGGCAAGGTCACCTCGCAGGAGGCCGATGCCGGCCTTGTCTACGTCACAGACATCAGAAACGCAGGTGACAGGGTCAAGGGCATCCCTTTCCCGGAGTCGGACAAAGCCGTGAACACCTACCCGATTGCTACAGTGGGCGCGAGCAAGAACAAGGAACTCGCCCAGGCATTCATCGGCATGGTCACCAGCAGCGAGGGCAAGAAGGTGCTGAACGGCGCCGGATTCGGCACCCCGTAAGGATCCCGGTAAGGACTTCATGAACCGTCGCAGTGGCACCGGCTATACCGGCGTTCCACCATGGATTTACGTCATCGCAGCAGCCGGGGCACTTTTTGTCCTGCTGCCGATGGTGGCGATGGTGGCCAAGGTCAACTGGCCGCAGTTTATTCCACTGATCACGTCGGAATCCTCAGTCACTGCGCTCGGGCTGAGCCTCCGCACGTCTGCGGCGAGCACGGCGGTGTGCATCATCCTGGGCATTCCGCTGGCGTTGGTTCTTGCGCGCAGCCCCTTCCCGGGCCAACGGTTGCTCAGGGCGTTCGTCCTGTTGCCGCTGGTGCTGCCGCCCGTCGTCGGAGGTATTGCTCTCTTGTACACGTTCGGCCGCCAAGGGCCTGCTGGGGAAGTCGCTCGAAGTGGCCGGTATCCAGATCGCCTTCTCCACCACCGCCGTGGTCCTCGCCCAAACCTTCGTGGCTTTGCCGTTTCTGGTGGTCAGCCTCGAAGGGGCGCTGCGAACAGCGGGGAACCGTTACGAGTTGGTCGCCGCAACGTTGGGCGCGCGTCCCACAACCATCCTGCGCCGCGTGACCGTGCCGCTCGTCTTGCCGGGATTGGCTTCCGGAGCGGTGTTGTCGTTCGCCCGGAGCCTGGGCGAGTTTGGCGCCACGCTCACGTTCGCCGGCAGTTTGGAAGGCGTAACCCGAACCCTTCCGCTGGAAATTTACCTGCAACGCGAGACCGACGCCGATGCCGCCGTTGCATTGTCGCTGGTCCTCGTGGCAGTCGCCGTGGCGGTTGTAGGACTCAGCTATGGTCGTCGCAATGCTGGCGCCCGGGTGGAGGTTCAACCGTGAGTTTTGAGCTGCGGGCACGCCTTGCTGCCAGGGATTTCGACATGTCCCTGAGCCTTGGTCCTTCGGAAACCGTGGCGGTTCTGGGGCCAAATGGTGCGGGCAAGTCGACGTTGCTTGGTGTGATTGCCGGGCTGCTGCGGCCGGATTCCGGCACTGCCCGGATCGGTGACTCGCAGTTGTTCGAGCTCGACGGCGGCGCTCGGCTCTGGAGGGCGCCGCACCTTCGCGGCACGGCGCTGTTGGCCCAGGAAGCCCTGTTGTTTCCGCACCTTAATGCCTTGGACAATGTGGCTTTCGGCCCGCGCAGCACTGGTGCATCGAAGGTTGTGGCGCGGGAAACGGCACGCCATTGGCTGGCCGAAGTCGACGCGCTGCCGCTCGCGTCACGGAAGCCCGCCCAGCTGTCCGGCGGGCAGGCCCAGCGCGTGGCCGTGGCGCGCGCACTCGCGGCCGATCCAGCACTCCTGTTGCTCGACGAACCCATGGCAGCCCTGGACATTCACGCAGCTCCGTTGCTGCGCAGGGTGCTCAAGCGGGTCCTTTCGGGGCGGCAGGCCATCATCGTCACGCACGATGTCCTGGATGCTTACATGCTCGCCGACCGTGTCATCGTCGTTGAAAATGGGCGGATTGCGGAGGAAGGCCCAACCCGGCAAGTCCTGGAACGCCCCCGCAGCCACTTCGCCGCCGGACTTGCGGGGCTCAACCTCGTCAGCGGAATCATCACAGAACAGGGAATCACGACGCCGGATGGCCGGCTTTTCGCAGGACAGCACGATCCCGTGTGGTCACCCACGCCCGGCCAGGCAGGCGTCGCGGCGTTCCCGCCGTCGGCCGTCTCCGTCTTCCTGGGCGATGTGCACGGTAGTCCCCGCAACTCGTTTCCCGTCACCATCACCGACCTTGAGCCACATGGCGACCAGATCCGTGTCAGGGCGGCCGGACCGGGCTGGGGGGAGCGCAGCACCTTATCCGCCGATATCACTCCTGCGGCCTCTGCCGATCTTGGACTGGCACCGGGCCTGGACGTGCGGTTCGTCGTGAAATCCGCACTGGTTTCGATCTATCCTGCCTGAGGCCTACTCCCGGTAAAGACGCTCAGCGTAAGCGGACCCGTAGTAGGTTTCAAGGTCCTCCAGCGGAGCCTCGGGCTGGACATAGGTTTTGGAGAGCATCGCGATGCTCGGTAAGCCCTCCGCGTCCCAGGTTGCCGGTTCCCACAAGCCGCTGCGCATGAACGCCTTGCCGCAGTGCGTGAAAACTTCCTCTACGGAGACCACGACTGCGGCGCGCGGCCGGTGGCCTTTGACCGTCATCTTCCCGAAGAAGTCGGCGTCGCTGACGATGCGTGCCGTTCCGTTGATTCGCAGCGTGTCAGTGCGTCCCGGAACCACGGACAGAATCCCGACGTTCGGGTTTTCCAGTATGTTGCGAAAGCCGAAGGCGAGCTTGTTTCCGGGGCGTTCCGGGATTGCAATCGTGGAGTCATCCAGGACCTCGATGAATCCGGCAGGGTCGCCCTTTGGTGACGCGTCCACCCGGCCTTGGGCATCCGCCGTCGAGATAACGCAGAAGGGACTGGCGGCCAGCCACTGCCGGTCGAAATCGCTCAGTGAGGTGCGCACTTTTCGGCGCACCCGGTCCAGGGGTAGGCCGATCAATTGTTCCAGTTGTTCCACAGTGGAGATTGATTCCATGGCCTCAGCCTACGGGTGATGGCTTCTGGCCTCCTGTTATTCACATAGCCGTCGTTTGGTCTGGACACCTGTTTCGCCGTGGGCAAACATGGAACCCAGAGGGCCGAAAAGCAAAGTTGAGCGTAGTAGACTCAACTTTGAAAGTATTGGTCACACTCCAGAAAGGGAGCTCTCTTTGGACGTCAAATTCACCACCAAAAGCCAGGAGGCCCTTTCTGCGGCCGCCATGAATGCCTCCACTGCGGGCAACCCGCAGCTGGAGCCGGCGCACCTGCTCAAGGCCCTCATGGACCAGCGCGAGGGCGTTGCTGTCGCTCTCCTGCGCGCCACGGGTGCTGATCCGGATGCCGTGAGCGTTCAGGCCAGTTCGGCTATCAAGTCGCTGCCGTCCTCTTCGGGCAGCTCGGTCCAGCAAGCCCAGCTGTCCCGCCAGTCGATGCAGGCCATCCAGGCTGCCCAGAACGAGGCCGACAAACTCGGCGACTCCTTTGTCTCTACGGAGCACCTGCTGTTGGGGCTTTCGGCCGGCAGTGACGCCGTGGGCAAATTAATGCGCGACGCCGGGGCCTCCCACGAAGCGCTGCTTGCCGCCCTGCCGGGTGTCCGGGGCGATCGAAAGGTCAACTCGCCGGATCCCGAAAATACGTTCCAGGCCCTGGAGAAGTTCGGCACGGACCTTACTGCCATCGCCCGTTCAGGGAAGCTGGATCCGGTCATCGGGCGCGACAGCGAGATCCGTCGCGTGGTTCAGGTCCTGAGCCGCCGCACCAAGAACAATCCTGTCCTCATTGGTGAGCCTGGCGTGGGTAAGACTGCCGTCGTTGAAGGCCTGGCCCAGCGTATGGTTGCCGGCGATGTTCCGGAGAGCCTCCGCGGCAAGACCCTCATTGCCTTGGACATGGCCTCCATGGTGGCGGGCGCCAAGTACCGCGGTGAGTTCGAGGAGCGGCTCAAGGCGGTTCTGGAGGAGATTAAGAACTCCAACGGCCAGATCGTCACGTTCATCGATGAAATCCACACCGTTGTTGGAGCCGGTGCCACGGGTGAGAGTGCCATGGACGCGGGCAACATGCTCAAGCCGATGCTGGCCCGCGGCGAGCTGCGCCTCATTGGTGCCACCACCTTGGATGAGTATCGCGAAAACATCGAGAAGGACCCTGCCTTGGAACGCCGCTTCCAGCAGGTCTACGTGGGCGAGCCGAGCGTCGAGGACACCATTGGCATTCTTCGCGGCCTCAAGGAGCGGTACGAGGCCCACCACAAGGTGGCAATCGCCGACTCCGCCTTGGTCGCAGCAGCAACCCTCTCCAACCGTTACATCTCGGGCCGTCAGCTTCCGGATAAAGCGATCGACCTTGTGGACGAGGCCGCGTCACGGCTTCGGATGGAGATTGACTCTGCGCCGGAGGAGATCGACCAGCTCCGCCGTTCCGTCGACCGCCTGACCATGGAAGAACTGGCGCTTCAGGGTGAGACTGATCCTGCATCGGTCGAGCGCCTGGCGGCACTCCGCGCCGACATGGCGGACAAGAAGGAAGCACTCAGGGCCCTCAACGCCCGTTGGGAAGCTGAGAAGGCCGGACTCAACAGGGTGGGTGACCTTAAGGCGAAGATCGACGAGCTGCGATCTGCCGCCGAAAAGTACCAGCGCGAAGGCGACCTTGAGTCGGCGTCGCGGATACTTTATGGCGAGCTTCCTGCCCTTGAACGTGAGCTCAATGCGGCTGCCGAGGAGGAGTCTGCCCGGGGCGATGCAAAGCCCGAGCTCATGGTCGCAGAGGAAGTGACTGCGGACGACATCGCCGAGGTCATCTCCGCCTGGACCGGCATTCCGGCTGGGCGCATGCTGCAGGGTGAATCCCAAAAGCTGCTGCACATGGAGGAGGAACTCGGCAAGCGCCTGATCGGTCAAACCAAGGCTGTGCAGGCAGTTTCGGACGCCGTCCGCCGTGCGCGGGCCGGCATTAGCGATCCCAACCGCCCCACGGGCTCGTTCCTGTTCCTCGGCCCAACCGGCGTTGGCAAGACCGAGCTGGCAAAGGCCTTGGCCGACTTCCTCTTTGACGATGAGCGCGCCATGATCCGGATCGATATGTCCGAGTATGGAGAGAAGCACTCTGTAGCGCGCCTGGTCGGTGCCCCTCCGGGATACGTTGGCTACGAAGAAGGCGGACAGCTAACGGAAGCCGTTCGTCGTCGCCCATACTCTGTTGTGCTGCTCGACGAGGTGGAAAAGGCCCATCCAGAGGTGTTCGACATCCTGCTGCAGGTTCTTGATGATGGCCGGCTCACAGACGGTCAAGGACGGACGGTGGACTTCCGCAATACGATCCTGGTGCTGACGTCCAACTCCGGAAGCCAGTTCCTGGTGGACCCGTCCCTGGATGCCAAAGCCAAGCGCGATGCCGTCATGGCGGTGGTACAGGCCTCGTTCAAGCCGGAGTTCCTGAATCGTCTGGACGAGATCGTTCTGTTCGATCCACTGTCAGTGGAGGAGCTTGCCCGGATCGTGGAGCTCCACGTTGCCGAACTCACCAAGCGACTGCGGGACCGCCGCTTGACACTCGAAGTGACCGATGGGGCCCGTGCCTGGCTCGCGATGTCCGGATATGACTCCGCGTACGGTGCGCGACCCCTGCGACGCCTCGTCCAGCGCGAAATCGGAGACCGCCTGGCCAAGGAGATCCTGGCCGGCGAGATCAGCGACGGCGATACTGTCCTGGTGGATACCGCAGCCGACCTCGACGAACTCACCATTGAGGGATTCGAGGCGCTGACAGGTCCCGACGGCGGCCCGACGGTAGGCACTGGACTACTGGTTCGCAAGAAGTAGGCCGGGCGCTATCTGCTGAGGAGGTCTTCCTTGATGGTGTTGCCCGAATCCACAACGATGAAGCAATCAACGCGGCGGTCGCCCCGATCCCAACTCGTGGTGCTCGGGTAGACGTTCTGCTGAAGCAGCACGTACTTATCGGCCACCTCGTGATTCAGCTTGATGTTGCCGCAGACTTCGCGACCCTTGTCCTTCAGCGCATTGGTGCCGGGGAAGGAATCATCCGCTGGATATATGTGGACGGCGCCTAGTTGGGCTGAATGCTCCGTGTCACAGGGAACGGCCCTGGCCTTGGGGGCATTGGGATCGAAGTCGGCAAAGCAATCACCCACCTGGAAATCCTTGGCTTCGGTATCCCGCGGTAGCGGGCCAAGGCTTGCGGTCGGGCTCGGTGTGGTGACAACAGCTTCCGGGCGCGTCCCCAGCAGATTCAACAGCACCCAGATCACGACGCCGATGAGCACCAGGACGCCCACCACAATCGCGCCGATGACAAACCGCTGGCGTTTTACAGGGTCCCCGTGCGGAGCGTTTGTAGGATCCTGCGCGGGATCCCCGGGTTGGTAGGGGCCCGCTGGCTGGTAGGGATCACCCGGCTGGTACGGGCCTGCTGGCTGGCCCGGGTACTGTGGCTGGCCAGGATATTCTGCCTGGCCTGAGTGCTCGGGCTGGCCGGAGTCGGGCGGCAGCGCAGGATCGGGCTGGTCGCTGGGATTAGGCACGAAGTCCGGGTCCAGATCCGGCGCAGGGTCCGGCTGCAGGCCTGAAGCTTCGGGCTGTGTTCCCGAAGGTTGCTTCGGCTGCTGTCCCGGGGCCTGCGGCGGCGTAGGCGGTACCTTGGGCGCAGGTGGGACCCCGGCCTCGCCTTTATCGCGCGTTGAATCATCACGTGGTGGGGTGGTGTCCTCGCTCATATCCCGGAGTCTGCCTTCCTGCTCTGGAGCCGCATTGAGGCAGACTCTACCCAATTTTTGGGTGTATTGGAGGTGGTGGGGAGCGGTTTGGGCTGCAGTTGTACCCGACGCAGGTCCAGGGTGGCACGCAGGCACCCCTGAAAGCATGTAATCTAGACATACGACAAATTGACCAAACATTCCGGGGCCTCACCGATAGCCAAGGTGACCACCTCCGGTCCAAGTACAAAAGGGGGTCACGCCATGGGGCGCGGCCGTCAAAAGGCAAAAGCTACCAAGCAGGCTCGGGACATCAAGTACTACTCCCCGAACACTGACTATTCGGCACTTGAGCGTGAGCTCACGGGCCCATCCAGTCGTGTAAAAAGCCACTTCCCCGAAGATCCCCCGGAGCCGGACTACTCGGCATATGAGGACAAGTACGCGGAAGACGATGACGACGAGGTAGACACCCGCCGTATCGGATAGCTGTCGCAAATAATCGGTGCCTGTGGCACTGACTTGCGTACCGCCGTCGTACAGTAAGGTCGTCGCGCATCTCCGGATGACGAATATCTCTGAAAGAGGCCCGCAGGCCACGCCATTCATTGGCGTACCCTGCGGGCCTCTTTTTTGTGTGGGAATTTGGATCTTGCCGTGGCTCCCATCGGGCAGCCGAACCCGTTCGGCTGCCCGGGTAACCAGGCGCACGTCTGGCGAAAGGAGCGGAAGCGCCATAGCGTAGTCCCCATGGACTCCGACGCGGGGTCACTTAGGGCCCAATCCAGGCCTCAACATGGGCCGTAAGTGACCCCGCGTTGCTAGGAAAGGGAACGGCATGCCGGTGGTCGAGAGGTACAAGCAGGGGACACCATGTTGGGTGGACCTGTCCTCCACCGACGTTGAGGTTTCCAAGAAGTTTTACAGCGGGCTCTTTGGCTGGGAGCTGGATCCCATGGACGCCGGTAACGGCATGACCTACTACATGGCCTCTCTCCATGGCCGCAAAGTCGCGGGCATGATGCAGCAAATGCCGGATGCTCCAGAGGGAATGCCGTCCTATTGGGCCAACTACATTGCCGTGGACTCCGCGGATGACGCGGCCCAGCGGGCTGTGGCGGCTGGGGGCTCCATCCTGTTCGAGCCTGACGACGTGCCGAACGGCAGCGGACGGATGTTCTTCGCCATTGATCCCACGGGCGCGCAGATCGGCTTCTGGGAAGCTGGAACCCACCCCGGGTCCGGCTTGGTCAATGAGCCGGGCACCATGATATGGAATGAACTACAGACTGACGACGTCCCCAAGGCCGTGAAATTCTACGAGGCCGTGACGGGATGCAGCAGCGAAACTGCACCCGCAGGTGATCTTCAGGAGTACACCAGCCTGCTGGTGGACGGAAAGAGGATTGCCGGTGCCCTCAAGCTGCCGATTGAAGGACTCTCGCCTTTCTGGATGACGTACTTCGGCGTCGAGGACGTGGATGCGGCTGTGGCGCAGGCTGTTGAGCTTGGAGCTCACGTGATCGCTCCGGCTTTCGATGTTCCAGGAATCGGGCGGATGGCTGTGCTCATGGACCCTGCCGGCGCAGCATTCAGCATCATGACAGGGCTCGCAGCATGACTTCCCGGACCCATTATTCAAGTGGTGAACCCTGCTGGGCCGATCTGCAGACCCCGGATGTTTCCGCAGCCAAGGCCTTCTACGGCAAGCTGTTCGACTGGACGTTCACGGACCTGCCTACACCTGACGGCCGCAGCTACGCTCAGGCCTTTGTGGGCAAGGACCTGGTGGCGGTTATCGCTCCGCAGAATCCCATGCAGGAGGCCGCAGGCAAGCATGGCCAATGGAACATCTATCTCGCCGCAACGGACGCTGAGGAGATAGCGGAAGACGCCGTCCATGCTGGTGGGAAGCTCGCGTTCGGCCCGGAGCAGGTGGCCGATACCGGCGTCCTGGCCTTCATCGAGGCGCCCGGCGGCGGAACCACAGGGATCTGGCAAGCGGGTACCCACATTGGAAGCCACCTGTTCAATGAGGCTGGCGCCTTGGCATGGGCTGAACTGCTGACTCCGGAACCGCAGGCAGCCATCGCGTTTTTCCAGCAGCTTTTCGGGCATGAAGTCACCGAATACCCCCAGGACGACGGCGGCAGCTACAGCACGCTGATAGTCAAAGGCGATGAGGTGGCAGGGGTTGTCCCTGCCGAAGAGGGCGAGGAAGCCGGTTGGCAGATCTATTTCGGCGTTGCGGATATTCGTAAAGCCGCCGAAGCAGCGCTAGCCGCGGGTGGGGTGGTGCTCGTGGAACCGGAAGACAGGCCGGAAACAGGATCTCTGGCGACCATCCAGGATCCCCAAGGCGGCGTTCTCAGCTTGATCCAGATCTGACCATCCTGGCGTCGGAGGGCAAACTCCGGAACGATCAAGACAGGTCAGGAACCTACAAGCAGCAAAAACAAAGAGCGGCCGGGCAGTTGAGAGATCAACTGCCCGGCCGCTCTTTGACTAAGAGGAAACGCGCTTAGGCGTAGGCGTTCACCAAACGTACGGCACCGCCGTCGACACCCTTGGCACCCTGGACGTAGTCCGGGCCGGTCTTGTCGATCGAGTCGGAATCCGCAGTAACCGTACCCATGATCCAGGACGGCAGGCCGCGCTCGTTGAGGCGTGCCACGGCAGCGTCAGCGGCTTCCGGGGACACGATGGCCACCATGCCCACGCCGAGGTTCAGCGTGCGCTCAAGGTCGGCCAGGGGCACGTTGCCAAGCTCGGAAACCAGCTTGAAGATAGCGGGCAGCTCCCAGGTGTTGCGGTCAACCGTGGCCACCAGGCCCTGCGGGAGGACACGCGCCAGGTTGGCAGCGAGGCCACCACCGGTGACGTGGCTGAAGCCGTGGACGGCGGCGCCGGCTGAGACGGGGAACGTGCGGGCGAGGTCCAGGCAGTCGGCTGCGTAGACGCGCGTCGGCTCCAGCAGCTCCTCGCCAAGGGTGCGGCCGAGTTCGGAAACCTGGCGGTCCAGGGCCCAGCCGGCGTGGTTGATGACGCGGCGGACCAGGGAGTAGCCGTTGGAGTGGAGGCCGGAAGATGCCATGCCGATCACGACGTCGCCGGCGCGGACGCGGTCCGGGCCGAGCAAGGCATCAGCTTCGACAACACCGGTAGCGGCACCGGCGACGTCGTATTCGTGCTCACCCAGCAGGCCCGGGTGCTCAGCGGTCTCGCCGCCAACCAGGGCGGTGCCTGCAACAGAGCAAGCAGCTGCGATACCGCGGACGATGTCTGCGATACGCTCCGGGACGACCTTGCCGCAGGCAATGTAGTCGGTCATGTAGAGGGGCTCAGCGCCGACCACCACGATGTCGTCCACGACCATGCCCACAAGGTCGAAACCGATGGTGTCATGGATGTCCATGGCCTGCGCAATAGCAACCTTGGTCCCCACGCCGTCAGTGGACGTGGCCAGCAACGGCTTCTTGTAGGTGAGCAGCTTCGAGACGTCGTACAGGCCTGCGAAGCCGCCGACGCCGCCAATCACCGAGGTGTTGTGCGTCGCCTTCACGGCGTCCTTCATGAGCTCGACTGCGCGGTCTCCCGCTTCGACGTCGACACCCGCGGAGGCGTAGGTGATGCCCGTTGAATTCGGGGTGCTTCCAGCGGCGGGGGTTGCGGAGGTCATACAGACTCTTTCTTGTCGGCGTCGGTCAAACGATCAGCGTCGGTCAGCAGGTTCTCGAATTCAGCATCCGGGCCCGGATCGCAGCCCGTAGCTCCGGGCTTCTCGGCCGGATCCTCGGAGTCGGCGGGGGACTCAGCAACAGGTGGCAATCCGCCGAGGTCCGTGCGCTCCAGCAGATTCTTGCCCAGCTTGTCAGCATGCGGCAGCTCAATCGGGTACTGGCCAGTGAAGCACGCGGTGCAGAGGCGTTCGCGCGGCTGCTGGGTTGCACCGATCATGCCGTCTTCGGAGATGTAGGCCAGCGAGTCGGCGCCGATTGCCTGGGAGATTTCCTCGATCGTGGCGCCGTTGGCAATCAGCTCCGCGCGGGAAGCGAAGTCGATGCCGTAGAAGCAGGGCCACTGGACCGGCGGAGAAGAAATCTTCACGTGGACAGCCGCGGCACCTGCTTCGCGGAGCATCCGCACAATGGCCCGCTGCGTGTTGCCGCGGACGATCGAGTCATCCACCACAACAACACGCTTGCCGCGGATCACGGATTCGAGGGCGTTGAGCTTGAGGCGGATGCCGAGCTGGCGCAGGGTCTGCGACGGCTGGATGAACGTGCGGCCAACGTAGGCGTTCTTGACGAAGCCGTGCGCGAAAGGGATGCCCGACTGCTCGGCGTAACCGACTGCTGCCGGGGTACCGGATTCGGGGACCGGAATGACGATGTCGGCCTCGTGGGTGTTTTCCCGGGCCAACTGGCGGCCCATCTCAACACGGGCTTCGTACACGGAGCGGCCCGCGATGGCCGCGTCCGGACGGGCGAGGTAGACGTACTCGAAGACACAGCCGGCGGGCGTTGCCTCGGCGAAGCGCTGGGAGCGGACGCCGTCCTCGTCGATGGCGATGAACTCGCCGGGCTCGATCTCACGGATGAAGCTCGCACCAACGGTAGCCAGGCCGGCCTGCTCGGAAGCGACAACCCAACCGCGGTCCAGCCGTCCCAGACACAGCGGGCGGATGCCGTACGTATCGCGGGCAGCGTAGAGGGTTCCTTCATCCATGAAGACGAAGCAGAAGCCACCCTTGATCTTGGGCAGCAGCTCCAATGCGGTCTGCTCCAGGGTCTTGCCCTCTTCACCCTCAAGGAGGGCTGTCACGAGGGCGGTGTCGGAGGTGTTGCCCTGCTTCATTTCACCGGTCAATTGGCCATCGTTGCGCTCGAGGATCATTTCCCGGAGCTCAGCAGTGTTGGTCAGGTTGCCGTTGTGGGCCAAGGCAACCGTGCCGGTCGCGGTTGCGCCCAAGGTGGGCTGCGCATTGGCCCAGTGGCTTGCGCCAGTGGTGGAGTACCGGCAGTGGCCAACGGCCAAGTGTCCGGTGAGGGTGTTCAGGGTCGTCTCATCGAAGACCTGGGACACAAGGCCCATGTCTTTATAGACATTGATGCGCTTGCCGTCACTGGTAGCAATACCAGCCGACTCTTGTCCGCGGTGCTGCAGCGCATACAGCCCGTAATAGGTGAGTTTTGCTACTTCTTCACCGGGAGCCCAGACCCCAAAGACGCCACAAGCGTCCTGAGGGCCTTTTTCGCCGGGGAGAAGATCATGAGAAAGTTTTCCGTCGCCACGTGCCACTGGTCGATTGTCTCATGTTGTGGCCGTGGTAAGTTCCCGCTCCGGCTTTGTGACCCCATGAACAGGCCCGATTCGGCCAAAATGCGGCGTGTCTCACAGTGGCACCCCTGAAAGAGGTGCGCTGGGCTGGCTGCCTAGCGGCCGCCGTCGTGCTCTGGACCCTCATCCGGAACCGAATCCGGAACGGCCTCCACTACTGCCCGCTTGGTCCGCTTGACGCTGATCCGGTCCAGAACCAGGGCGAGGATCGAGAACAGGATGACGCCGCCGGAAACGCAGGCCACCAGGAAGAAACCGAAGACGGTGCTGGCGTCGAAGGCGGGGTCCGCAGGGCGGCCGTACGCGATGAAGGCTGCGGCGATTGCACCCACAATCGCACCGAGGATCATGAACGGAACGAACCTGGGTGCCCGGCGAACAGTAATTTCGCGGCGGGCAGTGCCATTTCCGGAAGGGGCGTTGGTGTCCTCAGAAGCCATGCCTTCCAGCCTACCGTTCCCTGTTTGTGTACAGATAATGCCCCTCGGATTGCTCTGGAGGGGCATTGGCTGCAAACAAGTTCGGTGGAGTCAGCTGCCGCGGTACGTCGAAAACGCGAACGGGCTCAGCAGCAGCGGCACGTGATAGTGCTCACCGGCGTCCGAAACCGTGAAGTTCAGGTCCACTTCCGGGAAGAACGTTTCCGTGCCAAGGCCCTCGTAGTAATCGCCAGTGGCGAAGTTCAGACGGTAGGCGCCGCCGGGAATCCGCTCCGGACCGAGATCCTTGATGCGGCCGTCGGCGTCGGTCTCGCCCTTTGCGACCAGGGTCCAGCTATCGCCTTCGCGGACGTAAAGTACGACGGCGACCCCCGCCGCCGGGCGTCCGGAACCGGTGTCCAGGATGTGCGTAGTTACCTGTGAAACGGTCATGAATTTTCTCCTTCGCTGATCACGCCTGCGAGTCGCAGCAAGGCGATCTCCCGCAGCTGGCCAGCCACGATTACGTCTTCTTCTTCGGGCGTGTGGTTGAGCCGCTCCTGAAGGGAGCCGAGGATCTCCTGGGCGCTGCGTCCTGCCGCGCGGATCAGGAAGACCCTGCCGAACTTCTCTTCGTAGGCGCGGTTTCCCTCGGCGAGGGCGGCGGCCGTGCCGTCGTCGCTGGGGTCCACTCCGGACTGTTCCGAACGGGACATGGCCGCTTCGGTGGTTTGCGCCTTGGGCCGCTCGCCGATCCGGGGGTGGTGGGCCAGTGCGGACTCCACCTCTTCCGGCGTGAACGGCTCGGCAGCTTGGCGGGCCTGCCCCAGCAGTTCGTCGACGCTCGTGAAGGGTCGGGCGTCGGCGACGTCCTCAACCCAGCGGCTGATGTCCAGGCAAGGGGTCAGGGTCCTGATGGCCTCGTCCCGGTCAACACTGTTGAATACTGCAAGCTCCATGCTTGTGTCATCCTCGTGCAAATGCTGGCATCCATGGTGTGGGCTATGCGGAACTCCTGCTTTCCGGCAGGAGGAAGCTTGCTTCTATTGATTCCGCATCATGGAACTGTTATTTCAGCATACGTAAATAGTTAAGCCGAGCACTTAGGCTGGTGTCAAGAGAGTACCGCGCCGGAGCGCCGCGTTCTCACAGTCAGGTAGAGGCGGTGCGCCGTAATGACCAAAGCAAGCCAGGCTATCCCGAGAATCCAAGCGGCCAGGACATCAGTGAGCCAGTGGTGCCCGAGGTAGACACGACTCAAGCCCATGGTTGCGGCAAACGCCGATGCCACCACCACCGTGATGATTCTGGCCTTGGCCGTTTTGAGGCGAAGAATGATCAAGTAAGCCACGATTCCCGCGATCACGATTGAATTCAGGGAGTGGCCGCTGGGAAACGACGGCGAGTGCTCGTACGGCGGAATTGCGTCCGCGAGGTCAGGGCGGGTGCGGCCAAACAGAGGCTTGCCCAGGACAGTCATGAGGAGTGAGCCCAAGCCCGCCGTCAACATCAGGATGACAGGAGTCCAGGAGCGACGCTTCGTGGCCAAGGCGATCATGATCCCCACCGCGATAATGGGCATGCCAACCGTGCCGCCAACATTCGTGTAGGCGGTGACGGCGAGATCCAGCGCGGGGGAGCGAACGGACCTGGCGGCGGCGAGGACCGGATGGTCAAGGCCCGCAACCCCGTCGGCTTCAGTGACCGACTCGTAAACCTCCCCAAAAGCCACAGCGAGGGACACGGCAATGACAAGTCCCACGGCCAACGTGATGATCAGCGCCGCATACGGGCCCAGCAGTGTGGTGATCCACTGTGCAGCTCCCGCCAGGACGCGGCCTACCGGGGATTTCCACCGTGTGAGGTCCTGCCCTGCGACGAACCGGTCCTGGCTGACCTCGCCGCGGACGCCCTGCTCCGGTTGCTCTTTTCCTTCAGTCGTCACCCTTGTCCCCTTACCGTGGCGGCCTCCGTAGTGGTGAGTAACCTTAGCAGTTTGGGCTTGGGGCAGCCGGTGTTGCTCGCCCCGCACCGCACGCTGGGGCAGAATGACGAGAACCAGCTGAAGGAGTTCGCACATGCCAGACATATTGACGTCCAGGTTCCTGTTCGGTCCCGGACCGAGCAACTGCTACCCCGAGGCCATGGCCGCGCTGGCCTACCCGGTGCTCGGGCATTTGGATCCCGTCTTCATCGAACGCCTGGACCGGACGTGCGAGGGGCTGCGGGCCGTCTGGGGTACTTCGAATGCGCGCACGCTCCCGCTGAGTGCCACAGGTTCAGGCGGCATGGAGGCAGCATTCGTGAACACCGTCTCCGACGGCGACGTGGCAGTGATCGCTGTCAACGGACTCTTCGGAGCACGCATGTGTGAAGTCGCCCGGCGGTGCGGCGCAACTGTCGTCCGCGTTGACCACGAGTGGGGCCAGCCCGTTGATGCTGACCGGGTGCTCGCCGCACACCCTCATCCCAAGGTGATCGCCGCTGTTCACGCCGAGACTTCCGTCGGCGTTCTCTCTGACATCGCCGCGCTGGGCGCAGGCAAGGGCGACGCCCTGTTGATCACCGACGCCGTGACGTCCATCGGCGGACTGGAACTTCGGGCAGACGACTGGGGGATCGACGTCGGATATGCCGGAACGCAAAAGTGCCTGGGCGTGCCACCCGGGCTTTCGCCGTTCACGGTCTCGGACAGGGCCTTTGAACGGCGGATCAAGGATCCGCGCTCGTGGTACCTGGATATCGGCTTGCTCGGTGGCTACGTAGGGGCGGCGAGTGGTGCCCGCACGTACCACCACACCGCGCCGGTCACCATGATCGCCGGCCTCGAAGCCGCCCTGGACCGCATCCTCGCCGAGGGGCTCGACGTCGTACAAGCCCGCCACCGCGCTGCCGGCGCTGCACTGCAGAGCGGACTGCAGGAGATGGGACTTGAGCTGTTTGCCGCTGAAGGCGCACGGCTGCCGAGCCTCACCACCGTGAAAGTCCCCGACGGCGTCAACTCGGCCGCCGTCCGTGCCTACCTCCTCGAGAACTTCAGTATGGAGATCGGTTCGGGCGTGGGCGAGTTCGCGGATACTGTCTGGCGCATCGGAATGATGGGGCCCAACGCAAACATCGCCTCGGTGACCTTGGTTCTGGGCGCACTGAAAGAGGCCATCGACAAGGCGTAAGTGAGCGAGCATCCCCCGAAAACCCGTTGGATGTGAGCGAGCATCCGTACTTCCGATGTTCTCTCACATCCTGACCGTTTTCGCCGGATGTTCTCTCACTTCCTGACCGGTTTCGCCGGATGTTCTCTCACATCCTGACCGGTTTCGCCGGATGTTCTCTCACATCATGCCGGCGCCGACGATCATTCGGTGACGTGACCGTCGTCGTACGCCAGAGTCGCGGAAGCCGGGGTGGTGCCATCGGCGGGCTGGATCGAAGCGATCGTCAGGAGGCCAGCCCCCGGAAGGGCGACCGACTGACCTGCGCGGAAGGCCTGCTTTCGTTCCTGTTCGGCGGTGCGGATCCAGAACTGGATGGCGGGAGCACCGTCGGCAATTCCGATCTTCACAACCCCCACCCTGACGCCGTCAAAAGTGGGTTGCATGCCTTGCTTGACTGTAACCAGCTGTTCCACGGTCATCCTCACTTCACGCCCACGGAGTACACGGAGTCAAAGTTTTCCTTGTACTCATCCTCGGTCAGTTCCAGGGTGCCGGCCTTCTGCTCGCCGTCCAGCTTGCCTCCGGCCGGGCCCCACGGGTTGGCCAGAACCACAACTTTCTCGCCGTCGTCGTTGGTCTTTACGTCCACCACTATGTAGGCGTGGTTGGGGACGACATCCGTGCGGCTGACCTCGTCCGGCTCCCAGAACCAGTCAAAGTCGTCGTCCTTGACGTCTTGGGTGCCAACCGAGACCGCCTGACCGTCAGCTAGTTTGTCTTCGATCTCGTCGAGGTCCAGTTCGCCGTCCTTATCCGCGGACTGTCCCGTCATGAGCTCCATTGCATCGTTGCTGAACCCGCCATCAATGTCATCGTATGAACCGCCACGGTGCTCGGCCGCAGCACGTTCATAAATGGAAAGCCAGTTCGGCTGGCCGTCGGCGCCCCGGACTCCACCTTCAGTGGACTTGGCCTCCACCGACACTTCGACGGGTTCGCCGTCTTCGTACAGAGTCACCACCCAATGCGTTGGAGGGTCTCCCACGGGACGCATGTGGGAGGCAAGGAACTCGTCGAGTTTGCCTTCGCGCTCCAACGTCTGTGCCACAGAGCCTATGCCCGCCAAGAGCCAGCAGTCGCCGATTTGCCCTTGGTGAATATCGCTCGGATCGCCCGCATCGGGATCTTTACGGACGTCGCCTGGAACATCCACATCCGAGGTATCAGGATCCAACGGCCCCGGATCGCCGGGAGGATTTGAATCCTGTTTGCCTGCGTCACCGCTACGGCTGCCTTCCGAACTGGTCTTGTCCTGCTCATCTGCATTGCGGCTTAGCTCGTTGGCCTGGCTTTGCAACTCGCCGGAAATCAGCTTCAGCATGGGGCGGTGCTCCGACTCCCAAGCCGCCCGGAACATCACTGCGTCGCGGCCGTCCCACGGCGCGCTGGATATGAGCTGGCCCAATTCCAGCGAAAGCATGCTCATTTTGTCCGAATGCCGGGACATTGTCTTGGCGAGCGCCCGAAGTTGATCAACGTCAGCACCGTAGAATCCCGGCATCTGTCTGTCCCCCTATGTTTAAAGCTGAAGCCTAAGCCAAGTTACCTGTGGGAGCTGCTCATGGCGATGGGTAGAACTTCCCCTTAGCTCGCCGGAAGCTCCGTGGGGTCGCAGGTCTTGGAATCCACGGGAACGTTTATGCGCAGATATGCCGGGCTTTTGGACTCAAGGATTACTGTGGCACCGGTTCCGTCCGTGCTGCGGGTTACTGTCCAGCCGCCGGGAACTGCATCAATTCCATCGAAGGCGGGGAATTCGTGCTGCTTAAGGATGGGATCGGCCGTAGCGAAGACGGCTTCAAAATTCTTGGATGGCTCCACAATATCTGCACTGCTCTTCATGCTCGCCGGGTGAAATATGCACCGGCCGTCGCTCGCCAGAGCCATGGTGGCAGGCTTGTCCACAGCCCAGGTGATTGCCGGCATCGTCTTCTCCAATGCCGCGATCAGATCCCTGCGCAGGGCGTCGTACTTTGTGAAGCTCTCTGCAACCGGGGCAGGCTCGGCAGTCACCGGAGGGGGACTGCTGGGTTCGGTATGGGGGCCGTCGGGAGCGGAGCAGCCCACCATGATTGCCGCCCCAAGTATCAGAGCAGCTGCCAGTACTTTCCGTGCAGTGCGGCCCTTTCCGCGGTCCATGTCATCCCCCAGTTTCATCAAGCCCTCGACGTCGGGCCTCACGGAATGCTTTCACAGTTGCGTCATGTCTGGCGATGGGCAGAACACCCCACGCCGCGTCCCAGGGTTGCGGGATGTGAGCGAGGATCGCCCGGAAACCGGTGGGATGTGAGCGAGGATCGCCCGGAAACCGGTGGGATGTGCGTGAGGATCGCCCGAAAACCGGTGGGATGTGAGCGAGGATCGCCCGAAAAGGCGCTGGATGTGAGCGAGGATCAGGTGTTGCGGGTCAGGATCCACGTGTTGGTGCCGTCCTGGCGTTCGAAGGTCACGGTTGTCACCAAGGCCTCGATGAGCGCAAGGCCCCCGCCCGGATTCTGCGTCCTCGTCCGGCATGTCGGGCTGCATGTCTTCAGCGAAGGGCTCGCGGGCGTTGAACGCACTGACCCTGGCCACCAGGCGGGTGGGCCGGACGCTGATGTCCACACCGATCTCCACGGGCTTCTCGCCCACGGGAAGGGCGTGTTGCACGATGTTGGCGGCGGCTTCAATGACTGCGGTGGTGAAGGTCATCCGGTCCATGTCAGGGACGAAGGAGGCGTCGTCCCACAATGCGTCAAGCTCGCCGTGGATGGCTTCGATTGCTTCCTCGTTGGACGGCCCGTGGTAGCCCCTGCGTGCGATGACTTCAGTCATTTCCGAACGCCTCCTCGGCTGAGGAATACGCGGTCAGAACGCGGTCCATGTTGGTAAGTTCCAGGACCATTTTGACCTGGGGCTGCACGCCGGAGATCCGTAAATCGCCGCCTGCCTGTCGGGCCGCTTTGAGGCAACCGATGAGGGCTCCGAGGCCGGAGGAATCCATGAAGTCCGTTTCTGCAAGGTTCACTACAACGCGGCTGGATCCACCAGCCACAACCTCTGCCACTAGTTCCCGCAGCTTCGGAGCGGCCACCATGTTCAACCGGCCGACGCTCTTCACCTCCGCGTAGGAGTCTTTGACCTCGTAGCTAAACTGCATCAGCATTCCTCTCTTCGGGGCGTCCAGGACCTTCCGGACCCGCCAATTCCTCAGGGACAAAGCCCTTGTACAAAACTGCCTTGACCAGGACGCTCAGGACCACAAGGTCGAAGGCTACCCACGCTACATTCACCAGGGTTCCGAGGGGCTCCGACAGGCCAGAAAGAAGCCGGGCAAGCCCAACAACCAGTGCAAGGGCAAGCAACGCAGCAACGATGATCTGTGGACGAATCAGGCTCCAACTGGGGCCGCCACTCTGCCTGGCCTTGGGGGTGACGGCGAATCCGAGGGGACGTCCGAACCACACGTTGCGTGCCGCCGTCGTGCAGGCCTTGATCCAGGTGGGGAACAGAGCGAGGCTGTACTGCTGTCCGCGCCAGGTGGGGATCCCGTGCCCGGCGATGACGAACAGCATCTGGTTTACCACCATGAACGGGATGAAACGGATGAAGAAGTCGAAGCTCAGGCTGGTCACGGGAAGGATGCCGAGCGTCAGATAGATGATCGGGGCCGCAAAGTAGACGACGGCCGCGAAGCCGCTCAGGTAGCTCCACATGGTGGAGAAGTACATGAGCCGCTGGCCCCATGTGAGGCGGCGTTGGACGAGAGGGTTCTCGCGCAGGAGGACCTGCATAGTGCCTTGGGCCCAGCGAAGGCGTTGGGTCAGCATGGTCTTGATGTCCTCGGGAGCCAGCCCGTTCGCGAGGACTTCGTGGTGGTAGACGCTCTTCCAGCCGAGGGCGTGCAGGCGCATCGCGGTAGCCATGTCTTCGGTGACGGAGATGGTGGCCAAGGGCATGATCGGCTGGGCTTCGCCGGTTCGTTCCACGGAAATGGCATCCAGGACTGCGTGGACCGATTCGAGGGCGCCCAGCGGTGACCAGTCGCGCCCGGACATCCGGTCGACGGCGTCACTCGCCACTGTTGTGACACCAGACTCGCCGACGTGGGCCAGTTCCATGGCGGCGATTTCTTCGAGGTCGGATTGGAGCGCTGAGAAGTCGGCGGCCACGAGCGTGCGCACGGCGTCGTCCACTTTGCGGCGCACACGGTACGTGATCTCGCTCAGGGAAGCCCCGGCTTCGAGTTCCTGCTGGGCGTTTTCGGTTGCGGCTTCCACCTCGTTCAACATTTGCTCGACCAGCGGGTTTTCAGCCTCGGGCGATCGCCGGGCCTTCTTAATAGCGGTGCGCGACGCAGCCAGAGCACGGCGCACACTCTTCTCGGTGGCCTTGACGTAGCCCACCAAACCAAGCTGCATGAGGGCTTCCCTACGCAGGATGGCGTTGGAGCCGCAGAAGAACGCCGCGTTCCAGCCGTCCTTGCCTTGCTGGATTGGCCCATAGAAGAGGGGAGCCTGGCTGCCCAGGGGATCGTCGGCGGGAACGTTGACGAAGTACTGGGGCGTTTGGACCAACGCCACACGGTCATCGTTGAAGTAGCCCAGCGTCTTGTCCAGGATGTCAGGCTCGGGGATCTGGTCGGCGTCGAGAATCAACAGGTACTCGCCCGATGTAATCATGAGCGCGTTGTTCAGGTTGCCGGCCTTGGCGTGCCGGGGCATGTCCGGTGTCCAATCGGCACCGCGGGTCACGTAGCCGATTCCGTTCGACTCGGCGAGCTCGCGCATCCCAGGGCGGTCGCCGTCGTCCAGGATCCAGGTACTGTGCGGCCAGCGGATGTCCTTGGCGGCGAGGGCCGTGGTCATCACCAGGTCCAGGGGTTCGTTGTACGTGGTGATGAAAACGTCCACCGTAGCGGTGTCCGGCGCCGCGGGCGGTGGCTTGCGGATCTTCAGGTTCCACACCGTCATGCCGAAGAGCATGACGTCAATGAGGCTGTAGGTCTCGGCAATCACCAACGGAACAGCGATCCACCACGCTTCCCAGTTCAGCGAAGCCAGCCAGCGCCACGCCACGTAGTTCACGCCCAGAATGACCGTTAGGACAACACAAAGCCGAGTCCAGAATCGCGTCACGTTCCCCCCCTTTTTTCGTGGCTAGTACCGGATGATCTAAGCAACTCCGCTGTGGTTGCGTTCCAGCCCGGCATCGAGTGTTGGGTGAACCCCACGCCGTCGGTGAACCACGACGGCGGTCACGTCATCTTCCGCTGTGTCCGCCGGTGCCAGTTCAAGCAGGGCAGCGCAGACGTCTTCCGAGGTGCCCCCGCTCCGCGCCGCCTTCTCTACGTTCCTCACAAACTCTTCAAGGGAATCGTGCGCGTCGAGAACGCCATCGCTGACAATCACCAGCGAATCGCCGGGCTCCAGTTGCAGTTCCGCGGCCGGCCATTGCTGTCCGTCCATAATCCCGACGGGTGGCCCCGCGGAAACCAACCTCCGTGCCGCCCCCTCGGCCGGGACGTGCAGCCCAAGTCCATGACCGGCGTCGACATAGCTGAGCTTGCCCGAGGCACTGTCCAGGCGCGCATGGAACATGGTCACGAAGGACCCTGACTGGTCCAGGTCGGAGGTCAGCGTGGCGCTGGCGGAGCCGAAGGCGTCAGCAATTGCCGGGGTATCCGCCACGGACCTCATGACGGCGCGGACGGTGGCCGCTATCAAGGCCGCGCCCATGCCTTTGCCCATGGCGTCGGCGAACGTCAGGTGCATGCCGTCGCTGGTCTGGTACCAGTCGTAGAAGTCACCACCCACGCTGCGCGACGGGCGGAAGGCGCCAGCGACGTCGTAATCGTTCAGCCGCACTGTTTCCTGCGGGAGGAGGCTCGTCTGCACAACCGCAGCGCGGGCGAGTTCATCAGTCTGGCGGGTGTCCTCGGCGGGCGTCCGTGCCCTGCGGAACAGCGCCCGGATGCGGGCCTGCAGTTCCTTGGGACTGAACGGTTTGTTGATGTAATCGTCCGCGCCGGTGTCCAAACCGGTGAGCCGGTCAATCTCGTCGGCACGGGCCGTGAGCATCATGATGTAAGCGTCCGAGAATTCCCGGAGGCGCCTGCAAACTTCCATGCCATCGATGTCCGGGAGGTTGATGTCCAGCGTCACCAGTTCGGCGTTGGTGTTACGGACAGCCTCGACGCCGGAAAGACCGTCGGGCGCTTCTGTCACCACGAAATCGAGCTGCTCAAGGACCAGAACGAGGAGGCCACGGATGTCGGCGTCATCTTCGATGACTACAGCATGGCGTGGGGACGCGGTTGAGACCATGGCTCCATTAACTACTGCCGCGGAGCTTTTGTCACGTTTAGTAAAGGTACGTGTAACGCCCGCTCACAATAGTGGGCGGGCGTTACAAAATTTGTGCAGTTATGTGCGAGAGGGATTGCCCTAAAGCCGCAGGATGTGCGAGAGGGATTGCCCTAAAGCCGCAGGATGTGCGAGAGGGATTGCCCTAAAGCCGCGGGATGTGCGAGAGGGTTAGACGCCCAGCTCTTCCTTGAGGGCCTGGACGTGGCCCTGGGCGCTGACCTGGTACTGGGTGAGCTTGACGGTTCCTTCGCCGTCGAGCACAACGGTGGAGCGGACCAGGCCTTCGACGATCTCGCCGTCAACCAGCTTCTCGCCCCACGCGCCGTAAGCAAGGGCCACGGAGTGGTCCTCATCGGAGAGCAGCGGGAAGGTGAGCGCAAATTCGCCAGTGAACTTTGCGAGGGCCTCGGGGCCGTCCGGGGAGATCCCGATGACGTCGTAGCCATTGCCCTGCAGGCTTGCGAGGTTGTCGCGGAAATCGCAGGCCTCGGTGGTGCAGCCGGGGGTGGCTGCCTTGGGGTAGAAGTACACAATGACGTTGCGTCCGCGGTAATCGGACAGCGAGACCTTGGTGCCGTCGGCGTCGAGCAGCGCGAAGTCAGGTGCTTGCGTTCCGACGAGGAGTTTCTGGGTCATGGCGATCCTTTACATTCAACCGGTGTGCACCGGCGTTCATTTCAAACAACAGCGGTCATACAACTTGCGGGGCGTTGATCATCTACAACAGCGAACCTAGATGCTGTATTCCGCAGGTCCGCGCACTGTGGCATAAGGCCCTGGCACGAACTGGTAGCCACCACCACGGACGGTGGCGACAGTGTGGCGGGCGCTTCCGAGCTTCCGCCTCACCCTTCCAACATAAACGTCAATGGAGCGAAATGCCGCGCCGGGGAGGTCAAATGACTCCAGGAAACGTTGCAATTCTTCACGACTGATGGCCCTGGAGCAGTTCACTACGAGGTAGCGCAACAGCTTGTATTCCATGCCAGTAAAGGCAACCGGCTCGCCGTCGAGCAGTACTACTTCAGCCGCGAGGTCGATTGCAAGTTGACTACGGCGCCCGGCCAACATGACGGGCTCGACGGCGGTACTGCCGCTTCCGATCCGACCCCGGCCAACGGACCCATCACCCTCGCGTGCGGAGGTAATTCGTCCGTTCGACGGGGAGTTTCCGTCAGCCAGTGCGTCCGCGAGGGACATCGCGTCCGTCCCGAAAGGGTGGGTACCGGCGTCGGCGGCTTCCTGCGGAGTGCCGCCCCAGGAAGTATCGCCGACGCCGGAGTGTTCTGCCCCGATGGCGGGCCAGATGCGGACTTCCGCCTCCGGGGCAAGTTTCATGGCCCGGGCCAGCACAAGGCGTGCTGCCCGTTCCCAGACTGCAGGATCAATCTCGTCGCCCTCGGCCGGGTTGACCCAAAGAGCAAGGCCACGCGCGCTCAGGCCGGGCTGTGTCTTGAGTCCCGGCCGCCGACCCATGGCCCGCGCTGCGGGGTCACGGAACGGCGGTGGCCCGTAGGCATTGACTGCCATGACGGTGGAACCTAAACGTTGCCGCGGCGGAGCAGCTTGCCGCCGGGGTTCTGGCCGTCGATCGGGGTGCCGCGCAGGTAAGTTTTGCGGACGACGCCGGCAAGGGGACGGCCGTCGTACGGCGTGATCGGGTTCTTGTGCTTGAGCTTGGTGACGTCCACAACGAAGGCCTCGTCCGGAGCGAAGATCGAGAAGTCGGCGTCGTAGCCCAGGGCGAGCTGGCCCTTGTTGTGCAGGCGGGCCAGGGCGGCAGGCTTCTCGGCCATCCAGGACACGACCTGCTCCAGCGGGATGCCGCGGTGGCGGGCTTCGGTCCAAATCAGGGACAGGCCCAGCTGGAGCGAGGAAACGCCGCCCCAGGCCACTGCGAAGTCGCCGTTTTCCAGGTCTTTCAAGTCCAGTGTGGAGGGGGAGTGGTCCGAGACGATGCAGTCGATGGTGCCGTCCTGCAGGCCCTTCCAGAGGAGCTCGCGGTTGGAGGCCTCGCGGATTGGCGGGCAGCACTTGTAGGCCGTGGCGCCGTCGGGGATTTCTTCGGCCATGAGCGTCAGGTAGTGCGGGCATGTCTCAACGGTGAGGTTGACGCCGTCGCGCTTTGCCGACGCGATCATCGGCAGGGCGTCCGAGGAGGAGAGGTGCAGGATGTGGGCGCGGGCGCCGGTCCAGCGGGCGCGCTCGATGACCTCGGCGATGGCCTTGTTCTCGGCGCCGCGAGGGCGGGAGGCGAGGAAGGTTTCGTAGTGGTCGCCACCGGGGTGCGGGGCGCGGTCGATCGCGTGGGAGTCCTCGGCGTGCACGATCATGAGGGAGTCGAAGGACTTGAGCTCCGCCATGTCCTCTTCCATCTCATCCGCGTCCAGGTGCGGGAACTCGTCCACGCCCGAGTGCAGGAGGAAGCACTTGAAGCCGAACACGCCTTCGTCATGCAGCGGGCGGAGGTCCTTCTTGTTGCCCGGGATGGCACCGCCCCAGAATCCGACGTCCACGAATGCCTGGTCCTTGGCGACCACGCGCTTCTGCTCCAGGCCGTCAACGCTGGTGGTGGGCGGGATGGAGTTCAGCGGCATGTCGATGATGGTGGTGACACCGCCGGCAGCTGCGGCGCGGGTGGCGGAGGCGAAGCCTTCCCATTCGGTGCGGCCGGGCTCGTTGACGTGGACGTGGGTGTCCACGAGGCCGGGGATGAGGGTTTCGTCGTCTGCGAGTTCGATGACCTCGTTGCCCGTCAGGCCGTTGCCCAGGGGTTCGATGGCGACGATGATGCCGTCGCGGATGCCAACTTCGCGTGCTGCGAGGCCGGCGGTGGTCAGGATGCGCTGGCCCCGGATAACGAGGTCATAGGCGCCGATTGCTTCAGACATTGAGGTACTCCTTGTTGTCGGGGTTGCCGGTCCGCTCCGCCAGGTACACGCCTATGTGCTTACCCAATTGTTCAAGCAACGGACCTGCTTCAGCGATACATTTTTGGACATCTTTTTCCAGATCGGTCAGTGCGTGGACCGTGTGGAAGCCGGCATCCGTGAGTTGTTCCCGGCTCAGGGTACTCCGGCCGCACACGGCGATCACGGGAACCCCGGCTTTCTGGGCTGCTCTGGAAACGCCCATGGGGGTCTTGCCGAGCAGGCTTTGTTCGTCCAGGCTGCCTTCTCCGGTGATCACCAGGTCGGCGCCCTTCAGTCTTTGTTCGAGGTTAGTGAATTCAAGCACGACGTCGATACCCGGCCGCCGCTCTGCCTTCAGCGCCGCGATGGCAATGTAGCCAACGCCGCCTGCTGCTCCGGCGCCTTCTGCCTTGGCTGCGTACTTGGCCTGCTGGCCGGTTGTAGCTGCGAGGACGTCGACGAAGTGGCTCAGGGCTTGATCCAGCGAGGCGACGTCGTCCGGCGTCGCGCCCTTCTGCGGACCGAAGATGGCCGGGGCTCCGCTGGCCCCCAAAAGGGGATTGTCGACGTCGGACGCCAGCACGAACTCTGTTGCCTCGACGCGGACGTCGAAGTTGGAGAAGTCGATGCTGTCTATATTCGCGAGGGCCGCACCGCCGCCGGGGAGCTCGTTGCCATTCTTGTCCAGAAACACGGCGCCGAGGCCCTGCAGGACTCCCGCGCCAGCGTCGGTGTTGGCGCTGCCGCCCACACCCAGAATGATCTTGCGGCAGCCGAGGTCCAGCGCGGCGCGGATGAGTTCGCCGGTGCCGATGCTGGTCGCCGTTTTGGCCGTTTCACTCGTGGGGCCGTCCGGGAGGAGGGCGAGACCGGAAGCGGCCGCCATTTCGATGACAGCTTCCGTGTTTTTGATTGCAAAATCAGCCTGTACGGGTTCGCCCAGCGGGCCGGTGACGGTGGTGGTCCGGCGGGTGAAGCCGGAACCGATGGCGGCGTCGATGGTTCCTTCGCCGCCGTCGGCTACCGGAATGCGTGTTGCCTCAAGGCCTGTTTGGCCGAAGCCTGCCAGCAATCCTGTTGCGAGATGCCTGGCGACGTCGGGCGCGGACAGTGAGCCCTTGAATTTGTCCGGGGCGATGACAACACGCATTCCGGTGCCTCCTTTTCCTTTAAGCCTTGGCGAGGATCGCGGTGGGTGCGTCCGCCGCGGTCTCTGCCAGCTCTTCGAACTCGTTCACGCCGTTGATCTCAACGCCCATGGAGATGTTGGTGATCTTTTCCAGGATCACTTCAACAACCACGGGAACCTTGAACTCGCCCATCAGTGCCTTGGCCTTGTCGAAGGCGGCAGGCATGTCGTTCGGGTTCTCAACGCGGATAGCCTTGCAGCCCAAGCCCTCGGCAACCTTGATGTGGTCCACGCCGTAGCCGTTGGTCTCAGGGCTGTTGATGTTCTCGAAGGCCAAGGAAACGTTCTGTTCCATGTTGAAGCCGCGCTGGCTCTGACGGATCAGGCCCAGGTAGCTGTTGTTCACCACAACGTGGATGTACGGCAGGTTGAACTGCGCGCCCACGGCCAGTTCCTCGATCATGAACTGGAAGTCGTAGTCACCGGACAGGGCAACAACGGTGGCGTCCGGGGTTCCCCTTACAACACCCAGTGCTGCCGGAGCGGTCCAACCCAGCGGGCCAGCCTGGCCGGCGTTGATCCACTTGCGGGCACCGAATACGTGCAGCATCTGTGCGCCGGCGATCTGCGACAGGCCAATGGTGGACACGTAGGTGGTGTCGCGGCCGAAGGCCTTGTTCATCTCCTGGTACACGCGCTGCGGCTTGATGGGCACGTTGTCGAAGTTGGTCTTGCGGTGCAGGGAACCCTTGCGCTCCTGGCACTCGGCAACCCAACCCGAGTAGTCCGGCAGGGACTTTGCTGCCTGGCGCTCGCGTGCCAGCTCGATCAGGCCAGCCAGCGCCGCACCGGCGTCGGACGCGATGCCCAAGTCCGGCGAGAAAACGCGACCGATCTGCGTCGGCTCGATGTCGATGTGAACGAACTTGCGGCCGGCCGTGTAGGTGTCCAGGCCGCCGGTGTGGCGGTTGGCCCAACGGTTGCCGATCCCGATCACGAAGTCGCTCTGCAGGAACGTCTCGTTGCCGTAGCGGTGCGAGGTCTGCAGGCCAACCATGCCGGCCATCAGCTGGTGGTCGTCCGGGATGGCGCCCCAACCCATCAGCGTGGGGATAACCGGAACGTTCAGGATTTCGGCCAACTCAACCAACTGGGCCGAAGCGCCGGCGTTGATGATGCCGCCACCGGCAACGATCAGCGGGTGCTTGGCCGACGTCAGCATGTCCAGGGCCTTTTCCAGCTGCTTGCGGGAAGCCTTGGGCTTCTCGATCGGCAGGGGCTCGTAGGTCTCGATGTCGAACTCGATCTCGGCCATCTGCACGTCGATGGGCAGGTCCAGCAGGACCGGGCCCGGACGACCCGAGCGCATCAGCTGGAACGCCTTCTGGAAGGCGCCGGGAACCTGGCCCGGTTCCAGAATGGTCATGGCCATCTTGGTAACCGGCTTGGCGATGGACTCGATGTCCACAGCCTGGAAGTCTTCCTTGTGCAGCTTGGCAACAGGTGCCTGGCCGGTGATGCAGAGCATGGGGATGGAATCTGCCCATGCTGCGTACAGGCCGGTGATCATGTCCGTGCCTGCGGGGCCCGACGTGCCGATGCAGATGCCGATGTTGCCATCAGCTGCGCGGCTGTAGCCGTCAGCCATGTGGCTGGCGCCTTCAACGTGGCGGGCCAGCGTGTGGCGGATGCCGCCGTGGGCACGCATTGCTGAGTAGAAGGGGTTGATCGCTGCGCCTGGCAGGCCGAAAACCTCGGTGGCGCCTTCCTTTTCCAGGATGGCGACTGCCGCATCAACGGTGCGCATCTTAGCCATGGTGTACTCCTTGTTTTTGCCCTTTTCGGGCGAAGTCTGGGGTGTTTTTGGGTGTGGTGAGGGAGCCGCCGTCGTTTAAGTACGACGGCGGGTTCCCTGCTTTTCGTTTCTTGGTGCCTTTGGGGCGGGTGCTTTATTTCCGGCCGCTGAGCTGGAGGACCTGCTTGAAGAGGCCCGAGTGGTCGAGGCCGCCGTCGCCCTGGTTGACGGTTGCGGCGACGAGCTGGGCGACGGCTGCACCGAGCGGGACAGTGACGTTGGCTTCGCGGGCTGCGGAGGTGACGATGCCGAGGTCCTTGTGGTGGAGGGCCAGGCGGAAGCCGGGGTCGAAGTTGCGGTCGAGCATCTTCTGACCCTTCTGGTCCAGGACCTTGGAACCGGCCAAGCCGCCGCCGAGGACCTTCAGTGCTGCGTCGGTGTCTACGCCGTAGGCCTCAAGGAAGGCGATGGCCTCGCCGAGGACCTGGATGTTGACGGCCACGATCAGCTGGTTTGCTGCCTTGACGGTCTGGCCGGAGCCGGACGGGCCGACGTGGACGATGGTCTTGCCCACTGCGTTGAGGACATCCTGTGCTGCCTCGAAGTCAGCTGCCTCGCCGCCGACCATGATGGACAGGACGGCGTCGATGGCGCCCTGTTCGCCACCGGAGACCGGTGCGTCGAGGGGGCGGATGCCTGCTTCTTTGGCGTCTGCTGCGAGCCGGGCTGCGACGTCCGGGCGGATGCTGGAAGCGTCGATCCAGAGTGCGCCCTTCTTCGCGTTGGCGAAGACGCCGTCCTTGCCGCTGACTACGCCCTCAACATCGGGGGAGTCCGGGACCATGGTGATGACGACGTCGGCGTCCTTGACTGCGTCCGCGATGCTCGTGGCACCCTGGCCGCCCTCAGAGACGAGCTTGTCGATCTTGTCCTGGCTGCGGTTGAAACCGGTGACCGTGTGGCCGGCCTTGACGAGGTTGATGGCCATGGGAAGGCCCATGATTCCGAGTCCGATGACTGCAACGTTGCTCATTGTGGTTCTCTTTCCGGGGAAGTCTGTGTGTGTCTGAAGTCTGTATGTTTTAACTCAGGTGTGCTTACCCAACTAGGTCGCATTAGTGCGCGTTTTGAGCGTTCTAAACGCGCTCTGCTGCTACTTAGTTAGTCGTGCGGTGCTTAGTTGGCGTTGGCGCGCTGGCGGATGGCCCAGCTGAAAGCCGTTTCCTGCGGTTCCTTGTACTCGAGGCCGATGTAGCCGCCGTAGCCGAGTTCGCGGCTGCGGGCGATCCATTCGCCGAGGGGGAGCGTGCCGGTTCCGGGAGCGCCACGGCCGGGGTTGTCGGCGATCTGGATGTGACCGAAGTCCTTGGCGTGGTTCTCGATGACGGATTCAACGTCGTCGCCGTTGACTGCCAGGTGGTAGAAGTCGGCGAGGAGCTTGATGTTCTGTGCGCCGGATTCTGCCTTGACGCGGGCGATGACCTTGAGTGCGTCTTCCGCGGTGAGGAGCGGGTACTTGCGTGCTCCGCTCACCGGCTCGAGGAGGACAGTTCCGCCAATACGTGCGACGCCGGCAGCTGCCGCGGCGAGGTTCTTGGCGGCGAGTTCGTCCTGCTCTTCAGGGGTGAACTCGTCCTGGCGGTTGCCGTAGAGCGCGTTGAAGGCCTTGCAGCCGAGGCGCTCACCGATGCCTGCTACGACGTCGATGTTGTCCTTGAACTCGGAGCAACGTCCCTTCCAGGAAACCAGGCCGCGATCGCCGCCGGGCATGTTGCCTGCATTGAAGTTCAGGCCCGTGAGCTGAACGCCGGCGTCCTTGATGGCGTTCTCGAACTCGGTTACCTGCGCGTCGGTGGGGACTGAGGTTTCGAAGGGCCACCAGAACTCGACGGCGTCAAAACCGGCTGCCTTCGCGGCGGCGGGGCGCTCGAGCAAGGGCAGCTCCGTCAGGAGGATGGAGCAGTTCACTGTGTACGTCATCGTAGGTCCTTCCGAGGAGGGGCTTTGATCTATCTTCCTCTGTGCTTGGCTGCTGCCTTGGCGCTTGGCTTCATTTCCGCTTTGTGGAATTTAGATTCTGCTTTATGAAAAGTTTAGGGAAGGTGGGGGTGGGAGTCAAGGGGGTGGGTAGGCGACGTGAACTCCAAGCTTCGTTGGCCGGGTACAAGCTTGGCGCGTCATCCGGAGCGGCTGGGGCGAGTGCATTACGCTCGTGGTCGAGGGGAAGGCGTGTCATCGTGAGCAGTACTGGTAACTTTTTTGAGTCTCCGCAGGCCGCAGCTGTCTACAAGCATCGGTTGCTTAAGTCATACATCCCCGCTTGGGCTGGGAAGGTTGGGTCGACGGCTGAGGGGAAGAAGGTCGTGGTCTACGACGCATACGCTGGCCCCGGCCGATATGGCAGTAACCATCCAGGTTCCCCGGAACTGTTGGTGGACACGGCGCAGAGTATGGCTGACCTGAGAAATGTCTTCACCGTTTTCAGTGAGAAGTCGAGGAACCTTTGCGGCGAACTCGAAGAATTGTTGTCCGGCAAAGGCGTCCCTCCATCGTCCTATCAAGTCAGGCTCGGGCCCGTTGATGCACACCTTGACGAAGTCCTGAAATTGAGTCGCGATCTACCGCTCTTTATTTTTCTCGACCCGTTCGGCCTCACAGTATCTTTCGATCGTATTGTGCACGCACTGTCGGCCAGGGATATAGATAGACTTCCTTACGCTGATCAGCCCAAAACAGAGTTACTTATGAACTTTTCCTATGAAGCGGTCAGGCGAATCGCTGGAGCTCTTCGCTCCGGAAAATCCTATGCAGCCAAAGAGGCGCAGGTCGCTGCTCTCGATAACGCGCTCGGCGGTGATTGGTGGCAAGACGTCGCCCTCAGTGGGGACGATGAATGGGTCCAAAAGATTCTTATCGGATTCGCTGACCGCGTTGGGCAGGCTGCCGGATACGGCTACATCACCGCAGATGTCGCTGATTCATTGGACGCAAAACCAGTCTATGAACTAATCCTTTTCACGCGACACGATGATGGATTGTGGGAAATGGCGCAGGCCATGTCATATGCGCGACGCGACTGGAGGCAATGGCTCGTTGATCAAGCGGAGAGGCGACGCCCATTGCAGCCGCAATTGCCAGGGTTGGATTTCAGGGATAACGAGGCTGCCTGGATTGATGAAATAGCAGTCAATATTGAAAGCATACTCATTGACGCTGGACCCTTCAGGCTCAATGACAAGCTCGATCGGGTATTCGGTCGAACGCTGGGTCTTGCCCGGGAAATGCATGTTAGAAAGGCCTTGAGGCTATTGCAGACTAGTGGGGTCATTAGCTCGGTGCCGAAGGGAGGGCTTCAGCGCGCCTATATCAGCTAAGAGGCTAGTAGTGGCATTTCCTCCCAAGTGCGACCGTCCAGTTCTCGGCCTCCCGACTTGGCGCGAGGTCCTCCCCACTGCTTAAAGAAAAATGGCGTATTCGTGGAAACGCATCTCTCTCTCACGCCTCTTACCCATTCCGGATCAATGGCTCTCGCCTGTGGCCCACTTTCGCCACCAGCAATCACCCAATCGATGTTGTTTAGCGGTAGGTCAGGAACAGGACCCAGTAACGGTTCGCAGGATAGGAACCGAACGGCGGCGGGTACCTCGGCTAAGTCCGCAACCCTGTTGTACTGACTGGAGGACTCGATGCTCACACCCATCCACAGATTCTTGGGCCAAGACAGTTTGTCGGCGACTCTCTGAAGCCGACGTGCGCGCTTTGTGAGGACTTGGTAGGTGTGATGCGGTGTGTCCTCAATGACTGCGAAGACGTCGCGAATGAACGAAATGGGAACTCGTGCATGGAATAGGTCGCTCATCGAGTTGACGAAAACCAGGCGTGGCCGCTTCCATTTGTACGGTGTGGTGAGAGCGTCGGGGTGCACTGCAATGCCGAAACCTGGTCCACTTGTCCGCGGATCGCCATCCAATTGGTACTTCGCTGCCCCCATGGCCTTGAGCCTCTTGGACAACGACAGTGCGTAGCAGTTGTCACAACCCGGAGACACGCGATCACAACCAGTGGTGGGGTTCCAGGTTGCTTCCGTCCATTCGATCGAGCTTCTATCTGACACATGAAAAGCTTAGTCCATAGAACACATGTTCGATCGGCGCATCGTGCCTGTGGTCGCGTACTCATGCACGCTGGCGTTGTAGATAGAGGCATGAGAGCGAAAAGCCCTAGTCGTATAGGTAGAGCTCAGCTCCATCTGACGCTGCGCCGAAGCCATAAGTATCGACTGCGGTTCTAATAATCCCGGAGATGCGCCGGACGCTGGGCAGGCGCAGGTCGACGTTCTGCTTGGATGTCTCGGATTCAACCTGTAATTGAATAAGTTGGTCGCGTTCCAGTCTCCACATTGCTGGCTGTTTTGTGACTTTTGGACCCAGTATCTTCTGCCTTTTTTTGAGTGCAAGCCAAGTCTGAGTTGCGATCCAGATGTCCAACGCCTCGAGCTCCGAATCATGATCCACCAAAGGGAAGAAGGCCATGGCGCCCTCAAAGGTCATGTCGGGAACTGTTCCTCGCAGGAATCGCCTCACCTGATTCTCACTTAGGGGACCATAGAGATAACGGCGGAGTTGCCATATGTAAGTGGCATAGTCTCTGTCGGTGGTCGTTATACGAGCAAGATTCTGATTGTTCCTCAGAGGCTCCATCAGAAGGTTTGTGAACAGAAGAGTCTGAATGCGGCTCTTTATTCGATCCACGGCCGTTGCTTTCATCCGGGTGGACCGGAGGCCCAGTGTATGGCCCAGGTAATCCACAGCCTTTGTCCCGGACATCTCATGTGTGCGCGCATCCGCTGGCACAAGTAGCCGCACTCCAGGGCTTTTCCCTACGTTTATCGGCGAGCCAATGGCGTCTGCTGAGGCATGCAGAACTCCTGCGGCTTCACATACCTTATCGTAGCTGGGGCTCCAGATGAGCGTGTCGTCGGCGTACCTCGCGAACCCGACGCCAAGACGTTCTAGTGACCTATCAAGTTGGGAAGCGACAACATTGGCAAGGAACAGACTGATTGAAGTCCCTTGGGGAAGTCCGCGAGATCCCCCTTGATGTCCCATGTCGTATTGAGCGTTAGATACAGGAGGCCTGCTTCGCAGGAAGGGCCTCTGTCAGTTCTCTCTCGAGCGGGGTAATGATCACCCCTAACTCAGCGACGGCGCTCCATAGAAACTCATGAGAAATCATGTCAAAAAAGCTGCTGAAGTCATATTCAGCAACGAAAAGCCTTTGCTCCCTAGCGAACTCAGAGCGGATCCGTGAGATCGCATCGTGCGGTGTCCGGTCGTGTCTATAAGCATATGTGTGTCCGCTGAGCCGCGAGGCATTTTTTCGCATTAGTGAGCTATAGAGACGCTTCGATATAACTTCATCGGCGATAGCGTACGTGTTCACCAAACGGGTTCCGCCGTCGCCCTTGGGAACAGCGAAATTAGCGGGACGATGTGGCATGTACGATCCATTTTTGAGCCTCATCGTGAGCGCGTGAGCTATGGACGAACTGCGCTTTCGAACAAGATAGGGATTGAATGCGGGATCCGTCCAGCGTTCGGGGCCGTTGGACTTCAAGGAGTGGCGGGGCGTTTACGGCTCGACGATCACGACGTCTATTTTCATCCAAGACCGCTCGCGAATAGGTTTCAAACTCGCGTATCTGTCGAACGGCGGCACCACGAACACTTACTTCAAGGTCACGCCACATCATACCTCCAAGAAATGAGAGGGCCCGTCACTACGGGCCCTCTCACCGGCCACCAACACGTGCAGAAAATGAGCTTCACGCAGGCAGTGCACTTGCGTGCCCCGCCTCAGGTAGGTCAGTGGTGATCAACCAAAATCTGACTACGAACGGAAGGGAGCCTAGTTCCTCTTGGAACCCAGAGCGAGACTATACCGTTTGCCACAAATTGCAACAATTGATCTTTGCGTGGACCGTTTGAGCCCACGGCGCGATGGTGGTAAAGGTGCTGCTCTTTGAGTGTCAGTTATGAATCCCCGAAAGGCGCTTCTTGTCGTCCGCCTGATCTGAGCGCAGAGTCCTTCAGCTTTGCGAGCAGGTGGCCAGCTAAGCTGAGAATGCCGTTGACTACGGCAGAGGAGTGGCGGCAATGACAGGCTTCATTGCTCTCAGGAGGGCGAATTGAAATGGCTCGAGCGACAGTTCAGGACGTCGCCAGGACTGCCGGTGTGTCCGTGGGGACGGTGTCGCGTGTTCTGAACGGGAGTTCGGCAGTCAGCGCGTCGGCCAGAGAAAAAGTCACCGCAGCGATCAAGGAGCTCAGCTACCGCCCCCTCGCCTCGGCGCGAGACCTAAGAAGAGACCGAACCATGCGCGTCCTCGCCCTGGCAAAGAACCTGGATTCCCTGGTGATCAGCGAAGTCTTCCGAGGTGTCGGCGACGCAGCGGCCGACTCGGGTTACGTCAGCCTTATCGCTGCAACCGACGGGGACCTGGATCGCGAGCAGCAGCTCGTGGACATGCTGCGGAACGGCTCCGTCGACGGACTGGTCATCTTTTCCCCAACGATGCCGGACGAGGACGTCAACACTGTCGCTGAGCAACTAAGCGTGATCCAGGTCTGTGAGATCGTCGACGCAGAAGCAGCATTCGGAGTGTCCATCGATGACCGCCAAGCAGCCTACGACATCACCAAACATCTGATCGACACAGGCGCCAAGAAGCTGGCAATGATCGCCCACAGGGGAGCCCGATCGGGCCGGCTACGCGAGGAAGGTTTCCGCCAGGCACTCACTGAGTCGGGCTTGGAATCGGACCAGATCCTGCTGGGCGAAGGCAACTTCGGATTCCACGCCGGCCGCGATCTCACGAAGAAACTCCTGGAAACAAAGAACCTCCCCGACGCCGTCTTCTGCGGCACTGACGTAGTCGCCGCAGGGTGCGTCCGGGAACTCACGGACGCCGGAATACGAGTTCCAGACGACATCGCCGTAGCCGGCTTTGATGACTCGGCACAGGCGGAAATGTGCGTTCCAGAGCTAACCACCGTGAGGCAACCAGCCTACGAAATGGGCCTCGTAGCCTTCGCTGAGCTCCTTGAACGAATGACCGTCGAGGGCGCACATCGCAAGGGAAGAACCTTCCTCCCGCACGAACTCGTCATCAGGGACTCCACCAAAGAGGGTTGACAGCCCTCAGTGGTCGCTGTCACACTACTTTGGAATCGATTCCACGAGCCGCAAGGCCGTTTTTCCGGACAATATTTGGAATCGATTCCAAAGATCAAGAGAACCGCCGGCGAAGAAGCCACCCTCAGCACGCGGGACAGCCAAAACGCGCACTGAACACCGCCGCCACAGACCCCAAAGGAGCCACTTGTGGACTTGAACCGACCTGCTCTCCCGCTCCAGAACAAAGCACGAAACCGCAAAACCCTCGCGGCCACCGCAATAGCAGCAGCCCTCCTGCTCAGCGCGTGCGGCGGGGGAGCAGCACCCCAAGCTGCGGAGAAGGCGGCAGCTGCCGATCCGGCGTCGGGCGCTAATGCCAGCGGTGCCGTGAACATCTGCGGCGTCAAGGACGCGAGCGGGATCTACAAGGGCACAGCGGAGGCGTTCACCAAGGCGAACGGCAAGGTCACGGCCAAGTACACGGAGATCGGCGCCACCACGGATGAAGCCCGCACGCAGATCGTGCAGCGGCTGGAGGGCAAGTCCACCGAGTGCGACCTCTTCCTTACGGACGTCATCTGGACCTCCGAGTTCGCCTCGCAGGGCTGGTTGCTGGACCAGACCAAGCTGGTCGAAGCCAACAAGGACCGGCTCATTCCCTCCACTGTGGAAACCACCAAGTACCAGGACAAGTACTGGGCCTCGCCGTTCTTCACAAACGCCGGGTTGATCTACTACCAGAAGGACAAGGTAGCCAAGCCCGAGTCGTGGCAGCAGCTCTACGCGGAAGCCGCCAAGGCTCCCGGCAACGGATACGTCTACCAAGGCAAGCAGTACGAGGGCCTCACCGTGAACTTCCTTGAGATGCTCTACAGCGCAGGCGGCGAAGTCCTCAACGACCAGGGCGACGTCAAAATCGACTCCAAGGAAACCCGCGACGTCCTCAATTTCATGAGCGACGGCCTCAAGAACGGCTCAGCCGACCGCGCCGTCCTCACCTACAACGAAGACCCCGCCCGCCTCGCCTACGAGTCCGGCGACTTCGGATACCAGCGCAACTGGCCGCACGTGTACCGCCTGCTCAACGCGACACCGCTGGCGTCCAGCTTCGGTGTCGCACCGCTTCCGGCATGGGAAGGCGGCAAGGCCTCCGGCGTTCTGGGCGGCTGGAACCTGGCGATCTCCGCGCACTCCACCAACCATGCCGGAGCTGTCGCGTTCATCGACTTCGCCACCACCCCGGACTGGCAGAAGCACGTGGCCATGGACTACTCCCAGGCCCCGGTCAACGAAGCTGCCTACTCTGACCCGGCGGTACTGGAGAAGATGCCGTTCGCCACGGAACTCCTCGCCTCCGTGAAGGGTGCCAAGCCGCGCCCGATCTCCCCGGTCTACCAGCAGATCTCGCAGGCGATCTACAAGAACGTCTACGCCGTCCTCTCCGGTACCGCCTCCACTGAGGAAGCCGTGCAGAAGATGGCCGAGGAAATCACGGCGGCAAAGGCGAGCTTCTAATCATGGCCACCAGAACAATCTCGCCAAGCCGCGGCCCAGCGAAGACAAGCGCCCGCGACCGCGCCGAGCGGAGGCTAGCCCTCCGCATGACGGCCCCGTCGCTGGTCATCATGGCGCTGGTTGCAGCAGTCCCTATCGGCTACGCGATCTGGCTCTCGCTGAACCAGTACAGCGTCCGCACCGCCGGTCTGTCCCGCTTTGTCGGACTGGAAAACTACGTCAACGCCCTGGCAAGCCAAGAGTGGTGGGCGGCGTTTGGCCAGACGTTCCTCTTCGCAGGCCTCTCGGTCAGCCTGGAACTCATCCTCGGTACGGCAATGGCCTTGCTGCTCAACCTCGCGTTCAAGGGCCGCGCGGTCCTGCGCACGGTGGTTCTGCTGCCGTACGCGATCATCACCGTGATTAGCGCCATCACCTGGCAGACGATGTTCCAGCCCAACATGGGCCTGGTCACCAACGTCCTCTCCACGCTGGGACTGCCAGGCGGCGACGTCGTCTGGCTGGGTGAGCACGGCTACGCGATGGCCGTGATCGTCATGGCCGACGTCTGGAAGACCACGCCGTTCGCGGCGCTCATCATCCTGGCCGGCCTGCAGGTGATCTCCGCCGAAACGTACGAGGCCGCGGAACTCGACGGCGCCAGCAAGTGGCAGACCTTCGTCAACATCACCCTGCCACTCCTGCGTCCGGCAATCGTCCTCGCGGCGATCTTCCGCACCATGGACGCCCTCCGCGTCTTTGACCTGCCGTTCGTTCTCACCCGCGGCGCCAACGGCACCGAGTCGATGTCCATGCTCGCCTACACCCAACTGCGCGAAAACCGGCTGGTGGGCGAAGGATCGGCGCTGTCCATCCTGACCTTCCTCACCGTCATGGTGGTCTCGGTCATCTACGTCCGCTTCGCCGGGGGCAACATCCGCGATGTCGCGAAGGAGGAACAATGAGCATACTGACTGCAGAACGCCCGACGGCGGCACCCGCCACGCGCCCGAAGGCGCCGAAGCGTCGCTTGCGTGGGGAATCGAAACTGCACCCCCTGGTATGGGTGTTCGTCATTGCCGTGATGGCTTTCTCGCTCATCCCTTTTTATTGGCTGGTGAACACCTCCCTTAAGAAGGGCGCGAGCCTGTCCCAAGGCGAGCTCTTCCCGAGCCAGCCGACACTCGAGAACTATCTGGTGGTCTTCCAGAACCCCGAGTTCCTCTTGGCCTTGCGCAATTCGGTGATTATCGCCGTCGTGACTACAACGGTGGCGCTGGTCTTCGCGTCCTTCGCCGCGTATGCGCTGGCCCGGCTGAAGATGCGCCGCAAGGCGATGATCCTGACGCTGATCCTTTCGGTGACCACGTTCCCGGCCATTGCCATTGCGGCTCCGATGTTCTCCATCTGGCGCGAGATCGGCCTCTACGACACCCTGCTCGGCCTCATTATTCCGAAGCTGACGTTCGCGTTGCCGCTGGCGATCTACACGCTGACGTCGTTCTTCAAAGAGATCCCGCGTGAGCTCGAGGAATCCGCGTACATGGATGGCGCCACACCGTTTGTCGCCTTCCGCAAAGTGATCCTGCCGTTGGCGGTTCCGGGCCTCGCCACCACGGCGATCCTTGTCTTCATCTCGGTCTGGAACGAATTCCTCCTGGCCGTCACGCTGACCACCTCGCCGGAGGCCCGCCCAGTCCCAGTGGCGATTGCATTCTTCAGCGGCACCAGCGAGTTCGACCAACCCCTGGGCACCATCAGCGCCGCATCGGTGATCATCACCGTCCCGCTCGTGATCCTGGTACTCGTGTGCCAGAAGCGCATCGTTTCCGGCATGACCGCCGGTGCCGTCAAAGGCTAACCCCAAACCGAGTAACCCCAGAAAGAAAAGGAACAACGTGAGCATTCAGCAGCAGGGCCCCGTCCGCAACCCTCAAGGTGGGAGTTGTGGGCATCGGTTGGGCCGGCCAGCAGCACCTCAAGGCGTACAGCAATATCGACGGCGTCGAAATTGTCGCCGTCGCGGGGATGGAAGCCGACCTTCTTGCCCAGTTGAAGGGGGAGTACAGCATTCCCCACGCCTTCGCCCGCTGGGAAGACATGATCGAGCTTGAAGGTCTCGACGCCGTCAGCGTCGCCGTGCCGACGTTCCTCCATGCGCCGATCGCCATTGCTTCGCTTGAGCGAGGATTGCATGTGCTGAGCGAAAAGCCGTTGGCGCGCAACGCCGTCGAGGGTCAACAGATGGTGGACGCCGCCCGCAAGGCTGGCCGCGTCCTGGACGTCGCGTTCAACCACCGCCGCCGCGGCGACATCCAGGCGCTCAAGGAAGTGATCGACGCCGGTACGCTGGGCCGTCCGTACTACGCCAAGGCATCCTGGCTCCGGCGCCAAGGCATTCCCATGCTGGGTAGCTGGTTCACCAACCCGGAGCTCGCCGGCGGTGGTCCGCTGGCTGACATCGGCGTGCACGTCCTGGACTACTCGCTTCACCTGCTCGGTGAGCCCAAAGTTCTGGCCGTCTCGGCGTCGACCCATTCCGAACTCGGCCCGCGCGGCCTCGGCGGCAACGCCCGCTATACGGCGTCGAACTCCAGCCATAAGTTTGAAGTGGAAGACTTCGCATCGGCCTTCATCCGGCTGGAAGGGGGTGGAACCTTGATCCTGGAAGCGGGTTGGGCCACTTACCGCGACGAGCGGGACTTGATGGACTTCACTGTTTACGGGACCGACGGCGGAGCGGACTTGCGCTCGGTCGGCGCCTCCGAGAACCCGGTAGCGGACGTCCACGTCTTCACTGAGAAGAACGGCGAGAACGCCGACTTCGAGGTGGTGGCCGAACCCGGGCGAGCCCACCAGGCCGTCGTCGACGATTTCATTGCGGCCGTGCGCGGTGGCGAGACGGTGTGGGGAAGCCACGACGGGTCGCTTGCTCTGAGCCGTGCCCTGGTCCTGGATGCTTGCTACAAATCCGCCCTCGAACAACGTGAAGTGGTGCTCTGAAATGTCTGATTCAAAACTCAAGATTGTTGTGTGGAATGAGGCCGTGCACGAGGCCCGCAACGATCCTTCAATGATGGCCGAGATGTATCCGGAAGGCATCCATGGCGCCATCGCTGCCGGGCTTCGTGCCTACTACCCTGACTCTGAAATTTCCACAGCCACCTTGGCAGATCCCGAGCATGGGCTGTCCGAGGAAGTCCTGAAGCAAACGGACGTGCTGCTGTGGTGGGGGCACATCGCGCATGGGGAAGTCGCTGATGAGGTGGTGGAGCGCGTGCAGCGCCACGTACTCGGTGGCATGGGCTTGGTGGTTCTCCACTCCGGGCACTTCGCCAAGATCTTCACCAGGCTGCTGGGTACTACTTGCTCGCTGAAGTGGCGCAACGAAGGTGAACGGGAGCTGGTGTGGACGGTCAAGCCCTCGCACCCGATCGCGGCCGGCATTGAAAGCCCGATCGTCATTCCTCAGCAGGAAATGTACGGCGAACTGTTCGACATTCCGGAACCCGATGACCTGATCTTCATCAGCTCGTTCACCGGGGGAGAGGTATTCCGCTCAGGCGTGACATTCTGCCGGGGCAAGGGCCGGATCTTCTACTTCAGCCCCGGCGACCAGGAATACCCGGTGTATCACCAGCCGCAGATCCAGAAGGTCATCGCGAACGGGGTTGGCTGGGTGGCTCAGCCGGGCGTTTTCCGGGAGGCGCCCGAGGTTTCCAATCCTGCGCGGAAATGGTTCGAGGAGGGCTAGAACGATGACCACTTTCCCTTTGTCCGCTGGCCGTCCGCTGGGCGTGGCTGCGATCGGTTACGCCTTCATGGGGAAGGCCCATTCGAACGCATGGCGGAACGTGGCCAGCTTCTTCGACGTCCCGGCCTTTGAGCAGAAAGTCCTCGTTGGCCGGGACGCCACCCTTGTAGCGGAGGCCGCCGCCAAGTACGGCTGGGCCGAATCCGCCACTGACTGGCGTTCGGCGATCTCGCGGGATGACATAGACGTTGTTGACATCTGCGCCCCGGGCTGGATGCACGCCGAGATCGCCATCGCGGCCCTTGGAAGCGGGCAAGCACGTCCTGGTGGAAAAGCCGCTCGCCAACACTTTGGGTGAGGCTGAGTTGATGGCTGACGCGGCTGCCTCGGCTCAGGCACACGGAGTGCACTCCATGATCGGGTTCAACTATCGTCGCGTTCCGGCGCTGGCATTGGCTCGGGAGCTGATCGCAGAAGGTCGTCTCGGAACCATTCGGCACGTCCGTGCCGCATACCTCCAAGACTGGCTTTCCGACGTCGAAACCCCCATGAGTTGGCGGCTACGCAAGGAAACCGCTGGCTCCGGGGCGCTGGGCGATATCGCCTCGCACGCCATCGACCAGGTCCAGCACCTCACGGGCCAAACCGTTACTGAGGTGACCGGAACGCTGAGGACTTTTGTCACCGAGCGTCCCGGTCCTGACGGTCTGGAAAAAGTGACGGTCGACGACGCCGCGTGGGCCACCCTTGGCATGACGGGAAACATCAGCGCGTCGGTGGAGGCATCCCGGGTTGCCACGGGCCAAAAGAACTCGCTCAAGATCGAAATTTACGGTTCGCTAGGCTCGTTGACGTTTGATCTGGAGAATCTGAATGAGCTCGGTTTCCTGGACGCCACGCTTCCCGTGCGGGAGCAGGGATCCCGGCGAATTCTGGTCAACGAGCCCGAGCATCCGTACGTTGGCGCGTGGTGGCCGCAGGGGCACATCATCGGCTGGGAACACACTTTCACGCACCAGATCCGTGATTTTCTCACCACCATCAGCGCGGGCGAGCCGCCGTCGCCGTCGTTCGCTGACGGGCTCCAAATCCAGCGGGTGCTGGCTGCCGTCGAAGAGTCGGCGAGGAACAGGAGCACGGTGACGGCCGTTCGGGAACGGGTTGGCGTCAGCTAGCCCGGACTACGTTGGCTTCCGCATGGATGATGGCGAGCCCATCTCGATAAGGCGTCACGGCGAACTCAGGGAAATGCGGGGTGAACTTAGTGGAGTCGAAGCGGTTGTGGTGGGCGTAGCGCGGCAGGAGTTCCCTTACTTCGCGAACCTGTGGAGCGAAAAGGCCGGCCGCGTTCAGGGCCCACCGCGGCACGACGGTGTAGCCGGGGTTCTGGCCGAAGGCTTCCGACGCCAAGGTGGCGAACTCCCGGTACTTGAGGCGCTCCTGTGGGACAGGGAGATGCCAGGTCTGGCCGAAAGCGGCTGGCCTGTTGCCCAGGAGGGCAAGCGCCCGGCTCGCGTCGGGAGTCCAGATCAGCGTCCGCTCCCGGTCATCCCGCACCGGGATGCGGGGTTTCTTGCCGGCCTTCAAGGGGTCGATGATCAGGGCATTTGTGAAGCTCTGCGTCCGGCCCGGCCCATAGAACTCGGGCGCCCGGCCGATGAGAATGGGAATGTCGCCCCGGGCCATCTCCTCAAGCACCATGGACGCCATTGCCGCGCGGACCTTGCCCTTGCGCCCGTTGGGAACGAATGGGGTTTCCTCGGTCTGGATGCGGTCGTCCTGGGGGTACATGTAGGTGTTGTCGAAATAGACGAACTTGGCGCCAGTAGCCCGGGATGCGTCCAACGCATTGCGGAGCATGGTAGGAAATTGCTGCTCCCATAGTTGTGTGTTCGCCGGAAGTCCAGCCGTGAAATACACGACGTCGCTGCCCTCAACTGCCGCGGTGGTCTGGGAAAGATCGAGCAGGTCCGCTTTCACCGGTGCATCTGACTCGTTGACCTTGCGGGGATTGCGACTCACCAGCCGCAGGTCCTGGGTGTGGTTGCGGTGAAGCTCCCGAGCGAGTTCCATCGCTATCTGGCCGTTTGCGCCCAGTATTGTCTGCATTTTCGAGCTCCGCTGATTAGGTGACATCGCATTCTTAATGCGATATGTTTACACTGCTTACATCAGGGTAGGAGGCAAAGTTAGCAGTGTCAACATCGGTAAAGCCTTATCACCACGGCGACCTCCGTGCAGCCCTGCTCGCTGCCGCTATTGAGAGCCTGGAGGCGGGGGAGACGTTCTCTTTGAGGGCCGTCGCCCGTCGCGCAGGAGTGTCGCCCACGGCGCCATACCGGCATTTTGCGGACAGGGACGCGCTTGACAGCGCGGTGGCGATCGAAGGGTTCGGGGATCTCCGAGCGGACCTCGAGGCTGCGTTGACTGACGTGGCCGAGCAGGCTGCTCCGGAAATGGTGATTGCAGCGCTGGGAGTCGCCTACGTTGAATTCGCGCTTAAACGGCCCGCCGTGTTCCGTTTGATGTTTGGCAACGAATGCGACGAGAAGGACAGCGAACGCGTGCAGGCTTCGGACCAGCTCCACGAAATGTTGAGCCAATCAATTGAGCGGCTCTTACCCGGGGCGAACAACTCTCACCTGTCCCTCGCGCTGTGGAGCATGGCGCATGGCCTGGCGTTCCTTCATCTCGACGGCAAGCTGCAGCCTCAAGCCAGCGCAGACGTTGCCGATCGCGTCAAGTCGGCGGTTGCGGCGATCTTTGCGCTCAATAACAAGAAGTCCGCCAGCTAGTCCCGATCCGCTTACACCTTCAGGAGAACGAGCATGACAAAACGCATCCTCCACGTGGTCACCAATGTCAGCCACTATGACGACCCGTCGCACTCTACCGGTTTATGGCTGTCCGAACTGGTTCACGCCTGGGACGTGTTCGAGGAACGCGGTTTTGAGCAGACCATTGTCAGTCCGCAGGGAGGCTTTGCACCTTTGGAACCACGCTCACTGAAATTCCCCAGCTACGACAAGGCAGCCAAGTCGTGGCATACCAACCCGTCCCGAATGGCACTTCTCGAAAAGACCGCCAGTCCTGAGAGCATTAACCCGGCCGATTTCGACGCCATTTACTTCACCGGGGGCCACGCGGTCATGTACGACTTTCCTGACAGCGAAGGATTGCAGAAGATCACCCGTGACATCTGGGAACAAGGAGGCATCGTATCCTCGGTCTGCCATGGATACTGCGGCCTGCTCAACACCAGGCTTTCCGACGGCAGTCTCCTTGTGGAGGGCCGGAAAGTAACCGGCTTCGCGTGGCAGGAAGAAGTCCTTGCCCGGGTGGATAAGCTCGTGCCGTATAACGTGGAGGAGGAGATGAAAAGGCGCGGGGCGTTGTATGAAAAGGCCCTGCTCCCGTTCGTGCCCTACGCCATCGCTGACGGCAAACTCGTTACGGGGCAGAACCCGGCTTCCGCAAAGGTGACCGCGGAGAAGATCGCCGCACTTCTCTAAAAAGGATCCTTCAGCGGGCACCCAGCTGGCCAAACTCAGCGCGCTTTTGGAACCGAGAAGCCGGGTTGACCAGGCCCGGCTGACCCACCGGCGGTATTTTTGGCGACGGAAGAAGGTTGGTTTCACCGTTCTAGCTGGTCAGGCTCAAAGGAGAAGAGATGGATGAACGTCCGAAGCTGACTGTTCCTGATCTCGTTGGGCAGCCTGTGCACATTGCCCAAGAGATGGCGGCGAACATTGGGTTTGGTCTCGCCGCCGGGGACCCTGACGGGCCTGGACTCCGTTCGCGTACGTGGCCAGGGCTGTTCTGGGTAACCTCCCAAGATCCGTCCGCTGGGTCGGTCCTTGAGCGGGGTAGCCAAATTAGGATTACTTTCGTTCAGGACGATCAAGCCCGAAGCGACGTGCCGGAGCAGACGGGCGGGCCGGCCCCCTCATTTAAGAGTCATGCGGAGGCTGAGAAGGACGAGTGAGCGATGTCCGGTGAGGGATGCCCTCAGGCTGCGGCTGACCTAACGCCCAGGCTCTCAGAGGTAAGCACCAGAGCGTCCGATAGAGGATCCTCTTACGGGCGCCGCTGTTGACGCAAAGTAACGAAAAATACCGCTACAAGGATCCGGTCGGCACCCCTTCTACCGAAAGAGAATGTAGAAAACGATCGCTAGTCCGGGAAAGAGCGCCTGGCCGATGGCGCTGACCAGAAGGCGCTTCTCCGTTACCCACAGCCAGAAACCAAGGAAGACGTGGCAGGCGCAGCAGAAGATAATTATGGCCAACCCACTGGCGGGAGTGCCCGAGAAGTTCACCAGCCACAGACCCACAGCGATTCCAAGCCCAAAAGTGATGTTGTAGGCGCCAACGTTCATCGCCCGCATCCGCACCGCCTGCACGTCGTCAGGTCGGATGAGAAAGATCCGGTGGAAACGTTGATCGCCATGGAAGAAGATCTCCAGGATGCCAACGCTGATCAGCGCGAGGCCGGTAGATCCCGCGAGTATCTGGCTCAGCAGATTCATGCCGTGCTCCTAGCGAATCCTGCAATTTCCGCTTCTCTGCGTGCAGGTTACGCTTCAGGCGCGAAGACCTTCAAGGGTGGTGGCAAACGTGGTCCGCTACCCATGCCCGCCAGCACTGAGCCCCGCCCCAACAGCCGCAACAAACGCATCCGTTTCCGCTGACCTCCGGCTCTTCAACCACAGCGCCGACGTCCGCCAAGCCAACGGGTCACCAACCAGCGGCCGCCACACAATTCCAGCGGGAAGAGGCGTCCACGGCTCCTCATTGAAGTGCACACCCCGGCCGGCCAGGATCAGTCCGTGTGTGAAGTGCTGGTTCCTGGCATGAACAATTGCCGCTGGCAAGTACCCAGCGTCCCGGCAGGTGTGCAGGAACGAGTCGTACAGGGTGGGTGCCATGTGCCGTGGGAAGATGATCAGCGAGCTCCCGGCCAAGTCGCCCAAGCGCACAGAAGACGCAGAAGCCAACGGGTGCGAGGCATTCAGCACCACACCCAGTGCCCGCGAGAACACCGGCCCCGACTCGAAACCCACGCTGCTCAAAGGGTGACGGACCACCGCAACGTCCAGTTCGCCGTCGCGCAATCGCTCAACCTGCTCCACGGTGGTGAGCTCGTGCAAGTTCAACAGGACGTCAGGGGCAAGCGAGCTAAACGAAGAAACCATCGTGGACAGCGCCACAGGGTTCGTATCCGGCGGCACTGCCACCTGCAGGATGCCCGAAGCGCCAGGCCGGATCCGCCGCATCGATTCCTGCGCCATGGCCACGTGATCCAGGACTCCGCGCGCGTGTTCCAGCAGCAAGGCCCCGGCCTCGGAAAGCTCGACGCCGGTGCGTCGCCGATGGAACAACTGCACCCCGAGTTCTTTCTCCAGGTCCTTGATCCGCTGCGAAAGTGGCGGCTGGGCCATATGCAGACGCTGTGCCGCGCGGCCGAAATGGAGCTCCTCGGAGAGCACCACAAAGTACTTGAGATGGTGGAGGTCCATCTGCGCACCATATCAGTTTGGTATCAAGGCGAGTAGATATTGATGTTAGACGGGTCACATTCGCCGATGGTCAGATGGGAACCAAGAAGCCCAACGAACCAAAGGAAACGCCCCAATGTCCCAAGATGTCCTCTTCGAACAGACCGGCCCTACCGCCATCATCACCCTCAACCGCCCGGACAAGCTCAACGCGTGGACCGAAGCCATGCGCAACGAACTCATCGGCCACCTGGAAGGCCTCAAAGGCAACGACGAAATCCGCACCGTCATCCTCACGGGAACCGGCCGCGCCTTCTGCGCCGGACAGGATCTGGCCGAGACTGCGTCCATGAACCCGGAGGACCACGAATCCGCCGAGGCTTGGATTGACGGTTTTGACCGTCTTTACCGCGCCGTACGCGACCTCGATCAGATCACCATTGCCGCAGTCAACGGCGTCGCCGCAGGCTCTGGTTTCCAGTACTCACTACTAGCGGATCTCCGCGTCGGCGACTCCAAAGTACGCATGGGCCAGCCCGAAGTCCTCTCCGGCATCCCAAGCATCACCGGGATCTGGGCCATGTGGAGCATCCTCGGCAAGTCCAAGACCTCCCAGTTCGTCCTCACCGGCGAACTGGTGGACGCTGCCGAGGCCCAGCGTCTCGGCCTCCTTAACTACTTGGCGGACGACGGCCGCGTGCTGGCTTACGCGAAGGACCTCGCCTCGCGCTTGAGCCTCCTTCCTCCGGGTGCGGTCCGACTGACGAAGAACCGTTTGCGCAGCTTGGAAGATGACGACCTGGCGGACGCCATGGCAGAAGCCAAGCGAGTCCACCGCGAGGCCTACGGCACGGGCGAACCCCAGCGCGAGATGGCCCGCTTCCTCGCTGGCCGCCGCTAAGCCGCGATGCAACAGAAGCAGGAGGCAAAACGATGACAACCACAGCAACCCAAGACCGCTACACCGAACTACGAAACTCCCACCGCTGGGAGGTTCCCGAGCTCTACAACATGGCCGTCGACGTCGCCGACCACCACCCAAGGGACAAGCGGGCTCTCATCCTGGAGTCCGCCGTCGAAGGTCAACGAGAGGTGAGTTGGGGCGAAATCCAGGACCGCTCACGGCAAATCGCAGCAACCCTCCAACGAGCCGGCATCAAGAAGGGCGACCGCGTCGCCGTCCTGCTGCCGCAGCGCTCCGATACCCCGGCTGCGTATCTGGGCGTGCTGCGGACCGGCGCCATCCTGGTCACGATGTCGCTGCTCTGGGCCGCGGAACCCATCCGATTCAGGCTTGAGGACAGCGGTGCGTCGGTGATCATCGCCGAGGAGTCTGCCAAGCACCTGTTCGAGGACTACGACGGCACCTTTATCGACGTCGACAGCCCGGAAATCGCCACCGAAACCACTGAATTCCAGAACGTCGAAACCAAAGCCGACGACCCCGCCCTCATCTTCTACACTTCGGGAACCACCGGCCGGGCCAAGGGAATCGTCCACGCGCACCGGACCTTGCTGGGCCACAACGAGTTCGAGTACTGCCACCAACTCGGCGACGGCGATGTGTTCTACGGCGCGGGGGACTGGGCGTGGTCGCTCGCCAAACTCATGGGCCCGCTTCGGCTCGGCGCCACGCACCTCGTGTTTCGGCCGGAAGGTGGCTTTGACCCCGCAGCGCTGCTGGACGCCATGAGCCACCACGGTGTCACCAGCGCCCTGGTCAATCCGACGTTCCTGCGAAAGATGCGCGAGGACGTGCCCGACGCCGGTGCTCGCTTCCCGCTGTCCCTGCGGACGGTTTGCTCGTCCAACGAGCCGCTGACGCCGGACTTGATCGCTTGGTTCCAGTCGCAGTACGGGGTGACCCTGCTGGACTACTACGGCTCGACGGAGTCTTATCCGCTGCTGGGGAACTACCCCGAGGTCCCGGTGAAGCCGGGCTCGATGGGCAAGCCGCTGCCCGGTTGGGAGGTCCGGTTGCTGGACGAGAATGGGCAGGAAGTGGCGGCCGGCGAGACGGGTGAGATCTGCTTGCGTGCGCGATCCAACCCGCAGTTTCCCTTGGGATACTGGAATATGCCGGAGGCGTCAGCCGCCGCGTTCGGTGGCGATTGGTACCACACGAAGGACCAAGCCTACGCGGACGACGACGGCTACTTCTGGTTCCTGGGGAGGACCGATGACGTCATCAAAACGTCCGGCTACCGTGTGGGGGCCGTATGAGCTGGAGGCAGTCATTCGCGAACTCGATCCCGTGCGGGACGTGTCGGTGACCGGCGTGCCCGATGAGCTCCGCGGCCAGTCCATCAAGGCCTGGATCGAACTGATGCCCGGTCACGCGGGGGGAGCGGACCTGAGCGAAACCATCGTGGCGCATGTGAAGGAGAACTTCTCCCGCTTCGCTTATCCGCGATTCATTGAATACGTCTCCGCGCTGCCTAAGTCGGCCACCGGAAAAGTCCAGCGGGCCCAGCTCCGCGACCTCCCGCACGTTGTAGCCTCTCCCCGCCTCGAAGGACAACAATCATGAATACGATGACCGAGAAAGTCGCTGAAACTGAGTCTTCCCCCCGACGCAGCCTCAAGCGCGTCGCTGCGGCAGCCGCCGTCGGAAATTTTGTCGAGTGGTTCGACTCCGCGGCTTATGCGGTCATGTCCGTGACCATCGCGAAGCTCTTCTTCCCGGACTATTCAACGACGGCGTCACTCCTGGCCGTGTGGGCGATCTTCGCCGGCGGCTTCATCGCCAGGCCGCTCGGCGCGGCCTTCTTTGGACGTTACGGTGACCGGATTGGCAGGAACAAGATGCTTGGGCTGTGCGTGCTGATCATGAGCGCTGCGACGTTCTGCATCGGTATCCTGCCGACTTTTGCTGTGATCGGTATTTGGGCTCCGATTCTGCTTTTCGTGTTCCGTGCGGTTCAGGGCTTTACGACAGGTGGTGAGTACACAGGATCCTCGGCGTTCATCGTGGAGTATGCGCCGGAAGGTAAGCGCGCCACCTACGCCAGCATCATCCCGGCCACTGTCGGCCTGGCTTCGGTTGCCGGTGCGTTGCTCGGCGCGGCCATTACTGCGACTCTGAGCCCGGCCGACCTTCAGGCTTGGGGCTGGCGAATCCCCTTCCTGCTCGCAGCCCCGCTCGGCCTCATTGGCCTCTACATCCGGTCTAGGGTGGACGACACTCCGGTGTTCCGTGGCCTGGAGAAACGGGGCAACGTGGCGAAGAAGCCCTTGGGTGATGCCATCCGGCTTTGCGCGCGGCAGATCTTCACACTGTTTGGCTACAGCATCACCAACGCGATCGCTTACTACCTGATGAGCAGCTACATGATCGCGTACATGACCTCGAGCCTTCACTACTCAAGCACTGAATCGATGATTACGAGCGTAGTCACGATGCTGGTGTACACAGCAGTGTGCCCTTTGGCTGCGCGTGCCAGCGACCGTTACGGCCGCAAGCGGATGCTGCTGGTGGCGTGTGTTGGCTTTGTGGTGATGACCATTCCGGCATTCTCCATCATGCCTTTGGGACTCGGTTTCGCGATCTTGGGCACCAGTGTCCTGGGTGCTTTGGTTGCGGTGATTGGTACGTCCAACGTTCCGGCCCTGGTGGAGATGTTCCCTTCATCGGTCCGTGCTTCCGGGTCTGCGATCGGTTACACCTTGGCCTACGTCCTGTTCGGTGGGACGGCTCCGTTCGTGGCGACCGGATTGGTGGCTGGCTTCGGGACTCCGTTGGCGCCGGCGTTCTACCTGATGGGGATGGCCTTGGTGTCCGCGGTGGTTGTGGTGTTGTTCTTCCGTGAGACGAAGGATCTGTCGCTTTCGCGGACGACGGTTCTGTAGGAATTTGTCACTGATGCTTGCTTCGAAAGCAGGAATCAAGTATCCATGAGTCTTTGCCGTACAACAGCGAGCCCCGAGGGCTATCTCGGGGCTCGCTGCATGAGATCAAAATCTACGACTCAGCACCGCCGGAATCCTGGCTGGTCAACGCATCGTTTTCAAGTTCACGACGAGCATCCTTGATTGCATTCTTTACGGCACGATAAATGACACCGTAAAGGACATACAGGAATATTGCCGCAAAGATCAGCGGTACAAAAAGCGTGAGAGTGAGATCCAAGTTAGAGGGCTCCATAGATCGGCTGGGAAGACTTGCGCAGGACGTCACCCTGGCTGTTATATCCAATGTTCAGGAATCCCCAACCAACAGACACGCTGGCGACACTCCCACCACGGTTTGCCTCGTACGAGAATGCAATTCCCACCTGCGCCGGACCACCAACTGTGCAATTGGCCGCGTTCAGCGTCGATGTGACGTACCCATTGTCGGTCAGGTTTGCGAAACCGGAAGTACCATCTGCAATATTCCAAATGGGGGACTTTGAGCCCACACCGGCGTCCCGCAGGGTGGCACGATTGGTGACCGTTCCATCATACTTGCCGGTATTGGCCAGGAGATTTCCGTGCCGAACACAGTCAGGATAAGTGAACTGCAAGGAAGCCAAGTCCTCGGGGGCGCCTTGGCCGACGAAGTCATCCCGCCAGTTCCACTGGCCATAGACCTTCAACTGGCGGCTTCCCTGTGCCAGCGGCACGTACGTGACGAAGACATTGAAGGCGTCCTGCGGGAAAGCCATCGTCTGAAGCCCCGTGCTCTCGCCATTCAGGACAGCTTGGGCATGCTCCGCGCTGACCTCACCCTCATTGTTCAGCGAGATTCGGGTGCTCTGTCCCGTCAACTTCTTTGAAAGTTTGTTGAGCCCAACAATGTCCTGAGGGTTGTTTGCAACAAACTGATCAATTTGCGCTTCAATTTCAGCATTGGAGAGCTTCTTTCCGACTTCGGCACTCGCCGGCGTGGCCGCAAGTCCGATAAGCAAGGCCGCGCTTGCGATAACGGCCATTTGCTTACGTAATTTCCCCATTTTCCCCCCAAATATTTCTGTTGCTGAATTAATGCATGGATCACAGTATAGGACGTCGTGGCGAACAGCAAGTCATATGAGCACACCCAAAAATAGATTAGGCACTATAGACGAATCACCGTTTCATTTCCAGTCAATTCATTAGAAAGTGCTGCCCTTGGCATGCTGTCCCCGCGACAAATAGAAGGTGACCTTAACTCCGTCGGGGTCTGTGGCAGTCACGACTACGCGTCATGAATTGCCTATTCGGAAGGCCGATCCGTGCCCGCAGAAGACGAACTTTAGAACCGTCCATACTTGGCCAGCACCAAAATACATGACGACGGCGGTGACCCCACCCAGGAGGGGTCCGGCCCAGATCGCTATGGACGTTCCATGAATGAGGATCGCCACGGCCGTGAAGGCAGACGCGAGGAGGCTAATTGCTGGTGCATCTGAGGCGGTCTCCCGATCGGTCACGGCCGCAACAGTGAGGGCCAGCCCATAAGAGATGGCTAAACCTAGCCAGTAGCTTCGGATCCGCTTGGCTGAGTTCGCGTTCATCGTAGGTTCCCCCAAAGATTCTTCACTGCCGGTTGCGTCTATGGATACGTGTCGCTGGATGGCGAGGTGGACATCGCCCCAGGTGGAGGCGTCATGGATGGCGGCTGCCTCGACATGATCGGGCATTGATTCCACCACCTAGACCACCATTCCCCTCCACCTAGATAGCCCCACGCGGCACTTATCTTTGGGGCATTCCACCACCTAGTTTCGATTTCCTCCTCTGTGGCACCTTCTCCAGCCCATAGCTTCGTTCCAAGAAACAGGGAAACTATTGGGGGTTGGGTAATTGACGCTGAATGAACAACAGACCATTGCCGCGGCGGTAGATCAGTGGATCACCGGGATATCCGGGCGAATTCCCGGACGCACAATTTTTGTTGAGAATTCCGAGCATGTGCCGTACGCGAAGAAGCTTGCCGGTGAGGAATGCGTTGTTCTTGTCCTGAACGGTGACGCGGACGACGAACGCCTTGTTCCAGTCCAGGGGACTTTCGATGCCGCCGGGGAAGAGCTTCTGGTGAACGGCACGCTCAGCCTGGAGATACAGGATTACGTAGCCATTCCCTTCGTGAATCTTGTGGGGGTCACGCTCGTCCGCATCACCTCCGACGATGACTGGCTGGCATTCTTCGACGATGCCGAGGAAGCGCGCCGTTCGGGCCACTTTATTCGTCAGCTCATCGAGGTCAACGCAGTCTTGGCCGAACGTGGATTGTTGACCGGACAAAGCTGCCAGGATCTTGCGAGGCTGCACATTGCGGCCGACGGAACAGTCCTCAGTGGTCCGTACGGCGCGAAGATCGGCCGAATCGGCGATCCCTTTTCCGATCTCCAAAGAAGATCGCTCGCGCTGCAGCCGGAGTCTTCGATTGCTTCCATTCGCGACCCCCGAAGTGTTCGCGAATCGCTGGCCGCCAGACCATGGATTCCCCGCTACCTGGCAGCGTTGGATGCCTGGAAGTTCATCTCCAGGGAGGACCGTGCCAGCACTCAATTTGTTGGCTTCGGCCTAAGCCTCTACGGAGCATCCACAAATGGCGAGCTGCCATCGCCCGGTGCGCCGTTCATCATTCGACATGGTGGCGAGCACAGTCTTTTGGACACCCAGTCCGGACGCGTCTTCAAGGTCGGGATTGACGCAGCTACCATCATCGAGGCCATCTCCAACTTGCGGGACGTCAGCGCTGCCGTCGCGGTCGTAGCGTCGGCCCTCAACGTCCCAGAGGCCGTAGCAACAGGATCCGTCACGGCAATCCTGAATCAGTTCGAGCAGCTCGGCATTGACCTCATCGGCACTAAGAGATGACCGTACCTCTAAAACACCAGGCACAGGTCCCGCTCTGGGTTCCACTTGTAAGACAGCACGATTTCGAGGCAGCAAGCTACACAGCGGTCAGGGCCCAGGGGGGTCCATGTAAATTTCGAGGACGGGCAGCGACGACTCTGCGCAAAGAGCGGCCTGTGGAACACGAACCTTGGCTATGGCAATGCACAGATTGCAGAGTCAGTAGCCAATGAACTGGAAACAGCCTCCTACCTGCCGCTTTTCCGGACTGCGCACCGCAAGGCCATTGAGGCAGCCACGGCACTCCTTGAATTGCCGAAGCATCACTTCGAGCGCATTCTCTTCTCGACGTCCGGAGGTGCCGCCAACGACGCCGTGATGAAACTCGCGCGCCACTACTTCGTCCTGGACAAACAACCCGAACGCAAACTCGTCATCGGGCTAAGCGGCAGCTACCACGGGCTCACCTACGCCAGCCAGGCACTCAGCGGCGACGACCTCGGCCAAGCCGTATATGGGGTGGACAGGCGGAACGTCCGGCATATCCGGTTCGACGACGGAGGCGTGGAGTTGGCCCAACTCATGCAACGGGAGGGGCACCGCGTAGCAGCGGTGGTCGTTGAGCCCGTCCTTGGTTCGGGTGCGGAAGTTGTACCGGACGCCTTCCTGGCTGCACTCCTCAAACACCGGGATGAGCATGGCTTCCTCGTCGTAGCTGACGAAGTCGCCACCGGGTTCGGCCGTATCGGAGGGTGGTTCGCTTCAGATGAGTGGCGGGAAGCCCCGGACGTCGTTGTCACTTCCAAGGGACTTACCAACGGCACCAGCGCATGTGCCGCCCTCCTCATCGGCCAGCGCATAAGCCAGCTCTTCGATAAGAACGAGGCCGTCTTTGTCCACGGCGAAACCCAAGCCGGAACCCCAGCTACCTGTGCCGCGGTTCTCGCCACGATCTCCGAGATGAAAAGGCTGGATCACAACACTCTGACTCACCGGGTGTCAGAAGGCCTCGACCAGCTCATTGCCAAACTCCAGGCAAGTCCAGGGGTTGCCGGGTCCTCTGGACGGGGGTGCTTGCGGGGCGTCCTGCTGCGAACCGACAGTGGATCACCCCTTTCTCCGAACGGTGTCCTGGCGGTCGTCCGGCGGATCCATCAAGCCGGGGCAATCGTGCAGCCTGGGCCAGGCCGGATCCAGCTGCTGCCAGCACTGATCTATACACGGGAGAACTTCGGGGAACTGCATGCGGCCATGGTCGATGGGCTGGCAAAGGCGGAACGCGACGGTGTTTTCGCATGATCGCCGATCGCATATGGAACACGCGATGCATCGTCCTCGACCCAGGGATGGCACCCAAATATATCGGCGGACTCACCCGTGGCCGGACCGGACTCGTGGTGGACAAGGCACTCACGGGTCAGAGGGATGCGTTGTTGGCGCGCGACCTAAAGGGAGCGCCAACACTGGAGCTGAACGCTGCCCCGGTCACAGTCGAAACCCTGCGGGTTGTGGGCAGCTTTGTCCGCAAACACGGACTTCGGACAGTTGTGGGACTTGGCGGCGGTTCCGTGATGGATGCAGTGAAACTCGCGGCATTGTTCACTGCGGACCCGAGCCTCACGGTCTTCGTCGAACGCCATGCCAAACGTTCGGGTCTGATAGTCCTGCCTCCGGTCGCTTATCCAAACGAGCGCTCCCGCACCATCCTCATGCCGTCAACCGTGGGGACCGGCGCTGAAGTCAGCGCAGTAGCGTGCCTGGACACCGCCGTCGGACGCCGTTTGATCTCCTCACGTCACCTCACAGGTGACGTGGCCGTGCTCGACGCCGACAATCTCGCCACCCTGCCCACGCAGCTGCTTTTCGAAGGGTTGCTTGAGGCGTTCCTCCGGGTGGCAGGGACCATGATTGGCAGCAGCCCAAGCGTGTTCGACGACGACGGTCACTCACTTTTGGCGCGGATCGTCCGGCTCGGGAATCGAGTGACACGTGAGGATGCGCCCGAGCTGAGACTGACGGCAGCCCACCTCAGCATGGAGACCCACACCGGCTGGGGCCCTGATCGGCCGTGATCCGTACGGAGCGAAGCACTGGTATGTCGCCAACGAACTCGCCCACGTCACCGGGGCCCGAAAGATGACCGCCACCGCCTCGGTGATGGGTCCCATCTGGGCTGAGATAGCCAAGGGAAACGCAGCCTGGGGAGACCAACAAAGACTCCTGAAGCTCTGGTCCGTGGTTGTAGATGCGGATCCTTCATTGGATCCCAACCCCGCCAAAGGCATCAACCAATTGATGTGGCGCTGGGGCATTGCGGGTCTGGACGTCATCGGGGAGCAGGCGTTGATGAAGACTTCCGAGGCCGCCCTCCGGAACTGGGGCGGTGGGCTGCCGATGCTGCGGGGCATTGATGCCGTGCAGGTCCAGCATGTCCTCTCCAAAGCAGGGCTGGAACAACAAATCTTGCCAGGCCCAGTGGGCGAGCTACGAGCGGTAAGGGAAAGGGGGTGAGCACCATGAGCAGCACTCTTGCACCCAGGACCTTGGACCTCAACGTCGAGGAACTGGAAAGCATCGACGTCCCTGACGACTGGAGCGAACGCATCCACGGCATCACCGTGGGCCTCGCATTGATCGGGATCGCCGTCAGCATTACCTGACGAATACGCGCAGTCCTTCAACCCGCAGCGAAGGGAGGTGAACGCAAATGCAGAAACAGCTCAACATCTCCATCCAGGAGATCGAGTCGCTGGAAACCCCGGACTTCAACAACTGGTTCATCGGAGTGTCCCAGGGAGTTGCCATCGGCATTATCGCCGTCAGCATTACCTAACCGTCCCGGAAACGGAACGGGCCAACAACAAAAGAGCAACAACAAAGAAAGGAGAACGGAATGATCGCAAACCCGAACTTGCAGCTGACCATCGAAGAACTGGAGAACCTCGACACCCCGGACGATACGCCGTGGTACATGCGCGTTGGTGACGTCATCATCATCGCCGGCATCTTTGTCGGAATCGCCGCCACCTAACTGGTGCACGCGGGCGGCGCGACCTTTCGCTGCCGCCCGCGTGTAACCCGGACACCAACCAACTCCCGGAGAACACGAGCTGATGAATACCCCACCCGACAAGTCCGCCGATGCCATCCTGCGCGTCCTTGGCCACATGGATCCACCCGAGGATTTGTACAGCGTTTCAGGGTCACGCCTTTACGATCAGATCACCGCTGACGATTTGACCGAACTTCCCGAGATCCTGGCTGCAGCACGTAAAACCACCGGCCCCATTCTTGAACTGGCTGCGGGATCGGGCCGGATCACCCGCCCCCTCCTTGCCCTCGGACGTTCGCTGACCGCCGTCGATTCTTCGCCGGAAATGCTCGCGATACTCGCGGAAAGGATCGCAACCACGGCATTCAATCCTCGCGGGGTGGCGGTGCAGTTGGTCGAAGCGGATATGTCCCGATTTGAGGTCGACGGCGGCTACGGTTGCGTCGTTCTCGGCGCAAGTTCCATCACGCTCATGGATTCTCATGGCAGGAGGGAGTTGTTCGGCCGCGTCCGTGACTGCTTGACGCCCGACGGCCGCTTCCTCTTGACCGTACTCAACGCGGACAGTCACCAGGCCTCGGAAGGACACGACGGCGGCACGACAGTTTCGGCGCTGGGCGAGGACGCATTCCTCATCACCGTGGAAAGTCGTGATCCGATGAACGGGGCCCGACACGTGACCATGATCCATGTTGGCTTCAATGAAGAGGGTACGTACCGATCGTCCGCGTATTCGAGCGACATCGCTTTCGTCAGTAACAGCCTCATCGAGGAGGAAGTGCTGGCAGAGGGTCTCACCATCCTCGAACGGCGGCTGGTCCGTATCGCCACCCCGGTGCCGGGCCTGAACGACATCGAGTTGTGGGTGTGTGGCAGGTGAGCATCGATCCTGTACGTACCCTTGATCCTTCGTTCGGGCTGGTTTCCGAGGCGACGGTCTACCTGCCCAACGATGTTGGGCTCTGGCGTACCGTAGCTTCGCTGGCAAATGTGTGCCCGGATGGGAAAGGGTTCACAACCGCCGTCGGAGCTTTTGACGTGAAGAAGCGGTCCTCCATGACGCGGGGCGCTGGCGAGGCCGTTGAGCGTTTCGCTTTGGTGCCCGGGGCGGCTGACGTCGAACATCTTCTTGCCGGGAGCGTCGGAACGGACAAGCGCATCGATTTCGTCACCGCAGGGTTGGGCCGCGCATCTGCCCTCGCCTTCGACTTCCCGTGGTATCGGGCAACGGATTTGCTGACGGGCCAGGAATCGCATGTGCCAGCTGCCGTGGTGGACTACAGCGCCGGCGGCTCCACGTCTCCCGAACCTTGGAGCCGCTTCTTTGACCCTTCGCCGAACGGCGCAGCTTCCGGGCCGTCAGAACGCTTTGCGCAAGTATCCGGCATCGGCGAAGTCATTGAGCGGGATGCCTTCCTTTCCGCATGGCGCCAGAGGATTCCGCTCAACAAGTTTGTGTCTGGGGCGATGCCGGCAGACGTTCTCGACGCGCCCGGGACACGGAGTTTCCTGCGGCTCGTGGCGGCTGCACGCGCTGAAGGCATTGAGCCCACCCTCGCGTTTGTCCCGCACGATGAAAGTCCCTTGCATGTAGCGGTCTGCGTCATCACCGGCCCCCGGGAGCCCGGGCACTTCGGTGCCGTTGGCCTCAAGGCAGCAGCCGATCCCGTCGTCGCACTGGCGGGAGCCCTCCAGGAAGGCCTGCAGATCCGCGAACTCTTCCTGGCGCGCACGCCCTCAACAGTTTCATCATCGCAGGTGACAGACGACGAATCCCGTGCTGACTTCTGGACCACCGGTCAAGCCCTGGCTGGATTGCATTTGTGGGTTCGAACCTTCAGGCCCGCCCACTTTCCGCCGGTCAAACACGTACCGAACGTCGATGCCCTGGTGAAGTACTTGGCGAGGCGTGACATTCAGTCGCACTGGGTCAGCCTCACCCACCGCCTCCCAGCGGCCATTCAGGAGCTCGGCTGGGTAGCCGGCAAGGCGATTTGCCCAGGCGCGGTTCCCCTGACGATGGATGAAACCAAAGGACTGGTTCGTATGCCCCCAGGATCTGTCGGTGACCCATCGGGCTCGTCCACAACACCGCACCCACTGATATGAGAAGGCCATATCTGTCCGGACCACCCAAGGTTCCGGTACCAGCTCAGTGGCCGGTGCAGCTGGCCGCATCGGCCTCCATTGATCAACCGTTACGCGATGGCGGTCCTTGGATTGTTGCCATGAACAGTGTGCCCAAAGCTCGCGTTTCAGCAGATGTAGCTGCTGTGCTCAGGACAATTGACGGCCAGAAAAATCCTGCCCAGGTTGCCCAACGCCTTGGGGCCTCCTTGGACTGCCGCCGACGTCATGGGAATCGTTCGCCAGCTGACGCACACCGGCATCTTCGACGGCGGTGCGCACCTGCCGAGGGAACGCAGGGTCAAGTTCCGGGCACCGTTAACGGTGCAGTTCACCTTGTTCAATCCGGCGCCGATCCTGACGATATTCCGGCCTGTTGTTGCTGCCGTGGCGCGGCCAATAGCTGCGTTTCCCGTTGCCTTGCTCCTCGTAGGCGGCATCCTCGGCGCCCTGGCAGCTGGGCCGGACATTTGGCGGGTCTTGGCACGCCCACTGGCCCTGGATGTATACGTCAATGTTGCAGGTGCGATGTTGGCCTCCACGTTGCTGCATGAACTCGGCCATGGAGTGGCCCTCAGCTACTTTGGCGGTACACCTCGACGCATTGGCATCATGTTGTTCTACCTATCTCCGGCATTCTTCTGCGACGTAACCGATGGCTGGCGGTTGAGCTCCCGGAAGCAGCGGGTTGTGACTGCCCTGGCAGGGCCCCTGGTGCATCTTGGCTTAGGGAGCATTGCGCTGGCGGCGCAGGCTTTCCTACCGGCATCCTCGGTGAAAGATGCGGCGCTGCTGTATGGGGTCATTTGTTGGGCCGTCGCCATTTTGAATCTCTTCCCGTTCATCAAGCTGGACGGCTACGTTGCCTTGATGGCCGCTGTGGACATTCCCCACCTTCGCCGGAAATCCATAAAGGCATTGGCCGACGTCCTTTGCTCAAGGTTTCTTGGAGCGCGCGCCACCTTTCGCGGTAATGGTTTGCTTCCCTGGTTCGGGTTGGCGAGCTCCATTGCAGGCGTCGGCTTCATGGTCATTGGCTTCCAACGCGTCGTGCCGATTTTCCTGCAGCTCGGCTACGCCGGGCACATTGTGGTCTTTGCCGTCCTTTGCCTGCTCGTCGTGGTGGCTTGCAGAAGCTTGATTCAGTTTTTCCGCGTGGCCGCGCAGAACGGCAGCCCAGTGTGGAGGCGTGCCCTCATCATGCTCTTGGGAACTCTTGCCATCGGGGCGCTTCTCGTCGTAATCCCTGTACGTCCTGTGACCATTGCGGGCTACACCTATGTGAATGGTCAGCTGCTCATCGTGACATCCAACCAAGCTGCCGATCAATCGCTGGAACCGGGCGACAGCGTCACCTTGCAGTCGCAGGGAATGATCATCCATCAAAACCTGGGCCGGGCCACCATTGGCGACCTCCCGCCGTCGTCAACCATGGCACCGGTGGACACCGTCGTCCCGATAGCGCTCGCAGACACCACCCTGCCCGTGTTGGCGTACGTCGGCCAGTTGGAAGGAAACACCACCCTCCCCGCATCGGGGCGGGCGGAGGTAATCAGCGGGCGCCAAACGAATGTGGCGGAGTGGCTCTGGCAAGCCATTTCACATTCGCCGTTATGGCCCGGACAAGCCGAACCCGACGAATCAACGAAAGGGCACTCATGACAATCCACGCCAGCTTCGAGGGATTCAGCAAGCGAAGGGGCCAACGGCTTGCCGTCGACGATCTGACGTTCAATGTGCCGGCCGGGCGGGTTGTGGGATTGATCGGCCCCAACGGTGCGGGAAAGAGTACGGCGCTCGCCGGGCTGACAGGCCTGGTGAAGGCCACGTCGGGTCGTGCAACGGTCTTCGGAATGGACTATCGCTCGCTCAAGAGGCCGGCCACCAAGGTTGGAGTGAACTTGGACGGGATGGAAGTGGAGCCCGGATTAACGGGGCGCCGCCATCTGCAGATCTGCCGGTTGGCAGCAGGGGTGGGCAGGGAAAACGTTGAGCGGGTCCTGGACCAGGTGGATCTTGCAGCCCACGCGGACAGGAAGGTCCGGGACTACTCGCTGGGCATGAAACAACGCCTCGGGATTGCATCCGCGATCATCGGAAACCCCCGGCTGCTTGTCCTCGACGAGCCTGCCAACGGTCTGGACCCGGAAGGCATCCAGTGGCTGCGCGGCTTTCTCCACGGGTTCGCCGAATCCGGCGGGAGTGCCTTGGTTTCAAGCCACCAGCTATTGGAGCTCGAACAAGTGGTCCACGACGTCGTCTTCCTGAAGCAGCGGACGTTGTTCCACGGGACCCTTGAGGAAGCGAAGGATCTTGGTGGCGGCAGCCTCGAATCGGCGTATTTCAAGATCCTGGAGGGTGCCCGGTGACGGGGCGTCCCCACTCCAACTGGGCCTGTGGACTACGCGCAGAGCTACTCAGGTACTTCAGCGGATATTCGATTCTGGGCATCCTGGCCTTCAGCGCCTTGGTGCCCTGGTTCGTGGCCAACTTCCTGGGCTGGCCGGATAGTGCCGATCAGCTGTCCGCGACGGAAAATATTCAAGCGTTTTGGGCTCTGGCCACCAGCATTGCGATCGTGACCACGTTTGCCGGGAGCTACCTGGTGACACGCGAGTCCTACTACGGGACGCTCCGACACAGCCTAGTGATGTCCGGGTCAGTGCAGCTTGTGGCGGTCAAGTACGCTGCTGCGCTCGTGGTTGGCCTTGGCACCCTGGCGGCGGGAATTCTGGCTTGGGGAGCCAGCGTCGTTTTCACCCTGACGCCGGAATTGCGCGCAGAACTCTTCTCCCCAGAGTCCTGGCGGTCCTTGCCCGGCGTCGTGGCCGCGTCAGCTGTTGCTTCCCTGTGGGGTTGCTCGCTGGGCTGGATTATTCGGCATTACTACGCGACGACGATCGTCACCATGTTGATACCGCTCGCCGTCGAACTGCCCGTCGTGGCAAACGAGCCCGAAATAGGGCGATGGCTGCCCTCCGGCGCGTTGGCGGGCATTGCCTCCCTGCCTTTTGAGGGCCTTCTTCCACCAGGCTCCGCGTTCCTGGTGTCGCTGGCGTGGCTACTCGCAGCCGGCGCCTGCCTCGTCGCGGTGCTCCAGAGAAAGGAGTTCTAGATGATGCCCGTGCTTCTTGCCGATCTTCGCCGTCCGTGGCTGTGGAAAGGCTCCGGGACTGCGTCCGTGCTGGTTCTCGGTCTACTGGGCACGCTCCTGGTGGCAGCCAATCTGGAACCCACCACGGGTGGTCCTTCTCCCGAAGGACCTCTCCGAGAGGCAGGCCTGTCGCTCATGCTCACGGGTGCGGGCGTGATGGGCTCCTGCTCGTTCACGGCCGACTTCCGGGCAGGGTGCCTTACCCGCAGGGTCCTGTTGTTCCAAAGGATCCCGGCATTTATTGCCCGAGCACTGACAACAGTTCTTGCAGCACTCCTGAGCGGTGTGATCGTCGGCGCCGCCTTCGGCTTGTCCGGAGCACTATTTCCAGAAGGATGGCAGGTCAGCCCACAGGTGGTGCTGGCCTTCGCTGGAATGGCGGCGATGGGATCCGTTTGGGGATTCGCGATCGGGTCCCTCATTCGCAGCCATCTTGTGAGCCTCTTCGCAGTTCCGCTGAGTCTGGTGGTTCCGCAGGTCCTGCCCCTGGGCAATGCCGGGGCGTACCTCTTTCCGTTCCAAGCTGCCGACTGGGCGAATCAAGCGGCAGTCCACATACCGCCGTCGGGGTCTTTCTCCGGGGCTCTTGCATGGCTGTTAATCGTCTTGGGGGCAGCCTGCGACGTGTTCTCCAAGCGTGACTTGGCCTGATAACCATCAAGAAATCAAGGAACTCATTGTGAATCGTAAACCGCTGGTATGGCTTCTTCTCGCCCTCACCATGGCCTCTTACGCCGTCTATATTCTCCTCTCAAGCAGCAGCGAATCTGTTTGGTCCCTTGTGTCCGGAATCATCATCGCGGCGGCTTCGTTGGTGATGTTGTGGAGATTCTGCCGGGAACTCAAGACCAACCGCCAAGAGTGAGCAATTTGGACGAATTGTGGCGAAAACTCTGGACTACGCGGGCGTACAAAGGTTTTGTCACCATCAACCAGGACACGTACCTGGAAGCTGACGGCTCAGTTTCAACCTGGGACGTGATTGCCAGCCCGGACTCCGCCGCGGTTCTCGCCTTCACGGAGGGCGGAACCGAGGTGGTGCTGTTTGAGCAGTTCCGCGTCGGGCCAGGGAAGACCTTGCTTGAACTGCCCGGGGGCTACTTGAACGAGAATGAAACTCCGGTAGATGCGGCCCAACGCGAGTTGGCGGAGGAAACGGGCTATGGTTCGTCGGCCATCTACTACGCAGGATCCGAGTGGTGGTCCGCCAACTCAAGCAGGCGCAAACACCTCGTCATCGCAGCAGAAGCCCGCCCCGGCAACGACCCCTTGTGGGACGCGTCCGAGGCGGGCTTCGTTCGGCTATTGCCAAGTGACGAGCTGATGGACTTCCTGTTGAGCGGTGAACTGACAGACGCGGGACTTGCCTGCCGCGGACTCATGAAGTTCGCTGCCGACACCCAACCTGCCGGCAACCAACGGAGCCCTGCATTGGACAAGCTTCAGGCGACAGTCCGAGGCCTGTTTCCTGGCTAATACCTACGTCAATCACGGCCCGCTGCTTGGCTTCAAAACCATCGCCGATCCACCTCCACGACGCGTCGGCTCAGCTGCAGCCGTGAGCTTTCCGCCTTCGCCGAACTCAATCGCCGTAGCTGCGCCTATTTCGGCCGCCGAGGTGAAAGCATCACCGGCCGGGACCAGATCATGGCCCAACGATTCCAGCGCGGGGCCGTAAGCATCAATGAACGCCGGCTCGGAACTCACGGTGAGACCGTTTCGAGGAGCAGCCCGCGGAGCGGCGATAGCCTCGGAGATATCCATCCCCAGGTCAATGCGGTTCAGGATGGTCTGCAGCACGGTGGTTATGATGGTGGATCCGCCCGGCGAACCGAGGGCCAGGAACGGGTTGCCGTCTTGCAGGATGATGGTGGGCGACATCGAAGAACGGGGACGTTTGCCTGGCTGGATCCTGTTGGGATCAGTCGCCTTGTATTCGGCGCTGAAGTCAGTCAACTCGTTGTTTAAGAGGAATCCGCGGCCCGGGACGACGATTCCGGATCCACCTGTTTGCTCAACGGTCAGGGTGTACTCCACCACGTTTCCCCATTTGTCGGCGACCGTCAGGTTGGTGGTGGAAATGTTCTCTGTGTCCGTCTCGTCGGCGAGCGGTGCAGCCGCGGCCGGGCACGCGCCGTCGTACGTTGTTATGTCTCCCGGGGTAACCGGCTTGGGAGCTGCAGCAGTCGGATCAATCTTGCAGGCGCGTTCCTTCCCGAAAACCGGGTCTGTGAGGACATCAGTGGGAACATCAACGAAGGGCCGGATCGCCCACATAAGCGCCACGGTCGGCGAACGCCAACGAGCTGGCCTCGAAATAGTGGTGCAGCGCGTCCACCGGCTGCATGTCCTTGAGCTCGAAGTTTTCCAGGATGTTCAGCGACTCGCCAACAGTGGTTCCACCGCTGCTGGACGGCGCCATTCCGTAGACGTCATAGCCTCGGTAGTTCACGTGCGTCGGATCCTGGTCGATGGCTTTGTACCCGGCGAGATCGTCGGTTGTCATGAACCCGACCGGTACGGGCAGGTCAGTCTCGCCGGATTTCGGCGGTGCTTTTACTGCGGAAACAATTTCTTCTGCGAGCGGACCCGTGTAGAAAGCGCTGGTGCCTTGCTTCGCCAGCAGGCGGTACGTCTCGGCCAGTTCGGGGTTCTTGAAGATACTCCCGACGGCGGGAGCGTCGCCACCGGGGAGGAAAAGGTCCTGGGTGGAGGTGAAGGTGTTGAAACGGAACTTGTTGTCCAGCGTCTGGTTCCGGAACGTCTCGTCTACCACGAACCCTCGGTTGGCTACCTTGATTGCCGGCTTTAGTGCCTCGCCCAAGTCCAAAGTTCCCCAACGCTCAAGTGCGCGTTCCCACGTGGCAGGGGTGCCGGGGACGCCGACAGAGACGCCGCTGGTTGGCAGTTCGGGCCTCTTGGTCGTAAAGAGATAGGGCTTGCCGGTGGCGGGATCGATGAAAGCATCGTTCGGCATAGTTGCCGGTGCCGTTTCGCGGCCATCAATGGTGCTGACTTTCTTGGACTTGGCGTCGTAGAACACGAAGTAGCCGCCGCCTCCGATGCCTGCGCTATACGGTTCCGTGACGCCCAGCGTGGCAGCTGCGGCCACAGCCGCGTCCGCAGCGTTACCGCCCTTGCGGAGGACTTCGATGGCGGCCGCTGAAGCCTCCGGATCCACCGTGCTTACCGCGCCGCCGTACCCGGTGGCAGTGGGGTTTTTGTCAGTTTCGCGAGGATCGGCGAAGGCAGGACCCGCCACCGCTCCGCTAGTCACGCTCAGGGCCAGGGCTGCGGTGACCGCAGCCAGTTGGCGTCTCACATGTGTCATGGTTCTCCCAGATTTTTCCCAGACGATGATGTGGTTGGACGGTCCGGCCACCCTACTCCGGGGCTTTGGGGAGATTCAACGGTTGTTTTCGCCGCCAAAAGCTGCCATGGGGCTCAGCCTCTGAACGGTCCGGTTTGTCAGGCGCGGGACGATTTTCGAACGATCAGCTCGAAGTCAAAGAGTTCGGTCACGGTGGTTCCGTCACTGGTCCCGTCGATGAGGATTTGCACCGCACGGTTCGCAATGAGTTGTGTCGGTTGCCGGATGGAAGACAGGGGAGGCACGGAAAACGCGGAGGCTGCGGTGCCGTCGACCCCTATCACCGCTAACTGATCCGGAACGGCAAGTCCCAGGGTGTACGCGGCGAAGAGGACACCATGCGCTTGCTCGTCGGTTGTTGCGTAGATGGACCTCGGGGCATCGGAAGCGCGGAGCCAGTCCATTGCAACCTCGGCTGCTCCAGCCCGGGAGATAGGTGAAGCCCGCCGGGAGACAGCTACGGACGTGCCAGCAACGGCGCGCTCGAAACCCGAGGTGTGTTGCCGGGTGCCCACAGAGTCCACCGGTCCATTGAGCAGGCCGATGCTCTGATAGCCCTCGTCCAGCAGATGACGCGTAGCCACGTAGGCGGCTTGCTCGTAGTCGATGCTCAACGACGACGCACGTTGCCCGGCGGACAGTGGGTGGAGTGCCACGACAGGCAGGCCGGCAACATTGATCGGTTTCAGGTCCGGTTCGTCCAAGAGCGAGACAAGGATGATGGAGTCGACTTTCCTTTCAATGAATGACTCCATCAGGCGGCGTTCCTGCTCCTCCATAGTTGCGGAGTCGCCAATCAAAAGAAGGTGGCCGCGATCCGCAGCGGCAACCTCCAGCGCTCGGGCAAGTTCGGCAAAGAATGGATTGGCGATGTCCGGGACGATGAGGCCGATGGACATGGTTTTGCCCGCACTTAGTGCACGAGCCAACGCGTTTGGTTTGTAGTCCAGTTCTTTGGCAGCCCTGAGTACGCGTTCCCGCGCATCTGCGGAAACCGCCCTGGGCCCGTTGTTGAACACATAGCTCACAACAGCGTTGGACGTTCCAGCCAGTTTTGCCACGTCTCTGGCTGTCGGCATTGGCTTCTCCTGATGTCGGGGGTCTAACCGGGTAGATGAGTTGATCATACAGGCTGGCCGCTTGCCATTTGAACTCTTGGGAATCCCTTGTCAAAGCTATCTTGGCCGAGTAGTCTAACCGGTTAGATGCTCCTCTCGCATTCGACTCAATCTCCAGAAAGGCTTCCCGTGAAGCGCAAACTCTTAGCAGCGACGTCGCTGTTTGCCGCCGGTGCGATCTTCCTAGCCGGCTGCTCCACGAGCTCCCAGAATCCAGGTCAGGCAATGGGAAGCGAGGGTCCAGGTACAGGAACCGTCAACCTGCTTGGTCCTGAAGACCCGGCGACGTTTGCACCAGTCATTGCCGCTTTCAAGGCTAAGAACCCCGACATCAGCGTCAAGTACTCGCAGGTGCCTTTTGACCAACTCAACCCAACACTTCAACAACGGCTTGGCGCCAAGGACGACACGATCGATGTCTACACCGTCGATCAGCCGAGGCTCTCCCAGTTGGCTGCCCAAGGATTCCTTGAGGACCTGAGCGACCTGAAAGAGCAGACCAAGGCCGCCGTTCCTGATGCGCAGTTCAGTGTGAACGTCTCCGAAGGCAAGCTCTGGGCTTTGCCCATCTGGAACTCCACCCAGATGCTGTTCTTCAACAAGAAGGCCTTGGATTCTGCAGGCGTAAAGCACCCCTCGGTCGATCCGGCCCACCGTATGACGTGGGAACAGGTGGTTGCCGACGCCAGGAAGGTCCAGGCCGCGGGGACGCAATACGGCCTGCTGCTGGAACAGGTAGAGGCGTACTACCAGCTGCAGCCGCTCGCCGAGTCCGCCGGTGGAGGTTCAGGCATCACGGGTGACAAGATGCTGACCACCGACATCAACAATGCCGGCTGGGAAAAGGCCATGCAGTGGTACGCGGACACGTTCTCCTCAGGGCTTTCTCCGCGGGGTGTTGGCGGCTTCCAGACCAGTCCGGTCTTCACATCCGGCAATGTGGCGTACTTCGTTGGAGGTCCCTGGGATGTTGGCGGATTCGCTAAGTCGAACATCGATTGGGGCGTGGCGCCCATGCCGTACTTCGAGGGCGGAAGCCAGGTAACGCCAACAGGTTCGTGGTCGTGGGGCATCAATCCCGCATCCAAGAACAAGGCTGCCGCAAAGAAGTTCCTGGAGTTTGCGTCCCTGGACCCGGCGGGAAACCTCGCCACCACCGAAGCGACCACCATCATCCCGGCCAACAGCGCTGCAACGGCCCAGTATCTGCCCAAGCTGGAGGCGCTGGGTGGCGACAAGAGCAAGGGGTTGGCCGAGCTGATCGCACACGAAAACAGTCAAACGGCCAAGCCGCGCCCTGTCAGTGTGGGCTACATCCAGTTTGAAGAAATCATGGGCAAGGCCTTCGCGGATATCCGAAATGGAAGTCCGGTCAATGAACGGCTGAAGCAGGCAGCTCAACAGATCTCTGATGCTTGGAAGCGGCTCTAGCCATGTCCCCGTCGCAAACAATCAAGCGTCCACCTGCAACGCAGCATCGAGCCGTGGCTATGCGTCCGTCCCGTCGCAGGAGGCGTGCATCGTTGGTGGCAGTAGCGGGCGCCTTCCTGGCCCCGGCTTTGATCAGCCTGATAGTGCTTCGTCTTGCACCCGCGGGCGTGGCCCTGTGGGAGAGCCTGTTCCGGGAAAGCTTTCTGCGCGGCGGAACAGTCTTTGTGGGCTTTGAGAACTATGCAGATCTCTTTGGCAATGCAGACTTCAACAACGCCCTCTTAGTGACGCTCGTCTTTTCGGCAATCGTGAACCCTCTCCAGATTGCTGTGTCGTTCTTGCTTGCTGTTCTCTACACCCGCAAGGCTGCCGGCGCGAAGGTCTGGCGCTCCCTGGTTGTCCTTCCCATAGCAGTCCCTCCTGCAGTTTCTGCGGTTGTGTGGAGCGTAATCTACCGGCCGGACGGCCTGGGCAATTCATTCCTGGACCTTCTGGGACTTCCGGCGCAGCCGTTCCTGACCTCGCCGCAGCAGTCGCTGGCTTCCATCATGGTGCTCTTGAGCTGGATCGGGGTCGGCTATTGGATGCTGTTCCTGATCGCCGGTATCAACGATGTTCCCAACGAACTCTACGAGGCCGCATCCATTGATGGAGCTTCGGCCTGGCGGAAGCTCTGGTCCGTCACGTTCCCCTTGGTCCGCCGACCTCTTGCCTTCGTCCTGGTTGCCGACACCGTTTCCAACTTCCTGATTTTCGCGCCCGTCCAAATACTCACCAAGGGCGGTCCGTCAGGTTCGAGCAACCTGCTCATGTATGACATCTACACCCGGGCCTACACCCTCGGGGATCTTAGTAAAGCCCAAGCGGAAGTGATCATTCTCGTGTTACTGACCCTCGCCGTCGTTGCTGTGCAATTCCGGCTGCTTCGGAGCTCTGATGCGGCATGAGCGCGGCAGCCGCAACCAAAGCTCCGGGCCGCCGGACCGTTGGCTACATCGCGCTGAGTGTCCTGGGCGCCTGCGTTGGGCTGTTGTTCCTGATCCCGCTCTGGTGGACGTTCGTTAATTCGCTCCGGCCCGGCGGCGATACGTTCCGTTACCTCAACCCCTTGCAATGGGAGACGTTCTTCACCCTGACGCCGAACCTGGACAACTATGCCGAGCTGCTGCGCAGCAACCTGGGGTTGGCCATGCTGAACTCGGTTTTCGTCAGTGCGGCCACGGTGGTGATCGGCCTCGTGATTTGTTCCATGGCAGCGTTCGCCCTGGCTGCCATTCCGTTCCGTGGAAGCGGCGCCGTCTTTGTGGTGGTTGTCGTGAGCTTCCTGATCCCGTTCGACGCCATCGCAATTCCCTTGGCGGATCTCTTCCGTGACTGGAACCTGCAGAACACCTATGCCGGGCTCATCCTTCCCGGTCTGGGCAACGGCATGGCGATCTTCCTGTTGCGCACGTTCTTCCTTGCCATCCCCAAGGATCTCGTGGAGGCAGGCCGGTTGGACGGGTTGGGGTGGTGGGGCATCTTCCGGCGGATCTATCTGCCGCTATCGGTTCCGTCCCTCATTGGTGCTGGTCTGACGCTCTTCCTCTTCCAATGGCAGTCCTACGTTTGGCCGTTGCTCAATGGCACGGACGAGCAGCACATCCTGGGTCCTATCGCCCTGTCCAATCTCCAAGGCCAGTTCAACGTGGACTACGGCGTCATGTTCGCTGGATCGATAGTCCTGACAGTGATTCCACTCGCCATCATCATTGGGTTCCAGCGCTTCTTCATCCAGTCCGTCACCACCACCGGGCTCAAGTAACTCCCTATCAACCACCTCGGCATGGCACAGCCCTGCCCGAATTAATCTACAGAAGGAACAACCATGGGTGCTCAGCACCGCATCATTCTTGACACTGACATTGGATCCGACGTCGACGACGCACTGGCTTTGGCCCTGATCTTTGGCTCGCCCGAGGCTGAACTCCTTGGCGTCACTACCGTGTATGGCGACACACTGCTGCGGGCGCGTCTCGCAAAGCGGTTCGGCAAACTGTCAGGCCGGGATATCGCCGTATATCAAGGAATTGCCAGTCCGAAGTCAGGCCGCGAAGTGTGGTGGCCCGGCCACGAGGGTTCCCTGCATGAAGGACTTCCGCAGGAAATCATCGAGTCCGAGGACGCTGTCGCGTATCTCGTGCGGGAAGTCGCCAACCATCCCGGCGAGATCGATGTGATGGCAATCGGACCCCTAACGAACATCGCAGCGGCCCTTGAAGCTGATCCAGCATTCGAGCGCAATGTGCGGCATCTGTGGATCATGGGCGGAGCGTTCGGCACGGGCGAGACCGAGCACAATTTCCGCAGTGATGACCAAGCAGCTCGGACCGTTTTCGCATCCTCCCTCAACATCACCGTCACCGGCCTTGAAGTGACCCGCCAAGTGGAGATGCGCCGGGACCAGCTCGAACTGATCGCTGCGGGCCGGCCCGCTGGGAGAAGCGCTTGACGCCGATATCCGGCAATGGTGGGCGTTCTGGAACGAGGAATGGAATGTCCCGCACGACCCCATCACAGTCCTGACGTTGCTTCGCCCGGAGCTCTTCGAAGTGTCCGCACCCGGTACTGTCGCGATCACGTGCGACGGCGATTCGGCGGGCTTGAGCACGTTCACCCCTGATCCCGAGGGCAGGGTTCGCTGCGTCACCACCATCGACGCGCAAGCAGTCGCGAACGAAATCAGCACCAGAATCGTCAAGGCGGGCAGGCTGCTGCACGACGTCGAAACGCCGTAGGCCGCCCACGGCATTCCTTCCAGGAGAACCCAACTGAGTCGCAGCTGAGCGCGTTTTGACGGCTCTAAACGCGCTCTAATGCGACTCAGTTGGGTTCAAACCCGGACGGTTTCCTTCGCGGAGATCACCTGGTTCAGCTGGGCGAGCGTGTCCTCTGGCGTTCCGTTGGCGTCAACCCGCATGAAGTCGTCGAACTCGGGCAGGGAGCCGTAAGCAGTTCGGAACGCTTCCAGGTCTGCCAACTCTTCATGATCGGTACCGCGCGCCATGATCCGTCGTTGGGCACACCGCGGGTCAACCTCGAAGTGGACTACGAGGTCCGGGGCCGGGAGCTTTTCCTGCAGCCACGGGAGGAACCAGCCCCGCCTCAATCCAGCCGCGAGGCGCAGGGCCAGTTGGCAGTGCAGGTGCCTGTCCATGACCACCAAGCCGTCGAACCGCAGGGCTCGGGTATGCGAAACAAGGACGTTGACCACGCGGATGCAGGTCTCTACAAAATCGGCACCGCGTGGCGGCAACTTCCACCCAAATCGCTCCGCAACGAGCGACATCCGTCTGCGTGCAGCATGGTTGCTAAGCAGCAGCGCGTTGTGCCCCTCAGCGCGAGCCGAGTCCACCAAGGCGCGGGCCGCCGTCGTCTTTCCTGAGCCGTCTATTCCTGTCAGAACAATGAGCATGGGGCCTCCCGTCGTCTCTCTTCCAACGGAGGGGAGGCCGGTGGTGTGCCCTGATTGAGGCATAGATCACTTCCCGGGCAATGCCCGTTCACCCAAAGGGCCGCCAAGTAAACCGGGGTTGCTCCCGATTCAGGAACGCGCTGATGCCGATCTCCATGTCAGGGCTGTCAGGCATAGCGGACCAGGCGGCGGCCCACTCCTGATCGATGTCCGTTTGCCCGTCCGAGGCATCCAGGTCCACCAACCGCTTCATGGAATGCATCGAGAAGCGCGAACGGTTCCGCAGCGACCCGAGAAGCGCCTCGCACTGTTGCTCAAAGGAAACGGAAGGAACGACGTCGGCCACCAAACCCAGCGCTTGGGCTTGGTCCGCAGTGAATGTTTGCCCAGTAAGGAGGATGTATTTGGCGTTGGCGTGCCCCACCAGCCGGACCAACCGTTCAATGCCCGGGCGCGGGTAGATGATGCCGATCTTGGCCGGAGTCAGCCCGAAGACTGCGCGCTGGTTGGCGATGATGAAGTCGCACGCTGAGGCGATCTGCCATGCTCCGCCCATGCAGGCGCCATCCACCAAGGCGACAGTGGGCTTGGAAAGCGATGCAATGGCGTGATCGGCCAGGCTGAGATGGTCAACAACGGACCCGTCCGGCTGGGGGTCCAACAGCACTGAGGAGAGTTCCTTGATGGAAGCCCCTGCGCAGAAAGTGTCGCCCGCACCGCGCAGAGCTACCACGGCAACATCGGGATCGGCGTCGAGCCGGGGCATCAGCTCCTGTACTTCCAAGCACATTGCCTTTGTTAGGGCATTGCGCTGGGCAGGGTTGCAGATTTCCACGGTAGCGATGCCATCAGCCACGGAAACCGCTATGCGGCCCACACGGCTGGCATGGGAAACACGGCCCGCGGAAACACGGGAAGCTTGGGAAACTGTGCTCATCGCCGTGCTCCAATCTTGGCCGGAGCCGAGGCAGGCCCCGCACAGAACGCGGCCCTCGCGCTCAAGCCGCGTGACGTCGTCGTAGGTCATTCCCAGCTCCATGAGTACTTCGGTGGTGTGTTCGCCAAGCAGCGGCGGGGGCGACACGATCTCGCTGGCCTCGCCGTCCAGGCTCAGCGGTCCGCGTAGGAGGGGCAGCTCAGAGCCGTCCCGCCGCTGGCCGTGTTGGACAAGGCCCAGCGCGGCGACCTGTTCGGAGGCCAGGGCTTGCGTGTAGTCGTAGATGGGGCCGCAGGGGATTCCCGCCTGGCTGATCAGCGGCACCCATTCGTCTGCCGGTTTGACCACCAAGGAAGCTTCGATGAGTTCGCTAAGCTGCTGCCTGTTCGCCGAGCGGTCCGCCCCGGTGATGAAGCGGGGATCCTCCACAGCCTTGGGAATATCCAGCAGGCTACAGAATGCCTTCCACTGTTTGTCGCTGCCCACAGCGATGTTGATGGATTCGGTGGCGGTGGAAAACTTGCCGTAGGGGGCGATGACGGGATGGTTGTTGCCCTGCGCTGTGGGCGCTTCCTTAAGGCTGAGCGCCTGCTGTCCCTGGAAGGCGGACAGGTTCAGTGCCGTCTCCAGAAGGGAGGTGGACACTTTGCCAACGCGCTCACCATTGCGGACTCCGAGCAGCGCTGCGAGGATCCCAAACGCGCACACCATTCCGGAGGTGACGTCCACGATCGGTATCCCCACGCGGTAGGTTTCACCGTGGCCCGGCCCAGTGACCGACATCAGCCCGGACATCCCTTGGATGACCTGATCCAGGCCGGCGTCGTCTTTGAGGGGCCCGGTGTTGCCGAACCCGGTGACGGATCCCACTACAAGCCCGGGATTGAGTTCTTCCAACCGCGAAGGGGCGAACCCCATTTTCGCCAAGGTGCCGGGCTTGAAGTTCTCCACCAGGACGTCGGCTCCGGCTATCAGCGTGGAGAGGATGTCGCGTCCCTCTGCTGAGTAGAAATCAACGCAAACCGAGGTCTTGTTCCGGTTCACGGAATCGAAGTACAGGCTGTGGCCATCCTGGAAGGGCGGCCATTGACGGGCGGTATCGCCGCCGTTGATGCTTTCGACCTTGATGATCCTGGCGCCCATGTCGGCCAGGAGTGCGGTGCAGTAGGGTCCCGCGAGGGCTCGGCTGAGATCGACCACGGTGATTCCGCGGAGTGGTTTGAGCATTGTGGGCACCTTTCGTGCGTAGGAAATCTGGAGAAGCCTGAGTGGGCGGGAAGGCTAGAGGCTGGAAGGAATCACCAAGGCGCCGACCAGCAGGAGTGGCCCGACCACCACCATGGACAGGCCCCAACGGGTAAGGAGCCTGGTGACACGGGGCCGCTCGTCTGCATCGACGGTGGCCACGAAGGTGGCGCCGACGGTCGAGAACGGTGAGACGTCCACGATCGAAGAACACACGCCCAGTGCGGCGATGACGGCCCACCCGGCAATGTCTCCGGAAGCCACAAGCGGAAGGGCCAAGGGAACCAGCGCCGCCAGCATCCCGGTGGTGGAGGCGAACGCGGAGATGAGTCCGCCGATCCCGCAGATCACCAGTGCGGCCAGCAGGGGAGTCCCGACGGCGCCCGCTGCTTCGCCGAGCATCGCGACGGCTCCCATGGTCTGAAGGACTCCGACGAACGTGATGATCCCACCAACCAGCAACACCGTGGACCAGTCGATCTTGGCCACTGCCGATTTGCCGGATTGCGGATCGCAAAGGGTGAGGACCGAGGCGAATGCGAAGCAGAGAACGCCGATGTCCGGATTTGAGCCCAGGACCGACATGAGGATGACCGTGACAACCAGCCCTGCCATGCACAGCACTGTGATGATTTGGTTGCGGTTGAGCTTTGAGGCCGACGCCGGTACTTCCGACGCCGGTACCTCCGACGCCGCGGCCGCGTCAAGGACCTGGACGGCTGCTTGCTTCCCTCGGGCGATGTTGCCTTCGCGCTCAAAGGGGTGCGACGGCGTCGGGCGGCTTGCCCTGAAGGATGGCAGCTGGGTGCCGAAACCGTCAGCGGTACGCGTGTTGAGAAGCCTGAACCCACCGAACATGACGTAAGCGGCGGCCAGCAGAAGGAGATTGGTTCCCAGTGCGACGCTGAAGAGGACCAGGGGATCAAGGTCAATCCCTGCCGCACGGGCTGTGCCGTAGGTGACAATGCCGAACAAGCTGGTGGGGGCGAAGCCGCCTGCGCTCAAACCGGATCCAATGGCGATCCCCATCAGCATGCGGTCGATGCCATAGCGTTTGGCAAGCGGCATGCCAATGGGTGCCATGACCAGGCCTGCCAAGGGGGAGCCCATGGCCGATATGCCGATGGTGAGCGCGAAAAAGGCGATGGGAAGAAAGAACGCCCGGTCACCCACTTTGGTGATGGCCAGCTCGATGATGCGGTCGATCGTTCCGTTGGCCTGGGCGATCGAGAAGAAATACGTGACTCCTACCAGCAGGACGAGGATCCCGATGGGGAACCCCGCCACCACTTTGTCGATGGTCATTCCAGCCATCCAAATGCCAACGCCCGCAGCCGCTGCGAACATGAGCACGCCAATGTGCACTTTGCGCAGGGTTGCCAGGACAAAGACGCCTACAAAGATGGCGAGGGCAGCTATTTGTTGTTCCAAGACCCGTTCTCCAATCAAACATCGTCGGTTCACTGGATGAACCAATGGTTCATTTTGGGAAATCGCCTGTACCGTAGGTCATAAGAAAGTGAGCGGTCAAGGGGGAGTGTGAATGAGTACGCAGAGTGTGGTCACGGCTATCCGGGTTCTTGAAGCCGTATCGGACAACCAGCCGGCAGGCCTGTCGGAGCTGAGCCGTGAGGTGGACGTCCCCAAGGCTACGGTCCTTCGCATGCTCAGGACCCTGGCGGAACTGGGATGGGTGGCGCAGTCTGAAGCGCAGGCCGGAAAGTGGGTGCTGACCAACCATGCTTTCGCCGTGGCCAGCCGGGGCAGCAGCGGCTCGGTTATCCGCGACGCCGCCATGGGCCCCCTGAATGCATTGCAGCTGGACACCACGGAGACTGTCCACCTCGCGGTTCCGGACCGCGGGTACATGCTCATCATCGAACGCCTCGACACGCCCCATGTCCTGCGGGCTTTCCTGCCGCTGGGATCCCGCTTGCCGATGCACGCGTCCTCCACCGGAATTGCCTATTTGTCCGCTGCTGAGGACGAAATCGTGGATGATTATCTGGCCACGCCCCTTGAAGCCTTAACGCCGCAAACGGTGGTGGACCCGGCGCAGCTCCGGGCCATGATCGCGGAAACCCGTGCACGCGGATACTCCATCAATGAGCAGGGCCTCAGTACGGGAATCACCTCAATCGGGGTTCCCTTGTTGGGGCCAGGCGGTGTGGCGGCAGGATCAATCTCCATTTCCGGGCCGTCAAGCAGGATCGTGCCTGCCAAGTATCAGGAATACGGAGAGGCCGCCGCGGGTACTGCGCGGGAGATCAGCCAGGCACTTGGAGCTTTTTCGGCGAAGAGGTACTAAGTTTCCTGTTGAAATACTTCGCCGGAACACAATGCGCGCCTATCATGATGCTGTGCACGTGCTTCGAGGGCGGCGGTTCTGTTTGAACTGTTGTCATTTGGGGTAAGTACGGAATAAGGAGAGAACATTTCTCCGTTCGGTGCCCGTTGCTTTGGGGTGGAGCTCCAATTGGAGTCCCAGCGGACGCCTTCCTAACTGGACAAATTTGTTTGAAGGGATGCGTAGCTTAGATGAACACACTATTGGTGATTGCCGGCGTCATTGCGATCGTGCTGCTGCTTGTTGGCGGTTTTAACCAGGCCCTGAGTTTCCTGCTGTGGGTAGGAATTATCTTGCTGGTCCTGGCGCTCATTGGCTGGGTTCTGGGCCGGGGCCGGTCGCGCGTATGACAACTGATCCAACCGAAGTTGCCGGCTTCAGTCAGGTGCACGATGGGATCACGACGCCAGGTCATCCGATCCCGCGCGATCTTGGGGCGCCCGACTCCAGCGATCAGGTACCTGTTGGCGACGCATCCGGGGAAGGTTCGGAAGATGCCGCCGATGCCGAGGGAAATGAATCAGCGAATCCACCCGGGCCGGCAGAAGAAAAAGATGAGCGGACCGCAGACGATCGCGGTTTGACTACCGAAACCAATCCTTCGGATTGACATGGGTTTTGCGGTCGCGGCCAGGGAAGGGATCCCGGGCCCGACCGCGCCCTTTGGTCACCCAGCCAGTACTAATAGCTGGGCAGTAATTCCGTTTATCGATTGGGGAAGAAATGCGAATCGGTTCAATTATTGGGCTGTTCGTAGTTGTGTGGCTCGTCATTGGAGCAATAGCGGCCGGCCAACGCGGCTATTACAACGCCCCACCCGCGCAGTGTTCGCAGTTTGCGACCATCGCCCTGAATATTGTGGCCGGGCCCCTTAATTACACAGGCATGGATCCACAAGCCGGTTGCCAGGTTCCGCAGCCATCGTGAGCCGGTACGGCAAGCGCCTGACGACGATTCTTCTGGCTCTGGCGGTACTCGCCGGAGCGCTGACGGCATGCTCACAACGTCCTTCCCCGGAGGCGCTTAAGGGACCAGCCAAGGACGTCTTCTCTGCCGTCCAGGCCACTACCCTGGCGGTGGAAATCAGGATCAAGAACAGCACGACGGCGGCTGCCGGCTCTACTGCTGCAGATGACATGTTGGGCGAGGTCGAGTCCGCAACCGATGAAGTTGAAGGTTTCAGCGCTCCCACGGAGGAGGAAAAGTCGCTCCGTGATGACATGTTGGCATCCTTCGCCACAGTCTCGCGCGCCTTGCTGCATGCACGCGACGCGTTGACGGCTCCTGCCGGTAGCCCGCAACCCAGCGGCCCCGAACAGGGGCAATCGGGTTCAGGCGAGAATGGCCTGCCCCAAGTCCTGGCCGAACTGCGCAGTGCAACGGACCAGCTCAAAGCCCTCATGACCAAGGCCGGCATCCAGTGAAGCGGCTCCTCGGCGTTGCACTGGGCATCCTGACTGCAATCGGGGGCTTCGTAGACATCGGGGATTTGGTGACCAACGCCGTAGTAGGCTCCCGCTTTGGACTTTCCTTGGCGTGGGTGGTGGTGGTCGGCGTCGTCGGAATCTGCCTTTTTGCCAACATGTCAGGACGGGTGGCAGCGGTATCCGGCCGGGCTACGTTCGAGGTGATTCGCGAACGCATGGGACCGCGCGCCGGACTGGCCAACCTTGGCGCTTCCTTCCTGATCAACCTGATGACGGTCACCGCCGAGATCGGCGGCATCGCTCTGGCCCTGCAGTTGGCCAGCGGCGTGGCCTACCTGCTCTGGGTCCCCGTCGCGCTGCTGGCCGTGTGGCTGGTGATTTGGCGCGTGAAGTTCAAAATCATGGAGAACGTCACTGGTCTCCTGGGACTCTCCTTGGTGGTCTTTGCAGTGGCGCTTTTCCTGCTCAAGCCCGATTGGGGTGTCCTGGCCACCCAAGCGTTCACGCCGTCGGTGCCTCAGGAGGAAGGCGCTGGCGTGTATTGGTACTTTGCCATCGCTCTCTTCGGTGCTGCCATGACCCCCTACGAGGTCTTCTTCTTTTCCTCGGGCGCTGTGGAGGAACGGTGGAAGGTCAAGGATCTGCTCCAGGCCCGAATGAACGTTCTGCTCGGTTTCCCGCTGGGCGGGTTCCTTTCCGTGGCAATCGCCGCGTGCGCCGCCGTCGTTCTCCTGCCTGCGGGAATCAGCGTCACCACGCTTTCGCAAGTGGCTTTGCCCGTTGCCCTGGCCGGAGGCCAACTTGCCTTGGCCGTGCTGATTGTGGGCCTTGTGGCCGCCACCTTCGGTGCGGCGCTGGAGACTACGCTGTCCAGCGGCTACACGTTGGCGCAGTTCTTTGGATGGTCTTGGGGAAAGTTCCGGCGCCCGGCGCAGGCTGCCAGGTTCCATATGTCTATGATCGTGGTCCTTCTGGCGGGTGCCGCTGTCCTCGCCACTGGCGTAGACCCCATCCTGGTCACTGAGTACTCCGTGGTGTTCTCCGCGATCGCGCTGCCTCTGACCTATTTACCGATCCTGATTGTCGCGAACGATCCCCAATACATGGGTGAGCACGTCAACAACAGGGCCGTGAACATCGCCGGGTTGGTCTATTTGGTGATTATCCTGGCCGCGTCCTTGGCTGCCATTCCACTCATGATCATTACCGGAGCAGGCGCATGAGTACCGCTAAACGCAGGAAGATCCAGCCGCATGAAATCAGGCCTGCGCCGCGTCCGGCAGGGTTGGTCCTGGACGCGCAGCTGCACTTGCTGGACCGGCAGGTGTTGGACGTCGACGGCGTACCCGTCACCACTGTCGACGACCTCGAGTTGAGTGGCCCCGCACCTGACGAGCCCATTCCCGAAGGTGCTTCACCGCCGAGCATTACGGCACTGCTGACAGGTCCGGTACTGGGCACGCGGATCTTCGGCGGCAGGCCGCCGTCGAACAGGTTGATCCGTATTCCATGGGACGTCGTGTCCGGCGTCGACACCGTCATCTCGGTTGGGGTGCGTTCGGACTCACTCGACGCGTCGTGGGTGGAGCGGTGGCTTCGGACCCATGTGATCGGGCGGATCCCGGGAGGTAGCCATGATCCTGACTGACATGCTGGGCAGCGAGGTGGTGGATAGCAGTGGTGACCGGCTGGGAGAGGTTTCAGACGTCCGCTTCGCCCTGGATTCGGCGCCTACCCAGCTCCTGAGCCAAGCCCGCGTGGTGGGCATCATTGTGAGTCCACGGACGGCGTCGTCTTTCCTTGGCTATGAACGGCAAGGTATGACGCAGCCGTGGCCAGTGGCGCAGCTCCTGCGTTGGTGGCATCGGGGATCGTTCCTGGTGCTGTGGGAGGACATCGCAATGATGGGTTCACGGGAGGTGGTGCTTCGTCCGGACTTCGTGGCTTATGAATCGGGGCTGCCACGATAGCGCCTCAAGCATGAAATTGCTAAGTTTGCTGACTAATTTCTTCAAAGCATGGACACGTCGCCAACCGTCCTTATAGGTTCGAAGTGTTCCATTAACACGTTCCACCGCACGGAAAGGACAGGTCACATGGACAAGCAGAACGCCACGCCAGAAGAGGAAGCGGGGGGCTACGGCACCCCCACAGCAGAGCAGGAAGCGGGCGGATCGCAGGCACAGCCCCGCGTGGAAGAGGACCTCAGCGAAGCCGGCCTGAGCGAGGACAGCCCTGATGGCGAAACATACGCAACCGGCGCACCAAACCTCAGCCATTTGGATCCTGAGGACTCGGACAGCGCAGGCGAACCTGGCGCCGGCCGCTTCGGTGGCATCGACGAACAGTCCCATGCCGAGCAGAATCTGGACCAGCCTACAGACTCCCTGGCCGATGGCAGCGGCAATGATCTGCCCCGGGACCAGTCACCCAAGGACGACGACGAAGAGAACTTCGACGCAGGTTAGGCCGTAACCCCGGCGCGCCCATAAGACAGGCGCGCCACCGGTTATGCAGCCAGCCGGCTGGCGCGCCGCCGGCACTGCCCGGCTCAAAAGAGTCCGGCACTTTAGAGCGCAGTACATACAACGCACTACAAGAAGACACATCGAAGGAGCGACACCTTATGGCTACCGTCAATAAGTCAGTTGAAGTAGATGTACCCGTGTCCGTTGCCTACAACCAGTGGACGCAGTTCGAGACTTTTCCTGAGTTCATGAATGGCGTGGAGTCCGTGCAGCAGATCGACGACACAGCCCTCCACTTCGCAACGAACGTGGGCGGCGTGAAGCGCGAATACAACGCCCAGATCATCGAGCAGGTGCCTGATGCATTAGTCAGCTGGGCGAGCGTGGACGGCCCGCGCAATGCGGGAACCGTGACGTTTGAACCGTTGGACGCGGGGCACACACGCGTCAATGTAGAGATCGAATGGGAGCCGGACACCCTCGCGGAAAAGGCCGGCTCGGCAGTGGGAGCTGACAGTTTGCGCGTGGGCGCGGACCTGGACAAGTTCAAGAAGTTCATCGAGGCCCAAGGCCATGAGACCGGAGCCTGGCGTGGCACAGTATCCGGTGGTGATGTGGACGAAGGCGGAGGAGCATTGGTTTAAAGGGTTCGTGTAAGCCCCATACCGGTGGAGGTCGGCCAGCGAACGGGCCGGCCTCCATGGGTGCTACGAAGAACAGGCTCCAGTGAGGAGAAGTGATGGCTACGTCCAGCAACGTAGAGGCAGAGCGGAAGTTCGACGTCGATCCTTCCACGCCGCTTCCCACGCTTGACAGGATCGACGGCGTTGCCCGCGTGGGAGAGCCAGTCACCCATAGCCTGGAGGCGGTCTATTTCGACACGAATGACCTCGCGCTTGCGGCCCGTGGAATCACGTTGCGGCGCAGGACAGGAGGCCCCGACGCCGGTTGGCACCTCAAGCTTCCCCACAGCCCGGGACGTCGCACCGAAATCCATGCACCCTTGGGCCAGGCCGATACAGTGCCGGTGGAACTCATGGACCGGATCCTTGCCTACACGCGCGGACACGCAGTCATGGCAATCGCCACACTCAACACCGAACGCACCAGCTACCCCCTCTACAAGGACGACGGCGGCCGGGTTGCGGAGTTCGTGGATGACCACGTGCGGGCACGTGTGTCGCTGGGGAACGCCCATGAACAACAATGGCGCGAATGGGAAGTGGAACTTAACGGCAGCGGGCCCGCGGACAACGGCGACGACATTTTGGATGCCGTGGCAAGCCAGCTCACTGGCGCCGGGGCAAGCCCCAGCGGGCGGTCGTCCAAACTGGCAACAGCCCTGGGAGATTCCTGGCCGCGTGCAAAGGGGTCCGGCCGCGAGGTCGCCAGCGGCAAGGGACCGGCCGTGGTACCTGTCCTGAACTACCTCGACGCCCAACTGGCCAAGTTGCTCTTGCAGGACGCGCATGTGCGGATGAACCGTGACGATTCCGTCCATCAGATGCGCTCACTGACCCGCCGGATCCGTTCGGTGCTCCATAGTTACCGCAAGCTTTTCAAGGGTTCCCCGGTTCGGGAACTTGAGCTTGAGCTGAAATCGTTGGCTCGGACTCTTGGACGCTACCGGGATGTAGAGGTCCTTCATGAGCGGCTCCGAAAGGATGTGGACGAACTGCCAATGAAGATGGTCTTGGGTCCTCTCCACGCTGAACTGGATGAACGGATGAACGTTCGGAGGGACACGGCGATGGCAGCAATCAGGACCCGGCTCAACAGCCCCCGCTATTTCCGGCTCCTGGATGGGCTCGAAGCGTTCCTGGACTCTCCCGCAATTGCACCGCAAGGAACCGGGCCGGCACGCAAGACCACAGCCAAGCTCGTTAACAAAGCGGGCAAACGCCTCGCCAAACGCCACGATGCAGCGGTGGGTGCCGCCGTCGGGCCTTCACGTGACTCTGCGTTTCACAACGTCCGCAAGACTGCCAAGAAGCTGCGCTTTGCCGCGGCCACCGCTGAAAGTGTCCACGGGAAGCGCGCCGCAAAGCTCGCGGACGCTGCCCATGATGTCCAGACCATTTTGGGTGAACATCAGGACAGCGCCATGGCCCGTGCCGAGCTTTTGAAGCTGGGGTCTGCCTCCGGTGCCAGTAACAGCGCTTTCACCTACGGTCTGCTCCATGCCGCAGAACGCGCAAAGGCCGACGCCGCGCAGCAGGAGTACCTGCGTAGCGGCAGGAAAGCCAGGAAGCTCCGCCTCAAAAAGTAGGAGTTGCTACTTCTTCAGGAACGCCAGCAAGGCCTCGTTGATCTCGGCGCCGTGCGTCCACAACAGACCGTGGGGAGCACCCTCGATCTCCTGGTAATCGGCGCTGGGCAGCGCCTTCTTGAAGCGCCGCCCGGTGACGTCGATGGGAAGGATGTTGTCCGCGGTGCCGTGGACGATCAGCGCTGGAACATCGATCTTGGGGATGTCCGCGCGGAAGTCAGTCAGCCACGTGGGCTGGGCGGCTGCGGAAGCAAACGCGCCCGACTGGCTGGCAAGGTTCCAGCTGGCGTCCACGGATTCCTGGCTGAGCCGCTCTGTCCCCAGGAAGGCATCGCTGTTGTAGAAGTTCTTGAAGAAGTCGGTGAAGAAGGCGTACCGGTCGGCCTTCACGGCCTGGGACAGGCCATCGAAGACATCCTGGGGAACACCGTCCGGGTTGTCATCGGTCTTCAGGAGGAATGGTTCCAACGATGCGAGGAATACAGCCTTTGCCACCCGGGCGGAGCCGTAGGTGCTGATGTAGCGTGCAACCTCGCCGGTGCCCATGGAGAAACCAACCAACACGGCATCGTTCAGGTCCAGGGTTTCCAGGAGGGTCTTGAGGTCCGCGGCAAAGGTGTCATAGTCGTAGCCCACCGTGGGCTTGCTCGACTTACCGAAACCCCGGCGGTCATAGGTGATAACGCGGTAGCCGGCATCCAGCAGGGCAGCAGTTTGCTTCTCCCACGATGAACCATCCAGCGGGTAGCCGTGGATAAGGACCACTGGCTGGCCCGTCCCATGGTCCTCGTAATAAAGCTCGATCCCGGTGCTGTTTTCGTTTCCGACGGTGATGTAAGCCAAAACTCAAGTCCCTTCGATGCGGTTCTACACGAACGTTCCCAGCCTACTGTCCGGGCTGGGAGAGACACGCCCACAGCGGTGAGGGTGGTGTTCCCACCACCACCATCCACGGACACTGGTTGCGGTCGGCTGCGCGATGGATTCTAGGATCACCGCCGATGACGATCCTAGGAATACCCATGCCACTTGCCCTGCACTCCAGCACCCGGAGTTACACCTCCATCGACGAACTCCTGGGCGATGGTCGCGGTCGGTTCTTCAGCCACGGCTACAAGACCACCAACCCCAGGCTGCGGGAACTCCGCGTAAACCACACGGTCTCCGAATCCACGCTCACTGCCCGCGCAGCCCTTGGCGTTGAAGGTACGTGGTCCATGAAGGGGAACTCGGAGCAAACCCCGCACCTTGGCACCACGGATGTCCTTGTTTTGGCTGCCAGGATGGCGGAGGCTTTGTTGGCCAGCCGGTATTCTCCCGGGCTGTTGCCTGCCGCCTACCTGGCGTCGGTGACCATTTCGGGTGGCAGTGAGCCTGTTGAAGGTGCGCTGGGCGATCTCGAATGCCGGGCGACGCTGCAGGACCTGGGACACGCTTCGGTCCTTCGCTGCTCTGTTGCGTCCATGACCGCCTTACTGGAAGTGGCCCATGAGCACGCCGAGCTCGGGCTGGCGTCAGTCCAGTCTCCGTCGGAGGAAGCTTTGGTGGGTGACGCCGGCACGCGCCTCTACGGTGGGCTGTGGGCAGAACGGCAGGTCTCGCTGCTGGACGTGGTCCTGGATCCCGGTGAAGGAACGGCCAGTGCGCAGCTCTCATTCCGCCAGCAGCCCTCCCAGCAGCCCTCACTGGGCCGAAGCCTGGATGACCGCCGCGGGCTGGAGGCCGCCTACCCGCAGACGCTGTCCGCCGTCGAGTACTTTGTTGCCTCGCTGCAGCTGGGACAGGTACTCCTGTACCGGCTCGATTCCATGGACCGCGCGGACAGCAACACCTTGTGGATGCGCAAAACCCGCATCACTCTCAACGGCTCCTGCCCGAGGAATGGGGGCGGGCAGGGGACCGGTCTGGCAGTGCGGCTGCACAAGAGCCGGTTGATCGAAAAGGACGGCGGATGGTGGCGCTGCGCTGATGTCGTAGGAACGTTCGACGGCGGCGAAGTAGTTTGCAGCGTTGCCCACCAACTGCCGTCCCAGGTTGCGGCAGTAAGCGCTGCCGTAGGGGATAGGAAATGAGTGCGGCATCCGCCGTTGTCCGCGGGCCTGGGCGGAGCACTGCCACGGAAGGTGGTCACCAACGAGCACCTGTCTGCTGTCATGGATACTTCGGACGAATGGATCAGGCGCAGGACAGGCATCGCCGAGCGCCGCCACTCTGACGAAACGGAAAGCACCAGCGTGCTGGCAACGACGGCGGGTCGGCGGGCGTTGGCCAGTGCCGGCGTCGAATCTGCGCAGCTTTTGTTGGTGGCGACCTCGACGCCGGACAAGGTCTGCCCGGCCACGGCACCCAAGGTGGCGGCGAACCTGGGGTTGAAGGGCATTGCTGCCTTCGATGTGTCCGCAGTTTGCTCTGGATTTGTCTATGCCTTGACCACGGCCACCTGGGCTATCCGTTCGGGATCCGTGGACTCGGCACTGGTGATCGGGGCGGACACCTTTACCCGCTTGCTCGATCCGGGGGACCGGACCACCTCGGTGATCTTCGGGGACGGAGCGGGCGCGGCTTACTTGTCCGCTGGAACAGCAGACGAACCCGGGGCCATCAAGGCGTCAACGCTGCACTCCGATGGCGAGGGCGAAACGCTCATCCACGTGCCGGAAGGCCCTGGTTCATTCTTTGAAATGCAGGGCAAAGAAGTGTTCGCGCAGGCAGTCGCAGCGATGTCCGGTTCTGTGGAAACAGTGCTCGCAAGCGCTGGTTGGGCTGCCGGCGATGTGGATTCCTTGATTGCGCACCAGGCGAACCTCCGGATCCTGAACACCGTTGCTTCGGTGACCGGCATTCCGGCATCCAAGGCTGAGGTCCATCTGGACAGGGTAGGCAATACCTCAGCCGCATCCATCCCGTTGGCCATGACCGACGCAGGAACCAAAGGCCACAGGAGCCCCGGAGACAAGGTGGTCCTGACTGCCTTTGGCGGAGGGACTACCTGGGGAGCCGTTGCCATGACCTGGCCATCGATCTCGGTTGTCGACCCGCACTAGGGCCGGACACCGATTCCTGCCGGCCGGGGTGCCTGCAGGACCACTGTGGCGCCGGCCAACCCGGGCCACCTGTAAAAGGGGGAAGCAAATGGAAATTACAGCAATGGACGTCGTAGGGGCGATTGGGTCCACCATGGACGAGCTCGGCCACATGGGACCAGACGACTCGTTCGCCGACCTTGACATCGATTCATTGTCACTCGTTGAAGCCGCCGTGATCCTTAGCAACAAATTCGGTGTTCGCGTGGATGAATTCGAGCTCGCCGAGGCAGGCAGCGCCCGCGCCGCAGCAAGCATGGTCACGGAAAAGCTGGCCCTGCAGCCCGCCATCTAGTCACACCATCACACGTAGACGCACGACCACAGAGAACAAACAGGAAGGACACTGATGGCCACTCCGGCGATTGCAGTTGTTTATTATTCAGGCTCGGGCCACACCAAGGTCCTGGCAGACGCAGTGGTTTCCGCTGCCGCCGCCACCGGAGCCACAACGGCTCTCCTTCGCGTGGATGACCTGACCCAGGAATCCTGGGATTTCATCGACCAGGCAGATGCGATCATTTTCGGCGCCCCTACCTACATGGGCACCGCGCCATCGGCATTCCATGCTTTCGCCGAGAAGACCGCAGGCCGCTGGGCCGTGCAGAAATGGCACAACAAGCTGGGGGCTGGCTTCACCAATGCCGCCTGCAAGGCCGGCGACAAGAATTCCACCCTGGACTACTTCTCCACTTTCGCAGCCCAGCACGGCATGAACTGGATCAACCTGGGCCTTCTCCCGGGATGGAAGAGCACCAAGGGCACGGAAAACGATCTCAACCGCTTTGGCTACTTCAACGGTGCCGCCGCCCAGACATTCTCGGACGTCGGTGTCGAAGGCGTTCATCCCGCAGACATCGCTACCGCAGAGCACCTGGGGCGGCGCGTTGCGCAAATGGCCGCGATATTCGCTGCCGGCAAGACCGCCCTTGACCGCGAACTCGTGAGCGCGGGAGCCTAGGGCTTTCTCGTTCACTGCCACGGAAAACGCCTGACGCTGCCCATATCCGGGCGTCGCCGGGCGTTTTCCGTGGCGCTAAAGTGTTTCGGTGTGAACGCTGGCGTCCGACAGGGTGGCTGCCACAATCGCCCTGACCTTCGGGTTTCCTATATGGAACAGATGGCCCCCACCGACTACCTCGATCAATCGTGGCTTCTGCGCGCACCAATCCGCCCAGCGCCGTGACTCCGAAGCCGTAACCACAGGATCATCAGGGCTGTAGAGGACCGTGGCCGGCACCTTCAACTGGCGGGCGGGCAGCCTCTCGGGATAGCTGTCCAACAATTCCAGGTCCTCAAGCAGTACTTCCCGGGCCCGCTCGGAGTGGGCGCCGGCAGCGGCTGCCGCGGCAGCGCCGGCGTCGTACATTCCCGACGGCGGCCGCGCGGCTGCCAGGAACACGTGCAGCACCCGCCCGGTGTCCTGAAGCCGAAGGGCGGCCTCGAAGGCGAGCACGGCGCCCATGCTGTGGCCATAGAGCGCCAACTGCCCCGACTGCGAGCTTGCGATTCGATCGGCCATGGCGGCCGCGGCGGCACCAACGGAACGGAAATCCCTGCCGCGGTATCCGAGCTTGGTGACGTGCACGCCGTCAAAACGCCAGCCCGCAAAACTGGCCGTGGTTCCGCCCGCGTGGTGCAGGCAAAACAGGTGCATTTCCGGTGTCCCGGCGCTAGTTGAAAGCGAGCCGGTGGCGGTCGTGTTCCATGCGGGAGGCGGCGACGTCGTCCATGTGTTCCTCGGCCCACTCCTTCATCTCGAAGATGATCCGCAGCAGCGAATGTCCGCGCGGAGTGAGTTCGTAGTCAGTTCGCACGGGGACGGAGACGGTCACATGCCGTAAGACCAGTCCATCCCGTTCAAGCGAGCGGAGGGTGGAGGTCAACATTTTCTGGCTAGCGCCGGGTATCCGTTTGCGGAGGTCGCTGTGGCGCTGCTGCCCGTCCTCCAGCGCGAGCATCACCAAGGTGACCCACTTGCTGCTGATGGCCTCAAGCAGCTGTCGTGCCGGGCAAAGATCCAGGGAAGCGTTGTAGTGCTTCCGGGCCTTCATGCGTTTCTGTTCAGCCGTGAGAGTCATATCCCCAATACTTTCCTCATCAAGTGGACTGCTTGCCACAGCATACTTGGGGGTTGTTGCAGGTGGGGAACCGGTGACTCAAACCTTAACCGGGGTGACCAGCAGCGATTCTCCGGCCAAGGCCATGAAAGGAAGGTCCGAACTGTGGTCCCCGTAGGCGAAACTGCCTGACAGGTCCACCGAGAACGCTGCAGCGTGTGCTGCCACGGCCCGCGCTTTGGCGTCGGCTACCAGGGCCTCCACGATGTCGCCGGTATAGATGCCATTGGCGGTAGTCGGGAACGTGCACAGCAGCTCAAGGTGGGGCCACCGCCGTCGAACACGTACCAAAGCCGGCTCGAACGACGCCGTGACGGCCACGATGCGCCGTCCCTCCGCGATGTGTTTGTCCAGGAGGGAAGCCACGGGTTCCAGGAAGGCCCAGCTATCCGGTGACGAGGCCTGGAAATCTGCCCAGCGCTCGCCGAGTTCCTGGACTTCGCTCACGCTGCGGCCCCGCCACCAGCTGAAGTATCGGGCGTTTGTCACGGAGCGCGGTACGCCATTCCTGGCTGCGGCCCGCAGGCCCTCAAGGAAGTCCTCCGCTTCGGCTTGGCGGGAGTAGCCGGCGTCGAAGCGGAGGAACTCGAAAATGGTGTTGTAGGCGGTGACGGTGCCGTCGATGTCTGTGTAGGCGGCCTGGGACGTGCCGCTGCTTTGGCCCGTGATGGGGCTTCCGGATTCTTCCACAGGAAGAATCCTAGGGACCGCTCCGGCAATGTGAAGCCTTCCAGGTGAGGGCACTTTGAGGTGCCCTAGGCACAAAAAAGTGCGTTCTTACGCTGCACCCGGCAGCCGGGTGAGGATCGAATACGGGGCACAAAGCGTCCCCGCAGCAAAGCCTCGAAAGGAAGCCAATGCCTACCATCCTCCACATCAACGCTTCTCCCCGCTACGCCAACAGCGACTCCCTGCGGTTGGCCCGGCACTTTATCGACTCCGTCCAGGCTGCCGGTCCGGAGAGCTTTGAGCTGGAGACCCTGAACTTGTTCGACGACGGTGCGTTGCCTGTTTTCGGTCGGATCGCGGCCGCCGCCAAGATGGCTGTCTTCACCGGACAGGACCAGACGCCGGAGCAGGTTGCCGCCTGGGAATCCGCACGCGCTGTGTTTGATCAGTTCGCTGCAGCCGACGCGTATGTCTTCAACATCCCCATGTGGAACTCGGGCGTCCCCTACGTGCTGAAGCAGTGGATCGACATCATCACCCAGCCCGGCTGGAGCTTCGGATTTGACCCGGAGCAGGGCTACCGCGGCCTCATGGAGGGCAAGCAGGCTCTGGCGATCCACACGAGCGGGGTTTACGCTCCGGGTGTTCCGGCCGCTTTCGGCTCCGACTTCAGCAGCACCTTCTTCGCTGACTGGCTGAACTTTGTGGGCATCCAGGACGCAACCCACGTTCGCTTCGCTCCCACGGTCCTCAATGGCGACGTCGATGGCACCCGCCAGGTTGCAGAAGCGGACCTGAGCGACGCTGCAATCGAATTCGCCGGCAAGCTCAGCGCCGCGGGCACCCTCCAGCTCGTCAACGACTAGGGGTTCCTTGTGCGCATTGGCATTTCGGGCACCTATTCCTCGGGCAAGACGTTCACGTCCATGGCACTTTCCCACTACACCGGGTTGCCCCGCACCAGGGCCAGGACCATGCGGGAAATCCTGCCCGAGGCCGCCCCTGGCAAGACCCTTGAGGAATGCACCGCCGCGGAGCTCATCCAGATGATCGTGACCCGACATGTGGAGCGTGCAGTGTATGAAGACAAGCTCTCGGACGGTTTCATCTCCGACGGTTCATCGCTGCAGGAATGGATCTACGGGTCCGTGCGGGTTTCCCTCGGGCTGAACCCCAGTGCCTCAGCGCACCTGGCGGCGGGGGAGAGTGTGGAGAAGACTCCGGAACTGGCGTTCTTCGAAGAGGTGATGACCAGTCTGGGCAACAGCTTCAAGAGGCACGTCAAGAACTCCTTCGATGTGTTCGTGCACCTGAAGAACGAGCTTCCGCTCTCTGCTGACGGACACCGCCCGGTCAATGATCAATTCCGGAACATGTCGGATGAGATCCTGCAGAACACCATGGACGAGTTGGGCATCCCCTTCCACGTTGTGTCAGGTTCCGTGGAGGAACGCCTCCAGAAGATTGCTTCGCTCTTCAACCTGGAGCCGCGCATGAGTCCCCAGGACGCCACACGCCTGGCAGCCGAGGAATACGCGCAGTTGGACGTGCGCTCCGAACGGGAGCGGGTCTTGCAGTAACCAGATCCTGCAGGAACACGGAACATCCGTTTGGATCCTGCTCACCGGTTCGTCCGGCCGGCCCCCGCGTCACCGCGAAGGTCGGCCGGACGCTCGTCTTTTTACTGGAGACCCATTGCCTGCCGACCAGCCTCTTTCCCATCAAGCCCGCTCCAACCACGCCCGCCTTGGCGAGTTCTTTCGCACGCGCCGCGAGCAGACCCGTCCCCAGGATGTCGGGTTACCAGTCAGCCCACGACGCCGGACTCCCGGACTCAGGCGCGAAGAGGTGGCCGTCCTGGCCAATGTCGGCGTCTCCTGGTACACATGGCTGGAGCAGGGGCGGGCGATTGGGGCCTCGGAGGAAATCCTCGATGCCATTTCGAACGCACTGCGGCTGAGCCCGGAGGACCGGACGTACGTCCGGCGGCTCGCGTCCGCGCGTCGTTCAGGTCTGACCGGCAACAAGGACAGCGCGGCCGGTGGGCCGGCTTTGGGACAGGCTGCCGGCCACAACTTCGACGTAGGCGACGCCCAGCTCGCTCTGCTGCAGCAACTCGTGGATGCCATGGCGAATCCCAGCTACGTCGCGGACCCTTTTTGGACCGTCGTGGTCATGAATTCGACGGCCGCGGAAACCTTCGATACGCGTGTGGGCGAAAGCTGCCTCCAACGGTTCTTTACGGATCCCGAGCTTGCCCGGCCGCACGTGCACAAGGAGATGATGGCCCGCTCCATGGTGGCGCAGTTCCGTGCGCAATCAGCCAACTTCCCTGACGATCACCGTTTCGACGCCATGGCCCGGGGCCTGTGCCAGGTCTCGGAAGCTTTCCGCGAATTATGGGAGCGGCAAGTGGTTGGCGATTCGTACCATGTGGATGTTGTGTACGACCACCCGGCTGTGGGCCGCCTTAGCTTCGCTCCCATGGTGCTGGGTGTCCCGCAGTTCCCTGCCCTCCGTCTTTTCACGTACCTGCCCAAAAGCGGCACCGGAACGCAGACTGCCATGCAAGGTTTGAACAGGAAAGCAGTGGGCTGATTTTTCCTCTAGTTGCCCACAGCAACCAGACGTAAACTGGCCTTCGGTTCACTACGTTGGTTCGGAGTCCCCATGCTTTGGAAGGTTCTCGTTCGGTTCCTGAAGCCGCACCAGCGGTTGCTGGTTGCCGTCGTCGTATTTCAATTGGCGCAATCCATCGCGTCCCTTTACCTGCCTACGCTCAACGCCGACATCATCGATAACGGTGTCGCTACCGGAGACACCGATTACATCCTGCGCATGGGCGGCCTCATGCTGCTGATCACCCTGCTGCAGATCGCCTGTGCCGTGGTTGCCGTGTACTTCGGCGCGAAAGCAGCCATGGGAATGGGCCGCGACCTGCGGGACGCCATCTTTGCCAGGGTGGGGGAGTTCTCCGAGCAGGAAGTCACCAAGTTCGGGGCGCCGTCCTTGATCACGCGGTCCACCAACGATGTCCAGCAGGTTCAGCAATTGGTCCTCATGTCCTGCACGCTTATGGTTGCGGCCCCCATGCTCAGCATTGGCGGCGTCATCATGGCAGTTCGGCAGGACGCCCAACTGTCCTGGTTGATCGCGGTCTGCGTGCCGGTATTGCTGGTGGCCGTCGGGCTGATCGTTACCCGGATGGTTCCGTTGTTCCGCAAAATGCAGGTTCGGATCGACGCCGTCAACCGTGTCCTGCGCGAACAACTCACCGGCATCCGCGTGGTCCGGGCGTTCGTGCGTGAAGACATGGAGACCTCCCGGTTCGGAAAGGCGAACGACGACGTCACTGACGTCGCGCTGCGTGCAGGCCGTTTGATGGCGCTCATGTTCCCGGTGGTCATGCTGGTCATGAACATTTCCAGTGTGGCGGTGATTTGGTTCGGCTCGTTCCGGATCGAGGACGGTTCCATGCAGGTAGGCACGCTCATCGCTTTCCTCAGCTACCTCATGCAGATCCTGATGTCCGTCATGATGGCCACTTTCATGGCCGTGATGATCCCGCGCGCGTCCGTTTCCGCCGACCGGATCGGTGAGGTGCTGGAGACCGAATCAAGTGTCCAGCCGCCGTCGAATCCTGTTACCGGCGGTATCCGCCGGGGCGAACTGGAGATGCGCGACGTCGGATTCGCCTACCCGGGCGCCGAGCAGCCGGTGCTCAGCGGCGTCAGCTTTACCGCCCTGGCCGGCCAGACCACGGCGATTATTGGCAGCACCGGCGCCGGCAAAACCACGTTGGTGAACCTCATGCCGCGGCTGTTCGACGCCACTGCAGGCGCGGTTCGAATGGACGGCGTGGACATCCGCGAGCTCCATCCGGACCTGCTGTGGGGGCATATCGGCCTGGTGCCCCAACGGCCCTATCTGTTCTCAGGCACTGTTCGCAGCAACCTTCAGTACGGCAAACCCGACGCCAGCGACGACGAGCTGTGGCAGGCCCTTTCAGTGGCCCAGGCTCGGGACTTTGTTGAAGAGATGGAAGGTGGACTGGATGCACCTATCTCCCAAGGCGGCACCAACGTTTCCGGAGGGCAAAGGCAACGCCTGGCCATTGCCCGGGCACTGGTGAAACAGCCGGAACTGTACATTTTCGACGATTCGTTTTCCTCGCTGGACACGGCTACCGACGCCCGCCTCCGGCTGGCCCTCAAACATCACACCAACGGTGCCACGCTGGTGATCATCGCCCAGCGCGTCTCCAGCATCGCGGACGCGGACCAGATACTAGTGCTCGACGACGGCAGGATCGTTGGGCAGGGAACGCACGATGAGCTGTTGGAGACTTCCGAAACGTACAGGGAAATCGTGTCCTCCCAGCTAGCTGCGGAGGAGGCGGCATGAGCGCCATGACAACTGGTCAACGCGGGCCACAGCGGCCACCCATGGGGCCTGGACGTGGTGGTCCGTTCGCTGGAATGAGCATCCCGGCCGAGAAGGCCGCCAACTTTGGTGCCTCGGCCAGGCGGCTCCTGGGCACGTTGCGGCCTGAGCGGTTCTGGCTGACACTTGTGGTGGTCTTCGCAGTGGTCAGCGTTACTTTGTCCGTGATCGGACCCAGGCTGCTTGGCGAAGGAACCAACCTCATCTTCGCCGGCGTCGTGTCCAAACAACTGCCCCCAGGGGTTTCCAAAGCCCAAGTAATTGCTGGCCTGCGCGCCTCCGGCGAGAACAACAAAGCCGACATGCTGAGCGCCATGAACCTGACACCCGGCGTCGGCATTGATTTCGGCGCGCTGTCCTCCGTGCTGCTCTGGGTGCTGGCGCTGTATGTCCTGGCCTCAGCGTTCGGTTGGATGCAGGGCCTACGTGCTCAACGGCGTCGTCCAGCGGACCGTGTACCGCCTCCGTGAGCGGATCGAAGCGAAAATCCATCGGCTTCCCCTGCGGTATTTCGATTCCATCCAACGTGGTGAGCTGCTCAGCCGGGTGACCAACGACGTCGACAACATCTCCCAAAGCCTGCAGCAATCCATCAGCCAGGTAGTGTCCTCGCTGCTGACCGTGCTTGGCGTGCTGGTGATGATGTTCCTGCTCTCGCCCCTGCTGGCCCTGATTGCGTTGGTGACCATCCCGCTCACCCTGGGGACCACGGTGGTGATTGCCAAGCGTTCACAGAAACTGTTCGTCGCGCAATGGAAAAACACCGGCGAGCTCAACGGGCAGATCGAGGAAACGTACACCGGCCACGCACTCGTGAAGGTCTTCGGCCGGCAAAACGAAGTCCAAGCGAAGTTCCGCGCCAAGAACAGCGAGCTGTACCAGGCGAGCTTCGGGGCACAATTCGTGAGCGGCCTGATCATGCCGGCCATGACCTTCATCGGGAACCTGGTGTACGTGGGCATCGCTGTGGTGGGCGGCCTGCAAGTGGCCTCTGGAGCGATGCAATTGGGTGACGTGCAGGCCTTCATCCAATACTCACGGCAATTCACCATGCCCTTGGCGCAACTGGGATCCATGGCCAACATGCTCCAATCCGGCGTTGCCTCGGCGGAACGCGTGTTCGACCTTCTGGATGAGGAGGAAGAATCCCCGGAACCTGTTTCCGGCCAGTCCAGGGGCCCAGCGCGCGGGCGGCTCGTCTTCGAGAATGTGTCCTTCCGGTACCTGCCCGACAAGCCACTCATCACGTACCTCAGCCTGGTGGCCGAGCCCGGTCAAAGCATTGCCATCGTTGGGCCAACAGGTGCGGGCAAGACCACCCTGGTGAACCTCATGATGCGCTTCTACGAACTGGACGCAGGACGCATAACCCTCGACGGCGTGGACATCGCCACCATGTCACGGCAGGAACTGCGCTCGCGGATGGGCATGGTCCTGCAGGATACGTGGCTGTTCGGCGGGACCATCCGCGACAACATCGCCTATGGCCGGCCCACCGCTTCCGAACCCGAGATCCTTGAAGCTGCCCAGGCCACCTACGTGGATCGGTTCGTCCGTTCCCTTCCCGAGGGCTACGACACAGTGCTCGACGACGAAGGCGGCAATGTCTCCGCCGGCGAGAAGCAGCTGCTCACCATCGCCCGCGCCTTCTTGTCCCGTCCGTCGGTGCTGATCCTTGATGAAGCCACCAGCTCGGTGGATACCCGTACCGAGGTCTTGGTGCAGAAAGCCATGAACGCACTCCGCTCTGACCGGACCAGCTTCGTCATCGCGCACCGGCTTTCCACCATCCGCGACGCCGATCTCATCCTGGTCATGGAATCCGGGCAGATCGTGGAACAGGGGACACACGCTGAGCTGCTCGCTGCTGGTGGGGCATATTCGAGGCTGTATGAGGCGCAGTTTGCAGCGCCGGCGGCTGAAGAGGTGTGAGCCTGCTGTAATCAAGGAAGCCGGGATGGCCGGAGGACCGTGGCCTCGCCCGCCCGGGATGGGTCCAATGGCACGGGGCTTACCAAGACAGCAGGTCCGCGGTGCAGGAGACCCCCGGAAATCACCTGGCAGCGAACCCCGCCCCTGCCGCGCATCGCCTTGTGTGCCCCCGGTGCCAGCATCTGGTCCATCCAGGCGCAAGGATGTGCTGGCCTGCCTGCCTTTAGCCGCACGGAGTCGCCGCAGGACTCCAGAGTGAACTCATGCCCCAGCAACGGAGCCAGCTCGGCCCCGCGAAGCACCACGTTTCGCCGGGTTACCAACGGATCGAAAGGTCCGGCATCCAGTTCAGCGGCAATGGACTCGAGTGCTTCCACCGCGAATACCGTCACGGCGGCGTCCATGTGGGCGGCCTTGCCGAAGAACCTGTCCCCGACGATGCCCTTGCCGGCCACAAGCTCGGCCTGCCCAGCGTCCGTCGTCGGAACGTCCGCGGCACCTTCGCGGGCACGGCCAAAATAGGCGTGCGCCGGCGACACCAAAAGATGCAGAACCTCGACGTCGTACCTGTACTCAGCGGTCATTATTCAACGCTAATGCTTCGACGCTTCGAACGGCAGCTCCTTATGTCGTGCACCACAGCGCCGGCGTCGTCCGGAAGATACAGTGGCACGGTGAACTTTGCCGTGGCCCCCGATGGCGCTGAACTCGCCTGGACGTCCGAAGGCGACGGCGAACCAATGCTGTTGATTGCCGGCCAAGCGACCGCCATGGACGGTTGGGGTCCGACGGCGAAGCTTCTCTCCCGCTCCTACCGCGTCATCCGCTTCGATCACCGGGGCATTGGCCGCAGCAGCAAGGGTGACGCCGCGCGTTACACCACAAAGCTGATGGCGGGGGATGCAGCCGAGGTCCTCAAAGCTGCGGGCGTTGATGTAGCACACGTGTACGGCCACTCCATGGGCGGACGCGTAGCGCAGTGGTTGGCCATCGACTATCCGGAGAAAGTACGGACGCTGGTCCTGGCCGCCACCAGTGGAGGCCAGTGGCCGGGGGAGGGTACGGACCCGGCCAAGGCTGCCTTGCAAGCCCTCGTCAGCGGGGATATGGACCGCTTGGTACCGCTCTTCTTTGATGAAGACTGGGTGCGCAACAACCCGGAGGCCACGCACACGTTCTTCACTTCCCACGCTTCGGCCTGGGCCAAGGCGCGGCATTTCAAGGCCAGTCGTGAGCACGATGCCTGGAGCCGGCTAGGCGATATCAAGGCCCCGACTCTGATTATTCATGGCACCAGGGATGCCCTTACGCCGTTACCGAACGCCGTCCTGCTCCGCGAGCACATTTGCCGTTCGGTGCTTGTCAGGGTTCCCGGAGCAGGACATGGCCTGCACTTGGACCACCCGGAGACCATTGACTGGATTCGACAATTCGTTGCCAAGAAGGGCGCCTGATTCCCGCTGGCGAGGGCCCCTAAGGGGCTTTCCCGCCAAGGTGCCGGACCAAAGCGTCCACAATCGGCAGCTGCCCTTTGACGAGCTTTGTCCGGGCCGTGGCGTCCCCAAACCATCGGGCATCGTCTATCTCAGGGAATTCCTTGATGGAGCCGGACCCCTTGGGCCATTCCATGGGAAAGGTATTGCTGACGATTTCATCGGGCTGGAAGGAGTCTGCCTCTGCAGTGAAAGTCGTGATGAGTTTGCCGGAGGGCTGTTTGAAAACCCCTAATAACATGTAGTCGCCGGGTGGCGGTGGAGTACCAATTTCCTCGGTGAATTCGCGTCGGGCAGCAATCAGCGGGTCTTCATCCTCAAAGTACTCACCCTTGGGAATTGACCATGCATGCTCGTCCTTGTGCGCCCAAAAAGGCCCACCCATGTGGGCAATCCAGAGTTCCAACTCTCCAGTGGAACCTTGCCGGTACAGCAGGATCCCAGCGCTGCGAATCGTGATGCGACCTCCCGGCGTCATGATGTGAACGCGAAATGAATAGACAAAGCCAAGATTACTCCCGGCCACGCTGCCGTTATCCAATTGATGGCATATCGCCCGTTTTGGTTCGTCAATTCCCTTCCTACGGGCTCACGTCTACTTGATAATCGAGGAACTGCACGTTCCTCGTGGGGGTGGAACGTCTTTGCGGTCGCCGGTTTTTGCCGACGACGAGTCTGGGCGCATCAATGGAGGACACGGCTATGGCATGGTCAGTAGGGCTCATTCCGCATGGGCGAATAAAAGCAGCAGGTTTGGCCGTTGTACTGGCGGTGGGCTTATCAATGCTCGCTGGAGCGGGCCCATCCCGGGCGGCCGATACAACCCCCATGGCTGAGGATCCCGGCCCTGTGGGCAGCTTTGCCTGGAAGGGTTTCAACTGGCAGAAACGCTTCTGGGGCGGGGCCCCGATGTACAACGCGAGCTGGGACGCCAACAACGTAAGCAACCCGGACGCCAATCGGTACGTCAAACTGTCCATCACCAACCCAACCGGTTCGGCTCCCAAGGGTGCAGAGTTCCAGTCCACGCGTGAGGGATTCGGCTACGGAACGTACAGCACCACAGTGGAAAAGGACGTGAGCGCGCTCCAGAAGGAAGTGGTCTGGGGCTGCCTGTTCACCTATGACCCCGCGGCGGAACTTGGCTACACGGAGATCGACCTCTGCGAGGCGTCCGCTTGGGGAGGCGGAGCTGCCTATGGCCAGAACTGGCCTGTCACCCAAGGCCATGGCTATTGGTTTGACGCCACACTGCCTCCTGGACAGGGCAACAACACTGTCACGTTCGATGTCACGAACGCCCCGATCCTTACCCACAGGATGGTTTGGGAACCGGGCAAGCTCACCTTTGAGACGTTTGCCGGTGAAGGATACAGCGGAACGCTGTTGAAGAGGACGATCCTGCAGGGCTCCACGGTTCCACTTCCGGCCAACGAACAGATCCATTTCAATCTCTGGGTTACCGGAGGTGGCGGCGGTGATGCTGCCCATGTGGCACCTGAATCCGTGACGATCCGTGATTTCTCATTCGTACCAGGCATCCCGTTGACGGCCCCAACACCCACTATCTCCGGAACGGCGGCAGTGGGATCAACATTGACTGCCAACCCAGGCGCGTGGACCACCGGAACCGCGTTGACTTATCAGTGGTTCAAGAACGGCACGGCCATCGCCGGTGCAACGGCCCCCACGCGTGTCCTTGCAGCAGCGGATCAAGGTGCCACGTTGACCGTCCGGGTTACAGGCACCAAAGCCGGCTACGCCACCGCCACGAAGGAATCGGCACCCACGGCTGCCGTGGTGGCCGGTACGCTGCTTGCCCCTACTCCCACGGTCACAGGGACGCTCACTGTTGGTTCCACACTGACTGCCAACCCGGGGACGTGGACCTCGGGAACCACCTTGACCTATCAGTGGTATCGCTCCGGTGTTGCGATCACTGGGGCAACTGCCAGGACCTACGTTCTAGTGGGCGCGGATCAAGGAGACACCATGCGGGTGCGGGTTACAGGAACGAAGGCCGGGTACACCTCGGTATCCAAGTACTCCGCCAATACGGCACTCGTAAGTTAAGGAACGTCGGGTTAAGGCAACAAACCCGCAGTTGTGTCGCGCTGGGGGCGTGATCCGACACAACTGCGGGTTTGCTGGGCTTGATGGTTTCTCTGTGCGCGCTAGTTTTTCTGCGCGCGGACCGGGACCATCCTCTTGATGGCCAGGCCAAGAGCCAGCATGGCGAAGGCGGCCAGTGCGAACCAGAAGAGGTCCCCGGCGCCGGTCATGGCAAGAGTGCCGGAGCCGGCCCCTCCTGCAATTGCTGCGCCTACGGATCCTGCCGGGTTGTTGTACATGAGTCGTTTACCAAACTTTCTTTCTGTTGAGTGCGGCGTCCAGGTAGGCCTTGGCGTGGACTGCCTGGAGGAAAACGTCGATGACGGTTTCGTACATGGTTGCGGCAAGCAACATGTACCTCCAACCCCGGAAACGCAGGGTCACTATGCGTTCCAGGACGAAGATGCAGGTGACGGCGAGCCAGAATGGGTGGACATTCAGTCCCATTCCGGTGGTCAGGGCAAAGACGATGGATCCGAGATAGGCCAAGGTCACCAGGAGGCCGAGCATGGAGAGGAACTGCCGTCCCCAGTAGGCCCTGGTGACTTTGGTCCACCCGTACTGCACACAGTTCTCCACGGCTCCGCGCTTCCAGCGAAGCCGCTGCGACCATAGTTCCCGCCACGTGGGCATGACTTCGGTAACCAGCGTGCAGTTTGATGGTGAAGCTATGCGGTATCCGAGGGTGAGGAGTGCGAAGGACAATTCGTTGTCTTCGGTCAGCACCGAGGTATCGTAGACGCCGCCCTCGCCATTTCCGGGAGGAAGCGTTCCGTTCAATCGTGCTGCGACGACGTCCCGAAGGGTTCGAATGCGGAATAACGCCGCAGTCCCCGTGACTACCAGGCATCTGCCGTGGAGACGCTTTATATCCCTGGCGTAGCGGGCGTACTCATTTCGTTGCAGGTGTCCTACAAATCCGCCTCCGGGTCCACCGCTGAACACTCCGCCCACGGCGCCCAGCAGTTCGTCGTTGAGGAGGTTGTTGGTGGCATTCTCGATGAAGTCCGGGGCGAGCTGCGAATCGGCGTCCTGCACCAGAACCAGGTCGTCGGGATCAGCTCCGGGAAGAAATTGCCCCAGGGCGAAGTTCAGGGCACCGGCTTTCTTATCCTTGTTGCCGACCGTGTGGAAGACTTCGACGCCCTGGGCCAAGGCCAGTTCTTCAGTATCGTCAGTGCAGTTATCGGCCACCACGATCACGCGATCAGGGCGGCGGGTCTGGTTGTTCAGCGAGATAAGGGTTTGGGTAATGCCAGCGGATTCGTTGTGTGCCGGGACCAGAACCGTAACCACACCGCCAGGGGCACGATGGGATCCTCGTGGTGCGGGAGTTGTCTCTGAATTGACGCCCCGATACATGTGGGATACCTCCGTTCGAACCTTGAAGTGGTGTTTCACTTAGGGTTCCAACGCGAACGCAAGAAAGCTGCCCGCAAAGCATCAAGGAAGTCTCAAGGTTTGATCAGGAGTACCCGGACGGCGTCAATATGCAGAAAACGCAAGAGGACGACGCCGGGAGGTCCCGGCGTCGTCCTCTTGTGGTGCGTTTGAGCTGCTTAGCGGCTCAGGCTAACGGTGAAGGTTTTCGGTCCGCTGAGCGTTACTGCAATGCCGCAGTTTTCTGCAGCGGCGCGGGGGGAAAGATCCCGGATGGCGGCGTCGATGGTGTGGTCGATTGCCGACTTGTCCCAGATTTTCAGCGTGATGGAGTCAGTATGTGTCGTCATTGTCAGTACTTTCACTCAGGCCGTTAACAGCCCCAAGCTTCTTCGCAGGGGCCGCATCCTCGTCGGTGAGGATTGCTGATTCAGCTTGTATGGGAACGAATTCCCTCATTCATGGTTCATGCTGCCTACCGCGATTGACAAGCTGATCCGGCCAAGTGTGACCGATTACACGTTGGACGTTACTCCGTGTAACCCGTGCTGATGCTCTGCTCGCGCCAACGATCCACCTCGGCGCGCTGGGCTTCCTCCACCGCTCCGTAGGCGTAGACGGCGTCGGCACCCAGCAGAAGGAAGGCGGGCGTCTCAGCTGCTTGGACCGCGGCGATAATCACCTCTGCGGCTTTGTCCGGGTCGCCGGGCTGGGTGCCGTGGACGGTGTCATTTTCCTTGCGACGCTTCCCGGCCGTCTCTGCGTAGTCCTGGATCGCCTGGGCAGATTGCGTCAGCGAACGCCCCGCAAAATCCGTCCGGAATGCACCGGGCTCCACCACTGTCACGGAGATTCCCAGAGGCTTCAGTTCCTTCTGCAACGAGCCGGACAGGGCCTTCCAGCGCCGTCTTCGTTGCTGAGTAATAGCCGGAACCGGGCGGGCAGATCCGGGCGCCAATGGAGGAAATGTTCACGATCGCACCGGATCGGCGGGAGCGCATCGCAGGCAGGACGGCCTTGATCATGGCCACCGGACCAAAAACGTTGGTATCGAACAGCGCCCGGACGTCGCCGTCGTCGCCCTCTTCAATGGCTGCGCGGTAACCATAACCGGCGTTGTTGACCAGGACGTCCACCGCGCCAAAGCGTTCTTCGGCCTCCTTCATGGCGGCTTCAATCTGCGACTGCTCGGTGACATCGAGTGCGACGGCGAGGGCCGTCGTCGGAAATTCTGTGGCCAGGTCCTGCAGCTTGGAGACGTCGCGGGCGGTGACGACGGCGTTATCGCCCCGCGCGAGCACGGCTTGGGCCAGCGCGCGGCCGAGTCCGGTGGAGCAGCCAGTGATGAGCCAGGTAGTCATGATGTTCCTTTCAAGGGTGGACCACTCCCTTGGAACGCTACCCCTTAGAGGAATGGGCGTGGGCTCCTGACTTTCTTTGAATCTTCGACCGCGTCAAAACAACTCCAATCAGTTGGATTTGCGGGCCCTTCGGCTGCAAAGAAGGTCAGGAGGAAGCGAGTCCCGTTCTGTTCACTTCGGTCAAACTCTTGACTGCCGTGTTTTGCCACTGGTAAACATTGAGGCGGAAAGCGTTTTCTCACCCCCCCTTGAACCATTGCGAGGGATGCGCTTTGCCATGTATTGAAACGTTCCAAACAGCGTTCGGCAGGCCCACTGCCGCCCAGCATCAAAGGAGATGTTCTTTGGCTTACCCCATGAAGTGTTCCTCCCGCAGTACCAACGGCCGTGCGTTCAGGGGCCTGCCGTTGGCAGCGTCAGCTTCCCTGGCCGCCGCAGCCATAGCCCTGACAGGACTCCCGGTCGCCCAAGCAGCTCCGGCCCCGGTCGGCCCGTCAACGCAAGCCGGTCTTCCCGGCGTCGTGCCTGCCGAAAAGGCTGGCCCGACGCTCAAGCGACAGGTGGAATATCTGGACCGGGCACCCATCGCCGTCTTGACCGACCAAGGCGTTACCGTGAGCTGGCGAATGCTCGGCCTGGATGAGGACACCGTGGGTTTCCAGGTGTTGCGTGACGGCGTCAACATCACCGAGGAGCCCATCCGCAACGCCACAATGTTCGTGGACCCTGACGGAACCCCGGAGTCCAGCTACGTCATCAAGACCGTTGGAAATGGCCAAGGCCAGGACAAATTGACCGAAGCAGTCACGCCGCTGGCGCAGAACTACCTGGCCATCAAGCTCGATAAGCCTGCCGATGGCGTGACCCCTGCCGGCAAGGCCTACACGTACTCGGCCAACGATGCCACCGTGGCCGACCTCGACGGCGACGGCAAGTATGAGGTCATTCAGACGTGGGCGCCGTCCAACGCCAAGGACAACTCGCAGTCCGGCTACACGGGCAACGTTTACGTCGATGCGTACAAGCTGGACGGCACCAAGCTGTGGCGCATCGATCTGGGACGCAACATCCGCGCCGGCGCACACTACACCCAGGTTCTGGCCTACGACTTCGACGGCGACGGCAAGGCCGAGGTTTCCTTCAAGACAGCGGACGGCACCCGTGACGCGGCGGGCACGGTGATCGGAAACGCCGACGCCGACTTCCGCAACAGTTCCGGTTATGTCCTGTCCGGCCCGGAATTCCTGACGGTCTTCAAGGGCGAGACCGGAACCATCATGGATACGGTGGCTTACGCACCCGAGCGCGGCACCGTTTCCAGCTGGGGCGACACCTACGGCAACCGCGTGGACCGGTTCCTTGCGGGCGTGGCGTACCTCGACGGCGAACACCCGTCCATGATGTTCAGCCGTGGCTACTACACCCGCACCGTCCTGGTGACGTACGACCTCGTGAACGGCAAGCTCGTGAAGCGGTGGACGTTCGATTCCAACCTGGCCGGTGACGAGTACAAGGGGCAAGGCAACCACAACCTCTCCGTAGTGGACGTGGACCAGGACGGCAAGGACGAGTTCGTCTTTGGCTCCATGACCATCGATGACAACGGCCAGCCGCTTTACAACACCAAGTTGGGCCATGGCGACGCGATCCACACCAGCGACCTTGATCCGTCCAGGCCCGGCCTTGAAACCTTCGCTGTCCACGAAAGCATGAGCCAGAGCGGCAACAGGGGAGCCACCTTCCGTGACGCTGCCACGGGTGAGGTTCTCTGGAGCATCCCGGCCATCAAGGACACCGGCCGCGGAGCAGCAGGGGACATCGATCCCCGATATGCCGGGGCTGAAGGTTGGGCGGTAGGCGGTTCCGCTGCGTGGGATTCACCCGTAGGCCAGCTGATGTCTGCCAAGGGAGAGCTGATCGCGGAGAAGATTCCCGCAGCGAACTTCCTGGCCTGGTGGGATGGCGATCTCCTCCGCGAGATTGTGGACCACGATTACGATGCCACGGTGTCCCGTGGCGTTCCGACCATCTCCAAGTGGAATTGGGAAACCGAACAGAGCAACCGTCTCCTGACGGCCGACGGCGCCCGCAGTAACAACACCACCAAGGGAAACCCGTCCATCCAGGCAGACATCCTGGGAGACTGGCGTGAAGAGATCGCCTGGCCGTCCACGGACAGCACCGAGCTGCGCGTCTACACCACCACGGCTCCCACCGATGTTCGCCTGCGGACGCTGATGCACGACACGGTGTACCGTACATCCGTCGCCCGGGAGAACGTGGCCTACAACCAGCCGCCGCACCCGAGCTTCTACATCGGCGAGGGCATGCAGGCGCCGGCGATGCCCGCCGTCGCCTATGCCGGTCAGAACTAGCGGCCCTTAACAACGCCCTTGCAACCAGAGGTTATTTACAGGAGTGCCGCCCGGATCTTGGTGATCCGGGCGGCACTGGTTGTTTCTTCTGTGGGGGGGTGCCCGCTACCGCTGGCCGGGCAGCCCGCCCATAGGTGGGATGTAACCCGGGCCGAAGCCCTCGTCGTCCTTCCGTTCCGCGGCACTGCGCGTATCGCTGTCCGCTGTCTCGTCGGAATCGCCGTCCAGATCTGCCAGGCCGTTGGTCTGATCGAAGGCGTGCGTGATGGGATCTACGATCGGGACGTCGGTGGGTGCATCCTTGTCGGCCCCTGTTGAAGCCCCTGCTGCTGCGCTGGTGCTGGCCGCTGTTGCGGCACCGGCTGCTGCGCTCGTGCTGGTTGTCGCGCTTGTGCCGGTTGTTGTGTCGGCAGGTGTAGCCATGGTGCTCGTGTCAGCAGCCCGTTCGGGTGCCTTGTGCTCGACGAATTCCTTGAACTTCTTCAAGTCCGACTCCGCCTGCCTTTCAACCACATGTAATTTGTCGCCCAGGAATTCAAGGACGCCGTGCGGTTCGTATTCCAGCGACAGATGCAAGGACGTTTGGCTCGGTCCGGCTTCCTTGAAGTCCACCCAGCCTGCATTCTTGGCACCTTCCACCGCGGCCCAGGCCACGGCCCGGTCCATGTCCTGCTGGACGATCTTTGCTTCCCAGCGGCGATGGACGCCAGCGATCTCGGCTACCCATTCCAGACGGTCCTCGCCCAGGCGCGTCACGCGTTCCACTCCGCCCATGAAACGGGGAAACTCCTCGAAATGCGTCCATTGACTGTAGGCCGTACTCACCGGAACGTTGACCAGGATTGTCTTGTCTACCTTCGTGGTCACAATGTCCTCCTCTGACTCGGTTCGGTTTTGCCCGAGACGACGTCATGCGCCATCCATTAATAAGCTTACTTACCGTGGGACTTCCTGACCCTTTTTGGTTTTTTGAGCGCGCAAAATCAACCCATTTGGCTCACTTTCCGGGCCTGCTCGAGGCAAAGAGGGTCGGGAATCAACATGCGGATCCCCGCCCTGGCTAGGAGATCACCCTGCCGTCCTGGATCAGGAATTCGAGATGCTCCGACATATCTGCCAGCACGGAAATGTCCGCCACGGGGTCGGCGCCGAGCACCAGGATGTCCGCGTCCGCGCCAGGTGCGATCACGCCAAGTTCACCTTCGCGCTCAAGCAGCTGGGCCGCCGTCGTGGTTGCTGAGCGGATGGCGTCGATTGCTGGCTGGACCTTGCCGAGCAGTCTGAACTGTTCGTTCTGATGGCGGTGCATGCCGCCCAGGAGATCGGAGCCGAAAGCCATTTTTACGCCGGCTTCGTGTGCCCGGGAGATGGCCTCCAGCCCGCTGGTTAGTACGGAGTCCACCTTGGCCCACATCTCCTCGGTAAGCCCGAATTCCTTGCCCTCTTCCTTCAGCGCCCAGTACGTGACGAGCGTGGGAACCAGGAAGGCGTCCTTCTCGATGAAGAGCTTGAGGCTTTCGTCGTCGAGGAGGTTTCCGTGTTCGATCGAGCGGACGCCGGCTTCGAGTGCGCGGTTGATGGCGCGGGCCGTATAGGCGTGCGCTGCGACGTAGCGGTTGGCGGCTTCGGCTTCTTCCACCGCGGCCCGCATTTCTTCCATCGAGTATTGGGTGGAGTCGATGCGGTCCGTGGGGGAGGAGACTCCACCGGATGCCATGATCTTGATGTGGTGGGCGCCCTTGCGGATCTCGTCGCGGGCTGCAGCCCGTACTGCATCGACGCCGTCGGCTACGCGACCGATTCCGCAGCACCCGCGCCCATTGGGGTCGTGGTCTTCACCGGGAAGGCGCATGTCGCCATGGCCGCCGGTCTGGCTCAGGGCGTGGCCGCAGAAATGGATCTTGGGACCCTCAAGCAACCCTTCCTGCTGGGCCATCGCCAGGCCGAAGTCAGCGCCGGACAGGTCTCGGACGGTGGTGAAACCGCGGCGCAGCATCTCTCCCATGATCCGGGCAGTCTGTGCGTACACATACGACGCCGGAGTCCAGGTCAGCGAGCGGAAGTCAGCACTGGACGCGACCACATGGACGTGCGCATCAATGAGTCCCGGGATGACGAACTTGCCGGTGCCATCAATCACGCGTGCTCCGGAAGGCGCCTCGGCATCGGCTCCGACGCTGCTGATCTTTCCATCAACACTCACGACGTCGGCAGTGGAGTACGTGCCTGCCTTGACGTCCAGGACGCTTGCGTTGCGGATGACGAGCGGGGCGGCTTTGGGGGTGGTGCTCATGCTAAACAGTGTCCTTCCCGGGGACTTCGGTATCTGCAGTGACTTCGGTGGGTGCGGGGACTTCGGTGGGATGGGCTTCAAAGGCTTGGACGAGTTCGGCCAGATTCGCGTTGACCAGCTCGACGGCGGCTTCCACGCTGTGCTGCGTGTACTTGCCTTCTGCGTCCAGTAGCGCCAGGACACCTACAACGTTGCGTTGCGGGTCGAGGACAGGCACATTGATGACGGCGCCGCAGCCGAGTTGCTGAATGAGCGCAGAGTCCGCGAAGACGTCCCTCAGTGCTGTCAGATCGGGGGCCAGGAACGGCTTCTTGTGCTCAATGACTGTCCCAAGCCAGCCCGGTGAGATTTCGACCGTCTTCTCGCCGCCCACGGGGTACTCGGCCGGGTGGCTGGTGAACAGCCGCCTGAGGCTGGAACGTTGGGGGATCCACTGGAGGGCGGTGAAGAGGATGACGCCGGGGTCCTGCTGCAGGGCGTCGAAAGCGTGTTGGAACGTAGTGTCGGATTTCGTGAAGTTTCCGCTCATTGCTACGCCTTTCCTGCTGGAGCCGGATCATGTTCAGCACGGGCGTTGATGTCCTCCAAGGACTTGCCCGCCGTGGAGGCGCCGAAGATCACCACGCCAAGAACGCCAATGGTCAACACCACCGTGGTCATCGTGAACACCCCACCGAAACCGAGGGCCGCTGAGAAGATGCCTATGATGGATGGTGCGAGGATGCTGCCGATACGACCAACTGCGCTGGCCAGGCCAACACCGGTGGCGCGCATCCACGTGGGGAAGAGCTCCGGAGTGTAGGCGTAAACACCGGCATACGTACCGTTCAGGAAGAAGGACAAAGTTGCGGCGGCTACCAGGATCATGCCGGAATCATTGGATTGGCTCAGCCAGAACGCGCTGAGCGCCGATCCCGCAAGGTACAAGGCAATGGTGTTCTTGCGGTCGATCCGGTCGCACAGCCATGCTGCCGAGAAGTAGCCCGGAATCTGTGCCAGGTAAATGATGATCGAGTATTCAAAGCTCTTGGTTACGGTGATACCCCGGCCAACCAACAGCGTGGGAATCCATGAGAAGAAGCCGTAGTAGGAGAAGGTGATCACGAACCAGATCAGCCAGATAACGGCCGTCCGACGACGCATGGCCTTTGACCACATGAACTTCAGGGCGTTCCAGATGCTGATCTTCTGCTCATGCTTGGCGATCTCCTCTTGGGCTGGAGGCAGCGAAGCGAGGTCTTTGCCGGTGGCTTTGACGACGCTCTGTTCAAAGCGCTCCACCACCTCTGTTGCTTCGGCCACGCGGCCACGGCTGATCAGGAACCGCGGGGATTCAGGCAGGCTACGGCGCCACCAGAGCAGGAGAAGGATGGGTATTGCCGTAACCACTTGGGCCCAGCGCCAGCCGTCCTCACCCATAGGCACGATGAACCGGCCAATCAATGCAGCGCCTACGAAGCCGAAGGAGAAGAAGCCGGCAAGGGTCCCAATGAACCAGCCGCGACGCTTTGGGGGAATGAACTCTGACAGGAACGGCGCGATGATGACGCTTTCTGCGCCCGCCCCCAATCCTGCAAAGATCCGTGCAATCAGGAACACTTCGAAGGTGGGAGCCATGGCCGCAACCACTGACATAACGCAGTAGAAGGCGAGGGCCCACAGCATGACCTTTTTCCGGCCAAATCGGTCGCCCATCCATCCGGAGAGGATCGCGCCGAAGAAGAAGCCCAGCGGGGCAGCTGAACCTACCAGGCCGAGGCTGGCATTGCTGAGGCCCCACAATTCCTGGATTCGAGGGAGCAGGAACGCGACCACTGCGCCGTCCATGCCGTCGAATGAGTAGCCGAGGCCTCCGATGAGGAGAAGCTTGTAGTGTGGTCGACTGAGAGCCAGACGATCCAAGCGTGCGGTGAGAGACATGGTGATTCCTGCCAAAGTGGGCCAAGTTGTACATTTTTAGGAATATGCACAAGTCTGTGCAGATGCGATGTATCGAAGGTACGGCGAAGTGTGAGGTAGGTCAATAGGTGGAAGAAGATTTCGACTCGTCAACGTTGACTGAGTGGCTCGACAGTCGTGTCCAGGGCCGGAAGCTTGCAGCACGCCAAATGCAGGTGGTTGGAATCCTGCGCTCGCAGCCGCGTCTTGCCTCCTACGGGTCTGTGAGTGACATTGCTGCAGCAGCCGCTTCGAACGCCTCCACGGTGACCAGGACCGCTCAAACACTGGGGTTCAAGGGCTGGGCAGACTTCCAATTCGAGCTCAGGTCACGGTTCCTGGCGTCGCTGAGCGCAGTGGAAGTTGCTGCGGAGCATAATGGCCATATCAGTAGTCCTGCACAGGCTGCCGTCTCAACCGATCGCGCGAATTTGGCCCATTTTGAACGAACCTTGGACGCCGACACCATCCACCTGATTGCCAAGGCCATCGCCGGTGCCCGACAAACTTTCATCGTGGCGGCAGGAAGCTACGCCATCCCCGGCAAGGCCTTGGAGCACAACGCAATCATCGCCGGCTACAACGTCAGGCTCCTCGATGCCGACGTCGCTGCACTGACAAATGCCATCGCGCGGCTCGGCGCCGAGGACCTGGTCATCGCCATCAGCCTTTGGCGGGTTTATGACAGCACCATTCGCGCCGTCGATATTGCCCACAACATCGGTGCGCCGGTTGTTTCCATCACTGACAGCGCAGGGTCACCTGTGGCCGTGCACGCCCAGCATCGGATCGTCGTGCCCACCGAAGGCGCCGGTTTCTTCCCGTCCCTTACAGGTGCGGTGGCCGCGGTCCAGGCGATCGCCGTCGAACTTGCCTCCCTGGACCGCGAACGCTCCAACCAGAACATCGCGGCTTCGGAGCGCACCTGGGACCAGATGCGGATCATGCATCCGCGGTCGAGCTCCTAAGGGCCGCGGCGGCAAAGAGGGGCGGGAACCAACAGGACTTACGACGCCGGGTCCTCCTCACCCGGCAGCGCGCCTCCAACAAGGGCCAGGTTTTGGATGACGGCCAGTCCGAACTGGGCGGTGTCATTGGTGGAAACGGTCGGAGCCTCGTCCACGGGCTGGAGGACATGCGGCGGCAGGATCTTTTTCAGCGCGAACGCCTCGGCATGGTTCAAGTTCTCCCCGCCCTGGGCAAAGCTCTCCCACGCCAGCCCGGCCAGGTCCGGGGACCCTAGTCGGGCTGCCGCGTAGGCCGTTAGCCGGCTGTGCGCCTGAGTCAGGTAGATGCCTGCGAGGGGCTGTCCTACTTCGGTGGTCTGCTCCTCCGGCGATGCCAGGAATAGCCGGCAATACTGCATCCATGCTTTCTCGAAGGACGAATCCGGCACGAGGCTGATCAGTTCGCTGCAGATTTCCACTAAACCGAACACGGCGCTCAGGTGCGAGACGCTGATGACCTCGCGTCCGGCGTCGAACCTTCCTTTGTCCAGGTCGTAGAGCGCCTCGCCGGTGAGGAATCCGTACTTGAGGCCGCCGATATCGGCCATGGTTCCCAGGAGGCGGTCGCGTGAACGGGGGTTGCCGGTGCGTTCCCAGTCGGTGAGCCACGTGGCGGCGAGCGAGCCCCAGTCTGTACCCAGCCCGACGCCCAAGGCGCCGCGGTCCGGGCGGTAGGTCTCGGCGTCGGGACGTACTTTGCGGACGGGGTCCAACCCTAGGAAGTTCTGGTCGCTGTCCACCAGTTCGGTGAGGAGATCGCCGGTGCGCTCATCGGCAGTCAGGTAATAGTAGAAGCGTCGGTAGGCCGGGGTGCTGATTCGAAGCTGCTTGGCGCTGCAACCCCAGTGCTGCACGTTGTGCCGCGATCCCAGCCCGCGCCAGGGGCCAAGGTGGTACGCATCCACTTCGCCGGTGTGGCGCGTCATTGCCTCGGCAAAGCGGAAGACGTCGGCCCGGCCCGAGCGCAGGTACATGTACCAGAGCCAGAGATCCGGTGAGAGTTCCGAGTTGTCCCACGCGTAGCCGCCGACGTCGTAGCGCCAGACGTGCCGGTCGGAGTCGTAGGTGTGCATGACGTCGCCGTAGTTCCAGAATCCGTACCAGCGGCGCTGCTCTCTTTGGCCCTGGTAGAAGTCGAACAGGAAATCGAGCTTGTCTTCGAGTGCCGCCCGCGCCGGAGTGCTGCGGTCCACCGGCGCCCAGTCGCCGAAGACGCCCGCGGAGTGCAGGTACTCAGGCGATGGCTGCAATAGCGGGGGAGTGGACGCTGCCCGGGCGTCCATGGCGAGGGATTCGGCGCTGGGCGTGGCGTCGTACGCGAACAGTGTGAGCTCGTGGGTCCGTGCAATTCCCGTGGGATTTCCGAATCCAGGCTCGTAATCCTCGTACGTAATCTCGAGCCCCTCGAGTTGTTCCTCGAAGGTGTCCTGGCCGAGGCCGTCGTGATAGAAGCGCAGGTCCATCGGCTGGGCTTCGGGGGAGTAGAGCCAAGCGGTCAGCGTTGCCTCCCGGGTGGCTGCTCCGCGGATGTCCAGCTGGCCCGGGTGCGACTGCCAGAAGTCCCGAACGCCAACGCCGAAGCCGCCTCGGAGGTCGCTCAGGGAGCAGAATCCTGCCGATCGCGTCCCGCCGGAGATGCCCACCCAACCGTGGCCCGGGGCCGTGCGTTTGCGTAGCTCGAAGCCGTCCGCGCTCAGCTGCGTGAGCGTGTAGTCGTTCCATGTGGGGATGAGATGGAGCCGTTCGGAAACCAGGGGACTCCATTCGTTCAGCGGCGGAGTGGGTTCCCCGGCGACCTGGGCTTGGCGGACTTTCTCACCCGGATCCCTTCTCAGGCCGGTGAGTCCGCGGACCGCCTCCACAAGGAATCCGCCGTCCGCTCCGGCGATCCGGACGTGGCGATCGTGCAAGTCGCTCTCGAGCGGGACGGTGAACCGAACACCAAGTCCGGCGAGGAAGTCCTTGTCAGCCTCGCCGTCCCAGATGAACGAATGCATCATCCGGATGCTCCGCGCGCCAGCATAGAAGTAGAAGCGGACGGTGAATGGAAGCCACTCCCTTTCGCCCAGGTCCGCCCGATGGCGGCCTTCCAGACGCACGACGGCGCGAACGGGACCGCGCTGCTCGACCGTCAGGGACGTGACTTCGCCAGTGAAGCTTTCGCGCGTTGTGCTGCCAGCTCCCTCGGCAACGTCGTTCTGCAGCAGGCTCACGAGCCGTCCGTCCTTCGCCACCACTGAACCACCGCGGGTCAGCGTACTGAACAGGCTCGCTCCAGACCACGGCAGGACCATTTCCAAGGTCCCGGTGGAGACGGTCACGGACTCTTCCCTTTCGGTGACCGTCACTTCAGGCGATCGTTCGACGCCGGCTGCCGGGGCCCCCGTCGTGCGCTTGCTTGTCGCTGGAGGTGACGGAGTATGCGCTCGCCGGGTTGCCCGTCGCGCCCAGGGCGATGCCCGCCCACTTGAGGGAACCATCGGGCCAAGTAGCGAGCGGCCAGGTTTGGGCGTCGACGTGGCATCCGCGGGCATCCACAACGGACAGCTCCGAAACCTGCGTGACGGTGCCGCGGGCAAAGGGCATCCCCCATGTTGTGCCACCGCTCAGGGCAGCGGGCGGTGCGCCATCGAGCCACGTGATGGGAGCGTGTTGGGTCATGTTCGAGTCCACCTAAAGTTTCGGAAAGCGCTTTCTTTGTTACGTTTCAAAAACTTACCTCCGGGTGTCGTCAGCCGCAAGGGGTGACCGCTGGATGATTCCAATGATCCGTTGACAGGCCTGCATGGCGGCGATATCGTACAACCAAATGGTTGTAGATGAGCTTAATTCCGTACCCTCCAGCGATGTGGACCTTGACCAGTTGTTCCACGCGTTGGCAGATGGCACTCGGCGGGACATTGTGGCCAGGGTGACATCCAGAGAGTACTCGGTGTCCGGATTGGCTGGGCTCTACACCATGAGTTTCGCGGCCGTGCAGAAGCATGTCGCGGTCCTGGAACGGGCCTCCCTGGTGACCAAGGAGAAGCGTGGGAGGGAGCAGATCGTGCGGGGGAACCGTGATGGACTGCAAAAAGCCCGGCGTCTGCTGGACCAATACGAAATGATCTGGCGGCGACGTGCCGACCGGATCGCCGAAATTCTCGGTGAAGACTAGGAAGGGATCTGCCATGACCGTGGTCAGCGTGGACAAGAATACGGAGGCCCTAAGCCTCACAGTCGTTGCCGAGTTCGATGCCGGCGTCCAGCGCGTTTGGAAAATCTGGGAGGACCCACGCCAACTTGAACGATGGTGGGGGCCGCCTACCGTCCCAGCCACGTTCGAAACCCACGATTTCACGCCCGGAGGCAAGGCCGCCTATTACATGACGGTGCCCGACGGAACAAAGGCCCACGGCTGGTGGCAGTTCACCACCATCAACGCCCCGGACCACCTCGAATTCGACTACGGATTTGCCGACGATCAGGGCACCCCCATGGGCGAGCATGGAGCCGCGCACGCCACCGTCAAGCTCGAGCCCATTGGCGACCGCACCCGCATGACCATGTCCACGCGCTTTGACTCTGAAGAACAGCTGCAGAAGATGTCGGACATGGGCATGGAGGAAGGCCTGCGGGAGGCCATCGGCCAGGTCGACGCACTGCTCGCCGAGCCAGCCAACGCCTGACGCCAGTAGCGGCCGCCAAGAAAAACCGGCGACGGCGGGAGCGTCGCGCCGTCGTCGGCGTATCGTTTAAGTCCCGGCCGCCTCTTGGAACGGACTTGTGTCATGGCGCGATTGATCATCATGGGCCCTCCAGGTTCCGGCAAAGGCACGCAGGCGGAAGTGATCGCCCGGCATTTCTCGATCCCCGCGATCTCTACTGGAGACCTCTTCCGTGCACATGTTCGGGACAAGACTGAACTCGGCGCAGAAGCGGGTGAGTACATGGACCGGGGCGAATTTGTTCCCGACCACGTCACCACGGCCATGCTCCGCCAGCGCCTGGAGGAAGGTGACACGGGGAACGGGTTCCTCCTTGACGGCTACCCGCGCACTGTCATCCAAATTGGTGCCCTTGATGAGATATTGGCCGCGAGGCATCAGGCGCTCGAAGTGGTTCTTGTGCTGAATGTGGGGGATGCCGAACTCGTTGCCCGCATGCTTCAACGGGCTCAGGAACAGGGCCGCAGCGACGATACTGAACCCGTGATTCAGCGCCGGCTGGAGCTGTACCGGGATGAGACGCAGCCTGTGGTGACTGCGTACACGCAACGCGGAATCCTGTTGATGGTGGACGGCTCCGGCGATCGGGAGTCGATTACGGCGAAGGCCATTGCTGCGGTGGAGAAGGCACTGGCGGTTTAGCGCGCCACGGACGAAAGCCCGGAGCCAAGGGCCCGGAGATAGGCCGCGAATCCTTCGGGTGCCCGGGCATGCAGCCGCCCGGAGGTTGTCACCTTGGTGGTGTCCGTGGCGATGACCGCCAGCCCGAGCCGCCGAAGGCGTTCGACCAGGGCCCGGTCCTCGTGGGACCTTAGCCTCGGAAAGCCGCCCGCGGCCAGGTACGCAGAAGCACGGACGCCAAGGTTTGCCCCGTAAATATGGGGATGGTCTTCCCGGGAGGGGTGCAGTTCCCGCCAGCGTTCGAGGACCGCCTCGTCCATGTCCCGGGAGTCCGGCTCCACGGATCCCAAGATGGCGTCGGCACCGGCGTTGGCAAGTTCCACCTGTCGCACCAGCCAGTGCCCCGGGACGGTGGAGTCGGCGTCGGTGGTGGCCAACCACGTACCTGCGCCTGCGCCTGCGGCGAAGGGCAGGCGTTCCAGGGCGGCACGGATGCCGGCGTCGCGGCTGTCGCCCGTGCTGCGAAATCCGACCTCGACCGGGAGGAAACGGAGATCAGCCGAAGTGTACGCAGCCGTGATGCTGGAGGATCGGTCCGTGCAGGCGTCCAGGACCACAGCGATTGAAACCCCGATTCCGGGGTGCTCGCGCTGCAGGGCATCCGCCGCGGTCTGCAACGCCGCCAATGCTGAGCCGATGTGCCGTTCCTCGTTGTGGGCCGGCATGACCACCGCGACGCTCCGGATTTTTTGCCGGTCCGCAGTGGTCACAGCGTTTCACTCGGGGCAATAAGGATCTCCAGCATGAAGTCCCTTTCCCGGTAGATCCCATGCGCGGGCCACGCAAGATGGCTGCGGGCCATTGCATGAACTGCCTCTGCGTCCAGTTGCCAGCCCGAGATCGGGTGCCGCCAATGGCAAAGAAGCAGGGTGCCGCCGGGTCGGGTGGAAGCTCGAATCCGGTCCAGTAGTTCGCTCAGTTCTTCCGGCGAAAGGTAATAGCCCGTCTCGGACAACACCACCAGGTCGAAGGTCCCTTCCGGCCACTCATCCGGCACAGTGAGGCGGCGGGCTTCGGCCGACGGGTATCCGGAGAGCCGCTGTGTTGCCTGGAGCAATGCCGTGCTGCTGGCGTCCACTCCAAGGAATTGCCGGCAGCGCCGGGCGAGTTCCTCGCTGAGCGTGCCGATGGAACAGCCCACTTCCAGGCCGGAATCATACGACTCCTTGGGCAAGGCCGCCAACGTCAGGGCACGCTTGCGGCGTTCGTACCAGCTGGAGGAGTAGTCCCACGGGTCCTTTTCACGGGAGTGGACCTCGTCGAAGATCCGCTCGGCGTCTGCTGCTGTGTTGCTCCCCGCCGTGAATGGGTGCCAGGCGAAGGTCTCGAAGTGGCGGGAAAAGTGCTCCAGGAAAGTCCCGGACAGCAGCGTCTCATCACCCGGCTGCTCGGACAATGGTTCCACTTGCGAGGCATGGGCGCCCATCGCGTCGTTCTTGGCGTCCCGCTCCGCCGCTGTTAACGGGACCCGTACCCATGACTGCCAAGCGGCATCGCCGGGTCCTGCCCAGAGCCAATACCAAATGGGGTACTCCAGCAGGCCATGGCCTCCGGCGGCGGCAACCCTGGCTGCGATCGAGCCCAAGGTGTCGTGGTCTGTGTGCCCGTCCGACCGGTACGGCGCCACGATCACCACGTTGTCCGCCGGATGGCCTGACGCTGCTCCGCGAACCGCCTCTTCGATTCGATCTTCATGGGCTGCCAGCCGCCCGTCCGGCAGCTCCAGGAATTGCCACGCCGCGCTGGGAGCCAGCCCGGACACAGCCGTGTCGAACTCAATGAGCCTGATAGCGGCAAGCTGTTCCGACGTCGTGGTTTGCGACTCCGGGTGCGACGCTTCGCCGGCAGTGCAGAGCAGGAGCTTCACGGTGGCCCCGCTGTGGTGGAGCTTGGCCAGGAGGCCGCCCGCGCCGAGTGTTTCGTCGTCCGGGTGCGCGGCGAGCACCACAAAGGCCATGCTTGTGAGTTCGCTTGCGTCCAGCGGCAACTCCGGCAAGGCAGCGACGCCGCTGGCCGCCCATTCCGCCTCGGTTGTTCCCGTGTCTGCGTGCGAGAAGCTCACCATCCGGCGTCCCCATCCAGAGTCAGGGCGCCCAACTGCGCGTCGTCTCTCAGGGCGTGGTGCTGGCGAATGTATAAGGACAGGTCCGCCATTCGTTTTCCGTACGCCTCGTTGAAAGCCAGCGGGCCCGGTCCGAGGTTCTGGCTCACAACCGTTTGGACACGTTCGACGGCGGCGGCAACAGTCCCGCGGACGCGCAAGGCTTCGCTCCAGGCGCTGGAGCCGTCTCCACCTGAATCGGCCAGACCGCCGGCGTCGATCCGTTCGGCTGTTGCGGCCAGGTATCCGCCGACGGAGGTGAGGATCCGGTCCACCTCGCCCAGGGAAGCGAGGGCGATCTGGTCCGGGTTCCGGCCGTTTCCTACGCCCGCAGCCAGGGCTGCCCTGAAGTCACGGGCCATTGCCACGGCTCCGCCGAACCAGCACGAGGCCACTCCCATGCCACCCCACGCGAAGCCGGGACGTTTGAAATACCAGTCCTCGTCGCCCACCGGTGCTGCCTTCACATGCTCTAAGTGGACGGTACCGCTGGGGATTTCCTGCAGGCCCCGGCTGGTCCACTTCGGGGTTTCGCACGATACTCCAGGGTCCTTCAGGCTGACGGCGAAGGCCGTCCTGCCGTTGCCCTCCGTGTGGGCTGTGATGATGGCATTGTCCAGCTGGGCGGCCAGCGAGCACCATGGTTTGGCGCCGTTGAGTACGTAGTTTCCGGCAGGGTCGGTCTTGGCCTCGAGTTTCATGCCGGGAACTTCGGCCGCGAAGACTCCCCACGGGCCAGTCGCGATTGCTTCGGAACCGGACTGGGCCAGGATCGCGAGGGCGTCCAGGTGGGGTTCAAGGACGCGTCCGGCGGCCACGTCCACGGCCGTGACGGACGCCAGGAGTTCCCAGAGCTTGGCTGTGTTGCCCTCGCCAGGCTTCGGAACAGTGTGTCCTATCTCCCCGGCAATGGCCAACAGTTCAGGGATGTTACCCACGGCCGCCCGGATTTGTTCGAGTACGGGTTCGAGGGCTTGAAGTTGAACGGACTCGGAACTGATGCGTACGGGTTGGGCTTCGGGGTCGCTCATGGACTCAAGCCTAAACTAAGGAGCCTTAGTTTATGGGCTGCGAGAAGCAAGAACGACGGCGGAGGGGCATCACTGCCGACTTCCCAGGTGTCGAGCCATTTATTGCATCGCGCCGAGGTGGGACGGAGGTGAGCATTGCGCTGGGTTTCCAACGAGTTCCGCCCGCGGAAAAGTTCCCCTTTGTCGCCACATGACGCAGCCTTTTCACAAGTTTTGTCACAAGAATCACATCATCTTGTCATTTAACATGACAGGATTCCTACGCTGGAGGAGTCAATGTTCCCGAGCCTTAGGAATTCCAGTGCCACAGCCGAACGACTCCGCTTCCATATCAACCGACTCCCACAGTCCGCCCGGCAAGAATCCGCCCGGCAAGAACCCGTCCGGCAGCCCGCGCAAAGCCCAAAGTTTCCTCAGCAACCTCGGCGCCGACCTCCCCGCGTCCTTGGTGGTTTTCCTCGTTGCCCTTCCGCTGTCCCTCGGCATCGCGGCGGCCTCCGGAGCACCTGTCATGGCCGGGCTCATCGCAGCTGCCATCGGAGGAATCGTCGCGGGCAGCCTGGGCGGCTCTCCACTCCAGGTGAGCGGTCCCGCCGCGGGCCTGACCGTCGTCGTTGCCGGCCTGGTTGACGAGTTCGGCTGGCAGGTGACGTGTGCGATTACGGCTGCCGCCGGCGTCGTGCAGTTGCTGCTGGGTGTCAGCCGCGTAGGCCGGGCCGCACTGGCAGTGTCGCCGGTGGTGGTCAAAGCCATGCTCGCTGGCATCGGCATCACGATCATCCTGCAGCAGTTGCATGTGCTGCTCGGCGGCCAGGCCGCTGGGTCCGCCGTCGAAAACCTGACCGCACTTCCAGCGGCCATCACCAATGTCGAGTTGCATTCGGCGCTGCTGGGACTGGCCGTCGTCGCGATTCTTCTGGCGTGGAAATACCTGCCCACTGCGGTGCGGAAGATTCCCGGGCCGCTTGCCGCCGTCGTCGCTGTTACCGCTTTGTCTGCAGCAGTTGCGCCCAGCGTCGAGCGCATCAGCTTCAGCGGTTCCCTGTTCGACGCCGTCGCCCTTCCCAGTTTGCCGGACGGTAACTGGCGTGGTGCGGTCATGGCGGTCATCACGGTAGCCCTGATCGCAAGCATCGAATCGCTGCTTTCCGCGGTGGCGGTGGACAAGATGCATGCAGGCACGCGCACCAACCTCAACCGGGAACTCGTCGGACAAGGCTCGGCAAACATGGTCTCCGGTATGCTCGGCGGCCTCCCGGTGACGGGCGTGATCGTCCGCAGCGCCACCAACGTTGAAGCCGGCGCCGCGAGCCGCGCGTCCGCCATCCTGCACGGCGTGTGGGTCCTGGTGTTCTCTGCACTGTTCGCCGGTCTCATCCAGCTGATTCCGTTGTCCGTGCTCGCAGGCCTGTTGCTCGTCATCGGCGCCAAGCTCATCAAGGTTGCCGACATCAAAACCAGCCTGCGCACCGGCGACCTCCTGGTCTACGTGGTCACGCTGGCATGCGTTGTTGTCCTGAACTTGCTCGAGGGCGTCATTATCGGCCTGGCACTCGCGGCCCTCTGCGTGTTGTGGCGGGTACTCCGTGCCCAGATCCATGCCCATGCTCCCGCCGGGGAGCAGCTGCCGTGGCGGGTCACGGTCGCCGGGTCCTGCAGCTTCTTCGCCCTGCCCCGACTGAACCGCGTGCTTCACTCCGTGCCCGAAGGACAGGACGCAGTGGTTGAACTCAACGCCGATTACCTTGATCACGCCTTCCGCGAGGCTCTGGTCGCCTGGCAGACGCAGCACCGCTCCAGCGGCGCCTCGGTGATGCTGGAGGAACACGGAACCACCGCTTTTACCGACGCCGCGGACAGCACTCCCCAGCGTCAGGATCCACGCGAATTCCCGCTGCCACCCAGGACTTCCTGGCAGTCGTCGCCGCTGGATGGTACCCACCAGGAAGCGCACGACGACGGCGGGCAGCTTCCGTTGCGGTCGATCCTCCTTGGCATCGACAAATACCATCGACGCTACGCAGACAAGGTTCGCCCGCTGGTGCAGGACCTGACCGAGGGGCAGAACCCGGACACCTTGTTTGTTGCCTGCGTCGACTCCCGCGTCAATCCGAACCTGATCACCAGCAGCGGCCCCGGCGACCTTCTGACACTGCGGAACATCGGCAACGTAGTGTGCCGTGATGGCCGGGATGCCTCGATCGATTCTGCCCTGGCATTCGCGGTCAAGGGCTTGTCCGTGGACTCGATCGTGATCTGCGGCCACTCCAATTGCGGCGCGATGAAGGCCGTTATCGCCGACGCCGAGGGTGCGGCCGCAGCTTTGGGTGGGGGCTTCGATGCCTGGCTGGAGCACGCCCGGCCGAGCTACCGCGCGCTGTTGGACGGTCATCCTGTGGCCCTTGCTGCCGAAGCTGAGGGCTACAGCCGCCTGGACCAGCTCAGCATGGTGAACGTAGCTGTCCAGCTCCAGAAGCTCGAAGAGCACCAGGTCACTGGGCCAGCCCTGGCATCTGGACGAGTGCAGGCCACGGGTTTGTTCTACGACATTTGCACGGCCCGCGTGGTCCTTGTGACTCCCCAGGGCATCGAGCAACTGGATCCGAGCATGGCCGTTCACTAGCCTGCCAGCGGCTTGCGTTGCTTCACGACCTGCTTTGAGCTGACGCTGGCCCCGACACGCCGTTAACTGCGGCGTGTCGGGGCCGCCAGGCTGTCAAAGGGCTTCGTGAAGCAACAGGCTGCGGCGTTCGTGGAACCAGGAAGCCTAGCGGTCCGTGAGCAGCAGGACGTTCCCGTCGAGGTCCCGGACGGTGAAGAACAAGCACACGTCCGGATCGCCCTCCACCACCGACACGCCATGTCCGTTCCTGAGCAAACGATCCCGCATGCCCGTGAGGTCCCCCACCAGGAAACCGCACGTCGCCCAAGCCAGCCCGGGCTCAGCCGCGATCCCGCTGAGGGGACCCATCAGCGTAACTGTGGCACCGCCGTCGCCCGTTAGAACTGCCGACCACTCCGAAACGGTGACAACCCGAAGCAACAGGTGTTCCGAATACCACCTGGCTGCCCGGCCCGGATCCGAGACGGGAATGAATGCATTGGAAACAGTAGTCACGCGCGGCCCTTCCTGTGGGGACATTTGGATTGAGAGTAGCCCCCAGCCCTCCCCGTGGCCCAACAAAGTGCGGAATACTGGAGCCGGAACCACGATTTCCGGCAGGAGAGAACTGCCGTGCGAGGAGGTGGCGAAACGTGAGCGCCGGGAACAACGCCTTCAGACGGAAGCTCGAACGGGGCGCGGAACTGCGGGCCGTCCGATCGTGGGGCGGCAATGCCGAGGAAGATGCAGAGCTTGAGGCGGCAGAGGCGGAAGAGCGGGAGAAACGCCGCAAGGTGGACGACGCCGCGCGGGTCGAATATTTGATCCGGGATGCAATGAACCAGGGCAAATTCGACAACCTCAAATACGCCGGCAAGCCGATCCCGGGCCTGGGGGAGCACTATGACCCGGACTGGTGGGTCAAAGGTCTGATCCAGCGCGAGCAACTCAGCGGGATCGGCCCGCCAGCCATTCTCCTACGGCTCGAGGACGCTGAACTCGACGCGAAGCTGGATCAGCAGTACACGGAGAAACAGGTCCGCGACATTCTTGAGGACTTCAACAAGCGGGTCATTGAAGCTCGTCGACAGCTCCAGGGTGGGCCGCCAGTGATCACCAGGCTGAGGGATGTTGACGCCGAGCTGGAACGCTGGCGCGGACGACGTGCCGCGGCGGCGCCGCCCGAGCCGGAGCCCGTGGAACCAATCAAACGTACTTGGTGGCAGCGGCTCTGGAACGGCTTCGGCTGATACGAAATCCGGACCCAGCGACGGGGATGCGGCTAGGCGAAGCTGTCTTCCTTTGCCTGCTCCGACTCCTTGCGTCCACCCTTGATCAGCGACGACAAGTGCGCCTGCTGCTGGCGGAAATGGCCGTGGGCCGTGAGGCCAAACTCGTAGGCAGACTCTGCATGCTGGGTGAGGTCCACGCCGGTTACTTCATGTTCGTGGGCCACGCGGAAGCCGATTGTCTTGTCAATAGCGCGGCCGATCAGGAGGGTGCCCAGGCCAGAGAGGGCGATAGTGAGCAGCACGGCAACTGTTTGTGCCACGAGCTGCTGAACGCCGCCGCCGTAAAGGAGGCCACCGGCCACGCCCTCCGTGGGGAAGGCAACGAATCCAAGGGAAAGCGTGCCGATCACGCCGGCGCCGAAGTGCACGCCCACGACGTCAAGGGAATCGTCGAAACCGAACTTGTACTTCAGGTCTACGAACACTGCACAGGCAGCACCGGCAACGAGTCCCAGGCCAAGGGCCGCGAGCGGGGTGATGTTGGCGCAGGAAGGGGTGATGGCCACCAGGCCGGCGACAACGCCGGAGGCTGCACCCAACGATGTCGGGTGTCCGTGGCGGATCTTCTCCGTGACCAACCAGCTCAGCATCGCAGCGGCAGGGGCCACCAGGGTGTTGACCCAGATCAGACCTGCCTGCTCAACCGTGGTTGCAGCTCCGCCATTGAAGCCAAACCACCCGAACCAGAGGATTGCTGCGCCGATCATGATGAACGGGACGTTGTGTGGGCGGTGGTTGGGGTCCTTGGCGAATCCGTGACGCTTTCCCACGATCAATGCGAGGACGAAAGCGGCCGTACCTGAACTGACCTCAACTACGGCACCGCCGGCGAAGTCGATCACCTGGCCGAAGATCTGCGTGACGGCTCCGCCGGCGCTCATCAAGCCACCGCCCCAGACCATGTAAGCCAGCGGGCAGTAGACCACGGTGACCCAGATGGGGACGAAGAGCGCCCATGCGCCGAACTTGGCGCGGTCGGCGATTGCGCCGCTGATGAGCGCCACAGTGATGATGGCGAACGTAGCCGCGAAGACTACCTTGAGGAGGTCAGGCGAACCCATGAGGTCCTGGAGGCCGAAGTGTGCAAAGGGGTTGCCGAACAGGCCCAGGAAGCCGTCGCCGGTGGTCATCGAGTATCCCCACAGGACCCACACCACGCCAACAATGCCCGCAGAGATGAAGCTCATCATGATCATGTTGAGCGCTGCTTTGGCGCGGGTCATGCCGCCGTAGAAAAGGCCAAGGCCCGGAGTCATGAAAAGCACCATTGCCGATGACAACATCAGCCAGACGTGTTGCGCAGAGATCTCCACTGCGTTCCCTTCTGATCAAGCCTGAACGGGCCCGTTGTTGCACGGCCCTCACTACCCCCCGATCAATATTCGGTGAGCTATGTTTCCGACTCAGAAGAGCTAAGTTGCAGGGAAGTTACAGAAACCCCACGTTCGTGAAGATCAGGTGACTGGCATGTTTCAGGGATGTTACCGGCGCTTCCCGCGCGGTCATTTTTCGCGAGGCCCTGTTTCGCGCGGCGTTGTTTCGCGCGGCCCTGCCGGGTATCCGCCACGCCTGCTGAAGATGATGATCCCCAAGGCAATCGCCGTGGGCAGCGCCGCGGCCAGCGGCACCAGCTGAGCCCCAACAGTGGTCAGCGCCAAAGCACCGTAACCGGCACCGACGGCAATCCCCAGCTGGATGGTCACTACTGTGAGGCCGTTGGCCGCATCCTTGTGCTCCCCGCCGGCGCGAAGGATCGCCGCCTGGTTGTAGATGCCGATCGCTCCGAAGGAAACACCCCAGGCGACCATCAGCGCGAAAACCCCCACCCATGTGCCGCCCAGAACCGGAAGCAGCGCGAAGGCAAGCAAAAGAAGCCCGACGGCGGTAATCACCGAACGCCGGGGACGGGAATCGGCGGTCAGGCCGGCAATCCAGATCCCGACCAAGCCCGAGATTCCCACCACGGACAGGGAAATGCCAGTGAGGGCTTCGGGCAATCCGGAGGCGAGCAGGAAAGGGGCAACATATGTAAAGAGTGTGAAGTGTGCCAGCAGCAAGAGTGGCCAAGCGGTGGCCACGGCGATCACGCCCGGTAGCTTGAGCGCCGCCCGGATCGACGGCGTCTTGTGGGTACCCGGATCATGCGCAGCAGGCAGGAGCCAGAACGCCAAAACTGCCAACAGGACGCCAACCCCGGCCAGGACCACGAAGGAAACCCGCCATGTCATGAGCGTGCCCATCAGTGTGCCTATCGGAGCCCCGACTGCCAACGCGATGCTGGTTCCGCTGAAGACGACGGCCATGGACTTGCCCACCGAGTGGGCAGGAACGATGCGCGCCACGTACGGCGCCATGCTCGACCACAACATGCCATGGGCAATACCGCCCAACAGCCTTGCAACGATGGCCACTTCAAGATTTGGGCTCAATGCCAGCAAGACGTTGCTAAGTGCAAAGGCAAGTACGGTCCCGATCAACAGGGTCTTTCGTGGGACCCGCCCGCCCAGGAGTCGGGACAAGGGAAGGGCGGTGAAGACGATGATTGCTGCATATGCTGCGGTCAGGGAACCTACAGCCGATTCCTCCACACCCAGATCCCGGCTGATCTGGGGAAGCAGCCCGGACGGAAGCAGCTCTGTTGTGACAGCCGTAAAGCCCGCGGCAGCAAGCACCAAAAGGCCGCCCCAAGGGATCTTGCCCGCTGCCCGGGTTTTCGCTGGGCTTGGCTTGGACTTTCCTTCATCGGGTGTCGCGTGCATCTGGGTTTCGACCGCCAAAGGGTCCTGCTTCAAAGATTGCTCCTCATGGATGAATCACGTTTGTGGGCATGTGCGTGAGTATCCCCAACGCTACCCAGCCAGCGGCGCGTGAGGGAGGCTCTGACAGAAACCCCTTTCTTGGGGTGCAGAGCAGGCCCCGCAAGATCCCTAGCGAGCGTAGAGTTCCGTGAAATTCCTCAAGACCCGCATCGGTTCCGTCACCGAGGCTTGCTTGGCGGTTTCGATGAGTTCATCGGCAGCGTCCGGCGGGAAATAGCCCGCGTTCTTGTAGATGTTGATCCTGGTGATCAGGCCGTCGACATCCAGTTCGGGGTGGAATTGCGTGGCATAGAGATTCTTCTTGATGCGGAACATGTGCACCGGGCAGGCTGCGGAACTAGCGAGCAACACGGCGTTTCCCGGCAGCTTGCTGCAGGCTTCCTTATGCCCGACGAATGCTTCGAAGGTGTGGGGCAGGCCTTTGAGCAGGGGATCGCGCTCCCCGTCCGCGGTCAATTTAATCTCCGTGGCACCCACCGGTTCACCGTAGCGACGATCAATGATGGCTCCCTGATGAACACCCAGGGTTCCAACTCCGTAGCAGGCACCCAAGAAGGGGAAGTCCTCGGCCACGATGCGATCAAGGAGGGCTGAGAGTTCAGCTTCGACGCGAAGCTGGGCCGGGCTCTTCTCCTCCACAGGGTCGCTGGAGGTGTAGGGGCTGCCGCCCACAATCACACCGGAGTAATCGGCCAAGTCAATGGCCGGCAATGGTCCTGACTCGAGCCTGATGCGGACCAATTCCTCAGTCTGGAGCCCGCAGTACCGGAGGTAAGCCTGGTACTCGTCATCCGCTGCCGCGTCTTCGGCGCGCGTGGCCAACAAAAGGAAGGGCTTCACAGGCCAAGTCTGCGGGAGGAACGACTGGCTTTCAAAGTCTTTCTGCCGGCTGGGCCGCGGAAATGGCGCGCAGACCGGGCCCCGTAACGCAGACCCACTCAGCGAGGTGCGGCCGGTGACGTGCCCGGACCAGGGGAAGGCGGGGGAGCCGGAGGGTTGAACGCACCGCTCGGGTAGAGGGCTGTGGCCTGCATCATGTAGTTGGCCCACTGCGGGCCGGCGATCATGTAGCCGTCCAATGACTTGTAGAACTTGCCGTTGATGGTGACGTTCTGTCCCGCGCGCTGTTGTCCCGCCGTCGTATCCCCAAAGAATGAGGCCGTGGCGAGCCGTGTGGTGAAGCCAGCCACCCAGGTTGCGCCGTTGTTGTTGGAGGTACCGGTCTTGGCCGCGACGGGGACCTGGTTCTGGACTTTGGGTTCGATGTAGACGCCGGAACCGAGCTTGAGCACGTCCTGCAGCACCGCTGTAACTCCCCGGGCCACAGCAGGTTTCACCGTCTCCTTGCATTCAGGGGTTTGCGCCGGGTATTTCCTGCCTTGTGTGTCGCTGATGTCGGTGATGGCGATTGGTTTGCAGTAGGTGCCGTCGTTGGCGAATGTTGCGTAGGCGCTCGCCAGGACAACGGGAGCGACGCCGATGGAGCCGAGGAGGTTGCCGATCTGGTGCATGTTGATCTGTGCGTTGTCCAAGCCGCTGTGCAAACCAACCGCGTCCACCATTTTTTGGATGCCGCAGAAATCCAACTGGGCCGCCGTGGCGAACGTGGCGGTGTTAATGGAGTTGTACAGGCCGTAGTTGATGGGCATGGGGCGGTAGTAGCCCTCGTCGTTGTTCTGCAGGTCATCATCCGCGCCGAGGTTTTGGGCCTTCTGCGCAGTGCTGTATCCACCCAGCACCTTGCCGCAACTGGACCGCCAGGGGAAGCCAACCGGGTAGACCCGGCGGGAAGCATCCACCACGGCAGTGGGCGACTTGCCCTCGTTGAGCCACTCCGCGAAAATGAACGGCTTCATGGTGGAGCCGGGTTGGAAGCCACCGGCACCGTTGAGGTCGTTACCGTTTTCGTCCTTCGCGTCCACGTTGAAGTTCAACTGGGTATCGAATTTCCCGTCCTGCGGAACGAACACCGTGTTTTGTGCCATGGACAGTATCTTTCCCGTGCCTGGTTGCACGGTGGTCATCGAAGCGCCCCACTTGTCCGGGTTCGCGCCTGCAGAGGCGTCCACTTGTACTTGTGCCGCCGCCTGCAACCGGCTGTCCAACGTGGTGGTGATGGTGAGCCCGCCCCGGTAGAGGAGTCGTTCGCGGTCCTCCACGGTTGCGCCGTAGGCCTCATTGTTGAGGATCAGGTGGGACACGTAATCGCAGAAGTAGATGGCAATGGTGGCGCCCGCGCAGCCCTGGAGGGAAGGAGTGATTTTCAGCTCAACGGGGCCGGCGACTGCCGCGTCATGATCTACTTGCGTGATCTTGCCTTGTTCCAACATCCTGTCCAGCACCAGGTTTCGGCGGGCGAACGCTGATTCCGGGGCGGTTGTTGGGTCATAGACGCTGGGTCCGTTCACCAGGCCGGCCAAGAGCGCGGCCTGTGGCAATGTGAGGTCTTTTGCTGATGTGCTGAAGAAGTAGCGTGAAGCAGCTTCGATGCCATACGCGTTCCGGTTGAAGAACACGATGTTCAGGTACCCCTCAAGGATTTGGTCTTTGCTGAAGCGTTTCTCAAGCTCCAACGCCAGCTTGATCTCGCGCAGCTTGTCACCCATGGTCTTGTCCCCGCTGAGCACCACGTCCTCGGGCCGGCCCCTGCGAGAGGCGGGACTCGTTCAGCACGTTGGTGACGTATTGCTGGGTCAGGGTGGACGCGCCCTGCCGGGTTCCCTTGGTCACGTTGGATGTCAGGGCGCGGATGATCCCTTGCGCATCTACTCCGGGATGTTCGTAAAAACGGCTGTCTTCGATGGCCACGATTGCTTGGCGGATGAAGGGTGACATCTGATCCAGAGGTACCTTCACCCGGTTCTCGGCATAAAACGTGGCGATGTGCTGGCCATCCGCACTAAGCACGGTGCTGGAAAGGGACGGCGAATCAACGTCCAGTTGGCTGGGAAGGCTTTCGTAAAAGCCGATGGAACCGCCCATGGTGGTACTCGTGAACTGAACCACCGGCACCATGAAGCCGCAGATCAGCACCCCGCAGAGGGCGCTCACGAAGAAAAACCCGAAGATCCTCAGAAGGACCTTGCCAAGACCTAACCGTGGACCCTTGTTCCGCGCCATTTCGTGCCATTCCGTCGAGATGTCAGGCTGAAAAGTAGCTACAGAATACGTCTGCGGACGCCGTCAATCCATGGCTCCGGGGCCACAAAAAGGTCCCAAATTGGACTCAATCCAGTGGCAGTGTGACCCTCACGGTGGTGCCCCGCCCAACCCCGGAGTCGATCTCGACTGACCCTCCGGCGTCGTGTACGGCAATGGACATGAGCAGCAGGCCGAAGCCGTGGCGGCGGCCGCTGGGGGCGGCGTGGATTTCGAAGCCTTTGCCGTTGTCCATGATCGTCAGTTGGATTCCGTGGTAGACGGCGTTGAGGCGGATGGTCAGTTCGCTGGCGTCGGCGTAGTTCAGCGTGTTGCTGAAAGTCTCCTGGGCTACGTGGTACAGCAGCGCGGCGGATGCGGACGAGATCTCGATGCCGTGGTGGGGTGTGTGCCAATGGACGGTCACTCCGGAGCGTCGAAGCGGCGCAGCAAGCCTGTCGATGCATCCTGCGACACCAAGTGCGTGGAAATCCACGGGGTGCTGGTCCTGGATGATGCCCTTGACGGCGATCACCTCGGTTAGCGCTGCTGACTGTTCCATTGGTTCCCCCACATCATTGTGATTCTTGCTGGTTGTTCGTTGCCGAAACCCTGATGGATTGATGGAACGAGGGCTTCGTCTGCTTCCAGCGTGGCGCGCCAAAATCAAGGACTCTGTTTGTTTGGCTCAATTTCCCATCAAGTTTGCGGGGCGGGCTTGCGGATGTGGCACTCTTCATGCGGGGGCGCCCGACGGCGGCACGTGCGTCCCGCCGTCGGGCCCTGTTTGTGGGGTCTAACCTTCCTGTGGAAGCGCCGCGAGCAGCAGCCGGCAGGCGCTGGGGATCGGTTGGATGATCTCGACGGCGGTCGTTTCGGCAAGGCGCCGGGCGGTGGCGCTCAGTGGCCCGCCGGCAATGATGACCGCCTGGGAGCCGTCGTTTTCCGTCGCAGCGCTGACTGCTTCGGCCAACTCGTGGAATTGTCTTTCAGGATCGGCAGCGAGGGCCAGCGGCTCGGACTTCGTCAAACGAACACCAGCAAAGTGCTCCGAAAGTCCATGGGCCGCAACCAGCTTGCCCAAGGCGTCCACCAGCAACGGAGTGCTGGTCGCCATCCCAAAACGACGCAGCTTGCCATCCCGAGCGTGGGCTGCGGCGTGCACAGAGCCTTGACCGATGCCCATCACCGGGATGTCCAGTTCCCCGTCCAGTTGCGCGCGCCCGGGATCACCGATGGCGGCGACGATCACGCCGGCGACCCTGCCGCCGTCGGGCCCTGAAAGGTAGTTTTGCACTGCTTCGTTGACATGCCGGGCCGACTCAGCCAGCGAGACGGGATCCACAATCATGGAAGGTCCAGACGACGCGGTGATACCGACTACCTGGAGACCGTGGGGTTCCAGGGTCTCCTTGGCGAGGTCCACCATCATCGCTGTTGTGCTGCTGTTGGTGTTCGGATTTACCAGGAGGACGATCCGGGCTGACGGCCGGGGAGTATCAGTGTCCATAAATTGCCGCCTCCTCGTCGTTGCCGGGTTCCGAGTCTTCTTCCAGTGGCTTCCCGAAGGTTTCCGGCGGGAATTGAACCACGATTGCCAGGACACAGAAGAGCACGGCCAGGGTGGTGAACATGCCGGGCAGACCCGCTGAGTCAAAGACAGCTCCGGAGATGAGCGGGAAGAGACCGCCGGACAACGAGCCTGCTGCGAGGATAATCGACGTTCCGAAGCCTCGGGTGCGGGTGGGGTAGAGCTCCGGGGCGAACAGCCAGATGGTGGTGTTCAGGATGATGACGGAGAAGTTGAAGAGGACACCGAAGATCACTACCAGCACGATGTCGTTGGCGAGGAAGGCCATGGACAGTCCTGAGAGGCACCCAAGGATGGCGGCAGCCGTGAGAACCTTTTTGCGTGGCAATCGGCTGGCCAAATAGGCAGCGGTGGCCGCGCCCAGCAAAGAGCCCGACTGCATGATGAGGGTGAACCAGAGGCTGGTGTTCACGGCATATCCGCGGGAAACCAGAATGGTGGGCATCAGCGTCAGCATCGAAATCTGGGCGGCGTATGACATGCAGACGGCGATGCAGAGCAGGACAGTGCGCTTGAGGAGCTTACCGCGCAGCGCGTCCTTCCAATGTCCTGACGCCGTGACCACCACGGGGTCTGGCACTGCGGTGATGTAAGTTTCCGGATCGGCTATGCGTCCGGAGAGCTTGTTGCGGGCCAGACGGGTGATGACCATGTTTGCTTCGTCGATCTTGCCCTGGGATGCAAGGAAACGGGGCGTTTCGGGGACAAAGCGTCGGAAGAACATCACCAAAAGGGCGGGGATGAACAGCAAGCCGAACACCCAGCGCCACTTGTCCGGACCATCGAAGAGCGTGAAGACAAGGATGCCAAAGGCAGGTGCAAGCATGTTGCCCAAGCCGGCCGCGGTGACGTTGATGAGTCCGACGGCGGTCCCGCGGTGTTTCGCTGCGAAGAACTCCGCCATCATGATCACGGCCACTGCGATTTCGCCGCCCAGCCCAAAGCCCACCACGAAACGGCCAGCGGCGAGGATGGGGTAGTTGGGGGCAACGGCACAGAGCAACGAACCACCAGCGAAGATGATGAGGTTGATGACCAGCATGTGCCGACGGCCATATTTATCGACGATCAGGCCCGTCGCCAGCCGTCCGAGTGCGGTTGCCGTAAAAGTCATTGTGTTCAGCAAGCCGATCTCGGTGGCCCCAAGACCCCACGACTGGCGCAGGATGGGGCCGGTGATGCCCACGGCGTTTTGCTCGAGGGCATCGAAGAATACCCCCAGCAGGATCATGAAGACGATCTGGCGGTGTGCCCCAGTCACTCCGATCCGCTGGTACGCGCCTTCAATTTGTTTCGCCAGGGATCCGGTCCGCGGTGTTGCAGCCTCCTGGGCAAGGTCTTTTTCCACAGTGCGCTCCTTACTGAGCTCTGAAGGTTCATTCATTGCCACGTGAATGGTTCCATCATGCGGAATGCGAATATCACATGAAGGAATGTGATGTAGATTACGCTTTGGGATACCAAAACGCCATGGTTGGCGCGTAAACAAAATGTGACCGGATGCTCATGGATGGACGGGGCGCGGGTGGCTTCGTGACCCTCTTGGCCATCCTTGGCCATCGATGCAACTGAATAAGGTTGTTTTCCGGCGATTTCCATCGCAAAAAGGGTCAGGAAGCCAAGGGCAGACACCGGTTAACCTCACCAACACGGAAAAGACAAAGCACGCCCCGGCGGCAACGTAATATGCCATCGGGGCGTGCGTAGCTGTGTCTTGGAGGTCTGCGTCAGGTGAAACCTAGCGGCGCCCGCCCCCACCACCGGGACCCTGTGCCTGGGTGTACTGGCCTGCCGTCACAGTTCCCTGCTTGTTGGCTCCGTCAATGGACCCTGTCGTCAGACCAGCCTTCGCATCCGCCTTGCCTCCCGTGTAAACCGTGTACGTCTGGCCCTCGCTGATTGCGGACGAGGAGAACACCAGGGAGGCAATGGTCTTGGTTGTCACGAAGGATGCCACCACAGTCCCCGACGGGTCAACGATGTGCACAGGCGTGCCGGCAGCCACAGAGGAGTTGAAGGTTACCTGCACGCCGGACTGACTGGATGAGGTCCCCGGAGTCACTGCCATCCCGGCACTGCCGGCTGCAGCCACAGTCCCACCCGTGACGGTCAATTCACCGTTGACGTCAAGCGCGCCGTTGCCATCGTTCGTGGGGCCGTTGACCACCACCGTTCCCCCGGAAATCGTCGCGTTCCCGTTGGAGTCCAAGCCGTCTCCCTGGGAGTTGATGGTCAAGGTGCCACCGGACACGTCAACGGTGTAGTCGCCGACGGTCTCGCCGCCGCCCATGCCGCCCCCGCCGCCTCCCATATCGCCTGGGCCGGTGCCCGCCCCGGAATCCGCAGAGTTGGAGGACCCGCCCGAGGCGTTCACGCCGTCGTCGTTGGATGTGACGGTGACATCGCCACCGGAGACGGCGATGTGCTGGGCCTCAAGCCCTTCCTCCGACTCGGCCACAGTGACTGTTCCTCCCGTGATGGAGAGGGTGTTGAAGGCCTTGACGCCGTCGTCACCCGCGGTGACCGTCAAGGAGCCTCCGCTGACCAGCAGCCAGCCTCGGTTTGCGTCTGTTTCGTTGTCTGCTTTCACGCCATCTCCGCCGGCTGTCACTTGGTAGGCGCCGTCCAGCAGCACGGTGTAGTCCTTGCCGCGGATGCCATCGTCCTTGGCGTCCACCGTGACTTTGCCGGAGGCCATGACCAGGCCGTCCTTGGAGACGATGCCGTCGTTGTAGTTTCCGTTGACGGTCAACGAACCCGGCCCGGCGATGGTCAGATCCGCCATTGAGAAAAGTGCCGCATTGGGTGCGTCCTCGCCCTGCTCGGCATAGCTCGTGGCGTCGGTCAACGTGTTCGAACTGCCGTCTTCCAAGTAGACGATCGCTTCGTCCGCGCTCTTGACGGAGAACGGCGAACCGGTCGAATTTCCCAGTTCCACACCATCCAGGATGATCCGGACGGTGTCGGAATCGCCTGCGGCCACCACGATCTGGCCGTCGCTCAGCGAGCCGCTCAGGCGGTAGGTTCCGGCCGCGCTGATGGTGACGGTATTGCCGTCCACCGCCACTCCAGTGGAGGCCGACGACGTCACTTTGCTGCCGCCGTCGGCCAGGCTGACGGCCACTTCAGACGCAGGGTCCCAGGTGAGGTCATCGCTGTCGAAATGGGTATCGGCTTCGATTGTGGCAGCGGTGACGGTCTGGGCGGAGTCGGAGGTGGACCCGGCTGTGCTGGATGACGAGGTGCTGGAAGAAGTGGAACTGGTGGCGGCGTTTGAGCAGCCGGCCAGTGATACCGCCAAGGCGACGGCGGCAACGGAAAGGTAAGTGCGGAAGGAGCGCATGGTGGATTCCTTAGGGAAGTCTGTGGGTTAGCTGATGGTGGCGGGACGCAGGGGCATCCGGCGTCGGAGGGTTTGATTCCAGCGGTTGGCGGGCAGCCCGGGGTGGAGCGCAGCCATGCCGGTGGCAAACTTAGAGATGCGGCAGGGGCGAACACCGTTCCTCCACAGGTGCTTGTCCAGCGGGCCGGGGGCGGATCCGGACTTTGTCTCAACCACGACGGCGTCGTCCAGGACCCAGGGCTGCCCGTCCGGGCGTTGCCAGGTGACCTCTGAATCGATCGTCGCGCGGCTCCCGGAGTCCGGAAGGAAAAGCGTGGTGCGGCGGTAGCGGGTGGAGAGAACAGGTTCCAGCGGGCCGAAATTCACCCCACCAAGGGTGGCTGCAAGAGCCTCGTTCACGTAGGCCCGGCCTTCCCGCGTGAGCCGGTCACGGTTGCACAGCTCATAGGGGATGCGCTCCTTGACGGTGGCCTCGCGGGCACCTTCGGTCTTGACCTCCAGGAAGCTCAGCGCGGTGTCCAGATAGGTCCGGGTGCGGATCTTGAAGCGGCGGCGACGACCATGCGCGGCAAGCATGTAGCTGTCCAGGTCCGGGGTATCGAAGTAGACGGAGACGTAGGCGAACGTCCGATTTCCGTCCATTTCGAGGACCCGGGCCTCCGTGGTTAAGGTCGACAGGATCCGCCGGGCGGTTGCGGACGGCACCAGATACTTGCGGTCCACCCGCGTCAGCAGCGCCGCTTCGGTGGTGAGTTCTTCAAGCCCGACGGCGGGTAGCTGGCTGAGCTGCGGAATGACCGCTTCGGCGTCGAAGTGCTTCATGCGACACCCGCCGAAGTGGGCACGGGATGCTGTGGCTGACTTGCCGACGGCTGGGTGGCGGGCAGTTCCTCGGGTGCCGGCGTGAGTGCGCCTGCAGGCTGGTCGAAGCCGAGCGGGCCCTGCGAAGCAGCGTGGTCCTGGGAAACAGCGTGGCCTTGTGGAACAGCATGGTCCTGTGGAACAGCGTGGGTTTGACTCACGCGGGAGGACCGTACGGCATACCGGACATCCACGATCGTTTTGTCGTTCACCAGGTCCAGCTCCTGGATGGTGGCCGAGTGGACTGTGCCATCGAGGACTTCCTCAAGCCGGGTTTGGAGTTCGTGTTCGTTGTTGATGGCCCGGTCCAGGACCACGGTCTGGTGCCTGTAAGCGGGGAGGACCCCGGGGTTGTCACCGACGAACATGACCAGGAGGACCATGCCCATGAGGGACAACGTCAGCCAAAGTGGTTCTACGCCGATGCCTGCGATCAGCCCCAGCGCCAGCGCTGAGAAGTAGTAGGCCACCTCGTGCTGCGCGAGTTCCGTGGATCGCAGGCGGATGATTGACAGAACACCGAACAGCCCCAAACCGAGCCCGATCCCGGCTGCTGAGCCGGACAAGGCCGTCGCAACTGCCAGGACCCCAACGTTCATGCCCAGGTAGGAAACTACAAGGTCACGACGCCGGTGCCGGCGGAGGTAGAGGGCGAACGTGAGGACAGTTATGGCGGCGAGGTCCGCTGCTATAAGGATGATGGTGTTCATCGGATTCTCCGGAATCTGTTGGTTGGCTGGTTTCCACGATTCCCGTTCCTGCTGTGCTGAAACTGTGCCGGGACCAAGGCTGGGATATGCGTTTCGACGTCCGCTGGTTCCGGTGTGCCAGCCAAGGGTGTGCCGGCCCTTGCGGGCGAAGAGGAATCGCTGCTGCACGGCGAAGCTCACGCCCAGCAAAGCCATCTCCGTGACGAGCTTGGCCAGCAAATCCGGAACAGCAACGGAGGTGAGGGCCCACATGATCGAGTAGTTGGCGGATAGCAAGATGACAACGAGCGCCATATATCCTGCGGCGGTGGAACGCAGTGATTTTTCCGTGCCGTGATCGAAGACCAGCTGTCGGTTGACCAGGAAGTTCACAGCCGAGCTGATCACCCTGGCTCCGACCACTGCCAGAAGGAGCGAATCCGTGAGCGCGCTGAGTATCAGGAAGGCCACCGTATCCACCAGGAATGCCGAGAAGGACGAACCCAGGAACTTCAACAGCGGTGCGTAGATTCTGATGGAATCGGCCACAGGCCTGAAATGCGAGCCCGAGTTGTTATCCAGGTACACCGTTGCGATGTCCACGGAGTCAATGGCGTAGCCGGCCTGCTTCGCCTCCAACAACAGGTTCAGCTCGTACTCGTACCGTTGGCCGCGGACAGTCAGCAACCAAGGGAGCATGTCCGCCCGGTAGCCACGAAGGCCCGTTTGCGTGTCGGCGACCCGTTGGCCGGTAGCGAGCCGGAACAGCCAGCGCGTCACTGTATTGCCGAACTTACTGCGTGCAGGAACGTCGCCTGAAAAGTTCCGGCAGCCCAGAACCATGGTGGCCGTAACTCGGCCCACCCTGTCCGCAACCGCAAGGATATCCGCGACGCCATGTTGGCCATCGCTGTCGGCACACACCACGTCGTTGCCAGGGAATTCGGCCGCAATGAAGGCGAAACCACTCTTGAGGGCATGCCCTTTGCCGCCGTTGACTGCGTAGCTGAGCACGTGGCACCCAAGCCGGGCGGCGTCGTCGAACACGTCTTTGAAGTCGGGTCCGGAACCGTCGTCCACCACCACGATCCTCAGCCACGGATCGGCTTCCTGGATGGTGCGGACGAGGTTGATGAGCTGGTGGTCCGGCTCGTAGGCCGGGATCAGGACAATCATGACGACTGGGCGATGTAGAGGATGTCGGAGGTACCGCGCTCTTTGTTGTCGCCGAGCGGATTGTTCACCAGCGCACCGTTGAATTACATGGTTGATGAGCCGCCGCCGTCGATGTTGTATGCGGTGGTTGCGCCAAGGTCCTTCATGATCTGTGCGAGGCCGGTCATGGTGACGCCTGCGGAATAGCCCGGGCTGCGGCCATCCACCACCACAAACACGAGATGGTTCCCGTCGATGACTCCCACGGCCGTGCGCGGTTGCTCGCCCTGGATGGAGTGGTTGCCGAAATTCGTATCGACCTCAACATCCTCGATGCCCGAGGCGATCTCGCCATTGTCCAGCAAGGAAGGCCCAAACGAGAGCGTGTTCCACACACCATCCGCAAGGAGCTGATCAGCCGACGTGGTGGTCTCGTCGTATACCTTGACGGTGCCGTCCTTGTAGAACGCCAGACCCTGGCGTGCGCCCTCGTCCCGGTACACCACGCCGTTGCGGATCACGATGCCCGTATCCCGGAAACCGTAGTAGTCGCCGTTGATGGCGAAAATGGCGTTGTGGTCCTGCGCGATCGCGGACGTGGTCTCCGTGATGTTCTCGCCATAGGTGTCTTCCGCAAAGGCAGACCTCAGCGTCGTCGCGTCATCAAGCACGACGTCGGCAACATAGTAAGTCACGGTGGCGTCGCCGCTGCCCGTGGTCACAGTCGAGATGGTGACGCCGGTGTCGCCGGACGTGTACGAGGTATCGGTGACCACCGCGCTCGCGGACGTTTCAGCGGAGGCGGAGTCCGGCGTCGTGCCTGTATCTGTTGTGCCCGCCTGGCTCGCTTCGTATTCCGAGACGTTGGTGATTTGGGCGTGGGGAATGACGAAACGGTCCAATGCCCAGGCCGTGGCACCCCCGGCAGAGAGAGTGACCGCCAGGACGGCGGAGACGACGGCGCGCCGGGTCCGGCTGCCCTTACGGTTTTCGGTCTGTTGAGGAGTCATGCCTCATTTCTACGGACCGGGCCTACGCCGGAGGTTTGCTCCACTTATGTGTGGGCTGTGAAGGTTTCTAGCGGTGGAAATCTGCCTCCAAGGCTGCTTCTTCAATGCGGAACCTGTGTGCTGCCCATTCTTCGGAGTTGCGGGACGGGATGTTGGGATCGCCTGGTCTTTGGCCCGCGGTGGCGTCGATGAGTTCACGGATGATGTCCGCGTGTCCTGCATGCCGCGCGGTTTCCACGCACATGTGGACAAGGATCTGATGGAGCGTCACATTTCGCTTCTCTTCGGACCACCAGGGCACAACGCCGGGAGCATCCAAGGAGAGGGCTTCGATAGTGGCATCGCTGTGGTTGGCCGAGAAGTGGTGCAACTCCAGAATTTCCGCGCGGCTTTCCGAAGCGGGCACCCACAGATCAGCATCCGGCTCAGCGTCCTCCGCGAACCAAGGCAACTCACGGCCGCTCGGACGCCCAAACGTCTCTCCGAAATAGCCCAACTCCACGCTCGCAACATGCTTCACGAGGCCCAGGAGATTGGTACCCGTGGGGGTCATGGGCCTGCGGGCATCATATTCGCTGAGGCCATCCAGTTTGCCGAGCAGGTCCGCCCGGCGCAGGCGCAAATAACCGTGCAACGTCGCTTTGTCGTCCATGGGGAGCACTCTACCCAAGCGGGGCCGACACGAGTTCGCGGGAAACGCACGAAATCGCCGGGCTCCCAGCGAACTGGCAGCTTTCCGGCGATCTCGGCACAAGCAGGCAAGGACTAGGTGAGCTTCACCTGGCGGTTCATGTCCTTGTACAGCAGGTAACGGAACTCGCCCGGACCACCCGCGTAGCAGGCCTGCGGGCAGAAGGCACGCAGCCACATGAAGTCGCCGGCTTCCACTTCCACCCAGTCGTTGTTGAGCAGGTACATGGCCTTGCCCTCCAGGACGTACAGGCCGTGCTCCATGACGTGGGTTTCCGGGAAGGGGATCACGCCGCCGGGCTGGAAGGTGACGATGTTGACCTGCATGTCGTGGGCGAGGTCGCTGGAGTCCGTGAAGCGCGTGGTTTTCCAGACGTCGTTGGTATCCGGCATGGAGGTGGGCTCCACGTCCTTCTCGTTGGTGACGAAGGACTTGGCCTCGAATCCCTCAAGGCGTTCGTAGGCCTTGCGGATCCAGTGGAAGGAGACGATGTCGTCGGAGACGTTTTCCAGGCCCCACTCCGCGCCGGCAGCGAGGTAGGCGTAGCCACCCTCTTCGAGGTGGTGCAGTTCGCCGTCGAGGGTCAGGTTGACCTGGCCCTTGGTGACGAAGATGACGCCTTCAACGCCTGCCTCAAACTCGGCCTTGGGAGCCCCGCCGCCCGGTGCGATCTCCACGATCAGCTGGGAGAACGTGGTGGCGAAGCCTGAGATCGGCCGCGCGATGATCCACGAACGCGTGTTGGAGAAACCCGGCAGGTTGCTGGTGACGATGTCCGTCATCACGCCCTTCGGGATCACGGTGTAGGCCTCGGTGACGATCGCCCGTTCCGTGGTGAGGTGGGTCTGCGGCGGCAGGCCGCCCTGGGGGTAGTAGTACTTACCCATGGGAATGCTCCTTATCAGTGGGAAGTCGGTTGCGCGAGCCGCGGGTGCGCCAATGCGGTCAGCTGTGAAAGTTCGACGCCGGCAAGCGCCTTGACCTCGTCGGTCCCCACTGCGCCGCACTGGACGCCACGGAGGACGAAGCCGGCAAGGGCTCGGGCGGTGGCGGGCTCGTCCATGACGCCGCCTTCGGTGCGTTCTACATAGTTGCGGAGGCGCAGTGCCGCGGCGGGCAGGCCTTCGCGGTAGAAAGCGTACGACGCCGAGAAGCGGCTGGGGAGCTGGGCGGCGTGGAGGTCCCATCCTTGGTAATAGCCGTTTTCAAGGGAGCGGCGGACCAGCCGGCCGTGGAGCTTCCAGGCGTCTTCAACGGCGTCGCCCACGGGAATGATGTTGGTGGAACCGTCAGAGAGGCGGATACCCGTTCCGGCGACAGCGAGCTGCATGACTTCCTTGGCGAAGTCGGCCACGGGATGCTCCATGGATTGGTATTCCGCTGAGATTCCCAGCGAAGCGCTGTAATCGTAGGTCCCGTAGTGCAGGGCGCTGATACGGCCCGGAACAACGTGGGGGAGCTGTGCCACGGGAGACGTTCCATCGGCGCCCAGAATGAGCTGCGGCGTTTCCACCTGCACCTCGAACCGGAGCCTCCCCGCGGGAAGCCCGTGGACTTCCTCGAGACGCGAGACTGCGAAGTCCATGGCCTGAACCTGGGCCACCGTGGTGACCTTGGGCAGGGTGAGGATCAGTCCTGCCGGGAGTTCGCCGGCCTCAGCAAGTGTGGAGACGAACAGATCCAGGGTCCGCAGGCCGCGGGCACGGGTGGCTGCCTCGAAGCACTTGAAGCGGATGCCGATGAACGGCGGAGCGGTTCCCGCTGCAACCGCAGCAGCAACAGCGTTGGCGGCAGCAACGGCGTCGGCGTCTTCTGCCTCATCGCCGCGGTCCCCGTAGCCGTCCTCGAAGTCCAGGCGGAGGTCCTCGATCGGTTCGGAGGAGAGTTTCGCCGCCACACGGGAGGCAACAGCGGCAGCCAAATGAGGCTCCTGACCCAACAACTGGCCGAGCTTTTCCAGGCCTCCGTGGGCTTCCGCCGTCGCGAGCGCCTGGGCGCCCCACTCCGCCGCAAATGACGGCGTGAAGCGGTCCGCCGGGATGTAGACGGTGTGGATGGGCTGGCGTGAGCCGTCGTCGCCGGGGTAGTTGCGGTCCAGGAGTTGGTCCGTCGCCTCAAGCCGGGACTCGATGTGAGCCAGATCAGAGGAAGAGAATGAACCCATCTCAGCCCACCAGCTCATAGGCGGGTGTTGTGAGGAAGTCGGTGTAGTCGTCCGACAGGCAGATGTCTTCGATCAGCTTGGACGCCGGCTCGTAGTACTTGGTGAAGTTCTCGTCACCGAATTCGATGCGCAAGCGCTCGGTTTCTTCGCCGAGGATGCGGGTGACGAGTTCGCGGGTCACCGTGTTGCCCGTGTCCGCGAGGACGGACTTGTTGCGGATCTGCTGCCACACCTGCGAGCGGGAGATTTCCGCGGTCGCGGCATCTTCCATGAGGTTGTGGATGGCGACAGCACCGCTGCCGGAGATCCAAACGCCCGTGTACGCGACGGCGACGTAGAGGTTCAGCCGCAGGCCTGCCTCTGTCACGGTGCCGCCGGCGGAGGCGACGTCGATCAGCTGCTCAGCCGTGACGTTCACCTCGGGGCGCTGTTTGTCCAACTGGTTGGGGCGGTCGCCCAGTACCGAATCGAACACTTCGCGGCACGTGGAAACGAGGTCCGGGTGCGCGACCCAGGAACCGTCGAAGCCGTCGTTCGCCTCGCGGGTCTTGTCGGCACGGACCTTGTCGAAGGCCGCAGCGGTGACGTCCGGCTGCTTGCGGTTCGGGATGACAGCAGCCATGCCACCCATGGCGAAGGCGCCGCGCTTGTGGCAGGTCTTGACCAGGAGCTCGGTGTAGGCGCGCATGAACGGTGCGGTCATGGCAACGGTGGCGCGGTCCGGGAGGACGAACTCTTCGCCGGCATCACGGAAGTACTTGATGATGCTGAACAGGTAGTCCCAGCGGCCGGCGTTCAGGCCCGATGCGTGGTCGCGCAGCTCGTAGAGGATCTCGTCCATTTCAAACGCGGCCGGGATGGTCTCAATGAGGACGGTGGCGCGGATGCTGCCCTGCGGGATGCCGAGGAAGTCTTGGGCAAAGACGAAAACGTCGTTCCAGAGGCGGGCCTCCAGATGGCTTTCCATCTTGGGCAGGTAGTAGTAAGGGCCGTGGCCGTTGAGGAGCAGCTGCTTGGCGATGTGGAAGAAGTGCAGACCAAAGTCCACCAGCGCGCCCACTGCAGGTTCGCCGTCGATGAGCAGATGGTTCTCTTCCATGTGCCAGCCGCGCGGACGGGCAACAACAACAGCCAAAGGAGCGTCCGTGCGCAGACGGTACTCCTTGCCTTCCGGCGACGTGTAGCTCAGGGTTCCCTGGGCGGCGTCGCGGAGGTTGAGGATCGCGTCAATGACGTTGGGCCACGTGGGAGTGCTGGCGTCTTCGAGGTCCGCGAGCCACACCTTGGCACCGGAGTTGAGCGCGTTGATGGCCATCTTGGCAGGGGTCGCCGGACCGGTCATCTCCACGCGGCGGTCCTGCAGGGCCGCCGGTGCCTCCGCGACCTTCCAGTCGCCGTCGCGGATTTCCTGGGTCTCCGGGAGGAAGTCCAGGCGGCTGGTGTCCGCAACCTTCTGGCGCTTGGCCTTGCGGGCCTCCAGCAGCTCGGCACGGGTGCCGGCGAAGCGCTTGTGCAGTTCCTCGATGAAGGCCAATGCCTTGGGGGTGAGGATCTCCTCGGCGCGATCGATCGGCCGGGGATCAGTGACTGTGATAGCCATTTGGCGGTGTCCTTTTCTAGAGTGCGCTGGCGGCGTTGGCGTGCGCAGCTGCTGCTACGGCACTGGCCACATCGGCGGCAACATGGGGATCGAAGACGCTGGGGATAATGTAACTCGCGTTCAGCTCATCGTCAGCCACCCGGTTGGCAATTGCCTCGGCGGCGGCAACCAGCATGTCCGGAGTGATGTCAGATGCTCCAGCATCCAGCAGTCCGCGGAAGAAGCCGGGGAAGGCCAGCACGTTGTTGATCTGGTTGGGGAAGTCGCTGCGACCCGTGGCAACCACGGCTGCGTGCTTGGACGCGATGACGGGGTCGATTTCCGGCGTCGGGTTCGCCATGGCGAACACGATAGCGTTCTCGGCCATGGAAGCAACCTGCTCCTCGCCGATCACGTGCGGAGCGCTGACACCGATGAACACGTCCGCTCCCTTGAGGGCGTCATGCAGGGTTCCGGCGAAGCCTTCTTCGTTGGTGTTCGCGGCGATCCAGGAGCGGTGCTCGTCGTCGTACTTCTCGCCCGAGTGGATGGCGCCCGAGCGGCCGGCGGCGATGATGTGCTGCGCGCCCTGGGCCTTGAGGAGCTGGATGATGGCAGAGCCGGCAGCGCCGACGCCCGAGACAACGATCTTGACCTCGGAGAGCTTCTTGTCCACCACGCGCAGGGCGTTAACCAATGCGGCCAGGGTGACGATTGCGGTGCCGTGCTGGTCGTCGTGGAACACCGGGATGTCGAGTTCTTCGCGGAGGCGGTTTTCGATCTCGAAGCAGCGCGGGGCGGCAATATCTTCGAGGTTGATGCCGCCGTAGACGGGGGCCATGGCCTTGGCGATCATGATGATTTCTTCGGTGTCCTGCGTGTCCAGGCAGACCGGCCAGGCGTCAACGTTGGCGAACTGCTTGAACAGTGCGGCCTTTCCTTCCATGACCGGGAGGGCCGCGGCGGGGCCGATGTTGCCCAGGCCTAGAACGGCCGAACCGTCGGTGAGGACTGCGATGGTGTTGCGCTTGACCGTCAGGTTGCGGGCGGCGGCGGGGTCTTCGGCGATCGCCAAGCAGACGCGTGCGACGCCGGGCGTGTAGGCGCGGGACAGATCGTCACGGTTGCGGAGGGCTACCTTGGGGACCACCTCGAGCTTCCCGCCCAGGTGCATGAGGAAGGTGCGGTCCGAGACGTGCTGGACGGTCACGCCGTCGAGGGCGTTAAGGGCATCCTTCACACGGGCTGCGTGGGCGTCGTCCGTGGTGTTGCAGGTGACGTCAACAACGATCGTCTCGTGGTGGGATTCCGTGACGTCCAGCGCGGTGATTGCTGCACCGGCTGCGCCGACGGCTGCTGCCAGTTCGCTCGTAGCTGTGAAGCTGGACGGTGCGGCGACGCGCAGGGTGATCGAGTTTCCGGGGCTCGGATTCGCCATTGAAATTCCTCCTGTTAGGCCCGTTCCCGGGCCGCCGTTCCAAACTAAATGTTTTCGTATTATGGATATTATTATCTACAAAGTGGAAATACAACCCCCTGCTCGGTCATCTTCGGTGTCATCGCGCATGGGGCCGGCGTGCTGTATCTTGGGTGTTCTAAGCAATTCTTTTCACGATGCGGATAAGAGTTGTCGGAATCTGAGTCATTGGAGACAAGGGAATGGCTGAAAAAGCCTCCGGAGGCGTGCAGTCCGTTGAGCGCGTCTTTGAACTGCTGGAACTGATCACGGATGCGGGTGGCGACGTCACTCTGAGCGAGCTGTCGTCGTCCACTGACCTGCCCTTGCCCACTATCCACCGCCTGCTGCGCACTTTGGTCTCCCTTGGCTACATCCGCCAGCTGCCAAACCGCCGCTACGCCCTGGGCCCGAGGCTCATCCGGCTCGGCGAGGGTGCCAGCAAGCAGCTCGGCGCCGTTGCACGTCCGCAACTGAAGACCCTCGTCGAACGCCTCGGCGAAACTTCCAACATGGCGGTCCTGGATTCGGACATGGTCATCTACGTGGCCCAGGTTCCGTCCATGCACTCCATGCGCATGTTCACCGAGGTTGGCCGCCGCGCCCACACGCATGACACCGGCGTTGGTAAAGCGATCCTGGCGCAGCTCGACGACGAACAGGTCCGTGGCATTGTTGCCCGCACCGGCATGCCCACGCCCACGGCCAAGAGCATCGGCGACATCGACTCCCTGCTCGCGGACCTCAAGCTGATCCGTGAGCGCGGCTACTCCATTGACGAGGAAGAGCAGGAGCTCGGCGTACGCTGCTTCGCGATGGCAGTGCCCAATGCTCCCACTCCTACCGCGATCTCCGTTTCCGGGCCCATCACCCGTGTGGACCAGAGCTTTGCCGACCGCGCTGTGCCGATGCTGCGCGAAGCCGCCCTGGCGATCTCCGCGGAGCTCAACCAGAACTAACCCGCCTCCCGCCGAGTTGGCATTTGATGGCAATGTTTCCTGGAAACATTGCCATCTTTTGTCATCTCGGCGTGGGTTTTGAGCGGGTAGCTTTCCTCATCACCGGATCCACCCCGACGGCGGCCGCGAAGTTCAAGTGCCTGTCCCGGACGTAGATCAGGGCTTCTTCGCCCGGCTGGTCCGTCACCTTGAACGTGTCCTGCGCGGCCTTGGGAATGCCGATCAAGGGGACCAATGCCTGACGCAAACCCATCGCGGCGGCAACCCAACGGTGGGCTGCCTGCGAAAGTGAGTGCCGGCGTCGTACATTCCCGTAGGCGATCAGACCCCGCTAGCCGACAAAGGCGGCAGTGTCCCCCAAGGAAACACTGCCGCCTGTTGCTGTCTCTGCGACCGGGACCTAGTGCTCGGAGGCGCTGGAGGTCTTGAGCGGGACTTCCTTGCCGTCAGCGTCGATGAGCTTGCCGTTCTCGAAGCGGTCGCCTTCGCTGAGGCACTTGATGTCCTCTTCGCTGACGATCCGGTCCGTACCAGCGACGAACACTGACTGATTGTCTGTGTTGCCTGCCTTGAAGTGGTTGAACAGGATGTTCAGCAGGATCGCCATGACCGCGGCGGAGCTGATGCCGGAGTGGAAGATCGTGGAGAACCAGGACGGGAACTGGTCGTAGAACTTCGGGGCGGCAATGGGGATCATGCCGAAGCCGATCGAAGCCGCAACGATGATCAGGTTCATGTTGTTCTTGTACTCAACCTTGGCCAGGGTACGGATACCGCTGGCTGCCACCGTGCCGAAAAGCACGACGCCGGCACCGCCCAGGACGGGCGTCGGAACCGCTGCGACCACTCGGCCGAGGATCGGCAGGAGGCCCAGGACCACCAGGATGAGGCCGCCGGCGCTGACCACGAACCGGCTCTTGATGCCTGTGATGGCCACGAGCCCAACGTTCTGGGCGAAGGCGCTCTGTGTGAAGGAGTTGAACAGCGGTGAGATGGCGCTGGAGAGCATGTCCGCGCGGAGGCCGTCGCCGATCCGGCGGGAGTCAACCTTCGTATCGACGATCTCGCCCACTGCAATGATGTCTGCGGAGGTCTCCGTAAGTGTTACCAGGATGACGATGAGCATCGAAATGATTGCTGCGATTTCGAAGGTTGGAGCGCCGAAGGCGAAGGGCGTGGGGAAAGCGACGACGTCGCCCTGGCCAACCTTGGAGAAGTCTGCCATTCCTGCGACGAACGCGATGATGGTGCCGATGACCATGGCCAGCAGGATGGAGAGCCGGGAGATGGCGGCGTTGCCCACCTTGCTCAGGAGCAGAACGACGCCCATGGTTGCTGCGGCGAGGCCAATGTTGGCCATGCTGCCGTAGTTGTCGGCCTTGGCGTTTCCACCCATGGCCCAGTTGGCTGCAACCGGCATCAGCGTCAGGCCAATGGTGGTGATGACTGTGCCCGTCACCACGGGCGGGAAGAACTTGATGATCTTGGAGAACAGGGGAGTGATGGCCAGGCCGATCAGGGAAGCCACGATGACCGAACCGAAGACGGCCTGGATGCCCCCGCCGCCTTGGACGATCGCAACCATCGTCGAGACGCCGGCGAAGGAGACGCCCTGAACAAGGGGTAGCTGTGAGCCGAAGAACGGGATGCCCACCGTCTGGAGGATGGTGGCCAGGCCGCCGACGAACAGGCAGGCTGCGATGAGGAGGCCGATATCCTGCGAGGACATGCCTGCGGCGGCGCCGATGATCAGCGGTGGGGCAATGATTCCGCCATACATAGTGAGGACGTGCTGGAAGCCGTAGGCGAACGTGCTTCCGATGGAGAGCCGCTTGTCCTCAGGACGTTCCGGCTTGTGCGGCTGCGAAGAGGTGGTATTCGCAGGGCGGGATTTCTTCTTGATGTTCATGGCAGACTTTCTGGGTTCATGGCAGACGTCTTCGTCTGGCTAACTGTGTCTGGCTAACAAAATCTTGGGGTTTTGGGGGTTGGAGTTTGTGTGCAGGTCCGGCCTTGGGACGCGATGGGGGACCTGCACACAAACTCCGGGATGGTGCGTTGTTAGGGGTGGTGCTTAGCAGAAGCCGGCGATGCCGCTCCATGCAACGGGCGCGGCTGTGGTGTTGTCGCGCTGGACGGTTGCTTCGATGAGGCCGTACGGGCGGTCCGCGGCGAAGAAAACCTCGTTCGGGTTGTCCAGGCCGAACGGGCTCAGGTCAACCAGGAAGTGGTGCTTGTTGGGCATGGAGAACTTGATCTCATCCACTTCGCTGTGCGCTTCCAGGACCTTCTTGCCCATGTCGAACAGGGTCTGCTGCAGGGCGTGCGAGTAGTTCTCGGTGAAGCCTTCCAGCAGAAGGGCCTTGATGTCCTCGTAGCTCTTGTTGAAGTCCGTGCCTGCCAGGTCCACGTTGGTGTTGTAGCGCCAGCGGGCGGACACATCAGTGGCAAGGATGCGGTCCGTGGTTTCCGGCAGGGTGGTGTACTTGTCGCGCGGGTAGCCGACGAAGCCCGACTGGGTGGTCTTGAGGACGGTAAGGTCCTTGAGGCCGGAAATCACGTGGGTGGTTGCGCCATCACGGACGACGACGGCGGTACGCACCTCTTGTCCGTTGCGGACGAAGCTGTGGTCGTGTCCTGCGCCGTGTGCCTGGATGCGATCCCAGCTGTAGGCCTCGGCTTCCCAGCGGCCACCGGTTACCCATTCGAACTCACCGGTGAAGTGATCGGCGAGACGCAGCAGGAAGGACTCCGGTGAGCCGATGCCGTCACGGGCAAAAGCGTAGACAGTGTTCTTCTGGGTATCGGTGGCAACCACATGGCCGTTGTCGCCTTCGAGGTGTGCAGCCTGGAAATCGCCGCGCAGCTGCGAGGTGACATTCAGATCTTCGATGTGGTGGCGGTCAGTATCCCGAGTGACCTTGACGACGCGGACTTCCGCTTTGCCGTACTGGTTTTCGCCGAGGACGATGTTGTTGCTCATGGTCATATCCCAACTTCTGTGAGGTGGAACCTACGTTCCATCAATGAAATTAAGCGCGTGTTTCCACCGCGTTTCTGGTGGAGCCGACCCAACAAAAAAGAGCCGACATCCATTGATGCCAGCTCATTACGACCCTGCCTGCTGCTCTCAGGTTACGTGACGTACGCCACGAACTCATTCGAGAGTAGCGCATGATTTCGGCTTGTGTATACGGGTTTCCGGAGATCGTTATGAAGCAGCGAAATGTGACCGGAGCAACTCTTCCTCCCTTCTGGACGGGTCTTGACGCTTCGTTTGGGAGCTGCCTACACTTTCACATAGCAATAAATAATTTCCGAAATACGGAAAACTGCCTGCATGAGAAAGAGGAGGAACAGATGGACTCGAAGGATACGAACAAGGTCGTGGAATTCCCGGCACCGGGTCAGGAGCTGTACCTGCCTTTCGGTGCAACAGATCCGGACTTTTACATTCCGGCCGACTGCGACCGCAATGCCGGCGGATTCTCGCGCTGGCTCCGCGCGCTCCCGGTGTTCGGCCGGCAACGCCCCTAGGATCTTTCCTGCATCGACGGGCCGCCTTCCACGCCGCACCCCGTTTCGACGTCTTGCTGCGGGTTAGACGGTAGGAGTCGTCTAACCCGCAGCAAGCCGTCTAGGCGGACTTTTCCACATAGGATCAAACCCTCCTGTCCCAGGATCACAGGGTCTGGCCAAGCTTGGTTCATGACTAAGACAGCCCTCGGGGAGCTCCCTCCCGGCATGAATCTGTGGCGGACGAGCGAGCTCAATGCGGCGGGATTCAATGCCCGCGCCATAGCCACCCTCGTGCGAGGGGGTGTGCTGGTACGGCTCCGCCGAGGTTGCTACATCCGCGGGAGCACCTGGACCGCGCAGAAGCCTTGGGTGCGAAGCCGACAACTGATCGCAGCACACGCTCATGGGACGCTCACGACGTCGGGTGGCGGCTTGGTCTACAGCCATACCTCCGCGGCGCGGCTCCACCGGCTGTTCCTCTGGGACGTAGATGACCGGATACATGTCACCCAGGAGAAGACGCCGTCGCCTATCTCGCATGGCCGCGACGTAGTGGCCCATTCCAGGATTCTCACCAAGGACGATGTGGTTCTTGTGGACGGTCTGCCGTGCACATCCCTGGAGCAGACGGTTGTGGACTGCTGCATGTTGTTCAACGTCCGGCAAGCGCTCATTTTGATGGACCACGCACTCCGCCGTGGCGCGGACGTGGGCAAGCTGAAGGTTATGTGTGCAGGCCCTGGCGGGGCGGAACGGTGTCCTTTCGTTGCGGACGGCGCTGGCGAACGCAGATCCGAAGTCGGAGTCGCCCGGTGAAACCCTGACCCGCGAACTTCTTTTGCGGCTCGGGATTGGTCTACCCGAGCTGCAAGTGGAGGTTCAAAGGTCCGAGGGGCGTCATCGCCTCGATTTTGCGTGGCGCAGTAAGAAAGTTGCCCTCGAATTCGACGGGCGAATGAAGTACTTCGACTATGCGCCCACTGACGAGGTCATCTTTCAGGAACGATTACGTGAGAAGGCCCTAATGGAGCTCGGTTGGACCTTTGTTCGCATCCAATGGCGGGATCTCTTCCAAGAACAGGACTTCAAGATTCGGGTGCTTCGGGCTCTCCATGCAGCCGGATAGACGGGTTGCTGCGCATTAGACGACTCCTCCCGTCTAATGCGCAGCGAACCATCGAAACGGGCGGCCCGGCCGGCCCGGAAGAGCAGACCTACCCCGCCACCAACTTCCGCGCCGCCGCAGAGTGCTCAGCGATGAGCCCGGCAACGTCCAGCCCGGGAATTGCACCATCCACCACGCGCCAGTGGCCACCCACCATCACCCGGTCCGCACGGTCCGCCCCGCACAGCAACAACGCGGCGACGGGGTCGTGGCTTCCGGAAAACCTCAACGAGTCAAGCTTGAACAGGGCAAGGTCGGCTTGAAGGCCAGGAGCCAACTGCCCGATGTCGGAGCGGCCCAGGACGGCAGCGGACCCGCGTGTTGCCCAGCCAAGGGCCCTCTCCACAGGGACCGAAGCCCCGTATCGGAGCCGCTGCAAATACAGCGCTTGGCGGGCTTCGAGGATCATGTTGGAAGCATCGTTCGACGCCGATCCGTCCACACCCAGCCCCACGGGCACGCCCACCGCCTCGAGTTCCAGAACGCGGGCGATACCGGATGCGAGCCTCATGTTGGAGGTTGGGCAGTGCGCGACGGCGGTGCCGGCGGCTCCCAGCCTGGCGATCTCGTCGTCGTTGAAGTGGATGCCGTGTCCAAGCCAGGTGCGGGATCCCAACCAGCCAACTGATTCCAGATAATCCACGGTCCGCAGCCCAAACATGGAGCGGCAGAAGTCTTCCTCGTCGATGGTCTCGGCAAGGTGCGTGTGCAGCCGGACATCGTAGCGCTCGGCCATGGCTGCGCTCTCAGCCATGATTTCTTTGGTCACCGAGAAGGGAGAGCAGGGGGCAAGGGCTATCTGAACAGAAGCTCCATCGCCGGTCTCGTGGTACTCACGAATCAGCCGTTCGCTGTCCGCAAGGATCGTCCCGGGTGACTGGACCGTCGTCCGGGGCGGGAGCCCGCCGTCGTCCTCTCCCAACGTCATGGATCCGCGGGTCAGTGTTGCCCGCATCCCCATGGACCGGACCGCCGCGACCTCGATATCAATGGCATCTTCCATGCCGTCGGGGAAGAGGTAGTGGTGGTCGGCGGCGGTGGTGCAACCGGACAACAAAAGCTCGGCGAGGGCAACCTGCACGGCGAGCTCCAGGCTGCGCGGGGTCAGCCGTGCCCACACCGGGTACAGGTTTTGCAACCAGGGGAACAGCGGCGCGTTGGCCACCGGACCCCACGCGCGGGTCAGCGTTTGGTAGAAGTGGTGGTGGGTGTTGATGAGCCCGGGCAGAACCACGTGGGCAGAGGCATCAAAGACAGAACAAGGCAACGAAGGCTGCCCGCCCGTAGGTACGAGCTCCACAATCTTCCCGTCGGAAACAACCAGGCCGCCGCCGGCGTCGAGGTCGTTTGCGGTGAAGATACCCAGCGGGTTCTTGATCCAAAGTGGGGTCATGTCAGGTTCCTTGTCTGGTCGGCGTTTACGCGTTCCAGCTCAGTTAGGCCCTGTCTGCTGATCCAGGAGCCGGAAGCCAACGAGTGCGTCCGGTGCGAAAAGCGTAAGATGCACGACGGCGGCCGTCAACGTGCGCAGGAGTCCCCCGGTCACATACGGCTGATAATAGAAATCTCGTATGACGAAATTAAATTTTCAAAAATCTATGGCGCGGCTCACAAACCTGGTGCTACGCTCTAACTGCCAAAGGCGGGCACCCGGACTTCGGGAAGCTATCTACCAGGCGCAACTTAACCTTCATCGCACATGCTGAAGCCTGGTAACCAAGCTAACTGGAGCTCCGTTCCGTAGCGCCCCCAACAGGTCACCTGGCTTCCTCAGCACTAAGGAAGTCGCAACATGAGTACAACCGTCACGGCCGAGCAATTCCTGGCCACATCCATTGAGCTGGCAACAGCCAATGTCCTCAACAGTGGTGGCCCCTTCGGCGCCGTCATTGTTACCGCGGATGGACAAGCCTTCCAGGGCGTCAACCGCGTCACCGCCACGAACGATCCCACCGCACACGCAGAAGTCACGGCCATCCGTAACGCCTGCCGCGAACTGGGGACCTTCGACCTGAGCGGAGCAACCCTCTACACCAGCTGCGAGCCATGCCCCATGTGCCTGGCCTCCGCACTGTGGGCACGCGTTGACCGCGTGTTCTTTGCCGCGGACCGTCACGATGCCGCATCCGTCGGCTTCGATGATGCCGTGTTCTACGAGTACTTCGAGAACGACAACCGGGACGCGCTGATGCCGGTAGCCAAGCTGGAACTGGGCGACCCCCAGGCTCCGGCGGCCCTCCAGCCGTTCACCACATGGAACACGCTTGATTCCAGGATCGACTACTAGGGCCCGGTGGCTGACATGACAATCCTGGATCCCGCAGAAATGCAGACCGCAGCCGAAAAGCAGGCTGCGCTCCTCCCCAACGGAGGCAAAAGCGCAGAGCCCACAGCGGCAAACGCAAAGCACACGGCAACCGGCAACAGCAAGCCGCCGGTGTCGAACTCCTTCCTGGATAAGTTTTTCCAGATCTCCGAGCGTGGTTCCACGTTGGCCCGTGAATTCCGCGGCGGCTTGGTCACGTTCTTCACCATGGCGTACATCGTCATCCTCAACCCGCTCATCCTGGGTGGCTTCTCGGCGGACAACGCACCGGTGGATGTGGCCGGCGGCTGGCTCTCGGCAGCACAGGTGGGCGCAGTGACCGGCCTGACAGCCGGTGTCATGACCATCGTCTTCGGACTGGTCGCCAACCTTCCTTTCGGCCTCGCAGCAGGCCTGGGTATCAATTCCTTCCTCGCCGTGGCTGTCATCCAGGAAGTCACATGGCCAGAAGCCATGGGCCTGGTGGTCATCAACGGCATCCTGATCGTCCTTTTCGGTGCCACCGGTGCGCGGACGGCGATCTTCAAGGCAGTCCCGAAGGAACTCAAAGCCGCCATCACCGTTGGCATCGGTCTGTTCATCGCCTTTATCGGCTTCGTCGACTCCGGCTTTGTCCGCCCCACCAAGGGCGGCCCCCCGGTCCAGCTCGGCACGGATGGTTCCATCACCTCCATCCCAACCCTCGTCTTCATCATCGGATTGCTGGTCATGGGTATCCTCGTGGCACGTAAGATCCAAGGCGGCCTGTTGATCGGCATCGTCGCCACAACAGTCCTCGCCGCTGTAGCCGAGGCCGTGTTCCACATTGGTCCCGGCACCGCGGACAACCCCGGCGGCTGGCACCTCAACGTGCCGATCCTGTCCAGCCAGTTGATGTCCGTCCCGGACCTCAGCCTGGTAGGCCAGTTCGATCTCTTCGGTTCGTTCGCCAGGATCGGCGGACTGGCTGCGACCATGCTGGTCTTCACCTTGGTGTTCACCAACTTCTTCGACGCCATGGGCACCATGACGGGCCTGGCCAAGAGCGCAGGCGTGGCACACAAGGACGGAACGTTCCCCAAATTGAAGTCCGCCTTCATCGTTGAAGGCATGGGTGCAGTGGTGGGCGGCGCAACGTCCGGCTCATCAAACACCGTGTACATCGACTCGGCTGCGGGCATCGGCGAAGGCGCGCGGACCGGCCTTGCCTCGGTGGTCACCGGCTTGCTGTTCCTTGGTTCGATGTTCTTCACCCCGCTTACTTCGGTTGTCCCGTTGGAAGTGGCTGCCGCAGCGCTCGTGGTGGTGGGCGCGATGATGATGGCCCAGATCCGCGAGATCAAGTTCACCAAGTTCGCCATCGCGTTGCCGGCGTTCCTCACCATAGTGACCATGCCGCTGACCTACTCCATTGCCAACGGCATCGGCGTCGGGTTCATCTCCTTCGCGGTGATCAGCGCGGCATCGGGCAAGGCCAAGAAGGTCCATCCGCTCATGTGGGTGGTCACGGCGGGCTTCATCATCTACTTCGCCCGTGGCCCGATCAACGCCTTGATGGGCGTCTAACCCCGGAGCCACCCCCGCGCCGGCGGGTCCACACCCGGCACTTCGAACGGCGGTCCGTCCGCACCCCCCGCACGAATAGGCGTCCGTCGTCGTGGTCCTTTGGGAACAGGCACGACGGCGGGCGGCGGCCCTGTTGATTCAGGAACGGGTGTTGATGCTCCGTCAGGGAACGGGGGCAGGGAGATGAAGCCCTTGCCCCCGTTCCTATGAACTCTTATTCAATAACCGCGACTACCCCTCAACACCTTCTGGAAATGAGATTATGAGGGCAAGATCGCGCACTTCACCGGCCGGGCCACCTGGCCGGGACACCTGGAAAAAGGACGTGTTGCCATGCTGGATCTGATGCCTTCCCTGGGCAGCTGGCGGCCTGCGGTCTCTGGCCAACGATGCGCTGTGGCCACGATTGTAGGGACTGGCGGCTCAGTGCCGCGCCCCATGGGTACTTCCATGATGGTCTCCGAACATGGAGAAATCCTGGGCAGCCTGTCCGGCGGTTGCGTAGAAGGGGCGGTCGTTGAGGCAGCCTTGGAAGCAATGCGCGACGGCGGCCCACGCCTTGAATCTTATGGCTACAGTGCCGAGGACGCGTTCGCCGCAGGACTCACCTGTGGAGGGGAGCTGGAAGTCCATATCCAGCCGCTGGGTAGCGATTCCGGCGAAATGGCCCTGTTCGATATTGCTGTCTCAAACGAACCTACTGCCCTCGCGCTCATCCGCAGGCTCGGCGGCGGAGGGGGCGTTGTCGTCGTTGATGATCCCGTGCGCTTCCGCGCCATGGAATCAATGCAACTCGCCCGGTTGGTGGGCGATCATCCTGCCACCTTGATGGCTGCGGCCGCTCAGGTGGAGCCTCTGCTCCAAGGCGGACGCACGGGGTTGGTCCGGCTGGCAGCGCCCGAGGGCTGCATCGATGGCTGGGTGACCACTGAGAGGTTGGCATTGCCCCCACAAGAAGCAACCCAGCCCGAACCGATCACCTTGTTCGTGGAAAGCCGGTTGCCGGCAGCGCGGATGCTCATTTTCGGTGCCAACGACTTCGGAGCTGCATTGCTTCCCGCGGGACAGATGCTTGGTTACAACGTCACCCTGTGTGATGCCCGCCCTGCGTTTGCCCAGCAGACCCGTTTCGCGGGAGCGGACCAAGTAGTCACCGACTGGCCTCACCGCTATCTGGAAGCCGAAGCAGCGGCCGGGCAGGTCGACGCCCGGACCGTGGTGTGCGTGCTGACCCACGATCCAAAATTCGACATCCCTTTGCTTGAAACAGCGCTTCGCTTGAACCTGGCTTACGTCGGCGCAATGGGCTCGAGGCGCAGCCACCGGCAACGGATTGACGCCCTGCTCGAAGCGGGCACGCCTGCCGAAGCGCTCGAACGCCTGCATTCCCCGATCGGATTGAACCTTGGTGCAGTGACACCAGCCGAAGTCGCCGTCTCCATCACGGCAGAAATCATCGCCGAGCGGGGAACCCCCAGCCATACAGCCACGGGCTTCCCCTCGCTCAAGGACAGCACCGGCCCGATTCACCCAGCACCTCAACACCTCACTCAGGAGGACCCATGGACATGAACACCATCGAGGCCGTGGTCCCCACCACGGATCCTTCGCAATGGCGCGACGGCGATGCCTGGCTCGCCGGGGGCACTGTCCTTTTCTCCTATGGCAGCACCGTCCTCAAGCGGCTCCTTGACCTCGGCCAAGCAGATTGGCGAGCGATCACTGTCACAGACCAAGGCATCGAACTTGCCGCCACCTGCACCGTCGCTGAGCTTTACGCCCTGCCGGCATCCGCAGAAATAGCCAACCGTGAGTGGCCGGGGCTGGCCCTGATCCGTCCGTGCTGCGACTCTTTCGTGGCATCGTTCAAGATCTGGAACATGTCCACGGTAGGCGGCAACCTCTGCACGTCTTTGCCGGCTGGCCCCATGATTTCGTTGTGCGCCGGACTCGACGGCATTGCATCCATCCAGAGCCCGGATGGCAGCAGCCGCAGCGTGCCTGTCACTGATTTCGTCACCGGGGATATGCAGAATGTCCTGTTCCCGGGGGAGTTGCTCCGCAGCATCCAGCTTCCGGCCGCGGCACTCTCGGCCCGGGTCGCCTTCCGGCGTCTGTCGCTCAGCAATCTGGGACGCTCCGGCGTGCTGGTCATCGGACGCCTCGACGCCGACGGCGGCATGGTCATCACCGTCACCGCCTCGACGAAAAGGCCGGTACAACTACGGTTCCCCGCCGGGCAGGTTCCCGACACCGGGATGCTGGCTGACGCCGTCGGGGATTCCATTCCCTGGCCGCTGTACCACGATGACATCCATGGGCTTCCCGCATGGCGCCGCGATATGACGTTCAAACTGGCCGAGGAAATCCGGGCCGAGCTACTGGGCGAGTCGATGGTCGTGTCAGGCGATTTCTGGCCGCCGCACGCCACATCACCGCAACCATCCACGCAACCCGCAAACAACAACCCGCAGAAGGAGGCCTCCCATGGCAATTGAGATCAACGGCGCTGCCTCCCAGGCCACACCTCGCCCCGGCCAATGCCTGCGCACTTTCCTACGGGAGCAGGGAAACTTCGGCGTTAAGAAGGGCTGCGACGGCGGTGACTGCGGCGCTTGCACTGTGCACGTCGATGGCACCCCCGTGCACAGCTGCATCTATCCGGCTGTTCGCGCCGATGGCAAAGCGGTCACCACGATCGAGGGCCTCTCCACCGGCCAAAACCTTCACCCGGTGCAGGAACAGTTCCTTGAAGCGCAAGGTTTCCAATGCGGTTTCTGCACCGCTGGCATGGTCATGACGGCAGCCACTTTCGACGACGAGCAACGTGCCAACCTGCCCCGCAACCTCAAGGGCAATCTGTGCCGCTGCACCGGCTACCGTTCCATCGCTGACGCTGTGTGCGGTCATGGCGGCGGGCACGCGCACGACGCCGGAGCTGACGTTTCCGGGGCACAATCGCCTGGCGCTGGTCATCCTGCCGCTGTGGAAGCCACGCCCGGCCAGCTCGGGGACAATGTGCCAGCACCCGCCGGTCAAGCTGTGGTGACCGGAACTGCCCGGTACACCCTGGATGTCCCGGCCGAGCAGCTGCCTGGACTACTGCACCTCAAGCTTCTCCGTTCGCCGCATCCACATGCCCGGATCGTATCCATTGACAAGACCGCGGCACTGGCCGTTCCTGGCGTCGTCGCCGTGTTCACACACGAAGACGCGCCAGAGCAGTTGTTCTCCACTGCACAGCACGAACACTTCACTGACGATCCCGATGACACCCGCGTGCTGGACAACGTAGTGAGGTTCATCGGGCAGCGCGTTGCCGCTGTCGTGGCCGAGTCCGTTGCTGCTGCCGAGGCCGGAACCCGGGCGCTGGTTGTGGAGTACGAGCTTCTGGAACCAGTCTTCACGCCCCAGGAGGCAATTCTTCCCGGCGCTCCCGCAATCCATGGCGATAAGGACGGCGTTCTGTCCAGAATCTCGCGGCCACTGGAGAACGTGGTGGCCGAAGTCCATGCCGAGCTGGGCAGCGTGGACGATGGCTTCGCAGCAGCCGACTTCATCCATGAGCACACGTACAAGACGCAAAGGGTTCAGCACGTTGCGATGGAAACGCACGCGTCCATTGCCTGGCTGGATGACGAAGGCAGACTGGTTGTCCGTTCCTCCACGCAGGTTCCCTTCCTGGTGAAGCGCACCTTGATGCGCTTGTTCAACTTGCCGGAGGAGACGGTCCGCGTGATGGCCGGTCGCGTCGGGGGTGGTTTTGGCGGGAAACAGGAGGTCCTCACCGAGGACCTTGTGGCCCTCGCGGCACTGGCTTTGCGTAGGCCGGTCCAGGTGGAGTTCACCCGGACTGAGCAGTTCATGGCCGCCACGACAAGGCACCCCTTCACCATTAATCTCAAAGCTGGAGCCAGCCGGGACGGGTACCTGACCGCCCTTCAACTGGACGTCATCACCAACACCGGCGCTTACGGAAATCATGCGCCCGGCGTGATGTTCCACGGTTGTGGCGAATCGCTGGCGGTCTACAAGTGCGTGAACAAGAAAGTGGATGCGCAGGCCGTCTACACCAACACCGTTCCGGCCGGTGCCTTCCGGGGGTATGGGTTGAGCCAGATGATTTTCGCGATCGAGTCGGCAATTGATGAGCTTGCGATCGGAATCGGCATGGACCCCTTGGAGTTCCGGCTTAAGAACATGGTCCGGCCTGGCGATCACATGTTGTCCACCACGCCCGAGCCCGAGGAAGACGTCCACTACGGTAGTTACGGTCTGGACCAGTGCGTGGCCTTGGTCCGGGATGCCCTGGACCGTGGCAAGGAGCGTTACCGGGCCGCCGGACTCGACGACCTCGGTCCGGACTGGGTCACCGGCGAGGGTGCGGCCCTGTCCATGATCGATACCGTCCCGCCGCGCGGCCACTTCGCCCACACGAGGGTGAGCCTGGAAGCGGACGGAAGGTTCGCCGTCGACGTCGGTACTGCGGAGTTCGGGAACGGCACCACAACCGTCCATGCGCAACTGGCTGCGACTGCGCTGGCAACGGCCGCCTCAAAAATTACCGTCCGTCAGTCCGATACTGACCTCGTGGAGCACGATACCGGCGCATTCGGTTCGGCCGGGACGGTGGTCGCCGGCAAGGCGACGCTCGGCGCAGCCCTTGAGCTCGCCACCAGGATCCAGACCGTGGCGGCTTCATTGACGGGGTCTGCATTAGCGGATTGCCGTTTGGTGGACGGGGCTGTCGAGTGCGGTGATCGTGTTGTTCCGCTCACGGAAATTTTCGACGCCGCCCGTCTCCAAGGCGTTCGCCTCGCCACGGATGGCAACTGGGGAGGAACGCCGCGGTCAGTGGCCTTCAATGTCCACGGTTTCCGGGTTGCCGTTAATACGGGAACGGGTGAGCTGCGGATCCTGCAGAGCGTGCAGGCCGCAGATGCCGGCGTTGTGGTGAACCCTCGTCAGTGCCGTGGGCAGATCGAAGGCGGCATCGCGCAGGCTCTTGGTGCGGTGCTCTATGAGGAAGTGAAAGTGGACGACGCCGGACACGTCACCACCGATATCCTCCGGCAATATCACATTCCCTCATTCGCGGACGTGCCGCGGAGCGAGGTCTATTTCGCAACAACCAACGACACCACCGGGCCCCTCGGCGCCAAGTCCATGAGCGAGAGCCCGTTCAACCCCGTGGCACCCGCGCTGGCCAATGCGATCCGCAACGCCACCGGGGTCCGTTTCGGCGAACTGCCCATCGCCCGGGACAAAATCTACCTGGCCCTCCGTGACCGCACCCTGATCCCCAACTGAGTCGCATTTGTGCGCGTTTAGAGCCGTCTAAACGCGCACAAATGCTACCTACTTGGGCGAGAGGGTGAGCTCCATGAACACGCTGTTCGGGTCCAGAGTGTAGTCGGCGAAGGGCGGGCATTCGGTGAATCCATGCCTGGCATACAAGCGACGCGCGGGCGCAAAGTACTCTTCAGTTCCCGTTTCCAAGCTCACACGTTCGTATCCCCGCCGGCCGGCTTCGGCCACGATATGTTCGAGCATGCGGGTGGCCACTCCCCGCCCACGGGCAGCGGTGGTGGTGCGCATCGACTTGATCTCAGCATGCCCCGCGGCCAGTTCCTTCAGTGCCCCGCATCCCATCAACAGGCCGTTTTCCCGGGCTGTCCAGAACGTGATCGTTTCATGCGACAAGGCCGAATGGTCCAACGCGTGCACGCTTTCTGCCGGCGACGTCGCAAACATATCCGCCAGATGCTCGCTGAGGAGCTGATGAACATCCGGGCGCGTGGGATCGTCAGGTGCAATCTGGATCATGGATTCAAATTTACCGGCTCTGGATGGGTCGGCCCTACGCTCAACTCCGCAGTCAGTCCTCCAGCAAGTGCAACTGGTCCTTCGTATCCAGGTCCTCTCCCGAGCAGAGATCGCTGCAATCCACCAGGTCCACCAGACCCGGATGCGCCTTGAGGAAGGATCGCGCCCCCGTGTCACCATTCGCCGCTTCCGCCGCTTGGGATCTGAGCCCGACGTCGATAATCACCGGGTGCCGACGCTTAAGGCGGCCTGACTCGTCAGGATAGGCTGCTGCCGTGACCCGACCAGGACGGTGGCTGCCCAGCAATCGGCTGACCGCCGTCGGGGTCAATCCGGGCTGGTCCACCAACGCCACCATGATGCTGTGTCCGGGTGAGGCGGCCTCGATTCCTGCGCGGAAAGAGCCCGCCATGCCTTTGGCCCAGTTCTTGTTCTCCACCACCGTGTACGTCCGTAGATCGGTGGTGCTTCGAACGCGGTCCGCCTCGGCCCCAACAACCACCACGACCTCCCGGCAGCCGCCGTCGAACAGGGTATCGGCGAGCACCTCAACCAGCGTTCGGCCGCGGTAGGGGAGCAGCGCCTTGGGTCCGCGGCCCAAGCGCGTACCGGCCCCCGCAGCAAGCAAGACGCCCGTAGTGGGCGCCACGCCGGATTCAGTCATATCCTCACGATACGCGCGGGCATCCGTGAGGTCTGTAGCTCCTTTGGGGCTTTCCACGACATCTACCAAAATCGGTTGCAAACTACTCCTCAGTAGGTCTGTTGGTAGGTTCCGACGGCCATTATTGTCTGTAGGGAATTGTTCAAATCGCTCTAATGCAATGATGCGTGGAGGAAAAGGGGAAGATGGCGGGCAGTTTCGAAATACTCAAGGCCGGGACGAACACGTTCAGGTTCCGACTCACAGCCGATGACGGCACAGTTGTGGCAGTGTCGCCACAGTTTCCCAATTTGAAGGCCGTCGTGGCGGGTATCAACGCGGTCCGCGAAAACGCGGCAACCGGATTCGTCGTAGACCGGAGGAACCTGGGCACCTGAGCCTCCCCCGCAGTACACCAAAAACACAGTTGGCGGCAGTGTTCTTCATGAACACTGCCGCCAACTGTCTTATTGCCTTGTCATGCGTCGGTTGTTAGGCATCGCCGCCCGCTCCGCCGGTGGTGCCGGCGTTCACATCGAGCAGTTTGTAACGGTCAATGGCGTACGACGGCGCACCCTCCTCGACTTCGCCCCTCGCCGCCAGCAACTGGAGGGTTTTGGCGACGATGGAGTGGGTGTCGTTTTTGAAGTAGCGGCGGGCGGCTTGGCGGGTGTCGGAGAAGCCGAAGCCGTCTGCTCCGAGGGAGGCGAAGTCGTTGGGGATGAATTGGCGGATTTGGTCGGGGACGGCTTTCATGTAGTCGGACACGGCGATGACGGGTCCGGTGGTGCCGGCGAGTTGTTCGGTGATGAACGGGGTGCGGGCGGGTTGGCCGGGGTTGAGGAAGGCGTGTTCTTCGGCGGCGAGTCCGTCGCGTCGGAGTTCGTTCCAGGACGTCACGGACCAGACTTCGGCGGCGACGCCCCAGTCCTGGGCGAGGATCCGGGCGGCTTCCAGGGCCCAGGGTACGGAGACGCCGGAGGCGAGGATGTTCGCGGTGGGCCGGTTGGTACCTGTGTTGGCGGCGCCATTGGTGTTTTCCGGGGCGGGGGCGAGGCGGTAGATGCCCTTGATCAGGCCGTTGATGTCCAGGTTTTCCGGTTCGGCGGGTTGGGTGATGGGTTCGTTGTAGACGGTGAGGTAGTACATCACGTTTTTGTCGGATGCGGTGCCGGTGCCGTCGTTGTCGGGGCCGTACATTTCTTCGAGGCCGTGGCGGATGATGTGGCCGATTTCGTAGCCGTAGGCGGGGTCGTAGGTTTTCACGGCGGGGTTGGTGGAGGCCAGGAGGGGGGAGTGCCCGTCGGCGTGTTGGAGTCCTTCGCCGGTGAGGGTGGTTCGTCCTGCGGTGGCGCCGATGATGAAGCCGCGGGTCATTTGGTCCGCGGCGGCCCAGAAGGAATCTCCGGTGCGTTGGAAGCCGAACATGGAGTAGAAGACGTAGATCGGGACCAGGGGTTCGCCGTGGGTGGCGTACGCGGTGCCGGCGGCGGTGAATGCTGCGACGGCGCCGGCTTCGTTGATGCCGGGGTGGATCAGTTGCCCGGCGGGGGATTCCTTGTAGGCCAGGACGAGGTCCCGGTCCACGGAGAGGTAGTTCTGGCCCTTGGGGTTGTAGATTTTCGCGGTCGGGAAGAACGCGTCCATGCCGAAGGTGCGTGATTCGTCCGGGACGACGGGCACGAACCGGGCCCCGAAGTTTTTGTCCCGCATGAGGTCTTTCAGGAGCCGGACGAAGGCCATGGTGGTCGCGGCTTGTTGTTTGCCGGAGCCGCGTTTGGCGACCTCGTAGGACTTGGCTTCGGGCAGGGTCACGGGGGTGTGGGTGCGGCGGCGTTCGGGGACGAAGCCGCCCAGTTCTGCCCGGCGTTCCATGAGGTATTTGATTTCCGGGGCGTCCATGCCGGGGTGGTAGTACGGGGGCCGGTAGAGGTCCGCGTCGAGCTGGTCATCGCTGATGGGGATGCGCAGGTGGTCACGGAAGGCCTTCAGGTCCTCCATGGTCAGCTTCTTCATCTGGTGGGTCGCGTTGCGGCCCTCGAAGTGCGGGCCCAGGCCGTAGCCCTTGACGGTTTTGGCCAGGATCACGGTGGGTTTGCCCTTGAACTCGGTCGCTGCCTTGTACGCGGCGTAGACCTTGCGGTAATCGTGCCCGCCGCGTTTGAGGCCCCAGATCTGGTCATCGGTCAGGTCAGCGACCAGGTCCTTGGTCTGCGGGGACTTGCCGAAGAAGTGGTCCCGGACGAACCCGCCGGACTCGGCCTTGTAGGTCTGGTAGTCACCATCGGGGGTTTCGTTCATGATTTTCACCAACGCCCCGTCCTGGTCCGCTTCCAGCAGGGAGTCCCATTCCCGGCCCCAGACGACCTTGATCACGTTCCAGCCCGCACCGCGGAAGAACGCCTCCAACTCCTGCATGATCTTCCCGTTGCCGCGGACGGGCCCGTCCAGGCGCTGGAGGTTGCAGTTGATCACGAAGTTCAGGTTGTCCAGGTTCTCGTTCGCCGCGAGCTGGAGCAGGCCGCGGGATTCGGGCTCGTCCATTTCCCCGTCGCCCAGGAACGCCCAGACCTGCTGGTCGGAAGTGTCCTTGATGCCGCGGTTGTGCAGGTACCGGTTGGACTGGGCCTGGTAGATCGCGTTCATCGGCCCGATACCCATCGACACGGTCGGGAATTCCCAGAAGTCCGGCATCAGGCGCGGGTGCGGGTACGAGGACAGGGCATGGCCCTCACGGGACTTCTCCTGGCGGAACCCGTCCAGGTCCTCCTCCGAGAGGCGGCCTTCCATGAACGCCCTGGCGTACATGCCCGGGGACGCGTGTCCCTGGAAGAACACCTGGTCCCCGCCCGAGGGATGGTCCTTGCCGCGGAAGAAATGGTTGAACCCGACCTCGTACAGGGTCGCCGCGCCGGCATAGGTGGAAATATGCCCGCCCACCCCGATATCGGCCCGCTGCGCACGATGGACCATGACCGCGGCGTTCCACCGCATGTACGCACGGTACCGGCGCTCGAACTCCTCGTTCCCCGGGAATTCTGCTTCCTGGTCCACCGGGATCGTGTTCACATAATCAGTGGTCGTTACCATCGGCACACCCACCGACCGGGCACCGGCACGCTGCAACAACGAACGCATAATGTACTGGGCACGCTCCGTGCCCTGCTCCGCGATCAACGCATCAAGGGACTCAATCCACTCCGCGGTCTCTTCCGGATCACGATCAGGCAGCTGGGCAGTCAACCCGCTGAGGATGTGTGAGGTCTCTTCTCCTGCAGCCACGTCCAACCTCTCTTCATTGAATGTCTGGGCGCTTGCTCTGTGGGGGCGCTCAAGGAATTTCGTATTGTGAGAATAAAATTCTGCAATTCGAGATTACGTCTGCCGATGGGCAGCGTCAACACGGATTACGTAACCGCAACAGTCAACTGGGAAAGGCCGGGTCATTCAACCAAATGTGACCCTCCATACGCTTGTGACGCCTTGACGTGACGTGACCTGGGTCATAGAGTACTTTCACTATTCAATAACTTGTTTCCGCTTTGTGGAAACAGTACGAAGTGGAGATCCACGATGCAGACGACTTCATCAGTCGGCGTCACTGAGACTCCGGAAGACAAAACAGCAGGTGGGCCCAACCACCCGGCCGTGGGCAACACGGACCTTTGCGCTATTGCTTCCGAAGCCGCAGGCCGTACCATCAGCCCCAGTCTTTACAACATCGACCTCGCCCCCACCAAGGCAGCCGGCCGCAAGTGGACGAGTTACAGCATCTTTACCCTCTGGGCCAATGACGTCCACAGCCTGGGTAACTACGCGTTTGCCATTGGTTTGTTCTCCCTCGGACTGGGTGGCTGGCAGATCCTGGTGGCACTGGGAATCGGGGCTACCCTGCTCTTCGCCCTCTTGAACTTCTCGGGATTCATGGGCCAGAAGACCGGCGTCCCCTTCCCCGTCATGAGCCGGATCAGCTTCGGCATTCGGGGCGCCCAAATCGCCAGCCTGGTCCGTGGCGCCGTGGCTGTCGCCTGGTTCGGTATCCAGACCTACTTGGCATCGGTGGTACTTCGCGTGATGCTCGTCGCCATGGCCCCTGGCCTGAAGGACCTGGACAGCAACTCCATCCTTGGCCTTTCGACGCTGGGCTGGCTCTCCTTCGTGGCGCTCTGGATCGTCCAGCTGGTCATCGTCAGCTTCGGCATGGAAATGATCCGGAAATACGAGGCCTTCGCGGGTCCCATCATCCTGGTGACAATGGCTGCGATTGCCGTCTGGGTCTTCATTGAGGCCGGGGGCGCCATCCAGTGGAGCGGCATCAAGGGACTCGAGGGCGCCGACATGTGGCTCACCATCTTCGCCGGCGGGGCATTGTGGGTTTCCATCTACGGAACGTTTGTCCTGAACTTCTGCGATTTCACCAGATCCTCTGTGTCCAGGAAGTCCATCGTCAAGGGCAACTTCTGGGGCATCCCCATCAACATGCTGGTATTCGGTGCAATCGTGGTGGTGATGGCCGGTGGACAGTACAAGATCAATGGCACAGTCATCGAGAGCCCGTCGGACATCGTCCAGAGCATCCCTAATACTCTTTTGCTGGTCCTGGCTTGCCTTGCCTTGCTGATCCTGACCATCGCCGTGAACCTGATGGCCAACTTCGTGGCACCCGTCTACGCACTGACCAACCTTTTCCCGCGGCATCTGAATTTCCGCAAGGCAGCATGGGTCAGCGGCATCATCGGCCTCATCATCCTGCCGTGGAACCTCTACAACAACCCGATCGTCATCGTTTACTTCCTCGGTGGCCTGGGCGCACTGCTCGGCCCGCTGTTCGGAGTGGTCATGGCTGACTACTGGCTCGTCCGCCGTGGCAAGGTCAACGTCCCGGAGCTCTACACCGACGATCCCAAGGGCGCGTACTTCTACAAGCGGGGCGTGAACCCCAAGGCCATTGTTGCCATGCTCCCCGCGGCCGCCCTGGCTATTGCAATCGCCTTCATCCCGGGATTGGCTGCAGCGGCGCCGTTCGCCTGGTTCATCGGAGCCGGTGTAGCCGCGCTTACGTACTTTGCCGTGGCTGACAAGAAGCAGGCCCACGACGACGTCTCCGGCGAACCGATCGCCGTCGCCAGCACCCACTGATATAGAGGAAACCATGCGCATCCTTGTCGCAAACGTGAACACTACGCAGTCCATGACCGATTCCATCGCCGCCCAGGCCAGGGCTGTTGCGGCCCCCGGCACTGAGATCGTTGGCATCACTCCGCGCTTTGGCGCCGACTCCTGCGAGGGCAACTTCGAGAGCTACCTTGCCGCGATCGCCGTCATGGATGCAGTGGTCAACTATCCCGAACCGTTCGACGCCGTTATCCAGGCAGGCTACGGCGAGCACGGCCGCGAGGGGTTGCAGGAGCTCCTCGATGTCCCGGTGGTGGATATCACCGAGGCCCGCTGCCAGTACTGCAATGTTCCTTGGCCACAAGTACTCCGTGGTTACCACGTTGGACCGTGCCGTCCCCTTGATTGAGGACCGCCTCAAACTTGCCGGGTTGGAGGCACGATGCGCTTCCGTCCGCGCCAGCGGTATGGCTGTACTGGAACTTGAGGAACATCCGGACCGCGCGGTCGAAGCGATTGTGGGCCAGGCCGAGCAAGCTGTCCTCCAGGACAAGGCCGAGGTGATTGTCCTGGGCTGCGGCGGCATGGCCGGCCTCGACGAGCAGGTCCGACAGCGGACCGGCGTGCCCGTTGTTGATGGAGTGGCGGCCGCCGTCACCATCGCTGAGTCCTTGGTTAGGCTCGGCCTCACCACCTCCAAAGTCCGTACCTATGCCACGCCGCGTCCGAAGACTGTCATAGGCTGGCCGATAACAGCAGCCCAGACGGCTGCGGGGCAGCCCGTAGAAGCAGCGCTCTGACGCTGCTTGCAGCAGCTGTTTTGAAGGCGATTCCCCGAAAGGCCACCACATGACTGACCCACGCCCGCCCGCAGACCCGAGGGTCGCCGTCGTGACCGGTGCCGGTTCCGGCATTGGGGGGGGCCGTTGCGCGGCTCATGCTTGCGGAGGGTTACCGCGTGGCGTTGGCGGGGCGTCGCGAAGCGCAGCTGCTGGAAACCGCGGACAACCATCCGGATGCCCTGGTGGTGCCGTGCGATGTGACAGAGCCCGACGCCGTCGCCCGCCTTTTCGCTGAGGTTCGCCAGCGCTGGGGCCGCGTTGACGTGCTGTTCAATAACGCAGGCATCTTCGGGCCAGCCGGCGATGTTGGCGAGATCGACGTCGATGGGTGGGAGGCCACGTTGCGCGTTAATGTCACGGGTTCCATGCTGTGCGCCGCGGAAGCCGTGAGGACCATGAAGGCCCAGGAACCGCAGGGTGGCCGCATCATTAACAACGGCTCCATTTCTGCGCATTCGCCCAGGCCCAGGTCTGTTGCGTACACGGTGACGAAGCATGCGATGACGGGCCTGACCAAGAGCATTGAGCTGGATGGCCGGGACTTTGGCATCACGTGCGGGCAGATCGATATTGGAAATACCCGTACCGAAATCATGGACACCATCGGTGTGGGCTCAGGTGCGTTGCAAGCCGATGGCAGCCGGCGCGTGGAGCCGATGTTCCCCGTGGAGGATGCCGCGCGTGCGGTGCTCATGATGGCCAACATGCCTGCATCGGCCAGCGTTGGTTCCCTGGTGGTGACAGCCGCTGGCATGCCGTTCATAGGCCGGGGCTAAGTACCGGCCACGCCTGAGTGTGTTGTGCTGACCCTTTTGCTTCAACCGTGCCCACGGCACGCCCATTTCCCGGGGCGTGCCGTGGGTTTTTCCTTGTCAATAGAGGTCAGGAAGCCACGACGCCGCGGCTTGGCAACCAATTGTGACTTTCCGCAATATGGAAATTCAATTTCCCCTTGCGGAATGATGTGAGCAGGCTTACATTTGAAAACAACCCCCAAGTGTGGGGCTGTTCCCAACTGATTGGTTCAGATCAATGAAGATCCCAGACTCTGCGGCGCTGAAGGCGAGTTCGGCCCCGCTGAAGAAGAAGCCACTGTACAAGTCGCTCTTTTTTCAAATCCTGATCGCCGTCGTCGCAGGTGTGCTCATCGGTCATTTCTGGCCGAACCTCGGGTCCACCCTCCGGCCGCTGGGTGATGGATTCATTCAACTCATCAAGATGATCATCGCCCCGCTGATTTTCCTCGTGATCGTCACGGGCATCTCCGCAGTCGGCGACGTCAAGGCGGTCGGAAGGGTCGGGGTCAAAGCACTCCTCTACTTCACCTGCGCCACCCTCTTCGCCCTGGTCTTCGGACTCATCGTGGGCAACATCGTTCAGCCCGGCGCCGGCCTGAACATCGATCCCTCCACGCTTTCCCAGGAAGCCGTGGACGCAAAGACCGGCCACGCCGTTCCCAAGGACGCCGCTGCCTTCCTGCTGGACGTCATCCCCACCAGTGTGATCGGCGCCTTCGCCAACAACAGCCTGCTCCAGGTGCTTTTCTTCTCCGTCTTCTTCGGCGCCGCGATCGTGGTCATTGGCCGCCAGCGCTGCCTGCCCGTGATCAGCCTCATGGAGACCGTCCTGGAGCTGATCTTCAAGATCATGTCCTGGATCATGAAGGTCGCTCCGATCGGTGCCTTCGGCGCCATGGCCTTCATCATCGGCCAGTACGGGCTTGGCACTCTCGGCACGTATGCGCTGCTGATCGCATCCTGCTACGGAGCCGCGATCGTCTTTATCGGCCTGCTGTTCCTGGTGGCCTGGGGCTTCGCCCGTGTTCCGCTGTGGCACTTCCTGAAATACACCCGCGAGGAATTCCTGCTTGCACTCGGCACGGCCTCCACTGAAGCGGTCATGCCGCGCATCATGACCAAGTTGACCAACGCCGGCTGCTCCCGGGCAACCACCGGCCTGGTGGTTCCCACCGGCTACTCCTTCAACCTTGACGGCGCAGCGATCTACCTTTCCATCTCCCTGCTGTTCCTGGCCCAGGCGTTCGGCCATCAACTGGACCTCGGTCAGCAGCTGGCTGCGCTGGGTGTGCTGCTCTTGACCTCCAAAGGCATGGCGGGCGTCCCGGGCTCATCGTTCCTGGCCCTCTCGGCCACGGCTGCCGCCCTTGGCATCTTCCCGGTTGCCGGCGTAGCACTCCTCCTCGGAGCCGACCGCCTCATGGACTCCATGCGCGTCGTCGTCAACCTGCTGGGCAACTGCGTAGCCACCTTCGTTGTAGCCAAGTGGGAAGGCCAGTTCGACCGCAGCGTCATGGTCCGTGCCTTCAACGGCGAGATTACCAACGAGGATTCAGCCATCATGCTGGGCCAGGAGGAAGTGTTCGAGGAGCAGGAGCTTGAGCGCCTCAGCGAGGGCCACCACCCCTCACCGAAATTCCGTGGAGGTCCCACAGCGGACGAAATCCCGCAATTCGAGATGAGCAAGCCAGGCCAACCAACCACCCCGGTTTGCCCCGACTAACTCCATGGTTTGTGTATGGCCAATGCCCTTAAGACACGGTCTTGAGGGCATTGGCCGTACACAAGACCCGTCAGAGGGGAAGCAGTTCCGAGAGGTCCGCGCGCAGTCCGGACGCGGCAACGCGGCCAGCCGAAACGGCGTCTCCCCACGAGATCCGGCCGGTAACCAACTCAAGCCAGGTGGCGGCGTCGCACTCTATGACGTTCGGGGGAGTGCCGCGGGTGTGGCGGGGCCCCTCCACGCACTGGGTGACGCCGTAGGGCGGGACGCGGACCTCCACCGAATTGCCGGGCGCACGGGCGGTGACTTCCTCGAGCGAGTAGCGGACCGCCGTCGCGATTAAAGAGCGCGACGGCGGGGTCCGGGATTCCGTGCCAGGCTCACCGGCCGGTTCGACGGCGGATCGCCAGGCTGCCAGCGCAGCGCGGCCCTCGTCGACGTCAATGCGGCGTCGTGCAACTGCCATGGTTTCTTTCCTTATATAACTAGGTGGGTCAGTAACTGGCCGGCTCAGTCGAGCATCGCGGATACGGCGTGGCCAAGGCGGATTTTGCCCACGGGCCGCCCACCGCCCAGCACGGGTTCAACCACCCGTTCCAGGACGTTGGAAACTGCGGGAATGTCCACCGCCCCACTAACGGCAAGAAGGGTCAACCCCACCAGGGACGTAGCGCGGAGATTCCCGTCCAGCATCTTGACGGCCACCGTAGCGCCGGTGGAAGTGGCAAGGACCAGGATCCCTTCGGCGCCAATCTTGGCCAGGATGTCGAGCTCTTCCATGACGATCGTGTTCGACTCGCCCTTGCCCTGGACCGCCCATGGGTAGTCCAGCATGGAGGTGGCGATGGTTGCGGCGCGTGCGTTCGAGGAGGAATCTCCCGGTGACTTCGCCAACCGGGAATACGCCCGGGCCAGTCCGGTCAGCGAGATCGCCGCAACTGGTGCCCCGCAGCCATCGATGCCCAGGTGGGAGATCGTTTCGCCGCTGTATTCCTCGATCACGGACCGGACGCGCTGCTGCAACGGATGATTCGGCTCAAGGTAACTGCGGAGGTCCCAACCGTTTTCCGTGCACGCCCAAAGGAAAGCCGCGTGCTTCCCGGAGCAATTGAAGGCGAGCCTGGTCTGGCCGCGCTCGGAGCGGACCAGCCAATTGCGGGCGGTTTCGTCCTGCGGCCACGCTGTGGGGCACTGAAGCTGGTCCTCGCGGACACCTGCCGCTTTGAGCATTCCCTCCACCACATCCATGTGGTCCAGTGAACCGGTGTGGCTTCCGCACGCCACAGCCACCTGCGCGCCCCGCAGCGGGACGCCGGACTGCATGGCGGCGAGGGCCTGGAATGGTTTCAGGGTGGAGCGCGCCAGGATGGGAGCATCGATGTCACCCAGCCGGGTGACCACGCTTCCGTCACCGGCAAGGACCACGGCAGCACCGATGTGCCGGGACTCGATGAAGCCACTGCGTTCGATGACTGCCAGTTCGACGGCGGACTCAACGTTGAACGTTTCATGCGAACTCATGGGCATGAGGCCAGTCTAGGGCGCGACGGCGGTGTTCCCCGGTCACACGCGAGGTCCGGGCGCGGTTCCGGATCCAGTCATCCGCTGCCGGGGGAATGACACAGCTTAGGCCCCGCGCCCTACACAAAGTACCCTTGAAGACTGTGAAGGTACTCGTCATTGGCCCAGGCGGCCGCGAACACGCCATTGTCCGCTCTCTGCTTGAAGATCCCAACGTTTCCGAGGTCCACGCGGCTCCGGGCAACGCGGGCATCAGCAAACTCGTTCCCACGCACGCAATTGACGGGAACAACCCGGAAGCCGTGTCCGCGCTCGCCACCAAGCTGGCAGTGGACTTGGTTGTCGTCGGCCCGGAGGCTCCCTTGGCCGCCGGAGTGTCGGACGCCGTCCGTGCCGCCGGGATCCCGGTCTTCGGACCCAGCAAGGAAGCCGCCCAGCTCGAAGCGTCCAAGGCGTTCGCCAAGCAGATCATGGCTGAGGCCGGCGTTCCCACGGCCATGGCCCGCGTTGCCACCAACGCCGAGGAAGCAGCCGATGCCCTTGCTACGTTTGGCGCTCCGCACGTTGTGAAGGACGATGGCCTCGCCGCAGGCAAGGGCGTTGTAGTCACCAACGATCGCGAGGAAGCACTCGCGCACGCGCAGGCTTGTTTCGACGCCGGTGGAACAGTTGTCATTGAAGAGTTCCTCGACGGACCCGAAGTTTCCTTGTTCGTCCTCTGCGATGGACGCACCACCGTTCCCCTGTCTCCGGCGCAGGACTTCAAGCGCATCTTCGACAACGACGAAGGCCCCAACACCGGTGGCATGGGCGCCTACACCCCCCTCGAGTGGGCTCCCGAGGGCTTGGTCCAGGAAGTTATCGACCGCGTCGCCCAGCCCACCGTGGATGAGATGGCCCGCCGCGGCACACCCTTTATCGGTGTGCTGTACTGCGGCCTTGCACTCACCTCGCGCGGCACGCGCGTCATCGAGTTCAACGTGCGCTTCGGCGACCCCGAGACTCAGGCAGTCCTCGCCCGGCTCAAGACCCCGCTCGGTGCGTTGCTTCTGGCAGCTGCCAAGGGCGAACTGGACACCGCCGAGGAGCTGCGCTGGTCCAAGGACACGGCAGTCGCCGTCGTCGTGGCCGCCGAAAACTATCCGGATGCTCCCCGCACAGGGGATCGCATCCGCGGCCTGAAGAAGGTGGACGAGCTCGATGGCGTCCACGTTGTCCACGCCGGCACCAAGCTGGACGCGGAAGGCAAAGTGGTTTCGGCCGGCGGCCGCGTCCTCGCCGTGGTCGCGCTCGGTTCGGATCTTGTGGAGGCCCGCGAAAAAGCGTACGACGGCGTTGAGCTGGTTCAGCTTGAAGGCTCACAGTTCCGTACGGATATCGGAGGCAAGGCCGCCCGCGGCGAAATCCGAGTGCCCTACGCAGCAACCGGAACCATCCCGAAAGTACAGGCCTGAGCATGACTGATTCGCTCCCCACGGGCGGCTTTAAGACCGAGACCCTGCAGCTTCCGGGCTGGAGGCACGTCTATTCCGGCAAGGTTCGTGACCTCTACGTCCCAACCGATGAATCCATCACGGAAAAGGTAGGGCAGGAATGCGTACTGGTGGTTGCCAGCGACCGCATCAGTGCCTATGACCATGTCCTGAGCAGCGAAATCCCTGACAAGGGCCGCATCCTGACGCAGCTCAGCCTGTGGTGGTTCGATCAGTTGGACGTTGAGCACCACGTGCTGGCCTCCACGGTTGAGGGTGGCGTTCCGGCCGCGGTCGAAGGCCGGGCCATGATCTGCAAGAAGCTGGAGATGTTCCCGGTGGAGTGCATCGCCCGTGGCTACCTCACCGGTTCCGGGCTGGAGGAGTACAAGCAGTCCCGCACGGTCTGCAACATCCCGCTTCCCGAGGGGCTTGTTGACGGTTCGCGCCTGGAGAAGGCGCTGTTTACGCCATCTGCCAAGGCGGACGTCGGCGAGCACGACGTCAACATCACCTATGACGACGTCGTCGCCATGGTCGGTGACGACATCGCCGCCCGCCTCAGCGAACTCACGCTGAAGATCTACACCCGTGCTGAGGAGATCGCCCGCGAGCGGGGCATCATCCTGGCCGACACCAAGGTGGAGTTCGGCCTCGACACGTACACGGGCATCATCACGTTGGGCGATGAAGTCCTTACCCCGGACTCCTCCCGTTTCTGGGACGCATCCACTTATGCGCCGGGCAAGTCGCAGCCCTCGTATGACAAGCAGTACGTCCGCGACTGGCTAACCTCGGCCGAGTCGGGCTGGGACAAGTCCTCGGACACGCCACCGCCGGCCTTGCCCGCTGAAGTCGTGGAGCGCACTCGCGCCCGCTACGTGGAAGCCTACGAGAAACTCACAGGGCGCACGTTCGCCTGAACCTTTCCCCAACTGGGTAGCAGATAAGGCCGTTTTGAGCTCTCAAAACGGCCTTATCTGCTACTTACTTGGGTTAGCTGGCTTCGGAGTGCGCTTCCGGGTGTGATGCAGCGGCGCGGCGTTCCGCCAGGCGGATCTCCAGGACAGCATCCATGGCTTGCTGGACCCGGTCCGAGGCGCCGGCTGCACTGAAGTCGTGCTGGGCCTCTTCCAGGTAGTGCAGGGGCCTCCGTGGTTTCACCTGCTGCCTTCAAGGACTTTCCCAGCAACAGGGAGACCTCTCCAGCCGTGTGGCGGGCCAACACCTTGCGGTCCTTGTAGATCTCGCGAAGCTTGTCCACCGCGGCCGGAATATCGCCCGTCAGGTAGAGCCAGCGGGCACGGATGAACGCTACTTCAAGCTGGTCCGTCTTGTTTCCCCCGACAATGGACAACGCCAGCTCAGCACGTTCAATCGCGGACAGGGTTTCGGGCTCAACAATGCCGGAGGACAACCTGACGGCCGCCGATGCCTTGTTGAAACGGGCCCACAGTTCGATGTCGTTGGCCGGGGAGAGCAGCTTCGCCGCGCGTTCGTGGTGCTTGATGCCCTCCACGTAGTCGTGCCGCATGAAAGCAACGTTGCCCACTACCCACGCTACCTCGCCGGCCAGTTGGGACATGGAGTGCTCGTCCATGTGCTCGACCATGGTCAGGCAGTACTGCCATGCTTCATCCAGCTTGCCGCTCTCCGCGAGGGCGCCGATCAGCGCGCGGTGCGCGCCGATGATCAGCGTGGATCCCTTGGGCAGCTGTTCGGACAGTTGCACGGCCTTCTTTGCATGCTCGACGGCGGTGGCCAGCTGACCCTGTCCGTGACAGACTGCGGCAAGCATCTGCCATGCCCGCACGCCAAGGCCCGCTGATTCCGTGGCCATGGGATGTTCCAGCAAGTGCTCAACAATTTGTTGGCATTCTTTGAGCTGGCCTTGCTTCATCACGCATTCGGCCTGCATGTAGGTCATGTTCCACCAGGCGCTGTTGTTCTTCGCCTCGAGGGCGATCTGCGCCGCAGTGGCTGCGTGGCTTGCTGCGAGTTGGTAGTCGCGCAGGTCCCATGCTTGCCGGGCATACAAGCCGGCGAGCACGTACTCTGCATCGCTCACCGAAACGGGCTGGCTCCAGGCTTCCAACGCCTTGGGCGCCAACTCAAGCCTGCGTGCCAGCTCCTCGATGACCTCGGCAGTCGGCTCGCGTCGACCTGTTTCTAGCAGCGAAATGTAGCTCGGGGAATACAGGTTTTTGCCCAGTTCTGCCTGCGTCAACCCGCGTTCGAGCCGTTCGGCACGTAGCTTCTCGCCGAATCCGTTTCCCACGGGGCCCTCCTACAGGTGTCTTTTGACCTAAACCTTGACAGTCTCTGTGGAAAACATTTTACAATGTATGTCAACAGGGACCGTGCAATTTCCGTAACGAATCCGACTCGCATTGGGGAACAATATGTTCAAGAAAATGGCTGCTTCTGTGGCCTTGGCAGGCGCTCTCGCTTTTACGGTTGCGGCTCCCGCAGTCGTCTCTGCTGCTGCAGCGGCAGATTCCGGCTCGGTAAGTGCTATTGGTAACTGGCCCGATCCTATGAGGTCCACCACCACGGCACCTACCAAGTCCGGTGACACGACGTACACGACGTCGTCCATCGGCAACTGGCCGGATCCTATGTAAATCAGTAACTACTGAGGAAAACCCCGGAGCGTGACGAGCGATGCTCCGGGGTTTTCTTTTGCCCGGGAGCGCTCCGGCGACACCCACATTCGCCCAGGAGCCGGCAACGGGCAGACGACACCCGGATTTGGGAGTCGCTGTCGGGGACGCGTGGCGCGGGTGAAGATGCGCAACGTGGTGGAAGCGCGTCGTGGGTGGCTGCTCCGGGGGATCCAGGGAATCCGGGGGATCCGGGGGATCCGGGTAAACGAAAATGGCGCCGATTTCTCGACGCCATTTTCGTATTTGGTCGGGATGACAGGATTTGAACCTGCGACCTCTTCGTCCCGAACGAAGCGCGCTACCAAGCTGCGCTACATCCCGATCCGCTGCGAAAGCAACTGTTCAAGGATAGCTGAATCGCTGCGGGATGCGAAATCGAGAAGACGGTGTCGCTCCTCACACGAGCGAGTCCCTCCATGCACCATGAAGCCGCGCAAACCGGCCGCCACCGGTGATCAGCTCGGCCGGTGTTCCGTCCTCGACAATCCTGCCGTCGTGGACCACCAGCACCCTGTCTGCTGTCTCCACAGTGGAGAGACGGTGGGCGATGATGATGGCAGTGCGGGCAGCATTCTGGCCGGCGACACCCTCCAGAAGATGCGCAAGCCCTGCCTGGACCATCCGCTCCGAAGGAATATCCAGCGACGACGTTGCTTCGTCCAGAATCAGGACGGCCGGCGCGGCGAGGAAGGCCCTGGCGAAGCCGATAAGTTGGCGCTGGCCCGATGAGACGCGCCCACCACGCTTATTGACATCCGTGTCATATCCTTCGGGCAAGCTCAGGATGAATTCATGGGCGCCCACTGCTTTAGCCGCAGCCTCTATTTCGGCTCGGGAAGCTTCAGGTCGTCCCAATGCGATGTTCTCCGCCACGGAGCCACTGAAAAGGAAGGCTTCCTGGGTCACCATGACCACTGCGCGGCGTAGGTCGGCGGTAGCGAGGTCGCGAAGGTCAACTCCGTCCAAAGTGATGGCACCGGACGTGACGTCGTAGAAGCGCGCAACGAGTTTGGCCAAGGTGGACTTACCGGCGCCTGTCTGCCCGACCAGGGCAACGGTTTGGCCAGCGGGAATGTGCAGGTCCAGCTTGGGCACAACCACCTTGCCATCGCTGTACCCGAACTGCACACCCTTGAAGTCGATCTCTCCGCGTGAACTGTTCAGCGGCACAGGGTTCTTCGGAGGCCGGACGGTAGGCACTTCCTCCAGGAGCCCGGATACTTTTTCCAATGCCGCCTGTGCGCTCTGGAAAGAGTTGTAGAACATGGCCATCTGGTCCACCGGCTGGAAGAAGCGCTTGGTGGACAGGATGAGGGCCAGGAGGACGCCCACGGCGAGGTCTCCGCTGAGCACCCTGAACCCGCCGAACAACAGGACTGCAGCCACACACACGTTGCCGATCAGCACCAGTCCCGGCTGGAAGATGCCGTTCAGGTTGATGGAGCGGACGGTGTTCTTGCGGTAGTCCTCAGCCAGTGCGCCATAGCGGTCAGCGTTCTCACGCTCCTTGCGGAACGCCTTCACTGCACGGATACCGGTCATGGTTTCTACGAAGTGCACGATCAACCGCGCCGAAACCACGCGGGATTCCCGGAAGGCAATCTGTGAATGCTTTTGGTACCAGCGCGCGAGGAAGAACATGGGCACACCCGCCGCAAGCATGATCAATCCACTGCGCCAGTCCAAGGCAAATACCGTGAAGGCCGTGAAGAGCATGAACAGCATGCCCGACGCGAGGGAGCTTACGCCGGAGTCCAGCAATTCCCGCAGCGCTTCGAGGTCCGAGGTTTGACGGGCGATGATGCGGCCGGACGTGTACTTCTCATGGAATTCAAGGCTCAACCGCTGGGTGTGCCTGAAGACGCGGACCCGGAGGTCCAGCAGCATGGCCTGGCTCAATTGGGCTGTGGACGTTACATACAGGGCCGTCATGGCAGCCGTGGCAACGGCCGCAGCCAGGTACAACGCACCGGCGAGCACCAACGGGCCATTGTCACCGGCTTGCAATGCGGGCAAGGCGGTGTCGATCCCAAAGGCGATCAGGGCCGGCCCAGCAACGCGGGTGAGCTGCGAAACCACCACCATCACGATCGTCATCCAGAAACGCAACCGCACCGGGCGGATCAGCGAGCCCAGCAAGGCGAGTGACCGGCGTCGTACTGCTTTGCTGTCTGCTTTGCTCAGGAGCGTGTTGTCCTCGTTGGCGGTTCCAAAGGTTGTGGCGCTCACCGGCGGGCCTCCTCGGCGTCTTCGAGCTCGTCCAGTTCGCTGTCCAGGTCTCTCGGTCCGGTATCCAGGCTTGCGATGACGTAGCGGTAGTGGGCGTTTTCGGCCAACAGTTCCGTGTGGGTTCCGACTGCGGTGATGGTTCCGTTCTCAAGCAATGCCACGCGGTCCGCCAATGCCACGGTCGAAGGCCGGTGTGCGACGATCAGCGTGGTTGTCTCGTGAAGTACCTCGCGCAGCCTTGCTTCCACGCGTTCCTCAGTGTTGACGTCCAAGGCCGAAAGAGGATCGTCCAGGACCAGGACTTTTGGCTTCGCAGCGATGGCCCTGGCGAGGGCAATGCGCTGCCGCTGGCCACCTGAAAGGCTCAATCCTTCCTCACCAATCAGGGTGTCGACACCGTCCGGCAAAGAGTACGCGAAGTGGGCTTGCGCGACGTCCAAAGCTTCGTCAAGGGCGGCCTCGCTGGGCTCAGCGGCGCCGAGCAGGACGTTGTCCCGTACCGAGCTTGAGAACAATGTGGTGTCCTCGAAAGCCACCGCCACGATCCGCCGGAGTTCCTCGATGTCGTAGTCGCGGACGTCCACGCCGTCAATCGTCACGGAGCCTTCCTTGACGTCGTACAGGCGGGGGACCAGTTGCAGCAGGGCGCTCTTGCCACTGCCGGTGATGCCCACCAGTGCCATGGTTTCGCCCGGACGAATGTCCAGGGTGATGTCGTGCAGGAGCATCCCGCCGTCGTCGAATCCGAAGCCCGCGTGCTCAAAGCGCAAGGCTCCCCTCACCGTTGCCGGCACCTCGGCATGATCCGGCGAAGTGATGGTGTTCTCGGTATCCATGACTTCGAAGTGGCGGTCCAGTGCAGTCTTGGCAGTCAGTGCCATGGCCAGGAGCATGCCGGAAAATTCCACGGGAGTGGCCACCACGGCGGCGGTGGCGAAGAACGCAACCAGCGAGCCGATACTCAACTGTCCGCTTGCTGCGAGCATGATGCCCACCACCAGTCCGACGCCCAGTGCCAACTCAGGCAGCAACGTGACCACCAGCGTGAAGCCGGCTTGCTGCTTCGCCTTGGCAATCTCCGTCTGCCGCAGCTCTTCCGCCTGACCGTTGAAATTCTCCAGCGCTTCGCGGCTGCGGCCGAAAGCCTTCAGGACGCGGATGCCGTGGACGGACTCTTCCACGGTGGTAGCAAGATCGCCCGCCTGATCCTGGCTGAGGCGTGTGACCCGGCTGAAGCGACGGCGGAAGCGGAACGAATTGACCATGATCGGCACAGCCGCGCCGAGGAAGATCAACGCCAGTTGCCAACTCATGGAGAACATGACTCCGACGCCAATAATCACTGTCAACGTGGTGACCACCAGCATGATCGCGCCGAACGCCATCCAGCGGCGCAGAAAACTCAAGTCCGTCATGGCGCGGGACAGCAACTGGCCGGAGCCCCAGCGATCATGGAAAGACACTGTGAGCTGCTGGAGGTGACCGTACAGCGATACTCGCATCCTCGTCTCAACCGTCGTGGCCGGGTTGATCACGAACTGCCTGCGCAAGGCCACCAGTCCGGCTTCGGCCGCACCAAGCGCAAGAATCACGACGGCGGCAATCCAGACAGCGCCTGGGTCACCCCCGGGTTGAAGCGACGTGTTGACCAATACACGCAGCACCTGGGGGATGGTCAGCGCGACGATGCTGGCGAGCAGTGCACAGAGGAGGCCCATAAAAAGCCGGGGGAGGATGGGCCGCACATGAGGGTACAGGCGGCCGACGGATGTGAAGAATGACGTTTGTTTGGACATGCCCGCTTCTCAACAGCTGGATCTTCAGATGGTGCGGAGGTAGTTTCCCGTAGCAACTACCCTATGCCATGCCGTGATTCGTTTCACAGGACCACACTTTGGTATGTGGAAAGTTCCCCAGTTATTGGGATTCGTAATGGTCCATGCGTTGAGATGCGCGCGGCGTTTTAGCTGCGCGCGGCGATTAGCTGCGGGCCGTGAGTGTCAGCAGGACCGCTTCCGGGCGGCACGCGATCCGGACCGGGGCGTAGCGCGAGGTGCCAATGCCGCCTGAGACGTTCACCGGCGTCGTGAACCCGTCGCTTTCCCAGTCGTGGAGGCCCTTGGCCCGCCATGTCGGCAGGTCGCAGTTGGAGACGAGAGCGCCGTAACCCGGGAGGCAGATCTGGCCACCGTGAGTATGTCCGGCGAGGATCAGGTCTGCCTCGGCTTCGGTGAAGTGGTCCAGGACGCGCTGGTACGGCGCATGGATGACGGCGACCCTCAAATGAGGGCGGGCATCCTGGTTCACGGTGCCGCGGGGCCAACCGGCATAGCGTTCGCGCTTCAAGTGGGGATCGTCTACGCCCGAGAAATCGAAACGCAGGCCGTTCAACACCACCGACTGCGCACGGTTGGTGAGGTCGATCCAGCCTCCCATGCCGAAAGCAGACCGCAATCTGGGCCAGTCGAGCTTGATGGGATCGGTCCTGAGCTTCGACGGTCCGCGGAAGTAGCCCGCAGGGTTCTTGATCCTGGGTGCGTAGTAGTCGTTGGAGCCCGGGACGAAGACGCCGGGAAATTCCATGAGAGGCCGGAGCGCGCTGATCAGTGGATCGACGGCCTGTTCGTGGCTGAGGTTGTCTCCGGTGTTGACTACAAGATCGGGCTTCAAATCCACCAAAGACTGCAGCCACTGGGTTTTCTTGTCCTGTCCGGGAACGAAATGGATATCGCTCAGGTGCAGTACGCGGAACGGTTCCGACCCTTCGGGGAGGATGGGGAGAGTCTCATGACGGACCCCGAACTGGTCCTTTTCCCACCAACCGTAGGCAGCAGCTGCCGCGCCGGCAGTGGCACCGAGGGCAGTGGTGACGGCGAAACCGCGCCCGATAGTGCGGACGCGGTTTGCCAGGGAATCAGGGAACTGCACGGTTAGTCCTTGCCAGGGCCGTTGCCGTTGCCGCCATTGCCGCTATTGCCGCCAGTGTTGGTAGGGGGTGCCGGCGGGGCGGGATTGTTTTGCGTAGGTGCCGGGGCGGTACTGCGCTGTGGAGCGGGGCCTCCGAGGAGGTTGGACGGGGGCGCCTGGAACGGGTTGGTGCCATATGCAGGGGCAACGGCCAGCATGTAGTTGGTGAACTGCGGACCAGCAATCATGTAACCGTCGATCGACTGGTAGAACTTGCCGTTGACGGTCAGGTTCCGGCCCGGTCGCTTCTGGTCACCCAAAGGGTCACCGAACCAGGAAGCCGTTGCCAACCCGGTGGTGTAGCCGACAACCCAGGTGGAACCGTTGGTGTCGTTGGTACCGGTCTTGGCGGCTACGGGGAAGTTGTTACGCGTGGAAAGGGCAGGGCGGATCAGCGAACCCGAACCGGCGTTCAAGACTTCCTGCATGGCATACGCCACGCCCCGGGCAACTTCAGGTTTGACGGCATCCTTGCAGTTGGAGGACTGCGCCGGGAGATCGGCGCCGGACTGGTCCTTCACCGAAGTAATCGCGATTGGCGCACAGTATTTACCGTCGGCAGCGAACGTGGCGAACGCCGTTGCCATGGTGAGAGGTGCAGTCTGGGTGGAACCAATGAGGTTACCCAGAGTGGTCATGGGCACCTTGGGGTTGGGATCCGTGATCTTACCGGTGTCATCCCGTGCAGGCAGGCCTCCATGGATGCCCGTGGCATCGACAATGCCCTGGATGCCACACAGGTCCAGCTGGGCAGCAGAAGCAAAGGTGGCGGTGTTAATCGAGTTCATGAGGCCGTAGAGGACCGTCATGTTTCTGTAGTAACCCTCATCCGAGTTCTGCAGGTCGAAAGTGCCGTTCGTGGCGTCGTACCAGCCAACAGTGGGTGCAGGACAGGTATTCCGCCACCGGAAGTTTTGGGGGTACCTGCGGACCGAAGCATTAATCGTCGTATTCATCGACTTGCCCTCGTTCAGCCATTCAGCGAACGTAAACGGCTTCATCGTAGAACCGGGCTGGAAACCGCCGATGCCATTGAGGTCGTTGCCTTCGGCATCGAGGACGTCCACATTGAAGTTCTGGGTCTGATCGAACTTGCCCTCTTGGGGCAGCCAGACAGTGTTCTGGGCCATGCTGACGATCTGGCCGGTACCCGGTTGGACCGAGACGATCGAGGCACCCCACTTGTCCGGGTTGGCACCGGCTGTCCCATCAACCTGCTGCTGGGCAACGGTCTGCGCAGTGGGATCAAGGGTGGTCCGGATGGTCAGGCCACCGCGCATCACCCGCTTTTCGCGCTCGTCCGAGGTCTCGCCGTACGCCGGGTTGTTCAAAAGCAAGTGGAGCACGTAGTCGCAGAAATACGGAGCCATGGTGGCGTACGCGCAACCCTGGCGTGCGGGAGTGACCTTGGTGGTGACAGGGGTGGCTACCGCTTCGTCGTACTCAGCCTGGGAGATCTTGCCCTGGTTCACCATGGCAGCCAGCACGAGGTCGCGCCGCTTCTTGGAGTTATCCGGGTTGGTGATCGGATCGAAGGCGGACGGGCTGTTCACCAAACCAGCGAGCAAGGCTGCCTGCGGAAGTGTCAGATCCTTCGCAGTAGTGCTGAAGAAGAACTTGGAGGCAGCTTCAATGCCATACGCGTCACGGTTGAAGAAGACGATGTTGAGGTAGCCCTCAAGGATCTGCTCCTTGGAGAACTTCTTCTCCAGGGCGATGGCCAGCTTCATCTCGCGGAGCTTATCGCCGACGCCCTTGTTCAGGCCGTTCAGCTTGACGTCTTCGTCCTTGCCGGAGGCCACAAGCGACTCATTGATGACGTTGTTAACGTATTGCTGCGTAATGGTGGACGCGCCCTGCTTGTTGCCGCGGGCGGTGCTCACGATGGCTCGCATGATGCCGGTGGTATCGATGCCGCCGTGCTCATAAAAACGGCTGTCCTCGATGGCGATGACAGCGTCCTTGATGAACGGGCTCATTTGGTCCAGCGGAACCTTGGTACGGTTCTCCGCGTAGATGGAGGCGATCGGCGTACCGTCCTTCGCCAGAATCGTCGTGTTCTGGCTGGGCGGATCCACCTGCAGCTCCGCCGGCAGAGTGTCAAAGAACTGGATGGAACCACTTGCGGCACTGCCCGAAACGGCGGCTGCGGGGACCAACAGGCCCGCCACCAGGACGCCACAAATCGCGCTCACGCCAAGGAAACCTAGAATCTTTCCGAGGGTGGTGGCAGTGTCGAATATGGGGTTCTTGCGAGTCACCATGTTTTCCACTTTACCGGCAAGGGCTAGGCTTTCTGTCATGACCAAATGGGAGTACGCCACGATTCCGCTCATTATCCACGCCACGAAGCAGATTCTGGACCAATGGGGCGAGGACGGCTGGGAGCTTGTCCAGGTCGTCGGTGGACCCGATGGCAAAGGCCTTGTTGCATACCTGAAGAGGGAGAAGCAGTAATCATGACAACCCCCGCAGAAACCACGTCTGCCGCGGAATCCGGCGCTCCGACGTCGGCTGTTGAGCAGCGTCTCGCCGAGCTCGGCTTGACCCTTCCCGAGGTCGCCACGCCGGTTGCCGACTACGTGCCGGCGGTCGTCTCCGGCAACTACGTTTACACGTCCGGCCAGCTGCCCTTTATTAATGGCAAACTCGAAGCTACGGGCAAGGTCTCGCTCGGCGAGTTGGGTACCTCTGATGAACCAACAGTCGATCCTGAGGATGCCAAGCGCTACGCCGCTGTTTGTGCCATCAACGCCCTCGCTGCCGTCAAGAGCGTCATCGGCGACCTCGACCGCATCACCCGCATCGTCAAAGTAGTTGGCTTTGTTGCATCCGAACCCACGTTTACCGGCCAGCCCGGAGTCATCAACGGCGCCTCCGAACTTCTCGGCCAGGTATTGGGCGACGCCGGCAAGCACGCACGCTCCGCCGTCGGTGTTTCCGTCCTGCCGCTCGACTCTCCCGTCGAAGTCGAGCTCATCGCTGAATTCAGCTAAGGAACCGGTTCACCCAATTGCCGCAGCTTGCCCGCCGCCTGTTCGCACTCCCCCCGGCACTCGAAGGGGCGGCACGAAACTGGCTTGAGCTCGGCGAGCGGACCCCCAGGGCCGCCCGCTACGCATCATCCGTCGTCCTCTTGCGGGACTCACCCACCGGTCTGGAGACCTGGCTTGGTTACAGGCCAGGCTCCTCGCCGCTGGGTGTCGTCGCGTTCCCGGGCGGATCCCTGGACCCGTCCGACGACGACCCCATCGATTGGTTGGGTCCCTCACCCCAGTCCTGGGCTGAGCATATGGGAACGGACGACGTCGGACTCGCCCGCCGCCACGTGGTGGGCGCAATCCGCGAACTCTTCGAGGAAACCGGCGTTCTCCTTGCCGGCCCCCGACGCTTCCTCCACCGTGGAGGCCAACTCCACCGTGGAATGGATGAAAGCCAGGGAAGCCGTATCCAGCCAGGAGAAGTCCTTCAGCGAAGTGCTGGCCAAGCGTGGCCTTTCACTGCGCACGGACCTGCTGAAGCCCCTGGTCAACTGGCTCAGCCCCGACTTCGCGCATACCCGTTTCAACACGCGCTATTTTGCCGCCACGGTCCCCGTGAACCAGCAGCCGAGCATCCTGGGCAGCAAGGGAGTCTGGGGCCGTTGGGTGTGCGCCGCGGAAGCCATCGCCCTCCGCGACACCACGGCCCTCGGTGACGAAATAGCCCAGGAAAACACGGTCGGACTCACCCTCGGCCAGCTCCTGGTCCCGGGGTCCGAAATCATGCTCGAAAAAATGGCCCACGCCAACGGCTGCATCGCCTACCTGAGCTACAAGCGCAAAGCCCACGTGTACCAACCCAAACTGGTGGACGAGGGCGGGATTCTCATGCTCGAGGTCGAAGCCGCCAGGACTGTAGCCGGAGAGCCGCAGCGGGAGCGCTAACGGATCTTCTCTCACTTCCCGACGGGTTTTGGCGGATTCTCTCTCACATCCCGACGGGTTTTGGCGGATCTTCTCTCACATCCCGACGGGTTTTGACAGACGCTCTCTCACATCCCGACGAAAAAAGCCGCCCCGGTTCATCACCGGAGCGGCTCTTTTGTAAGGACTAGCGCGAACGCTGGCGGAGTCGCTGCATGTCCAGAATGACGACGGCGCGCGCTTCCAGTCGCAGCCAACCGCGCTGGACGAACTCGGCCAGTGCCTTGTTGACGGTTTCGCGGGAAGCGCCCACCAGCTGGGCGAGTTCTTCCTGCGTCAGTTCATGGGCAACCAGGACGCCGTCGGTGGCCGGACGGCCGAAGCGGTCAGCCAGATCCAGGAGCGCCTTGGCGACGCGGCCCGGGACGTCCGAGAAGACGAGGTCGGACAGGGAATCGTTGGTGCGGCGGAGCCTGCGGGCGAGGGCCTGCAACAGCTGCGCGGAAACCTCGGGACGTGTGCGGAGCAGCGCGTTGAGGCTTTCGTTCTTCAATCCTGCCAGGCGCGTTTCGGAGACGGCGGTTGCCGTGGCGGTGCGGGGGCTGGGGTCGAACAACGCCATTTCGCCGAAGAGTTCTCCCGGGCCGAGGATGGCCAACAGGGACTCGCGGCCATCGGGGGAGGTGCGGCCGAGCTTTACCTTGCCGGAAACGATGAAGTACAGCTGGTCACCCTGGTCGCCTTCGCGGAATACCGAAGCCCCGCGTGAGAGGTCCACCTCGGTGAGTTCGTCCGTCAGCAAGCGGAATGCGTCGTCGTCAAGGGTGGCGAAGAGGGGTGCGCGGCGCAATACCTCGATGTCCATGAAATCTCCTGAATATAAGTTTCGGTCGTGGCGCTCCAGCCATTGTTTCAGAATTTTTAAGCTTCTGTGACGTACTTGGCAGGCGAAACGCTGAAACGGCGCGGTTTTTGCCCCTATCGGACCTTGTTTGCCGTGCCTTTGAAGGCTCGGAGCGACCCCTTATCGTGATGGGACTAACGGTTCCCTGTCAGGGTGCCCATCTACAATTGGCGCTACCCGGTTACGAGGAGCATTGGTGTTTGGCTTGACGATTTTGGATTTGGCATTGATCTTGATGCTGCTGTCCTACCTGATCTATGGCCTGCGAAATGGCTTCCTGGTGACACTGGGCGGAATTGCCGGTTTTGTGGTCGGCGCGATTGCGGCATTCATGGCTGTTCCACTGGTGAGCGGCTGGGTGAGCGACAGCGGTTGGAGGCTGACCGCAACGGTGGGTGCCGCCGTCGTGCTTATTGCTTTGGGCCATGGGCTGGGGACCATGATCGGGCGAAAAGTCCGCCATGCTGTGCGGATCAAGCCGTTGCACGCCGCTGACCGGTTGATTGGTGGCGTTGTCAGCGTGGTGGTTGCCGCTCTGGTGATGTCCATGCTGGCGTTCAGCATCAGTTCGCTTGGTGTGCCGTTCGTCTCACAGCAGTTGGCCCAGTCGCGCGTCATCCGATACATCGATTCGTTGACGCCGACGCCGGTGAAAACCACGATGGCACAACTGCGATCAACGGTGATCGGCGACGGTATTCCCAAGCTGATTGAGGGCTTCGGCCCAGCGACGCCGGTTCCGGTTCCCAACGAGTCCACTGACACCCCAGCCCTGAACCGGGCCGCCGAGTCCGTCCTGAAGATTGCGGGCACGGCCTTTGAATGCGGCCAGAACCAGACTGGATCCGGATTTGTGGTGGCGCCCGGGCGCGTCGTGACCAATGCACACGTTGTGGCGGGCGTGTCGCAGCCGGTGGTCGAGATTCCCGACGGCGGCGCGTTGCCGGGTCGGGTGGTCTACTTCGACTCCCAGCGGGATATCGCGGTTTTGGCCGTGGACGGACTTTCATCGGATCCACTTCAGCTGAGTCCAGACCTGGCCGCCGGCAGCCCTGCAGCTTTTGCCGGCTACCCGCATGGAGGTCCCTTCCAGTCCAAACCGGCAACCGTCCAAGGAATTTCGACCATTCTTGTTCCTGATATTTATGGCAGCAATCCCTCTCCGGAGTTGGTCTACAAGCTTGCGGGCGACGTTCAACCCGGTAACTCCGGAGGGCCGCTGCTCACCATGCAGGGGCAGGTAGCCGGCTTGATCTTTGCCAAGACCACTACTGATGCTGCGGTTGGCTTCGCACTCACCATGGAGGACATCCAGCCGGTGGCTGCCCAAGCTCCAGGTCTTAGTGCGCCGGTTTCGCCCGGGCAGTGCACACGCAAGTAACTTTGAGGGCAATTCCCGGACATTCTCCCGTCGCCTAATAGATTGGGAGTCATGACTGAAGCCACCCCCGCCACCGAAGCTGGTCGCGCCACCATTCTTGTGATCAACGGACCGAACCTTAACCTTTTGGGCACCAGGGAGCCCGAGAAGTACGGCACTTCCACGCTCGCCGACGTCGAGCAGCTGGCAATGTCAGCGGCGGCTGCACATGGCTTCACGGTGGACTGCGTTCAGTCCAACCACGAAGGGGACCTCCTCGACGCCATCCATGCAGCACGCGGAACGGCGTCGGGAATCGTCATCAATGCCGGTGCCTTCACCCACACGTCAGTGGCACTTCGTGACGCCCTGGCCGCAGTTCAGCTGCCCGCCGTTGAAGTACACATCACCAACGTTCATCAGCGCGAAGAGTTCCGGCACCACTCCTACTTATCCGGCGTGTGTAACGCGATCATCGTGGGCGCGGGCGTGCTCGGGTACAAGCTGGCCATTGATTACCTGGCTGAAACGGTATAGCCGGGCGGATGTGAGAGGGTTCCCGGGGAGCCGTCAGGACGTGAGAGAGGGCTACAGGGCAGTGAACCGCAGCAAAAGCGCGTGCTCCGGGTTCAAGACGGGCATCGGAAGGCCCACCTCGCCCAGGAAGCGTCCCGAAGCTTCAGCCCCGGACGCCACCCACGGCGCCGGCTTTGCCTCAGTGAACGTGTGCCCGTAGTCGGCATCCCCGGGTGCTGGGAAGATCGCTTCTACCCGGTATGAGCGGGCAGGATCCAACCCTGGAATGGTCACCCGTCCGGGCAGTTCGCTAAAGCCTGTCCGGGTCTTGACCACGGCGAACAGAGCAGCCGTGGCACCGGACGTCGGAGCGTCAGCCACCACGCCGTGCAGCATCATGGACTCGTCCGGCACATCGGCCCGCACCATCCGTCCACTGTGGATCAATCCGCGGTGCTCTTTGTACAGGGTGATGAACCGCTTGAGTTCCTCACGCTCAGCCCCCTGGACTTCCCGGATGTCCCATTCCATGCCGAAATGGCCAAAAAGCGCCGTGATGGCCCGGAACGACAAGTCATGCGTCCGGGCCGTGGTGTGTGAGGTGGTCGGTCCGATGTGTCCGCCCACCAGCTCCGGGGGAACCACCAAACCGGTCCAGCGCTGGATGGTTTGCCGCTCCAACGCGTCATTGCAATCCGAAGCCCAGATCCGGTCGGTGCGTTCCAGGATCCCAAGGTCCACGCGGGCGCCACCGGAGGAGCAACTTTCGATCTCGACACCCGGATGTGCTGCACGGAGGGCATCGAACAGCCGGTAAGCGGCGAGGGTCTGTTCATGGACGGAGGAACGGCCCGCATGGCCGTGCTCCACGAGGTCCCGGTTTTGGTCCCACTTGAGGTAACTGATGTTGTTTTCCCGCAGCAGGCTGTCAATCCGATCAAAAACGTAATGCCACGCCTCGGGGTTCACGAGGTCAATGATGTGCTGGTGTCGCCATTCGAGAGGCAGCCGGCCACCGTCCTTGAAGGACAGGGCAGAAGGTCCAACGATCCACTCGGGGTGGGCGCGGGCGATGTCGGAGTCAAGGTTCACCATCTCCGGTTCAACCCAGAGGCCAAACTCCATCCCGCGCGAAGTCACTGCATCAATCAATGGCGTCAGGCCGCTTGGCCAAAGGGTCTCGTCGACGTACCAGTCACCCAGCCCGGCGTGGTCGTCCCGGCGTCCGCGGAACCACCCGTCGTCGAGCACGAAACGCTCAACGCCAAGGTCTGCAGCCGATTCCGCCAGCTCGATCAGGGTGTCCAGTTTGTGGTCGAAGTACACCGCTTCCCAGGTGTTGAGGACCACTGGCCTTGGTTTTGCAGCGACGTCCACGTGGTGCGGGCGTGACCGGAACCAGCTGTAGAAGGCTTCACTGATGCCGTCCAAACCGTGGTCGGAGTAGGCGGCAAACAACGCCGGCGTCGTGTAGCTTTCACCGGGTTGCAGCACTACTTCTGCGGGACCAAGGAGCTCGGAACCGCCGATCATGGTGCGGCCATCGGCTACGCTGTCAGCAAATTGCTCGTGATTTCCGCTCCACGCCAAATGCGTGGCCCAGACTTTGCCGTGCCGGTTGCCGAAGCCTGCGGTTCCTGCCGCGAGCAGCAGCGAGGAATCGTGCCCAGTGCGGCCGTGACGGCCAGTGCGGACCCAGGTTCCTTGCTGGATGGCCCTGCGCTGTGGGTGCCGTTCGCGGCACCAACGGCCGGTAAGGTCCAAAAGCTCGACGGCGTCCGGTGCCACCGGGAGCATCGTTGCCAATTCGTCCACCTGGAAAGGCGACGTGCCATCGTTGGTGACGGTGTGCCGCAGTTCCAAAAGCCCACCCGGGTGCAAGGTGAGGTTGCTCGTGACGGTGATGCCGGCGTCGGGATCTGATTGAACGATCACCGCCGACCCCCCGTCCCCGGTGGCGCTCACCGCCCGCAGGCGTACGGAGAAGTCGTGCCCGGGAACTCCATCCGTGAACCGGTGTCCGCGCAATCCCGTCCGGCCCTGCCACGAGGAGGAAGCCTGGGGAAGGAGCCCGGCCGGCACGTTGGCGTCGATCGAGGAAGGAGGGATGGGCTCACTGAGGATGGAAAGGTCCGGAAGGGCGTCGCCCAGGTCTGCTCCCCAGTGGGATATTTCGGCCTCTCCTCGGTGAGTGCTGATCACCAGGCTGGTACCTGCGGAACGGAGATGGAGCGGGTGCATGGGTATGAGTCGCTTTCAAAAGATGGTGCTGGACTTGTGAGGCCTGCTCTGCGTCCCAACGGGGCGTCAAAGAGCGCAGAGCAGGCCTCACAACGGGAGGTTTTACTTGAAGAGGGCGTTGACCTGTTCGTTGGCGGCCGTAAGGGAACTGGCCGGGGACTTGCCGGCGATCACCGCGTCCATGGCCGGCTTCATGATTCCCGCAACCTTGGCGGCGTTGTCCGTGATGGGGAGCATGAAGGTGGTCTTGTCCTTCACATGCTGGGTGAAGGCGCTGACGTCCACGTTCTTGGCCTTGAAGGCGTCAGCGGCCTTCTCGGAAGAGGTGGTGATGGCCGGGAACACGACGGCCTTGGAAGCGACGACGTCCTGGCACGCGGCAGAGCCGAGGTACTCGACCCACTTGATGGAAGCATCCTTTTTCTTCGTGCCGGCCCAGATGGAATCGGCCAGGCCGTTGAACATGGAGGCGCGCTTGCCGTCGGGGCCCTGAGGGGTGGGGGCGATGCCGACGTCGATGCCCTTGTAGCCGGTGTATTGGCCGATCATCCAGGAACCATTGCTGTTGATGGCAGCCTTCCCCGCGCCGAAGCTATCGGCAGCGTTGGCGCCCACGGTGGTTTCAAGCTTGGGCATGTAGCCCTTCGCAGCGAGTGAGGCCCACCAGTCAATGGTGTCCTGGAGTTTCTCGTCGTCGTAGTTGAAGTGGGTGCCCCAGGGGTTCTTGTCCGTGGTGGTCCAGCCCGTGGTGGCGGACAGATAGCTCCACTGCGTCTGGCCGGCGTTCTCGGCGTCGGAACCTGGCAGCCCCAATCCGTAGACGGCAACGTTGTTCTTGTCGAAGCCTGCTTCGTCGCCGCGCTTGCCGTTCTTGTCCACGGTGAGGCGGGCGATCGCCTTCTCGTACGTTCCGCCGTCCTGCGGGTTCCAGTTCAGGGAGCCCATCTGTTCCGGGGTGATGCCGGCGTCCGTGGCCATCTTCTGGTTGTAGAACAGTGCGATGGTGTCCCAGTCCTTGGGCAGGCCGTAGCGCTTGCCGTCCTGGCCCACCCAGAGGTCGGCGAGGCCCTCGTTGTACTGCGAAAGCTCTACCTTGTCCTTGGTGACGGCGTCGTCAAGTGCCACGAGCTGCTTGGTCTTGAGGAAGTCCGGGTACTTGGACAGGTGGTCGGTAAAGACGTCCGGCGCGGTGCCGGAGGCCATGCCGTTGGTGATCTTGGACCAGTAGTCATCCCAGCCGGTCTGGGTGATCTTGACGGTGATGTCCGGGTTGGCCTTGGTGAAGTCCGCGGCGCACTGTTGGTAGGCGGGGAGCTGGTTGGCGTCCCAGAGCCAGTAGCTGATTTCGCCCTTGGCAGCATCTCCTCCGGCGCTTCCGCCCGAACAGGCGGACAGGGCGAGAGCGGCGGCTGCTGCTACGGCGACAGCGCCGAATGCCTTCTTGTTCATCATGGTGTGTCCTTTCAGGACGGGATGGGGTGCGGTCCGGCCCATGCCGGTGCCGCGGGAGTGCGGTGGAGAAAGCTATTTGGTGCCGTTGAAGCCGATGGAGTTGACAATCCGTTTGCCGAAGATGGCGAAGAGGATCAGCACGGGCGTGGCGGACACGAGCGTTGCGGCCATGAGCCCGGACCAGTCCGGTGCGCCTTGCGGGGACTGGGATTTGAAGACTCCCAGACCCACGGTGAGCACCCGGGATTCTTCGGAGGTGCCCACGAGCAGGGGCCAGAAGTATTCATTCCACTGGCCCATGAAGGTCAGCAGTGCCAGGGTCGCGATCGGTGCGGCCGCGTTGGGCATGATGATCTGGAAGAAGATCCGCCAGTGCTTGGCGCCGTCGAGCATGGCCGCCTCTTCGACTTCCCGGGACATGTTCAGGAAGAACTGGCGCATGAAGAAGATCGCGAACGGGGTCATGAACAGGTAAGGCAGCACGAGCCCGAGCATGGAATTCAACAGGCCCAGGTTCTTGATGAGCAGGAAGTTGGGCAGGGCGGTAAAGATCGGCGGGACGAGCATGGTCGCAAGGAACAGGGAGAAGACGGCGTCGCGGCCCTTCCATCGCAGCCGGGAGAAGGCATAGGCGGCCATCGAGCTGAAGAACACGGCGCAGGCTGTGGTGATGCCGGAGAAGAGCAACGAATTCCACAGGTACTGCCAGAAGTTGATCGAGGCACCGGAGCCGCCTTCTGCGATGGCTTCGGAGGCACTTTGGAGGCCGAAGACCCGCTTGAACGCGCCTAGGTTGAAGTCGGCCGGCAACAAGTTGCCGGAGTTCGCTGCGAGGGATCCATTGGAGGACAGGGCCGTGCGAAGCACCCAGTAGAAGGGCAGGATGCTCACGGCGATGGCAACGGCGAGAAGGGTCAAGGCGATGGCGCGGCGCCAGTTGAAGGGGCGGCTGGAAGGACGACGGCGGGCGCCGTTCTTGTGGGAGGCAAGAGTGGTCATGGCGTGTCCTTAGTCCAGGTCAGACTGGTTGCCGCGGAGGAACTTCATTTGGATGAAGGCAACGATGGCGAGGATGAGGAAGAGGATGACGGCCAGGGCGGATCCGTAGCCGAAGTCCTGTTCGTTGAACGCGCGCTGGTAGATGTAGAACTGCAGCACGCGGGTCGCGTTGACAGGTCCGCCAGCGGTGGTGACGGCAACGGTGTCGAAGACCTGGAAGGAACCGATCACGGTCACAACGAGGACAAGCACCAAGACCGGGCGCAGCAGCGGCAGAGTGATCCGCCAGAAAGTGCTCACGGCCTTGGAACCGTCGATGCTTGCAGCCTCGTAGACGCTGTTGGGGATGGCCTGCAGGCCGGCGAAGATCAGTAGTGCTGTGTAGCCCATGTGCCGCCAGGTATTGATGAGTGCCTGGGTGGGGATGGCCCATTGCTCGCTGCCGAAGAAGGCCACCCGAGGCAGCCCGGTCCATTCGATGACCTGATTGATGATTCCGATCTGGTAGTCAAGCATCCAGAACCACAGCAGGGCCGCGATGACGTTGGCCATCAGATAGGGCATCAGGAGTGCACCGCGGATAAGTGTGGACTTTGCCACCCGGTGCATCAGGATTGCCAGGCCCAGGGCCAACGCCGTCTGAAGGACAATGTTGATCACGACGTATTCAGAGGTGACGCCCAGGGCGTTCCAGAACAGCGGATCCTTGGCTATGCGTTCGTAATTCCTGGCACCAATCCATTCCGGGTCACCCAGGATGCTGTACTCGGTGAAGCTCAGGTAGATGCCCCGGATGGTCGGCACGAGGTAGAAGAGGATCAATCCGACCATCGCGGGAGCGATGAAGAAGAGAGCGACCTTCAGGTCCCCGATGCCGCGGAAGCCGTCGGACGGTTTTCCCCGTTTCCGTGACTTTCGGGGCCCGCTGGGGACGGAGAGCCCCGGATCGGGTTGCTTGGTTAGCGTGGTCATCGTCGACCCTTTCCTAGCTGTGATGTGAATAACAACTGGGATAGAATCTACACGAGTAGATTTAGCTTGTGCAACCCTTTTTGGGATTTTTTGTTCGTTTATGTCCAATCTGTTGACTCGAGTAGATCGCAATGGAAGACTCAAGCGAACCCACTAAAGGTCACAACAAACTGCTGCCGAGTCAGCTTCAGGGAAGGCAAACGATGACGTTTTCGATCGGTGTTCTAGGTGTCGGGCAATTCGGCAGCCAGTTCGCGCACCTCTTCAAGCTCCACCCCGGCGTCAGTGCCGTCTACGTGGTGGATGAACTACCGGAGCGAGCTACGGCGGCTCAGGAACGCTGGGGCCTTGATGGCGTGTTGGGAAGTTTTGAAGAACTCCTGGAGTCCGACGTCGATGCTGTCGCCATCTTCACGCAACGGTGGACTCACGGACCCCTCGTCGAGCGGGCGCTGCGCGCCGGCAAGCACGTGTACTCCGCCGTGCCGATGGCGATCTCCGAAGCCGAAATCGAACGGATCATCCAAGCCGTGCGCGACACCAAGCTTGTTTACGCCATGGGGGAGACCAGCTACTACAACCCTGCAACAGTCTTCGCCCGCCAACAGCATGCCGCAGGGAAGTTTGGCCGGATCTTCTACACCGAAGGCGACTACGTCCACGACATGGACCTGGGTTTCTACGAGGCCTACCAGTACAGCGGTGGCGAACGGTGGAAGGAAACGGCGAGCTACCCGCCCATGCTGTACCCGACCCACGCCATCGGCGGCGTCCTCGGCGCAGTGCCAGCCCACGCCGTCAGCGTCAGTTGTATTGGGGTCAAGGACGATCGCGGCGATGGCGTCTTTGATAAGGACATCAGCATGTTCGCCAACGACTTCTCGAATGCTACGGCCTTGTTCGAAATGAACGACGGCGGTGCGATGCGCACCAACGAGATGCGAAGGGTCGGCTATCCCTCGCATCTACGCGAATCCCGTTTCCGCTTTTTTGGCACGGAAGCCAGTTTCGAGCAGCTCGCAACCACCACGGTGTGGCAGGACAAATCTTCTGTGCAAGACGTGTCTGAGCAGGTGGAGACGAAACCGACCATGTCCGCGGATGACCCGTCCCTGGCTGACGTCGCACCCGAACTGCGGGATGCCTTCATCTCAGGCCTGGCACCCGTGCACGACCAATCACGGCTTCCGGAAGAATTCCTCGGAGCGCCCAACGGACACGAAGGCAGCCACCAATTCCTGGTGGACGATTTTGTCACTGCGGTCAACAACCGGACCTTGCCGCCCGTGAACGCCTGGGTTGCGGCCCGGTTCACCTTGCCCGGCATCGTCGCCCACGAATCCGCCCTCCGCGGTGGCGAACGCCTTCCTATCCGCGACTTCGGCGACGCTCCCTCCTTGTAGCTAGCATTTACCTCATGACAACTTCGGCAGTACAAACCCCGCGCGGACCGGTTACACGCAAGGACGTGGCCCGGTACGCCGGGGTGAGTACCGCCGTCGTGAGCTATGTTGTAAACGGCGGGCCCAAGAACGTGGCCCCGGCGACGGAAGCCAAAGTGCGCGATGCCATCCGTATCCTCGGCTACCGTCCCAACGCTGCAGCGCGGGCTCTGAAGCTCGGCTCAAGCGAAACCGTGGGCGTGATTGTTCCCGACAACACCAACCCCTTTTTCTCGCAGCTCGCCCACGCTGTTGAAGATGCTGCGGCAGAACTTGGCTACGGCATGGTCCTCACCAACTCCGGCGGCAGCCTGGCCAAAGAGCGCCAAAACATCCGCAACCTTGCCGCACGGCAAGTGGACGGAGTGTTCCTGGCCAGCTGTGTGTTCGATCCCGACCTGACCGACCTTGAAGCCTCGGAAATCCCGTCGGTGTTGCTGAACAATGCCGGTTCGCCGCCAGGGTTCACCAGTGTAGGTGTGGACCTCGAAGCAGGCGCCCGGGCCGCCGTCGAGCACCTCATAGGCCACGGCCACACAAACATTGGCCTGGCCATAGGAACCAACACAGGTAACCAGCTCGACGGGCGTGAAGTGGGCTGGCTACGAACTTTGCGCGACGCTGGACTGCCGGATGGCCCCATGCTTCATGGCGAGTTCAGCAGGCCGGGAGGCTACGAAGTAGGCAAGCGCTTCCTCGCCATGGCCAACCGACCCACGGCAATTTTCGCCAGCAACGACATGCAAGCCATCGGAATCCTCCGCGCCCTCCATGAGGCGGGCGTTCGGGTGCCTGATGACATTGCCTTGGTGTCCTTCGACGGTTCCCTTGATTCCGAATACAGTTGGCCGGCGTTGACCACTGTGGCGCAGCCCGTTGAAGCCATGGCTGAAGCCGCTGTTCAGGCGCTCGTTGGGGAGGGCCGGGGAGAGGCACTGCAGCACAGCATCCTGCCCACCGAATTGATCGTGCGCCAGTCCTGCGGCTGCAAGTAAGCTTCCAACGTTCTCTCACATCCTGCCGTGTTGGTGCGGATGTTCTCTCACTTCCTGCCGTCTGGAGGGCGGATGTTCTCTCACTTCCTGCCGGTCGATGTGAGAGAGCGTCGGTCAAAAAGCGTCCCGATGTGAGAGAGCGTCCGTCAGAAAGACCTCCGATGTGAGAGAGCATCCGGGGGTTACGAGTCCATGTTGGCGTAGCGTTCGGGCCGGGCGAGTACTTGGCTGATCTGCGCCGTGCCCGCGGCCAGCGCGAGCCGGACCAACAGGAAACCGGCCGCAAAAACTCCACCGACGGTCAGGAACACCACAGGCCGGGTCAACAAGGCAGGACCCGCCAGTGGGAGAACCAACGCTGCTGCTGCGGCCGCAGAGATGCCCGCCACCAGGAGCAACGGCGACATCACTGCCCTGACGCGTGCAGCCACCATAAGTTTCTGCGGCATCCCAACCCGGTCCAGGGCGACGAGGGTGGAGGCGCGGTCGAGCACGGCAGCGGCCTGGTTCACGCCCGAGGAACAGGCCACCATCAGGAATGAGCCCAGCAGGGTGATCATCACGCCGGTGTTGATATCACGCACCAGCAGCGTGGTTTCATCCGACGTGCTGCCGCCCATCGTGTCCGCGACCGCCATGCCGACGCCCACGAACACTCCCACAAAACTGGTCATCGCGACGCCCCCAACTTGTCGCCACGATTCCTTGGGACTTTCCAGGACCGTGCGGGCAGCGAGCAGTTGTTCGGGACGCCTTGCCCTCTTGAGCTGCGACGACGCCTGCAGCCGTAACACCCACGGCCCCATCAGATTCAGTGCAAGCAGCGCCAGTCCGAAGCAGCTGCCCATGACGGCGATGATCACCAGAAACGCGCCCAAGCTGCTGAGCATGCCCATGGCCACAACTCCGAACACCACCACCACAGCCGCGATGACACCGCGGACCCAGTGGGCGCCGTCGGCCGTTTGCCTGGTCCGCACGCCCAGCGGCGTCAGTACCACCTTCCGCAGGCCAAGCGCAGCGCTCGCTCCGGCAAGCACGCAAACCGCCAGGATACAGGCCAGGATGGACGGCACGGACAACCAGGCATGGCTGCCGATCGCCTGTCCACGGAACTGGATCAGCCCGAGGAACGGCGCCGCGCAGGCGTACAGTCCCGCGCCCGCCACGGCCCCGATTGCCGCCAGGATTGTTGACTCCATGATCGTCATCCACATGACCGTGGCACTGCTGGCGCCCAAGAGGCGAAGGGAGGCCAAGCGGTCATCACGACGACGGGCGGCGAGTCGCGCTGCAGAGGCACCGAGCGTCAGCAGCGGAATAACGAGCAAAACCATGGCGACGACGGCCAGCGCCTGGTAGGTGCCCGCGATGTCATCAGACCAGGACCAAAAAACTTGGGAACCGCCGGCCACCGTTAAGAGAAGTGCCGTGACGGTGCCGAACGCGAGAACAGGCAACCCGGCGTCGCGCAGTTTGGTTTGGTGCAGCCCGGTTTGACGAAGGCTGCTGCCCCGGGAAAGGTACGGGGCGAGGCGAAGGGCAAGGGCAAGGCTAGACATTGAACGCACCCTTGAAGTCAGTAGCGGCAGGAACCGGCTGGCTGGGAGCGGCAACAGCACAGCCAGTGTCCGCTACGATTCGGCCGTCACGCAGCTCAACGACGCGCTGGCAGCGTGCTGCCACGTTGGGATCGTGCGTGACCACCAGCAGTGTTCGGGCATTGGATGCGACGGATTGAAGCAACACGTCCAGAACTTCACTTGAGGTAGCGGAGTCCAGGGCACCTGTGGGTTCGTCGGCGAAGACGATGCGTGCCCCTGTGACCTGGGCCCGGGCGATGGCCACCCGCTGGACCTGCCCGCCGGACAATTCACCGAGCCTGCGCTGTTCCATGCCGGCCAGGCCAAGGGCCGCCAGCCACTCCGCGGCACGGGCCTCGGAGGTAGTCCGATCGGTGCCGTTCAGCATCAGCGCCAAAGCCACGTTCTCAAGGGCGGTCAGTTCCTGGAGCAGCATGCCCTGCTGGAAGACGAAACCGAATTCCTCCCGGCGGAGACGCGAAAGCGCCCCATCTCCGAGGGAATCCAACCGGATCGGTCCGGCCGCCGAGCTCAAGGTGACCGTACCGGCGTCGGGCTTCAAAATCCCGGCCAGGCAGTGCAGAAGGGTGGTCTTACCGGAACCCGACGGCCCAACGATTGCAATGGATTCACCCGCGATTGCGGCGAAGTCCACGTGGTCGAGGGCGATGTTGCCGGGGTAGTGCTTGGTGAGTTGCTGGGCGTGGAGGATGGCGTTCATGAATCCAGCATCCCCAAAGGCCCCATCCCTCGGCGTCAGCCCACTGGTTGAACTCCCCGGGCAGGCCTCCACCCGCGGTATGAGAGCCTACTTGGCCTGGACGTCCGCGATTCTCAGCTTTGCAACATTCTCGGCGAGTACGCGGCGGGCATCCTCACCCAGGTTCGAATCGGTGATGAGCTCGTCGGCTTCTTCCAACTGGGCTATGGAGGCTATGCCCACTACGCCCCACTTGCTGTAGTCGGCCAGGACCACAGTGCTGCGGGCTGATGCCATGAACGCCCGGTCCGTTTCGGCCTCGAGCAGGTTGGGGGTGGTGAAACCGGCTTGTGCGTCCATGCCATGGACACCAAGGAACAGGACATCCAGATGAAGCTGCTTGAGCGAGGACGTCGCAATCGGCCCCACCAACGCGTCCGACGGCGTGCGCTCGCCGCCAATCAGGATGACGGTGGAGCCGAACCGGGCCGGCCCTGATGAAGACCCATGATGGAAGAGATCGGCAATCCGCACGGAGTTGGTGACAACTGTGATCCGGGGACCATGGACGAGCTCCTGCGCCAACGCCCATGTGGTGGTTCCTGCGCTGAGCCCGATCGCCATGCCTTCGTGGACCAGCGAGGCGGCCTCGACCGCAATGGCATGCTTTTCCGCGGTCAGCTGTGTGGACTTGAGCTCAAAGCCGGGCTCGTGGGTGCTGGCATCGCCGGGAAGTTTGGCGCCGCCGTGGATGCGTTCCACCCGGCCGGTTTCCTCGAGGGCTTCGATATCGCGCCTCACGGTCATGGGAGAGACCCCCAACAGCTGGGCGAGGTCCGATACCCGCACAACGCGCTCGCGCTGGACGGCATCGATGATGGCGGAGTGGCGTGCTGCCTGAAGCATCAGGGCCTTTCTGGAGAGCCTCATCAAACATGAGGCTGATTCTGGCTCCAGTCTAGGACGCGACGCTGCTGCGGGGTGGCAAATGCCGTCGCGGCGCCGTCACGATCCTTTTGAACGCACGACGGCGCCGCTCACCGTGGGAGGGGAGCGGCGCCGTCGACGAGTGGGACCCAGGGACGCTACTTACGCAGCGATTCCGCGATCTGGGTCATGATGCCCGGGTCTGCCAGAGTGGTGGCGTCGCCGGTGTCGCGGCCTTCTGCGATGTCCTTCAGGAGGCGGCGGACGATCTTGCCCGAGCGGGTTTTCGGCAGTTCCGGCACGATCAGCAACTGCTTGGGTTTGGCGATCGGGCCGATTTCCTTGCCCACGTGGTTGCGGAGTTCCAGGATGGTCTCTTCACCGTTGTTGACGGCGTCACCGCGGAGGATGACGAACGCGACGATCGCCTGCCCGGTGGTCTCATCGGCGGCACCAACCACGGCGGCTTCAGCGACGGAGGGGTGCGAGACGAGGGCGGACTCGATCTCCGTGGTGGAGAGGCGGTGGCCGGAGACGTTCATGACATCGTCCACGCGACCCAGGAGCCAGACGTCGCCGTCTTCGTCCTTCTTGGCGCCATCGCCGGCGAAGTACATGGTGTCGAAACGGGACCAGTAGGTGTCTTTGAAGCGCTCCGGATCGCCCCAGATGCCGCGAAGCATTGAGGGCCAGGGTTCGCGGACCACGAGGTAGCCGCCTTCGCCGTTGGCCACGGACTCGCCGGTTTCGTCCACCACGTCCACGGCGATGCCGGGCAGCGGAACCTGTGCGGAGCCGGGCTTTGTGGCGGTGACGCCGGGCAGCGGGGCGATCATCTGCGCGCCGGTTTCGGTCTGCCACCAGGTGTCCACGATCGGGGCGGGGTGTTCCTTCTTTTCGCCGTTCTTGCCGGCGTTTCCGCCGATGACTTCGCGGTACCACATCCACGCTTCGGGGTTGATGGGTTCGCCCACGGAGCCCAGGACGCGGATGGAGGACAGATCGTACTTGCCCGGGATCTCCCGTCCCCACTTCATGAACGTGCGGATGGCCGTAGGGGCGGTGTACAGGATGGAGACTTTGTACTTCTCCACGATTTCCCACCAGCGGCCCTGGTGCGGGGAGTCCGGGGTGCCTTCATACATGACCTGGGTGGCGCCGTTGATCAGCGGCGCGTAGGCGACGTACGAGTGGCCGGTGACCCATCCGACGTCGGCGGTGCACCAGTACACATCCGTTTCAGGGTGGAGATCGAACACAGCCTTGTGCGTGTACGCGGTCTGCGTGAGGTAACCGCCGGTGGTGTGCAGGATGCCCTTGGGCTTGCCGGTGGTACCGGAGGTGTACAGGATGAACAGCGGATGTTCGGAGTCATGCCCGACGGCGGTGTGCTCGGTCGCGGCCTTGTCAACGGTGTCGCTCCACCAGAGGTCGCGGCCTTCCACCCAGTTGACGTCCTCGCCATTGCGCTTGACCACGACGACGTTGTTCACAGAGTGCCCGCCGGTGTTTTCCATGGAGCTGAGTGCTTCGTCCACGGCTGGCTTCAAGGGGCTGGGCTTGCCGCGGCGGTAGGTGCCGTCCGCGGTGACCACGAGCTTGGCTTCGGCGTCCTCGATCCGGGACCGGAGCGCGTCAGCGGAGAAGCCGCCGAACACCACGGAGTGCACGGCACCGATCCGGGCGCAGGCCAGGAGCGTGATGACGGCCTCGGGGATCATCGGCAAATAGACGGCCACGCGGTCGCCCTTGGCCACGCCGAGGGATTCGAACGCGTTCGCTGCCTTCTTGACCTCTTCGGTCAGCTCCGCATAGGTGTACGTGCGCGTATCGCCGGGCTCGCCTTCGAAGTAGATGGCAACGCGGTCTCCCAAGCCGTTCTCCACATGGCGGTCCAGCGCGTTGTAGGCAGCGTTAACCTCACCGCCAACGAACCACTTGGCGAACGGCGGATCCGACCAATCCAAAGGCTCGCCGAAGTCTTTGTCCCAGCTCAACAGCTCACGGGCCTGCTTGGCCCAAAACGCGGGACGGTCCGCTTCGGCCTCTTTATACTCATCGGCAGTAGCCACGGCGTTCGCGGCAAACTCAGGTGATGGCGGGAACTTACGGTTCTCGTGGAGCAAATTCTCGAGAGCCTCGACGTGCGGTGCCCGACCGTTCTGCGGCGTCGACGCTGCAGCGGTGGTCGTGGATCCGGTGGTGTCCTGGGACATGGTGAACCTCATCATTCATCGATCTTTGCTGCGCGGACGCCGCCGGCTAAGTCCGCACTCCAGCCGTGAGCCGTTGTAGTGCGTCCCGCGGAGGATCCGCAGAGTGCTGTCCGTCTTCAACATTATCGCTTCGGGAGGTCCTACGTGTGCGTGGTCACAAATGGGTCAGCGAGCGGTACGGATTCGGCGACGAATGGCTGTTTTGGCTGTCAGGAAACGTTTACATGACGACGATTGGCAACGCTTGTTTGTAAGGAACCTTGGAGTTTCCTGTGGACGGCGCAGCGTGGCCGATTTCAGCTAGAAGACTGTCAGTGGCGTGGCATAGGCTGAATAAGTCTTGGGACGCATCGTCAGGTGTGCCCGGTTTTCCGCGGAAACCCTGCGGAAAATACCGGTCCGGACTGTCCAAGGCGCCGCCGTACGAAGGAGAAATAGATGAACCAGCTGAGCCCAGGCCCGCACGACTCACACCCAACGGGACCGGACACCGCGGCTGGAAAGGCGAACGACGCCGGTACCACCACTGCTGCGAAGTCCGCCTCAGGCGCACCCACCAAATACGAGGCGGTTGCCGGCCCTTTCACCATTCGTGACCTCACGGTTTTCGGTTCTGTACTCCTGATGTTCATCGCCTCGCTGCTGCCCATGTTCGGTGGCCGCTTCAACCTGTGGAACCTGGACAACCTTTTCTTCCTGCTCCTGGGAATCATCCTGCCGGTAGTGGTTGTGGCGCTTTTCGTTGCGCGTCGGCTGCAGCCCGGGACCATTGTCCGCGTCGGTTCGCTGTCGATTGACCAGTTCGCTTCCGTGACCGCTGCATTCGCCGTTGCGCTGTTCTTCCTAACGATCGCCCAATCCTTCAACGGCAGTGTCCTGCTGGGCCTCGTGGGTTCCCTGGGGCTGCTGGCGGCCACCGTTCTGGCCCCGCATCTGCCATTGCTGTCCGCTGATTTCAAGGGCCGCGCTGAAACGCCGGCCCACATTGTTGCCCGCCAGGCAGCGATTCCCACCCGTAAACCCGCTGCCCCGAAGCCTCCCAAGGAACCCAAAGCGCCGAAGCAGGCCAGCGGTCTCTCGACGCCGGGCTCCCAAGCAACGGGGTATCAGGCACAGAGTGCAGGTTCTGCCGGTTCCCATCCGTATGCTCCCCCAGCCGGTGCGAGCCCCTACGCTCCGCCAGCCATCTCCGGCCCCGCTGCTCCGGCCCCAACTGGTGGGCCCGCCGTCGTGCATTCGGCTGATGCTGCGCCCGCTACGGAAGCTCAAGCTGCCGCCCCAACCGCCGCAGCCCCGGCTGGATCCGGGTCGGCCGCCCAGGCGTCACCGGCAGAGCCTTCACCGGCCGAGCCCGACGTCGTCGTGGAAAACCCGGTCGTGGAAAACCCGGTCGTGGAAAACCCGGTCGTGGAAAACCCGGTCGTAGGAAACTCGGGAGAACCGCAGTCGCCGACACAGGCACCGGCCACTACCCAGCACGCCCAGCAACCGGCTGCCCAGCAGCCCGCTGCCCAGCAACCGGCCTCCCAGACGCCCGGCAATGACCGCGGATGGGCTGCCACCATGGCCACGCCTATCGTGTCCTCGAATACCCGTTCCGTGAGCGACTCCATTGGTGCCACCGTGGATCCGTCCAGCCGACCTGATGACTCCGGGTCCTCTCCTGCATATGAAGCCTTCTGGTTTGCCGTAGCCCAGCCCCGAACTGCCTATGACGAACGGACAGGTGCTCCGGCCTTCACCATTGAGCCGGGCGGTTGGGTTCTCGCGCTCGAGGACCGTGGCGACGAATTCCTGGTTCAGGACACCGATGGCAAAGTTGGGGTCCTGCGGGAGCTCAGCAATATCGAACGCGGCTGAGACCGACGCTGTGGCCATCGCTGAAGCTGGTTCCCTGCTCGCCCTGAAACGGCGGGCACGGAAGATCAACAGGATCCTGGCAGACAAATACCCTTATGCTCACGCCGAGCTGGATTTCCGGAACCCGTTTGAGCTTGTGGTGGCTACGGTCCTCTCAGCCCAGACTACGGACGTGCTGGTCAACCAGGTCACCAAGATCCTGTTTGCCCGCTACCCTGACGCCCGTGCCTTGGCGGAGGCGGACCCTGCTGAGCTGGAATCGATCCTGCAGCCCACTGGTTTCTTTAGGGCAAAAGCCAGGAACGTCCTGGCTCTTAGTACCCGGTTAGTGGACGAGTACGACGGCGAGGTTCCGGGTCGCCTTGAGGATCTGGTGACGCTTCCGGGCGTCGGGCGGAAAACAGCCAACGTGGTCCTCGGGAACGCCTTTGGTGTCCCCGGAATTACTGTTGATACGCACTTCGGGAGGCTCGCACGCCGTTTCGGGTGGACGGTATCCGATGATCCCGTGAAGATCGAATTCGACGTCGCTGAGCTCTTTGAGCCACGCGACTGGACCATGCTTTCGCATCGCGTGGTCTTCCACGGCCGGAGGATATGCCACGCTAAGAAACCGGCCTGTGGAGCGTGTCCGGTCGCCAGCCTCTGTCCCAGCTATGGCGACGGCGAGACGGACCCTGTTAAGGCTGCAAAGTTGTTGAAGTACGAGCTCGCGCCCGGCAACGAGGCCCTGTTGGAGAAGTTGCTCGCCGAGACGCACAGGGCGGCGGAGATCCGGATGGAATCACAGAGGAGGCCCGGGTGACCGCGTTTGAGGACCTTGCCACGTTAGTGGCGCGCTTTGAAGCCGGCGAGCAGCAGCATTCTTCCCATTGGTCGCAGTTGCCCGTCACGCCGGAAACCAATCGCGCCGCAGCCGTGCTGATGCTCTTTGGTGTGCTGGACAACATCCCGGCAGAATCCGGACGCCCCTTTGCGCCAGCGGACCTCGACGTCCTCCTGCTTGAACGGGCGCACACCCTGGACGACCATCCAGGCCAGGTAGCGTTTCCGGGCGGGAGTGTGGATCCGGAGGATGATTCCGTCGTGTCCGCCGCCTTGCGTGAGGCTGTGGAAGAGACCGGGCTGGACGTCAGTGGGGTGAAGGTGCTGGGCGTCATCCCCGAGCTCGGGCTGATCCGCAGCAATTTCCGGGTGACACCCGTACTTGCCTGGTGGGACTCGCCATCACCCGTTCGCGTGGTCGATTACGCTGAGTCCGCCCAGGTGTTCCGGGTACCGGTCCGGGATCTCCTGGACCCCGTCAACCGGGTAACCGCCACTCTTTCCCGCTTCGGCCGGACTTTCAGGAGTCCGGGTTTTACGGTCAACGGCGTCGTGGTCTGGGGCTTTACCGGGATGGTACTCAGCGGTTTGTTCGACGAACTGGGATGGACGGTCCCCTGGGACCAGGAGAAGCTGTACGAGATCGAGCTTTAGCAGCTCCACCGCAGGCGCCGTTCAGGCTGCCCGTCGGTTCGCCGTCGAGCGGTCTACGATCAGCCCTGTTGCGGCGTTTTCACGCACTGCATTAATGCCGTCCACCACGCCTTTGAGATGTTTGAACGTTGGTGACTCCGCTACAACCGTTCCGTCCGCCGCTGTAAGGCGAAACCGGTACGAGCCGTCGCTGTCTTTGAGAATTTCGAACCTGCCAGCCATTTTGTGCTGTCCCCCTTGATGCTTCCTTGCAACAGTCGTGGGCCGGTGTGCCGGTCCCACCTAGAGAACGTATCCAGAAGCCGGCGGGAAAGGAAGTTACTTGGCGGTACTGGTCATGGAATTGTCATGCACCATCACACTGCGGAATGTGACTGGCTTGTTCTGAGGGTGGCAGCTAATCTGGGCCGCTCTCTACTCCGTCGACGGCGAACGGGCGAAATGATCAACTTGGCAGCATTCGGCGAGGCTCGGGGATAGGAGAGCTGTGCAACGCTGCATGGAGGCTGGCCTCGGTCTCGACGAGCCGACGCAGTTCCATGCTTTGAAGGGCCTCGACATCCAGGGGCTCTACACCGGGCATTTCTGCGAGGCTTTTAATCCACGCCTGGCCAGCCACGCTGTCGTGTTGTTCCCCGAGGAGACGCTGCAGGACCATCGATGGTTGGATGATCGCCGTGGCGCCCGCACCCAGGACCTGGGCCACAGCCTCCACGGAATACCGCAATACTTTGATGTCCTTTCGCGCGCCGTGGAGCACTTCGTTGCGTTCCGCTTCATCAGGATGCCCGTTTTCCGCTTCCAGGCTTCGTTTCGTACTGTCCAAGCTCTTTTGGACCGTCTCCCAACGCGGCTGCAGGAGTTCTGCAACCTCGAGGAGACTGGGATGGTTGTCAATCTCCCGTGCCGCCGAGTGGGCCGTTCCAGGAAGCAGGGCTTGCCGGGTGGCCCGGACGATTCCCTGCCAACGCTTTCCGGTCCCGATGCGGGTAGCCATTTCGTTGCTGCCGGCCAGGAGCTGATTCACGGCTTCATGGAGTGCTTCCGGCGACAACCAGGCTTCTGACGCGTCCAGCCATAGCGCCGTACGCTGGGACAGAACGTATGCGTCGCGGGCTTCGCCGAGCGAGCGAGCCAGCCACCGGACGTCCCGGCCCGTGGCCTCAGGGACGTCAGGGAGAACGGATTTGTAGCAGGAAAGGACAGAACGGAGCCGCCGAAGGGCCAGCCGGGCACCGTGGACCGCCTCCTGGTCAGCAGCGCCAACCAACGGCAAGCAGCCCTCCAGCTCAGCAAGTTGTAAAGCGATGTACGAATCCACGGAATCACGCACGTCCGAACCCACGTGGCCAGTTTCCCCCGGACAGCCGGGGCGGACAAGCGGGCGCCTACTTCGCTTTGTCGTAAGAATCGACGACGGCGACACTCACCGGGAATTCGACCGGAATCCGGCCGAACATCAGCTCTTTCGCTGCGTTTGCGGACTCCTCGATCGCCTGGATACAGGCTTCTACGGCTTCTTCCTGGGCATGGACCATTACTTCGTCGTGGAGGAAGAAGACGAGTTCCCCTGAGGGTAAGCCTTCGGCATCCAAGGCCCGCAGCCGTCGTCGTAATTCCGCCAACCAGCAGGAAGCCCATTCCGCGGCCGAACCCTGGACCACGAAGTTTCGCGTGAAGCGGCCACGAGAGCGCGCCAGGTTGTCGGCCCCGCCGCTGCTCCTCGGCCGTGGTGGACTGTTGGCTCCGCAACCAGCCCTGGGACGGGGGTGGGCTGCTTCGTCCCAAACGAGTGGTGACGGTCCTGCCTGCCTCGCCTTCCCTGGCTGCTTGCTCCACAAAGCCCACCGCTCGCGGATACGTCCGTGCCAGTTGCGGCATGAGCCTGCCCGATTCACCGGTGGTGGCGCCGTAAATGGCGCCGAGGAGCGCAACCTTCGCCTTGGACCGATCCCCGCCGAACCCTTGTGCTGCTATGCCTGCGTAAAGGTCCTTGTCGCGTGCGGCCTCGGCCATTTTTGTGTCCTGGGCGAGCGCTACAAGGACGCGGGGTTCCAGTTGGGAGGCATCGGCGACGATGAGCTTGTGGCCAGGGTCCGCACGGACTGCGGCCCGGATATTTCGGGGAATCTGCAAGGCACCTCCGCCGCGTGAGGCCCATCTTCCGGACACCACGCCTCCCACCACGTACTCGGGATGGAACCGGCCATCCTGGACCCAGGCATCCAGCCAGGCCCAACCATTCGCGGTGTGCAGGCGGGAGAGCTTCTTGTACGCAAGCAGAGGCTGGATCGCAGGATGTTTGGACTCCTGAAGCTCCCATTGCCGGGTGCTTTTGACTTCGATTCCGTTCCGATGAAGGGCCCGCATAAGGTCCTGAGGGGAGTCCGGGTTCAGCCCTGGTGATGTGAGGATCTCCCGTAGCTCGTTGCACAGCATCTCAAGTGCCGGGGGCCTGTGGCCAAGTGGCGGACGAGGCCCCAGGACGTCGGCAAGGATTTGCTCGTGCACCTCTTCCCGCCATGGAACACCGGCGTGCTGCATTTCCACCGCAACGATTGCACAGGCGGACTCGGCCGCGAGCAGCAATTGCAGGCGTTGCTTTCGTTGGTCGTCTGCGGGGACCTGGGCGATCGCGTGCTGTTGCGCAGCAAACTGTTCCCGCAGTTCAGCCAGCCCCGGACTTTTGGACGTCGGGGTGAAGTCGTCAAAGAGTGCACCTTGATCGGCGGGCGGGGGTGGGGGCTGCAGTGCCCGGGGCGGCGTTGAATCGTCGTCCTGCGTCAGCTTTTCTGCGTTCTTTGCGTAGTCTGTGTGCGCCGTGAAAGAGGAGTGCGCCAGGATAGCTCCGCAGAGAACGAGGTCGTGGCAGCGTTCCAGCTTCACGCCGTTCCTCAGGAGCTCCGGGTAGAAGTCCTGCGCGCGATGCCACACCCAGCGGGGCCGCTGGCTTTCCAGTTCACTAACGACGCCGGGCAACTCACCTCGCGTGACGACGCGGGGGTCGGTGGTGGCCTTCCCCGTGGGAGAGACTCTTTGTATGGCTGCGCCGTCCGGATGGGCGGCGAGCAGCAAATACATGGTTTCCATTCTGCCCTGTGGGAATACACCAACTGTTCCTCCACACCCCTTGTTTGGGCCGGTTTGTCCACATGGGGCGTTTGAGAGCTTATGTTCCAGGGTTCGACGCCGGGAAAGTGGCTTCATGAGCAAGCGACATCTTGGGCACAGACGGTCCGGCAACGAACTCCCGGGGCAGGCTGCGGACGATTCCTGGATGCCGGGGGAAGCTGCCGATATCCTCCTCGTCACCGGCGACGCCTATCTTCAGGAGGAGGCGCGAAGAATCGTCGCTGCCGCAGGTGGCAGCCTCCAGTTGGCTGCCGACGTCGGAGCCGCAATGCATGGCTGGGATGGGGCCGACGTCGTCCTGGTGGGCAGCGACATCCGCGAGTTGCCGCCTCGAAGACAGGCGCCCACTGTGTTACTGGGCAGGTCTGTTGAGGGCGATGGTTTGTGGCGGCTGGCTGCTGCCCTGGGCGCAGAGCGCGTAGCTGTCCTGCCCGAGGCCGCAAACTGGTTGGCCGAGTACTTGAGTGTGTCCGCTTCGCCGGAACCTGTCGGGTTTGTTGTCGGGATTGTGGGCGGCTGCGGCGGGGCTGGAGCCTCCACCACAGCAATTTGGCTTGCCCAGGCAGCGGCGGGCCACGGCGTCAGCACCATCCTGATGGACGGAGATCCCCGGGGCGGCGGCCTGGAACTGGCAATCACCGTTCAAGAGTTGGCTGGCCTGCGCTGGCCGGACTTCGCCGAAACGCGGGGAAGCATTGATCCTATCCAATTCAGGGACTCCCTGCCGGTGGCCGGCGGCTTCGCGTTCCTGTCCTGGCCGGGCACACGTGAAGCGTTCACAACACCGGATGCCGGTTCTGTGGCCGCTGTCCTGGATGCCGCGCGACGTAGTTTCGAACTCGTGGTGGTGGACATTGGCCGAAGTGAGGACTGCCTGCGAACCTTTGCGTGGGACTGCGAGAGGATCCTGTTGATGACCACAGCCCACCTGAAACCGGCTGTTGCCGCAGCACGCATCCTCAATGAGTTGCCACCCCTGGATACGGGATTGGTGGTTCGGGGTGGTGGCCCTTCTGCCGTTGATGCGCAACTCATTGCCGAATCGTTGGGACTGCCGCTGTTGGGGATTCTTCCGGAGATTCGAGGAGCAGCCGCAGGGACCGAACTCGGTCGGCTCCTTGATCTGGGGCGTCGCAAGTCCGTGAACCGGTTTGCCCGGGGCGTGCTGGAATTGAACGGCATGGTTGAATGACCCGTCAGGACAGAAGCGCGCAAACCTTCACCCGGGCACCCTTCACCGCGGGCCGCCGGAGTCACAGCCGTCGGTTGGACTCAGTCCTTCTTGAAACCGTACGGGAGTCTGTCCTCTCGGGAAACGGGCCAGTAACACCCTCCACTGTTGCGGCCGCCGTACAGGCCAGCGGCAAACTGTTGGGTACCGCCGGAGCGCTGGAAGCCGCAGAATCCATCAATGCTGAATTGAATGGCCTGGGGCCCCTGCAGCAGCTTGCGCACGATCCCTCGGTCACAGACATCTTCGTCAATGGCCCCCAGTCCGTCTGGCTCGACCGGGGACGCGGCCTGGAACGGTCCCCGGTGCATTTCGATTCTGAACAGCAAGTCAGGGCGCTGGCCGCAAGGCTGGTCTCTGCAGGTGGTCGACGGCTGGACGACGGCTCTCCCTGCGTAGATGTCAGGCTCAAAGGCGGCTATCGCGTGCATGCAGTTCTGGCGCCGATATCAACCGCCGGGACTCTGTTATCGATTCGAATTCGACGCGAAGAAACCTTCACAATGGCTGAACTGCGCGAAGGTGGCATGTTCGATCACCACATCGAGGCTCTACTCCGCGCGATTGTGGAACGGCGCCTCAGCTTCCTGGTCAGCGGTGCCACGGGATCAGGGAAGACCACACTCCTGTCCACCATGCTTGGGCTGTGCCACCCGTCCGAACGATTGGTATTGATCGAGGATGCCGCCGAACTCAACCCAGTCCACCCGCACGTACTCACGCTCGAATCGCGCCATGGAAACCTTGAGGGAGGTGGAGCGATGGATCTTGGCGAGTTGGTACGTCAAGCCCTTCGTATGCGTCCGGACCGGCTCATTGTGGGGGAGTGCCGCGGCGCCGAAGTCCGCGAGTTGCTCACCGCGCTCAATACCGGTCATACAGGCGGTGGAGGAACGATCCACGCCAACACGGCGGAAGCAGTTCCGGCACGACTGACAGCCCTCGGCGCGCTCGCAGGGTTGAACGCCGAGGCCGTAAGGCTGCAGGTCTCAAGTGCATTGGACGTTGTGATTCATGTGGAACGGACGCCTTCGGGCCGGAAAGTAGGCTCGATCGGTCTGCTGAGTGACTCCTTGCATGGCCAACGAGTAGTGACTGCACTGCAATGGAGCCCCGAAGGCCTGGTGCATGGACCAGCGTGGGCGGAGCTGAGTTTACGGCTTGCTCCTGGACTATCCGGGGAGGCGGACTTATCTTTACAGGGCCTGACCGTCGGCTCGGACGTGCCCGCAGTGACGGGCCTGGACTTGTGATCCCCACCCTGGTTCTAGCACTGGCGTTGGCGGCATTGCTCCAGCTCAAGCCGCCCCAGGCAGGCAGTCGCCGAATGCGGGCGAGACTGGCCAAGCCCCCACCCCTGAGCGGGACCGGTGTTCGGAAAGAGCACGCAACACCAGGAGCGGGCAAAAGGCCGTGGCGCCGGCTCTGGCGGACTAAGGTAGAACCCCTCTCCCTGGTGGTGCTGGTGCAGCAGCTCGCTGCACTCCTGCGAGGAGGACGCGGACAATCGCAGCTTTGGGAAGAATTATGGCTCGTCCACGGCTCGGGACAGGGTTTGGAGGCCCAGGCGAGGACTACAACCCACCGTCCGACCCCGGGAATCTCAGTGGAATCGGCCAGGGTGCTGGCTTCAGCGCGGGCAGCCTCAACCATTGGAAACTCCCCAGCAGAGGCCATTCGCAACACCTCCGCGAAGGTCTATCCCGGCCGGGGAAGCACAGAACGCCGCATCTGGATGGAATTGGCTGCATGCCTCGATGTAGCCGAAACCAGCGGCTGTCCACTCGCAGAGCTCCTCACCCGGTTCGCAGCACAGCTCGAGGCTGAGGAGGATTCTGAAGCAGCGCGTCAAACTGCCCTCGCTGGACCCAAAGCCACTGTGAGGCTGTTGTCCTGGCTCCCGGTCCTTGGCTTGGTACTGGGGATGGCCCTCGGAGTGGACCCGTTGGGAATCCTGCTGGGTAATATCCTCGGAGTGGCCACTCTGGTCAGTGGCCTTCTGCTGACCGTGGCAGGGCGTGTGTGGTCCTCCCGACTCGTCGCTTCAGCGGTAGGGGCCACATGATGCTGTCTGCGCTCGTGGCTGTACTGGCTCTGGCAGCGTTTGTGGGATTCGCCAGGCCGGCAGGTCTTCGAAACCGGATGTACGCAAGTTTGGCCGAGGACCCCAACTCCAAGGACGACCCCAGCCTTCAACCGGAGGCCGCCACTGCCGGGGACGGGCTTCGCGACACGGCGATGATGCTGGAACTCGTAGCTTCCATGCTGGATGCAGGTGCCGGAATCGGGCGGGCACTGGAACTGATTTCCCTTTGTGCCGCACCGAAAATCAGCCAGGATCTCCGTCCCGTCGTCGCTGCGCTGGCCATTGGGGCCGACTGGGAGGCTGCCTGGCGAAACCCTACGCGGCGTCAGCCCGAGGTAGCGCGCTTGAAGGATGCTCTGTCTTTCGCCGCATTGACCGGTGCGCCCTCGGCTTCCATTCTTTACGCCCAAGCAGCTAGGGAACGCCGCGAGCAATTCCGGGCCGCTGAGAAGCGAGCTGCCGCCCTGGGAGTGAAGCTTGTGGTTCCCCTGGGCCTTTGTTCCTTGCCGGCCTTCATTTGCCTGGGAATCGTGCCCGTCCTCATTGCCATGCTCCCGGCTGGATAAGGGAAGGGCATCAGCGCATGCGCGTCTCTTCCTCGACAGGCCTCTCTCTTCCTCCACAACCAGTCCCAGCGGGTCTTTATCCACTTGGATGAACCAGGGGCTTCAGGGGCGGCCCGAGTCAGGGAAGAGTCGATGTCACCCGGCAGACCTGCCGGATCATTTGAAAGGAACACACTATGGAAACTCCCTCGAGCACCCTCCCCGCCCGGCGCTCCGGGCGACGGAACGGTTCGCGTGCGCTGACGCCAACTCCGGCGGGTGTTGCATCAGTGGGAAATGGCAGCGGTCAGGATGAGGCGCCACAAAACAAGAGTGGCAACCGCGCGGGTGTGCAGTTCGGGATTGAACAGAATGGGATTGACCGGCGTGGAATTGACCGGCGTGGGATGGAGCAGTTGGGGATCGAGCTGTTCAACCCAGTAGAACCTCACGGCCAGACCGCAATCCCGCGGTTGGACAACCAACGGGTTGGGACAGCTTGGACCAGCAATCGGACCAACTACCTGCGCTGGCGTACACCCAGCGGAATCCGCCGACAGGCCAGCTCGAAGCCGAACAGCCCCAAGCAGACCACTTTCAGCCAGACAAGGCAGAACACTCTAAGCCAAACCATCCCTATGCGGACCCCTTTCAGGCAGACGACCCTCAGGCAGACGACCTTCAGGCGAACCCCGCTCATGGGGTCCGAAGGCGGAATGGCGACGGCGGAATACGCCATAGCAACGCTAGCGGCCGTGGGGCTCGCTGGTTTGCTGGTGGTTATCCTTCGGAGCGAGGAAGTGCGGGGCTTCCTGCTCAACCTGGTTCGCACCGCGCTGTCCTTGCCATGACCTCGTTGGCGCCTTTCCCAATCAAGCTGGTGCCTATCCCAATCAAGCTGTCGCGTCTCCCTATCAAGCTGGCGCCTCTCTCAATCAAAACGCCCGCAAGGCAGAAGCAACGTGGTGCCGTAACAGCTGAGTTCGCAGTCGCTCTGCCGGCGGTGATTTTGCTGTTCGCCTTCTTGTTGGCTGCCGGTGCAGCAGGGATAACGCAACTGCGGTTGGAGGAGGCGGCCAGGGCCGGTGCTCGAAGCCTTGCGCGGGGTGAGAGTTCCGGCGAAGTGCAGGGCATCGTCAGGCGCTTGGCGGGCGAGGGAGCCGCTGTGGGGGTGGCAAGCGACGGCGACTGGGTGACTGTGACAGCCTCCGCAGCGGCAGGAGGTTCGCTGGGCTCACTGATCCCTTGGACGTTGACGGCTTCGGCGTCTGCCCGCGGTGAAGCAGCTGGGGCATCTGTTCGGAGGGACTCTAGCGACATGCCGGGAGCCTCGTCGGTCGGTGCACCGCAACTGGCTTCACCCCAACTGGCTTCACCCCAACTAGGATCACCGCCACGGGCATCACCGCGGAACATGCCACCGGGGGATACTGCCTCACGGGTTGCGGCGAACCCTTGGATTCCGTTGTGAGCGTGCGCTGCCTACCACTGCTGCGAACCCTCAAGGGGCGTCCTGTAGCGTCAAACCCCGAGCAAGGATCCGGCACAATTCTGGCTCTAACACTGGGGTTTGTAGTCTTGGCGTTGCTTGCCGGGCTGCTGCTTCTTGCCCAAGCGGGGGTCATGGCGTCACGGGCTGCGTCGGCAGCAGACCTGGCAGCTCTCGCTGCGGCCGATGCCGCGCGTGGAATAGCCTCGGGTGATCCTTGTGCCGTGGCGGCCGGCGTGGCAGGCCAGCAGGGTGCCACAGTGACAGCCTGCGACGTCGTCCGGGGCGAAGTGGTGGAGGTCGCCACCGAACTGGAACAACCGTTCCTCTTCGGCAGGGCTACAGGCAGGGCGCGGGCTGGGCCCCCTCCTTAACCGAGCGGGCTGGGACGTCGTGTTGGTTGGGACTGCCCCAGGCTAGACCGCATCTTTCAAGAGGACATCCAGAAGTGTGATGGCGGCTGCCTTGTCCAGTGGGTTGTTCTTGTTGCCGCATTTTGGCGACTGCACACAGGACGGGCAGCCGGCTTCGCATTCGCACGCCTTGATGGCCTCCCGCGTGGCTGTAAGCCACACCTTGGCCTTCTCAAAGCCGCGCTCGGCAAAACCGGCGCCACCGGGGTGCCCGTCGTAGACGAAGATCGTTGGTACCCCAGTGTCAGCATGCAGGGCGGTGGAGACACCGCCAATGTCCCAACGGTCGCTGGACGCCACCAGCGGAAGGAGGCCGATCGCCGCGTGTTCCGCCGCATGCAAAGCGCCGGGGAACTGCGCTTCCACCAGACCGGCACCATGCAACGACCTGTTGTCCACAACGAACCACACCGCTTTGGTAAACAGGTCCCTTGCCCCGAGATCGAGCGGCTCCTCGCCCAGGATCTCGTTCGATATCAATGCCTTGCGCTGGAAGGAAACCACTTGGGTTGTGACCTTGACGTCCCCAAAGTGCGCCGTGATGTCGCCCCACTGAACCGAACGCAAGGTTTCCAGGACTTCGATCTGCGTTACGTCCCGGGCTGTGGTGTAGAAATCGGGGTTCACGCGCCTCACTATGACGCAGTGGTCGGCCTCGTTGAGTTCCTCCACCAGGTAACTGTCCCCCTGATGGACATAGATCGCTCCGGTGTGGGCCTGATAGTGCGTTTGCGGCGAGTCCATCGTGCCCAAAAGGGAACCAGTCCCGGCGTCGACGATGCTCACGGGTCCGCCACCGTCGGCCCGCAGATTTACCATTCCGGCTGCACTCTCCGGATGGGTCCAGAACCATCCGGCCGGGCGTTTGCGGAGATACCCCTGCACGACGAGCCGGTCAAGGAGGCTTTCCGCTGTGGGCCCGAAGAGTTCGAGCTCAGACGGACCTACGGGCAACTCCGCTGCTGCGGCGCACAGGTGAGGTCCCAGGACGTACGGGTTTCCCGGATCAAAGACTGTGGCCTCGACCGACACATCGAAGATGGCTTCCGGATGGTTCACAAGGTATGTATCCAAGGGGTCGTCGCTTGCCACGAACGCCGCTATGGCATCCTGGCCAGCTCTTCCTGCGCGTCCAATCTGTTGGAAGAGCGAGGCCCTGGTCCCGGGCCAGCCAGCGACCAAAACCGCGTCAAGCCCGGAGATATCGATGCCGAGTTCCAAGGCAGAGGTACTGGAAACCCCCAGCAGCTGTCCGGACCGCAACGCCTTTTCCAAGGCACGCCGTTCTTCAGGCAGGTACCCGGAACGGTAGGCCGCCACGCGGCTGGGCAAGCTGGGATCCACCTCGTCCAGGAGCCGCTTGGTGATGGACGAAATCGATTCAGCACCGCGCCGGGACTTGATAAAGGCAATGGTCCGTACCCGCGAGGAAACAAGGTTTGCCAGGATATCGGCTGTTTCGGCCACGGCAGTCCGCCGTTGCTTCGCTCCGTTTTCGCCCTTGACGTCTGTCAAGGCTGGCTCCCAGAACGCCACGGTTGTAGAGCCATGTGGAGAACAGTCTTCGGAAACTTCCCTCACTGGAGCACCGATGAGCCGTCCGAAGGAGACAGCGGGCTCGGAAGCAGTGGCAGAGGCGGCGATGAATACGGGCTCAGGGAAGGAGCTCCCGGCGCCGTAGTAGGCGCAGATCCGGCGAAGGCGCCTCATGAGGTTGGCTACGTGTGAGCCGAAAACACCCCGGTAACTGTGCGCCTCATCCACGATCACATAGCGCAGCCTGCGGAAGAACCGTGCCCACCACGCGTGGTTGGGCAGAATGCCAAAGTGCAGCATGTCCGGGTTTGCCAGGATGAAATTGGCATGGTCGCGGATCCAACGGCGAGACGCGACATCGGTGTCGCCGTCGTATGTATCTGCTCGAACCGTAGGGAGCTTCAGGGCACGGATGGCCGCCAATTGGTCGGCCGCCAGTGCCTTCGTGGGGGACAAATAAAGTGTCACGGCACCGTCGTCGTGGATCTTTCCGGGCTCGGACAATACCCGCAGCTCCGAGCGGTGGATCGCGTCCAGTGCGGGTAGTTGGTAGGCGAGCGATTTCCCTGAGGCGGTTCCCGTTGCGATCACCACATGCTGTCCCGCCTGGGCGAGGTTGGCGGCCTGGACCTGGTGTCGGTACGGTTCGTGGATGCCAAGGGAGCCGTAGGCCTGGACGATGTCCGGGTGCACCCATTCGGGCCACGGTTCGTTGACGGCTTTGCGGGCAGGGATGGTGTGGACATGGCGCAGCTGCTCCGGGTCCGGGGTCCGGCCCAGCAGGGAGATCAGCGAATTTGGTGCAGCCACCAAATCATTCTGTCACTCTGCGGCGGCGCCTACGGCGGCACCCGAAGGGACCGGCGTCGACGAGGGCCGTTAAACAAGCGTTTTCACGCTACGGAAAGGTCCGAACCCTCACCGGTGCTCACTGACATCATCAGAACGTGGCACACAACGTCCCACCCCAGATGGGAGTAGAGCTTCTGGCCGTCCAAGGAGGCGAGGAGGAGGCCGTTTTGGACGTCGTGCTCGAAGGCCCTGGGCGGCAAGGGCCTTCATGATGAAGCTACCCAGGCCACGCCGCTGAAAGGCAGGCTCAGTAACGATCTTGTCGAAGACTGCAGTGCCGTTCACCACGAACACCCGGCCGCTGGCAGCAACTTGCTCTCCCGAGTGGACCACCGCGTGGTGGACTCCGTTGGATTCTGAAGTGGCAAGTTCCAGGTCGTCATCCGGCAGCCAGGGATCCTCGGCGTCCTGGGTTTCCATGTCCACGATCATCATGGTCTGGGAGGCCGAGTTGACGTTCAACCCATGCTGTTCGGCCAAGTACTTATAACGCTGGACGTCATTGGTGAGTATCGTCAGAATCCGTGTCTCGGCTTCCGCGGTCTTCGCTGCGAGGGCGGCAAACTCTTCGTCGGACGGATCATGGGCGAAGTACTCCCAGTCACCGGTTTTATCGGCGCGCAGCGCGGCAGGGAAGCGTCCCTCTTGACGTGACTCGTAGCCCCGGCAGCCGGACCAGCCGGCCACCCAGACTTCCAAGAGGTGCGCGATGTCTTCAACCAAGGCGTCTGGACTCATGTAGAGAGACTATGCCAGCGCCCGGGGAAGCAACAGAGGCCGGTCAGGGGAAGAATCCGTGCTTATGAAATTGTGACTTCGGCGCTGGGAGCGTGTCAGGTTTCTCCGGGCCCTCAGTGCATCCGTAAGCGTAGCGCAGCAGATTTTAGTACACCCAGTACCCTTTAATAGTGGCTTTGAACCGAATTGTGCTTTTCTATGGCTTTACCCCGATCGCCGACCCCGACGCCGTGCGTCTGTGGCAGCGTGCCCTCTGCGAGAAACTGGGGCTCACCGGCCGGATCCTGATCTCCAAGGACGGTATTAACGCCACCGTTGGTGGCGAGCTCAACAACATGAAGCAGTACGTGAAAACCACGCGCGAATACAAGGGCTTCCATGACATCGACTTCAAGTGGTCCGAGGGCGGGGCTGCCGATTTCCCACGCCTCAGCGTTAAGGTCCGCGACGAAATAGTTTCCTTCGGGGCTCCCGGTGAGCTGAAGGTCGACGAAAACGGCGTGGTGGACGGAGGCAAGCATCTCCAGCCTGAAGAACTTCACTCCCTGGTGGACGCAAAGAAAGCGGACGGGGAAGAGGTGGTGTTCTTCGACGGCCCGCAACGCCTTCGAGGCGCAGATCGGCAAATTCAAGGACGCCATCGTTCCGGACGTCGCCACTACGCACGACTTCATCAAGGAACTCGAATCCGGCAAGTATGACGCCCTCAAGGACAAGCCCGTTGTCACTTACTGCACGGGCGGCATCCGCTGCGAGGTGCTCTCAAGCTTGATGGTCAACCGCGGTTTCAAAGAGGTGTACCAGCTCGATGGCGGCATTGTCCGCTATGGCGAAACCTTCAAGGACAAGGGCCTCTGGGAGGGGTCGCTCTACGTATTCGACAAACGCATGCATGTGGAGTTCAGCGACGAAGCCAAGACCATCGGCGAGTGCGTTCGCTGCGCCGCGCCCACCAACAAGTTCGAGAACTGCTCCAACCTGAGCTGCCGGACGCTGACTCTCTACTGTGCAGAATGTGCCTCAAGTCCTGAAACCCTTCGCTGCCCCGGAGGCTGCGAAGCCGCCTGAGCTCCAACCCCCTTCAGAGCCTGCTGACCCGATACGCAAAGTTCGCGTCGGATCGGGCGCCCACAGTGATGGCCAGGATGGCGTCCTTTTCCAACTGCACCACGCTCACCCGGGCATTGGCGCATCCCAAGGTCAGGTCAACCAAGTCCGTCTCGCCTACGCTGACTGCGAATGAAACGCGGCGGGTGCCGCGGCACGCCAGCGTCACCGCGTACGTTCCGCCGGGCAACTGCACGGTCTGCTCAGTTCTGGACTCACCGGAATTCAGGAAGCCGCTGCTCGAATAGAACGACTGCCCCTGCGATTCCGGCAAAGCCGCTTTGGCCCACTCTTTCAGGGCCTCACCTGTAACGGTTTGCTCCAGGGCTGGGTCGGGAGGAAGCACGACATTGCTGCCGGTAGTGTCTGTGGGGCTGGAATCCGCACGCCCGCCGTCGTCATAGGTGTACTCGCACGCCGTCAGCGCGCCACCCAGCACGAGCAAGAGCCCGACGGCGGCACTTGCCAGCCGTCTGGACACAACCGAGCCAGCCACCTTGCTGCCCATACGTTGACTTTACGCTGGCCTGGAAGCGCACCATAGTGCTGGCGCAAGGGGCTAATTAGCGGCGGGCACCAGCTGGTAAGCAAAAATCAGCGGGGCATCCACACTACTCGTGGAGATAGTGAGGGCGGCGGTGGCGGGGACTTTGATCTTCACCACTTCAAGGCTGCCGTTGCAGGCGGCTCCCGCATCGGCGATTTGCTTTCCACCGGAAGATACGGCGAAGAACACCTTTCCTCCTCCATCACAAGCCATCGTCAGTGTGTAATTCCCGGCGGCAACGCCCGGTGACTCCTTGACCAGCGGGTCCCGGTTCAGGATCTTGCCGGAATCCTCCAACGTCACGGTGCTGGCGGTGGGCAGGACTTTATCTTTCCACGCCGGCACATCGGCATGTTCGACGCTGACCGGACCCTGGCAGGCTGAGGCCGCCAGGAGCGTCCCAGCAGCAATGACAACAAGGCCTGCGCGGCGCCTTGTGGAGGAATGGTTGAGCATGCTTCCACGCTACCGGGTCCCCCAACAAGGTTTTGTCCACATAGCCCAAACCGGAAACGTCTCCCATGAAGCGGCGCCCATAGACTTGCAATGTGACTCAAACCCCCGAAATATTTACCGCTGGCAATACTGACGACGCCCCGCGCAGCGACCACCCTGAGCTCCTTGCGTCGCTGGCCTCAGACCTTCGCGCCATCTCATACACGGTCGACGGCGTTGCGGAACTACTGGGGGAATCCGCCTATGCCGCATTGAACAGGGACCAAATCATTCCAGCGTTGTTGGTGAGTGAACGCATGTCCAAGAGCGGCGTGGAAAGCACCCGGGCGCTGTCCGTCATAGTGCGGCTGTGGTTGCTTGCTGTCCCACAGCCGCAGTCCGATATTGACCTTGCACTCCCCGGCGTGGGCGCCCAAGGACTCGCCCGGCTTGGACTTATCACCCTGGACGCCGGTGTTGCCACGGCCAAGGTGGATCTACGTCCCTATGGCTGGGAGGCCAATGCGGACGGCAGCGGGGGAGCGGAGCTTTGGGTAGCCAGTGATCTCGCTGCCCACCAACAAGCCGGGGTCCTAAGGAACGACCACGTGCTGGGGATAGGACGGGCATCAACAACCCTTGTCCAGACAACCATCAGGCAGCACACGCACCGTGCGCTGGACCTCGGGACAGGCTGCGGCATCCAGACGTTCCATTTGTTGCATCACTGCGAACATGTCACGGCAACGGACATCTCCGGGAGGGCGCTCGCCTTCACCCGTTTCAATCTGCTCCTTAACGCTCAGGAACTGGACCTGGATCCGAACAACCTCGAAGCCCGCGTCAGCCTGCGCCTGGGCTCGCTCCTGGAACCCGTGGCGGGGGAACGTTTCGGGCTCGTCGTCTCCAACCCGCCCTTCGTCATTACCCCGCGCAGCGCCGGTGAATCCTTGGCTGATCAATTTACATACCGCGACGGCGGCCTGCCCGGCGATGAGATCGTCGCCTCGTTGGCGCGGACCCTGGCAGGCGTCCTTGAACCCGGCGGCACAGCCCAAATGCTCGGCAACTGGGAGATCCGCACAGGGACACCATGGCATGACAGGCCTTCCTCATGGCTGAAAGGTTCAGGCCTGGACGTTTGGTTCATTCAACGTGAGCAGCTGAGCCCGGAGCAGTACGCAGAGACCTGGCTGCAGGACGCTTCGGAGAACCGGGACCGCAGCCACTATCAGCAGTCATACGCCGCGTACCTCGAGGACTTCGCGTCGAGGGATGTTGAAGGAATCGGCTTTGGCATGATCTGGCTACGCCGCCCACAAACTTCAAACGAAGCACGCATCAGCCGGTTTGAGGAGATTACTTACCCCATTGAGCAACCTATCGGTCCCCATCTGGGCGCGGCCGTGAAACGCGCGGACTGGCTCGCTGGCAGTACTTTGCCGGAAATACACCTTGTGGTGGCCGAGGACGTCACCGAAGAACGCCATCAGCGTCCCGGGGCGGTGCATCCAGGCGTGATCCTCCTTAGGCAAGGGGCCGGCCTTCGTCGAACAAACCTGCTCAGCACGGAGCTGGCGGGCTTTGTCTCTGCTTGTGATGGCCAATTATCCGTAAGGCAGATTGCCGGAGCCTTGGAAGCACTCCTGGGCGGCGCGGACGACTTCGATTCAGGGTCCTTCCAAGAAGGGCTTCTTGCCGAAGTACGGAATCTCGTCCTGGACGGGTTCCTCCTCCCGGATACGCAAGAGGCGTCCGTATGAACAGTGCACGGCCGCCGCGCCCGCTCGGTAGCAAGTCCTCAGTTAGTGACCCTGCTTACACTGATGAAGTGATTGCGAACAACCAGACATCCCAGGCGTCGGGCGATGCCCCTCGGCGAAAGAGGGCCGAGAAAACGGTTGAGATAACCGATCCCAAGGCTATCCGTGCATTGGCGCACGCCGCCCGCCTGGAGGTCATCTCCGAGCTCTACGCAACACAGGTAAGCCACACAGCCACTGAGCTCGCTGCCCGCACCGGCCTGACGCCCAGTGCCATGAGCTACCACCTCCGCGCGCTCCAGAAGTGGGGCATCGTTGCCCCCGCGGAAAATGCCGGCGACGCAAGGGAACGCCGTTGGAAGGCTGCTGGAACTGACTTCAGGATTTCAGGCGGCAGCGTGGCCAGCCCGGAGATCGCAGTGGTCGATCTTGAGCTGGATGCCTTCCGGCGCAGAGCTTCGGCTTTTGCCAAGGCCCGCGGAGAACGCCGGCAACGTGGCGAAGCGGCGGACGAGCCGGCGTCGGTGGTGCTGGCGAGCAATTTGCTGTACTTGACCAACCAGCAGCGCAAAGAGCTTTCCGAACGGATCAGGGAGGTCCTGCGGGAGTACGAACTGGACGACCCCACCCGGATTCCACAAGGTGCCGAGCGTGTTGCTACTCTGTGGTCAATGATCCCGGATGACCGCATGGCACCTGGGCACTAGGGGTCCGGCCAGCCCCTCGGATTTCCACACCGGAACGCAGGATTCTGCAATCTATGGTGAACTAGGCCAATATGGGCACCAGCCCAATTACACATTTTTTCTGTAGGAGCACCGTGCCCAGCAAGGCAAAAACCGGCAAGAAACTCGTGATCGTGGAGTCTCCGGCCAAGAGCAAGACCATCGCCAAGTATCTTGGCGAGGGCTTCATCGTCGAGGCTTCCATCGGCCATATCCGGGATCTCCCGCAGCCATCAGACCTCCCTGCAGAACTGAAGAAGACCTCGCTGGGCAAGTTCGCCGTCGACATCGAAAACGACTTCAAGCCGTACTACGTCGTATCCCCGGACAAGAAGAAAAAGGTCGCCGAGCTCAAGGCGCAGCTGAAAGACGCTGACGCGCTCTATCTCGCAACCGATGGGGACCGCGAGGGCGAAGCCATCGCGTGGCACCTCCTTGAGGTCCTTAAACCCAAAGTTCCCGTGTATCGCATGACTTTTGGCGAAATCACCAAGGAAGCTATTCACCGTGCCATGGATAACCTTCGGGACGTCGATACCGCACTGGTTGATGCCCAGGAGACCCGGCGTATTCTGGACAGGCTCTATGGCTACGAAATCTCGCCGGTTCTGTGGCGCAAGGTCGCCAGGGGGCTCTCCGCAGGACGTGTGCAGTCCGTGGTTACCCGCATGGTGGTTGACCGCGAACGCGAACGTATGGCTTTCCGGGCCGCTTCCTACTGGGACCTCACCGGCCAGTTCGGAGCCGACTCGGGATCCTTCAAGGCGAAGCTTGCTGCGGTGGACGGTTCCAAGGTCGCCAGTGGTCGTGACTTTAATGACAATGGCCAGCTCACATCCTCCAACGTGGTGCACCTGAACGAGGAACTTGCCACGTCCTTGGCCGCAGGCCCTGCAGAACGCCGATTTCCGCGTTCGTTCGGTAGACACCAAGCCGTACACACGCCGTCCTGCCGCACCGTTCACCACCTCCACGCTGCAGCAGGAAGCCGGCCGAAAGCTCAGGTTCTCCTCGAAGAGCACCATGCAGGTCGCCCAGCGCCTGTACGAAAACGGCTACATCACTTATATGCGTACGGACTCCTCCGCTTTGAGCGATGAAGCTGTCACAGCAGCCCGGCGCCAGGCCGCGGAGCTCTACGGCCCCGAGTACGTGCCCCAAAGCCCCCGCGTCTACGCCAACAAAGCTGCAAATGCCCAGGAGGCCCACGAGGCCATCCGCCCCGCCGGTGACTCGTTCCGCACTCCCGCCCAGGTGGCCAAGCAGCTCAGCGGAGACGAATTCCGTTTGTACGAGCTCATTTGGAAGCGCACGGTCGCGTCCCAGATGGCCGATGCCAAGGGCTCCACGGCCACCATCCGGCTGGGTGCCGTAGCAGCTGACGGGCGCGACGCTGAATTCTCGGCCTCCGGTACCGTCATCACCTTTCCCGGCTTCCTCGCCGCCTATGAGGAAGGCAAGGACGAGAGCCGCGGAGATGAAGACTCCGATGAAGCGCGCCGGCTGCCCAACGTGGCCAAGGATGACTCCCTGCAGGCCTCGGACATCGTCGCTGTGGGGCACGAAACCTCACCGCCTCCGCGCTACACCGAAGCGTCGCTGACTGCTGAGCTGGAAAAGAGGGGCATCGGCCGTCCGTCGACCTATGCCTCCACGATTTCCACCATCCAGGACCGTGGTTATGTCCGCAAACAAGGTTCTGCCCTGGTCCCCAGCTGGATCGCTTTCTCGGTGATTCGCTTGCTTGAGCAGCACTTCACGGATTACGTCGACTACGAGTTCACCGCTGACATGGAAGGCGATCTGGACAAAATCGCCAACGGCCAAGCCGTAGGCGCAGCGTGGCTGAAGCACTTCTACTATGGTGAAGACGCTGATCCCGGGCTGTTGAGCATCGTGAACAACCTCGGCGAGATTGACGCCCGCGAGATCAACTCCGTGCCCATAGCGGAGGGCATCACCTTGCGTGTGGGTAAGTTCGGCCCGTACCTGGAAAGCAGCATTCCCACCGTTGACGAGAAGACCGGTGAAGTGGTGGAGTCCGCACGGGCCAACGTCCCGGAGGAACTCGCACCGGATGAGTTGACAGCCGCCAAGGCAATCGAGCTCATGGAAACTGCAGCTCCTGAGGAACGTGTCCTGGGAACCGATCCACACACGGGCCATACCGTGGTTGCCAAGAACGGCCGTTACGGCGCCTACGTCACCGAGATCATTCCCGAGATGACCGAGGAACAGCTGGCAAACCAGCCCGTTGAGTACTACAAGAACGGCAAGCCCAAGCCTCCAAAGAAGCCGGTGAAAGCCAAACCACGCACAGGTTCGCTGTTCAAGTCCATGACCGTGGACAGCGTCACCCTGGATGAGGCCCCTGCAGCTCATGAGCCTGCCCCGGGTGCTGGGCGAGGACGCTGAAGGAAATGTCATCACCGTCCAGAACGGCCGGTTCGGACCTTACCTGAAGAAGGGTACGGACTCCCGTTCAATCGGCTCCGAAGAAGAAATCTTCACCATCACACTGGAACAGGCCTTGGAGATCTACTCCCAGCCCAAGCAGCGTGGTGCCCGGGCCGCCGTGCCGCCGCTGGCCGAGTTCGGACCGGACCCCGTGTCGGAGAAGAACATTGTCGTGAAGGAGGGCCGATTCGGTCCATACATCACCGATGGCGTCACGAACATCACGGTTCCGCGATCAACGTCCCTTGAGGAACTGACCCGGGAACGCGCCGTCGAACTTCTTGCCGAGAAGCGGGCCAAGGGCCCCGTCAAACGGACGACTACGCGCAAGGCGCCAGCCAGGAAAGCCGCCGCCAAAAAGTAGCCAGCCAAAAGTAGCCCGGCCAAAAGCAGGCGGGCCAACAAGCAGCCGGGCCAACAGCAGCCGGGCCACGAGCGGCCGGCTACAAGGTGACGCCTCAACAAGACAGGGTGCGGTCCGGGAAGCCATCGAATTGCGTCCCGGACGGCAGCGTGGTCGAGTAGAACCATGACTGAACAGACTTCTTCACCGGACAACGGACCCTTGAACGACCTCGAAGCGAAGCTCGCCTTGGCTGAACAGCCGGACGCCAACCCGGTAGACGTCATCCTTGCTTTCCTGAACAACGAGGTCTACCTCATCAGTTCCGAAGCAGTGGATGGACCGGACTCTGCCGTAGAGCCATTGGTCCTTTCGAACGCTGACGGACAGCCTGTTCTTGCGGTGTTCAGCCACCCAAGCCGAGTGGATGAGCGCTTTCTGGAAGCGGCCCCCCGCACATTCTGGGCACCATGGGTTCGGCGATCCTCGGTAACATCGGCGACGAACTGGGCATGGTCATCAACCCCGGAAGCGAATATGGCTTCGAAATCGATCCTGAGGGGATCGCCAATATCCGCCGCGACTTCAAACGGGCAGACGAGGCAGGGGAGCCAACGGAATAGCTGGCATCCTGGGCACGGGAGGTCTGCCTGTCAGCGAAACGTGGACGCCAAGTTGCTTCCCCGGCTTCGAATCAGTGAATAATGGCAGAATGCGTCTTGGCGTTCTCGATATCGGTTCAAACACCGTCCACCTGCTGCTCGTGGACGCCCATCCCGGTGCCCGCCCAGTGGCTTTTGCCTCCCACAAACGGCCACTCTCCCTGGTGCAATACCTCGACGGCGATGGCAACATCAACGATGCCGGCCAGACTGAGCTGATTGAGTTCGTCCTGGAGGCGTGGGAATTCGCAGCACGCCACAAGGCCGAGGATTTGCTCGCGTTTTGTACCTCGGCAATCCGTGAGGCAACCAACGGCGCCGAGGTCCTGGCCCGCGTCAAACACGAGACTACGGTGACTCTCCAGGAGCTCACGGGCAGCGAAGAAGCGTCCATGACTTTCTTTGCCGTTCGTCGTTGGTACGGCTGGGGCGCCGGTCCGATCCTGGATCTGGACATTGGCGGGGGATCCTTCGAAATGGCCTACGGCACGGACGAACTCCCGGAATTCGCTACCTCCGTTCCGTTGGGAGCCAGCAGGCTGACGCGGGATTGGCTCCATGATGATCCACCCAGCGCCAAGAGCGTCAAGGAGCTGAGGCGGTACATTCGCTCTACCCTCAAGCCTGTTGTCCGCAATTTCCACGAGCTTGGCCGGGCCAACCTGGTGGCGGGTACCTCCAAGACGTTCCGCTCCCTTGCGCGGATCGCTGGTGCTGCCCCCAGTGCGGCCGGTCCGTATGTGAAACGGGAACTCCACGCTGCCGATCTTGGCTTGTGGGCCCAGCGCATATCCGCCATGAAAGTTGAGGACCGGTTGTATCTCCCGGGCGTTTCAGATGCGCGCGCCCGACAATTGCTGGCCGGGGCTTTGGTGGCGGAGGCCGCGTTGGAGCTCTTTGAATTCCCTAAGATGGAAATCTGTCCGTGGGCTTTGCGGGAAGGGCTGATCCTTCGACGCCTGGACCAGTTGGTCTTCGATGATGCCGTGGATCCCGCGCCTCACGTCGGGAAGCGCAAGAAGGACAAGTCCAAGAAAAAAGCAGCCAAGGAAGGCGACAAGACGACGGACAACGACGAGCCCCAGCACACGTTTGAGGAGTTCCCTGTGCCCGTGAACAACCCTGCTCCTGCACCAATTCCGGCCCCCGTGGCAGGCGGGCTGGCTTCCTGAGATGAGCACCGACGTCGAGCCCGTTGCAAATAACCGCCACATCCCGGTGGCGCTGTCCAGTGCCTCCGTCTATCCGCTGAGCGTCCATGATGCTTTCGCGGTTGCCCAGGACCTTGGTTATGAAGGTGTTGAGGTCATGGTCACCAACAACGCCGTGAGCCAGAATCCGGACGCCCTCATCCAGCTGAGCCATCGTTACCACCAGCAGATCGTCTCTATTCACGCGCCCACGCTGCTGCTCACCCAGCAGGTCTGGGGAGCCGCATGGAACAAGATCGAGAAGTCCTGCCAGATGGCCAGGGAGGTCGGCTGCGACACCGTGGTGGTCCATCCACCGTTCCGCTGGCAGTCGAATTATGCCGAGAACTTCGCTGCGGGCGTTCGGGAAATCGCTGCGATGTATCAAGTGCACATCGCGGTGGAGAACATGTACCCGTGGCGCGTCCGCGGACGGGAGGCTGTTGCCTACCTACCGCACTGGGATCCCTTGGGACAGGATTACGACGACGTCACTTGGGACTTCTCGCATGCGGCAACTGCGGGGGCAAACAGTTTGGAAGCCATCCAGGCACTAGGCAGCAAACTCCGCCACGTTCACCTCACGGATGGTTCAGGTTCCGGGAAGGACGAGCACCTGGTGCCGGGTACGGGGACGCAGCAGTGCGCCGACGCCCTCCAACACCTTGCTTCCAACGGTTTCAGTGGTGTTGTGGTGGCGGAGATTTCAACCCGCAAGGCCAAGGTGGCTGGTGAGCGTGAAGAAATGTTGGCTGAAACGCTTCGTTTCGCGCGTCAGCACCTCAGCATCCCGCTGGTGCGGTCGCACGATAATTAGAAGCCAACTCGCTAATTGGAAGCCAACTCGGTAATTGGAAGCCAACGCCATTAAAAGCGAAAGCACCGGCGGCCGAATCGGGAAATGGGGGAAAACCCGCCCCGGCCACCGGTGCTGTTGGCGGGCATCCCCATGCCCGCCTCATCACTCGCACCCTCAATGAGGTAACTACTAAGTTACGGACCAAGGTTGGGTGCTGCCTGCAATATTCTTGGGAACAAGCTGTGAATCCGGACAGCGTTCGACCCCTCCATAGGCAAACTGCCATGATGGTGCAATGAGCAACCGAATCGCATTCCTTGGCTGTGGATCCATGAACGAGGCAATTCTGGCCGGTCTCCTTGCCGCCGGGGCTGACCCATCCGATGTCGTCGCCACTGTCCGACGTGCCGAGCGCGCAGAAGAGCTTGCGCAGCGGTACGGCGTTATGGCGATCGCCGGCGAGGAAGAGCCGGACAACAACAAGCTCGCCGCCAAGGGTTCCGGCATAGTCATCCTTGGCGTCAAGCCAGTTGGCATTACAGACCTTGCCCGGGAAATCAGCCCGGCACTCGCCAAGGACACCGTTGTTGTGAGCGTGGCTGCTGCGGTTTCCATCGCGCAGCTTGAGGCCGCCCTCCCGGAGGGGCAGCCGGTGATCCGCACCATGCCGAACACACCCGCAAAGCTGGGTCGCGGCGTCGTATCCGTTTCGCCCGGGACGCACTGCACCCCGGAACAGCTGGAGAAGGTGAAGGCAGCGCTGGCAGGAGCCGGCAAGGTTGTGGAGGTGCCCGAGGAGCAAGTGGACGCCTTGTCCGCCATCAGTGGATCCGGCCCCGCCTACGCGTTCTATTTGGCTGAGGCCATGGCCGCTGCGGGTGTTGAATTGGGGCTGGACGCCGAACTGTCCGTCATGCTGGCCCGCGAAACGGTGGCGGGCGCCGGTTTCATGCTGGCGGAACCAGGTGCGGACCCCACTGCACTTCGCGTTGCCGTAACCAGTCCCAACGGCACCACCGAGCGAGCTATCGCAGCATTCGACGACGGCGGGATCCCCAGGATCATCGCGGAGGGAGCCCGTGCGGCTGCCAACCGCGCAGCCGAGATCACAAAACAGCTGGGCTAACCGCGCCCTAGGGCCGTGCTGCGAAGCGCTCCAGGAGATCGACGTGTCCGGACACGATCAGCATGTCGTGTCCTGACACCTTGGTTTCCGGCCGCGCATACGTGAAGTCCTCACCGGGGGTCTTCACGCCGACGATCGTCACGCCGTATTTGGAACGCACCTTGGATTCCTCCAACGTGAAGCCAACAGTTTCCTTGGGCGGATACATCTTGACGATCGCGTAGTCGTCGTCGAACTCGATGAAGTCCAGCATGCGCCCTGACACCAGGTGCGCGGCACGGACGCCGGCGTCGGCTTCCGGGTAGATCACGTGGTTTGCGCCGATCCGGCTGAGGATCTTGCCGTGGGATGGGGTGATCGCCTTGACCCAGAGGTGTTGGATGCCCAGGTCCACCAGGTTCACCGTGATGAGCACCGAGGACTCGATGGACGTGCCCACGCCCACCACGGCGGAGCTGAACTCCTGGGCCCCCAGCTGGCGCAAGGCATCGATGTTGGTGGCGTCCGCCTCAACCACGTGGGTGAGCACGGGCGCCCATTTCTGGACGAGCGTCCGGTCGCGTTCAATCGCCAGGACTTCCCGGCCTTGCTTGACCAATTGCTCGGCTGTGGCCGACCCGAACCGGCCAAGGCCAATGACCAGCACTGGTGCGTTGTGGGCGGGGCGGTTGGCCGCCCCTGTGGTACTAGCCAATGATTGGCCTCTCTTCCGGGTAGTGGTACAGCTGGCTGCGCTGGCGCAGGGCCAGGCCGGCAGCGAGGGTTACGGTGCCCACACGGCCTGCGAACATGAGTGCGGTCAGGACGTAAACGCCCGACGGCGGCAGCTCGGCGCTGAGGTTGGTGCTCAGTCCCACTGTGGCAAAGGCGGAGATGGTTTCAAAGAGCACCCTGTCCAGTGTTGCGCCGCTGATGGAGAGCAGCAGGAATGCCGCGACCGATACAAGTGTGGCGCCGGCAACAATCACCGAGATGGCCACCCGCATGGTGCCTTGGGGAATCGTGCGTCCGTAGACCTTCACATCGGCATCTCCACGGGCCTCGGCAACAATGGCGAGGAACATGACCGCGATAGTGGTCACCTTGATGCCACCCGCGGTGGACGCCGAGCCGCCGCCGGCAAACATGAGGGCATCCGTGAGGAGCATCGTGGTGGATTCCATGTGGTTCTGGTCAACCAGGTTGAACCCGCCTGAGCGCGTCATCACTGATGCAAAGAGGGAATGGATGAGCTTGTCGCCAAGATCCATGTGCGCGATGGTCCGCACGTTGTCCCATTCCATGAGCGCCCACAGGACCGTGCCGGCGAGCAGCAGGATGAAGGACACCTGGATGGTGAGCTTGGTGTGGAGGTTCCACTTCTTCCAGTTCAGGCCGTTCTGTTGCAGAACCATCACTACCGGGAAGCCGAGGCTGCCAAGGAACACGCCCAACATGAGTGGAACCAGGATCCAGAGGTCGGTCTCGTAGGGCACGATTCCGTCCGAGTGCGGCGTAAATCCGGCATTGTTGAAGGACGAGATCGAGTAGAAGACCCCGTGCCACACCGACTGCCAGAATGGCTCGCCGAGAAGCATGAAGCGGGGGATCAGGGCCAAGGCAAGGGCGCCTTCGATCACCACGGAGGTCACGATGACGATGCGCAGCAGCGTACCCACTTCACCAAGCCTGCCGGCGTTGTTCATGGCCTCCTGGGCGATGAGCTTGCCGCGTACACCTAGCCGCTTGCTGACCATGAGGGCCAACAGTGAAGCGAGGGTCAAAGTGCCAAGGCCGCCCACGAAGATGCCCACCAAAATAATGAGCTGGCCAAGGAAGGACCAGTGGGTGGCGGTGGAAACCACGGTCAGGCCGGTCACGCAGACACTGGAAACCGCCGTGAACATGGCCTGGTGCAGAGGAGTAGGTTCGCCCGAAGCCGAGGAGAACGGCAAGGACAACAAGCCTGTGAAGAGCAGGATCACCGAGGCGAAAGCGACCAGGGCCAGGCGGGCCGGGGACGTGTTGGCGATGTTGTCAATGAAGTCGCGCGCACGCGTGAAAATCCACAGACCTTCACGTTCCTGCTGGCCGGGTTGCCAGTTGGCCGGGCTCGCAGAGCGCGACTGGCTTTGAGACATGGGTTCTTCCTCGGTTGAACATGCTTTCCTGAGTAGTAAACCACTATTCCTGCAGCGTAACCGGGCGGTAGAGCTCCGCGGCCTCAGGTAGCCTGTTCTGGATGAACTCCAGGCTTGGAACAACTGCTTCCAGCATTACGCGATCCGCACTGCCAACGACGGTTGTGTGGGATCCGGCCATGACTGCTTACAACTTTGGTCCCAGCCATCCTATGGCCCCGCAGCGGCTGGAGTTAACTGCGAGGCTCGCGGAATCCCTTGGTCTTTTCAACCACAGCCATGTGGCGGTGGAGAAGCCGGAGCTGGCCACCGACGTCGAACTTTGCTCGGTGCACAGCGCGGAGTACGTCGCGGCGGTGCGCCGCGTTAGCCAGGATCCGTCCATGCCCGAGGAAGACCGGGGGCTCGGAACCGAGGATGATCCCGCATTTGCCGGCATGCACGAGGCCAGTGCCCGACTCGCCGGTGGTTCCCTGTTGGCTGCTGAGTCCATCCTCTCCGGGAAGGCCGTGCGCGCCGTGAATTTCAGTGGTGGATTGCATCATGCCGCGCGCGAGCGGGCCAGCGGATTCTGCGTCTATAACGACGTCGCAATCGCCATCCAGCGGCTTCTGGACGGCGGTGTGCGGCGCGTGGTGAGCATCGACGTCGATGCCCACCATGGCGACGGAACACAAAGCATTTTTTGGAATGACCCCCGCGTCATGACAATTTCCCTGCACGAATCCGGGCTTACCCTCTTTCCGGGAACGGGTTTCGCAAATGAAACCGGCGGCCCGGATGCGCAAGGCACGGTTGTCAATGTTGCGTTGCCGGCGTTCACGGGAGACGCCGCATGGCTTCGCGCCTTTCACGCGGTGGTACCGCAGCTGGTTGGAGCTTTCAATCCCGAGGTGATTGTCAGCCAGCACGGCTGTGATTCGCACCGCCTGGATCCATTGACGCACCTCAACCTCAGCGTGGACGGGCAGCGGGAGGCGGCCAGCGCCGTCGCCAGCCTTGCCGCCAGGTACTGCGATAACCGGTGGATAGCCACTGGTGGAGGTGGCTATGACATCACGGGTGTTGTGCCACGTGCGTGGAGCCACCTGATCGGGATGGTGACGCAGCGGCCGGTCCCGCTAAGCACGCCCGTTCCCGAGGCCTGGCGGACCTACGTCAGGGAAACTTACGGGGTTTGGGCGCCCGAGTCGATGAGCGATGACGTGGATGTCTGGTGGCGTTCCTGGGAAGTTGGATACGACCCCGCGGACGAGGTGGACCGGACGGTCATTGCCACGCGCAAGGAGATCTTTCCTTTGTACGGGCTCGATCCCTGGTTCGATTAGACGGTCTCGCCACCTACGGCCCGGTGTTCTCTGTTTGGAACACCACGCCCGCTGCACCCACGAGCCATCCCAGCAAGGACAAGGCAAATGCGCCGATGAGGTCCGTGGACGCTTGCCCTTTGAACAGCCACAGCACCAACACGAGCATGCCCATGGTCATATAGACCATAATCGCGAAGATCACACGGCCGGAGAGCCTGTTGGCCACCTCGGTGGGGCTGACAAGAGTGCTGCTCTGGCCAGCCTCGGCTTGGTCCCTCTTGACCTCGGAAATCGTGAAGCCAAGTGCGGATGCCGTCAGGGAACTCAGGGATGTGGCGAGTACGCCTGCAGCTGTTACAAGGGCACCATTGAGTTCAGGTGCAACCGCACCGCCGGTGGGCACCCAGGTTCCGACGCGCAACAGGACGGCAGCCCAAACGAACACGAAAAGTGCCAGAAATACCGCGGCGATGATGTTGAACATTTGACGCCGGAAATAGTCAGTCATGGCCTTGCACCCCGTGCTCTTGGCGGCCGGGGGCCTGGCAGCCCGGACGGACCGTGAATCCGTTTTAGCATTGGCCTTGGATAGGGTCAACGATCCACCACCGTCGCGGCACGAAACAGGGATGCCATTTGGCGTATATGTCGCTAGGGTGGGAGGCATGGTGACTGACGACGTATTTGCCGTCATAGCTGAGGCAACCAGGCGCGACATCCTGGTTTCACTCCGCTCTGGGGATAAAGCTGTAGGCGAACTGGTGGAAGAACTGGCTGCAAGCCAGCCCACTATCTCCAAGCATCTGAAGGTGCTCCGCGAGGCTGACCTCGTCAGCATGCGCGCCCAGGGGCAGAAGCGCTACTACGCGCTGAACCCGAAGCCGCTGGCAGGTGTGGCTACCTGGCTGGAAACGTTCGACGTCGGACCCTCGGCTGGTGCCGCCGTCGGACCATCCGAGGAAGCAGCGCCGCAAACGGTGGCTTCCGCTGAGGCTGTGCCTGCCGCGTCGAATGTGGAACCCACTGTGCCGGATCTCGTTGCAACTCGTGCCGAGGCCGTCAGCAAGGCCGTGAAAGTCCACTCAGATGGGATGCCCGTCTCGCTGGATCCGGCATCGGACGATACCGTTCCGCAGCAGATTGGCCGGACTGTTGGCCGCGCTGCCACTAAAGCGGCGGATCTGCTGGCCAACCTTCCGAATCTTCCCAACCTTCCGAAATTCGGTCGCAAGCGCTAGTTCGCTTACCCACTCAATCCAGCGTGATCTTGAACACCTTGTGAGGTTTCGTTAGCGTCAGGTTTCCTTGCGTTTGCGGGGTTTTTCTACGGTTGTGTTAACTCTTCCCGTGGGTCACATTCTCGCTGGATGGAGATCCTACGTCCAATGATGCAACGATGACGGGACTGAATCGTCTCGTCGCCAGTCGGCGCATGGATGGATAGGAAGACGCATGGATTCGAGGCTCGAAGCTGTCCGGAACACCGTATTGGCGCGGAACCCTGGCGAGAAGGAGTTCCACCAGGCGGTCACCGAGGTCTTCGAAAGCCTGGGGCCTGTTCACGATCGGCACCCCGAATTCCTTGAGGGTGCCGTGCTGGAGCGTCTGTGCGAACCCGAACGGCAGATCATCTTCCGCGTGCCGTGGACCGACGACTCAGGCCGCGTCCACGTAAACCGCGGTTTTCGGGTGGAGTTCAACTCGGCGCTTGGGCCGTACAAAGGCGGGCTCCGGTTCCACCCGTCGGTGTACCTGGGCATCGTGAAGTTCCTCGGCTTTGAGCAGATCTTCAAGAATGCCCTTACAGGCATGCCGATCGGCGGTGGCAAGGGCGGCTCCGACTTCGATCCCCGCGGACGCTCCGACGCCGAGATCATGCGGTTCTGCCAGTCGTTCATGACTGAGTTGTACCGGCATATCGGTGAATACACCGATGTCCCGGCCGGCGATATTGGGGTTGGCGGGCGCGAGATCGGCTACCTCTTTGGCCAGTACAAGCGCATCACCAACCGCTATGAATCCGGCGTCCTCACCGGCAAGGGGATTTCCTGGGGTGGCTCGTTGGTCCGGCCGGAGGCTACCGGCTACGGCACCGTGATCTTCGCCCAGGAGATGCTCAAGACCCGTGGTGCTTCCTTTGATGGCCAGCGCGTTGTGGTGTCCGGTTCCGGAAACGTGGCCATCAACGCGATTGCCAAGGCACAATCCCTCGGTGCAACCGTGGTGGCCTGTTCCGATTCCGCCGGTTACGTCGTGGATGAGGCGGGAATCGACGTCGGGCTTCTCAGCCAGATCAAGGAAGTGGAACGCGGGCGCCTCACCGAATACGCTGCGCGCCGTTCCGGAGTCAGCCACGTTGCCGGCGGTTCCGTGTGGGACGTGAACGGCACGGTCGCGCTGCCATGCGCCACGCAGAACGAGCTCGACGGCGAAGCTGCCGCCAAGTTGGTCAGCAACGGCCTGATTGCCGTAGCTGAAGGCGCCAACATGCCCTCCACGCGTTCGGCAGTGTCAGTGTTCCAGGAGGCGGGCGTTCTGTTCGGCCCGGGTAAAGCCGCCAATGCTGGTGGTGTTGCTACGTCCGCGCTGGAAATGCAGCAGAACGCCAGCCGTGATTCGTGGTCATTCGAGCACACGGAACAGCGGCTTACCGAGATCATGGTGGGCATCCATGACCGCTGCGCAGAAACCGCCGAAGAATATGGTTCGCCCGGAAACTATGTGGTGGGCGCCAACATCGGCGGATTCGTCAAGGTAGCCGACGCGATGCTGGCCCAGGGCCTGATCTAGCGCCCGCGCCCCCAATTGGGTCGCAATTAAGCGCGTTTAGCGGGCTCAAAACGTGCTTAACTGCGACCTAGTTGGGTGGGCTAGCTCTGCAGCAGCCGCACGTGGTCCGGGTTCAGGTCCGATACCTTGCTGACGCCCAGGAGCGCCATGGTGCGGGTCATGTCCTTCTCGAGGATCTGGATCGTGCGGTCCACGCCTTCGCGTCCACCGGCCATGAGTCCATAGAGGTATGCGCGGCCGATCAAGGCAAAGTCTGCCCCCAAAGCGAGGGCTGCCACGATATCGGCGCCGCTCATGATGCCCGTATCCAGCATGATCGCGGCCTTGCTCTTGTCCGCCTGCAGGGGCCGCCGAAACTTCAGGCAACAAATGGAACGGGATAGGCGCCCGGTCCAGTTGGCGGCCACCATGGTTGGACAGGACGATGCCGTCGGCGCCGTGGTCCACCACCTTGCGGGCGTCTTCTACCGTCTGGATGCCCTTGACCACAAGCTTGCCCTTCCAGGTTTCACGCAGCCAATCAAGGTCTTCATACGTCAGCGTGGGGTCGAACATTGAGTTGATGAGGTCCGCCACCGTTCCCGTATACCGCGAGAGCGACGCGAAGGTCAGTGGCTCATGTGTCAGGAAGTTGAACCACCACGCGGGTCGGTAGGACGCATCCAGGACTGTCTTGAGTGTCAGCGCCGGCGGGATGGTCATGCCGTTACGGACATCCCTCAGGCGAGCCCCGGCTACAGCAGTATCCACGGTCACCATGAGGGTATCGTTGCCTGCTTTGGCGGCGCGCTCGATCAACTCCAGGGAGCGGTCACGATCGGTCCAGAGGTACAGCTGGAACCAGTTGCGGCCGTTCGGAGCCGCCGTAGCAACGTCCTCGATCGAGGCCGTGCCCATCGTGGACAGCGTGTAGGGAATGCCGGCAGCTTCTGCGGCCTGCGAGCCGGCGTATTCGCCCTCGGACTGCATCATTCGGGTGAATCCGGTGGGCGCAATGCCGAAGGGGAGGCGCGATTCCTTCCCCAGAATGTCCGTGCGGAGGTCGATCCTGGAAACATCGCGAAGGATCCCGGGGCGGAATTCGATGTCCTGGAACGCCTGGCGCGCCCGGCGCAGCGTGATCTCGGCTTCCGCGGCGCCGTCGGTGTAGTCGAAGGGGGCCTGCGGCGTGCGGCGCTTGGCGATGTCGCGCAGGTCCCAGATGGTGCTGGCGCGCTTGAGGCGGGCGGCCTTGCTGAATTCGGGCTTCTTGAACTGCATGAGCGGCGCCAGGTCCGACACCTTGGGGATGCGCCGCTTCAGTGCCGGAGGTTGCACGACGGCGGGCGTCGGCTGGGGCGGCCGGCTGACGGTTTCGTCGCTCCCGGCATTGGCCGGGGCTGCTGTGATCTTCGGATCGAGGGTGTCGGTCATGCGGTTCTCCCTTGAAATTCTGTGGTCCTACCACTGTGGTCTAACCACACTGTAAGCCATGTGGTTGGACCACATCAACTAGTATTCCCGTATGCGTACCCACGAACTAGTCCTGCAGTGGATAGAAAAGCAGCTATCCGACGGCGACCTCGCCCTCGGCGGACGGCTCCCCGGAGAGCGGGCAATGGCCGAGCAGCTGCAGGTATCCAGGACATCTGTACGGGAGGCCGTGCGGATCCTTGAAGCAATGGGTGTTGTGCGCGCGGGCGTTGGCTCGGGCAAGGACGCGGGAACTGTAGTGATCGCCGAGCCCGGCTCTGCACTGGGCTCCACGCTCCGCCTCCACGTGGCAACCCGACACCTTCCCGTGGCCGACATCGTGGAGACCCGTGTGCTGCTCGAATCCTGGGCAGCTGCCCGGGCCAAAGTTGGCGCCCCTGCCCTTGATGAGGCGGCGGCGCTGCTCGAGCAAATGGACAACAGTCCGGACATCGAGGCGTTCCTGGCCCTTGATGCCCGGTTCCATGTGGCACTGGCACAGGCTGCCGGAAATACAGTGGTCAGTGCAATGATGGCGTCATTGCGGGGCGCAATTGAAAACTACGCCGGCGAGTTGACGGGGAACCTTCCGGATTGGAAGGCGACTTCCGAACGGCTCAGGGCCGAGCATCGCGCCATCCTCGCTGCCGTCAACGCGAACGACGGCGGCCGGGCGGCAGAGCTCGTGGCGGCCCACATCGAAGGCTTCTACAAAGAGGCCGGAGTGGGCTCGCAGCCTTCCGGAGAATAGAGCAACGCGGGGTCACTTAGGGCCCATGGTGGGCTTCCGGATGGGCCCTAAGTGACCCCGCGTTGCATTTCTAGGCGGGCTTGAAGGCCGGGGCTGCAGTGCTCTTGCGGATTTCCATCCTCGGCGAGAACTCATCCTGGGCTTGGGTGGTGGATTCGCCTGCCTGCTGGATCTGCTCCCGCATCCTGCGCCACGCCAGGCTCCCCAGCTCATTGATGGGCACGGCGGCGGTGGTCAGTGGGGGAGTGGTGTACTTGGCGAACGGGATGTCGTCGAACCCCGTCACCGAGATGTCCTCCGGAACCCGCATGCCACGCTCGTGCAGGCCACTGAGCAAACCCATGGCGACGAGGTCGTTGAAGGCCAGGATGCCGGTGGCGCCACTGGCGATTATGGCCTCGGTGGATTCATGTCCGGAGTCGAAGTTGGACCCGCCGTGGAGCATTTGGAGTTCAATCTCCGGGTGCTCTTTCCGGAATTTTTCCAGGCCCACCAAGCGCTGGCGGTTGGATGCGCTGTGCTCCGGGCCGGAGAGGTACGCCAGCCGCCGGTGGCCCAGGCCAACCAGGTGCTGGGCGAGTTCCTGGATACCTTGGCCGTAGTCCACGCTGAGGCTTGGAGTGTTGGTGGCCACCGTGGTGCGGTTGATGAGTACCAGCGGATGCAGGGTAGGTGCCAGCTCTTCAAGTTCGGCATCGCCCATTCGGGGTGCGCAGAGCACCACGCCATCGCAGCGGCGACGGGCTTCTCCGGCCAGGATTGCTTCCTCGCTGGTTACTTCGGATGAATCCGCGATCAGGACGCGATACCCGTCCTGGGAGGCGGCAATGCTAAGTCCGCGGAGGATGGCCTGGAACGTGGGGTTTGCCAGGTCCGGGACAACTATGCCGATGGTGTCGGTTTTGCCCAAGGCCAGGCTTCGGCCCACCGGGTTGGGTTGGTACTTCAATTCGGCTGCCGCCGCACGGACGCGCTCGGCAATGCCCGGATCAACGGCGGCGTTACCGTTCATGACGCGGGACACTGTGGCGTGCGAGACGCCTGCCTTCTCCGCGACATCGGCAATGCCAATCCGCCGATTGGTGTTCCTCCGTGCCATGTTGCCCCTTCCGGTTGGCTGTCCGCGTGCTGCCCCTGCGTTGGGGCAATGGTTGACGGAACCGCCAGAGTCTTGATACAAAGCTTATAACGCTCTGAGAAAACGCTTTCTCATGATTCTTCCCAGATCACGCCGGGCCGTCAAGCGGTTCACTCCTGCCTTTTGAAAGGGGCCTTCCCATGGTCAACGTCGACACCGCCGAGACCCAGTCGCCCGCACCGGGCACTTCCGGGTTCTCCGCCGGAAGCACTGCCCGCCATCGGACCCGCATTGCCCTTATCGGGACCGGGGGCCGCTCCGAAATGTACATTCGCGCGATCTATGGACAGCACGCAGACGTAGCTGACCTCGTCGCCCTCTCAGACGTGAACCAGGGCCGCGTGGATTTCTACCAGGAACTCATCAAGGAACTCGGCGGAACGGAGCCGGTGGCGTTCTTCGAGCCGGCAAAGCTGACCGGGTTCATCCAGGCCAACGGCATCGAACGCGTCATTGTCACGACGCCGGACTACACCCACGCGGACTACATCGTGGAGGCGCTCGAGGCGGGTGCCGACGTCGTGGTTGAAAAGCCGCTGACGATCGATGTCGAGGGCTGCCGCCGCATCACCACTGCCGTGGCAGAAACCGGGCGGAACGTCGTAGTCACCTTCAACTACCGTTACTCGCCGCGCAACACCGCCCTTAAGGAGATCATCCAGAACGGCGTGATCGGCAAGGTCACGTCCATCGACTTCACCTGGGTGTTGGACACTGTGCACGGCGCGGACTACTTCCGCCGCTGGCACCGTGAGAAGAAGAACTCCGGGGGCCTCCTCATCCACAAGGCCTCGCACCACTTCGACCTCGTCAACTGGTGGATCAATGACGTCCCCGAGCGCGTTTTCGCCTCCGGGGGGCTCCGGTTCTATGGCGACAAGAATGCTGCCGAGCGCGGTCTGGGTGCCCGCCCGGAGCGCGGCACGGTTGATGGCCTGGCGCGTGATCCGTTCCGCCTGGACATGCGGGAGGACGAACGCTTGAAGGCCCTGTACTACGACAATGAAAAGTTCGACGGCTACCTGAGGGACCAGGACGTCTTCACGGAAGGCATCACCATCGAGGACAACCTGGCCCTCGTAGTTGATTATCAGGGCGGGCCCACGTTGAGTTACTCGCTGAACGCCCACAGCCCGTGGGAAGGCTACAGGGTCAGCGTCAACGGCACGGAGGGCCGCGCCGAGCTCGAAGTGGTTGAGCGCGCAGCGGTCCAATTCAGCACAGACAAGAAGACTGTGGTGGACCCCAGCGCCACGCCTGTTGAGGAAGAAGACGCCGTTCGACGAAACGGTGAGCGCCTGGTGGTCCAGCGTCACTGGGAGGCGGCCTACGAGGTCCCGATCGTCAACGGGGAAGGAGGCCACGGAGGCGGCGACAACCTGCTGCTCTCCGACCTCTTCAATGGACCCGGCGTAGACCCCCTGGGCCGTCCGTCGGGGTACATCGATGGCCTCCGTTCCGTCTCAGTCGGCATCGCCGGCAACCAGTCCCTGGACACCGAACTCCCCGTCCGCATCAGCGAACTTGGCCTGGGCATCGATCTCAGCCGCGGCCAGGCCTAACGGCCCAACACCATACGAGGACAAACACCATGAGCAGGATTTTCGTCACCGGCGGTTCCGGCCGGCTTGGCCGCAGCGTCGTGGCCGGCCTCGCCCAGGCCGGACACGAGGTGGTCTCGGTTGACCGCGACGCCATCCCGGCGGAGCAGTTGCCGGCCGGCACCGTGCAGTACGCGGCGGACCTTTTGGCCCCGGGAGAAGCGGAGCGGCTCCTCCGGGAAACAAACCCCGACGCCGTCATTCACCTCGCTGCTATCGCGGTACCTTTCAGCGCCCCTGAGGAAGTCATCTTCAGTACGAACACCCGGCTCGCCTACGGGGTCATCAGTGCAGCCACCGACGCGGGTATTCCGAAGATTATTACGGCAAGCAGCCCCACTGCCCTGGGCTACGGCTCACCGGCCGGGTGGCTGCCGCCGTCGTTCCCGCTGGACGAGCAGACGCCGCCCAAGCCCTGGAATGCTTACGCGTTGTCCAAGCTGATCGCCGAGCAGACAGTGCAGATGTTTGCCGCGGCGCAGGGGGACAAGATCCGGTACGCGGCGTTCCGGCCTTGCTACGTCATTTCCCCCGAGGAGTGGCAGGGCGCGCCCACGCAGCAGGGCCACACGGTTCGCGAGCGGTTGCAGGATCCCGCCCTGTCCGCGCCGGCACTGTTCAACTATGTCGATGCAAGGGACGTGGCAGACTTCCTGGACGTGCTGCTGGAGAAGATGGACGCCATCCCCAACGGGCAGGTCTTCTTCGTTGGAGCGAAGGATGCCTTGGCCACTGCTCCGCTCGCTGAGCTGTTCCCGCGTTTCCTGCCGGGCAGCGGCCCGCTTACCGAACACCTGACCGGCACCAGCCCCGCGTTCTCCATCGGGAAAGCGCATGAGCTTCTTGGCTGGGAGCCCACGCGCAGTTGGCGAACCGAACTTACGCCGCCCTTCGAACGCGAAGACTCAGCAGCATCAGAGCAAGCACTACTCAACGACGAGAATCACGCCGGCCTGGTCCCGGCGGGAGCAACCAAGGAGACACCATGAACTTCGACGGCGTACTGTTTTTCCCCGTCACACCCTTTGCCGAAGACGGCTCGGTGGATGTAGCCCTTCTGAAGGAGCACATCACCTCGCGCCTTCCTTACGGCCCCGGAGGTGTTTTCCCAGCGTGTGGCACGGGTGAATTCCACGCCCTCTCCCTGGATGAGATCCGCACTGTAGTGGCTGCCGCCGTCGAAGCTGTTGACGGTGCTGTTCCGGTAGTCGCAGGCGCCGGCGGCCCGCTCGGCCACGCACTTGCTGCCGCCAAGGTTGCCGAGGAGGCAGGCGCCGATGCCCTGCTGGTTCTCCCGCCGTACCTCGTTACGGGGCCAACAGACGGCGTGGTTGCTTACGTCGAGGCCATCGCCGCTGCCAGTAGCCTGCCCGTGATCGTCTATCACCGTGGCACGGCGAAGTTCACTGCCGCGGCCATGACCCGCCTTACTGCCAATCCCAAGGTCATCGGCTTCAAAGACGGGATCGGGGACGTCGGCCTCGCGCAGGAAATCGTATCGGCCATCAACGCCAGCGGCCGAACCGACTTCGCACTTTTCAATGGGCTCCTCACGGCAGAGCTGACCCAGGGCGCTTACCGTGGCTTGGGCATCCCGCTCTACTCCTCGGCGGCATTTGCCATGGCTCCGGAAATTGCAAAGGCCTATTACGACGCCTACATGTCAGGCGACGAGGAACGGCGCAACGCCCTGCTCGAGGGGTTCTATTCGCCCCTTGTGAGGCTTCGCGACCAGACGCCCGGCTTCGGCGTCTCGCTGATTAAGGCAGGCCTTCGCCTGGCAGGGCTCCCGGTTGGCTCCGTCCGACCACCGCTGGTTGACCCCACGGAGGAACAGCTGTTGGAGCTCAAGTCGATCCTGGCCAAGGGCCATGAGTTGGCCGTCAGCTGATGACAGCGCGCATTACCGGACTCAGCACACGGTTGATCACGGTTCCGTTGCTGCGCAGCTGGGGTGCTGAAGCCCCCGAGAACCATGTGATCGTCACCGAACTAACCACTGACGACGGCGGCGTGGGCCACGGTTTCTCGTGGACACCCACAATCGGTCCCCAAGCGGTCAAAGCGCTCCTGGACCACGACATCGCCCCCTTCGTCCTTGGTCTCGAGGCCAACCCGGAGATCGTCTGGGACCAGCTGTGGAAGCGGCTGCACGAAGCTGGTGGGGGAGGCCTGACCACCATCGCCATGGCCGGCGTGGACCTTGCGCTGTGGGACCTTAAAGCGCGGCAGGCGGGCACGTCCGTCACCCGGCTTCTGGGCCAACGCCAGGAATCGGTGGAGGTCTATGGCTCGGGTGTGAATCTGCACTACTCCCTGGAACAGCTCGTGGAGCAGGCACAGCGCTGGGTTGCCGCTGGTCATAAGGCTGTGAAGATCAAGGTGGGAAAGCCTGAGCTACGCGAAGACGCTGAACGGGTTGCCGCAGTCCGGCAGGTCATTGGCCCCGACCGCCTGCTCATGATTGATGCCAACCAACGCTGGGACCTGGCGCACACTTTCCGTGCCTTGGATGTTTTGGGGGAGTACGGATTGGAATGGCTTGAAGAGCCAATCCGTGCTGACGATCTGTGGGCCTACCGGCGCCTGCGTAAACATTCTCCGGTGCCTATCGCGCTTGGCGAGAACGTCCACACTATCTACCGTTTCCGTGACTTCATCGAAGCCGAAGCTGTGGACATTATCCAACCCAACATTGTCCGCGTGGGCGGCATCACGCCGTTCCGCAGGATCGTTGAGTTGGCCCGTGCGAACAGCATCAGGGTGGCTCCGCACCTTCTGCCGGAGCTCTCCGGACAATTGGCGCTCACCTTGGCTGAGGCCGTGAGCGTGGAAGAAGTGGAAGACGCTTCCTTCGAGCAACTCGGCATCCTCGCCGGGCCCTCTCCCATCCGAATCCGCAACAGCAGGCTCAGCTCCGTAGGCAGTCCAGGTCTTGGCTTCGACTTTGCCGCAACGCCGGCCGCACGTCAGAGCTCCGCCCCTGAGAGTAAAGGAAACCACATTGAGTACAGCAACTCTTGACCTGACCGAGGTTACAGCCGCTGCCGCCGCAGCCTTCAAGGTGACCGCCGCAGCGTCCGACGCCGAGCGCGCAGCCTGGCTGACCGCCGTCGCCGACGCGCTGGACGCCAACGTGACGGAACTGGTGGCCATAGCTGACTCCGAAACCAGCCTTGGCACGGTTCGGCTCACCGGTGAGGTGGCGCGGACGAGCGGCCAACTCCGGTTGTTCGCGAGGGTGATCACGGAGGGCTCGTACTTGGAGGCCGTCATCGATCACGCGGATCCTGCCGCCACCCCGCCCAGGGCCTGACCTGCGCCGCATCCTGCGTCCGATTGGACCGGTGGCAGTGTTCTCGGCGTCGAACTTCCCGTTCGCGTTCTCAGTGGCCGGCGGCGACACTGCATCGGCGCTGGCTGTCGGCTGCCCGGTGATCGTCAAAGCACATTCCGGCCATCTACGACTGTCCGAGCGGACTGCCGGGATCGTGACCGAAGCCTTGGCGAAGGCGGGGGCCCCGGAGGGCATCTTCGCCCTCGTGAGCGGACGCGAGGCCGGTACCGCATTGGTGCAGGATCCCGCCATCAAGGCGGTGGGCTTCACCGGGTCCATTCCCGGCGGCCGCGCACTCTTCGACCTCGCAACGTCCCGCCCGGAACCGATCCCCTTCTACGGCGAACTGGGCAGCCTGAACCCGGTGGTCATCACGGATGGTGCCTTGGCCGATCGTGCTAAAGAACTTGCTGCTGGCCTGGCTGGTTCGTTCACCCAGGGAGCGGGGCAGTTCTGCACCAAGCCCGGACTCGTTTTCATCCCTGCGGGCACGGACTTCGCTGCCCAGGTGGCTGAGGCGAGCAAGGACAAGCCGACAGCGGCCATGCTGACCGAGCGGATCGCGGAGGCCTACCCTTACGGCTTGCGCAGCGTCGCGGAGCAGCCGGGTGTTGCGGTGGTGAGCGGCGTTGTGGATCAGGACAGCCTGGCCGATGGCGCGGCTCCGGTGGTGTTCTCAACGAGCGCGGCCAATGTGCTGGAACGTCCGGATGAGCTGCTGGAGGAGTGCTTCGGCCCCACAACTCTCCTCATTGAGTACGCCAACAACGACGAACTGTCACAGGCGCTCGCCAAGGTTCCAGGCAGCCTCACCGGCACCGTACACGCGCAGCCAGGTGAGGACATTTCAGCGCTTGTGGAGCAGCTGAGTGAGCTCGCCGGCAGGGTCCTGTTTGACGGTTGGCCCACTGGCGTTGCCGTGAACTGGTCGCAGCAGCACGGAGGACCGTACCCCGCCACCACATCGCTGTTTACCTCAGTGGGCGCTACCGCGGTTCGCCGCTTCCAGCGTCCCGTGGCTTACCAGGACGCTCCGGAAAGCATCCTGCACCCGGCCCTGCGCGAGGCGAACCCGTTGGGCATCCCGCGCCGTGTGGACGGCGTGCTGACGCTCGGCTAACTCACCTACAGCGAACCCAACTAAGTAGCAGTTAAGCGCGTTTTGAGCCGTCAAAACGCGCTTAACTGCGACTTACTTGGGTAAGAGCAGATGAAAGAGGCGGGGTCACAATCGCGGTGACCCCGCCTCTTTCGCGTTGACTCGAGCTTGACGAAGGCGCTACTGCCGCAGGGTGATCGGACGACGGCGACCGTCCACTTCCGTCGTCGGCCAGCGGTGGTCCACGGTCAGCACGCGCAGCCCCGAGTCCGTGAGCAGCACGGTGTCTTCGATTTTCACACCAGGTCCTGAGGGGTTCCACGTGAACGGCTGGTGGAGGACGATCCTGTCCGTCACGTCCGCGGTGACCCGCGGATCACGGCCCGCATAACCTGCAGGACCACCTTGGTGATGCAGGGTCCATTGATCGGGACCAAAAAGGTGGCGCACATAGGCATCCTGAATCTCGGCGAAGACCTCACTGAGCTTGGCACCCGGCACGGTGGCCCGGAAGATGTCTGCTTCAACTGCCGCGATGCGGGCTTCGGCGTCGAGCTCCTGCGCGCTACCGGCGTCGAACGCTACCCAACGGGTCACGTTGGCCACCAAGCCATGACGACGTGCGCAAACCACAACCATGGCCCTGCGCCCGATGGGGGCGTGCGTTGCCAGCGGGTGGCGGAAACCGCTTCTCGCCGCCCCGTTGCACAGCAGCACAAGGGGCTCGGCGCCCACTGCCACAATCCGGGCAGCCAGGTCCGAGACAAGCTCAAATTCGGTTGTCGCGGGCGTTGCTGCCGTGAGGACGTCCGTCATCGCGGTTGCTGCGTCGGCGGACAGCCGGGCATAGCGGGCTGTTTCTGCAGGCAGCAGCTGTTGTCGCGCTGCCCGTAGTTCCCCTGCGACGGCGGCTTCCATCAGCGGGTTTCCGTCATCGGCCAGCGCGGCCGCAGATGCGTGCAACTGGCCGTGCCACGGAACACTGTGCAGGTTGACGCCCTCCGGAAGTTCCTCGGCCTCGATGCGGCCGGCTTCATTGTTGAACGTCACCAAGTGATCCCCGGCTCGATCCACCAGGAGGGCCGCGATGGGATCCCCTGCCAGGCTGATATGGACCCGGCTGCCGTCCAGGTACCACGTGAGTGCCGTGTTGCTGGTGAGCAGAAGTGAGTCGCGACCCGAATGGTCCAGGATGTCCAGCATGCGGCGGCGCTTCACCACGCGGTCGGCGGCATTGCCGGGAGCCGGGGACGCGGTGCCGGATGTTGGCGCGGCGTCGGGTGTCACTGCAGATCGAGTCGGAGCGTTCATGCTGGGTCCCCCTGGGTTGAGATGAGCTGTTCAATGTCCTGAGTGGCCAGGAAGCCGTCAGCGATGAGCACCCTGACGGTGCGATGCACAGGGCGGCCGGGTTCTGCGGCCACTGGAGAGTCCCAGGCCAAGGACAGCCCCACACCCGGATAGCCCGAGTGCCGAACGAACCAGGGGTCCGGGGCTTGGGGGGATGCCAGGAAAACGAGCGTTGCAGGATGGCCCAGGCCCGGGTCGCCCGCACTGCGGCCCCCGGCCGTTCCGGCGTCGAAAGTTCCTGACCAAGCCAGCCAGGGCGCGACGCTGCCATGGACGGCATCTTCACCACGCGCCACAGGGGTCCAGATGGTCGCATCACTGACCCTCGGCAGGCGCCAGAAGAAGCCACCGTAACCGCCCTGCGGCCTTCCGTTGGAACCGGGGCTGCCCAGCAGCACCGAGCGTCCCGTGGCGGATTCGAGCGTGAAGTCCAGCGTCAGCTGCCAGGCGGAATTCCCGACGGCGGCCCAGCGCCACTCGCGCTGTTCGCGGAGGAGGGGCTTGCCGTCGGGGCCCACCCAGCTCAGCAGCTCGTCCCTCTGACCATCCCTGTGCTCCGCGGACTCAACGAGCACGCGGCCGTGGTCCTTGCGCCAGACGTACGCTCCGGCGTCGCGGGTGTAGGTCCGGCCACCCCAGAAATTGACGCCGTCGACATCCTGGATGGCGACCCCTGCTCCAAGGTGCCACACATGGTCCTCCGGAATGTGGTCACATACAACCGTGCCGGCAAGGGTTCGAACGGGGTGGAGATATGGACGCGGCGAGGAGGTTGGCCGGATGCGCGAACCGTCGTGCATCGTAGCCACGGATATTCCGTTGACTTTCAGCTCTGGCTTGACTGCTGTAGCCCCCGTCTGTCCGGCCTCCGTCTTCGAAACCCACGGCGTCCCGAGTTCCGCAAACGTTGCTTGCCCAAGGGCGGCCCGGCGGATCCACGATTCCACGGCCTGCACCACGGCATGGGCGTCGTCGCCTTCGCCCAGCCACGTCACGTGGTCCGGATGGATGAGCCGGGGTGCGTCCGAGGTCCGGACCGCTTCCAACACGGACATATAGGCGCCCGTTTCACTCAATGGGCTGAGCAGATCCTGTTCGGTCCGTGCTGAAAGGAGGTTTTCCAGCAAGTCCGTCCGCCCGAAGGCCTCATTCCGGATCCCGTCGGGAGTAGTGATCTCCACTTTGTCTTCGGTGTAGGAAAGCCGGATCTGCCCGAGCGTGCCGTAGACGGTCACCGATGGCGCTGACTGCACGGGCGCGCATAATGTCAGTGCGCAGGTCAGCACTGTGCCCGTTGCGGTCCGGACCCTGATCACTGAGGTGTCATCGCTTTCGGTGTCATTCGCCCGGTAAAGGTCGGTTTCAACCAAGTCGACGTCCGCAAGGGTCCTGGCACCAGCGAGTCGCAGCCCGGTGGCCACGGCGTGTGCCAAGGCGTTCGTCGCTACGCCGTCCACAACATCCGTACCATTCAGGCTTCGCTTGCCGGCCCAGCGGGAGCGCGTGAAGTACCGCTTTGTCCGAAGCCATTGGCCGGTCGCGCTGATGCCGCGGACCTCGCCGATTTCTCCCGATGCCACAAGCTTTTCAATGGCGGGAAGGGCGTGCGAACCAAGGCTTTGGAAACCGACTTGAACCATCCGCCCGGCGCTCGCCGACGCTGCGAGGACGCTTTCGTACTGCGCCATGGAAGCCACGGGAGGCTTTTCGAGGTAGAGGTTGGCACCGGCCCTCAAAGCGGCGAGGGCGAGGGTGGCGTGGGTTTGGATAGGAGTGGAAATGATGACGACGTCGGGGGCATTTCCCGCAGCCAGGAGCTCATCCAAGGAACTGTAGACGCCCACATCGGGAGGCAACTGGCCTTGGGCCGGTGGCTGTGGATCGGCAACAGCCACTAGTTCAAGCACTCCGGCGGAATTGAGCCGATGGAGGTTTTCAAGGTGTCGTTCGCCGAATCCGTGAACGCCAACCAGTGCTACCCGGGGCAGTTGGTTGTGGGTGGCCGAGCTTGTGTGGGGCGCCGTTGCGGGCAAAGTCATAGTGCTGTCCTAGCGGGATCAGTTGAGGGGAAACCCGGGGCTTCATTGGCCTGGAGGGTGGAGGAGAGAAAAGTTGCCGCCTCTTCCTGCATGGCGGTGGAAAAAACATGGGGCCCGGGCCAAAAGCTGCCTGTGTACCGCCCAGCCGGCATCCGCTGCGAAAGGTGGGCATCGGCGTCGCGCATTCCCGCTTCCGGAAACAGCTGGTCGGCCAGTGCGTATTGGACCAGGACAGCGCCGGCAGTTGAACGCACCACAAGATCGGGCCAATCCCCAAGCTTTGACAGGCCAGGGGAGTGGAGCAACCAGGAATGCGCATCGAGGTAGGCGGGAAGGAGGGACGCGAAGGTGGTCATCATGCAGGTGACCACGTAGCTGCGGATCAGTGGACTAAGGGCGGCGAGCACCATGGCCCGGCCGCCTCCACCTGAAAATCCGGTGCAACCAAGGCGTTCCGGATCGACTCCGGGGAGGGACGCCAGGACGGCCAACGCCGCGAGGTCGTCATGCGCGACCGTGCCGGCGATGCTGGTGCCAAGGAGCGTTGCGGCTTTTGCCACGGTTTCTTCGTGATCGGCCGCTGCTGGGTTGTAAAGATCCGCCGAGGATGGTTCGACGCCGGCCTCCCGCCACAGTGCCTGCTGGCCGTTGATGGCCCGGGCCGTCCGCCAAGGCTGGTCTTCCAGGCCAAAGCCGCGGCTGCCCCACATGAAGGCGTCGTGTGCCAGGACAGCGAAACCCTGCTGGGCAAGCCATGTAGCCATGGGCCGCCCACCGTAGAGCTCTTCCCGTAACTGGGCCGGCACGGGACCGAAGCCAACCGGAGTGGTGGCCCCGGCGTCGTTCCCTTCATCTCCTGGAAGCAGGACAAGCCGTTCCGCGCCATGGGATTTGATCCCGCCATGGCAATGAAGGGCCAGTATCCCGGGTAGTGGGTCCGTGATGCCGGTTGGCCGCACGAACCAAGCCGAGGTCCTTGGCCCGAAACCAAGCTGCCAGGACAGGCCGGTGGTGATGACGCCGTCGTGCTTTGTTTCGGTGTCTACCCTGTATTTCGGAACCGGTGCAGTGGGAGGGACGCCGAGGGTGTCAACCAGCTGCTGCGCACTTGGAGAGCCTGCCGCGAAGTGCTTCCGGGCGGCGTAAGCGGGCCAATCCTCGTAGCGGCCAAGAGCACTGGGGCGGATGGGCATTCCTGCCATGTCAGCAGTGGTCATGGCAGTCGCCGTGCTTGGGGAACAATGGTGTCCTGCCTTTTTGGTGCGGATGATGTGCGAAAGCACACGCCGGGCTTCTTCGGCGTGTGTAAACCAGGTATGGGCGACTTCCTCAGAAAACGCTTTCTCAAAAATTAGCAAAAGGCTGTACATGGGTCAAGAAAGCGTTTACTTTGGTACGGAGCCGCTGATCACCAGGATGCACATCCCGGCGAGTCAAGGGGTACCGCCAGGAGAATGGCGGCGTCCCGGAAGGCAAGCATCAACCACACTCGTACTCCGTGGATGGCCACGATGACCAAAGGAGACCACATGGCCGCATATGAACACACGGGGACGCCGAAAGGCGTTCGCGGTCAGGCTGGAGGGAAGCGATGAGCGCCATCGGCGAACTCTCCACCATGACACGCCGCAAGGGGCCCATGACCAAGGAAGAGAAGAAGGCGAACGGCCGCGACAACAAGGCCGCCTATGTTTTCCTGCTTCCGTGGCTGATCGGCCTCGTGGTCATCACCGTGGGTCCGATGCTGATGTCGTTGTACCTGTCCTTCACGGACTACAACCTTCTGCAACCACCGCAGTGGGTGGGAATCGACAACTTCGTCCGCATGTTCGGCGATGCCCGCCTCCATAACTCCTTGCGGGTTACTTTCACCTACGTGTTGGTAGGCGTGCCGCTCCAACTGGCTGTGGCCCTTGTCATCGCCCTGGTCCTGGACAAAGGGCTTCGCGGCCTTCCGTTCTACCGTTCCATCTTCTATTTGCCGTCCCTCCTGGGCGGATCTGTGGCTGTTGCGATTCTTTGGAAGCAGATCTTCGGCACCACCGGCCTTGTGAACCAGGTCCTTGCCATGATCGGCATCCAGGGGCCTGGATGGATCTCGGATCCAAACACGGCGCTCGGCTCCATCATCCTGCTGCATGTCTGGACGTTCGGCAGCCCGATGATCATCTTCCTGGCGGGCCTGCGCCAGATCCCGAACATGTACTACGAGGCCGCCGAAGTTGACGGCGCCACCACCTTGCAGAAGTTCTGGCGCATCACGCTGCCCATGCTGAGCCCCATCATCTTCTTCAACCTGGTGCTGCAAATCATTGGTTCGTTCCAGTCGTTCACGCAGGCATTTATCGTCTCCGGCGGAAACGGCGGACCGTCCGACTCCACCATGTTCTTCACGCTGTATCTGTACCAGAAGGGCTTCGGCCAGTTCGATATGGGCTACGCCTCGGCGATGGCCTGGTTCCTTCTGGTCATTATCGGCGTCTTCACTGCCATCAACTTCATCGCTTCAAAGTATTGGGTGTTCTACGATGACTAAAATCCAGACCCTCCCGGCCGCAGCTGAGGACCAAAGCAGCAAGCCCAGTAAAAGCCCGCGCCGCCGCGAATCGCCAGGAAACCTGGCCTTCAGCCGGAACGCCCGCATCAAGGGACTCATCAAGCACGCCATCCTGATCCTCGTTGGCGGGATCATGATCTATCCGCTGCTGTGGATGGTTGTTTCCTCGCTGCGGCCCAACGACCTCATTTTCCGCGAGCCGGGCCTTTGGCTGAACAACCTGGAAATGAGCAACTACACCGATGGCTGGTCTGCGCTGACGCACCCGTTCGGGCATTACATGATCAACTCTGCGATCGTCGTACTCGGCTCGATCGTCGGAAACCTGATCTCGTGCTCCATGGCCGCCTATGCCTTCGCCCGGCTTCAGTTCAGTGGCAAAAAGCTGTTCTTCGGAATCATGCTGCTGACCATCATGCTGCCGTTCCACGTCGTGATCGTGCCGCAGTACATCCTGTTTTCGCAGATCGGTTGGGTGAACACGTTCTGGCCGCTGATTGTGCCGAAGCTCCTGGCCACGGACGCGTTCTTTGTGTTCCTCATGGTGCAGTTCATTCGTGGCATTCCGAAGGAACTGGATGAGGCTGCCCGCATTGACGGCGCCGGCCACCCGAGGATTTTCCTCCGCGTCATACTTCCCCTCATGGTTCCGGCCCTCGCCACCACCACGATCTTCACCTTCATCTGGACCTGGAACGACTTCTTCGGTGCTCTCATCTACCTCACGGATCCGGACATGTTCACTGTCCCCGTAGCGCTTCGCGCTTTCGTTGACTCGCAGTCCGCTACAAGCTGGGGCTCACTCTTCGCGATGTCCATCGTGTCCTTGTTCCCGGTGTTCCTTGTCTTCCTGTTCGGCCAGCGGTTCCTGATCAAGGGCATCGCAACTACCGGCATCAAGTAGGACCTTGCCGTACTCAATGGAAGTCCGGGGCTTTCGCCCCGACAAGTAATACAAGCTGGGATCTTGTCATACAAGATTGTGACTTGTACCATAAAAACCACGCAAGAAAACGCTTTCTCAGTTCGCATCAAGATCAACGAGGATCGGAGACAACAGTGCCGGTATTTCCAAAGGGTGAAGCAGTCGCCCCCGAAGGTGCTTCCAAGGCCCGGGCATCGGAACCGAAGGGCAAGCGGTCCAGGCGGCGGCTTCGCGCCTCCGCCATTATCGCTGCCACAGCTGCTGCCGTTCTGGCGCTTAGCGCTTGCGGCGGTGGCGCAGAACAAAAGAGTGCCGACGGCAAGGTGGAGCTCCGCTTTTCCTGGTGGGGTGGCGACAAGCGTGCGCAATTGACGCAGGCAGCCATTGCAGCTTTTGAAGCCGAGAACCCCAACATCAAGGTCAAGGCCGAGTATGGAGACTGGAGCGGCTACTGGGACAAGCTGGCAACGCAAGTTGCTGCCAACGATGCTCCGGACATCATCCAGATGGACGAAAAGTACATCACCGAGTACTCCACCCGCGGCGCGCTGCTGGACCTCTCCAAGTACGACATCGACACCTCCAAGCTGGACGAAGCGGCACTGAACGCAGGCAAGGGCGCAAAGGGGCTCACCGGTATTGCGGCAGGCATCAACGCTGCCACGATCCTGGCCAATCCGGCGGTCTTCAAGGCTGCCGGCGTTGCACTCCCGGATGACAAGACCTGGACGTGGGAAGACTTCGAGCGCATCGCTGCTGAGGTCACCAGCAAGTCGCCGAAGGGAACCTACGGGGCTGCTGCATACGGTACCGACGAGGCGTCCCTGGGTGTGTGGCTACGCCAGAATGGCAAGTCGCTGTACACGCAGGACGGCAAGCTTGGCTTCGAACCCTCGGACATCGCAGGTTACTGGGACTTCCTGAAGGATATGAGCGAGAAGAAGGCCGTTCCGTCGGCATCGGAGATAGTTGAAGCCGAAGCTGCGCCGCTGGACCAGAGCGGCCTGGCAACGGGCAAGAACGGCATGGCCTTCTGGTGGTCCAACCAGTTGCCGGCGCTCGAGAAAGCTGCGGGCGGGGAGCTGCAAATCCTCCGTTTCCCGTCCAAGACGGGCAAAGCCGCTGATACCCAGCTTTGGTACAAGGCCTCCCAGTTCTGGTCTGCATCCTCCAGGACCAAGCACCCTGAAGAGACGGCCAAGTTCATCGACTTCCTGACGAACAACGTCAAGGGCCGGCGAAATACTGCTGGCTGACCGGGGCGTCTACCCCAACTCGGACGTCCGCGAAGCAATCGCTCCCAAGCTGGCCCCGGCGGACACCAAGGTGGTCAACTTCATCAGTGACATCCAGCCCGAGCTCGGTGAAGCTCCGGCTGCGCCGCCCAAGGGTGCAGGTGCCATCCAGGAAATCATCAAGCGCTACTCCTCGGAAGTCCTGTTCAATAGGCTCTCCACCGAGGAAGCCGGCAAGAAGGCCGTGGACGAAATGAAGTCCGCCATCGGAGCCTAGCTTCCGGCGGCACCGGACCAAGAGAACCACCGCACCAAGAGAACCGCGTCCCGGGCGAATCATTCGTGATCCGTCCGGGGCGCGGTTTTTGCGCGCGCGCACCCAACTGAGTCGCATTTGTGCGCGTTTAGAAGGCTCAAAACGCGCACTGCTGCTACTTGGTTGGGCTAGTCTTCCGCGATAACTGCCACAGCTCCGGCGGGGACCACGCCGGTGAAGCGCGCTCCGCTCAGCAGCTCGTCGCCGTCGGCCTTCACAGTCACTTCCTCCCGGCTGTGGTTGATGGCGAAGAGGAAACTGCTGCCATCCGCGGATCGCCGCCGTGTGAGTTCGACGCCGGCAGAAGCCTCGGCAACGGCCGTCACCCCAGCTTCCTCCAGCAGGCGGGCAGTCAGCGAATCGATGCCGTCGGCGTCGGGTAGTGTCGCAAGGTACCAAGCCGCCCCCGCCCCGGTGGGTCTGCGCGTGAGGGCGGGAACGCCGTCGAGCGGGTAGTCCGTAAAGGTAGCCAGGACCTCGGCTGGCCGGCCGTCAGATTCAGCCACGTGAACGTGTTCGCTCCACAAGGAACCAAGTGTTCCATCGCTGAGGGTGACTGTGCTGCCGGGGAAGAGCGGATGGAATTCCTCGGTTCGGATACCCAGTAATTCGCGGAAAGCGCCAGGGTAGCCACCCAGCCGAACGTGGTCCTGCTCGTCCACGATGCCGCTGAAGTAGCTGATGAGGACCGTTGCGCCGCCCTCCGCTGCGGCAGCGATAGAGGCGGCCGCGGCATCCGTCACGGCGTAGAGGGTGCAGACCAGAATGAGATCGTAGCCGGAGAGGTCGGCAGAGGGGTGGGCGAAGTCTGTACTGACACCACGCAGGTACAGCGAGCGGTGGAAAGCACGCATGGTTTCCAGGTACTTCAGGTCCTGGCTTGGGTGCGAGTCCAGCTCGGAGGCCCACCATGCTTCGTAGTCAAAGACGAAGGCAACGCGCGATTCCACGCGGGAACCCTTCACGGATTCCACCTTGGAGAGGGCTTGGCCGAGCTCCACCACATCGCGCCAGACCTGTGTGTCGCGACCGCCGTGCGGAACCATGGCTGAGTGGAATTTTTCAGATCCAGCCTTGCTCTGGCGCCATTGGAAGAACATGACGGCGTCGGCGCCGCGGGCCACATGGGCCAGGGAGTTGCGGAGCATTTCCCCGGGCATCTTTGGCTGGTTATGGGGCTGCCAGTTGACCGCCGATGTGGAGTGTTCCATCAGGATCCACGGTTCGCCCCCGGCCACGGCGCGCGTGAGGTCAGCGCTGAAGGCAAGTTCGATTTCCCGTTCAGGATCGGCAGCCACCAGGTAATGGTCGTTCGCGATCACATCCATGTCCTTGGACCAATCGAAGTAGTCCAAGGTTTTGGTGGCACTGGAAACCATGAAGTTGGTGGTGGCCGGGACGTTCGGTGTAAATTCGCGGATTACTGCCAGCAGGGCGCGGTAGTAATCGATGAACGCCCACGAGTTGAAGCGTGCAAAGTCCAGTTGCTGTCCCGGGTTGAGCGTGGTGGGTGCGGCGCCGGGCGGGATGATTTCCTCGAATGAGGCGTAGTGCTGGGACCAGAACGCGGTTCCCCATGCCTCGTTGAGGGCCTCGATGGATCCGTACCGGCGTTCCAGCCAGACCCGGAATGCGGCAGCGTCTTCTTCGCCGTAGAACTCGCCAACATGGCAGCCGAGCTCATTGTCCACATGCCACAATGCCAGCGCAGGGTGGTTCTTGTAGCGTTCGGCGATGACCCTCGTCATCGTGGTTGCGTACCTGCGGTACACCGAGGACGACGGCGTGTAGTGACGTCGCGAGCCGCGTTCCAGCCTTGTTCCTTCCGCTGTCACGGGAAGGATTTCGGGGTGTTTCCTGGCCAGCCAGGCTGGCGGTGACGCGGTAGCCGTAGCCAATGCCACCTTGATGCCGGCTTCGTGGAGGTTGTCCAGGACGTCGTCCAGCCAGCCGAAATCGTACTGGCCTTCTACCGGTTCCAGCAGGCCCCAGGAGAAGATGGCGACGCTCAGGAAATTGACCCCCGCCTCCTTCATGAGCTCGATATCTTCACGGCGGACGTCTTCTGGCCATTGCTCAGGGTTGTAGTCGCCGCCGTAGGCCAGGCCATTGATGCTGTTCCATATGGACGATGCTCCGGACGGGCTTTCGGATGTGCCTCGGGAGAGTTCAGGGGAGGACAAGGGGACTCCTTGGTCAGGTTCGGCTGTGCGGGATAACTGTGGGGCTTGGCTGCTATCAGGTTAGGCGAGGATCTTGGAAAACGCTTGCCCAGATTCGCGATTGGGGATATTGTATCGATTCAGAACGAGTGTAAGCGAGGTCACTCTCCTTGGTGGGGAACCGAAAAGGCTTGCACCAACTGAGCAAGGAGGCTCTCATGATCAACAGAAGGAATTTCCTCACCACGGTGGCCCTTGGCACTGCATCCGCGGCATTCCTGTCCGCCTGCGGCCAGTCTTCGTCGTCCAGCAAAGCGGGTTCTGCCGAGAACCCCGTGACCATCACGTACACCTGGTGGGGCAACGACGACCGTGCTGAGCGCACCCGCAAGGCCATCGCACTGTTCGAATCCAAGAACCCTGACATCAAGGTCAACGGCAATTTCACCGACTTCGCCGGATACTGGCAGAAGCGCGCCACTGAAGCTGCCGGTGGTGGCTTGCCGGACGTCATGCAGTGGGATTTGTCCTACCTGCGCGACTACGGCCAGCGCAACCAGCTACTGGACCTGGGCACCGTGAAGATTAACACGGACGCCTTCGACAGGTCACTACTGCCCTCGGGCCAGATCCGTGGCAAGACGTACGGTATCCCCACCAGCACCAACGCCTTCGCGGTCTACTACGACCCCGCCAAGCTCAAGGCCATGGGCATCGCTGAGCCTGATGGAACGTGGAACTACAAGGAGTTCAACTCTTTCCTTGCCGAGGTGGGGCAGAAGGGCAACGGAACATTGTTCGGCGGCACCGACTACACCGGTGTTTGGTGGATGTTCAACATCTGGCTGCGCCAAAACAACATTCAGGCCTTTACGGATGAAGGCAAGCTCGGGTTCTCCAAGGACGACCTCAAGAAGTGGTGGAACACTACCGCCCAGCTTCGCGGAACCCCGGCGTTAGTGGGCGAAGACAAAACGACGCAGCTGCTGCCGAAGTCCCCGTTCGGCTCAAACGTCACTGCCACGGAAGCCACGTGGGACAACTTCATGGCCGGTTACCTCGGCGATAGCGGCGCCAAGGAACTGAAGCTGGTGCCGGTTCCGTCGGACAACCCCGACAACCTGGGACTCTTCCTCAAGCCGTCAATGCTGATGGTGGCCAGCGCCAAGACCAAATACAAGGATGCTGCTGCCCGTTTCATCGACTTCATGGTCAACGACCCTGAGGTAGGCCAGATCTTCAAGACCTCCCGCGGTGTTCCGGCGTCCAAGACCCAGCGCGACGGAACCACCTTCGAAGGCACAGACAAGCTGGTTGTGGACTACGAAAAGTCCATCGAAAAGTACCTCAAGGACGCTCCGCAGCCGCCCATCGTCGGTTTCGGCACGCTTGAATCCTCTTTCAAGCGCGTCAGCTCCGAGCTCAATTACGGCAAACTCACCATCGACGCCGCTGCAGATGCGTGGTTCAAGGAAGCCGAAGACCTTATCAAGCAGAATGCCTGAGCAGACTTTTGTGTCTGATCCAGGCTTCCCAACTGACGGACTGATCCCGTGACTCAAACCCCAACCCTGAGCAGGCGCTCCCAGTCGTCCGCTCCCTCGCAGCCGCGTACATCGCGGAGACGAGGGGCGGACGCCCGCGCCGGCTACACCTTCCTGCTTCCTTGGCTGCTCGGATTCATTGCCCTGACCGTGGGCCCGATGATTTCCTCGCTGTACCTTTCCTTTACCAACTACAACCTCTTCGATCCCCCCAAATGGATAGGCCTGGACAACTACGCCACGCTCTTCCAGGACGAACGTTTCCTGCAGTCAGTGGGAGTGACTCTTAGCTACGTAGTGTTCGGTACCCCTTTGAAGCTGGCGGCGGCGTTGGCGATCGCGATGCTTCTCAACAGCAAGCGCAAGGGCCAGGGCTTCTACCGCTCCGCGTTCTATGCCCCGTCCTTGATCGGCGCGTCCGTGTCCATCGCTATTGTCTGGAAGGCGATGTTCGGCGATTCCGGTCCTGTGGATGAAGGCCTGTCCTTCTTCGGGATCAACCTCGGCGGCTGGGTGGGCAATCCATCCATGACGATGCCCATGATGATCCTCTTGACGGTGTGGCAGTTCGGCGCCCCGATGGTGATTTTCCTGGCCGGGCTCAAGCAGATTCCTGCCGACCTCTACGAGGCGGCTTCGATGGACGGCGCCGGTCCGGTCCGTAAGTTTTTCAACATCACCTGGCCGATGCTTTCCCCGGTGATCTTCTTCAACCTGCTCATGGAAACCATCCACGCGTTCCAGATCTTCGCCTCGGCGTACATCATCTCCAACGGTGAAGGCGGCCCGGCAGGCTCCACCCTCTTCTACACCCTCTACCTGTACTTGCGCGGTTTCAGCGACTTCCGGATGGGCTACGCCTCGGCTATGGCCTGGCTCCTGGTGATCGTGGTCGGCATCATCACGCTGATCTTCTTCAAGACCTCCAAGTCCTGGGTCCACTACAGCGGTGATTCAAAATGACAACCATGGCAACGCCCACCCAATCCACGCCCTCCACGGCGGCCCCGGCCTACAACCCGAAGTCCGAGTCGGGCACCGCCAAGCGCATCAAAAGCATCATCTTCCACATCGTTGCGCTGGCGCTTGTGGGGGTGGTCCTCTACCCGGCGCTCTGGATGGTGGCCTCGTCCTTCAAACCGAACTCCGAAATCGGTGGTTCCACCACCCAGCTATGGTCCAACAACTTCAGCTTCGACAACTTCGTCACGGCCATGGACGGCATCGGTGGGGTGTCCACCCTGACGTTCTTCACCAACTCCCTGATTCTGGCCGTCGGCGCCGTGGTGGGCACTGTCCTGTCGGCGTCCATCTCCGCCTACGCCTTCGCCAGGATCAATTTCCCAGGCCGTGGATTGTTCTTCGGCATGATGATTGCCACCTTGCTGCTCCCGTTCCACGTGGTGATCATCCCGCAGTACATCGTGTTCCAGCAGCTCGGCCTGGTGGACACTTACGTGCCCCTGCTGATCGGCAAGTTCCTCGCCGCGGACGCGTTCTTCGTCTTCCTCATGGTCCAGTTCATGCGTGGCCTCCCGGCCGAACTGGACGAGGCCGCCCGCATCGACGGCGCCGGACACGTCCGAATCTTCGGCTCGATCATGCTCCCGCTCATGAAGCCGGCACTGATCTCGACGTCCATCTTCTCCTTTATCTGGAGCTGGAACGACTTCCTGGGTCCGCTGCTCTACCTGAACACCCCCGAAAAATACCCGCTTCCCCTGGCGCTGCGCCTCTTCGTGGACCAGACCCAGAGCTCGGACTACGGTGCCATGATCGCCATGTCCGTTCTTGCGCTCCTGCCCGTGCTGGTCTTCTTCCTGGTCTTCCAGCGCTACATCGTAGAAGGCGTTTCAACCCAGGGCCTCAAGGGCTAGCGGACGCGGAAAGGCTGAAGAACAAATGAGCGTCATGGACACCACAGGAAATTCCCACGCGGAGAAGCCCGGCATTCCGGTCAACCGCTTTGCCCTCTTCTCCGAGACCATCCTTGCGGGCGTCATCGTCCTTCTCCTGTCGATTCCCATGGTGACGGCGCCGGCCGCCTATGCTGCCGGCGTCGCCCACCTGGAACGGCATCTCAGCGGCAGGGACGATTCCCTCCGCAGCCTTTGGAGCAATTTCCGCCGGGCGCTGCCCGGCAGTTGGAGGACGGGAATCACGACGGCGGCAGCCGCCGTCGTGATTGTCCTGAACCTGCTGCTCGCTTGGGTTGGTCAACTGCCCGGCCGGGCAGTCATCCTTCCGGCGACGTTGATTTTGGCCGCAGCGGGCGCGGTGCTGTTCCTGCGGATCGCTGCCAATTGGAGCGGGGGCGTGAACTGGAGTGGCGATGCCGCCGAACTCCCGGGGCCGCAGCGCTGGCAGGCGGCCTACGCCGAAGCCAAGATTGATGCCGTCCGCGACTGGAGTGGATCGCTCCTCCTGCTGGCAGCAGTGTTCATGGCGGTGCTGTTTGTGTGGATGCTTCAGGCGCTCTTCGTGATCGTGCCCGGCATGCTGATTCTGGCCGCCGCCGCCATCAGGATCAGGACCGCCAACCGCACCTAAATCTGAGAGTGCATCCGACAACCTGCTGAATCGAGCTGACAACCCCCGTGTCACCGCGTCCGTTGCCACCGCCCCGTCCCTCTGACCAGACCTCGAACTCCGCCGGCAAAGACGCCATACCCCCAAGGCCCCGCTCCACCGAATCGTGGCACTACCCACTCCGCCACCACAATTACCGGATCTTCGTGACGCTTTCGCTCGTCGGCAGCGGCGGAGTGTGGATGCAACGACTCGCCCAGGATTGGCTTGTCCTGCAGCTCACTGGAAGCCCGGCCGCGGTGGGGTTGGCCGTGGCACTTCAATTCCTGCCCATGCTGGTGGTTGGTCCTGTCAGCGGCGTGCTGGTAGACCTCTTTCCGAAGCGCCGAATCCTCATGGTGTGCCAGTCTGTGGCTGCACTGCTGGCCGCTGGACTAGCTGTTTGGAATGCCATGGGCGGCACGGATGTGTGGGTTGTCTATGGCTCCTGCGTTGCTTTGGGAATTACAAGCTCCATTGATGGGCCCGCCCGGCAAGTCTTCGTCAACGAGGTAGTTGGTGATGCCGGCCTGCCGGCGGCTATCGGCCTGAACAGTGCCATAGGTCAACTAGGTGCCATGCTCGGTCCCGCCCTGGCCGGCATCGTCATTGCCCAGGCTGGCCCAGCCGCCGCGTTTGCGACGAACGCGGGGATCGGGGTGGCCGTTTTGGTGATGATCGCCATTATCCGGCCATCTGAGCTTCATCACGCACACGACCCCGACGCTCTCCCGCGGGACAGGCGTGGACAAATCCTGGCTGGCTTCAGGTATGTGAGGGCGAGGCCCCAGCTTTTGCTCATCATGCTGTTGGCGGGGCTCCTGGGAGCGTTCGGCATGAACGGTCCGGTGGTCCTTGCAGCGTTCGCTGACCGTGTGTGGCACAGCGGTCCTGCCGGATTTGGGCTCTTCAATATGGTCAGCGCCTTGGGAGCCTTGGCTGGTGCTCTTCTGGCTCCCCGGATCAAGCACTTGGGCCGCAAGGGGATCGTGGGTAGTGCCGCACTGTTCGGGTTCACGCAGTTCCTTGCCGCGCTCATGCCTACTCAGGAATTGTTCGCAGCCATGCTCGTGGTGGTTGGCTTCATGACGCTCATGTTCCTCACAAGTGCGGCCACCAGCGTCCAACTCGAAGCCGGCCCAAGCGTGCGGGGCAGGGTCTTGGCCCTCTACTTTCCACTTCTCCTGGGCGGGCATGCCTTGGGAGGCTTGCTCGCTGGCTGGCTCACGGAAGATTTCGGCGTGCGTACCGCATTGCTGGTCACCGGTGCGCTGGGGATGATATCCGCTGTGGTGATCGGGTTGTTGCTGTGGCGCAAGCGCGCTAGCTCGCGAGACGGCATTAGATGACAGTTGAGACGCAAAACATTGCCATCAAATGGCATCTCGGCGAACCAAGTCTTCGATATCCTTCACGCCCAGCCTTCCGTCACTGATCCAGACGGAGTTGGTGCGCTTGACGGTGGATCCGGCTGGGAGCTCAACGGCCTTGTCCCAAGCGAGGGCCGAGCCGACGGCCGGGTATTCGGACAACCGGACGAACCATGGGTCCGGCGATTCCGGTGGCGCGGCAAAAACCAGGGTGGCAGGGCCGCCGTCGAACTCTCCCGTCCACGCCAGCCACGGCGCAACGGAACCATGCACGGCAGGCTCCCCGTCACCTGTTGAGGAGAAGACGCGGGGCGAGCCATTGACAGGAAGACGCCAGAAGAAGCCGCCGTAGCCGCTGCCCGGGGCACCATGCGAACCGGGGCTGCCGAGTGAAACATCGACGACGGCGAGCAGTTCCGTCTCAATGTCGAGGCGCCAAGTGCGCGAGTCAACATCGGTCCGCCGGTACGATCGTCGCTCCTCGAGGACCAAGCTGCCGTCGGAGGCCAGCCAGTCGAGTTCAAGGGTCGTCCGGTCGCCTTCACGGGTGATCTTCGCTGCTTCAATGCGGCCGTGGTCCAAGAGGTCCACATACTTCCCAGCCGATCGGCGGTAGCTTCGGCCGCCCCAGAAGTTGCTGCCATTGACGTCCTGCAGGGCGAATCCCGCGCCGAGATGCCAAACGTGATCCGCCGGCAAGTGATCGGTCACCACTGTGCCGGACAACGTGGAGACCGGGTGGAGATACGGCCGGGGCGAGAGCTCGGTTTCGAGGTCCGCTCCGCTGCGAAGGGTGGCCGCAGGGTTGTTCCCTGAAGAGAAGAGAGGCTCCGCACCCGTGGTGGTCGGACGGGCCCAAGGGAGGCCCAATTCGCTGAAGGTGGCGTGGGCGCGCGTGGCACGATCCAGGATTTCCTCGATGCCTGGGATGACGGCGTGGGCCTGATCGCCCTGGCCAACCCAGTCGACACTGGTGTGGGGAATGAGCGCGGGAGCCTCGGCGGTGCGGATGGCCTCGAGGACACGCATGAAGGCGCCGCTGTGATCCAAGGGGCTCAGGAGCGGCGATCCGGACGACAAGTGCTGGAGCAGGTTTTCGGTGAGGTCGTCGCGGCCGAAGGTGCGGGTCGATTCGCCGTCGCCGTTGCGTACTGTGACACGGTCCTCCGTGTAGTGGAACACGGCAGTTCCTTCCGTTCCGTGGAGGGTGACGTAAGGTTCCACGGACTCGGCGGCGCAAAGCGTCAGGGCGCAGGTGATGGGCAACCCGTCCACGGTCCGCATCCGGATCACCGAGGTGTCATCGGCTTCGATGTCGTTGGCGCGGTAGAGGTCGGTGTCCACCGAAGCGAGGTCGTTTGCGGTGCGGGCGCCGGCGATGCGCAAGGCCGTGGCAATGGCGTGGGCAAGCGGGTTCGTGGCCACACCGTCCACGACGTCCACCCCGTCCAGGCTGCGCTTTCCAGCCCATCGCGACCGCTTGTAGTAGGCGCGGTCCCGAACCCATCGGCCGGTAGCCGAGATTCCTTTGAGGGTTCCAATACCGGGGAGTTCGTCCGTGGCTTCGCCGCTGGCCAGGCGTTCAAGTGCCTTGATGGCGTGTGAACCGAGGCTTTGGAAACCGATTTGGACGCTGCGGCCGGCAGCGGTGGCGGCTTCCTGAAGTCGACGGAAATCCTGCATGGACGCGACCGGGGGTTTCTCCAGATAGAGGTCCGCGGCGGAGGCTAGCACTGCGAGTGCCAGCGGCGCATGGGTCTGGATGGGAGTTGCCACGATGATGACGTCTGGCTGGTGTCCACTGGCCAACAGGGCATCCAGGTCGGCGTGAATGGCGGTGTTCTCCGGCAACGCGCCGGGTGCCGGAGGGTTGGGATCCGCCACAGCGACGAGGTCCACCATTCCCGAATGGCCAAGACGCTCAAGGTTGCCCAGATGGTGTGCTCCGAAGCCGTGAACACCAACCAGGGCTATTCTCGCCGGGGCGCTCCCGGGCGTCTTGGTGCTCAGGGCTGACGCGTCGGACGGCTTGTCCATGGTTCTCCTCTGCTGGCGCTGCAACGAGGCAATGACGCCGTCGTCAAGGTAATTCGTGAAGTGTCCCAGCGGGTTCAGGCTACACCTAGCAAGCGCTTTCCCAGACCCGACTGAGCCCAGTGTAGCGCGGATTTGGCTGGAATGTAACGATTCAAGAATTGTCTTGACTCTCGCGAGGGGATGCGTCTAGATTTTCGGGAAAGCGTTTACTGACTGTGACGCGGCCCACCCGGGCTACCCTGATCGGCTCGCATGACTCGTTGTTCTGCCACTTCGCAACAACTTTTCTTGCCAGCCGATCGGGCTTCTTCTGCAACGATGGAGAGGGGATGCCATGGCGTCTGCCGCCTTCGGCTTTAAGGCCTACACGCTCTTTGACACGCTCTTGTGGATTGCATGCCTGAATATCCTGTGGATCATTTTCATGGTACTGGGTGGCGTTGTCCTTGGGTGTGGCCCCAGCACTGTGGCAGCTCACATCCTGGTTCGCGAGAAGGTGCGCGGCGATGCCGCGCCGCTTGTGCGCCGCTTCGCCCGCGAGTACTTCAAGAACTTCGGCAAGGGGAATGCTCTTGGCTTGCCTGTGCTCATGGTCGGCGTAGCGCTCGTCCTGAACTGGGGGTATTTCTCGGCGGGCTGGGACTTTGGCTCGCAAGTAGCGTCGGCCGCGATCTTCGTCGCTGCCCTGGTTGCTGCCGGGGCGTGCTGCTACCTCTTCCCGATGTTTGCCCGCTACACCTTGCCGTTGCCCCAGTACTTCCTGATGTCCTCACGCTTTGCCATGAGGCACCTCGCCGGTACTGCCATTCTCCTTTTTGTGACTGCGGCCGCCGTGTTTGTTTGCCGTTCGGTGCCCGGATTGATTCCGTTCTTTGGGGTCGGGGCGTGGCTCTATGTCACCGGGTGGCTGTGCGATCGCTTCTTTGCTGCGAATGACCATGCCATGGCCGCCGGCGAAGCGGCCCGGGGCCGAGGTCCTCGTAACCCCGGCAGCGGCAACCCCGGCAGCGGCAAGCCCGGCAACTGCCGCCCCAGCCGTCAGGCGGGAGGGCAACCTTGTCTGAGGCTCCACGCAACCGCCCTTCCGTTGATACCAGGATGCTCCTTCACCGCTCCTTGGACACCCCGGTCGCCGGCATGAATGAAACGTATCAAAACGAAACATCACTGTGGAGTTTCAAGAGCTTTCCTGCCAACTCCGCAGATACACCCTCGATCTCAACCAACCCCGAAGAAGTGGAAAAGGAACAGCAATGACCAACAACGTCCTGTCCCGTAAGAAGCCAACGCTGGCGGCCGCCGTCGTCGTCGCTGCCGCCTTGGCCCTGACCGCCTGCGGTGGCGAAGCGCCGGCGTCGGACCTCTCATCCGTGAAGATCATGGCGCCCTTCCTGGAGGCGCAACCGCCGACGCCGGACGGCGCCGTGCAGAAGAAGCTTGAAGAGCTCACGGGCAAGGACATCAACATCTCGTGGGCGCCCAACGCCTCCTACGAGGACAAGATGAACATCACCTTGGCCTCCTCCGAGATCCCGAACGTCCTGGTGGTCCAGGGCAAGTCGCCGGGCTTCGTGAAGAACGCAGAAGCCGGGGCGTTCTGGGACCTCACCGAAAAACTGAAGGACTACCCGAACCTGAAGACCACGTTCCCCGAAGTCCAGCAAAACGCCAGCGTCAACGGCAAGGTTTACGGGGTTTTCCGGGCTCGTAATCCGATCCGCGCCGCCGTGATGTTCCGCCAGGACTGGCTGGACAAACTGGGCCTGAAGGTGCCGGAGACCACCGAAGACCTCTACAAAGTGGCCAAGGCATTCACCGAGCAGGATCCGGATGGCAACGGCCAGAACGACACCTACGGCATCACGATTCCCAAATGGGGCGCCCTGGGCACCAACAGCCCCTACGACATGATCGAGACCTGGTTCGGCGCCGGAAACCGCTGGACCGAGCGGGACGGCAAGCTGGTGCCGAGCTTCGAAACCGAGGAATTCCTGCAGGCTGATCGCTTCATCAAGAAGATGGTGGACGAGAAGCTCATCAACCCCGACTTCGCCACCTTCGATCCCACCAAATGGAATGAACCCTTCTTCAACGGCAAGGGCGGCATTATTGTCGACGTCGACTCCCGGGTCAGCGTACTGATCAACCTTTTCAAGCAGGCCAACCCGAGTGACTTCCAGAACAAAGTGGGCTTCGTGGGCAGCCTTAAGGGCCCGGACGGTGAACTGCACGCCCACCCGACCGACGGCTACTCCGGCTTCCTGGCCATCCCCAAGTCCAGCGTCAAAACCGAAGCCGACCTGAAGAACGTCCTGACATTCCTGGACAAACTCAACAGCAAAGAAGTTGCAGTGCTTCTCAACAACGGCATCGAGGGGGTCAACTTCACGGTTGAGGACGGCCTCGCCGCCACCATCAAGCCGGAAACGCCGGAGGGCAAGGTAGTCAACACCGACATCAAGAGCTACGCGCAACTTGGAACCAACGTCACGGGGAACAACTTCTACCCGGTGAAGCAGGCGTCCGAGTACGAGCAGAAAGTCTTTGACGATCGCGTTGCAGTGATGGCAAACGACCTCAAGAGTGCCGTATACAACCCGGCCGCGGCCTTCGTTTCCCCCACGTATGTAGCCAAGGGCGCGCAACTGGACAACATTGTGGCCGATGCCCGCATCAAGTACCTGGCCGGGCAGTTGGACGAGCAGGGCTTAAAGGATGCCATCAAGCTGTGGAACACCAGCGGCGGTCACAAGGTCAAAGAAGAAATAAACAAGCTGTGGCAGGACACCAGGAAGTGACCGCCCCGGTCGTCGAAGCCAAGGCCCCGGAGCGGGCGGCCAGCGTGCCGCCCGCCCCGGCGCGGCGACGCAGCTTTGCAGTCCACTTTGCACATTACAAATGGTTGTATCTTCTCCTCCTGCCCGGCGTCCTGTACTTCGCAGTGTTCCGGTACGGTCCCATGTACGGGGTGTCCATCGCCTTCAAGGACTACGTTCCGTTCCTGGGCGTCAACGGCAGTCCATGGGTGGGATTGACGAACTTCACCGATTTCTTCGCCAACCCGGACTTTCCGCGGTTGCTGGGCAACACACTGATCCTGGCTTTCCTGAACCTGGGGATCGCCTTCCCGCTGACCATCGTCCTGGCATTGCTGCTTAACGAGGTCCGGCTCTCGGTGCTGAAGCGAACCGTCCAGACACTCGTCTACATCCCGCACTTTCTGTCCTGGACCATCGTGGCGTCCCTGAGCTTCCTGCTCTTCGCACTGGACATCGGGCCGTTGTTCCAGTTCGTCAACGGGTTGTTCGGCACCAACGTGGACATCCTGTCCGATCCGAACTGGTTCCGGCCGCTGATCGTGCTCCAGGAAATCTGGAAGAACACCGGTTGGGGAACAATCATCTTCCTGGCGGCACTGGCTACCGTGGACCAGGACCAGTACGAGGCCGCGATTATCGACGGCGCCGGCAGGTTCCGGCGCGTCTGGCACATCACCTTGCCCGGCATTCGGTCCACCATCATCGTGATGTTGATCCTGGCCATAGGGCAGATGCTCAACACCGGCTTCGAGCAGATCTACCTCATGACCAACGCACTCAACCGCAGCGTGGCCGACGTCTTCGATACCTACGTGTACTTCGTAGGCATCACCCAAGGCGCCTACAGCTACAGCACCGCCGTCGGGCTTTTCAAGTCTTTGGTGGGCATCGTACTGATCTTCGGCACCAACTGGCTGTCCAAGCGGTTCAACCAGAGCGGACTTTTCTAATGAAGATTCACAACACGCGCGGCGGGCGGATTTTCGATGCCGCCAACTACGTCTTCCTGTCCCTGATCGGCATCATCACGCTGTTGCCTTTCGTCTACGTCCTGGCAGGATCCTTCGCCAACGAAGCAGAGATCACCCGACGGGCGTTCTTCGTCTGGCCGGAGCAATTCACGCTGGGGGCGTATGAGTACATCTTCTCCACGCCGGCATTTACCAAAGCCCTGATAACCACCGTGCTGGTCACGCTGGTTGGGACGCTGGTGCAACTGGTCCTCACGGTCACCATGGCCTACCCGCTGGCCAAACGTGGACTTCGGGGCCGGAAACTGATCCTGTCCCTGGTGGTTTTTGCCATGGTCTTCTCAGGCGGCATGATTCCAACGTTCCTGCTGGTGAAGGACCTGGGCCTGCTGAACAGCTACTGGGCGCTCATCCTGCCTGCGGCCATCAACCCGTTCAGCCTGATCATCATCAAGAACTTCTTCCAGGAACTCCCCGCGGAGCTCGAGGAATCGGCCAAGATGGACGGCGCGACGGAGATCGGAATCCTCTGGCGGATCCTGCTGCCGCTGTCCAAGCCGGTGTTGGCCACGTTTGCGCTGTTTTACGCGGTGGGTATTTGGAACGACTTCATGTCCCCGCTTTTGTACCTCAGCGACAACAACATGTGGACGCTTCAGATGTACCTGCGCCAGGTCACCGCCGCCTCGGATCTCCTTGGCACCGGCAATGTGGATCCGTCATACATTCCGCCCGAGCAAGGCATCAAGTTTGCCGTGATCGTGGTGGCAACCCTGCCCATCCTTATCTTCTACCCGTTCCTGCAGAAGCACTTTGCCAAGGGAATGCTGATCGGTTCGGTTAAGGGGTAGCAGCTCCTTGATGAAAGGAAAATCATGAAAATCCTCCTCGCGGGCGACTCCACTGTGGCAGCCTGCCCCAGCTACGAATACCCGATGAGCGGTTGGGGAGCCCACCTCGCGCCCGAAACCTATTGGTGGGCTGCGGTGCACAACTATGCCAAGGGCGGTGCCACCACGGAGTCGTTCCGCGATGAAGGCCTCTGGTATCAGCTGCTGGACCAGACCGTTAAGGGCGACCTCGTGCTGATCCAGTTCGGGCACAACGACCAAAAGCGCGGGCACCTCGCTGCCCGAACGGGCTACACGGAGAACCTGAAGCGGATGGTGGCCGATGTCCGTTCCAAGGGCGGCATTCCCATTCTGTGTACACCGGTCGAGCGCCGGAACTTCCTGGATGGAACGCTGCAGCAGACGCTGGGTGACTATCCCGCCGTCGTGCGTGAACTTGGAATGGAGCTGGGGCTGGACGTCATCGACCTCAACCAGTGGACCTGCGCGCTGTACCAGGAACTGGGGGAGGAGGGGTCCAAGGAGTTGTTCTTCCACTTCGCTCCCGGCCAGCATGCGCACTGGGCTGGCGGCCTTGAGGACAACACGCACTTCCATGAGACGGGTGCGCGCCGGATTGCGGTGTACGTCGCGGAGCAGCTCGAAGCGCTCGGCTATGGGTTGGCCGCCACCCTCAAAGCTGGAGTGGGCGCTTGATCTACTCCAACCCCTTGCGGGGTCCTTCGGATATCGCTGGTTGGGTCGCCGAAGGGCCGGTCCAGTTCGGAGTGTACGACGGCGGCCCGGATTTGGGTGGCGACGGAACCAGCGCGCTGGTTCTGTCGGGCTCCCTTGACCCAGAGGAACACGGAGACCATGCCCACTGGACCCTCTGGTGCCCTGAGGAAATCCCGGACCATGTCCGGATCGGATGGGAGTTCCTTCCGCTTGAGGAACCAGGCCTGGCCATGGTGTTCTTCTCCGCGCGGGGGCACGATGGCAAGGATCTGTTCTCCGCTTCGCTGGCACCGCGGACCGGGTACTATCCGCAGTACCACTCGGGGGATATTGATGCGCTCCACATCTCCTACTTCCGCCACAAATACGCCGCGGAGCGTGCCTTCAGGACGTGCAACCTGCGCAAAAGTGCCGGCTTCGAACTTGTAGCGCAGGGAGCGGACCCGCTTCCTCCAGCTGAAGATGCAGGCGGCTTTTATCGGATGGAAGTCATCAAAGCTGGTCCCCGTGTGGCCTTTTCGATTAATGATTTGCCCCTCTTCGACTGGGTGGACACCAGCCAGGAACTCCTGGGCAGCGGCTACTTTGGAATCCGCCAAATGGCCCCTCTGCGGGCGGCTTACCGAAACCTCTTGATCACTCCCTTGTAAGTCCCCGTCCTGGTGACCGGCGACACAACCCTATGACGTAGGATGTCCTCATGCCTCTCTTTGACCTGCCCCTTGAGCAGCTCCGTAACTACACCTCCAGCGCCGTTCCGCCTACTGATTTCGACGCTTTCTGGGAGCGCACCCTCGCCGAGGCCAGGGCCTTGCCCCTGAATGCTGCGTTCGAGCCCGTGGACAACTACCTCAGCGTCCTGGACACATTCGACGTCACGTACTCCGGCTTCGGGGGAGACCGCCTCAAGGGCTGGCTCCACGTTCCATCGCACCTTGAACCAGGGCAGCAGCTTCCCGTCGTCGTGGAGTACATCGGCTACTCCGGCGGACGCGGACTGGTCAACCAGAACACCCGGTGGGCGCAGGCTGGATACGCCCACTTCATCATGGACACCCGCGGCCAGGGCTACGGGGGCGTATCCGGTGACACCCCGGATCCACATCCGTCGGCCGGCGGCATCAACTATGCAGGCCTGATGACCCGGGGAGCCGGCCACCAGGACGATTACTACTTCCGCCGGGTCTACGTGGACGCCTTCCGTGCCGTAGAAGCGGCGCAGAGCCATCCCGCCGTCGACCCTTCCAAAGTGGTGCTGGCCGGTATCAGCCAAGGAGGTGGCATTACAGTGGCGGCCGCCGGACTGGTGGCCGGAAGGCTCGACGGCGTGATCGCCGCGCTGCCCGACGTCCCCTTCCTGCAGGACTTTCCCCGTGCGATCGACATCGCGCCTCGTGGGCCATACCCGGAAATTGCAGGCTTCCTGGGGAGGCATCGCGACAAGTATGAGCCCATGCTTGCCGTGCTGAATTACTTTGACGGCGTGCATCTCGGCCGGGCAGCCACGGTGCCTGCCCTCTTCTCAGCAGCCCAGATGGACGATATTTGCCCTCCGTCAACCGTGTTTGCAAGCTTCAACAACTACGGAGCTGGAAACCCGGCTTCGGGCGGAAATGCGCCCGCCAAGGACATCGAGGTCTACCGCTTCAATAACCACGAGGGCGGCCAGGAGCACCACTGGATCAAGCAGCTCCAGTTCCTCCGCAAACTTTTGTCATCATGACGGACCCAATTTGCCCGGTTTGACGAACCGCGGTTATGGTGTGGCTATGACTAAGCGTTGGTATGCATATTTTTCGTTGGCTCTGGAGGGGCCCGCGTCTAACTGACACGCATCCAACTTTCCTTCAGAGCCAGCAGGGCAGAGATTATTCTCTGCCCTTCGCCATATCCGGCGGGTTCTGAAAAGGGGCCCGCTCCGCATCCGGAACAGGACCCAGAAATGACCAGCATCGCTGCAGAATCCACCGAGACACTCGATAACGAGGCACTCCCCGCTGCCGGGAAAGCTTCCCAGCCCGCCACCTCCAACTTGCGGGTGGCCCGCTTCGAGCCGCTTCCAGCCCCTCAGGACCTCATCGCCGAGTTGCCGCTGGACGCCCGCTCAGCTGCCGTCGTCGACCGTGGCAGGGATGAAGTCCGGGCCATCATGGACGGCGTCGACGACCGCCTGCTGGTCATCGTCGGGCCTTGCTCCATCCACGATCCCAAGGCCGGCCTGGAATACGCGCGCCGACTGGTCAGCCAGGCGGAGAAGCACAAGGAAGACCTGCTGATCGTCATGCGGACCTACTTCGAGAAGCCCCGCACCACAGTCGGTTGGAAGGGCCTCATCAACGATCCCCACCTGGACGGCAGCCACGATATTGCCGCCGGCCCTGCGGGCAGCCCGCGGCTTCCTCAAGCAGGTCACCGCGCTGGGACTGCCCACCGCCACGGAGTTCCTGGAACCCATCAGCCCCCAGTACATGGCGGACCTCGTCTCCTGGGGTGCAATCGGCGCCCGCACCACGGAAAGCCAGATCCACCGCCAGCTCGCCTCCGGGCTGTCCATGCCCATCGGCTTCAAGAACGGAACCGACGGCGACCTCCAGGTGGCCATCGATGCCTGCGGCGCGTCAGCGGCTGAGCAGGCTTTCCTCGGAATCGACGACGACGGCCGGGCGGCTCTCGTGGCCACGTCCGGCAACCCGGACACACACGTGATCCTGCGCGGCGGCCGCAAGGGCCCCAACTACTCGCAGGAAGACGTTGCCGCTGCCTCCGCCAAGCTCGCCGCCAAGGGACTGAACCCACGCCTGATCGTGGACGCCAGCCACGCCAACAGCGGCAAGAGCCACCACCGCCAGGCCGAGGTTGCCTTGGAAATCGGTGCGCAGCTTGAAACCGGTTCTTCTTCTCCTGTTGCCGGCGTGATGCTGGAGAGCTTCCTGGTGGGCGGGGCGCAGAACCTCGACGTCGCCAAGCAGTTGGCTGGTGAGCAGGAACTGGTCTACGGCCAGAGCGTGACGGATGCCTGCATGGAATGGGACGTCACTGCTTCAGTGCTGGAGCAGCTCGCTGCGTCGGCCCGGAAGCGCCGGCTGGTTCCGGGGGAGTAGCCGGAGTAGCCGGGGAGTAGAGTCCCACTTACCGGAAATGCTTTCACATTGGTCACTTCAGCCTCTAGAGTATCTAGCACATGGTTGTTTGATGGCTCAGCATCGGCACACCGTTCTACTGGGGGTGTCCTGTCCAGCTGAGAGCAAAGGAATATGGGAAATGTCCGCGGAGACTAACTTCTCGAATGCGCGTTTCATGACTGTGGCTGAAGTAGCCGACGTCCTGCGTGTTTCCAAAATGACTGTGTATCGCCTGGTCCACTCAGGGGAAATGCCTGCCGTCAGGTTTGGCCGCTCCTTCCGGGTGCCTGAAGAAGCCGTGGCCCAGTACCTCAAGGGTGCTGTGGTCGACGGACAATCGGAGACCGCCTGAGGGCGCCGGAGTCCGTCCCGCGGACCGTGGTCACGGGGTGCCCCTTTGAAGCGGTACTCTGTTAAGGAACGTTTTACGTCAATGTAAGAATCTGTCAGTTGTACTGTCTGCTGCTAGTCCGCGGATCCGTTCCAACAGACAGGACCTTCATCTAGTTTGTAAGGAACTTTCGTGGGTTCAGTTATTAAGAAGCGCCGCAAGCGTATGGCCAAGAAGAAGCACCGCAAGCTGCTTCGCAAGACTCGCCATCAGCGCCGCAATAAGAAGTAGAGATACTTCACCAAGCGTGAATGCCCGTTGCCTCCAAGGCGGCGGGCATTTTTGCTCTCTCACATCCTGCCCCGTTTCGCCGGATGTTCTCTCACTTCCTGGCCTGTTTGGCGTGATGTTCTCTCACTTCCTGGCCTGTTTGGCCGGATGTTCTCTCACATCCTGACGCGTTTCGCCGAATGCTCTCTCACATCGCGTTCCTGGCAAACCCCGACGCAACGGATGGATCCATCCATGCAGTCCGTAGGGCCCTCTTGATCTGCCGAACGGCATTGCCAAAGTTGTCCGCCTGGTCTTCTTTTCCAAAGACAAGGACTGTCCAACCGGCTGCTCTAAAGGCTTTATCCCTGCGCCGATCGCTATGCATCTGCTCCTCCTCAAGGTGATGGCCGCCGTCGTACTGGATCGCGAGGCGACGGGCCTTGAAACCCAAGTCCGCTGAGGGCGAGAAGGGGTCGTTCGCGCGCAGCATCACCTGAAGCTGAGGTTCCGGCAAATTGGCATCAAGCATGGCCATACGTAGCAAAGTCTCTGGAGCCGAGTCGGCCCCCGACGCGCATAAGGTCCAGGGCTTGCCGTGCACGGACTACGCCTTGGCGGTTTTTGTGTCGTTCGACCATGTTCCGGAGCTGCTCGGCAGTAGCAAACGGTGCATCGCGCCCCTCAAACTCGGGCCGCGGAATGCGGATCAACTGATCTGCCACGCATACGAGGTCATGAAGGGGGAGACGACGCGCCAAATCCAGCCATGTTCGGGCTCGAGTGCTCATCCAAATCCCTTGCACTTGCTCAATCTCCCCCTCGAAGTGCTTTTCCGTGTGCCCGATGATGCCCTTGCGCCGAACCGATGGCAGATGTCGGGGTTTGCTCAAATGCAGTTCATTGGAATCCGAAAGCCAAGCTGGCAAGACAAAACCATAGAGCCTGGCGGCAGTTGTGTGGGAGATCCAAGCGCCAGGGCTGGCTGAGGAAAGGGAACGTGCGGCTGCCGGAAGGTCGAAATCCCAATCGCTTGGCCGGTACAAACCACGGCTAACGGGAAGAATGTTGCTGCTGCGCCAAATGGCTGCGGGGTTGATGCCCGCTGCTTTGGCTTCGTTCAGGCTGAAAGGCCGCAAGATCGGGCCGGACGGGTTGAGTAGCGAATTCTGCATACCCGCATTGTTTCTTGGAAGCGGCAAAGCGTGCAGAAGTTATCCACAGGCAGACCAGTGCTAATGGAGGATGTGAGAGCGGAACGGTGGAAACGCGTTGGGATGTGAGAGCGGAACGGTGGAAACGCGTTGGGATGTGAGAGCGGAACAGCTAGCGGGGACCACGGAACTTTGAGAACCCACGCCACAATCCGTAAATGGCTCCGCCGACGGTTGCGGCCTTAAGTCCTAGGGTTGCTGCACGGCGTCCGGAGCGGAAGTCGTATACAGGCCAGTTGTTGTCGCGGGCATGCCGGCGCAGCTTGGAGTCGGGGTTGATCACCACGGGGTGACCCACCATAGTCAGCAGCGGGATGTCATTGGCAGAGTCGCTGTAAGCCCAGCAGTGTTCCAAGTCCAAGCCTTCTTGATCAGCTATGAGTTGGACGGCGATGGCCTTGGCCGGCCCGTGCAGGATGTCACCCACAAGCTTGCCGGTATACATTCCGTCATGGACCTCGCCCACGGTCCCCAGCGCGCCCGTCAGTCCGAGCCTTGTTGAGATGACTGTGGCAACCTCAATGGGTGTGGCCGTCACTAACCACACCCGTCGGCCTACACGAAGGTGCTGCTCCGCGAGTGCCTTGGTTCCGGGCCAGATCCGTGACTCGATCATTTCGTCATAAACTTCTTCGCCGAGGGCTTTGATGTCCTCCACGGTTATCCCGGCAGCCAAGGTCAGGGCCGAGTCGCGCACGGCATGGACGTCGTCCATATTCTCGCCACGCATGACAAATTTGAACTGCTTCCACGCGAAGCCAGCCGCCTGGGACAGGGTGAATGCCTTGCGTTCGTACATCTTGCGGGCCACGTGGAAGAGGCTCGCGCCCTTCATCAACGTGTTGTCGACGTCGAAGAAAGCGGCTTCGCCGGTGTGCTGTGGCACCTTGGCGTCGGCGACCACGGCGGCGTTCTTCTCGTCGGGCATGCCTTGAGTCTAGTCAATCGCCCGGCCCCGGCGTTGAGGGCGCACGGTGGGCGACCGCCGGGGTGGATGTGAGAGAGGGATGGCCGGGAAGGGGGTGGGATGTGAGAGAGCGTTGGTGGTTTGGGGGTGGGATGTGAGAGAGGGATGGCCGGGAAGGGGGTGGGATGTGAGAGAGGGATGGCCGGGAAGGGGGTGGGATGTGAGAGAGCGTTGGGGGGGTTGGGGGTGGATGTGAGAGAGGGATGGCCGGGAAGGGGGTGGATGTGAGAGAGGGATGGCCGGGAAGGGGGTGGGATGTGAGAGAGCGTTGGGGCGGTTACCGTTGTGTCATGGCTATTCCCGACGTCGTCCTCCTCACCAAAGCTGACTGCCACCTGTGCACGGAGGCACGTGCCGCCGTCGAGCGCGTTACCTCGGCACTGGGCATCCAGTGGACCGAGCAGGCAATCGACGGAAAGGCAGAACTGCAGGAGCGTTACGCGGAGGAAATTCCAGTGGTGCTGGTGGACGGGGTCCAGCGCGACTTTTGGAAGATCGACGAGCAGCGCTTGACCCGTACATTGAAAAAAGTTCTCGAAGGCTGAGGACCACGGGACTCTGTTACCCGGAAGTACCGGCTTTTGTTGAGTCCGCCCCAAGGGCCATAGAGTGGAACAACAAGCGACGCAATGGAGAAAACCGTGACTGCGCTGGAACCGTCCCCGGGGGCAACAAGCGGGGACAACGAACCTGCCGCCAAGCAGATCCCGCCCGCGGCTGTGGCCCGGATGACTCTCTATTTGCGCGCGCTCAACTCGCTCCTGGCAGAAGGCGTGGAACGTGTGTCATCGGACGCGTTGGCCGAGGCTTCAGGCGTCAGCTCCTCCACGCTCCGCAAGGACCTTTCCTACGTGGGCTCGTACGGGACCCGCGGGGTGGGCTACGAAGTCCAGTACCTGAGCCGTCACATTGCTGCAGCCCTTGGCCTGACGCACGACTGGAAGGTCGCAATCGTCGGCGCCGGTAACCTCGGCAAGGCCCTGGCGCGGTACGGCGGCTTCGAGTCCCGGGGATTCGACGTCGTAGCTATTTTCGACGCAGACCCCATGGTGATCGGCAACGAGGTGGGTTGGTTGCGGGTCAGCGATTCAGCGGAACTTGAACGTGTCCTGGAACGCACCCACACCAACATGGTGGTGCTGGCGTTGCCCGCCACAGTGGCCCAGGAAGTCTGTGATCGCGTCATCGCTGCCGGAATCCGGAGCATCCTGAGCTTTGCTCCGGTTCTCCTGCAGGTTCCGCCGCACGTGAACCTCCGCAAGGTGGATATGGCCACCGAGCTGCAGATCCTGGCGTACCACGCACAACGGGCGCAGACACCGGGTCAGGCTGTCTAGCCTTTCCGGGTCCGCGCCCGCTGTGGAACGAACTGCCGTGGTTTAGCGGCCGTACGGGTTCTGGTAAGGGTTGGCGAAAGGCTGCGGCTTACGGAAATAGGGAGCCGACGCCGGCAGGTACAGCAGGACGATTGCGGCAACTCCCAGCAGGATCACCAAGAGCTGCAGGATGCCGTACGTAGCACCGAACTGGAACAGTCCGGCGAGGCCGAGGACGGAGATCGCCGCGAAGACGGTGCCCAGGATCCTGGCCCAGTTCTTGCCCTTGCGGACCGGGAATGCAACCAAGGCGTAGAGGCCCAGGGACACGATGGCCCCAATGATGGCGGCAACGACGATACCGCCACGCATGCCTTCCAGGGAGCCTTCCGGGAATTCAGTGCCCTGCTGTGCAGCCTGCTGGATCATCGAGTTGATGAAGGCATCCGAGCCGGTGGTGGCCAGGATCAGCGAGCTGATGGCGGACAGGATGCCCGCTGCGATGATCATCCAGAAGGAGATGTTGACCAGCGGGGGAACCGTAGCAGGCCCTGGCTGCTGGCTGGGCCAGTTGGTGTCCTGCCCGTATTGCGGGGCCTGCTGACCGTAGGGAGACGGCTGCTGGCCGTACGGCGACTGCTGGCCAAACTGCGGCGACTGTTGGCCAAACTGGGGAGCTTGCTGACCATATTGTGGAGCCGGGGGCTGGCCATATTGGGGAGCAGCCGGGGACTGCTGACCGTACTGCGGAGCGCTTGGCTGCTGACCATATTGGGGAGTCTGCTGGCCATACTGCGGTGCCGACGGCTGACCGTACTGCGGCATGGATGGCTGGCCCGGCTGCTCAGGCTTGTTGGCGTCGCCCTTGTTATCACCGGTGTTGGGATCGGCCGGTTTGGCGTCCCCGGCGTTGGACGGCGGGTATGGAGCGTTGCTCATGGCATTCCTTTGCTTGTTCGACTGCTGGTACGGCTGCCGGGATCAGCAAAAAGACCCTGCCCCCAGCCTGGTTCTGCTTCCACCGTACCTCCGGGGTCCGGTGCTGCGGATGATCACACGCAGGAATTTCCTGCTTCAGATGAAATCATCACGATGGCGTACGCCTTCATGATGAAGGCCGCGGTGGTCCAATGGACCACCACGGCCTTGTGCACCTGTCAGGGCGGCTTGGATGAGAGCCCGACGGCGGTACTTCAGGCAGGTTAGACGGCGCCCTTTACTGCCTTGAACCACAGCTGCGAGTTCGGCAGCCACATCAGCACAACGGCCACTGCGCTGACCAGGAAACCAAACCAGTTGCCACCCAGGCCCTGCACCGGGTCCGCCGGCGTTGATGGAGCCAAAGATAGCGAGCAAGAGCGAAACTGCGGCAAGGATGGTAAGAGCCAGCCGTGCCCATTCCTTGCCTTCCTTCATTTTCATGGCGAGGACTATCTGGGCGGCCGCGACAGCCAGGCTGATGATCAGGAGAACCAGGAGGAGTGCGGCGACGCCCGGCATGAAAGCGAACGCCGCGATGATGGCGAAGAGCCCAATGAGGCCAAACAGGAGCCCAAGGAGCCCCGAGATGACCCAAATGAAGTACGACACTTTGAGTTCGGTGGGTAGGCCCATGGTCTTGAAGAGGCCCGAGAAACCACCTTGCGGAAGGACGTCATTGAAGTTGCGGGGGCCGTCGGTGGGCATTTCGAAGTGGAAACCGCCCGCCTGTCCCGGCTGGCCTGGCCCGGGCTGCGAGTATTGGCCAGGCTGCGAATACTGACCTGGTTGCGACGGCGGCTGGTAGCCCTGGGGTGGTTGGTAACCCTGCGGTGGTTGGTAACCCGCAGGAGGAACATTGCCGGGCTGCGGAGGCTGGGAGCCGGGCTGCTGAGGCTGTGGTGCTTCATCTGGGTTACTCATGGCATCACTTTAGACCGCAGGTTGAGGGATGCATAGGAAATTCGGAGCTGCCTCGCAGTGAACTACAGGGTGTTTGCCGAATAATCGCAGGGTGACCAATGAGTATGCGAAACGGCGCCCCCACAGCGGAACTGTGACGGGGCGCCGTTTACTCGGGACTGCTGTACGAGTTCCCGTGCAAGCTGCTGTGGATCTAGGCAGCTGCCGGTGCGATGAACGCGAGTTCCAGGTTGATGACAACCTTGTCGCTGACCAGGACGCCACCGGCCTCAAGCACGGCGTTCCAGGTCAGGCCGAAGTCCTTGCGGCTGATGGTGGTTTCGCCGGAGACGCCTGCACGGGTGTTGCCGAAGGGATCCACTGCGACGCCGTTGAATTCGGTTTCGATGGAAACTTCCTTGGTGACTCCCTTGATGGTGAGATCGCCCACAAGATCGAAGCCGTCGCCGTTTGCCTTGACGTGGCGGGAGACGAAGGTGATCTCCGGGTACTTCTCCACATCGAAGAAGTCTTCGCCCTTGACGTGGCCGTCGCGGTTGACGTCGCCGGAGTCAAAGCTGGCGGTCCGGATGGTTGCGTTGACCTTGGAGTCCGTCAGCGTCTCGCCGACTTCGAGGGTTGCTTCGGCATCCTTGAAGACGCCGCGGACCTTGCTGATACCTGCGTGGCGGACGGTGAAGCCGATCTCGCTGTGGGAAGCGTCGAGGGTCCAGATGCCGGTGGTGACGTTGGCGGGAAGGGTCATCATGATGTTTCTCCTGTATGTAGTGGAAGGTACCGCTTGCTTACCCGGCGGACTGGTTGATGCATTTACTTGAAACGTCAACCGAGCTTCGTGTCTAGTATAAACATGCATATGCATCTTTTATTCCAACTCCACGGAACATTTTGAGAAAACTTTGAGTTCTACTGACGGTAGAAGATTTCGGATCGCCCCGCTTCTTTGAGAAACTGGTAAACATGCCCCAAGCAACTGTCCATCTGCTTCGCCATGGCGAGGTCCATAATCCCGATGGCGTCCTCTATGGCCGGCTGCCTGAATTCCATCTCTCCGAGCGGGGCCGGGAGATGGCCCGCATGCTGGCCGAGCACTTCACCGTCCGCGCAAACGAGGGTGCCAGGATTGTCCACTTGGTCGCCTCGCCGCTCACGCGCGCCCAGGAAACGGCAATGCCCACTGCCGAGGCGCTCCATCTCGATATCCATACAGACCCCAGGATCATCGAAGCAGAGAACCACTTCGAGGGACTCCACCCCACGCGCAGCGAATTCCTGAAGCCCAAGCACTGGCTCTATTTCCGGAACCCCCTGCGCCCGTCCTGGGGCGAGCCCTACAAAGAGCAGGCCGCACGCGTCATGGCTGCCGTTGAAGATGCGCGTGTCAAGGCGATCGAATTGGGTGGCGACGGCGCGGAAGCGATCCTCGTCAGCCATCAGCTTCCCATCTGGTCCACCCGCCTGTCCGCCGAGGGCCGCCGGCTGGCGCACGACCCCCGTAAGCGTGAGTGCACCTTGACCTCCCTGACATCCCTGGTCCTGGACGAGGACGGCAGGATTGTGCGGGTCGAATACAGCGAACCTGCTGCCGTGCTCCTTCCCGGTGCAGCAAGCACTCCGGGGGCGTAGGCACATGGACAACAACGTTTCGCGTCGCGGCGTGCTCACAGCCGGTGGTGTCCTGTTGGCAGGACTTATCATGGGCCTGTCGGCCTGCGCCCAGAAGGACTCCCTCGCAGAGCAGGCCCGAAAAGGCGACAACAAGAACTACGTGGCCGGGGATGGTTCCGTCACCGAGTTCGCCAAAGCGGACCGCGCTGCACCGGTGGCGCTCAAGGGGACACTCTTCAATGGGGAGACGGTCAAGCCCGAAGACCTCAAGGGTAAAGTCACGGTCTTGAACTTCTGGTTCGCGGCCTGTGCCCCGTGTCGCGTCGAAGCTCCCCAGCTTGAAGCCCTGCACCAGGACTTCAAGGACCAAGGCGTTCAATTCTTCGGCGTTAACCTGCGTGACGAGAAAGCCACCGCAGAGGCCCTTCGACAAGACCTTCAACCTCACCTACCCGAGCTTCAACGACAAAGACGGGGCCGTGCTCCTGTCTGTGTCCGGAATCGTGCCTCCGGGCGCGGTGCCCACCACATTGGTCCTGGACAAGGAGGGCAAAGTTGCCTCCCGCGTCCTCGGCGAAATTGAGAAGAGCACGTTGAAGGCCCTCATTACGTCCGCAGTGGCTGAGTAGTACCAATGAACAGTCCTTTCGCCGAGACGATCCTGAACGGATCACTGCTGCTTGCCGTGCCGGTTGCGCTGCTGGCCGGACTCGTCTCGTTCCTTTCGCCGTGCGTGCTGCCACTCGTCCCCGGCTACCTTGGCTACGTCACGGGACTGACCGGCGTCGACCTCCAAAAGCAGCGGCGGGGCCGCATGCTGGCAGGTATTGGGCTGTTTGTGCTGGGCTTCTCGGTGATCTTTGTCCTCCTGGGCGGTGCGTTTGGGCAGCTCGGGACCCTCTTGACGGGCCCGCAGAACGCCTGGATCACCCAAGTGCTGGGCATTCTGGTCATTCTCATGGGCGTTGTCTTTATGGGTGGCTTTGGTTGGTTGCAGCGCGATGCCAAAATCCATGCGAAGCCTCCGGCCGGCCTGTGGGGCGCGCCGCTCCTGGGGCTGACGTTCGGCCTGGGGTGGGCCCCATGCATCGGGCCCACATACTCCGCGGTACAGTTGCTGAGCTTGTCCGGCGGATCGTCGGCGGCAAAGGGTGCGCTCCTGGCCTTCGTTTACAGCCTTGGCCTGGGTATCCCGTTCCTCCTGATCGCCCTTGCCGTCCGGCGGGGCATGGGCGTCATGTCCTTCTTCCGGACGCACCGCCTGGCGATCCAGCGGTTTGGCGGAGGCATCCTGATTTTGCTCGGCATCCTGATGGCCACCGGTGTGTGGGGAACCTGGGTGACCGAGTTGCAGTACTGGTTCCAAACCGATGTGAAGTTGCCAATCTGATGAGCGAGTCCGTGAAAGCCAAGAAGAAGTCACCACCCGCTGAAAGCACGAACACGAAGACAGCGGAAGGAAAACTCCAGCAGGCCAAGTCCGAGGCCGCGCTGCCCTCCCTGGGTATCCTGGGCATGCTTCGGTGGGCTTGGACCCAGCTGACGAGCATGCGGACGGCATTGTTCCTGCTGCTCCTGTTGGCTGTGGGCGCGGTGCCGGGGTCCCTGTTCCCGCAACGCCCTGCGAACCCTGCGGTTGTCACCCAGTACATCAAGGACAACCCGTCCTACGGGCAGCTGCTCGACGCCCTGCAGCTTTATGACGTGTACTCGTCGGCCTGGTTCTCGGCCATTTACATCCTGCTGTTCATCTCCCTGATCGGTTGCGTCACCCCGCGGGCCATCGCCCACTACAAGGCGATGAAGTCGCAGCCGCCGCGCACGCCCAAGCGCCTTTCGCGACTGCCGGAGTACGGCACCTTGGCGCTGCCCGCCGACGCCGGGATCCCGGCGTCGAAGGCTATCAACGATGCCGCCGGACTGCTCAAAAGGCGCGGCTACCGCGTGGAAGTCAGGAATGTCGACGGCGACCTCCCGTCCTTGGGTGCCGAGCGCGGCTTCCTGAAGGAAGTCGGCAACCTGGTCTTCCACACTTCCCTGATCGGCGTGTTGGTTTCCGTGGCTATCGGCGGCCTGTTCGGCTACAGCGGCCAGCGGATCCTCGTGGAGGGCGAGACGTTCGTCAATACTTTGGTGGGTTACGACCAATTCACGCCGGGCACCAACTTCCAGAGCAGTTGGCTCCAGCCCTACTCCATTCAGCTGGACAAGTTCGAGGCCACCTTCGATCGCGAATCGCCGAAGAAGATCGGCCAGCCCATCGACTACACCGCTGAGGTCACCACCAAGGAAAATCCGGATTCGCCGGCGAAGAAGGAAATCCTCAAGGTCAACGACCCCATTACACTGGGCGGCACCAGCCTGTACCTCACCGGAAACGGCTACGCCCCCGTAGTGACCGTCCGCGACGGCGAGGGCAACATCGCTTTCCAGGGACCGGTCACGGCCAAGGTGCAAGGCGACAACTACTACTCATCCGTGGTCATCAAGGTGCCGGACGGCAAACCGGACCAGCTGGCGTTCCAAGGCTTCTTCCTGCCCACGGCCTTCAAATCCGATGAGGGCATCTCCTTCAGCGCAAGTCCTGAACTCTTCAACCCACAGTTGAGCCTTGACTCCTACTACGGCGACCTCGGCCTGGACAAGGGCGTGCCCCAGAACGTGTTCGAGCTGGACGTCAGGGACCTCACGCAGCTCAACGGCCGGAAACTTGAAGCCGGCGGAATCACGCTTGCCCCAGGGATGACGAAAACACTGCCGGACGGCAAAGGCAGCATCAGCTTCGACGGCGTCAAGAAGTACATCGGCGTGGACGTCCACCACAACCCCGGGCAGCTGTACGCGTTGATCTTCGGCCTACTCGCCGTTGCCGGCCTGGTGACTTCGCTCTACGTCAACCGCCGCCGTGTCTGGGTCCGCACGGGAACCCACCAGGACGGCCGCACCATGGTGGAGTATGGCCTGCTGGCGCGAGGCGAAGACCACCGGCTCGCGGGCGAAGCAGCAGCCCTCCGTGAACTCTTTACCGGGGAATGGCAGATCTCCTCTGACTCCGGCAACCCGGCAGCAACCCCCACAGTCTCTTCCCCAACCTCGAAGGACCAGTAATGCCCGTCATCAACGAAACCCTGGGCCAGTACAGCGAGCTGTTCATGCTGCTGGCCGCCGGCACGTACACCGTGGCGTTTATCGCGTTTGCCTGGGACCTGGCCAAGAGCAGCAAGGCGCTGCGTGCAATCGACTTGAAGGCTGCCGCCAGCTCTCCTTCAGAGAAGGTGGCGGTGGCCGCTGGTCGCGCCAGCGGACGCTTGGGAGGGGCCGACGCCGGTGGGCCGGCTGGCCGTGCCGAGCGTCCGACGTCGGGCCTCACCATCGAGGGTGGCACAGCGGCTGGTGACATGAAGTACTCAGCCGAACGGCGTGTGCCTGCCCGGGTGGCTGTGGCACTTACAGTACTGGGCGTACTCATTCATGGTGCGGGCGTTGTGACCCGTGCACTGGGCGCAGGCCGGGTGCCGTGGGGCAACATGTACGAGTTCCTCACCACCGGTGCATTCGTCGCCGTGGCAGTCTTCCTGATCGTGCTCATCCGCCGTGACCTGCGGTTCCTCGGTACGTTCGTCATCGGCCTGGCCATCATCATGCTGGTGGCTGCTTCGGTATCGTTCTGGACGCCGGTGGGCCACCTGGTCCCGGCCCTGCAGAGTTACTGGCTGATCATCCACGTCTCCATCGCGGTCCTGTCCTCGGCCCTGTTTACTTTGACCTTCGCCATGTCCGCGCTGCAGTTGGTTCAGTCGTACCGGCAGAAGAACCTGGCCGCGGGCCGGACGGACAATCTTGGCTTCATGCGGGTGGTCCCGAACGCGCTGAGCCTGGAAAACCTGTCCTACCGCATCAACGCGATCGCCTTCATCGGCTGGACGTTCACCCTCATGTTCGGTGCCATCTGGGCTGAGAAGGCCTGGGGCAGGTTCTGGGGCTGGGACCCCAAGGAAGTGTGGACGTTTGTCATTTGGGTGGTCTACGCCGGCTACCTTCACGCCCGGGCTACCCGTGGTTGGACGGGAACCCGCGCAGCGTGGTTGTCGATCGTTGGCTACGCCTGCGTGATCATCAACTTCACACTCGTGAACACCGTCTTCAACGGCCTCCACTCGTACTCCGGGCTCTAAGCCGTGCTCGGGCTCTAAGCCGCGGGAACGCCTTAGATTTCCGGAACGCCTTAGATTTCAGTAGCGCCTTAGATTTCCGTCGCGCGCCGGCGTCCACTTATCAGCCACGCCGTGGTGGAGGGCAGGAACAACAGGATCAGGCCAGCTGCAGCCAGGACGTACTGCACGGCAAGCAGCACAGTGGACAGGATGCCTTCGCCTCCCGTCGCGACGACGAAATCGGCCGTGATCACTGTGACCACGGCGTGCAGGAGCGCCACCGGTGCCAGCAGCCAGCGTGCCCAGCTGCGGCGCTTGAAGGCCACAGCCAGCAGGACGGCTTCCATAGCGACCACCAGCGCAAGCATGGCCAGGCTTCCCAGGAACACGACGGCGGTCGCTCCCTCGATTGCCTGGGCGTCGCCGTCGGGGAGTTTTCCCGCGATAACGTCCTGGAGACGATCCAGGTGCGAATCGCGGGCAAGGAAACTGGTGACGACTACTGCGGTTCCTGCGGCAAAGCTGGCTACCCACAACCACCTGGACAGCAGCGCCGGGCCTGGTGGCCGCACGACGGCGTCGCCGGGTGCGGTTTCGGCGGGCGGCGTAGGCGAGCCGGGCGGGGTAGGAGAGCCGGGTGGGGGAGGAGACAGGGAAACGCCGGAGCTGGACTGCGGCTTGGACGGTGGTGGCCCGTCGATGGGTGACGCGGTAGCAGAAGACTGCCGTGATCCATCAGCTTGCCGGGCCATGTTCCCTACTTCAGTTCGTCGGTGCCATGGGTATCCGGCTCGCCGCGTTTGGCATCGCCGGACTTGTACCCGGGGGCATTATTGCCCTGGCTGCCCTCCTGGCCATCAGTACCATTGAGTTTTCGCTCTTTGGCTTCCAGCTCTGCCTTGAGCTTCTTGAGGCGCTCTTCTTCGGCGGTGTTCCGGCGGCGGGTTTCGAGGTTGCGGAGGAACTCGGGATCGTCATCCGGGGCGGTGGGGTGGCGGCGGATGGGCTGCGCCGAGGGCTTGCCGTAGGGCCTGCCGAAGATGAACCAGAGGACTGCACCCAGAAGGGGCAGGACGATCATGACCACGATCCAGGCGGGCTTGGAGATGCCGCGTGTGTATCTGCCATCGGTACGTATCACGTCCACGAGGGCGTAGACGAAGATAACAAGGACGACGACGACGCCAACAACCCGGAGCATGCACCAAGTCTAGTCGCCGGAAGGCATTCACTGGACGCCCGGCTCCGGCTGTGATCAGAGTGCAACCATCCGGGCGGCTAAACTTGGATAGTGGCTTTCCTGAAGTATTCCCTCATCCGTTTGGCGCTGTTCGTGCCGCTGTTCATCCTGTTCGCCCTTTTGCAGGTGGGCTGGATCCTGGCGGTGGTCTTCGCGGGGCTGATCGCGTTCGCCATCAGTTACCTCTTCTTCCAGAAACAGCGCGACGCCGCCACTGCGGCCATCCGGGACCGTGTTTCCGGCCGGGCCAAGCCCATTCGGACCGCTGGTGAAGTTGAGGACGCCGAGGCGGAGGATGGCCTGGTGGAGCAGAACCCGGACATTGCCGTCAACAACGACAAACGCCCGGGTTCCAAGTAGCTTTCGTTACAGAAGCTCAGAAACTCAGAAGCCCCGGCTCAGGATCAGCCCCAGCGAGAACAGCAGGCTGTAGCCGAGATTGATCAGTCCGGTCTGCTTGAGCACGGGAATGAGGCTCTTGCGCTTCTTGCCGTTGACCATGAGCCAGGCGGGCATCAGGCAGGCGGGGATCAGCAGGAGAACGATCAGCATCCACGGCTTGGTGGGTGCCAGCACAATCACCAGCAGGATGGCGACGGCCAGCATCAACACGTAGCTCTCGCGGGCATGCCTGTCTCCAAGACGCACGGCCAGGGTGCGTTTGCCTGCCGCTGTGTCCGTGGGAATATCCCGGACGTTGTTGGCCATAAGCAGGGCGCAGGCGATGAGTCCAGTACCGATCGCGCCGATGACTGCTGCAAGGCTGACCTGTCCGGCCTGGGTGTAGGTTGTGCCGAGCGTTGCTACCAGTCCGAAGAACACGAAGACGAAGACGTCGCCCAAGCCAAGGTAGCCGTAGGGGTTTTTGCCGCCCGTGTAGCCCCAGGCCGCCAGGACGCAACCGAGGCCCACCAGGATCAGCCACCAGGTCTGGGTGATGATGACCAGGATCAGCCCGCACACCATGGCCGCGCCGAACAGTCCAAAGGCCGCCCACTTCACTTGCTCGGGCTTGGCGAGCCTGGAACCAACCAGGCGCAGCGGCCCTACCCGGTCCTCGTCCGTCCCGCGGATGCCGTCCGAGTAGTCATTGGCGTAGTTGACGCCCACTTGGAGGAGGAGCGCCACGAGCGCCGCCAGGATCGCATTCGGCAGCCGGAAAGCATGGAGCTCGTACGCCGCTGCCGAACCGATCAGTACGGGCGCGATTGCCGCGGGCAGTGTGCGGAGCCGGGCTCCTTGAATCCATTGTGCAGCTGTCGCCACGTGTAGTACCTCGTGTATTTCGCGTTGATCTTTGGTCGGAGTCATGAGGGCAGAACGTGTCTATTGTCCCTGATGCTCGGCGGAAAGCTGTTCGATCATGGCGAGCCGGTCCGGTTTTCCGTTGGGCAGCATCAGCAATTCCTTCCTGGCGACCACGGTCTTGGGGGCCAGAACTCCCAATGCTGCTTCGCGGCGGGCCGTGAAGCCCTTAAGCCCTTCCGGCGAGGGGTCGGACATGGCCACGTAGGCTGCCACGGCCTGGCCCCATTCTCGCGACGGTACGCCCGCGACGAAAGCCGCAGTGACGCCGTCGAGCTCTTCCAGTTTGCTTTGGATATACCCGGCAGAGGCCTTGACGCCGCCGCTGATGATGACGTCGTCGGCGCGGCCCAGGACAGTGAGCTTGCCGTCACCGGCAATTTCGCCGAGGTCGCCCGTGACGAACCAACGCACGCCGTCTTCCTCGAGGAACGCGGCCTTTGTGGCCCGCGGGGCGTCAAGGTAGCCCGCCGCCACGGTGTCGCCGCCCAGCAGGATGCGGCCTTCCAGTTCGCCCTCGCCGATGCGGACCTCGACGCCGTCCAGCGGCTCGCCGTCGTACACGCACCCGCCGCACGTCTCGGCTGATCCGTAGGTGGTCACCACCTTGAGGCCCTCGGCATGGGCGGCGGCAAGGAGTTCAGCCGACGCTGGCGCGCCGCCCAGCAGGATGGCATTGAAGCGGCGCAGCGCGGCAAGAGTTTCCGGTGCGGGGGAGTCCAGGAGCCGCTGCAGCTGGGTGGGGACCAGCGACGTGAAGCGGATCTTGTCCGTCAGTTCCCCCGCCGCAGCGGTGAATGCCTCGGGCGTGAAGCCGTTCGACTGGTCCATCACCCAGGGCCGCGTCCCTGCGTAGAGCGAGCGGACCAGGACCTGGACGCCGGCCACATACTGCAAGGGCAGTGCCAGCAGCCATTGGCCTTCGCCGCGCAATGCCATGGCCGTTGCCACAGAGGAGGCCGCCAGGGCATCCACAGTAAGGACGGTGGCCTTCGGTGTCCCGGTGGAGCCGGAGGTCCGTACCACCACCGCGGCCTCTTCCACGCCGGTCTCTACCGGAACGGCTTCCGGCCGCCCGTCCTCGTGAACCACGATTTCGACGGCGGGACCCTCGCCATGCAGGGCAGCTGCCAGTGCTTTGAGTACGGGATCGATGTCCACAGGGGAGTCCTAGAAGTAGTAGGGGAAGTTGGACCAGTCGGGGTCGCGTTTCTGGAGGAAGGCTTCCTTGCCCTCCACGGCCTCGTCCGTCATGTAGGCCAGCCGTGTGGCTTCACCGGCGAAGACCTGCTGCCCGGCCAGGCCGTCATCGGCCAGGTTGAAGGCGAACTTCAGCATGCGGATGGCCTGGGGGGATTGGCGGGCGATATCAGCCGCGTACTCCAGTGCGACTTCCTCCAGCCGCGCGTGGTCCACGGCCTCGTTCACGGCTCCCATCCGCACCATGTCCTCGGCGGAGTATTCGCGGGCCAGGAAGAAGATCTCCCGCGCGGCTTTCTGCCCTATCTGGCGGGCCAGCAGCGCAGAGCCGTATCCGGCGTCGAAACTTCCCACGGTGGCGTCAGTCTGCTTGAACTTGCCGTGTTCGCGGGAGGCGATGGTGAGATCGCTGACCACGTGGAGGGAATGACCGCCGCCGGCTGCCCAACCGTTGACGACGGCGATGACCACCTTGGGCATGGTCCGCATGAGCCGCTGGACTTCCAGGATGTGGAGGCGTCCGGCGCGTGCGGGATCGATGGTTTCCTGGGTGTCTCCTTGGGCGTAGCGGTAGCCGTCCCGGCCACGGATCCGCTGGTCGCCGCCGGAACAGAACGAGTGCCCGCCGTCCTTTTCCGACGGTCCGTTACCCGTGAGCAGCACGGTGGCGACGTCAGGAGACATGCGGGCGTGGTCCATGGCCCGGTAAAGCTCGTCCACAGTGCCCGGACGGAAGGCGTTGCGGACCTCGGGGCGGTTGAATGCGATACGTACAGTGGGGAGGTCCTTGATCGTGCCATCGCTGGAACGCTCAACTTGCCGGTGGTACGTCATGTCCTTGAAGTCGTCGAAGCCGGAAACTGTGCGCCAGCGTGAGGGGTCAAAGATGTCGGAAACCTTGGCAGGGAGTTGGTTGTTCACAGTCCGAGTCTAGTAATGGCCTCGGCTGATGCAGAACTCGCGGCCTTGGCTGCAGGTCCTGGCATGCCTCTGTTACCCGGTGGGGAGGAAGTCCGGCGGGATCGCATAAATGAGAAACACGGCCAGGAGGTTCTTGGCCGCATGGACGAAGTAGGAGAACATCAGGTTCTTTCCCGTCCACACGTAGACCGCCACCAGCACAAGGGCCATGCCGAGATAAGGCGCAAGGGCCGACAACGCCAGCCCTTCCCTGCCCACAACATGGATCGACGCGAAAACGCCTACCGAAATCGCGCAGCAGATCCAAATGTTCACATACTGCGACAACTTGCCGATCAGCAGGTGCCGGAACAGGTACTCCTCGACGAACGGCCCCAGGACCACCAGCAGCGGCACCATGAGCCAGGCCGGCACACGCTGAAGGAGGCCTTGGATGCCCAACTGGTTTTCGGAGGTCTGCGCCGTACCGAGCACCGCAACCAGAATTGCCGTGACGATCAGCATGACCACCACCGCAAGGGGAACCATGCCAAGGGTGAACCAGGGGCGGGTGCCCAGGATCTTGATGTCGCGGCCAACAATGCGCCAGGCTGACGCCAAGGCAAAGACCCCGACGGCAGCATAGAAGACCGCGTTGACGGCGTAGGAAGCCGTGGCGGGGTCGGAAAAAAGCCGGAGCATCATTCGCTCCACGGATTCGCCCGCAAAAGTGAAGTAGACCGTGAACCCCACGTAGGCGGCCACGGCGACTGCGTCCAGGGCATTGAACCGGTAAAGCCTCGCCCGCATCGAAATGGTGCCCATATGACCAGACTATCTTTGCTGGGTGGCCCCTGCTTCGCTACACTTTTCGGTATGCCTAACTTTCCGTTTCGGCGCGCCAAAGTTGTCCGCCGATTCGCCGCCTTAATGACCGCATCCGCTGTGGTGCTCGGGGTGTCCGCCTGCGGAGGGAATTCCACTGCCGGTGGTGACGACAAACCCGTTGTCCTGACCACGTTTACCGTTTTGGCCGACGTCGCCAAAAACGTCGCCGGTGACAAGCTCCGCGTGGAATCCATCACCAAGGCCGGGGCCGAAATCCACGGATATGAGCCGACTCCCGGGGACATCCGCAAGGCTGCCCAGGCCGACCTCATCCTGGATAACGGCCTGAACCTTGAAGCATGGTTCTCCCAATTCGTGGAGGGACTGGATGTACCCCACGCTGTGGTGAGCGACGGCGTGAAGGTCATGCCCATCGCAGAAGACTCCTACCAGGGCAAACCAAACCCGCACGCATGGATGTCCCCCAGCAACGTCCAGATCTACGCCAACAACATGGCCAAGGCTTTCGCCAAGCTCGACCCCGCCCATGCCGGCGAGTTTGAAGCCAATGCCAAGGCCTACAACGCCAAACTGCAGACCGTCCAGGACGAGATGGTCTCCAAGCTCTCCGTTCTGCCCGAAGCACACCGGGCGCTGGTGACGTGCGAAGGTGCGTTCTCCTACCTGGCCCGGGATGCCGGACTCAAAGAGGTCTACATCTGGGCCGTGAACGCTGAGCAGCAGGCCACGCCCCAGCAGATCGCGCGGGCCATCGAATTCGTCAAGGACAACCAGGTGCCGGCCGTGTTCTGCGAATCCACCGTCTCCGACGCCCCCATGCGGCAAGTCGTCGGTGCTACCGGCGCCAGATTCGGTGGCGTACTCTACGTGGACTCGTTATCAGAAGCAGACGGTCCTGTTCCCACGTATTTGGACCTCATCCGCCACGATGCGAAGACCATCACCACAGCCCTGACAGGAGGAGCGTCATGACCAGCCCTGCGATCGTCGTTGAGAACGTCACGGTCCACTACGGCGAGGTGCTGGCGCTGGACTCCGCATCCCTCACCCTGGACCACTCCAGAATCTGCGGTTTGGTCGGCATGAACGGCTCGGGCAAGTCCACCCTGTTCAAGACCATCATGGGCATGGTGAAGCCCGATTCCGGCCGGGTCCTCATCAACGGTCACCCGCCCATGAAGACCCGCAAGGAGGCCGGGATCGGCTACGTCCCGCAAAGCGAGGATGTGGACTGGGCCTTCCCCTTGTCCGTCCGGGACGTAGTGATGATGGGCCGCTATGGGCACCTCGGTTTCACCCGCCGTCCCCGGAAAGCAGACCGGGACGCCGTCGAACAGGCCCTGGACCGCGTGGAGCTTGGCGAGTTTGCCGACCGCCAAATCGGCCAGCTGTCCGGCGGGCAGAAAAAGCGTGCCTTTGTAGCCCGGGGCATCGCACAAGGCGCCACCATGATGCTGCTGGATGAACCCTTCGCCGGAGTGGACAAGCGATCCGAAGCCACTATCACCAGGCTCCTACGCGAACTTGCGGCTGACGGCGCCACCATTCTCATCTCCACCCACGACCTCCACGCGCTCCCTCAGCTCTGCGACGAAGCAGTGCTCCTGATGCGTAAGGTGCTGATGCATGGCAGCCCGGACGTGGTGCTGCAACCTGAAAATCTAGCCATGGCATTTGGCCTTGACGTCATGAACAGGGGCTAAGCCGTGGAATTCCTGCTTGAACCTTTGAGCTACGACTTCATGGTCCGCGCCCTCGCCACCACGGCAATTGCAGCGGTGGTTTGTGCGGTCCTTAGCTGCTGGCTCGTTCTGATCGGTTGGTCCCTCATGGGCGACGCCGTATCGCACGCGGTGCTTCCCGGCGTCGTGCTCGCCTACATTGTGGGTGCGCCGTTCGCGCTTGGTGCGTTGGTGTTCGCGCTGATCGCCGTGACGTTGATCGGGGTGGTGCGGAACACCAGCCGCGTGAAGGAAGATGCGGCAATCGGCATCGTGTTCACGTCGCTCTTCGCGCTGGGCCTGGTGCTGATCTCCGTGACACCCAGCCAGACTGACCTGAACCACATCATCTTCGGCAACCTTCTGGGCGTCAGCGTCCCTGACCTCATCCAGGTTGTGGTCCTTGGCGTGGTGGCCTTCGCGATCCTGATCCTCAAGCGCCGGGACCTCACGCTGTACGCGTTCGACCCCACGCATGCCCACGCCATCGGACTGTCGCCCCGGCGGCTTGGAGCCCTGCTGCTCGGCCTGCTGGCGCTGACATCGGTGGTGGCTTTGCAAACCGTGGGCGTGGTGCTGGTGGTGGCCATGCTCATCATTCCTGGTGCCACCGCTTACCTGCTGACGGACCGGTTCTCCCGGATGCTGGTGATCGCCCCGGTCATCTCGGTGGCGTGCTCCATGACCGGCATCTACCTGAGCTACTACCTGGACACGGCATCCGGGGCGATGGTGGTGGTCACCCAGGGTGCGGTGTTCGCCGTCGTCTATCTGTTCAGTCCGCGGCAAGGGCTGATTGGTACGCGCGTGGCAAAGGCCCGGCGGAAGCGCGCGGTCGCGGCGGCCTGAAACTTGACGTGCCCCGATTCGCCGGGCAGTCTGGAGCGATGAAGTCTTGAGAGCAGCCCGTCCATCCGGCTGCATCCCCAGTAGACCACTGAGGCAGTACCCCAAGGGTTTCCTGCCATTCACTGCGGACTTTGCGAGGACCTCTCTTGACTGACCACCTTCACCTTTCCGGCGTTTCCCACGGCTACGGGGACCGCGAACTTTTCCAGGGCGTTGAACTCACCATCGATCACGGCGAGCACGTTGCCATTGTCGGGGAAAACGGGGCGGGGAAATCCACCCTTCTCCGCCTGCTGGCCGGCGTGGAAACGCCCGACGACGGCACGGCCGGGTTGGCAGGGAACGCCGGCTACCGCGTGGGCTACCTCGCCCAGACGCACGGGCTTCCTGCCTCGATTACTGTCGGCGACGCGATCGACGAGTCCCTGAAGGCACTCCGTTCGCTTGAGGCCCGCATCACCGAACTCGAACAGGACCTGGCGGACGCGGACCCCGAAACCCTGGAACTCTACGGAAGCCTGCAGACCCAGTACCAACTCCGCGAGGGGTACGCTGCCGAGTCCCGGGTGGAAGCAGCGCTGGACAGGCTGGGGCTGGGAGGCCTGGACCGGCGTCGAACGCTTGGGTCTTTGTCCGGCGGGGAGCAGGAGCGCGTTGCCCTCGCCTGCCTGCTGGCAGATCCTGCCGAAGCCCTGCTCCTGGACGAGCCCACCAACCACCTGGACGCCAACGGCACAGCCTGGCTGGAATCGAGGTTGGCTGCGCACCGAGGCACCGTGGTGGTGGTTTCGCACGACCGCGTCCTGTTGCGGAAGGTAGCCAGCACAGTAATCGAAGTCGACGCCGAGCGCCGTTCCGTCAATAGATACGGCAACGGCTACGAAGGATACCTGCGGGAGAAAGCAGCCCAGCGGGCCCGTTGGGTGCAGCAGTACGAGGAATGGCTCGACGCCATGGCCGCCGAACGGTTCCAGGCCGCCACGGTTTCCGGCGGCATGGGCTACGGCCGGGTGCGCGACAACGACAAATTTGCGACCGGCTTCAAAAAGGGCACCTGGCAACGCGCAGCCACCAGCAAAGTTCGCAACGCCCAGGAACGCCTGCGGCGGCTCGAAGAGAACCCCATTGACCGGCCACCCGTGCCGCTCAAGCTCGCCGCGCAACTTGACGTTCAGCTCGAGGAAGCTGCAGGACCGGCCATCGAAGCGCGCGGCGTCAGCGTGCCCGGTCGCCTCAAACCGACTGATCTTCGCATCGAAACCGGGGAGAAGGTCCTCATCACCGGGCCAAACGGCGCAGGAAAATCAACGCTGGTCTCCGTGCTCGCCGGGACGCTCGAGCCAACCAGCGGGACCTTGGCCGTTCAGGGCACGGTGGGGTATCTGCAGCAGGAACTCGACGTGCCCCCGCGTCCCGGGCTCCGGCTCCTTCCGGCGTTTGCCGCAGGACTGGGCGGAAACATCGACGAACACGCCGAGGCCCTGCTTCGCCTGGGCTTGTTCCGGCCTGCGGAGTTCCTCGTTCCCGTGGGCAGCCTCTCGGCCGGACAGCAACGCAGGCTCGCCCTGGCCAGGCTGCTCCTGGGCAGCTACGAAACCATGATCGTGGACGAACCCACCAACCACCTTGCGCCGGTGCTCGTGGAACAGTTGGAAGCTGCGCTCGCAGGCTTCGCCGGGACACTGGTCATCGTGAGCCACGACCGCGCGCTGGGGGAGTGGTTCGATCGGTGTGCGGCGGCCGGTTCAGTGGGTAGCTGGGTCCGGTACGGGATGCAGGATGGCGAGTTGCTCTAGTTCGTCGTGGCCGACGTGGCCGACGCTGCCGCCGGGGTGAGTTGTTCGCAAAGGGATCGTTACGCCCTGTCCTGCATATGGAAACACGGCATCGAGCGTCCTGAAACAACGGCGGAGCACCATGGAAGGAAGCCGGCCGAAAGGATCTTTCCGTGATTTCCAAGAACCTCTTCCTCCAAGGCATATTCCCGTTTGACGGCATCGGTATGGAAAAGCCGGTTCCCCTCCACAGCGAGCTCGCGCACTTTGTCCCGGACGGCGTCGTGAACCAGACGCTCTACTTCCGCGGCGGCAACACCAGCTCCGAACTCATCGCGGTTGTCCTTATGCGCGACGGCGTGCCGATGCGGTATTTCCCCATCGGGGCCAAAGGCGATGTGCACGTCCCGTTGCGGGTCGTGGAAGATATCGAGGGCGGCTCGATGATCGAGTTGTACATCGCCGCGCCGGCCGGCGTCCGCGGTTCCGTGGTGGTGGACCTGGGCATGGTGGAGCACTGATGACCAGGCAGCTGGTGGTCATCGGCAACGGCATGGCCGGTGCACGTGCGGTGGAGGAGATCCTGGCGCGCGGCGGCGGGGACGCGTTCGACATCACCATTTTCGGCGACGAACCGTACGGAAACTACAACCGCATCATGCTCAGCCACGTGCTGTCCGGCGAGGAAAGCGATGCCGACATTTTCCTCAACGCCCTGCCGTGGTACCAGGAAAACAACATCACCTTGCACGCAGGGGTCCGGGTGGAGCGCATAGATAAGTACAGCAAACACGTCTTTGCGGCCGATGGCAGGGTGGTTCCCTACGATGTCCTGATCATTGCCACCGGAAGCCACTCGTTCCTTCCCCCGATGGATGGCCTCTACACGCCCAGCGGATCGGTGCGCCACGGGGTCTTCACGTTCCGGACCATGGACGACACCCGCAAGATGGTCCAGTTTGCCCAGCACGAGCATCACCGCCGGGCTGTGGTGATTGGCGGGGGATTGCTGGGGCTTGAGGCTGCCCGGGGATTGCAGGCGTACGGCCTTGACGTGGCGGTGGTCCACTCCGGTGGCCACCTCATGAACGCGCAATTAGGGCCCGACGGCGGCGCAATACTGCGGCGAAGCGTCCAGGCGCTGGGCATCGAGGTCCATACAGGAAGCCGGACCACCGCGGTACTGGGCAAGGACCGGATCACCGGCGTGCGGCTGCGTGATGACACTGAGCTGGACTGCGACATGGTGGTTGTGACTGCCGGCATCCGGCCCAACGTGGATGTCGCGGTCGTGAGTGGTTTGGCCGTGGAACGGGCCATCGTGGTGGATGACCACCTGCGCGTCATGGACGAAGAGGACATCTATGCCGTGGGGGAGTGCGTTCAACACCGGGGCGAGGTTTATGGGCTCGTAGCGCCCTTGTGGGAGCAGGCCGCTGTTCTGGCGGACCAGGTCACCGGTGTGGATCGTTCCTCGGTCTATCTGGGTTCCAGGACCGCCACCAAACTGAAGGTGGCCGGCGTCGACGTCGCTTCCATGGGCCTGGCGGGCCCGGAACGGGACACGGATGAGCACATTGTTTTTTCGGAACCGAGCCGGGGCGTGTTCAAGTCGATCGTGATCCGGGACAACAAGATGGTGGGCGCTACCCTCCTTGGGGACAGCCGCAAGGTTGCCTACTTGACCCAGGCTTTTGACCAGGGCCTGCCGCTGCCCGAGGAACGGCTTTCGCTGATGTTCGATCTCGGCTCGCCGGGTGAAGAGGAAGGCGTTTCCGAGCTGGCGGATTCGGCACAGGTCTGCAACTGCAATGGGGTTTCCAAAGGAACGCTTGTTGCCGCGGTGCAGGGTGGTTGCCGTTCGGTACCGGCAGCCATGGACGCTACCCGGGCCGGCAAGGGCTGTGGTTCCTGCAAGCTGCTGGTCACACAGGTGGTGGAGTGGGCGGCCGACGGTGCCGTAGAAGATGACCCGGCTGCGAGCTACTACGTTCCCGGCATTCCCCTGGACAAAGCCGCGTTGATGTCCCGGATCCGGGAGCTTGGTCTGCGCTCGGTTTCCCAGGTGTTTGCTGCGCTGGCTCCCGGAAGCGCTGAAGATGCCAAATCCAAAGTGGGCCTTGCCTCGCTCCTGAAGATGATGCTGCCAGAGCAATACATCGACGAGCGCGACGCCCGCTTCATCAACGACCGCGTGCATGCGAATATCCAGCGCGACGGCACGTTCTCCGTGGTTCCGCAGATGAAGGGAGGCGTGACGTCCGTGCAACAGCTCCGCACGATTGCCGACGTCGCGGAGAAGCACAACATTCCCATGATCAAGCTGACCGGTGGGCAAAGGATCGACCTTCTGGGCGTTCCCAAGGAAGACCTTCCGCAGGTTTGGGCCGATCTGGACATGCCCTCCGGCTACGCCTACGGCAAGAGTTTCCGCACCGTGAAGACCTGTGTGGGGAAGGATTATTGCCGCTTTGGCACGGGTGATTCCACAGGTTTGGGCATCTCGCTGGAATCCCGCTTCCAGGGAATTGAGTCGCCGGCAAAACTGAAACTCGCAGTCTCCGGATGTCCGCGGAACTGCGCGGAGTCCTTGGTCAAGGACGTAGGCGTCGTTGCGGTGGAAGGAGGCCGCTGGGAAATCTATGTTGGGGGAGCGGCCGGCGCCCACATCCGCAAGGGCGATCTGTTGGTCACGGTGGATACTCCGGAGGAAGTCACACTGCTGGCGGGTCGGTTCATGCAGTACTACCGGGAGAACGCGAACTGGCTGGAACGGACGTATGCGTTTGTTCCCCGGGTGGGGATCGACCGCATCCGCAGCGTCATCCTGGACGACTCCGAGGGCATCGCTTCCCGCCTGGATGAGGCGATGCAGGAGTCCGTGGAGAACTACGTGGATCCGTGGAGTGAGCGCGATGATCCACTCACGCCTGGCCAATTCCGGACCTCGTTGCCGCTCACAGTCCTGCCGCAGGTGCCGGTCCGATGAAGATTCCACACGTCGTAGGGCCGGTGGACCAAATTCCGTTCGGCGAAGGCCGGGCGTTCGGGATCGACGGCGAGCAGGTTGCGGTCTTCCGGCTACGGGACGGGACCTTGCGGGCTGTGTCGGCAGTGTGCCCACATAAGGGCGGCCCCCTTGCCGACGGAACCATCGACCAGCGCGTGGTGATGTGCCCGCTCCACCAGCACTCGTTTGAGCTGGAAACCGGGTGTTCCACCACGGGAGCCAAGCCCCTGCGGACGTACGAAGTCTTCGCAGATGAGAGCCGGAATATCGTGCTGATCTCCTAAAGCAACGCGGGGTCACTTACGGCCCATTCCGGGGGGAAACATGGGCCGTAAGTGACCCCGCGTTGCTGTGTCCAGGACGGGTGCTGTTGCCTGCGTCACGGGCATTCCCATTAATCCCGTAAGATAGACGGGTTGCGCGAACCTTCGGCGTTCTGCGTTCTTTGTCACACTTCGACGTCCTCCAACGGGGAAAGCTCGAATTTTGTGTGGCCAAGACGCCCATGTTCCGGCATAGGCGTAAACACCTACAGCAATACCCCAACCCACAAGGAACAGCTGTGCCGCAAAGTACCCCCACAGATCTCCAGAACCCCACGGCCCCATCCACCGCCGTCGGCTCCACCCTCAGCGCCGAGGGTTACCAGAAGACCCTGAGCCGGCGCCACGTCACCATGATCGCCATGGGCGGCGCAATCGGCGTCGGCCTGTTCATGGGCGCCGGTGGCCGCCTGGCCTCCACCGGCCCGGCCCTGATTTTCTCCTACGCCATTGCCGGCGTCATCGCTTACCTGCTGATGCGTGCCCTTGGCGAACTCATCATGTACCGCCAGACGTCCGGCTCGTTCGTGAGCTACGCCGGTGAAATGTTCGGCAAGAAGGGCGCCTTCCTTTCAGGTTGGATGTACTTCATCAACTGGGCCATGACAGGCATTGCCGAGCTCATCGCAATCGGGCTGTACTTCCAGTTCTTCTTCCCCAACGTTCCCGTTGAACTGTCCGCCATTGCAGCGCTGGTGCTGCTGGTGGCCGTGAACCTGTTCAGCGTCAAGGCCTTCGGCGAGTTCGAATTCTGGGCCTCGTGCCTCAAGGTCGCAGCCATCCTGATCTTCCTGGCCGTTGGCACCTTCATGGTTGTCACCAACGCCCAGGTGGGCAACGGCCATGCCTCGGTGGGCAACCTGTTCCACGAAGACGGTGGCATGTTCCCCAAGGGCGGCCTGGTCATGATCCTGGTCCTCAACGCCGTGATCTTCGCCTACAACGCAATCGAACTCGTTGGTATTACCGCTGGTGAGATGGAGAACCCGGAACGCGAAGTTCCCAAGGCGATCCGCGCCGTCGTGATCCGCATTATTGTCTTCTACGTCGGTTCCGTGATGCTGCTTGCGATGCTGCTGCCGTCGGACCAGTACAAGGCCGGCACCTCGCCGTTCGTCACCGTGTTCGGCCAGATGGGCCTTGGCTGGATGGGCGACGTCATGAACATGATCGTCATCACCGCCGCGCTGTCCTCCTGCAACTCGGGCCTGTACTCGATCGGCCGCATCTTCCGGACCATGGCCAACAACGGCCACGCACCCCAGTGGCTCACCAAAATGTCATCCCGCCACGTGCCGTACGCGGCCATCCTGGCCATCGGCGGTGTGTACCTGGTGGGTATCCTGCTCAACATCTGGCTGGGTGGCTCGCACGCGTTCGACCTCGCGCTGAACACGGCCTCCATCGGTGTGATCTTCACCTGGGGTTCCATCTTCGCGAGCCAGATTGCCCTGCGGAAGAAGCGCGGCAACGTCTCCAGCCTGCCGATGCCCGGTTCGCCGTGGACCAGCTGGCTGGGCCTCGTTGCGTTGCTGGCCATCACCGTACTGATCGGCTTCGACACCATGACCGATAAGGCAACCGGCGAGGTCTTCCTCCTGGGTCTGTGGACCTTGGCGACCATCCCGTTCTTCGCCCTCGTCCTGTGGCTTGGCTGGCAGAAGGTCAAGAACAACGAGCCCAAGAGCGAACTGTTCAGTTAACGCTTGGCTCATAAACGCTCGACGGCGGGTGCCTCCTTTCCGGGGGCACCCGCCGTTCGCGTTGTGGGGCATGGTCTGCGTTCTATGTGACGAGTAGGGGCGCAGGGCAGGCCCCGCCGCGTCTCGGCTACGAGGACGGGCGTTCGGCCAGTTGGACCTTTACTTCCTGCGTTTCTGATCCCCTGCGGAATTCCACCGTCACGTTCTGCCCGGGACTTTTGGTTCTCAAGGCTGCGAGGAGATCCTCGGGGGTTGCCAGGTCCTTGCCATCGAGCTTGACGAGTACGTCCCCTGGCTGGATGCCGGCTTTGGCGGCCGGCCCGCCATCCTGCACCGAAAGGGCCAGCGCCCCGTGGGTGTCAGGCAGGCCCAGCCGGTCGGCGATCTGTTGAGTGATATCCCCCGGTCCCAAACCAATGAAGGCGTGATCGGCTGTGCCATCCTCCTTCAGCTGGTCAGCCACTTTCACGGCGGTGGCAGCGGGGATGGCAAAGCCCAGGGCGACCGCACCTGACTGCGGCGGAATGTAGGCTTCGCTGATGCCGGTCACTTCGCCCCGGCTGTTCACTACGGCTCCGCCTGAGTTGCCGGGGCTGATCGCGGCGTCGGTCTGGATGAGGTCCACCAGGGACTGGCTGCTGGACGCCGAACCCGGGATCTGGCGGTGGAGGCCGGAGATGATGCCCGCCGTCGCCGTATTTTCGAATCCCAGCGGCGAGCCTATGACGATCGCCAGCTCGCCGATCCGGGGCAGGGAGGTTTGGAATTTCGCGGCCGGCAAACCTGTCCGTTTTGCTTCCACGAGGGCAAGATCAGTGATGGCGTCGGTGGCCCGCACGGTGCCAGCCACCCGCTGGCCGTCAGCAAAGCCAACCTCAACATCGCGGTTGCCGCGCACCACATGTTCATTGGTCAGGATCAGGCCATCCTGCGAATATACGACTCCACTGCCCAAACCGCCGTCCGTGAAGATGGTAGCCACCGACGGCTGGACATTGCTGATGATGTCAGGGATGTCCGCGGCACCCTGCTGAGGGGCCGGGTTGCTGTCCCCTTGACCGGATTGTCCGGCGGATTGTCCGGCGGATTCTCCTGCGGATTGCCCGGCGGTTTGTCCGCCGGGTGGGCTGCCGGTCGCGCCAGGGAACTGTGAAGTCGACGGTCCCTGCGGGCTCGGCCCAGAAGCTGTGCAGCCTGAAACCACGGAGGCTAGGACAGCTGCTGCCGCGAGGAGTTCGACGGGACGGGACGCAGTGCGCTTGGCTGAAGCTGGCCGATGGTTCATTGAAGAGTCCCCTTCATCACCGGGCTCTATGGATGCTTTTTAAGGCTAATCCCGCCCTTGTTCCCCCGCCAGTTGGGACTGTCAGTGCCCGGGTCTAGGCTCGATGTATGGATCACACCACCACCCTGACGCAGCACATAAACGCCACCCCGGAGAAAGTTTGGGCGGTCCTCTCGGACATTCCGGGCTCGGCCGGCACCCTTTCGGGCATCAACGCAATCCAGATGCTCAGTGAGGGTCCTTATGGGGAGGGCACCCGCTGGAAGGAAACGCGGACCATGATGGGCAGGCAGGAAACCGTGGAGATGTGGGTGTCCCGGGCTGACCCACCCCGCAGCACCACAGTCAAAGCACTCCAGGGCGGCGCCGACTACACCACCCGCTTCAATCTGGCGGAGCGCGACGGCGGAACTGACCTTACGCTGACATTCGGCGCCGAGGTCCTCAAACCCACGCTCGGGAGCAAGGTCGCCATGGCCTTGTTCGGGAAGATCGGCATGAGCATTACGCGAAAGGCCCTCAGCAAGGACCTTGCCGAGATCGCTGCAAAGGCGGAATCCCTCTAATGGCGGCTGCAAAAGTGGCAGCCCCCAAGATCTCCCCGGTGCGCCTGGAAGAACTGCGCGACGACGACGCCCCGGACTTCCAGCGTGGCGAACGGTATGACGGCATCAGGTTTACCCGGGTGTCCGCCGATGGGGAGGAACTGAGCGGTGCCGACTTCATTGAGTGTGAGTTCACAGGAGTCTCGTTCAACGAGGCCCAGTTGCGCGGCGCCACGTTCCGGGAATGCATCCTTGCCGAGCCGTATGCGCCAGTCTTCACCGCGGCGCGGTCTTCGTGGCAGGACGTGGAGATCAGCAATCCGAGGTGGGGATCAGCCGAGCTGTACGAAGGCACGTGGCGTTCGGTACGGATCGAGGGCGGCAAGCTGGACTACGTGAACCTGCGCGGCTCCAAGCTGATGGACGTCCAGATTTCAGATTGCATCATCAACGAGCTCGATCTGGGCGGCTGCACGGGTACACGGCTATCGCTGAAGAATTGCACCATCGGCACCCTGGATGTAACCGGCGCCAAGCTCAAGGACGTGGACCTGCGGAGTTCGGAGTTCCGGGGTATCAACGGGTTGGCCGGGCTTGCCGGCGTTGTTATTGACGATTACCAGTTGAGTCTCATGGCCCCGTTGCTGGCCGGCCATTTGGGCATCCGGGTGGTCTGAGGCGATGCCGTTCCGGTTAGGGGAAGTGGCTTCATCTGTTGACCCGGACGGCAGGCCGTGTAATCTTTATAGAACGAACGGTCGGTATATTATTCCCGGGCCGGTCCCTTTCACTTCGCGAAGGATGTTCTCATGGTCGAGGCTTTTCTTGTTGGCGGCGCACGGACGCCGGTTGGTCGTTACGGCGGGGCATTGTCCTCCGTCCGTCCTGACGACCTCGCCGCGCTGGTGGTCCGTGAGGCAGTGGCGCGTGCCGGCGTCGATCCTGACTCCATTGATGAGGTAATCCTCGGCAACGCCAACGGCGCTGGCGAGGAAAACCGCAACGTGGCCCGCATGGCAACCCTCCTGGCCGGACTTCCCCTCCACATTCCGGGCATCACCGTGAACCGTCTCTGTGCCTCCGGCCTGAGCGCCATCATCATGGCGAGCCAGATGATCAAGTCCGGCGCCGCGGACATCGTGGTGGCCGGTGGCGTCGAATCCATGAGTCGGGCACCCTGGGTCCAGGAGAAGCCCACCACTGCATTCGCCAAGCCCGGCCAGATCTTCGATACGTCCATCGGTTGGCGGTTCGTCAACCCGCTTTTCACCAAGGGCGAGCTCTCCCGTGACGGCAAGATGACCTACTCCATGCCTGAAACAGCTGAGGAAGTGGGCCGTGTGGACAACATCTCCCGCGAGGACGCAGACGCTTTCGCTGTCCGCTCGCACGAACTCGCTTTGGCGGCCATTGCAGGCGGCCGGTTCAAGGAAGAGATCGTTCCGGTCACCGTCAAGACCCGCAAGTCCGAGACCGTGGTGGACACTGATGAGGGTCCTCGCGAAGGCACCACCATGGATGTCCTGGCCGGGCTTCGGCCAGTAGTCCCCGGTGGCTCCGTCGTCACTGCGGGCAACTCGTCCAGCCTCAATGACGGCGCCTCTGCGATCATCGTCGCCTCCGAGGCAGCCATCAAGAAGTTCGGCTTGACGCCCCGCGCCCGCATCATCGATGGCGCTTCGGCGGGCTGCGAACCGGAAATCATGGGCATCGGTCCTGTCCCGGCAACGCAGAAGGTCCTTGCCCGCACCGGCCTCACCGTGGACCAGCTCGGCGCAGTGGAACTCAACGAAGCTTTTGCCACCCAGTCCCTTGCCAGCATGCGGCGCCTGGGGCTGGACCCGGAAATCGTCAATAACGACGGCGGTGCCATCAGTTTGGGGCACCCGCTGGGTTCCAGCGGGTCACGTCTGGCCATTACCCTTCTGGGCCGCATGGAGCGGGAGCTTGCCAGCAACAATGGACCGAAGCTTGGCCTTGCCACGATGTGCATCGGCGTGGGCCAGGGCACGGCAATGCTGCTGGAAGGCGTGTAAATGGCACTGAACCAGGAAGACTTCAGCACCCTTCTTCTCGAGGAACGTGACGACAGGCTCACTGTCCTTCTCAACCGTCCCGAAGTACGCAATGCGATAGACCAGACCATGGTGGACGAGCTTCACCTCGTCTGTGCCGAACTGGAGCGCAACCCCAAGGTCCTGATCATCGCGGGCACGGACGGCGTCTTCGCCTCGGGCGCGGACATTGGACAACTCCGGGAACGCCGGCGGGATGACGCACTGCGGGGGATCAACTCAACCATCTTCATGCGCATCGCCAAGCTGCCCATGCCCGTCATCGCAGCTTTGGACGGCTATTGCCTGGGCGGGGGTGCGGAGCTTGCCTATGCGGCAGATTTCCGCATCGGAACCCCAAGTGTGCGGATAGGCAACCCCGAAACAGGACTGGGAATCCTTGCCGCAGCCGGCGCCAGTTGGCGGCTCAAGGAGCTCGTGGGCGAGCCGAAAGCCAAGGAAATCCTCCTCGCCGGCGCCGTGTTGAGGGCCGAGGAAGCCCTGCGCATCAGTTTGATCACTGAGATTCACGAGGCCCCTGAGCTCATGGAGGCCGCGCACAATCTGGCTGACAGGATCGGCCGCCAGGATCCTCTTGCGGTCCGCATTACCAAGTCGGTATTCCACGCTCCTGCGGAAGCGCACCCTCTGATCGACACCCTTGCCCAGGGGATTCTCTTCGAATCCCAGGCCAAATTCGACAGGATGCAGGCTTTCCTGGACAAGAAGGACAGAAGCAACTCTGCCAACTCCGCTGCCAACGACGACAGGATCCAGAAATGACAGCAGTACCCGCGATTCCCCACGTTGTTGGAGTCCTTGGCGGTGGCCGGATGGGTGCGGGAATCGCGCATGCGTTCCTGACCAAGGGGGCCACCGTGATCGTCGTGGAGAGGGATCATGAGGCAGCCGCCGGAGCGCAAGGCCGGGTAGCAGACGCAGTGGCCAAGTCCGCGGCCCGTGGCACCCTGGGCGAAACCCCGGAAGAAGCCTTGGCCAGGTTCAGCACGTCGACGGACTACGAATCCTTCATCCACTGCGGCCTGGTGGTAGAAGCCGTGCCCGAGGATTACGATCTCAAGGTCGCCGCGTTGAAAGCGGTGGAGGACCGCCTTTCCGCAGATGCATTCCTTGCCTCAAACACGTCGTCGTTGTCCGTGACGGACTTGGCGAATGAACTCCGCAGGCCAGCCAACTTCATCGGGCTGCACTTCTTTAACCCGGTGCCTGCCTCCACCCTCATCGAAGTGGTGCTGGCCAAAGAGACCTCGCCCGAACTCGCCCAAGCGGCGAAAAACTGGACCGAGGCACTCGGCAAGACCGCCGTCGTCGTTAATGACGCGCCCGGCTTTGCCTCCTCAAGGCTGGGCGTCGCTATTGCCTTGGAGGCTATGCGCATGGTTGAGGAGGGTGTGGCATCCGCGGAGGACATCGACGCCGCGATGGTCCTGGGGTACAAACACCCCACCGGGCCGCTCAAGACCACCGACATCGTGGGTCTCGATGTTCGTCTGGGCATCGCGGAGTACCTGTATTCCACGCTGGGTGACCGCTTCGCTCCGCCGCAGATCCTGCGGGACAAAGTCGCCCGTGGGGAGCTTGGCCGCAAAACAGGCAAGGGCTTCTTCGACTGGAACGACTGACCATCGCGTACCGGTTAGGCTAGCCGGGTGACCTCGATTGAACCCATCACCTTGGCCGGCAAATTCGTGACCCTGGAACCCTTGCGGCCAGATCACCACGACGACCTTGTGGAGGCAGCCAAGGACGGCGAACTCTGGAAGCTCTGGTACACCTCCGTACCCACGCCGGACGATATGGCTGCGGAGATTGAGCGGAGGCTGGGCCTGCAAACCCAAGGTTCCATGGTGCCCTTCGCCACCAGGCTCAACAGGACGGGCAAGGTCATCGGAATGACGACGTTCATGAACATCGATGCCGCCACTCCGCGCGTCGAGATCGGCTCCACCTGGAACGCAGCGTCCGTCCACGGAACAGGCACCAACCCCGACTCCAAGCTGCTGCTTCTTCAGCATGCCTTTGAAACCCTGGGCTGCCCCGCCGTCGAATTCCGGACGCACTGGCTCAACCACCAATCCCGCGACGCGATCGCCCGCCTCGGCGCCAAGCAGGACGGTGTGTTGCGGAACCACTCGCGCACCAAGGACGGGGTGCTTCGCGACACCGTGGTGTTCTCCATCCTGGAACACGAATGGCCCGCCGTGCGGAACGGCTTGGAGTTCAGGCTGGCCAGGTACAGCGCGTAGTTGGCCAGCGATATGACGCTCTTACCGGCAGATCAGGACATGCCCCGCAAGCCACGGTTCAGTCTTCGCGCGGCTGTTATTGCAATCGTTCTTGGAATTCTATGGCTGCTCCTCTTCCATAACGCACCGCCGCGCGAGGGCACGGTGGCCGGGCACGGAATCGTGGTTGACCAAAAGATCAGTACAAAAGGCCTCTGCGAGCCTATAGCCGACGTCGTGATCGATGGCGCCACGTACCGGACTCCTCCAGGAACCAGCGCCGAGCCCTGCGCCTACGGGATCGGCGAATCCATCGATGTCACCTACCACCCTGATGACATCACCGGAACGCTTGAGATTCCTTTGGAAGGACCATCCAAGAAGGCTGTAGCGCTTTTGCCCTTGATAGGGGTCGCGCTGCTTATCGGCGGCACAATCTCCCTGGTTGGAAACATCCTTTACCGCCGGAAAGTGAAAGCCCAAAAATAGCTTGGCGATGGGTCTGTACCGCATTGCCTGGCGGGCGTAATCTGGCCAACACATTGCCCCGTACGCGGCCGACGGGTGGGCGAGCCGCGAAGTGATCCCTTTTGACGGACCACCGGAGCCCCAAAGAGCAGCATGAAGGGGAAACACCATGGCAACTCATCGAGCACGACGCCGGCACTTGGCTTTTGCAGGCGGATTGGCCGCCCTTGCACTCACGTTAGGATTCACGGCCAGTCCGGCGACCGCCGCACCGCCGGCACCCATCACGTATGTGGCACTCGGCGATTCGTACACGGCGGGGACGGGAGCGGGGGACTTGAGCAGGCCGCCCGTTGCTTGTTGGCAAAGCCCCGGTGGTTACGCCGACCTTGTGGACGCCTCGCCAAAGGTCACCTTGGTGGCCAATCTTGCGTGTCATGGCGCTGTCCTGAGCCAGAGCAGCCCGTTCTACGACTTCTTTACACCGACTGTTGGGGAACAGATCCTTGCCGGGCAGCAGGCCTTGGCGGGCGCTGATCTGGTCAGCATCACAGCTGGTGCCGTGGATGCCGGCAGTTTGCTTGCCTTGCAGGCCTGCTCTACACCGGATACACAGCTTTGCGCAGCCACAGTTCAAGGCATCATTCAAAACCTGCAGCTTGGTATCCTTCAGGCCCAGCTCGAGGCAACATACCAGGCCATCCAGCTGGCGGCACCGGACGCTGTCATCGCTGTTCTGGGCTACCCTCGCCTGTTTGATCCGTCGCAGGGCGACATTGTGATCAATGGGATCACAATTGTTCCCGTCCAGAACCAAATACTCGTGAATCAAGCTATTGATGCCCTCAACGCGACCATTGCAGCGGCTGTGGAAGACAGCGGAACCAACGCCGTGTTCATCGATGTGACAAAGCGATTCATCGGGCACGCGGTCAACTCAGACAATCCCTGGATCGTCCTGGATCTCACGCAGCCGTTTTTGGATGCAAACTTCCATCCGAACGACGCCGGATATCAGGCTTACGCATCAGCACTGCTCTCCGCGGTGAAGCTAACTCAGCTCGCCAAACGCTAAACCACTAACACGTTGCGAACCCGCTGTTTCGTTGTTGCCCAATAACGAAACAGCGGGTTCGCAGCGTTCAGGCAGGCAGCGTTCAGGCAGGCAGGAAGCCCGCACGCTCAAACCTTGTGCCAACGGCTCCCAGCCCCGGCGCTGGCCTCAACCGCTGCCAGCACTTTCTGTACCTGCAAGGCATCAGAGAACGACGGCGAGGGGTGCTCGCCAGCGCCGATGGCATTCACGAGGTCCACCACCTGATGCGTGAATCCGTGCTCGTAGCCCAGGCCGTGCCCTGTGGGCCACCAGTTTCCGACGTAGGGGTGGGATGGTTCCGTCACGATGATCCGCCGGAAACCGGCGTCCTCCTCGGAGGCATCGTAGAAGGACAGCGAGTTCATGTCCTCGAAGTCGAAAGCCAACGAGCCGAGCGTGCCATTGAGTTCCAGCCGCATGGCGTTCTTCCGTCCCAGGGCAAACCGCGTCGCCTCGAACACGCCGATCGGGCCGGCGTCGGATGTCTTTCCGGCCCCGGATGTCTTTGCCTGGAAACGGGCGGTGAAGATCGTTGCGTCGTCCACAGTTACTGGCCCGCGCGGACCGTCGGTACCGCCATGCCCACCGAGCCCTACGAGGTCCCCGCCGATCGGCCGTTCCTTCACGAACGTCTCCATGAGGGCCGAAACCCCGGTGATGCTGGACCCGGTGATCCACTGGGCAGCGTCGATACTGTGCGCACCGATATCACCCAGTGAACCGGAGCCGGACTTTGACTTGTCCAGGCGCCACGTTAGAGGGGCGTCTGCGTCCGACAACCAGTCCTGGAGATACTGGGCCCTGACGTGCCGGAGCTCGCCCAGCCGGCCGTCGTCCACCATCCGCTTTGCCAGGGCCAGTGCAGGAGTTCGCCGATACGTGAAACCGCACATCGAGTACACGCCCCGCTCGGCGGCCGAGGATGCGACAGCGGTCATCTTTTCGGCCTCCACAACACTGTTGGCCAAGGGCTTCTCGCACAGCACGTGTTTGCCCGCTTCCAAGGCAGCAATCGCAATCTCGGCGTGCGTGTTTCCGGGGGAACAGATATCGATCAGGTCGATGTCATCGCGCTCAATCAGGCGACGCCAATCGGTCTCTACGGAATCCCAACCGAACTTGTCCGCGGCTGCCTGAACACCGGCAGCATTCCTGCCAGCCAGCGCCGTCAGCTCGGGCGCAAGTGGGAGATCGAAGAAGCGGGGCGCGGTTCGCCACGCATGCGAGTGGGCCGCGCCCATGAAGGAGTAGCCCACCATGCCTACCCGCAGCTTCCGCGTCACAGTCGAACGCCTTCCCCCGCAAGTGCGCTGTCTCCGGCAAGCGAACTGCCTCCCGCAAGAGCACTGCGAACCGATGTCCAGGACTTCAAGACCTCCAACACGGCGGGGTCCCGTTCGGCAAGGAGGGCCTGCTGGTACGAGTTCTCAAGCAGCGCATCCACGGAAACCCGGGCCCCGGACGAGGCACTCAGAATGGCAGCCTCCACCATGGCCAGGCTCATGATGTTCTGGTGCACCTGGCCCATTGGAGTGCTTCCAGTGCGGACTGCAGATACGAAGTCGCGCAGCGAGCCAGCGATTTCCTGGCCCGGATCGGAAGCACCGGGCCCCGGAGGAACAGGCGTCGAGGAAACAGGTTCGTTGTCTCCGTCCCACAAGACCGTGCCGTGCTCGCCGCTGATCCGCCATGAGGCGTTCCACGAGGTTTCCTGACCGGGGCTGCACCAGCTTCCGTTGAACACGAAGCGCTCCCCGCCGGTCATTTCGAAGACGGGCCGTGGCCCCGGCATCACCGCGGTACCAACTCCAGGAGGGGTTGTACTCCTCGCAGAAAACAGAGACGGGATCGGCGTCGAGCAGGAACCGGGCCATGTCGAACTGGTGGATGGCCATGTCCAGCAACAGTGGGTGGTCCATGGCATCGCGGAAGCCGCCAAAATGCGGCGCCTTGAAGAATTCGGCAGAAACAATGCCAACAGGGCCGAGAGACCCGGACAGCCGCTTGGCTTCAAACAGCTGCCGGTTGTAGCGCCGTGACTGGCTGACCATGAACAGCTGGCCGTGAAGTTCAGCAGCTGCTGCCAACGACAGCCCTTGGGCCACCGTCGAGGCCACGGGCTTTTCGCCAAGGACCGGCAGGCCCGCAGCGAGTGCCTCGGTCGTGACCGGATGATGCGCGACTGGAACGGTGACGTTGATGACCGCTTGGGCTCCGACGTCGGACGCCAGCGCCGCCGTGCCGGCACCTACCGGAAGGTCGGGACGGCCCAGAGAGGCTGCCGCTTCTGAGGCCGTGGCAAGGTCCAGATCCACGATGCCCACGAGCTCCACCAACGGTGACGCCTCAACGGTTCGAAGCCAGGCGCGGCCCATGCCTCCGGCACCGACCACGACGACGCGAAGGGGAGTGCCGTCGTCGGGGATTGTGGCGAAAGGCGTGCTCACGCGTTGGCTCCTTGGTAGCTCTTGCCGTTGAAGAAGTCGTTGGTTTCATACCTGAGCAGCTCCGGGACGGCGCGCTCGGGACGGTCGGTGACGGCCCATTCCACGGCGTTGGCGATGACGCGGCGGATGTCTTTGTGGTGGTATACGGGGTAGTCCTGGTCGCCGGGGCTGAAGAAGAAGATCTTGCCGTGTCCACGCCGGAACGTGCAGCCGGAACGGAAGACTTCGCCTCCGCTGAAGGAGCTGATGAACACCAGCTCCTCGGGCGTAGGGATATCGAAGAATTCGCCGTACATTTCCTGCTCAGGGATGACGATGGGGTGCGGCACGCCCTTGGCGATGGGGTGGGTCGGGTCCACTGTCCACACGAGCTCGCGATCATGTTCCGAGCGCCAGCGCAGGGTGCAGGTGGTGCCCATGAGCTTGGTGAAGATCTTTGACCAGTGCCCCGAATGGAGCACAATCAGGCCCATGCCCGCGAGGACCTGGCGGTGGACGCGTTCCACGATCTCGTCGTCAACGTCTGCATGGGACATGTGGCCCCACCAGGTGAGGACGTCGGTATTGGCGAGGACTTCCTCGGTGAGGCCGTGCTCGGGTTCGTCCAGAGTGGCGGTCCGGACCTCGACGGCGGAACCCAGGTTCTCCTCGATGCCCGCCTTGACTGCGCCGTGCATTCCCTCGGGATAGAGGCGTGCCACGAGTTCGTCCCGCTTCTCGTGCCGGTTTTCGCTCCAGACGGTGACGCGGATGGGCTTGCTTGTTTCAGGCATGGTTCTTTCCTTCTGATGAGTGACGGTCTACTTGACCGCGCCGCCGGTGGTGCCTGCGGCGATGTATTTTTGGGCCGCGACCAACAGGACGATGGCCGGGATGGAGGCGAGTACCGCCGTCGCCATCACTGAACTCCAGTCGTTCACGTAGGCGCCGATGTACTGGAAGATGCCCAGGGTGACCGGACGGACCGCTTCCGTGGTGGTGAGGGTCAATGCGAAGAGGAAGTCGCTCCAAGCGAACAGGAACGTAAAGAGTCCTGCGGTGATCAGCGAGTTCCGGCTCAGCGGAATCACGATCGACCAGAACGCCCGGACGTGCCCCGCCCCGTCCACCCGCGCGGCCTCAATCACGGATGCCGGCATGCCGTTCATGAACGCCCGGATGATGAGGATGGCGAACGGGATTCCGTGTGCCGAGTCCGCGAGGATCAGGCCCGGAATGGAGTTGAGCAGTCCGAGGTCGTTGTACGCCGTGTAAAGGGCGTTGGCCACTACGATGCCCGGGATCATCTGGCTGATCAGGATGGCGAAGAGGACAACGCCTGCGCCGCGCACCTTGAAGTAGGCCAGTGCGTAGGCTGCCGGGGCTGCGATTGCCAGGCTCAATGCCACGCTGCCCAGAGAGATGACCAGGCTCGTGCCGAGGTTCCCGGCTTGCTCATTGATGGCTGTGGCGTAGCCGGTGAAGTCGGGCTTCAAGGGCAACCACGAGGTTTCCAAGGTGGTGCCGTTGGGCTGCAGGGAGGCGTTGACCATCCAGTAGACCGGGAACAGCATGATGGCCAGGAAGAAGATAGCAAGCGCCGTGTAGCCCCAGTTCTTGCGTCCTGTTGCTTTTGATCTGGTGGGCCGGAGCGTGGGTGCCTTCAGTACGGTTGTCATGGTTTCCTCACTCATCCACAGCGCGTCGGCTTGCCCGCAGGTACAGGACCGCGAAGACCAGGGAAATGATGACCAGCACGTTGCCCAGGGCCGCGCCTTCGCCGAATTTGAATTCGTGGAAGGAGAGATCGTAGGACTGGGTGGCGATGGTCTGGGTCGAGTTCGCCGGGCCACCGTTGGTCAGGCCCAGGATGATGTCCAGCACCTTGAGGGTGTACACGACGCCGAGAACCAGCACCACACTCACTACCGGCCGGAGCATTGGCCACGTGATATGCCGGAACGCCTTCCAACCCGTGGCGCCATCAAGTGACCCGGCCTCGTACAGCTCGTTCGGGATCTCCTGCAGGCCGCCGTAGAGGATGGTCAGGTTGAACGGGATGCCAATCCAGATGTTCACCCCCACCACAGCGATCAAAGCCAACGAGGTACTGGTCAGCCACGGAACGCCGGTATCGACGATGCCCAGATCGCCCAGGAAACGGTTGAGTGCGCCGCTGTCCTTGTCCAGGATCCAACGCCACACGGCACTGGAAACGATCAAGGGAAGGAGCCACGGCAGCAGAAGCAGCGACCGCAGGATGCCGTTGAGCGGGAACTTACGTTGGAAGAAGATCGCCAACGCCAGCCCGATCACGAACTGCCCCAGGATGGAACCTATCGTGAACAGTGCGGTGTTCAGCAGCGAGGTGGAAAACAACGACGACGACAACACAGTTACGTAGTTGGCCAACCCTACCCATGGGGCTTCTCCGGTGAAGAAGGTCGCCGTGGTGTAGTCCTGGAAACTCATGACGACGTTCTTGACCACCGGGTAGCCAAAGAACAGCGCCATGTAGACCACGGCAGGGACCAGGAAGAGCCACTGGAAGATGCGCTCGCGACGTTGGCGGGTCCGGCGTCGTGGTTTCTGCGCTTCTGTAGGCGAGCCTGCCGGGCGGCCGCTCTTTGCCTTGGCCTTTCCGGTGGAACGTGCCGCTGTTTGCGACAAATCTGTTGTCAATGACATGGCTCGCCGCTTACTGGCCTTGCGCTTGCTTGAGGGCATCAGCCGGGGAGGCGTTACCGGTCAGGGCAGTCTGGATTGCGGTGTAGATCTTGGTTGCCTGGGCGGGCCATTCTGTACCGAGCTCGCCGGTGCGGGCCCGGGCCGTCTTGATCAGCTCCGTGAACGTAGCAAGCTTCGGGTTTTCGGTGGCGAACTTATCCGCCAGCGTGGTCTTGGAAGGAATGGTGTTGCGGACCTTGGCCATGGCCATCTGGTTCTCGTCGCTGTTCAGGCAGGCAACCACTTCCGCAGCCTTGGCCTGGCGTGCCTTGTTACCGGTCTGGGGGACCGTCCACACCTCGCCACCCAGCGGGGCAACGGACGTCTGGCCGGCTTCACGGACGGGGATCTTGACCACGCCGTACTGCAGAGTGGGCTGCTTATCCAGGGCCGGAATCTGCCATGGGCCGTTGACCATCATGGCTGCTTTGCCGGCCATGAACTGGTCCTTGACATCGGCCTGGGTCCAGTTGAGGGCGGAGGAAGAGACGGAGCCGCTCTTGACCAGGTCGGTCCAGAGCTGCAGTGCTTGCTCGGTCTCCTTGGTGTCGATCTTCTTTTCGTCGCCGCCGTTGGACCACATGACCGGGAGGAACTGCCAGGTGCCTTCATACGTGGGGTTGGCATTGAACGCGAGCCCGTACTGGTCGCCCGCAGTGAGCTTCGCGCTTGCTGCCTTCAGCTCATCCCAGGTGGTGGGCGGGGTGACGCCGGCCTTGTCCAGGATGTCCTTGTTGTAGAACAAGGCAATGGTGTTCACGGTGGGAGCCAGCCCGTACACCTTGTCCTTGTAGGTACCTGCACTCAGGACACCCTCGGCGAAGTTGTCAGTGCTGATCTTGAAGTCTGCCAAGGGAGCCAAGGCGCCGGTGGCGGCAATCTGCTGGAGATCCGGATTATCCAGCATGAGCACGTCCGGCAGCGTCTTGGAGGAGGACTGCTGGAGCACCTTGGAGATCAGGGACTTGCCCGGAACGGTCTCCCGCTTGATGGTGACACCTGCCTGGGTGCCGCACTTGGTAAGGGCGTCACCGATGAAGGACTTGTCGGGCTCGTTGTTGTAGTAGTCCATCACGGAAATTTCGGTGACGGCCTCCGACGACGAAGCTGCAGTGGAGGTCCCGCAGGCTGAGAGGGCCAAGGGGAGGCCGACCAATGCAGCGACGGCGAGGGCAAGAGGACGACGGGCTGTCCTTTGTGCTGACTTCATTGTCTGTTCCTTTTTCTGGGGGTTGAGTTATCGATGCGTATCGACGATGCGTATCGATGAATTCGGAAACTGTAGTACAGGGTGCTTTGAGAGGGTTTAGCTGCCGTGGGGTGGACGCAGCGTGCTGGCACGGTGCGTAATGACCGTGGGTACCAATTCCAGGGATTCGGTTGGTCCCTGGTTTTCGGTTTCGAGGAGATCGCAAATAATCTTCACCGCACGGCGGGATACTTCGGCCGGGCGGAGGTCAATGGTGGAAAGGGGGACGGGCTGAAGCTCAGCCAAGGTGGGGGAAGCGCTGCCGATGACGGACACATCCGTGCCAGGAGTCAGGCCGCGGCTGGTCAGGACCCGTCGAAGAACGTCCTGAACGGTGCCGTCCGGAGCGATAAACGCAGGTACTCCGGTGGTCTCCGCCAAGGCTTTGTCCACGGATTCTGCGATCGCTTCGCGATCAGTTCCGCCAGGGAGGTGAAGCACTTTGACGCCCAGGCTTTGGGCGGCTTTGTCGGTGCCGGACATGAACCTCTCAACGTAGTTCACGTGGCGGTCGACTACTTCCGGCTGCCAGTCAAGGACGGAGATGACTTCATGGCCTGCCGCAGCGAGGTCCTGGACGCACTGTTCTCCGGCCATTTCAAAGTCGGCATCAATGCAAACCAAACCGGAGGGATCATGCGGGATGCCGATCAGCACCACGGGAACGTGGAGGCTGCGGACCACCGGGAGACGTTCGTCGTCGCCTTCCACCTGCATCAGGATCAGGCCGTCGCAGATCTGCTGGCCCACCACACGCTGCAGCCCGGGTGCGCCCTCATCCTCAGTGACCAGCAGGATGTCGTGGTCAAAGAGGCGGGCGGTGTTGGCGATCACGGAGACGAACTCCATGATCGATGCCATGTGCAACTCGGGGATGAAAGGGATAACGAGGCCGATTACGCGGGTCCTGCGGCTGGCAAGTGCGCGGGCTCCTGCATTTGGCTGGTAGGTCAGCTGCTGGATGGCGTCCTCCACCTTTTTCCGCGTTTTCTCGGAGATGGGCCGCTTGCCGCTAAGAACATAGGAAACCGTGCTCTGTGCAACGCCGGCGGCCTGGGCAACGTCCTTGCTGGTGGGCATGTCCCGGCCTCCTTGCGCTCTCTGCTGAACGGTCTGCGTGTGGTTCTGTGCTGCTCTGTGGTGCTCTGTGTTGCTGGTGTTGCGCGCTCTGTTGTTCGTGTGCGTGCTTTGTTGTTCGTGTCGTCGATACGTATCGTCGATGCGCATCGAGAACGAGTATGACATGAGTCACTCGCCCCGCGCAATACCCACATTCCGTCCCTCTCTCACATCCACCGCCCTTTCACCGGATGTTCTCTCATTTCCTCACGCCTTTCGGCGGATGTTCTGTCACATCGCCGCGGACGAATGTGCTTAGCTGGCTCCTATGGACGGGACAGCACCGCAGTTAGGCGTCCACTGGGATGGCGCCGTGAACGCCTGGCGGATCGCGGGGGACGTGTACAGGATGGGTCGCCACGAGTGGGTTACGGAAGCTGGATGGCGCCAAATGTACGACGACGGCATCCGCACTGTCATCGATTTGCGCGCCTCGGGCGAGCGGCGGCAACGCGACACCGATCCCGAGGTGCCGTACGACGTGAAGGCTCGAATCGACGTCGTGCATTGCCCCACGGAGGACCCGGACCATAGCGATTTTGGCGAGCTCTTCGGCCCGTACCTGAAGGACCCGGCGCAGTACGGCGAGTATGTGGGGCTGTTTGCCGGGAAGATTGCGGCCGTCTTCAAAGCCATCGCGGCCGCGCCTGGCAAGGTCGTGATTCACTGCTCGGCGGGCAGGGACCGCAGCGGGGTGATCGCACTCATGCTGCAACGTTTGGCCGGTATTGGTGATGACGAAATCCTGCGCGGCTATGAACTTGCGGCGCGGGGGATCAATGAGCGGCACCGAACCCACGGGGCACCGCATGCGCACGATCCCTACCTTTCAGACGAGGAGTTTGAGGCCTGGTTGGAGCAGAAGCGGGCTGGCGTGAGGGCCTTCTTGGGTTCGCTGGAAGTCGAATCGTTTCTGAGGGGGAATGGGGTCACCGATGCAGAACTGGCGGCGATCCGCGTCAAGCTGCAGTGATGTGGGAGAACGATGGCCCGAATCGTGCGGTATGTGAGAGAACGATGGCCCAAAACGTGCGGTGTGTGAGAGAACGATGAAATTCCTGCTGTACTCCTCCGGGCATTCATGTACCCTGTATATATTACCGAACGGCCGGTCAGTAATGTTCGCGCTCCCGCAGACCCAATGACCGAGCCGATTTCACGTGCCTTGGAAGGACCCGTCGACGATGACCACTACCGCAGTCGCCCCGGAAACCACAGCCGTTGCAACCGTCCCCAGCTATGTCCAGGATGCTTGGTGGACTCCCGCTCCCGACGCAAAAACCGTCCCGGTCCGTGATGCCAGCACCGGAGAAGTCCTGGCCAACGTCAGTACCGATGGACTGGACTTTGCCGCCGTCGTACATCACGGCCGCACCACCGGCCAGGCCGAACTTGGAAAGCTGACCTTCCACCAGCGTGCGCTCAAGCTCAAAGAACTTGCCATGTACCTCAACGGCCGGCGCGAAGAGCTGTACGAGTCCTCGTCCCAGTCCGGCGCCACAAAGATCGACAACATGATCGACATTGACGGCGGCATCGGCGTTCTCTTCACTTTTGGGTCCAAGGGTCGCCGCGAACTGCCCAATTCGCAGGTTGTGGTGGATGGGCCGATGGAGGTGCTGTCCAAGGACGGTTCATTCGCCGGTGAGCACATTTACACCCGTATTCCTGGTGTCGCGGTGCAGATCAACGCCTTCAATTTCCCGGTCTGGGGCATGCTGGAGAAGTTCGCGCCCGCCTTCCTGGCCGGTGTTCCCACCATCGTCAAGCCGGCCACGCCCACGGGCTACGTTGCAGCCGCTGCCGTCAAGGCGATCGTCGAGTCCGGCATCCTGCCCGCGGGATCCCTTCAGCTGATTTCCGGCTCCGCCCGGACCATCCTGGACGAACTGGATTACCGCGACCTCGTCTCCTTTACGGGCTCGGCGTCCACGGCCAACTCACTGAAATCGCACCATAACGTGGTCCAGGGTGGTGTCCGCTTCACCTCCGAGACGGACTCGCTCAACGCCGCCATCCTCGGCCCCGACGCCGTTCCAGGCACACCGGAATTCGAGGCATTTGTCCGGGCTGTCGTCACCGAAATGACCGTCAAAGCCGGCCAGAAGTGCACCGCCATCCGCCGCGTGATCGTTCCGAAGGAGCTGATTTCCGACGTCTCCGCCGCCATTGGTGCACGCATCAACGAGCGTGTCGTCGTTGGCGACCCCCGCGCCGAGGGCGTCACCATGGGCGCCCTGGCTTCGCTGGAGCAGCTCGCCGACGTCCGCGCGGCCGTTCAGTCAATGCTCGACGCCGGTGGTGAGCTTGCGTACGGAACGCTCGATTCGCCGTCGGTCACCTCCGTCGGCGGCAAGGTGGGCGTCGTGGAAGACGGCGCGTTCATGTCTCCTGTACTCCTTAACTGGGCAGACGCGGAAGCCGAAGAAGTCCACTCCCTTGAAGCGTTTGGCCCTGTGTCCTCGGTAATCGGATACTCGGATCTTGCTGATGCCATCCGCCTGGCAGCCCGCGGTTCGGGTTCACTGGTGGCTTCCGTGTGCACCAACGATCCTTCCGTGGCGCAGGAGCTGGTGCTCGGCATCGCAGCGCACCACGGCCGCGTTCACATGCTCAACCGTGAAGACGCGCGCTCGTCCACCGGTCACGGTTCCCCGGTCCCGCACCTGGTTCACGGTGGTCCCGGCCGCGCAGGTGGTGGCGAGGAATTGGGCGGTATCCGCTCGGTCCTGCACCACATGCAGCGCACCGCCATCCAGGGCTCGCCGAACATGCTCACCGCCGTCACCGGCCAGTGGCACACCGGCGCTGACCGCAACTTCACCGTGGAAACCGAAGGCGAGCACCCTTTCCGGAAGCACCTCTCGACGCTGAGGATCGGCGACGCCGTTCGCTCCGATCTGCGCCAGGTGACCCTCGAGGACATCACGGCCTTCGCCAACTCCACGGGCGATACGTTCTACGCGCACACCAACCAGGAAGCAGCCGAGGCCAATCCCTTCTTCCCCGGAATTGTTGCCCACGGGTACCTGCTCCTGAGCTGGGCTGCCGGTCTGTTCGTTGAGCCCGCGCCGGGTCCTGTGCTGGCCAACTACGGCTTGGAGAATCTGCGCTTCATCACGCCGGTTGCAGCTGGCGACTCCATCCGCGTCACGTTGACCGCCAAGAAGATCACGCCACGCGAGACCGACGAATATGGCGAGGTTGCCTGGGATGCCGTGCTGACCAACCAGAACGACGAGATCGTAGCCACGTACGACGTCCTGACCCTCGTGGAGAAGTAACCCCACCTTTAAAAGCAACGCGGGGTCACTTAGGGCCCATGTTGACAGCCAACATGGGCCCTAAGTGACCCCGCGTTGCAGTTTAACCGGCGCTTGATTCCCGGAGAGTCAACCCGGGCGCGAAGTCGTGTTCTTTCGGGGGCAGGCCTTGAATTGCATCGATCAAGGCGTCAGCCATGGCAGCGCCCTGAAGGTTGAGCTTGGTGCCGACCGTCGTGAGCCTTGGCCGCAATTGCTCGGCCAACTGGACTTCCTCGCACGCAACAAGGCCGATTCGCCCGGGCGTGGCCAATCCAGCGTCGGCCAATGCGGACATTGCCCCCAAAGCCACGGAAACACTGGACGCCACGATGCCTTCCGGGTTGTCGGGGCCGGAAAGTAAGCGCTGCGTGGCGCCGCGGGCCGCGTCGGTGCTGTACTCGGTGCGGACAATGAAGTCCTCTGCATCTTCATGCCCCGCCTCGGTGCAGGCACGGAGAAAGCCAAGGGTCAGGAACGGCGACAGCACGGACGATTCGCTCCCGCCGAGCAGCGCCACGGGCCAACGCCCTTGGTCCAGCAAATGCTTGGTGGCTTGGTAGGCAACGGATTCGTAATCCGTGGTCAGGACCAGCGCACCCGTCCCGGCAAGCTGCGGAGTGCCAAGCAGAACCTTCGTACCACGGTCCTCGGCCTCCTCAATGGCGGCACGTACAGCGGCCGTATCGATGTCGTCACCTGTTGCCAAAATGACACCGTCAACACCCTGCAAAGGCAGGGATTCCAGGAGCCGCTCAAGGCGGGTGATGCTGTGGTCAAGGTCGCAGAGAAGGACGCTGTAACCGCGTCCTTCTGCGGCATGGGCAACGGCCTTTGCCAGCTGGCTGTGGAAGGGCTGGGCGATATCGCCCACCAGCAGTGCGATGGTGTTGGAACGTCCACTGCGCAGGCTGCGGGCCGCGCTGTTCAGCACATAGTTCAGCTGGGCGACGGCGTCCATCACCTTGGTGCGCGTCTCCTCCGCAACAGTCGATGGGGCGGTAAAAACACGCGAAACTGTGGCGCGGGAGACGCCGGCCGCCCGCGCCACATCGAGCATGGTTGCTGGTGCCGCGCTACTTACCGTCATGGGATCTGATGGTATCGAGAAACAGCGCCGCGTAGCGACGTCCGTCGACACCGAGGGCGACGTCGATGCTGTCGCGGCTTAGGTAGCCGTGTGGCAGCGTGGTCTCGGAGGCCTTTGTCCGGCGGTCGACGACGGTCTGCCCCCGGGTCAAGGGGTTTGAGAGGCTGACTTCAACCCGATGGCGATGGGTCACAAGGCCTTCCGGATCGATCACGGCACAGACGGCCCCGGCGTCACCAATGCCTGCCGAACCGGGCGACGTCAGCCGGAAGTCATCCGCATTAACCTTCGCCAGATGAGTCAGAAGATGACCGCTGAGCCGGCATCCGGCGTCGTCGGATTCCCTCAGCAGCTCAATGTCGGGTGCCTCGATCGCCACGGAATAGAACACGTCCAGTCCGTACATGGTGATTGGCAAGCCACTGCTGATGACGATCTGGGCTGCCTCGGGATCGTGCCACACGTTGAACTCGGCCACGGGCGACGCGTTGCCCACTGACGCCGATCCACCCATGAAAACGATCTTCCCGATGTTCGCCGCAACTTCCGGGTAGGCCCGCAGCAGCAGGGCGATGTTCGTCATCGGGGCGAGGGGCACCAAAGTGACAGGCTCAGGACTGGAGAGGATCTCGCGCCGCAAAAGTTCGACGGCGTGAATCGCCTCGGGCTTTCTGGCTGACGGTTCCCAGCCAAGATCGGCCAGCCCGTCCCCGCCATGGACGTGGCCGGCGTCCCGGGGTTCCTCGAGCAGGGGCCGGGCAGCGCCGGCGGCCACCGGGACACCCGTGGCGCCGACAGCGTCCAGGACCGTCAACGTGTTTCGGACTACTCCTTCCAGACTGGTGTTACCAGCAACGCAGGTGACGGCGCGCAGGTTCCAGTCAGGGTGGCGGGCAGCGAACATGAGGGCGAGAGCGTCGTCCACCCCTGTGTCCACATCAAGAATCAGTTGTCCCATGGTTCTACTCCGTGGATTCAATGAGCTCGGCGAGATCCTCGAGGTCCGGGGTGTCCCTGAACCGCAACACTACGCGATCCATCGCTGCCTCAGGGAAGGCAAACGGTGCCTCGTACTCTGCGGAAACTGTACTGACCGGGTCCGAGCCGATGTCCATGCCCCAGAACGACAGGTGGCTGGACGTGCCGCTGATTGTCGCTGCAGCAACCACCTGATCCCCATGGAGCAGTTCTGCCAGCGCTGCCCTGTCGTCCAGGGGAGTCAGGCGCAGGCCCACTGCCTGCGGTCCGCCGGACAAGGCAGTGTCAGACTTCAGCACATCGCGGGCGCCCAAGGCATGGTGTTCGAAGATCAGGACATCGTTGCGAACGTAGAGCACGTAGCCGCCTTGTTGGTTGCCGCTGGATATTAGGACCCCTTCCATTCCCGGGTTGAATTCCCGGAGGTGGGCAGTGAACTGAAGGGCGCGGTCGCTGCCCGTGATGGCGCTGGCAAACGGGACGTGGCTCTGGCCCGCCCTGAAAACGATCTCCTTGCGATTGACCAAGCCAGCCGGACCCCGGGCAGTGAGCAGCTCTACCAGGGTGCGGTCGTCCAGGGGAAAAGCGCCTATTTGCTCCGCCTGCTCCCACCAGAGTTTTTGTAGGGTCCGAAGTTTTTCCGGCTCGGCCGCGGCGAGGTCGTGCGCCTCCGCGAAGTCTTCCCGGGTGTTGTACAGGCGCCAATCGTCCTGCTCGTAGTCCTGTCCGTGAAGATGTGCCGTCACGGCTTTCCACTCACCATGGCGGATTGCACGGTGGCCCAGCATCTCCCAGAATTGCGTTTCGCGGGGCTCCTTCACGGCTGCATCGACGAACGTCGCAACTGCCGACCCGCCGTCGAACGTTGTATCAGTCTCTATGTTGGCTGCATCCAGGAGGGTGGGCGTGATGTCGATGGCGTGCAGGAACTGGTTCCTGACCTCTCCCGCTTTGGAGATCCCCGCCGGCCAGGAAACGACCAGCGGCGAACGTACGCCGCCAAGGTCAACGAACTGCTTGTAACGGCGGAACGGCGTGTTGCCCGCCATGGCCCAACCCTCCGGATAGTGGGCGCCACCCAGGGGGCCGCCGAGCTGAGGCAGCAAGCTGACCTGCTCGACGGCGGGCCTGCGGACGCCCGAATACGGCGCGTTGCAATCGACATCGCCCGTGGGGCCCGCCCTCGCGGGATGCACCATTGTCCGACATGACCAGGACGATGGTGTTCTCGTAAAGGTCCATCGCCCTCAACGCTTGAACAACACGGCCAATTTGGGCATCCGCGTGCTCAAGGAAACCGGCGAAGGCAGCTTGCAGGTGGGTGAAGACATCCTGTTCGGTACTGCTCAACTCCTCCCACGCGCGGACGTCTGCCAGCCGTTCCGTGAGTGCCGTGCCGTCCGGCACGACGCATAGTTCCACCTGCCGCTTCAGCCTGTCGCTGCGGGTTTTGTCCCAGCCCTTGGTGAAGACATCGATGTACTTTTCGATGTACTCCCTCGGCGCTTGGAAGGGGGCATGGGTGGCCCCCAAAGCCAACTGGAGGAAGAACGGAGCGTGCGGACGGTACGTGGTGTGGTCCTTGAGGAAACGGATTGACTGTTGGGCCAGGTCCTCGCTGAGGTGGTAGCCCTCCCGGGCGGGTGGTTCAATGCTGTGGTTGTCGGCCACCAGCTCGGGGGAGTACTGGTCCGTGCAGCCATCCAGGAAACCGTAGAAGCGGTCGAAGCCACGGTTCAGCGGCCAGTTGTGGAACGGCCCGGCCGGCGTGAGTTCGTTCAGTGGCGCAAGGTGCCACTTACCGGCCAGATAGGTTCCGTAGCCGTTCCTGCGCAGTATCTCCGGGAGCATGGGCACGTCCGGACGGACGCAGCCGCGCGAGTTGGGGAAGCCAGTGTCTGCATCGGCCAGGAACCGCATGCCCACAGAGTGGTGGTTGCGGCCCGTGAGCAGGCTCGCCCTGGTTGGGGAGCACAGGGGGGTGACGTGGAAGTTGGTGTACCTGAGCCCTTCTTCGGCCAGTCCATCGATGGCAGGCGTGTTGATTTCGGAGCCAAAGCAGCCGAAGTCCGACCATCCGGTGTCATCAAGTATGACCATGAGAATGTTGGGTTGTGAGCCGTTGGCTGCTTGCTGCTCGGGCCACCAAGCCTCGGATTCGGCAACTGTGGTGCCGATGCGGCCGGGAAATTCCTGCTGCATTGCTGCGGTTCCGTTCTGTTTCGGGACGTGTTTGTTTGCTTTAGAGCTGGGAAGCAGCCACGGACGCGGGCGATGCCTGGGAAGCATGGACCACCTGGGTCTTGCGGGACGTCAGGTATAGCGCGCAGCCGAGGGCGACAAGCGCAACCAGCATGAGATATCCGGAGATGCTCCACGTGGCGCCGCCGGCGTTGTTTTGGAGGGCCTGGGCGATCAGCGGGCCGAATCCGCCTCCGATTACCGTGGCCACCTGGAACCCAATGGACATTCCGGTGTATCGGACCTTCGGGTCCAGGACTGCTGCGAAGAGCGTGGCCTGCTGGCTGAACAGCATTCCCACGATGAGTCCATTCGCGGACATCACAACGAACAATGCCAGGACGCTTTTGGTCTCCATGAGCCAGAACATGGGAAAGGCCCACAGTGCCAACGCCACGGTGGCGGTAACCAGAACCCGTCGTGGGCCGAAGCGGTCAGAGATGATGCCGGAAACGGGCGTGATGATGAGGTTGGTGATGGAAGAGGCAATGTTGGCCATCAAGGCTACCGTGGGGCTGATGCCCAGCGTGGTTGTAGCGAAGCCGATGATGAAGACGCCCTGCATGAAGCCCAGCGTGGTGTCGCTGACATGCACGCCAATCATCGCTAGTATCTGCTTCGGGTAGCGGCGCAGCGCAACGACCAGGGGCAGCTTTTCCTTGGCCGCAGGCGTGGCCACGGTCTTCTCGAAGTCCGGCGTTTCCGTGATTTTCAGACGCAGGATCAATCCAAAGATCACCAGGACTGTGCTCAGCAGGAACGGGATACGCCATCCCCAAGCGAGCAGGTCTGCCCGGGACAGTGTGCCCGTGAGAATTGCTACGACGCCGCTGGAGAGAATAACGCCGATGGGAGCGCCGGCCTGGACAAGGCTGCCGAAGAAGCCGCGCTTGGCTTCCGGTGCATGCTCGACGGCGAGCAGTGCAGCGCCGCCCCATTCGCCGCCGAGGCCTATGCCCTGGAGGAAACGAAGTGAAACCAGCATGATCGGTGCCCAGACCCCAACTTGTGAGTAGGTGGGTAACAGGCCGATGCCCACGGTGACGAATCCCGTTAGGAAGAACGTGAAGAGCAGCATCTTCTTACGGCCAACGCGATCACCGAGGTGCCCGATGACGATGCCGCCAAGGGGCCTCGCAACGAATCCGACGGCGAACGTACTCAGTGAGAGGACGGCAGCCAGGCCGGGGTCGCCGCTGGGGAAGAAGACAGCCCCGAAAACGAGTGCAGCCATGGGGCCGTAGACGAAAAAGTCGTAGTACTCCAGCACCGAACCGATGGTGCTGGCACTGGCGGCAGTCCACGGTGAAGTCTTCGTGGGGGCCTTTGACGCATGGGTTGTATGTGGGGGGTTCATGTTAATCCTCGTCGCTTAACTGTAGCCATGGGATCGATCTCATCCTCTTCCCCAATGGACACCTTGTTTGTGATGAGATCGATCCCATCACGTTAGGTGATGTCCGTCACGCGTGTCAAGGGGTGTGCGCCGTGAGGTTCAAAACCGGTCCTCTCTCACATCCCACTGCTTTTTCCCGGTTCCACGCTCACATCCCGCGCGCTTCTTTCGGTTCCTCTCTCACATCCCGACCTGTTTTAGCGGTTGTTCCTTCAGATAACGACGAAGCGCGTCCCCCATGCAGGGGGACGCGCTTTGTCTTGAGGGGTTGGTTAAAGCTGGTATTCGGCTTGTTGGCCGAGCGTCTCATGGATGCACAGAACGTTGTTCTCGGTATCCATGAACCAAGCGCACTTCTCTGCGTCGGTGGTGCAAATATGGTTATCGGTCTTGAGCTCAGGCTCGTCGTAATCCTGGAATTTGACGCCTTGGGCTTCCATCTCCGCAACAGTCCGCTCGATGTCCTCGACCTCAAAGCTCATGGCGGTATGACCGGAGTGCTTACCGTCCGTGACCGGCAACAACTGCAGCATAGGGCCGCCGTCGTTGCCAAATAGATCATTTCCGTCCCATGTCCTGCCGCGATGCGGAAGGCCGAGCTTTTCCGCGTAGAACTTTCTTGCGCGGCTCAGGTCATCGACAGGCAGGACAGTTGTGGCTGTGTTAAGGGCTAGATGCATTTGGCCACCTCCTACGCTGAAAATTTTACGCTTGAGGCCCCCGGAAGGATCTTACGAATCATGTCATAAGGTTGAACGATGGGACTTGGCCGGGTTGCGCTAGATGCGTTCCGAGGCCTAACCCTGCCCGATTTAGTCTCGGACCAGACGAGGCTCCTGTTCGTCGGCATCAATCCTGGCCTGCGTGCTGCTGCAGTGCAGGCGCACTTCGGTGGCGGCAGCAATCGCTTCTATCCAGCGTTATTTCGGGCCGGCATCGTCGATCGTCGGATCGATGCCTCTGCAGGGTTCCGCCCCGGGGACCTCAATCATCTGCTGGAACGTGGCGTTGGGATTACGTCCATAGTTGCGGAAGCTTCGGCGCGAGCGGATGAACTCACCCCGGAGCAACTCCTTGCCGGAGCCAAAGCACTATCTGCGCGCGTCGAACTTATGGCGCCGGCAATGGTTGCAGTACTGGGAATCGGAGCCTATCGGACCGCTTTCGCCCGGCCTAGGGCGACGTGGGGACGACAGCCGGATTCCCTTGGGCGTTCCCCGGTTTGGGTACTCCCAAACCCGAGCGGCTTGAACAGGCACGCGAGTCTTGCTGATCTCGCCGCTGCCTACCGTGAAGTCGCCGTCGCGGCTGGCATCGAACCGTTTCCTGGCCCGGAATAGCTACCTTGGTCGGACCAACCGGTGGCCTTCACAGTCCGTCAATGAGCCCGTCGATAATGTTGCTGAACCTCTCGGCTGGCCCACCTGTTTTGACCAAGACGCTTAGTCCGATAACGGACGCAACGAGTTGGCTGGCGACAGCGTCGGGGACCTGGCCACGGCACGGCGACAAAGGGTGAGAGAGGAAGCGCAAAAAACCCGCGGGATGTGAGAGGGGAACCGTAAAAAACCCGCGGGATGTGAGAGAGGAAGCGTAAAAAACCCGCGGGATGTGAGAGAGGAACCGTAAAAAACCCGCAGGATGTGAGAGAGGAACCGGGAAGGGTCAGGCGGCGGCGTGGAGGCCGTCGAAGGCCATGGTGATGACGTCGTCGGCCAGCTTCTCGGGGGACAACGAGCCGCCCGGCTTGTACCACTCCACGATCGAGTTGATGGTGCCGAACAGGAGCCGCGTGACCGTCCGGGGGTCGATGTCCTGGCGCAGCGAGCCGTCTTCACGGGCAGCGGCTATCAGGGCAGCCACCTTGTGGTCGAAGGCACGCCGGCGTTCCAGGGCATCACGTTCAATCTCGGTGTTTCCCCGCAGCCGCAGCAGCAGGGTGACGAACGGCAGCCTGTCTACCAGCACCGCAATGGTCTGCCGGAGCACGAACTCAAGCCGGGCATCGGCCGGCCCGGAGGTGGCTGAAGGCTCATCCAGGATGGCCTCCAAGCCGCCCAGGGCGTGGTCCAGGGCGAGCTTTAGCAGATCGCCCTTGGACGGCACGTGGTGGTAGATGGCTGACTTGGAGATCCCGAGGTTCTCAGCCAGGATGCCCATGGACGTTGCGTCGTATCCGTGGCGGTTGAAGACGTCGACGGCGATGCGGAGCACCGACTGCTGGTCGTAACCGGGCCGTCCGCGCTTGGTGGTTGTCTCAGTAGGCATGGTGGCATTTTCTCACGATCTCTAGACGGGCTGCCGGTCAGCGACGCCGCATGTCAGCCCTTTGGCCGCAGGTCGTAGATCCGGCGGAGCTTGCCGTTGGAACGCTCAAGGGAACCGGGCTCTACAACTTCAACTACGCAAGAAGACCCCACATGAATCTTGATCTGCTCGCGTAAGGTGCGGGCCGCCGTCGTGCTTGACTCTGCGGGGACGTTTTCGCGCCGCTCGATTTTCACGGTCAGCGAATCCATTCGCTTGCCTTCGGGGCGGGTGATTTCGAGCTGGAAGTGCGGGCTGAGCTCGGGGATGCGGAGGGCGATTTCCTCGATCTGGGAGGGGAAGAGGTTCACGCCGCGCAGGATGATCATGTCGTCGCTGCGACCGGTGATGCGGCCCATCCGGCGGTGTGCGGGGCGGGCGGTGCCGGGGAGCAGGCGGGTGAGGTCCTTGGTGCGGTAGCGGATGATCGGCAGCGCTTCCTTGGTGAGGGACGTGAAGACCAGCTCGCCGGGTTCGCCGTCGCCCAGGACCGTGGAGTGATCGAAGGGATCGATGATTTCGGGGCGGAAGTGGTCTTCCCAGATGTGGCAGCCGTCCTGCGTTTCAACAGCTTCGCCAGCCACGCCCGGGCCCATGACTTCAGAGAGTCCGTAGATGTCCGAGGCCTTGATGTTCATGGTGGTTTCGAGCTCGTGGCGCATTTCTTCGGTCCACGGCTCGGCGCCGAGCACCGCGTACTTCAGCGATGTGGAGGTGGGGTCGATGCCCTGGTGTGCCATGGCGTCGGCGATGGTCAGCAGGTACGTGGGGGTTGCCAGGATGGCGTCCGGCTTGAAGTCCTGGATGAGCTGGATCTGGCGTTCGGTCTGGCCGCCGGACATCGGGATGACCGTGCAACCGAGCGCTTCAGCGCCTGCATGTGCCCCGAGCCCGCCGGTGAAGAGGCCGTAGCCGTAGGCGTTGTGGACCTTCATGCCGGGTCGGACGCCGGAGGCGCGCAGGGAACGGGCCACCAGGGTTGCCCAGTTGGCGAGGTCGTTCTTGGTGTAGCCCACCACTGTAGGGCGCCCGGTGGTGCCGGAGCTCGCGTGGATTCGGGCAACCTCATTCTGGGGCACCGCGAACATGCCAAACGGGTACTCCAGCCGGAGGTCTTCCTTGGTGGTGTAAGGGAACTTGCCGAGGTCGCTCAATTCGCGGAGGTCGGTCGGGTGCACGCCGGCTTCGTCGAACTTGCGCTTGTACAGCGGCACGCGATCGTAGGCGTAGGCCACCGTGTGCTGCAGGCGGCTGAGCTGGAGTGCTTCAAGCTCGTCGCGGGACATCGTTTCTTCGCGGTCCAGGATGGGGGCGGTTGCCGTGGAGGCGGGCGATGTGGGCGCGGCGACGGTGTTCTGGGTCATCTGGAGTTCCTACTTCTTGGAGATGGTGCGGCTGCGGCCCCGGAACTCTGCAATGAGTTCTCCGGGATCTGGATCGGGGGTGGCGCCCGCGGCGCCGGGTGAAGCCGCGTAGATCTGGATGTCGTAGAGGCCGCTGCGGCCAGTACTCGCGCGACGGTTTGCGACGGCGGTAATCACCTGGCCTTCGAACGCCGGCTTGATAAAGTTGATGTCGACGCCGGACGCCACCGTGATGTTGGCAGCTTGCTTTGGCGTTGGGTTGGCCGGGTTGCAGGCCAGTGCGAAGGCGGTGTCCGCGAAGGCGAAGATCATTCCGCCATGGGCCATTCCGAATCCATTGAGCATTTCCTGGCGGAGGTGCATGCGGATGGTGGCATGGCCGTCGTCGATCTTGAGGACCTCAATGCCCATCCATTCAGACGCGTAGTCGTTCGTCAGGATGTGGTGCGTTGCACCGGAGAGGGTTGTTTCAACCATGCGTCATTGCCTCCAGCTTTATTTACCGAATGTTCATTAGGTAATCCCAGATCGGCCCAACTGTCAAGACTGGACAAGCTCAGGGCCGGGATTTGGACGCGCCTAGTAGCCTCGAAGACATGCCCGAAATTGAGCTTCCGATCATGACCGAACGACTCATTCTGCGGCGTTTCGAGGCCGAGGACCTTGAGCGGTTCCACGCCTATCAGTCGCTGCCCGAAACCGCCCGGTACCTGCTCCGAAACGAACTGACCAAGACGCAATCCATGGAAGTCCTGGGCCGCTACGCGAATGCGCAGTTCAGGCATGAAGGCGATTGGGCCTGCCTCGCCATCGAGCTCCAGGACCGTCCGGGACTCATGGGCGAGATCGTCCTGAAATGGCTGGAGGGAACAGGCCAGGCTGAGCTTGGCTGGATCCTCCACCCCGAGGGCAGGGGGCAGGGAATCGCGACGGAGGCGGCGGAGGCTGTCATGAAGCTGGCGTTCGGCCAGTTGAACTTCCACCGCATAGACGCGAAACTCGATGCCCTGAACACCGGCTCCGCCGGTATCTGCAAACGCCTGGGGATGCGGCTTGAGGCCACCCTCGTGGACAACTGGCACTACAAAGGCCAGTGGGCCACCGAGAACATTTATGCGATCCTCGACTCCGAATGGCGGGCGCGCCAAGAGGGGGCTTGACGGCGTCAAAGCCCCAACGCGTCAGCCGCCGCCCACCAGCCAGCCAACCGCCAGCCAAGCGAAAAGGGCGCCGCACCCTAAAGCCAGCCCACCGCCGTCGTGCCTTTAATCCTGGATCGGCCAGGTCTTGTGGTGCTTAAGCTGTTCGGTGAGTTGTGCCTCCGGCAAAGGCCGGCTGAAGTAGTAGCCCTGCCCGCTGGTGCACCCAATGCTGAGCAGGAAGTCTGCCTGCTCTGCGGTTTCGATTCCCTCCCACACAGCACCGAGGCCGCACGCACGAATGAGTTGCAGGACTGCCGCGAGGAGGGCGGGCTGCGCGGGGTCGCTACCGAGTGCCGAGAGGAGCGTTCGGTCCACCTTGACGGCGTGCACGGGCAAGCGGCGGAGGTAGTCAATGGAGGAGTAGCCGGTGCCGAAGTCGTCGATCTCCATCTCGACGCCCAGCCGCCGGAGGCTGTTCAGCGTGTATCGGTCGAGGTCGTTGCCTTGAATGACAGCGCTTTCGGTCAGCTCCAGAACCAGTAGCGAAGGGTCCAGCCCGGCCGAGGTCAACGCTTCGCGTACGTCCTCCACGAACTCAAGCCGCTGGAGGTCTGCGGCGGACACGTTGATGCGCATGTTGAAGTCGTGGCGTCCCGTCAGGGGGTCGCTGCGCCACCGCTGCAACTGCTCGACGGCGGTGCGCAGCACCCAGCCGCCCAGATCGGAAATCATCCCCGTTTCCTCGGCGATGGGGATGAATTCGTCCGGCATGATCATGCCGCGGGTGGGGTGATTCCAACGGACCAGGGCCTCGACGCCTTCAATTCCGCGGGTGTCCAAGCGGATGATGGGCTGGTAGTGGAGCACCAGCTGCGAACCGGCGATTGCTTCCTTGAGCTCACCCACGAGTTGGTTGCGCAGTTGCCGGGCAAGGAGCATGTCCGAGTCAAAAACCTTCAACTTGCCGCGCCCATCCGCCTTGGACTCATACATGGCGATGTCCGCTTCCATCATCAGCTCCTCGGCGGTCTTGCCGGGATCTGCCATACGAAGGCCCATGCTGGCGCCACACCGTACATACTGGCCTTCGATCTCCATTGGACCGTCCATGGCGGCCAGGATCCGGTTGCCGATCGAAGCCGCCTTCGCGGCGGTAACGTCCTGCAGCAGGATCGCGAATTCGTCGCCGCCCATGCGGGCAACCATGTCCTCCTCGCGGACGGCGGAGCTGATGCGGGCTGCCACCGTTACCAGCACCTTGTCTCCGAAGGTGTGGCCCAGGGAGTCATTGACGCCCTTGAAGCCGTTCATGTCCATCAGCAGGATGGCCGGCCGTTGGTTGCCATTGGGTTCCCTGCCCTGGGATTCGGCCAGCGCGGCGGAGAAAGCGGAGCGGTTGTGAAGGCCCGTGAGGGGATCGGTCATGGCCATGTGCTGCATTTCGCGGTGGGCCTCGTGCAGCTGCCGGGTGCGGGCCGCTACCCGCTGCTCCAGCTCTTCATAGACAATCTGGAGGTCCTCGGCCAGGAGATTGGTACCCATGATCACGGCGTCGATCTCGTCGCGGGCATCGGAGATTTCAATCCTGGTGTGCAGGTCTCCCGCAGCGAGCCTGACGATGCCATCAAGCAGCAATCCCAGACGTGGATCTGATGCGGCATTCGAGTTTTCCTCGGACATGGTTACTCCCCGTGCGGTTCGCCTCGCTGCTCAACCATATCCCGGAGGTATTCGCGAACGGCCGAGCTTCGATCAGGCAGCGCTGCCTGATCGAAAAGGCTCGCGGTTTCGCTAAAAGTTGCCACGGCTTCTTCCCGGCGGCCCTGGGCAAGCAAAGTCCTGGCCAGGAGGAAGTGCGACTCCGCGGAGGTTTGGGTGGCGAGGATCGAAGACCGGGCACACAAGGGCTCAAGGATGGTCAAGGCTTCCTGCATGTCACCGTTGAGGTAGTTCCAGTGAGCGCGGACCAGGGACATTTCCAAATGGTCCCGCTCGGAACCGCCCACGATGTCTGTAGCGAGCTCCGCCCTCTCGATGCAGCGGAGGGTGGCGGCATCACTCAGCCGGGCCTGAAGCCGCATTTCGGCCGAGGCGCGGTTGAAGCGGGCCCACAAGTCCACGTCCTTGGATGGTGACAGCCGTTCGGAAGCAAGATCGTGGTACCGGCTGCCATCTTCAACCCGGTTTGCCAGGAAAGCGACGTTGCCGATCACCCAATAGCCCTTGCCCGCGGTGTCTTCGTCGATGTCTTCGGTCAGCAGGGATTCCAGCTCCAAGCACTCTCGCCAGGCATCGTCCAGCAGGCGGCTTTCGGCAAGGGAAGCAATGAGTGCACGCTGTGCCAGGATCTGCACATACACCAGGTCCGCGTCCCGGGCAGCCAGTTTGGCGGCGTCCGCTGCCATGGCAGCGGCCTCGGCCAGACGTCCCAGACCCTGCAGGGCAACGGCGACCATGGTTCCGGCTTTGGCTCCAAGCTCAGGCGAGGACGCCGTGAGCTGGTGCCCGTTCAGTTCCAGTGCCAATGCCAGGTATTCATCGATCCGGCCCTTGGTCCCGGAGGCATTCCGCCTGCAGGTAACGCATGTTCCACCAGGACACTTCATCCCCGGCATCAGCGGCAAGATGTGCGGCTTCACCGGCCAAGCGAAAGGCCTCATCAAAGTTACGTTCTTTCCATTTGGCGCGCGCATTGAGTCCGGCTACAAGATGGGGCGTTAATTGTGGACTCTGCATGTGCCCATTATCCATGTCCATAGCGAAGAAAAGCTCGTATAGTTTGCCACGTGACCTTTTTCAAGTCACACCGGTAATTCGCATCAGTATGAAAGGGCGCAGCGGATGAAGAAATTTGCGGCAACACTGCTCATGGCAGCAGTTCTGGCAGTAACGGGGCTGGCTGCTCCGGCTAACGCCGAGCCTTCGCAGGACAGCAACAGCACGGCAATCGGCTGGTGGCCGAACAGCACAACCACCAAAACGAATACCACCACCATAGGTTGGTGGCCGAACTAAATTGGGGGAGCGCCTCTCAAGGCCAGATGACTCAAACTGATGCCCCGGGCTTTTGCTCGGGGCATCGGTTTTGTTGCGGAGTGTGTCGCGGATTAGTGACTTTGCGGTCAGGTTTCAGGCCAGCCGTTGACGGAGCTGTCAAGGACGGGCACAAGACGCCATGAGGGCGTCAAGCGAGAAGGAACGGGTGGTCAACTGGCAATTTGGGGGTGTCAAGCGGCCCTTAGGGACCACCAACCGGCAACTCGACGGAAACCGTAGTCCCTGAGCCCAGCGTAGAGTCGAAGACCATCCGCCCCATATGGCGGCTGATGATGTCCTGGGCGATCGCAAGCCCGAGGCCGCTTCCGGGAACGGCGGCTGCCGTGGCGTTTGAGGCCCGGTAGAACCGCGTGAAGATGTGGGGAAGATCGTGTTCGGGGATCCCCAAGCCTGTGTCCGCCACCTTCACCAGTGCTGCACGGCCACCGTCTGCCGATGCAAACATTGAACTCGTGATGCCCACCCGTCCACCTGCCGGGGTGAACTTGATGGCATTGGCCACGATGTTGGTGAAGACCTGTTCCAGCTTGGCTTCATCGGCGGTAACCTCCACGTCCTCGGTTCCCTCGGTGAAGGACACAGCCACCTGCCGGGACTCTGCCAGTGGCCGCAGGGTGGCCACCACCACCTGGAGGAGCTTGGCAATATCCACCGGTTTGAGGTCCAGGTTGCTTCCGTCCTGCATGGATACGGTCAACATGTCCTCGATGAGCCGGCGGAGCCTGTCGGAGTTCCTGGCGATCACGTCCAGCATCTTGCTGATGCCTTCAGGAACAGGGCCGCCCGAACCGTCCCTGATCATGTCCAGGTAGGCCGTGATCGAAGTCAGGGGAGTCCGGAGTTCATGATTCACCGTTGCCAGGAAGTCCGTCTTGGCCTTGTCCAACTGCCTGAGCTGGTGCAGTACGCGTTGCTGGGCACTGATCAGGTGGCCCTGAATGAGTCCGTGCGCCACATTGCCGGCGACGTGCTGCATCAATGCGATCTCAGGCCGGGTCCAATCGTGCTGTTCCCCCACCGTTGTGAGAAGGATGATGCCCAACGCTGACCCACCTTCGCCCACAGGCAGCAACACCGATGACACGGGGTTGAGCTCGCACGACCACTCTTTCAGCGCCTGGGTGATCCTGGATTCCGGCTGCGTGCGGTGGTCTGTAACCGCCAGAACGTCAGCTTCGGCCCATAGCCTGTTGGCTGTCTCGACGATCAGGTTCTCGCTGTCGCCCAATCTGGCTGGCAGCATAGGCGTGCCCGGCCGGTTCCATTGGGAGCGAATGGAGGGGACACGTTCGTCCCGGAAAGTTGCAAACCAAACATGGTCCATTCCAAGGGCTTCGCCAAAACCCCGGACCACGTGCTCGGCAATCAGCTGGGGATCGTTGGTTTGCCGGATGGCGGACGAGACGTTTCGTAGGCTTTCGCGTAAGGCTTCAATTTCTCCCCGGGACCGTGCACGCTCCCTGGCCCTGCCAATCAGGGTTTCGGCACGGTAGACAAGTTCATCGGCACGCACGGGGTTCATCACATAGTCCACAACGCCCCAGGCCTGGGCTTCTTCAAGGTCTACGGATTCGCCGGCGTTCAGAAGCAGCAGCACGGGAACGCCCGGATTCCGAAGACCATGCGCCAGGGAGTTCTCCACAACCACCACGGACGGACTTTCGGTTTCCAGCCGCGACGCCATGGAAGCGGTGTCTGCGGCGGCGAAAACTTCGAACCCAGCGGCTTTGAGCGCAGCCTTTGTTAAGGCCAAACGATCAGTGTCTGAATCCGCCACGACGGCGGAGCGGGAAGAGTGCTGCACATCGGCCCCGTTCTTACCCACTGAGCCCCCTCCGTTACAACGTTCGTTCACCGTAATTCCAGATTTGGCAACACACTATCAGCGCCACCGCGGGCTTCGGACCCGCAGGGGCATTTGATCCTCATTTGCGTCGCCCTGCAGGGCATTGAGTCGGGGGAGGAGAGCTTTACATTCGGAGCCGGATTCGACAGCCTAGAGAATAAGAGCCGGGGGAGGCCTTGTCCCCCTGCCGCCCGCGAGGAAACGACAAGGAGACCAGTGAACCAACCAGCCGCACCGCAAGACCACCAAGAGGTGGCGTTCGAGTTGGAACTGGAAGAGTCTGGAATCCTGCGGCTGACGTGGCCACGCGGCTCCAGGATCCAGCAGGCGGATGCCCAGCGGGCGATGGACCGGGTCAACGAGCTCTGTGGTGAAGCGCGCCACCCGATGATCGTGGACATGGCCACCACAGCAGACGTCACAAGGGGCGCCCGCTCCGTCTTCGCCAAGCCCTGCCAGGCCTCACGGATCGCCCTCTGGGGTTCGTCCCCCGTGGACAGGGTCATCGCCAACTTCTTCATTGGCATCATGAAACCGCCGTGCCCCACAAGGTTCTTCACCTCCGAAACAGAAGCCCTGCAATGGCTGAAAGAGCATTAGCGCCACTTATATTTGGAGCATGCTGTCCGCGCTTCGGAAATATCTGCTGGTTCCCCGCCTGATCCGGCTTTCCTCGGCCGCGCCCAAGGACCCGCTCACGGCATGGGACCGCTACTGGGGAAACGTCCGATCCACCGGGGCTGCCGGCGATGTGTTGTGGGATTCCGGCAGCTCTCATGAACTTGAGGGTTACGTGCCCAAATTCGCCCGCATGGATCAGTCCCTCCCGGTGGTGGACGTGGGGTGCGGCAACGGCAGCTTCACGCGCTTGCTGGCCCAGCATTTCCCGCACGCGCTTGGGCTCGATTACTCCGCTAACGCCGTGAACCGCGCACGGCAAGAGGCGGGGGACATCATGACGGCGTCATTCGCCGTGTGCGATATGACGGCACCTGACGCTGCGCGGACTGTCGTGACGGCCCTTGAAGCTGCGGGCTGGACAGGCGATGCCAACGTGTTCATCCGAGGTGTATTGCACGTCCTGGACTCCAAAGGAAGGGCCGCCCTGGCCGCAAACCTGTTGCCCGTCGTCGGATCCCGCGGCAGCGTGTTCCTGGCCGAAACCAACTTCCCCGGCACCCCCGTTGATTACGTCAGCCACCTCGGCGCCACCCGTCACTCCATTCCTGCCCCGTTGGAGTGGGCCATCAAGGGCTTGCCGATGCCTGGCCGCTTCGGCGCCGCCCAGCGGGCCAAGGCGTTCCCGACGGCGGACTGGAACCTCCTTGAGGAGGGCGCGACCAGTATCGAGACCCGGCCGCTGAGCAACCCCTCGGACCCTGACCTCATTCCGGGATACTTCGCCCTGCTCCGCGCACGCTAGCGCCGCGCCGGCTAACGCCCGCGCGGGGTGACGCCGCGCCGCTCACCACGAGGAGTGGCACAGGATTCACTGGGGCCGTTGAATTGGAATAAGGTCCGAGTGCCGGTGAACAATCCGCCAGGCGTCGTCCTCGCGGCGGTAGACCTGCGTCGTTCGCATGGTGTAGTCGTCCGGGGCGCCATCAACAATGGCCTGGCTGTGTTCCAACCCAACCGTGTAGGCGAGGCTGCCGCTGGCACCGGCGGCGACAACCTCGAACTCGAACCCGGTGGCGCCGTCGAACCGGTGGGCTTCCTGGCGAAACTTGGGCTCCAGGTCAGTCCAGCCCGCTCCGGAAATGTGCGCACCGAACAGTGTGATGGGGTCAGTGTGGGACCACAAAGCGATGCGCGGTGCCACATCGCCCTTGTGGAGGGCCACCGTCATATCGCGCTGCTTGGGAAGGATCTCGGTCAGGAAGGCCTCGGTCTCCCTTCCTATAGCCTGTCTCTCGCCGGTCATGGGGCCCGTCCGGCCAGCGGGCAACGGAACGCTGGCCTCTCCCGCTGGGAAATCCGCGTGACGATGCACGATCCGCCAGGCATCGTTTTCACGGCGGTAGGCGTGGGTCACCCGCAAGCTGTACTTCCTCGGAGTGCCCTCAACGGTGGTGGTGGTGTGCTCGTAGCCGACAGTGTAGGCAAGGTCCCCGCTGACGCCGGCCGCGATGATCTCAAGATCGAACGAATCCGAGTGCGAGAACCACGAGGCGACGTTCCGGAACACGGGCTCAAGCTCTGCCCGGCCGCTGCCGCTGAGGCTCGCGCCGAAGAGCGTCAGCGGCTCGTTCTCCGACCACAGCGCGAGGCGCGGTCCGGCGTCGCCGTCGTGGATTGCACCGTCCGCGGCCAGCTGCTTTGGAACCATTTCGGCGAGGAAATTATCGGTCTCGGTAGACATCGCCAACTCCATTACAGTGAGACTGTTTTGAATACTGTTAGAATGCATCCAATGGGCGCAAAAATCAAGAGGCCGTACGACTCCACCCGCCGGCAGCAGCAGGCTGCAGAGACACGGCGAAGCATCATCACGGCTGCCAACGAGCTGTTTATTTCGCAGGGATACGGGCAGACCACGGTCAAGCAGGTGGCTGAGCGGGCGGGCGTCGCCGTCGAAACCGTATACGCGGCGTTTGGCACGAAAGCTGCGCTGCTCCGGCACGTTTGGTACGTCGATTTCCGCGGCGACGAGGCAGACGTGACCCTGTACGACAGGGCGGAGATGCAGGCCATCCTGGCCGAACCGGACCTGCCCACAAGGATCCGACGCCACGCCGTATTCGTCACAGCGAGCAATCGGAGGATTGCCCCACTCCTTGAGGCCCTCACGGGAGCAGCAGCGAGCGAGCCCGACGCCGTCGCCATGCTCGGCGAATGGGCCGACCGCCGCTTGGATGTGGCGACGCGCTACGCACACGCTGCGGCTGCCACCGGTCAGCTCGGCGTCACCGAGGAGGAATGCCGCGACGTGTTGTTTGCGACCATGGACGGCACGCTCTGGACCCGGTTCGTAGAGCAGCGCGGCTGGAGCGATGAACGGTTCTCGGACTGGCTTGGCGCGATGTGGATCAGTATGCTCGTCCGGGAGTAGCTACGCGCCGCTACTTGAGCCCCGCTCCAGGAAGAAGTTCCGTGGCGCCCAGCGAGTCGGCAACGAACGCGTAGTCCCAAGCCCGCTCCCGCCACTGAACGTACCGGCCGGACGCTCCGCCGTGGCCGCCGTCCATCTCGATCTTCATGACGATCGGCTCCGAGCCAGTGGATACAGAGCGCAGCGCCTGCACCCATTTGGCCGGTTCCACGTACAGCACGCGGGTGTCGTTGAAGGACGTCACGGCGGCGATCTTGGGGTAGGGCACGCTCCGCACGTTCTCATACGGAGTGTAGGACTTCATGTACGCGTAGGCTTCGGGATCGGTGATCGGGTTGCCCCATTCCTCCCATTCCAAAGCCGACAGGGGGAGCTCGGGGTCCAGGATGCTGGTCAGCGGGTCCACGAACGGCACCTGCGCCACTACTGCAGCGTATTTTTCCGGAGCCATATTGGCGATGGCACCCATGAGCAGGCCGCCAGCGGAACCACCCATGGCCGCAATCCGGGAAGGATCCACCCAGCCGGAAGCAGCAAGCCAGTCGGTGGCAGCGATGAAGTCCGTGAAGGTGTTCTTCTTGGTGAGCTTCTTTCCATCCTCGTACCAGTGACGGCCCAACTCCCCGCCACCGCGTATGTGGGCAATAACCATGACGATCCCGCGGTCCAGCAGCGACAATCGCGCAACGCCAAAGCCCGGGTCCATGCTCATCTCGTACGAGCCATAGCCGTACACCAAGCCAGCGGCCGTGCCGTCCTGCTGTACCGAAGCGTGACGCAGCACTGACAGCGGAATCCGGGTGCCGTCGTCGGCCGTTGCCCACTCACGCGTGGCCACGTAATCCTGCCTGGAGTAGCCGCCCAGTACCGGGCTTTCCTTGCGCAGCAGCAGCTGGCCTGAGGGCAGCTCCGACGTGGGCAGAACAAAGTCGTAGACGCGGGACGGTGTGAAGTAGGAGGTGTAGCCCATACGAATCACAGGGGCCTCGTAGTCGGAACTGGAAACGCCGGCACTGTAGAGCTCTTCGTCGAAGGCCGGCTCCACTGGCGCGGCCTGCTGCGGCGTTCCCAGGCCTGCGAGCGGCAGCACCTGGACACGCTCAATGGTGTCCTTCCGGATGGACAGCACCAGGTGCGTGGAGGTGACGCCCGCACCGTTGACGCGGACGTCGTCGGAATGCCCGACGACGGTCCGCCACTGTTGCTCTGCCAGCGGCTTGGTGAGTTCGGACGGGTCAACCAGGCTCACCATCGAATTGATGGCGTCCTTGTTGTGGGTCAGGAGAAGGGTTTCCTGGCCATCCAGGAGGAAGGGCTCGGCCTCGTAAAGAATGTGCTCCTCACGTGGAATGACCGTGCTGAGTCCGGCGTCGTAATCGTCAAAGCGGAGCAGCCGGGTCTCGCTGAACTCGGAGCAACCGATGCTGAGCACAAGGTGCCGCCGATCGGAGGCGAGATCGAAGCCCAGCCACATGGCGACGTCGTCCTCCTGGTAAAGAACCTCATCCTCGGCAACCGGCGTGCCTAATACGTGGGCCTTGACCTGGTAGGGGCGCCAGGAATCGTCCACCACGGTGTAAAAGATGCGGGTGCCGTCAGGGGAGAAGGCTACGCCATAGAAGATGTTCTCGATGACGTCCGGCAGGAGTTCGCCCGTCCGGAGGTCCTTGATCCGCAACGTGAAGCGTTCATCGCCGGAATTGTCCACGGCGTACGCGTAAAGGTTGCCGTCGATTGTCACGGCAGCGCCACCGATGCTGAAGAACGGCTGGCCCTCGGCTTCCACGTTTCCGTCAAGGAGTACCTGTTCGCCCGGGATCTCCACGCCCGGCTCAACGGATGGCGGAGTCCAGTCGGCCACGGGGTCACCCGTGTTCCGGGCAACTACGCGGCAATGGATGCTGTATTCCTTGCCCTCCACCGAACGGCTGTAATACCACCAGCCATCCTTCCGGCTGGGCACGGACAGGTCAGTCTCCTGCGTGCGGCCCTTGATCTCCTGGAAGATTGCTTCGCGGAGCGGTTCCTGATGGGCGGTCACAGCCTCCTGATAGGCGTTCTCCGCTTTCAGGTGCTCCACTACCTCTGCGGATTCCTTGTCCCGGAGCCACTCGTAGTTGTCCACGAAGACGTCGCCGTGGTGTTCGCGGCGGCTGGGGACGCGTTTGGCAACAGGAGGCCGGGGTGCTGAACCGTTGACAGGGGCAGCGGCAGGCGCGGAGGAAGTGTGGCTCATATGGCAACTCTATAGATGGCCTCTGACACGGAACCACTGATTTCGCTCAGAGCGCCCGGACAAGCTCACTAAGGCCCCGGACGGGAACAACTTGAACCTTCACGTCAGACTCGCGTCATGACTTGGGGTGTCTTCGCACTGCTTAGGAGGCGAGCACCGCTTGGTGCCGTTCCGATTCTTGGAGGGTCAGATGGGTTTGCTTCATGTGCAAGGCCGAACCACGGATTTTGCCTTCGATGTTGAGCTCCTTCTCTGCCTTCAACACGACGGGGCACTGATTGTTGAGCTGCCCGTGGGCTGTACTGACGGAGAAGAGCCCCCCTTCCGCGACGATGGCCAGTAGCGGTAGCTAATCAGTGGATTTATCCGAACATGCCATAACCACCGCAGTGAGTTTGCGGCCCAGAGCTGGAAGCCGGGAAAGGACACCGAACCGCGACCCCAACATAGCTCAAAACAGTGGCTTCCTGGCTGTGTCGGCGGGGCTGGTGGGTGTGGTGAGCTACGCCTGCACCTTGCTCATGGCCAACATGCTGGGGACAGCGGATTACACACAATTCGCCGCCGCCGCGATGATCCTGGGCGTGGTGGGGATCGTGGCCAATGCAATGGTTCCGCTTCCTCTGTCCCACGTGGTCGCCGTGCATCCGGAAGGGTCCGAAGAACGGCGGAACGGCGTGGCCTTCTCGGTCTTCGTGTCTTGTCTGGCGGGAGTTGCCGCGGCGGCCATCACCGGTGGCGTGACTCTCGCGCTTGCCACCCCGGACCTGGCAGCAGCGGTGGCTCTGGCAGCCTTTGTCATTTTTGTCGTGAATGCGCCCGCCGGGTGGCTCCAAGGCGAACTCCGCTTCACTTGGTACGCAATGTCCACCATCGGCGAGGTTGTCTTGCGGTTGATCTTCAGCCTACTGGTGATCCTTATGGCGTGGGGTGCCGGGGGAGCGGTCATCGGTTTTGTCGCGGGGTGCCTGGCACCTCTGGTAGTGCCCTGGTCGTTTTATCGGGATCTCCGTTGGCGTCCGGGGGTGCTGCTTCAGAAGTGGCGGTGGGCCGAAACGAGCGATATTGCATCGGTCCTATGCGTCGTGTCCGTGCTGGTGGGGACCGACGTCGTACTTGTCGGCTTCCTGGACAACGGCTCGGTAGAAGCAGCAGGCTTCCAAGCGCTCGCCACCATTGCAAAGGGGCCTGTTTACGTGGCTGCGGGGACAGCGCTAGTGGCATTTCCCTTGCTTCGCACCCCTGGCGTCAAGGTCAGCGAGGTGCTGGGAGCTTCATTCGCCTCGTTCGGGCAGCTTGTGGTGGTGGCCTTCGCCATCATCGCCACGGCACCGCCACTGATGTCCGGCCTCATAGTTCCGCCGAAGTATCACGGCTCCCTTGGACTCCTGCCATGGCTGGCGGCTTCCGGTCTCGGCTATGCCGTCCTGATGGTGCTCGCCACCATCCTTTTGGCCATGCGTGCCTACCGCCGCTGCCAAATCGGCCTCGCTTGCGCGTGTCTTCTGGTTATCGGCGGGCTGTGGATCGGCTGGCAGGTGAACGCCGTCCCGGGAATGGCCGTGGGATCTGCCGTCGGTGCGGTGACCGCTGGCCTCGTCCTGACACTATTGGCGCGTCCGGTGCTGGCGGCTACCAACCAGGGAAAGGGGACGGGCAGGTTCGCCATCCTGGCGTTCGCCCTGATCGTGGTCCTTGCCGGAGCCGCCCACCTGCAGCCCCTGCTCTGGTTGCTTCTCGCCGGCATCAGCGGAGTCACCGTTCTTGCCCACCAGCGCGGCATGCTGCCGCACAGGAACGACTTCAGGATCTCCCGACGCCGGCAGGCTGGCAGCCGCAGCAAATCTACCGGCCGCCGGTCGAATAGGGCACTTCACCGACGTTCTTCTCCAAGAGGACGCCACTACTCCTGATTCAGCGGAGTTGTAAGGGGCAGGGTGCCCTCCAGAAATGTAGAGATGGGAAGACAGCTTTGAAAGTTTTGCATTTGGGCTTTGAAGATCCGCGAATGCCCGGGGCAGGCGGGGGATCAGTGAGGACGCACGAAATCAATCGCCGTCTGGCGACAAAGGGCTTCCACGTCACAGTGCTGACCACCCGCTATCCGGGCTGGCAGGAACGCATCGAAGACGGCGTGCATTATGTGCCCATCGGCTTCGGAACGGGCAAGCACCGCCTGGCTAGGCTAGTGGCCTATATTGCGCAGCTACCGTTTGAGGTTTGGAAGCGCCGGTCAGCTACAGAGCTGGTGGTGGAGGATTTTTTCGCTCCGTTTTCGACCATGGCCGCACCGCTCTGGACCAAGCGCCCCACCATCGGTGTTGTCCAATGGCTGCACGCCAGGGACAAAGCACGGCAGTACAAGCTGCCCCTGCATTGGATAGAGCGACTGGGCGTGTTGAAGCACCGCAGGCTGATCTCGGTTTCGCAGGGCATCGGTGATCGGTTAAAGGAACTGAACCCGGACCTGCATGTGGACGTCATCGGCAACGGCGTAGATCCCGGAGCCTGGAACAACCAACCCCGGCTGGGGAAGGATGTCCTCTTCATCGGACGACTGGAGTATGGGCACAAGGGCTTGGACCTCCTCCTGGAAGCCTGGGCCCATGCCTGCGAAAGGGTAGAAGGCAAGCTGCTGATTGCCGGTACAGGTCCGGACGAGGAACGGTTGCGCATGTCCGTCCGGGACAAGGGTCTCTCCGGGCGCGTGCAGATGCTCGGGTGGTTGTCCGGGGAAAGGAAGTTCCAGGTTCTCAGCAATGCACGGCTGCTGGTAGTGCCCTCGCGGCACGAAACCTTCGGGCTGGTGGCCATTGACGCGCTCGCGGCAGGCACTCCCGTTATTGCCTTCGACATTCCTTGCTTGAAAGAGATCATCCCGCCGGGTACGGGATGGGTAGTAGAGGCTTTCGATGTTCTGGCACTGGCTGATGAAATTGCCTCCCGTTACTCCCAAACGGGGCTGGAGCACGTGGCTGAGCAAGGGCGGAAGTTTGCCGCCGGTTACAACTGGGATGCGCTCGCCGACAAGCAGGCGCAGGCCTATCGCACTGCTCTTACTGAGCTGAAGAACCCTCAAACCCGGCGGCCACAAGCCGACCACGCCGAAAGGGCTTGAATGCCGCTCCGATCACGAGTCGAACACTCCATGGTGGGCGACGCCCCCTGGCTTTTCCTTTCACCGCATCTGGATGATGCAGTCCTGTCATGCGGCTCGCTTATTGAAGCCCAGGCCAAAGGGCGGCAGATCATCGTGGCCACGCTGTTCACTGAGGCCATGCCATCACCCCACACGCGGGCAGCCCGATCCTTCATGCGCCAATGCACCGCTCCGGACGCTGGGGAATTGTTCCAGGCCAGGCAGTCGGAGGATCGTGCCGTGCTGCAGGACATGGGTGTTCAATCCATCCACCTTGGCGAAGTGGACGCCCTGTTTCGAAAGCGGCGAAAGCCCCCATTGCTGGGGAGCAGCCAGTGGGAGCGGCTGCTCCCGGAGCTCACTCACCGCTACCCCACCTATCGGTTCGACATCGCGATGGGAAGGATCGCCAAGGGTGATCGGGCCCTCATCCGCCGGCTTCGCTCCGACGTCGCCGGACTCATGGCACAAACCAAAGCTCAGCTGTTGTTTTGCCCGGCAGGGGTGGGTAAGCATGTGGACCACCTGATCACCCGGGAGGTAGGCAAAGGACACCCGGACAACGTGGTGATGTACTCAGACTTTCCCTATGATCTGGCTGCCGGCCCCGGACGAAACGCACATGTCCAAATTGGGCTTTGTGCCGTGGACCTGGGACACCGGACTCGATGCAAAAGCCGGGCGGATCAGGCAGTATCCCACGCAGGCAGATGCCCTGTTCCCCAGCGGAGTAATCCCACTGAAACCGGAAACGTACTTTGTGCCTGGGCACCTCGATGCCGATTAGCCATCTGGTTCACACTCACATTTCTTCTGGTTCAGTACTTTTTCGCTTCACATAAGGGTCATTATGAATTCGCTTTACCAACTCCACGTCAATGCCTCGGGTGGGCGGGCGCGGAGGTCTGCACATGCCTCCCAGCGGGCATTGCGGGGACACTTGTGGGTTGCAGCCGTTGTAGGCTTGCTGGCCACGGTCTTCCGGGTGTTCGGTGTTCAACGGGCCAATGACGTTTTCATTGACGAAGTAACCTACGCGGACGTTGCAATGCAGATAGCTGATGGCCACATGCCATCAATCCTTGGCACCCCGTTTTTCCTGCATCCTCCGGGTTCTTACGCCCTCAACGCACTGGTCATCCGCGTGCTGGGACTCCAAGGCAACTCTACGGACTTGGCGTTGCAGTTGCGCTGGGTCAATAGTGTTCTCGGAGCAGTTGCGGTTGTTGTCTGTTTCCTGTTGGTTCGCCGTCTTGTGGGTGTTGGACCTGCTGCCGTGGCTGGCGTCATTCTGGCCAGCGACCCGTTTGTCCTTCGCATGGATGGGCGATTGATGATGGAGACTCCAGCTGGCCTGGCGGTCTTATCGGGATGGCTATTGGTCCTGTTGCTGCTCGACCGTAAGTCGGGGAGAAGCCGCCTGTGGCTTGAAATCAGCGCCGGATTGGTCTTCGGACTAGCCATCGTCATGAAAGACATGACTGCTGTGTTCACAGTGGTTCCGTTGCTCGCCTCGGTGGTCTGGCGTAGAACCGTGCCCGTCCAAACAGCCTTGCGAATCCTCGCCTGCTCCACAGTTCCCTATCTGGTTTATCTGGGTTTGATCGCTGCCAGCGGGCTGATTCCGCAGTTCATTGAACAAAAATCGGTGGGCGTCCTGAGGATGATGGGCGTCGTTCAGATGACAGGCTTCAATTCAGTCCACAGCGTGAGCCTTGCAGACCGGCTCATTGACCTGGCCGGACGCTTCGGCACCAGCTATCTGCTTCTGGGCCTTTCCGTGGTGGCTGGGGCAGTGACTGCTATGTCTCCGCTGGTGGAACGGCGGGCTATTGGCTTGTTCTCGCTTTTTACCGGCTTGGTGGGTATCTACTCCGTCTTCTTCGGGGCGGCAGAGGAACAGTTTGGCTACTGTGTGGTGCTGTCTGCCCTGGTTTCGGTGCCCGTAGCCGCTGTGATGGTGGTGAAATGGCGCGCCCGCCTGCGGGCGCCCGTTGTGGCTGCCGCAGCAATCATGACCATACTCAGCCTCTTTCTGGGTGTTCAGGCAAGATCAGTCGTCGATGACGGGCTTGTCCGTGCCCGGGACTGGATGAACGCCGAGCTGCCCTTGTCCTCCAAGGTGGGTTTGACGTCAGTAACTGCTGAGTTCGCGCTCATGCCGCATGAGGGGTGGGAGGTCCTGCCATCCTTGCAGTCCCTGCATGACCGCGAGGCGCAGTATGTCCTCACACAGGGGAGGCAACTGAGTGAGGGGTACGGCTTCGCCGCACCTGAGTTCCTGGACTGGCTTCAGGACAACGCCCAAGCGGTTTTCACTTTCAGGGGACCAACGTCCGGTGACACCGTGGTGTGGCAATTGGACCGCGCAAAATTGGACGCCGCTGTGGCGGGAGGGCTGAGCTTCCCTCCCGTGACCGGCGGCTACCCGTGAGAAGCCTGCTTCGTGTGGTCTTGCTGTTGATGATGACAACACCTGTGATCGTCGGTTGCAGTGTGCAGACCCAGCCGGCGGCAGAGCTCCTGTCTTTTGGGGTTCTGGGTGCCACGTGCACTCCTGAACGCCTCGCAGAACTTCGCGAGGGCCGGCGTATCCGTAGTGGAATTGCCCTTGGCCTGGGATCGGTACCAACCGGGAGCCGGAGGGGTGGACCATCACTACGTGGCGGAGGTTCGTGAACGACTGAACCGCTGCCATGAGGCTGGCATGGCTGTGGTTCTGTCCCCTGGTCTGCATTACGCGCCTGATTGGGTAAGAGGTCTGCCCGGAGGTGTGCTGCGGGGAAGCGCAGGAGGAACGCCAAAGGACCAGGGTTCCGAGCTCATATTCAGTGCCGATGTGCGGGATGCGGCGCAAAAGTACTTGGCCCTTGTTGCGTCGGACTTGGGGTTTGAGGGCGTAGCAGCAATACGAGTAGGGACGAATGCCAGCGGGGAGCTAGGGTACCCAGGGCCCGGTGACGGTGGAAATGAACGCGAGTACTGGGCATTTGGTGACGCCCCCCAGTACGGCATCGGTTTAGCTGAAGGCGTTGCGCCTTCTCCCATGCCGGGGTGGATTCCGGGCGCCAGCTCATGGCACGGGCGGTCCGTAACTGATGAGCAGGTCCAACGGTGGTGGGACTGGTATGCCGGATCTGCGGTGGACGCAGCCGTATGGCAGATACGCGAGCTGAGGAAACTTGGGTATCAAGGGCGCTTGCATGTCCCCGTAGCGGGTCGGGGAGTCTTGCCGAATGACAAAGCAACAGCCATAAAAGGACGCTTGGATGGCCGGGCCAATCCGGATGGCGCCCAAGAACGCGGTCTGGACTACGCTGTTCAATTCGCTGCGCTCGCGGCTTTACCGGGGGTGGATGTGGACTTCACGGGCTTGGATGACATATCGGCCGTGAGTGCAGCCGCTGCCGTTCCGCGGCAAGATCAGTGCCTCCCCACTGACGACGAGAGCATGCTGATGGAAGATGTCTCACAATGGTCCTCCCACAGGTACATCAGCGCCTTGGCTCGGCGAGCCGTGCTGGGACTGGTCGGTGAAAACCCCGGTCCTCCGGATGCACCTTTCACCGGCGGCTCACCGCAATCGCACAGCCTAGCCGAACAATTGCGCACTGCTCCGGCGTACGCGGTGCAATGTGGGATGACGACGTTCCTGTTCGGCTTCGAAGAGAACCTCTTTGATGAGGAAGGCAGCGGTGTCACCACTGAGGACTACAAAGAAGTCATCCAGCGGTTGCAGTCCCCGGCTCAGCAGTGACGCCCCGAAACGGTCGGAGCTATAGGGGCGCGGCACCAAAGAAGATCCAAAGTTCACGTCACGTCCGCCGAGGTTCGCTCACTCAACGAATGGACAGCCTCGTCGCATCCAGGCCAAAAAACAGAGGAGATTGACACCCGTGCCTAAATTCAAACGCACTATTAACTTCGGCTGGCCCTCTCGGGACGTCACACGTCACGCATTGGCCGCGGCCGGGTATGCAACAGACGGTGAGCGCCGGAAAGGACGCGTTGCCCGCAGCACGCCCGCTATTAGCAGTCCTGTGTTTGTTCTTTGTGTCCTCGCGTCAACCGCTGTCCCAGCAGCAGCTGCTCCCCTTCAAGGTGCCGCAGCCTTGACGGTCACATCGTCGTCGTGTTCGTTAAGCGGTGCCACGGGTAGCAGTTCGACCAGCATTTATGGCGTCACTGCCACTCCGAACGATGCCCTCGACGATACTGCAAGTATCCAAGGCAGAATTAACGCGGCCGGAATTGCTGGCGGGGGAGTGGTAAAAATTCCTGCGGGCACGTTCATTATCAATGGCAAGTTGCGGATGGAGAGCAATGTAAAGCTTGAAGGTGTGGGCCCTGAAACGATCCTGAAAGCTGGTCCTTCGTTCACTGGTAACTACGGCCCCGCTGGCGGATATCCCATCGTGACGACAGCAGGCGCAGACAACACAACCCTCTCGAACTTCACGGCAGACCAGTCAGGTGACTCATTGAACGGGAATGTGTCTGGCCGCCTGAATGAGTACGTGATTGACGTCCGCAATTCAATGAATTCACTCGTCCAAAGCGTTCATACGAGGAACCCTTTTACGTACTCCATCGCATTTGTTGGTGGTCAGAAGTGGTGTGTTAAGGACAGCAGTACACAGTCGGCAACCGACGGAAAGTACGTCGAATTGGATGGCATTCATGCGATGAACACAAGCAACGGGGACATTGTTGGAAACGTAGTGGACCAGCGCAAAGGCACTGACGGAGACGACGGCATCGCCGTTCACACCTACGGCGATGAGGACGTTCATGACATCAGGATTGCCAATAACAACGTGCGTGGAGGCCGTCACGGCGCCGGGATTGACCTTGCTGGAGGATCCGGGGCCGTTTACAACATTGACATCACTGGCAACACCGTCTGGGGCTCACCTCGGGGTTTGCACGACGCCTACTACGACGGTACGAAGCAAATCCACCACATCCAGATCGTAGGGAATACCTTCAAAAACAACGACATCAAGTCCACCGGCGGGGCGGTGGACTTCGAGCGCCCGGTGACTTACGTGACGATGACAGACAACACGGCATGCAATTCAGGTGATTACCGCCTTCCGGCCGGCACCGGGAATGTAAATGCCCGCAACATTCAAAGCGCGGTGTGCTGACGCGCGGATGAAGCCGGGCAACTGCTGTGCATCACCCCCCAACACTGAAGTTGCTGGTCACTCTAAGCGGAGGGCATTGGCCAGGGACACCCGGTTCCTGCCCGCGGCCTTGGCTGCGTAAAGCGCGAGGTCGGCTTCACGCAGGAGTTGCTCGGTTCCGGCGCGGTGTCCATCAGCGAACGCCGACACTCCAGCGCTGATGGTGAGGATCCCATCGGGGTCGCCGGAGTGCTCGATCTGCAGCGCATGCACGGCCGCCCGGACCCGTTCCATCACAACTTCAGCCCCAGCCGCCGTCTGCTCACGAAGGACCAAAAGGAACTCCTCGCCCCCAAACCTGTATACGCCGTCGGACTGGCGGACCTCGCCGGCGAGGGTCGAGGCGATGGCCACCAGGGCGGCGTCTCCTGCCTGGTGGCCGTAAATATCGTTGTAGCGCTTGAAGTTGTCCACATCCACCATCGCCAGACAGTAATCCCGCGAGTAGCGGTCGCTTCTGCTGTGCAATTGGCCAAGGTCTTCCGTCAGCTTGAGTCTGTTGTGCAGCTTGGTCAGGGGGTCTGTGCGGGCCTGTTTGGTCAGCGCCGAACGATACTTGGCGAGGTCTGCGTGCAGCGAGGTGATCCGTTGCGCGGCCAGGAGGCGGATGTGCAGGTTGAACGGGTCAAGCGGTTTGGTGACGTAATCGTCCGCGCCGGCCTCCATGCCTGCCAGGACATCTTTTCGCGAACCGTGGGACGTCACCAGGATGACGTACGTGTAGGTGTCCTCCTCATGCGCGCGGATCGCCCTACAAAGATCCAGGCCGTTCAGCCCCGGCATCATCAGGTCCGTCACCACAGCTGCCGGGGCGTGTTCCTGGTAAAGCTCCCAGGCCGAGTCGCCGTCCACTGCCACGATGCAATCATGACCGGATTGCTCGACGGCGGCTTTGGTGATCATTCGGGAGATCTGGTCGTCGTCGGCGATCAATACTTTCATGGGGCTCCCAGTAGTGTGCGCTCAAGTGCCCCATCCACTCGAGCGAGTTCCGATTTTAGTTCTTCGAGTACATGCGTTCCGTGCGCTTCAAAACCCGGGACTGCCTCACGTCCAAGTCGTTCCAAGTCCTTGGCCAGGATTGCGGCACCCGTAGCGCCGATGTTGCCGGCCGCACCCGCGAGTTTGTGGGCGGCGGCCTCCACAGCGTCGGCCTGCTGGCCCTCCAGGCCTGAACGAATTGACTCCTGTGCACGCTGGGCTTCTTCGCGGAAAGCCCGGATGGCGTCAGGCAGCAGGCCCAAACCGTCCGCCGGTCCAAGTTCGCGGAGGATCTGCAGCCGGTCCTCATCGAGGACGGTGACGTCAGGGTCGGCAACGTCAGCGAGGACAGCGGCCTCCGCGTCTGAACCATTTGAGACAACAACGTTCGACGGCGGTGCTTCCGCCCGCTGCTCCTGCGGGACCCACCTTGCCAGGATGTCGCGGAGCTTGTCCAGGTCAACCGGCTTGCTGATGTAATCGTCCATGCCAGCCGCGAAACACCGCTCGCGGTCCTCGTTCAGCGCCCCGGCCGTCATGGCAATGATGGGAATCCTCACGGTTTTGGAGTCACGGGAGCGAATGGTCTTTGTGGCCTCAAAACCGTCCATCACCGGCATGTGGCAGTCCATGAGAATGGCAGCGTAGTTTCCGGTGAGCGTCGCAGCAACGGCTTGAGCGCCGTCGTCGACGATGTCCACTTGGTAGCCGAGCCTGTTCGCCATCCCGCGGGCCACCAGCTGGTTGACCTCGTTGTCTTCGGCCACCAGAAGCTTGCCCAACCGGAGTTCCGGGTTCTCGGATGGCGACTCGGGCTGCATTGCATAGGGGAGCGCGGTGCCTGCATTGCCGATCGTTCTCGTTGCCACGAGCCGTAGCAGCCGGTTGTAGAACTCGGAGCTCCGGACGGGCTTGGTGAGGTACTCGCGGATGCCTGCGGAGGTGAGATCGGCCTTGTCCACTTGCATGGTGGAGGTCAGGAGAATGATCCCCGGGCCGCCCGAGCCGTTGCTCTCTTCCTTGATCTGGCGGGCCAATTCCAGGCCATCGGTATCGGGCATGCACATGTCCACCACGGCGATGTCATAGGGGTGGTGGTCCGAAACGGCCGAACGGTATTCGTCCATGGCAGTGCGCGCATCTGCGACTGCCACCGGCTGCATTCCCCAGCTTGCGAGCTGGGTCTCCAGCACCAAACGGTTGGTGGCGTTGTCGTCCACCACGAGGACTTTTCGTCCCGCGAGCGAGGCAGGCAGGATTCCGGTGTCCGTAGCCGGAGGGCCGACGGGCAGGTCCAGGACAAACCAGAATTTGCTGCCCACACCCATTTCACTGTCAAGCCCTATTTCGCCGCCCATCACTTCGGTCAGCCGCCGGGAGATGGCAAGACCGAGGCCCGTGCCGCCGTAACGGCGGGTGGTGGAAGCGTCTGCCTGCGCGAAGGATTCGAACAGTCGGTGGTGGTCCTCAGTGCTGATGCCGATTCCGGTGTCTCGGACTTCAAACCGCAGGGAGGCTTGGTTCGAATCCTGGCTGACTACTGAAACCTGGATCTCCACCTCGCCGGCTGGAGTGAACTTGACCGCGTTGGATGACAGGTTCAGCAGGATCTGGCGAATCCGCCCGGAATCGCCCATGAGCCGTTCAGGCACGTTGGGGTGACAGTAGGAGATCAGCTCAAGTTCCTTGCTTTGGGCCTGCTCGGCTACCAGCCCTGCAACTTCTTCCACCAGCGCGCGCGGATCGAATGCCGTGATGTCCAGGTCCACTTTCCCGGCTTCCAGCTTGGAGAAGTCCAGGATGTCGTTGATCAGCGTGAGGAGGACCTCGCCTGCGCCCTTGACCCCTTGGGCGTATTGCCGTTGGACTTCGTTAAGGCGCGTGTCCAGCATCAGTGATGTCAGACCGATTACAGCATTGAGGGGGGTCCGGATCTCGTGGCTCATAGTGGCCAGGAACTCCGACTTGAGCCTGCTCGATTCCAAGGCTGCTTCCCGGGCGGCCAACAGTTCGGATTCCGCAGCTTTGCGTTCCGTGATGTCCCGGGAAATTGTGGCCACGCCCCAGATGCCCGATTCATTGCGGACGGGGGAGAGTGTCACGGAGACCGGAATGGTGGTCCCGTCCCCGCGTTTGCGAAGGGTTTCAAAGTTCTGGACGTTACCACTTTCGGCGGTTGTTCGGAGGGCCTCGTGTTCATCGTTCTGCAATTCCTCCGGGACAAAGAAATCGCTGTTCCGGCCGATGGCCTCCGCCGCCGTATAACCAAAAATCCTCTCTGCCCCCGGATTCCAACTGAGGATCTCTCCCTCACGTGTCTTGCCGATGATGGCGTCGCCGGAGGAGTTTACGATTGCCCCCAAGCCCTCCAGTTCGGCCGTGCGGGCCGCCACTTTGGACTCAAGGTCCCGCGTCAGCGTCACATTCTCGACGACGATCAGCACTTGCCGCACGATGACGAAGGCCAGGACAGACAGGCCCGTGATCAGCAGGATGGGGTCTGCCAGGTTGATGGCCCGGCTGCGGTTGAAAAGGACTGCGCCGAAAACGGGAATGTATGGCAGAAGTTCCAAGGCCGCAGCGTACGTTCGTCCATCTTTCTTGCTGCTGCTGGCCTCCGGAGCCAGGGGGCTGAACCCGACGAGCAGGAAAGCTGCTACCCAGCCGAGTGCCAAGGGGGATCCGGTCACACCTGTGACGCCTTCGGCGGTAAGCCGTACGTAGGTCAGGTCAGTCAACGCGAGCACCAGGAAGCCCAGGCCCAGGCACAGCCACGGAAGGCGCCGGCCACGGGCTGCGCGCATGGTCAGGACGATCACCAGCGAGACCATTACCACGTCAACGAAGGGGTAGGCCAGAGTGGTCAGGAAGGCCAGTGGGTCAACGTTGCCTGCCGCGATCAACGGCCCCAGGACTGCGCCCCACGCGATGAAGAGAACCGCGCTGGCCACCGTTCCGACGTCCAGGACGGTGCGGACAACTGACATGCGGACGCTGCCGCCCTTGGAAAGCAGGACAAGCCCGACGGCGACCGGCAGCGCGTAGCCGACGAATCCGACGTCGGAAGCTGATGGGAAGGGGTAGGCGTGGTCCAGCACTATGCCGTTGAAGGTCCAAAGAGCTTGGCCGCAGGACCAAAGAGCCAACCCTGCAACAACGAACCATCGGGCCTTTGTGTTGCCGTGGCCCCGCAGAGCGGCACTGGTGTGGGTCATCAGCGCAGTCAGTGCGGCGGTAAGTATCGCCAGGTCGCCTGCAAGTTGGGCTGTGGGTGTCCCGATCCCGCTGCCGAGCCCGGCGGCCAGGAGGACCGCGCACATTCCGACTGCTACAAGGAAAAGCGGCATACCCTGCCTCGCCCACGAGCGCACCGGAAGAACCTCGTGCTTCACTCCTGCCACTGAACCCCTGCCTTCGAAAGTGGCCCCACCAAAAGCGAACAACGCATCTTGCCTTTGCGCTGAGGGAAGCATACGCCGGGAAACTCCATCTAGGTAGCAGCTGAGCGCGTTTTGACGGCTCTAAACGCGCTCTAATGCGACGCAGTTGGGTCAGCGCTCCGGGGTGAGGGTCTTCGAGAACAGCACGGCTCCGTTGGCGTTGCGAAGGCTCGCGGTGAACGTGCCGTCCGCGGCGAGGTCCACGTGCCCGAAATATTGGTTCTCGCCATCCCGCGGGGATTCGCCCGGGAAGCGACCAGCTTTGGCAAACACCACTTCGGGTCCGAACGTTCCGTCCATGGCATTCGGACCAAACGAGCCAGCGTTGATGGGACCGGCCACGAACTCCCAGAAGGGATCGAAATCGGTGAACGAGGCCCCGTTCGGGGGAGTAGTGATGGGCGGCGCAGTAGTGCACGTCCGCCGTCAGCCACACAGTGTTCTTGACACCGTCCCGCTTGAAAGCACTCAGCACGCCGGCGATCTCCAGTTCACGCCCGAGAGGAGCCCCGTTGTCCCGGTTGGAGAGGCTCTCCTGGTTCACGGCCCCGTCCGGCACGATGATGCCCAACGGGAGGTCCGCGGCGATCACCTTCCATGTCGCCTTGGATTGGCGTACTTCCTTGATGAGCCAGTCCACCTGCTCCTGGCCCAGGATGTTGGTGGCATAGGGTTCTTTGCCGTCGGTGTTGGGGGACTTGAACGTCCTCATGTCCAGGCAGAAGACATCCAGCTGGGGGCCGCGCGAAATCTTCCGGTAGATGCGGGCAGGTTGGTACTGGCCGGCGTCGAACGTTCCCGGGCGCCAAAGCGCCGCGGAGTCCGCGATCGGCATATTCTCCTGCCAGGCTTGCCGGCCGCGGGCTGCGAGGACGTTCACGTTGCGTTCGGTGTAGCGGGCGTCGTCCAGGATCTGGCCCGGGTACCAGTTGTTGTGTGTCTCGTGGTCGTCCCACTGGGCGATCACCGGAACCTCGGCGAACATGGCGCGCATATTCGCGTCCAGCGAGTTGTAACGGTGCCGGCCCCGGTATTCGGCGAGTGTCTCGGCGACCTTGGAGACTTCCTCGGTGACGAGGTTCCGCCACACCTGGCCGACCTTCTCCGTGACAGTGGCAGCGATGGGGCCGTCGGCGTAGATGGTGTCTCCGGAGTGGATGAAGAAATCCGGCCGCGTTGCGTGCATTGCCTTGTACCCACGCATGCCGCCGATCTCCTCGTTGATGCCCCAGCCCTGCCCGGCAGTGTCGCCGGTCCACACGAAGGACTGCGGGTACGACGACGGCCTGCCGCCTGGGTGGGCGTCTTCAGGGCCGCCGTTCCCGGATGAGTCAGGCGCAGTAGTGAACGTCCCCTTGACGGCCTCGCCGAGGCCGTTCTCGTCCTCGAAGTTAAGTTCAAGGGCGAAGCGGGTCCCGGCAGGAAGTCCTTTGACGTGGATCTTGGCGGTGAAGTCGCTGGCTTCGGTAGCGAGAGGGCCTTGGATGGTGCGGCTGAATCCGTAGCGCCCCCGGAGGATTTCGCCGGCGCTGTCCACTGCCTGCAGCCGGGCGCTCAGACGGCCCGGACCCGAAGCACGTGACCAGAGGACAGCGGAGTCGGTGGTGACATCCCCGGTGGCAATTCCCGTGGGGAGTGTGAGGCGTTTGCGGACCAGGGGGATGGCGGCGGGGGCGGGCGCGGCGGTACCGGTTGCGAGACCGGCCAAAGCCAGGCCGGTTAAGGATGTTTTTACGAGGGTTCGGCGTGAGAGATCAGTCATGGTTCCACTGTTCCGGGCAGCAGTGAACGGAGCATGAGCCTGAGGTGAAGGAAACGGAACGAGTACCGGTGCCCGCCTAAACAAGTGGCCCATCCCGGAAAATTGCGTACTACCTGGTGCAAATTCAGGCAATCAATGAAAAAGACGAGTATCTGCTACTCGTGCGGTGCCAATGGCCAATTCCTAGCATTAAGTTCCCTAGGGTTTCTGAAATTCTGTTCCGCCGGCTCAGCGGTGGTTCGCTCCCTCGCACGTGACGAGTGGCGCTCCCCATAACACTTCTGTGCTATCGCATACGCCCCTCCCCTGGGACTTCTGCGTGCTCAGACCAAAGCCACGGATTCTGGGACATCTAATGAACATTTACAATGACGAGCTACAAACTACTCTGTCAAAGAACACGCCCGGCGGCACCTTGCTGCATGGGTCGCGCAAAAATAAAGTCCTGTTGATCGCAATTGCCATCATCGTTGTTATAGGGCTAATTCCATTGATTTTTGGGGTTCTTTCACAGGCAGGCAACCCCGCGGCCGATGTGGGCCAGAATGTGTCCAGTGAACAACTGGCCACCCCCCAGGCCTCTGAGTCCAGCCCCGCCACGCCCGCTGCGAGTGAAGCAGCAGCTGCACCTGCAACCGAAGCCAAGGCGCCGGCTGCAGAACCTGCACCGGCCGAACCCGCGGCGCCGGCTGCAGAACCTGCACCGGCCGAGCCCGCACCGCCGGCGGTGGATACCAACCTCTATACGGTTGTCGCCGGAGATACCGTGGGCTCCATAGCTGCCCGGTACGGGGTGAACATGAACGAGATGCTGGCTGCCAATGGCTTGAGCGGCTACTCCGTCATCGTGCCCGGCCAGGTCCTGAAACTTACTGGACCAGCTGTTCCACTCATCGAGCCGGCGCCGGCCCCCGCCGCAGCCCCAGCCCAGGGCCGCCCCTGCGCAGGCCGCTCCGGTGCAAGCTGCCGCTCCGGTAGCTGCAGGCTGGACGATCTACGTGGCTGGATCCGGAGGCCAGAGCATGGTGGACGCATGCATAGGGCCGATCCATTTCACTCCCACGGACGCCTACGCATTGTTCATTACCGAGCACGACTTCTGTGGAGGCTGGGCACGCTTCTCCGGTATCGGTGTGGGACAGACGGTTAACATCCCGGGCTACGGCACGTACACAGTGACCGGAAGGGGCCAGGTGCCCAACCCCGGAACCACCAACAATGTGGCGGCTGTCTTCGGCGGCTTCCCCGCGGTTGTCCTGCAGACCTGCATCCCCGGCACGAGCCAGATGTTGGTGATCGGACTTAACTAGTAAGGACAGCCAATCAGGCCGGCGCCGTAAGGCGCGCAAAGCGGAGGATGCCCAAGATGGCCGGGGCCAGCTCATCCTCCATCTGGTGGTAGACCTCTTCCGCTCGGCGGTAGGGGTCTACCACGTCGTTGTCGGCAGGATCGGCAGGCAGTGCCAGATGCCGGACGGAAGCGGCACGGGCGGGAAGTGCGCGCCAGAATTCCACGATGTCGCCCTCGGGAACAACATCGCCACGCGTCTCCAGGACGGCGAGCATCCTCGCAAATTCACGGATGGTGAAGGTTCGCTTCAACAAGGAGGCATCCAGTTGAAGGACTTCGCCCCGGTGCTTGGACGTCATGGCCAGCACAAGGTCGGTTTCCCGGAGGATCTTCTGGTTCAGCTGCCTGGCCGCGAAGTTGTCTGGGCTGCCACGGAAGGTGCTGATCATCTTGGCCGACAGGGGTTGAATCGGCTCTCCCACCATGGCGCGCGTTCCGGCGCTGCGAACCTCGAATGATCCCGGGCTTGCGTGGTTGAGGCCCGCCTGCAGCAGCCGTTCCGCCACCGGGGAACGGCAGATGTTCCCTGTGCAGACGGTGAGGATCCTGAAGGGCTGGGGCGATTCCACGTGAGGCTCTTTTCTTGCGGGGGCTTGGGACGGCTCGGGTCCCATCCCAAGTTAACACGGGCAGCAAAGCGCGCCTTGTCACAACGCCCGGCTGCACCCGTGCGTTGTAATCAGCCCTTGGTGTCCCACTGAACGCTTGACTGAAAACGTCCGCTCCGCATATTCTGAACGAACGGTCGGTAATTTATTAGGAGCAACCATGGCATCGCAGAATCTGCAATCAGTGCCCGCTGAGCTGTCCCCGGAAGAGCAGGAGCGGGAGGCAGCCGGCAAGGCGTACTTTGATCGCATCATTTCGGAAGACTCGCGCATCGAACCGCGCGACTGGATGCCGGAGGCTTACCGCAAGACTTTGCTGCGCCAGATCTCGCAGCACGCGCACTCGGAAATCATCGGCATGCAGCCGGAAGCCAACTGGATCACCCGCGCCCCCAGCCTGAAGCGCAAGTCCATCCTCATGGCCAAGGTCCAGGACGAGGCGGGCCATGGCCTGTACCTCTACTCGGCAGCTGAAACCCTGGGCCAGACCCGGGACAAGATGATGGAAGACCTCATTGCCGGCAAGGCCCGGTACTCGTCGATCTTCAACTACCCGGCGATTTCCTGGGCGGACATGGGAGCCATCGGCTGGCTTGTGGATGGCGCAGCGATCTGCAACCAGGTTCCCTTGTGCCGTGCGTCTTATGGTCCTTACGGCCGCGCAATGGTGCGCATCTGCAAGGAAGAGTCCTTCCACCAGCGCCAGGGTTTCGAGATTCTGCTTGAACTCTCCAACGGCACGCCTGAGCAGAAGCAGATGGCCCAGGAGGCTGTGAACCGCTGGTACGCGCCGTCGTTGATGATGTTTGGCCCGCCGGATGATGACTCACCCAACTCCAAGCAGTCCATGGCCTGGAACATCAAGCGGTTCAGCAACGATGAACTGCGCAGCCGGTTCGTGGGAATGATGGTGGAGCAGGTCAAGGTCCTCGGCCTGACCCTGCCTGATAAGGACATCCGTTTCAACGAAGAAACCAAGAAGTGGGAGCACGGACCCCTGGACTGGAATGAGTTCAAGGAAGTCCTGGCCGGCCGCGGCCCCTGCAACTCGCAGCGCATCGAGCGCCGCCGCGAGGCACACGAAAACGGTGCCTGGGTTCGCGAAGCCGCCGTTGCCTACGCCCGCAAGCAAGCACAGAAAGAGAACGCAGCATAATGGCTCCTCACGGTAACCCGGAAGAACCGGCAAGCTCGGCCAGCGAGATCAAGCGCGAGGCCCCCAAGGTTGCGGCGACTACGCCGGCGGAACAGCAGCACCACGAGACCCCGTGGTCCCTCTGGGAGGTCTTCGTGCGCTCCAGCCGAGGCCTGTCCCACGTGCACGCCGGTTCCCTGCACGCTCCTGATGCCGCCATGGCACTGAGGAATGCACGCGACCTTTACACGCGCCGCAACGAAGGCGTATCCATCTGGGTTGTCCCGGCCGAGGCGATCTCCTCCAGCGATCCCGATTCCAAGGGCGCCTTCTTCGAATCGCCGCAGGGCAAGGACTACCGCCACGCAACGTATTACACCAAGAGCGAAGGCGTGAAGCACCTGTGATGACTGACAAAGACACTGACTTCGCCATTGAAGGCCACGGCGACATCTCCGTGGGCGTTCACGGAGCGGGAGCTTCCGGTGACGGTTCAGCCAGCGCCACCCGCATCACCCCGGGCAACGCCCTCCGCCCGGAAGACATTGCCCTTGAAGTACGGCGTGGACAGGTCAAGCCCAGCGATGACGTAGCCGAGTTTGCGCTGCGCATTGGCGACGACGGCCTCATCCTCGCACAGCGCCTTGGCCACTGGATTTCCCGCGCACCCGAGCTTGAGGAAGACATTGCACTCGGAAACATCGCGCTGGACCAGTTGGGCCACGCGCGCTCCTTCCTGACCTATGCTGGTGCGGCCTGGGACAAGTCCGAGGACGATCTCGCCTACTTCCGCCGCGAGCACGAGTTCCGTTCCGCGCACCTGTTCGAGCAGCCCAATGGGGACTTCGCGGTGACAATCGCCCGCCAGTTCATCGTGAGCTACTACCAGTACGAGCTCTACACGGCCCTCACCGCATCCAAGGACGCCACCCTGGCGGCCATCTCCGCCAAGGCCGTGAAGGAAGTGGATTACCACCGCGACCACAGTGCCCAGTGGGTGCTTCGCCTGGCTGGCGGCACGGACGAGTCCCGCGCGCGCATCATCCAGGGCTTCAAGCTCGTGTGGCCATACGTGGACGAACTCTTCGAAGACGATGAGCTCACCACCCGCCTGGCCGAGGCTGGCGTGACAGTGCAGCCCTCAAGTCTTCGCGCCGAATTCGATCGCCTCACTGGCCAGATCATGGCCGAAGCCGAACTGGAGATCCCTGCCGTTCCGCAAGCACTGGGAGGCGGGCGTCGCGGCAAGCACTCCGAATTCCTGGGTTACATCCTTGCTGAGATGCAGGTCCTGGCCCGCGAGCACCCCGGCGCGAGCTGGTGACCATCATGGCAACCCTTGCTCGTTCAAAAACACGCACCCAAGAGCAGAGGGCCTGGGACATTGCGTCCACGGTCTGCGACCCGGAGATCCCGGTCCTCACCATCGAGGACCTCGGCATTCTCCGTGGCGTACACGTCGTCGAGGTCCCGGACGCACAGCAGCCCACGGACGCCCAGCAGCCCACGGACAAAGCGGACGACGGCGGCACTTCACGTACCGCCGTCGAGGTCACCATTACGCCCACGTACTCGGGTTGCCCGGCCATGGATGCGATTGGTGACGACCTGCGGAGGGCCTTCGAGAAGGAGGGCTACGCGAGCGTGCACATCAACCTGGTGCTCTCCCCGGCCTGGACCACGGACTGGATGACCGAGTCCGGCAAGGCCAAGCTGCAGGAATACGGGATCGCGCCTCCCACGGGAAGGGCTGCCGCAGGCGGCCACTCCGGTCCCGTTCGTTTGAACCTGGCTGTGAAATGCCCGCAGTGTTCTTCGCTGAACACCAAGGAGCTCACCCGCTTTGGTTCCACGTCCTGCAAGGCGTTGTTTGTCTGCCAGGACTGCAAGGAACCGTTCGACTACTTCAAAGTCCTCTAAGGAATTCCATGACCACCGAAACCCAGACGGCCAGCCGCCGTCGTGCGTCTTTCCACACCCTGACCGTCTCGGAAGTCCGGCGCCTTACGGACGACGCCATCGAGGTGACGTTCGCTGTTCCCACCGAGCTGGCCGGTCAGTATGACTACCTCCCCGGCCAGTACGTCGCGCTACGCACCACGCTGCCGGATGAGCAAGGTGAGCCGCACGAGATCCGCCGCAGCTACTCAATCTGCGCAGAGCCGCGCAGCTTCGCCGATGGCAGCAGCGAGATCCGGGTGGCCGTCAAGAAGGACCTTGGCGGTGTCTTCTCCACGTGGGCAAATGCCGAGCTGAAGGCCGGCGACAGCCTTGACGTCATGAGCCCGCAGGGCGCGTTCATTTCGCGGCACGGCAAGGACGGCTCGTCGGTCCAGCACAACGTCATGAATTCCATGAACCACCCGGAAGAGCTGGCGGGGGAGCCCGGGAACTTCGTTGCGATCGCTGCGGGTTCAGGCATCACCCCCGTGATGGCGATCGCCCGGACGCTGCTGGCCGCCAATCCGGAGACCACGTTTGACCTGATCTATGCCAACAAGGCTGCCATGGACGTCATGTTCCTTGAGGAGCTGGCGGACCTGAAGGACAAGTACCCCTCGCGCCTGGCGTTGCACCACGTTTTGTCCCGGGAGCAGCGGATCGCCCCGCTGATGACCGGCCGCATCGATTCGGAGAAGCTGCAGGCCCTGCTGAGCAGTGCCATCCATGCCGAGGATGTGGACGAGTGGTTCCTCTGCGGGCCTTTCGAGCTGGTCCAGCTGTGCCGCGACACCCTCGCTGCCCGCGGCGTGAAGCCCGAGCACGTGCGTTTCGAGCTGTTCACCACTGGCAGTCCGGACCGCCCTGAGGGCAACGCGGGCCGTCCCGTTGTGGAGGACGAGTCGAAGGAAACCTACAAGATCACGTTCAAGCTGGATGGTTTGACCGGCGAGGTCGCCAGTCCCACCCACGCCCGTGAATCCATCCTCAATGCTGCACTGCGTGTCCGCCCCGATGTTCCGTTCGCCTGTGCAGGCGGGGTCTGCGGCACCTGCCGCGCCAAGCTTGTGACCGGTACGGTGTCCATGGATGAGAACTACGCCCTGGAGCAGGACGAGCTGGACAAGGGCTACGTCCTCACCTGCCAGTCCCACCCCACCAGCGAAGAAGTTACCGTCGACTTCGACGTCTAAGGAGTCCCCATGATCGAGCTCTCCATTGCCAACGGCATTGCCGAAATTGTCCTCAATGCCCCCGAAAAGCTGAACTCGCTCAACGAGGACGCGCTCGCCGAACTGGATAAGGCGTACGACGACGCTGCTGCCGCCGCCTCGCGCGGTGAGGTGCGGGCCCCTGCTGCTTCGCGGTGAGGGACGTGCCTTTTGTGCCGGCCGCGACATCGCAGGTGTTACCCCCGAAACCGACGACGCGCAGGCGTATCTCGGTGGGCTGGTGGAACCGCTGTTGAAGAAGATGGCCGCGTTCCCGGCACCCACCTTTGCTGCCGCACATGGAGCTTGCCTGGGGGTTGGTTTAGGGCTGTTGTTGGCCACGGACGTGGTGTACGTGGCGGAGAATGCCAAGTTCGGTTCGCCCTTTGCCAAGCTGGGCGCCACCCTGGACTCCGGTGGCCACTGGTACTTCACCGAGCGACTGGGCATGCACCGGACACTGGACCTGATCTATACGGCCGACCTGATCACTGGTTCGGAAGCCGTAGAGCGCGGAATGTTCAGCCGGGCGATGCCGGATGACGCATTGCTTGCCATGACCCGCGCAATCGTCGAGCGCGTAGCCACAGGTGCCACCGGTGCTTTCGTTGCCTCCAAGGAACTCGTGGCCCACATCCGCGATCAGCGCCTGGGACTCTGGGCGTCCATGGCCGAGGAAAACACAGAGCAGGCACGGCTGTGCAAGACCGACGACTACGCCGAAGGCTTCCGGGCGTTCCAGGAGAAGCGGGCGCCGGTTTTCAAGGGGTAACCCCGAGCCCCTGCCGCCGATCCCGCGCTTGTCACTGAACCAAATCCAGGACAGCGCGGACGATGCTGTCGGTGTCGATCCCGTGGTAGCGGTAGACGTCGTCGAGGCCGCCTGCCTGGCCGAAGGAGTCTACGCCGAGGTTACGGCTTTTGACTTGATGCACGCTGGCCAGGAAGGCGAGTGTGTGGGGGTGGCCGTCGAGTACGGTGACCATGGGGACCGCACGCCCGGAGGGCAGGATTTGATCCAGGATCCAGGACGGTGCGTCCGGATTCTGTCCATTGCGGCCCTGCAGGGCGTCGTAGAGCAGGCCAGGGCTCGTGACGCACACGACGTCCACGGGGGTGCCTTGGGCGGCGAGTCGCTCGGAGGCCGCAACCGCTTCCGGGACCATGGCGCCCATGGCGATGATCGTCGCAACCGGTGTCGCAGCCGTGCGCAGCATGTAACCACCCGCCACCACTTGGCGACGGCGGCGCTCACGGGCGGCGGGATCTTCCGGCACGGCAGCCAGCTGCTGATCGATGGGTTTTGTGGAGAGGCGCAGGTAGGCGGATGTGCCGTCGGGCCGTCCGAGTTGGGACATGGAAGCCAGCAGCGTCCACTCGACGTCGATGGCGAAGGCAGGTTCGTAGCTGGTGCAGCCGGGCTGTTCCAGGCCGATGGACGGCGTCTTGATGGACTGGTGCGCACCGCCTTCGGGTGCGAGCGTGACACCGGATGGCGTGCCGACCAGGATCGACTGGCCGCCGGCGTAGATGCCGTAGGACCACGGTTCCAAGGCCCGCTCGACGAACGGGTCATAGAGCACGCCGATCGGGAACAGCGGCTCGCCCCAGCGGCTCCAGGTTGCGCCGAGCTCGCCCAGGAGGCTGACAAGGTTGACCTCGGCAATGCCGAGTTCGATGTGCTGCCCCGTGGGTTTTTCCCGCCAGTGCATGACGGTTTCGGAGTCGTCGCTGAACCAGTCAGGGCGCTCTTCCACTGACCATACGCCCACCTTGTTCAGCCAGCCGGCGAGGTTGGTGCTGGAACTTACGTCCGGGCTGACGGTCACCAACCGGCGGGCGACGTCGGGCGCGGCACGGTTGACGTCCAACAGGGTTCGGCCCAGGGCCGCCTGTGTGGTGGCTGTGCCCGAGGGGGTTCTGCCGAAATCTGCGGGTACTGCCGGCGGGGCAACCGCAGGTACAGCGGTGCGACGAAGGGCTTCGGCTGTGGTCAGCACCAGCTGTCCCTCGGTGCTTAGGGGATCGAACCGCGTCCACGGTGTCTCCGGGTCCTCGCCCATCGTGTCTGCCAGTTGGCGGTATTGATCGACGGTGAGCAGCGACGAATGGTTCTGCGGATGGCCCTCAGTTGGCAGTCCGTTGCCCTTGATGGTGTAGGCAATGATGACGGTGGGACGGGTGTCATCGATCCGGGAGTAGGCCTCGCGCAACGCGGCGAGGTCGTGCCCGCCCAGGTTCCTGATGGCCCGGGTCAGGGTCTGGTCCTCGACGCCGGCAATAAGTTCAGCGATGGCCGCACCCCCTGCGCCCTCACTAGGGAGCCTGCGGCGCAGCTCTTCGGCGGAGCAGCGCAGCAGCCGTTGGTATTCGGGGTTGGACATGTCAACAATGCGTTTCCGGAGCGCGTCGCCTCCTGCCCTGGCCATGAGGTTTTCCAAGAGATGGCCGAACCGCACGGTGATGACCTGCCAGCCAGCGGCCTCGAAGAGGCGTTCTATCTTGCCCGCGGCAATGTTTGGCACCACCCGGTCAAGGGACTGCCTGTTCAGGTCTACGATCCAGACGATCTCGCCAAGATCCGCAACGTTCGAGTCCAGTACGGCCTCCCAGACGGCACCCTCGTCCAGTTCGGCGTCGCCGACGAGCGAGTACTGGCGTCCACGGTTCGGTGTGCCGCTCACGGTCTCGACGTACCGCCGCGAAATCGCACCCCAGATGGGGGCTGTGGCCCCGATGCCGACGGATCCCGTGGAGTAGTCAACGGGATCCGGGTCCTTCGCGCGGCTAGGGTAGCTCTGCAGCCCGCCAAACTCTCGCAGCGTTGTGAGGTATTTTTCATCCAGGCTACCCAGCAGATAGTTGATGCTGTGGAGTACCGGCGAAGCGTGCGGCTTGACCGAGACACGGTCTTCGGCGCGAAGCTGCCCGAACCACAGCGAGGTCATGATCGAGGCCATGGAGGCGCTCGAGGCCTGATGCCCGCCCACCTTGATGCCGGATGTGTTCGGTCTGACCTTGTTCGCGTGATGGATGATGGATGTCGCAAGCCACAGAATGCGGCGTTCTATCGCGGCGAGTGCGTCCAGCTGGGGATCCTCGAGGCGCGAGGCGGTCTTCGGCGCCAGGTCATCGGTGACTGGAGTCAGGTTCATTGCATGCCTTAAAGGGTGTGTGGCGGTCATGGGGGTGTGAGTATTTCTTGCGAGTACCTATTGGGCGATCAGTAGTCCGCGCTTGAGGACTCCAAGCGGCGTTGCCAGAGTGCTGATGTCCTGCATGGGGTCCGCCGCGGTGACGATGAGATCGGCCCACAGGCCGGGCCGGATGCGACCCACTTGCGCCTCGAGGCCGAGCATGTCGGCGGCCTCGCACGTCGCAGACTTCAGTGCATGCTGTGCTGCCAGTCCGGCGTCGACATAGCGTTCCAACTCGCTGGCAATGAGATCAAACGTGACGTGTGCAGGTCCTGCGTCCGTCCCAGCCACGATTGACACGCCAGAGTGCAGGAACCGGGTCACGTTGGTAAACCGCGATTCCAATCGCGCCACCGCATTGCGGTCCTGCGGGTTGGATAGCACCTGGTGACCCTCCCGCAATTGCCGGGAAACGATGTCCGCTGAGATGACGGTGGGCACAATGTGGATCCCGGCATCGGCCGCCCTGCGCAACAGATCGCGATCGGGCGCGCACTGCTCATCCGGCCCCAGCATGGAGGCGTGTTCCAACGAGTGCACGCCTGCCTCGATGCAGGCGGCCATCGAGGAACTGGCATGGGCATGGGCCGCGGTCCTCATGCCGTAGGAGCCGGCGATGACCACTGCTTCACGGAGCAGCGTGGGGTCGAACTCAAAGACCGCCGGACTGGTTCCGGGAGTAAATCCGCCGCCGCTGGCCATGAGCTTGATCCAGGTGGCGCCGGCCGCGTGCTGTTCGGCGATGATGGTCTCGACGTCGTGACGGGTGCGTACCTCTCCGCCCAGGTCGTGCCCGTGCCCGCCCACGCGGCAGATCGGCGCACCACAGTGAACCACCGTGGCGACGTCGGACGCCATGCCGAGGGCTGCCCTCATGGGGGCGAGCAGGTGCCTGGGTGTCCCGCAGTCCCGCACAGTGGTTGTCCCGGCACGAAGCGCAATCCGCGCATTCGCCACAATCTGCGCAACGATCTGTTCATCGCTGCTGCCCTGATAAGTTCCCTTCGGGTCATCACCGCCATCGAAGGCCAGGTGGACATGGGCATCCATCAGTCCGGGGGCCACGAACCTGCCCTTCAGATCCAGGACGCTGCCCATGTCCGGCTCACTGCCGGCTGGAGTAATGCGGGAGATCTGCCCAGCCTGGAGCCATACGTCGCTGAGGGAACCAGATGTGCCCGACTCGGGATCAACAACACGCGCATTGAGCAGCACGGTGACGTCGTCGCCTATCCGGGCAGCCCGGCTGACGCTGGACGGTAGGGGTCGATCCGTCACGTCAAAGGTGATGGTCATGTCAGTTGCTCCTTTTGCTTACGTGCATCGAGTAGGTTTCGTCCAGCAATTCGGTGAGCGCCTCAGCGGCGAGGCGTACGCCTCCCGTATCAACATCGAGATGGGTGACGGCACGAATCGTGGACGGGCCAAAAGCGCCCATTCTTACCCCGCTCTTCTGAAGCAAGCGGTCCACCAGCACTGCTGCGGTGACGGGGAAGTCCACCAGGTCAAAGAGGACAATATTTGTCTGGACCTTTAGCGGGTCGATCGAAATGTGGGGATGGACGGCCAGCAGCTCGGCCAGCAGACGGGCATTCGCATGGTCATCTGCCAGCCTGTCCACGTTGTTGCGGAGGGCAAAAGTACCGGCTGCCGCCACAATCCCTGATTGGCGCATGGAGCCACCCCACCGTTGCTTGAGCCGCCACGCCTCGTTGATGAAATCAGTGTCGCCGGCCAGCACCGCGCCTACTGGGGCGCCCAGCCCTTTGCTGAGGTCCAGCCAGACTGAGTCGAACGGGGCACAAAAGTCGCGGGCAGATACGCCTGTGGACACCACCGCATTGAGCAGGCGGGCACCATCCATGTGGGTTTTGATCCGATGAGCCCGTGCCACCTTCGTCACTGATGTGATGCCTTCCAGCGTCCAGCACGTACCACCTCCGAGGTTGGATGGCTGCTCAATGGAGAGCACCGCATTCCTGGCCGATGACCTGCCCTCCGGGCGAAGCGCCGCTTCAAGCCGGGCAACAGAGAACACGCCACGATCTGCCTTGATGGGCCTGTACATAGCCCCGGCCAGGGCGGGAGCGCCGGTTTCCTCATGGCACAGAGAGTGCGCACTCTCGTCAACAAGAATCGCATCCCCGGGTCGGCAGTGCAGGGCGTAGGCGATCTGGTTGCACATGGTTCCTGATGGCAGGAAAACCGCCTCCTCTTTGCCCAGGAGGTCACGTGCCAGGGCAACCAGTTCGTTGGTGGAGGGGTCTTCACCCTTTTGTTCATCCCCAACCTCGGCGTTTGCCATGGCCTGCCGCATGGCCTCTGTCGGCCGGGTAATAGTGTCGCTGAACAAATCGATCCTGATGGGGTAGCTTGACCCGACCGGAATCAATGGGCGGCCTTGGGTGCCGTGGCAGTCCGGGGTTGGAACAACTTGTAGCCGTCCCGTGGAATGCCCACACGTACGTGGGACGCGTCCGTGCGCTCGCGGGTTTCTACCACCAGGGCTTGCTCGCCGACGCCCACCCTGTAGCGGAAGTGATGTCCGTGATACGACCTCTCAAGGACGGGTCCGTTAACGGTCATTTCGTAGCCTTCGGACGACGCATCGTCAGGCAACAGCGCCAGGGCTTCCGGCCGAACGGAAACCACGACGCCGTCGGAACCAATCGAGGACGGTACGTGGATCGCTTGGTCCAACCCGTCGATCTTGATCGTCAGGATCCCCTTTGAGCGGGCGATCACTGTTCCCTCCAGAAGGTTGCTGGTGCCAACAAAATCAGCAACGAAGAGGTCCGCGGGATCGTTGTAGATCTGCTCCGGCGTACCAATTTGGCGCACTGTTCCGGCCGACATGACCGCAATCTTGTCGCTCATTGCCAGGGCTTCGTCTTGATCGTGGGTCACGAATACCGTGGTGACGCCAATCTTGCGTTGTAACTGAAGCAACCAATCGCGGGTACGTTCGCGCAACTTGGCATCAAGATTGGAAAACGGCTCGTCCAGGAGCAACAAGCGCGGAGGAAATGCCAACGCGCGTGCCAGCGCCACTCGTTGTTGCTGGCCACCGGAGAGCTGATGCGGATAGCGGTCTGCCTGATCGGAGAGATCAACCAGCTCAAGCACTTCGTCGACGCGCCGGCGGAGTGCCTCGGACTTGAAGCGCCGGAGGCGCAGCGGATAGCCGACGTTGTCGCGGACCTTCATGTGCGGCCATACGGCATATGACTGGAAAACCACGCCGCAATCGCGGCGTTCCGGTGGCAGGAATGCGGAGGAGTCATGGTTGAACAAGGTTTGGTCGCCCACAACGATGCTGCCGCCGTCGGGCTTGAGTAGTCCTGCGATGGACCAGAGCGTTGTGGACTTGCCGCAGCCGCTTGGGCCAAGCAAGGTCAGGATCTGCCCGTCGGAAGCGGTCACCGACACGTTGTCCAGGACCGTCAGACGGCCAAACTTCTTGGTGAGATTGGAAATGACCAGATCAGGCATTGGGGCGAACTCCAAACAGAAGGCGTCCTGCGGCCAGGACAGCTGCGGTGATGACAAGTTGGATGACTCCGAGGGCGGCGACGGTGCCTCCGAGGCCATTTGCCGCAATTTGAAGCATGGCCAGTCCGAGAACCTGTGTTTCGGGGGTCACCAGGAAGACTGCGGCGTCGGCTTCGTTGAACATCGCTACAAACAGCAGGACGAACGAGATACCCATGGCTGGCCTCAGGAGTCGGATAATGATGGTTCGCATGGCTGTCCACCAATCCGCCCCGGCCGAGCGCGCGGCGCGGTCCAGGTCCGCGCCCAGCGCCGCAAGCGATGGATAGAACGCGGCGTAGCCCATGGCGAGCGCGCGGACCCCGAGGGCTATTCCGACCGCCCAAAGTGTTGCTCTGAAGGTTCCGGAGTGGTCGAGGATGGCAAACGTCCAGAAGAAGGCCATGCCTGTGATCAGGCCCGGGACGGCCCGCGGATACAGCACGATGTGCTCCAGGGACCCGCGGAACCGAAAATTGGAACGGTGGGCAACCAGTGCAATGACGGCGATGCAGGCGGTCGCGATGGCAGCGCCAAGTGTGGCAATCAGCAAACTGTTGCCGATCGCTCCGGTATAGAGCGGGTTGGTTAAGATCGCTGAGAAGTTATCCAATGTCAGCACGCTGAACGGGTTGATTGCCGGCGTCAAAAGGGCGGTCACAGAGGCGAGGACCACCCCGCTGAGCGGCACCAGGGTTGCACAGCCCAGGACAACTCCGACGACGGCGGACAGCAGCCAGCCGAGGGGGCCCAATTTAACAACGTTCGCCGGTCTGGATGACTTTCCACCGGTCGTAGTAAAGCGGGCGAGGTCGCCGGCCAGGCGGTTGCGAAGCAACAGCAGCAGAGTGACGGCGAGCAACAACATGACGGCTCCTGCGGGCAGAACTCCTCCACCGGCGTCGGGGCTTCCCGTCCACTGCCTGTACAGGTAGGTGGACATCATGTTGATGTTCTTTGACGTACCGAGGATGAGGGGGATCCCCAGCGTTTCCAACGCGAGCGCGAAGACCAGCAGCCCGGAGTTGAGTAATGCCGGGCGCAGCAACGGCAGAGTCACCGAGAGCAAGGCGCGGAGGGGACCCGCTCCAGCGCAACGGGCGGCTTCCTCGAGTGTCGAATCGCCTGAGGACAGCGTCCCCCGGGCGAAGAGGTAGACCACCGGCGAGCCAAGGACCGTACCCATGACCACCATTCCTGCAACGCTGTAGAGGTCAAAGGGAACAGTGAACGGTGTGTACTCTTCCAGCAGATGGGTGGCATACCCGTTCTTGGACCACATCGACTGCCACCCGACGATGAGCACCAGTCCAGGCAGGACCAATGGCAGGACAATCAGCGCAGAATAGATTCTCCGCAACGGGAGGTCTGTCCGGGCTACCAGCAAGGCCACCGTGGTTCCAACCACCACTGAGCCGATGGTGGCGAAGAGCGCGAACTGCAGGCTGTTGGCGACGGCTGACCACCAGAGGGGATCAGTGGCCAGTTTTCGGAAGTTGTCCAGGGTACCGCTGCCGCCGCTCTCATAGAGCGGGGTGGACCAGAGCGATGACCAGACGATCGGCACGATCGGGCCGAGGATCAGCAGGACTGCCAGGATCCAGACACCGTAGTGGATGGCTCGCTCCGGCAGCCATGCCCGCTTGAGGTTCCCTGCACCTGGCGGCGGTGACGGAGCCTTTGGGCCTGTAAGTGTGGGGCTGCTCATCGCCCGAATGCTTCTTTCCAACGGTTCTTGAAGGCCGGCGCGTCCGTGACCAGGGCCTCGTCCCACTTGGCAATGTTGATGTTCTCCGCACCCAATTGCTCCGTTACCTTCGCAAGGTTCACCGGGCAGTCCACTCCGTCCAGGTAGGGTGCGAATCCGCCGGCACACCCGGCCGTCTGGCCCGCCTTGTCAATCAGGAAGTTCACAAACACTTTGGCCGCATTGGGCGACTTGCCCCCGGTGGTCGCTCCGGCACCGCGGGGCATGAAGGGTGTTCCATCTGCGAAGAACCTGTAGTTCAGTACCTTCGCGGCCGCGCCGGTGATGAGTGGCCGGGTGGCGCCGGACTGGAAGTAGGACAAGGTGTACTCGCCCTGCAGGAGTTTGTTGTACATGGGCCCTGCACTGGCTTCGACCTTGGTGTTTGGTCCGAGTTGCTCAAGTACCTTCCATCCAGCCTCTCCCGCCCTGGCTATGTATGCGTGATTAACCGTGTAGCCAAACTGCGTAGTGCCGTCATAGGTAACGATCCTGTCCTTGAGCTTGGGGTCACTGGACATCTTGGCGAGCGATGCAAGGGAATCGGGTTGTTCGGATTCGGGCAGGAGGGTGGTGTTGATCAGTGCCATGACCGGGTTCAATTCCATCGCGAAGACCCCGGGGGCGAGTTTCGCGAAGTCGGGCAGCGGAGCGGCAGCAGGTGGTGTGAAGTCCTGGATGTCACCACGCTTGACCAGATCCAGGAAGTTCGCGCCCTGGAGGCTGACGATGACGTCCGCGGTCTTTCCGCCCGTGGCCTTCTCGTTGAGGTATCGCTGGAAGCTTTCGGTTCCACCCAGGCTGATGTAGCTGGCCTTGATCTCCGGATACTGGTCTTGGAAGGCGGCCAGGACCGGTTTCATGGACGCCTCATTCGCCTCGCCATAAACCAACAGCGAGCCTTCCTTGACGGCAGCCTCAAGGATTGCCGGATCCATCGCCGCGGCGGTCGGAATGTCAGTCTTGACCGCGTAGGCGTTCGGGGTGTCACTCCCGGTGCTGCAGCCTGTCAGGCTCGCGAAGCCGCAAAGGGCAGCAACTGCGACTAGTGCACGTCTTTTCATGTGAGACTCCTTTGTCACGGGACGGTGCTTGGGGGGTGGGGTGCTTGGGTTTGGGGTGCTTGGGTTTGGGGTGCTTGGGTTTCTCGGGGCGGTGCTCGGGGTGGGGGCCGTGCTGGGGACTGCTTCTCTGGGTCTGGCACCCACTTGGCGTCCCGTAAGTGAATATGCATCGGCCGCCGGGATGCTCGGGCCGGTGCGCGCATTGCGGGGAAACCTTCACGTTTCCCGCTAGGGTGAGTCACTGCTATCTGGCGGCAACTGGCTTATCCGTAAGTGAAGGGCAGTGTTTCGCATGTTGTTCTTAAACTTTGGCACGTGGCGGCCTATTGCGCAATAAGTGAATCTGACTAATCTTAGAAACATGACTAAGTCCTCCATCGCCCCGGAGCGCGGCACCAGGCCCCGGAACCGGCGCGCCCTGATTCTTGCTGCGGCAGGTGACCTCTTCGCGCAGAAGGGATACGCGCAAGTCAGCATGACCGATGTGGCCAAGGCCATGGCGGTTCAACCATCTGCCCTTTACCGGCATTTTCCGAGCAAGGGCGAGCTGCTTCGCGAGGCGGTTGTGGCCAGCCTCCAGCCCGTTTTGGATAGCGTCACCCAAGCTCCGGACGGCGACCTGGAACAGTTGATCGCGTCGCTGGGCAGGGCGGTTTTGGAGCACCGGGAAAACGGCGTGCTGTGGGAGCGTGAATCCCGGCACCTCCCGCCTGCCACCCGCTTCGATATTGCCAGCGGCGTCAAGTTCGCGATCAGCGGCAAACTGCAGTCCGGCAGCCATCCGTTGCCCGCTTCCGAGGCTGACCTGCGGGCTTGGGCCATGTTTGCTGTGATGATCAGTGTGTCGTGGAATCCTCACCGGCTCTCACGGGTGGAGGAAGAGTTCCAGCTGGCCAGGCTCGCCCGCACTGTACTCGTCATGCCATTGCCCCCGATTGAAGCGTCGGGGAACCACCGGCGCACGCAGGTTCCCATGCCGCGTAGCCGCCGAGAGGCATTGCTGGCTGCCTCAATCCGACAGTTCGCTGCGTTTGGGTTTGAAGCCGTGAGTCTTGACGACATCGCCGCCGAGATTGGAGTCACGGGTCCCAGCATTTACCGCCACTTCGACAGCAAGGCGGAAATGCTTGCCGCAGCCCTGCATCGCGCCAAAGAAGTGCGGTGGATGGACATGTGGCGCGCTCTATCTGAAGCCGCTGATGCATCCGAGGCACTGCAGCGCATCCTTTCCTCGTATATTGCTTTCTCGCTGGCCAGCCCGGAATTCCTGCAACTGGCCGTGTCCGAACGTCCACACCTGCCCGAGGAGGACTTGCGGAACCTAATGGACGCGCAGGGCGACTACATCACCGACCTGGCCTCGCTGGTGGAGGACATTTACCCGAGTGCCAATCCGGAGGTAGTCAGAACCCGGGTGAAAGCGGCGCTGCACGTGATCAGCAGCGTTGTCCGTACTCCCTCCCTGCGGGACATCCGGGGCATCCAGGAAATTCTCGAACACATGGTAAGGGGCCTCATAGCACCCACAACCGAGCAGGGTGGCTTGTCATGAAGAAGCGCTGAACCAGCCAGGGCAAAGTTCCCAGGGCCAGGCCACCTCTACTCCGATGCCCTCCACTCGCAATGGTTCCCTCAAAAATGAGATCTTGCGCACAAAGCATCTCAGCAATAAGATAATGACCACTGAAGTAATCTGCATCACTTCAAAGCTCATTCTGAGACAGGTGCCCTAAGCAGCCCTGATTACCACGGTCCACGCATTGCGGGGCCGACTCTTCGCAAAATTACCTGGAGGCACAATATGAGTGCAGTGGTTGCACAACCATCGGGCGCGAGTTCTCCGAGGAAGGTCGCATTCGCGAGCCTCATCGGCACGACTATCGAATGGTACGACTTCTTCATCTACAGCACCGCGGCGGTGCTCGTTTTCAACCAGCTCTTCTTCCCCGGCTTCGACCCCACCACCGGGACCTTGCTTGCATTCTCTACTTTCGCGGCCGGCTTCGTCGCGCGTCCCATTGGCGCGATTGTCTTCGGTCACTTCGGGGACAGGGCAGGCCGAAAGCCGATGATGGTCCTCACCATCCTGATCATGGGCATTGCCACCGTTGCGATCGGACTGTTGCCCACATATGACGCGATAGGCGTGTTCGCCCCTGTGTTGCTGGTGGTACTGCGGCTGACTCAAGGGTTCGCACTCGGCGGCGAATGGGGTGGTGCGGTGCTGATGGCTACCGAACATTCCCCGAACGGCCGGCGGGGCTATTTCGGTAGCTGGCCCCAGGCAGGCGTCGCCGTGGGGCTGATCCTGGCCATGACGTTGTATATCCCCTTGGAATCGATGTCAAAGGACCTGTTCATGGCCTGGGGGTGGCGGGTCCCGTTCCTGCTTAGTGCGGTACTGGTCATCACCGGCCCTGGTTATTCGCATGAAGGTCGCGGAAAGTCCGGAGTTTGATCGAGTCAAGGCTGAGCACGGCGTTGTGCGTCTGCCTGTAGTCGAGGTACTTCGGACACACCCCAAGCAGGTGTTCCTTGTGGCCGGCGCCAGCCTGGCACCGGGAATCTTCTTCTACCTGATCACCGTGTACAACTTTGTCTACGCGGGGAAGTCAGGCGAGCTGGATTCGACGTCGATGTTGGTCCTGGTGATCGTAACCTCTGCCATTGGCTTCGTGGTTACCCCGCTCGCCGGTGCTCTCTCAGACAAATTCGGCGGACAACGGGTGTACCTGTGGGGCCTTGCGCTCATCGTCATCGTTGCCTTCCCGCTGTACTTTGCGTTGGACGGGGGTACTTATGGCTTCATCGCCGTGTGCTACGTTGCCGCAACGGTAGCCGTATACATCCCATGGGCACTGACGCCGGCATACTTCTCCACTGCCTTTGACGCAAAGGTCCGCTACAGCGGGCTGTCACTGGCTACAACGCTCGGAAATCTTTTCGGCAGCGCCATTGCTCCTCTTATTGCCGGTGCCCTGTTCGCTGCGACAAAAGCGTCTGTCTCAACATCGCTTTACGTCTTCGTCGCCGGAACCGTGTCCATCATCTGCGCTCTTTTGCTCGGACGGGTCATCCGAAACAAGGCATCGCAGGTCCGGAGGCGCAGCAATGCAACGGGAGTTGACGAGGTCCCGACACCCACATATTCCGAGTGATTTGACACAAGCATTTCCAACAAAGGAAGGAACCACCATGAGCGGCAACGATCAAGAGTTCAAGACATTCACGCTGGAACGGGCAACACCCACCATTGGGGCGTATATCCATGGACTGGATCTACGGGAAAAGATCACCCCCGAATGCCGGGCGGAACTACGGGAAGCTTTCCTGGAGTACCAAGTACTGTTTCTCCGCGATCAGCAGATTACGCCCGATGATCAGATCGAATTCGCCAAGGTGTTCGGCGATCCCCAGGAAGTAAGCGCGTTCTTCCCCTCGCTCCCCGAATATCCGCACATTGAGGTGCTGGAGTCGCGTGGCCGCGCTGCGGGAACCGACGTCTGGCACTCGGACTTGACCTGGCAGGCAACCCCGAATTCGGCTACTTGCCTCCATGCCCAGGAAATTCCGCCGTGCGGCGGCGACACGCTCTGGGCAAGCATGACCGCAGCGTATGACGCTCTGCCGGAGAACGTGAAAAGCGTCATTGACGGGCTTGAAGGAGTGCACGACTGGGAAAAGGAACTGACCGCCGTTGTCCGCCAGGGTCCCGATGGTGAGGCTCGCTATGAGGAGACCCGCCGTAAGTATCCACCCATGACCCACCCCGTAGTGCGTAAGCATCCGGAAACCGGCCGCAAGCTCGTCTATGTCAACGCGTTGTTCACCACCCGGCTCACGGGTGTTTCTTCGCAGCTGGGGGACTCGTTGCGAAACATGCTCACCGACCTCGCCAGAACCCCGGAATACCAGGTTCGTTTCCGTTGGGAGCCGAACTCCCTGGTGATCTGGGACAACCGGTCGACCCAACACTACGCGGTGGGGGACTACCACCCGCACTACAGGCTGATGCACCGGGTCACGCTGAAGGGCGACCGCCCGGCGTAGGGGTTGTTGGAGCCGTGCCGGGCGGCCCCTTGTGGGGCGCCCGGCACGGCTAATAGGGAATACAGGTTTTGTCCGGCGACGGTGCCGTGACAGAGCCCTACCGGGTAAAGGCGAAAGAAGGCTGACCAATGCGAGGCCAAAAATTAGGGGCGGGGCTTATAGCCCAGAGCCAGTCCGCCCTTCCACCATTTGTTTTGCATCGGCCTACTTCGCTGGGAGAGGCAGTGGCTCTTACCCGGCAACATCCAGAAGCTGTGATTGCGGCGGGTTGTTCGGATCTCGTGGCGCAATTCCGCGAGGGATTAGAGCCGGAGGTTCTGATTTCCGTCCAACGAATCAAGGAATTGCGGGCAATATCGAATGAGGACGGGCTGCTGCGCATTGGTTCCCTGGTGAGCCACGCTGAAGGCAGCAGAAGCCCGGAAATACTGTCAACCGTGCCCGCGCTGGCAGCAGCGTGGGGATCAATTGCCACAGTTCGAATCCGCTATCGCGGCACCCTCGGAGGAAATCTCCTTGCCCGCCGCTATCGATACGAAATGCCTGTCATTCTCTCGGCCTTGGGTGCGCAGATGCAGTTTCAAGGCGGAGACATTGCAGCCCTGCCCGTCTCATCGCTCTGGGATCGGGACCCTGGCAACGTAGGTATTCTGACCGCCGTCACCGTCGGTACCCCGTCCCTGCTGTGGTTCGGTTACGAGCGGTCAATGCGCCCGCTCAGCACGGTGTCCCTCGCGGTCCGAAAGAACCCACAGGCCGGCCTTACCGTCACTGCCGTCTGCGGCAGTGAGTACCGGCAGCCTTTTGTGCTGTCACACACCGCGGAGGCGACTGCCATCACCGAGCTTGACCCGGCCTTTGTGGGCGAGGTCCTGGCGGCTCAGCTTCCGGACGAGGCGGGCGACTACTCAGGATCCATCGACTACCGGCGACACCTTGTGGGCGTTCTCTGCCGCCGTCTTCTTGCCGATGCAACCGGTAACCAAAGGAAAGGATAGTCAGCCATGAGCCTTGAATCACCGGAACCAAGCCAGGAAACATTCACCCACAAAGTTGAATTTGAGCTGAATGGAAGCCCGGAAAGGCATTCTGTTCCCACGAGTACTACGGTCTTGGATTTGCTGCGCAACAGCTGCGGTAAGCAAGGCGTCCGTGCTTCGTGTGAGCGAAGTGTCTGCGGTGCCTGCACTGTTTTGGTTGATGACCTTCCCGTGGCTGCGTGTTCCACGTTCGCCTTCGACATTGACGGTGCTCGTGTTGAAACGGTTGAGGGTTTGGCTGCCCAAGACGGCACTTTGAGTGCCCAGCAGCAGGCATTCAGGGAATGCGGCGGCTTCCAATGCGGCTTCTGCACATCCGGCATGCTGATGGTGACCACAGCGCTGTTGCGGCAAAATCCGCAACCGGACCGGGAAGAGATCCGGGACTGGATAAGTTCGAACACCTGCCGGTGCACGGGTTACGAGATGGTCCTGGAATCCGTGGAGCGTGCCGCGGAACTGGCTGGGGCCAAGCAGCAGGATCAGGCGCCCGAATGAACGGGATCGTGATTCCTTTCACGCCGAACGATTCGCCGATCGTCGGACGCGACCGCCCACGCCTGGACAGCACCGCCAAAGTCACCGGGCGCGCCATCTACACAGTGGACATCGAGAGGCCCGGGATGCTGCACGCGAAGGTCCTGCGGAGCCCGCACGCGCACGCCCGGATTCTCAGCATCGACGCTTCGGCCGCCCGCTCCCTGGCAGGAGTTACTGCCGTGGTCACCCGCGAGGAAATCCATGGATTGCATTCCTACGGTACTTACGTCAAAGACCAGCCGATTGTTGCCACAGACGCGGTCCGCTACGTTGGCGACGTCGTTGCTGCTGTGGCCGCCGTGGATGAACGCACCGCTTTTGCGGCCTTGGATTTGATTCGGGTTGAGTATGAGCCACTGCCGGCGGTCTTTGATTCAACAGCAGCAATGGATTTATCAGCCCCTGCAATTTTTCCCGATCAGCCCTTTGCGGCTTATCCCGAGTATGGCGATGGCGCCTCGGGCGCGGCACACACCGCCCACAACGTGAGCTACGAATTCCGCTACGAAACGGGGGAGGAGAGCATCTGGGCTGATTGCGACTACATCTTCGAGGACACCTTTACCTTCTCCCGGATGAACCACATGCACCTCGAGCCCTTTGCCACCGTTGCCGAGGCAACAGCGACTGAAATCGAAGTGTGGACCTCTACTCAAAGCCCTTTCCCCATGCGCAAGGAACTGGCCAGGGTTTTTGGGCTTCCTGAAAACGACATCCGGGTCAACGTCCCGCTCCTGGGCGGCGGATTTGGAGCTAAGAACGGCCCAAAAACGGAGGCGATCGCTATCCGGCTTTCGCAGTTGTCGGCTGGGCGGCCGGTTCGCTACTGCATGAGCACCGAAGAAGTCTTCCTGACGTTGAGCCAGCATGACGCCATCCTCACGGTTAAGTCCGGGCTTAAGGCAGATGGCGAGTTCATGGCGCGCAAGTCCCGGGTGCTGCTCAATGGTGGAGCTTATGCGGATGCCAGTCCGCTGGTGGCAGAGAAAGCCGGGTATCGGATGCCCGGAGCCTACCGCTGGAAACGGATAGATTCCGTCTGCCAGGCGGTGATCACCAACACCGTCCCTGCCGGCGCCTACCGTGGTTTCGGCGCAACCCAGGCCACTTGGGCCAGTGAACGCCAAGTTGACCTGATCGCCGAGCGGCTGGGGTTCGATCCTCTGGAGCTTCGACTCAAGAACGCCAAGGAATTGGGTGAGGAGTTCGTTCCAGGAGAAACTCCCATCGATTCGGATCTTAAGCTTGGCCTGAACCTGGTGGCCGACGCTATCGGTTATCGCAACCGCCCGCGCTCAGGCAACCGTGGCATGGGAGTTGCTATCGGCATCAAAGATGGTGGTGGCGTCAACAAGCCTGCCCAAGCCAGGGTCAAGGTGACCACCAATGGCGATGTCTTTCTAAATTGTGGCTTGGTGGAGATGGGCCAGGGCGGCCATTCGGCGCTGTGCCAAATTGTGGCCGAGACGCTGGCATGCGATCCGAAGGTGGTGAAATATGCCGCAATTGACACCGACAACACCCCTTTCGACCAAGGCACCAACGCCTCATCCGGCATCGCGGTCATGGGTCATGCAGTGCTTCAGGCTGCTGAGCGGGTGAGGAGTTCCGTGTTGGACATGGCGGCAGAACACCTGCTGCTGGACCGCCAATCGATCCGCCTGGACAACTGGCACATCGTTGGCGCTGACGGCACCACCTATGAGCTCCCGCCGTTGATTATGGACAGATTCGGCGGAACAGGATTCGAGTTCACTGCGGACGGCTACTTCAAGGTCCGTTCTTCCAGCAGCGCACCCCTGGAAGCACCCTGCATGTTTTGGGAGATCGGTTGGGCAGCCGCGGAAGTGGACGTTGATCCGGAAACGGGCCGGGTGGAGATTTTGCAGCTGGTTGTCAGCGGAGACGCCGGCAAGGTGGTGAACAAGCTGGGTTGCCGCGGCCAGGACGAGGGCGCAGCGGTCTTCGGATTGGCCCAGGCACTCTTCGAGGAACTGCGGTACGACGACGGCGAGCTGCTTAACGGCGAGGCGCTCCTCTACCGGGTACCGCTGGCCGAGGACATTCCCCGGCGCTTTTCCTCCATCACCCAGGAGCAGGGCCATGGGGCCGGACCTTTTGGGACCAAAGGGATGGGCGAGGGTGGCATGCTTCCCATTGCGCCGGCGATTGCCCAGGCCATCGCTGACGCCACCGGGGCACAGCTCACGTCGTTGCCCATGACGCCTGAACGGGTCTACAACGGCATCCGCGCTGCACGTGCGCGCCAAGGTCGGGCTCACCGAAATGCGTGAGGTGATGGAAAAGCTGGAGGAAGCGCTGCTGACCGGTCAGCGGCTCGCCTTGGCTACGGTGGTCCGCACGGAAGGTTCAGCACCGCGGGCCGTCGGAACGTCCATGCTCGTCACCGAAGACGGATCGCCGGTGGGCTCAGTTTCGGGTGGATGCGTAGAGGCAAGTGTGATCGAGACGGCAGCCGATGTCCTGGCCAGCGGGGTCCCGGAGCTCCACAGTTTTGGCATTTCAGACGACGACGGTTTCGGCGTCGGTCTGATGTGCGGCGGCAGCGTTGAGATTTTCGTCCAGACGTACGATCCGGCCGCCTGCCCGCATTTCGCTTCATTGCAGCGGGCAATGGATGAGAACCTGCCCTGCGCCATGGTCACCATCTTCGACGGCGAACCGGGCTTTGCGGGTCGATCCGAATTGGTCCCGCAAAATGCGGACATCGAAGAGCTGTTTGAAGGTACCGCCCTTGTTCCCGATGCGGTCCGCGCCGCCGGGGACGCAGTCCAGGAGGCAATCGCCTCCGGAGTTACGACGTCGGTCCTTCTTCCGGCGGCCACCGGCACCGAAAAGCCGCTGTCCTTGTTGATCGATGTCTACCGTCCAGCCCGTAGGCTGCTGATCTTCGGGGCGATCGATTTCTCCGCCTCGCTGGCCCACATGGGGGCTTTCCTTGGCTTTCACGTCACAGTTTGTGATTCCCGTGCTGTGTTCGCGACGGCCGAGCGCATTCCTTCAGCCCATGAGATCGTGATCGACCAACCGGTGCGCTACCTGCAGAAAGAAATTGCCCGGGGAAGGCTGGCCACTGATGCCGCCATCTGTGTGTTGACGCATGATGCCAAATTCGATGTTCCGGTCCTTGATGTAGCCCTAAGACACGGTTTCGCGTACATCGGCGCCATGGGTTCACGCCGAACTGCCCAAGACCGCAGGGAGAGGCTGATTGGCTTGGGCCACACGGATCAGTCGATGGCGCCGCTTCGCTCGCCGATCGGACTGGACCTTTCCGCTTCCACGCCCGCTGAAACGGCGGTTTCCATCATGGCGGAGATCATCGCCGCCAAGAACCAGACCTCAGGCCTGCCGCTGGCGCACACCAGCGATCCGATCCATAAAGGCGCGCTGGAGCGCGCAGGTTATCAGCTGCGCCCGGCCGGCCAGCCGCCGTCGTTCTGTTATTGAGGCTTCCCCCGGAGTCGGTTGATGCCAAATTAACTTAAGACCTAAATATCTTGACAGAAAGTATCTTACTACTGATATTCTTTTCCTATGACGTAGTTCACATGAATTCACGGCCTGGGCATAACAGACAGATGAACGGAAGCTGAAGATGAGTACGGACAGCCTTGATACGCGGGATGAAATCTATGTGGGCGGCGTCTGGACCCGAGGCGGCGGCGCGCTGATCGAATCGGTCAATCCCGCTACCTCTGAGGTTTTCGCCACCCTCCATGGAGCAACGACGACGGATGTGGACGCCGCTGTGGCTGCCGGCCTGAAAGCCGTGGAAGAGTCGGGATGGGCAAAGATGCTCCCTCACGAACGCGCTGCCGTCCTGCACCGCATCAGCTCGGCCATCGAGATCAACGCAGATCGCATTGCCGAACTGCAGACGCTGGACACAGGTAAGACACTCGTGGAAACCAAGGCGCTCGCCATGAGCGCGGCAGCAACCTTCCGGTTCACCGCGGCTGCACTGGAAACCATGGAGAATGCGCTGACGTCCCCTCGCGGGAACTACCTCAGCATGTCCACCTATGAACCGATCGGAGTCGTCGGGGCTATCACGCCTTGGAACTCGCCGATTGCCAGCGACGCACAAAAAGTGGCGCCGGCACTCGCGGCGGGGAACGCCGTCGTGGTGAAGCCGCCGGTCTGGGCTCCATGGGTTTCGCTGCTGTTGGCACGGATTTGTGAGGAGGGCCGGCCTCCCGGCAGGTCTGCTCTCTGTCCTTCCAGGCCCCGGCCGCGTCGTGGGCGACGCGATCGCGCGACACCCTGATGTGGGCAAGATTTCCTTCACGGGCGGGACTTCCACGGGGCGTCAACTGGGCCATATCGCAGCCGAGAAAATCATGCCCATCACCTTGGAGCTGGGCGGAAAATCGCCCACCATTATTTTTGCCGATGCCGACCTGGACCAGGCTGTGGCCGGCGTGCTTTATGGCATCTTCTCCTCGAGCGGTCAGAGCTGCATTGCCGGCTCTCGCGTCTTCATCCAGCGATCGGTCTACGACTCCGTTGTCGAAAGACTCGTCAAAGGTGCCGAAGCCCTGCGAATCGGACCAGGTACGGATCCAAGCACCCAGGTGGGGCCACTGGTCGCCCACGCCCACCGTGACGCCGTGGCCGGCATGGTTGAAGACGCGAGACTGGCCGGCGCCCGCATCCTCTGCGGCGGCACTGCCCCCAATGACTCCAGGCTGCAGGCCGGCGCGTTCTACGAGCCCACCATCATTGCCGGCGTGAGCAACTCGGACGTCATTTGCCAGGAGGAAATTTTTGGGCCGGTGGCAGTCGTCCTGCCATTTGATGATGAAGCCGATCTCGTCCTTCAAGCCAACGACAGTGTTTTTGGCCTGGCGTGCGGCATCTGGACCGCTGACTACCGCCTGGCCTGGAGAACAGCCCGGGCCGTTTCGGCGGGCACGGTCTGGGTCAACACCTACAAGCAGTTCAGTATCGCCACCCCGTTCAGCGGGCTTAAGGAAAGCGGTCTGGGCACCGAAAAGGGCCGGGACGGCATTCGATCCTATATGCACCAGAAGAGCATCTACATCGACCTCTCGGGTGCCTCCATTCCATGGGCCGCCAACTAGCTGGACCGGCTACCACCATCCTGCGTTCGAAAGGTACGTCAATGAATGCTCACCCCTACAGCCCCGCCTTTGTAGCCGGGGGATTCGGCTTTATCTCCGGCGCATTGTCGGTGGATGAACGTGGTATTGCCGTACCCGGACGCTCCGAAGCGCTGGTCGCCGCAGCCGCGAGGCTGGCCGAACGACTCGGATCCGTCGGTATGTCCTTGGAGGACGTCGTAAAAACCACGTACTTCGTCACCGACGTGACGCTGCGGGACGAAGCCAACAAGCACTACGAACTGCTGTTCGAGTCGCCCCGCCCGGCACGTTCGTTTGTGGAGGTGGCCTCCCTGCCTTACGGAGCCACGGTGGAAATCGAAGCAATCGCGCACCGGAGGAAATGAAGACCAATGAGTGTGGAAATTCAGAATCGCAGGATGGTGACTCCTGTTGGCGCCGAGCCGAAGGTGCTGACCCTCAGGGTGCAGCAGAAAACCTGGGAAGCCGACGGCGTCATCCGGATTACGTTTGTTGATCCCGCCGGGGCGGAGCTTCCGCAGTGGCTTCCAGGTGCCCACCTGAGCCTGCACCTGCCCAATGGGCTCACCCGCGAATACTCCTTGTGTTCGGACCCGGAAGACTCCACCAGTTGGACGGTTGCTGTGCTCCGAACCCCCGATTCCCGCGGTGGCAGCAGACTGATCCATGATGAGCTGCCGGTGGGAACGCTCATTAAGGTTGAGGGTCCGCGCAACAACTTCGAGCTTGAACATGCCGGGCGATATGCATTGGTAGCAGGCGGTATTGGCATCACCCCCATCATTTCCATGGTTCGGCAGTTGGAATCGGTCGGAGCTGACTGGTCACTGCTATATACCGGCCGGTCACGTTCCACCATGGCCTTCCTGTCAGAGATTTCAGGCCTGCCCCGGCATCGGATCAGTATTCACGCTGCCGACGAAGACAACGGCAACTACGCGGATCTTTCACAGGCAGTCGGCTCGCTCCCGCCTGAAGCCCTGGTGTATGCCTGCGGCCCTGAATCCTTGATGCAGGGCCGTAGCCGGTGCCATGGCAGACGACTCGAAATTGAGGATTGAGCGGTTCAAGGCACCGGACATCGTGCCCGGACCGGAACTCGACCCGACAAGTTTCGACGTCATCTGCCAAAGCACTGGCCAGCGGATCGCCGTCGGGCCCGATGTTTCAGTTCTGGATGCACTGAACGACGCCGGCATGAACGTTCCCAGCTCATGTGCAGAGGGCATCTGCGGAACCTGCGAAACCGGGGTCATCGAGGGGGACGTTGAGCACCGTGATTTCCTCCTCTCACCGGCCGAGCGGGCAGAGAACAAATCAATGTTTGTCTGCGTCTCACGTTGCCGGTCCCGGGAACTCATTTTGGATCTCTAGCACGAACATCACTCGACTGAAGGTTGATTTCCCATGAACTATTTCTCAGCAGAGCCTGTCTGCAATCTGCGGTCGCTGCGTTCTGTGTCCCTGAAAGTGCCCGATACCCGGCCAGCGAAGGACTTCTACCATGAAGTCTGGGGCCTCTCCACTGTGGAGGAGGACACAGACAAATTTTGGCTCCGCGGAACGGGTTCCGAACATCACATCCTGAGGCTGGAAAAGGGCGAGCAGAACGCCCTGGGTGGTGTCTCCTTCGCTCTGGCCACGCCACAGGACGTTGACCGTGCAGCCACTAAGCTCAACGCCCTGGGGATTCCCCTGTTCCGTGAGCCCGGTCCTTTGGATGATGCTGCCGGCGGCTACGGTCTTCAGCTGATTGACCCTGAAGGCAGGCTGGTGGAACTTTCCGCCAATGTCCACGCCGTAGTCAGCCAGGAGCCGGCCGGTCGGCGGGCCCTGCCACGCAAGATCGCCCATGTGGTGCTCAATACCGTGGATATTGATCGTGCCACGGCCTTCTATACGCAGGTGCTGGGGATGCGGATTTCAGACTGGTCCGAGCACCAGATGGCCTTCCTGCGGTGCAACAGCGAGCACCATGCCATCGCGTTCAACCAGGCTCCCTGGACCTCGGTCAATCACGTGGCTTACGAGATGCAGAGCATTGATCACTTCATGCGCGGCATCGGTAACCTGAAGCGACACAACATCGCGCCTCAGTGGGGGCCGGGCCGGCACGGTCCCGGCGACAATACCTTTTCGTATTTCACGGACCCCTCTGGCCTGGTGTGCGAATACACTTCCGAAGTTGCCCAGGTGGATGAGGACAGTTGGCTGTGCCGCACGTGGGAGCGGACGCCGGAACTCTCCGACCAATGGGGGACCGCGGGTCCGCCCACTTCCGCGGTCCGAAGCGCCATGGCCGGCATTCCGGATAGCGGGTACAGGTCGCTTGTAGTACCTGGGCGCGAGGATTACTTCTCAACGGTGGAAGCTCCTGCCGCAGAAAAAGCCCATGCGTAGCAGCTCCTTGCCGCCAGCCGCCGAAGCGGCGCCGATGGACACCGTTGCCGAACGCCGGAAATTTGTCCACGGGGTCTCCCTTGTTATCCGCGGGGAAGGGATCCCGGTCTTCCTCATGCACGGCATCGGGGGAGCCGCGTCCTCCTGTGGGGCTCTGGCCCAGTTGCTGAGCGCCCATGGATACCAGACGTTTTGCTGGGATGCTCCCGGCTACGGCGAATCGGCAGCGCCACCGAAAGGCTTGGATCATCCTGATTTGGTGCTGGACATCCTGGCCACCTTGAATCTGGGCCCCGCCCACCTGATTGGCACGTCATGGGGTGGCGTTATTGCTACCCGGATTGCGGCCCAAGCTCCGGAGGCAGTGAGGTCCATTGTGCTGGCGGACAGCACCCGCGGTTCGGGAATTACGCGGACAGCGGCGGAGCGCATGCTTGCCCGCGTTCCGGAACTGGCCGCCGTCGGTCCTGAAATTCTCGCGGCCCGACGATCGGCAAAGCTGGTCTCCCCATCCGCCCCGGCATGGGTGGCCGAAGCTGTTCGGGCGGACATGGCCGCCGTCCGCATGTCCGGCTTTGCGTCGGCCGCCGCCATGATGGCGCAGTGCGACACCACGGACCTGCTGCCCCGGCTGCGGATCCCGGCGCTGGTCTTGGTAGGCCAGGACGATGTGATCACTGGCGTGGCGGAATCCAAGGTCCTTGCAGAGAACATCCCCGGTGCTGCACTGCGCATCATTGCCGGTGCAGGGCACGCCGCCGTGCAGGAAAAACCGGAGGAGATGTCCGCTGCCATCCTCGCTTTCTGGGAGGGCATCCAATGACGCGCCTCGTGGTAGTTACCGGATCCGGGCGTGGGCTCGGGTTCGACATTGCCGAACGATTGGCAAGCAGTGGAGACCGAATAGTCATTGCCGAGAAGAACACAGACCTCGCCGAGCAGGCGGCTGCCACACTCCGCGGACGGGGCTTTGACGCGACGGCGGTCATCACCGACATCGCCGACAAAACCTCGGTGGCGGACCTGGCCGCTGCAGTCCAGCAGCTGGGCGGTGCGGATGCATTGGTCAACAATGCGGCATTGGCCGACGGCGTTGGCGGGGACACCTTTTGGGAACTGGACGAAGACTTCTTCCAAAGGGTCATGACCGTCAACGCCTACGGGACCTGGCTGGTCAGCAAACACCTTTACCCGCAGCTGGCACAAAGCCAGGCAGGCTCCATTGTCAACATCGCATCGGACGCAGCGCTTTACGGCTCCCCACGGCTGGTCCACTACGTCGGATCAAAGGGGGCTGTCCTGGCGATGACCCGGACAATGGCCCGCGACGCGGGACCAGCCGGAGTCCGCGTCAATGCCGTTGCCCCAGGGCTGACCCGGGTTGAGGCCACCGAGTCAGTGCCGGCCTCCCGCTACCGGCTCTACGAAGAGAACCGCGTCCTGCCCAGGGACCAAGAACCCAAGGACGTATCCGGCGTCGTCCAGTTCCTGCTGTCCGAAGCCGCAGGCTTCATCACCGGCCAGACCATCGTGGTGGACGGCGGCTTCGTGATGGGCCATTGAAGTCATTGGCCACTGAAGTCCTGCATTACTGAACCGCCCGCAGCGGAAAACCACTAACAAGGAGTCCCACAACATGGACCTGCAACTGAAGGACCGCACGGTGGTTGTCACCGGGGCGAGCTCCGGCGTCGGCCTTGCCACTGCCCGCTATTTGCTGAGCGAAGGTGCGCAGGTTGCTGCCTGTGCGCGCGATGCAGGCCGCTTGGCCGCAGCATTCGAGGAGTTTTCGTGGGCGGACAAGGACTCGATCTACCTTGCTTCGTGCGATGTCACCGACCAAGATGCCACGAACAGGTTTATCGCGGGCACTTTGGATCGGTTTGGTGCCGTTGATGGACTGGTCTGTAACGCTGGCCGATCCTTGATGGCAACGCTCCAGGAAACCACGGACCAGCAGCTGCGTGATGAGTTCAGCCTGAAGATTTTCGGCGTTTTGAACATGGTACGTTCCGCCAGATCTGCCTTGAATGCATCACCGCACGGCTCGGTGGTCAACGTCAATGCGATCCTCGCCCGGCAGCCCGAGTTACGCCTGGCTGCCACCTCTGCTGCCCGCGCCGCACTGCTTAACCTCACGCATTCCCTTGCCGAAGATCTGGCCGCAGAGGGAACGCGGGTGAATTCGGTCCTGCTCGGTCTGGTGGACACCGGGCAGTGGCGGCGTCGCTTCGAGGAAGCCGGCTCTGAACTCGACTACGAGGCGTGGAGTGCCGAAATCGCAGGTAACCGCGGCATCAAGCTGGGCCGTTTCGGCACGGCTGAGGAGGTGGCTTTCCATATTGTCTCCCTGCTTTCGCCCCTCAGCGGATACACCACAGGAGCAACCATCGACGTCGGCGGTGGCGTTGGGCGCTATGTCTAGCCAGCGGAACCTCATCAGGAAAGAGATCCAAATATGTCAGTGACACAAGAATCAACGGTCCCAAGGGGGCCAACGGGCGGTGACGTCCTGGTCCGTGTGATGCGCCGTCATGGCATCGATACGGCTTTCGGCGTGATCAGCATCCACAATCTTCCCCTCGTCGAGGCTGTGGACAGGGAGCTGAACTTTGTTGCCGTCCGCCACGAGGCCGCTGCAGTCAACGCTGCTGACGCTTATGCCCGTGCCTCGGGCAAAATCGGCATTGCCCTCACCAGCACGGGCACAGGAGCCGGCAACGCCGCAGGTTCCATGGTGGAGGCGCTCACCGCCGGAAGCCGTGTGCTGCACATTACCGGCCAGATCGACAGCGAATTCATGGGCAGCAACCGTGGCGTGATCCATGAGGTCCCGCGCCAATTGCAGATGCTCCACGCGGTCTCCGGCTATGCGCGCACCATTTTTAACGGCAAGGATGCCGAGGCGGATTTGGAGGAGGCAATCGCACACCTGCTCTCCTCTCCTCACACACCGGCCAGCATCGAGTGGCCTACTGATCTGCAGTACCTTGCCCACCCGGAGGATCAGCGCCCGGTTGATGCCCAGGTGAAGCCTTTACCCGATTACGACGCCGATGCTGTCGCCGAAGCCGTTCGGCTCCTGGCCGGTGCCAAGCGACCGCTGATCTGGGCCGGGGGAGGAGCGGCCGGCGCGGAATTGGAACTTGCAGCTCTGCTGCACCGTCTCGGCGCGGGATTGCTGACCAGCAACTCCGGCCGGGGCGTGGTTCCGGAAGACAACCATCTTGTCATCGGGAACTTCGCCACCACTCCCGCCGCAGTCCGGCTGATCGAACAATCTGATCTGCTGTTGAGTGTTGGCACGCACTTCCGTTCCAACGAGACGAAGCACTATTCACTCAAACTGCCCGGCACTCACATCCAGCTGGATCTCAACCCTGAAGCCGTGGGCCGGGTGTATCCGGCCACGGTGGGTCTGGTGGGCGACTCCCGCGCAATACTGGAAGCGATGATCACCCAGCTGGGTAGCCATTCCGTGGACCCCGGCTGGTCGCAACAGGTGAACGACGTCCGCCTCGAGGTACGGGCCGAGCTGACTGAGTACATCGGTGGCTATGCGGAAATCTGCCACAGCCTCAGGGAACGCCTGGACCGTAAATCCGTTATTGCACGTGATGTGACCATACCCTCCAGCCAGTGGGGCAACCGCCTGCTGGAAATGTACTCCCGCGAGACCAATATCTTTCCGCTGGGAGGCGGAATCGGCCAAGGTTTGGCCATGGGCATTGGAGCAGCCTGCGCCCGCCCGGATGTTCCCACGGTAGTTATTGCCGGCGACGGCGGCCTTGCCGTTCATCTGGGTGAACTCGCCTCCCTTGCCGGTTCAGGGGTCTGGTGCGTGGTGTTGGTCTTCAACGACGGCGGCTATGGGGTGCTGCGCAATATGCAGAAAGCCAACGGCTTCGCGGAGGCAGGAGTCAACCTGCACACACCGGACTTTGCTTTGCTCGCGCAGTCACTGAACCTGCCATTCTGGCAGGTGCGCGGCCCGGGGTCCTTTGACGCGGCCTTGGTCGAAGCGCTCGCGGTGCGGGGGCCAGCGGTGATCGAGATCGACGTCACCGCCTTGAACCCCGTACCGGGCGCATTCGTGCCGCCGGTGCATATTCCAATCCCACATCAGTAGAGGAGAAGGGGAGCACATGAAATCAAGTACGGAAGTAGATCCGCGCCCCGGCCATGCGCCAAGCGACACGATGGAACCCCACGATGTCATGCCACAGCATGACGTTATGTGCTTGCACGGTCGCGGGGGAGCAGGCGAATGGTTTGCCCATCAGCTTGACGCTTTGGGCGCCCGTGCCTGGGAACCCCGAATCGGCTTTAGCTTGGACGTTACGGGACCGCCTGGACAGATGGATGAGTGGGTTGAAGCCGCCTCGTCCGCGCTTCACGAGTCAACGGAAGGTCCTGCGCACATTCTGGCCACCGGAACAGCCGCATATGGGGCCATAACCCTCGCCGCGCTGCACCCGGAACAGGTCAAGAGCCTCATCCTCGGTGACCCGCTGGTGGACATGTCTGTCGACGGATTTGTGGCCACGCTCCGGCGGGTGCGGGCGCCGTCGTTGGTTATCGCCGCTGCGCCTGACATCGATACCGATATCTCTATTCCGCAAAGCATTGCCGGCGGCATCAGTAACGGGGTTTTCGTCATCATCGACAACACCGCCGTTCCAGCACATCAAAGCCGATCCCACTCATTTAACGAATGGAGCAGGTCATTCATGAATATCGCTGAAGGTCTGCACACTGTCACCGAAACACAGGAGGAACACAGTGCCTGAACAATATCTTGAAGCCAACCAGTCCCGCTTGGGCCCACCCAATCCTTATGAGCTGAAGCTGGCTGGGGCCCTGTCTGAGATTTTTGCCAGTGGCAGCCATGAACTGCCGGCAATCGTCTCGGGCCTGAACAATCTGGGCCTCCACGCCCCGGACGGTGAACCCTGGGATGAAACCCGATTCCGTTCCGAAATGCGACGACTGGGAGATTAGGACATGACAACTGCAACTGCAACTGCCACCGCAGCAGCCGGAGCCAGGGCCGGCAGGGCCAAGATCAAAACTGTTGTCGGTACGCGCCGCCAACTCGATGCCGCAGAGCTGGCTGCAACGGGATTGAGGGATCGCTGGTATCCCATTTACCCGTCGCGATTCGTGGGTCCAGGCGACATGGTTAAAGTCCGGCGGCTGGGCGTGGATTGGCTGCTGTTCCGTGACGCCAGGGGGCAAATCCGGATGCTGGAGGATCGCTGTCCCCACCGCAGCGCCCCTTTGTCCGTCGGCCAACACTTGGGGGACCGGGTGGCTTGTAAGTATCACGGCGTTCAAGTGGACGGACACGGCACGGTGGTTTCGGTTCCGGGCATGCCGGGCTGCGCTCTTGAGGGCAAGACAGTGACGGCGTCGTTGGCTGTGGAGGAAGGCGCTGACATGATCTTTGCCTTCATGCCCTTGACCGAGGACTCGGAGGTGACGGAGTTCAAGCTGCCCGACCGCCTGGACAACCCCGAGGTTTCCTGGTTCTCCAACTACGCGGAATGGAATAGTCCGTGGCGTTTCTACATGGACAACGTGTTGGACCCAATGCACGGTGCGTTCCTCCACCGTGACTCGCATTCGATGTTTGGCGGCGATACGAGTGCCCGCTTCCGCATTCGCGAGACCGATCGGGGATTCTTCTTCGAGAAGACCGATCAACGCGGCAAGAACTTTGACTGGGTGGAGTACTGCCGTGAATCCATGGATTACGTGGACCTGGAGATCCCGTACGCCGATTCGGCAGGGCCCCCGGGGGTTCTTTCGGGATCGTAGGGATGTCCACTCCCATCGATGCCCAGACCTCCGCCGTCTTCCATTGGCGGACCCGGACAGTTTCCGATTGGGAACGGGACGTCTGGCGATTCATGTATAAGACAACCCTTGAAGCAAAGCACTGGGTGGTCTTGGAGCAGGACCGGGAACTGTTGGAGGCGCTGGCTGCGGATGCCGATAAGGACGAGCACTTGTACCAGCACGATCTTGGGGTAGCCAGGATCCGTCGGGTCCATGATGCCGATGCCCAGAAGCAGGCGGCCATTCTCTCAGAGGGACTCGCCTAGCCCGTCCTTCAGGTTGGTGATTCCACCGGCCAATGGATGGATACAGCAAAGAGCCTGCAGCTTGAAAATCTTCGAGCTGCAGGCTCTTTCTGGTTGCCTTGATGGAGTTCTTCCCATCCCAAACAATCCAGCAAAACGGAACCCGGGTACCGGCCGCGTTGGCCGGTACCCGGGTTCGTGAAGATCTAGCGGGTCACGCCATACATCTCCGAGGTAGGGGGATAGAAGGGGATCTCCGGCTTCTTGGCGCCGATGATCACGCAGATAATCGCGTCTTCATCGCTGACGGTGCGCAAGCTCCGGGGAACGCCTGCCGGCACCCGGATCAGATCGCGGTAGCCCAGCACGCGGCTTGCCTTTTTGTTGCCGTCTTCGACGTCGTGAACGCTGAACTCCACCTGTCCTTCGAGGACAAAGAACACCTCTTCGACGTCCGGGTGCGTGTGCTCGGGACCTACACATCCGGCGGGCAGCACCATGTTGGAAAACGTGAAGTGCTCCGCCTGCAGGATGTTGTTGTCGTCAGAGTGGTCTCCGGTTGCTCCGGAACCGATGTAGCGGACCTGTCCGCGTCGGAATTTCTCACCCATCTTGGTCTGGAATTTCAGGGTATTGAAGTCAACAACCCGGCTCTCACGCGAGGCGATAGCCGAATCAATCAGCTCCTCAAGTTCCGGTAACTTGCTGTCGATAACGTCGCTCATGATGGACCTCTCTCGGATGGTTATTGCCAGATTTCGAAAGAGCCAGACGCGGAGTGAATCTCCCTCGACTCTAACTATCTCAAGACTAAGATATAATGGATCACGCTGCAAGATGTCGGTGGAAAGTGCGCGAAAATTGCCGCACGCATTGGGAAGCTCAGTGTTAAGATACTTAGACCGGACGAAGGAGAGACTGCGCATGACCACCGAATCGCGGAACACTGACATGGACGCCGTGGACGCCATTATTGAGGACTGGCACCGCGAGCGCCCCGATCTTGATCCCAGGACCATCGGCGTCTTTGGCCGCCTGCAGAGCCTGGTGGCACGGCAGCGGGCTGTTCAGGATGTGAACTATGAGGAGTACGGGCTCACGTTGGCATCCTTTGATGTTTTGGCGAACCTGCGCCGATCCGGCCCGCCGCATCGGAAGACGGCCGGTGAACTGGCAAGTTCATCCATGCTGACCACAGGTGGCATCACCTTCCGGCTGGACCGCATGGAGGAACAAAACCTCATTGAGCGGGTTCGGTCGAAGGAGGATCGTCGCGTTGTCTACGCCCAGATGACGGACCACGGCAAAAAGCTCATTGACGAGGTCATTTCAAAGCATCTGGAAACGCAGCGCAATATGCTCGCCGGCCTGACCGCCAAGGAGATCGACCAATTGGCGCTGCTACTGAAAAAAGCTGAAGCCTCCATCGTCGCCTATGACCCGAAGGCTTCCTCCGCGGACGAACTTACCCTGAACGTCTAGACGATCACGGCGCCGGTTCGTCCATCCACTCCATCAAGCAAGGAATCGAATGAAGCCAGGAGCCCGCAGGATCGGAATAATCGGACATGGAGCCATTGGGGCCCGTGTTGCTGCTGACATTGCCGCTGGAAAAGTCAAAGGGGCCACCCTTGAAGGAATCATTTCTCGCAGCGCCATAGACAACGCGCCGGCTCCCCGGCTTGAGATTGACGAAGCGTTGGAGCGCTGTGACCTGCTGGTTGAATGCGCAGGGCAGGAGGTCTTGATAGACCATGGCGAGGCGGTGCTTTCTGCGGGCGTAGACCTGCTCGCTACCTCATTGGGCGCGCTTGCGGACCCACACCTCTCAGCGAGGTTGTCGGCTGCGGGGCCCGGCAGGCTTTTCTTGACCCCGGGTTCCATTGGTGGCCTGGACCTGTTGGCGTCGGGCGCCCGCGCAACGGGCTATGACGCCGTCAGGATAACCACAACCAAGCTCCCGGGTTCCCTGATTCAGCCGTGGATGGACGAGGTGGAGGCCGATCGCATTCGGAACACGTCCGGTCCCATCGAGATCTTTTCCGGTCCCGCAGCCCAGGCCACGCAATTGTTCCCCAAGTCGCTTAACGTGGCAGCCGCCGTCGCCCTTGCAGTAGATGACTGGGACGCTGTGGCTGTGTCTGTCAGGGCCGACCCGGCGGCCGAGCTGACGACGCACTTGATCGAGGCTTCCGGAGGCAGCGGGAATTACCGATTTGAAATCTGCAACAAAGTATCGCCGCAAAACCCGCGAACCAGCGGCGTTGTCCCGTTCGCTGTGCTCCGGTCCCTGGAACTGATCATCGGCGCGCGCGGTGGAATGATCTAGGCCCTGAACCGCTCACCGAAGCTTGCGCTACGGTGGTCCCTTCCCGCATCGCTATCCTTGAATGATGAGCGAACTTGCGCATTCCACCATCGCCTTTGAGGGCCATTTCGCCCGGGACTTCCCGGAGATGGCTATTCCGTGGCGGGCGGAAGAAGCGCCTGATCCGCAGCTTTTGGCACTCAACGAGCCCCTCGCCGTCGAGCTCGGTCTTGATCCTGGTTTCCTTCGCAGCCCGGAGGGCCTGCGGCTGCTGATAGGTAATGCCCTCCCGGAAGAGGCAACCCCGGTGGCCCAGGCGTACTCAGGCCACCAGTTCGGTTGGTACTCGCCCCGTTTGGGGGATGGCCGGGCCCTTTTGCTGGGGGAGATCGCTGGCACTGACGGGAAGCTCCGCGACGTCCACCTTAAGGGCTCGGGGCGGACGCCCTTTGCCCGCAACGGTGACGGCCAGGCGGTGGTGGGTCCCATGCTTCGCGAATACATCGTGAGCGAGGCGATGCATGCTTTGAACATTCCCACCACGAGGTCCCTGGCGGTAGTCGCGACGGGCCATCCGGTTCAGCGTGAGACCCTCCTGCCGGGCGCTGTTCTGACCCGTGTTGCCAGCAGTCACCTGCGGGTGGGCAGTTTCCAATACGCCAGGGCAACCAACGATATGGATCTGCTGCGCCGCCTTGCCGACCACGCGATCGAACGCCACCACCCGTCGGCAGCGGCGGAAACCAACCGCTATCTCGGGCTCCTAAAGGGCGTCATTGCGGTCCAAGCGAAGCTGGTGGCCCAGTGGATGCTCGTCGGTTTCGTGCACGGTGTCATGAATACCGACAACATGACCGTGTCCGGCGAAACCATCGATTACGGTCCGTGCGCCTTCATGGAAGGCTTCGATCCGGGAGCGGTCTACAGCTCCATTGATGAAACCGGACGCTATGCCTATCGCAACCAGCCGCTGGTTGCCGAGTGGAACCTCGCCCGTTTCGCCGAATCACTCGCTCCCCATATTCATGAGGATGACGAGCAGGCAGTCGCCCTTGCTGTCGAGGCACTTAATGGATTCCGCCAACAGTACAGTGCTACCTGGTTCGACGGCATGAAGGCCAAGCTTGGGCTACCTCAGGGAATTGACGACGGCGTTGCCTCACCTTTGGTGGATGACCTGCTTGAGTTGGTTCAGGAGTCACGTGCGGATTACACCTCGTTTTTCCGCAGCCTTGGCAAGGCCGCCCGCGGGGAGGCTGAACCTTCCCGGGGCATGATCCTTGACCTGGCAGCGTTCGATGCCTGGCTGGAACGCTGGCGGGCTGTGTCTCCGAATGCCGATGCCATGGACCGCATCAACCCGGTCTACATTCCCCGCAACCACTTGGTCGAAGAAGCCCTTTCGGCCGCCACGGAAGGGGATACCGGACCAGTGGAACGTTTGCTTGAGGCAGTTGAGGCCCCATTTAGCGAACGCCCGGGCCTGGACCATTACGCCGCGCCCGCTCCCGACAGCTTTGGGCCATACCGGACGTTCTGCGGCACTTAGGTCGGTGCACGATATTTGAATTTCAAAGGGTTTCAGGGGCACGCCGTTTCCGCATACCGGGCTTGCGGCACGACCCCTCCCAGCAGGGGTCGCATTCTTCCTCTGTTATTGACCTACCTGCCCGCACGTGCCGTTGAGCTTGAAGTCAGACCAAGCTGGGCTCGTCTCGGTGAATCCGTTCGTCGTGGCTGACAGGGATGCAAGATCACTGTTGGTGGAGTGATGGCCATATCCTGGGGTCACGCCCGGAACCTCAGCAACGTCTCCCAGTGGATGGTTCTCAAAAGCGGTTTGGCTGGCACAATCAAACGATTCGACTATGGGGTGGATCGTTGCTGACGCAGCCGGCGCGAGTCCTAAAGTTCCCGCGAACGCAATGCCAATAATTGCGAGTGATTTAGTCGTCAGGCTCATAGTATTCTCCTCCGAAGACAGGAGCGTCGGGCGGCGCCCCGAGCACCATTAAGCTCCCGCCCAAGACGCAAGGCAAGACAGCGAAGGTTCCCACCCGGGTCTGGGGGAGCTACAGGCCGCAGCTGGTACTGCTCCTCCTAAGCGGACGTGCTAGTTCCGGATGGTTTTTAGGGCTGTCGACCACGCAAGGACTTGCTCAATGAGGACGTCCAGGTCTTCTTCCGCCGTTGCACTCGGGGTGAACGTCGTGAAACCTTCAAAGTCCGTAGCGAAGGGCAGCGCCACTTGTGCCCGGACGTCGGCCATTTGGAGTTCGCCGGATATCAGACGAAGGTTTTCAACCGCGCGCACCCCACCGGCACTTCCGTAGGAGACAAAGCCGGCGGCCTTATTGTTCCATTCGGCGTAGATGAAATCGAGTGCGTTCTTCAATGCCCCGGGAACGGAGTGGTTGTATTCGGCCGTGACAAAGATATAGCCATCGAATTCCGCTACTGCGCGCGCCCACGTCTTGGTGTGCTCGTGTTGATAATTCCCCATGGATGGAGGCATTGGCTCATCCAATAACGGAAGCTTGTAATCGGCCAAATCAAGCAGTTTGTACTCGGCGCCGCCTTTGGCCACCGCACGTTCAAGCACCCAATTGGCCACCTGCTTGCTTCGCCGCCCGGGACGGGTGCTGCCCACAACAACCGCGATCTTAACCATTTCGATCACATCCTTCAAAAGGAACTTTGAATGGATTTATAAAGTTCTCAACATCGGGACAGGGCTCTTTCATCCCTCGGAACTGCCTCCTCGCTGCGGCCCTCGTCGGATCCTTGCCCCACAACATATCGAGGTCTAGCCTAAAAGCGGGAGCATGGTCCAGAGGTGGGCAGCAGCCTCCCTTTCTTGAGGAAACAGTCGATGTCGATCATCTCTGATCCCTACCTCCCGGGCGGTTTTCCATCGCCGGGACGAAGTCCATCGGACTATCCTCAGGCGCTCCACTTTCCGGAGATCACAACCATTCTGAACCGACGCGTACTCCAGCGCGCCTCGGAGGCCTACCGCTGTCCGCTGTTTGCGGGCAGCTCCAACAATAGGAGGAAAAATGGAAACCGTTGAAGAAACCATCGATGTCGCCGTCCCGGTTCGCACGGCCTACAACCAGTGGACCCAGTTTGAGTCCTTTCCCCAGTTCATGTCCGGTGTAGAGTCCGTGACTCAACTGACTGACACCACCAACCATTGGGTCACCAAAATCGCTGGCGTGGAGCGCGAATTCGATACCGAAATCGTCGACCAGGAGCCAGATGACCGAATCGCCTGGCGCAGTACCGACGGGAAGTCCCATGCCGGCGTCGTGCGGTTCACCCGGATGGATGATAACCACACCAAAGTCAACGTCCATTTCGAGTGGGCACCGGAAACCTTTACCGAGAAGGCAGGTGCGGCCTTGAAGATCGACGAGATGCAGGTTAAAGCCGATCTGCGGAAATTTAAGGACTTTATCGAGTCCCGGGGAACAGAAACAGGTGCTTGGCGCGGTGAGGTGGAGGACAGCGGTCCGGGCGGACAGCTTTAGAAAACCCGCTTTGAACGTCTCGGAAAGCAGTATCTGATGCGAAGAGTTCCAGCGCCTGGAGTATTGGCAGTTGCGGCAGTGGCTTTGGCGGGGTGCAGCGGAGGTGGGGGCAGTGCAGCAAGTCCTTCATCTACCACCACGTCGTCAGCCCCAACCTCGGCCTCGGCGCCGGCCCAGGAGAAGGTCTACAGCGAGGATGAATTGCGAGAGCTCATCTCCGGTATGAGGGATGGAGATGGCAACGAACTCAAGCTCTATTCCAAGGAGCAGGTAGACCAAGGTGGCAAGATCGCCGATCTGCTTTTGAATACGGCCAGTGTGGATCCCGAGGATTGCAAGGACATCGCCACGGCTGGGCTGGTAGACAAGGTTGAACACGGAGATGTTGCCGTGGCACTGTCTGACAGTGATCAGCCCAGGTCCTTGTCCGCGCAATCCGGCAGCGAAGGGCCTGACGCTGAAAAGGTTCTCAAGGACATCAGCGGAAACATGGATAAGTGCGCAAAGTTCACTGTGAAAGCTGTTGGCCAGACATACGAAGTCTCCAGTGAGGAATTGGACGCCAAGACGAAGGCAAAGGAAACGTTCGGAACAATCAGCACCCGTTCCGACGAAAGCCAGAAGAAGCTGATGCAGGTCTCCGCGGCCGACGGGAGGTTGCTGGTGGTGGCCACTAAAAGTGGGCCAAACCTGGGCGCTCCTGACCAGAAGGAACTCGAAGACCTGATCAACAAGGTGCTCGCGAAAGCCGAGGGCGGTAGCGAAACTCCCGGTGAAATGATGAGCAGTTCTTCCGGAAGCATGACCAGCTCGCCCAGCAGCATGAGCAGCTCGCCGTCGTCCAAATCGTTGACACCGACACCAACCATGAGCACCTCGGAAGGCAGCATGACTTCCTCATCGTCGCCAAGCACATCTCCTTAGACCGTTCAGGATGGGCCCAGTTGACTCAGGGCCCATCCCCGTTTGATCTACTCCGCAAGCGCTTGCGTTAATCTGGCGTTGCCGCTACCGTCATTCCCATGTCGTCAACAGTGGATGCGGTTGCGGAACGTGCGAAGGTCTCGGTATCGACGGTTTCGCGTGCCTTGCGGGATATGCCGGGTGTTTCGCAAGAGACGCGCAAGCGCGTGCAAAGTATCGCGAGGGAACTAGGTTATGTTCCCTCGCTTGCTGGTTCCCGTTTGGCGACTGGCCGGACGGGAGCCATTGCGATTGTCACCCCCAACCTCTCCAAATGGTTCTTTGGGCAGGTGCTGGCGTCGGCGGGGCGGGTGCTTCGCCAGGCAGGCTTTGATGTCCTGTTGTACGAACTTGCCGATACTGCCGCGCGGGAGCGTTTCTTCGCGGGGTCGAGCCTTGCCGGGCGAGCTGATGGCGTGTTGATCTTTGCCTTGCAGCCGACTCCGGCGGAACTGGCCACCCTTGAAGCCCAGAACTTGCCGCTAGCGTTTTTGGGCTCGGGAACTCCGGGCAGGTCTGGTGTTCGGGTGGACGACCACGCGGCGGGGCGGGCAGCAGCCCGGCACCTCATCAATTTGGGGCACGAACGCATCGCCTTCATCGGAATTCGCGAGGCTGCAGACAGCACGTTGGGTGGCGTCCCGCCGGCAAACCGTTTGAAGGGCTACCGCGCGGCCTTGGCCGAGGCTGGGTTGGAGCCCGGCCAGGACCTTGAGGTCCACGAGGAAAATTCAACGGCTGGCGGATCGAGAGCGATGGCCAGGTTGTTGTGCGCGGAAGTAGCCCCTACTGCGGTCTTCGTGGCGTCCGACGAAATGGCTTTCGGCGTGCTGCACACTCTCAAGGCGGCAGGAATCGATGTTCCGAACCAGATGTCGGTCATTGGCTTCGATAACCACGAACTCTCCGGGATTCTCGACCTGACCACCATGGACCATTCGGTCGCCCTGCAGGGGTCCGAAACCGCGCGTCGGTTGCTGGCTTTGATAGCGCACGACGCCGGTGCGGAGCCGGATTTGGTGCTGTCCGCCCAACTGATTGTTCGCGGCACTACAGCGCCGCCATTTCCCTTGCGGGGCAGGCGCACTGTCACACCACCTGACTAAGAGTCACACCCCCCACAGCCAACAGTCACACCTTTGAAAGGGACTTAACCCATGGAATATCGCAAGCTCGGCGCCTCTGGAATGTACGTCAGCGAACTGGCCTACGGCAACTGGGTCACCCATGGCGAACAGATCGACCAGGAGGCGGCAACATCCTGCGTACGGCAAGCACTGGATCTTGGGATCACCACGTTTGATACAGCCGACGCTTACGCGGGAACCCGTGCAGAATCGGCCTTGGGCGAAGCCCTCAAAGGGGTCCGGCGTGAAGGCTTGGAGATCTTCACCAAGGTCTACTTTCCCACTGGTGAAGGGAAGAACGATCGTGGGCTCTCGCGTAAACACATGATGGAGTCAATCGACGGCTCGTTGCGCAGGCTCGGTACGGATTACGTTGACCTTTACCAAGCCCACCGCTACGACTACGAAACGCCGCTTGAGGAGACGATGCAGGCATTCGCGGACATCGTCCGGGCCGGCAAAGCACTCTACATCGGAGTTTCCGAATGGACTCCGGACGAAATCCGGGCCGGTGCCGCACTCGCCAAAGACCTTGGTATCGGGCTCGTATCGAACCAACCCCAGTACTCAATGCTGTGGCGGGTCATCGAGGAAGAAGTCGTACCCACCAGCGAGGAGCTCGGCCTGGGACAGATCTGCTGGTCCCCGTTGGCACAGGGCGTCCTTACAGGCAAGTACATTCCAGGCAAGGGGGCGCCCACCGATTCGCGCTTCACCACGGAGGACGAGGCTCTGAAAGACGAGCACAAGTTCATGCGCCCGGAGGTGCTGGAGAAGGTCCAGGAATTGCAGCCCATTGCCAAGGAAGCAGGACTGTCCATGGCCGCCCTCGCCGTGGCCTGGGTTTTGCAGAACAGCAACGTCTCGGCAGCGATCGTTGGGGCCTCCAAGCCCGAGCAATTGGTGGACAATGCCACGGCGTCCGGGGTAAAGCTCACCACGGAAGTCCTCGCCAAAATTGATGAAGTGCTGGAGCCGGTGATCGAGAGGGACCCTGGAAAAGTCGAGTCATTCCTGACCCGGCCCTAAGCTAAATGCCCTTCAGCTTTTCTTGAATCGCCGTTCGGAGCGATTCCAGCTGCGGCAGGCCTCGGGGGCCGTCGAGGGTTGGATAGATCCGGCAGGTCAGCGCGGGCTCGCCGAGGACCGGAAAGAGGTCCTGTCCGTCGAGCTGGAACGTGGGGGAGCCGTGGAAACCGAGCGAGGCTGCTTCCTCCTCGGAGTCCACCACTAAGTGCACCATTCCGGAAACCCCGGCCAGCCTCAGTGCCCGCTCGAAGAGTTGCTGAGCGGCCGCAGCATGGGGGCATTCAGGAATTGTCAGCAGCTCCGCGCCCATACCTTGATTATCCAACACACCGTCCCTGAGGGGTTGACGAGTGCTCTTTCATCACCGGGACATATCGATGCTGGTTCCCAACCCATGAAGGACCGCAGCGTCGTACAGCAGCCGGCCAATTGCCAGGTCAAGCATGCCGATTCCCACCGAATTGAAGAGCGTAATATCGTCCTCGCTTTCGCGTCCCATCACGTCGCCGGCGATGACCCCGCCGAGTTCACCCTCGACGTCGTCTATCGCTATGACTCCTTCGGCCACAGCCATCATGAGGTCGCCCGACTTCTCAATAGCAGTTGGCATGCTGTCCACGAACACTCGTGACCTTCGCATCCCCTCCGAATCGATTTCCCGGTGGGTAGGACGCGGCCGGGCGCCGACAGCATTGACATGCAGTCCGGGACGGAACCACTCGCCACGAACCAAAGGCTCCACGGACGGCGTCAGGGTACAGAGCACGTCGGCTTCCTCCACAACGTGCTGGACACTGGAGGCCCTCACGAATTCGATCTGGTGGTGCGCGGTCCTGGCCTTGAACGCCGCAAGTGTAGACGCGCTTCGGGACCACATCACTACCTTCCGGATGGGAAGAACCGCCATCAACGCTTCAACGTGGGCGATGGCCAAGGCTCCTGCACCAACCAGCCCCAGAGTTGAACTGTCAGGGCGGGCAAGGAACCGGCTGGCAACGGCGCTCGCGGCTGCGGTTCGAATTCGGGTGGGCACCCGCCCGTCCAGAAGGGCGAGTGTTTCACCTGTCCGCCGATCGGCCAACAGGATACTGGAGCGCTGGGTAGGCAGCCCTTCATGGTGGTTCGCGGGGATATCGGAAAGAAGCTTCACTGCCGCCAGCCCTTGGCTTTCTGCCAGCCCGGCCATGAGTAGGTAGCGCGCCTCCGACGACGGTAGGTGCAGAGCTAGCGGACCGGGCTGAAGGGCAGTGCCGCGGGCGATGTCACCAAAACCGCGCTCGACGGCGGTAATGGTTTCGGTCATGCTGGCGAGGGACTCGAGTGTGGATGCTGTGAGAACAAGTGTCATGGGTGCCTCTGTGTCCGGGGGTGGAAGGAGCCAGGGGGTCTGGCATGTTGCGCACGGCGGGAGGGGAGCCTTCCTTCGAGCTGGGCAATGGCAGGGGCCCTGCTGTGCTCAATGTGGGCGACGGCCAAGGCCGAGGCCAGTTCTGCTTGCCCCATGCATATCGCTTGGCACAATGCCCGATGTTCCTGGCACAGCACCGCGGCGTCCTGTTCCACCACATTTCCGAAAAGCCAGCGCATGCGGTTGGCGACCGGCCTTATGACGGAGGTCAGCAGCTCGTTGCCCGTCAGCCGGAAGATTTCGTCGTGAATGGCGATATTTGTCCGTGCCCTCAGATCGGCATCCTGGCTGTCGATGAGCGATTCTGCATGTGCCATGACCGTGAGCAGCTGATCGGGAGCGGCACCATCGGCTACCTGCCTGGCGGCAATGCTTGCTGCTGAGACTTCAATGCTGAGCCTGATATCGAATACTTCATTGACGTCCTGAATGGTCATTTGTCGAACAACGGCACCGTGCCGTGGCCCTGTGGTGGTGTAGCCGTCGGCCTCGAGTTGCAGCAGGGCTTCCCGGACCGGCACACGGGAAACGTTGAGCTCAGTGGATAGCTCCCGCTCCCTGAGCCACGTCCCGGGCGTCAGGTCCCCGCTGATAATCCGGTCTCTGATGTGTAAATAAGCCAAGGCTGTGCGTGATGCTGAAACTGGAACATCGTCCAGGGCTTCACGGTCTGTCATAGGGTAGTGTTCCTGTTCTGGTGTCGTGGGGTCCGGCGATCGCCGGACCCCACGCTTTCACTTGACGTGGCGAAGGAAATTGGCTGTTCGATCGTTGGATGGATGGTCGAGTACCTGTGCTGCCGGTCCTGATTCGACAATCCGGCCTTCATCCATGAACACGACTCTGTCCGCGACTTCCCGGGCGAATCCGATTTCGTGGGTCACGATGATCATCGTCATCCCTTCCTCAGCCACCCGCTTCATGACCGCCAGTACGTCGCCCACCAATTCCGGGTCCAGGGCGCTGGTTGGTTCGTCGAACAACATCAGTTGGGGTTTCATGGCCAGCGCGCGGGCGATTGCTACGCGTTGCTGCTGCCCGCCGGAAAGTTGCGCTGGATAGGAGTCTCGTTTCAAGGACAAGCCAACCTTGTCCAGCGCATCCAGCCCTTGTTTGATTGCCTCTGCTTTGGGGAGGCCGAGGACTTTCCGGGGGCCATATGTGACGTTTTGCAGGGCCGTCATGTGATTGAAAAGATTGAAATGCTGAAAGACCATCCCAATCCTCCGACGCATCAGTGCAGCTTCTTGTTCGGTGTGTTCGTACAGCTGTCCCTTGTGGGTCTTGAATCCCACGCGGTCGCCATCCACGTTGATGGTGCCGGACTCGATTGCCTCAAGTCCATTGATGCACCTGAGCAGCGTGCTCTTGCCAGAGCCTGATGGACCGAGGACGCAGACAATTTCGCCTGGCTCCACCGTCATGTCCACTCCGCGAAGAATGTGGTTACGTCCCAGCCATTTGTTGACATCCCGGGCTTCCATCAAGGGTTCCTGCATTTGAACGGCACTCATGGCTGTCCTGCCTTCCGGATAAGTGCGGATTGCTGTTCCGGCACGGCAGCACGGCCTAGGAAGAGTTGCCGAAATGAGAGGCGGGAGGATGCTCCCTCCGGATTGAACTTCCGCTCCAGGAAGTATTGGCCCACGCTGGCGACGCTTACCAGGATCAGGTACCAAACTGTGGCGACGATGAGCAGGGGAACGATCTTGAAGTTTTGTCCATAGATCAACTGGGTTTGGGTGAGCAGGTCGCTGCCACCGATCGCTGAGACCAACGAGCTTGCCTTGAGCAGTCCGATGAATTGATTTCCCGTGGGCGGAATGATGACCCTGATGGTTTGGGGCAGGACGATCCGGCGAAGGGCTTGTCCCCGGGTAAGGCCGATGCTCAGTCCCGCCTCAGTTTGGCCTTTATTGACCGAGATGATGCCGCCTCGAATAATCTCCGCCATATATCCGGATTCGGCCAGAGACAGGGCACAGAGGCCCGCGGTGAATCCTGAGATCAATTCATTCGTGTCCCTCCCCAGGATGGTGGGGTAAAGCACGGCGAGATTGAACCAGATGAGGATCTGCACCAGCAGGGGTACGCCCCTGAAGAACCAGACGTACAGTTTGCCTACTGCTGATGCCACGCGGTTTCTGCTTTGGCACATGAGGGCGACGCCGAAGGCCAGAACCACCGAGATCAGCATGCTGAAAACCGCGAGTTCCAGCGTGACTGCTATGCCTTTCAGTATGGCTGGATGAAACATGAACTGGCCCACGCCGGCCCAGTCGAGCCTTTCATTGCCGGCCTGCGTCCAACAGAATGCGCCGATGGTTGCCAGGATCAGGGCTGCGGAGGCCCATTGTCCGTATGGTTTTCGCCTTCTTGCCTTTTCTCCGGATACTCCCTGGGACTGGTCCGAACTACGTCGGGGAGTTGTCAGTGGGGAATCGGTCGCCAAATGCACTTTTGTCAGCGCTTCATTATTTGTGGTCATTTGGCGAGGTTGATTCCGGGCTTTGGCAGATCGATGACAGCAACATCCCATTTCTTCAGGATCTCGTCATACGTGCCGTCGGCGTGGATGGCCTCGGTTGCCTTGAGGAAGGCGTCGCGCAATTGAGGGGTTTGCTTGTTAAAGATCATGCCGAGGAAGACTTTTTCCTCGAAGTTCACCGGAACGGACTCCAGCTTTCCACCGGTCTCCCTCTGCACTACGGATACGGCCATATCGGGCCAGAACATAGCGTCCACACGGCCTGAGGTTAGCGCCAGGTTCTTATCGCTTCCGGTGGGGAAGGTTACTAGTTCCGGGGCAGGCTTGCCTTCGGCGGTGCAGGCCTCGGCCATCAGTTTGACCAGACGTTCGTCGTCGTTGCCCTTGACTCCGCCGATCTTGATTCCGCACCCGCCGTTGACCTCGCTGGTGATCTTCTTTGGGTTGCCTTTGGCCACCATGAAGACGGTTCCTGCCACTTGGTAGTCTACGAAATCAACTTTTTCCTGGCGCCCGGGCCGGTCCGTCATGCCAGCAATGGAGGCGTCAAACTTGCCGTTCTGCACGCCCACCAGAAGCTGGTCGAAAGGGACCTTCTGGTAGGTGACTTTAAGGCCCAGCTTGGCTGCCATCGCGTCCATCAGGTCAATGTTGAATCCCTTGACGCCGTCTTCGCCGATCGGAGTGTAGTTGGCGGGTTCAAAGTCGGGCTGTGTTCCGACAGTGATGGAACCCTTTGCTTTGATGTCTGCGGGGAGCAGATCACTTAAGGAGGCATTACCGCTTGCTGCCGGTTCCACCTTCGTAGCCGGCTGTGCGGCGCCACCACAGGCGGCGGTGCTTGCGACTATGCCGACGAGAACTGTCGTTACAGCGACCTTCTTCCAGTATTCAGATACCTGGGGAGCAAAGTTCTTCATTGATCTATCTCCTAATAATTTGAAGGGAACTACTTGGTCTTGAAGGGAACTACATGGTCAAAAGTGGGCAGCACGGAATATCCCGGGGTGTGAACCGCGGGATGTGCGGGGGAGGGGTTAGCGGAGGGAAGCGGCGGGTATGAGGTCGCTGCGGGGCTCGTCCACAAAGACTCCGTCGGCTGCCATCTGGTCCCAGATTCTCTGGACGACCTTGCCGGCTTTGTGGACCAAGGCGGCCTCGTCAACGATAGTCAGGGCGCCGTCGCGGACCTGCCACTGTCCGTCTGTCATGACATTCCTGACAGAGAGGCCATTGGCGTACATGAGGTGGTTCAGGGGTTCGCGCGGCACGGTTCCGACGCCGACGAACATGCCACTGACGTCGATGCTCGTGAGGTCTGCTTTCGCTCCCACGGCGATGCGGCCCAGATCTTCACGGCCAAGTCCCCTAGCTCCGCCCAGCGTGGCTGCCTCGACGGCGGTCCAGATCGATGGGCGGACCATGGGCACCGGGGTGGAATCACCCAGGAAGTCAGCACGGATGCGCCCATAGATGACCGCCATTTTCAGGTTCTCGATGTAGTCGTTGGAGTGGGTGTCCAAACCGATGCCGGAATTGACGCCAGCCCCCAGCACTTCCGGCCACGGCCACTGCGCCGGTGTTACTCCCGCTCCCGTACCGGAAGGGCAGTTGGCAAACGTGAAGCTGGAGTTCGCCAGAAGGGGGAGGTCACGCTCAAAGTCGATGCCCAGCAGATGGGCCCCGAAGACGCGAACGGAACCATCGAAGATGCCCATGCTGTGCAGCCACGGTATTTCATCCTGGCCCCAGAGCCTGTTCATGGCTACCTTGTCTGGCTGAGGCGCGCGGCCATATCCAGCCTGAAGGTGAATGTGCAGGCCGTGCAGCTCTTGTGCTGCCGACTTCATTGCCGCAAAGGTTTCCGGTGTGTGCACAGCGTTGGTTGCCGGCGCCATCATGGGAAGGATGCGACCATCGTCAACGCCGTTGATGCTGCGGGCGTAGTCCAGGTTTTCCTGGATTTCGGCCAGGGTTTCCGGCACCGAATCGAACAACGCTTGATCGTCCGTACCCCGCTTCCATATGGGCAGGATCCGCTTCATTCCCGGGACAGCGCCTGAAGGGTAGCCCCGGATGCCAAACTCGCGGGCAACCCGGACGTATGACTGCATTGAGCGCAGGCCCTTGGACATTTCCACTTGGGTAGTACACCCACCGCGAAGAATTTCAGCCAGGTTCAACGCGGTCATTGTGTCCAGATCTTCGGCCGGAAGGTCTTCAAGGAGCACCATGGCTTTGAGGAATTGGCGCCCCTGCCGCAGCGGCGCCCCTTTGCTCATGGGAGTCAGGTTGCCTTCAACGTAACCACGGGTGGCTGCGCCTCCGGCTACATGGCTGTGCATGGAGATCAGTCCGGGAAGGAGCAATTGTCCCGGCATATCCACGCGCTCGTCGGTGCTGCCCGTGCGGGGCCTGACTGCCTCAATTCGACCGTTCTTGACCACAACCTCGTGATCGGCCAGGAGAACCATCTCGTCATTGATATGCGCCAGGAGCCAACTCGGGGCCAGAACCAGTGGACGGCTTTGGTCACGGAAGCCGTCAGCTCCGAATCCCCGCATCTTCGCCAGCGCAGACCCGCGCTGCACTTTGTCCTCCATCAGCCCTGTTTGAGCCACCTGGTTCCTGACTGTGCGGGTCTCTCCCTCGAGCACCACATCGCTTCCGCAGTTGGCACAGCCAGCTCCGGCCCTGGTTCGAAACGACTTCTACTTCTGCCATTCGTCTTCCCTCATCGTCGAGGCATCCAGTCAAGTGGATGCCGAATAGCGCCGACGGTATACCAAACGTGAAAGAAGCGTCAATAGGGCTGGGGAATGTTCAATTCTTTCTGCGATCATCACCCCATCACTGGCGACCTTGGCATACCAACCAGCCTCTTGCGCTCATGTGGGGCCTGGGCTATCGTGGCTAGATAATGAAATTATGACGATCGTCACGATATCGATGAAGGAGGTTGCCGCGGGCTGGCGGGCAGGCTCGATCTGCACCTGATATTGGATCTGCACCTAGCGAGGAACAGTGACCGTCACAGTCGTGCCGGAACCCGGCCGGCTGTTCAACCCGATGGTTCCGCCATGGGCTTCAACAATGGCTTTGCTGAGTGGTAACCCCAGGCCTGCCCCCGGTATTGCTGATTCCATTGCATGATCGGCCCGGAAGAACTTGGTGAAGGCTTCGTCTTGTTCTTGTTCGGTCATGCCGATTCCCTGATCGCGGACGGAGAGCTCTACCTCGCCGTTTTTTCCCTGGAGGCCAATGACCACTTGTGTGCCTTCGGGAGAGAACTTGATTGCGTTGGACAGCAACTGGTCAATGGCCTTGGAGAATTGACCGGGGTCCACATCTGCAGCGACGTCTCCATGGATTTGCAGAGCAATGGTGATGCCCCTTGCGGCGGCGGCCGGCCTGGCGTTCTTGACCGACTCCTGGAGCAGCTCGGAGACGTTGGTCGGCCGGCGACGCAGTTCGAGGTCTTCGGAGGCGACAAGGAGCAAATCATTGACAAGGGTCAGTAGGCGTTCCGCGTTCCGTTCGATGATGCCCATGAACGCAGGATTCGGCTGGTTGGCGAATATTTCCAGGTAACCAAGGATGGACGTTAGCGGAGTCCGAAGTTCGTGGGAGATAGTGGCGACGAACTTGTCACGCGCTGTTTGCGCCTTCACCAGGGCTGTGACGTCCGTGAAAGCAATGATGGAACCCTTCAACTGGCCCGATTCGTCGAGCAGCGGCCGTGCGGCCGCAGAAAAGGTCCGCTGCTTCTCCCCATCGCCCACCCGGACCAGCCTGTTGGTGAAACTGGCGCCTCGGACGGCAGAATCCGCGGGACCGTTCCGCTCTTCGGCGGACGGTCCAGTCACAACCGTGAAGGGGTTTACGGAGTCCGTCGACTCCTGAACCCATGAACGATCGGCCCGAAGGCGGCGGTTGGTAAGAATGTCGCCACCGTTTGTGTCCATGGCCCAGACACCGACGTTGACCGTTTCCAGGACGGTATCCAGCAGTTGTGCGTGTTCTTTGGTTGCACCGTGGAGCCGCACCAGTTCGCGATCCTTACGGTCCAGTGTGTCGCCATGTTCTATAAGCCCACGGGCAACAGCGTGTCCCGTGATCGTCAAACCAGTCATGATGACAGGAAAGACAATCATCCGGACCAACTCTGGCCGTTCAACCTCGTGCCCCAATACGAACGGTGACGCAACAGTGGCGCAAAGCGGTGCCAGGATGGCGAGGGCCACGCGCACCTTGCTGACGCTGACAGACAGCCAGATCACAGGGAAAGCCATGACAAGCCCCACCACGCTGAGAACCGGACCGCCGACCTCGCGGAGTAGGCCAAGAACGAGACAATCCAGTACGGGGATGAAAACGAAACTCCAACTGGGAAGACGGTTCCATGGAAGAACGAGGCATGCAGCCAGGATCATGACGTGCAGGAGCAGGACCACGATGAAGACAGGGTCGAAGAGGCTGCTGCCGTTGAACAGGATTGCTAGGAAAACAATCAACGTGACCATGACCATCAAGGGCAACTGACACAACACAACCGCCCTGCGCCTACCGATTCTGCTGAAATAGTCCTCCAGCGGCAAGAAAACGCTATCCCCCATAGCCAAGCACCTTCCATCCCCCCGGATCTGAAAACCAAGTCCTGCTGCCCAGCATAGTGATTCACAGATCAGCAAAGACAACGCGCGGTACGAAAGCACAGGAATTTGTGAAAAGTCCTCCCACGCCAAGACCAAGTACCCGGCAAGCAAGCAAGTAGTCGGGCCGGCCGGAAACGAGTACCCACTACTCGTGACGGGGCCCTTCTGCAGCCGATTCAATTGAGCACAGAGGATCTGAAATGACGTTTGTTGGAGGGGTTACGTTGAGTACAGGAATGGAATCGGCAGCAATGTTCGCGGGGTCGCTGCCCGGGCTTCTCCTTATGTCCGTGGGACAAATAATGGTAGTGGTGTGCCTGTGCTTCGATATGGTGCGTGCGATGTCCATACCCAGTTCACGCCCCCGGTACGTGGCGAATACGATTTTCAGGACATTGGCGGTTCCTTCCATCATGGTCATGGGGATCAGCGCGCTCGCTGAAGCGGTCACCTGGTCATGGCTTCAGGTGGCCATGTGCATGGCCGTGCTGGTGATGATCATCTTCCGCTGGCACTCCGACAAGGATGAAGACAACTGGTGGAAGGGCAAGGGCAAGAAGTTGGCCCGGTGGGCTCGTAAGCAGCTCTCGCCACCACCCGTGGTTGCCCCTGCAATGGGCTGACAAATCTCAACGATAAGGCCGTGCCGATGGTGGCGCGGCCTTATTTTTGTGTGGGCAAAGCGAGGGATTTCCTAGGTTTAGCGCAGGAAATGCGCAGGTTCCAGAGGCTTTCCACAGGAAGTCCCAAGGACTCCGATATGGGCCTCTCTCCGTTGCTACGTTGGTTGGGAGCTGGTATCGGGCCAGCCCACATCTCCCCAACTCGCTCAGGAGTTTTCAAAATGTTTGCTACCTTCCGCACCATCGCATCCCGTGCCCGTCGTGAAGAAAACGGCGCTACCGCCGTCGAATACGGCATCATGGTTGCGCTCATCGCCGTTGTCATCATCGTTGCTGTGACCCTGCTCGGCGGGAACCTCGTCGAGACCTTCAATAGCTCAGCCTGTGCCGTCAAGGGCGGCACCTGGACGGCCTCTGCACCAGCTTCGGGTTCGACCCCGGCCGTTGTTGGCAGCTGCTCGAAGTAGTCCGGCTCTCAGCGGGTACCCGGGTGGGTGGGTCGGTGGCCCCACCCACCCGAACCTCCTTTCCACTTTCGATGAGAAGGCAGATCCACATGCACAGGACATCAGAACGAGGTGCAGTAGCGGTCGAGTTCGCACTGCTTGCACCCATCCTGATACTCCTGGTTCTGGGGATCATGGAATTCGGACGGGCCTACAACGCGCAGGTCTCGCTCACGAACGCTGCCCGCGAAGGCGTGCGCGTGATGTCCATCGCAAATGATCAGTCGGCAGCCAGGACCGCGGCAAAAAACGCCGCTGTAACCCTGAATCCCAAGCTGGCAGATGCGAACTTCACCTTCAGTGCCACCAGCTGCACGTCCGGCGCGCAGATGTCCGTAACCGTCAAATACACACTCAGCACCCTCACGGGAATCGCAGGACCGTTCCCGATGCAAGGAGTAGGGGTCATGGTATGTGGCGGCTAAAAGGCAATGACGACGGCGAACGCGGAGCCGTCGCGGTCCTCATAGCTCTGATTCTGGTTGCGTTACTTGGCTTTGCCGCCCTGGCTGTGGACGCTGGAATGCTCTACTCGGAAAAGGCGCAGGCGCAGAACGGATCCGATGCAGCGGCCCTGGCCGTGGCAGAGAAATGCGCCGCCAATCTTAGCGACCCGAATTGCTCCACTACGTCCCAAATCGCCAAGGACATGGCCAATAAGAATGCCATAGACGGCCTTGGAAACATCAACTCGGTAAACCTTGATCTGACTAACCGGAAGGTGACCGTGTCCGCCGGCTCCCAGCAAGCGGGCGGCGCTCCAAATGCCGTTTCACTGGTCTTCGGCCGTGTCCTGGGCATGAACACGGCAGACGTTGTGACGTCGTCGACTGTTCAGTGGGGCAGTCCTCGTGCTGGAACAACTCCATTTCCCCTGGCGTTTTCGATCTGCCAGGTGCAAGGGTACGTTGGCGGTGTCCAACAGCTCCTGCAGGCTCACGGTACCGGCGCCAACCCCAGCTGCAACTACGGGCCTTCAGGGGCGGCAGTCGAGGGCGGGTTCGGATGGACTGTCCAGGATACTGGCGTGTGCGGTGGCACCATTGACCTGGCGCTCAGCGAAGGTGGCAGCGCTCCCGGGAACAGCGTGCCGCCAAACTGTGCAACCACCCTGAACAAGTGGGCAGCCAGCATCAACGCCGGAAAAGACGTTATCGTGCTGCTTCCGGTCTTCAATGCCGTCACGGGCACAGGCAGCGGGGCCATTTACCACTTGGTCTCGTTTGCAGCGTTCAAAGTGACGGGATGGAAGTTCAGCGGCGGCAGCAGCCTCCCTGACGCTTTCCACAACGAGAGCCCCTATGTTTCCTCTTCACTGTCCTGCACCGGAAATTGCCGGGGGATCGTGGGGAGGTTCGTCAAGTACGTATCGCTGGCAGATGGCTATTCCTTGGGACCTGTGGATGCCAATGGTGTCACCGTAGTGCGCCTGACCAGCTAGCCTTTCCAACTATTAAGCACAGGAGTGTTAAGTGAAATCACGCTTATTGGCAGGATCGGCAGCAGCGCTGCTGGCGGTCATAGGGGTGATCCTCGTGTTCGCTTATGCGCAGGGCGCTGATCAACGCGCTGTCCAGAATCTTGCGCCTGTCGACGTGTTGATGGTCAAGGCGCCGATTCCCGCCGGCACGCCGGTAGAGGCCATGAAGGCTTCCCTTGCCGCGCAGCAACTTCCGGAGTCTTCTGTCCCCGAATCGGCGCTCAAGACGTTGGGCGATTCGGCGGGCAAGGTGGCCGCTGTGGACCTGGTACCGGGCGAACCATTGGTGGCCGAGCGTCTTGTAGCTCCGGAGGCATTGAAGGCCCCGGGAAACGTTGCGGTGCCTCCAGGAATGCAGGAAGTTTCGTTCCAGCTGGACCCCGTGCGAGTCGTGGGGGGACGGATAGTTCCTGGTGACCACGTCGGGATTTTCATTTCCATGGCCAACGGTGGAATCGAGTCCAAGCCGGACAAGGAAACCACCCAGTTGTCCATTCACAAGGTGCTTGTGACCGCAGTGCAGCGTGCCCCCGAGCCAGCAGCCACGGCCCAGCCCAGCCCTGCCCCGAGTCCCGGGACCCAAGCACCCGATCCCAAGGACAGCACCCTGCCCACCGGTTCTCTCCTCTTGACCGTTGCAGTGGGCGACGCTGACGCAGCCAAGATCGTTTTCGCCGCCGAGTTCGCCAAGATCTGGCTGAGCAAGGAGCCGGTGGACGCCCAGGAGAGCGGACCCAGAATCATCCAACGGAGCGAGGTGTACAAGTGAGTCGCTTTGTCCTGATAACGCCCAGTGCTGAATTTGATCAGCGGCTGCGTCAAGCCGTTGCCGGCGGCCTCCCCGGAAGCGTGCAGACCTTCTTCACCAACGTCCTGCCTGTTGACCCCGCCGAGCTCTTCGGCGCCTTGGACCAGGGACAACTCGAGGTGCTGATCCTAGGCCCGGACGTGCCAGTGGAGGAAGCGATGCGCCTGGCTACGGTCCTTAACGTTCAGGTGCCGGAGCTCAGCGTACTTCTCGTCGCTGAGCCGCAGCCGGACTTTATCCTCCAAGCGATGCGGTCCGGCATCCGCGACATCATGAGCCCATCCGCAGACACGGCCGAGATCAGGGTCACCCTGGAGCGTGCTTGCCAGTCCTTCGCCACACGTCAGCGAACTTCGGAACCTAAGCCGGCAGGAGCACCTAAGGGACTTGTGATCGGCGTCTTTTCTCCCAAGGGTGGCGTGGGAAAGACGACCATCGCCACGAACATTGCCGTGGGGTTGGGCAAGATAGCGCCGATGAGCGTAGTGATCGTGGATCTCGATTTGCAGTTCGGTGATGTCGCCTCAGGGCTCTACCTCAATCCGGAACATACTGTCACTGATGCGGTCACGCCGTCGGCCAGCCAGGATTCTTTGGTACTCAAGGCATTTCTCACGGTCCATCCCGCTAGCATTTATGCTCTGTGCGCGCCCAAAAATCCTGTTGAAGCAGACGAAATTACTCCCGAACAGGTGGGCCGGCTGCTGGAGCAACTTGCCGAAGAGTTTCAGTACGTGGTGGTTGATACAGCTCCGGGGTTGCCTGAAATCGGCCTCGCGGCGTTGGAGCAGTGCACCGACGCCGTGTGGGTGTCAGCCATGGACGTGCCAAGTGTTCGGGGCCTGCGCTCCGGGTTGGACATCCTTCGCAAGCTGAATCTGCTCCCGGAAACCCGCCATGTGGTACTCAACATGGCCGATTCCAAGTCCGGGTTGTCCGTCCAGGACGTTGAATCGACCGTTGGTGCCCCCGTTGATATCAGCATCCCCCGGTCAAAAGCAGTGGCGCTCTCCACCAACCGTGGAATTCCGGTGCTGCAAGAGGGGGCGAAGGATCCAGCAATCAAGGGCTTGAACCATCTCGTTCAACGGTTCAACCCCGCGTGGCGGGCCACGGCCCAGCGAAAACTGCACAGAAGGGTGGTAGTCCAGTGAAGCTGTCCGAACGCCTGCGTGACGCCGAGGAAGAATCCGCGGCTCCAGCCACTGCGCTTGGACAAGGATCCAAGCCACTCTCGACGGCGAACCCCACCTTTGCGCAGGCCGCCCAGCAGGCCAAACCGAACCTTCAAACGAAGGCCACGGTCGCGTCGAAACCCCACCTCTCGGTGAAATTGGCTGATCATCCTGACACGCCGATGCCAAAGGCCCAGCAGCCGGTGGACGCCTTCGCTGCCCTGAAGCGACGCGCCGCAACGGCATTGTTTGAGCGTCTGGGTGCGAGGTTCAACGATTCAACGTTGAGTGAGCAGGAGTTACGGACGGCTGCCCGGGAAGAGCTGACCAGGATCATCGACGCCGAGCAGGTGCCGCTCTCTCCTGAGGAGCGCAGCCGGCTTGTGGCGGATGTGGCCGATGATGTCCTGGGCTATGGGCCACTGCAGCGCCTGCTGGATGACCCGGAAGTTACGGAGATCATGGTCAACAGAATGGACCAGATTTACGTCGAACGGCGCGGCAAGCTGATCCTCACTGATTCGGGATTTAGCTCCGAAGACCATCTGAGAAGAGTCATCGAACGCATCGTCTCCAAGGTGGGACGCCGCATCGATGAGTCATCCCCGCTGGTCGATGCCCGGTTGGAGGACGGCTCACGCGTCAACGCTGTAATTCCGCCGCTTGCTGTTGGGGGTTCGTCCCTGACAATCCGAAAATTCAGCAAAGTGCCCTTGACCATCAGGAATTTGATCGACTTTGGCACACTGACCCCTGAAATCGCCGAACTCCTGAATGCCTGCGTCAAAGCGAAATTGAACATTATTGTTTCCGGCGGTACGGGAACCGGCAAAACCACGCTGTTGAATGTCCTGTCTTCATTCATTCCTGAGGACAACCGAATTGTGACCATTGAGGACGCCGTGGAGCTGCAGATCCAGCAGCAGCACGTGGTCAGGCTTGAGAGCCGGCCCCCGAACACTGAGGGCAAGGGCGAAGTCACTATCCGGGAACTGCTCCGGAACTCCCTCCGTATGCGGCCGGACAGGATCGTGGTGGGTGAGGTGCGCGGGGGAGAGTCGCTGGACATGCTGCAAGCAATGAACACCGGGCACGACGGGTCCCTCTCGACGGTGCACTCGAATTCTCCCCGTGATGCCGTGGCCAGGCTTGAAACGCTGGTTCTTATGGCTGGAATGGACCTCCCCTTGCGGGCGATCCGTGAGCAGCTCGCGTCCGCCGTGAATCTCATCATCCAAATTTCGCGTCTCCGCGATGGCACGCGACGAATCACGCACGTGACTGAGGTCCAAGGGATGGAGGGCGATATCGTCACGCTTCAGGACGCTTTTGTTTTCGACTATTCGGCCGGCGTCGACGCTCACGGTAGGTTCCTCGGCAAACCAGTTTCCACCGGTATCCGTCCGCGGTTCATCGATCGCTTCACGGACTTGGGCATTCATGTTTCTCCCGAGCTTTTTGCGGCTCCACTGACATCGACGCCGAGGACGTGAGCGCGCCATGATTCTTTTCGTCGGGCTGGCCCTCATGCTGTCAGCCATCGTGCTGTTCGGGGTAGCTGTTATTTTGCCAAAGACCCCCGATGTTCCGCTGGACCGGCGGAGGCCCTACCAGGTGCTTCCCGGTTCCCATCTGACGCGATTCACCGGGTCAACAACGGACGCACTTCATCGTGTGCTGACGCAGCGCAACGTTCGGCTTTTCAACCGCGAACAACTCGATGACGCGGGTGTGCGAATGAGCCAAGCGGACTTCGTCGTCCTGGTGATCGCAGGCGCGGTGGTGGGAGCCTTGATCGGGCTGATTGTCGGCGGAATTCTCTTCGCAATTCTCCTCAGCATTTTGGCACCCTTCGTTGCTCGGCTGGTTCTGAAGTTCAGGGCCGGCAAAAGGCGTGACAAGTTCGATGATCAGCTTGGCGACACACTTCAGCTTCTTTCCGGCGGCCTAAGGGCTGGCCACAGCATCCTGCGCGCCATCGACGCTGCTGCCACGGAATCAGTCAGCCCCACATCCGAAGAAATGCGCAGGGTCATCACGGAGACAAGTCTGGGACGGGACTTGCAAGCGTCCCTGAACGATACGGCGGAGAGAATGCGGAACGAGGATTTCGTGTGGATAGCCCAAGCAATCCAGATCAACCGTGAGGTGGGTGGGAACCTCGCAGATGTGCTGGACCAGGTGAACGACACCATTCGCGAACGCAGTGAAATCAAAGGGCACATTAAATCCCTGGCTGCAGAAGGAAAGTTTTCGGCCTACATTTTGATGGCCCTCCCGGTGGGAATCGTGTTCATGCTCATGATCGTCAACCCCGGCTATATGAACGTGATGTTCACCAATCCGCTGGGCTGGGTGATGATCGGAGGTTCCGTCATCTTGATGACCATCGGTGGTCTGTGGATGCGCAAGATCATCGACTTGAAATTTTGAGGTGAACCTTGCACCCTTTCCTGCTTTTATCCTTGTTGCTCGTTCCTCTGCCGAGCGCCTATTTCGCGTGGTCCCTCCTTTCAACTGACCGGAGGACCCCGCGGGCAGTCCGTGAGCTCCTGTCGCGGGGTCAAATCGCGATTGAAGTGGAGCAGCAGAGCAGGAGCGGGGCTTTGGAGCGCCTGGCCTACAGGCTTACCCCTGGAAGTTATGTCCAGAAACTGGACAGACTGCTGGCTTTGGCTGGCCGTCCCACGTCACTCCCTCTGGGACGTGTCCTTGCCGCCAAGCCAGCACTTGGCCTTCTCGGCGCGATTTTTGGTGTGTTTATCACTACCACCAGCCAGAGTGGACTCATCAAGCTTGTGGGGATCTTTGTGGTCCTGCTGGGATATTTCATTCCGGACCTGATGCTTTACAGCAAGGGCCAGGAGCGGCAAAAGAAAATCCAGTTGGAACTCGCCAACACCATGGACCAAATGCTCATCTCCGTGGAAGCCGGCCTCGGCTTCGAAGGAGCCATGGCCCGCGCCGGAGAAAACGGCAAGGGACCGCTTGCGGAAGAACTTGTCAGGACACTCCAGGACATGCAGGTTGGCAGGAGCCGCCGGGAGTCCTATCTCGCGTTGGCCCAACGGACCAATATTCCTGAGCTTCGAAGCTTCGTGCAGGCGGTTATCCAGGCCGACACGTATGGAATTGCCATAAGCCGCGTGTTGAGGGTTCAGGCGAAGGTCATGAGGGTTAAGCGCCGGCAACGCGCCGAGGAGAAAGCCATGAAGCTTCCGGTGACTATTCTTTTTCCTCTGCTATTCTTCATCTTTCCAGTCCTGTTTATTGCCATCCTGGGACCAGCGGTGATCAATACCATAACAGCCCTCAGTGGTGGCTGAGCAGGAATAACGAATTTGTGTAATAAAAGGAAACTCAAGAAATCAGGGGGAGCTAAGGATTTGCTCAAGATCAGCACAAGATCGGTTTAAATCTGAGTTCAGGAAGTAGCATCGAGTTATGTTCAGTTCAGATTTCAGTGAGGTCGACGAGCGTGGGGACTCGGACCGTACCGGACAGACGAAAGGCTCCACATGGATGCCCAACGCGTCCGGACGGCCGATACTGGACCTCGCGGAATTCCAACTCTTGGAAGATCAGGTGGGCGATCCGCGCATAGCGCGCAGCTTTGCAAGCGACTTCGCGAAGCTCTGGCCAACACGGTACGAAAACCTCGCGGCCGCCGTCGAACGTGGTGACGAAGCGGCGGCCCCTGGACACGATCCTTAGCCTGAGAACATCTTCAGCGATGGTGGGGGGCATTCGCCTTTCGGTGCTCGCAGCCATTCTTGAAGGACACATTCTGAACGGTGAATTAAGCAATGCCCAGACTCTCCTTGATGAGATTGCCGAGTGTGGTCAGCGCACTGTCAAGGAGCTCAGGGAAAGCTACGTACTGAGGAATGAAAGTCCGGAACCGGATCCCATCTCCTAATCCGGCCTTTTCGGGGCGAGTCGATAACCGACTCCCCGGATCGTCTGCAGAAACCGGGGAGACTGTGAATCTTCGTGCAGCTTTCGGCGAAGATTTCCAATGTGGGTTTCAACAGCCCGTTCGTCGGCTTCGCTGATATATGCATCGTCGTCGTAATAGTCGCCACGGGCAGCCCGAACCAAGTCAGCCCTCGTCCGAACTTCGTCCGGGTTGCGGAGCAAATCCAGCAGCAGATCGAATTCGCTCCTGGTCAAGGTCAGGGGAGAACCATCAAGGGCTACTGCCCGGGATTTGTAATTCAACGACAATCCATTGTGTTCAAGGACCGGATCATTGCGTCCGTTCGAACGGACCAAGCCGGATTCGTTGGCGTCCTCGGGCAAGGACAACCCAACGCCTACGCGGGGGCGCCGCATCATCGCTGTGACCCTTGCCCTTAGCTCGCGTGGCAGGAATGGTTTCTTTACATAGTCGTCGGCACCCGTCAGGAAAGCGGTGAGAGTATCCGGTTCATCACGGCGTGCAGTGAGCATGACAACATACGCATCACTGAATTGCCGGATCCGCCGCAAAACCTCATGGCCATCCATGTCTGGAAGTCCGACGTCCAGTGTCACCGCCACGGCTTGATGATGTCGGACAACCTCGACGCCTTCGCGTCCAGTCGCGGCGGAATGGACTACAAATCCCGCCTCTCTCAGGATGGCGCCCACCAAATTCCGGACGTCTTCATCATCCTCAATGACTACAGCAACCCCAGGCTCGCTCATTGATTCCCTCGAGTCGGCGCACATCCCCGCAAGCCCAGCGCAAAGCGGGAAGTGTCACCCAATACGTACGATACAAGCATTCAAGTTTTATAGCACCTAATATGTGCAATATGCGCCGTCACAACGTTCCGGTTTTACGCTCCGCCCCCTGCTCTTCCCGGAATCGGCGCGAAACGATATTTGGTCCGTGTCCCCCAAACGAAGGATTCTGCCTTGACTGAGCAGCCTTTGCTTCGCACAGCCGCCCGCATCTTTAGAAAACTGACGCCCAGAGCCCGGGTAGCCGTCTGTGAATTGCCTTTGACTCTGGTAGTCGGAGGATTGTTCGTCTCTGCCCCAGCCCTTTGGCCAAGCCTCATGCAGAACGGGTTGTTTGTCACCGGAATCCTCATGCATGGGATCCTTTTCGTGAGTTGCTTCCTGGTTCCATGGGAGCGTCTGGCGCCGGGCGCCAGCCTGGTCATTCCGGTCCTGGATCTGGTTGCCCTCGCATTCACGCGAAGTGGTGCCTATGGCTCGCTGCCAGGCCTCGTGGTTCTGGCACTTTTTCCCGTGATCTGGTTGTCCGCCTCAGGTCTGCGAACCAGGTCCAGCCTCATCATTAGTTTTCTGGGTCCCCTCGTCATTGCCCTCCCGCCATTCATTTCGCACCTGCCTAAGCCGCCGTCCTCCGACATGTTCTCGGTTACCGTCCTGCCCCTGGTGATGTTGGCGGTGGCAATTACCATCCGGCTCTCGGGCTCGAATGCGCGGATTCAGCAACAGCGTGTCAGGCAGCGTGACCAAGCTTTGCGGCAATTGCTCGCGGCGAGCAGGGATCGCGAAATGCTGCTTGCGACGATCCTGGACACCATCGACGTCGGAATTGTCGCCGTCGATTCCAAGGGCGAGACGCTTTTGACCAACAACCAACAAAAAGAATTCCAGCGCGTGGCGACTCCATCCCGGTCCGGAGCGGCGCCCACACGCGAGGAGCTATTGATCTTTGGCCAGGATCGGCTGACACCGCTTCCACCCGAAAAGAGCCCCACCCAAAGGGCAGTCCAGGGAGAAACGTATTCGGATTACCTTGTGTGGTTCGGTACGGGAGCAGAACAGCGGGCAATTTCCACCGCCGCGCGCAGCATGAAATACGGCGTTGATGAAGGGTTCGGGGGAGCCGTGATCGTGTTTCGCGACGTGACCGACGTCGTCCAGGCCCTCGCGGCCAAGGATGAATTGGTTGCCAACGTTTCCCACGAATTCGGGTCCCCACTCACGTCCATCCTGGGCAACCTGGACTTGGTGCTCCGCGGAGATGAAGAGCTCTCGGATAGGGCGCAGACCCGTTTGGAAGTCGCTGAGCGCAACGCCGAGCGGCTCCGTGTCCTGGTGGATGATCTGCTGATGTCAGCCGCCGCAGTTGAGAGCATCCACCTACGGCGTACCGACGTGGCCGGCCTGGTTGAGAACAGCTTGGTGTCAGCCCATGCGCAGGCTGATTTTGCCAATGTGGGTCTCGTGGCCGACGTACCTTCACCCCTCTGGGCAGATGCAGACCCATTGAGGTTGGGTCAAGCCCTGGATAACCTCGTGTCCAACGCCATCAAGTACTCCCCGGGTGGCGGACGCGTCACCGTGAGGGCTGCCCGGAACGACGGGTGGATCCAGCTGGAAGTTCAAGATACCGGCATGGGGATGACCACGGAGGAGACCTCGAAGATTTTCACGCGCTTCTTCCGGACAGGTGCCGCCCGCCAGGCCGCCATTCCGGGCGTTGGCCTGGGATTGTCCATCACCAAGTCCATCGTGGAACGGCACGGCGGCAGTATCACCTGCACCAGCAAACCCGGGAGAGGCAGCACCTTTACGGTTTCGCTTCCAGCCACGCCATCCGAGGAGAACTGAAGGCATAAGCCCGTTCAGTGCATAAAGCCGCTGCCATCCCAGTCGCGGTCGTACTTGCCGCACCGCGTGCAGCGCCTGTAGCGGCCGCTGCCATCTTCTGCCGATTCCACATGCCAGGCGTGGCCCAGGTTCAGCTTGCACAAGAGCATCTTGAGCATGGCGCTCTCCATTCCTAAACACGGGCAAACCAGCGAGCCGTGATTGCTTCGTGCCCCATCAGTTTAGGCAGTGAGCCCGTTCGGCCGGTAGGGCATTGGGGTTCAGGCATGCCGGTTCCATGTCCTGGAAATTCCTGATGTCTGGAATCGATGTCGTAGTCTGATGCGTAGTTGGGCCGGCTGCCGACCAACGGGCCATGCCGGTTACTTCCATTGGGGGAATTGATGACAAACGACACGGATGGTGCGGCTTACGGCCAGTCGGAAGTGCCGGCGGTGCCGCTGCAACAGCCGCAGCCCTTCGCACCGCCGGGAGTGCCTGCGGGCTCGCCTCCGTATGGCTCGTCGCAGCCTTTTGCAGCACCCGCTGCTGCTCCAGTGCCACACCATTACCAGCAGCCGCCCTTCCAGCAGGCTTCCTTCCAGCAGTCGCCTTTTCCGTACCAGCCCTACTACCAGCAGCAGCCCTTCCAACATCCAGGCTTCGGACCCCCAGCTTTCCCGCAGAACCCTCCGCGGGAAAATTGGTCCAGCGATTCCAAGAAGCGCATCGGTCCCTCGTTTTGGATCGTGTGCGCATTGCTTGCCCTACTTGCCGTGGCCAATGCTGTTACAGGGAATGGCGAATCGATCCTGATCTTCGTCGGCCTGGCAGCGTTGCTTACTGGTCTCTATTCGCTCATTTTCAAGCGGCCCTCTTGGGCTGCGCTACCCAGCAAACAGGCCGCAATAGTGGTTGCCGTCGTGGGAGCGGCCTCGCTTTTCCTCGGCGTGGTTGCTGCCGGGACTGAAGCGGCTCGTGATTCGGCAGTCGCCGCTGCTCAGCGAGCTCCGAGTACCATCCAAGACAGGCCCGGAGACGGGACTATTCAAGACGGGATCATCCAAGACGGAACATGGATTGTTGGGAAGGATATCGCCCCGGGAACGTATCGAACCATGAAAGAAGTCACAGGCGCGTGCTCCTGGCAAATCACGCGCCCGGGCAGCACTGATAGCTCTGAAGGAGCTGTCACCAGCGGATTTCCCATGGTGAAACTGGTCCGCGGCCAGAGGCTGATAACGGAAGGCTGCGGAGGCTGGACGAAGCAATAGGCTCCGCCCAGCAATCGCCCTGTCCACGGACTGCCCGACGCCAGTGCTGCTATCCGTCCGCCTCGAGCCGCTGCTTAAGCCGCCTGTGGCTCGCTGGGGCACCCCGCGCCGCGAGCTGACGTACGGCGGGCACGAGGGCCTTGCCGAAGCCGTGCCCCTCGAAATCGAGCTCAAATGTCATCCGGGACCTTGCGCCGTCGTCGAGCGGTTCGACGTCGATGCTCGCGTGAGGGCGGATCGGGCCCGCAACCCCGTGTGCGGCGAACCGATGGGGCGGCTCCACCTCCGTGATCTCCTGGGTCATTGTTCGCTCGTTGGGTCCGATCCGGCGGGTGGTGGTGAACCGCGACCCGACTTCACTGCGGTCCGGGCCCCTCGAAATGCACCTCCAGGACGTCAGCCTGCCACTCCGGGAAACGCAGCATGTCGCTCGCATACGCAAAAACCTCATCAGGTGGTCGCTCGATTTCTATGGTGTGCGTGAGTGCTGACATGGCTCCTCCTTCTCCTCCATCGTCTCTCGATTCGACCGAAAACGACGTGGCGAGTGCGGATCCCTGCTGGCGCAGCGCGAGGCGATCGCAGCCGATTCAGGCTTTGCATTCGGACGGGTTTTGCCGGACATGCTCCGGGTAGATAATGCTGTGACTGTGAAGATCATGGGTCAGCCCCCCGCGCCACCCAGTCCGCGTTCGTCAAACGCCACACCGCCGCGGCCACGAGCGTGAGCCCGACGATCTCGAGCGCGCCACCGGCCACAGCGAACCACTCGTTGCCGACGATGATGTTGAAGGTGGCCGATGGTCCAGCAGATGATGAGCGCGCCCGCCCACCGCCCTCGCGGCCAAGGATGCTGCCGCTCACTTCGCTTTCGGGCCCTTCCGCTGATTCGTCTTATTAGCTCGGTGCTGGGTTTACCGAACACGTCAGGGTTGGAGTTCCCCATACACCGTAGCCGCTTGTGTCCGTGCGGGTGTCGGTTATCTTGACGCGCTGGACTCCGTCCAGGGGAATGGTTTGTCGTTCTGCTGATTGTGTCGGACCACTTGTTACGGATACGAAGATTTTGTCGTCAAGATAGATGTTGAACGTGATGGGCTTACTCGATGTAAGTGTTTGAGAGGCTTGACCGAACGAAATCGTGAGCCTCGTACATAAGCCGCGAATTTCATAGGTCCGGTAGTTTTCCTTCTCGCCATTACCCGTAGAGAGGTAGCTTTCAGGAAAATCAGTGTCACCAATGCTGTGCCGGCCAGGTCCCACTACGAGTCCGGCATCAACGGCTCTCACATCTCGGAGGGGGATCGTCTGTAGCGCGGAAACGCCGGTACCACCATTTGGTGGAGCGGGGAGAATTGCAGATTCCGTAACTGTGTCCCCGGGACGGGAAGTTGCTGTAGAGCGTCCTGTGTTTGGGTTCCCGGTCACGGTGGGTGTGGCAAGCTGGCGGGTCTGCTGTCCGTCGCCGGGTAATTCGTCGGGGACCGTAGGATCCGGATCCACTGAAATGTTATGCAACCACAGAGCGAAAACTCCAATGACAACCAGTGCAGGGATGCCCAAATACAGGCTCTTCTTGACTCTGCCTGCCCGAGGGCCATGCACTCCGGAACTTCGTGTCAGGGTTGGCTTGGCTAAGGGAGCGAACCTTGTTGGAATCGAATTTCTTGCGCGACGAAAGAGGGCAATGCCGTGGCTTGCGCCGCTCCACTTCCGCCGGACGGCTGCCTGGACACGTAAGGTGGCCAACAACAGGAAGATTCCAGCGACTGCGACGGCAAGGGGGCCCGGCCACCATACGGGCATAGCGATTCCGATGAGAGCGCCAGTCCCCAGGCCCAAGAGGCCTGTGCCCAGGGCGGGCACCCATTTAGGGATAGGCATCCTACCCGGGGAAGAGAATGCTATACCGTCTTCATCTTGAATTCTTGAGGAGTAATTGGAAAGGATCGAGACAGCGAAAAAGCGCGAAAGTTGAGGTGAGCGGGCGAGGTCGAGTAGCCAACCACGTTCCAGGTCACAGGCTTCGGTTAAGTGGGACAATGTCGCCTCGGCCTGCTGAATTGGCAAACGGCTGAGAACTTGCCCCCAGTCAGATGCTGCGGGGCGATGAAGCATTTCTGACTTAAGAATTTCTACGACACGTTCTGGATATTTGTTGTAGAGGCCCCTTATTTCATCGGCATAAGCCCGCGCATACTGAGGGTCATCGAATGTTCTGGTCACAGCACGGCGGCGCACGATGTTCCACTGCCCAGTAGATCGGATGAGAGGCCGGCATTCCGCTGCCCTCTCCAGATCGATCCCGTCCAGCTCGTTGAGACGCCGGTCCAGGATGAACGCGTAATCGGTGATCATGGAGTCCTCCAGCGTTCCCTGATCGATGCGCGGTTTGAGCGTCCTTGTCCATACGGCATCGTACATTTCTGCAAGGGAGCCGCCTGCGGCCAAAAAAGACTGACCCGCTACGGTGTTGGAGACAGGACTATTTTCGCCGCTTGGGACATTTGCCAACGAGCCGAGCAGGTGTTCCCGGAAGTCTCTACGTTGGTCTGTGCTTAATCTTCCCTCCCTCATAGCGATTGCGATTTGCGGGGCGATGGGACGATTTTCTGCGATGGTCTCAACAACCCTTTCCATGGTTCGGGGTTGTTGTAACCATGGGGAGGAGGAAGCTGACTGCAAAATAGTCAAAACTTCAATATCGTCGAGGTCTTCAGGTCGCCGCACCAGAAGAGATTCTGTTCTGAGATAGTTCACTAATTGCGTGATTGTCTCGACGGTGTCTGGAAACCGGTCACCCGAGGCGGTTTGCGCGTGCAGAAGTGCCCGTCCTAACTTGCCAAAACGGGTCGTGCGCATCTTGTCGGTGGCATCTAAAGACCACATCACCTGATCACGATGAAGCGACCTGCAATCACTGAACGCGCGCGATACAAAGACGACGGCACTGTCGCAGGATTCGGGCCGGGCATCGAAGGTGGAGAAGGTTACATCTCTGAGCATGCCGGAGGGGATCAAATTCAGGGCTAGCGACAGGATTCGGGCGATCGGGAGGTCGTAGTCTGCTTCAATGACCGCTCGCCGCCCCGTTTCAATGTATTCAAGCAGGCAGCCTGCCACGCCTGTAACATAGTCCGCCAGTCTTTCGTCATCGGATTTCAGTGCCAGCCGGGGAGGGAATACCGGTAGTTCCTGGTCGATGCGTGGCAAATCCGTTTGCGGACGGGCCTCTATGGGCCAATCGCGTGCGATCGACGCGGACTGCGAAATTGTGAGTGCCGACGCGGGGTCAAGGCTGTTAGTGGGGTCGCACAAGGCATGAACCATGTAGCGTCCGCTCCGTCCATTTGCATCAAGTCCCAAGTACCTCTTCACAAGAAGGATCGTTCCGAGCTGGACGTCGACTCGGTAGACAACGGCCCTCGGGAGCTGGAATGCCGCGCAAAATCTCCGAGCTTGACCCTTGCGACAAGTACGCCACTTGGCCGCCCAGTCCTCCCTGCAGATGTTCGGGGCGTACGGGCCATCCCGGCGATTGGCCGACAACTCCGAACCCTGGCCCTGTGAGGGTGTGTACAGCCCATGTATAGATCAGTTGCTCCATGCGGATCACGGATGGCCGCGTACCAAGGGCCCCAGATTGGCGTGTCATGGCTTCGCCTCGATGAACCCAAGTTCCCACAGGGCGATGATCAGAGGGTCAAGGCAGCGGTTCGGTGCTCCAGCGACGGATGCGGACGCAGTGCCAGAGTCATCATCATCGCTTCCGGTGCCGCTGACGGCAACACAGCGGCCTTTTCCGTTGAAGCTTTGTACCTTGTGCAACAGCGTTTCCCCGCCCTTGTCGATGATGTAGGGCACCAGCTCATCTGCTTCAGCATTGAGGTCGGAAATTACCCCCCGTACTCCACGGTCGTATTTGCGTGGCTTCAGCACGTCCACAGGGAATCCGGTAGCCTCACTGAGCTGGTCCGCCTTGGAGAGCACGAAGATTGGCACTACGAGTTTTTGGCGTCTGCGCATCTGTCGGGGACTGCCCTTGGCCACATCGACGGCGACCTGGATTTTCTCGCGTGTCAGTAGTTTGCTCTGCGTAGCCCGCCGACCGCGCCGCCTAGCCTCGGCTGGTAGCTTATCGAGCGTCGCTGGAGGAGCAAAGAATAAGAGGACATCCGTGATGTGGGCAAAATGATATTGGTTTTGGGCCTCCTCTTCGGTTTTTCCCTCTTCGCCCGAGGTGTCGTAAAGGAGCACATTTAACATTCGACCGTTGACCTCGACTTCAAGGACAAGGGGCTTCCGAAGAGGTTGACCGGAAAGAATGGGGTGAGTCGGCTCGTTCTTGTTGAGGTACTCATTCTTATAGGTTTGACGCCAACCAGGCGCAAGTTCGCCCGTAATCCCGAGGGGTTTAAGCGTATTTTCAAGCTCCAATTGGTTGATCAAAGCTTTGACGAAGGCTGTTTTCCCGGCGCCGGACTCGCCCCACAACGCGATGACGAGCATGTCCCGTTCGTGGGAATCGGGCGGAAGAAGATGCCCTTCGGGGCAATGAAGTTTCCAGCCGTTGTTGCGCCACAGACTATGTTCCAATTGCTCCGCCGAATAGCTTTGGAACGGCTTCCTGCGTGGAGGGGCGTGTCCTACGGTTTTAGTGTTTGGGTTTGACCAGATGCATTCCTCTGCCGTGAGGTCGGGCTTGAGGCATTCCGTGCACACATATCGGTTACTTGCCATCGTTCCTACTTTGAAGGTGTGGGGGTCGAGGTTGGCTCTGGCGTGGAAGTGTCTTGGGGCGCTAGGCGGACTCCGTCCAGAAGTGTCTTGAGTGCTCGCCAGCCGGAATCGCCGGGATCTGGTTCTGTGTCCATTATGACGACGATCCGGAGCTGCCCTTTGGGGCCATCAACCAGCTTCGAATAGAACGTGTATGAAGGAATCGCCGGGTCATCCGGGTTGACCGGGAGCGAGGTCCAGCCCTCATACTCAGCGTCCGGTGTACCCCAGGCGTACTGCTGCTGGGGTGGCTCGAGGCTGACAGTTACCCCTTTTTTGGAGTTTGGCAGTTCGAGCCGAGCGGTGGCCAATGCCCCTCGAGTTCCCAAAGGTGGAGCGGTATATTCCTTGGCGGGCTGGAGGGCTTCGCTGAAGGGAACAACAAATCTCTCCAGGGTGAGTCCCGCAGCTGCCAGCTGTTTGGGATTGGACCGGAAGTACACGTTGTCGAGGGAAGAATCATCACCGAACTTCAATTCTCCTAACAACGCAGCGATTCTCATGTCTATCTCCGTTTGATCCGCAACTTTGCAGCCTCGCTGCACCACGTACACACTTGCCCGTGTTGTTCCGTAGCGGCCCACGTTGTCAGGCTTTCCGTTCTTAACGGCATACGCGACGTATCTGTCAACGGAGCTCACATCGCCGTTCGCAACGGTTTCCTCGGCGGAGTAATGCCAGTAATGATTTCCTTCGTACAGGGCTCGACGCTGCTTGTTGTCATCTGTCTTGCGGCTCAAGGTGACGGTTTTGATCGTGTTGTCGTCCTTGTCCAAGAGTGGGATGCCTGGCTGCTCTGCTGGAGGTGGCGGAGTCGGTAATTGCGAACTGACCAATACGTATGAAGTAACGCATGCGTACTTTCCGTCCCGAAGGGCAACTCTCACAGTCGCCGCCGGATCGTCCAGTGAACTGACGAAGGGTGTGCCTAGCTTGAGGCTCTTCCAGGCTGCGTCCGAGGACGCGGATTGCGTAACCACGGTCCAGCCACTTGTGGAGGGGAGGCAGACTCTGCGGGACACTGTGCCAAAATCCACAGGGCTGGGGCATGACACGCTCGTTCCGAGGGCTGTGGTGGTATTTTCGCTTTGAATCTTGGTTGTGAGCGCTCCACCAATCAGGCCAGCCGCCGCCAGTCCGAGGACCGCAAACGTTGCGATGCGCATCGGTCCACGCTTGCGCCGGTAGAAAATGAGGGCGCCCACTGCACACACGGCGACAGTTATGGAGGCAACAAATCCCCATTGCCAGAGCTGCCATTGGTCAAGGGCCCAAGGGAGGTCGGTATTCGAATAGAACCACTCCTCTACTACCTGGATCGTGAGGCGGGGGCCGATCAGTACAAGCGCGATAAAGACACCGCCACCTAATCCTGCGCTTGCGGCAAAGCGTGGGCTTGGGACCCTTCCACCTCCTCTTTTATAGATCATCAAGCACACGGGGAGCACCATGGCCGCAATGATTGTTTGCGGGATCGACCACCAGCTACTAAACCAGTCTGTTTGATCGCTGTGCCCAATTCCCCAAATGATCCAAATGATTGAAAACACCGTCGCAGGTATAAGTAGTGCCGGGAGGAAGGTCCACGCACTTATGCCACGCATCGCGAGTTTCCAGGCCGCCCAGCGGTCATAGCGCCAGAGAGCAGACTTTGCACGCTTCCTGGGCTGGGGGTTTTCCGGGATGTGCCATGCGGAAAGATCCTGCGCCGCCTCGCTCTGTACGACGATACTTTCCGGGAGATCCTTCGGATTCGCGCGGTCTTGAAGCCGTTTCCCTTGCCGGGACCTGATGCGTTCCAAAGCGCTGTGAAAGGACGCGGAATCTATGGCCTGCTGACGTTTTGCCCGATCATCCAGGAGGAGGCCCCTGAGAACCAGGGAGAGGTCCGGATCTAGCGAATTAAGGACCAGGGTGTCAGGCCGGATCTGGTAACCGTTGTCTACCAACCAGTCTTTTGGGTGGTTATCGAAGTAGCCGGCCCGCAAATGTCCCTTTAGCCAGACCGTCTGGCCGTCCGTGAGCAGAATGTGGCAGGTCGCTGCGATACTGAAGAGGTCGTCTATGAGGCCTTCATGCCGGCGGTCAACGAGAACCTGCCGGGATGTTGTAGCTCCCATTCCGGTGCTGGTCCCCGCCGTGATTGGTCCATTTGCGAGATAGGCGTGGTCGAAATCGCCGAGTATGACATGATCCGGGACATCCGTCGAAATGTGCTTTAGGGGTAGCAGAATGTTGCCCGGGTGGACATCCCTCGCGTGAACTCCGTGGCGGCTAAGCTCGGTGACGGCATCATAGGAGCACAGGAGAACTACGTCAATGAAGTCCTGAAGTGTGCGTCCGCTCAATGTGTGCGCGAAGGACATGCTGTCTGGACCCGCCTGCTCAAAGACCGCCTTCCATGTCTCGTCGTCCCTGGTATCCCATCCGTAGCACCTGAGCAGCCAGCGACCGTGGCCCCGGGCTTGCACCGGCGTGATGATGTCGTATGCACCCTTCTCGCGTGCCCGCCTTACTCCGTTGGCGTGCCGTTCATCCTCGGCTTCTTTTCCGCGCCTTCCCGTGGGGTTAAGGCCGAACTCTTTGACCACAACCGACTGGGGTGCCCCTGGGGGTCTGTTTTGGGGCGGATACCACGAAGCGAGGTAGGGCGGGCGCGAATGACTTTTGTTCACCCTGTTCTCGGGTGTGGCGCTGTATCTCACTTCGTACTTGCCTACGATCGCCTGAGCCAAGGGCGACTGGTTGGGGAGCTGATCCGTTGCCGGCAGGTTCATCGGGCTTATCCTTTCGTGAGTCGGACAGACGCCACGACGCAGGTCGCGTTGTCCTTGAGTGAGTGGGATGCTGCCCGGCGGAGAATCTCGTAGCCGATGGAGGCGGGGCGTTCATCGCTGTGAACGATTTCGATGAGATCGCGGTCCACGAGATTCGTGTGCACGCCATCGCTCATGAGGATTACTATGTCTCCGTCCTCCGCCTGAAAGTGCACGAGTTCCGGGGCAAAGGAATGCATCGGAGCAATGTATCTGTTGAGCTGGTAAGGGTTGGGAAGGCCTTTGCTGCCGGAAGGAGCAGCTGCGGATACGTTGTGCAAGGGGTTTACGTACATCAGGCGTTCGCCACGGATGAGGACACTCATGCTGTCTCCTGCATTGGTGAGCCAAAGTTCACCGTCGGGGGCCAGCACCGCAGCCGACACAGTACTGCCGTCCTCATGGCCGTGTCGGAGCAGCTGGTGCCCTAATGCGTCCGGGGCGCGACGAAGCGCATCCTCCAGTTCTCCTGCTCGAACACTGGCCGGAAGTTGGCCGTAGTACTCTGCGACCTCGGCGGCGACCATACCCGGTCCCGCACCGCCACCCATTCCGTCCGCAACCACCGCAGAGTACGGGCCGAATGCGAAAGCATCGTTCTGCTCCGCACGCGGTCCCGTGAGCTGCGTACCTTCCGCGACGAACTCGAAGGCCCCATCAGCCATCGTGTACTCCTCCATGGGACAGACGGCCGTGTTTCAGGGCGTTCCCGTTCATCGTTGCCGTCTCCTAAGCCGGTCTTCCACCATTGGGAAGCATTCGGCTATCGCCATCATGATCTCCGGTGTAACTACGCTGTGTCCGATGAGCGTCTTGGTAGCGCGGTCGTACCACTGCGTGGGGACGATACCTAGGTCAGGCATGGGGAATACCTCATGGACGGTGTAGTTCCCTAGGCCCATGGCCTTGGTGAGCTCGTGCGAGAACGCGGGAGGCTTCCAGTATTGGGTGGATTGAGCCATGGGTCCCCGGAGTTCAGACATCACAGCTTGGAGCCATTTACCTCGTGCTCTGGCCTCTAGCCGTAGGTGCGGGTAGGCCTCAAAGAGGCGGGGCCGTTGGCACAAGATGGTGATGGCTGCGATGGCCTGTGCCCACTCGCCCCATTCTTTTGGATTGGGGCCGAACAGTTTGACCTTGATGTTCGCCACTGCCTCTTGGCGCCTCTGCCACAGTGGGAGTGGATCGGTGGTGGGGGCCAAAGCGTGCACGCTCGGCGTATCCCCAGTGGACGTGATGTATGCGTCCATGACGTCTTCCCACTGGTTTGGAGAGCTTTCCAGCTGAAGCCTTACCTGCTGGTTAGCCTGGATTCGTACTGGGGGAGTAAGGGGCTTAACCGCTGCACCGCCGATAACGAGCCTCCATCCGGGCTGCGAAGCCTGGCATGAGACGAAAAGCTCCCACGGGGATCCCTCTCCGGGTTGGGTTGCCTCGAATACCATGGCTTTGTTCGGCATCAAGTCTCCGAAGCCCGAAGCCGCAGGCACTTCCACCCGAATTGAAACGTCGCTTTGGTCCGGGGCAACACCGTGCTTTGTTGCCCGTCCTATGATAAGTTCCCTGACTCTTCCACCCAGCTGCAGGACGCCGTTCGTCATCTCGGTTGGGAGCGTCTGATAGTCCGACGCCAGTGAAAGGTTGCCGTTACGGGACCAGGGTGGGTCATGTTTCGACAGTAAAACTACATCGACCTGAAAAACCATTGTTATACCTCCCCATTGGTCACATCTGGGCAACGTGGTTGTGTCGGCGGCATTTGTTGAAGGGACCGTAGCACGCTTCCTGCTACGGTTATGGCTTTTTCGTTAATTGAAGGGTCGGCGCCATGAATGTGCACGGTGACGACAAATCGCGAGTCCAAAATTGCGCTTACCCACCCTTCGATCGACTGCCCTGAAACACCGCTCTCCGCAGTGCCTGTCTTTGCTGCGATGTCCGTGCCGGCGGCGAGTGAGGCTTTCAGTGCGGAGGCCGTACCGCTGCTTGCCGCATCCCGCATTCCGTCCATAACCTCACCTGCCACCCACGCAGGGAGCGGCTGGTGGCCCGCCTTTGCCTCCGTGAGAGGCCGCCAGCCACTGGTATCGCAGTAACCAGTGATAATTCGGGGTGGAGGAATTGTTTGGCTTCCCGACGCTGTTGAAGCGGATTTGGCGATACTCATGGTCATGGCCGCGATGTTCAGTACGTTGCCCGTTACGCTTTCCTGTCCTATGCCAGTGCGAATTAATTGATCTTTGCTGATCGATTCGCCAAGCCCGGTCGAAAGCGGTGCAGTATTGCCGCCGTCGTAGTTCAGTTCGTTATCAGCGCCAAAGTAGTTGGCCGCGATCTCCGCAAGCCGTTGCTGACCTAGTTCACCTGCGAGGTGCCCCGCGGTGGTGTTGCAGGACCGGGACAACATGGTTCTGATAGTGGAGTCCGGGCAGGCCGCGCCACCGTGGTTTTTCAGTATCCCGTTGCTCATCGGTAGCTCGCTTAGGGAAACCCCTGAGGGATCAACGTGTTCAATGAGAGCAGCGGCGGCAGTCACGATTTTGAAAACTGACCCCACGGCGTAGGCCTGCCGACGGGATGGCGACTCGGCAGTTGCCGCTGATTCGCCGCTGTTAGGCTCCGGTTGGTTGCTGGCGAACAAGGCGAGGACTGACCCGTCGTGGGAGTCGACGATCGCAACCTCGCCGGTGGAGCTCCCCAATGCAGTTTGGGCAGTCCTCTGCAATCCCGAGTCCAGGGATGTGACCACATCTGCCGGTCGGCATTGCGCGGGCCTCAGCAGCTCGGAGAGAAATTCCCACCACAGCTTCCGGGCACCGCAGACCAGGTCATAACCTGCCGTGCTTTCCAGGCCATAAGCGTAGCCATTCTTAAAGTGCGCGCCAACCTCCGAATAAGTGGCTCCCGCCGGATACACCCTGAGCCCGTCTTTGTTATCGGTCGCTATGATCTTGCCGTCGGCCGTAAGAATGTTGCCACGTGCGAGAACCATGAGATCCCGAGGGGTCAACGTGACAGGCATCAAGGATGTCGAAACGGACAGCACGATGAAGAGGAAGGCTGACCAGCGCGCTGGAAGCACAATGTTCATTTGGCGTCGCCGTTGACCCTGTAGGAGGTCCGGGCTTGCTGCGGAGACTATTACACCTGCCACGATCATCGTCGGTATGAACGCTGATCCCGTAATGGCAAGCGCCGGGGTGCTGATTCCTGTCAGTGGGATGGCGCCAAGCGTGCCGAAGAGGGCAAGTGTGCACTGAACCAAGAGACCCAAACCCAGCCCCGAGGCCAGCAATTGCTGGACGCCTCGGGTTGTATCCACGCTGGCCAGCAGCCGGCTAAGGGTGACTATCAGTATGGACCCGACGACGGCCAGGACGGCAAGCCCATAATCTGCTGCAACGGCCGCGGGTACGTAATCGCTGCCAACTTCGGGTACCCAGGGGATCAAACCCGACGAGCCTGTTCCCGCGCCGAAGAGTCCTCCGAATTTCATGGCCCGAAGCGCTGCATCCAATTGACCCTCTGGGTGAAGTACATCCTCCATGCGCTGGGCCGCGCGTTCCAGGACTCCGGCCGCGGCCAGTCCGAGAGCTGCGAGGACAACTCCGAAGCCAGCTAGTGCAGCGAGACGGCGCGTTCGTGGGCGTTCGAAACGGTTGGCACTGGAAGCGATGACAATCCACGCCAAGGCTGCCAGCGTGACGCCGGCGGGTCCTTGATCGACCACAAAGAGAAATGCGAGGTAAGGCAGTCCTACGGCAGAAGCCACTGCCAGGTGGCGCCACCACAGAGTCCCGGATTGTCCGGCCCGGCGCGCCTCCAGCAGATCAAGGAGCACCAGGCCCATCCCGATGATGAAGGAGATCCTGGTGAATTCGCCTATTTGCAGGCTAACGCCCAGTCCTGGCACGTTGACTTGACCGTTGTCGATGTTTCCCAAGCCCGCGGGGGCCAGACGAGCCAGCAGGCTAGCCACAACGAGGCCTATGCCCAGTCTGTATAGCCTCGAAAGGGGCCAAAACCGGTTGGAAAGACGCTTGCCCATTGCTGCCGTGGCCATGAAAGCTGCCGCGCCTGCGACCAGGAGCATCATGACTTTGACCGGATCAACCCCGAGCCGGACCTGTATCGCAGAACCAAGGGCGGCAATGGACCAGAGGATTCCGATCTGGGTGCGGGCCGATCCAGCTGCAAGGCAGCTTAGAGTCGACGACAGGCTGACCCCAATGACCGCCAACAGCCAAAGGGGGTGTGAACCTGCCACTGTCGCCGCCGAAATCGCCAAACAAAGGAGTCCCCAGAAAATCGAAGGACCAACGCGAACCCGATTCGACACCGTACTCAGTGCCCGCACCTTGGCACGCAGATCCGGGTACCCTCGAATTGTACTTTCAAGCCGGGTCATGAACGGTCCTGGTCAAGAACGTCGAGTACGCGCACCTGGATGGCGAGGTCGCCGGTTAGCGCGAGCGAATCGCCGACAGCAACGAAGGTTGGCTTTCCCTTGTCCAATCGCTGCCAGTTGCCGTTGACCCCGTGCCAGGTGCCCCATGTCGACTTGTCTGCCACGTAAATGCCCTTCTCAGCGAAGGTCATATCCATGTGGATACGGGATACGCGTGAGGACTCAGCAGGCACTTTCAGTTCGCACTCCGGGCCGCGTCCAACTTTGATTCCAACGGGAGCTGTCCGGGCCGGAACGTCAACGCTGCTGATGACAGCGTCGTCAACACTTAGATGCACCGAGTATCGAGGTGCCACCCCTTCCGTCGGAGGGATGAAAGCGGCAGGTTCTGTTGAAGGAATAGCTTCTTGGGCCGAAAACTGGCGGACCTCCTTGGGACTGTGCTCTATGAGGCTGGGTCCGCTTTGTGGAGTCGGTGTTATGTTGCCTACGGCGTCATCAATAGCCTCGAAAACCGGGACGGCATCGGGATCCCGCGTGGCGAAGACTGCCATGGGCCCGCGGTGGAGGTGAAATGACAGTTGGGGGCAACCCGTCCACACCCCGCCTGACCGGCGGCCGTATGCGCTGCCTTGCTCGTTCGCTTCCTTAATCACAACGGAAGCAAAGTGGGCTAACTGCTGACGGAGCTGGAAGTACTGCTCGCCTTCGCAGCGGATGTGAACCTGGTCAGCGCAGGTAAGAGGCGCACCTTCATAAAAGCTCTCACCAATCGTGCCCATCAAAGCACTCACGGTTCGGCTCTTGAGATCAGAAGGAGAAGCTGAAAGACCCAGCCACTCCGCCACCCTGGCCGCAAGAGCCAGGCTCATTTTTGTACCTTTGGCGGGACGCCGGTGGCGGCGCCGCAGAAAAAACGTGCCGGCCAGAATAACGATGATCAGCATGATCCAAGGGGTTGGATTCGCAACTTCCATGACCTTTGTCCTTTCCGCGGGGAGGAACTGATATAGATCATGGTGCTCCTGTCTTTAACGACGTCGAAATCGAAATTTCGACGGTCGCCGCATATCAGGTGCCGGTTATCACGGGCCCTACAACAGGCAAAGGTGGAAGGCTACAGCCGTGATTCGGCCGTCGCCGCTGCTCCGCGAGTTCCGAGCACCACACAAGACGGGAACGGAGACGGGACTATCCAAGACGGAACATGGATTGTTGGGAAGGATATCGCCCCGGCACGTATCGAACCACGAAAGAAGTCACGGGCGCCTGCTCCTGGCAAATCACGCGTCCGCCTCGAGCCGCTCTTTAAGCCGCCTGTGGCTCGCAGGGGCACCCCGCGCCGCGAGCTGACGTACGGCGGGCACGAGCGCCTTGCCGAAGCCGTGTCCCTCGAAATCGAGCTCAAATGTCACCCGGGACCTTGCGCCGTCGTCGAGCGGTTCGACGTCGATGCTCGCGTGCGGGCGGATCGGGCCCGCAACCCCGTGTGCGGCGAACCGATGGGGCGGCTCCACCTCCGTGATCTCCTGGGTCATTGTGCGCTCGTTGGGTCCGATCCGGCGGGTGGTGGTGAACCGCGACCCGACCTCACTGCGGTCCGGGCCCTCGAAATGCACCTCCAGGACGTCAGCCTGCCACTCCGGGAAACGCAGCGGGTCGCTCGCATACGCAAAAACCGCATCAGGTGGTCGGTCGATTTCTATGGTGTGCGTGAGTGCTGACATGGCTCCTCCTTCTCCTCCATCGTCTCTCAGCTCACGCGAATTCGACCCGGCGAATAAACGCTGACATCAGCCGCGTTTTTTCGCAGCCATCTCTTCGGGCCCGGGTAGCGCCTTGGTGGTGCGCCACGTGTCCAAGGCAATGACCGCGGCCAGAATGATGAGTGACAAAGAGACGGAAGCGACGACATCCGTCAGCCAGTGGTAGCCGAGGTAAAGCCTGCTGATGGCTTGGGTAACAATTCCTGCGACGGCGGCGCTGAAGCCGGCAATGACCGCACCTATCCTGCGGCGGCGGGAAAACACGAGGAATGCCCCCACAAGAAGGAAGTCGGAGGCGCCGAGTACGTGGCCCGACGGAAAAGAGTAGGTGCTGTCAGCGCCGAGCACCATGAGATCCATGGGCGGTCGTGGTCGCTCGACCAAACGCGTAATGACTTGGGCGAGGAGCACGCCCGTCAGCATTGCCCCGGCAAGCAAGAGAGGCCGCCAGAGCTTTCGCGCCCTGATTATCCAGATCCCGGTCACGGCGGCCACGATGATGGGCATCACTATGGGGCCAAAAATGGTGGCGAGGACAGCCATGACCGTTGTCGCCGTCGGTGAGCGTTGGCTCACGAACCACGAGCTGACCGTGGCATCCACCGTGGCTAGATCTATTTTTTGCTTTACTTCGGCGAGGATGAGGAAGAATGATCCGGCGCCGACCAGCGCGAGGACAACCGCGATGACATAGAGAATCTTCTGACTCCGCGGTGCAACGTATCGTTCCGGGATGGTGAGCTTATCGTGAAGCACTCCGGAGGTATCTCCAGGGTCTCCGGGGGCGTTCGACGGCGGTCTGTCCGGTGAGGGCATAACAAAGGATATCCGTTGCAGCGGGCAATGGATGGTCTCGCTGGGATCCGCTCCCAGCCTTAGAGGTAATCCCCAACGTGATCCCGGGCGATTTCCAACAGCGTTGTGTGGAACGCAACCTCGGCCGGGGCGTAGACCTTGTCCTGGCGTTGGGCGAGGAGTACCCGGCGCAGCGGGGCAGCAGCGCCGAGGCTCAGCACCCGGACATCCGGGTGCTGGAGTGCTACGGCGGTTTTGGGCACCATGGCTACGCCCATTCCCACGCTGACCATGGCCTGCGCTTCCTGGTAGTCGTTGGCCAGGAATCCGATGGTCGGCTCGAAGCCGGCTTCGTTGGCCGAGCGCCGGAGCACTTCCACCACAGGATGGGCATCCGCACGAACGATCCAGGACTCCTTTTTCAGATCCTCCATCTTTACTTCGTCGAGGTCGGCGAGGTGGTGTCCTTTGGCCACGAGGATGACCGTGCTTTCCTGGAAGACTTCGGTTGTCCGGATGGCGTCGTCATGGAAGCGATTCCATGGGTAGTCCCAGAGCAAACAAAGGCCGGTCTCCCCGGATTCGAGGTCTGACACCAGTTCCTCAAAGCGCGCGCTTCGGACTGAAAGGCTGATGGCCGGGTATCGCTTCTTGAACGCCCGGATCACCAGCGGCAGGAACGATCCTGCGAGGGTGGGAAACGTGCCCACCGTCAGGGAGCCGCGGCGGAGGGCCGGCGATCTGGTCGAGGTCGTTACGGGCCGCGCGCATTTGCCCCACCATCTTGCGGGCATGCCCGGCGAGCACCTGGCCCGCTTCTGTTGGCACCACGCCACGCGAACGGCGGGTGAGAAGCGGTTGGCCTACTTCCTGTTCGAGCTTCCGTAATTGTTGGGAAACCGCGGACGGTGTGTACAGCATCAGATCGGCCGCAGCAGTGATGGATCCCTGCTCCACCACTTCAACCAGCAGAGCCAACCGCCGAATGTCGAATAATTCCTGGCCGTGATCATTAAGCATCAGTTAACTCTCCTCTGATTTTGGTTCATTCTATGCAATGCAGCGTGATTTGCCCCAGCAGTTGCCAAGCAAAAGAGCAAAAACCCAGAGGATAGGCAGCCCTCCAACGCTCCTGTCCCAGTGAATGAAGCATCTCTACATGCCCCATCAAATATCCAACATTGTCTTCATTTGTGATCCGGATCATTCTTCTAATAGGCCCCTGAAACCCAGAGCGGCATGAGGAGATGGACGGATTGCCATGAAGATTGAAGCGGAGTGGATGCGTGGAGGCACCAGCAAGTGCTGGGTCTTCGAAGGTGAACACCTGGACGAAACCAATAAGGACCTGGACTCTTTGCTGCCCCGGCTTTTCGGAAGCCCGGACCACCGCCAGATTGACGGCGTTGGAGGGTCAACCTCCACCACCAGCAAGGCAATGATTCTGCGCCGTCCCGCCGACCCGGCTGTCGACGTCGAGTTCACCTTCGCCCAGGTCGGTATCGAGGAAGCGGCCGTGGACTGGGGGAGTAACTGCGGAAACTGCTCCGCGGTTGTTGGGCTCTACGCGATCGAGAAGGGTTGGGTTACGCCCAGCGGCGACAACACCCGGATCGTCACGCGCAACACCAACACCGGCCAGATCATCATCCAGCGCGTTGCCACCCCAGCGGGCGCTTTGCCGATCGTCCCGGATGCGGAGATGCCCGGCGTCGTATTTCCCGGCTACCGGGTGGGTCTGGGCTTCAAGGATCCCGCCGGCAAGACGACCGGAAAGTTGCTGCCCACGGGCGAACCAACGGACACGATAAGTGCCGGCGGCACGCGCTGGACAGTTTCAATGGTCGACGCCGGAGCTCCCGTCGTGATCGTCAAGGCTGAGGAACTGGGCCTTGACACCGCCCGCTTCGAAAGTTGGCAGGCTGGCGTGAAGCTGCAGCTGGACACCCTGGACCAGATCCGGCGGCAGGCCGCCGTCCGCATGGGCCTGGCCCCAACAGTTAAGGACGCTGCCCGCGCTATCCCCAAGCTTGCAATCGTCGGAGCCCCCGGCACAGGGGACAACGGCGCAAGGGAAACCGGCACAGGGGATGCCGGCGACGTCAACGTCATGATGCTCTCCATGGGCAAGCCCCACCCGGCCCCTGGCCATTACCGGAAGCATCGCCCTGACGCTTGCAGCAAGCACCCCAGGAACTGTCCTCAACAGCATCACGGGCAGCGAACCGCGTTCCATCCTGCGGCTTCGGACTCCTGCGGGCGTGATCGAGACCTGGAGCGAAGAGCGCGACGGGTCCCTGTTGGTCGGGGTGGACCGTACGGCACGCACCATCGCCACCACCACCCTGCATCTTCCGGAACTCCTCGGCAGCGCCGTCGAGCCTTCCTTCGTATCAGCCGCCCATTGACATTGGCTGCCCAGACAGCCCACTCAACGAGGAGTAAAGATCATGACTAAGACCGATTACCAAGCCGCCCCCACATCAGTGGATGATGTCCAGGACGCTGGTTCCAAACGTCCCAACCGCAGCCGCCGTATCCTGCTGATAACAGCAGCCGTGATTGCTGTCCTGGGTCTGGCCGCTCTGATGTTCGGGGGCGCCATTTTCAACCCGGCGGCCACCTCGGGAACGGAGCCGACCTTGACCGCTACGCAGATCATTCCCTTGGTGATCCTCGTGGTCATGTTCGTTGTCGCTACCAAGTGGCCCCTGAACATCGGTGTGATGGGGCTGGTTGCCTCGTTCGGCGTCGGGTATTTCATGCTGGGAATGACCGATAAGGAGATCCTGGCGGACTTCCCGGCAAGCATCGTCCTGACGATCATCGGCGTGACCTACTTCTTCAGCATGGCAAACCGCAATGGAACCATCGACATCATCGTGCAGAACTGCGTCCGCCTCGTCAGGGGCAAGACGATGTTGCTGCCGTGGGTTTTCTTCCTCATTGCAGCCGCGCTGACCTCCCTGGGCACTTTCTCGCCCGCCGCCGTCGCACTTCTGGCCCCTGCCGCCATGGGGTTTGCCTACGAGTCGCGCATCCACCCCGTCCTCATGGGCGCCTTCGTCATCAATGGCGCACACGCCGGTGGGTTCTCGCCACTCTCGGTTGCCGGCGTCCTTGTCCACAACATCGCACACGACAATGGCTTCCCTATTTCCCAGGGCGGACTCTTCGCGGCAAGCTTCGCCATCAACCTGCTTCTCTCGGCACTCTCCCTGGCTTTGTTCGCCGTCTTCGGAAAGCTGAAGGACGGCGCGGGGGTCCCGAACGTGGATCTCGAAACTCCCCGCACCACGCGGCCTCACGGCCAGCAGATCCTGACGCTCGTGCTGATCGGTGTAATGCTCGTCTGCACGTTGGGCTTCCGGATGCCGATTGGCTTTGTTGCTCTTTCCGCCGGACTGCTGCTGGCGCTGATCAACATCAAGGAACACCGGACCTTCATTGGTGGCGTTTCCTGGTCCACCGTCCTCCTGGTGGCCGGGATGATCACCTACGTCTCCCTGCTGCAGCATGTGGGCGTTATCGACACCCTCGCAGAGATGGCTTTGGCTCTCGGCGCACCGCTGCTGATCGCTTTGGTTCTCTGCTACGTCATCGGCGTCGGCTCAGCATTTGCCTCGTCCACAGCGCTGCTGACTGCGTTCATCCCGCTCGCCGGGGCCGCTGCTGGCGTCCAGCACATTGAGTGCATCAGGAACGGTGGCAGCCCTTGCCATCGCAGCAACTGTGGTGGACGTTTCGCCCTTCTCCACCGACGGCGCACTGATCGTGGCCAACGCCCAGGAATCAGACCGTCAGCGCGTCTACAAGCAGCTGATGATCTACGCCGGTGGAGTGGTCCTGGTGGCGCCCGCCTTGGCTTGGGCCCTCCTGGTTCCGACCGGCATCCTCTAAACAGGAAGATCCTTTCTCACATGACCGCCGGCAATTCCAGGTCGGTACGCGGTGGGACCCACCCTGCATACCAACGCAACAGGTAACCCGAAAGACGGGCGCAGGACTGGATAATCCCAACGCACCAGAGGCGGGGCCACCTAACAGGGTGGCTCCGCCTCTGCCATGTCGGCAAAGCGTACGACGGCGTTGCTGCCGCCGGGTTGGGCGGAAGGGTGCGGCTTTGGCGTTTCGCGCTGAGGTTCAGTACACGATTGCATGAATACAGCGACGGCTGTACTTTAACGATATGGAAACCCTCACCCACGCTCCGGTGCTGGCCCGGTTCGGCTACGCGATCTCGGACGCCACCAGGGCGCGCGTGCTTCTGGCCCTGGCTGATGCACCCGCATTCCCCTCGGAGCTTGCAGATTCCCTGGGCGTTTCCCGCCAGAGCATGTCCAACCACCTGACCTGCCTGCGCGGGTGCGGCCTGGTTGTCGGGGTTCCCGACGGGCGAAGGACACGCTATGAACTGGCCGACGCACGCTTGGGTCACGCCATCAAGGACCTGATCGGTGTGGTCTTGGCGGTGGATCCGAACTGCTGTGCTCCTGACGGGACATGCGTGGCATGAGCATCGCCCTGCCGGAAGCATTGGAACGCCGAGCCGTCCTGACGCGTCGGATCAGACTTTTCGCTGCCGCCACCATCACTTACAACGTGGTCGAGGCGGCAGCGGCACTGTGGGCTGGCGGTGCGGCGGATTCGTCGGCCTTGATTGGTTTCGGGCTGGACTCGGTAATCGAAGTGGCTTCCGCGGTGGCATTGTCCTGGCAGTTCTCCGCCAAGGATCCCGAGCGGCGCGAGCACTTAACCCTGCGGATCATCGCGATTTCCTTCTTCGCCCTCGCCGCCTTCGTCACGTTCGATGCCATCAGGTCATTCACCGGTGGGGGAGAGGCACAGCACTCGATGCCAGGGATCGTGATCGCGGCCCTCAGCCTGGCGATCATGCCCGTTTTGTCCTGGGCGCAGCGCCGAGCCGGACGTGAGCTCGGTTCCAAGACGGCAGTAGCTGACTCCAAGCAGACGTTGTTGTGCACGTATCTCTCTGCTGTGCTGCTCATAGGCCTGGTCCTGAACAGCGCGCTGGGTTGGTGGTGGGCCGATGCCGGTGCGGCTCTGGTGATTGCCGCCGTCGCCGTGCGCGAAGGAATCAACGCGTGGCGGGGCGACGTTTGTTGCGCTGTGCCCGCTGCGACCGTCAGCAATGAGTCCTCGGAGGACTCGGGATGCTGCCCGGAATGCCAAACAACAACGGATTCAGCCAGATTGCCGTAGGGCCACATCACTTCAAGATCAGCCCATACCGCTCAAGAGAGCTCGACGGCTTCACCACTCACGACTATCCCGCCTGACACAGGAATGTCGACAGTCAGCACGCTCGCGCGGCCGACGTGGCTGCCTTGGCGGACCACCACACGGCTTGGCGGCTCCGCGAGCGAAAGCAAGCGTAGGTATCCGCCGAAGGCAGCGGCTGCCGAGCCGGTGGCCGGATCTTCAGCTATGGTGCCAACCGGGAAGAGGTTTCGGGAGTCGTACTCGTCCGGTCCAATCTCGCAGAGCGTCGTGACAGTGCCGGCCCAGTTCTGGGCATCCATCAGCGTACGCATGGAATTCGGATCGAAAGCAAACGAGTCAAAGGTCCTTCGATCCGCGAAGACGAGGATTGGATGCCAGTTTCCGGCAAAAGCAACCATCGGAGGGTACGCCGGGTGCAGGTCGGCCTGACCCACACCGAGCAGCCCGAGAAGGGTGGCCAGGACACCGTCAGGGAAATCGGCCACCCTCGGCTCAACGCTTGTGAACGATGCTGCCACCGCGGCGCCCTCACCTTCAGTCTCAATCGCGACAGGTCCCACGGCCGTGTCGAAGACAAAGGTCCCTGTACCATCGCGCCCGGACAGCGCGACGGCCAAAGCAATTGTGGCATGGCCGCAGAACGGCACCTCCGCAATCGGGGAGAAGTACCTGACACGGTTTCGGCGGGAGTCCCCATTAACCCTCGCCTCGGTAACGAAGACCGTTTCCGCGTATCCGATCTCGGCTGCGATGGCCTGCATCCTGGCGTCAGACAGCCGCATTGCGTCCAGGACAACTCCCGCTGGATTTCCCCCGTCGGGAGCATTGGTAAAGGCGGCATACCGCAATACTTCAGAGGTCATCAGTTCCATTTCGGCATCATCGCACAGCACCTGGGCGCATGCTCATAGCGACACTAGGGAGGCTGGTCTATCCGGTAGCGATCGTTCGCGAGACGCGTGCCCAGCGCTCGATCCGTCCGTGGAATGCCAGGACCGTTTTAATGGTCTTCATCGATACGGCTTCGGGGAAACTGGCCCGCCCGCCGACCACGACTCAGCCTTCTATCAGCGAACCGGGCAGGAAGCATCGTTCTTTTCGCCGTGGATTCAGCCAAGACGGTCGTGCAGTAGCCAGCGCGGGCGTACGCTGGCCGCATGGAGTCCGAGGTCAGGACCGTCGCTTTGCGCACCGGCATCAACGTGCCCTGTTTTGTGCAGGGTCACCTTGGTGAAACGAACGACGACGGCGCCGCGCCCTTGGTCTTGTTGCATGCGTGGGGTGAATCCTGGCGGAGTTTTGAGCCGCTGATTGCCTCGCTGCCGTCTTTTACTCTGGTGGCGCCGGACCTGCGCGGCCATGGTGGGGCCGACAAGCCCGAAGACGGGTATTCGCTGACAGCGGTTGTGGAGGATGTAGTCGCAGTGTTTGATGCCCAGGGTATAGCGAGGGCTCACGTCTTGGGTTCATCCAGCGGCGGATACGTGGCGCAACAACTCGCAGCGATGCATCCGGAGCTCGTGGCATCTCTGATTCTGGTGGGATCTCCGTTGAGCCTCAATGGGAAACCACTTTTTGCGAGCGAGATAGAGGCGCTCACTGATCCAATTTCGGAGGACTGGGTTCGGGAATCTTTGTCGTGGTACCGGCTGCTGCACACCGTGCCCGCTGCCTACATCGAGGACAGGGTGCAGGACGGTTTGGCCATGCCGGCTGCCGTTTGGAAGGCTTCCTTGCGCGGCTACTACGAGGCTGTCCCGCCGTCGGAAGCCGGAACCATCTCAGCCCCGACGCTCATACTGTGGGGCGCGCATGACCACATTGTCCCGCGGCACCATCAAGCAACCCTTGCCAGCCGTATCTCGGGAGCTCAGCTGAAGATCTATGAGAAGACAGGTCACTTGGTGTTGTGGGAGTGCCCGGAACGGGTTGCTGAGGATGTGGACACTTTTCTGTCTGGTGTTGCTGGGTAGGGACGGCTGCCCATTCGCTGGGACATGCCGGGGCTGACGGGGCGTCTCTCAAATGACCGCGGCAGTTGCTGCGGAGGTCTTACTGGCCGTGGTGTATCCGATCTTGCTGCCGGTCACGGTGACGGTGATGGTCTTGCCGACATCACCGGTGACCGGCACGTACGTAGCGGCGGTGGCGCCGGTGATCACCAGGCCGTTAGCTTTCCATTGGTAGGCCAGGGTGACGGGGGCTGGTCCCCACACACCGGGTACCGCGGTGAGTGTCGATCCGACTTTGGCCGTTCCCGTAATGGTCGGCACCGGAGCCGGTGCCAACGCTGGGAGGGCAAGGACTGCGGCTGTCGCTACGGAGGTCCTGCTCGCCGTCGTGTATCCGATCTTGCTGCCGGTCACCGTAACCGTCAGAGTTTTGCCCACATCACCGGTCACCGGCACGTATGTGGCCGCCGTGCCGCCAACCACCGAGACACCGTTGGCTTTCCATTGGTAGGCCAGGGTGACTGGTGCTGGTCCCCACACGCCCGGTACCGCGGTGAGTGTCGATCCGACTTTCGCCGTTCCCGTAATGGTCGGCACGGGAGCCGGCGCCAATGACGGGAGGGCAAGGACTGCGGCTGTCGCTACGGAGGTCCTGCTCGCCGTCGTGTATCCGATCTTGCTGCCGGTCACCGTAACCGTCAGAGTCTTGCCCACATCACCGGTCACCGGAACGTACGTTGCCGCCGTGCCGCCAACCACCGAGACACCGTTGGCTTTCCATTGGTAGGTCAGGGTGACGGGGGATGGTCCCCAGATTCCGGGTACCGCGGTGAGGGTTGATCCGACTTTCGCGGTTCCCGTGATGGTTGGCACCGGAGCCGGTGCCAACGCTGGGAGGGCAAGGACTGCGGCCGTTGCTGCGGAGGTTTTACTGGCTGTCGTGTATCCGACCTTGCTGCCGGTCACCGTAACCGTCAGAGTCTTGCCCACATCACCGGTCACCGGAACGTACGTTGCCGCCGTGCCGCCAACCACCGAGACACCGTTGGCTTTCCACTGGTAGGCCAGGGTGACCGGGGCTGGTCCCCACACACCCGGTACCGCGGTGAGGGTTGATCCGACTTTCGCGGTTCCCGTGATGGTTGGCACCGGAGCCGGTGCCAACGCTGGGAGGGCAAGGACTGCGGCCGTTGCTGCGGAGGTTTTACTGGCCGTCGTGTATCCGACCTTGCTGCCCGTCACCGTAACCGTCAGAGTCTTGCCCACATCACCGGTCACCGGAACGTACGTGGCCGCCGTGCCGCCAACCACCGAGACACCGTTCGCTTTCCACTGGTAGGCCAGGGTGACCGGGGCTGGTCCCCACACACCCGGTACCGCGGTGAGGGTTGATCCGACCTTGGCCGTTCCCGTGATGGTCGGCACCGGAGCCGGACTTAGCGATTGGGCTGGGAAGGCGAGGTTGAGCGTTGTCGTGTTGCCGCTGACCATGGCCACGGGCTTTGCCGTAGCTTCGGTTGTCACGTTCCCTGAATACAGGTCGCCCAGTTCCGGGTTCCCGGTGCTGACCTTGACCACATACTGGCCCGTGCTCAGTCCCGGAATTAAGTATTTGCCAGTGGAGTCCGTCCAGGAACTACGTGTGACGAGCGAGCCGTTGGTTGTATAGGCGTACACGGGAACACGGGCCACTGGCTTTCCAGCTTTGTCGAGAACAGTTCCACTGAGTGTGCTGCCGGCGGTCAGGGTCGCGTTGACGTTCAGGACTGGTTGTCCGGCTTGGACTGCCAGCGTGGAGGCCTGTCCTACGCCCGCCGACTCGGGTTTGTTCTGGTAGAACTGGGCTTCCTCGGTGGAGTAACCACTGGAACGGTTGAACGCCACCCTGTAGGACCCGGCGGCAAGCCCAACGACGCTGAAGTTGCCGGCCTGATCGGAATAGCCTTGCTTGACAGCTTTGCCAGTCCCGTCAAGGACCGTGACTGGTGAATAGCCTTGCCTGGACCCGGAGATCTTGCCGGCAATTGAAGCGCCGAGTTGGGCCGTGAAATTGACAGATGCCTTCTCCAGCCCTGCGGTCAGCGCCAAGGATGATGCCGTTTCAAACGAGGCTCCGCCATACCACTGGTCGGTTGCTCCGCTGCTGGAACCCTCAAGTTTTGCCTTGTAGGAGCCTGTGGGCAGACCGATGATCTTATAGCTGCCATCCGCACTGACCCTGGTCGACTCCACCGGCGAGCCGGCGTTGGTTGCCGAGTAGACGTGGACGTAGGCGTTGGCCGGAGTGATTCCGGCAGCTGCCGAGAGCTTGCCGCTGATGCTCGCACCCTTAACCAGGGTGGCGTTGACGCCGGCGAGGTCTTGGCTATTGGTGAGGGTGACGGCGGTGGCCGTGGCGAAGGAAGCAGCGTTGGCGTGCCACTGGTCCAGGGCACCAGTCCCGTTGCTCGCGAACTTCAGTTTGTAGCTGCCTGCAGGAAGCCCGATGAGCTTGTAGCTGCCGTCCGAACCGACCCTTGCGGATTCCACAACGGCATTGGCCGAATCACTCTTGTAAAGATCCACACTCGTGTTTTGAACAGCTATGCCGGCTGGCACGGTGACCTTGCCGCTAATGGTGGCGCCCTTGATGTAGGCGGCGTTGACAGCGGTGAGGTCCTGCCCTGTGGTGACGCTCACGGCCGTGCCCGTGGCGAAGGTAGTTCCGTTCTTGTACCAGAGATCAAGGGCCCCGGTGTCGTATCCAGCGAAGTTCAGTTTGTAGCTACCGGCCGGGAGGCCAATGAGTTTGTAGCTGCCATCTGATCCGATGGTTGCGTATTGCACGTACCAGCTGGGGTCGTCCGCTTTGTAGGCGTATACGTAAGCACGCTCCAGACTGACACCGGCCGGTGCGGTGATTTTCCCGCTGATGGTCGCACCCTTGACGAGGGTGGCGTTGATGCCGCTGAGGTCTTGGCCCGTGGTCAGAGTGACTGCGGTGCCCGTGGCGAAGGAAGCAGCATTTGCGTGCCACTGGTCCAAAGCCCCGGTGTTGTATCCACCGAAATTCACTTTGTAACTGCCTGCGGGAAGCCCGATGAGCTTGTAGCTGCCGTCGGAACCGACGGAAGTGCTCGCGACAGAAGAATAGGCGTTGTCGGATTTGTAGACGGCGACGCTGGCACCGCCCAGGCTGACTCCGGCCGGTGCCGTAATTTTGCCGCTGATCGTCGCGCCCTTAACAAGCGTGGCATTGAGACCGATCAAGTCCTGACTGGTAGTCAGGGTGATGGGCGTAGCGGTGGCGAAGGACGACGCGTTGCTGTGCCATAAGTCCAGCGCTCCGGAGTTGGAGCCGGAGAATTTCAGTTTGTAGCTGCCAGCCGGAAGCCCGATGATCTTGTAGCTCCCATTGGAACTGAGGAAGGAACTCGCGACGGAGTAGGACTCGCTGTCGGACTTGTACGCGTAGGCCCTAATCGTGGAAAGGCTGACCCCCACTGGTGCGGTGATTTTTCCGCTGATCGTCGCGCCCTTGACCAGCGTGGCATTGATGCCGGTAAGGTCCTGCCCTGTGGTGAGGGCGAGGGCGGTGGCAGATTCAAAGGAAGCGGCGTTGCTGTGCCATTGATCCAGCGCCCCTGTCTCGGTTCCGGTGAATTTCACTTTGTAACTGCCCGCTGTGAGCCCGCTAAATCTGTAGCTGCCATCGGGACCAATGTCAGCCCAGCCCACGCTGTAGTCCTTGGAGTCTGTCCTGTACAGCTCGGCCAGGGCGTTGGTTAGATTGACGCCGACGGGCGCGGTGACTTTACCGCTGATGGTGGCGCCCTTGACCAAGGTGGCGTTGATGCCGACGAGGTCCTGTCCCGTGGTCAGGGTGACCACTGTGGCGGTCGCGAAAGATGCTGCATTACTGTGCCATTGCTCCAAGGCACCAGTGTTGTATCCAGTGAAGTTCAATTTGTAGCTGCCAGCCGGGAGGCCAGTGATCTTAAAGGTTCCGTCGGAACCTACGGTTGCGTACGCTACGGACCAGCCGGGGTCATCGGATTTATATGCATCGACCCTGGCATTCGCAAGGTCGACGCCGGCGGGCGCGGTAACTTTTCCGCTGATCGTCGCGCTCTTCACGAGTGTGGCGTTGATGCCGACCAGGTCCTGGCCGGTGGTTACCGTGACTAGGTTGGCCGTTTCGAAGGACGCGGTGTTGCTGTACCACTGGCTCAAGGTCCTAGCGTCGTTACCACCGAAGTTCACCTTGTAGCTGCCGGCCGGAAGTCCTGTGAACTTGTAGCTCCCATCAGAGGCAAGGTAGGTGGATTCCATGTACGAGTACTTGTTGTCCGGACTGTAGATGAAGACGCGCGTATTTCCGAGGCTGACTCCGGCAGGTGGCGTGACCTTGCCGCTGATCGTCGCACCCTTAACCAGAGTGGCGTTGATGCCTGTGAGGTCTTGGCCGGCGGCGAGAGTAGCCACCGTCGCGGTTTCAAAGGATGTGGCGTTGCTGTGCCACTGCTCGAGCGCTCCGGTGCCACCGCCGTCGAACTTCAGTTTGTAGCTACCGGCCGGAAGCCCGGTGACCTTGTAGCTGCCATCGGAAGCAGGGTATGCGGAGCCCATGGCGGGGTAGGAGGAGTCGGATTTGTAAATCACCACCCGGGTGTCCCGGACGTCTATGCCAGCGGGCGCAGTGATCTTTCCGCTGACGGTGGCGCCCTTGACGAGGGTGGGATTGATGCCGGTGAGGTCCTGACCCGTGACGAGAGCGACGACAGTAGCGGTGTCGAACGAGGTGGCTCTTAGGTGCCACTGATCGAGTGTTCCTGTGCCATAGCCTGAGAATTTCAGTTTGTAACTGCCAGCCGCCAGGCCATTGAATTTGTAGGTGCCGTCCGCGTTGGCGTAGGCAGAGGCTACCGGAGAATACGAATCGCTTGTCTTGTACAACTCCGCCCGCGTGTTGGTCAGGTCAACTCCCGCTGGTGCTGCGATCTTGCCGCTGATGGAGGCGCCCTTGACCAGAGTGGCGTTGACCCCCGTGAGGTCCTGGCCTGTGGTGAGAGTAATTGCCGTGGCCGTCTCGAAGGATGCCGCGTTGCTGTGCCACTGGTCCAGGGCGCCAGTGTTGTATCCACTGAACTTCAGCTTGTAGCTTCCGGCAGGGAGCCCAATGATTTTGTAGGTGCCATCAGAACTTACAGAAACCGACTTAACGGGGGAGCTGGAGAAGCTGGCGCTGTAGGCGTACGCGTACGTGTTGTAGCCCAGAGTCACCCCAGTGGGCACTGTAATTTTGCCGCTGATAGTGGCGCCCTTGATGAGGGTTGCGTTGATGCCTGTGAGGTCCTGGCCCGTGGTGAGAGTAATTGCGGTGGCGGAGTCGAAGGATGTCGCGTTGCTGTGCCACTGCTCCAAGGCACCGTTGTTATATCCAGTGAAGTTCAGCTTGTAGGTCCCCGCCGTAAGACCAATTATTTTGTAGTTGCCATCCGAATCAACCCAAGCGGAACTAAAGTTCGAGTCGGCGTCGTCTGCTTTGTAAAGATCCACATAGGTACTGTTCAGGGCAACGCCGGCGGGTGCTGTGATTTTGCCGCTGATAGTGGCGCCCTTGATGAGGGTTGCGTTGATGCCGATGACGTCCTGGCCGGTGGTGGCTGTGATGACGGTGGCAGTGTCGAAGGACGCGGTGTTGCTGTGCCACTGCTCCAGGGCCCCTGTGTTGTATCCCCCGAACTTCACTTTGTAAGTGCCTGCCGCAAGCCCGATGATTTTGTAGCTGCCATCGGAGCCAGGAGAGGCGGAGGCGACATAGGAGTTCGGGTCGGTTGTCTTGTAGACGTAGACGCTCGTATTTTCCAGGGTGACACCGGCGGGTGCAGTGATCTTGCCACTGATGGTGGCGCCCTTGACCAGCGTGGCATTGATGCCGGTGAGATCCTGGCCGGTGGTTAGGGTGACCGCGGTGGCGGTAGCGAAGGACTCGGCGTTGCTGTGCCATTGATCCAGCGCACCTGTGTCGCTTCCGGCAAACTTCAGTTTGTAGTTGCCAGCTTGCAGCCCAATGAACTTATAGGTGCCGTCCGAATTGACGTATGCGGAGCCCACATAGGAGTTCTCCGAGTCTGACTTGTAAAGTTCAACGCTTGCGCCGCTGATGTCTATGCCAGCAGGAGCTGTGACTTTCCCCGCGATTGTGGCGCCCTTGACCAGGGTGGCATTGATGCCAGTGAGGTCTTGTCCGGTGCTGAGGGACACCGCGGTAGCGGTTTCGAAGGACGCGGCGTTGCTATGCCATTGATCCATGGCCCCAGTGTTGTACCCAGTGAACTTTAGTTTGTAGGTGCCAGCAGGAAGGCCGATGATCTTGTAGTTACCGTCAGAACTAACGTTCACAGACTTCGCGTACGAATCGGCCCCGCTGGTTGGGTACGCCTCAACCCTCGCGTTACTTATGTCGACGCCGGCTGGTGCGGTGATCTTGCCGCTGATGGTGGCGCCTTTGACGAGCGTAGCGTTTACCCCAAGGAGGTTCTGACCACTGTTCAGCGTGACTGCGGTAGCAGTGTCGAACGTCGAAGCGTTGCTGTACCACGTGTCCAGGGCGCCTGTGCCGTTGGCCGAGAATTTCAGTTTGTAGCTGTCTGGTTGAAGTCCCGGCACGTTGTAGCTGCCATCGGAAGCGACCCAAACAGAATCGACGTAGAAGTCAGGCGAATTGGTTTCATACACCTCCACTCTCACGTCGCTGAGAATGACTCCCGTGGGAGCGGTGACCTTACCGCTAATGCTGGCAAGTGAAGTTTCGGCAGCGGTTGCTTGGAGGGCGCCTAAGAAAAACATCCCGGCTGCCGCAGCAAGTAAGACGGAAATCCAGACACGCAGATTTGTGGCAAAGTGCAGCACAGGCCCCCCCAATATACACAAGCGGATCCCAGAGGTGAACGAAGTCTCTGAGCCCCAACGCTTGTAAATTTAGGCTTAGTGTAGCGACGAAAACCACGATCTTGCTAAGAAGTCAAATAATGACAAGGGGGCTTGGGCAATCTTTGGCAGGGCCCCGGAGCTCCTCCATTCTTGACTCTGAACACGCATGAATCGGTGCTGCCAATCACCGTTCGGCTTTCGAGGTTGCCGAATTAGTTGGCACATTCTTGAAGAACTGTGCAGTTTGCTTAACAGAAAAGGAAATGTTGGGGAAGACTGTGAGCAAAAAACCGAGCCGCCGTCCTCACCTCTCCGTAGCCACGTCGCGGTTTCCCGGGCTATGTATCCTACTGACGGCCGTTTCCATTCTGGCGTTTCAGCCTGGCGGGCTCTTCAGATTCGTCTGGATCAAAATCACGATAATGATTCTCGCCGTTCTTTTTGGCGTTCTTTCGCCAGCGGGCGCCCGGGTCCCGCGCTTGCTGGGGGTCCTGGTGTTCTCCCTTGCGCTGTGGGTGCTCCTCGCCATGTCGCTGTCGGGCAACCCTTGGCCCAGTCTCGTCGGACGCTGGCCACGGTATGAGGGCCTTCTGACACTCGGGTTGTACTTAGCCATTTTCGTAGTTGGTGCCAAACTGCTGGGCGGGAGCGGGTCTCTTCCTCGATGGAAGGTCCTGCGCCTTTCGCTGGCGGCCGTGTCCCTTCCGCTGCTTGTGGTCTCGCTCTTGGAATCCATTGGTCTGCGCCCTTTAGGCGGCGGTTTGGATGACCGGCCGGGAGCAACCCTGGGCAACGCAACGGATCAGGGACTCGTTGGATTGATCATCGCGGGGGTTCTATCTTCCCAGTCTTCCGCTGAAGAGGGTTGGCAAATGTGGCTGCGGCGCGCAGGGCTGGCCGCCGGCGCGTCGGTTGCCATCCTCTCCGGATCACGAGCAGCTCTTTTCGGGCTGGCGATGGTTTCGTTGTATGTCGCCATCCTGTGGATGCGAAGCCGAAACTGGTCCGGATTTAGGACTGTGTTGGGGGCCGGAGCGGTTACTGCCGGGTTTGCCCTTGCTGTATTCATCGTCCCAGCCACGAGGGAACGGCTGCTCTCAGCCGGAACCGTGGACGGGCGCCTGCTCCTGTGGGATAGGAGCCTGGCCTTGATAGCCGACCATCCGCTATCCGGGGTTGGCCCCAGTAGCTTCGTCGACGCTTTGCCGGCTTACCTGAATGATGACTGGGCCCGAAGAGTTGGCGATACCTTCCCGACCGACTCTCCGCACAACTGGATCCTGCAGGCTTTGGCCGCGGGCGGCTTTCCCTTGCTTCTACTCGCTCTGACCTGCGCGGGGACCGCTGTTTGGTTGGTCCGAAAGCGTCTAGTGGAGACCCAGAACCCGGAGCTCAAGCGGTACCTGATTCTAACGGGCGTTGCCATATTGGCTTACTGGATTGCGCTCCTGACGCATTTCACTTCCATAGGCACCACTGCGCTGGTGGCATTGCTGTGCGGTGGCCTGGTGGGGCGAGACAGCGTTCCGACTACTTCCACCGTTGTCAGTCCACCAGCTATTGCGTCGATAACAAGGTTCGGCCCCCTGCTTCCGCGTGTCGGAGGGCTCGTCTTTGCCTGCGTCTGCCTGACGGTGGCGATTCCGGCCACTTTTGCCGAATGGTCAATGAGCTCTGGCGCCCAAGCAGCCCGAACAGGGGACCCTGAAGGGGCAGACAAGGCTTTTCAGCTGGGCCACAGCCTAAGGCCGTGGGACAGCGACACGGCACTCCTCGCGGCCCAGGCTTTTGCCGGGCCCGCAACAACTGGGGACGAGCTCTCAGCCCAGCACGCCGTTGAATGGGCGCGCCTGGCGCGCGAGGCTACTCCGCAGTCCCAAGAGGCCGGTCTTGCGCTTGCCATCGGGTACATCTACAGCGGCGAACTGGATGACGCAAAGGAAGTGCTCGACCAGTTGCTGGCGGAGGCGCCCTCATCGACCAATCTCTTTGTCCAACGTGGTGTGGCGAATTTCGGACTTGGACGCCCTTCCGAGAGCATTGAAGACCTTCAAAGGGCAGCGACACTCGATCCGACGCTAGACACGCCTTGGCGCATTCTCTCGGCGATTTACCAGCGCACGGGTGACGCGGGAGCCGCTCAGGCCGCGATGGAACGCGCCGAGTCACTGAGCCCCTAACGGTAGATCTGGTTAAGGGTGGGCGGGCACCAACCGCTGACTGAGCTCTGCCCGCCGACGAGAGCCGGGCAGGCAGGGCACGAACCGTCACATCAGATTGGACAACCTTACTGACAGATGTGTTCGTTTACTTGTCATTTGCCGCAAGTCTGCTGTCAAAACTAGTCGATAAACTGGACCGTCGATGACCCCATGACTGTGAGTCGATCAGATAGACCGTAGGTTAACCCTTTGTAACTACTGTGAAGTAGCCCTGCTGTGAGCAAGCCCTGAATGATATCGTCGTCCCTGGATAGACAGCTGGGATTTCGGAACGCTATTCCATGGGGGATCTGCATCCGCAACATCACATGAATATCGTAATTCGTCTCAGGGGGGACAATTGAAGAAGTCTATTGCAGCGCTTGCACTCGCAGGAATAATCGCACTGACTGGCACCGCTCCGGCCGTGGCCACCACCTACCCGGCGCCGGGCAACGAGCAGGGCACCGTTTCCGACGGCACCATCGCTGCCGGCGAATCCATCACTTTCGCCGGCACTGGCTACATCCCCGGTGAAACAATCAATGTTACGTTCGAGCGGACCGGCGGCAAGAAGGATTCGTCCGGCGAGCGGCCCGCTCCGTCTAGCTTCAGCGCTATTGCGGACGGCACGGGCGCTTTCTCCACGTCCATTACCTTCACGGATAGTGGTCGGTACACGATCAGCGCCGTCGGCGCCACGTCCGGCAACACGCGCTGGGCGGCCATCACTGTTAATGCCGGCAACGGCGGAGGAAAGGGCAGTTCCGGGTTCACTGGTGCTTCCAGCGTTACCGCCGTTGGCGCAACGGGCCAGGCCAACAACGCCGATTCCAGTCTGGTCCTATGGTCGCTGGTTGGCGGAGGCGCCCTGGCTGCCAGCGCCGCATCCGCAGCGGTGGTTCGCCGCCGCGCCAAGGGCAGGGCTTAGGCTCCAGCAAGTAAATACGTCTTCACGGGGGGCAGGTGTTTTCCGGGTAACGGGAAAGCACCTGCCCTTACCTTGACCGAAGTTGAAACGGTTCCTGAATTAAAAAGGGTAGACACGCTGAAAGCCACTAACTAATATACGTATATCAAATTTCGTAATTCACGCGAGGGTTTATAGGGTTTGCTCATGACTACACGGGGGAATATTGTGCGCAAAGCTGTAATTCCGGCGGCTGGACTGGGTACGCGATTCTTGCCTGCCACCAAAGCAATGCCGAAGGAGATGCTGCCGGTTGTGGACGCGCCGGCCATCCAGTACGTGGTCGAGGAAGCTGTAAATGCGGGGCTCAGCGACATCCTCATGATCACGGGCCAAAGCAAGCGGGCGCTGGAAGACCATTTCGACAGGACTCCGGCACTTGAACGGTCCTTGGAGCTTAAGGGCGACCAAGCGCGCTTGGATGCCGTCCAACACGCATCGGCGCTTGGGCCCATCCACTACGTTCGCCAGGGTGAACCAAAGGGCTTGGGTCATGCTGTGCTTTGCGCGCGCCAGCATGTGGGTGATGAACCATTTGCGGTTCTGCTTGGCGACGACCTTATTGATGAACGCGACGAACTCCTGACCACAATGATGGAAGTTCAACAGAAGACTGGCGGCTCGGTCGTGGCTCTGATGGAGGTGGAGCCGTCACAGATCAGTGCCTATGGCTGCGCCGATATCTCTTCCATTGACGGGGAAGGCTATGTCCGCGTCAATAGCTTGGTTGAGAAGCCCAAAGTGGAAGATGCGCCGTCGAACCTGGCGATTATTGGGCGCTATGTCCTTCACCCGGCTGTCTTCGACGTATTGGAGAACACTGGGCCCGGCCGTGGCGGAGAGATTCAGCTGACTGACGCCCTGCAAACTCTCGCCGCAGGGGAGGGCGAAGGCTCAGGTGTCTATGGCGTAGTCTTCCGCGGTCGGCGCTACGACACCGGAGACAAGCTCAGCTACCTGAAGGCCGTAATCACTCTGGCCTCTGAGCGCCCTGAATTCGGTGAGGATCTAAAGACTTGGATGAAGGGCTTCATCGGTTAGGAATTGCGCTGGGACTAGGCGAATTTTGTGCGGCTCCTCCGGGCAACCAACAGCACTGCTGCGATGCCAATGACAGTCCCAAGTGTGTTCATGACAACGTCAACCACGCTTGAAAAGCGGGCTGTAATGAACAGTAATTGCCCAAGCTCCATGCATGTGGAAACTATGATTCCAAGCCCAGCGATGACCCACCAGGCTCGTGTTGGGAAGGCCATAGCGGCAAAGATTCCGAGGGGAATGAACATAACTACGTTCGCCGAGGATTCCACCACGTGGTAGTCAAGCCAAGACGGTACGCCGTGCCGATGCAGAAAATTCAGCAAAGTCGCGAGCGTACCTTGGATAGGTTGGTCCACTGGAGAAGGCCAAAAACCAACAACAGCCAAGCCCCCCAAATATGCAACCAAAGCTATCCGCCAGGGGAGTGTGTTTTTCAATTGCACCTCAGGAAGTACGGATAAGTGCCCAAGCGCTGACGCTAGCGGCGGCAACTGCCAGCAGTGCCAAGAGAACGTATTGGGGAAATTCCTGGGGCAGTGTCGGTACCCGGTACGCCGGCAAACGTAGCTCGAAATGCCACCGTCGCCTACGCCAATGTCGCCCCATGGTCATATGAATACCACAGAAGCTCTTGGATCAGTAATACGGAAAGAGAAAAAGGGTGGCTTGTCGACGAAGCGATCTTCGTCGACAAGCCACCCTGAGTTTGAAGCGTTGTGCCTTAGGCAGCAGCCTCAGTGTTCTTGGCGCGGCGGCGGGCGACTACCACGGATGCAGTGCCGGCTGCCAACGCACTTGCGCCCACGAGGGACCACAGGATGAGACTGGAGTCAGCGCCAGTGTTTGCCAGCGGAACGCCGCCAGTGTTTGCAAGGCCCGTTCCCGTGCCGGAGTTGCCGCCAGTGTTGGAAAGGGCGGTGCCTCCGACTACCACGGTGACGGGACCAACAGTGTGGCCTGACGTGTTGCCCGTAGCCGTCAGTGCGTATGCACCCGGAGTGTCGATTGCAATTGGAGCTGCGAAAGCACCGTTTGCGTCAGCTACTGCGCCCAACGTCGAGGGTGCCAGCGGAATGCGACCTGAAACGGAGAGGCTACCTGCAGAAACACTGCCACCACTAGCTGCCGGGGTGCCTGTCGGCGTGACGGTGATGGTAATGCCTTCACCCGGAGTAAAACCGGTGCCACTAAAAGTAAATGCCTCACCCGGTGCCACCGATGCGTCGGAAACTGCAACGCTGGAGTTCGGTGCTGGGTAGTTGGTTGCGACGGCAGGAACTGCGCCGACAAGTGCAATGGAACCTGCAAGCGTAAGCGCTGCAAGAGATTTCTTCATGTGTCCCCCTGAGACCCGATTTGGTTACCACGTGTGATGTTGGAGATTTCCGAGACCCTGAGTGACCCTATGGCGAAATCTCATGTGTTGCCCAGATAAAACTTACCATTTCAGTGCCACTCGCAGCAAAGAAAATCCAGACGCGTTACAAAGGATTAACGAACTGGTCTTGTCCTATTCACAAGACGACGATGTTGGCGCGAGGATGACATCCTTGACTGGTTGTGTGGTGGGTGTGACAACTATTTCTGGGTCTGCATGCTGGACTATGTGCCCGAAAGTGAATTCAACACTACTGCTCTGCCCCGGGGAAAGCTTGATGGTAGTCGTGCCGACAGGACGCTGACCGTGGCGTTGTGCTGCGAAACTGATCTGTTCACCGTCTTTTACAACGGTGTCAACATTCGACTGCGCCGGTCCATATGTCACAACGTTGGTTTGTACCGATCCTGCGGGGATGCCGAAGGAGCCGCCACCCGTCACATACGAGGGAAGCGACGTTGCTGCGTCAGCGGGGGCGGTGTTGGTGCTCGTAACCTTTATCCTTACTTCGCGGTATCCATCTCGTGTGCAGTCCTTGACCACCTGAACCGTGCGTTTCACCCAGTAGTCCATCTTCGCGCCTGTGCCATCGTTAAAGTAGACGCCGAACCCTGCGGGCGAAACGCTGGAACCTGAGACGAGTCCCCCGATTGAATATTTGCCGATCGTGGATTGTTCGTCGGAACTTGTGGACCATAGCAGGATTCGACGTTCGCTCACGCCCTTGGAGATAGCTTGCATAAGATCTTTTGGATCGCTCTTTCCCGCCGAGATAGCGGAAAAAATCTCCTTTGCCGCACCCGCAAAGTAGGCATCCTGGAAACTGGGATCTTCAATGGACGCGTAGGCATCGGAGAGCAGAGTACGCACAACATTCCTTCCATCTAGCTCCGTTGGAAGGTTGTTGCCGATCTTCTGTATGGCAGGGTCAGCGATCTTCACCGGCCCTGTCGCTTCCAGGAGGAAGCTCAGGGCAACGGGATCGAGTGAAAGAACACCGTCCAGTCGCTCGCCAGTCTTTTTCTCCCACATGGCGTGAGCTGTTCGTGCAGTCGTTGCGAAGTCCGGAGTCAGGTTAACGTCTTGCATGAACTTGCCAACTCGAGCAGAGTAGATCGTCTTTTGTTCCGCATCGATGGCCAGAGGGGGCGTAAACGTACCCAGTGCGCTGGCGCTGGTTTGTGACTCCAAAGACAATTTACCCCCGGCCAGATGTAGAACGGCCAGTGCGCCTGGAATGCCCCCGGTGGCCCTGGATTCGGCATTATTCTGCATGAGCAAGAGATAATGTCGCGGAGCATCCGCTCCCAACATCGAGGGGGCTAGTTTGGTCGCATCCGCAGCGGAGTCGAGTTCCCTGCTTAGAGCCGCCAATTCTTCCCGGGCTTCAAGCAGGGGACTAGAGATCTGAGGTAGGAGATCTCGTGTCTCGATACTGTTCAGGCGACTGGAAGACTCGCGAATGGCATGGGCTGCTGCGCTAACGCGAGGTGCTGCAGCTCTAATGGGAGCTAGATCCATGCCTTCTGGTCCCGGGGCCAAGTCTTCCCAATTAAGTGACTGAAATGCATCCACCAGTGGCACCGCGCCCAGACGGGCAACATCATCTGCAGACATCGCCACTTCGCTCGCAGCTTGCAGGTTAGGTCCCACCCATGGCAAAACTGAGGCAGCTTTCCACACCGGATCACTGGCAGCGGAGCGCGCGGAGCCAGTGTGCTGGACAAGTGAGTCCACAGTTCCTGCTGCTTTAGCTGCATCGTTGGCCGCCATCTGGTTTTTGAGCGTCGGAAGTAGCGCAGTGGCAGCTTGGAGTTCCGTCTTGATTGTTGTGGCCTTTGATCCGAGCCAGAGGCTGACCCCGATAAATACGATCGCAACAAGCGACGTCCAGACGCCGACAAGTACGAGGCGTCGACGGAGCCGCCGTCTGGAACGGGATGGCTTGTGGGTTTTATCAACCGCCGTGGCGGCTGTGTTCGCGTCTCCGTTATTCACCAACTACGGCCGTCCTAGTCCGCGATAGTGCCAGCCTGCTGCCCGCCATTTTTCTGGGTCAAGGACGTTGCGGCCGTCCAGTATCCGAGGGGAGGCGACGGTGTTTCTCAACAGATGAGGGTCGAGCTCGCGGTATTCCTTCCACTCCGTCAATAGCAGCACTGCGTCCGCTTTGCTAGTTGCCGCCTCAGTATCCTCCACGTACTGGAGTTCAGGGAATCGCCGGACTGCATTGGCCAGGGGCCCTTTGGGTCAGTGACCGTAACCACTGCACCTTGCAGTTGGAGCTGCGCGGCGATGCTCAGGGCGGGCGAGTCACGAACGTCATCGCTCTCCGGTTTGAATGCTGCGCCCAGCACAGCGATGCGCTTTCCGAGCAGAGTATCCCCGCACAGCTCGCGGGTTAGCTCTACAACGCGGGTCCTGCGGCGCATATTGATAGCATCTACTTCCCTTAGGAAGGTCAGGGCTTGGTCGGCACCCAGTTCACCTGCGCGCGCCATGAATGCCCGGATGTCCTTTGGTAGGCAGCCGCCCCCGAACCCGATTCCGGCATTAAGGAACTTTCTGCCGATCCTGTCATCCATGCCAATAGCGTCGGCTAAGCGAGTGACGTCTGCCCCAGCCGCTTCACAGAGTTCTGCCATGGCGTTGATGAAGGAGATTTTTGTTGCCAGAAAAGAGTTCGCTGCCGTCTTAACGAGCTCGGCGGTAGGAAGGTCCGTGACAAGTCTTGGCGTGCCACTCGAGCGAGGTGTCGCGTAAACTGCGTCAAGGATCGCAACCGCAGGGTGATCTTCGGAGCCATCGGCAACACCATAAACAAAACGGTCAGGGTGAAGGGTGTCAGCAACGGCGTGCCCTTCCCGAAGGAACTCCGGGTTCCAGAGTACCTCCGTGCCCGGTTGGTATCCGGTGACCAACTCTGCCAGTCGAGCGGCGGTCCCAACCGGAACGGTGGACTTGCCCACGACTATGTCTCCGGGTGCCAGATAAGGAAGAAGCCCTTGCACGGCGGCGTCTACGTAAGTCATATCTGCGCCATTTTCCCCCTTCTTCTGGGGAGTGCCCACGCAGATGAAGTGGACCTCGCTGCCGGCGGCGGCTGCCATGTCGGTCGTGAACGACAGTCGTCCCGTTTCCTGAACATCCTCAAGGAGTGCCTCAAGCCCTGGCTCATAGAACGGGGCTGTGGCGGCCGAAAGGTCTGCGACTTTCCGATCGTCCACATCGATCCCTACAACCTCATGGCCCAATTTCGCCATGCAGGCCGCATGGACGGCGCCGAGGTAGCCGCACCCTATGACTGAAATACGCATATAACTGCCTTCCCGATGCCAATACTTTTGAGCGGCTCTTTGGCCACCGCACGATTTTTTAGATTGCGCCGCTGCTTGTGAAAACAGCCTTGAATGTTTTGAAGAGGATTACGACATCCCCCATGAGCGACCAGTTTTCAACGTAATAGAGATCAAGTCTGATGCTTTCCTCCCATGTGAGATTGGAGCGTCCACTGACTTGCCAAAGCCCGCTCATTCCCGGGCTGACGTACAGTCGCCGCTGAGCCGCATCATCATAGAGGGCCACTTCGCCGTGTCGCTGGGGGCCTCGGGCCGACCAGGCTCATGCTGCCCCCGATGACATTGAGCAATTGTGGCAATTCGTCAAGAGAGTATTTACGCAGAATTCTGCCGACAGGTGTAACGCGGGGGGTCGTTCTCCACCTTGAAAAGAGGCTTGTCCGCCGTGCCCTGGGCCTCAAGTAGCGACTGTAATTCGGCGTCCGCGTTGGGCTTCATGGATCGGAATTTGAGCATGTCGAACGTGGTGCCTCGAAGACCAATTCGTTCCTGGCGATAGAAGATGGGACCCGGTCCGCTGAGTCGAACTGAAATGGCAAGTGCCAGTAGCAGCGGGGACAAGAACACCAGAAGACACCCTGCAAGCGCAAGATCGAATGTTCTTTTGGCTACCCGCTTTCCACCTGTGAGTTTCGGTGTAGAAACGTGAATCAGTGGGAGCCCGGCAAGTGGCTGAGTATGGATCCGTGGACCTGCCACATCAGTTAGGGCGGGGGCCAGTATCATCCCGACATCGCGGGCGGAGAGTTCCCATCCCAGGCGTCGAAGATCTTGGGGGTGCATGTTAACTCCAGCAGAGATTGCTACCGCATCGACTCCACTGGTAGTGATGGCCGACAGTATTGAATCGAAATCGCTGTCTACTCCCGTTAGCGGAACATTCAGGTGAGCCACCTGCTCCGATCCCTCCGTGGCCCCGGGAACGTGGGCGGCAACAGGGAGGTATCCGGCCCTGAGGCGCGCTCTGTAAGGATCGAACCAGGTGCTGGGCGGAATGCGGCCCTCCTATGATCAAAACCCTGGACATGCTCCGGCCCCGCTGCCTCTCCAGACTCAAGTGCTGACGCACAAGCCATCGCGCGACGAGTAGGGCAATCGCGCCAGCTGGGAATGCCAGGCCCACATAGCCGCGGGCCGTATCAATCTTGAGCGCATAGGAGAAGATCGCCACGAAGCCGAATAACCAGGCTGAGGTTGCTATTACGCGTTTGTATTCCTCGCTTCCGGAGCCGAGAACCTTGGCTTCGCGAGTTCCCCAGATCTCAAGCATCAGCCACCAGACAACCGCTAAGACGGCTGACAGAAGAATGTAATCAGCGTCTCTTACATAAGAAGCGTTCCCACTCTCCTGTGCGTTTAAATCGCTGAATCCAAAACGAACGCCAAAGGCACCGATTACGGCCCATAAGATTACAGCGGCGTCGACAAACCTGAGGCGTCGAGCATACTTGCCACGCCACTCGAGTACTCGCCCCGTGGCCTGTTCGAGAGGTTTGGTCCCCGGCTTGGTCACTCTTCCCCCATCAAATTTGATTCGTCAAGCTCTAACGCGTCCGACGTTGTTTCTGTACCACTCGACAGTTGACCGAATGCCCGCGACCAAGTCGATGCTTGGGGTCCAACCGGACGAAGCCAGCTTCGAGACGTCCAATAGCTTTCGGGGCGTTCCGTCAGGTTTTGAACTGTCCCACTCGATCTCTCCTGTATAGCCAACTGCATCAGCCACAATGCTGGCGAGATCTTTGATGGTCACGTCCTGGCCTGTACCGACGTTAACTTGCTCCGGGCCATCGTAGTTTTCCATGAGATGAAGGCAAGCTGCCGCCATGTCGTCGACATGGAGGAATTCCCGACGAGGGGAGCCCGAGCCCCAATTTGTGACTGAAGGGGAGCCGGACGCTGCTGCCTCGTCATAACGACGGATCAGTGCTGGAAGAACGTGTGAGCCTGTTGGGGAAAAGTTGTCCTCTGGCCCATAGAGGTTAGTCGGCATGGCCGATATCCAGGGCAAACCGTATTGACGCCGAATGGCCTGCACATGCATGATTCCGGCAATTTTGGCTATCGCATATGCGTCATTTGTGGGCTCCAAATGACCAGTCAGCAGCGAATCCTCACGAATCGGCTGTTCGGCAAACTTCGGGTATATGCAGGAAGAACCCAGGAAGAGCAGTCTTTCGGTGCCATGTTCGCGGGCAGCATCCAGGACGTTGACTTGAATTCGGAGATTGTCGCTCAGGAAGTCCACGGGATATGTGTTATTGGCTAGGATGCCCCCTACTTTCGCGGCGGCCAGTATGACATAACGAGGTTTTTCCTCGGCAAAAAATGCAAAAACTGCTTCCCGGTCCTTCAGATCGAGTTCCGTCGAGGTTCGTCCTAGCAGGTTAGAGAAGCCCTCAGACTTGAGTCTGCGCCAGATTGCCGACCCAACCAAACCCCTGTGGGCCGGCAACATAGAAACGAGCATCACGTTCCAGCGCACCGGCTTGGAATCCCGTTGAATCAGCCACTAGTTCTTCCAAGTCTCAAGGTCCACGGCGTCGATCCAGCTATTTCCCACGTGTTTGAGCGCTTCAATATCGGCGTCAACCATAATGCGGGCGAGTTCGGGCGTGTGAACTGTCGCTTTCCACCCCAACTTCTCGTGTGCCTTAGATGCATCGCCGACGAGCGCGTCGACTTCAGTGGGACGAAGATAGCGTTCATCAAATCGCACGTGGTCTTCCCAGTTCAAGCCTGCATGTTCAAATGCGATTTGGAGGAAGTCTCGAACGGTATAGTTTCCGCCAGTTGCAAGCACAAAATCTTCGGGTTCGTCTACCTGCAACATGCGCCACATACCTTCGACGTATTCGGCCGCATAGCCCCAGTCACGCACAGCATCAAGATTGCCCATGTAAAGAAGATCTTGTTTTCCCGATTTGATGGCGGCTACTGCGCGCGTAATCTTTCGTGTCACGAACGTTTCGCCACGTCTGGGCGACTCATGGTTGAACAGAATTCCATTTACGGCGAACATGCCATAAGCCTCGCGGTAGTTCTTTGTGACCCAGTAGCTGTAGACCTTTGCTGCCCCATAGGGGGAACGCGGATAGAAAGGGGTGTCTTCGTTCTGAGGGGGTGGGGTTGCCCCGAACATCTCCGAAGATGAGGCCTGGTAGAACCTTGTCTCTATGCCTGCCATGCGGACAGCCTCAAGAAGTCGGATGGAGCCTACACCCGTCGTATTCCCGGTGTGCTCAGGTTCATCAAACGAAACTCGAACGTGTGATTGCGCTGCAAGGTTGTAGACCTCGTGCGGTTGGATTTCGGCCATTAGGGTCACCAGTCGTGCGCCATCACTGAGGTCGCCATAATGCAGGAAAAGCTTCGCGGCAGGATCATGGGGATCGACATACATGTGGTCAATCCTTGCGGTGTTAAAAGTCGAAGCCCGGCGAATCAGGCCGTGAACCTCGTATCCCTTCTTAAGAAGTAGTTCCGCCAGGTAGGAACCATCTTGGCCCGTAATGCCTGTGATGAGCGCGCGCTTTACCATTTTTCCCCCCACTTAAGGAATGTTGTGTTGATTGTTTCGGCCTAGCGGCTTCTGGTCGATACGAGGCTCGACAGGAACTCATCATAGTGTGCGATTGCAGTGTTCTCGGACAATGTGACTTCCCTGAATTTGAGACCATTAGCGGCCATGCTAGTTGTACGGTTAGGTTCTTTGGAAAGTTTTTCGATCTCTTCCACCAGTTTCTCCGGGCAAGCTGCGTCGACACGTACGCCTCCGCCAGAAGTTGCTATTTCGGTGGCTGTAACGCTTCCATCGTCAGTTGCTGCGACAACGGGAACGCCGGCATTGAAATATGATGTCAACTTGCTGGGAACGGCCATATCCTTGACGCCTGGAAGCTCGTTGACAAGAAGGAAGTCAGCCGCAGATAGCGCGACTTGAAATTCGTGGTCTGGAAGAGGATCAACGAAGTCGATTCGTCGCAATCCTGTGGCCATCACTTCCAGCTTCTTCCGCTGGTTTCCATCGCCCATCAGGACAAAGCGTAAGCGGCTGTTCTTCTCTTCTGCGATTCGAGCAGCGTCCACCACGTTCTCCAGGGCCTTGTTTCATGCCCATGTTGCCGGCATGTAGGACTACGACGTCGTCCGCAGCCCAATTGAGCCGGGCCCGCATTTCTTGCTGACCAGCTACTGGCCTGGCTGGCAGATGGGTCCAGTTACGAATTACCTGCACTTGCTCAGGGGAAACAGACAGCGAATCTATGATGAACGTTCGAAACCGTTCATGGATGGCGGCAACGCCGTCGGCCGCCTGCAGGATGGTCGATTCGAATTTGCCCATCACCTTGGCCAGCAGGCCGCCACCGGAACGTGTTTCCACGATGCCTCGACTGTAGATGTCCTGGACCCAAAGTCCGACGGCTGGTCGATTCGGCTTTAATCTGGCTCGGGCAATTGCCATGCCGCTGGAGAAGAGTGCAGGGCTGACAACAAGAACGGCGTCGGGATTCTCCCAACGGGCAAACATCACCCGCAGACCGAAACTCAGCTCCATGTGCATGCGGCTTGCAAGAGTGGGTTTGCGCGGTACATAGTGGCGGAGGCGCTTGACTCGGACTCCGTTTAAAACCTCGGTGTGTATCCAACCCCTGTATTCCGGATTGCGTCGCCAGCTTGGGTAGTGCGGGAATCCCGTCAGCACTGTAACTTCATGCCCTGACTCGGACAGCCCTTCGGCCAAACTGGTCGTGTAGGGTGCGTTACCGGTGGGCTCTGGAGAATAGTTCAGTCCGATGATGGTGACGCGAAGCTTGGAGTTGTTCACAGTCAAAGAATAGACTCAGTCTGTGACAGGTGTGTAAACAAGTCTAAATATTTGTTGGGGAGACGCTATGGAGCCATCAAAGCCAGGGCATACGAAGGCCGTTGTGGACGTACCCGTGATCGATCTGGGGAGTGCGCCGGGGGAGCGGTCTGCGTGGAACCGACCCAAAGCGTACATCTATTTGTGGGCCGTGGCTGAGCGTTTGTTTGTGACCAATTCCTGGCAGATCAGTTCGCGACTCCGATCCGCCGTCCTGCGTTATTTTGGTGCTGAGATCGGTACGAACGTCATTTTCAGACCTCGGACTCGCGTTTCCTTCCCATGGAATCTCAAGATCGGAGATAACTGCTGGATAGGCGAAGGTGCATGGTTCCACAATCAGAATATGGTAACAATAGGTGAGAATTCAGTGATCTCCCAAGATGTATTCATTACAACCGGCAGCCATGCGCACCGACACGACATGGCTCTGATCACCAGCCCCGTCACAATCGAAGATGGAGTCTGGGTTACATCGCGGTGCATCCTGCTGGGGGGTGCCAAATTGGGCCGCTCGGCCATCATCACTCCGAACACAGTTGTCCCAGCCATGACTACCGTCCCTCAGAACGCTGTATACGGAAATGCTAATGCTGCCACCGTTCTGGGTGTGCGCTTTGCCAATGAAAAGTGACCGAAGTTGACTCCAGCATCAAATCAGAAGCCCTTTGTTCTCTTCCTTGCCGTCCTACCAAAGTATCGACAATCGTGTATCGAACTCCTTGTGGGCGCCCTTAAAGATGATTTAGATATATATGTGTCCAGGAGCCACCTGGATTCAACGGTGAAAACAGGAATACCACCCTCATTTTATAAAGCGGTGCCAATGCTGCGACTTTGGAAGCGGAAGTTCTTCATCCAAGGCGGCGTGAATCCGACGATCGCACTCTCGCGGAACTTGGTTCTTGATCTGAATCCGAGAAGTCTTTCGGCATGGGGCCCCTGCTGTTGCTGCGTAAGCCGTTCACTACGAAACGCACCCTGGTTTGGGGGCACATCCATCCTCAGGCGGGCCCAGGCTCTCGGACCGCTCGATTGAGGCTAGCCATGCGCCGACTGGCGGATGGCACCATTTCTTATACCTATCGGGACCGCGCCAAGGCACTGGGTGATCTGCCGAACGCCCCGGTTTGGGTAGCGCCGAATTCACTGTATCTGCGTCACCGAATGGTTCCGGCAGAAGCACGAGCGTCGCAGCGCAACTCGGTTCTGTATGTAGGACGCTTCGAGCAAGCAAAGAAGGTGGACTTGCTGGTTCGTGGCTTCGCTCTTGCGGCCCGGTTACTTCCGGATATTCGGCTCACATTAGTGGGTGGGGGAAGTGAACAAGGCAGGATCGAGGCCCTCATCGCCGAGCTTGACCTGTCCTCGAGAGTAGATTTTCCTGGCTGGCTCGATGAACCTGAGCAGCTAATGCCCCATTACAGTGCCGCATTTACGACGACTTCGCCCGGATTTGCTGGCCTCGGCCTGACTCAAAGCCTAGGTTTCGGCGTTCCAATGATTGTTGCCCGAGACGAAAGGCATTCTCCTGAAATTGAACTCGCCGAGTCGGGTGGCGTGTCTTGGTTTGATTCGGATTCTCCCGAGTCTTTGGCAGAAGCAATAGCCGAGGCGTGGCGTAAACGCAGTGAACTTCCTAATCTCGCCATCAGTGAATTTACCAAGAATCGGTACTCAGCAGAGGCTATGTCTGACGGCCTCCGGGCGGCCCTCGAGGGCACGCCTCAGTCCCTTCCAAACTGAACGGAACATCATGATCAAGCTATCGACGAGGTCGGTGATACCGCGGCCATTAACGAGGGCAGTTCGCCGTTTGACCATCGCCCTGGCCACACGCGGAAATGTTACTCATGGTGATAATTTTCGCGTTGGTCGAGGGGCAATAATTTCTCCTCCCCATTGGCTAGAGATTGGTGCCGACGTTGCGATAGGACCTAGATCGATTGTTCAGGTCAACGGCAGGTTTGGTGATTTTGTGATGATTGGAATGCACGTTCAGATCATCGGGCGAAATGATCACGCTATGAACGAGGTGGGCGTGCCAATGATTCACTCCACATGGGTCGGGGACCGTGATGAAGACAATCTGGACCGCGTGGACATTGAAAATGACGCGTGGATCGGTGCCTCGGCTATCGTTTTGGGCGGCGTGACAGTGGGGGAGGGCGCCGTAGTGGGCGCGGGTTCAGTCGTGACAAAGGATGTAGAACCCTACTCGATCGTCGTAGGCAACCCTGCCAGAATGATCGGCAAGCGTTTCAGCGCTGCACAAGAGCAATTGCACCGATCGGCCATCGCTCGCGACTAATTAAGGGGGGCAGCCGAGCTGACGAAACGGCCGAAGACCGAAAGTCAGGATGCGGCTGGAATCTTAGTTGATACGTAGTCCTCAAGAACTGCGCCCGCTTCTGCCACCGCAGCGCTTAAAGCTTGGCGCTCATCTTCTTTCCGGTCAAGGAAGGAAAAATCCGGTGAGTCCAGGAGCAGGCTGTCATAGGGCACCCATGGGGTGAGTGTCGTCGCAATCTTGTTTTGGTTCGATTCGGAGAGAGCGACGGGGAAAGCGCTATGGGCTAGGCCGAAAAGCAATGAATGGAGTCGGTTGCTGACAACAGCATGGGCGCGGGCGTAGTAACTATCGATCAGTCGCTCCTGCTCCGAGTGAGTTCTGTCCGCCCAAGCGACGAAGTCTATGCCAAAGTGGCGAGCAAGATCGGCGTGCTGTGTTTCATCACGTTTTACTTGGGTGATGAGGACCGGTCGAAGGCCCCGTTTTCTACTTTCGAACACCAGCGAGGTCAAATGGTCCTGATTGATTGCCCGGTCGCTCCGGAACGACATTGCCAGAATGTCACGTTCCGGTACTAATGGTGAGCTGGTCGCCTCGGACTTCGACCGAAGGAATGCAAGGTCGGGCATAACGTCCAGTTTTCGACCCAGCACGACGCCGGATGCTATGTCCCGCATTGCGTAGCCTGTTGCCAGTGATCGGAGCCCTCGTTCGAGCTGAATGGCCATGCGGCCGCCGCCGCGAAGCGATCGACCGATGACGTTTAAAGTTCCGCCGCGCATTCGAACGACCGCGCAAAGTCCGAGGACACCTGCAGCCTTGAACAGGGCTTTCGGCGAGTCCATGAGGATATGGGGGCCGGGGGCATATGCCAAGTGTGCCAACCCTCGGACTGAGTTACGTAGAACTGCAATCTGGAAAGAAAGAGGATTGGAGACCAGAATGGAGCTTGCCGGCAAGTGGAATGCATCAACATATGCGGGAGGCATTGTCCCAATAAATACAATTAAATCGTAGCCGCGTTGAACGTACTGCTGGATCATCTGGCGACGGATTTCGATGTCCCCGAGGTTATCTGATTGTGCCGCAATGCTGATATGCAGGATGTTTCTCATTATTTCCTCAATGACAAATTATGCGTTCTTATTTGACCACACGAGTAGGCGTGCTGCAAGAATCAGGGATTGGAAAATGAAAGATGCGGCCAATCCCACGGCGGCACCAGTAGCGCCAAACTGGATAGCGCCGGCGGATGTCCCTATGAGGCAAAGAATAGTTGTACCAACCGCAGCCTTCGCCACGAACACCTGTTTACCTACACCTTGGAGGATGGAGCCGAATAGAGAAGCCCCAGCCGCAAATACAAGCCCTCCGATGGCAACCTGTATTGGCTGGACTGCGCCACTGTAGGCATTGCCAAGGAAGGTGAGGACAAGCCAGGGCGCGATGAATATGACTGCTGCGTACAAGATACTCAAGCCCAAACAAACGCCGCACGTCATAAGGCCTAGCCGCCGAATTTGGCGAGGGTCCGCTCTAGAAGCCGCTGGCAGGATGACAGTCGCGAGCGACGTAGATAGAATCCTCATCGGTCCAGTTGTGCGGCTGGCAACGCCGTAGAACCCCGCTTGGAGCGGGGCCCGCAACCGCGGAAACAATTGCTGCATCCAAGTTGCGTGCCTGAGTGCCGAGCGAGTTGACCCAGTACGGCCTTGCGACCCTGAAAATATGCTTTCTGTCGAACTCCACTCTGCGAACTGCGACAAGGCTAGATACGTATCTACGGACGGCGATAGAAGATGCGACTGAGGCGGCGGCTAGCGCGATGGAGAACGCCAAAACAGGGGCAGTGCCCACGGCAACCAAAATTCCATAGACGGCAAGCGCCGCTGCGCGTCTAAGGACAAGGTTCACCGTATTTACCCGTGCGTCGCCATCCGCTAGAGGGATGCCCAACCAAGTATCTGCCTGACGCTCGCTTCCAACCCAGATCGCAAGTGGGAGCATCATGAAGAACGTCGGGCTCAGTAGTATTGCCGCGGCTCCGAGCAATAGCCCAACTGATGCCGATAAGTAGACTGCGTTGGCGTCTGCCAGCCTCAGTGCATCGGTGACAATGGGATTGTTTTTTTCTGATGCTCGTTCACGTACAACAAGCGTCGAGAGACCAAAGTCAAAACCTGTCTGGATCACCGTTGCAATACCAAAGGCGGCTCCAAGCAATCCAAAATCTATTGGTCCAGCGTTTCGAGCCACAAGTACAAACGTGACTGTCTGAATTAGCGCCCCGAGCACCCTTCCGCCGGATACCCAAGCGAACTGGCTTGCAATCCGCTTATTCATTGCACCAGCTCTGCCGGTGAGCGTTCATTTGCGCACTCGGAGCGATATCTACTGACTTGCCAGCAGATGCGCTAGTGATTGTGCGTGCCAAACAGTGAACGATCACCCGGCTGCTCTCCCGAGTAAGCACCTTGGTCCGTATTCTGAACGGTGTCTTGGTCCTTGCGGCGGTGGACAGCGGAAGCACTTCTGCGCGGGGCGTCAGCGCTTCTGCGAGCGGGCTGGCGGTCCTGATTTTGGCCTTCAGGAGACTCATACGTGTAGTAGCTGTAAGCATATGCGTCCGGTCCTTTGACCGGAAGGCGGTTCAAAACCACGCCTAACACACGGGCACTCACCATCTCCAGCGCGTGAAGGCCCTTTTCGAGGACGTGGTGCGTGAGTGTTTGGGCACCCACCACCATGACAACGCCATCGACATATTGAGAGAGGACTGCAGCGTCTGTAACCGGAAGCAACGGGGGCGCATCGATAATAATTGCATCGAATGACTCTTCCATGCGAAGCAGGAGCTGCCGCATTTCGTCAGATCCCAAGAGTTCGCTTGGGTTTGGCGGAATCTGGCCCGAAGTGAGTACAAAAAGGTTGTCATCGCCCCACGGTTGCAAGAGATCCGTAATATCTGCGTTCCCAACGAGGGCCGTAGTCAACCCTGCGTTTCGATCGAGCCCCAGGTACGTGTCGATCATTGGGCGTCTTAGATCGGCATCGATGATACAAATTGTTTTGCCAGTCTGGGCTAGCGAGATGGCCAGATTAGTTGCGGTTGTGCTCTTGCCTTCGCCTGGCAACGAGGATGTCAGCAGTATGGTCTTGGCTTTGCCGCCCACATTGGCAAATTGAAGGTTTGTGCGCAACTGCCGGAAGGATTCCGACCTGTTCGACTGATGAGCGGCTTGCGTTAGAAGAGGTGATTTGGAAGCCCGAGGGTCGAAGGCAATGCCGCCAAGAAGAGGCGCATTGGTAACGCGACGCAGGTCCGATTCACCCCGTATGCGGCTGTCCATCGTGGATCTCAACAGCGCAGCGGCGAGGCCGGCGGTTAGGCCCACGAGCAACCCAACGATCAGGTTGATGCGGACATCCGGAGCCGACGGGTGGCTAGGTGCCACCGCTGGGGTGATGATGGATAGTTTGATGGGGGAAGCGCCATCCGATGAGGGCTTCTCAAGGTTCTCGACTGTGCGGATCAGACTGTCTCCCACGGCCTGGGCGATAGCGGCCGCCTGAACAGGGGAATTGTCGGTGACCGAGATGTTGATCAAAACAGTGTTTAGATCCGTAGTGGCCTTAATTCGCTTGGCAAGCTCTACCGGGCTTTGATCCAGCCCGAGGCTGTCAATGGCTGGCTGGAGGACAACAGGCGTTGTGGCCGTCTTGACATAGGACTGCACACGGGCCTGGCTGAACGTGTTGCCTTGCTGGAGTTCTTGAACGGAACCCGAATTCTGAATGGCCACAAAGAGCTGCGTTTCAGACGTGTAAGTGGGTTTGATGAGCACCGAAGCAAGCCCCGCGCAAAGCAATCCCAGCAGTGTAAGAGCGGCTATTAAAACCCAATTTCGGCGGGCAATGCTCAGATAGTCACGTATTTCCAATGTCTGGGTTCCCCTTGTGTCTTGCGGTCATGCTTCCCTGTCGGCAGGCGCTGCCCGGTTAACATCCAGCGTACGAGTCCTGCCCATTGTAGCGGTCATAAGTGTCGCAATTGTTTCGCGCGACCGTGGATTCACGTGCCTAGGAGTCATGGCGGCAAAGCGCGAAAGTGACATGAATGTGACGGCAAAGTCGATCTGAGTTCAATCGGAAGCAAGGCGCGTAGTGTTGGCCCGAGTTTCAGTTATCCCACCCCTAGGGCGATGCACTGCCTCGCATAGCCTGGAACAGGGCGACCGGATATGAGGTCGGTAAGTCAGTGCAACGTTGACGTGCACGGGCGGCGCCAGACGACCAGATCATCGATGAAGGGGCGAGTTTCCGATTCCAGCCCGACGATTGGCATCAAGAAATTGCGAGTCAGGAATTCTGAGCGTTGGCACAAGTTGCTGTTTCGGGATTGGGTCAATCAGTGCCCAAGCACCGAGTAGTAGGAGCCAGAAGTACCCTTGCTGGAGCGCCGCCGAAGTCATCGAAAAACCAAGTATTACGGCAAGCACTCGTGCAGAGGCCGCATCCCACCCGTGCGCAAGCGTCCCCGAGCCTGCCGCGGAGGAAGGACTGATCATGAGCGGCACCATTGATCCCATACAGACTCAGGTGGATCAGCAAGAGCTGGTGCGGCAGCTCCTGGCCCAGGCCAGGCAACAGTGGCTAGAGCCTCTGGGGCCCCGGATGAGCTGCTGAACAAGGAAAACGTTCTGGAGACTGCTCTGAAAGCGGCAACAGTTTGGTATCCGTTTGCAGGAATTCGTCCCGGACGCAGCGTTTGATCGGAGCGTCCAGAAGTTATTCAGATCAGGAAGTCAATACTCAGGCTGAACGCCTGACCTCCGAATGGGCTTTAGAATTGGCTTAAACTAGCAACTTCATCATGGGGGACTCATGGGCTTTGGCTCTCGTAGGCGCAAACGGCCGAAGCTCGTTGCCGTGGCGTCGGTCGCTGCTTTTGTTCTCGTCGGCGCTGGGACGTTCATCTTCCTTAAGGCTTCTGAGACTGAGTCGGTGTTGTCGGCGAACCGCACCGAAGCAGCAGCACATACACCGGCACCCATCACAGCTCCGCCGACATCCGCCCCGCCCAAGCTCAACGGGGTGAGTACCGCGCTAAAGAACGCTACTGAAGCATTTGTCATCGGAGTCCTTGGCGACTCGACAGGGAACGGGCCCTGATGAGTGGGTGGGCCAGATGGCTCAAACGCTGGCGGCCGAGACGAACCGCAGGGTTGAATTCATCAACTACAACCCTCAAGCCGGCCGATACGCGGAAAAGAGGGTTTACGGACCTGAGACAGCGCCGGTCAAGATCTACAACGTCGGTATTCCAGGTGCAACAACTGATGAGATGTCGGAGCATTTTGATGGCCTTTTTCCAGAGCCTCCGTCTCTAATTGTGGCATCCGTTGGGCACAACCAACTCCCGCCCGACGTCTCCCGTGACATGGACAAGTTCACGCAATCCATCAAAAAGCAGTGGCCTGCCACCCAGGTCCTTATCGTCGGGCAAAACCCGGCGACAGGGGAGCGATGGGAACGTCAGAAAAAGACCGTGACCACGTTGATGACTTGGTGCCGATACTGGGGCTTTCCCAGCGTCAGCGTTTTCGAAGCCATCGCCGAAACACCAAACTTTGAGTCCCTTTATGTCGACTTGCTGCACGTAAACGAGGCAGGTTCAACGATCTGGGCTGGTGTTGTCCAGCGGTACCTCCTGGACGACGCCTAGGCCCCTGCACCGGGACGACCTGATCACCTCGTACATGCTTTTCGGCCCTTTTGCGACTCAAACCAGCGAACACGCCTGTAGCACTTGAGCACATGGAACGCGCCCTACCCGTCATCGGGTTGATTCTCGGGTGCCTATTGGGGACGATCACAATCCCGACATACGAAACTTGCGGCATGCTTCGGGGCCATCATTGCCATCATTCTCTTCGTGACGCTGGGTTGCCCGGCGTGGCTCGACATGCCGCAACAGCGATCTGGCGATAAGGACCAATAGCCCGCACGCCGATAGACTGGCTGCTGCACCATTCGAATCATTTCTGGGGGGACTGTTGAGCAGCGACTATTCGTTTTGGCCCACGATGACTCTGCTCATTGGATCTGTGGCATGGGTAGGCGGAACTGGAATGCGGCGTGGAAGTGTCCTCAGCCCCTACTCACTCATGCTGTTCATTCTGATATCGATCTTCGGAATACGCCCCCTGCTCATGCCTGACGAGCCCGAATCGTTTGGGTTCTACGGATACAACATTTCAACAGGCTTCGCGGATGCCACGTTTCTCGGGTTCGTTGGAACCACCAGTTTCATTGCTGGCGCTCTTTTCTGGCGGCTAGTTCGCGAACGGAAACTCAGCGACGCAATAACAGACGGCAGCGCGCCGGTGCCTTCATGGGCTCCTAAACGTGCCGCGACAATTGCGTGGGCGCTGAGCGCGGCATGGTTGGTTATCATGATTGTCGTTGGCGGCGGCGTGGGTTACCTCGCCCAACTATTCGGTGGTCGATCGCAGGATGTTATCTCTAGGCTCGAGAATGTACCCGCCTTTGTTGGGGCGCTGCCGGCTATCGGCTGCCTCGTCATCGCTGCCGTAAGGTTCCGGTACGAACGTCACGAACGCTACACCAAGGCACAGAACTTGGGGTACTGGCTGGTCGCGTTGGCATCCGTGGTCCCGCCTTCCGCTCTCGGCACACGCCGCTACCTGATCCCTTGCCTTGTCATCGCTATCATGGGCGCGCTCGTCAACAACTGGAACAAACGCATCAAAGCCTCATGGGTCACCTTCGGTGTCGTAGGGTTCCTGGCGTTGGCTATCGTCCCATTTGTTCGCAGTGCCGGATCACGTACAGCGCGTGGCGAAACGGATCTCGTAGGCTCTATGGCTTCTTACTTCCAAGACGAAGGGCTCCGTGGAACATTGAACAACTTCTTCCTGTCCTATGACACGGAGATGTTCAACTATGTGGCCTACCTCTCTCAGGCAATGGGCGATTCAATCCCATTCGGGTGGGGACGTGGCATAGTCGGCGACCTGGTGTCGATGCCCTTACCAGCGTCACTCACGCCATTTCCGCGTTGGAGCGATTACCTTCTATCCCAGTCATTCGGGACAGGGTGCGAGTACAAAGCCGTGTGCCCAGTACCTAGTGTCGTGGGCATACTGTTTTCGGATCTGGCGCTTCCCGGTCTGTTCATCGGAATGGTGTTGCTCGGTGTTGCTGCAGCGAAGTTTGAGCGCCGACTCTTGGCCTCAAATGGCGCATCCGTGGCCGCGCTGATGCTCGCTGCAGGCTTCGCGATCGCGTTTGCCCGGGGAAACTCGCTAGCTCAGGTTTGGATCGCTGTTCAATGTTTCGTGATTTGGTGGGCGCTGGACAAGCTTTTTCTCCGGCAACCTGCGAATGCGGGAAAGCGTGCATTGAACGTTGGTCGGCTGCCTGTTAACGCCAATCAATAACAAGGGATGTTCCTGGTGCTCCCGTCCATGAGTACTTGCAACGTAGCTGCTGGCGTTGCTCCCAGCGCACTGGCCGGCGCCTGATACGAAGACCTAAGCTCCTAGGCTCCGCGAAGGAGAATGAGAGGCAGCTTGGCAGTGCCTGACGTGCCAGGCGCAAGCGAGGACGGGACCGGAAACCCAGCCCACGTATATAGTGAGCCCGTCACCAACTTCAGCGTACGCACTGCGGCCTTCATGGCCCTCGTATGCAGTCGTTGCACCATCGGTTGAGAGGAACGCGCAATATGTGTTGCTCGCCGCCAAGGAGACGGCAGGCTAAACCTGTCTGCGCCTTAGGGCACTTGCCGCTGGCCATGCGGTAGAGCCCTTCGACCAGAGCCGTAACCCCACAGAGGCGAGGCTGGCGATGTCACAGTTTCCCGTCGACGCCCTGCCAGCCGTCTTTCCAGAACGGGGATGCTCATGTTCCGATGCGGCTTGTCGGGCATAGCGATACGAAGATTGATATTGCCGGTTGCGGCCGAGCTTCTGCCTGCCGAGGCGAGAGCGGCCACTGCAGGCTGGAAGCCACTCACTGACCGACAGTAGGAATTACAGGGGAACAAGCCTCCCTGTGCTCATTGGAATGGAGGTTCCTGAGCTTCGAATTTAGATTCTGGCCCCTGCGTGAGCGAACATGGTCCACTATCTCTTCAGACGTCACACTGCTGCCACGGAACCCGAAGCAGCTGTTGCGACCACGTGAGCTGTCGATTGTCTCATGACTGAGGAAACTAATCTGGGCTCACTCAGCGATCCTGACACGTACGCCAGAAGCAGGTTGCTCCAGGTCAGAGTGTTCCTGGCACTGAACTGTCGCTTGTAGTTGTTTATTATTCTTATCCACCACCTGCTCTGTAAATCTTGTCACGTGTTTCGTTATGGTTCCGCACTTGGGGCAACGAGTCGAGAATCGTTTTATCATCATCCTGGGACTCTAGACAATCAATGTTTCGACTGCGTGAACACCAGGTAATGCCCGCTTTGTGCCCGTTCGGGACTAGTGCAAATATAAGCGTGCAGATATCGAAACATACATTTAACCTACTCTTTGGAATTTAGCTTTAGCGCAGGTTCGGAATATTCCGGACGGGCAGTAGGGTTTGTGTTATGGGGACTGCACGATATTCGGGGCACAACAGGGAAATTCAACGCGAAAACAAGAGGCGTCGCAAGGACCTTGCGGCGTTGTTGGGGCTGGCAGGTCTCCTCGTGATCACAGGATGGGGCGTGGTCATAGCGTTAGCCAGGTGATGTATACCGCCAGGACGGGCGGAGAGACCAGAGTATTCATTCTCCACGAATTCATGCGTCACGATCTGGCCCACATGCCCACTGTGTTCATGAACCACAAGTAGGTATGTGGGGACCGGCTCTCCTGTGGTTCCTCACTGCTGCGACTCACTGAGGACTCAAATGCCCGACTCAAAACCCCTGCTCACAATCGTCCTCGGGGAACCAGGCCCCCCCTGGACCGTGAGTCCGCAATGTACCGGCGCCTTCTGGCGGCGCGCTTACGCTACGAATCGCAATTCACCATCCTTCATGTTGAGGAAAAGCTCACAACGGAAGTTATCGTCAGGCTCTGCGGGATCATCGAGAGCAAGTACGTCGTGTTCATGGGTACATCGCACCAGCTTGCAGCGTCCTACATGACGACGATGCTCGAATACCTCGGCACACGGAGTGTCTACCTCGCGGAACCGGTCGTCTACAACGGTGCCATCGCCAGCAACGTGGCATCAACCAAGATCGACGACGCCTATCGTTACGCCCGGGACACCGATGTTTTCGGCGTTGCTTTCAACACTCGCAGGCTGGCTGACGCGTTGGAAGCAATTGGCGACGTCGACCGCTCGGCTCTGTATCTCAGTTACCGTCTGTACTGGTCCATCGGAACGGTAAAGCCTCTCGCTACAGGCTTCTCAGTTGCATCTGACACCAAATCCGCCATTGGCCTGCAAATAGCTGAGGGTGTCACGCGGCTGGTCCCAGTGATTCCAACGGCTTCGAAGGAGGTCCGTCTTCATCTGGTGCGATATGTTGCGCTGTTCCTTCGCGGAGTGCGTGCTGGGAAGGTGACAAAGGTTGCCTTGGCCAATCTCCGTGATGTGGTTGCGTCGTACCGTCTCGTGGAGCTGCTCCGCTTCGTTGAACCACTGCAGCCGGTGGAGGCGGCCTGGATTCGCTGGCTCTCTGACCCGGAATCCGACACCCACCTCTACAAGCAGCTGAGCGCCAGTGACTCATATTTGTCTTTCAGGGAAGGCCAGCCCACGGAAGGGACGCAGCCGCCCCTCTACGAGTTGCAGTTCGGCGGGGACACTGTAGTCATCGAGAAGTCGTATCGCCCGCGAGATCTACGGCCTGGCTATTCACGGGCTGCCAGCTACGACTTCTACAGCCGACCGATTACTCCCTCCTCAACAATGATCTTCTTTGATCGGCCCCTACAGGCAGACGACAATGCTGAGCACCTGTATGAATATTTCAGGGTGAACCATGGGGAGTTCACGGAGGCGTACTTCGCGTTGCATCCGAAATCGCCGGACTGGGAACGGCTGCAAGCAAAGGGCTTCAAACTGATCCCGATCTTCACCACCGAGTTCTACGAGAAGTTCCTCATATCGGACCTGGTGGTTTCGTCCCAGATTTACAACATCAGATACCGGGGCAAGTCCTTCGCGAACTCCCGCTTTGTGTATCTGCAACACGGCATCCAGTTGAACGACATGACCGACTGGATCCTCTCCAAATACTTCGATGTGTTCGTGGCCACCGGCCAACTCGAAGCCAACTATCTTGGCAAGCTTGCCCCGGTCGAAACCTTGAACTCAGGGCTGCCCCGCTTCGAGGCCTTGACCAAAACGGCACATGAGCCACAGCACCTGCTCTTCATGCCAACGTGGCGTTTCAACCTGCATCAAGTGTCCACCGAACAGTTCGCCCAGTCGGAGTACTTCCGTGCAATCGACGCCGTCCTCTCGGATCCAAAGCTGCTGGCGTTCCTCGAAGAAACTGGCCGGACTCTCCACGTGAAACTCCATCCGAACGTGGAAAAGAGGGCCAGCCAATTCAGGTTCTCCAAGAACGTTGTCAGGACTGATTTGAGCTATCGCGAAGCCATCGCCTCGGCTGAGATGGTCTTCACGGACTACAGCTCCGCCGTGCTTGATGCTGCCTTTATCGGCACGCCAATTGCCTATTACCACTGGGACTCGGCCGACTTCTTCCATGAGCAACCCTACGAAGGCCGAGTGGACTACCGCGATGATGGCTTGGGCCCGGTCTTTGAGGACCATGCAGACCTGATCAACCACATCGTCCAAGAGCACTACCTCCGGCCTCATGAACTATTCACTGCCCGCCGCGAACGCTTCTTCCAGGGAGTGGACCCCCAAAGAATCAATGCCAAAATCGTTGAGAGGATGCTGAGTCTCTAATGAGAAAGATCCGAGCCATAAAACGCACCATCACTGGCATCGCCGTAGATGCTGCCTACTCCCAGGCCGGCACCGGTTTCGCCCGCAAACTGATGGCATCCCCAGTCAACGCACCAGCACGGCGATTTATCAAGGCAAAAGGCTTGGAGGGCAGCATTCGCAGGTTGGCGTCCGAAAACCTGCCGCAAGGAACGTACTTTGCAAAGCTGACTATTGCAAAGTGGCAAGTGCATAAGGGCAGAGGATTCAGGCTTCTCCAGGACGGCGAACTGGTCTATGGGAACAAGATTGAACCCCCAGCTCGCGGCTTCCCGCTTGAATATCGCAACATCATCGTCACCTCGAGGGACCCCAAGCGGTTTAGCTTGGACATCGACGCACCTTATGAGCTGAAGATCGGCCGCGGTGCTTTCACTACTCCGCAGCAGTTGAAATACGATCACCAGTATGGCGTGGAGCAGCACGGGGACACCTACTATTCGCTAAGGGGCAACACCACCAATCCCAAGAAGCTCTTCATAACTTTCCCGGGATTCGGGCCATCAACTTCGCGTATCTCCTATGCCGTCAGTTACCTCAAAGCCATTACCAATGCAGACCTGAAGGACACCCTTATGGTGTGCTTTCAGGACCGCTACCTTGCCGCAGGCTCGTACATGATGGTGGACAACGCGGGCAGGCCGTTGTACGGCCGGGTTTGGCAGGCCATCGAGGATCTACGGACCCGCTTCGGTATCGACCCAGCACAGATGCTGTTCTTCGGAGCTTCCAAAGGCGGCAGCATAGCCATCCACTATGCAAAGGACTTCCCGGCCGCCCAGCTTCTGCTAGCTGTGCCGCAAATGAATTTGCCGTATTACTTCAACAAACCGTTCTTTCGAGACAACCTCTTCCGGAACCGTGCACTCCACGACGTGCAGCAGCCCGAGGACAGCCTGCGCGAATACTTCGCTGAGGGTCGAAGAATCGACTATTTCTACACGAACTCCGACGAACTCAGCAACCATTCACTCATCGAGCTTGTTCGAGACGTTCCGAACCTTACGAAATACCGCGTCGATGGTGTCCACTCTGACGTGGCACGGGCCGCGTTGCCAGCCATGCTAGGCATTATCCGTGGGTTTCTGAGCGGTCCGCAGCACCGGGAGATGGGTGTCGATGAAGTACGTTCTTTTCCCCAAGAGAACGGCATTCAAGTGCAGATTCGGGTTGATTCTGTCGGCTCCAAGATTGCCCGCGCCAACTGGTTCATTGAAGGTTGGCTGGGCCAGACCAGATTCCTGCAGTCGATGTCCGAACATTCCTACGACTTCCTGAAGTTCACTTCGGAAAAGCAACAGCTCTATCCGGCCTACGATCCGATCCAGCATCTTTCAGCGGTTGTAGCGATCGAAGCCAACGGAACCCAGTGGACTGGCACTCTGCCCGGTTCATTGATGCAGGATTCGAACCAGGATGTGCAGCACTCAATGAGTGCATCTGCTCTGAGCCTCCATGCAAAGCATCCAGAGACGTATGTGGTCCTGGACGGTGACCATTTCGCCCGTTTTCGGTATCGCAGCTACGGCGCAGACATCGAGGGCGACACAATGGAGGTCCACTTCGTGGGCGATGCCGAAATCGATGTGTCCAGCGAGTCCCTTGACCGTGGCGAGCATAAGGCTTCGCATGTTGCCGTCGTCGAGCCTCTGGACGGCTGGGCGATGGCGGACCTGCTCGCCTTGAGATTCGTCATCGCTGCTAAGGCCGAACGTCTGTTGACCGTGGTTCATGCTGCCGGTTCGGCTGACAAGGCCGTGGATACCTTTGGAGCAGTGGACTGGAAGGCCTCAAGTGTTATTGCCATAGTGGATGAGGCGTCCTCCTCGCATGAGGTGCCGGTAAATGTCGGATAGCGCCTCCGAGGCTGGCTCCGGAAGACTGGGGCAAACCCAGATCATTCGCTCTTACGCCGATGTCTCCACCATTACGGACAACGTTGTTCACTTGAATCAGACATCCGAATCGGAGTTTGTCAGTTCCTCCGTGGAGTTTGCCGGTAAGGGAAACGTGCTGTTCGTGGAGGACGGCGTCAAGTTGCGAAATTCAAGGCTTCGATTCATGGGAAATGATTCGGTAATCCATTTGCGCAAGTCGCCCAGGTTCCTGCGTCTGGTGGCCACCGTGTTTGAAGAGTCTGTGCTCTACCTGGGCCCGGGAGCATCATTTACTGCAGAAGCGCGTTTCCTGCCAACAGAACGCAAACACGTCATTATCGGTAGCGATGCCATGTTTTCATCACGGGTAGTCTTCCGGACGGCGGATCCGCATCTGATCTTTTCGGCGAGTAATCACCAGCGAATCAATCCCAGCGCGTCCATCTGGGTAGGGGACCACGTGTGGCTGGGCGAAGACACCCTGCTGCTCAAGGGGGCACGTGTTGGCTCCGGCAGCATTCTGGCGGCCCGGGCTGTTGTTACCAAGAGCGTGCCGGCAAACGCAACGGCAGCTGGTGTTCCAGCCCGGATAGTTGGCAACGGCATCTTTTGGACGCGGGCCCCTCGGTACATGCATACACGCCTGAACAGACCGAACAAAGCTTGGTGAACGCACAGGACGACTTCATCTACACACGCGATCAGCATGTCTTGGATGTGCCCAAACTGGAGGCCGCCTTGGATAGGGCCTCTGCAGGTTTGGAGCGCGCTGCGTGGTGCCGTGAGTTGGATCGAACTGAGCGGAAGAACCGCTTCTTCATCTGATCAGCATCCAACCTGACCAGGGTCAAGGTGAGCAGCATTTAGGCGTCACCTTGACCCTTGAAGCAGCTGAGGAGCCTAGCTTCCCAGCCCCTTAGCCGTCACATAGGCGGCAAGCTGGTCCTGTCCAATGGCCGCAGCAATCTCCGAAATGGCCGCATTATCTGCCACGACGATCGACTGCCCGTCGGCCGAGGTTCCCACGCCCAGGTTGGGCAGTGTGAACATGATGGTGTCCTTCTCGCGGAGATCTTTGAACTGCAGAGCGAGTCCACCGATGGTGGCAGCGTCGAAGTCCTTATCGACGCTGATGTACGGAGAGATCGCGTCCACCATGTTGTTGACCTTCACCGGGTTGGTGAGGGTGTCCTTGGAGATCGTCTTGCTGATGACGGCCTTGAGGAAGAGCTGCTGGTTCTTGACGCGCGTGTAATCGGAGTCAGGGAACGACTTGCGCTCACGCACAAAAGCCAGCGCCTTCTCGCCGTCGAGCATGTTCTTGCCCGCCTGGAAGGTGACCTTGCCCTTCAGAGTGCTGGGGGTGAATCCCTGCTTGATGTTGACTTCCACGCCGCCCAGCGCATCGGTAAGTCCCTTGAAGCCCTCGAAGTCCACCATCGCAACGTGGTCAATACGCTGCTGGAAGAGCGACTCCACGGTCTGAACGGTCAAGGCAACGCCACCGTCAGCCATGGCGGCATTGATCTTCGCTTCGCCATGACCCGGAATGTTCACCCAAGTGTCGCGCATGATGGAAACTGCGAAGACGTTCTTGCGGTCCGCCGGGATGTGCACCCAAATCAGGGTGTCGGTCCGCTGGTCTGTCGGGGCGGAGTCATCCGTGTCCACCGACTTGTCCGCGTTCTTGTCCTTGCCCATGACAAGGATGTTCATGGCACCCGTGACGTTCTTGGTGGGTCGTGTCGCCTCGTCCGGGAAAGCATTCTCGATCTTGGTGGTCCCGTTGTTGAACGTCTGCGCGAGATTGTAGATATAGCCGCCGCAGACCAGACCAATGACAACCACTGCTGCCGCAAAGCCGAGAAGTACGTTTCGAGCCGTCTTTTTGGAGCTCTTTTGACGTCGCGGACGGGAGTCTGTCGCAACGGCTTCGGTATCAATGGGGTGCGTCATGTATTCCTAGAGTTGGCAGCAGCAGAGTCGATTCTAACAAATGGACAAACACGCCACGTCCGGGGCTAGCCTTTGGAGCCCCGGGAAGACTGCGCTGTGTAGATGCTCTGCGAATAGAAAGCGTCGTTTTCCGCACCCCATTGGTTGGTGACATTGACGGTGTAGTAGCGGCCGGCGGCCAGGGTGGTTTTACCCACATTCACGAGGATCATTTCCAGTTCCGGGTTCATGCCGCTCTGGACCCCGTACGCGGTATTTGTGCTTGTCGGCTTCACGGTTTTCACGAGGCGTTGTCCACCTTTGGTGGTCCACTTCACCTGGGCGTTGCCACCTGAAAGATTGAAGCCTGTTATCCGTACTTGACCTGTGGCCGCGTCAAAAGTCGCGTCGGTAATAATCGGCGTTGCAATTCCGGACTCCACCTGTGCCTTGAGGGGAACGCCCGTACCAACGCAGGTGTAATACGAATCCCACATGAAGGAAATGATCTTCTGCGCGTTGGAAAGCTGCTGCAGCTGGCGGTCTATCCTCGCTTTGGAACTCTGGCCGCGGAGACTGTCACCGCAAGGATTCGAAGCTGTGGCCGGAGCCATGCCCTCCAAATTCGCCCAGAGGACCGCGCCCGTTCCTGAAATGCCCGCAGCAGCTGCCAGGAAATAGTCCCGAATGGGTGCCACGTACTTGCTGCTCCACGAGCCCTTGCCCACGATGCTCTCCGCATAGCGGTCCACCGCCGAGTTCGCCTCGTTCGACTGAAACGCTCCACCCTTGCCGGTGCCCATGCCATCTTGGATGGCGATGTTCAGAACCAGTCCACTGGCCGTCTGGGCGATTCTTCGGATCCCCTTGCGAGCCTCGGTAAGGCTGATGCTGAAAGCGCTGACCCGCGCGTCAAGGTAGGGACTTACGATTGCCCCACGAGCGGGAAGGATCCGATGGATGGCCTGATTCTGCATCCGGTACAGATCCAGAATGGGATCGAAGGTGTGGCCATCGGTGACGGGCATTTCTGTGCTGTGATAGAAGCCAGCCAGGCCCTTCACGTTATTCGTCGCAGCCTGATATTGAAGGAAGCGCTCCGTGAAGAGCGTCAAAGTTCCCTGATAGGAAACGTCGGGGAGGTACGCCGTATCCGTTCTCTTCACCGGCAGGGGCAAGCCGGCATAGAACTTCATGCCAAGTTTGGTGGCCGCCAGGGCCAGGGAGGCTGCTGGATCCATGCCGCCGGCGGCGCCACCCCCTGCAACCACGACGTCGTACTTCCCGTTCGTGGACGTGCAGCCGGTGCCTTGGGCAGGAAGGACCAGGACAAGGAATGCCTTGCCTTGGCTGGTGATCCTGCGGTCCTGGGGGCACTTCACGGCTTGGCTGCTCCATACGCTTCCGTCGGAGTAGGTGAAATAGCGGTTGACCTCCAGGGTTCCTGCAGCAGCCTTGGCGCAATTCACTCCATCGATGACGCACTCCTTGGGAAGCGTTGCCAAGGTAGCTGGCGCGAGGGCCGTTCCAAACGTGATGACAGTGTCAGCGCCAGCTGTTTTGATTTCACTGAGCTTCTGGGTGTTCCTGGAACTGCTGGGGGAGGCGAAAACGAAGTAACCACCAATTGGGTAGCTTGCCGCTTTCGGCGCTCGGGCAGCCGGAGATTGCTTCGGGGCTGCTGAGGGCTGTTGATCCTGGGCAGGCTGTTGATCCTGGGACGGCCGCTCCGCCACCGTGCTGGGGCTCGGCGCAACCAACGCGGTTCCTCCAACTCCGGCAGTGAGCACAAGTGCCGCGAGGAGGACTTTGATGCGTGGACGGCTTCCGCGAATGAGCGTCATGAATTCCTTGGGGTCGGCATCAGCAGACGATCCTACGGAATCAAATGACTGTTATCCATACGCTAGACTAAACCGGGCTGCCCTCCTGCTGTTGGTGGCCGCGCCTACCCTCATTCGGGTGGACGCGCTGGAACGGACGCTGCTGGCGTTCTGTACGACATATCAACGGGGGGAAAGTTGGGCACCGGAATCAGACGTGTTCAAGCCGCACTAGTGGTCATCTTGCTGGCTATTCTCGGGTTGTTTAGTACCCAGCCGGCCATGGCCACCACGGTAACCAACCCCGGCACGGACGCGGAACAGCCGGCGGACCCATCGCCTGCGCCCGAGCCTACGTTCCCGGTCGTCATCCCGCCCGTCCTTGAGCCGTCGTCTCCTCCCACCCCTCTGGAACCTGTGCCAACGGCTCCTGCCCAGCCATCCGAAGAGCCAGCTCCCGCACCCGTGGTGCCGCCCGTCGTCGAGCCGGTCGCTCCGTCCGCGGAAGTGCCCACTGTGACTCCTCCTGCTACCTCGCCCGCTCCTGCTGTCCCCACCGAAGTGGCAGTTGAGAACTTCTTTGTGGAGCCTGAAGTCCCGGCAGAGACCGAAACGGCCACGGCTGAAGCAACGCCCACGCCCACGCCGACTCCTACTAAAACCGCCGCCCCGCCAGTTGTCAGCGCAGACATCACCGGCCCCTTGAAGGTGGCCCTGGCTCCCGTCGCGGAGAACAACCCCCTTGTCCAAGGCCTGACGGTCCTGGTGTTGCTGCTGCTGGGCCTTGCGTACTTCCGTGCCCTGCGCTCAAAGGGGATCCGCGGACCCCGCCTCAACGGCAAGTAGTCCATGGATACCTCCCTGCCCAGGGACGCGGCTGCCGAAAATCCTGCATTCCCGTTGCGTCTAATGCTGCTCACCCACTCATACTGGCCGGAGCACAGCCCGCCGCAGCGCCGTTGGCTGTCCCTGACCCGGGAATTCCGGAAGGCGGGCTGGGACGTCGACGTCGTCGCTCCCGTTGCGCACTATCCCAACGGCAAGCGGGATCTGCCCCGGCGAAAGGCCGGATTCGCTTTTGCCCACCAGGAAGGGCCCCGCACGGCGAAACCATCAGGCGCGTGCCGTACCTTCGGCATCTTGGCACCTCGCCGCTGGCACGTTTCGTCGACCAACTCTTCTCCGCTGTCATGTCCGTGCCGATAGGTTTGGGTGGCAAGAAACCCGACGCGATTCTCGCCACCGCTCCGAGCCTCCCAACGCTGGCTACCGGATACGTACTTTCCCGGCTGCGCAGGGTGCCTTTCATCGTCGAGATGCGGGACGCCTGGCCGGACCTGGCCCGCGACGCGCGAATCGTGCAAGGCAGCGTTAAAAGCCTTGTGGAGCGTGTGGTCGAGTTCGTCCAGCAGCGAGCGGACCTGGTGGTCACCGTTACCGACGGTTTTGCCGAGACGCTGCGGGACCGCGGCATCAAGAACGTCATTACCGTGAGCAACGGCCTTGATCTGGACTCCATGCCTTTCCTTGAGCCACCTGCCCTGGAACGGGACGTCTTCCACGCCGTGTACCTCGGAAATCATGGCAAAAGCCAGCGCCTGGACATCCTCATCAGGGCAAGCGCGCTGCTGGGCGAAGGATTCCACCTGACATTGGTGGGTCACGGCACCAGCCGCCCGCAATTGGTGAGATTGGCCCGCGAGCTCAATGCGCCCGTGACCTTCTTCCCGTCATTGCAGGGTCAGGCCGTCATGGACAAATATCGTGAAGCGGATACGTGCATTGTCTCCCTCCGGGATGACTGGAAATCGTTCGAGACCACTGTCCCGTCAAAGACCTACGAGGTTCTGGCCATTGGCAGGCACGTCACGGCAGTGGTCCGGGGTGAAGCCGAACGCATCATCATTGAAGCCGGGGGAGGCGACGTCGTCGCGGCGAACGCAGAAGCAGTGGCGCAGTTGTGGCGGGAGCTTTCCGAGGACCGAAGCCGGCTTGCCTCGGGCACCAGCGGACGCGACTGGGTCAGGGACAACGCCGACTATGCGCAGTTGGCCCTGCGATACATGGACTCAATTACCTCGTTGGTGAATCCGGAGCCCGCGGACGCTCGGGGGAATGCGTGATCCAACTCTTCAAGAACTTTGCCCTGACTGCAGGAACGGTATCGGAGCACCTCACCGAGTCGCCCTTCGTCTTGTTCCTCCAGGTCCTTCGCCGGCTGCCGTCCAGGATCGTCAGGCCGCTTGCTCGTTTCGCCGCCAGGCTTGCGCCCAATTCAGCCCGTCCCTTCTTCCTGCTGGCCAGCCACGCGGCGGGGGACACCGCCGGGCTCACGCGTCGCTTTGAACATGCCGTCCGCGCCGGTCTTGATGGCGACCGCGCCCGTAAGGCCGCAGAAGTTGCCCTTGCTGCCGGACAGCCAGCGTGGGCGGATATCTTCCTTCCCCTCGCCGCAGGGGCGACCCGGACTCCGGCCACCCTCGCCAGACGCAAGTGGTACGACGGCGACATGAGCGGCGCCGTCGTCGTCCTCGCTGGCGACCGGGCCGGCATGGCGAAACAGCGGCAGCGGCTTGAGTCCGAAGTCCGCATCTTCCAAGGGTGGCGTCCAACGCTGACGCCATCTGCAGTGCAACCACAACCCCGCAGGGTCCTGCACCTGCTGACGAACTCCGTGCCGCATACCGGCAGCGGCTATGCCCGGCGCAGCCACTCGATCCTGACCGCCCAGCAGGACGCTGGTTGGGAAGCGTTGGCCGTAACGCGCCTGGGCTACCCCGTGCAGATCGGCGCGTTGACGGCGCGGCAGCATGACGTTGTTGACGGGGTGCGTTACGAACGTCTCCTGCCGGCGCGCATGAAGCCGTCCATGGATGGTCGCTTACAGCAGCAGGCCGAAGGCATTTTGTCCCTCGCCCGTGATTTCCGGCCGTCGGTCCTTCATACGACCACCCACTTCGTCAACGGCCTGGTGGCCCGGGAAGTCGCAAACGCCTTGGACGTCCCGTGGGCATATGAAGTTCGAGGACAACTGGCTGACACGTGGGCGTCAACGCGTGGCGAGGAAGCCCGCCGGAGCGAACGGTACAAGCTCTTTACCGAACGGGAAGCCGACGTCATGCAGAGCGCGGACCTTGTGGTGACGCTCGGCGAGTCCATGAAAGACAACATCGTCGCCATGGGCGTCCCGGACAGCAAAATCCTGATCTGCCCCAACGCCGTGGGCGGCGCGTACTTGTCTGAACCGCTCGACCAGGGCGAGGCGCGGTTGGCTTTGGGACTGGACCCGAACGGGCTTTATATCGGGACAGTAAGCAGCCTTGTCGACTATGAGGGCCTTGACGATCTGGTCACAGCATTTGCGCTGCTTGCGCCACGACTGCCACAGTTGAAGCTGGTTTTGGTCGGAGATGGCACTGCCGCGCCCGCTCTTCAGGACCAAGTCCGGCGACTGGGACTTTCGGAACGGACCATCTTCACTGGGCGGGTCCCTGCGGAGCAGGCTCGCCTCTACCACTTGGCGTTGGACATTTTTGTGGTTCCACGCAAGGACCTGGCTGTTACCCGGGCCGTGACGCCGCTCAAACCTGTGGAGGCCCTGGCCTCGGGCCGGCCTGTGGTGGCCAGCAACCTGGACGCCCTACGGGAGATAGTGCACGACGGCGTAAACGGCAGGGTGGCGAACGCTGAAGATCCCGGGGGACTGGCTGAGGTGTTGTACGAATTGCTTGATGATGAAGGTTTACGGAAGCGGCTCGGCGCCGCTGGCAGGCAGGAAGTATTGGCTACGAGGACGTGGCAGGCAAATGCCCAGGCATACATCCGGGCTTATGAAAATTTGGGCGTCTAACAACGTAAGGAGGGTCAGCTGATGTCGGCGAAGAAAGCACTACTGCCCGAGCCAGCACTGGTACAACCACTGGCTGTGGACATGCGCCGCCTGACGCGCGTTGGTGCGCGCCCGGGCTTACTGGACTATCTGGTTCAGCTCTGGGACTTCCGTGAGTTCATTTTTTATGACGCCCGCGCCAGGGTGCAGAGTGGCACCCGACGGGACCGCTTGGGTAGTGCATGGTTGCTGCTTAACCCGATCTTCAATGGCCTGACGTACTACGTTATTTTCGGCATTCTGCTCCAGACCAGCGGCGGCATTGAGAATTACGTTGGTTACCTGGTGATTGGAATCTTCATCTTCCAGGGCACATCCGGCGCCATAACGAGCGGCGCCAGGTCCATCCACAGCAATAAGTCAGTGGTCCAGGCGTTCAACTTCCCGCGGGCGACCTTGCCAATCGGCATGAACATCCGGGAAATGATGTCCAACGTGCCGCTGATCCTCGCGATGCTCTTGATCATCACCCTGATCCCACCGGTCGAGAAGATCACCTGGCTGTGGCTACTCATCATCCCGGCACTTTTGCTTCAGTCAGTCTTCAATCTAGGCGTCGGACTGATTCTGGCCCGCATCATTTCGCGCGTCCACGATGCCACCCACCTGCTGCCGTTCTTCATGCGCGCCTGGATGTATGGCTCCGCAATCTTCTATTCCTACGAGAAGTTTGTGACACACCCGGACCTGCTTGCCGTTCTGAAGATGAACCCGTTGTTCAACGTCATCGACATCCTTCGCGATTGCATCCTCTACGCTGAATCACCCACCTGGCAGTCCTGGGCCACTCTGGCCGTTTGGGGCCTTGGGTGCCCTTCTGGTGGGCATGGTCTTCTTCTGGCAAGGGGAGGAGTCCTATGGTCGCGGCTGAGCAGGTCCTGGATGTTGAAGGCCACCCCTGCGTGGTGGTCGATCGTGCAGCGATGGAATACCGTGTGGTCACAACCGACTCTGAAGCCGTCGCGCAAGAACGCCGGGATACGAGTTTCCTGAGCCGTCTGGGCCGCCGGCCGAACACCGTGACGGTACGTGCGCTTTACGAACTGTCCCTGGTGGTGGAGCGTGGCGAGTCGGTGGGAATCATCGGCCGCAACGGTTCCGGCAAGAGCACGCTGATGAAACTCATCAGCGGCCAGATGCGCCCCACCTCCGGAGCGATTTTCGCTTCCAGTACCCCGATCATGCTCGGTGTAAATGCTGCCCTGATGCCTGACTTGTCCGGCCATCAGAACGTCGTGCTCGGTTGCCTTGCCATGGGCATGAGCCGGCAGGAAGTCGAGGCCAAGTTCCACAGCATCGTTGAACTGTGTGGGCTGGAGGATTCCATTTACCTGCCCATGAAGTCATATTCGTCGGGCATGGCCTCCAGGCTCCGTTTCGCCATCGCCGCAAGCATCGACCCCGAGATTCTCCTGGTGGACGAAGCACTGAACACTGGTGACGCCCAGTTCGGAGATCGAAGCAAGCGCCGCATGGACCAACTCCGCGAACAGGCTGGCTGTGTCTTCCTGGTCAGCCACTCCCTGGATACCATCACCAAGATGTGCAGCCGGGTCTTGTGGCTGGACAAGGGACACCTGATCATGGATGGCGACCCCGAAGAAACTGTTCGTGCCTACCAGGACTTCACCGGCAATTTGGCCAAGGGAAACAACCTCAGCGCTGCACGAATCCGGGACGAAGCCCGTGCCAATCTGCAGATGACTGAAGTCCTTGCACGCAGCAAGATGCGCAGGAGCCGCGTCTAATGCGCTACGTATCCGATGTGCGGACGGCAGCCTGGCATTTTCGCCAAGGCGGGCTTTCCCAGCTGAAAAAGTGGTATCGGCGGCACAGGACCGCTGGAGCGAGCCCTGTTCGCAGCGCCCGGGGCACCATGCTCCGAACCAAGGACGGACGCTCTTTAGCCTTCGGAGCGTTTGAATATCCGGCTGTCCCTCCTCGCCGCAGCGATCTGACTGTCGCTGTCATCCTCGATGATTTTTCTGCTCGTTCGTTTTCTTATGAGTGGAACGTGCTTTTCCTCGAGAAGGACAATTGGCTTCAACAGCTGCAAGAGCAGAGCGTTGACTTCTTGTTTGTCGAGTCCGCCTGGAACGGCAACTCCGGCTCCTGGCAGTACCAGCTCACCGGCAGCAACGGGCCGCGACAAGAGTTTTTGGATCTGGTGCGGTGGTGCCGCGAGCACGGTGTCCCTACCGTCTTCTGGAACAAGGAAGACCCTCCGCATTTTGAGGATTTTCTTCCTGCGGCTCGCGAATTCGACGCCGTCTTCACGTCGGATGAGAACAAGCTTCCGGATTATCGTGCGGCCCTCGGCCACGATCGGATCGGGGTCCTTCCGTTTGCAGCCCAGCCTGCAATCCATAATCCGGTAAGGCCCGCGAACGGCAGGCATTCCCGGGATGTTGCCTTTGCGGGGATGTACTTTGCGCACAAGTATCCAGAACGCAGGGAACAACTTCAGGTTCTTTTGGACGGCGCAATCACTGGTTCCGCCACGTCCAAGAATGGTCTTGAGATCTTCTCCCGCCAGTTGGGTGGAGATCCCGAATATCAGTTCCCAGCACCCTATGACGCGCATGTAGTAGGTTCGCTCAGCTATGACCAGATGCTTACTGCGTACAAGGCGTACAAGGTCTTCCTGAACGTCAACTCCGTGGTGGATTCGCCGAGCATGTGTGCGCGCCGGATCTTTGAGATCACAGCCTCCGGAACACCCGTCGTAACGACGCCCAGCCCTGCACTGCCACGTTTTTTCCCTGACAACGAAATCCACAGTGTTGCCAGTTCGGAACAGGCTGCGGACGTCATCAAAGCACTGATACGCAGCCCCGAACTCAATGATCGCGCCGTCCACTTGGCCCAGCGGCGTATCTGGGCTGAGCACACATACGCGCACAGGGCTGAGGAAGTTGTTCGGCTGGTGCTGCCCACCCGTCAAACGCCCGTTCAGCCGGAAACCGTCAGTGCCCTCGTTTCCACCATTCGCCCACACCAACTGGAGCACATCTTCAAGACAATTGGCTCCCAGAGGGGAGTGGACGTTGAACTCGTGTTGCTGACGCACGGATTCAAACCAAGTGCTGCCACCATCAGCAGGCTTAGCAAGCAGTACAACGTGACTCGATTGACGTTGCTTGAAGAACCTGAATCGCTGAGTCTGGGAGCCTGCCTGAACAGGTGTGTTGCCGAGTCCAGTGGTGCGGTGCTCACCAAGATGGATGACGACGACTATTACGGTCCTGACTACTTACGGGACCAGGTCAACGCACTTCAGTACTCGGGGGCGGACGTCGTGGGCAAGCTCGCTCACTTTATGTTCATTTCAAGCAGGAATGCTGCTCTGTACCGTTTTGGACACATGGAGCACAGGTTCAGCCACCTGGTCATGGGACCAACCATTATGGCGAAACGCTCCGTCTTTGAAGAGCATCCATTCGAGGACAGAAGCCGCGGCGAAGACACTGCCTTCCTGAACGCAGTGACCCAAGCCGGTGGAAAGATCTATTCCTCTGACCGATACAACTACTACCAACTCAGAAGCGGATCGGGACACACCTGGAACGCCTCCGACGACGAGCTCCTCGCCTCAGGAGAAGTCCGGTTCTGGGGCAATCCCACCGAGCACGTCACGCTTTAGCCCAGACTCAAGATTTGAAAATAAAAGGGGAACATTTTGAACACCATTAAACGAGTAGCAGTCATCGGCCTTGGATACATAGGCCTCCCAACCGCAGCCATCCTTGCAACGAATGGCATCGAGGTTATCGGCGTGGACGTTAACCAGCGCACGGTGGATGCCGTGAACGCAGGCCAGGTTCCGTTCGTCGAACCCGACCTCGGAGTCCACGTCTCCGGTGCCGTGAGCCAGGGCCACCTGAGCGCGAGTACTTCCACTCCGCAGGCTGACGCCTACATCGTTGCCGTCCCCACGCCGTTCAGGGAAGACCGCTCCGCCGACTTGAGCTACATCGAAGCTGCGGCCCGGGCGATCGCACCGCAGCTGCAGGGCGGCGAACTCCTGATCCTTGAGTCCACGTCCCCTCCCGGCGCCACCGAGCACATGGCCCAGTACATCTTGAACCTCCGGCCGGACCTCAGCCTTGATGGTTCCGACTCAAAGCCTGCCATCCTCGTGGCCCACTGCCCTGAGCGTGTCCTCCCGGGACGCGTCATGATCGAACTTGTCACCAACGACAGGATTGTTGGCGGTATGACTGCCGAGGCCGCCGAGAAGGCGAAGGACCTCTATGCAGTGTTCTGCCAGGGTGAAATCCTGACCACGGACGCCGTTACGGCCGAGATGGCCAAGCTGGTGGAGAACTCCTACCGCGATGTCAACATTGCTTTCGCCAACGAGCTTTCCGTCATCAGTGACAAGCTGGGAATTGACGTCTGGGAACTGATCCGCCTGGCCAACCACCACCCCCGCGTTAACATCCTGCAGCCGGGCCCCCGGCGTGGGTGGCCACTGCATCGCTGTGGACCCGTGGTTCATCGTGGCAGCAGCCCCTGAGGAATCCCGCCTGATCCGTACTGCACGTGAAGTGAACGATGCAAAGCCGGAGTGGGTTTTCCAGAAGGTCGTCTCCGCTTTGGAGAACCTGCCCACCACGGCAGAGGTCTCAGTCCTCGGACTCGCGTTCAAGGCCAACATCGACGACCTCCGCGAATCACCCGCCATCGAGATCGCAGCACACCTCGCCGAGGCACTGCAGGACCGCCGTATCAACGTTGCTGAACCGCACGTGGAAGAACTCCCGAAGCAACTGGTTAACCGCAGCAACGTTGAGCTCGTTTCGATCGAAGATTCCATCCAGCGCTCGGATGTAGTCGTCGTTCTGGTTGATCACGACGACGTCAAGGCCGTCGCCCCCGAGCTGCTGTCCGGCAAGATTGTCATTGACACGCGCGGCGCGCTGAACCTTGACGAGGAGATCGTGAATGCTGTCTGAGCGGACACCATCCACACACGGAGACCAGACACCTGCAGCACTTAAGCGCCTTCGCCATAGGATTTCTGAAGGGCAAATTTCGGGCGCTGCCGCTGCCAGTATTGAAGCTGCAGTGCAAGAAGTTGAGTGGCTGCTTCAAGACGCGACTCGATGGCAAAACCGACTAACCACAGAGTCCTCGGCTCAGCGTGTAGCTGTGGTTTCGGAGAAGAAAGCAGCTCCCGCCAAGAAGCAGGCTGCAGCCATCGCTAAGGCGGAGGAGTTTGATCGCGCCAAGTTCCCGCCGATGGAAGCACTTCCGGCGAACCACCGAGTCGCCGACATCACAGTAGCTTCAATTCTGGACCCCTTTTCACAAACCGCATTTTCCTTTGAGTGGAACAACATCGCGGTGGAACCAAAAACGTGGAAGGCCCAGCTCGAAGAGACTAGACCGGACCTCCTGTTCGTTGAATCAGCCTGGCAAGGAAACAACAGTGCATGGTTGTACCAGCTGACAGGTAGCCTTGCTCCGCGTGCCGAGATCAGTGAGCTCGTTGCTTGGTGCAAGGAGCAGGGCATACCGACGGTCTTCTGGAACAAAGAAGATCCTCCCCACTTTGATGACTTTCTCAAGAGCGCAAAGCTCTTTGATGTTGTTTTCACGTCGGACGTCAATTGTGTACCAAGGTACGTTGAGGCTCTCGGCCATGAGCGCATCCACGTTCTGCCCTTCGCTGCCCAGCCGCGAATGCACAACCCCGCCAGGCCACACAAGATCAAGCGGGATCGAGCCATAGCTTTCGGCGGTATGTACTTCCGGCACAAATACCCGGAGCGTCGGCAGCAGATGGATTACCTGCTGCCTGCTGCACAGCAATTTGGCTTGGATATTTTTTCGCGTCAGCTGGGTAATGACGCCAACTACCAGTTCCCCGAACCGTTTGAAAAGAATGTGGTGGGCTCCCTTCCTTACGAGGAAATGGTGACGGCTTACCACGCTTACAAAGTGTTCCTCAACGTGAACTCGGTGATTGATTCGCCAAGCATGTGCGCCCGCCGGATCTTCGAAATTACTGCCTGCGGTGCCTCCGTGGTCAGTCCTCCGAGCCCCGCCATTGAGCGGTTCTTCCCCGACCAGTCGATCCTGACAGCGGCTGACGAGAAGGAAACCTACGCGCATTTGAGGGCTCTGATGCGCAGCGAGTCTTATCGACAGCGGCTCGTCCACCGTGCGCAGCGCGAGATCTGGAAGAACCACACGTACGCCTCGCGAGTTGATCAGATCCTAGGTAGCGTCAATCTGCCGGTCCCCGCCCGGGATCGGTCCGTGTCCATCATGGCGCCCACATATCGGCCTCATGCCATCGACTCGATTCTGGAAAATGCGGCACGGCAAGTAGATCTGGAAAAGGAACTGGTAATTCTGACTCACGGCTTTGACGTCAATGCCGCCGAGGTGAAAGCGAAGGCCGCCGATTTAGGCTTGGACAATATCAGTATCATCTCCGCCGCCAAGACGGTCACTTTGGGAGAGTGCCTTAACCTGTTGGTAGATGCTGCCGAAGGCGACATTCTTACCAAGATGGATGACGACGACTTCTACGGCGAAAACTATCTCCCTGACCTTGTGCACGCTCTGAACTTTTCGCAGGCAGACCTGGTGGGCAAAGCCGCGACGTACTTCTACTTCGAGAGCAAGGACGCCACAATCCTGTCCTACGGTGCCCATGAGCACAGGTACACGGACTTTGTTCGCGGTGCTACGCTCACAGCGCCAGCCGAGGTATTTCGTGAGCACCGCTTTGAAGCACTAGGCCGTTCCGAGGATTCAACCTTTCTCAAGAGCGTCAAGGGTGCTGGTGGCCCGGATCTATGCTGCGGACCGCTTCAACTATTTTGTGCGCCGCTCAGCAGACGTCAGCAGCCACACTTGGCAGGTCGCCGACGACGAACTATTTGCTACGGGCGACGCCGAGGTCTTCGGCGATCCCATTGCCCACGTTTCGGTTTAGGGGAGCGCACAATGAATCTCGGAACGTTTAAAAGGCTCCTTCGCCGACGGATGACGCAGCTGCATATGGCTTTGTTGGCCCTGGCGCTATTCGGAATACTTATTTGGGTCCTGAGCTCGGATCAACGCTGGCTTGCCGTGCCCTTTGCAGCTGTGGCAAGCGCTGTACTCCTGCTTGGAACCCAGCTGCAGTTTTCAGTGGATACGACTCAGACACTGAAAAACAATGGCCAAAAGCGCCACGCAGCACTGGTAGCCGTCACTCAACAACTCGAATCCACGACCGTCCGCCACGCGGATTCGATCGATCGCCAACTTAAGACAGTCTTGCAAGATCTAGCCAAGGTCACAGACGGAAAGCAACTCAAAGCGGTTCGCCAGGAACTGGCGGAGCTTGCATCGCAAGGGCAGGAGCTCTCCGACCAACAGCGCTTCCGGTTTGCTGAGATCATTGATCTTTACCAAGATCACGTAGATCGCCAACAGGCCTTGGAATTGCGACTGCGTCGCCTCGTCGATGAGGGAGTTGAATCACGGGTTTCCACTGCCACAGGAAACAAGACTTCCGAGGCAGCAGCCGCAGCATCGTCTTCACAGGTTCTCTCCCTGGGCGCCTTGGTCGAATCCCTTTGGCCTTCCGTGCAGAATCACATCTGGATGCGTGACCTGTATTCACGCTCAGACTCGATTGCGCCAAGAGGGTTCCTCGCATCGCCTGAAAACATGAAGGCCGGGGCCTTTCTTGCGGGAACAGAATCTGTTCTGGTCGACTGGGGCATTGACAGTCTGACGTTCCATTTGGCTGAAGAACGTGCCCGCCTCGGCATGCTAACCGTCGCCGTGGAAATGGATGATCGTTTGGCCGACATCGCCGCCCAAGCGTTGGGCGCAAATCTCAAAACAATCTCCACCGGCTCGCTGGCAGCCAACGAGCTTGGATATGAGCTTGGCGCGTTGATCACTGAGCCAGCTGGCCTGCTGGTCAACCGTCACTTGGATGAAAGCGAGCTTGCCAGGCTCGCGGCAGTGCTGAACGATCTGCACCTGGTTGAGAACGTGTACTTGTATTCCGCCCCCATTGGAGACGGAGGATCAACGGTGGACGTCCTTGCCAACGCTGGATTCAGCCGCTCTCAGATATCGGGAGAGAGCACCATCGACAGGGCTGGCCTTGAGCTCTGGCAGAGGGCCAGCTGATGTCCATGGCCACGGATCCACTTCACATAAAGATCCAGAAACCCAAGGCCAAGGGATCTAGGGTTAACTTCTCTTTTACCGCTTCACGCAATCCCGAACTGCAATCCCGCAACAGGTGGTATATCGATTACCAGGGCATTGATGTATCGCATGTTTCCAGCGACATGTTTACGTTGGTATTCCTGGCTTGGCAGCTTCCAGTATTCCTCCAGTCCCGTGCGCAGAAGATCAAGATCTCGGCCGACTTTGCGGTGTCCGAGGATATTTGGCTGTTCGTTCAACGGCTGATGAAGAACAAAGGAATGTCACTTCAGCGCGTTCGGTTTGAGGGGCTCGTCAGCCGTTCACCGGAAGCAACAGACGGGACGCCAGAATACGCCTATCGCCAAAAGCGTACGCTTTGTGTCGTCCCGGATGGCGTGCCTCATGGTGTGGTTCGTGAAGTATTGACGCAGTTCATGGACGTGAAGGAACTTTCATTCCGCTCTCTGGAGGTACTCTTCGCTGCGAATGCAGAGACCGAAGCGCCCGGACAGTCCAGGCTTTCATCCAGTCTCAGGATCAGCTCCGACTTCGGTGTGACTCTCCGGCGAATCGCACTCGGCGCTGCTCCCCGGGCTTTCAGCGCCTATGTTCTCGCCGCGGTGCCCGGTTTGATCGGCGGTGGGTTCACGCGCTTTGCCACTTTCCTTGGAGGCAATCGATTCTGGCAGCACACAGTTGACTCAAGTTCAGTCGGAAATAGCGGACAACGCACGGAGAACTTCCAAGCGCTCTCCGACTTCCTTGCCACGGCAGTCAGTTATCCCGTGCAGTTTGCCAACGCAGGCAGGTCGCTCTCCGGCTTCGGAGCTGTGCGCGCACTCAACCGCCTCGCACCAGCGTGGACCGTTGATTACGAAGCTGCCATCTCATCGTCCGAGAAATGGTCGACACGCCCCACCGGCGTTCTTGCATTTGTTGCAGCGTGCCTGGACCGTGACGGAACGTTGAATGAGCATGTGAAGACTCTGTTCCAAGACAGTTCGGCTTATGCCAATATCCGCGCCGTGGCGGAAGCAAATTCGAAGGTGGGCTGGGACTCGAACCTTTTATGGGAATCGCGGCTCGGAATCCCCGATTTCGAGCAAATGGAGCTGCACGAACTATGCCATAAACTGATCAGTCAGTCTACAGAGGAAACCGCCAGCAACGACTCCATGAAGGGCACCCTTGCTCCATTCGGTAAGCAAGGTTATCCGGACCTTTGGAACCTCCGGAAACCTGCGCCCGGAGAGTACAGGAATGGGTTTGAGGAATGCATAGCCGCTGTACTCGAAGGCGTGATTGAGACCTCTGAATGGCGAGGCCACTATCCTCTGCGCACCGAGGCTGTGAAGTTCACGGACATCGTGGAATTGCCGCGTCCTTGGCCTATGTCGTTCCGGCAGGTGCCAGTTGGCTAAGGTACTGACGCTGGTGACCTACCAGGCAGCCTGGGGCGGGTTGCATGAAAATGTCGCTTATGCAGTCCGCGCTTTGATCCGGGCAGGCCACTCCGTCGATGTAGCCTGCCCACCATCCCGGCTCAAGGATCACCTTCTTGTTCTGGGTGCTGGCGTTATTGATCTCCTGCCTTCAGCAACATCCGAGGAGTTGGAACCGCTACTAAGCAGTCGGCGGTACGATCTGATCCATGCGCACCCGTTCCGCTCCCGCGAGATCGGCCTCCAGTTGGCTGCTGCCTGGAAGACTCCATTCATGGCCACCTTCCACGGCTCATATCTGGATGCTGTGTCCACATGGCACGAACGAGCTGCCGTGATCGCTGCTGTATCGCCAGCTGTTGCCGAAAACCTTGTGGCAAATGGTGGCGTGCCAGCTCACAAGATCGTCCTGATCCGCAATGGGGTGGAAGACGAGCTCTTCGACAGGCCAATCAGGCCAGTTCTTGATCGCGTTAGGGGAGGCCCGAGTCGACATAGTCGTGCTTGCCCGTATGGACCGAGACAAACAGTCACTGGTCGAAAGCGTCGTGCCCACCGCGAAGATGCTCGCAGAACAATTTCCTGAGCTGCAATGGCGATTGAGGATTGCGGGTTCCGGCGGTGCTGTGGGGGACTTCCGGGAACACCTCAGCAAAAGATTATCCGCCTTGTCCAACATTTCAATCGACTGGATGGGTTGGGTCAATTCCCACGAAACCAGCAGGATTCTAAGCGGTGCCGTGTTGGCATTCGCTTCTGGCCGCGGGGCTGCACAGGCTCTTGCGTTAGGTACGCCTGTAGTCGCTGCCGGTTCTCAAGGAGTAGTGGGGCCTGCAGGAAGGCGAGACTCTGCAACGGGGATATTGGGGCAACTTTGGCGGACAAAAGCCTGCGGTTCCGATCGACAACTTGGACATTGCAAATCGCGTCACCCAATTGGTGCACGACCCCGAGTCCTGGCAAGAAAAGATGTCGCGAGGAAGGCAATCAATCCGCGGCGGCGCTGCCCAGTCAGCAGTCGATGCGGCCTACCTGTCTGCGGTTCAGCTTGCCATGGAAGCCGCGGCTGGCTAGCTTGCAAAGAGGCTCGGTTTGAAACTCGTGAGCTGAATTGTTTGGGAACAGTATTTGGAGAATGGAAGAAATTTGCGCGAACAATACATCGATACTGCATCCAATGTAGTGACCCGATTCCGCACTATCGACGAATTTGTGGAGCGTGGAATTGCACCCAAGGGTATCATTTCAATTAATGAGTCCGGTATTCCAATTGACTTGCTCAACAGTGACATCGGTGCGGATACGACCGTGGTGTTCTTCCATGGAGCCATCGAACCGCACTATCGTGTTCCCGTGTTGACGGGCCAGGGTATCTCTAATGGCCTCAACGCCAACCGTGTTTTCGTATCAGATCCCAGCCTATACCTCTCATCGGATTTGGCGCTTGCTTGGTACGCCGGCAACCACAAACAGGATCTTCAGTCTCTGCTTTTGAGGGTCATTTCACATGTGGTGAGTTCGCATGGTGCTAAGAGAGTAATCTATTTTGGTGGTTCCGGTGGAGGTTTTGCCAGCCTCTATTACTCGTCGCAGACACCTGGCTCCGCGGCCGTGGTTTACAACCCACAGACGGACATAACCAAGTACCATTCCAGAGCGGTCCGTTCCTTCGCCCAAATTGCCTATGGTATCCCGGAGGACGAATACGATCCGCTGTCGTCAATCCGCAACCGTCCAGTGACGAATCTATGCCCCCTTTATGGGGAGCCCTTGGCCAACAAGGTCTATTACATGCAGAACAGTAATGATCAATACCACGTTAAACGGCACATGGAGCCATTTCTGGCCGCAGCATCAGGGGTGAATGACGTGGAAGTTCTCATGGATGCCTGGAGGGAAGGGCACACGCCGCCGCCAAAGGAACTGCTCTCCGAAACCCTTCGGCGATTCTGCGAATCGAGCACGTGGTGACATTAGTCCGAGTAGAGAACACCGCTGAAGACTTTCCGGCAACATCTTCGTTCGCCGACCTTGGGTCTTTCCTTTTAGCTGACCGGATTCCTGATGGGCAGCTGGAGATCAACCATCGAAGCCTGCCTATCGAGCTGCTAAATTTGCCGGCGGGTTCAGACACGACGTTCGTGTTCTTCCATGGAGCGGCCGAGAAAGACGTGCGGTTACCGTGGTTCGTTGGGAAGGGCATTTCGTCAGGACTACCCGTGAACCGGATCTTCATCTCTGATCCCAGCCTGAGGACGGCTGAGGAACTGCGCCTTTCCTGGTATGCGGGATCGGCTGCTCAGCCGGACCTCCAGGAGGCATTGGCAGATATTATTCGCCGAATCGTACGCGAGACGGGCGGATACAACCTCGTCTTCTTCGGCAGTTCCGGTGGCGGCTTTGCAACGCTTGCGGTATCGAGGTTCTTCCCATCCTCGCTCGCCTTGGCCGTGAATCCACAAACTTCACTCGGACGCTACTACAAGTCGGCTTCCAACCGATTCATGACGCACGGTTGGGGTATGACGGATCGTGAACTTACTGAGTTGCCAGGGACGGTAGCCCACGACCTCGTAAGGTCATATCAAGCGGGTTTCCGTCACACGGTTGCCTACGTACAGAACGCTCGTGATTGGTTCCACATCCAAAACCACCAGCTGCCTTTCCTTGAGGCGGTTGGAGCATCCGAGAACGTGTACATGCTCATGGACCGCTGGGGTCCAGCAACAGGTGATGGTCACACTCCGCCGCCCAAGGAGCTTTTGCGACAGTCCTTTGAATTGCTGGCGAATTGCCACGGCGACTGGTCCTCTGCACTTCTAGCGAGTGGATTTCAACAGGGAACGAGACCGCAAGATGTAAGTGCTCGGCTCCGTGAGACGGCGCCCTCCGAGAGCTAAACCTAAAGAAGGCTGGTCCTGCACGCTCAAGAGCGTGCAGGACCAGCCTTACTCGAGGCGCTTACGGTTACCCTCGATCTGAGTAAAAGGCGTCGTTCTTCGCGCCCGACCCATTTACAACATTGATCATGTAGTACTTGCCTATCCCCAGCGAGGTGCTGCCCAATTGGGCAGTAACTGACTCCAACCTAGGGTTCAAACCATGCTGGGTGCCGTAATTGGCATTGTAATTGGTTGCCGTGACTGTCTTTTCATAGGTCCGGCCACTCGTGTCCGTCCATTTGATGTTGACGCTCCCACCGCTGAGGTTGTGTCCAGTCACCAGCACGTCTCCATTCCCGTAGAAGATCGAGTCGGTGATTACCGGCGTCATGCTACCCAGCTTCATTCGTTCGACCATGGGAGCCCAGGTTCCCGTGCAGGTGTAGTAGGTGTCCCACATGAACGAGATCACTTTAACAGGCGCGTTCCCCATCTGCTGCAGTTGCTTGTCTATCCGCGCTTTGGTTGTTTGACCACGCAAGTTGCTGTCGCAGGGATTCTGGCTTGTAGCAGGGGCCATGCCTTCAAGATTGCCCCACAGTTCCGCCCCGGTACCATCAATTCCATTAGCGGCTGCTGCAAAGTAGTCGCGGTTGGGGGCAAGGTACTTATCGCCCCAAGTGCCGCTTCCCACAATTGATGCGGCGAATTGATCAACAGAGTTGCTTGCTTCATTGCCGAAATATGCACCCCCTTTGCCTGTTCCCATGCTGTCCTGAATGGCGATTGAGAAGCGGACCTTGCCGGCGGTCTTGGCAATCTTTTCGGCTCCGTTGAGAACCTGCGTCGTAGTGATCTTCGAACCACTACGACGCGAATCGAGGTAAGGGCTGACCACTGCTCCGCGGTCTGGGAGAATCCGCGCAATAGCATCGTTCTGCATTCGATATAGATTCAAGATCGGGTCAAAGGAAGAACCGTCAGTCACCGGCATTTCGAACGAGTGATAGAAACCGGCTAAGCCGGGCTCGTTGATTACGGCCTTCTGGTAGCGAAGGAAGCGGTCTGTGAACTGCGTGAGGGCCGGGAGGTATGATACATCTGGCAGCCAAGCCAAGTCCGTCCGACTGACTGGAATGGGCATGCCGGCGTAGTACTTCATTCCAAGCGATGTCGCAGCCTTTGCTACTGAAACATTGATCCCCAGTGTGCCCGCATATGGCGCCCCGCTTACAACCACGACGTCATAGACGCCATTGGAGGACGTGCAGCTGCTCCCCTGATTGGGAAGTACAAAAACGGTAAAGGGTTTTCCGTTGCTTGTCAGAGCGACATCCCTTGGGCAAACGCGAGATGACGCGCCCCAAAGACTCGCATCAGAATACGTGAAGTAGCGGTTTACCTTTACACCAGCGGATGCGGCCGCGGCACAGTTGACTCCGTTGATCTTGCAGTCCTCAGGAACAGTGTCGAGGGAAGCCGGTTTAAGTCTGGAGCCAAATGTGATAACCGTGTCGCCGCCCACTGCTTTAATATCCGTCAGCTTTTGAGTGTTTACAGCGTCACTTGAACTACCGAATATGAAATAGCCACTAATAGGGAAGACAGGGGGCGGCGCTGCGGCTTGGGCAGGGGAACCGTGAAGGAAACCTACTACTAAGACAAACGCTGCCAGGATGCTGGCTACGAGATGACGGGCGTTGGCAGTAGGGAGGAGGGACGTCTCGGACCTGAACTTTGCCACGGTGGATCCTTGGGCTCGTAGGGTGAGACCTTGGACCTATGCCAAAAGAATGGCGTGCGGGCACGCCAAACTCAATGACTTGACATCAACTTTCAAGCAGCCAAAAGCACTGTAATTTGTGCTAACGGTTCATGACAGACCTGTTGCAGGTACCGTCTTTACTAAACAGAAACAGTCACACCGAATTCGTCGATCCGCTGGCCGACGCCGAGGAGCTCGGCAATGGCGGCCACTGTACGTTCCGAGGCGCGACCGTCACCGTACGGGTTGACGGCGTTGGCCATGGCATCGAAATGATCGGCGTCGTTCAAGAGGCGGTCAACCTGGGAGACGATCCGTTCCTCATCGGTCCCGATGAGAGTAACAGTGCCGGCTTCAACGGCTTCAGGACGTTCCGTGTTTTCCCGCATCACCAGAACGGGCTTGCCGAGGCTGGGGGCTTCCTCTTGGACTCCACCGGAGTCGGTGAGGACGATGTGTGCCAGGGATAGCATTCGGGTGAACTCCCCGTAGGCCAACGGCTCCGTGACTACCACGTTCGGCTTTCCCTCGAGAGCGGGCAGGACCGCTTCCCTGACAACCGGGTTCTTGTGGGCGGGCAGGACGATGACGAGGTCCGGCTCGGCGTCCGCGATGCGGGCCAGCGCGCGGCCCACGCCGCGCATAGCGTCACCCTGGTTTTCGCGGCGGTGTGTGGTGACAAGGAGAATCTTGCGACCACTTGCTGCCAGTTCCTCGAGCTGCGGATCCGTGAAGGGAATCTGCTTGTCTACTGTGGTGAAGAGTGCGTCGATCACGGAATTGCCGGTAACGACGATGTCCTCGGCAGATACGCCTTCGGCAAGGAGGTTGGCCCGGCTGGTTGTAGTGGGCGCAAGATGCAGCGTCGTGATTTGGCTGGTGATCTTGCGGTTGGCTTCTTCGGGGAACGGCGACAGGAGATTGCCGCTACGGAGGCCTGCCTCAACATGCACTACGGGGATGCCGTGGTAAAAAGCGGCGATCGCTCCGGCCGTCGACGTGGTGGTGTCGCCTTGAACGATGACGGCGTCTGGCTTGTTTGCCGAGAAAAGCTTGTCGAGCCCGGTCATCGTGCGCGTCATGATGTCGGTGAGCGACTGACCGGGCTGGAGGATATCGAGATCGTGGTCGGGAGTGATACCGAAAAGGTCGTTGACCTGGTCGAGCATTTCCCGGTGCTGACCCGTTACAGTGACGATGCAGTCGAACTCTTCGGATTCGTGCAAGGCATGGACGATAGGCGCCATTTTGATTGCTTCGGGTCGGGTACCGAAAATGGGCATGATGCTGGGCACGTTTTTCCCCCAAGAGAGCGATCTTGCGACAGACAGAGACTTCAACATCCTATCGGAGCTCGCCGCTGAGCAAGAATCGAGGCTTATGCGGCCCCGGGATGAACTAGCCCGCTAACAGCAGGACTGCCAGCAACGCCGGTACGGCCACAACGACCAGAACGACAAGAACCAGCGCCACGCGACGCTTGAACTGCTGCTGCTCGGAGCTCTTGGTGGGGACTATGGGAATTGGGGCTGACGAAGGCCGCGGGTGGTCGGTTATGGGCGCAGATGACGTCCGCGCGGGGACCGACGGGAGACTGTGGCGCAAGCGGCGGCGCCTGTAGTGACGGCCCGCTGGAAGCGGGCCGACGGGTGTTGGACTCACCTTGTGCACCTTCCATGGACGGTCGCTCGGCGACGTGTTTTCTGACAGTTCTTCCCTCTACCTTAGTGAGGAGAACACTCCGGCTGCATCCACACGTCGATGAGCCCACCTGTTTCGACGACGAATCGGTCCAGCCATGCTCCGGCTGAAAGGTCGGGTTGGGAACCGACCATTTGGATCTCAGCAGACGTGCATTGCCGCATCAAAGTACCTGCCCGCATGAGGTGGTAGTCGGACGTAACCACGGTGACGGACTTCCATCCGTTCTGGGCGATCAGCTCCGCAAGGCCCTTGGCTTCGCCTCGCGTATTTAGCGGTGAGGGCCGGAAACAAATCAGGTCAGGTGCGTCGTCTTCATGGCACAAAGCGTCGCCCTCCACGTTGCCGGACAGGCCGGTCGTGGAGACCACCAAAATGGGGATGTCCAGGCTTTCCTGGAGTTCCTGGGCCACGGGAAGTCGTTCCTTACTTAACCCGCCCAAAACGACGATGGCGTCGGTCCGATGAGGCACTGCTCTCGGAGGGCTGTAAAAGAACTGAAAAGCGGCAATCAGCCACAGCAGCGCGATCGTCACGACCGACACTGCAGCCCAGAGCGCGGCGCGCGTGACGGAGGCGGTTTTGAGGGGCACGGGGACAGTCTATGGTCCTCAAATGTGCGTTCCGTACGTGGCGCCTGCCACCCGGGCAGTTACCGCGTATCAACGTCCTCGAACACCAGGAAAGTCTGGGTATCCAGCACTCCCTCCATGGACTGCAATTGGTCGAAGATCACACGGCGGAGGTGGATGTTGTCTGTGGCGCGGACCAGCAGGATGACGTCAAAGTCGCCGCCCACCAGCGCAATGTGGTGAACCTCGGGGATCGCCCGCAAGAGCTCCTTGAGTTCCCGCCAGGAATGCTGCTGGACCTTGAGGGTGACGTAGGCGGAAGACCGTAGGGCCGGCTTTGATCGGGTCCACCAATGCCGTGAACTTGGTCAAGACCCCCTCGCCGGTAAGCCGGGCAATGCGGGAGTAGGCATGTGCCCGGCTGATGTGCACGTTCTCGGCCACTTGCGTAATGGACATCCGGCCGTCAGTTGTGAGCTCACGGATGATGTCCCGGTCAACATCATCCAGGGGCACGGCAGTCTGCTCCGCCTCGGTCTCGCTCACGTGGTCTCCAATTCGTCTACAGGACTGGCTCGTTACCCAGCTCACATTTGCAATTCGTCTTTCAGAATAGCCACTTCCTGCATGCTCTTCCATGATTTGAACGAAAGCTGGATACGAAACCTCCGTCCGGAACATACTGGAAGCACATAGTGGCTAGAGAAGGACGGACCAATGACGATCCACGCAGACCACACTGCGCCGGAAACGGCAGTAGAGGACCAAGCTGCTGACGTCCAGAGAAAATTCGGCATCAGCGTAGAGGACTACATGCTGCCCGCCCGGCACCAGATCCAAATGGTGAATCCGGATGGAACCCTCCGCTCCCACGAAGAGCAGGGCACCGAACCCGGCCACGAGTACCCCACGCCAAGCGATGCTGAACTCATGGCTGCCTACGAGCAGCTCGTCGTCGGACGTCGTGTCAACGATCAGAACTCTGCGCTCGTCCGGCAGGGCCGCATGGCTGTCTATCCGTCAAGCCATGGACAGGAAGCCTGCCAGGTGGCGGCTGCCATGTGCCTCAGCGAAGGTGACTGGCTCTTCCCGACGTATCGCGACGCCGTCGCAGTGATGACCCGTGGTGTGGATCCTGTCGAAGCGATGACGATCTTCCGCGGTGACTGGCACGGTGGCTATGACCCCAAGAAGCACCACGTCGGGATCCAGTGCACACCGCTGACCACACAGCTGCTGCACGCCGTCGGCGTCGCGCATGCCGCCAAACTCCGCGGTGAGGACACCGTGGTGATGGCAATGTGCGGCGATGGTGCCACGAGTGAGGGCGACTTCCACGAGGCCCTGAACTTTGCGGCAGTCTTCCACCTGCCGGTCATCTTCTTCGTGCAGAACAACAAATACGCGATTTCCGTTCCGCTCAGCCACCAGTCGGTGGCGCCGTCGCTGGCCCACAAGGCTGTCGGCTACGGAATGGCCGGTGAGCGGGTGGACGGCAACGACCTCGTCGCGCTCCTCGCCGTAATGGACCGGGCAGTGAAGCTGGCCCGCGAAGGCTCCGGACCTCTCCTGATCGAGGCGCACACCTACCGCATGCAGGCGCACACCAACGCCGACGATGCCACGCGCTACCGCCCCGACAGCGAGGTGGCTGAATGGCAAGCGAAGGATCCGCTGAGCCGAATGAAGTCCTATCTCACCCACAAGGGACTTCTGGACGACGCCGCCAATGAGCGCATTGCCGAACATGCAGAAGCCGTGGCAACCCAGTTGCGCGAAGGGCCTCGGCGAAGACGTCCCCGTGCAGCCGCTGGACCTCTTTAAGTACGTGTTCTCCAAGCCCACCCCACAGCTGAAAGAACAGTCTGAATTGCTGGCTGACGAACTCGCCCGCGCTGAAAGCGCCGAACACGGAACGGAGAGCGCAAAATGACCGTCACCACCAATGCCACCGGCACAACCACCGCCAACGTCAGCGCCGCCACCGCAAGCGCCGCCGCATCCGCTGCAGCTACCGCTGAAGCGAGCGGCCCTCAGTCCATCACCATGGCCAAGGCGCTCAACACAGCGATGGCCGATGCCATGCGTGCCGACTCCTCCGTGCTGGTCTTCGGCGAGGATGTCGGCATGCTGGGCGGTGTCTTCCGCATCACCGACGGCCTCATGGCCGAGTTCGGCGAGCAGCGCTGCTTCGACACCCCGCTGGCAGAATCCGGCATCGTCGGCATGGCTGTTGGAATGGCCATCAACGGCATGCGGCCCGTCATCGAGATGCAGTTTGATGCGTTCGCCTACCCGGCGTTCGAACAGATCGTCAGCCACGTCGCCAAGATGCACAACCGAACCAAGGGCAAGCTCAAGATGCCCCTGGTCATCCGCGTTCCGTATGCCGGCGGCATCGGGGGAGTGGAACACCACTGCGACTCCTCCGAGTCCTACTACGCCCACACCGCCGGCCTGAAGGTGTACACACCAGCCACCGTTGCGGACGGTTACCGCATGCTCCGCGAAGCCATCGACTCGGATGATCCCGTGATGTTCATGGAGCCCAAGAAGCTCTACTGGTCCAAGGACCAGGTGGACCTGGACGCCTTGCGCGCAGAGCACGACGCCGGCACCTCCACCGAGGGTCGCGCGGCTGTTGCTCGTCCCGGCACTGACGCGACCTTGATTGCTTACGGTCCCTCCGTTCCCACGGCGCTCGCAGCGGCGGCTGCTGCCGCCGAAGAGGGCCGTTCGCTCGAGGTCATTGACGTCCGGACTCTCGTTCCCTTCGACGACGAAACCGTCTGTGCGTCCGTGCGCAAGACGGGACGCGCCGTCGTGATCGCCGAGGCGCACGGCTTCGCCTCCGTGTCCTCCGAGATCGTGGCCCGCGTCCAGGAACGTGCGTTCCACTACCTCGCTGCACCAATTCGCCGTGTGACGGGCTTCGATGTTCCGTTTCCGTCTCCCAAGTTGGAGCACTACTACCTGCCAAGCGTCGACCGCATCCTCGACGCCGTCGACGACCTTCAATGGGAGGACTGACCGTGAGCTCAGATATGCAGGTATTCCGCCTGCCGGACCTGGGGGAGGGCCTTACCGAAGCCGAACTCGTGAACTGGCTCGTCGCAGTCGGGGACGAAATCAAGGTGGATCAGCCGATCGCCGAAGTCGAAACCGCCAAGTCCATGGTGGAAGTGCCCTCGCCTTATGCGGGCACCGTGGCGGAGCTTCACGGGGAGGCCGGCCAAACGCTCGACGTCGGCAAGCCCTTGATCTCGATCGCTCGTTCCGGCGCTGCTCCTGCGCCGGAGACTCCATCCTCTGCCGAAGATGCGGTCTCCACCGGGATCGTGGCCTCGCCCGAGGTTGATGCGGCCGCCGAGACGTATCGCACCGAGGAGAAAGCCGGTTCCGGCAACGTACTTATCGGATACGGCACTCCTGGTGGCGTGACTGGAGGCCGGACCCGTCCGCGGAAGGCGAGCCTCGCCGTCGTCGATCGCGAAACGGAGGCCCGGGCCGAAACGCCGGTTGCTTCCGAGCCGGCTGTCGCCGGAACACGCATCCCGGGCAAGCTCAGTGCCGTCATTTCGCCGCTTGTCAGGAAGATGGCCCGGGACCACGGTGTTTCCCTTGAAACTATCCAGGGCTCTGGTGCCAGTGGGCTGATCATGCGCCGGGATGTGGAAGCCGCGATTTCTACACCGGAAACGCCTGAGGCTCCTGCCGGGCCTGTTTCAGTGCCGGTTGCTGAAGGTGATCTGGACTCCCGTACCGGCCTGGCTGTGTCGGCCAGGACACCGGTCCGTGGAGTCCGCAAGGCAGTTGCCGCGAACATGGCTAAGAGCCGCACGGAGATCCCGGAGGCGACGGTCTGGGTGGACGTAGATGCCACAGCATTGCTTGAGATGCGGGCTGAACTGAAAAAGCGCGCTCCGCATGACACACCAGGCCTGCTGGCTTTCATCGCTCGATTTGTCACAGCTGGGTTAAAAAAGTACCCGGCCCTGAACACGCGCTTTGAAGTCCGGGAGGACGGCTCTCAAGAGATTGTCGGTTTCGACGGAATCAACCTCGGTTTCGCAGCACAGACGGATCGCGGTCTTGTGGTCCCGTCTGTCCGGAACGCGCACCAGTTGAGTGCCCGCGAGTTGGACGCCGAGATCCGGCGGCTGACCTCGGTGGCGAGGGAAGGCAAGGCCACGCCCACTGAGCTTGGCTCTGGCACCTTCACGCTGAACAACTACGGCGTGTTCGGAGTGGACGGTTCGGCCGCGATCATCAACTACCCAGAGGTTGCGATGCTCGGCGTGGGCCGCATTATCGACCGGCCCTGGGTGGTCAACGGTGAACTTGCCGTCCGCAAGGTTACCGAGTTGACCCTCGCCTTCGACCACCGCGTGTGCGACGGCGAGATAGCAGCTGGCTTCCTCCGATACGTCGCGGACGCCATCGAGAACCCGGGTGGGGCGCTCGCGGATATGTAGACGGATGGGGTCGGTGCCGATTGGCGCCGACCCCCTCTGGGATTGTCGCTAAGAGCCAAGCCCCTTTGTCAGTGCTGCGAATTGCTGGGCGGCTTCGTTGCGTTTGTAAGGCGGACTTCCGCGGTACAGGCCCCCGGTGAAGGTCGCCAATGAATTTCTCCGGCTCAAGCTCATGAACTTTTTCCAGAAGTCGTGCTCGTTCAGGCGCCTCGAGTAGGCCGGCAATATGCCTGCCAAAGAGTTCATTCATCGTTAAAGTCAGGTCGAAGTCGTTAGAAACCAATAGGTCAAACTCATTGTTGTAAATGTAGTCCTCATCGGATGGGCTCTCGGCAAGCCAGGTGAGCGCCGTCCCAATGTCTTCCGCATCCTTGGTCTTGTGCGTGCGCCCAGCAAGATCAGCGTGGTTGATTTGCATGCTGCGGAGCTGCGAGCTCAGCACGGGACCAATTTTTGGGGCAAGCACGAAATTCGCGTTGCTCGCTCGGGCGACGGATAGAGCCAAGTTTGGCGGTAGTGGATGCTCAGCGATTTCGACGGCGTTCAGTGTGGCCTCTACGTCCTCAATCACCAAGCGGAGCCTGTAGCTGGGGAGTGGTTTGTTACGGATGGCGCCGATGCGTCTAGCGAACCAACCTTGATCCCGGCATTGGCGGAGAAAGTTTTCGAAGAGAACGTCGGGCTCCATGTTCAATCTTCTAGCCCGTTCAACGCGATTGAACAGCGTATGGCATTGAACGTTTCTTGGAAGCCTCGATTGGCGTTCGAGCGTGCACACCTGGCGACTCACGGTTAGTAGGCCCAAGCCTGACGCTGGGTCCTGCTCTTTGTGGGGCAAATCTTGGACAAATCCTCACAAAATACTGGCGGAGAGTGCCACCAACTCTGCGTACAATTTTGTGTGGGGGTCAGCTGGTGGTCTCCAGTTGCCCGCGAGCAGCCGTACATTATGCGCTGTCGCCGTCGTAGGATGCCCAAAACATGGTAAAAAATCCCCGCATGCGCTCTCTGAGGACCGTAGGTTTCGCGCTGGCCACGCTCGTCATCACGGCGGGACTGGCCGTTCAGCCGGCAGCAGCGGATGACAATGACATCCTCCCGAGCACAGCGCAATCACTGCGTCCGGCACCTGAAGTGGCCACGGATCAGTTCATTGTCGGGCTGCGGGACAACGTCAAAGCAGCCGCAGCTGCGGCTACTGCGGAGCAGGCTGCAGATCGCGCGGGCACCAAGCTCGGAGTGGCTGCCGAAAGCGCGCACCAAAACGCAGCGGGCGGGCAGGTCATCAAACTTGCCAAGGCAATTTCGGGGACAGCTGCTGAGCAATTCCTGAAGACCCTTCGTGCGGATCCCAACGTTGCCTACGCCGAACCTGACGACATCATGCAGGTCGCGGCTGATCCGAACGATGCCTACTTTTCGACGCAGTGGGATCTCTCGGAGGATTTGGCCGGCATTCGGCCTTCCGGGGCGTGGCAATACAACCATGGTGAAGGCGTAGTCGTCGCAGTGGTCGACTCCGGCATCACGAGCCATCCGGATCTCAACGCCAATGTGTTGCCCGGCTACGACATGATGTCCGATGCCGCCGATGCCCGGGACGGGAACGGCAGGGATGCGGACCCTACAGACCCTGGCGACTGGTCTACGGCAAATCAATGCGAAGTGGGCAGCGCGCAGATTAATTCTTCGTGGCACGGAACCCATGTGGCGGGCACGATTGCAGCTATCGGAAACAACACCATCGGTGTAACGGGCGTGGCCCCGAAGGCAAAAATCCTTCCGGTGCGGGCGTTGGGTGCCTGCGGTGGGTATTCATCGGATATTGCAGATGGCATCATTTGGGCGGCAGGCGGCGTTGTTACCGGGGTGCCAATCAATCCCAACCCTGCGCGCGTTATCAACCTCAGCCTTGGCGGCATCAGGCCCTGCTCTGCCACCTACCAAAACGCCATCAATTTCGCGCATAACGCTGGCGCGGCGGTTATTGTTGCTGCTGGAAACTCCAATGTTCAGGCGGCCGATTCCAGCCCTGCAAACTGCCAGAATGTCATCACCGTTGCCGCCAGCGACAGGGCAGGAGCAAAGGCGCCGTACTCCAACTACGGGAGCGTCGTGGATGTGACTGCTCCCGGGGGCAACATGAGTTCCTCGGGGCTGAATGGCATCCTGTCCACGTACAACTCAGGGACAACTACGCAAGGCACGCCGGGCTATGCCTTCATGCAGGGAACCTCCATGGCCGCCCCGCACGTGGCAGGCCTTGCGGCTCTCCTCTACTCGGCAGAGGGCAGTGCGGTCACTCCAGCGCTTTTGGAACAGCAGCTGAAGGACTCGTCCCGACCACTTCCTGCTGGTTGCCCGGCCGGATGCGGGGCCGGTTTGGTTGATGCCACAGCCGCCCTCACAACGTTTGGTGGGCATCTTCCGGTAACGCCCGCGCCAGTCGTATTCACAGACCGGGACGGCACCTCGAACGATACGTACACCATTCCCGCCACGGCCGGCGTTGAATACGTGGTAGGCGGAAAGGTTCTCGCTGCTGGCACCTACGCGGGCAGCGGGGCAGTGACCGTTACCGCCAGGGCTCTTGCAGATTATTCGTTGGTCCCATTATCAGTGGCTGAGTGGAAGTTCACCTTCAAGACGTCCTCTCAGAAAATCACTGATTTCGACGGCGACGGCAAGAGCGATGTCCTTGCCAGGGACAGCGGCGGTGTTTTGTGGCTGTACCCGGGCAACGGTTCCGGTGGCTGGCTTGCCGCCCGCAAGGTTGGTGCGGGCTGGAATGGCATGACGTCCATTGAGTCACCCGGTGACTTCAACGGGGACGGCAAGATGGACGTAATTGCGCGGGATGCGAACGGTGTTTTGTGGCTGTACCCGGGCAATGGTTCCGGTGGTTGGCTTGCTGCCCGTCAGATTGGTTCCGGCTGGAATGGGATGGCCGCGATCGAGGCGCCTGGTGACTTCAATGGGGACGGCAAGGCCGACGTGATCGCCCGGGATGCCAATGGTGTTTTGTGGCTTTATCCGGGCAATGGTTCCGGTGGTTGGCTTGCCGCCCGCCAGATTGGTTCCGGCTGGAATGTCATGACCGCCATTGAGGGCCCTGGTGATTTCAATGGGGACGGCAAAGTTGATGTTCTTGCCCGCAACGGGTCGGGTGTTTTGTGGCTCTACCCCGGTGACGGCTCCGGTGGTTGGCTTGCTGCCCGCCAGGTTGGTTCCGGTTGGAACGTCATGACCGCTATTGAAGGCCCGGGCGATTTCAACGGCGACGGCAAGATTGACGTCGTTGCCCGCGACGGATCCGGTGTTTTGTGGCTGTACCCCGGTGACGGTTCCGGTGGTTGGCTTGCTGCCCGCCAGATTGGTTCCGGCTGGAATGTGATGACAGCAATCGTCTAGTCCAGTCCGAGTTCACCTGCCACCGGGTCATTCCGGCTTCTCCCAGCTGCGCATGGGTAGAATCGAGGCCTGAACATCGCCGGATTGCACTGGATACGGAGAACTCATTGTCAGCTTGGCACGAACTTGGCACGGACAACTACGTCTTGGAAACCGAGGGATCCTTACTCAACACCGGGCTCGTGGTGGGCAGTGAGCTCGCCATGGTCATCGACACCGGATGTGGCCCACGCCAAGGCCGGGAGATCCTCGCTGCTGTCCGCGAAAAGACCCAGCTTCCGCTGGTGGTAGTCAACACCCACGCCCACTACGACCACTTCTTCGGTAACGCTGTTTTTGCCGACGACGGCGTGACAGAGTTCTGGGCGCACGCCAACTGTGCGGCAACCATCGAGAGGGACGCCGACAACCAGCGTCGCTTCGTCGCCACAAACGAACCCGAGATGGCCGCGGGGGAGGGTGACGCCGTCGACATCGTTGTTCCGAACGCGATCGTTGGCGACCAGCCTGTTCTGGTGGACCTTGGCGGAATTACCGCAACACTGTTCTACCTGGGCCGCGCCCACACGGACGGTGACCTCCTGGTGGGGACCAACTCGACACTGTTTGTCGGCGACCTCGTTGAGCAGGGCGCACATCCTTCCTTTGAGGACTCGTATCCCGAGGAATGGGCGGACGTCCTCCGGCACATCTCAGCTTTGCGTCACCGCTACGAATTCCTGGTCCCGGGCCATGGCAAGCCCGCGAGCGACGAATTCGTCAAGACCATGGCCGACACCATGAGCACTGCAGTGCGGCAGGCAACCCAGTCCATCCGCGATATGCCCAACGACGCCACCAAGGCCATCCCGGTGCTCCCTTATGGACCGGAGCAGTCGCGCTGGTTCATCAAGCGGCTCCAAGAGACCAATGCCCAGCACGGAAGGGCTGCTGGCGGATCCCTGGCAACGCCCGACGTTGGCCCCGGGAAGACTGGCTTCTATCCTTCTTCATAAATGAAGGTTCCTTATAAATTTGTCATCTTGATTACCGTCTCCCCATGGACTATTGGGTAAGACCAGTCCTAGGATGAAGTCGACCATCGGTTTGCGGCTACCTGGGGGGTGTCGAGATGAAGGCCATTCGCGCTATTCCGCGCGCTACTCAGATTCTCCGCTCCGTCATGATCGCTGGCGCCGGCACCGCAGTTTGGATGGCATTGTCCGCGACGGCCGCCAACGCCGATTCCGGCATCACCGATAACCATTCGCTGGTAGGCGGAGTGACGTCTTCGGTGTCCTCAACTGTTTCGTCAGCCGACATCGTCAGCAAGCAAACCAACAAGACTCTCGATGCTGCAGCGGGTGCGGTCAAGAAGACGGCCGCGTCCGCTGCTACTTCCGTGGGGCCTAAGCCGTCCGCACCAGCCGTCACCATCCCCGTGCCGAACGTACCCGCGCCGGCCCCCCGCCAAAGCCGTTGTCCCGGCGCACCCGATAACCGTGCACGTTCCTGCTGTAACTCCCGTGGTTAACCGGGTGGGGGACTCCACGGACAAGGTCATCGCCACAGTCCCCGTGGTCAACCGGGTACTACCCAAGGGCGCGGTCGGCAAGGTTGTGGATACGGCAGTCAAACCAGCCACCGGAACCATTGACGACGCCGTCGCGGCCGTTGTTCCGCCGGTAAACAATGTCCTGGAACCAGTTGGTCTGGACCCCGTGACGGACGTGACCAACCCGATTGCAGTCCCCATCGTTTCGGTCGTCGACACGATCCTCCCGGCTGTCGGCAACGTCTTGCCTCCAATTTCCGGACCCGGAAGCCTGCTTCCCCCGCTCTTGGGCGGCGACGGGGCTATGCTCCCCGCGACGCCGGGCGCTGGGGCTGTGCCGCCTCCCGTCGTCGGGACCTCATCAGCGACTCCGTCGGCCGAAGGTTTGGCCACGGAATCCACTGGCCTGCCCCTCGGGACCCCGCCCACGCTCACTGCCGACGTTTCAGTGGCTTTTGTTCTGGCGCGAGGTTTTGCTCCTGCTTCATCCAGTGCCGTAGCCGGCGCCTCTGTCATGGTCGAACCCGAGGCTCCAGCCGAACTGCCTGCAGACCCGGATGTGGCACCCCTTGGTGTGATCGGCGCGGGCTCGGGTACCTCACAAAACGGGCCGCCAAGCCCTGCCGCAGCCTTCCTGCATGGTGCGCTGATCGTTCCTGCAGACACACTTTCTGGTCAAGCAACGGCCAGCAATGAACACCATCCAAAGCCGGTTTCTTTCGATCCCGGCTCATCTCCTGACTAGTTCCCCAACCCAGCCGCGCCTCTACAAGCGGCCGATAGTTAGCAGGACGATCCGTCATCGGACGTCCTTGGGAACACGACCTTCAGGAGAAGATCACAATGAACTCGACAATTCGCAGGTGCCTGATCGGCACATGCTTTGCCGGAGGCTTGATTGCCCTCGGCGGGACCGCGGCCAACGCGGCAGATACGACCAGCGGAAAGGACGGAACCCTTTCCGGTACACAGGTGGTGGCACCGGTGACGGCGCCAGTCAGCACAGGCTCAACGTCATTGGCCCTCGTGGGAGATTCTTCCTCAACCACAAAGGCGCCGGCCACCGCTTCGGCCACAGGGACGGCGCCAGCTGCCAGCACCACCGGTTCCAACGGCGCTGCTTCCGGGACACAAGTAGTCGCGCCTGTAACAGCGCCCATAAACCTGGGCTCGTCTTCAGTGGGTCTGCTGGGGGGCTCCACTGCGACGGGCCCAGCCCAACCTGCCGCGGCAACTGCACCAAGCAGTTCGACGCCGGCGGCTGGCACCAATGGTACTGGCGGCACAGCCTCCGGTACCCAAGTAGTTGCACCGGTGACGGTCCCCGTGACAGTGGGATCGACGTCGACGGGTGTCCTGGGGGACTCATCGGCCACGACAACACCAGCAGCAACAACAGGTTCTGCACCGGCCCAAGCGCCAGCGCAGGCAACAACGTCGGGGGGAGATAGCATCGCATCCGGCGCTCAGGTAGTGGCTCCGATATTGGTCCCTGTTAACATCGGAGCCACTGCCGCGGGTGTGGGTGGAGATTCATCAGCCACGTCCGGCGCACCCTCGAATACAGGCAGCGCACCTGCTGCCGCTACTCCCGCTGCTACGACGAGCGGTTCCGATGGCGTTGCTTCCGGGACCCAGGTGGTTGCTCCGGTTACTGCTCCGGTGACCGTTGGCTCGACCTCGGCCGGTGTGCTGGGTGATTCGTCGGCCACTGGCGCTGGTTCCTCGTCCGGTGCTTCCGGCACGGGTACGACGTCAGGGTCCAGCACGAGCGGTTCCGATGGCGTAGCTTCCGGGACCCAGGTGGTTGCTCCGGTTACCGCTCCGGTAACTGTTGGTTCGACGTCGGTTGGTGTGCTGGGTGATTCTTCGGCCAGCACAGCTGGTACCTCTTCCGGCACTTCCGGCACGGGTATGACGTCAGGGTCCAGCACGAGCGGTTCCGACGGCGTTGCTTCCGGGACCCAGGTGGTTGCTCCGGTTACTGCTCCGGTGACTGTTGGTTCGACGTCGGTTGGTGTGCTGGGTGATTCTTCGGCCAGCACAGCTGGTACCTCCGGTGGGAGTGCTCCTGCGGGAACCGCACCAAGTGGCACCACGACTGGAAGCGACGGGATCCTCTCCGGCACTCAGTTGGTTGCCCCACTCACCGCCCCCGTCACGGTAGGGTCCACATCGCTTGGCATCGGTGGCGCTTCAGTTGGCGCCATCACCCCGCCAGCTGTGAATCCTCCCCTGGTCACGCCTCCGGCTGAGAATCCTCCAGTGGTGAATCCTCCGGTGGTCACCCCACCGGTAGGGAATCCGCCGGTGGTGAACCCTCCAGTGGTCAATCCGCCGGAAGTTAACGAGCCTGCTGGTAGTGGTGGACTTGGGTTGGGCGCTGACGTTGGCACCAACAACCCGGGTACCGAGATCGGGGGCGCCGCGTATGGCGTCGCTGGCATCAACACTTCCGGGATCAACACTGCAGCAACCAGTGGCGCCCAACTGGGTGGCGCCCTGGGTGTGCTGACCGCGGGCGTTGCGACCGGCGTCGGGAGTTCCAACTCCCTGGCCACTACGGGCTTGGACGGCAGCTTCACTCTCTGGGCAGTCGGCCTTCTCCTCACGGGCTTGGCACTCGCGGCAGGTGGGCATCGGAAGGCAGCCGCTAGCCGCAGCTAATCGCCTGGGCTAGGCCTGGTCCCGCGAGCAGTTGTTGCGGTTCCGGATTGCCGGAACTGCGACAACTGCCAGGCGGCTGGGCTGGAGTCCTAGGATGAAAGGGATGACAACCACCCAGGAAGACCAAAACTTCACCCTCCGCAGCATCGCGGTACCGGCCTTCGGGCCTGCGTTGTTGTTCTGTATCGGCGAGGGGGCGGTTCTTCCGGTGATCGCGCTCTCGGCGCGTGATCTTGGAGCATCGGTGGCAGTCTCGGCGTTGATCGTGACGCTGATCGGTTTGGGGTCCTGGCTCTTCAATATCCCGGCATCGCTCATCACCATGAGGTTCGGCGAACGCTGGGCAATTGTTGGGGCAGGTGCTGTAGGCGCCCTCGCCCTCGGGGCGGCAGCGTTCGCTCCACAAATGGAGCACGGGATCTGGTTGCTGGCCGCGGCTATGACGTTGGTGGGTATGTCTGCGAGCGTTTTCAACCTGGCCCGCCAGAAGTACCTCACCGAGGCTGTTCCCGTGATGTTCCGCGCCCGGGCGCTGTCCACCCTCGGCGGCGTCACGAGGATCGGAATCTTCATAGGTCCGTTCATCGGTGCGGGGGTGATGCAGTTCGCCGGAATCAGCGGGGCGTACTGGGTTGGCTTTGTGGGGATGATGGCAGCCGCTGCTTTGTCGCTCACCATTCCGGACTTGGTGGCTCCCGCTACGTCCGACGGCGGTCCAATTCCTCGCGCCTCCACCCTCCGAAACGTAGCGACCTCGCATGCCGGTGTGTTCCTGTCCGTGGGCTTCGGAATTCTTCTCCTCAGCGCGCTGCGTGCTTCGCGCCAGGTTGTCATCCCGCTGTGGGCCGACCACTTGGGCATGGATGCCACGCAAGCATCGCTGATCTACGGCCTCTCCGGCGCGATCGACATGTTGGTGTTCTATCCGGCCGGGAAGCTGATGGATCGCAAGGGACGGCAATGGGTGGCGGTTCCTTCCACGCTCATCATGGGTGTGGCCTTGATCCTCATTCCGTTTACTGGCGGGTTCGTTCCACTGTTGCTGGTTGCCCTGCTGATTGGCTTTGGCAACGGCATCAGTTCCGGGCTCATCATGACACTGGGTGCCGACTTCTCGCCCGACAGCGGAAGGAGCCACTTCCTTGGCATCTGGCGGTTCATTGCCGATTCGGGTGCAACGGGTGGGCCGGTGCTCTTGTCTGCCCTGACGGCCGCCATTTCCCTCGCCGCTGGCGTCTGGGCCACGGGAGTCCTGGGCTTCGCAGCGGCAGCCGTGTTCGCCGTCGCAATCCCCAGGCTGAAGCATCGGCGGAACTACTAGGCTCCAATTCCTGGCTGGCCGGCGGAAGGCGAACGTAGGTCAGGAAGCCGCGCGTTCGTGAGCCGCGCGCTCAAGGGCAACTGGGGTCTTCCACTTCCTGTCCGGGCGACGTCCCGTCACGAGTGCCACTGCAACCACCAGCAGCACCAATCCCCATGTTGCGTTGGCGGTATCCAACGCTGTCCGCATCACGACGAACGGCGGAACGATTGCCAGCGCCGTGGCAACTGCGATGTGCCACATTGCCGGCCTCGCAGCACCGGGCGCCAGCGCAGTGCTCGCGAGTTCCAAGCGGACCAAGGGCGTGGACACCAGCAGAACGAGCACCCAGGCTGCCGCGTAAAACAGTGGCCGGCTCAGCCACCACTCCGTACTGGCAGGCTCGGGGAAGGGAAGCCGAAGCACCAAGGCGACCCCGAACATGGCGATGATCAGCGGCAGGTGCCAAAGGTAGATGGTCATCGCCCGGCTACCCACCACGAACATCACTTTCTGAACCCACGTCAACTGAACGGCCCGCTGCAGCAAGGGATAGGCAGCCTTGACGAGCAGGGTGTGCGCCAGACCTACAAGGATCAGCGGGAACATCGGCGGGTTCTGGCTGGTCAGCATGTCAACGGGGTAGGGCCCACCATGGGTGAGCGGCACCAGGGCGAGATAGCAGCCGATTGCTCCCGCGACGAGCTTCCAGCGGGCAAACCGATCAAAGAAGCCGTCCGCGTAGAAAAACCCGAGCTGCTGCAACAAGCCCCAGACGAACACCATGTTCAGGAGGCCAACGGGATTCGAATCGAAACCCCACGGGTTGCGTTCCAGGCCGAGTCGCACAACATCAACGACGACGGCGCCCGCAGCCAGTGCTGCGACGGTCTTGTAAGGAGCTGCTTCATGAAATTTCGCCATCGTGGGCACCATTGCCTGACAAATCAGGTAAGCGGCAAGGAACCACAACTGCACTCCCGCACCCGCAGCGATAACTGTCAGCAGGCCGCTGGGGACACCTGCCGCCGTCGCGGTCCACAAAGCGATAGTGAGGAACGCATACAACGCAACTGTGGGGCGGACCAGCCGCAGGACGCGGTTGCGCAGGTAGTCGCCCGCATCCCCGCCCTTACGCCGGAGGCTGCGCCACGAGGTCAGCGAAGCGAATCCACCCACGATGAAAAACAGTGGCATGACCTGGCCGAACCACGTGCCTTGGGCGAACCAGCCCAGTGATGTCAGGGGATTGCCGACGCCGATGCCGGAGCCATCAACGCTGATGCCCATCATGAGCAAATGGACGGCCACCACAGCAAACATGCAGGACACCCGGATCAGATCGACCACGAGGTCGCGGGAAGCCGGAACCCCAGCGAGGGAAGGGGGAGTGTCGCGGCGCTGGCCGGACCTGAAGGTGGAAGACATGGGGCTCCTGGGAAGCTTGGGCTTTATTCCATCGATTAGATTAATCGTAGATCAAGCGTCCCGTGAAGGCCATGGGTACTTCTAGCGCATGGCTGTCGATGGTCCGGGGTCCACCCGGACTACACCGGACAGGTCACAAATTTTCCGTTGCCGGAGAGCTTCAAACGACGCAGCTCGCCCGTGGCCGTGATCCCGGTGTTTTGCCAAGCCGTCACTTGAACGTCAACTTCAGGGTTGCGGCCATCGAGGACGCCGGTGAGGAAGATGGGACTGCTGGGCGTCAAATCCAAAGTTGCTGACGGAGGCAGCACCGGGATGGAAACGTAGGCGCTGCTGGTGCTCATCTTGCCGCCGACCGTCATCGCCGTGGGAGAGCTCAAACCTGCGACGCTTATCCGGACAGTGCTCGTGGAGATCTGCGTGCACGTCAACGTCAATCCGACAGGCGTGGTGGGCGTTGGCGTGGGAGTAGGCGTGGGGGTTGGCGTTGGGGTTGGCGTTGAAACTGCAGCACGAACAGTCATGGTTGCGGTGGAGCTCTGCTCCCACAACCCGAATGCGGACGTTCCGCCGATGCCCACCAATACAGTCAGGCAGAAAAGGCCAACGGCCCAGGCTTTGGCCGAGGGGCCAGTTCCCTGCTTCACGCAGACTGCCTTTCCTTTCGCGCGCTCCGTACTTCCCGGAACATGGTGAACCCACCGTAGCCGATCAAACCCACGGCACCCACGGCCAGCCACAGTGAGCGGTCGCTGTTGCCCAACGCGTTCGCGACGAATCCCACGAACGGCACGGCGTACAGCAACTTACCGCGCACCTGGATCTCGCGCACGGGCTGGGGATCCGCGACGTCGTTGTTGTCGCCCTTGGTGGTGAGCGTCTTCTCGCCTGTTTGGAGGAACCCGAAACCAACGATCCTGTGCGTAATCACACCCGGCTTGCCGGATTCGATCTGGTACGTAATCACGTCGCCAAGCTTCAGTTCGTCAAAGTCCGCTGCCTGCGAAACCATGAACGTTCCCGGTGCGTACTTCGGCGCCATGGAGTTGGTCAGCACCGAATACGTTTGCGAGCCTGTCACCTTGGGCAGCATGACGAGCACCCCGACCGCGAGGAGTGCAAGCGAAAGAAGCACGACGCCGAGTCCCCGGCCAATGCGGGCAAGTAGCCGGGCGCCGGAAGAACTTTCCGAGGGATGCTGCCCGGCTTCCTGCAGTTCCCCATGGGTTTCGACGGCGATGGACGCGTCGGCGCCAGCTTCATCAAATGCGGCGTCAATCGTTCTTTCCAGCACTAGCTCATCAAGGCTATTGCGATCTTTCAGGCTACTGGGCGCAACCATTGGGAACCCCACATTTCTGACGAGCGTGCAGCGGAAGAGTGATTGAGACGGAGTTCCCGTCAACGCTGGAAGGTGCGGCAGCGTCCAGGGTTACCTTGAAGCAGAGTGTGGCGGTGGCACCTTTGGCGATTGCCGGCGTCGTAAATCCTGCCCCGGTCAAAGGCTGATAGCCGCTGGCCGATGAGCACGCGGTGCTCGACGCCGCACTGGTGGCACTCACACTGAGATATCCGGCCAAGGTGCCGCCGGATACGTTGCTGACTGTAGGTGCGGTTGCCGTGACGGTAATGTCAAAGACCCCTCCGGCGTCGCTGGCATTTCCGATTCCTATGGATGAATAGACGGAGCTGCCGCGGGCCAGGTCCCCAAGAGGCGCTTGTGCCGTGGTCAGTGCCAAGGTGGTCGCTTGGTCATTGACGGTCATGGGCATCGAGGAACCGGAAGGGGTTCCTGTCAGGTTGACCGTAAAACTGGATGCTTTGATCGTGCCCGGCTGGGCGATGGCAGTAGCAGACCAGAGTGCGTACGTACCCTGAACGGCCATGAGCCCCAGGAGCACGGCAGCGACCATAAGGCCAGCCGTCTTGATGCTCCTGGGGATTCCCATTGACACTCCTGTTGAATTGTTGCGGGGTAAGGACTACTGCAGGCCGGACTGCTGGACCTGTGTCAGGGTGAACGATACGTTGCCCAGGTTCCTGCTGGCGTTGACGTCCGTGCGGGTTGAGGTGCTGGACTTGAACTCGAAGGTGATGCTGGCAGTGACGTGCTGCGAGGTGGTGAGCGGGTTGGCGATGACGTCCCCATCAGCATCGGTCAGCTTGGGCGAGGTGACCGTGACGTTGGCGGGATCGAACCCTGCGCCCGCACCGGTGTTCGTGGCGACGAGGTTGGCTGCCATCTTGTCGCCGGTGAGGGTGACGTCCAGATCCTGCGTGTAGGTCAGGAGATCGCCGGGGACCACCAGGTATGTGGCGAGGTTGACAGGGTTGCCTGCGCGGTCGGTCCAAACGCCCGTTGCCGCCTGGACATTCAAGTCGCCGGCCACAATGGTGCCTGCTGCTGCGGAATCCGAAGCATTCCACCAAGCCAGTGTTCCTCCGCCACCCAGGAGCAGTGTTCCACCAAGTGCAAGTGCCGCCGCGCCTTTAAGCATTGTTATGTTTTTCACCGTGAGACCCTCTTTCGCGTTGTTATGGCTTGTGCCTAGCGATTACTTTCGCGGTCCCAGATCAAGGCTCCATACGGCGGTGGCTCAAGGTTGGATCAAGTTTTTCCGGGTTTGAAACCGGAGATGTTGCAGCACGGAAATATTCCGTAAAGGTGTTTGTAATCTCGTAAAAATATGCTTGACGCAGTGAGGGAATCTGCCAGTGTGGGAATGTAGTCGAACATCGAAGGGGCGGCGCTGATTACTATGCACATCAAAGAGTTCTGGGATCAACTTTCACCGGAAACGCAGCAATGGCTTATCGATAATCCGGGAAGCATCATCATCCCGCGCACCCAAACGGCCATCCTCAACAATGAGACGGGTGAGGATAGCCCTGTCGACGGGCATGGGGGCACCCTGCTGACGGAAGAGGACCGGGACTTCATCCGCGCCCAGGCCCCGGCGCATCGAGCCAAAGTAAGCTGCCGCCGTCGAGCCTTTGTTACTGGCGCCTTAGCGCTTCCTGGCGGCCAGGCCGAACAGCCACGTCCCGCCCAGGGCGGAAAGGTATCCAGCGACCACAATGAATGCAGTCCCGGCCCAGAAGTAGTCCACAGTGCTGTCGGCGCTGAGTCCCGGCATGACTTGGAGCAGCGAGTAGCCGGCCACGATAGCTGCCAGAAGCAAGGCAACGGTGGTCAACCATACCCATAGCCGCGATGCAGCCCAGTGCTCGCCGTACCCCTTCCAAACATTCCAGTCACTACCACCGCGGAGGATCAGCCAGCCAGCGGGCAGCATGACCGCGCCCACTACAAGGAAGGCGGCCACGACGTCGGAGGGCCGATGCCATTGGTTGATGAGGGTCGAAACCCCGGTGGCCACGGCGAAGGTGCTGCCGAGGAATCCTGCGAGGGGCCGCCAGCGGGGCGAGACCATAAGGAAAACCGCCGCAGCAGCAGAGGCTGCCAATGTTGTGTGGCCGGAGGGGAGTGAGTTCAGTTCAAGTGTTTGGACGCCGCGGTCGGGCCTATCCGGAATGAAGAGCTTCAATACTTGGGTCGCCAGGTTGGCGGCAATGCAGGCTGCGACGGCAATTCCAGCCGCAGTCCAACGGCGACGCGCAACCGTCACAAAGAGCACCACGATAATAGCGATCGCCAGTGACAGGATGGGCAGCATATCCAGGAATTTCGTGGACGCCCTGCCTGCGGATCCGCTCAGTTCTGTGGCTTCAACCAAAGCAGACTCGTCGATGAATTGACCCATGGTGGTCCGTACGAAGAAGTAGTACGTCACCACCAGCCCCAGGATGCTGGCGAGGGTACCCAGGCCGAAAAGCAGCCTTGTAGCGAGGCCGGGCTTGCGAGCTTGTGCTGACCGGTCAGGGGACATCGCTATGGGGCGGGACTGCTGGGAACTCATTGAATCAAGACTGCCACAGTTCGCTGGAAGGCTCATGTGAGGATGCCTCTGGCGTGGCGCACATATCAATAAGGCGCCTTATGGTCAAGGGCGAATCGGCCTATTCTTAATCTATGGAACCTACTACAGGCTTGATGCTGGCGTTGCTGGCTGTGATTGTCTGGCTGGGGATAACCATTGTGCCGCTGGTGCTGCTGGCTCCGTCGCATTCCCGCGAGGAAGATGGCGCCTCCACAAACCGGAAGGGGCGCCGTGAGGGCCGTAGGAGGGTCTTCTCGGGTGCACGACCCGTCTTCTCACACTCGTCCGCGAGTACCCGATCTCTGCGGCATCCTCGCATCCAGCACTGAAACGTCGTCTGGCACTGAAACGTCGCCCGGCAGCAGGCCGGGCCGTGAAACGTCGTCCGGCCGCAGGTCGGAGGAAATTAAGTGGCGCCGCTTTTGCCGGTTGCGAAGCCACCGCTCAACGCTGCCCATGGCGCGCGTCGCCACAGCCCAGTAGGCCACGCCCGCCAGCAATGATGCCGCGAGGGCCAGCCCTTGGTGAGTCCCTTCAAAGAGCGGATACACCAGCCAATGCGTGACATAGATGTACAGCGATGAGCTGGCCAGTAGAGCCGTGATGCGGTGAAGGCCGCGCGGCACGGGCAGGGTCGGAATCCAGAGGAGGATGAGGAAACCTACCAGGATGGTGGCGCTGCGGTATTCGTTGCTGAAGGACCCTGGAATCGTCAGAAGGGCGAAGGCGGTCATGGCGGCGCGTTGCCACCACTCCCGCGATACAGCAGCAGCCCATCCGAAGGCGAACAGCCACAGGACAGGCCCTTGGCCAGGGTAGGGCAGCTCGATGATGTCGAAGCGCTGCAGGAGGTCGATGCCGGCCAAGGCGAGTGGAAATGCCCATGGCCATCTGCGTGCCGCGCGGTCCACCGCGGGTATGGCCAGCAGGAGAGCCAACCCGATCAGGATGTGAACCAGCACTTCAACGAACCAGAAGCGGGACATGTCCGTCCACCCTTGGGGGCCAACGATTGAGTTCAACAAGAACACGTTGTGCCAGCCGTAGTCGTCAGTGACGGCGAACGCGACGCCGATAACCAGGACGCTGGGGACGACGATCCGCGTGACGGCACGCAATTGCCTCCGGAGCCGTTCGCGCCGGGATCCCGTCAGCTGGAAGCGGGCAAAGTTGTAGCCGGCAACCGCCATCAGCACATGGGCCGTGCCTTCCCAGGAGAAGAACTTGATGTGCGTTGCCACGATGAAAATGATGGCCACCGCGCGCAGCACGATCCCCGTTTCCATGCGTGCTGACAGCTTCCCCCGCCAGTTGTGGAGAAATTTCCTGCCAGTGGTACGCGCATCTTCATGGGCTGGGCGGACTGGATGGCCTGGGGCTTCGGGGGCCGGGACAAGCTCGCATATGGGCATTAGGTGCCACCCCTGCGGGATGCGGCCAAGTGCACGCTCAAGCCGTACCGAGGCTGCCACGTAGGAAAGTGAATCTCCGCCAAGGGAAACGAAGCTGTCGTTCTCGGTGATGTCTGGCTGTTCCAGGACCTCTGCGAAAATCTTGAGCACAGTCTCTGTCCCCGGGGTGGATTCCGTTCCGGGGTGGCGCTCCGTCTCTGCGGACGACGGTTCCGGTTGTCCGGGCGCGGGCTCCGGTTGCACAGACACGGGTTCCGGTTGCGCAGACAGCGCAAGGATGGCCGGATAGTCAGGCTTCCCGTTGCCGAGCCGTGGAATGTCGGGCACCGGGTGCAGTTGGACGGCAGCGCGGGGGACACCCAGATCCTGCGCAAGGCTCTTGGCGACCAAGGCCAGATCATGGTGTCCCTCCACGGCTACAACCACGACGTCGTCCGAACCAGCGGCAGCGGCGGTCAGGCCAAGATCTGCGAGGAGTCGCTCAACACGTCCCAGGTCCACGCGGAGCCCAACGATTTTCACGAAGCGGCTGCGCCTGCCGACGATCTCATAGAGTTCATCAGGGCCGAGCCGGGCGAGGTCGCCGGTGTGGAGCTCGGTAATTTCCCGGCCGAGGGCAAGGTCTTCGGGTTTCTCGGCGTATCCCAGCATGACGTTTGGTCCGGTGTAGACGAGTTCCCAGTCATCCAGCCCCGGCACTGGTTCGAGCCGGAATTCTCCTCCGGGAATCGCGACGCCGATGGCATGCGGATGCTCCGCTGCCAGGTCCGGTGGCAAGTAAGCCATGCGTGCGGTGGCTTCCGTCTGCCCGTACATGACGAAAAGGTCCCAACCGCGCTCCCGGCCCAACTCCGCATAGGATCGGACGCGCTCTGGAGCGAGGCGACCTCCGGCTTGCGTGATGTAGCGCAGGCTCGGAAGGTCCATGTGCTCGAATCCAACACGGTCCAGCAGCTCGAAAGTGTAGGGGACGGCAGCGAACGAAGTGACGCCCTCAGAACGGACCAAGTCCCAAAAACATGGGTCCACAACGGAGAGGTCCGTCAACGCCAGGGATGCACCCACCAGCAGATGGCTGTTCACCACGCTCATCCCATAGCAGTAGGAAAGGGGGAGAGTTGTGGCGGCAGTATCGCTGGGGCGAAGGTGCAGGTACTGCGCGATGGCTGCCGCGTTCGCCTGGATGGAAGCCCCGGAAAGGCGAACGAGCTTCGGTGATCCTGTGGAGCCTGAAGTGCTCACCAAAAGTGCCAGATCCGGGTGCAATTGGTGTGCTGTCTCATGGCGGCGCACGTCCAGGACAGGCTCCCCGTTGGAGGACCGCGCAATGACGTCCGGATCGTAGGCCGCAATGAGTGTGTCGGCTGCTTTTCCACCGCCGGCGGGCAGGATCAGCAGCGGATGGCCCGATGCCAGGGCTGCGAGATACACAGTCAGGGACGGCAGGGTGTTGTCGGCTTCAAGGGCGATCAGGCGCCGGGCAGGGCCGAGCTGGCGTGCCATGTCCTCTACGCGCGCGGCAAGGTCGCGGTAGCTGAGGGTGCTGTCGCCCGTGATGATGGCGGTGCGCTCGCCGAAAGACGCGAGGTTGGTGGCGAACGAGATTCGAGCCACGTCCGGTTGGGTAGTCACGGGCCAATGTAACAAGGTAAACCTAACCTAACTCAACTGGATTATGCGTTGGCGAAGAATCATGACGCGATTGGCGACTCCCTGGGCACACTGCCGCCGTGAGATTGCCGCAACATTGCTGTGACGCTTGACACGTGTTAGGTGGCGGGTTTAGGCTTCCTAACACGTGTTAGGGAAGGAAATCTACATGCCGGGAACCAATGGGGCTTTGCGACAATTCACACGCAGAACCGCCCTCACAGCCCTCGGTGCTGGGATAGTCGGAGCAACAGCGGCGTCGTGGCCGCGACTGACAGGAACGGACATTCCAGGCCGGGGAGACAATAGCCTCAGCATCGCCATCATGGGCACCGCCGCAGACGCCGCAGCCCGCCAGAAGGTCATCGACGCTTTCGCCAAGGTCCACCCCGAGATCAAGGTCAAGGTCCAAGCCATCCAGGCCGTGGACTGGAAGGACTTCTTCACCAAGATCCTCACCATGGTGGCAGCAGGCACGCCACCGGACGTCGTGTACGTGGCAACGGAAGGCGCCCAGCTCTTTGCCGAGAAGCTCGCCCATCCGCTGGATGAGTACCTGCGCCGCGACGCCGAGCACATGAAGGAGTACTTCGAGGACGTCCACCCCAGCCTGGTGGAAGCCTTCATGTACAAAGGCAGCCTGTTCCAGCTCCCCATCGACTGGAACGCCGCCAACATGTACTACAACACCGCGTCACTCCGCCAAGCCGGTTTGGATCGCCCCGCCGACGACTGGACGCACATGGACTTCCGCAGCACCCTCGCTGCGATGAAGAAGGCCAAGCCCCAGGACTTCACGCCGTACTACTGGACCAACCGTCTCTTCGGTGGAGTGGTGCCATGGCTCTACGCAAATGACACCAGCTTCCTCAAGGAAACCAAATCCACCGGCGGCGAATGGCTCTGGGATGGTTTCTACGCCAAAGACCCCTCGCGCAGCCTCCGCTCCGGCGGTTACCAGTGGCTCGAACCCAACGCGGACGACCCCCGCGTCTTTGAATCCTTCGATTACCTCCGCGGCCTGGTCAAGGACGGACTGGGTGTGCGGCCCGAGGAAGGCGGCGGCAGCGCACTGATCGGTCTCTTCGCCTCCAACAGGATAGGTACGACGCCGGCGGGCGGCTATTGGGTACAAGGGCTCCACGAAGCGGGTATGACAGAGGATGGATTCGACGTCCAGTTCTTCCCGAAATGGCGGACCCAGCGGCACCAGTTCGGCACAGCCGGCTACGCGATCATGAAGACCGCCAAGGACAAGGACGCCGCCTGGGAATGGGTGAAGTTCAGCTCCAGCCTTGAGGCCATGAGGATCGTGTTCCCCACACCGAACACCACTCCCGCCCGCCGATCCATGGTCAACGAACAGCTCTATGCCGGCACCGGCCCGCGGAACTGGAAGGTCTTCTACGAGACCCTGGACAAGTTCCCCACCACAGGTCCCATTCCGGCACCACCCCAGCAGGCCGCCGTCGAAACGGCCCTCATGAAAAACGTATCCCTGGCTGTCAGCGGGGACGAGCGCCAACTCAAGCAGGCCCTCGAATCAATGCAGCGCGATCTTGAACTGGCCCTGAGGAGGCAGCCATGAGCACCGCCACCAGCACTCCCACCGGGACCGGTAAGCAGCCGGGCGGACGTCAGGCCTCCCACAAACACGGCCAGCCCTCCAAGCGTGGCCGCGTCCAACAACGCTGGCTGCCATGGGCCTTCCTTGCCCCGACGATCGTGGGCATGGGCATCTTCACCCTCCTGCCGATCGTCGCTTCAGTTGCGCTCGCCTTCTTCCGCTGGGACATCATCTCCGCGCCGACGTTCGTGGGCTTCGATAACTTCGCCGAGGTAGTCCAGGACCCGACCGTCCGCGTCTCGTTCCTGAATACCATCGTGTTCGTCATCGTGGCCGTGGCCCTCCAGCTGGGACTCGCCCTGGGCCTGGCGATCATGGTGCAGGAGAAACTCCCCGCCTGGCTGAGGGTGTTCTTCCGCTCCGCCTTCTTCTTCCCACTGATCCTGTCCGCAGCTTCGGTGTCCATCTTCATGCGCTACCTCTTCAACGAACAATTTGGCGTCGTGAACTGGCTGCTCTCGCTCGTAGGCGTCCCAGCGGTACCGTGGCTGACGACGCCAGGTGGTTCAGCCGCCGTCGTAATTCTTGTGTACGTGTGGCAGAACTTTGGCTTCTCGTTCCTGCTGTTTGTTGGCGGGCTGGCTTCGATTCCGGTGGAGACGTACGAGGCCGCCTCGATCGACGGCGCCACCGGCTGGCGCAAGCACTTCTACGTGACGCTGCCCCTGCTGAGCCCCACAACCTTGGTTGCCTCGGTGATGGCCATCATCAACGCGCTGCAAGTATTCGATCAGCCTTACGTGCTCACACGCGGCGGGCCCGGCGACTCAACGCGCACCGCCGTCATGGTGATCTTCGAGTCCGCGTTCCAACGCCTCGAATTCGGCCAGGCCTCGGCGATTGGCGTGATCCTGACGCTCATCATCATGGCCATCACAGCCGCACAGTTCCGGCTCAGCAAACGATTCGTCTTCTACCAGTAAGGCCCGCCATGACCCTCATTTCAGAACGTGTTGAAACCACGGCGCCTGTGGTTACGCGCAAGAAGCGCGACTGGTCAGTCGTGGGGCGCGTCGCCGCCTTGCTGATCGCGGCCGTCTTTGTCCTGGGCCCCGTCCTCTGGACGCTATCCACCTCGCTGCGGCCGCCGTCGGAATCCTTCAAATTGCCGCCGGCATTCCTGCCCCTGAACCCGGATCCCGCGTCCTACCAGCAGGTGTTCAAGCAGCTCAATATTGTGCAACTGGTCCTGAACAGTGCACTGGTGACCGGACTGATCGCCGTCGGGCAGATGGTCACCGCAGCCCTTGCTGGATACGCCTTCGCACACCTTCGTTTTAGGGGACGGGGCGCGTTGTTCTCGATAGTGCTGGCCACCATGATGGTGCCCGCGCAGGTGACGATCGTGCCCGTGTTCATGCTGATCCGCGGCGTCGGGCTCTCGGATACGCTGCTCGCCTTGATCATTCCGGCCATCCCGACGGCGTTCGGCACCTTCCTCATGCGCCAGTACTTCCTGGGATTGCCGGGTGAGCTCGCTGAGGCCGCCGCTATTGATGGCGCCTCACCATGGCGGACCTTCCGCTCCGTGTATGCGCCACTGGCAATGCCTGGCCTGGCGATCGTGGGCATCCTGGCGTTCAACTTCCACTGGAACGAATTCTTCAGGCCACTCATCATGACCATCTCCGAGCAGAACTTCACGCTGCCCCTGGGCCTGGTCTCACTCCAAGGCAACCTCGGCACCGGAAGCATCTCCGTAGTGTTGGCGGGCGTTGTCCTCTCCATGATTCCCGCGCTGGTGGTGTTCATGTTCGGCCAGCGCGCACTGCAGGACGGACTCACCGCTGGAACGGGCAAGTAACCTCTCTGATTGAAAGGGTTCCAGTGACGGACCTTGCACTTTTTGATTCCCTGTTGTCTGCTTCGACGCACCCGGATCCGGCCTTCCCTCGCTTCCACCCGCGGCCGGCCCAAGGCTGGATCAACGATCCCAACGGCATCAGCAACATCAACGGCCGTTACCACGTCTTCTTCCAGTACAACCCGGAATCGGCCCGACACTCCCAGATCCAGTGGGGACACGTAAGTTCTTCGGATCTAGTCCATTGGGAAGAGCACCCGGTCGCGCTGTCTCCGCAGCCGGACGGTCCCGATTCCGCTGGCTGCTGGACAGGCGTGGTGACCTCAGATGGTGGCATTCCGACCGCGGCCTACTCGGGCGTTCGCGATCATGGAGGACATTCGCAAGTAGTCATTGCCCGCGGTTCCGCAGACCTGGTGACATGGGAGCAGACCGGCCACGTCGCCGCGTCCATGCCGTCTGATCCTCTGGTCACCGCCGTCCGCGATCCCTTCATCTTCCACTTCAACGGTGCTCGCTACGCCATCCAGGGAGCGGGCCCTGTCTGATGGGCGCGCCGCATTGCTGCTGTACACAGTGGAGTCCCTTGACGACTGGAAGTACCAAGGGATTTGGCTGACCTCTGCTGATCCTGTTGCTGCGGTCCATACGCCGGCCGAGATTTGGGAATGCCCGCAACTGGTGCAAGTGCCGGACTCTTCGGGCGGCTCAGCCTGGGTGATGATGTTCTCGCTCTGGCTGTCCGGCGACGACCACGAGCACGCCAACGGGGTTGGGCACCTGATCGGTTCCCTTTCCGTGGACCCCGTCTCCGGGCTGCCGGTGTTCGTGCCTTCTTCCGGTGGGAAGTCCGATCTTGGGCGAGACTTTTATGCACCGCAGATCGTCCAGCTCTCTTACGGTTCTTCGCCTGCCGCTTTGTTGTGGGGGTGGGCCAACGAGGGTCCCGGACGCGACGGTCGCCGTGGCCGCACCCAGGAAGAAATCGACGACGCCGGATGGTCGGGTGTGCTGACGCATCCTCGCCTCCTGTCCGTGGTTGATGGGGCACTGGCTGTTTCCCCGGCGCCGGAAGTGGTGGCGTATCGTGGCGCTGCTGTAGCTACGGATGCTGTGGGCTCCGTGGTGGTTCCCGCGTTTGCCGAGGTGCTCGTGACGGGTACGGGTGTGTCCTCTGGTGCCGTGACTTCCGGGGATGTGGAGCTCGTGCTTGTTTCGGGTTCAGAGGGCGACTCCGCAGACAGGCAAGTGGTCTGCTCGGGTTCGTTGGCTCCAGGGGAGGAGCTTCGGATCTTCATCGATGCCTCCTTGGTGGAGGTCTACCGGTCCGGCTCGGTTGCCACGACGCTCCGCGCCTACCCGGCTCCTGGGGAGGAATGGCAGCTCACCTTGCCCGGCGACGCAACCGCCGACGTATGGGAGTTGACGCTCCCCGAGTAGGCGGCAGGCCGACGTCGTGAGTTGTGGGGCCTGCTTTGCGTGGCTTGTTGGTGTTTTGGGGCTAGGACGTCGGAAGCCCGCTGTTCCGTTGCTGCCCAGCAACGGGATAGCGGGCCCGCAACGGCGTTGCCCTGCAGTTCAGGCCCCGTGCTCAGCGAGTTGGCGCGGGGCCTGTTGATTCCCGGATAACAAGGCGGCACGGGACCATCGTTTCCACGCCCGTCTCGGCTGCGTCGTCTGTGCCAGCGGATAGGCCTTCGATGGTATCCAGAAGCGTCGTCATGGCTGCGCGCCCGATCTCACGCAGCGGCAGGGCCATGGTGGTGAGTGCGGGGACCATGGTGTCGGCGATGCGTGCTTCGTCGTCGTAACCCATCACCGAGAGATCCGTGGGGATATTGAGGCCCAAACGGGCGGCGGCCAAGGCAACGCCGATTGCCAGGCGGTCATTCGCGCACATGATGGCCGTTGGCCGCTCAGCCGGGGACACGCCGTCGAGCAGTTTCATGGCGCCGTGGAAACCGGCGTCGATGTCCCAACCCGCCATGGTGATCCGGTCCGCGCGGACCGACAGGCCAGCAGCGGCATACGCGTCCCGATAGCCCTCAACCCGCAGCGGAGCGGCGGGGGAGTCCTCAGCGCCGGCGAGCAAGGCGATGTCCCGATGGCCGAACTGCAGCAGGTGTTCGGTAGCTTCCCTGCCGCCGGTGATTTCGTCCGGGATCACGTGGTGAAGTTGAGGTTTGGAGTTGCTGTCGTAGCAATTGGCCAGAACTGACGGGACCCGCAGCATGCCGTGGGGGACGTCCAGCGGCTTCAAGCCCACGGTCACGTACATGAGCCCGTCCACCTGGCGGTCCAGGAGGGTTTCGATAGCGCTCGCATCCCGGGCGGCGTCGCGCTCGGTGTCCATGACGACGGTGACGAAGCCGCGGCTACGGGCGACGTCGTCCGCGCCGCCGATGATGTTGCCGTCGAAGGGGCTGACCACAACTTCGTCAGACACGATGCCGATCACCCGGGAGCGCTGGTTCCGCAGGCTGAGCGCGATCGCGTTGGGGGAATAGTTGAGTTCCTGGGCGGCCAAACGGATCCGGTTCTGGCTCTCCTTGGCCACGTTGCCGTCGCCGCGGCCATTGAGCACCAGCGAGACCGCGCTCCTGGAGACCCCCGCCCTTTTGGCGACGTCCAGTGCAGTGGCCTTGCGGTTCATTGGGAGGTCCTTCCATCCTTCATTTGTCAGCAGTCTACCTAACGCGTGTGAGGACGGCGCCCAGGACATTAGGCGTTTATCGAATAACCGATCTGGCTATACAGCGACTGCATCATCGTCGACATCCAGATGCCTGCCACGATCAAGGACAGTACGAATGTGCCAATGAGAGCCCACACCGGCCCCATCCCACGGCCAGGGGCGACCTTCCGGACAATCACCGTGCGGCCAATGATGTACACAGCGGGGCTCAGAAAGCACCATGCCCAGTGGAAGGGACGGACGACGCCGGAACGGGCCAGCCGCCGATAGTCCAAGAAGGCCATCAGGACAGATACGCCATAAACGATGAACCCTGACGCTTGGAGCAGGAAATAGCCGGGCGTGTAGATCGACATGGGATCCAGAGTGGTCATGCCCTGCCGGGTAGTTATGTATCGGAATTCCGGCTGCCAGGTGAGCATCAGCAGGAGCGGCACCAGCGGCAGCAGCACCACGGCCCAAATGAAGGGGTTGAGCACAGGGGTCTGGTTGCTGATCAGGACGCGCTGGAGCGGCATGAACTGCGCGGTGGCAGGGGCAAGATGAGGTGTCCACTGGACCCCGTCCCACCAGCGCATCTGCTGCGGAAAGGAAGGATCCGGGTACCAACCGGCGGGCGTCGTGGAACCGTTGGGTGCGTGCGTCATATTTCCCCTGAAATGAGTCGTGAATCAGAGGATAGCGCGGTTCCCTTCCTCCGTTCGGATGGAACCCTCCCTTTAGCTTTCGTGGCGGTGTAAGGATGGAGCATGACGTTCTTCGACGATCTTCCAGAGCCACCCCAACGTCCGCGCCAACCCCAGCCACTCCGCCCCGGTTGGTCCGGTCCGCCGTCGGACGAGCTGCCTGGCGTGATGCACATCGGCGAGTTCGTTTACAACAGCCGACAGATGGTGATGGCCCTGAAGCTGGTTGAGGTGTATTCCACGGGATGTACTTTGGACCTCGTCTGGTCGGTTCGCCGAGGCGACGAGTCGGACCGGGAGTGGCGTGACGTCATGGACCAGTCCTTCAACCGTCCCCGTTCAAGTCTTGATACCAGGTCAGGACTGCAGCTCGGGGTCGCTTTCCCCGATGGGCGCAAGGCGGTTGCAGCCGGTCCCGGGCCGTCGATGCACGAAGGGGCTGACGACGTCACGGGTCCAGTGCTGACTACGCTCGGCGGCGGCGGGGGGAGCGGCAATGATGAAATCGTTCAGTCAACGGCCCACTACTGGCTGTGGCCCCTGCCCCTCGGAGACACGCGGGTAGTTGCTCGGTGGGATGCGATCGGAATGCCCGAAAGTTCCCTTACCTTGTCCGGTGAGCAGTTGGGTCAGGGACTCGGGAAGGTCCGCAGGTACTGGTCCGACTAACGTGGTCCGGCTATCTGATCAGGGCTCCAGCCGCTTACGCAGGAGGCAGAACTCATTGCCCTCAGGGTCCGCCAGGACATGCCATTGCTCGTTTCCGGTCTGCCCGACGTCAGCAGGGCGGGCTCCGAGGGCGAGCAAACGTTCCAGCTCGGCGTCCTGGTCCCTGTCGACGGGATTGACGTCAATGTGCAGGGGAAGTCTTCCAGTCCGCGGGTCGCTGCTGGGACTCAGGATGATGGTGGGCTGCAGGCCGCCGAACCCGACGTCCGGAGGGCCGATCTCGATCGCGCCATCTTCCCGGTCGAGTTCGACGTAACCGAGGACGTCGCTCCAAAACCGCGCCAGCACTTCGGGATCGGCACAGTGGAGGACCAGTTCGCTGATACGGCATGACATGGAACCCAGTGTACGGATTGTTGGAATGGACGAGTTATCCACATAGCCTAATTGGCCAGCCTCTGGCGCCAGGAGCCGCCGGTACAGTGGCAATATGCCTGCTCGCCTTCCCGATTTGCCGCCGCTCGAAGAACTCCTCGACAACGCCCACGTTGTTTCACTGCCCATGCGCGTGAAGTTCCGCGGAATTATGGAGCGGGAAACACTCCTCTTGAAAGGGCCGCTCGGGTGGGGCGAATTCTGCCCCTTCCCGGAATACGACGACGACGAATCCTCGCGCTGGCTCGCTGCCGCCCTGGAAGCGGGCTGGACTGGTTTCCCTCCACCGCTCAGGGACAGCATCCCCGTGAACGCCACCGTTCCCGCAGTTCCCGCCGAACGCGTGCCGGAAGTACTTGCTCGTTTCGGCCGGGTGGATGCCGTCAAGATCAAGGTTGCCGAGCGTGGTCAATCCCTTGCCGACGACCTCGCAAGGGTCACCGCCGTGCGCGACGCCCTTCCCGACGCCGCCATCCGCGTAGATGCGAACGGGGGCTGGGATGTTGACCAGGCTGTAGAGGCATTGGGCAAACTCTCAGTTGTCGGACTTGAATATGCAGAGCAACCGGTGCCGGACATTGAGGGCTTGGCTGACGTGCGCCGTCGCCTTGCCGCCGCGGGAGCGCCCGTCCTGATAGCCGCCGATGAGAGCGTCCGGAAGGAGGGCCGACCCCCTCCGCGTCGCGAGGGCGGGGGCTGCGGACCTTATCGTCGTCAAAGTCGCGCCGCTCGGGGGAGTGGCACGTGCCCTGGACATTGTCGCCCAAGCCGGCCTTCCCGCCGTCGTCAGTTCCGCCCTCGATACCTCCATTGGGATCCGCGCCGGTCTGGCGCTCGCCGCCGCGCTGCCTTCGCTGCCATACGCCTGCGGGCTCGGCACCGTTTCGCTCTTTGCGTCGGACATCACCCTGGATCCCTTGGTCCCCGACGACGGCGCCATCCGCCTTCGCGAGGCCATCGCCGATCCCGGGCTGCTTGAGCAATACGCGGCTCCGGGGGAACGTCGCGACTGGTGGTTGGAGAGGCTGCGGCGCGTACACTCGACACTCGCTTCCTCCCAAGAAGACCTGTTCACCGAAACTTAACCAGAGAGTCCTCTCGGATTCGGATTGCGCTGAAAGGCTCAGCGGGAACCTCGTACATTCTCTGGAAGGTCCCCCATGTCTGATACCACCGGACGCACGTTCCCGCTGCTGCCAATGTTCGGCCACACCAAAGGCAAACGCAGTGCCGTCACCTGCGCTCTCAAGTGCGACAATGCCTGCGCCGGCGATGTTTGCAACACCAGCTCCAACGGCTACTTCCGCGACATCGCCTCCACGGCGATGACCCGCCGCGCCGCCCTGGGGCTTGGCGCCGCCGGTGCGCTCGCCGTCGTTCTTGGTAGTGCGGTGACTGGTGCCGAACCTGCGGTCGCCGATGCTGGTAACGGTTTGTCGGACGCAGCCAAGAAGGGTTTCGAAAAGTCCAAGCTTCAGTTCACGGCAATCAAGCCGGTTGACGCCGCCGTCGACGCCGTCACGGTTCCAGAGGGGTTCGACTGGAAGCCGATCATCCGTTGGGGTGACCCCCTTTTCGCCGACTCGCCGGCCTTCAACCTCAACGCGCAGACCGCTGCCGCCCAGGCCCGCCAATTCGGCTACAACAACGACTACACGGACATCATCCCGGTTCCCGGGTCCAAGGATCGTCGAGCCGTATTGTTCACGAACCACGAATACACCAATGAGAACATCATGCTGCCGGCAGGTTTTGACGCCGCCGAAGCCCGTGCAATTGGCCGGGCCGGTCACGGCCTGACGGTGGTGGAGTTGGAGCGGAAGAACAAGAACAAGCCGTGGAACTACGTTCAGGGAGCACCCCTGAACCGCCGCTTCCTCACGGACACCGTCTACGAACTGACTGGCGCTGCTGCAGGAACCAACCTGGTCAAGACAATCGATGACCCGGAAGGCCGCTGGATCAAGGGAACCTTGGGCAACTGCTCGGGCGGAACCACTCCATGGGGAACTATCCTTTCCGGCGAGGAGAACTTCAACGGCTACTTCGCCGCACCCGGCACGAGTGACGGCGACAAGCGCTACGGCATATCTGCGAAGCCGACCACGCGTCAGTGGGAACTCGACGAGCCGCGCTTCGACACGCGCAATGCCGGCTATGCCAACGAGACCAACCGCTTCGGCTGGATCGTCGAAGTTGACCCCTTCGACCCCACCTCGACTCCGAAGAAGCACTCCGCCATGGGCCGCTTCAAGCATGAGGGCGCCAACGTGATTGTCGCTCCCTCTGGCCAGGTTGTGGCGTACATGGGTGACGACGAACGCTTTGATTACCTCTACAAGTTCGTGTCCAAGGGCAAATACCAGCCTGGCGACTCAGCGGAAGCCCGCAAGAACAACATGGGCCTCCTCTCCGAAGGTGACCTCTACGTTGCCCGTTTCACGGGAGACTCCCCGGCTGCAGAAATTGATGGCACGGGCAAGGTTCCTTCCGACGGCGCCTTTGACGGCACCGGCGAGTGGTTGCCGCTGGTGGTGGGTGGCGTCTCGGCAGTTCCCGGCATGTCCGTTGCTGAAGTCCTGGTCTACACGCGTCTTGCCGCTGACAAGGTTGGCCCCACCAAGATGGACCGCTGTGAAGACGTCCAGCCCAACCTGCTCACCGGCAAGGTGTACGTGGCCTGCACCAACAACTCGGACCGCGGCAAGGCCGGCAAGGAAGGCGCCACCGAGGTCAACCCCCGTGCGCTGAACCGTGACGGCCACATCGTGGAAATCACCGAAGGCCCGGACCAGACGGGCACCAAGTTCAACTGGACCCTGCTGTTGGTGGCCGGTGACCCCGCCAAGAACACGTCCACGTACTTCTCCGGATTCCCGGCGGACAAGGTATCCCCGATCTCCTGCCCGGACAACGTGGCCTTCGACTCCGTGGGCAATCTCTGGATCTCCACCGATGGTGCACCGTCCACTATTGGCTACGCAGATGGGCTGTTCAAGGTCACCCTCGAAGGGTCCGAACGCGGAAAGGTGGAGCAGTTCCTGGCCGTCCCGCGCGATGCCGAAACCTGTGGTCCCATCATCCACGATGAAGAGCGAACCGTTTTCGTCGCCGTTCAGCACCCGGGCGAGGAAGGCACGTTCGCTGACCAGCACTCGTTCTTCCCGGACTACGTAGACGCTGGAGCCACGCCCGCCGCCGGTGCGGTTCGGGCTCCGCGGCCGTCGATCGTCCAGGTGTTCCGCAAGTAGCACTAACCCCGGAACGCTCCTCTGCCTGGGATCTCCAAGCAGGGGAGCGCTCCGCGTCACCGATGCTCTCTCACTTCCTGCGTCGTTTTGACGGTTGTTCTATCACTTCCTGCGTCGTTTTGACGGTTGTTCTCTCACTTCCTGCGTCGTTTTGACGATTGTTCTCTCACTTCCCGCGGGGTGCTGGGCGATCCTTTTCATGGCACAGAGTGTGAAAGAACATCGGGTGGGAGCCGGTTGGATGTGAGAGCGCATCGGGTGGACGCCGGTTGGATGTGAGAGCGCATCGGGTGGGAGGCGGGTGGATGTGAGAGCGCATCGGGTGGGAGGCGGGTGGATGTGAGAGCGCATCGGGTGGGAGGCGGGTGGATGTGAGAGCGCATCGGGTGGGAGCCGGGTGGATGTGAGAGAACATCGGGTGGGAGGCGGGTGGATGTGAGAGCGCATCGGGTGGGAGCCGGGTGGATGTGAGAGCGCATCGGGTGGGAGCCGGGTGGATGTGAGCGAGCAATTGGGGTCCCGCCCGCGCCAATAGACTGGAATGGTGACTTCCCAGGACTCTCTGACATCCATCGCCGCCGCCAGAATCGCCGTGACGGCACTGCTCGACGGCGGTGTGCGGCACGTGGTGGTGGCGCCGGGTTCGCGTTCTGCACCCATGGCCTACGCCCTTGCGGAGGCAGAAGCGGCGGGCAAAGTTCTCCTGCATGTCCGGATCGACGAACGGGATGCCGGATTCACAGCGCTTGGACTCGCCCTCGCAACCGAAGCGCCCGCCGCTGTCCTGACAACCTCGGGTACCGCCGTCGGGAATCTGCTGCCCGCCGTGATGGAGGCCAACCACGCGGCCGTGCCGCTGGTGGTCGTCTCGGCGGACAGACCGGAGGAGCTTCACGGAACCGGGGCGAACCAGACCACAATCCAACTGGACCTGTTCGGCGATCACGTCCGCTTCGCCGTCGACGTCGCCGCTGGAGACAGCCCGCAGAAGGCAGTCGCTACAGCGCTGTATGCTGCCACGGGCGCCCTCGAGGACACGCCGCCGGGACCCGTGCAAGTGAACCTCGCGTTCCGCGACCCGTTGGTTCCAGGCGCGGGCGATGCCCTTCCCACGGCCGCTGGCCACAGCGTTTTCCATTACGACGCCGGCCCCCAGGCGTTGGATCTTCCGGCGGCTTCGAGCGAGCTGGCCGAGCGACGCACCGTGGTTCTCGCAGGCCACGACGCCGGTCCGGTGGCCGAGGCCTTCGCACGCGCACACGGCCTTCCCCTCCTTGCCGAACCTTCGTCCAACGCTCGATTCGGTCCGAATGCCGTGGGCCCGTACCGGGTGTTGCTGGAGCATTTTGGTCCGGGGTCGGCTACACCGATCGAGCGCGTGGTCCTGTTCGGCCGGGCCACCCTTTCCAGGCCAGTGGCCGCGCTCTTGGCGCGTCCCGGTATCGAATCCGCCATTTACCAGCCGGTTCCCGTGGCTTGGTACGAGGCTGGCCGACGCCGCGAAGCACCCATTGAAACCCTCCCTGAGTTGGCCGCGTTCGCCGGCCGGGGCTCTGCAGAGTGGCTGGATTCCTGGCTCCTGGCGGGGGCGGCCGCCCAACATGCCTTGGATGGAATATTGGCTGGGGAGTCGACTGCCAATGGTCCTTCCGTCGGAGCCGCCGTCTGGGAGCACTCGCGCGGGAAATTGGTTCTCGGCTCCTCCAACGGCATACGCGACGTCGACCTCGCAGGCCAACCGCACCCCGACCCCATCGCCACTGTCTACGCCAACCGCGGCCTCGCCGGCATTGACGGCACCATCGCCACCGCTACGGGAATTGCCCTCGGAAGCGGCCGAGAAACCACGCTTCTCCTTGGCGACGTCACGTTCCTCCACGACGCCGGCGGACTACTCTTGGGCCAGGGCGAGCCCATCCCCGATCTTCGGATCGTGGTCCTTAACGACTCCGGCGGCGCCATCTTCAGCCTCCTCGAGCACGGCGCGGTGGAGGACTCGGGGGCCTACGGCACCGCCGTCGAACGCCTCTTCAGCACGCCACACTCAGTGGACATCGCGGCACTCGCGGCCGCATACGGCGTCGGACACCAGACGATAAGTACGACGGCGGAACTTGCGGAGGCACTCAAGTCGCCGCTGAAGGGACGCACCATTGTGGAGGTGCGCGTGGACCGGGCAGGCCTACGGGCACTTCATGCCCGCATCAAGGAAGCAGTCTCCGGTGCCGTGGGCAAGGTGTTGACCGCGGGCTAGCGGGATCACGTCCGCATTTCGCGGAGCTTCGGTTGGGACGCTTCAGCACCTGGCTGCCACCCTTGCCGGCGGTATTCCTTGGCGACGACGGATACGGATACGGGGAAGCGGGGCGTGCATTGTGCACGCCCCGCCCGTTTCCTTTAGTACTGCTAGGTCAGTTCCGGGGTACTACCTACATGCTTGGGGGCTGGTACCTCCTGCTCGGGAGAGTTGTCTTCGCTGCCCGCTGGGCCCGCCTTTTTCTGCACCCGCTTGGCCCATGCTGAGGTCACGATCGGGCAGAGCACAGCGGAAACGACGACCGAGGCTGCGACGAGGACGGTGGCGTGTTCTGCTGCTGGGGCGTAGACAGGGTTGGCTGTGGCGATGATTGCGGGAACGAGGGCTGCGTTGCCGGCCGTCGTTGCTGCGGCGAGGCCTGCGACGCCGTCGCCGCCGGTGAGTTTGTCGGCGAGGAGCAGTACCGCTCCTCCGACGAAGACCACGAACAGGCCGAGGGCGATGCCGAGCAGTCCGGCTTCGACGACTGCGTTGAGGTTGATGGTCAGGCCGAGGGCGAGGCCCAGGAACGGCACCATCGCTGGTACCAGCGGAGCCAGCAGGTGTCGCATGTTCTTGTCGAGGTTTCCGAGGAGCATGCCCAGGGCGAGGGGGAGGATGGCGCCGACGAGTGCCTGCCAGGGGAAGGCGGCGAGACCTGCGATTCCCAGGGTGACCATTGTCAGGAAGGGCCCTGATTCCAGGGACAGGATGGAGTAGGCTCCGGCGTCGCGTTTGCGGCCGAACTGTCCCATCAGGGATATGTAGAGCCCTCCGTTGGTGTCGTTCAGGGCTGCGACCAGCGCGAGGGTTGACAGGCCGGCGAGGATTCCGTGTTCGATGGGAGCTTCGCCGAGGAATCGGCCAGCGATGACGCCGATGAGAACTGCGAAGAGAATTTTCGAGCCGAGGAGCACGCCGCCCTTTTTGAGGATGTAGGGCGTGGACTTGACCTCTAGTGTTGCGCCGAGGCAGACGAAGAATACAGCCAGCAGCGGTGCCAGGCCGGTGAAGAAGGCACCTGTGAAGGATCCAAAGAATTTGCCAGCGTCCGGGGCGAGGGTGTGGATGACGGCGCCGATGCCGAGTGGCACCAGCATCATGCCGCCGGGGACCTTTTCCAAGGCTTTCTTGATGGGAATCGACATTGATTTCTCCTGTGAATGGCTGGGGTGTGCTTGGTCCGCGGGTTCCTGGAGGGGGGCGCGGGTGGGGGTGTTTAGCCGAGGCCGGGGATGAGCAGGACTTTGCAGGCGTCTCCCGTGAGGAGCTCTACTGCTTCGTCGATTTCGCTCAGCTTCTTGCGGTGGGTGATGAGCCAGTCGAGTTCGAGCTTGCCGGAGTCCAGCAGCAGCAGGCTCTGTTCCCAGGTTTCCCAGAGCCGGCGGCCGAAGATTCCGCGAAGGGTGATGCCCTTCTTGTTGATGTATGCGGCGATATCGACCTCAGCCGGGCGGCTGGGGTGACCGACTGTGATGACGGTGGCTTCCCGGCGGACGGCTTCGAAAAGAGTGGTCAGGGTGCCGGGCGCGCCGGAGCACTCGAAGGCGACGTCGAATCCGCCGCGGCGGCCGGTGAGTTCCCGGCAGCGTTCAATGATGCCGTCGTTGGGGTGCAGTGCGGTCGCTCCGAGTTTTTCGGCCTGAGCGCGGCGGTAGGGGTTGGGGTCGACTGCGATGACGTGGGAGGCGCCCATGAGCAGCGCCAGGTTCACGACGACGAGGCCGACCGGACCTGCACCGCTGACGAGCACGGCCCGGCCTGCGACGGAGTAGTTGGCCCGCTGGATCGCGTGGACGGCGACGCCGGCTGCTTCGAGCAGGGCTCCGGACTCAAGGGACAGACCGGCAGGGAGCTTGACGCAGATGTCCTGGGGGACGGCCGCGTACTCGGCGAAGACGCCGTCGATATGCATTCCCAGGATGCCGGTGCGTTCGCAGGTGTGTGCGTCGCCGGTTCGGCAGGGGAAGCACTGGCCGCAGGTCAGGTGGCTTTCCAGGGCGACCTGGTCGCCGACCTTCAGTCCTGTGACGCCGGGGCCAACCTCGACGACGGTTCCTGCGCCTTCATGGCCGAGGATGACGGGGAGGTTGAGGTTGAATGCCTGGGCTGAGGGGGTCCATTCGTAGAGTTCGCGGTCGGTGCCGCACAGGGAGGCTGCGCCGACTTCGATGACGACTGAGCCTTCTGTTGCTTTGGGGTCGCCGGCGTCGGTGACGTAGGTGACGCCTCGCTCGGCTGCGTTCTTGACTACTGCCCGCATGGGGGCCGCCTTTCGTTGGTTCTGGTGATGCGTGGAGGGAATTGCTTGTGGGTCAGCCGGGGAGTTGGCCGGCGAAGCGGCGCAGGATGTCGGTCGGGCCGACCTGTCCGCCTTTGAGCAGGAGCCGGCACCCTGCGACGGCGGAGCCGTCGTCGGCTTTCAGGATTGGGCCTGCTGTGACGAACTGGTCCGACACCCGGAGTTGGCGGACGCCCATGGCGATCAGTGCGTGACTGGAAGTATCGCCACCGCAGACGGCGATGTCCCGGGTGAGCCCTGCTATGGCCATCCTGGCGGCGATGCCACCTATCAGGGTGCCGACGTATCCGGCGTCCAATGGTGTGCTCGTACCGTAGCGGGGGTCTGCCGCGCCGCGGGTGGTGTGAACGACGACGTTTCGTCCTGATCGTAGGGCGGCTGAAACGCGTTCATCGAGGGCCTGGATCCGGGCGGCGTCATCGCGTTGGAGGAGTTCGCCAGGAACCGGGACGTCCACCCAGCCGTTCGAGATCGCGTCGTCGATCTGCTCGGCTGTGGTGCTGGAGGCCGAGGCGCTGACCGCCAGTACAGGTCCCGAGGGTTTTTCCGGGACGGGGGTGCGTGGGGCTTGGTCTGAGATCGACCTTGCCAGGGCTGCCATGATCCCGCCGGATCCGACCACGATCGAGGGACCGTGACCGTGCTCTTCCCGGGTGAGGGCTTCTGCGACGGTGTCCATGTGGTGTTCGTCCACGGCATCGACCACGAAGGCCTGCGCGCCGGGTTCCCGGCGCCGGTCGGCCCAGGAGTCCTTGAAGGTGCCGTCCTGGTAGGCGGGCAGGTGGATCGCTCCGGGTACCTGGGTTCCGCCGAGCTGTTCGGCCAGGACCTGACGGAGGTCCGCTTCGGACATGGGCGTTGAGGGATGACGGGACATGACCGGGTGACGATCCAGACGGTAGATCTTCCCTGCGTAGGTTGCGTAGTGGTTGCTGAATGCGGTGTACCGGCCAAAAGCGGGCTGGGCAGGGACGACGGCGATGGGTCCGTGCAGCGGGAACTGTTCATGGAGCAGCTGGATCCCGCGGCCGATGCTGCCGATGGTGGGCGAGCTGTCGAAAGTGGAGCAAACCTTGTAGAGCAGCACTTCCAAGTTCAGTGCCGCGATGCCTGCGAGGTCACGGGTGACCAGATTGTCGAACGCTGCGCCGGACAGCGAGCGTGCCGGACCTGCGAACCCGACGACGTCGGTGTCGGTCGGCAGCGGTGCGTCCCCGATGACAAGCGCAGCTTCGAGCCCGTAGCGGTGGGCTTGGGCGAGGACATCGGCGGCTCCGGTGAGGTCATCGGCGACGAAACCGAAAGCGGTCATCTCAGGCACCTTTCCCGAATGTCTGGACTGCGTGCAGGAGAGCGGCGTCCCCGGTGTGTGCGAGTTGATCCGCTGCGTTTTGCAGCGGCACGCCGTCCACGGCTGCTTCCCATGCCTGGCGGAGACTCCGCACTCCGGCTCCGGGTCCGTCCGGGTGCGCTGCGACGCCGCCGCCGGCGAGCATCATCAGGTCTGTCGAACCAACTGCGTCGAATGTCGGGCCAGGGGTGGTGACGTTCTGACCTGAGGACAAAACAGGAAGCGGTGCAATGGTCTGTCCGAGAGGTTCGAGCAGGCAGCGGATGTTGGAGGCGACCTCCTCATCGAGCTCATAGAACTTGCTGCCCAGTCCGCTTGCGTGAAGGTGGTCTGCGCCGGCCAGACGGGCCATCTGCTGCCATACCCGGTAATCCATACCCAGGGCTTTGGACCTCATGGAAGCTGCCAGGCCGGCCCGGTGGCCATGGATGGGAACCTCGGCGAAGCTTCGCAACAGCGCCAGTGCAGGCATTCCCATCACTGGAATGTTCAGCATCACGCAGCGGCCGCCGGCTTCAACCACCAGGTCGTGGCGCTTTTGCAGCCCGGCGAGGTCGCCGGTGATGTTGAACGCATACATGGTGGCGTGGCCTGTGAGCTGCTCGGCAGCGCGGATCTCTTCCGTGGCGACGGCGACCCGGCGTTCCAAAGGAAGGTACGCCGGATCAGTCATGAGCTCATCGTCCTTGATCAGGTCGATGGAGGCCATGGCCAGATCACGGACCACGAGCCGGAATTCATCTTCGGAAAGTCCTACATTGGGCTTGACGATGGTGCCAACCATGACGCCCTGGACATCGCTGATGAGCTTGCGCGTGCCCTCGATACCGAAGGCCGGCCCGGGGTGGGCGGCAACGAAATCTTCAGGCAGCCGAATGTCCTGAAGCCTGCATGCGTAAAGATCGCCCAGCTCGAAGAGGTTGCCTGCGATGGCTGTCTGCAAAGTGGCCAGGTCCGTGCCGACATTCTCCATCGGGAAGTCAACGGTAACCACGGCAGCGCGGACCTTTTCCGGGTTTGCCCGGGATGTCAGCGAAGGACGGCAGAAGCCAATTTCCTGAACAGCCGAGATCCGCGCTGCGTGTCGCTCCCGGATCCGGGCGGACTCGCCCGGCACCGGGAGGAAGGTGCCGCTGGACTGCTCGCCAGCCATGATGGCAGCGGCCTTCTCCGGGTCAATCTCGGACTCAAGGTAGTAGGTGCAACGCACCGAGCGCGGGTCGCGCATGGACTCTCCAATTCGGGGGATTTGAAACTTACGTATCCGATGTCACCTGCAGGTACTTTCACTTCGCTCTCGCTCCAGTGCGGGCTCAAGCAGGTGACTCGAACTTCGCTTTCACGGCATCTTCGGTGATTCCGTTGATCGAAGTTGTACGTACCTTTGATACGTACAATAATAGGTGGTGTGGATCACGTCAAGGCCGGTTGTTGTATGGTCCCCATCGCGGACCGAGGCTTCAGGGCTAAGATTGGACAGCGGCAAAGGAGTCAATGTGAGTTTGGAATCGGCAGAAGCAGCGGCGGAGCCGGTGGGACGCATCAGCCCACTGAGCCGGGACAGCGGCGGTCCTCTCCACGCTCAAATCCGGGACATCCTTCACCGTCAGATCGTGGACATGGCACTGTCCCCAGGATCTTCATTGCCCACAGAAGAAGAGCTGCAAAGGCAGTTCGGGGTCTCCCGCAGCGTGGTGCGCCAAGCTTTGTCCGGACTTTCTGACCTTGGACTGATCCGGCGTCAACGCGGCCGGGGCAGCGTCGTAGCATCGACACCCGTGCTCCGACGCCACGTGCAGCGCGCAGGCGGCCTGGACGAACAAGCCGCGGCGCACGGCCAGCGCCTCCGCACCCATGTCATCAGCGTGGAACCGTCCGAACCACCCCAATCGGGCATCGACGCCCTCAACACCACCAATACCTGGAAAATCGAGCGGGTCCGCTACCTCGATGACCTTCCCGTAGCATTCATGCGAACGTGGGTCCCGCGAGACTTCTTCCCGCACTTCACGGCCGAACTGCTCGAAGACGCGTCGCTGCTGAGCCTGATGCGCGACCACGGATACCACCCCGCCGGCGGACCCCGCCAAGTACAGGCAGTCTCATCAGATTCTGACCTGGCCCGAAGGCTGAACATCAATACCCGCGAACCACTGCTCCTGCTCCAGGGAGTTACTCGCGACGCCCTCGGCCACGGCCTCGAATGGTTCAACGTCTGGCACAGCCCCAACACGGTCTTCGACGTCGATGCGCAAGTCACAACCCAGCCTGGACGTGTCTCGCAAGAGCACATCCGGCGCTTGCGGAACCTGACCCAGCAGATGGAATCAGAATTAGCAGATCTCGAGCGAGGAGCACATTAGAAGGCGGCCATTCCTCGGCTCAGATCCAGTCACGCTCGGAACCCCCGTGTCTCATAGCCGATATGCCACAAACGCTGATATTCCGAGACGGGCATAGCCGGGGAACCGGGTGGATTTCGCGGTAGTTACGGCGACACAGAAACGGGAGGGCGACACCCACATATAGGTGTCGCCCTCCCGTTTGCGCGGCGCCAGCGAATTTGCGCGGCAGTGAAGCGTCAGTCCTCCACGACGTCGATATGCGTCGGGTCCAGGACGCGGCGCAGGAATTCCTTGGTTCGCGGCTGGGACGGGGCGCTGATGACGTGTTCCGCCGGGCCCTTCCTCCACTACGACGCCGGCATCCATGAAGACCACGCGGTCAGCCACTTCGCGGGCAAAGCCCATCTCGTGGGTGACCACCAGCATGGTCATGCCTTCCTGGGCCAGTTTGCGCATGACGGCCAGGACATCACCCACCGTCTCCGGGTCAAGGGCGGACGTTGGCTCGTCGAAGAGCATCAGCTGCGGATCCATGGACAGCGCGCGTGCAATGGCTACGCGCTGCTGCTGGCCACCGGAAAGCTGGTCCGGAAAACGATCGGACAGGTGTCCAAGGCCAACGCGTTCAAGGTTGCGGCGCGCGACGTCGGCGGCCTCGGACTTGGACCGCTTGAGGACCTTCATCTGCGAGATGGTGCAGTTGTCCAGCACGCTCAGGTGCGGGAACAGGTTGAAGTGCTGGAACACCATGCCAACGCTCTGACGCATGCGGTTGAGGTCGACGTCGGGGTCGGTGGCCTCGAACTTGCCCACGTTGATGGTGCCCGCATTTGGGTGTTCAAGCAGGTTCACGCAGCGCAGGAGGGTGGACTTTCCGGAACCCGAGGGCCCGATCAGGCACACGACCTGGCCCGGTTCAACGGTCAGCGAGATGCCTTTGAGAACCTCATTGTTGCCGTAGGACTTGCGGAGGTCCTTGATGTCCACGCCTGCGGCGCGAACGGCTGCGGTGCTCCCGGTGGAGTTATTCATGACTGTCCTGCCTATCGCTTCGTCCGCGCGGAGCGGCTTTCGAACTTCCGTGCCAGGAGGCTCAAGGGGATGGTGATGACCAGGTAGAAGGCACCCGCCACGAGCAACGGCGTGAGGCCGGCTCCGAGGCTGGAGATGCCGTCGCGGCCGAACTTGGTCAGCTCATACTGGGACGCGGTGAGGCCCAGGACGTAGATCAGCGAGGAGTCCTTGGTGAGCAGGATGATCTCGTTGGTCAACGGCGGAAGGACGATTTTGAAAGCCTGCGGAATGACGATGGAGACCATCGCGCGCCAATGCGGCATGCCAAGGGAGCGGGCGGCTTCCATCTGTCCCTTGGGCACGGCCTGGAGGCCGGCGCGCAGGGTTTCGGCGATGTAGGCGGAGGCCACCATGCCCAGGGAAACCATGACCACGATGTTGACGTCCCACTGGACACCGAAGGCCAGGGGCACACCGTAGCCAAAGGCGATGAAGACCAGCAGGGCGGGGACGCCGCGGAAGAATTCGATGTATCCGGTGGCGAGCCAGCGGTAGAGGGGGAAGGAGGAGAGCTTCATCAGGGCGAGCAGCAGACCACCGGAGAGGCCCACAACGAAGGCAAGCGCCGTGTAGATGAGGGTGTTCTTGAGGCCGATCAGGAAGATGTCGGGGAACATCGGGCCGATTTTGGCGAAGTTGAAGACGCTGTTTCCAACGGTCTTCCAATCCACGGCGAGGATTACTGCGGCCAGGGCCACAACGAAGATCCCGGCCTGTACGTACAGACTGACTTTGGCTCGTTGACGTGCAGTCATTGCCATGGTGTTCTCACATTCGTAGTGCGCAGGTGGGGCCCCGAACGGACTGCTTTAACAGATCGTTGCGGGGCCCGCCTGCGTGATTCTGGGGAGCCGGGGCTCGGACTACTTCTTGGTTGCTTCGCCGAACCAGGTTGTCTCGAACTTCTTCAGGGTGCCGTCATCGGTGAGGCGCTTCAGGGTCGCATTGACGGCGTCAGCCATGGCGGTGTTGCCCTTCTTGATGGAGATTCCCAGCTTCTCGCCCGTTGCGTAGTCTTCAACGCGCTTGAGCTTGGAATCGTCCATGATGGCGTAACCCAGAACCGACTGGTTGCCGACGGCGGCGTCGATGGTGCCTGCCTTGAGGGCCTGGACCAGGAGGCCGGAGTCCTCGAACTGCTGGGCGTCGATTCCCTTGTCCTTGGCGTACTGGGCGCCGGTGGTGGCCTGCTGGACGCCCACCTTCTTGCCCTTGGCACCGTCAAGGTTGCTGATGCCCGAGGACGAGGTAGCCACGAGGGTCAGGTCGTCGTCCATGTACGGGTTGGAGAAGTCCATGACGTTCTTGCGGACGTCGGTGATGGAGATTGAGGAGATGGAGACGTCGCAACCAGTCAGTGCAGTGCCGGTCTCGATTGCTTCGAAGGAGCTGTCCACCACGTTGAGTTCGGCCTTGAGGTCCTTGGCCACTTCGTTGGCGATGTCCATATCGAAGCCGACGATCTTGCCGTCCTTCTGGAACTCGAAGGGCTCGTAGGGGACATCCGAGCACACAGTGAGCTTGCCGGCGTTGATGAGCTTGGGGCCTGAGCCACTCGAGGCAGCCGGAGTGGAGGCGCCACCGCAGGCGGTCAGGGCCAGGGCGCCTGCTGCGAGCACGGCGGCCATCTTGGTGCCGGACAGAACCGAACGGGAGATCTGCATGTTTTTTACCTTTTGTTGCAGTGGATGCTGAGCTGAGTCGGTTTTAGTGTAGCGCCCAACGTGAGATGTGCATCACAGGAAACTTAGTTTCACTATCAGATAACTAGTTTAGCGAATATGCAAGTGCCGCCCGCGAGTCCCAGTCTGAGATCCCAGATTCAGCGCTGGATCCCCAGGGCCTCGAGCATTGGCCGGAATTTGGCCCATGTCTCGGCAAGCTCAGCCTCAGGCTGGGAACCTTCCACGATCCCGCAACCCGCGTAAAGGCGCACTGTGTTGGCGTCCTCGATGACCGCGCCGCGCAAAGCAATGCCCCATTCGCCATTGCCGGCAGCATCAAGCCAACCCACCGGCCCGGCGTAGGGGCCACGGTCCAGGTGCTCCAGTTTCCGGATCAGCGCACCGGCCACCAAAGTAGGTGTTCCGCACACTGCCGCGGTTGGATGCAGCGCATTGATCAGGGCCAAGCACGTGGGCACATGACCTTCAATATCAGCAAGCTCAGCTTTGACGTCCGAGGCCAGATGCCACACATTGGGCAGTTCCAGAATGAAGGGCTCGCTGTGGGAGTTCATCGCCTCGGAAAACGGCGCCAGCTGGCGGGTCAGCGAATCAATCGCAATCTCATGCTCGTGGCGCTGCTTTTCAGATCCGGCCAGAACCCGCTCGGCGTAGGCCATGGGGGATCCGTCCACACCTTCGGCGTCGCGGCGATCCAACGTGCCGGCCAGAACGCGGGCCTGAGCCGTGCGACCCTCCACCTGAATCAGCATTTCCGGTGTCGCACCCACCAGGCCGTCAACGCCATACGTCCAGCATTCCCGGTACCGTGCCGCCAGCTGGCGAAGCACCTCCGCAGCGTTCACGCCGGCAGGCAGGTTGGCTACGACGTCGCGCGCCAGGACAAGTTTCTCCAGCTTGCCGGTGCGGATTTCCGCCACGCCGTTGGAGACAGCCTGCATCCAATCCGTTTCGCTCAACGACCCCCGGCTGAGGTAACCAGCCGCACCGTTGGGCGAAAAAGCGTCAGGTGACGGCCCGACGTCGGACCCCCCTGCCGTAGTGGCCTCACCATCGGCTTCATATGGGTCGGTGCTTGTCAGCCAGCGGTCCAGGGCGGCGAGGACGCCCGCCTCGGTGAGCTCGGCGTCGTCGAAAGTCAGTTGGGTGGCCCAAGCGCGGCCATCGCGGATGCCGACCACCATCTCAGGGACGATCAGCCGGGAAACGTGCGGGGACATCTTGGAAAAAGCGAACGAGCCGAACGCAACCGGGCCAGTGCCCGGGATCTCCACGTGATCGATGATTTCGGCCTCAAGAATGAGGTGCCGCCACCAGATATCAGCCTCAAGGAAGCGCTCAGGCCCCGAGGCGTTGAACCGTGTCAGCTCGCCGTACCCCACCAGACCGGCTTCGCGGCGTGACCAGCAGAGGACGTCGTCCCGGACCAGAAACGACGGCAGCCCCCCGGAGGATGATTCGACATCGAGGGGGACTGTCAAGGTACGGAGCGTGCTCGTCATGATGGAACAACAGTACTCCCGCGTGCCGCCAGAACCTGAGCCGAGTTCTACAGCGCAGCAAAGTCGGCTGAATGTCTGAGACAATTGCAGGGTGAACCGAGCATCCTTGGAAAAGCGTCCGGACGAAGTTGCGACGATGTTTGACGATGTCGCCCCCAAATACGACGTCGTGAATGACGTCCTCTCCATGGGGCAGACGCGTCGGTGGCGCCGCATCGTAGTGGATGCCATGGATGTGAAGGTGGGCCAGAAGGTCCTGGACCTCGCCGCTGGAACGGGCACCTCAAGCGAACCGTATGCCGATGCCGGCGTGGATGTCGTGGCCTGCGACTTCTCTTTGGGCATGCTCAAAGTGGGCAAACGCCGCCGCCCGGACATCGACTTCATCGCCGGAGATGCCACCAACCTGCCGTTCGCGGACAACAGCTTTGACGCTTCCACCATTTCCTTCGGCCTGCGGAATGTTGTTGAACCGCGCAAAGCCCTCGAGGAAATGCTGCGCGTCACCAAGCCCGGCGGCCGGCTGGTCATCGCGGAATTTTCGCACCCCGTGGTGCCGCTGTGGCGCAACCTCTACACCGAATACCTGATGCGCGCCCTCCCGGCCATCGCCACCAAGGTCTCCTCCAACCCGGATGCCTACGTCTACCTGGCAGAGTCGATCCGCGCCTGGCCGGATCAGGACCACCTTGCCCAGTGGCTCAGCGACGCTGGCTGGACGGACATCACCTACCGCAACCTCAGCGGCGGCATCGTTGCCGTACACCGCGCGCAGAAGCCGGCCGAGCACCGCGAAAGCGTGCCCGTGGCCAAGCTTCGCCGCCAGATCAAACCGCGCCGGTCCGGCAGCCAGCCCACCTGACGTGCCACTTATTTAGGACGACGTGAAAGTACTGATTGTTGGCGCGGGACCCGCCGGGTCCACCGCCGCGTATTACCTCGCCCAGGGCCGGCATTGATGTCACAGTCCTGGAGAAGACCTCCTTTCCCCGCGAAAAAGTCTGCGGCGACGGTCTCACTCCGCGCGCGGTCCGTGAAATCCAGAAGCTCGGATTGCCGCATGCTGAGTCCGAGGGCTGGCGCCGAAACAAGGGTCTTCGACTCATTGCAGGCGGCCGTACCATCGAGCTGCCTTGGCCCGAGGTTTCAGACTTTCCAACCTACGGACTGATTCGGACCCGGCTGGGCTTCGACGAAGAGTTGGCCCGTCACGCACAGGCCGCGGGCGCCGTCGTGCTTGAACGCCACAGCGTCACGTCCGCCCTGCAGTCCGACGACGGCCGCGTCATCGGCGCACGGGCGTCCATCCTCGACGAGTCCGGACGCAAGACGGGCGAAACGCGTGACTTCCATGCCGACGTCGTACTCGCTGCGGACGGCAACTCCACGCGCACCGCTGTGTCGCTGGGTATGCACAAGCGTGATGACCGTCCGTTGGGCGTCGCCGTGCGAACTTACTTCACATCTCCCAGGCACGAAGACGACTGGATGGAAGGCTGGCTGGAGCTCCCCGGCAAGTCCGGCAAGCCGCTGCCCGGCTACGGCTGGGTGTTTGGGGTCGGCGACGGAACGTCCAATGTTGGCCTGGGAATCCTGAACTCGTCCAAGGAATTCGGCAAGCTGGACTACAAGCAGGTCCTGCGCGAGTGGACGGCTGGGATGCCCGCCGATTGGGGCTTCACGCCCGAGAATCAAGTGGGGGAGATCCGCGGTGCCGCGCTGCCCATGGGCTTCAACCGCACGCCGCACTACTCACCCGGACTGCTCCTGCTGGGCGACGCCGGTGGCATGGTGTCCCCCTTCAACGGCGAGGGTATCTCCTACGCCATGGAGTCGGCCCGGTTCGCGGCTGAGTTCCTTATTGACTCTGCTTCACGTTCCGCTTCCGCCGGATGGACCGCCGACGACGCCGACGCCCACCTTTCGCGGTACGCGGACTATGTGCGGGACCAGTGGGGATCGCACTTCACTTTGGGGCGCATGTTTGCTTCCTTGATCGGGAAGCCTGCCGTCATGAAGCTCGCACTGCGCACAGGCATGCCCATTCCGATGCTGATGCGCTTCGTGGTGCGTATGCTCGCCAATCTCACGGACCCGTCCGCGAAGGGCTTCGAAGACCGCGTAATCCGCGTCCTTGAGATGCTCGTCCCGGCCACGTCCAACACTTCCCCTGTCCGTCCTTTTAAGGCGGCAGACTCCGACACCGCGGTTTCCGCAACAACTAGTTAGGGTTAAGCCGTGACGAACTCTGCCGAACACAGCTGGACGCATGCCGGGCACGGTCTGCCGGACACTGTTGAGCCTGCCCCCAACACCACCGCCATCGCCACAGGGCTCCAGCTGCCCGCCGGTTTTGCCGCCATCGCCGGCGACGCCGAACTCGGCCCAGCCATCACCACCAACCTGGCCCGCGTGGAAAAGAAGCTTCGCGAAGCTATCTCCAACTCGGACCCCCTTGCTGACGCAACGTCGCGCCATCTGGTGGAAGCCGGCGGCAAGCGCATCCGTCCGCTGCTCACATTGCTGTGCGCACACCTGGGAGACGCATCCCGTCCCGAGGTGGTCCAGGCGGCAGTTGTTGTTGAACTGACGCACCTTGCAACCCTGTACCACGACGACGTCATGGACTCCGCACCCTTCCGCCGCGGCGCCCCGACGGCCCATGAAGTGTGGGGCAACTCGGTGGCAATCCTCACCGGCGACCTCATCTTTGCCCGCGCCTCCATCCTCGTTTCCGAGCTCGGCTCCCGTGCCCTCGGCATCCAGGCCCGCACCTTCGAACGCCTTTGCCTCGGCCAGCTCCACGAGACCGTGGGCCCGCGCGAGGACGAAGACGCCGTGGAGCACTACCTCTCCGTCATCGCCGACAAGACTGGCTCCCTGGTTGCAGCCTCCGGCCAACTTGGCGCGATCTTCGCCGGAGCCGATCCCACATACGAGGACGTGTTGGTTGAATACGGCGAAAAGGTGGGCGTGGCCTTCCAGCTTGCCGACGACGTCATCGATGTCACCGGCGTGAAGGTCAAGTCCGGCAAGTCCCCGGGCACCGACCTCCGCGAAGGCGTGCCCACCTTGCCCGTGCTCCTGCTCCGCCGGGATGCTGCAGCGGGGGATTCCACCGCGGCTGCCCTGCTGGAGTTGGTGGACGGCGACTTGACGTCCGATGCCGCCCTTGCCGATGCTGTGGCTGGTTTGCGCGAACACCCTGTGACCACCGAATCCTGGAAGATCGCCCGCCAGTGGTCTTCGGAGGCCATTTCGGCTCTGGCGCCGCTGCCTGAGGGCGTTGTTAAGACGTCGCTGACCAACTTCGCGCACGCAGTGGTGGACCGGAGCAGCTAACTTCCTCGTTCCGTTTAACGCAACGCGGGGTCACTTACGGCCCATCCCTGGGGGATTTATGGGCCGTAAGTGACCCCGCGTTGCTTAATGTGCTGTGTTTTCAGCTATATGGAAAACTCCACGGTTCCGTAAATAAGATCATGGTTGTTGGAAAATCATTGACGCAAAAAGTTGCGTATGTGACAGAGTTGTCATAAGCTATTCACGGATCCACTAAATGCCTCCGGTGGGTCTGATGCGAACGGAGATTGTGGTCCCGGTTCGGTGCAGCGTATGACTCGTAACGTTGCAGCGGACCGGGGCCATTCCGTTTAACAGCAAGACCTCAAGGGAGGGCCATCGCCAGCCCAAATAAAAACAGCCCCCGCACCGCCCATCAAGGGGAGCGCAGGGGCTGCCAGTCAGAACTTAGTCTTCGTCGTTGAACGCCCACTCGAACATGTCGAAGACGAATTCGGAGAACGTGCCTTCTTCGCTCTTCCACTGGCCGCGGGCGTTGTTGCGGCGCCAGACGATGGGGTCCGGGATGCTGACGTCGGCGATGCGGAAGCCCCAGGTGAATTGTTCCTCTTCGTCCTCGAGGAACATGAGGAAGCCTTCGTCATCCACCTCGAGTTCTTCGGGATCCCAGAAGTAGTGGTACGCCTCCATGAGGTCCTCGCAACCACCGAGGGCAAGGTAGAACTCGCGCAGAGCCAGGGGGATCGTAAAGGAGTGATCGGCGAGGGCCTCGTCCAGTTCCTCTGGTGTAAGGCCGTCTTCTTCCTGCCATTCATCCTCGAGATACTTTGGGACCAGCGCGCGGAACTTCTCGAGGAACATGTCAGTCATGCTCTTATCCTAGCTAATCGCGGGCACCCGAAATTGCGCCCGTCCCGGTGCCCGCACGCTGCCATCCGCGCACGGCCAGTGGCACGTACCAACTGCGCCTCCAGGCTGTGACGCGGAAGGCGAAAACAATGCCGGCCACCAGGCATGCGGTGAGCCCGCTGAACAGGCCAAGGTGCCAGAGCAGGGTGGTCAATCCGGCCCCCACAAACGCGGGTAGCGCGTAGATGTCGCGTGCATCAAAAAGGGTTGGAACCTCGTTGGCGGTGATGTCGCGGAGCAGGCCGCCGCCCACTGCCGTGGTGACACCCAAAAGGATTGCAGCCACCGGATTCATCCCGGACGTGAGCGCCTTCAGCGTCCCGGTGATGCAGAAAAGGGCCAGCCCGCCGGCGTCGAACAGTGTTAACAGGGAGGTGAAGCGCTGCACAGAGGAGAAAAGGAAGTACACCAGCAGCGCAGCGAGCAGTGGCGGAATCAGGTAGACCGGGTTTGTGAAAGCAACGGGTGGTCCGGCGTTGATGACGACGTCGCGGATCGCACCGCCACCCAGCGAGACGATGGAGGCGAGGAGCACTGAACCCACGATGTCGAATTGTTTGCGGGCTGCCAGCAGCGAACCCGAGACCGCGAAGAAGAACACGCCGACCAGGTCAAGCCACAGAAGGACAATGTCGATGGAAATCAAGTGGACGGGTTCTTTCTGCCTGCGACTCTCAGTAGGTGCTGGCTCAACGTTACGCTAGCTCCCATGAACAGCCCCGTTTTGATCGCCTGTGCCCACGGAACCCGCAACGCCGAAGGCCAGGCCGCCATCCGTCGCGTCATGGCCGAAATCGAAGCCCTGCGCCCCGGCCTGCAGGTCCTTGAGGCGTACGTGGACGTGCAGGAACCCGAGTTGTCCGGGGTGGTGGAGGGTCTGCCTGAGGGGACCGCCGCCGTCGTCGTACCGCTTTTGTTGAGTACCGGCTTCCACATCAAGGTGGACGTGCCCAAGGCGATCAAGAGCCGGCCGGAAGTAGTGGCCGCGAGGCCGCTGGGTCCGGACCCGCGCTTGGCGGAGCTGCTTGCCACCCACTTGCGCGCCGCCGGACTGAAGGAGAACGACGGCGTGCTGCTGGCTGCCGCAGGATCGTCCCTTCCGGACGGCTCGGTGGACTCGGAGGAGCAGGCGCGCCAACTCGCTGAGCTGCTGCCGAACAAGGTTCGCGTCGCCTACGGTGCCAGTGCGCAGCCAACAGTGCCCGACGGCGTCGCCTCCTTGCGCGCCGAACTCGCCGAAGACGGGGCAAACGGCAGGGTTTTCGTCGCCTCGTACCTGCTGGCAACGGGCTACTTCCACGACCAACTGGCTAAGGCTGGGGCGGACATTGTTACGGCTCCTTTGCTGCCGTCGCCGGTTCTGGCGGAGATAGCGCTGGAGCGTTACGACGCAGTGTTGGCAAGGGCGTCCTAACCTTTATTGGCGCGGAGGGAGCCCAAAAAGGACCTGCATATACAGGCTCCCGGGACAAGGCCGCTGGCGTGTTCGTGACGAAATGTTTCCCTAGGTGACTTAGCGTTTCCGGACCTTTGCTGACGAAAAGTGGCCAGACCTAAAGTCGACGTATGACAGATACAGCTGTAGCCGGTGCGCCCGCGGACTCCGCAGTCCCCTCGCGCCCAGCACGCACCCGCCCTGCCGCCAAGCCCCACGGCCAGTGGAAGGTTGATGGCACTGCGCCGCTCAACGCCAACGAAACCTGGAAGCAGGAAGACAACGGGCTGAATGTCCGTGAGCGGATTGAGTCTGTCTATTCCAAAGAGGGCTTCGACTCGATCGACGGCACCGACCTTCACGGCCGTTTCCGCTGGTGGGGCCTTTACACCCAGCGCAAACCCGGGATCGACGGCGGCAAGACCGCAACCCTTGAGCCGCACGAGCTCGAAGACAAGTACTTCATGCTGCGCGTGCGCATCGACGGCGGTGCGCTGACCACCGAGCAGCTGCGCGTTATCGGCCAGATCTCCGTGGACTTCGCCCGCGGCTCGGCCGACCTCACGGACCGCCAGAACATCCAGCTCCACTGGATCCGCGTGGAGGATGTGCCCGAAATCTGGCGCCGCCTCGAATCCATCGGCCTGTCCACCACCGAAGCCTGCGGCGACGTTCCCCGCGTCATCCTCGGCTCCCCGGTTGCCGGCATCGCCAAGGACGAGATCATCGACCCCACGCCGCTCATCCACGAGCTCGCCGAGCGTTTCATCGGCGACCCGGAGCTGGCCAACCTGCCTCGTAAGTACAAGACCGCCATCACGGGCCACCCGTCCCAGGACGTAGTGCACGAGATCAACGACTTCGCCCTGGTGGGTGTCGTCCACCCCGAGCTCGGCGCAGGTTACGACCTCTGGGTTGGCGGCGGTTTGTCCACCAACCCGCGCCTTGCCGAACGCCTCGGTGTGTTCGTCTCGGCCGACGTCGCCGCCGAAGTGTGGCTGGGCGTCACCAGCATCTTCCGCGACTACGGCTACCGTCGCATGCGCACCAAGGCCCGCCTGAAGTTCCTGATGAACGACTGGGGTCCGGCCAAGTTCCGCCAGATCCTGGAAGACGAATACCTTGGCTTTAAGCTTCCGGACGGCCCCGCCGCTCCCAAGCCGACGGCTCCCGGCGACCACATCGGTGTCCACGAGCAGAAGGACGGCAAGTTCTTCATCGGTGTGACCCCCACGGTGGGCCGCACGTCCGGCGAGGCGCTGGTCAAGCTCGCCGACACGCTGGAGCAGCACGGCAGCTACCGCCTGCGCACTACTCCTCACCAGAAGCTCGTCATCCTGGACGTTGCCAAGGAGCAGGTGGAGCCGCTCATCGCTGAACTGGACACCCTGGGCCTTTCCGCCCGTCCGTCCGTGTTCCGCCGCGGCACCATCGCCTGCACAGGCATCGAGTTCTGCAAGCTGGCCATCGTGGAAACCAAGGTCACCGCGGCTACGGCCATCGCCGAACTGGAACGCCGCCTGGCTGACCTCGTGGAGACCAAGCAGCTGCCCCAGGCACTGTCCCTCCACATCAACGGCTGCCCCAACTCCTGCGCCCGCATCCAGACCGCGGACATCGGCCTCAAGGGCATGATGCTGCCAACGCCCGACGGCGACCCCACCCCGGGTTTCCAGGTTCACCTCGGTGGCGGGCTGGCCAACAACGAGCGTGAGGAAGCCGGTTTGGGACGTACCGTCCGCGGCCTCAAGGTCACGGTCGAAAACCTGCCTGACTACGTGGAGCGTGTGGTCCGCAAGTTCGTCGCCACTGGCGCCGAGGGCCAGACCTTCGCGGAGTGGGCACTCTCCGCAGATGAAGGAGACCTCCAGTGACAGTTGCAACCAAGCGTTCCAATGAAGAACTCAAGGCTCTGGCCGAGGCCGGGGCTGCAGAGCTCGGCTGGAATGCTCCCGCCCGCGATGTCATCGCCTGGGTTGCCCGGAACTTCGAGCTGCCCGCAGTAACCGTCGCCTGCTCCATGGCCGACGCCGTACTGCCGGCCTTGGTCGCTGACCAGCTTCCCGGCGTCGACGTCTTGTTCCTGGAGACCGGCTACCACTTCAAGGAAACGTACGAAACCCGCGACGAAGTCGCCGCCAACCTGCGCGTCAACGTGGTGGACGTCCTCCCGGAGAACACGGTGGAACAGCAGGACCGTTTGCTGGGCAAGGACCTGTTCGCCCGCGACCCCGCCCAGTGCTGCGCGCTGCGCAAGGTAGAGCCGCTCCGCCGCTCACTTGGCGGCTACGAGGTGTGGTTCACCGGTGTGCGACGCGACGAAGGACCCACCCGCACCAACACGCCGGTGATCACTTGGGACGAGGGCTTTGGCCTGGTCAAGGTGAACCCGATGGTCGACTGGACCTTCGACCAGCTGGTCGAGTACTCCGAGGACAACATCCTTCCCGTCAACCCCCTCCTGAGCCAGGGCTACCCGTCCATCGGCTGCCAGCCCTGCACCCGCAAGGTGGCCCCGGGTGAAGATCCCCGCGCCGGCCGCTGGGCAGGATCCGACAAGACAGAATGCGGACTACACACATGAGCACATACACAACTGAGGAGTCCACCCTGGTGACTGAAGCCGCTGTCTCTACGCGCCTCTCCAGCCTGGACACCCTTGAGTCCGAGGCCATTCACATCATCCGTGAAGTTGTTGCTGAGTTCGAGAAGCCTGCGCTGCTGTTCTCCGGCGGCAAGGATTCCGTGGTCATGCTGCACCTGGCCACCAAGGCTTTCTGGCCGGGCAAGGTTCCTTTCCCGGTCCTGCACGTGGACACCGGCCACAACTTCCCGGAGGTCATCGACTTCCGTGATCGCACCGTTGAGCGTCTTGGCTTGAAGCTGGTTGTTGGTTCGGTCCAGGAGTTCATTGACCGTGGCGAACTGGCCGAGCGTGCCGACGGTACCCGCAACCCGTTGCAGACCGTTCCGCTGCTGGATGCCATCCAGCGCAACAAGTTCGACGCCGTGTTCGGCGGCGGCCGCCGTGATGAGGACAAGGCCCGCGCCAAGGAGCGCATCCTGAGCCTCCGCGATGAGTTCGGCCAGTGGGACCCGCGCAACCAGCGCCCCGAGCTGTGGAACCTGTACAACGGCCGCCACACCGTGGGCCAGCACGTCCGCGCGTTCCCCATCAGCAACTGGACCGAGCTGGACATCTGGCGCTACATCGAGCGCGAGAACATTGAGCTCCCCAGCCTGTACTACGCCCACGAGCGCGAGGTGTTTGCCCGCGACGGCATGTGGCGTGCGGTAGGCGAGGTTTCCGAGCCGTTGCCGCACGAGGAAGTCATCACCAAGCTGGTTCGCTACCGCACGGTGGGCGACATGTCCTGCACCGGTGCCGTCGAATCCGACGCACGCACCGTGGCCGACGTCGTTGTTGAAGTCGCTGCCTCCACCCTGACCGAACGTGGCGCCACCCGAGCAGATGACCGCATCTCCGAGGCAGCCATGGAAGACCGCAAGAAGGACGGCTACTTTTAAATGAGCACCGATACCGTATTCCTGGATGGCGGGCTTGAGTCTGCGCCGCTCCCGTCCACGCTGTTCCGCTTCGCTACTGCCGGGTCGGTGGACGACGGCAAGTCCACTTTGGTGGGCCGCCTCCTTCACGATTCGAAGGCGATTCTTGCTGACACGCTCGACGCCGTTGCCCGCACCTCTGCGGACCGCGGCTTCGGTGGGGACAAGGGCGGGATCGACCTCGCCCTCCTGACCGACGGCCTCCGTGCCGAGCGCGAGCAGGGCATCACGATCGACGTCGCATACCGCTACTTCGCCACCGACCGCCGCAGCTTCATCCTGGCGGACTGCCCTGGCCACGTTCAGTACACCAAGAACACGGTGACCGGTGCGTCCACTGCGGATGCCGTCGTCGTGCTGATCGACGCACGCAAGGGTGTCCTTGAGCAGACCCGCCGCCACCTGTCCGTGCTGCAGTTGCTCCGCGTTGCCCACGTCATTGTGGCAGTGAACAAGATCGACCTCGTTGACTTCAGCGAGCAGGTGTTCCGCGACATCGAAACTGACGTGCAGAAGGTCGCCCGCGAGCTGGGACTTGGTTCCGACGGCGTGGCTGACCTGCTGGTGGTGCCGGTTTCGGCGCTCGACGGCGACAACGTCGTGGACCGCTCTGACCGCACCCCTTGGTACACCGGTCCCGCACTGCTTGAGGTCCTTGAAACCCTGCCGGCGGCTGACGAGCTGGAGGCCGAACTGGAGAGCTTCCGCTTCCCGGTGCAGCTGGTCATCCGTCCGCAGGGCGCCCTGGCACCGGATGCCGTGGCGGCTGGGCTCGATGTGGAGGCATACCGCGATTACCGTGCCTACGCAGGTCAGATCACTGAGGGCTCCGTCAAGGTTGGCGACGAAGTCACCGTTCTGAGCCCGGGCCACGAGCCTCGTATCACCCGGATTACCGGCATCGACTTCGCCGGCAAGGAACTTCAGGAAGCGGCTGCTCCGCAGTCCGTTGCCGTTCGTTTGGCTGACGAGATCGACATCGCCCGTGGCGACACCATCGCTGCCGCAGGCACGGTCCGCGAAAGCACGGCTGACCTGTACGCCTCGCTGTGCTGGCTCTCGCCCAAGCCCCTGCGCGAGGGCCAGAAGGTCCTGGTGAAGCACGGTACGCGCACGGTCCAGGCCCTGGTTCGCAACGTCACCGGCAAGCTGGACCTGGCCACCTTCAACGTGGAGCCTGCCTCGAGCCTTGAGCTCAACGACATCGGACACGCCCAGCTTCGCCTGGCTGCTCCGTTGCCGCTGGAGAACTACCTGCACCACCGCCGTACGGGCGCGTTCCTGGTGATCGACCCCATCGACGGCAACACCCTTGCCGCCGGCCTGGTCAAGGACCACCCTGGCGATCACGAAGACGAGCGCTACGTCATCTAAGGTCGAAAAGTCAGATAGACCGCAGCTTGTTCGAAAATCCCGGCCTTGTACGGCGGGGGACTTCGAACAAGCTGCGGTTTTTTCATTGAGCGATTAAGCAGGAAGATCACTACATGCCACAGAACACAGCACTCAGCACCCTGTTGGACGCCGGCCAGGACCTCGTCCTGGATGGGGCCCTTGCCACCGAATTGGAGGCCCACGGCTGTGATCTTGAGGATGCCCTATGGTCGGCCAAGGTCCTGCTGGAACAGCCACACCTGATCAAGCAGGTCCACCGGGACTATTTCGACGCCGGTGCCTCCGTGGCGATCACAGCGAGCTACCAGGCAACTCCCCAGGGGTTTGCGCGTCGCGGGCTATCCGTGGAGGAATCGCTGGAGTTGGTGGCCCGGAGCGTCCGACTGGCCGACGAGGCCCGCCGCGAGCACGCTGCGGCGAACCCTTCCAGCGGCCCTCTTCTGGTGGCCGGATCCGTAGGTCCCTACGGCGCCTATCTGGCTGACGGCTCGGAATACCGGGGCGACTACACCCTGAGCGGTGCGGAGTTCATGGATTTCCACCGCCCGCGCATCGCCGCCCTTGTGGATGCCGGGGCGGACTTCCTGGCGTGCGAGACCCTGCCGTCGTTCGCCGAAGCGGAGGCGCTGTTGGCGCTCGTGGCGGAGTTCGACGTCGAATCTTGGTTTACGTTCACCCTGCGGGATGCGGAGCACATCAGTGATGGAACGCCGCTGGCGGACGTGGCTGCGCTGCTCCGCACGGAACCGCGGGTAGCCGCCGTCGGGGTTAACTGTGTGCCGCTGGAACTGGTGACGTCTGCGCTGGGGACGCTGAACGAAGTATCGGACAAACCGTTGGTCGCGTACCCGAACTCGGGGGAGACGTACGACGCCGTCACCAAGACGTGGGGCCCTTCCGCAGGTGGCCACGGCACAACTACCCTCGCCGGGAACGCCGCTGACTGGCGCGAGCGTGGAGCCCGGCTGATCGGTGGCTGCTGCCGCACGACGCCGCAGGACATCGCAGAGCTGGCAGCAAACATGACGTCAAGTGACCTTGGGTGAACCCAAGTGCCGCACAACCCCACGCCACATTGAAGGCCTGGCGGCGAATATGACGTCACGTGACCCTGCGTGAACGTTGGTTTCCATGGGATTGAAGCGGAAATATGACAGTCCCTACTGTGAACTTATGACCTTTCCGGAATGGTCCTTCCTTGCCCCGAACGGGCGATGTTAAGGGGCCTGATCTTCGCCCCTTTTCGCATCCCACATCTCCTTAGGACCTCCCCATGGCAAACACCCCCGAGTCACAGAAGCCCGATTCCGGCACCACCCGCATCGTCGCTGGTGAGACCAACAAGCCCAAGCGCCGCCGCGGCCTTGAGATCGGACTGGCCGTCGGCCTGGCCCTGCTGATCGGTGCAGGCGCCGCAGTGGCCTCCGTCGTCTCCCAGAACAACCAGGCCGCCCCGGCTCCCACGACGTCCCCGGCTGCCGAGCTCAAGCTGGGCTACTTCAGCAACGTCACCCACGGCCCGGCCCTGGTTGGCATCAGCAAAGGCATCATCGCCAAGGACCTCGGCGATACCAAACTCAGCACCCAGATCTTCAATGCAGGCCCTGCCGCGATCGAAGCCTTGAACGCTGGCGCCATCGACGCCACCTACATCGGCCCCAACCCGGCCATCAACTCGTTCGTCAAGAGCAACGGCGAGTCCGTCAGCATCATCGCCGGCGCAGCAGCAGGCGGAGCCCAGCTGGTGGTCAAGCCCGAAATCAACTCCGCGGCTGACCTCAAGGGCAAAGTCCTCGCATCTCCGCAGCTTGGCGGGACGCAGGACGTAGCCCTCCGCGCATGGTTGGGCCACCAGGGTTACAAGACCAACCCGGACGGCAGCGGCGACGTCAACATCAACCCGACCGAAAACGCCCAGACGCTGAAGCTCTTCCAGGACGGAAAGCTCGACGGCGCGTGGTTGCCTGAGCCGTGGGCCTCCCGTTTGGTCCTTGAAGCGGGCGCGAAAGTCCTCGTAGACGAGAAGGACCTGTGGGACAAGGGCGAATTCACCACCACCATCCTGATCGTGAACAAGAAATTCGCCGCTGAGCACCCGGAAACCGTGAAGGCACTGCTCAAGGGCCATGTTGAATCCGTGAACTGGCTTAACTCCGCAACGCCAGAAGAGAAGGCCAGCACCATCAACGCGGTCCTCAAGGACACGGCCGGCAAGCCGCTCCCCGCCAACGTGATCGACCGCGCACTGAAGAACATCACCTTCACCACTGACCCGCTCGCGGGAACGTACAAGAAGCTCCTCCAGGACGGTGTGGACGCCGGCACCACCAAAGCTGCCGACATCAACGGCATCTTCGACCTCCGGGCATTGAACGAAGTAGAGGGCAAGAAGACGTCCGCTGCAGGGCTCGGCCAGGACTAAGCAGCAACCGGCTGGTCCGCTTCCCCTCCGGAATACGGGTGGGGGAGCGGGCCGGCCTTCAGCCATATCAGCTCCACCAATCAACACGAAGGACGGGACCATGCCAGTCGTACTCGAGAACCTGGGCAAGCGCTTCGGCGACGGCGCCCCGGTGCTGGACGACGTCAATGCCACGATCGCGCAGGGCGAGTTCGTTGCCCTGCTTGGTGCGTCCGGCTGCGGCAAGTCCACGCTACTGAACATCATGGCGGGACTTGAGCATCCGACGTCGGGCGCTCTTGAGGTGCCCAGCGACGGCGCGGCGTTCATGTTCCAGGACTCGGCATTGTTCCCGTGGCTGACGGCGCGAGGCAACGTCGAGCTCGCACTTCAGCTGGCTGACAAGTCCAGCACCAAGGCCAGCCGCCGCGCACGGGCGACCGAATTGCTGGAACTCGTCCACCTTGGTGGCGCTGGCGACAAGCGTCCACATGAACTGTCCGGAGGCATGCGGCAACGCGTTGCCCTTGCACGTTCCTTGGCCCAGGACCGGCAACTGTTGTTGATGGACGAGCCCTTCGCGGCCCTTGATGCCATTACCCGCGACCTCCTGCACGACGAACTCGAGCGGATCTGGAAGGAAACCGGCCGCACCATCGTGTTCGTGACGCACAACGTTCGTGAGGCTGTCCGCTTGGGCCAGCGGGTGCTGCTTTTGTCCTCGCGTCCCGGCCGTGTTGTCGCCGAATGGGATGTGACCGAGGAACACCGAACCGATGCTGGTCGTGCCGGGGAGCTGACCGGAGTCATTACCCGCCGGCTACGCGAGGAGATCCGCCGCCATGCCAAGTAATCCCACCACTACCCAGGAGCGGACCCTGCCCGTGAGCGAATCCAGCGAGCACATTACTTCGCCGTCCTTGAAGGGCAACCCCTCCGAACTGCGCGACCTCGAAGCAGGCTTGGACAACCTCCAGTCCGATACCGGACGTAAGGCCGGCATCGAATGGAAGCGCGTACTGCTGCCGATCGCAGCCCTGGTAGTCCTCGTCCTCGCCTGGCAGTTCTACGTCTCCCTCGGCCTTAAGCGCCGTGACCAGGTTCCCGGACCCCTTGATGTGCTCAACCAGCTGGTGACGCTCTGGGGTGAAGGCAGGGTTCAGGAATCGGTGTGGACCTCCTTGCAGCGCGGCTTGATCGGCTTCCTGATTTCGGTGGTAGTTGCCACGCCTGTGGGCCTGTTGCTGGCTCAGGTTGCTCCGCTCCGCCGTGCGTTTGGGCCGCTGATTTCCGGGCTTCAGGTCCTGCCGTCAGTGGCCTGGGTGCCGGCCGCGATCATCTGGTTTGGCCTGACCGATGCCACCGTCTACTTCGTGGTCCTCATGGGTGCGATCCCGTCGATCATCAACGGCCTCATCTCCGGTGTGGACCAGATCCCGCCGCAGTACCGGAGCGTGGGTACTGTGCTCGGTGCGAACCGGCTGCAGATGGCCCTGCAGATCGTCCTTCCCGCAGCACTGCCCGGGTACATCGGCGGATTGAAGCAGGGTTGGGCTTTCTCCTGGCGCTCGTTGATGGCCGCGGAAATCATCGCTGTCGGTGGCACTATCGGCTTCGGTTTGGGCTCGCTGCTTGATCAAGGACGTGCACTGTCCGACATGGCCGTGGTCATGTCCGCCATCCTGTTGATCCTGGCTGTGGGCATCCTGATCGAGCTCCTCGTCTTCGGCCCGATCGAAAAGCGCCTCCTCCAGCGTCGTGGCTTGCTGGCGGGCAGCAGCCGCTAGGGTCCCGTTCTTAAAGCAACGCGGGGTCAGTTACGGCCCATGTTGAAGCTAAACATGGGCCGTAACTGACCCCGCGTTGCTTTGGCTGGCTAGAATCGGCGAATGGGCCTTCTAACGTTCAGCATCAACGTCACTTTGGATGGTTGCGTCGACCACCGTGAGGGCATCGCCGACGACGAGACGCATGCCCATTACACCCGGCTTTTGGAGGAGAGCGGCGCGATGCTCTGGGGCCGCACCACGTACGAAATGATGGAGGCCTACTGGCCGCTGGTGGCCCGTGGCGACGTCGATGCGCCGCCTGCCCTGCGCGATTGGGCCCTCACACTGGAGACCAAGCCCAAATACGTGGTCTCGGCGACCCGTAGTGACTTCCCGTGGACCAACAGCCACCACGTTGTCGGCGAGCTGCGAACGGCGGTGCAGGAACTCAAGGACCGGACTCCCCGCGGCGTGCTTGTGGGCAGCGGCAAACTTGCCACCGAGCTGGACCGGCTGGACCTGATCGATGAGTACAGATTCCTCATCCACCCCATGATCACCGGGCACGGCCCAACCCTGTACCAAGGCGGACTGCCCAGCACCCGACGCCTCGAACTGATCTCTGCCGAGCCGCTGAGCAACGGCGCGGTCGCCATGCACTACCGACGAGCCGGATAAGTTCCTTCGCCAGGAATTCCTGGGCCGCCTCACGAGTTGTCCCGGACATGCACAACAAACGGATCGGCTTCCTTTCCTTCGGCCATTGGGCACGCGTCCCCGGTTCACTGGTGCCATCGGCCGGCGAAGCAATCAAGCAGGGCATCGAACTGGCGGTGGCCGCAGAGGAACTGGGAATCGACGGAGCGTTCTTCCGTGTGCACCACTTTGCCCGGCAGCAAGCGTCCCCATTCCCGCTGCTCGCCGCGATCGCAGCACGGACCAGCACGATCGAGATGGGCACCGGCGTGATCGACATGCGCTATGAAAACCCGCTGTACATGGCGGAGGAGGCTGCGGCCACGGACCTGATCAGCGATGGCCGGCTTCAGCTCGGAGTAAGCCGTGGTTCACCCGAGCCTGCCCTGAACGGAGCCGCCAACTTTGGCTATGTTCCGAACGAGGGCGAGGACGCGGGCGACATGGCGCGGCGCCACACCGCGCTGTTCCGCAGGGCCATAGCCGGGCACGGGGTAGCCCAGGCTGATCCCCACTACGCAGGCGGAGCCACCGGACTTCTGCCCATCCAGCCACTCTCTCCAGGACTTCCACAGCGGATCTGGTGGGGTGCCGGAACCCGCAAGACGGCAGTCTGGGCCGCCGAGCAAGGCATGAACCTCATGAGTTCCACGCTCCTGACCGAAGATACCGGCGTCCCGTTCGACCAATTGCAAGCCGAGCAGATCCACCTGTTCCGCGAAGCCTGGGCAGCTGCCGGGCACGACTTCGAGCCCCGCGTTTCCGTCAGCCGCAGTATCCTGCCGATCGTCGATGAGGTGGACAACCGCTACTTCGGCCTTCGCGCCCAAGCGGACCGGCAGGACCAGGTAGGAATTCTCGACGGCGCGTTGTCCCGTTTCGGGAAGAGCTACATCGGTGAGCCGGACGAGTTGGCAGAAGAACTCGCAGCCGATGCAGCCGTCCAGGCTGCCGATACCGTCCTGCTGACGGTGCCCAACCAACTTGGGGTGGAGTACAACGCGAAGCTCCTGGGGAACGTCGCGAAGTACATCGCACCTGCTTTTGGCTGGGCCCGACAAACGCCCGAGTCCCGACAAACGCCCGAGTCCCGGCAAAACGCCTGAGTTACGGCAAAACGCCTGAGTTACGCCTACGAAGCGGCGGGCAGCCGCCCGATGCCCGCCGCTTCCACCGCAGTGTCCGAAACACCGGCCTCCGAAACCCCGGACCCCGAAACTGCAGGCCCGTCCACGAAAACCCGGTAACCGCGTTCGTGATCGAAGCCGTGGATCTCCCGGGTGTCCAAAGCAGCCATGAACTCCAACGTCTGCCGCGTGATGACTTGGCCCGGGACGAGGATGGGAAAGCCGGGCGGGTACGGCGTGACGAAGCCGGCGGAAATGACTTCCTGCCCGGCACGGACTGCAAGGGCCAGCTCGTCGGCGGACAAGTATGTCGTGGATTCTGGCTTGTAGCTTTCGAAGTAGGCTGCGCGGATATCCCCGTCTTCGCAGGCATCGTCCACACGGAACCGCGCCGCAAACGTGCTGAAGTCCGGGAGCGGTGGTGTCTGCCCAACCACCCCTGATGCTCCGGCCTGCGAAGACACAGGCACCGGCACTGTTCGGGGTCGCGCTGAGGGATGCGGGCTTTCGAAACCTTCGGCGAGTTTGACCAGCACCTCGATCAAGTACGCCACGGAACTCCGCGAAGTGCCGATGTTGGTCATGAACAGCACAGTGTTCCGGGACGTCTTGTTCACCTGGATTCCGTGATCGTCCATGAGGTAGCTGTGGCGGAACGTGTCGCCGTCGATGCCTGTCCTGCTGATGTCCAGCGTGAGGCGGCTGGGATCAATGACGAACTCATCGCGCTGCCAGGCGTCCTCAAGTTCCGCCAATCCCTCCCGCAGCGGCATGGCGGCGCTGGTTTCCCGGTATTGAGGCTCGATAAGATCCCGCGAGGTCAACACCCGGAAGTATTTCTTCAGCAGGGGATGCCGTGCAACGGCTTGCGCGACGGAAACGGCGAGGTCGGATTGCTTCTGGACCAAACCGAAACCTTCCAGCTCCACCTGCCGACGGCCAATGTCCAGGGACGCCAGGATTTGGTAGTTGGGCGAGGTGGAGGTGTGGGTCATGTACGCCTCGCGGAAGGACTCCTGGTTGGAGGCCATGAAGTCCTGGTCGTACACGTGGATCATCGAACCCTGGCGCAAGGACGTCAGGGTCTTATGCGTGGACTGGGTGGCGTAGACCCTGATGCGTGCCTTCGCAGGGTTGGGAATCAGCCGCGTGTTCAGCCAGGCCTCATCATCAACGGGTTCACCGGTGACAGGGTCATGCAGGGCCGCTGCCTGGCCGGCGTACCGGGCCGCGTAGGCAGGGTTGCTGAAGGAGGCTTCCAGCGCGGCTGCTGAAGCCATTGCCGTTCGACGCCGGTAGATGGGGTGGGAGCGGGCGAAAGCAAACCATGCCTCGTCCCAGAGGAAAACCAGGTCGGGTTTGATGGCCAGGCATTCCTCCATGACACGCTCGACGTCGTAAACGATTCCGTCAAAGGTGCAGTTGGTGAGCGTGACCATTTTGACTTCATGCAATCGTCCGGCCCGCCGGTACTCAAGCAGCCTGCGCTTCAAACTGGCCAAGGGCACAGCGCCATAGAAGGCGTACTTGTCCAAGGGGTAGGCATCCAGATATGAAACGCGGGCACCAGCGAGCACGAAGGCGTAGTGGTGGGACTTGTGGCAGTTTCGATCAACCAGCACAACGTCGCCAGGAGCCAGCAGAGACTGATGAACGATCTTGTTGGCCGTGGACGTGCCATTGGTAACGAAGTAGGTTCTCTGCGCTCCGAAGGGCCCGGGCGGCGAGGTCCTGCGCCTGCTTGATGGATCCATGCGGGTCCAGGAGCGAATCGAGGCCGCCGGACGTTGCCGAAGTCTCTGCCAAAAGGAGGTTTGTCCCGTAGAAATCGGCCATGTCCCGGATCCAAGGGGAGTTCCCTACGGATCCTCCACGCGAAATGGGCAGCGCGTGGAAGACGCTTGCAGGGCGTCGGCTGTAATCCTGGAGAGCTGTGAAGAACGGAGCCTCGTATCGTTCCGCAACCCCGGACAACAGGGACAAGTGCAGGTCCAAGTGATCCTGCCTGCGGAAAATCCTTCGGAACTTCCTGGTCAGCGATCCGGCCAGGGACTCGATGGAGACGCCTGCAACGAGGTAGACGTCCAGCTCAGGCCTGAGACCGGATATTTCCTCGGCCAGGCCAAGGATCCGTTTGACGGGTCGCAAGGCCTGCAGGCCTTCGGGCGTGTGCCCGGCCAGGAACCGGCGGAGGTCGGTGCCAAGCTGCCGGGAGCTGCGAACGGAGAAGCCCGGACGCAGGATCACTGCCTGGATGTCGGGGTTAAGCAGGACGGCGACCAACGCGTCTTCGTAGCTGGGAACCACATTGATTTCGTACGTGAAAGCATCGGAAGGGCGTCGCTGGGCTGCCATGCTGCCCTTCAGTGCCTCCGCTTCCTGGGCCGTGATGTTGTCCACCAGCAGGACCTCAAAGCGGGGTCGTTCAGCCTGCTCGGCTGGTGCAATCTCGTCCTCCAGCGACTCCTGGACAAGCCCGGATGATGAACCGTGCTCCGCTCCGGAAGCCAACGGAAGATGCGCCAAACCGGCCAGAAGTTCCAGCGCGGCGTGGGGGTCGCCGTCGTTCACCAAGTGGCGCAACTGGGCCACAGCCGCAACGCCCGGCTCTGCCCAGTAGGGCTCCACGGCTTCCAGGAGCGCAAAGGTCCGGCTGATCTGGGAGTGCAAACCTGAGTCGGAGGATCCTGCGTAAGGATCAAAGGCTAGCTGCTTGATGGCATATCCCAGGAACTCCCAAGCATCGGCGCGCGACCGCCAGGCGCGGCTGGGCGTGCCAATTTTTGGAAGGGGGGAGAGGGTGCTCATGTGAAGTGTGTTCTCTTTCAAACTGAGGGCGGGTTCAAAGCGGACTGTTCATTACGGATTCGGCCCCTGTGGGCGTACCAGCCACCCACCAGCAGCGGCGCCAGCACCAGCAGGGACGCGAGCACCCAGCGGCCTGTTTCCGAGAAGCCCATGGTGATCAGGACAAAGGCCAGGAATCCGAGGGTGAGATAGGAGGTAAAGGGGGCGCCGAACAGCCGGAACGCAGGCCTGATCACTTTGCCGCTCCGCACCCAGGCCTGCAGCTTGATGTGGCAGAGCATGATGGTGGCCCAACCGCCGATGATGCCCAGCGCAGAGACCTCGAGCACGATTTCAAAGACCTGCGACGGAACGATCGCATTCAGGCCCACGCCCATCAAGGTGATGACAGCAGTCAGCAGGATGCCGCCGTAAGGGACGCCGGAAGCGCTGATGCGGGCGGTGAAGCGCGGCGCTGAGCCCCTGATTGCCATGGAACGCAGGATCCGGCCGGTGGAGTACAGGCCAGCGTTGAGGCTAGAGAGAGCGGCGGTCAGAACCACGAAGTTCATCACGGAGGCCGAGATCGCGCCGGCCTGGGGATCGCCAAGGTGGGAGAAGAAGGTCACGAACGGCGACTCACCGGACTTGTAGAACGTGAAAGGCAGCAGAAGGGAGAGCAACAGGACGGAGCCGACGTAGAAAATGCCGATACGGAGAACCACCGTGTTGACGGCTTTGGGCATGACCTTGTGCGGGTTGGCAGTTTCGCCCGCGGCCGTTCCCACCAACTCAACAGCTGCGTACGCGAAGACGACGCCGCTGATTGCCAGGAGTGGCGCCACCGCGCCCATGGGAAAGAGGCCCCCGTTGTCCGCAATGACGTACAGGCCGGGGACGCCCACATCCGTCCTGCCACCAAGGACGATGAAGCAGATTCCGACGACGAGGAAGGCTACCAACGCACCAACCTTGATGAGGGCGAACCAGAACTCCATCTCACCGAAGATCTTTACCGACACGAGGTTCAAGGCCAGCACTACAACCAGTGCGATGAGGGCGATGAGCCACTGGGGGACGTCATTGATCGGCTGCCAGAACTGGCCCCAAAACTTCACGTACAGGGCCACCGCGGTCACATCCACAATGGACGTCATGGCCCAGTTCAGGAAGTACAGCCAACCAGCCGTGTAGGCCATTTTCTCGCCGTAAAACTCACGGGCATAGGAAACGAACGAGCCTGAGGCCGGGCGGTAGAGAACCAGCTCGCCCAAGGCGCGCAGGATGAGGAAGGCAAAGAATCCGCACACCGCATACACCAGGATCAAGGCCGGGCCTGAACCATTGAGGCGGCCGCCTGCTCCCATGAAAAGCCCCGTGCCGATCGCGCCGCCTATGGCAATCATTTGGATCTGGCGGGGCTTGAGGGTCTTCCGGTAGCCCGATTCTTCGGTTGAGAAATCCTGGCCTGGCTCCTGGGCAACAAGCAGGGTGCCGGCCTCGTCGGACCGGTCGGGCGCAGCAGAATGCGCTGAAACTGACGTGGGTATCACTGGGGGGTCTCCTTTGACTCCGGCGCCGCCGTCGGCAGCTCAACAGTCCCGAACGGCACAAACCTGCTGGGTGCACTGGCAGAACACACAGTGTTTGTGGCGTTGGGGACAGTAAATAACTCTAGATCTCAGGGGAATCGCGCAAATTGGCTGGCGAACCAAATTCGGCCCCCGGCTCTTGTGCCAGCTGGACAACACTGGTGTCCTGAAGGCCCGGTAATGTTTCTGGCTGTGCGCGATTGCGCAGGAGCATGGGCAGGACTTCTTCAATGGCGAAGGATGTCCGGTTGACCCGAATTGAATACGAGAGGAAGCGATAGCTTCGTTGAAGGCCCTGGACATTGACGACGACGGAGTCGTCACCTTGCTGAGCGATGTACTTGAAGACCTGGGCGTGGACAACGCACGGTTATTGCTTGCCCCGGACGCGGACAACCTGACAGTTCGTGAAACGGTCATTGTGGATGCAGAAGACGAGGATGCCACCCGCCCCGGGTCCTTGGTGATGCTCATCGGTGCCCGTGGACGTGTGGCGCTGCCGGCAATCCGTAGGATCATCAGCGGCAGGCCCACGGCCGTCGCCGTTAAGGGAAACGAACGTGAACTCGAAGCCGTGGCGGAACTGCTGCAATCCACCGGCATTGGATTGGTAGCCGTAGCTCCCGGCCTCCGCTGGGACAAGTTTGAAAGCGTCGCTGTGGACCGTATCCGGGAACGCGGTGTGTCCGGGGATAACCCCACCACCGTGCACAGGGACTTGTTCGCCATCGCCCAAACGACCGCAACCCTGACCAACGGCCATGTAGTCATCGAGGATCCGGGAAACAGGGTCCTTGCCTACTCGCCGGCATCCAACGATGTTGACGAACTCCGGCGCCTGTCCATCCTTGCGCGGCGCGGACCGGAGCGGTACCAGAAACTCCTCAAGGAATCAGGCGTCTACAAGCATCTTCAGGCCACAGAAGAACCCGTCCATGTGGAGGCCAACCCTGATGCCGGCCTTCGGGAACGCGTGGCCATTGGCATCCATGCGGGGAGCCGGGTGATGGGCTACATCTGGCTGCAGGAAGGTGCCGAGCCGTTGGCGCCGAACACTGACAGGCTGATGATCGGTGCTGCCCGGCATGCCGCGATTGAACTGGTGCGCCACCGGAACCAGCAATCCCAGTCGATGCGCGAAGACAGGGTGTCCAGCCTGCTCAGCGGAACGGCACAGGTTCACTCGCAGGCCCAGTCGGCAGGAATAGACCCGTCCAAACCGGCTGCCTTGGTGCTGATTTCGGCGGGCGGACTGGACCAGAGCGCCCCGGGCCAACAGCTCAGAAGGGGTGAACTCTCCAACCTCGCCTCCATCCACGCGGCCGCGTACCGTCCGGGAGCAGTGGTGGGGGCCTTGGGCACAGAAACGGCGATCATCCTGCCGGATCTGGACCCGGTGAAGTCTTTGCCCGCCATCAACCGGCTGGTCAACACGATTGTGCGCGACGCCACGACCCACCTTCATTTCCAGGTCCAGGCCGCCGTGGGCCCGATTGTTCCGCGGCTGGACGCCCTGTACGCCACGCTTGACCACGTCCGCAGTGTCCTCAAGGTGTTGCAGAGCACCCCGTCCATCCGTGTTGCTTCCTACCGGGATGTGGAAACCACGGTCCTCACCAACGAATTGCTGGATCTGCTGGAAACCCGGAAGGGGCTGCGGCACCAAGGCATAGCGAAGCTCTGCGACCGATACCCGGAGTTCGCTTTGACACTGCTCACATACCTCGAATTCTTTGGCGATGTGAACCGCTGCGCAGAGGAACTGGCCATCCACCGCAACACCGTCCACTACCGGCTCCGACGCGCCTGCGAAGAGGCTGGCCTGGACCTGCAGTCCGCGGACGAACGATTGCTTGCCCATCTCCAGATACGACTTTGGACCTACGCAGAGGCCAGGAGCTAGAACCTTGGACATCCAGAATCTCCTCGACGACATCGTCGGGGCAGTACAGCCGCATGTCGGGCAGGGCAATGTTGCCGACTACATTCCGCAGCTGGGAGGAGTAGACCCCCACCAGTTCGGCATCTCCATCGCAACCCGGGACGGGGACGTCTACTCTTCAGGGGACGCGCATGTGCCCTTCTCCATCCAAAGCATTTCCAAGGTGTTCGCCCTCGCCCTGGTGTTGGCCTTCGACGGCGACGGCATCTGGAAGCGCGTCTTCCGTGAACCTTCGGGCAACCCGTTCAACTCGTTGATCCAGTTGGAGAGCGAGGAAGGGATTCCCCGGAACCCCTTCATCAACGCCGGCGCGATCGTCGTCAGTGACCGGCTCCTCAGCGTCACGGGAAGCGCTGCCCTGGCTGTCCGCGACCTGATGCGCCGCGAAACCGGCAACTCCACCGTGGACGCGGACCACTACGTAGCGGCGTCGGAACTCCGCAACAGCCACCGCAACGCCTCACTGGCCCACTTCCTTGCCAGCTGCGGCAACCTGGAGAACCCCGTGGAAGCCGTCCTTGAGTCCTATGTGGAGCAGTGTGCCCTGGCCATGACCTGCGAAGACCTGGCGCTCGCAACCCGGTTCCTGGCCGCCAATGGTGTTGGAGCAGACGGCACACGATTGCTGTCTCCAGCGCAGACCAAGCGAATCAATGCAGTCATGCTCACCTGCGGGACGTACGACGCCGCCGGCGAATTCGCTTACCGTGTTGGGCTTCCGGGGAAGAGCGGTGTCGGGGGCGGAATCGTGGCAGTGGTGCCCAACAAGTGCGCCATCAGTGTGTGGAGCCCGGGCCTGGGGCGGTCCGGCAACTCGGTGGCAGGGGTTGCAGCCTTGGACGAATTCACGACGCGCACGGGCTGGTCTGTTTTCTAGAGGCACTGGTTTCCGGACGTTTGCCCAAGGAAACAAGGGATGAAGCGTATATGACGCTGGATTACCCAGCGTTACCGGGTGTTTCCGAGCCTTTGAAGCATATTACGGGCCCGCCCTACAGTTTTTTTATGGCGATACAGGACATTTACCCCACGGCACTGCGGCTGCTCGGCCGCCCGGTGCTGGTGGTGGGCGGCGGGCCCGTCGCGGAGCGCCGTGCCAAGGGACTGCTCGACGCCGGTGCGAAAGTTACCGTTGTCGCTCCCGTTGCCTCCGAAAACCTCCGCGGCCTCGCCAACGCTGGACTCCTCATCTGGGAGCCGCGCGAGTACCGCACATCGGACCTCGAAGGCGTCTGGTTCGTTCAGACCGCCACGGGCACTGCCGCTGTGGACACCCAGGTAGCAGCCGACGCCGAAGCGCAGCGCATCTGGTGCGTCAACGCCTCGGACCACGAATCATCAGCTGCCTGGACGCCCGCAGTGGCCGTGGTGGATGACGTCAAGATCGCCATCAATGCCGGGGGAGACCCACGCCGCGCCATGGCGCTCCGCGATGCTGTTGCCACTGCCTTGGAAACCGGCGACCTGCCGCTGCGTCGTCACCGCAAGCCGGACGCCGCTGGCAAAGCGCCTGCTGGTTCTGTAGCACTCGTTGGCGGCGGCCCTGGCGACTCGGGACTCATCACAGTCCGCGGCCGCCGCTTGCTCGGCCAGGCCGACGTCGTGGTTGCAGACCGTCTTGGCCCGCGTGAGCTGCTCAAGGAACTGGCTCCGGACGTCCGCGTGATCGAGGTCGGCAAGACGCCGGGCCATCACCCGGTGCCGCAGCTTGAGATCAACCGCATCCTCGTGGACGAAGCCCTCAAGGGCAACCGCGTGGTCCGCCTCAAAGGTGGCGACCCCTATGTCCTGGGTCGCGGTGGCGAGGAAGCAGAGTTCTGCCGGCAGAACGGCGTCGAGGTTGAAGTGGTGTCCGGCGTGACATCGGCGATTTCGGTTCCTGCCGCTGCTGGCATCCCCGTGACCCACCGAGGCTTGGCCAAGGGTTTCAGCGTCGTGACCGGACACGAAGAACTTTCCGAAGTCCCTGCCCGGCCGGACCACACTGTGGTTTTGCTCATGGGAGTTGCCCAATTGCGCGAGTCCGCGGCTGCCCTGGCTGGCTCGGGTCTGCCTTTGGACACTCCAGTAGGTATCGTTGAGAACGGGTATTTGCCGGATCAGCGCGTCACCATCGGCACGTTGGGATCCATCGCGGACCAGGCTGAGGCCGTCGGCGTGGCCAATCCCGCGGTGATCGTGATCGGCGATGTTGTCCGTGTCAGCCCCTTCGCCCCACAGCATTTCAAGACCGCTGATTACAGCACGATTACTCCCAACCGACCCCGCGTCCGCACCAACTGAGAAGAAGAAGGAACACAGCCGTGTCAATTAGCACCCCCGTAGGTTCTGCGGACCGTCCGCTTCGCGTCGCCGTGATCGGCTCCGGCCCTGCCGGCGTGTACGCAGCAGACATCCTGACCAAGAGCGAGGCCGTCAAGAGTGGCGAACTCAACGTCAGCATCGACCTCTTTGACCGCTACCCGGCACCCTATGGCCTGATCCGCTACGGCGTCGCTCCGGACCACCCCCGCATCAAGGGCATCGTCAACGCCCTGCACAAGGTCCTGGACCGCGGCGACATCCGCTTCTTCGGCAACGTTGACTACGGCACGGACATCTCCATCGAGGACCTGCGCAAGCACTACGACGCCGTCATCTTCGCCACGGGCGCCATCAAGGACGCGGACCTGAACATACCGGGCATCGAGCTTGAGGGTTCCTTCGGCGGCGCCGACTTCGTCTCCTGGTACGACGGACACCCGGACGTTCCCCGCGAATGGCCGCTGGATGCCAAGGAAATCGCCGTCCTCGGCAACGGCAACGTAGCCCTTGACGTGGCCCGCGTCCTCTCCAAGCACGCTGACGACCTGCTCGTCACCGAAATCCCGGATAACGTCTATGCAGGCCTGAAGAATTCCCCGGTCACAGACGTCCACGTCTTCGGTCGCCGCGGCCCGGCGCAGGTGAAGTTCACCCCGCTGGAACTCCGCGAACTCTCGCACTCCAAGGACGTAGATATCATCCTCTACGCCGAGGACTTCGAATTCGACGAAGAGTCCGACCGCCAGGTCCAGACGAACAACCAGACCAAGACCATGGTTGGCACGCTCACCAACTGGATCGCCGAGCAGCCCGAGGACCTCTCCGAGCTCAAGGCCTCCCGTCGTCTGCACCTGCACTTCCTGCACAGCCCGGTCGAGATCGTTGACTCCCCGGAAACCCCGGGCAAGGTTGCCGGCATCAAGTTCGAGCGCACCGAGCTGGACGGCACGGGCAACGCCCGCGGCACCGGCGAGTTCGTCGACTACCCGGTCCAGGCCGTGTACCGCGCCATCGGCTACTTCGGTTCGGCCCTGCCGGACGTCGAGTTCGACCACAAGAAGGGCGTCGTGACCAACGACGGCGGCCGCGTCCTTGACGCCGACGGTCAGCACGTGCCGGGCCTCTACGCGACCGGTTGGATCAAGCGTGGTCCGGTGGGCCTCATCGGCCACACCAAGGGTGATGCCCTTGAAACGGTGACGTACCTCTTGGAGGACCGCGAAAACCTGCCGTTCGCCGAGGTTCCTGCGGCAGACGCCGTCGTGGATCTGCTCGACTCCCGCGGCGTGCAGTTCACCAGCTGGGAAGGCTGGCTGGCTCTGGACGCCCACGAGCTCGCGCTCGGCGCAGCAGCCACTGAGGCCGGCGGCTCCCACGGTGTTGAGGTCACGCGTGAGCGCATCAAGGTTGTGCCGCGCGAGGACATGGTCAACATCTCCCGCGACGGGGTCTCCGCCCAGGTCTAAACCAACGCGGGGTCACTTACAGCCCATTCCGGGTCTTCGGATGGGCTGTAAGTGACCCCGCGTTGCTTTAACCTGAGGTATGGACGTCGTAGTCATCGAAACCACGGCATTGGGGGACCGGAGTTACCTGGTGCATGACGGCAAAGTTGCTCTGGTCATTGACCCGCAGCGGGACACCGACCGCGTTGAAGAAGCCGCGCGTGCCGCTGGCGTCCGGATCACGCATGTGGCCGAAACCCATCTGCACAACGACTACGTCACCGGCGGCCTGGTTTTGGCTGAAAAACATGGCGCCCAGTACCTCGTCAACGCCGCCGACCACGTTGCGTTCGATCGCGTCCCGGTCACCGACGGACAGGTCATCAGTGTGGGGCGCTTACTAGTAAACGTGCTCGCAACGCCCGGACACACGCACACGCACCTCTCGTACGTGGTGAGGGATGACACGCACGACGGCGGCACTGAGGCTGTGTTTTCCGGCGGCAGCTTGCTCTACGGTTCAGTCGGGAGGACGGACCTCGTTTCGCCCGATGACACAGCTAAGTTGGCCCACGATCAGTACTCTTCGGTCCGGCGCCTTGTTTCCTCGGCCTCGCCGGGTGCAGCGTTGTATCCAACACACGGCTTCGGATCCTTTTGCTCCGTGGGGCCCTCCAGCAAGGTCAAGGCCTCAACCATTGGCGAACAAACCGCCGCCAACCATGCCCTGACTGATCCGGACGAGGACCATTTTGTGGCCGAGTTGTTGGAGAACATCACAGCCTATCCGGCCTACTACGCGCACATGAGCCCCCTCAACGCCGCAGGCCCCGGTGCAGCGAACTTGCAGGTGCCTGATTCCGTGGACGCCGCAGAGCTGGGCCGGCGCCTGGAGTCAGGGGAGTGGGTGGTGGATCTGCGTCACAGAGTGGCCTTCGCGGACAGCCATCTCCAAGGGAGCGTGAGCTTCGAATACGGGCGCGGCGACAACTTCACCAGCTACCTCGGGTGGGTGATCCCGTGGAATCAACCTCTTACCTTGCTGGGCCCGTTGGATGAGGTGGAGAAGGCGATCCGCGATTTGGCGAGAATTGGCATCGATGGTCCGGATGCCGCCGTCGGGCCTGGCGCCACGCCCCTGGACGTTGCTGCGCTGGCGCCTGGGCATCCACGGGCGTCGTATCCGCACTCGGACTGGGCCGGTCTCGCAAAGGACAGGACACCGGAGGACGTGGTCCTGGATGTTCGCCGCCCGGATGAATTCGCGGCGTCGCATGTCAAGGGTGCGCTGAACATTCCGGTTTACGAGTTGATCGGCAGGATTACTGAGGTGCCGGACGCCAGGATCTGGGTGCACTGTGCCACGGGATACCGGGCGAGTGTCGCAGCGAGCCTCCTGGACCGGGCGGGGCGTGAGGTGGTGCTAATCAACGCGCGGTTCAGGGACGCTGCCGGGGTGGGAATCGAGACTGTGCCATAGACGTTGTGAGCCCGCTATTTCGTCGTTGGGCAACAACGGACAAGCGGGCCGGCAACGGGCTAATGAGGGGTTTTGTCTGCGCAGAAATCCAGGTTCCGGTAGACGCTCTGGACAGCGGCGTCGGGATCGTGTGCTTCCAATGCGTCGACCAGTTCGTCGTGGCCTTCGCGAGGAATGCCGTTGAAGCCTTCCTTGCGTTGCTGCCGGAGGAGGTCGTTGTGGAAGACCCCGCCAAAGGAGACATAGAGCTGATGAAGCAGCGGATTACCGGATGCCAGTGCAACACGTTCATGGAATTCCCAATCTGCGCGGGCCCACGTGGGGTAGTCCTCTGACTGCCAGGCGTCATGACGCAGGGCAAGCAGGCGGCGCATCTCGGCGATGTCTTCCACCGTTGCGTGCTTGGTGGCAAGGCGGGCCGCCTGGGTGTCCAGGCCGAGCCGGACCTCCACGATGTGTTCCTGCGTGTGCTCCAGGTACATGCGCTGGGCCGCGCCGGACATTTCACTGTTGGCACGCACGTACGTGCCGTCACCGCGGCGGACTTCGAGCATGCCCGAGTGCGCCAATGCCTTGATGGCCTCGCGGAGGGTTCCCCGCGAAACGCCCAGGCTTGCCATGAGTTCAGGCTCTGCCGGGATGCGTTCCTGGAGCGGCCATTCGCCTGATTTGATCATGTCCCGCAGCTTGGCGGTGATCTCCTCGGCAAGGGCCGGGCGATGCGAAGGGGTAAGGGTCATGCTGTCCTCGGTCCGGTCTTGGTGGCAGTGCGCTTGCTCGTGAGCATGTGGCAGGTAACCATGAGCGCCACCGCCACGATGGACAGCAAGCTCAAGGGCAGCGCCCAGCCGCCCGTAGCGCTGTGGAGCAGCCCCATGCCAAAGGGGCCAATTGCCGCAATCAAGTATCCCAGCGATTGGGCGATCGTGGAGAGCGCGGTGGTTTCCGCCGTCGACCGTCCACTTCGGCTGATGATTACCAGGACCAGCGGGAAGATGCCCAACCCGAAGCCGAAGAGCACTGCGGAGACCACCGCCAGGGAGGTGGGCAACCAGATCATGGCCGCAATGGCAACCAGCGTGGAACTGCTTGCGAGGTAGAGGGCAGGCCGCAGCATTCCGGGCCTGGAACCGAAGGCAAGCAGGATCATGCCGGCGGCCACGGAGACCAGCTGCATGACGCCGAACTGCAGACCGCTTGCGGAGGCACTGAGGCCCTGGGACGTGAGGATGTAGGCGAACCAGCTCATCACGGCGTAGGCGAGGAAGGCCTGGAAGGTGAAGATGGCCGTTATCAGGATGCCCAGACGGGTGCGGAGCAGGGGCCACATGGATACGCGCGGACGGTCCGTCTTGGTGGAATTCCGGTGCGAGTGCAGGACCACCGGCAGGAAGCCGAGCAGTGCTGCAACACCAAGGATTCCCCAGGCGGCAAGACCCATCGACGGCGAACCCAGCTGCTGTGCCAAGGGAACGCTCACGGCGGCTGCGAAGGTGGCGCCGCCGGACATCGTGAAGGTGTAGAGGCCGGTCATCATGGACGTGCGGTCGGCGTAGTGCTCGCGGATGAACGACGGCATGGCCACGTTGCAGACGGCAAGTCCGGACATCGCCAGAACCGTCCCGCCGAGCAGGGCACCGGTGGCCGGCACGCCGCGAACCAGCAAGCCCCCTGCCAGCAAGGCCAGGGCGATGGCGATAGCCTTCTCAACACCCACGCGGCGGGTCAGCCACGAGGTTCCAAGCCCTGCAACCGCGAAGCAAAGCAGCGGAATCGAGGGCAGGATTGAGGCCACCAAAGCGCCGTAGCCCAACACTTGCTGCAGCTCATGGAAGAGCGCCGCTGCGCTGGTGATTCCGGCGCGCAGGTTCAGCCCGATGAGCACCACGGCAATGATGCCGACGACGGCGACGACGCGCGTCTTGGGGACTGCCTTGACCGTGTGGGCTGTTGCCACGTTGGCGGGGGCAATCGTAGGGATGTTTCCTGTCGTGGGGGTAAGAGGGGTCGTCGCAGCCATACCCAAAGGTTAGACGTTTGACGTTTAATGTCTACACTTTTGTGGCGAATCTCTCCGGCGGTCCGGCTATGGGCGCTTACCGTGGGTTCCGTGAGCCCAGCCGCTGGACGGCCAACGCAAGCCAAAGCTGCACGCGGTCCTGCGTTTGCGACGGGTCATAGCCGGTCAGTTCAGTGATCTGGGCCAGGCGGTACCGGACGGTATTGCGGTGCAGCGTCAGGGCTTCGGCGACCGCGGCGACGGACCCGTTGTGGTTCAGGTAGCTTTCCAGCGTGGCTACGAGTTCGGCACCGTGGGCGGCGTCGAACTTCCTCAGCGGAGTGAGCGACTCGCTGGCCATGTCGGCCAACGGAACATCCTCGCTTGCCAGCAGGAGGGAGGTCAGGCTCAGCCGTTCGGGTTCGTTGACGGGCAAGCCGTGCGCCACGGCGTCGCGCGCTTCAAAGTAGCTCCAGCGCAGGCCGTTCGGCTTCGTATAGGCGCCGCCGATTCCGATCACAGCATGGATCCCGGCCTCCTGCAGGTGGTCGCTCAGGCTCTTGGCCAAGGCTGTCGCGGAGCTGCCGTCGTCGGTGACGACGGTTACCAGGTCCTTCCCGACGACGGCGCTAACGCCCGCTTCCAGCGCCTGGGGCAGCGAGATGCTCACCAGTTGCTTGTGGTGTGCCGTGGACTCCGCCACGAGCACCACGTTCTTCCGGGTGCTGTTGATTCCAACGCCTGCCAAACGGCGGGCGGCCTCAATGGTTTCCAAGGTGCCGTGGATGACGTCGTCCAGAACCTGCCCTGCCATGGCGCGCTGGGCCTGGCGCTGCTTGACCATGTTGTTCAGCTCGACACTGATGAGGTTCTGCGCGTAGCTCACAATCCCCGAGTCCACGAACGGCTGGCGCAACCACAATGTGCAGGCATCCCTGCGGCCGGTGGGAATCGGGTACGAAGCCCAGCCATCCGCCGTCGGGGCCGGTTTTCCGGGAACGCTGTTGTAGAGCTGCGCGCTGAACTGGGTGAGCACAACATCAGTGCGCAGCATGCTGCCCAACTGCTTCAGGAGCTCGCCCAGGCCGCCGCCGGTGAGGAGCGACCGGGCCAGGATCTGGTGTCCGGCCAGGAGCCGTTCCAGGTTTGAGTAGTGGTCAGCTGAATGCGACTCGGCCACGAGCTTTCCGATCGCGATGAAGGGAATCTCGTAAGGCACTTCAACCAAGGGCAAACCCCAGCGGTTCGCTTCGGCGATGAGCGCCTCCGGAACGGCTTCGTGGGTGAGGCCGATGCCGAAGCCGATGCCCACTGCACCTGCGCGCTGGACCTGCCGGACGAATCGGCGTTGGTCGGCGGCGCTCTTCAGGCGCAGGCCCGTCGTGAGAACCAATTCCCCGCCGCTGAGGAAGCGTTGTGGATCCTCCAGCTCCGTCACGGCAACCCAACTGATGTCCTGGTTCCAGGTTGTTTCGGCGCTGCCTGTTTTACGGAGCTTCAAGGATGGGACAGCGACGAGCGAAGAGAGGGACATTGCCATGGTTACAAGCGTAACCCGGCGCTGGTCAAGCGCACTAAGGAGGGTATGCCGGTGTGTGCAGCTGACTATTCCTTGGACCCCTTCGCTGGCATAGGCTCTGATCAGCTAAAACCCATGCCCCAGACACCGAAAGAGGGTTGCACACCGTGGTTCAAACCTTGCAGAACTTCATCAACGGCGAATTCGTTACGCCGGCAGGTACGGGTCTCCTGGACATCGTGAACCCTACCAACGGGGAGATCGTTGCCAAGTCGCCGATTTCGGTGCAGGCCGATGTTGACGCCGCCATGACCGCGGCCAGCGAAGCCTTCAAGACGTGGAAGCACGTTACGCCGGGCCAGCGCCAGCTCATGCTGCTCAAGCTCGCCGACGCCGTGGAGGCCAACAGCGAGGAACTCGTTGACGCCCAGCACCGCAACACCGGCCAGGTCCGGTCCCTGATCGCTTCCGAGGAAGTTGCCGCCGGCGCAGACCAGCTCCGCTTCTTCGCCGGTGCAGCACGCATCATGGAAGGCAAGTCCGCCGGGGAGTACTTTGAGGGCCACACTTCCTACGTTCGCCGCGAACCGATCGGCGTCGTAGCCCAGGTTGCCCCGTGGAACTACCCGTTCCTGATGGCTATCTGGAAGATCGGTCCCGCCCTTGCAGCCGGCAACACCGTTGTCCTCAAGCCCTCGGACACCACCCCCGAATCCACCTTGGTCCTGGCTCGCCTCGCAGGAGAGATCTTCCCCGCCGGCGTGCTCAACGTTGTGCTCGGCACCGGCGAAACCGGCGCCATGATGGTTGACCACAAGGTCCCCGGCCTCGTGTCCATCACCGGTTCCGTCCGCGCCGGCATCGCGGTCGCCAGCGGCGCAGCCAAGGGCCTCAAGCGTGCCCACCTGGAACTCGGCGGCAAGGCTCCGGCCATTGTCTTCAAGGACGCCGACATCAAGAAGAGCGCAGCGGCCATCGCCGAGTTCGCCTTCTTCAACGCGGGCCAGGACTGCACTGCCATCACCCGCGTGCTGGTGGAAGACTCCGTCCACGATGACGTTGTGGCAGCAATGGTGGAGCACACCAAGACCCTGCACACCGGTTCGCAGAACGACGAAGAGAACTACTTCGGCCCGCTGAACAACGTGAATCACTTCAACGCCGTCACCTCGGTGGTGGAGCACCTCCCGGCAAACTGCAAGATCGAGATCGGTGGCCACCGCGCAGGTGAGAAGGGCTTCTTCTTCGAGCCCACCATCATCTCCGGTGCCAAGCAGACCGATGACATCGTGCAGAAGGAAACCTTCGGTCCGGTCATCACCGTCCAGAAGTTCAGCACGGAAGCCGAAGCGCTCGAGTTGGCCAACGACGTCGAATACGCCCTGGCGTCCAGCGTCTGGACCACCGACCACGGCACGGCCATGCGCATGAGCCGCGACCTGGACTTCGGTGCTGTCTGGATCAACACCCACATCCTCCTGACGGCAGAGATGCCCCACGGCGGCTTCAAGCAGTCCGGCTACGGCAAGGACCTCTCCATGTACGGCGTTGAGGACTACACGCGCATCAAGCACGTGATGAGTGCACTTGATGCATAACCCACTTGCATAACGCAGTCGCGTAACCCTCCACACCTGGCTTCCCAGAAAGGCAATCACCCCATGACCACTACCGCGAACGAACTCTCGTACCGCATCGAGCAGAAGCGCAACATCAACGGCGCCTTCCCCGGCCCCAAGTCGCAGGCACTGGCCGAGCGTCGCTCCGCCGTCGTTGCTGCCGGCGTCGCTTCCGGCGTCCCCGTTTACGTTGAAGACGCCGACGGCGGCATCATCCGCGACGTCGACGGCAACTCCTTCATCGACCTCGGCTCCGGCATCGCCGTGACCAGCGTCGGCGCGTCCGATCCCGCCGTCGTCGCCGCTGTCCAGGAAGCTGCTGCGCACTTCACGCACACCTGCTTCATGGTGACCCCGTACGAGGGTTACGTAGCTGTGGCCGAGCAGCTCAACCGCCTCACCCCGGGCGACCACGCCAAGCGCACGGTGCTGTTCAACTCCGGCGCTGAAGCCGTGGAGAACGCCGTCAAGGTTGCACGCCTGGCTACCGGCCGCGACGCAGTGGTTGCCTTCGACCACGCCTACCACGGCCGCACCAACCTGACCATGGCACTTACCGCCAAGGCCATGCCGTACAAGACCAACTTCGGCCCGTTCGCGCCCGAGGTCTACCGCATGCCCATGAGCTACCCGTTCCGTGAAGAGAACCCGGAGATCACAGGTGCCGAGGCCGCCAAGCGCGCCATCACCATGATCGAGAAGCAGATCGGTGGCGACCAGGTTGCCGCGATCATCATCGAGCCCATCCAGGGCGAGGGTGGCTTCATCGTTCCGGCCGAAGGCTTCCTCCCGGCACTGTCCGCATGGGCCAAGGAAAAGGGCATCGTCTTCATCGCCGACGAGGTCCAGTCCGGCTTCTGCCGCACCGGCGAATGGTTCGCCGTTGACCACGAAGGTGTTGTCCCGGACATCATCACGATGGCCAAGGGCATCGCCGGCGGCCTCCCGCTGTCCGCGATCACCGGCCGCGCCGACCTGCTCGACGCCGTACACCCGGGCGGCCTCGGCGGCACCTACGGTGGCAACCCGGTTGCTTGCGCAGCAGCACTTGCAGCCATCGACACCATGGAACAGCACGACCTCAACGGCCGCGCCCGCCACATCGAAGAGCTCGCCCTGGGCAAGCTCCGCGAACTGGCCGAAGAAGTTTCCGTGGTTGGCGATGTCCGCGGCCGTGGCGCCATGCTGGCGATCGAACTTGTCCAGCCCGGCTCCAAGGAACCGAACGCCGAGCTCACCAAGGCTGTAGCCGCTGCTTGCCTCCAGGAAGGCGTCATCATCCTGACCTGTGGCACCTACGGCAACGTGATCCGCCTCCTTCCGCCGCTGGTCATCAGCGATGAGCTGCTCATCGACGGCCTCGAGGTCCTCGCTGCAGCCATCAAGGCCAACGCGTAAGATTTTCTCGCTGTAACGCAGGAGGGCCGGGGTTTTCCCCGGCCCTCCTTGTGCGTTTAACGCCGGGTTCGCGGGAAAGCCCTGAGTTCGCCGGAGGTTTCCGGGCGGTCTGGCACCTTTCCCGCGTCCTCGGCGTCCTCGTTGCAGGAAGCGCACGACGGCGGAGCCCGCCTAAGTGCCCAGCGTCAGGTTTTTCTGGTGGCCGTGTCCGTCGAGTTGGACGTCGATGACCAGGGGATCGGCGCTGACAAGGGCCACGCCAGCATCCGAATCCACAAGGGTGCCCCACGCAGAGCCGGTGAGCGTGATCCGCACGGAGGACTGCGTCCGCGATGGATCTGCCACGGACACGGCCAGTCTGTCCCCGGTTTCGCGCAGAGCAAGGGTGCAAGGCCCTGAGACCGAGTAATCCCCAACGCCGCCACCTGCGAAGAAGTTGGCCAGCACCAGGTTGTCCTTGGCGACCTTCACCATGTGGACGTCCGCCGAGTTGGCCAGCACTTTCACGCCGTGGTTTGCGGACTCTGAGAACGTGACTTCATGGCTTGCGGCAGGCAACACCATATATGCGTAGCCAGCTCCCACAGGATCCACCCCGTGGTGATGCGTGATGGTCACGTAGTCCCGGGTGACAGGATCAGGGGATCCTCCCGTGTCTGCTCCGGAGTTGACGTCAAACCAGCTTCCTGTCCGGTGGATCACCGCCACCTCCGGAGAACCGGAGACGCCCGGCGCTTCAAGGAAGACGTAGCCGCCATGACCGTCGATGTGGACCGACCTCTGAACCGTCACGGCGGCGTCCCCGGGAGCCAGGGAACGGTTCCGGGAATCCGTCCGCACGGAAGGCACTGAACCCGGAGCAAAGGACCTGTTCTCGATGGTGGTCCGTACCGCAGCCCCACCAGTGCCCGAGATGCCGGCGCCCAGGCAGACCACCGCGTCATCCAGGAAGAACCACGATTTCCTTCCGGAAAGTGTCTTGTTGTGGTTCAGGTGGTCCATGCCGATGACGCCCCAGCGGGCATCCACGGTGAGTCCGCCGGCGAACGCCTGAAAAGCGCGTGGGATGCCGGTTCCTGCAGTGCCTGCTCCGCTAGCCCGCACTTGATCGTTGACGGTGGTTCCGGGAAGGCCATACGGGTCCACGGTGGGCCAGAAGTCGGCGCTGAACTGCGAAGGGTCTTGCCGCGTATAAACGAAAGTCATGCCATCGCCTTGGTACCAGCCGAGGTTGTTCTCGCTGTTTCCCCATTCGTAGCGGCCGATCCTCTTTGATGAGAGGTTTACAGTGCAGCCCCACTGCGGGCGGTGGTGGACCAGCCTGTCCTGGTCAGCGAACATCCGGCTATACACCGGTGCCGGTGCTGAAACCACTGCGGAATCGGACAGGACGCCAAGCGACAACAAGGACTTCGCCAGGCTCTGTGTTGGATGCCCCACGAGTTTCTGGTCGGCAGAGCGTTCCAGCCAGCCTTTGGCCAAGGCGAGGAACCTTGAACGGTAGGGCTCATCGCAGCCGGGTGCCAGCAGCAAGACGGCGGAGATGAGGGCAAAGCCACTGACGTAGTCGGGCTCGCGCTGACGGGACACGGCACGGCCGCGGATGGTGTCCATGATGCGGCCGTCCCACACGAAGGGTGCATAGGTGTCCTCCACTGCATCCAGGAGCACTGTGCGCTTGGGGTCGTTGACTGCCCACGTGCTTCCACCGAGCATCGCTATGATCTCGGCGATGCCAGCCAGAGCCACCACACCGTAGGTGCCGGCATAGGGCAGATAACCGTGCTGCACGAACGAACCGTCTGTGTAGAAGCCATCGCCGCTGGTTACGTACGTGAAAACGCTGTTGGTCCCGCCGCGGACGGTGTCACTCAAGGCGTCCCTGCCAAGGGCAATATCGTCCACATTGTTGTCCAGGATGCCCCGCATGCAGCAGGCCAGGGACTTGTCCACGCGGTTTGCCCCGGTCTCTGCAAGGGATGTGGCGCGTCCACGCCAATTAGGGTTCGGCGCGAACCAGCGGACGGCTGCCAGCAATGACGTCCGCAGGTCTTCGGGGACCTCTGCGTACATCAATGTGAGGATGTCCACCGTTTTGCGTGGCACACCTATCTCCCAGAACCACCAGTTGCCCGCTGCCCGCATTCCGGATTTGTAGGCGGTGTCATTCAGGAGTTTCAGGCCAGCCACTATATCCGAGGCCAATTGGGGGTTGCCGGCATAAGGATTTCCTGGAACCGCATAACCCAAGGCCATGTCATAGAGGCGGTTGAAGTGCAGGCCCATGTTGCCTGTGGCCGCCGTCGACTGTCCAATGCCTGTCAGGGGAACGTCATTCCACAAGGACGTCCGGGTGGCTGTCTTATCCAGGGAAGTCCACCAATTTTCCGCGGTTTTCCCCATTCCCTGCAGCTGGGCAGCAAGCTCCGGGATGCCCGCAGCACTTTGTCCGCCTGTGAGGACCATGCGGCGGCGTCCTATGAGTTCCTGTAGCCCGGGTGCCGGTTCCGCAAAGGCCGGGGCAGAGCTGGAAAGCAGGGCTCCGGCCAGTGCGGCGGCACCAGCAGCGCGGAAGAGGGTCCTACGGCTCAGTGTGGGTCCATTGAGGGTCAAAACGGCTCCGTTCAAAACTGTTGCCAGCAAAGCCGGGCATATCCATGTGACTGTCATCTGTGGTTGTTCCCGATCTGGGAAGACCCGTGAATGCCAGGTACTTGGGTGTGCCTCTGGATATTGGCAAGTTGGGGGTGGACGTGGCGGCGAAAGTTTCCGCCACCTTATGTCCGCTTGATGGACCCCTCAACAGAAATGAACAAAAGTGCTCACACACCGAGTACGCGGGAACGCGTCGAGACCGCCCGAGGTTTCCGGGCTCTCACGCACCGTTCCGGCGACCTCGTTGCAGGAAGCGCTCGACGGCGGGGGGCTAGGCGCCCGCAGCGGCCGCGATCCGGGCCTTTTTCTTCATCGACGAGTTCTTCCTGGCCGTGCGCAGCATGTCCACCGTGAGCACCAGCAGGGCGAGCCACACCACGCAGAATCCGATCCAGCGGGCCGTGGTCATGGTCTCGTTGAAGACGGCCAGCGCCACGATGAACTGAAGAATCGGTGCGAAATATTGGAGCAGACCGATGGTGGTCATGGGCAGGCGACGGGCTGAGGCGCCGAAGAAGAGCAGCGGCACAGCCGTGATGACGCCCGATGCCAGAAGCAACCAGAAATGCCCGGGCCCCTGGGCGGTGAGTGTCGCGACGCCGCTTACGCCCAGGACAACCATGGTGGCGGCTGCCAGGGGAGCCAGGACCACTGTTTCAACGGAGAGGCTGGTGAGCGCATCGACCCTGGGACCGACCCGCTTCTTAACGAACCCATAGAGACCGAAGCTGAAGGCCAGGATCAAAGCAATCCAGGGAAGCTGCCCGTAGGAAAAGGTCAGGACGCCCACGGCAACAAAGCCGATGCCCACTGCTGCCCATTGGAGTGGCCGCAACTTCTCCTTGAGCACGAATACACCGAGCAGGACCGACACCAACGGGTTGATGAAGTATCCAAGGGATGTTTCCACTGCGTGCCCTGTGGTGACACCGAAGGTATAGGTAAGCCAGTTGATGGCTATCAATCCAGCTGCCACCGCCAGTGGGCCAAAGACGGAGCGGTCCTTCACGGCGGCGCCGAAGACCCTCCACGCCCGCGTGACCGTGATCAGCAACGCGCAGAAGAGCAGCGACCAAACCACGCGGTTGGCAACGATTTCGATTGCCCCCGCCGGTTGAAGCGCGAGGAAGTACAGCGGAAGCAGTCCCCACAGACTGTAAGCACCAATGCCAAAGAGGATTCCCGCCGTCGACTCGCTCCAGATCGGCTTTCCTCCGCGGGTCCTGCCGCCAGAGGTGTCGCCGCTAAGTTCACTGGACGCACTCACAGTCGCGGGTTGGCTGGAAATGGACGAGTTTGCGGTGATCTGCTCGGGTGTCGACACAATGTCGCCAACACCAAATGGGAACGCAATATTCCGCAATGTTGGCATCAATCGCCTGTTTTCTTGTGACTCCTGCCATATAGGAGGCCGGGTGCGGGGCGGACATCTAGAATTGGAATCTGCGCGCCCCAACAACGGCGTGGCTTACTGCTTCGGAAGGGCTTACGGTGTCCAACTCAGCCGCAACCACCCCCAAACGTCCGCTTCGCGTCGCCATCGTGGGCGCCGGTCCCGCCGGCGTGTATGCCGCCGACATCCTGACCAAGTCCAACGAGGTCAAGGACGGGGACGTGGAGGTCAGCATCGATCTCTTTGAGGCGTATCCTGCGCCTTATGGGCTGATCCGCTACGGCGTGGCGCCGGACCACCCCCGTATCAAGGGCATCGTCAACGCCCTGCACAAGGTGCTGGACAGGGGCGACATTCGTTTCCTGGGCAACGTCACCTACGGCAGGGATCTGACGCTTCACGATTTCCGTGCTTTCTATGACGCCGTGATCTTCTCCACGGGGGCCATCAAGGACGCGGACCTAAACATCCCGGGCATCGGGTTGGAAGGGTCCTTCGGCGGAGCCGATTTTGTTTCCTGGTACGACGGGCACCCGGACGTTCCCCGGGATTGGCCGCTGGACGCCAAGGAGATTGCCGTCATCGGCAACGGCAACGTTGCCCTTGATGTGGCTCGCATGCTGGTCAAGCACCCCGATGAGCTGCTGGTCACCGAGATCCCCGAAAACGTCTACGAGGGCTTGAAGAAGTCGCCTGTTACCGACGTCCACGTGTTTGGGCGCCGCGGTCCTGCGCAGGTTAAATTCACCCCGCTGGAATTGCGGGAGCTGTCCCACTGCAACGACGTCGACATTGTCCTGTACCCGGAGGACTTCGAGTTTGATGAAGCCTCCGATGAGGCAATCCGTACCAACAACCAGATCAAGACCATGGTCAACACCATGACCAACTGGCTGGTGGAAGAACACGCGGAATCCGAGCAGCCATCCTCGCGCCGTCTGCACTTGCACTTCCTGCACAGCCCGGTGGAAATCCTGGACTCGCCGGAAACTCCCGGCAAGGTTTCCGGCATCAAGTTCGAGCGGATGCAACTGGATGGAACCGGCAACGTCAAGGGCACCGGTGAATTCCTGGAGTACCCGGTGCAGTCCGTCTACCGCGCGATCGGCTACCACGGCTCGCCGCTTCAGGAGCTTCCGTACGATGCCCGCCGCGGTGTCATACCGAACGACGGCGGTCGCGTCCTGGACGCCGACGGCAAGCCCGTGCCGGGAATCTACGCCACTGGCTGGATCAAGCGTGGACCTGTAGGCCTGATCGGTCATACCAAGGGCGATGCACTGGAGACGATCGGCTGTCTCCTCGAGGACCGGCTCACGTTGCCGCCAGCAGAGAACCCGGACCCCCAGGCCATCATCGATCTCCTTGAAGAACGCGGCATCGAATACACCACCTGGGAGGGGTGGAACCGCCTGGATGCCCACGAGGCCGCCCTCGGTGCCGCCTGGTCCAAGTCGGAGTCCGAATCCGGCAACGGCAACGGTGTGATCCGGGAACGCATCAAGGTAGTCCCGCGTGAGGAAATGATCCAGATCTCGCGTGGCTAGCCCTTGGGTTTGTGTACACCGAACGTCCTCGCAAAAGGCGTCAGCTGTACACAAACTCCATTCCTGGAACTAGACTTTCGGGTACTGTGCCGCCAAGCACATGCACGCAGCGCACTGTCGCTGCGAATTACCGGGGAGTTCGATGAGGAATCCAATCCATCCGCCTGTTCCAGGCACCGAAGCCGGAAGGCTGCTGCAGAAGCGCGCCCTGGCTAGCCATGAACAATTGGATATGCTGCGGGACGGGACTCCCGAGGAAATCTCGGGCCTCCGGCGTTTGGTGCGTGAGTCCTGGCAGCGTTCGGCCACTCTGCTGGCCAATCCTGATATCCCTGAAGCGCCACTTGCGATGGACCGCGACGAACTGGAGGACTACCGCCGCCAACACCCGCTGGCAGCGATCATGCCGGTGATCAGGAAGTTGCTGGTCCAGCCCAGCCATGACAGTGGGTTGCTCGTGGCGGTGGGGGACGACGTCGGTCGGCTCCTGTGGGTGGATGGCGATCCAGTCATGCAGCGCAGGGCCGAGGGAATGATGTTCGTTGCGGGTGCCGATTGGTCTGAAGCCTCAGTGGGTACAAGTGCTCCCGGGACGGCGCTCGCCCTGGATCGCAGCATCCAGATCTCCGGGGCCGAGCATTTCAAGAGATCAGTTCACCCATGGAGTTGTACTGCTGTTCCCTTCCATGATCCCGATTCCGGTGCCGTGCTGGGCGTCGTGGACATCACTGGAACCGAGACCGCGGTGGCCCCGCACACGGTATCCCTGGTGGAAGCAACCGTTGCGGCTGCACAGGCGCAGTTGCGCATCGAGCGTCTCCAGCTGGCAGCTGCCGTACGGGAAGGACCGCGACGCCGGAGCTCAGCTTCTGCTTCCAGCCACACTCTTTACCGCAACAGCCTGCAGTTGTTGGGCCGTGACCAGGCCCTTCTCAGCATTGATGGCCGGACAGTTTCCTTGTCCGCCCGCCACAGCGAAATCCTGGCTATCCTCTGCAGCGAACCGGCCGGCCTCAGTGCGGACGACCTCTGCGCGCAGCTTTACCCCGGAGATGGCTCGGGAGTGACTTTACGGGCGGAAATGGTGCGGCTGCGCAAAGTTCTCCATGAGCTCAGCCCCGGCGCGGTGCCCGAATCGCGACCCTACCGCTTGCCCGTTGAGTTGCTTCCCGATTCAGGCCAGGTGCTCAGTTGCCTGCAGCGGGGAGCCCACCGTATTGCCTTGGAGATCTACAAAGGCGCAGTCCTGCCGCGCTCGGAGGCGCCCGGCGTCGTGGAGTTGCGTGAGCGGGTTTCGCATCTGCTGCGGGAAGCGCTCCTCAGCGACGGCAGCGTTGATTCGCTCCTGAAGTACGCTGAGCTGCCCGAGGCGAAGTACGACGTCGAACTCCGCCTTGCCGTCCTGAAGCTGCTGCCGCCGCGCTCACCCAAGCGGGCCGCCGTCGTGGCCGACCTTGAACGGATCGACACGGAACTCAAAGCGTGAGCTGACTCACATGGTTGCAACGTAGCTGCAACCTGCCCGCTCCTAGGCTCGAATCAATGGCGACAGCCACCGTGATTCGCAGCAAAGGAGCTAGCAATGACCGTTTATGCACAGCCGGGTGCCGAGGGTTCGAAGGTCACCTTCAAGGACCGGTACGAGAACTGGATCGGCGGGGAATGGGTTGCCCCCGTCAAGGGCGGCTACTTCGAAAACATCACGCCTGTCACAGGCAAGGCTTTCTGCGAAGTTGCCCGTGGCACATCCGAGGACATCGAACTGGCACTCGACGCCGCGCACAAGGTCGCACCATCCTGGGGCAAGACGTCAGCGACAGAACGCGCCGCGATTCTGAACAAGATCGCAGATCGCATAGACGAGAACGTGGAGCTGCTCGCCGTTGCTGAGACATGGGACAACGGCAAGCCCGTCCGCGAGACCCTCAACGCGGACATTCCCCTGGCTGCCGATCACTTCCGCTACTTCGCTTCGGCTGTCCGCGCCCAAGAGGGCCACCTTTCGCAACTGGATGACGACACCACCGCCTATCACTTCAAGGAACCACTGGGCGTGGTGGGCCAGATCATCCCCTGGAACTTCCCCATCCTCATGGCCGTGTGGAAGCTGGCCCCCGCGCTCGCCGCCGGGAACGCCGTCGTGCTTAAGCCAGCGGAGCAGACGCCAACGTCGATCCTGGTACTGATGGAATTGATCGCTGACCTACTGCCCGCAGGCGTAGTGAACGTCGTCAATGGTTTCGGCGTCGAAGCCGGAAAGCCACTGGCTTCCAGCCCCCGTATCCGCAAGATCGCCTTCACGGGCGAGACCACCACCGGCCGGCTTATCAGCCAGTACGCGTCCAACAACCTCATCCCCGTCACCCTGGAACTTGGCGGCAAGAGCCCCAACATCTTCTTCGACGACGTCGCAGCCCAAAATGACGCGTTCTACGACAAAGCACAGGAGGGCTTTACGCTCTTCGCCTTCAACCAGGGCGAGGTTTGCACCTGCCCGTCACGTGCCTTGGTCCAGGAGGGGATATACGACTCCTTCATGGCTGACGCCGTAGCCCGCACCAACAAGATCATCCAGGGCAACCCGCTGGACACGGAAACCCAGATCGGTGCCCAGGCTTCCAACGACCAGCTGGAAAAGATCCTCTCCTACATCGACATTGGAAAGCAGGAAGGTGCCAAAGTCCTCACGGGCGGCGCGCGGGCCGAGCTGTCCGGCGACCTTGCCGGCGGCTACTACGTCCAGCCCACGATTTTCGAAGGCCACAACCGGATGAGGATCTTCCAGGAAGAGATCTTCGGCCCTGTGGTCTCCGTGACCAGGTTCAGCGACTACAACGACGCAATCGGCATCGCCAATGACACCCTGTATGGCCTTGGTGCCGGCGTGTGGTCGCGCAACGGAAATGTCGCCTACCGCGCGGGCCGGGAAATCCAGGCCGGCCGCGTGTGGGTGAACAACTACCACGCCTACCCGGCCGGTGCCGCCTTCGGTGGCTACAAGTCCTCAGGCATCGGCCGTGAAAACCACGCCATGATGCTGGACCACTACCAGCAGACCAAGAACCTCCTGGTCAGCTACAACGAGAACAAACTCGGCTTCTTCTAAACCCGTCCTGTTCATCGATCAAAGGAGATCGTCAATGTCCGCAACCATGCAAGCTGCAGTAGTCACTGAATTCGGAACCGACCTTACGGTCAAGGAAGTGGAAAGGCCGACGCCGGGTCCCGGCCAGGCGCTGGTCCGCCTCATCGCCTCGGGAGTTTGCCACACCGACCTCCACGCAGCCGAAGGCGACTGGCCGGTCAAGCCGACCCCACCGTTCATTCCCGGGCATGAAGGCGTGGGTGAAGTCGTCGCTCTGGGTGAGGGTGTCACGGACGTTGCCGTTGGCGACCTCGTGGGGAACGCCTGGCTGTGGTCCGCCTGTGGGGACTGCCAGTACTGCCGCACCGGCTGGGAAACCTTGTGTGAGTCCCAGCAGAACGGTGGTTATAGCGTGGACGGCTCGTTCGGCGAGTACATGCTGGTGGACACGCGCTTTGCTGCCCGCATCCCGGAAGGCTCGGACCCGGTGGAAGTCGCGCCGGTTCTGTGTGCCGGGGTTACGGTCTATAAGGGATTGAAGATGACGGAGGCCCAGGCCCGGTCAATGGGTCACGATCTCCGGTATCGGGGGCCTGGGCCACATCGCGGTCCAGTATGCGGTGGCCATGGGGCTCCGGGTCGCGGCAGTGGACATTGCCGACGACAAGTTGGCGCTTGCTCGTGAACACGGCGCCGAGCTAACGGTCAATGCACTCCATGAGGATCCGGCGGAGGTCATCCAGCGCGAGACCGGTGGCTGCCACGGTGTCCTGGTGACGGCGGTCCACCCTTCTGCTTTCGGGCAAGCGATCGGCATGGCACGTCGTGGCGGAACCATCGTGTTCAATGGTTTGCCGCCGGGCGACTTCCCGGCGCCGATCTTCGAGATCGTCCTCAAGGGACTCACCGTCCGGGGATCGATTGTGGGTACCCGCCAGGATCTTGAGGAAGCGCTGGAGTTCTATGCCCAGGGCAAGATCAAGCCAACGGTCTCCACCCGGGAACTCTCCGAAGTCAACGCGGTCTTTGACGAGATGAAGCACGCCAAGATCGATGGCCGAGTGGTTCTGAAGTTCTGATGGACCACCCCGTGTTGGAAGCCGCGGTGACGCTGCCCGGGGAGGATTTCTCCCGGGTGGCGCTCACCGCGGCCTCTGTCGAACTGTTGCGGAAGCTCTGGGAGCAGCATGGACCGCTCATGTTCCATCAATCCGGTGGCTGCTGCGACGGCTCCGCTCCCATGTGCTACCCGGCGGGAGAGTTCCTCACTGGTGATTCAGATGTGCTCCTGGGCCGGTTCGATATCAGTGCCGGCTTCGGAACCGGAGCGGACCAGGATCCCAAGCTCCTCGAGTTCTGGATGTCCAGGGAACAGTTCGCGTACTGGTCCCACACCCATCTGACTGTCGACGTGGTCCCGGGCCGGGGAAGCGGCTTCTCTGTAGAGTCCCCGGAGGGGAAGCGGTTCCTGATCCGCTCCACCATCATGGACTGGGACGTACAGGGTGTTTAGTGGTGTGACGGGGGCTACTCGCCTCCGTCACACCAGTCACATCAGTAACGCGGGCTCAGGGACCGTCTCACTATCTGGGATAAATATGGTCGTCCACTGACCGGACACTATTCTTGATGAGTCCTATACCACCCCCATCCAGAATGTGGCATTTTTATGAACATTTTCAGGACCAAGTCGATCGAGCAGTCGATCGCCGACGCCGACGAGCCCGGGCGCAAGCTGAAGCGAAGCCTCAGTACCTGGGACCTGATGATCATGGGTGTCGCCGTCGCTGTCGGTGCCGGTATCTTCTCCGTTGGCGCCAAGGCTGCTGCAAACTTTGCCGGCCCGGCCGTCACCATCTCCTTTGCCATCGCAGCCGTCACGTGCGCCTTGGCCATCATGTGCTATGCCGAATTCGCCACGGCTATCCCCGTAGCAGGCTCGGCCTACGTGTTCACTTACGCCACCATGGGCGAGGTGCTCGCGTGGATCATTGGATGGAACCTCATCCTCGAACTCTTCACGGCGGCCGCGGTGATCGCCAAGTACTGGGGCATCTACCTCAGCAAAGTCTTCGCCCTGATGGGCCTGGACATCCCGCCGGCGCTCAGCCTGGGCGGCGTCGACCTCTATTGGGGCGCCTTCCTCATTGTCGCGATCTTCACGGTGCTGCTGGTGCTGGGGACGAAGTTGTCCGCCCGTGTTGGCAACATCTTCACTTTGATCAAGATCGCCGTAGTGCTGTTCGTGATCGTCGTGGGCTTCAGCTACGTGAAGTTCTCCAACTACACCCCCTTCATTCCCGCTTCCGAGCCAACTTCCGGAACGGGTGCCGCCGATGTCATGAAGCAGTCCTTCTTCGGCTTCCTGACCGGTGCTGCTCCTGCCCAGTACGGTACTTTGGGCATTTTCGCAGGTGCTGCCCTGGTGTTCTTCGCCTTCATTGGCTTTGACGTTGTTGCAACCTCCGCGGAAGAGGTCAAGAACCCGCAGAAGACTCTGCCCCGCGGTATCTTCGGGGGCCTGGCTGTGGTCACCCTGCTCTACATCCTGGTCTCCCTTGCTTTGACCGGCATGGTCTCCTACACCCAGCTGGCAGAGGAAAAGAACCCCACATTGACCACGGCTTTCGAGGCCGTAGGCAACAACGACGCCGCCAAGGTCATTGCGTTCGGATCCCTGGTGGGCCTGACCACCGTGATCATGGTGCTGCTCATGGGCCTTTCCAGGGTGGTTTTGGCCATGAGCCGCGACGGGCTGCTGCCGCGGTCCCTGTCAAAGACCAGCGCGAAGCGCTCCACGCCAGCACGCCTGCAGATCATTTGTGGTGCAGCAGTGGCACTGGTGGCCGGGTTGACCAACGTGGATCTCCTTGAGGAAATGATCAACATTGGAACGCTGTCCGCGTTCGTTATGGTCAGCCTGGGAATCCTGGTGCTGCGCAAGAAGCGTCCGGACCTCAAGCCTGCGTTCCGGGTCCCGTTCGGCAAGGTCCTGCCATGGGTTTCCGCCATTCTGTGCATCTACCTCATGACCAACCTGGCAGTCGAAACCTGGATCTTCTTTGCGATCTGGCTGGTCATCGGCATGCTCATCTACTTCTCCTACGGGCAGCGCCACTCGCGGCTCAACGAGAAGTTCGCCTCAGCCAGGTCAGCCGTTAAGGGCGGTTCTGCAACCCCCGCGGTCAAGGGCGACGAGGACGAAGACTCCTTTACCAAGGTCTAAACCAATCACAGCCGCTTGTCAGACAGCTGGCTGGAATCACCATCGAAAGCGCTCGGGAACTGCAATTCCCGGGCGCTTTTGGTGTTCCCGCGGGCCTTGGTGTTCCGGACGCCTTGGTGTTCCCGGGCGCTGACTGACGGCGGATTGCGCGCTGTTCCGGGGAGGACCAAGTCCTAGGGTGCAGCGTGCTTCCCAACCCACTCCACCAGCGGCCTCAGCACTTCCCAGCGGTCAGCGATCTCCTTTTTTGCCGACGGCCCTGGAGAGCCATTCCGGCTCACCAACCTCGATGCCGGCAGACAAGGACTTGTGCTTAAGGAGCTCGGCCCGTGGATGGTCTTTGTCGAAGCCCCGCGGAACGGTCTTGAGCTTCTCGCCCTGGATGGCGAAACCCGCTGCGGCAACTGAGTCCACAATCTGCTGCAGTTCCCCTCCGCTGTCGGGAGCGTCCACAGCCGCGCGGAAGCGTGCCAATTGCGCGGGAGTGTATGAATGGCAGCCGCCGCCGATCAACAGACCGTCGGCACTTACCTGGAGGTAGAACCCGAGGCCTTCCTGCGACGCTGCGAAGGCGCCCTGGGCCGTCTTGTAGGGCGACTTGTCCTGGGAGAACCTGATGTCCCTGTTTGGCCGGAAGATCTTCGCCGGCCCGAACTCAGGCTCCAGCTCCGAAAGGAGGGCCGCCAGCGGCTCCTTGACGGCGGCGTCGTAGGTGTCTTTGTGTTCCAACCACCACTCGCGGTTGTTGTTCTCTTCCAGTTCTTCATAGAAGCGGAAGGCTGCGGACGGAATTCCCTCGAATGTGCTCATGGAAGGATCCTATGGACCGCGGCACCAGAGCAGCCAGAGCCCAGCCCGCCTATGTGGAAAAACAAAGAAGAACACCCCGCTGCGGCGATCCGCAACGGGGTGTTCGACCTGGTACTTACCGGCTCTGATGCTTAGAGCTTGTTGGCTGCTTCGGCGTCGGAAGCGGTCTGGCCTGCACCGAGGTTGGCGCGCAGCTTGGCGCCGAGTTCGGCGTCAACGTTGGTCCAGTACTGGATGGCGCGTTCCTTGATGTCGGCGCTCTTCACACCACCCACGGCACCGGTGATGGTGTCCAGCAGGCGGGCCTTGGCGGCGTCGTCGTAGACCTCGCGGTACAGGGTACCGGCCTGGCCGAAGTCGCTGTCCTCGGAGTGCAGGGTGTGGGCGGAGAGGGTGAGCTCGCCGTCGTTCTCCCAGCCACCTGCCGGTGAAGCGGGCTCAACAGCAGCCGGGCCACCAACGGAATTCGGTGCGTAGACCGGGGTGGAGGGGGCGTTGAACAGGTAACGTCCGGCGCCGTCCTGGCTGTAGTTGTTGACCTGGTTCTTGGGCTGGTTCACCGGGATCTGTGCGTGGTTGGTGCCCACGCGGTAGCGGTGTGCATCGGCGTAGGAGAAGATGCGGGCCTGCAGCATCTTGTCCGGCGAGGCAGCGATGCCCGGTACGAAGTTCGACGGCGCGAAGGTGGCCTGCTCGATCTGCGCGAAGTAGTTTTCCGGGTTCTTGTTCAGCTCCATGGTGCCCACGTGGATCAGCGGGTAGTCCGCGTGCGGCCAGACCTTGGTGAGGTCGAACGGGTTGAAGCGGTACGTCTTGGCGTCCTCGTAGGGCATGACCTGGACGTGCAGTTCCCACGAGGGGAAGTTGCCGGCTTCGATGTTCTCGGAGAGGTCGCGGATGTAGAAGTCTGCATCCGAGCCTGCCAGCTGCTCAGCCTGGTCGCCAGTGATGGTCTTGACGCCCTGGTTGGACTTGAAGTGGTACTTGACCCAGAAGCGCTCACCGGCGGCGTTGATCCACTGGTAGGTGTGCGAGCCGTAGCCCTGCATTTCACGCCAGGAAGCCGGGAGGCCACGGTCGCCCATGAGCCAGGTGACCTGGTGTGCGGATTCAGGGGAGAGGGTCCAGAAGTCCCACTGCATGTCAGCGTCACGCAGGTGGGTACCCGGGAGGCGCTTCTGGGAGTGGATGAAGTCCGGGAACTTGATGCCGTCGCGGATGAAGAACACCGGGGTGTTGTTGCCCACGAGGTCGTAGTTGCCCTCGGAGGTGTAGAACTTCACGGCGAAACCGCGGGGGTCGCGCCAGGTGTCAGGAGAGCCATTCTCGCCGGCAACGGAGGAGAAACGGATCAGCATGTCCGTCTCGACGCCCGGCTGCAGGAACGCTGCCTTGGTGTAGGCCGATACGTCAGAGGTGGTCTTGAACGTACCGAAAGCGCCGCCACCCTTGGCGTGCACTACACGCTCCGGGACCCGCTCGCGGTTGAACTGTGCAAGCTTCTCCACCAGGTAGTGGTCGGTCAGGATGATGGCACCGTCGGCGCCGACGGACTTGGAGTGCGCGTCGGAAGTAACGGGGGCACCTGACTGGGTTGTTGAAATAGCAGTCATTGTTCTCCTTGTTCTTATTTTTGAGTTACGGACGTTTGTTTGGGGAGCTGTTGTTTAGCCTGGCAATCCTGGCAGATGCCCTGATACAGGACGTCTGCGATCTGGATGGTCATGGGCTTGGAATTTTCATCCCAGTGCGGTGTGAGGCACGGTGCGTGTCCCACGGCGCAGTCCACGTCTTCCACGCGGCCGCAACTGATGCAGACGGCGTGGTGGTGGTTGTCGCCAACCCGGGTTTCGTAGAGCGCCGGGGAGTGCGGGGGTTCAAAGCGGCGCAGCATCTGCAGATCCGTGAGGTCGCTGAGCACAACGTAAACGGACTGCGCCGTCAGTTCAGGGAGCTCTTTGCGGGCAGCGGCAAGGATGCCTTCTGCCGGGGAGTGCGGATGGTGCTGGACCGCGGCCAGCACTGCCAGCCGCTGTTTGGTCACACGCCTGCCGTGGGCATGCAGGGCACTGGCCCATGCTTCCTGGTCGGCTGTGTGATCGGTCATGCACCCATTGAAGCACTTATTTTGATCAGTTCACAATAAGGCAAAGCTAACTTCCGGCAAATTAAACAAATCCACCATCGGATTGGCTTCCTCCGCAGCAGATCGACCCACCGCATGGATCCGCAGGGTTGAACCCGGATTCCCGCCTTCGCCCGGACTCCCGCCTTCGCCCGGATCCCCGCCTTCGATTGCTACGCAGCTGAAGCCGGTGAGCCCACTGGTCAGCGGCAGGGCACCCAGGGCGCTCCCCATGGCAACGAGCTCCGCTGGAAGGACAGCGGAAATCGCGGCCGCACCGCTGGCGGGCTCAATCACACTGTGATGGCGGGCTGCATCAATTGTCGCCACCCGCGGGAACGGCGCCGGCGGTAACGGCCCCAGCGGTAACGGCCCCCGCGGGAACGGCACTTGGACGGGTACGACGCCGGACGTGGCCGAATGCGCGGACCCCGCCTGACCGGTGGGTGCTTTCGCAACGTTGGCGGCACTGAGCTGGAGAGAATCCCGGATCCGCGCATCCACGATGTCCAGGATGTCCTCAGGCACGGGAACGCGATGGTGGGCCGGCAGCGCGAGTTGGCGTCCCGGCGTCGTGCTTTCCGATCCCCAACGAGCGAAGAGGTGGAACGTGGGCGTAGACGACTCAGCCACCGGCTCGCCGACGGCCGCACCCAAGGGGTGCCACCGGTGGGCGAACATCACGGTGAAACGCTTCGCTCCCAGGACCTCGTCCAAGGCTGCCCGGAGGAGGTTGTGGCAGAACAACCAGTCGGCCGCCGAGGTTTCAGTAAATTCCGTGGAAGGGTCCGAGAGGCGGATCAGCACGTGCCCGGTCGTCAAAGGGTGGCGCGGCCTGGCAATTTCCCAGATGCCCGAGCGGAACAGCAATCGTCGCGACAAGACCATGTGGACTCCTTCCCCCGGGTGAGCCTACCAACCAGTGCGTTACGGTGGGAGACGCACCATGGAAGCCAAACGGACAAGGACGTCACTGGGGTCGCTAGGGTGGCTAGGTGGCGAAACTACTGGCAGACATCACCCCGATCAAGGAGAGCCCGGCATTCCGGCGGCTTTGGCTCGGAGCCTCGGTGGCTGCCATCGGTACCCAGCTCACGTTGGTGGCCGTCAGCTTGGAGGTTTACCGACTGACCCAGGAGAGTTTCTATGTAGGCCTCCTGGGAATCTTCGCGTTGGTTCCGCTGATCATCGCAGGGCTTTACGGCGGCTCCATCTCCGATGCCTACGATCGACGCAAAGTTGCCCTGATCGCATCATTGGTCCTTTGGGTCACCACCGCTGGCCTCGCACTGCAGGCCTGGCTGGAGATCGGCAACATCTGGTTGCTTTACGCATTGGTTGCCATCCAAAGCGGCGCACAAGGCATCAACGGTCCAGCCCGCAGCGCCATCATTCCGCTGCTTGTCCGCAAGGATCTGCTCCCGGCGGCGAATGCGTTGAGCATGCTGACGTTCGGCCTGTCCATGACTGCCGGGCCACTCCTGGCGGGCGTGCTGGTGGCCACGATCGGTTTCGGATGGACTTACACGATTGATGTCATCAGCTTCACTTTTGCCCTGTGGGGCCTTGCCAAACTCCCGCCGCTGCCACCGTCCAAGGATGCCGTCCGGCCGGGGCTTCGCTCCGTGGTGGAGGGCTTCCGGTTCCTCGGCACGCGGCCCAATGTCCGTATGACCTTCATCATTGACCTCATCGCCATGATCTGCGCCCAACCCCGTGCCCTGATGCCTGCAATTGGTGCAGTCATGATTGGCGGCGGTGAAACAACCGTGGGCCTGCTGTTGGCATCCACGGCCGTGGGAGCCTTCCTGGCGGGCTTGTTTTCCGGTCCACTTGGCAGGGTGAGGCGCCAGGGCAGCGCCGTGGTGTGGTCGGTGGTCGGATGGGGTGCCTCGATCGCAGGCTTTGGCCTGGTGGTGTTGCTGGCTGGAGATTCGGGCCGCGAGGGCGTAACACCCTGGCTCCTCCCGGCTGCCCTGTGTTGTGCGCTGGCGGGGATTTCCGACTCTGTCAGTGCGGTCTTCCGCACCAGCATCCTCCAGGCCGCCACGCCAGACCACCTGCGCGGACGCCTGCAGGGAGTGTTCATCGTGGTGGTCGCAGGAGGGCCTCGAGTGGGGGATATGCTGGCCGGCGGTGTCACGCAATTCCTCAGCGAAGGCGGGGTGCTGCTGATCGGCGGAATCGTTTGCATTCTCCTGGCCTGGCTGGCATCGCGCCTGCAGCCGGGCTTCGTCGCGTACGATGCGAAGCATCCGGTGCCCTAGCCGGCAGCCTCTGTCAGGGCAGGGCAGGGCAGGGCAGGGCGGGGCAGGGCAGCCCAGGCCTGCCGGCTGCGGAACACGGCGACCGCCGTCGGCGTTAATCGGTACAGAACTGTTCGCGAGCCAACGAGAGTGGAAGAACAACCGTGCACAAACACAACAATGGACTCAAGACCGCGGCGCTTTTCGGTGTGCTGTGGGCGGTGCTGTTGGGTTTGGGCGCCATTATCGGAGCCGGTACGCGCAGCACCACCCCCATCTGGATCTTTGCCCTGATCGGGGTAGCCACTACCGCCTACGGATACTGGAACAGCGACAAGATCGCCATCCGCTCCATGGCGGCCTATCCGGTCAGCGAAGCGCAAGCCCCGCAGCTGTACCAGATCGTCCGGGAGCTTTCCGTGCGGGCCAACAAGCCCATGCCGCGGATTTACCTCTCGCCCACCATGACGCCGAACGCCTTCGCTACCGGGCGCAGTCCCAAGAACGCCGCTGTCTGCTGCACCGAGGGAATCCTGCATGTCCTTGATGCCCGCGAACTCCGGGGTGTCCTGGGGCACGAGCTCATGCACGTGTACAACCGGGACATCCTGACGTCGTCCGTGGCGGCTGCCGTGGCGGGCGTGATCACGTCCGTGGGGCAGATGCTGTTGTTCTTCGGCGGCGGGGACCGGCGCAATGCCAACCCGCTCGCGATGATCGCCATGGCGCTCCTGGCGCCGTTCGCGGCCCTCACTCATTCAGATGGCGATCTCCCGCACCCGGGAGTACGACGCCGACGAGGACGGTGCCGAGCTGACCGGCGACCCACTGGCGCTCGCCTCGGCGCTGCGCAAGATCGAATCGGGCGTCTCCCAGCTTCCGCTCCCACAGGATCAGCGGCTCGTGAATGCCTCGCATCTTATGATCGCCAATCCGTTCCGTGGCGGTGGCATGCGGCGCTTGTTCTCCACGCACCCGCCCATGAAGGAGCGCATCACCAGGCTTGAGCGGATGGCTGGGCGGCCGCTTTCCTAAGGACACGGCTTTCCCAGGGCTAAAACGTCGTGAACCCGCTATTCCGTGGTCGGCCAACAACGGAATAGCGGGTTCACGACGTAATAGAGAAATCAGCCTAGGCGAAAAGTCCTTCACCGATGAAGCCGCCCTGCTGGATCCCCGGAGGCACGGCAAAAAGGCCGGAGCCCGTGTGCTTCAGGTATTCCACGGACAACGTATCGCCCTTGGCCAGAGCCAGCTGCATGGGAACGTAGTGGGTCCGCGGATCCTTGACGAACGCGATGAAAAACAGCCCCGCGTCCAGATGCCCGAGTCCGTCTGAGCCGTCGGTGAAGTTGTAGCCGCGGCGAAGCATCCGCACACCCCCGTTCTGGTCGGGGTGGGCCAGGCGGACGTGCGAGTCCAAGGGAATGAGCGGGTCACCGTTGCGGCCCGCGAGCTTGAAATCGGGCGCCGTGAACTCTTCGCCACCGGACAACGGCGCCCCCACGCCCTTCGTCCGCCCTATCAGGCCTTCCTGTTCACCCAGGGACGTCCGGTCCCAGATCTCGATATGCATCTGGATCCTGCGCGCCACAAGGTAGCTGCCGCCCCTCATCCACTCTTCACTCGGCGAAGCCGGGGAACCTACCCAGACATGCTCATCGAGGAGGGCTTTGTCCTCAACCTTGAGGTTGTTGGTGCCGTCCTTGAACCCAAAGAGGTTGCGGGGCGTCACCTGCGCACGGGACGTGGAGGACGTGCGGCCAAAGCCCAATTGGGACCAGCGGACACGCACCTTTCCGAAACCGATGCGCGCAAGGTTGCGGATGGCGTGAACGGCTACCTGGGGGTCGTCGGCGCAAGCCTGGACCACGATGTCGCCTCCGGTGCGGCCAGGTTGAAGGTCATCACCGGGGAAATGCGGGAGGTCGATCAAGGCTTCGGGCCGGCGACCGTCCAAACCGAAGCGCACCTTGCCGTTCTTCTCGAACAGCCCTGCGCCGAAACCGAAGGTCAACGTCAATTTCGCGGCGGCCAGGTCCAGCGCCTCACCGGTGTCTTCCGGCGGGGCCTCGTAGGGGCCATCGACGGCGCCGGTCGCACCCGTCGTGCGGCCCGCCGTCATGGCCTCAGCCGCAGCAGTCCAATCCTTCAGGAGCTTGATCAGCTCTTTCCGGTCCTCCGTGGTGACATCGAACGCAGCCATGTGAAGGCGGTCCTGGGCCGGGGTGGTGATGCCGGCCTGATGCTCGCCGAAAAAGGGAACAACAGCATCCCCTGCGTCGGATTCCGCAGCCGATGCAGCACCGGCCGTGACCAGGTCGTGGCCCAGGAAACCTGCGGCGAGGCCAGCGACTGCGCCAGCGCCGCCCACTCCGGCAAGGGAAAGAAGGCCACGGCGGGACAGCCGGGAGGTGCCGGCGGTTGCCGACGCACCGCCGTCGGACGTCCCCGTGGAGCGTACGACGCCGGTCGCCTCGCCGGCGCGGGCTGAAGCGTCAGCCTCACTACGATTCACATTCAGTGGCTGTCCGGCACCTGGAGCCTCCGGGGCTTCGCCGGTGTGCCCGTAGGGGCAGCCGGTCACAGCACGACAGCCGAGGTGAGCTTGGACAGTGGCTCGCCCAAGGAATCGACCAAGGCGGCGAGCTGCTGGATCTGATCCTGGCTCAGCTCGTTGTAGTAGGAGAAGCCATCGCCCTTGGCGTGCTTCTTGAGCTCGGCCTGGAGGGCTGCGAACTTCTCGTCCAAGGACTTGGCGAGCTCGGCGTCTTTTTGCTCCAGGGCCGGCTTCAGGCTCTCGAAAGCGATGCGGGCGCCGTCCACGTTGGCCTGGAAATCCCAGAGGTCGGTGTGCGACCAGATCTCTTCCTCGCCCGTCACCTTACCCGTGGCAACCTCATCGAGGAGCTCCTTGGCGCCGTTGCCCAGCTTGTCAGCCGTCAACTCCACTGTGCGGGTACGCGTTGCGAGGTCTGCAGTATCTGCAACCAGCTGGGTCGATATCGCGCTACGTTCGGCCGGGGTCATGGCGGTGTAGTCCGCAGGCGGGAACAAGTCCTTCTCTGCGCGGTGCCATCCGGTCCATTCCTGGCCGGGCTCGAGATCGGCCTCGCGTGCATCAAGCTTGGGATCGAGATCCCCAAACGATTCTGCAACGGGCTCGATCCGCTCCCAGTGCATGCGGGTTGCGGCATACAGTTCACGGGCCTTTGCGGCATCGCCGGCTGCGAAGGCATCTGCAAAGGCCTTGGTGCCCGTAACGAGTTGCTCCGTCTGGTCCTTGACGTAGGCGGCATACTGCTGGGAGCCGGTCTCAAGAAGTTTTTGGAAATCGGCGTCCGCGCTCGGCTTGTTTCCGGACTCTGTGACCTCAAACGAAGCCCGGATTCCATCGCCCTGCATACCCGGCTTGCAGGCGGTGTTGTACTTGCCTGCAGGAGCGGTGACCACCAGGTTCCGGGTAATTCCAGGCCCGATGTTTTCCACTTCGCCGATGATCCGCAAACCGTCCTCGGCCAGCAGGTAGAACTCGGTGACCTCGGTGCCTTCGTTCTTCACGGCAAACGTCAGGTTGCCGCTGGGAGCAGTACCTGTGGAGACCTTGCATTCATTCGCGGTGCTGCTGACCTGGATCGGCCCATCTGTGGCCGCCGTGGTTTTTGCATTGTCAGTGCAGCCCACCAGAACCATGGGGACGGCCGCAGCCACACCGATGACGGTGAGGGTCCTGCGAAGCTTCGGGGAAGTGGCGGGGGACAGGAACGTGCCAAGCATGGGGGTCCTTTGGGTTGTGGGAACGAGCGGGGTGCGAGGCCTGCGCGCGGGTTGGGGGGTGCGGGATCGTACGGCTGAACAGTGTTTACGGCTGAACCGTGTTTACTGCTGAACCGTAGTTACTGCTGAACGGTACTTATTGCTGGACGGCGACTGCGGGCTTCGGGGCCGTCGTCTTCGCTGCCGCCGCCGGGGGATGGGAACGGTTGGCCCGGATGTACAGGGACAGGACCGGGATGACGTAAAGCAGCCAGGCTGCTGCTTCCAGCCACGTGGTGGCCGGGGAGAAGTTCAGCGTGCCCTTCAGCAAGGTTCCGTACCACGACGACGGCGGAACCGCAGCTGAGAGGTCGAAGGCCAGGCTATGCAGGCCGGGAAGGATGCCGGCTTCCTGGAGGTCGTGGATGCCATAAGCAAGGACGCCCCCGGCAATGACTATGAGTCCCACTCCAGTCCAGGTGAAGAAGCGGCCCAGGTTGACTTTGAGGACGCCGCGGTGAAGCAGGTATCCGAGTCCGGCAGCTGTCAGGAGTCCAAGCAGGGCGCCGAGGAGGGGGAAGGTGGTTTCGCCGGTGGCTTGCGCTGCGGCCCAAATGAAGAGCGCTGTTTCAAGTCCTTCGCGGCCAACGGCCAGTGCCGCAACAAGCACGAGGCCCCATGCGGCGCCGTCGGCTGCTTTATCCACGTGGGACCTGAGGTCGCTTCCGAGGCTGCGGGCGGTGCGCGCCATCCAGAAGACCATCCAGGTTACGAGGCCGACGGCAACAATGGACAGCCCTCCGCCGATCGCTTCCTGGGCCTCGAAGGTGAGGCCCCGTGGGCCGAACGTGAGAAGAGCGCCGAAAGCGAGGGAGATGGCAATGGCCAGCCCGACGCCGGCCCAGAGCCGGGGGAGCAGCGACTGCCTGCCGCTCTTGATGAGGTAGGCCATCAGGAGGACCACGATGAGCGAGGCCTCGAGGCCTTCACGCAGGCCTATCAGGAAGTTGGCGGTCATGTGCGTTTCTTTCACTCAGGGTAGCCATACTTAGGCTCGCCTAATGATGAAGAATACTGCCGCGGTACGATTACGCAAAAAGTTTGTGCCCTAATGTCCCCTGTCATTACGACAATCGATGTAGTCATGCCACAAAAAACCGGGATCCAGCGCCCTGAGCGGCGCCGGACCCCGGCTTTTATGACGCTGGCGGTGCAGCGTCCGCAGCCTAGCTGCGGAAGTTCACGAACTGCAGGTCTGCCTCTTCGAACTTCTTGAGGATGTTCATGGTCTCCTGCAGGTCATCGCGGGACTTGGAGGTGACGCGAAGCTCGTCGCCCTGGATCTGGGACTTGACGGACTTGGGCGCTTCGTCGCGGATGATCTTGTTGATCTTCTTGGCGATGTCCTGTGCGATGCCCTCCTTGATGGTGCACTCCAGCCGGAATTCCTTCCCGGAGGGGTAGGGCTCGCCCTGGTCCAGGGACTTCAAGGAGATGCCACGCTTGATGAGCTTGGACTGGAAGACGTCCAGGACGGCGAGGACACGGTCCTCCGAGTTGGCTTTCATCAGGATCTTTTCGCCGCTGAAGTCAATTTCCGCGCCGACTCCCTTGAAGTCGTAGCGCTGCGCGATTTCCTTCTGGGACTGGTTGAGCGCGTTGGCGACCTCTTGCTTGTCTACCTTGCTGACGACGTCGAATGTTGATTCGCCTGCCATGACTCTCCTTAGGTTGGGGGGCCCGGTAAGGGCGGTTTGTCTGCCATCCAGCCTAGTACGGAAGGCGCGGGATGGGGCCGTGGATAACTTTCACAGTTCGCTCACAGCACATGCTTGGTTGGAACCGAGGTGGATCTTTGAGAGTTGTACCAGTTGGAAGAGCCCATCCCCGGAGGTAAGCATGAGCCACAAAGCCGTCCACTACGTCACGAAGTCCGCATCGGCGGCAGCCGGTTCGATCGGTACGGCAGCGGCAGCCGCGGCGAGTGCGGTGGCAGCGGTGACCGTGGCGGCGTCGATCGTCCTGAGCCCGGTGCCGGATGCGGCCTCGCGGATGGACGGCGTTCATGCGGATTTGCAGCGTGCGGTGGAGCTCAACCAAATCACGGCTGAGCAAGCAGAAAAGTTTGAAGCGAAACTGGCTGGCCGGATCCTCGGAGAAGCCTGAAATACAGGCCATTCCGGCGTGTCCGCCCTCGATTAGATTCTTGGCCGGAAGTTCTGTAAGGTTGTCTCTGCCTTCGGTTACCGGATCGAAAAGAAACGGTCTCCGGAAGTGATCTTCTTTTGAAGTTCGGCAGATTACCCGAGCGGCCAAAGGGGGCTGACTGTAAATCAGCTGGCAACGCCTACGGGGGTTCGAATCCCTCATCTGCCACCCAAGGGAAATCCCCGGAACCATCAGGTTCCGGGGATTTTTTTTGCGCTATGGCTCTGTGCTCTTCCGAAGTTCGGTGCTCTTCCGAAGCTCCGCGATCTCACTCCTTAGTGCTGCAATTTCAGTGACAAGGTCTGCCAATTCAGCGCGGACTGGTTCTTCGGCGGCTGCCGCTTTGGTTTCCGCGGCCGCCGCGACATCCTCCGCGTTTTCCTCGATTCGTTGCACCAGCCACGAGGCAATGGAGGCCGTCACGATACCCAGGACGGCAATCCCGCTCATCATGAGCGCTGCCGCCACGATCCTGCCGATGGGGGTGACGGGGTAGAGGTCTCCGTAGCCAACTGTGGTGATGGTGGTGATGGCCCACCATGCAGCGTCGCCGAACGTCAGGATCTTGGCGTCCGGCGCATTCTGCTCCACATCAAGCACTGCCAGGGCGCCGATGAGCACCAACATGGCGGCCGAGCCGGCAACGTATGTGGCCACGCGTCCGCGCAGGGTTTCCCCTACTGTGCGTTGCAGTACGGATAGGAGGGTGACCAGTCGAAGGAGCCGGAGCGGCCGAAAGAAGGGGAGCACCACGATGAGGAGTTCATGCAGGTTCCAGATGAACCATCGCCTTCGATCCTCCGCCAGCCAGAGGTTGGCGAAGTAGTCCAGCGCGAAGATCCCCCAGGTAATCCAGAGGATTATTTCGAAGGGAAGGCCGGCCGCGCCGTCCACGCGTCCTATGACCTGCCAGGCATAGGCGGCGAGGAAAATCAGTGCCGTCGCCATGAGGGGCCATTCGACGAGGTCCCGGTATCGCGCTTGAGTCATACGGGAATCCTAGCCACAGCACCAATGCACGCCACTGGGAAACGGGTCAGACGGTGGGAGTCTCCAGCCAGTATCCGTCCATGTGGTGAACCAGTTGCCGGCCCAAACCGCCCTTGAGCTGCACCCAGAGTGTGCTGCGGTCATCGGTCATGCCGTCGATGGTTCCTTCGATGCGGTTGCCCCGGGCGTCCCGGAGTACCACGTCCTGGTGCCGTGCGAGGTCGGGCCAGACGTCCGCGTGCGGCTTGGTAGTCAGAGTGCTCAAAGGGATCTCCCTGGTGGGTTGGTGTTTCCGGGTTTCAGATATTGTGCACGGGATGGATGAACTGGCGGTAAACGTTTGTGCAATCGTTGGACATAAAGCGTTGGATGTACTAACGCTGCATGGGGACTGTGTCCACCATGCGGCCGGCCTTCCCCCAGAAGTTACTCGCGGGTAACATTGCTTGCATGCATTTGCTTCTTCGCACCCTCATGCTGCTGTTCACTTCATCCAGGCGTTCGCCCTTGGGTGCTTGGGAAACGTCCTCGTTGCCCCTGCGGGTTTTGCCGACGGACATCGACATCGCGATGCACGTGAACAACGGAATGTATTTCTCCTTGATGGACCTTGGCCGTTTCGACCTCATGGTTCGGAGCGGTATTTGGAGAAAGATGCGCAGGCGCGGCTGGAGTCCCGTTGCAGCGGGAGAGACCATCGCTTTCCGCAAGTCATTGCAACTGTGGCAGCGCTACTCCATCGAAACGCGCATCATTGGACTGGACACCAAAGCCATCTACTTTGAGCAGCGCATGGTGGTGGACGGAGAGATCTACGCCCGCGCCCACATCGCAACCCGCCTGGTAAACAAAGGGAAGCCGGTGACGCAGGAAGAGATCATTGCTGAGTTCGGTGCGCCACCGGCTGATCTGGAATTGCCGGAGTGGATCCATGAGTGGCGGGAAAACAATGCGCTCCCAGGGGCGCGCCGGCCAGCTCCGCATGTGTGGGCCTAGGGGAACTCAAACACCGACGTCCCGCCGCTGGAGTGCAACCGCGCCCAGGACGATAAGCGCCGCAGAGATGCCAAGCAAGCCTGCTGCGGCTCCCCAATCAGCGCCGTTCGTCACGGGTGAATTGCCGTACGCCCAGTGGTACGGCGAAAGGTTCAGCAGCCAGTCGACGTCGGGGCTTTGCCTGCCAACCGCGTTGAAGACATAACCGAGGACGGCGACGGCGGCACCCGCGGCAATCGCATAAACCTTCCGTCCCGTCAGCGCACCTACGCACAGCGCCGCTGTTCCGCTCAGCAATGCCAAAGCGGCAAACAGCACTACCGCGCCGAAGAGATGCCCGACGTCGATATCCAGTTTCGAGGGCCCGTTCAGCACCAGCACCAACAGGAAGACCACGGCCGAAAGGATCGCGACGCGCACCACGAGGGCCAGGGCGCGTTCAAGGACCACCTGGATCCGGGTCACGCTATGGGCCAAGGTCAATTCCAGCAGCCCCGACTCCTCGTCCGCGCCCACCGCAGCCGCGCCCCAGCCAACGGAAGCCATGGACATCAGCAGGAAACCGATCAGACCGAACAGGGTGGCCTGTGTGTAGCCAGGTCCAGTGGCTATCTGGTCATAGTTCAGGGCCTTGGTCATCTCCTGGGGGAGTGCGTCGATCATTTGCTGCATTTGCGCGCTGCCCCCGATGGACGGATAGAGGGGCAGGTACAGCATGATCGCAGCCGTCAGTCCCAGGGCCCATGCGAGAGTGGACCGCCACGAATCAGTGAGGGCCTTGGTGAAGAGAGGGAGGAACTTAGGCATGGTGTGCTCCTTCCGTGTGGCTCACGGATTTGTGTCCGTTTCCGTTGCCGACGTAATGCCCCGTCCCCGCATAGTTCCCCGTGTAGAGAGTCAGCACGGCTTCCTCCAAATCCGGCTCCTCCAAAACGAGGTCTGTGAGGTTCAGCCGGGCCAGTTCCTGCACCAGTGGCTGGACCTGACCCGAAAGTGTCGCCGTTGCTTCGATCGCGGCTTCCGCTGCGCCGTCACCAGCAAGCTCCCGCAGCACAACATTGGCGACGCCCGGCACCCGCGCCAGCAGCGCGCCGACGTCGTTCTTTTCTGCGCCGGCGGCGTTGAACCGCAACTGCCGTACGGCCGCGTTCCTCAACGCCTCAACAGTGGAGATCGTCACGATCCCACCGTCACGGAGGATAGCTACGGCGTCGGCGGCCTGCTGGACCTCGCTCAGTACGTGTGAGCTGAGGAAGACCGTTGCGCCGTCGTCAACCACTTCGCGGACGAGTGCATGGAACTCCTGTTGGACCAGGGGATCCAGGCCGCTGGTTGGTTCATCGAGCACCAGGAGTTCGGGGCGGTGCATGAACGCCTGCAGGAGGCCGAGCTTTTGCTTGTTCCCTTTGGAGAGCTTGCGGGTTTGCCGGTCCAAATCCAGATCCAGCCGCTCTGCCAACTCGTTGACATATTTTGGCTCTACCGGGCCGCTGATGGCCGCGAAGTGTTCAAGCATGCGCCGGCCCGTGGTTCGGTTCTCCAAGTGGAGTTCCCCGGGGAGGTAACCGATCCTGCGGCGCAGCCCGGTTCCGGCGCGACGTGGATCCTGCCCCAACACTGAAATCGTTCCCGCGCTTGGCCGGATGATATCCAGAAGGCAGCGCATGGTGGTGGTCTTGCCCGCTCCATTCGGTCCAATAACGCCGAAGACCGTTCCCGGTTCAACGGCGAAATCGAGTCCGTGGAGGACCTCGCGCTGGCCGAACTTCTTGCGCAACCCTTCGACGACGATTGCCTGGGTCACAGGGCATGCTCCCTTCCTTGGTTGTTGGCGTCTTGCTGCAGGGCGTCGCGGGCCGCTTCCAGGAACCGCGAATCCGCATAGAAGCCGTTGGTGTAGATGTCCAGCGCCGGGATGGTCAGTTGCCGCAGCAGTTCCGGTCCTATTCCATGTGGTTCTGTTACGTCCGCTCCCAGCGCCCGTGAGAGGTGCCTGCCGAGCATGAGCATCGCGAGGCTGTTGGATGCAATAACGACGGCGGTGGACCGGACGTCGTCGAATTCGCGGATGGTGCCGGCCGCGATGCCGGCCTCGATAATGTCCTGCGTCTGGCGCACCACGGCGTCGAAGAATGCGTCGCCGGCCTCGGATTCGTCGCCCAGGGAGCGCCGAATGTAGGCGATCTCATCCGCGTACTGGTCCGGGTGGTTGAGGTAGTCCTGGATCAATTGACGTGCCGCGGCAGGGTCGGTTTTCTCCTTGCCCTGGCTGGCGGTCTGCGCGAGGACGTGCTGGTCGCAGGCTTCGCGCAGGCCGGCCTTGCTGCCGAAGTGGTGGATCACCAAGCCGGGGCTGACACCCGCCGCAGAGGCCACCGCCCGGACGGTGGCAGGACCGAAACCATCGCGGCCGAACAGACCAATGGCGGCATCGCGAATGCGTGCCCGGGTGGTCACATCTTCTGCGGTTAAACGCATGTTTAATACACTAAACACCTGTTCAATCCGTATCAAGAGGCTGGGATTGAAAGGCTCGCGGCTGCCTGGAACATAACGATGTGACACCAAACGCTGCGTCGCCGCTGCCTCAACTGCCGCCGTCGAACATACTGGCTTGACTGTCTTCGTGGGGGAGCAGTGACGGCGCCTGGGCGCCCGAAGATGCAGGGGTAGAGAAGTGGGTTGTACAGGGTCGGCTTCATCGTCGAAGAAAAGCAAAATTGCCGGGTCATGTGCGGCGCTGCTGGTGACCCTGGGCCTGCTCGGAACCGCTCTACCCGTGCAAGCCGCGCCATCATCGGGGAGCATCCAGGTTCAGGCCACCACGCCTCCCGTCACAGGCGCCATCGGCCAGCTTTACAGCACCAGCACCTGGGCCCGCAGCGTGCTGATCCGCCCCACGGCAGCGGAGGAATGCTCAAGCACAGGCTGCGTGCAACGCTTTGTCGGCGGCGATATCGCGTGGTCGCCCCGCACGGGGGCCCGCGTAGTGGTCAATGGACCAGTGCGCACCGCATGGTGGGAGGCCAACGGTCCTGCCGGCTATCACGGCTATCCCACAACAGACACTGCAAGCGGCTTGCGCAATGGAGGTTCCAAGCAAGTCTTCGAACGCGGAGCGATCAGTTTCTCGCCGGCAACGGGCGCCCAACGCACAACGGGATCCATCCACTTGGCATGGGGCAGAGCGGGTTTTGAGGCTGGTTTCCTTGGGTACCCGGCCGGAAACGAACGCACCGGACTACCCGACGGCGGTGCCTACCAGGTCTTCGAACGCGGCTTTGTTGTGTGGTCGCCAGCGACGGGGGCACATCCCTCCATGGGTGCCATCCGTGAACGCTGGCGCCAATCCGGGCTGGAAGGCGGCGAGTTTGGCTACCCCATCACGGATGAAGCGACGGGACTGCGCAATGGTGGCTCGTCACAGCAGTACCAGCACGGAACCATCATCTGGTCGCCCTCGACCGGCGCGAGGGCTCTGACGGGAGCCATCAGGAGCTACTGGTCCGCGACTGGCGGCCAGAACGGTGCCCTGGGATATCCGGTCGGCGAGGAAAACCGGCAAAACGACTTCGTCTACCAACTCTTCCAGGGCGGCACGGTCTACTGGTCGGCGGCAACGGGTGCGCATTCCACCACGCACGGCGATGTCCACAATCGCTATGTGGCCCTGGGTGGAGCTGCCGGCCAATTGGGTTTGCCGCTCACGGACAAACTTCCGCGGGCCGGTGGCCTGGTGCAGCAGTTCGTCAACGGCTGGCTCGTCTGGGGGCCGGCCACTGGAGCGCGGATTGTGGGGCACTCCACATACAAAGTGTGGTCCATCAACCCGGGTGAGTTCGGTTGGCCGTTGCGTGACACCTGGACAGATGCAAGGGGCTCGCACGTCGCCTTCCAAAAGTTGGAAACCATCTGGAACGATTCCACGCAGGAGTTGTATTCAGCCGAAGCAGTCGATGCCTCCACTGTGGTGTTCCTTGGCGACTCGCAGTTGGACCTGGATTCATGGGGCGAACAGGGTGCCCGGGCCGCTGGCTATACCCGCCAGGTGGTCCGGAGCATCGGTGGGATGGGATACGTTTCGGGGAGCCCGGCGGTTGGTGGCAACTCAGCGACGGATGCCCTGGTGCTGGACAGGATCCTTTTGCCCCAAGGGAACCCAGGTCTGGTGGTGGTGACTCTTGGCGGAAACGACGCCCGGATTTTTGCCACCGATGCCGCAATCCTGTCCCAGGCCAACCGGTTGTGGGATGAACTGCGCCGCAAATATCCCCGCAGTACGATCCTTGTCACTGGTGTTCTTTCCCGCTATGACGCCAGCCATTTCCAACGTCGATGGGTGGACGGGCTCTTGACCCGCGAAGCCGCTCTCCGGGGCTGGCCCCGCATCTCGATGTCCGGCACAGCAACTATCGCCGGGGCTACCTGGAACTACCTGGATGATGTGCACATGAACCAGACCGGGCATAACAAGGTGGCCCCGTTCTACGCGTCCGCGCTCAAATACGTCTTGGGCAAGTAGCCGTTTATTCCCGTTGACGCGGGAAGCGAACAACGCCCCTCTCCACGGGACTTAGCGGGCGGGGTCGCGTACGGTGGAAACATGGCTACAGTTGACATCACTGGAGAACAGTTCGCATCGACCATCGAAGGCAATGACATTGTCCTGGTGGATTTCTGGGCTGCCTGGTGCGGCCCGTGCCGCCAGTTTGCGCCCACTTACGGGGCAGCCTCGGAGAAACACCCCGATGTGTTCTTCGCGAAGGTGGACACCGAGGCTGAGCAGCAGCTCGCCGCCGAAGCCGGAATTACGTCGATCCCGACGCTCATGGCCTTCCGCGAGAAAGTGCTTGTCTTCTCCCAGCCGGGTGCCCTCAACGGCCAGCAGCTGGAGCAGGTCATCGAGGCCGTGAAGGGCCTGGACATGGAAGAAGTCCACGCGCACGTGGCCAAGGCACGTGCCGAGGCCCAGGAAAGCTAGACCAAACGCGGCGAAATCGCCGGAAACGCATTGAGGTCGCCGGGTAAATTCCGGCGACCTCGATGCGTTTCGGGCGTTTCCGCGTTCTTCCAGCGGTTTCGCGACGTGAAGAGCCTAGAGCCGTTCGAGCTGGACCGGCTCGGCAAGCAGCGCACTGAGGGATTCGTTCAAGTCCTGGACGGCAATGCCCTTGGAGTGCTTCTCCAAGGCCTCTTCAGACTCCCAGCGCTCTGTGAGCACCAGCTTCTCCTCGGTGGCTTCGGTCAGTTCATAACGGATGCAGCCGGGCTCGTTGACGACCTCGTCGATCGCGATTTCCAAGGCGAGCTTCACGCGGAAGAACTCGCCGTCGTTGGGGATGAACGTGGCCTGCAGGTCGATGGGTGCACTCATGGATCCAACCCTACCGGGAGGACACGGAGGCGATTGTCCACTTTACGGTTCTGTTGCGCGGACTGTCTTGGTAGCGTTCGGTCATGTTGTCCTACACCGCCGGAGACACTGACGTCCCGCTGCTTGAAGAGACCATCGGTGCCAATTTTGAACGCATCGCAGCACAGTTCCCGCTCAGGGACGCCCTGATCGAAGCAGCTGCCACACCCGGCGGGGACGCCCGTCGCTGGAGCTACGAAAAGCTTAACGACGACGTCGATCACCTCGCCCGCTCGCTCCTCGCCCTGGGCCTTGAGAAGGGTGAGCGCATTGGCATCTGGAGTCCGAACTGTGCCGAGTGGACCATCCTGCAGTACGCCACGGCAAAGATCGGGGCCGTGCTCGTCAACGTCAACCCGGCTTACCGCAGGCACGAGCTGGAGTTCGTGGTCAAGCAGAACGGCATGCGGATGCTCGTGGCTGCGCCCTCCGACAAGAACAGCGATTATGTGGGCATGGCCAGGGAGACCGCGGGTACGTGCCCTGAACTCAGGGAGATCGTTTTCCTCCCCGGAGATCCGGAAGTTGGCCTCTCAGCCGGTGTCCCGGAGGCCGGCCACGAACTGACGTACGCTCAACTCCTGACCCGGGCGGACGGCGTCGGGCCTTCTGCGCTCCGGGACCGCATGGCCGAACTGGATCCGCACGATCCCATCAACCTTCAATACACATCGGGCACCACGGGCTTCCCGAAAGGTGCCACCCTTACGCACCACAACATCCTCAACAACGGCCACTCGATCGGCCGCCTCCTGGGATATACGGAACATGACCGCGTGGTGATTCCGGTCCCGTTCTACCACTGCTTCGGAATGGTGATCGGGAACCTGAATGCCCTGAGCTTCGGGGCAGCAACCATCATCCCAAGCAGGGGGTTCAACCCATCCGCGGCGTTGGAAGCCGTGCAGGACTTTGGTGGCACGTCGCTTTATGGCGTTCCCACTATGTTCATTGCCGAACTTGCGCTGCCCGACTTCGCCACGTTCGATCTCTCCACGCTCAGGACGGGCGTCATGGCGGGGTCGCTGTGTCCCATCGAGGTGATGCGCCGGGTCATCGATGAAATGCACATGGTGGACGTGGCCATTTGCTACGGCATGACTGAGACTTCGCCGGTATCCACCATGACCCGGGCGGGGGACACTTTGGAGCATCGGACCACCACAGTGGGCACGACCATGCCGCACCTTGAGAGCCGGATCGTGGATCCGGGTACGGGTGAAGTGGTGGAGCGCGGCGTCATCGGAGAACTGTGCACGCGCGGCTACGCCGTGATGCAGGGCTACTGGGGCCAGCCGGACAAGACGGCCGAAGCCATTGACGCTGAGGGCTGGATGCACACGGGCGACCTCGCTCGAATGGACGAGGACGGGTATCTGGTGATTGAAGGCCGGATCAAGGACATGGTGATCCGTGGTGGCGAGAACATCTATCCCCGGGAGATTGAGGAGTTCCTGTATCTGCATCCCTCCATTCAGGACGTGCAGGTAATCGGTGTTCCGGACGCCAAATACGGGGAGGAACTGATGGCTTGCATCATCCTCAAACCCGGAGTCTCGACGCTCACGGAAGAGGACATCGCCGAGTACTGCCGTGGCAAACTGGCGCATTACAAGATCCCCCGGTATGTGGATGTCCGCGAGAGCTTCCCGATGACCGTCTCGGGCAAGGTCCGGAAGGTAGATATGCGCCAGGAAGCCGTGTCCCGCCTGCACCTCTAGATGCAACGCGGGGTCACTTACGGCCCATGTTGACGACCTTCATGGGCCTTAAGTGACCCCGCGTTGCTGTCATCGGTATCCGGGCTGTGGATAACTCCGTGCCGGCAGGGCCAAACCGACACACTGGAATGCATGGTCCGTATCAACCCTCTGCCCGACGAACTCCAGTACCGTGCTTTCACGACGTACGAGTCCCGCGAGCTCGGTATCCCAGCAAAAAGGCTCAGGGCAAAGGACATTTCCGACGGCGGACGGCTGATTCATCTGCCAACGGGACGTGAGATTGAACTGCTGGAACGGGCGCGGGTTCTGGCCGCCGCAACACCCGGGGGCCTGGGTATCCCACGAAACTGCCGCACTTCTCACGGGTTTGGGGCTTCCCCCTTGGATGGGCGGGGGAGACGCCATCCACCTGAGCAAACCGCACATCCTCCCGAGGGTCCGCCGTGGCGGGGTGACGGGCCACAGAGTGCGCGTCCACCCCGGTGAAGTCATGGATTTCGAGGGAGTACCGGTTTCAGTTCGTCCTCGCACCTGGCTGGACTTGGCCAAGGACCTGCCGCTGAACTACGTGATCGCGATGGGCGATCAGCTGATCCGTCGCCCTCGACCAGCCTTCGAATCACGGTCCGAACCCTATGCTTACCCCTCTGGTCTGCGGCTGTTAATTCGACAACACCCCAACCTCCAAGGCGTGGAGAAAGCCCGCCTTGCGCTGGACGAAATGAGGGTGGGTGCGGACTCGTATCCAGAAACATTCCTTCGTTTGGCCATGCGGGATGCCGGCCTTCCGGAACCTGAACTCCAGCTGCAGTTGGACCTGCTGGATCCGATGTCACCGAGGGCCGACCTCGGGTACCGGCGGTTTCGAATCGCAGTGCAGTACGACGGCGCCCATCACCTGACACGTGAACAGCAGTCCCGGGACAACCGGCGCGACGAGGCATTTCTCAGAGCGGGGTGGTCCTACTTCAAAGTCAATGCAGACGACCTTGCCGAAGGCTTCGCCGGGGTGATCTCCAGGATCAAGAGGGTATGACCCAACGCGGGGTCATTTACGGCCCTTTGGAGGAGCAAACATGGGCCCTAAGTGACCCCGCGTTGCTTTAAAAGGTCAGTGGCCGCGGTGGTCCTGGACGGTCATCCGCGGGCCGAAGGTGGGCTTCCGGAAGCCGCTCAAGTACAGCATGCGGACCAGCCGCTGCCTTTGTCCGCGCCAAGGTTCCAGCAGCTCCAGCATGCCGGCGTCGTCGATCTTCCGTCCCAGCAACGCATAGCCCACGAACGACGCAAGATGGTAGTCGCCCACGGAGATAGAATCCGGGCAGCCGTGGGTCCGCTGGACCACTTCCGCGGCAGTCCAAACACCGATTCCGGGAATGGTCTGCAGTTTGGCTCCGGCACGGGCTGGGTCCAGGCCGGCCAAACGTTCAAGCGCGACGGCGGATTGCAGCGCCCGCATCACCGTCGCCGAGCGTTGTGGCCCAACTCCCGCCTTATGCCACTCCCAGGACGGAACGGCCAACCATTGCCGGGCAGTGGGAGGTACGAGGAGCCCGGGAGGAGCCGCACTGCCGGGGGCTTTGGTTCCGAAACGGTACATCAAGTACCGGTAGCCACGCCTTGCCTCCAAGGTGGTGACCTTTTGCTCCAGAATGGTGGGCACCAGCGAGTCAACCAGCCGCCCGGTGGAGGGCAGCCGGAGAGCCAGGTTCCGGCGTCGTGCTTCAGTGACCAGGCGCGGGAGAGTCGCATGGAAGACGGGTTCGTCAAAAGCGCACCAATCATCGTCCGCGCCGAGCAGCCGTGGTACGCCGGCAATGGCGTGCTCCGCGCCGGGCCCCCAGGCCTGCGCATCGACAAATGATTCAGGTCCCGGGCCGCCTGCGGAAAGCCGCAGGGTGACAGCTCCTGAAGGAGTAGTGAAGGCCATCCAGAACCCCTTGGGATGGGCCGCGAAAGAGGGGTCGGCATTGCCCCGCATCAGGGGAAACATGGTTTGGTCGAGCCTGTAGGAGGCGCCGGGGTGCCATCGTATGGAAGCGTCTGCCGCGGCCGCAACAAGGGGCGGGGCGTCTGCAATGGTCATGTTTTCATGGTCCCACGGCTGGCTGACAATTCACTCCTGCAAGCCTCTTACGGCGGCCGCTTCCCGGGTCTAGACTCCCTGATGTGGCGCGGGTGGGCCGCGTCCGACCCCCAAAATCCAGGAGCGCAAACCATGGCCGGAATAGTGCATTTCGAGATTCCCACGGATGACAACGACAGGGCGAACACTTTTTACCAAAGTGCTTTCGGCTGGAATCTCAGCCCTATGCAGGAAATGGATTACACGATCGCCATCACTACTCCGTCCGATGAACAGACCGGCAGGCCCAAGGAACCCGGAGCCATCAATGGTGCCCTGTTCCCCCGAACGGACAACCTGAAAAATCCCATCCTCACCATAGACGTGGATGATGTGGATGCTGCCCTCGGCCAGGTGGAATCCGCGGGTGGCTCCATCGTTCAAGGTAAGGACGCCGTCCCCGGCATGGGCTGGTACGCGTACTTCAAAGACACCGAGGGCAACATCCTGGGCCTCTGGCAAACCGACTCCTCTGCCGGGAAGTGATGCTCCGCACGTGGGGCACGGCGGGGCGGACTACGGGCAGGCGGTAACTTTGTACCTATGAAGTACGCCCAGTCTGTGTTGGACCTCATCGGCAATACGCCGCTCATCAAGCTCAACCACGTAACGGACGGGATCAAAGCCACCGTCCTGGTCAAGCTCGAGTACGTCAATCCCGGCGGATCCATCAAGGACCGCATCGCCGTGAAGATGATCGAAGAAGCGGAAAAGGACGGGCGGCTGCAGCCGGGCGGAACCATCGTTGAGCCGACGTCGGGGAACACCGGAGTCGGCTTGGCGCTCGTAGCGCAGCAAAAGGGCTACAAATGCGTTTTCGTGGTGCCTGACAAGGTGGGCGAGGACAAACGGGCGGTCCTGGCCGCATACGGCGCGGAAGTCGTGGTGACGCCCACAGCTGTTGCCCCCGACAGCCCGCAAAGCTACTACGGTGTCTCAGACCGCCTGGTCAAGGAAATTCCCGGTGCCTTCAAGCCGGACCAGTTCTCCAATCCAGCAGCCCCGGACAGCCACTTCGAGTCAACAGGACCGGAGATCTGGCGCGATACCGACGGCAGGGTGACGCACGTCGTCATCGGCGCTGGAACGGGCGGCACCATCACCGGCACGGGCCGCTTCCTTAAAGAAGTTTCGGCAGACCGTCCCGCGTCCGACGGCGGCCGGGTCAAGGTCATCGGTGCGGACCCCGAGGGCTCTGTGTACTCGGGCGGCACTGGGCGCCCGTACTTCGTTGAAGGCGTAGGCGAGGACATGTGGCCAGCCAACTACGACAAAACCGTCCCGGACCAGGTCATCGCCGTTTCGGATGCCGATTCGTTCGCCATGACCCGCCGCCTGGCACGCGAGGAGGGCCTCCTGGTGGGTGGCTCCTCCGGCATGGCCGTGGTCGCTGCACTGGAGGCCGCCAAGGACCTGGACGAGTCCGCGGTGGTTGTGGTGATTCTCCCCGATTCGGGGCCGCGGCTATCTTGCCAAGATCTTCAACGATCAATGGATGCGCTCCTACGGCTTCCTTTCCGGCGGCGAAGAGTCATCCGTGGGCGAGGTGCTGAAGTCCAAGACAGGAGAGATGCCGGACCTGGTCCACATCCACCCGAACGAGACTGTTCGGGACGTCATCAACATCATGAACGAGTTCGGCGTCTCACACATCCCGGTCCTCTCGCAGGAACCGCCCGTAGTGATGGGCGAGGTCCTGGGCGCCGTTGATGAGCGCAGCCTCACTACCAAACTGTTCCGTGGCGAAGCCAAACTAACGGACAAGATCTCGGAACACATGGGGGAGCGCCTGCCCGTTATCGGATCCCTGGAGACCATTTCCGCGGCACGCGAGCTCTTGTCCGACGTCGATACTGTGATGGTCACGTTCGTTGGGGCGCCAGTGGGCATCCTGACTCGCCACGACCTTCTGGCTTACCTGAGCAACTGAGCGCCACGCGCCCACTTCCAACTGTTGAACACTGAAAGAGGAGCTTCCATGTCCGTCAACAACAACGCCGGGTTCAACACGAGGGCCGTCCACGCCGGCCAGGCCTTCGAACCCCGGACAGGCGCTGTGGTGCCGCCTCTGCACTTCAGTTCAACCTACGCCCAGGACGGGATCGGCGGCCTGCGGTCCGGCTACGAATATGGCCGCGGCGGCAACCCCACCCGCGACTCCCTGCAGGAACAGCTGGCGGCACTCGAGGGTGGTTCCGCCGCGTTCTCGTTCAGCTCCGGCCTTGCCGCCGAAGACTCGCTGATCCGGGCTGCGGCCCGCCCCGGGGACCACATCGTCCTGGGCAACGACGCCTACGGTGGCACGTACCGCCTCATCGACCGTGTGCTCGGCGACTGGGGCATTGGCAACACTCCCGTTGACATGTCCGATCTCGATGCTGTGGCACGTGCTGTCGCAGCGAACAAGACGCGCATGGTGTGGGTGGAAACCCCGTCCAACCCCTTGATGAAGATCACCGATATTGCCGCGCTCGCCGCCGTCGCGCACGACGCCGGTGCCCTCCTGGTGGTCGACAACACCTTCGCGTCCCCCTACTTGCAGACCCCGCTGGACCTGGGTGCCGACGTCGTTATCCATTCCACCACCAAGTACATCGGTGGCCACTCGGACGTGGTGGGCGGCGCGATCGTCGTCAACGATGCCGAGCTCGCCGGGAAGATCGGTTTCATCCAGTTCGCTGTTGGTGCCGTTTCGGGACCGATGGATGCTTTCCTCACCACGCGTGGCCTGAAGACCTTGGGCGTGCGCATGGACCGGCACAGCGAGAATGGACAAGCTGTAGCCGAATGGCTGCTGCAGCGTCCCGAAGTTGAGGCGGTGCTCTATCCGGGCCTCCCGGACCACCCCGGCCACGAACTCGCTGCCAAGCAGATGAAGAAGTTCGGCGGCATGGTCTCTGTCCAGTTCAAGGGCGGTGAGGCGGCAGCGCGTACTGTTGCCGAATCCACCTCGATTTTCACCCTGGCCGAATCGCTGGGCGGAATCGAATCCCTCATGAACTACCCCTCGGAGATGACGCACGCATCCGTCAAGGGAACCGAACTGGCCGTCCCCGTGAACCTCTTGCGCCTCTCCTGCGGCATCGAGGAGTCCGAGGATCTCATCGCGGACCTTGAGCAGGCCTTCGCCAAGATCAGCAACGGCTGACACTGTGGCTTCTTCTTCACCCACGGTTGTTTCGGCTGCCCAGCGAGGCTGGATCCTGACCGTCGCAGGCGTGCTTACCCTCGCCGTCGCCGTTTGGTTCCTCTACACGGACTACCAGCCGTTCCTGAACGACTTCGAGGTCTATTTCTACGGCGGCGGCAAGGTTCTCGAAGGCGGGGATCTTTACGCTGTGCGCGATGGCCTTCCGTTTACTTACCCGCCGTTTGCGGCCCTGCTCTTTGCCGGCCTCGCAGCAATGGGTTTCTTCGCCAGCAGCATGGTCTTCATCATCGCGGCCTTGGCTGGCGCCGCAGTGGTGGCGGCCTGGTTGGCACGGCACTACTTCGGCCTGAAGACGTGGCGTTCAGCATTCGCCGACTATCGCTTCAGGACCACGGCTTTGGTGGGAACGGGAGCCATCCTGCTTCTGGGCCCGTGGCGGGACACGTTCGTTTTCGGCCAGATCAACATCATCCTCATGGGCGTGATCCTGGCGGACTTCGCGCTCTACGGTAAGGCGCGGGCGGGCCTGATCCGGTGGCCTGCAGGACTGTTGATCGGCCTGGCCGCAGGCGTGAAGCTCACGCCGCTGGCATTCGGACTGTATTTCCTGGTCCGCCGGGACTTCAAGGCCCTTGGATGGATGGCCGCTGGATTCTTCGGGTCCATCACCATCGCGTGGGCCATCCTCCCGCAAGCATCCCTGGCATTCTGGACCCGGATCCTCCCCGATACCGGGCGCATCGGCGGTCCGGCCTACGTGGACAACCTGTCCGTCAAGGGGCTGCTCCTGCACTTCGGCATGCCGGATTCCACTCTCACCAGCGTGGTGTGGATGATTCTTTCCCTGGTCCTGGCGGCCCTTGCAGCAAAGGTCATTAAGTGGGCCGTGGATGTTGACGAGAACTTCATCGCGGTCTCGGCCACGGCCATCCTGATGCTCCTGATCAGTCCCGTCTCCTGGTCCCACCACTGGGTCTGGGTGGCAGTAGCCCTGCCGAGCATGGCCTTCGCGATGCATCGGGTGCCGTCCCGCAGCGGGCGCATGCGGACGGCAGGGTGGATCATCGTGGCCTGTTCCACGGTTGCTTTCTATATGACGCCGAAGAACCTTGCCGTCTGGGCCGGTGCTGCCGAGTGGGGCAAGGACCCCCAGACGCAGTGGCAATTGATGGTGTCCAGCCTCGGTGTGGTGTGCGGAATCGCGCTGCTGGTGTACTGGGCCCTGGCTTACCGGCCTTCGCGCACGGGCCTCGTTCCAGCCGGGATGCCCGCTGGGCGCCTGGCTTCCTGACCTTCTTTGCCGCGGAGAACTGCGCCGAGCGTAGCTTTCTTTAGAAAAGTCATGTACTTTTGTCCACATGCCCTTACGATCCGACTGGTCCGCCCGCGCGTGCAGCCTGGCCCGCGGCCTGGATGTCCTCGGTGATCCATGGGGGAGCTTGGTCCTGAGGGAGATCTTCTTCGGAAACGGCCGCTTCGACGCGATCAAGCAGCGCCTGGAAGTCGCAGACAACGTTCTCAGCAAACGTCTTGGATGGCTGCTCGAGGCGGGGCTGCTGGCGCAACGCCCCTACCAGGATGGTGCCCGAACCCGTCAGGAATATGTGCTGACACCCAAGGGCGAGGACGCTCTTCCCGTCCTCAACGCCATCATCATCTGGGCAGAGAAACACCTGGACGCCCCCAATGAGGTGTCCCATATGCGGGTGGTCCACACTGACTGCGGACAAGTCACAGCCTCGGCCGACACCTGCACCCACTGTGGCGTCCATCTGACAGCTGCCAACACGAGCTGGCATAGCTTCACACGCAGCGACCATCCACTGCCCCTGGCCGTAGCACCCGTATCAACAACTTCCCCCGAAACGGAGATCTCCGCATGACCGCTCCCGACGTCACCGGAACTCCGGCAACCTCTGCAAGTGTCCCCACCGGCAAGCGACCCACGGGCACCAAACCTGGCCGTCGACCCAGCCGCAGGCTGCACCCTGCCTGGATCGTGGCCGCCGTAGCATTCCTCGCCCTGGTTGGTGCGGCCGGCTTCAGGGCCGCGCCCGGAGTGCTGATGGTCCCGCTGCAGCAGGAATTCGGCTGGTCCACCACAGTGTTGTCCCTTGCGGTAAGCATCAACCTCGTCCTGTTCGGTCTGACGGCCCCCTTCGCCGCGGCCTTGATGGAACGCTTCGGCATACGCAAAGTCACCGCGCTAGCGCTTTGCCTGATTGGCCTGGGCTCAGCGCTAACTGTGTTGGTGAACCAGTCCTGGCAGATCCTGCTCACGTGGGGCGTGCTGATTGGCCTCGGAACGGGATCCATGGCCCTCGTCTTCGCAGCCACCATCGCCAACACCTGGTTCGCCAAGAGCCGTGGCTTGGTGATCGGCATCCTGACCGCCGGCAGCGCCGCTGGCCAGCTTGTCTTCCTGCCCTTCCTCGCCGCCCTGGCGCAGAACCCGGGCTGGCGGGGCGCGTCGCTGCTCATCGCCGCAGGGGCGCTCGCAGTTGTGCCACTGGTCCTGAGGTGGCTGCGGAACTCACCCGCCGACGTCGGGGTGTTGCCTTACGGTGCGGAAGCACCTGGCGCCAGTCCCGCCGGTTCAAAGACCACGACGCCGGGTGTTGCAGTTGCGTCGACGGCTTCCGCAGCAGCCAAGCCGGATTCGGCGAACGCGGCTGTCCGGGCATTGCAGGTCCTTAAGCGTGCCAGCAAAGTCCGCACGTTCTGGGCGTTGGCGGCGGGCTTCGCTATTTGTGGAGCGACAACCAACGGGCTCATCGGCACACACTTCATTCCCTCAGCTCACGATCACGGGATGCCCGAAACCACAGCGGCGGGTCTGCTGGCCGTCGTCGGGATCTTCGACATCGTGGGGACCATCGCATCCGGTTGGCTGACGGACCGTTTCAACCCCAAGGTGCTGTTGGCCGTGTACTACCAGTTCCGGGGGATCGGGCTTCTGGTGCTTCCTCTGCTGCTGGGCTCATCCGTGGAACCGAGCATGATCATCTTCGTTGTGGTCTACGGCTTGGACTGGGTGGCGACGGTGCCTCCGACCGCGGCCATCTGCCGCTCGGTGTTCGGCGCCGATGGCTCAGTGGTTTTCGGCTGGGTGTTCGCGGCGCATCAACTCGGAGCGGCTGCCGCCGCACTGGCTGCTGGTTTCATCCGCGATGCCACCGGCCACTACAACTACGCGTGGCTGGGCGCGGCCGCAATGTGCACGGTGGCTGCAGTGATCAGCGCAACCATCCGCAAGGATGCGGCACGGAAGCAACCCGTGGCCGTCGCCGACGCGCCTGCAGCCCCAACCAACTAGGTCGCAGCTGATGCCGTTTTGAGGCGCCAAAACGGCATCAGCTGCTACCTACTTGGGTGCTCAGCCGCGGAAGGCGCCGATTCCCGTGATGTGCTGCCCAAGGATGAGGGTGTGAACCTCATCAGTGCCCTCATAGGTGCGCACTGATTCGAGGTTGTTGGCATGCCGCAGCGGCGAATAATCCAGGGTGACTCCGTTGCCGCCCAGGATAGTCCGGGCCTCCCGGGCGATCTTGATGGCCTCGCGGACGTTGTTGAGCTTGCCCACGGAGATCTGCTGGGGCTGAAGGTGTCCGGCGTCTTTCAGGCGGCCAAGGTGCAGGGCGAGCATGGTTCCCTTTTGGATCTCCAGGAGCATGTTCACCAGCTTCTCCTGCGTCAACTGGTATCCAGCGAGTGGTCGCCCGAACTGGAGCCGGCTGCCGGCATACTCCAAGGCGGCCTCATATGAGTCGCGTGCTGCGCCCATCGCTCCCCACGCGATGCCGTACCGGGCCTCGTTCAGGCAGGAGAACGGCCCACGAAGTCCGACTGCACCCGGGAGGATTGCCTCCGGACCCAGCCTTACGCCGTCGAACTTTATGTCGCATTGGATTGATGCGCGCATGGAGAGCTTCGGTTCGATCGGCGTGGCCGTTACGCCCGGCGTGCCCGCGGGTACCAGGAAGCCGCGGATGCCGTCGTCTGTTTGGGCCCACACCACCATGACGTCGGCAATTGAGGCGAGTCCGATCCAGCGCTTGGCGCCGTTGAGGACCCAGCCGTCGGAGGTCTCCCGGGCGAAAGTGGCCATCGATGATGGATCCGAACCGGCCGTCGGCTCCGTCAACGCAAAGCAGCCGATCAGTTCACCGGCGGCCATCCGCGGCAGCCACTGTTCTTTCTGCTCCTCCGAGCCCCACTTGTGAATGGCCGTCATCGCGAGTGAGCCCTGCACTGAGACAAAGGTCCGGATCCCGGAATCACCGGCCTCCAGTTCCATGGCTGCCAGGCCATATTCGACGGCGGTGCGTCCGGGGCAGCCGTAACCCTCCAGATGCATTCCCAGGACGCCAAGCTCGCCCAACTCCGGCACGATCTCCCGAGGAAAGACTGCGTCCTCATACCAGCGCGCGATGTTCGGCCGGATCCGCTGCGTGGTGTAATCCCGCACTTTCTCGCGGAGGGCCAGCTCTTCGCTGGTCAACAGGGAATCAAGGGCCAGCACATCCGAGGTGTTCGTCGTTGAATCGCTCATTCCAGCATCCTAAGTGGCTGGATGCACGCAGTGGACGGACGCACCGCGCCACCAGCCGGGTCGGGCCGCCGTCGGGCGTTTAAGTAGTATGTATTCCGGGAGCCACTGGGATCCCCACTGCACAAAGAAAATATTGGGGGACAAAGACATGGCACTGCCCGGCGTCGATTTACAGGCTAAGGCGGAAGCCGGGAAGTCTGCATCCACCGCATCACAAACACTCCGTTGGCTCCCGTGGGCGCTCTTGATCTGGCCCGTGTGGCTGATGCTTGCTGGCTGGAGTAAGGAGGGCCTGGACTTCAGTGTCTACTGGTTCGGCGGAAGCATCCTCAACGAGGCCGGTGCCTCGCCCTCGGACTTGTACGGCCCAAGTGTTGCCGCCGCCGGAGGACCGGATCTTCCCTTTACCTATCCGCCGTTCGCAGCGCTCATCTTTGGCTTGTTGGCACTCTGGCCGCAACCCGCCGCGCTGATGCTGTTCAACGTGGCCGGCGTAGCGATTGCCGGCTGGGTTGGCGCCACCATAGTGAAGTACTGGGCCTCCAAGCACGACTGGCGAACTGCATTGTCATCCGCCCGTGCCCGCTGGATTGCCGGGGCGCTGTTCCTGGCTGTCCTGTTCCTTGGTCCGTGGCGCGAGACGCTGGCGTTCGGCCAGATCAACATCCTGCTCATGGGCTTGATGGCTGTCGACTTGCTGGGCGCCTCCGGGCGTCGGGGGTTCCGTGGCAGCGGCTTCCTGGTCGGCATAGCGGCGGGTATCAAGCTCACGCCCCTTGTCTTTGGCCTGTACTTCCTGATGCGTAAGGACTGGCGTGGACTGGCCAACATGTCCATCGGTTTCGCCGGTACCGTCCTCGTGGCGTGGGTGGTTCGGCCAGCCGAGTCGCTGCAGTTCTGGCTGGAGATACTCCCTGACACGTCCCGGATCGGCGGCGCCGGCTACGTGGACAACCTCTCGATAAAGGGCGCGTTGCTTCACTTCGGCGTGCCGCAGGATTCAGTGACGGTTCCCTGGCTAGCGCTCAGCCTCGGCACGGTGGTGCTCGCGGCCTTCCTGATCCGCGCGGCCAGCTTGCAAGGAGCCCGCGTCATTGCAATATCGACGACGGCACTGACCATGCTGCTCATCAGCCCCGTCTCGTGGTCCCACCACTGGGTCTGGATGGCAATCGTTCTGCCGGCCTTCGCCTGGACCATCAAGGAAACTCCGGGCCGGTACAGGGCGCAGAGAATTCTGATGACCGCTGTGCTGGCCGTTTCCACGCTGGTCTTCTTTTATTCTCCAAAGACCATTGGCACGGCTCTGGGTGCCGCTGATCTCAACGTCCAGACGCCGGGGCTGTGGATCATGGCATCGAGCGCAGGGGTGTTCTGCGCCGTGGCAATCCTGGCCTGCTGGCTTGTGGCGCTGCGGCGGGATGCGGTCCTGCCGGATGGCGTGCCTGCCCGGCTCCGCCGGTGGGCCATGGCACGGCGCTGAACGCAGGCTACTCGCCGCGCACCAGCCCGACCTCGGTGTGTTCACCGGTGAAGAAGCCACGCGTGGCAGGTGCGAAACGGCACACGATGGCCAGCACCACACCCAGGAGCAGAAGCAGGACACCGCTGACAAAGGCTCCGCCGATCCCAAAGATCTGCGTATCACCGTATTCCGGATCCCACATTTGCACCGCTGAAATGAAGAACGCCACAGTCAGCGACACCGCTCCCAGGAAGGGCAGGATGCCGCGGAACCACAGGTTGCGGGCAGAATCCCGAAGCGTTGAGCGGAAGAACCACACGCACGCGAAACCGGTCAGGGCGTAGTAGAACGCGATGAACAGGCTGATGGCACTGATGGAGTCCGCCAGGAGGTCCTCGCTGAGGAAGCTCATGGCCACGTAGTACGCCACGGCAGCCACACCCATCACCTGGGTTGAGAAACCCGGTGTCTGGAACCTTGGGTGGACCTTGCCAAACCGCGCCGGAAGGGCACCGTGCACGCCCATGGACAGCGTTCCCCGGGCTGTGGGGAGGATGGTGGTCTGCGTTGAGGACAGGACCGATGCCAGCACAGCCACCACGATCAGCCAACCCCAGGGACCCAGCACTACGTCCTTCATGGCCAGGAAGACGTCATCCTGGTTGGCTTCATTGCCCAGGCCAATGCCTTCGGTCCCGACACTCGCATACATCATGACCAGCAGCGCCACGGAGACGTAGATTGCCACCAGGACGAACGCCGAGATAACGGCACCCCGGCCTGGAGTCTTCGCAGGGTTTTCCGTCTCTTCGTTCAGGGCCAGGCAGGTGTCCCAGCCCCAGTAGATGAACAGGGCCAGCAGGACCCCATGAACTACGGCGCTGGGATCGGCGAACGCACCCGCGGGGTTGAACCATTCAAGGTCGAAAGGCTGGACGGTGGGGCTGCTGTCGGCTGTTCCAGGCGCGCCACCGGCGATCCCAACAATAATGGCCACCGCAAAGATGCCCAGGGAGATGTACTGGATGTAAGTCAGGGTCCGCTGGACGTGCTCGCCAAGCCGTATCCCGCGGTGGTTCACGTAGGTCATGAAGGCGATGAACAAGACCCCGGTGGCGGTGACCAACCACGTGTTCCCGGCCAGGGAGCCGTCGCCGACCAGCAACCACAGGTACTTCCCGGCAATTTGGGCCAGGTTGGCGAGGACCACGATCCCGGCCAAGGCCACTCCCCAGCCGCCCAGCCAGGCCGCCCACGGCCCAAAGGCTTTGCGGGCCCAGAAGAACGTGGTGCCACAGTCAGGGAGCGCACTGTTCAACTCGCGGAACGCGTAGGCGATGAACAGCACCGGGATGAAGCCAAGGACCAGGATCAGGGGCGTGTAGTTGCCGTTGACGGCAACTATAAGTCCCAGCGTAGCGGCCAGCGAATACACCGGTGCCGTGGATGCCAAACCGAGCATGACGGAGTCGCCAAGGTCCAGGATCCCTGCATGGAGGCCTTTGGAAGGTACGACGACGGTACGGTCGCCGCCCGCTGAACCGCCGTCCGGCGTCGAAATTTCAGTGCTCAAAGTGCAGCTCCATAAGAAGTAGTGGTGGGCGCGGCAGGCGCCGGGGCATCAATGGTGTTGGGAACGAAGCGGCAGAAATAGTCCGTGATGGGGCCATCCGATTCACGGATGCCGCAGCCCACGGACTCGCCGTCCACCACCCACAGACCAAGCACCGGATGGTTTCCGTCGAAGTCGGGGAGAGCGTGGTACTCCTGGAAGCACCACCCTTCGCGGCCATAGCCGCCGGGCTGCTGCAGTTCGATGCCGGGGGCATGGATACGGATGTTGTCGCCCTCGCGGCCATGAAGGGGCTTGGCCACCCATTCCTTGAGCGGGCCAGGATCGCCAAGGTAGGCCGGCAGCAGGTTCCCGTGTCCGGGGTAGAGGTGCCACAGGGCAGCCAGCAGGGCTTTGTTGGAGAGCAGCATCTTCCACGCCGGCTCTACCCACCGGGGGTTATGCGCCCGCGTCAGCAGACGGTGTCCGAAAGGTTCCTTCATCATCAGTTCCCACGGGTACAGCTTGAACATGGTGCTGATCATGAAATTGTCCAGGTCCACAAAGCGGTTCAGGTTCGGGTCCCAACCGATATCCGACATATTGATGCCGATGGTCGTCCACCCACCCTGGCTCGCCACATCCCGCATGTAGGCGGCAGTCATCCAGTCCTCGCCGGACTCTTCGGCCTCCGAATGAGCCACATGCAGTGTGCTCATCCCGGTGCGGAACTGCAGCTTTTTCCATTGCCGGATCAGCGCCTCATGGATTCCGTTCCACTGGTCCTTTTCCGGAAACACATCCTGCAGCCAGAACCACTGGGCAACGGAGGCTTCAATAAGGCCTGTGGGCGTGTCGGCGTTGTACTCCAGCATCTTCGCCGGCCCACCCTTGCCGTCATAGATGAAGTCGAAGCGCCCATAGATATCCATATCCCCGGCCTGCAACGACTCACCGGCAAGCTCCAGCGCCTGTTGGCCGATGCCAATATCTCCCATGGCCCCGGTGGCGAGGAACTTTGCCGCTTCCAGGCACATGAGGTGCATGTCCTCGGCAGTCTTCTCGAGCGTCTCCACCTCGTCCATAGTGAATTCGTAGTACGCCGACTCGTTCCAGTACTCGATTTTGCGGCCATCGGGCATGGTGGTGGTCGAAAACACCAGGCCCTGTTCTTCGATCTTCTTTTTCCAGTCCGGCCTGGGCTCGGAGGGCAAACGCCGCACGCCTAGCCTCCCGAGCTTCCGCCGCTTTTGGAGCTGCTGCCAAAGCCGCCACGGCTGACTGTGCCGCCCTTGGTGCTGTAGCCCGTTGACGTCTTGGCGCCTTGTGGAACTGTCTTCGTGTAGCTCGGGTAGGAGCTGCGGTTCTGTCCCACAGCGGGCACACTGGCTCCCCGCGAGTAGAAGTACCAGGCGTAGATGGCGGAACCGCGGCCATCGGAGCTGCTGTTGTTGCACTGGGAATCGTCCACGCGCTCGCCGGTTTCATCGTTGAAACAGACCTGCGCGTAGTCGGCCTCTTGTTCGCTGCTGGCGACCACGGCCGTGATGGTTCCGGCCAGAAGGGCCGTCACGCCCAGACCCACGACGACGGTGCGGCGCCGGGAGCGCTTCTTCCGGGCCTCGGCTTGGGCTGCTTCGCGTTCACGTTCCTTGGCGAACGGGTCAAGGATCGGGAGCGGATGGCCGGGCGCGGGCTTGGAACGGCCGGGCTGGGAGGAGCCGGGCTGGGAAGAGCCTGGCTGGGATGTGCCGGGTTGGGATGTGCCGGGAGCTTTGTCCGTGTCGTCATTGGCAGGAGGGATCAGCTCGGGATGGAGCTCGGGTTTGGGCACCTGCCACGGCGGTGGCTTGGGCGGATTCTTGCCCGCGTCCGGGCCTTGGCCACCACCTGCAGCACCGCTGCCTGACGCGCCGTTTCCTGACGCGCCGTTTCCTGAAGCGCCGCTGCCTGCGGCGCCTTCGTTCGGGTCCATGTATATCCCCCTGGATAGACCGTTGGATTGTCCGGTGCCATGCCGGACCAGATGCTGAAAGCAAGCCTAGTCCTTGAGCGGGGCGGGGGCACTGCTGTCATCCGAAGGTGGGCAGAACTGCCCATCTTGCCAACCGTGGAAGGATGTAGCCATGCCAGCTCCTGAAGCACAAAGCAGCGACTCCGACGCCGTTCTGCTGCGCCTTCCCGCTGTTCGGGGCATCGGCCGTGGACGCGTTGTGACGGGCCTTGTCCTTGCCTTGCTGTTGCCGCCGGGCGTCGAAGTCATGGTCACCGTTTTGGGCTTCCGAAACTTCGCCATGATCATGCTCCTTCAGCTGGCGGCGGCCGTGGCCGTTGCCGCAATCGGAGGCCTGTGGCCCGCCGTGGTCGCGGCGGTCCTGGGTAGTTTCCTGCTGAACTATTTTTCCGCCGAACCCGTGGGCTCCCTGTCCATCGCTGATCCAACCACCCTGTTTACCCTGGTGGTTTTCCTGGCCGTGGCTTGCGGCGTGGCGCTCGCGGTGGGACTGGCAAGCCGCAGGGCCCAGGAGGCTGCGAGGTCCGAGGCCGAGGCCACTGCCCTGAGCGAGTTGGCCCTGCGCATCCTCAGTTCCGACGGCAGCCTTGAATCCTTCCTTGAGAAAGTCCGCGGAAATCTCGGCATGGAGGCTGTGACGCTCTTGGGATCGCCGGGACCGGACAGCGTCACAGTGCCGGGAGCACCGCCGCAGTGGCGGATTCTTGCGAGCGCCGGCCCCAATCCGCCGGTGACCCATGCTGCCGCGGACCATGCCGCCGTCGTCGATCCCCACTACACGCTGTTGTTGCGCGGTGGTGCGCTGTCCTCCCAACACCAGCGTCTGCTGGCGGCCTTCGGAGCGTTTGTGGTGGCTGTGCGTGAGCGGCAGCAGCTGGTCAAGAGCCGGCGGGACAACCTTCGCCTGGCCGAGGGAAACAAGATGCGGACGTCTATCCTTCGCGCCGTTTCCCATGATTTGAGGACGCCGTTGGCCGGAATCAAACTGGCTGTGAGCAGCCTGCGGCAGGAAGAGGTCCAGTTCCCTCCGGACGTGGAGAAGGAGTTGTTGGAGACGATCGAGAATTATGCCGACCGCCTTGACCATTTGGTGGACAACCTGCTGGATATGTCCCGGATTACCGCCGATGCCGTGAACCCTTTGCTCGCGGGCACCACCTGGACCGAAATATTGCCCGAGGCACTTCGAGGGATCCCGAAGGATCGGATACGCAGCGAGTTGCAACCCAACCTGCCGCCCGTAACAGCCGACGCCGGCATGTTGGAGAGCGTCGTGGCGAACATCGTTGAAAACGCGGTGAAGTACGCACCCGGTTCAGACGTTGTCCTGACAGCGCGTGCGGGTGCCGGGATAACGGTGGGGGACAAGCCTGCCAGCGAACTGAGGATCGTGGACCATGGCAGCGGGGTGGGACACAACGAGGTGCTTGAGATGTTCCAGCCCTTCCAGCGGCTGGGCGATTCGCCGGCCCCTGCAGGCGGCGCGGGCGGCGGAATAGGGTTGGGACTTGCGGTGGCCAAAGGCTTCACGGAGGCCATGGGCGGCACGCTCATGGCGGAACCGACGCCAGGTGGCGGTTTGACCATGGTGGTTACGTTGCCGCTGTGGACCGGTCATGGGGGAGGCAGGGCATGACCCGTGTGCTGATAGTTGAGGACGAAGCCCAGATCGCGCGGGCCATGCAGGTCACCCTGCAGGCCCATGGGTACCAGGCAATGACCGTTGGAAACGGCGCCGATGCCTTGAACGCCGTGGCGAGACAAAGCGTGAACATTGTTGTGCTGGATCTTGGATTGCCGGACATGGACGGGGTGGAGATCATCCGCCGCATCCGTGGGTGGAGCAGCATGCCCATCATCGTGCTGTCCGCCCGGCATGCCTCGGAGGACAAAGTTGAAGCGCTCGACGCCGGTGCGGACGACTACGTTACCAAGCCCTTCGGACTGGATGAGCTGCTTGCGCGGCTTCGGGTTGCCTCGCGCCGGGTCCTTACCGATCGGGAGGAACCTACCTTGGCGACGTCGGACTTCATGGTGGACCTGGCGGGCAAGAAGATCGTGAAGGACGGGTCAGAGGTGAGGCTGACGCCCACCGAGTGGAACATCCTGGAGTTGTTGGTCCGGAACAAGGGGAAGCTGGTGAGCCAGCAGCAGATCCTGACCCAGGTCTGGGGTCAGGCCCTATGCCAAGGAGACGCAATATCTGCGGGTGTATATTGCCCAGTTGCGGCGAAAGCTGGAGCGGGACCCGGCCGCGCCGCGGCACCTGCACACTGAAGCGGGAATGGGTTACCGGTTTGATCCTTAATCCGGTTCCCCGTCCGTAAACTGTTGTCCATGAACACCGCATCCCTCCTCGCTGTCTGCCGTGTCCACCAGTTGTTGCCGGACCCGGAAGGAAGCGTTGGCGTCACGGCGATAGATAAGCGTCCTGTGGAAGGCCCCGTGAAGATCCACAAGCTCGGCGTACACGGCGACGTCCAGGCCAACAGGTTCGATCATGGCGGTGAAGACCAGGCCTTGTATGCCTATTCCCAGGCGGATGCCGATTACTGGTCGGCCGCACTGGATCGTGAGCTTCCAGCCGGCGTCTTCGGGGAGAACCTGCGCGTGGAGGGAATCGAGACCACGGGAGCCGTCATTGGTGAACGTTGGAAGATCGGGCTGGATGTGGAGGTGGAGGTAACGTCACCGCGCGTCCCGTGCGCCACCTTCCAGCGCTTGCTGGACGAGCCGCAATGGGTGAAGCGCTTCACGCAGGCCGGGCGGGTTGGAACCTACCTGCGTGTGATCAAGACGGGGACGGTGTCCGCGGGAGACCACATTCACCAGCTGTTCGTACCGAAGCACGGCATTACTGTTGGCCAGTGGTTCAGCGAGCCCACACCGGACATGGTGCAAACCCTGCTCGATGCCGAGGCGGACGGGGAGATCCGGCTTCAGGACGAATACCACGGGAAGTTCGAGAAAGTCCTTCGGCGAAACGGGTTCTAAGCCTTCTTGAACGGGCTGCCGGGCTTGTTGGGGTGCTGCATGGAGGCTGCCTGGAGTAGCCGAGGAGTCCGGGTGTGCTCAAGCTCACCTGGTCTTCATCAGCACTCAACTCGCGGTGATGGCACTCTGTGCCCTACACTTGAAATATCCCCCACTCCGGAAATCCCTTTATCCTGCCCAATTCTTGAGGCAGGACTGGTAAGTGTTGGGGCCCGCAAATGTGTGCGGGCATTTTCATAGGGAGAGCCGGCTAAAGAAAACGCTGTACAGACTGCTGGGATAGCAGCCAAGAGATGCAGCGGGAAGTCCTGCCATGGGATTGCGATAGCGCCGGACTTCTTGCGAAAGCAGGGCACCTTTGCCTGGCTCTTCGCGACGAGTAATGCGGCCAAGCCCAACCGGGCCGCGCCGACTGCCCTATGGATGAGGAATTTCCCCCTATGACCGAAAATCTCAACGAAAACTTCGACGCCCCCAACGCTGAGTCTGCTGACGTAGCAGAGACCGCCGCTGAAGGCACCGCAGTAGAAGCACCGGCCGCCGCCGCTGCCCCCGTCGAGAACGCTGCACCCGAGTCTGCAGCCCCCACCTTCACCGAAGCTTCTGCCCCCAAGGTAGAAGATGAGGAAGAAGAAGGCGTCCGCTTCGTCGATCTTGGCATCGATGGCCGCGTTCTGGCCGCACTGCAGGATGTCGGGTACGAAAAGCCGTCCCCCATCCAGGCAGCCACCATCCCGCTGCTCCTCGAAGGCCGCGACGTCGTCGGCCTGGCCCAGACCGGTACCGGCAAGACTGCAGCCTTCGCTGTCCCTGCCCTGTCCCGCCTGGCGGAGCTGCACGACCTCAACGGCCCGTCCCGCAAGACCCAGGCATTGGTCCTGGCGCCGACGCGTGAACTCGCCCTCCAGGTTGCTGAAGCGTTCACTTCCTACGCCAAGCACATTGACGACTTCACCGTGCTTCCGGTTTACGGTGGTTCCGCTTACGGTCCCCAGCTGGCCGGGCCTTCGCCGCGGTGCACAGGTTGTTGTCGGTACCCCCGGCCGTGTGATCGACCACATTGCCAAGGGCTCCCTGGACCTCTCCGAACTCCAGTACCTGGTGCTGGATGAAGCTGACGAGATGCTGCGCATGGGCTTCGCCGACGACGTGGAGCAGATCTTCCAGCAGACTCCGGAAACCCGCCAGGTTGCACTGTTCTCTGCCACCATGCCGGGCCAGATCCGCCGCATGTCCAAGCAGTACCTGAACAACCCTGCTGAAATCTCGGTGAAGTCCAAGACCACCACCGGTGCCAACACCAAGCAGCGTTACCTCCAGGTCATGGGCCCGCACAAGCTGGACGCCCTGACCCGCATCCTCGAGGTTGAAGACTTCGACGGCGTCATCGCCTTCGTGCGCACCAAAATGGCAACCGAGGACCTCGCCGACAAGCTGAAGGCCCGTGGTTTCCAGGCTGCCGCCATCAACGGCGACATCCCGCAGCAGCAGCGCGAACGCACTGTTGACGCTCTGAAGGAAGGCCGCATCGACATCCTGGTTGCTACCGACGTCGCAGCCCGTGGCCTTGACGTTGAGCGCATCAGCCACGTGATCAACTACGACATCCCCCACGACACCGAGTCCTACGTCCACCGCATCGGCCGTACCGGCCGTGCAGGCCGTTCCGGTGACGCGATCCTGTTCATGACGCCGCGGGAGAAGTACCTGCTGCGTTCCATTGAGAAGGCTACGCGCCAGCCGGTAGAGCAGATGCACCTGCCCACGGCCGAGACCGTGAACACGCTGCGCCTGGGCAAGTTCGCCGAACGCATCACCGAGACCCTCGAGTCCGAGGATGTTGCAGCATTCCGCGACCTCATCTCCTCCTACGAGGAAGAGCACAACGTACCGGCCTCGGAGATCGCCGCTGCACTGGCCGTCATGGCACAGGGCGGACAGCCGCTGCTGGTCAAGGAACTGCCTGCAGCTCCTGAGTACCAGAAGCGCGAGCGCTCCAAGGACGGCTTCGGCTCCCGTGGCCCGACCCGTGCACTCACCGAGGGCAACGCCACCTACCGGATCGCCGTCGGACGCCGTCAGCGCGTCATGCCGGGCTCCATCGTGGGCGCCATTGCCAACGAAGGTGGCATCTCCTCCGCACAAATCGGTGGCATCGACATCCGCTCGGACCACTCCCTGGTGGAGCTCCCGGCAGACCTCAGCCCCGAGCAGTTGCGCGCACTGTCCCGCACCCGCATTGGTGGCGAACTGATCCACCTTGAGCTGGACAACGGACGCAGGCCCAACAGCGACCGTGGCAGCTACGCCGGTGGTGGCGCCGGTGGCCGTGGTGGCTACGGCGACCGCGAAAACCGTGGTGGCGGCAACTTCAAGGGCAGCGGTGGGTTCAAGAAGGACTTCCGCAAGTCCGAAGGTGGCGAGCGTTCTTCTGCCGACCGCGGCGGCCGCACGTACAGCGACCGCTCCGAGCGCACTGCAGGCAGCTTCGGCGATCGTGACCGCGGCCAGGCCAGCGGCTCCCGCTTCGGCGGACACGGCGACGGCGCCCGCAAGCCCCGCAGCGGTGGCGAAGGCGGACACCGCGACTTCAACCGCAAGGGCAAGTGGTAAACACTGGTCAAGTGGTAAACACTAAGTAGTTCCCGTCAGGGGGTCGGCTTTCGGGCCGGCCCCCTGTGGCGTTTAACCCGTCAATTCCGGGCCTTGTTCGATATACGGGGCCTTGAACGGTGGGAATGTCGAACAAGACCGGGGTTTCTGTACCCGCGCACAGGGCCTGCCCATGACATAGCTGTGCTTGACCGCCCCTTGGGGCCCTGGAGGCCTTGCAGGTCTTGGAGGTCCTGGAGGCCTTGGAACGCCCGGAGTGCCGCCGTACGATCGAGGTGCTACGAGTGGCGTAGCTGCGAAGAGCCTGAAGGTCGCAAGCTGAATGTAGGAGGGTTCCGATGGGATTGCTCGACAACTTGAAGAAGAACCTGGGCCTTGGTGAGAAACATCACCCAAGCCCGTATGCCAGCGTGGTGGATGCCGGTGAAAAGGATCACAGGAACCAGGGTGCGGCCGCCGCGCCGGACACCTCAGTTGATCCTGCCGACCAACCCGCTGCCGACCGCTCCGCTGCCGACCCCTCCGCCGTGGACCAGGCGGCAGAGGATGCTGCCGCCGTCGATGCTTCTGCTTCGAGCAAGGCGGCCGCGGAAGCTGCCGCAGCCCAGGCCGCCGAACAGCAGGCGGCGGCCAACGCTGCAGGCGCTGGGATCGCCGAGCAGGCGGGCTTGGAGCCGGAAGCCCCTGAGGTTCAGCCAGTGGCCCGCCAGGCGGCCTCTGAGGCCGCTGCCGAGGCGGGACAACGTGGTCCAGTCGCCCCGCGCGTCACGGAGGTTGTGGTGGAGCCCGGCGACACGATGAGCGGCATCGCTGCGCAGTTCGGGGTGGACCTCGGAGCCCTGATCGCAACGAATGCTGACACAGTGCCCAACCCGGATCTCATCTACCCCGGACAGGTGCTCCGGCTGCCCTGATTTGGGCGTTATCTGGATCAGGAAAACGGCGTCTGCGCAAATTGTGTCGGCGCCGTTTTTCCCCGGATTTTCGCCGATTTGTAGCTTCTGAAAACGTCCGGTAGAGTATTTACTCGTTGCCCCCCTAGCTCAGTGGTAGAGCGCGTTCTTGGTAAGAACGAGGTCACCGGATCGATTCCGGTGGGGGGCTCTGAATGAGGGCCTGTGTCAAGGCGGTTTTGACCGGCTTGACACAGGTTTTTCTCATTCGTGGCGGTGTAGCTCAGTTGGTTAGAGCGCACGACTCATAATCGTGAGGTCGGGAGATCGAGCCTCCCCACCGCTACAGAGCAAGACCCCGCAGGTATCATCTGCGGGGTCTTTTCATTTGCCCGACCGCGCCACCTTTCCATCTGGGACAGAATGGGTGCATGAGCCGAATCGCAATCATTGGCGGCCACGGCAAAGTGGCCCTTCATCTATCCCGGATTCTTAGTGGCGAAGGTCACGATGTCACGTCGTTCATTCGGAATCCCGATCATGTGGCAGATGTCACGGAGACAGGAGCCACTGCGCAAGTGCTGGACGTGGAAAACTCGACGACGGCGGAACTCGCCCAGGCGCTCAAGGGCCACGATGCCGTGGTCTGGTCGGCAGGGGCCGGTGGGGGTAACCCGGCCAGGACCTATGCCGTGGACCGGGACGCCGCCATCCGATCCATGGACGCAGCCAAGGAAGCCGGCATTAAGCGTTACGTGATGGTGTCCTACATCGGCAGTGCCAAGGATCACGGCATTCCCCAGGACCATCCCTTCTTCCCTTATGCAGAGTCCAAAGCAGTGGCCGATGACTACCTGCGCAGTAGCGGCCTGGACTGGACGGTGCTGGGACCGGGAACCTTGACCGAGGAGCCGGCGTCCGGGTTGATCGAAGTCAACCCGGCCAACCCTGGCAACGGCACCGGGACGTCCCGTGCCAACGTTGCTTTGGTGGCCGCTGCCGTCCTGGAACTTCCCGGCACTATCCACCGGACCATCACTTTCAAGGATGGAACCGTTGACGTGGTGGATGCCCTGACCACGGATTGACGTGGTCCACGGATTGACGTGGCAAGGGATCTACGGACCCCGGGATAGGTTGGTAGGTAGCTTCCGTGGGCCAGGCCTGCGGGAAGCTCGTACAACTTCTGGGGAAGCGGGAACATGGATCAGCTGGCACTCATTATCGGATTGCTGCTTGCCACGGTGCTGGCCGTCGGCCTGGGGGACAGGCTTCGGCTTCCTTATCCGGTCCTGATGCTGCTCCTGGCTGTTGCGCTGACGTTCATTCCCGGCTTTCCTGAGTTTGAGATTTCGCCGGAGCTGATCCTGCCAATCTTCCTCCCGCCGTTGCTCTTTGCCACTGCGCAGAAGAGTTCCTGGGCCGTTTTCCGCGTCCGGTGGCGCACGCTGCTACTCATGGCTGTCGCTTTGGTGGTGGTTTCCACCGCGGTGGTGGCTGGTGCTGCGTGGCTCATGATTCCTGGTATCGGGATCCCGGCAGCGATTGCTTTGGGAGCCATGGTGGCGCCGCCGGATCCGGTTGCCGTGGAGTCAGTGGCTGGCCGCGTTCACATGCCCAGGCGGCTCATTACTGTTCTGCAGAGCGAGGGCCTTTTCAATGACGCCGCCGCAATCGTGATCTTTCAGGCAGCAGTCGCTGCCACGGTGTCCGGTAGCGAAGTGGGCCCCAATGTCATCCTGCAGTTTGTGGTGGGTGCTGCCTTGGCAGTGGTCATTGGCATTGCCATGGGCTGGCTGACCAAGTTCATCACCAAGCTTGTGACGTCCATGGTGGCACGCAGCGCGGTCACGCTTGTGGTTCCGTTTGCTGCGTACATCCTGGCGGAAGAGCTGCACGCATCAGGTGTGGTTGCCGTCGTCGTGACTGCCCTGGAGCTGCAACGCCACGCGCGGCCGCAGGACGCTGCTGAGCGCGTTACGCGGACAGCTTTCTGGGACGTGGTGGAGCTGCTGGCCACCGGACTGGCCTTCGGCCTGGTGGGCTTGGAGATCCGTCACGTCATCCGTGACGAGGGGACGGCGATTTTCGGGATGCTTGGCGTTGCCGTGGTGATTTGCATCCTGGTGTTCGTTGTCCGCTACCTATGGCTCGGGCTGCTTGCGCTCACGGCCCACCGGCGGCGGAATCTGCTGCAGCCAACCTCGCCCAAGGAAGTACTCATCCTGACATGGTGTGGAATGCGTGGGCTGGCCACCCTGGCCCTCGCTTTGGCGCTCCCCGTGACCCTGCCTGATGGGAGTGACTTTCCCGCACGGCACGAAATCCTGGTCATCGCTTGCGCCGTGCTTCTGGCCACGTTGGTACTGCCGGGCCTGACACTTCCTTGGCTGATGCGGGTCCTGAAAGCCACGGAGGACGGTTCCCATGAAAAGGACGCGGCACGCGTTCTGGCCAAACGTGCGCAGTCGGCAGCGGTCTCGGCGCTGAAGGACCATGAGCTCATGAAGGAACTCCCGGCGGACAAAGTGGCACTGGTCAAGGAAAAGATGCGCCGGCTCCACGCAGAGCTGCTGGATGGGACGTTGCGCAACGAGTCAGCGGCGGAGAAACGCAAGCGGGGCCGTGAACTTGCCATTGCCGTGCAGACGATCGCGCTGGATGCCGCCCGTCAGGAAGTGGTGGAGGCACGTAATGAGCCCGGGACTGATCCTGAAGTGGCAGATCGTGTCCTGAGGCAGCTGGATTTGCGCACCATGTCAATGCCGGAATAGCACCGTGCAGGCCCGGGTTGCAGTCGGGCGCCGGACACGATCAGGAGGCGTCCGCGCGCTTCGGCAATGACGAGGGGGACAGGTCCAGCGCGTGCTCCTCGACGTAGTCCAGGGCGTGGCGGATCGCGCCGAGGGACACAATGCGGTCACCGAGGGTGGAGGTTGCCAGCCGCGGGGGAGTGAAGGTGAAGTCCGGCAACTGCTTTTCAATGGCTGGGATCAGTGCATGGGCAGAGGCGGCGACGGCTCCCGCAATAACCACCAGCTCAGGGTTGACCAAGGTACTGATCGAGCCGATGACGCGGGCCATGCGGTGCGCCACACGGTCCAGGGGCCTGACGGGCGGCGTGATCGCCTTCCGCGGCTGCCTTGAAGACCATCTCCGCTGTTAACGCTGCAGGATCATCCCCGCAAAGTTCCCGCAGCTTCGTGGTCGGGGTATCGCCAAGCGCTTCCCGCCCCCACAGCACGGCGTAGTGGGCGATGCCGTACGTGTCGCCCACGCCGTCAACGGTGTCCAGGTATCCCAGTTCCCCAAAGCCGCCAAGCTGCCCGTGGAGCAAACGGCCGGATTCGAGGATTCCGGAACCCAGGCGGTCGCCTGCCAGCATAACCACGAGGTTGTCGACTCCCTGCGCGGTGCCCTGCCACCGTTCCGCGAGGGCTGCGAGGTTGGCGTCGTTTTCCACGAGTACCTGCCAGCCATGCCGCTCTGCAACAATCCCGCGGACATCGAAGGATTTCCAGAATTCCTGGACGGTGAGGACCTCGCCGTCGCGGCTTACCGGGGCAGCCACTCCCACAGACACTGCAAGGATCGAGTCTGCAGGTACGCCGGCCTTTTTCAGGACGTCTGCTGCGATCCGGTCCAGCACATCCGCGCGCTCGTTGGCAGAGACGTTGTACGTGCGGAAGGGCATCGTGACCTGGGATAAAGGTGTTCCTGCCATGTCGGCAACTATGGCGGTGATCTTATTGGCGCCGATGTCGATTCCGAGCACGCTGGCCGCGTTGTCGTCGAAAACAAAGCGGCGTGCCGGCCTGCCCTTGATGTAGTCTCCGGCCCCCCGCTGGTTTTCCAGTTCCTGGAGCCAGCCGAGCCGGACAAGTTCGTCGCAGATGGAAATGACGGTGGCGCGGGAGAGCCCGGTGGAAGCCATGAGTTCTGTGCCTGTTACCACACCGGCACCACGCATGGCCTTGAGCATCGCGCTGGCATTGACCCTGCGAACCAGCTGTGTTGACGGCGCAATCCCGGTCAGCATTCGGCGCTCCCACCTTTTCAGCCGCCTACCGGAGTGATAGAGCGGTCTCTCTAAATTTAGTACATAAATTTAGATGACGACGTATTTCCCCCAAAGCTTGACCATGTGGCGCTCCTCACTAAATACTAGCGATAGGTCATAAATTTACCTCCTATCAAAACTCCGGTGGAGGTCGAACACGACCACCTCCCCCACGGCATAGCGGCCACTGGGGGTCCGCAAGACGAAAGGACTATGGAGTCTGTGAAAGCTACGCGCAAGAAACGCATGGCAGCGATGGGCCTGGGTCTGGCACTGCTGGCCGGCCTTCTCTCGGGCTGCACCGGGGAGCCGGGCAAAGAGACCATCCGCTTCACCTTCAGCAAGCGGGAGGCGATCGGATTCATGACCAAGCTGGTTGCCGACTACAACGCTTCCCAGAACGAAACCGAGGTGGTCCTGGACACCTCGGGCGTCGACGTCGTGTCCGCGAGTTTCGTCCGCGGCAATCCACCGGACATCGCGCTTGCAAACTACAACATGGAGACGTCCCGCTTCGTCCAGCGCGGAGCGTTGAGCGACTTGTCAGGCACCCAGGCCGCCTCCCGCGTCCGCGAAGACCTCCAGCCTCTGATGGACCAGTACGGTTCCTACCCGGAGCGCACCAGTGCCCTGCCCTACTCAGTCATGGCGTCCTCGGTGATTTACAACAAGGAGATCTTCGCTGCGCACAACGTCGCCGTGCCGAAGACCTGGAACGAGATGATCGCGGCGTGCGAAGCGCTGAAAGCCGCTGGCGTGACGCCGTTCTATGCCACATGGAAGGACGACTGGACGATTGCCCAGGGGTGGTTTGACTACTCCGTAGGCGGGCAGGTGGACACCATTGACTTCTTCAGGAAGCTTGCTGCCGAGGGCACGAAGGTTGGTCCGGAATCCCCGGTGTCATTCCAGAAGGACTTCAACCAGCCGGTTGAGAAGATGCTGACGCTCGCGAAGAACTACGTCAATAAGGATGCTGCAAGCCGCGCCTACGGTGACGGCAATCTTGCTTTCTCGCAGGGCAAGGCGGCCATGTATCTGCAGGGGCCCTGGGCATTCAGCGAGATCGCCAAGACCGCCCCGGACCTCAAGCTCGGAACCTTTCCCCTCCCGATGACCGAGGACCCCAAGGACCTGCGCGTCCGTGTCAACGTGGACCTCGCGGCCTGGATTCCCGAGGCGTCCAAGCACAAGGACGCTGCGCGCACCTTCCTCGAGTACCTGTACCGTCCAGAGGTGATCGATGCCTACAACAAGTCGCAGTTGGGCTTCACACCCACCAAGGACTCTGCAAATGTTCCGGATCCCCGTATCGAGGGAATGGTGGAGTACTACGAGAAATCGCAGGTTTACCAGGGCCCCTCGGTACTCGTTCCGCGCACCATACCGATCATGAACTACACGCAGGCAATCGTGTTCGGCGCGTCCCCTGCATCCACCCTCCGCACACTCGACGCAGATTGGGCGCGCCTGGCCTTCCGCCAGTAGTGCAGAACATAGGAAGTCAGAATCATGTCCAGTATCAGCACCTCAACCACATCCGGGCAGAGCCGCCAAGGGCAGCGCAGCAGGCGGCGCGTGGAACCGATTTTCTACTTTTTCCTCGTGCCCAGCCTCATCCTGTTCACGCTCGCCATCACGATTCCGGGCATCATCGGTATCTTCTTCAGCTTCACGGACTCCATCGGAATTGGTGATTGGGAGTTCATCGGCCTGACAAACTACATAGCGATCTTCAGCGACCCCGCTATCCTGCAGAGTTACCTGTTCACCTTCGGTTTCTCCATCGTTACAGTGATCGCCGTCAACGTGATCGCCTTCCTCCTTGCCGTCGGCCTTACCGCGCGCATCCGGATGAAGTCGGCACTGCGGACCATCTTCGTCATCCCGATGGTGGTTTCCGGCATCATCATCGCCTACGTGTTCAATTTCCTGTTTTCGAACTCCCTGCCTGCCGCGGGGACTGCGGCAGGGATCCCCTGGTTGGAGAGCAGCCTCCTGGCAAACCCGGACCTCGCGTGGATTGCGATTGTGGTTGTCACAGCATGGCAGGCGGTACCCGGGGCACTGCTCATCTACATTGCGGGACTTGTTGCAGTGCCCGGAGACGTTTATGAGGCCGCGGAAATCGACGGCGCGGGCAAATTCCAGCAGCTGCTGAAGATCACCCTTCCGTTGGTGGCCGGTTACGTGGTCATCAACATCATTCTCGGGTTCAAGGGCTTCCTGAATGCTTACGACATCATCGTCGGGCTGACGAACGGTGGCCCCGGGACCTCCACCCGGAGCATTGCGATGACTGTCATTGCCGGCTTCAATGGCGGCGACTACGCCTACCAGATGGCCAACGCGACGATCTTCTTCGTGGTCGCCATCCTTATCTCACTCCTGCAGCTTTCGCTGACTCGCGGACGGAATGCACTCTGATGACCAAACAAACCACCCTCGCAATCGAGGACTCCTCCCACGTTGAAACCATCACCGCTCCAACCAGCCGACGGCGGTCGGCTCCGGCGATCGAGCGGGTCAACTGGCCGGCGACCACAGTGCTCATCCTGTGCGCAGTAACCGTGCTGCTTCCCCTCTATGTCACGGTGTCCATGGCTTTCAAGACCCAGGGGCAGGCTGTGGATGGCAACGCCTTCTCATTTCCCGCCCCCTTCAGTCTCGACGGTTTCATCCAGGCCTGGAACCTGACGAACTTTCCCGTCGGTGCCGCGATGTCATTGCTGGTGACTGCAGGGACCGTCCTTGCCACCATCGTCCTTGCTGCATTCGCCTCCTATGCGATTGTGCGCAACTGGGAACGCCGGTTGTTCAGGTACTCGTTCTTCTACCTTCTCGGAGCGATGTTCATTCCGTTCCCGGTGGTTGCATTGCCGCAGATCCAGCTCACCGGTCGTCTTGGGCTGGACAACCCGTTCGGCGTTATCCTCCTGGCCACCATGTTCCAACTGAGCTTCAGCGTGCTGCTCTTCACCGCATTCCTGCGTTCCATACCCATGGAACTGGAAGAGAGTGCCCGGATCGATGGCGCTACGACTTGGCAGACGTTCTGGAAGCTGATCTTCCCGCTGTTGGCGCCGATGAGCGCCACCGTGGGTATCTTCGCCTTCCTCTATGCCTGGAATGACTTCATGATGCCGTCGTTGATCATTTCCGATCCGGCACTGCAGACCCTGCCGGTACGGCAAAACCTTTTTCAAACGCAGTTCAGCAACAACTACCACGTGTCCTTCGCCTCCTACCTGATGGCGATGGCGCCCGCGATCGTCGCGTACCTCTTCACGCAGAGGTGGGTCATGGCGGGTGTGACACAAGGCGCCGTTAAGGGCTAGTGGATGTTGACCTTCCGTGCCCAGCGTTTCATACTGGTCCGGGATATAAATTTAGATTCTAAATCAAAGGAGTTTCGTGAGCACTTCCGCCACTCAGGCACACCGTACCGACGCAGAGCGAATGGCTGATCCGAACTGGTGGCGCCAGGCGGCTGTTTACCAGATCTACCCGCGCAGCTTCTCCGATTCCAACGGCGACGGCATCGGTGACCTCAAGGGCATCACCGCCAAGGTCCCGTACCTGAAGGAACTGGGGATCGACGCCGTTTGGCTGAGCCCGTTCTACCCGTCGGCGCTTGCGGACGGTGGCTACGACGTCGATGACTACCGCAACGTGGACCCCAAGCTGGGGACGCTTGAAGATTTCGATGAGATGGCGGCAGCACTGCATGCCGCCGGCATTAAGCTGGTGGCCGATATCGTCCCCAACCACTCTTCGGACCGCCATGAATGGTTCAAGGAGGCCCTGGCATCGCCCAAGGGCTCTGCAGCGCGGGAACGCTACATCTTCCGTGACGGCAAGGGGAAAAACGGCGAGCTTCCGCCCTCGGATTGGGACTCCGTGTTTGGCGGACCGGTCTGGGAACGCATCACCGAGCCCGATGGCACTCCCGGACAGTGGTACATGCACATCTTTGCCAAGGAGCAGCCCGACTTCAATTGGGACAACCCCGAGGTTCGCGAGGACTTCCTGAAGACCCTGCGGTTCTGGTCCGACCGCGGCGTGGACGGCTTCCGCATCGACGTCGCGCACGGCATGGCCAAGGATCTCTCCGAGCCGATGCCGATGAAGGCAGACCTCGAGGCCCGGGCCCACGGCACGGACGGTTTCGTAGACGGGTCACACCCGTTCTGGGACCGTGACGAAGTCCACGAGGTCTACGCGGAGTGGCGCAAGCTCTTCAACGAGTACAACCCGCCGCGCACTGCAGTAGCCGAGGCCTGGGTCCACGAATCGCGTCGCGCCCGCTATGCCAGCCCTGAGGGACTGGGCCAAGCCTTCAACTTCGACCTCCTGCAGGCCGACTTCGATGCGCCTTCCTTCCGGACCATCATCACGGAAAACCTGATCGCGGCCAAGGAAACCGGGGCGTCCTCCACCTGGGTGTTCTCCAACCACGACGTCGTTCGGCACGCCACCCGCTATGGACTGCCCAAGGGCGGTTCAGTTGCCAAGGGAACCAACGCCGCCCAGGATGTCTCGGCCGGCAAGCCAAAGGGCCAGGACGGCAAAGGCTGGCTGCTGGCCGGCGCGCCGGCGGAAGAGCTCGACGTCGAACTGGGCTTGCGTCGTGCCCGCGCCGCCACGCTGCTGCTCCTCGCGCTACCCGGCTCCGCCTACCTTTACCAAGGCGAAGAGCTTGGCCTGCAGGAAGTAACCGAAATTCCGGACTCCGAGCGGCAGGACCCGTCCTTCTACCGCAACCCAGGCGTGGAAATCGGCCGCGATGGTTGCCGCGTTCCGCTGCCGTGGACCGCAGAAGGACCCTCCTTTGGCTTCGGAGAAGGCAAGGCACACCTGCCGCAGCCGGAATGGTTCGCGAAGTACGCGGTGTCCGGGCAGGAAGGACGTGAAGGCTCAACGCTGGAGCTCTACCGCAAAGCACTGCGCCTGCGCAGGGAACTGCAGACCGACGAGGAACTCGAATGGGTTGAGACCGGAAACCAGGACGTTCTGCACTTCAGCCGTCCGGGCGGTTGGGAAACGGTAACCAACTTCGGAAGCGAGCCCTTCGCGCTTCCGGCAGGCACCGTCGTCGTGAGCAGCGGACCGCTGGAAGGCGGCCTGCTCCCGGCCGACACCACAGCCTGGGTGGTCCGCGACGCGTAAGCGCCGGGCAGCCAACTGATTGAATACAGGGATGAATAACGCGAACGGGCGCGGGCGCCTGATCTACGGCTGCATGGGTCTTGGCGGTCCTTGGGACGGAACGTCCTATGGTGCCGCGGAGATTGAACAGGCTGCCGCAGTCATCGAGGCAGCACAAGGTATCGGCATCGAATTGTTCGATCATGCTGACATCTACCGCAGCGGCAAGTCTGAAGCCGTCTTCGGGGAAGTCCTCGCCCGTTCGCAGGGCCTGCGCGGGAAGATCCTGCTGCAAACCAAATGCGGGATCAGGCTGGGGGAGCGCGGGCTGGACACGCACTACGACCTCAGCCGGGAAGCCATCCTTGAACGGGTCAATGAAAGCCTGAAGCGCCTTCAAACGGATTACGTAGACGTCCTTCTCCTGCACCGCCCGGATCCCTTGATGGATCCCCGCGAGGTGGCGGACGCCGTCGGGCAGCTTGTTACGGAAGGCAAGGTGCGGCAGCTGGGTGTGTCCAACATGTCCGGCGCGCAGATCGAGTTCCTGCAGGACTCCCTTGAGATGCCCATCATCGCCAACCAACTGGAGATGAGCCTGCTGCGGCGGGACTGGCTGGAAAGCACCGTACTGGTCAACCATGCGGACGGGCTGGGCTTCAACTTTCCGCATGGGACCCTGGAGCTATGCATGGCCAAGGGGATTGAGCTCCAGGCCTACGGCTCCTTGGCTCAAGGGCGCTACACAGGGGCGCCGTCCGGGGAAATGTCGCCGGCCGAGTCCGCTACGGCTGAAATGCTTCAGCGGCTCGCGCGGGAGAAAGGCACCACGCCTGAATCGGTACTGCTGGGGTGGCTGATGCGGCATCCGGCGCGGATCTCTCCCGTGCTGGGAACCACCAACCCCGGGCGGATCGCTGCCTGCTCTGATGCCGCCTCCGCGGCTGCCGCCATGTCCAGGGAGGAGTGGTACGGCCTGTGGGTGGCGGCGCGGGGAAGCAACATCCCCTAAAGCCCGTTTTACCCAACTGAGTCGCAGTTGTGCGCGTTAGGACGTCTCAAAACGCGCTTAACTGCGACTCAGATGGGCTACAACAGCAACACATACGGGCCCCTACGAAACGCGAGCGACCGGGGCCACCACCGAGTAGGTGCTTGAATCACCCTGGATGGCCTGGCTTGCCTTGCCGTCAATGCTCACGGGAATGTCGCCGGCAATGGTGACGCGATTGAGCTTGCGCGGCTGCCCATCGTAGTTGTCCGGGGCGTAGTGCTGGGTGATCCGGTTGTCGAACAAGACAACCTGGTTGGGCTCCCAATTCACCCGCACCACATTCTCCGGGCGCGTCACATAAGCCTGCAGCAGCCTGATGATGTCCCGGGATTCTGTGTTGGACAAGCCCACGATCCGAAGCCGCTGCGCGAAGCCCCCAATGAACAATCCGCGCTCGCCGGTCAACGGGTGGACCCGCACCACGGGGTGGGCGGTTTCGAACTTCAGGCGGGTGAACTCCTTTCGGCGCTCCTCGGCATTCTGGTGCTCAAGGTTCTTGGGCACGGAGTAGTCGTAATCATTGGTGTGGATGGCCCAGAGGGTGTCCGCGAAGTTGCGCAGTTCCTCCGGCAGGTCCTGGTAAGCGCCAGCGGAGGAAGCGATGAGCGTCTCCCCGCCATAGGCAGGAAGGTCGATGCTCCGCAGCGTGGAGGCCTGCGGCGGATTGACCACGAAAGTAACGTCCGTATGCCAGTTATTCGCGGAGCCGTTCTCACTGTCAACCGGCAAGACGTTCTCTTCACCTTCCACGGACGCAACCGTGGGATGTGCCTTGGTAAGCGGTCCGAAATGGCTGGCGAACTTCACCTGGGCTTCGTCGGTGAGGATGTTGGCCTCCCGGAATACCAGGGCCTTGTGCTCGTTCAACGCGCCCCGGATCTGGGCGATCGTGTCCTCGCTGAGGTCTCCACTGATATCGAGTCCCCGGATTTCCGCGCCGATGCGGGAGCCCAGCTTGGCAAATTCAAGCTTGGTTTCGGTAATGAGGGTCATTGTTCTTTCCTTACTTTGTGATGGGTTGTGGCGGGTGCCACGGGGGTGGTTTTCAGGGGGCGTCCGCGCCTACCGCCGTCCGCCAGCGGGAGAAGTGGCGTTCCAGGGCGACCAGCAGGAAGTTCACGCCAAGGCCCAGCAGCGAGACTGTCAGGATGCCCGCGTACATATCAGGGATCAGGAAGCTGCTCTGCGCGTTCACGATCAAGTAGCCAAGTCCGGCCTTGGCGCCGACCATTTCGGCGGCAATCAGCACCAGGATTGACGCAGTGCCGGCCATCCGGATACCAGTGAAGATCGTGGGTACGGCGGATGGCAGGATGACTTTCTGGAAGAGTCGGAAACTGTTCAGTCCCAGCGAGCGCGCAGCCCGTATGAGCAGCGGATCCACGGTTTTCACTCCGGCGATCGTGTTCAGCAGCACCGGGAAGAAGGCTGCGTAAGCCACGATGCTGATCTTGGATTCCTCGCCGATTCCCAGCAGCAGAGTGAACACAGGCAGCAGGGCCAGTGCGGCCGTGTTGCGGAAGAGCTCCAGCAAGGGGTTGAGGACTGCGTTGAGCCGTCCGTACCAGGCGATCAGTAGCCCCAGCAACACACCTGCAACGAGGGCCGCGCCGAAACCGGTGACTGACCTGGTGAGGCTGGCCGCGATGTGGCCTTGGATGGTGCCGGCTTCAAAGAGCTTGCCCCATGCCAACAGCACGTCGTGCAACGGTGGCAGGAATACCCTGGTGGACGGGCTGGCCAGATACGTCGGGCCGAATTCCCACAGTGCCAGGAAGGCCAGGATGCCGGCGGACTTCCACACGCCTGAACCGGCTGCTGCCGTAACCCTGCGCACGGTGGTGAGGACCGGCGTCGAACGTTGCGCGTTAACGTCCCGGGTGGGCGCGGCTGCAGTACCGGAAGGTCCGACGGCGTTGCCCGGCTCGGTGGTGATGCTTGCCTTGCGCGCTGCCGCCGCGGTTTCTGTCTGCGTCAATGTGGTGCTCATCAGGCCGCAGTCCTTTCATTGGTGGCGGTTCCCTCTTTGGTCAGGGTTGACGGTTCATCCGGTGCGCTTCCGTCCGGGAGGATCTTCCGGTGTCCGGCGTCCTGCGCGCGACGGACCTCATCGTGCAGGAGCGTCCATACCTCGTGCCGGTGCTCGACGAACGCCGGGTGGGAGCGGATGTCGTCCTCCCCGTCGCGATCGGGGATGTTGATGTTCACAATTTCCTTCAGGCGGCCGGGACGGGCGCTCAGAACTGCCACGCGCCCGCCGAGGTAGACGGCCTCGTCAATGCCGTGGGTGATGAACACGATGGTCTTGCCGGTGGCCTTCCAGATGCGCAGCAGTTCGTCCTGCAACTGCTCGCGGGTTTGGGCGTCCAATGCCGCGAAAGGCTCGTCCATCAGCAGGACGTCGGGCTCGTAAGCCAGGCTGCGGGCAATCGCGACCCGTTGCTTCATGCCCCCGGAGAGCTCATGGGGATAGCGGTCCTCGAACCCGGCCAGCCCGACGAGTGACAAGTACTCCCTGGCCTTGGCTGCCCGTTCGCGCCGGTTCAATTTCCTGCCGTCCGGCCCTGGTCCTTCCAGGCCGATGGACACGTTGGCCGAAGCTGTCCGCCAAGGGAACAGTGCGTACTGCTGGAACACCACGGCGCGGTCCTTGCCGGGACCCGTCACGGGCTTGCCGTCAACGAGAACCTCCCCGGACGTGGGCGTTGAGAGACCCGCGAGCAAGTCAAGCAGGGTGGTCTTGCCGGAACCGCTTGGCCCTACCAAGGTGAGGAACTCGCCGTCGCGCACGTCCAGGCTCAGCGAATCGATGGCCGTGAGCGTCGTTGCGGCAGTGGACTTCGTAGCCCGGACCGTGAATTGCTTGGTCACGTTGCGGAGGCTGATTTTGGCTGTCATGGCTATCCCTTCCTGGCTGCGTCAGTCTTGGCTGCGTCAGTAGCTGTGCCGTTCGTGGCACCGGCGAGATCGTTGAATTCGTTGGTGTAGTACTTGGACGGCGTGAGCTTGTCCTTCACGATCCCGGCAGAGTTCAGCCACGCCTCCCAGCGGGTAAAGTCCTCGTCCTTGATCACACCGCTGTCCGGAACCCCAGGGCTCTTCCAGAACTTCAGGTTGGCCGTGCTCTCATTGCGTCCGCGGTTTTCGATGATCTTGGTGAAGCGGGCAATGACTTCGTCGCGCGGTGTTTCCGCTGCCCATTTGATGGCTTTGGCAACGCCGGTAGTGAACGTGCGGGTGGTGTTTGGGTTCTTTTCGATGAAGTCGTTCCGGAGCACGATCTGGCCGCCTGCAAAGTTGCCGAACAACTGCACATCGCTGAACAGTGAACGTAGTCCGCCGGCCTCAACGGCCCTGTCCTGCAGCACTCCGCCAAGGGTGCCCGCGTCCACCTGGCCTCGGCGGATGGCTTCCTCCGTATCGTTCGGTGCCAAGGGGACGAGCTGGACCTGCTTGATCTCGTCCGGGCTGAGACCGTTCTGCGTCAGGTACGTATTGATGACCGCCTCGTGGTGTGCGCCCAGTGTGTTGACTGCGATCTTCTTGCCAATCAGGTCACGGGGTCCCTTGATGGAGCTGTCCGCCTTCACGTAATAGCCGTTGAAGGTCTTCTCGTCCGAGCCGTAGTAATTGACCACGGCCTTCACAGGGGCGCCCGCTTCGATGAGCTTCACCACGGCTCCGGAGAATGCGCCGCCGAAGTCCGTCTGGTTGGTAGCCGCGGACTGGATGTCCTGCGGGCCGCTGGTGGTGTTGCCCACCCAGTTCAGCTTCAGATCGCCCAGGTATCCGAGGTCCGCAGCAAGCTCAGGGAAGGTCACGTTGTTGGCCGAGCCTTGGTAGCGGAGTTCCTTGACCTCGTTGCCGGGTTGGTTGGCTTGTCCGGCTTCGGCTGCACCGCCGCAGCCGGACACCGTCAGCGCTAGTACGACGGCGGCCGCGACGCTCAGCAGGGGCAAGTGCAGTTTCATGGGAGCTACTTTCGAGTGATTGTGTTTCGGTTGGGGAGCCGTATGTTCACCGGCTTGGGAACGATGGGCTTGGGAACGATGTAAGCCCATCCGGGTGGCCCGTGGAAAGCGGAGCGTTCATAGTGGGAAACCGCGGGAAACCGCGGGAAACCGCGGGAAACAGCGGGAAACGCTCTGAAACAGCGGGCAACCGGGCGCAACGCGAAGCCATGAAATGCAATCGACGGAAACAAAGTCGCAGCGTTGAGCCGGATGAAGATTGTGTTGAGCCCAATGACGACACTGCTGAGTTCAATGACCCACCGCGCGGGGTGCGCTGGAAACGAAAGCCGCGTGCCGCAGTCGGACAGTCATACTGGGGGAGGGCACAGTCATAAGGGCTTTAGTTCGTATTGATCCTCACAACCGGGCAGATTTCTTCGCCCTCCGGGCCGCTTGCCGGATACGGTAGATACATGACGTCTAGCATCGCCGCCGAATCCATTCGGCCTACCCGCAATATTCCCGCCGATATCGCCCGCTCCTGGCTCCTTGTGAACGCCATGAAGACGGAACTTTTTGACGAATCCGCGGGTTCACGGGCAGACGCCATTATCCTGGACATCGAAGACGCTGTTGACCCATCCCAGAAGGACACGGCCCGCGAGAATGTCGTGAACTGGCTGAGGTCCGGCGGTCAGGCCTGGGTTCGCATCAATGACGCCACCAGCCCCTTTTGGGCAGACGACCTCGCCGGCCTCCGCGGCACCCCGGGCCTGCTCGGAGTGATGCTCGCCAAGACCGAGTCCGCGGACCAGGTTACGGAGTCCTACCACCGCATGGACGGCAAGACCCCCGTGATTGCACTGGTTGAGTCCGCCCTCGGCATCGAGGAAGCCAACCACATTGCCCGCGCCCAGGGCGCGTTCCGCCTGGCGTTCGGTTCAGGTGACTTCCGCCGCGACACCGGCATGGCCGCCACCCCCGAGGCCATGGCCTACCCGCGCGCCAAGCTCGTCGTTGCCAGCCGTGTCGGCAACCTGCCCGGCCCCATTGATGGCCCGACGGTCGGCACCAACCACCCCATCCTGCGCGAGCAGACCGGCATCACCGTAACCATGGGCATGACCGGCAAGCTGTGCCTGGCAATCGACCAGACCACCGTGATCAATGAGGTCATCAGCCCCACGCCGTCGGACGTTGCGTGGGCCACCGACTTCATGAGCGACTTCGAAGCCAACGGCAGGGTGATCCGGGACGGTTCGGACCTTCCACGCCTTGGCCGGGCCGAGAAGATCATGAAGCTCGCAGTTGCCTTCGGGGTTCAGCCCTCCCTGTAGCCATGCTGGTCCACGGCATAGCTTGGGACTCTTCCTCACCGGCTTTGAGGTTATTGCAGCCCGACGGGGAGTTCACCGACGTTGCGCTGGCCCCGGGTTCAACCCTGGGCCTGCGCGTCATGCCCGGGGTGTGGTGCCTTGGCCATACGAAAGTCCACGGGCCGGGCAAGCGCACCCATGTTCCTTGCCGCAGCGGTTCCCCAGCCGAGCGTGGGAAGCAGTGCGGGGCCTGCTTTGCCCGGGACGATTCCCGGCTCATGCATGATTTCCACCGGGGCAGCTCTGTGCCCGCCGGTCTTCGCGCTTACCTCATGCAGCCACACTGGCTGTACGTTGCAACGTTCGCCAATGGGGCAACCAAGATCGGGACTGCCTCGGCTCCGCGCAAGTGGAACCGGTTGGCCGAGCAGGGTGCCGTGCAGGCTGCCTATGTTGCCCTTGCCGAGGACGGCCGGGTTGTTCGAGTGCTTGAGGATCTCGTGACCCGCGAGCTTGGACTCGTCCAGCAGATCCGTTCCGCTGCCAAGGCGGCGTCGCTTGTTGAGCCGCGTCCCGACGTCGAGCTTGCTGCCATCAATCGCCGGCATGCCGCGCAGGTGCGCGCCTTGCTGGGCGGACTTGCCATGACCGGCTTCGCCGTTGTGGAGGAAGAGTGGGATCGGCCGGCATTGGCTGACCGGCTCTGCACCGTTCGTGCCGCCGGTTCGTCGCGCCACCCCTACCCGGCAGCGTTCGACGGCGGCGGGCATGGTTTTCGGATCCACTCACTTTGCGGTGCCATAGCCTTGGCCGGTCTGCCTGATGCTTCCGGGAACCTGGTTCAGGGAAGTTTCGTGGCAGACCTGGGCGCCCTGAAGGGACGCAAGATCGAGTTCGGCCCCCACATCACGGAAATCCCTGCGCTGCAGGATTCTTTGTTCTAACCCCTTGTGGGCCTGGTCTGCGTGTTACTTGTGGGTTTTGGGGCGCAGAGCGGGCCTCGCAACGGGCACCGGTAGACTTGGACGGTGCTGAACGAATTCTGGGCCACCTCGTCCACCGCCTACAAAACGCTGGTTTTCAGCGCCATGGGGCTCATCGCCGTCGGACTCATCCTTTCCATTGCCGGGAACACGACCGGCAACCAGGGACTGGCCATTGCATCACTGCCCGTGATCGGTGTCGGGCTGCTGCTCCACGTCACAGGGCTCGTAGTCCGCGGCCAGAAGATCCGCAAGACCTACAAGAAGTAGTCGCAACACCACCCGGGGGTCCTCGGCCCGATAGGGTTGGACCATGAGTATCAATCCGGACCTGCAGGGCCGAAGCTACCCTGCCGCAGAAGTTTATGACGTCGGCCGCGAGAAGATCCGCGAATTTGCGAAGGCCGTGAAGGCCAGCAATCCTGCGCACTTTGACGTTGAGACTGCACGGGCCATGGGGCACAGCGATCTTGTAGCCCCGCCCACGTTTGCCATCATTGTTGCCCAGCGCGCCGACGCCCAGCTTGTGGAGGACCCCGAGTCCGGCATCGACTTCTCCCGCGTGGTCCACGCGGACCAGCGCTTTACGCATCACCGCGCCATTGTGGCTGGGGACCGCCTCGTGGCTGAACTGCATGTTGATGGAGTGCGGGCCATGGGCGGCGGCGCGATGATCACAACGCGTTCTGAGATTTTCGCCCTCGACGGCAACGATGACCGTGAAAAAGTAGCCACAACCACCTCGTCCATCCTGGTACGCGGAGAGGGACAGTAACCATGAGCCCGAAATTCGAAGAACTGACGGTCGGCCAGGAAATTGGCACACGCAGCATTGAGGTCACCCGCCAGGACCTGGTCAAGTACGCCGGCGCGTCGGGGGACTTCAACCCGATCCACTGGAACGAAGCATTTGCGACCTCCGTTGAGCTGCCCGGCGTGATCGCCCATGGCATGTTCACCATGGGCTCGGCTGTGCAGCTTGTCAGCGACTGGGCCGGGGACCCCGCCGCCGTCGTTGATTACCAGACGCGCTTCACCAAGCCGGTCCTGGTGGCTGACACCACCGGAACGGACGAGGCCGGTGCAGTTATCGATGTCACCGGGGTAGTGGGAGCCCTCGACGCCGAGGCAGGCACCGTGCGCATCGACCTCACTGTTATAGCCGCCGGACAGAAAGTCCTCATGAAGAGCCAAGCAGTGGTGAAGGTCTCTTGAATCATGTGAGCACTTCATTCCCCGTTAGGCTTGATAGGTGACCCAGACGCTGCTTTCCGACCTGACCACGGCTGCCGTCGGTGGCCCGGCAGGAAACTATGTAGAGGCCCGCAATGAGGCTGAAATCATCGACGCCGTGCGGTCGGCTGACGCTGCGGGGGAGAAACTCCTCATCATTGGCGGGGGTTCCAACCTCCTGATCTCGGACGAAGGCTACCCCGGCACGGTCCTGAAGATAGCGTCCGAGGGCTTCACCGTGGACTCGGAAGACAGCTGCGGCGGTGTGTCCGTGGTGGTTCAGGCCGGCCATAATTGGGACGCGTTGGTGGAGTACTCGGTCCTGCATGCTTGGTCCGGCCTTGAGGCCCTGTCCGGCATCCCGGGGGCCACAGGTGCCACGCCGGTACAGAACGTTGGCGCGTATGGGGCGGATGTCTCACAAACCATCGCCACCGTGCGGACCTGGGACCGGGAATGCAACGCAGTTCAGACGTTCACCAACTCAGAACTCAAGTTTGGCTACCGCGATTCCATCCTGAAGCAGACCACCGTGGAAGGTTCCCCGCGCTACGTGGTGCTGACTGTTGAATTCCAATTGCCGCTGGGGCGAATGAGCGCCCCCATCCGGTACGGTGAACTCGCCCGTCTGCTGGGCGTGGAAGCCGGCAAACGTGCCTACTCCAACGATGTCCGCCGGGAAGTCCTCCGGCTCCGCGCGTCCAAAGGCATGGTCTTGGACGCCGCAGACCGGGACACTTACTCCACGGGCTCGTTCTTCACCAACCCGATCATCCCGGCCGAACGCGCCGCAGGGTTGCCGGAAAACGCGCCGAAGTACCCGGCAGGTGAAGACGGACTGGTAAAACTTTCCGCTGCCTGGCTCATCGATCACGCGGGATTCGGCAAGGGTTTCGGACTCGATGCAACCAGTGTGTCCGGTGGCAGGGCATCCCTGTCCACCAAGCACACCTTGGCGATCACCAACCGCGGCTCGGCCTCGGCGTCGGACATGGTGGCTATCGCGCGCGAAGTGCGTGCCGGCGTCGTGAATCGCTTCGGCATTGAGCTGCACCCGGAACCGTTGCTGATTGGCGTTTCCCTCTAGCCCGACACAGCAGACTGTGGCGGGCTCAGCGTGTGCGTCGTGCGGCGATGGGCAGGACTTTGTTGAGCAGCAGGAAGGTCAGCCCGCAACTCACCGATCCCAGCAAGAAGATCTGGCTGAAGGCAATGCTTTGGGGTGAGGGGCCGCTGGGCATGAAGAGCCCTGCCATGGCGAAGCCCACCAGGCCAAGGAGCATCACGATGGCACCCAGCAGGAAGCTGCGTACTTGTGCTGCGGCCGCGGGGTAGAACCAGGGCTCCGGAGTGTCGTCCCCGGGGTCGGCAACAGGTTGGATGGCGGCTGCGGTGCCGATGAGCAGCGCGGCAGTGGCAGTCGCCACCAGCCCCGCCATCTGGATGACCTGCATGGCAGGCGTGAGGCTGACTCCTGTACCAACGGCCACAACGAGGCCCGTTCCAAGCCCGACGACGGTGCAGCACCAGCCAGCCGCCGCCAACCACCGGCTGAGCGGCCGCACAAGCGGAGCAAGATCACCAAAGAGCATGCAGCCATCCTAGGAAACTGTGCTGGAAGGCTGCTGGGAGGTCCTGCAAGGTTCCCTGTACCGGGTGGGCGCTTTTAGGATGGAGCATGCCTGCACCCCAAGCGCGCCCTGCCACTATCACTCCGCGAATCATGGGCCGCCTGCGGCTGGCTGGCCAGGGACTCCTGAATGGTGGTTTTGCCTCAGTACCGGAAGCGGTTCGGTGGATGACAGCCATGCAGGCGCAGGATCTCGGGTCCGCGCTCTGGGCGGTGGGGCAGCGTGTCCCGGGATCTGCCGCTTCCGACGTCCGCGCAGCCCTTGACTCCGGAACCATAGTCCGGTCGTGGCCAATGCGGGGAACACTGCATCTCCTGGCACCGGAGGATCTCCGCTGGATCCTGCGAATCACCAGCCCACGACTCATGAACATGGTGGCAGGGCGGCACCGGGAGCTTGGCATCACCGCCGAGGACATCAGCCATTGCCGGGACATCGCACTGAAGACGTTGGAGTCCCTCAGGACGGCCGACGGCGGACGCGGGGCCACGCGCGAGCAACTCTTCGACGCCTTCGAGGAAGCAGGCCAAATCACCAAGGCCCAGCGTGGCATCCATCTGCTTGGAAGCCTGTGCCAGCGTGCATGGCTTGTTCAAGGCCCCATGGCTGGTTCACGCGGCAAAGTGGGCGTCCAACAATTGTTTGTGCCCTTCGACGAGTGGATCAAGGACTCCAGGGACCTTGATCGCGAGGAAGGCATAGCCGAGCTTCTCTTCCGTTACATCCGCAGCCACGGGGCCTGCGACGGTGAAGGACTTCGCCTGGTGGAGCCAAGTGCCCCTCACGGAAGCGCGCAAGGCCCTCGCCTCGGTTCAGGATCGATTGGTGGAGCTGCCGTTTGGCGGTACCAGCTATTGGCTTTCGCCTGAAACAGCAGCACTGCTCGACGACGGCGTCCCCGGCTCGCGCGCGTTGCTGGCTCTTCCTGGCTTCGATGAATTCCTGCTCGGTTACCAGGACCGAAGCCTGGTCCTTGCACCAGAGCATGCTGAATTGGTGGTGCCGGGCAGGAACGGAGTGTTCAAACGAATCATCGTGGCCGGGGGAGAAGTGGTGGGCACGTGGGCCAGGACCGGCAACGGCAAGGCGCCCGGCGTTGTTCCTGACCCCTTCGAAGGACAGCTGGGCCCGGCCGCGGAGCGTTCGTTCCAGGCGCAGGGGCGGGCTTACCTGAAGTTCATGGCGGGCTGAGGCCGGGCTTGCCCTGCCCTGCACCTGCCTAGCCCGTGGGTTGCCCGCTTCCCCGTGGGTTGCCCGCTTCCCCGTGGTTTGCCCGCTCCCGCGTCGTTGGCCAACAACGGGTTAGCGGGTCCGCGACTGGGCATGGAGGTCCAGCGACGTGGGGCATTGGAGTATCCATGGCCGACGGGCCGTAGTTGTCCACATACGGCCCTGAAAGGCTGTCCGCGAGGCCAACGGCAGACGCACGATGGACCCCATGAAGCCACAGAAACTTGACGCCCTGATCGCCGGCAACTGGCCGGATAACATGATCGCTGTGACAGCGGACCTCGCCGAGAATGGTCTCGGCGACCGGGTGCTTACGGCGGGTGTGCGATCGGGAAAGCTGCTCAGGCTAAGACGTGGCGTGTACGCCCGTGCCGTGGACTGGCGCCGGCGAAGTCCTTGGGAGCAGGACATGCTGAGGATCCAAGCGCATCAGAGCGGATCACGTGTCGCCAACATCTACAGCCATTTGAGTGCCGCGCGACTTCATGGATGCTCACCGTGGGATGGTGGCCCACTGGTGCATGTCACCACGCCGTTCTGGCCAGCACAGGCGAGCTCCGGGGAAGATGTATCGGCGCACGGTGGTCCACTGGAGTCCGCGGAGATCGTTGAGCTGCAGGCGGCCTGGCGACGACCCGTCAAAGTCACGAGCCTTGAGCGCACGGTGGTGGACTGTGCACGGACCCTGGCTTTTGAGCGGGCATTGGTGATCGCAGACCAAGCTGTACGCAGGGGCGCTGATCCGCTTTTGATGCAGGGCTATGTGGACACTGGCAAAATCACAAGAGGTGCACGACGCTTGCGTCGGGTTCTGGACGCAATGGATGCACGTTCGGAATCCGTGGGGGAGACCCGCACACGAGTGCTTCTGGACAAGTTGGGGATCCACGGAGCGGTGCTTCAGCTCGAAGTCGATACACCCATAGGCCGGTACCGGGGAGACTTCGGCTGGCCGGAAAACAAGGTGATTCTGGAGTTTGACGGCCGTGCCAAATACTTCGATTACGCACCCACGGAGGAAGTGGTCTTTCAGGAGCGACGCCGGGAGAAGGCACTCCAAGCCCAAGGGTGGAAAGTGGTCCGCATCGAATGGGACGATCTCAGCAGGCCATGGGACGTCGACCGCAAGCTCAGGGAGGCGTTGGGCGGATCGCGGGTAGAACGCGGAAAACCCGCTGTTCCGTTGCTGGGCAGCAACGGAACAGCGGGTTGACGACGAAAAAGCGCGGACGGGGCCTAGAGCTTGCCCGTAACGATGTTCAGCATGCGGCGCAGCGGCTCAGCTGCACCCCACAGGAGCTGGTCGCCCACGGTAAAGGCGCTGATGTACTCCGGGCCCATTTCGAGCTTGCGGATACGGCCAACGGGAATGTCCAGGGTGCCGGAAGCAGCCACAGGAGTCAGGTCCGCCATGGAGGCTTCCTTGGTGTTCGGAACAACCTTGGCCCACTCGTTGTCCTTGGCCAGGAGGTTCTCGATCTCCGTGACGGACAGGTCTTCGCGCAGCTTGAGCGTGAGGGCCTGGGAGTGGGAGCGCATGGCGCCGATGCGGATGCACAGGCCATCCATGGCGATGTGGTCCTTGCCCGCGGTGCCCTTGCCCGTTCCGAGGATCTTGTTGGTCTCGACCCCGGCTTTCCACTCTTCCTTGGACTGGCCGTTGCCGAGGTCGGCATCGATCCAGGGAATGAGCGAACCGGCCAGCGGAACGCCGAACTGGGTGGCGTCAACGCCAGTGCGCTGAGCGGCGAGAACCTTGTGGTCGATCTCCAGGATGGCCGAGGCCGGATCCTGAAGTTCGCTGCTTACCTCGTTGTTGAGGGTGCCGAACTGGTTCAGGAGCTCGCGCATGTGGCGGGCGCCGCCACCGGAGGCAGCCTGGTACGTCATGGAGGTGCCCCATTCGACCAGGTTGTTCTTGAACAGCCCGCCAAGGCCCATGAGCATGCAGGAAACGGTACAGTTGCCGCCGATGTAGTCCTTCACGCCGCCGGACAGGGCCGGCGTCGATGACGTCGCGGTTGATGGGGTCCAGCACGATGATCGAGTCGTCGTTCATGCGCAGGGTGGAGGCAGCATCGATCCAGAGGCCATCCCAGCCACGGCTGCGGAGTTCGCCGTGAACCTGCTTGGTGTAGTCGCCACCCTGGGCGGTAACAATAATCGGCAGCTTGGCAAGCGTCTCAATATCGAACGCGTCCTCGAGCTTGCCAGCCCCGTCAGCAAAGGAAGGGGCGGCACCTCCTGCGTTCGAGGTGGAGAAAAATACCGGGTTGATGTTGGCGAAGTCGTTCTCGTCCTGCATGCGCTGCATCAGGACGGAGCCGACCATGCCACGCCAACCGACCAGTCCAACGGACGGATTAGCTGCTGTAGTCATTTACCCAGTCTAAACTTTTGCGGCGAAGAGCCGCTGTTGGTTACGTCACGCACGCAACGCACGACGCCGGAACTCGCCCCAAGCGGTAGGCAGGCCGACCGCCGCGGCTAGTTCCCGGCGTCGGGCCCTTGCAGCAGCACGTCTTTGCGCTTGCGCAAGGCGAAGAACGCACCGAACGTGAAGACCTGTGTGACGACGATCAACACGATGATGCCGACGATGCGGTTGCCGCCAAGAATCATGGTCAGTCCAACAATGGCTGAAATCAGCGCGAAAAGCGGCAGCAGCATGTATCCCAGTACGAACAATGTTTCGGGTTTCTTCAGCATTCGGTGCATGTCCTGGTTTCTAGGTTTCCGTCCGGCGCCACGTGGTGAACCGGTATTGTGTGCCGTTCCTGGCCGTCAGCCAGCCTTCGTCCGGCGCGGCAGTATCAAAAGTCCAGTCGTCGCCGAGTTCAGGCGCGAAGGTATCGCCGTCGAGGTCTGCATCGATGATGGTGATGACGGCAACGTTGGCAATTCCCATCGACTGTTCAAAAATCTGGCCGCCGCCGATGATCCAAACCTTTTGGCCACCGGGTGCGAACTGGGATTCCAGCAGGGCTGCGTCCAGGGAGGAAACCACGACGGCGCCCTCGGCCTCAGGCGTGGAAGCCCACTCCGGGTTGCGGGTCACCACAATGTTGGTGCGCCCGGGCAGGGGACGGTACTTGTCCGGGAACGATTCCCAGGTCTTGCGGCCCATGATGACGGGGTGTCCCGTGGTCAGCTGGCTAAAGTGCTTGAGGTCCTCGGGGAGGTGCCACGGCATGGAGCCATCATTGCCAATGACACCGGCTTTGGTCTGGGCCCAGATCATGCCGACACCGGTCATTTTGGCTGCGGTTTCCTGGGTGAAAATGACGCCCGGAAGCTGGGAAGGATTCTCGGATGGGGGAGTGCTCATACGGCGATCGGCGCCTTGATGGTGGGGTGGTGCCGGTAGCCCACAACCTCGAAGTCGTCCAGGGTGTAGTCGAAGATCGAGTCCGGCTTGCGGAGGATTTTCAGTTGTGGATACTCGTACGGTTCACGGGTGAGCTGCTCGGTGACTTGTTCCACGTGGTTGTCGTAAATGTGGACGTCACCGCCTGTCCAGACGAACTCGCCCGGCTCCAGGCCCCAACTGCTGGGCGACCATGCACGTCAGCAGGGCGTAGGAGGCAATGTTGAAGGGAACGCCCAGGAACGTGTCCGCGGAGCGTTGGTACAGCTGGCAGGACAACTTTCCGTCCGCCACGTAGAACTGGAAGAACGCATGGCAGGGCGGGAGCGCCATGTCCTTGAGCTCGGCGACGTTCCACGCGGAAACGATGTGTCGCCGGGAATCCGGATTGGCAGCCAGGTTGGCCATGAGCTCGGAGATTTGGTCGATATGCCCACCGTCGGGTGTGGGCCAGCTGCGCCACTGCACACCGTACACGGGGCCGAGTTCGCCGTCGGCGTCCGCCCATTCGTCCCAAATGGAAACGCCTTGGTCCTGCATCCACTTCACGTTCGAATCGCCGCGAAGGAACCACAGGAGCTCCACTGCCACGGATTTGAAGTGGACCCGCTTGGTGGTGATGAGCGGGAAGCTTTCGGCGAGGTCGAAGCGCAATTGACGCCCGAAGACGCTGCGCGTTCCGGTTCCGGTGCGGTCCGACTTATGCGTGCCATTGGCCATGACGTCGCGCAGGAGGTCTTCATACGGGGTGGGGATGCTCACGAGTCCAGCTTACTGGTTTGGACCATGCCAGCCCTCAGTGGATCGATGAGTGTCTCATCACCGACGCCGCAGACCGAAACCCTTGTAGGCGCGCGCGGCGGCAACCCCGGGATTTGCCGCCAGGCTGCGGCGTGGCTAGTCGTCGAAAGGCTTGACCTGTTCCACCGACACGATCTTCCGCTCGGAACCACGGGCAACCTGGCAGACGATGACCTCGCCCGGAGAAAGGAACGGATCGGACGTTGGCAGCAACCCCCGCAAGGCGGCTGACATGTGCTGGCCCAGTTGGTTCAGGATGGTGGGCAACGCCGGGCGATGGGTGCACACGGCGATTGGCACCTGCTTATCGAACAGGGCCTCCACTGTGGCGGCCGTTTTCTTGGGTGACCGGTTGTGGTTGTGCTCGGTAAGGGCTTCAGCCAGCTTTACCTTCGCTCCGCTTGCCTTGGCGTAGGGGGCAATGGTTGCTACGCAGCGGGTCCACGGGCTGGTAACTATCCGTTGTGGCTTCCACACTTCCAACAGGCGCTGGACGGCCGCCGCCTGGCGTTGCCCAGTGGCGGCCAGCGGACGCTCCCCCTCAGCCTTGGTCCATGAGGACCTGGGCTTTGCCTTTGCGTGGCGGATCAATACGAGCGGCCACGTATCCAATTCGCCCCGGATGTGGGCCTTCTCAAGGTACTCGAGGGGCTCCACATCGGTGGGGTTGCTGAGGAAGGACGCAGCCCTGTCCGGGCTGCACCACATGACGCTGTCTACTTCCTTGCCGTCGGGCCGCAGCCGTTCGCCGTTGACCCGCATAGCCCAGTAGTGCACAACTTTCAGGCCAGCACTGACATGGTAATGAATGGGTGGCAACGGCACGCCGAGCGAACTGTTGAGGCCGATCTCTTCATGCACTTCACGGACGGCGCACTGCGGAACTGTTTCGCCGTCGTCGAGCTTTCCTTTGGGCCAGGACCAATCGTCGTAGCGGGGCCTGTGGATCAGGAGCACCTCAAGGGCGCCCTTCTGAACCCGCCAAGGAATTGCACCGGCCGCAACAACGGCCACCCGTTCACCGGGGTGGTCCGTCTGATCCGCCACGGGGGTATCGCTTTTCAACAGGTTCCCTTACCGCCGGGCCGCTGCACGCTGGCGTGACCGGGATGCAAGGAGCCAGGACTGCATGTCCAACAGAGGCTTTCCATCCTCGTCAAGGTGGTGCCTGGTCCAATGACCTTGGTTGTCCAAGTGCCAACTCGCGGTTCCGTCGTCCACATAACGGTTCATGAGGTCCACGACCGTGGCGGTGTCTTCCTTGCTGGCCAACTGGACGAGTGCCTCAACACGCCGGTCCAGGTTGCGGTGCATCATGTCTGCGGATCCGATGTAAACCACAGGGTCCCCACCGTTCGCAAAAGCAAAGACGCGGGAGTGTTCCAGGAACCGGCCGAGGATGGAGCGGACCGTGATGTTTTCGCTCAGGCCCGGTACGCCTGGCCGGAGGGAGCAGATGCCACGGACCACCACGTCCACCATCACACCGGCCTGCGAGGCGCGGTAGAGGGCGTCGATGATGGCTTCGTCCACCATGGAATTGACCTTGATCTGGACGCGGGCAGGAACGCCGGCGCGGGCGTTGCGGATTTCCGCTTCGATCCTCTCGATGAGGCCGGCACGCACGGAACGCGGCGCCACGAGCAGCCGTTTGAACGTGGACTTCGGTGCGTATCCGGAGAGCTGGTTGAACAGCTTGGACAGGTCTTCGCCCACTTGCTCGTTCGCCGTGAGCAAGCCGAGGTCCTCATAGTAGCGGGCGGTCCGCGGGTGGTAGTTGCCGGTACCGATGTGGCAATAGCGGCGCAGGCCATCCACTTCCTGCCGGACCACCAAAGACAACTTGCAGTGGGTCTTCAGGCCCACAATGCCGTACACAACGTGTACGCCCGCCTGTTCCAGCTTCCGGGCCCAGGAGATGTTTGCCTGCTCGTCAAAGCGGGCCTTGATCTCCACCAGGGCAAGGACCTGTTTGCCGGCTTCTGCGGCATCGATCAACGCGTCAACGATGGGGGAGTCGCCGGACGTCCTGTACAGGGTCTGTTTGATGGCCTGGACTTTGGGGTCCGCGGCAGCCTGTTCAAGGAATGCCTGAACGGAAGTGGAGAACGAGTCGTACGGGTGGTGGAGCAGGATGTCCCGGCGGCGCATGGCGGCAAACACGTTGGCCGCCTTGGACGTTTCGGATTCATTGAGATACCGGGACGTGTGCGGGACATGCTTGGGGTAGTGGAGGTCGGGGCGGTCAATGGCGCTGATCGCAGAGAGGCCACGGAGGTCCAGGGGCGCCGGAACCGAGTAGACCTCGGACTCTTCAACGCCGAGTTCCCGGATGAGCAGAGCCTTGATGTTCGGGTTGATGTCCGTGGTGACTTCCAGACGCACAGGAGGGCCGAAGCGGCGGCGGAGGAGTTCCTTCTCCAAGGCCTGGAGGAGGTTCTCGGCGTCGTCTTCTTCTACCTCAAGGTCCTCGTTGCGGGTGACGCGGAAGGTGTGGTGCTCCAGGACTTCCATGCCGGGGAAGAGCTTGTCCAGGTGGACTGCGATGACTTCTTCCAACGCAATGAAGCGGGCAACACGGCCAGGAATGGCACCTGCACGGGGGCCGTCCACGGAGATCAGGCGCGGCAGCTGGTCCGGAACCTTTACACGGGCGAAGAGTTCCTTGTCGCTGATGGGGTTGCTGACAATCACAGCAAGGTTCAGCGAGAGGCCGGAAATGTAGGGGAAGGGGTGTGCGGGATCCACGGCCAGGGGCGTCAGGATCGGGAAGACCTTCTCCTGGAACATGATGCTGATCCGGTGACGGGCATCTTCATCCAATTCATTCCAGTGCATGATGTGGATGTGCTCGTAAGCCAGGGCAGGACGGATCTGTTCGGCGAAGACACGCGCGTGGCGTTCCTGCAGCTTGTGCGCCTCCTGGCCGATCTGCTCCAGCACCTCGATGGGGCTCAGGCCGGCGGGGGAGGGAACAGCAAGCCCGGTGGCGATGCGCCGCTTCAAACCGGCAACGCGGACCATGAAGAACTCGTCGAGGTTGGAGGCAAAGATCGACAGGAAATTCACGCGTTCCAGGAGAAAGAGGTCCGGATCCTCCGCGAGCTCCAAAACGCGGGAGTTGAATGCGAGCCAGCTGAGTTCACGGTCCAGGAAACGGTCCGGCGTGATGTCGCCTTCGGGTTCCAGGCTCGGCGCAAATTCCGGGATGTCAATGCGGTCCTGGGTGGCTCGTGAAGCCGGCACTTCCGATGATCCGAAGCGTGGGGGCAGTGTGGCGCCCTTCGAAGTGGATCCGGCGGTGCCGACGGGGTCCGGCTGCATGGGGGTTCTCCTAAGCTCAGGACTGGGTTTCCTCCCACATTACAAGCAATTCCGGTGCCCGAATCCAAGAAGTCCCGGGCTTTCCTTGCAGCGGGATGCTGAGGTTAATTCTTGGTTAAAGGTCCATACATCACATCGGTGTCCCAACGGATGAAGCCAAGCTTCTGGTATAGGGATACCGCGGCCCGGTTGTCGGCATCGACGTAAAGCATGACGGCGTGCAGGCCCTTGTCCTGCAGGTACCTGATTCCGGCCACGGTGAGTGCCTTGCCCAACCCCAGGCCCTGCGCTCCGGGCGTGACACCCACTACGTACACCTCGCCGATCGCGGGATGGGGTCCCTGCCGCGGGTGAACCTTGGTCCAGTGGAATCCCAGCAGTTCGCCTGCGTCACTAACGGCCAGGAGGAAGCCGGCGGGATCAAACCAATCTTCGGCCTTGCGGGCCTCAAGATCGGCCCGCGTCATGGAGCCCTGCTCGGGATGGTGCGAGAAGGCCGCGCGGTTGGCTGCAAGCCAAGCGTCCTCGTCCTGTCCCGGCACGAAGGGACGTAATGAGACCCCGTCCGGGAGGCCGACGTCGGGCAGTGCGGACGTGGAGGACATCAGCCGCATCTTCCACAGTTCACGCACGGGACCGTAGCCAAAACGGGTGGCCAGTTCCGCCGCGGCCTCGTGATTGCCATGGGACCAGGCACTCAAGCCGTCAAAACCGCGTTTGCCTTCCAGCGCCTCCAGCAGGCGGCCCGCTACGCCTTGATTGCGGTAGGTGGGGTGGACTGCCAATTCGAGGACACCCGTTGTTCCCGATGGGCCGGGCGCTTCAACGACGACGGCGATTCCCGCCAGGTCTTCTCCGGTCGCCGGATCTGAATCCTCGTCCGGGGCATAAAGCGCAAGTGACAGGACGGAGTGATCGCCGGCATCGGCCCCACGCAACATGACCAGTGTCTGTTCAGACAGGGGAGGGTTGCCGTCGGATTCCTCGGCGGCCGCTGCGAGTGTCCTGAAGTCCTTGAGGAGTTCGGGATCGAGGGCGCCGGTGACGAGCAGTACTGGCCAGTTCTCAGGGTGCGCTTGACTCATGATGCAAGGCTATACGTCCGGGGCAAGCACTGTAATTTGAAGTCCCCTTGAAACGGCTGTAGGCTCGTTATCTCGTTCGGCTTTGCGGCGGCTCTGTGGCCCACCGTGAAGTCAACACAGGGGGGATCCACCAGTGGGGTGGCCTCGATACGTTCGACCCGTATGTCCTCCACGGAAAGGGAAGAGGCCAGGATTCATGTGAATCCTGGCCTCTTTTCGTTTCGCAGTCGACGGCGGTCTACGCTTCGGAGAGTTCGTCATCCGGGAGCCTGACCAAGGTCAGGCGATAACCGACGTTGCGGACCGTGCTGATGAGATTCTCGTGGTCAACACCGAGCTTGGCGCGGAGGCGTCGGATGTGCACGTCTACCGTCCGGGTGCCACCGTAGTAGTCGTAGCCCCAGACTTCGGTCAGCAGCTGCTGACGGGTAAACACGCGTCCGGGGTGCTGGGCGAGGTACTTGAGGAGCTCGAATTCCTTGAACGTCAGGTTCAGGGGTTGGCCGCTGACCCGGGCGGTGTAGCTCGCTTCATCGATAACGACGCCGGCGGCGCGGATCTCCGTCTGGGTCTCCTCTTCGCCTGGTACAGCACGGGCCATGGCCAGGCGGATTCTCGCCTCGACCTCAGCTGGGGCCCGCGGAGTCCAGCACGATGTCATCCACTGACCATGCAGAGGAAACGGCTGCCATGCCGCCCTCGGTAAGAATCAGCATGAGCGGGGCGCTGAGTCCGGTGGCCTTCAAGAGTTGCGTCAGGGAGCGTGCCCCCACCAGGTCCTTGCGGGCATCCAGGAAGACGATGTCCGTGGGGTCGGTTTCGAGCAGCGCAGTCGGTTCTGCCGGGAGGATGTGAACACGGTGGTTGAGCAGCTCAAGGGCAGGCAGAATGTCCACCGAAGAGCCGGTGCTGTTCGTCAGGAGCAGGATGTGCGACATAGTTCCTCCAATGGGCTGTACGCGCATCATCGGGCGTCGAAACCGGAATTTCACCGGCCGGTCACGGCAGCTGGCAAGCCTTGGCCCGTTGTAACGGAATCAAGGCAAACAGTGTGGGCCGTTGAAGTCCGAGTATACCCACCCGAGCCCCGCCAGTCAGGGATTCGTGACGGGCTGCCACCGGAATTACGACATATTCGCCCGCCATAAGGCAGGATTGTCGGGAGGTCGTAAGGCGCATCGAATTGAGGTCGGGCACACAGTGAAGTCTTGGAGCATCGGGGTATTCGGACTCGTGGCGCTCGCAGCCATCGTGGCCAGCACCTTCGTTTCCCGGGAAGCCATGGTGGGCATTGGCATTGTGGCGTCCGCGGCTGTAGGGCTTGGTTGGCCGCATTTCCTTGCGGTCCCGGCCAAGAAAACCCTGGCCTCGGTCATTGCCCTGGCCGGTGCCGGGTCGGCATTGACGGCAGCTTACATGCCGGCTCCTGGATTCCTGGATGGTACCCCCGCCTTCATTGCCTTGGGCGTCATGGCGGTGTTCATCATCCAGCTCGTGCGGGGAACGGGGCAGGCGCAGCGCCTGGAGTCCACGCTCGGCTGTTGTGCCGGAGTCCTGTTGAATTGCCTCGGTGCAGGATGGATCGCCGGCGCCCGGTTCAACGGCGTCAAGGAAATGGTCCTGGTGGCCGGGTTGAGCGCCGCAGTGGCACTCCTGGTAGGCGTCATTCGTTGGCCGGACCGGATTGTGGCTCCCCTGGGCATCGTCATGGCCGGACTCATGGGCCCCTTGGCCGGACTTGTTTTTTCCGATATCGCCGTGCTGCCTGCTGCCTTGGTGGGCGTCGTGGTCGGGTCGGTCCTCGTGTGCTTCCGGCGGATGACTACTCTCAGGCGCGGGCGGCTCAATATTCCGGCAGCATTGGGAATGGGCGTCGCACCGGTGTGGGCTGTAGGAGCCTTGGCCTACTTCATAGACAAACTACTCATCTACTAACGGTTAGGATTGCATCATGTCTGTACTCGCATTTGAAATCTTCTTCCTCGTTCTCCTTGGCCTGGCAAGCATTGCCATGGCGTGGTTTGCGGGTTTCGTTGTTTACCGCCTTTTCAAGGGCCAGAAGTAAAGCCTTCTGATCCTGCAGTCCAAAAGAGGTAGTCGTTGTGCCTATTGAGATTCCAACAGACCTGACGCCTGAACTCGTCCCGCTTTCCTGGCTCATTGGTGAGTGGGAAGGCCGCGGCCGGCTTGGCAGTGGTGATGAGGATTCGGAACATTTCGTCCAACACGTTTCCTTCACCCATAACGGTTTGCCGTACCTGCAGTACAGGGCCGAGACCTGGATCAGCGACGACGCCGGCGCAAAGTTGCGCCCACTGACCGTTGAAACCGGCTTTTGGGCCTTGGAACGCAAGCTCCAGGAAGGCGACGGTGGTCCCGGGCTGATCCCTGCGGACATTGTGCCCGTGCTCAAGACCGCCGATGAGGTCGAAGAACGCCGGAACAAAGAAGGCGGCTTCGATATCTCCGTTTCAATTGCCCACCCTGGCGGAATCACCGAGCTCTACTACGGCCAGATCAAGGGACCACAGATCCAGCTCACCACGGATATGGTGATGCGCGGCAGCCACTCAAAGGAGTACACCGCCGCAACACGGATCTTTGGCCTGGTGGATGGCAATCTCCTCTGGCGCTGGGATGTTGCCGCCAACGGCAAGGCATTGGAACCACACGCCTCGGCGTTCCTTCACAGGGTTTCCTGACGCCCGGCGCGAGGTGTCACTGAACGTTCCACACGCAACCAGCAAAAGGAGCAGCTAGTGAATAACAACCTCAAACCGGGAGGCTACGAGGGACTCAAGGCCGTGTTCTTCAACGGCACGTTGAAACCTTCACCTCAGGTCAGCAACACCGATGGGCTGATCCGCATCAGCCGCGACATCATGGAAAAGCAGGGCGTCACCACCCGCCTCATCCGGACTGTCGACCACGATATCGCCAGCGGTGTCTATCCGGACATGCGGGAGCACGGCTGGAAAACCGATGAATGGCCGGAGATCTATCCGTTGGTCGCTGAGGCCGACATCGTGGTGGTGGCCGGTCCCATCTGGTTGGGCGATAACTCTTCCCAGACGAAGAAGCTCATTGAGCGTCTGTACGCCCACTCCGGCGAACTGACCGACAAGGGCCAGTGGGCGTTCTACCCGAAAGTGGGTGGATGCCTCATCACCGGAAATGAAGATGGCATCAAGCACTGTTCCATGAACGTGCTGTACAGCCTCCAGCACATAGGCTTCACTATTCCTCCGCAAGCTGATGCCGGCTGGATTGGCCCTGTAGGCCCAGGGCCAAGCTATCTGGATGAAGGGTCCGGTGGTCCGGAGAGTGATTTTACCAACAGGAACACCACCTTCATGTCCTGGAACCTGATGCACATGGCCCGCCTGCTCAGGGATGCAGGCGGCATCCCTGCCTATGGCAACCTTCCGGAAGAATGGAAAGCCGGCACGCGATTCGATTTCGAGAACCCGGAATACCGCTGATTCCGGAATACCACTGAGCCGCAAGGACTTCTACTACATATGACTTACAAGAGCCCCCTGTTGTCGCGCCCTGGCGCTGTCGAAGACACTGGTCTGGATGCCGGCGTCGCGGCCCATTATGGCGAGCCGCTGCGGGAGCAACGCGCTCTGGCAACCGGTACGGCCGTCGTGGATCTTTCACACCGCGGTGTGGTGACGGTGTCCGGACCGGACCGCCTCAGCTGGCTCAACACGCTTTCATCCCAGCAGGTGACCAACCTCCAGCCCCGTGTTGGCAGCGAACTGTTGCTGCTCAGTGTCCAGGGCCGCATCGAGTTCGATGCGCGGGTTATCGACGACGGTGAAACCACTTGGCTGATCGTCGAGGCCGCGGAAGCGGAGCCGTTGGCCGAGTGGTTGAACAAGATGAAGTTCATGCTTCGCGTGGAGGTCACGGATGTCTCCGGGGAGTGGGCTGTCCTTGGTTCCACAAAGCCCGTGGAGAAGCTTGGCGATTACTTGGTTTGGGAAGATCCGTGGCCGCATGTAGGCCCGGGCGGCTATTCCTACAGCACTGTCCCGGAGGAGTCGCACCCTGGCCTCGAACGCCCATGGTTCGAATACCTCGTCCCTGCGGCAGACCTGGAATCCGTGGTCGAAGGCCTGCCCCTGGCTGGTGCCATGGCGGCCGACGCCCTCCGGATTGCCGCGTGGCGCCCACGTCTCGGTGCGGAGACCGATGACAGGACCATCCCGCACGAGCTGGACCTCATTCGCACCTCCGTTCACCTGAGCAAGGGCTGCTACAAGGGCCAGGAGACCATCGCACGCGTTCACAATCTCGGCCATCCGCCGCGGCGCCTCGTCTTCCTGCAGCTGGACGGCTCGCAACACACTCTTCCGGCCGTTGGCAGTGTTGTATTTGCGGGGGAGCGCAAGGTGGGTACTCTGACATCTGTGGCGCAGCACTTCGAGATGGGCCCTGTGGCTTTGGCTGTCATCAAGCGCTCCGTTCCGGCGGATGAAACGTTGACAGTCATGGACGGCGAGGAGCCTTATATCGCAGCCCAGGAAGTGATCGTCGCCCCCGACGCCGGCCAGGTGGTCGGGCGCCAAACCGGATTCCTGAAGGGACCCCATCGATGAGCCAACCTAGTCACAGCACCGGATCCGAAGCCGACTCTGCCGCCACCGATACGGGCGCCGACGACGAAGCAGTCGCCTTGGCCCACACCCTCTTCGATGCCGCCCGCGAAGGCAACACCGAGATGCTTCGGAGCTACCTGAATGCCGGTGCCCCGGCCACGCTCACCAACGCCTCCGGAGATTCGCTGCTGATGCTTGCTGCCTACCATGGGCACGAGGAAACCGTGCAGTTGATCCTGCACCACGGCGCCGATGTGAATACCCCCAATGACCGTGGTCAGACGCCGCTTGCCGGGGCGGTATTCAAGGGATACACGGGCGTCGCCCGGGCGCTGCTGGACGCAGGAGCAGACCCCGACGCCGGAACTCCCACCGCGCGCGAAGCGGCCAGGATGTTTGCCAGGGCCGAAATATTGGCCCTTCTGGGCTAAGGCGCGAGGGGTTCCGGGAAGCCCGGCAGCTGCGACAACCGTACTGATGAGTGCGGGATCAGAGAACTTTCATACCAGCCGAAGGAATCCCTTGGAAAACGTAGCCAAGCCGTGGCCCGCGCTGTGGTCCCTCGTCATAGGCTTCTTCATGATCCTTATCGACACCACCATCGTGTCGGTCGCGAATCCGCGAATCATGGAGGGCCTCAAGACGGATATCAATGCCGTCATCTGGGTTACCAGCGCCTACCTCCTGGCATATGCGGTACCCCTCCTCATCACGGGCAGGCTGGGTGACCGTTTCGGGCCGAAGAATCTGTACTTGATCGGCCTGGTGGTCTTCACCCTGGCTTCGCTGTGGTGCGGCTTCTCCAGTGATATCACCATGCTGATCGCCGCCCGCGCGGTCCAAGGGCTCGGCGCGGCCATGATGACGCCCCAGACCATGGCTGTCATCACGCGTATTTTTCCTCCGGACCGCCGGGGTGCCGCCATGGGGCTTTGGGGAGCGACAGCCGGCATGGCTGTCCTCGTGGGTCCCATTCTGGGCGGGGTCCTGGTGGACGGACTGGGATGGGAGTGGATCTTCTTCGTCAACGTCCCGATTGGAATTGTCGCCTTCGCCATGGTCACCCGTTTCGTCCCGAAGCTGACGACGCACAGCCATTCATTCGACGTCGCTGGCGTGGTGCTTTCCGCCGTCGGCATGTTTCTTTTGGTCTTCGGTCTCCAGGAAGGCCAAACCTATAAGTGGGGAACGGTCACCGGTGCCGTTACCGTGTGGGGCTTGATCATCGCAGGGCTCGTGGTCCTGGTTCTCTTTGTTCTCTGGCAGTGGCTGCTGGGCCGGCGCGGCGGGGAACCGCTGCTGCCGCTCGCTTTGTTCAAGGACCGCAATTTCTCGCTGGGCAACACCACCATCATGGTGGTCGGCTTCACAGTGACGGCGTTCCCGCTGCCCACCATCTTCTACTACCAGGTTGTGAGGGGCTTGACCCCCACCCAATCAGCGTTGCTCATGATTCCCATGGCAGTGATCTCCGGTGGCCTGGCACCCGTCGTGGGTAAGCTGATCGACCGTGCCAACCCGCGCTGGTTCGCATCCTTTGGCCTGGTTTGCCTGGCAGGAGCGCTCTTCTGGACAGCTTCACTTCTACGGCCGGATACTCCCATTTGGATGTTCCTGCTTCCCAGTGCCCTGCAGGGTGTTGCCAATGGCTTCATTTGGGGGCCGGTATCCAATGCGACAACACGGAACCTCGAACCGCGCCAAGCGGGCGCCGGTTCGGGCGTGTTCAACACCACCCGCCAGATCGGCGCAGTCCTTGGATCGGCGGCCATTGCTGCGCTGATCCAGGCGCGGCTTGCGGCCGAGCTGCCCGCGGCGCCAGCGGGAGCTCCGGCGAACGAAGCGTCCATGAACGGCGCCCTTCCCGAGGCACTGCATGCAGGATACTCGACGGCGATGAGCCAGTCGATCGTGCTGCCCGCCTGTGCGATCCTCGTCGGGGCAGTGGTGGCCGTGTTCTTTGCCAAACCGAAGTCCGTTGAAGGCTGGGGAGCTGCTGCTTCAAGCGGGGCTCCTCAGGAAACGGTCAGGAAGTAGCGTGGCAAACGGCGGGGACCAGCCCACTTTTGGCTGGTCCTGACCCGGACGCAGGGGCAAGACCGGTGCCATCCAGGACCAAGGCTGGCCCGGTTCGGCGCTTGTCAGCCGAGCAGCACGCTCGCATGGAGTCCGCCAGTGGCGAATCCCAAGCTTCGCGCCATCGCGAGTGCGCTGCTGTTGCTGACATCGGCCTTCCACTGGAGCGTCAGACCAGCGGCCAGGGCTTCGTGGGCAGCAATCGATGCAGCGAGCGTTCCCAGGCCACGCCGACGCCAGGGCGGAGCTACCAGGACGCCCATGTTGGCCAGGATTCCCTCCCACTCGGAGTAGGCCCCGCACGCCACGGGGGTGGGCTGTTCTTCTTCGGGATGCATGATGGTGAAGCGGTGCTCAAGGGCTTGCAGGCCCACTTCGTTGACGTCATCCGGGGGGCACAGCCCTTCCAGCGCGATCGCCTCTGGATTGCCCCGTGAGACCGTGAGGTCTTCGGATGGTTGATTGAGTGGGAGGTCGTCGGCAAAGAACAAGGCGGAGGACCCCAGGGCCGTGTCCACCGTGGGACCGGGTGAGGGTCAACAGCGTGACATGCTGGGCAAGCTCAGTGTCTGGAATTCCAGCGGCTGCGTCGAGGACCCACTGGGGTCCCACCAGCGCTGAGGCACCAAAAAGGCGGAGGAAAACGACTGCCTGCGCCGATTCGTCGGCGAGGGTGATGCGGTTTGAGGGGTCGCTTGGATCCACCTCCGAAGTGGTGACCCGGGCCGCAGCGGCGGCGAAAGCGTCGTCGTCGAACCCCAAATGCCGAGCCCACGCCAGCTGGATAATGGCAGCGGACGTGGGCTCAAGAGTCATGGATTCAGCCTAGCCGAACAACACACTCGCTTCGTCGTAGCGGTGCTGCGGAACGGTCTTGAGCTTGCCCAGTGCTTCTTCGAAACCAACGTGGGAGATGTCCGTCCCCTTCAGGGCGACCATGGTGCCCCAACGTCCCTCCACCACCGAATCGATAGCTGCCATGCCCAGGCGGGTTGCCAGAACGCGGTCATAGGCCGTTGGTACGCCGCCACGCTGGATGTGGCCAAGAATGGTGGCGCGGGTCTCTATGCCCGTGCGTGCTTCGATTTCCGGGGCGAGCTGGTCCGCGATTCCGCCCAGGCGGGGCCGGCCGAAAGTGTCCAGTCCGCGCTCGGAGTGGGGAGATTCCATGTGGTCCGGAACGAAGCCCTCAGCTACCACCACCAGGGGCGCGCGACCGCGGTCGTGGGCCTCCTGGACCCACTCGGTAATCTGCTCGATGCTGACCGTCTGTTCCGGGATGAGGATGGCGTGTGCACCAGCGGCCATTCCGGCGTGCAGCGCGATCCAGCCTACGTGGCGGCCCATGACCTCGGCGATCATGCAGCGGTGGTGGGACTCACCTGTGGTGCGGAGGCGGTCGATTGCTTCGGTGGCGATTTCAACCGCTGTATCGAAACCGAAGGTGTAGTCGGTTGCGTCGAGGTCGTTGTCCACGGTCTTGGGAACACCAACAATTTTCAGTCCGGCGTCGGTGAGCCGTTTTGCCGCCGCCAGCGTGCCTTCGCCACCAATAGCGATGATGGCGTCAATGCCCAGGCGTTCCATGTGGGCCTTGATGACGTCCGGTCCGCCGCCGTTCTCGAAGGGGTTGGTGCGGGAGGTGCCCAGGATGGTGCCACCCTGCTTGGCGATACCGCGGACCAAGGTGCGGGGGATGTCGATGACATCACCTTCCACAACGCCGCGCCAGCCGTCCTTGAAACCCACGAACTCCTGGCCGTGGATTGCGATCCCCTTCAGGACCGCTCCCCGGATTACTGCGTTGAGTCCGGGGCAGTCGCCACCGCTGGTAAGAATGCCAATTTTCATGTTTGCTCACTCATGGCTTGGAGGAATACGTGTAGAGCGCCACGCTGAGCTCCCAACGATTGTAGACGTGGATGTGGGGTGGGACACAAATGGTTACTTTCGACCCCGGCCGTGCGGTATTGGAAATCTCTCTGAAAACAACGAAAGCGCCCCGCAGCGGCGGGGCGCTTTGTGTCGCTGGCGTCGAAGTCGTTGATCGTCGTGACCCTAACGGGAACGCTGGCTGATGAACGACTCCAGCACGATCCTGTTCTTCTGGTCCGGCAGGATGAGCCAAGCGAGGATATAGAACACTGCAGCCGGCCCGGGCAAGAGGCAGAAGAGCAGGAAAGCGACGCGAACGTATGCCACGTCCACCCTGAGCTTCGCAGCGATCCCACCGCAGACACCACCCAACCAGCGCTGGGGTCCACGCTTCAGGCCGAAGCCCCTGACGATGCTGAAGAACTTGTCCATGGCTACAGACTTCCTTGTTGTGGTTGCTTTGTCACGTTGGTACCTGTCACGTTGGTACCTGTCACGTTGGTACCTGTCCGGATGGCTTGGCAGTTACCTTGCGGGGCTCTTGGTTTTACCAGCACTCTTGCGGGCGGCGAGGACTCCTCCGATGACCAAGGCTGCGCCTGCGCCGATCATGAGGCCGATCAGCACATACGTGCCGTCCAGCACCACCCAACCAAGGGTGGAGATTGCCAATAAAGCGGCCAGGGCAATCACAATCAATCCCCACACCACGGTGCCGATCCGCGCGTGCTGCGGTTCGTCGTCGTCGATGTCCGGTTCCACCCGATAGCTGGGCTCAAGCGGTGGCGTGAGCGGTATTGGCTGGAGCCGCGGTGCGGGTGCGGGCTCATTCGATTCCGCGGCTTCACGTGCGTTGCTTGACTCGTTCGTGCTCATGTCAGTTTCCTTCCTGGATGGTCACGTTGCTGAAAGTGCCATCGATCTCCACCACGAGGTTGGCTCCGGGCTTATCGGCGTTGTAGACCGAACGCTCGTCCTGGAGGCGGCCCCCGCGGTCCGAGCCGTGTTCGTTGAGGTTGCCGAAGGTCATATCGGCCCTCACCTCAACGGGTACGTCGTCCGGGATGATGACGGTGACGTTGCTGAAGGTGGCGTCCACGGGGACCACGATTTCGGTGGTCAGCGGAGCCGTCAGGGCCAGGTCGTCCAGGTTCACTGTTCCCTTGCCGCCAGTGACGTCGACCCCCTGCCGGGCCTGCTCGATGCTCAGTGGTGCCCAGTCCACGTCATGGAACGTGAAGCGATCGCCATTCCTTGGGACGACGTTGAAGATTCCACCGATGATCAAGGCCACCACCGCCAGGAAACCGAGGAAACCGGAGGTCCGTCCCCGCAACCCCGCAATGAGGATGCCCAAACCCAGGACCGCTGCACCCGCGGCCCACACCACGGCGTTGGCTGAGTGGCCGAGCTCGATGATGTTGCCGGCGTCCAGCGCTTTCAAGGTGCCCCCAACCAGCAGTGCCACACCCGCGGTGACGGCAACTATCGCTGGCCCGGGACCCCTGCGCCGGGCGCGGGGCGGCTTGGGTTCACCGTTGTGCGGCTGGCCGCCAAAAGGCTGTCCGCCCTGGGGCGGAGTGGGGCCGAAGGGCGGCCGCGGGCCTGATGGCTCGTAGGGGCCAGCCCCATAACCCTGCGGTTTGGTGCCTGGCTGGCCTTGGCCGTAGACCGGAACACCGGTGTTGGTGCCGGCAGCTGTGTTCATGCCGGTATCAGTGTTTGTCCCGGTTGCCGTTGGCGTTCCGTATGCCGTGGGCGCTCCGTAGGCAGTAGCCATTCCATAAGAAGTGCTTGCAAAGTCCTGTTGGTTCATGGGCTGGCCCACCTTCGATCCCTTGTTGCGCTGCACCAGGTAGTAGATGAGGTAGATGACGCCGCCCACCCAGAACAGCGTCCACAACAGGCCGGGAAGGCCGTTCCAGCCCCAGCCCCAGAACCCGCGGCCCAGGCCAGGCAGGCCGATGATCGTGGTGATTAACGCTCCTGTCATGCCACCTGACCAGCGCCCGGCGGCTGCTTCCTGAACGTGGATGCGGCCGTCCGGTTCAGGCAGCAAGGCCCACGCCAGGCCGTAAAGGAGGACGCCAATGCCGGCAAAGAGTGCCAGGACGATGAAGATCCCCCGGACAATCAGGGGGTCGATGCCGAACCGGTGCGCCACTCCGCTGGAGACGCCACCGATCCAGCGGTCCGGCCCACGGCGGACGCCCTGGCTGCGGATCCAGTCGAAGAAGTTCTGCTGGGGTGCAGTGCGGGGTTGGGGTTCGGTGCGGGGCTGTGGTGCAGTGCGGGGTGCACCGGGACCGGTCTCGGGTGAAGGATAGGCGTGGGGGGACGGTTCCCCCGGGGCGCCGGCGGATGTGCCAGCGTTGGCGTCAGGACCGGATGTGCCGGCGTCGCCAGGATCGGGTGTGCCGGCGCTGCCAGGCGTTCCGGATTCCTCTGGGTTCATGCTGTTCGCGTTCATACCTCGATCCTCCCGTCCCGGGTACCCTGCCCTCTACTGGGGGATACCCTGAATGATCCCTGAGGGACCCCCGAATCAGGCCGGTTTCAGGTCCGGGCAACCCTGATCCGTGTTTGGATTGGTACATGACAACCGCTGTACAACGCCCGCCGCTGGTCCGCAGCAGCGACCGCATGATCGCCGGCGTCTGCAGCGGACTTGCCGACCATTTGGGCTGGCCCGTGAAGTATGTCCGGCTGGGCATGATCCTTGCCTGCTTCGCCGGGGGAGCGGGGCTGGCCTTCTACGCCTGGCTGTGGACCATGGTTCCCACCGCTGATGAGGCCGCGCGCCGCAATGCCCGGCGCCCGGCGTCGCCTATTGCTCCCGCAGTCAGCCTTCCGCCTGCCACTGAGTCCATACCAAAAGCGCCCGACGCCGGACCCGCACCGCCGGTGATCGGTGCTCCTGCGGTGGGTGGAAACCTGCCGGCACCCGATGGTGCGGGTGCCTTTGGTCCACAGTTTGCCAGCCCACCGCCAGGTAGCCCATTGCTTGGTAGCGCATCGCTTGGTGAACAACTGTCTGGTGGGGCAACCAGCGGCAGCACGGCGGCTCCTGCCGGCGGCTGGGCCGAATCCGGAGGCTCCGCATCACCGGTCTCCCGGTTCAACTTTCGAAGAATCCAGTATGGCAAGGAGATCCTGCTCGGAGCCGGCCCTGCTTCTGGTCGCTGTGATCCTGATTGCCCGCCAGTTCGGCGTCGATGTGCCCTTGGGAACACTGATTCCGGCAGCTGCCATCCTGGGCGGTGCTGCGATCGCATGGATGCAACTCGACGAGACCCGCAGGGCCGGTTTGGTGGACAAAACCAAGGCCGACCAGGCTGGTGGCTGGGTCCGCTTGGCCGCCGGCCTTGCATTGGTAGTTGCCGGTGTCCTGGTTATGGTGTCCGGATCGGGATCCTGGGAGCAGACCTGGCTTGCGCTCCTGGCATCCGTTGCTGTGCTGGGCGGGGTTGCACTGGTCCTGCTGCCGTGGGGACTGAAGTTCTGGAAGGACCTCGAGACTGAACGGGCGGGGCGTGTACGGGAAACCGAGCGCGCGGAGATCGCGGCCCACCTCCACGATTCGGTGTTGCAGACCCTTGCCCTGATCCAGCGCAGGGCAAGCTCTGAGCAAGACGTTGTCCGGCTGGCGAGGGCCCAGGAACGTGAACTTCGGTCCTGGCTCTTCACTGATGCCGCCAAGAATGCAGGACTGCTGGCCGAGCGGATCAAAGCCGTAGCCGCCGAAGTGGAGGATGCCCACGGCCAGGCCGTGGAGGTGGTTACCGTGGGCGACGCCGATATGACTGACAGGCACGAGGCCCTGGTCCAGGCAGCCAGGGAAGCCATGCTCAATGCTGCCCGGCACGGCGGGGGAACTGTTTCCGTCTACATGGAGAGCACAGCAGGAAACACCGAGGTCTTCATCAAGGACCGCGGCCCGGGATTTGACGTTGAGTCCGTCCCCGATGACAGGCTGGGGGTCAAGGAATCAATCATCGGCCGCATGAAGCGTCACGGAGGCACGGCCACGATCAACAGCAGCAGGGACGGAACCGAAGTCCGGCTGGCCCTCCCCTCGATAAACGCCGATGGTGGCGATACGCGCACTGGAGATGTGCGCACTGGAGACGTGCGATCCGGGGATACGCGCTTCGGAGATGTGCACAGCGGCGAAGTACGGAATGGAGAACCACGGTAATGAACAACACCTCCCAAAGCGGTGAGCCGCGCAGTGTACGGGTGGTGATCGTCGATGACCACACGATCTTCCGTTCCGGGCTGAAGGCGGATCTCGATCACCGCATGGACGTCGTGGGCGAGGCGGGCACGGTTGAGGAGGCCATTGCTGTCATTGCGGAAACCCGGCCTGAGGTTGTCCTGCTGGACGTGCACCTTCCCGGTGGCCTTGGCGGCGGAGGGCGCGAGGTCATCGCAGGGTCTGCCGCGCTCCTGGGCACCACCAGCTTCCTGGCACTGAGTGTTTCAGACGCAGCCGAGGACGTCGTGGCAGTGATCAGGGCCGGTGCCCGCGGCTATGTCACCAAGACGATTTCCGGTGCCGGTATTTCCGATGCCGTGATCCGCGTGGCGGACGGCGACGCCGTCTTCTCGCCGCGCCTCGCTGGCTTCGTCCTGGACGCCTTCGGTACGGCACCAGCAGACATCGCGGACGACGAATTGGATCGTCTCTCGGCGCGTGAGCTGGAAGTCATGCGGCTCATCGCGCGCGGATACAGCTACAAGGAAGTGGCCAAGGAGCTGTTCATTTCCATCAAGACCGTGGAGACGCACGTGTCCGCCGTGCTCCGGAAACTGCAGCTCTCCAGCCGCCACGAACTCACCAAGTGGGCCGCCGAGCGCCGCCTCCTCTGATCCTCTCCCACATCCGCCGCCCTTTTGACGGATGCTCTCTCACATCCGTCGCCCTTTTGACGGATGCTCTCTCAGATCCCGCCGCTTAAACGGAAATGCTCCCGCACCAACAAACATTGGTGCGGGAGCATTCAACCGGTAACGTCGAAGCGCTACCGGGCCATAAGCTATTTCGCCTTGCCCAGGAATTCCTGGATCCGGCGGACGCCCTCGGCGAGATCGTCGTCGCCAAGTGCGTAGGACAGGCGAACATAGCCGGACGGGCCGAATGCCTCGCCGGGAACGATCGCTACTTCAACCTCGTCGAGGATCAACGTGGCGAGTTCCGCGGATGTCGTAGGGCGGACCGGGCCGTTGGAAGTTTCGAATTCCTTACCCAGCAGACCGCGGACGTCCGCGTACACGTAGAAGGCGCCGGTCGGCGTCGGGCATTCCACGCCGTCAATCGCGTTCAGGCCGGCCACGATCGCCTTGCGGCGGCGGTCGAACGCGACCTTCATTTCGTCGACGGCGGTCAACGGACCCGTGAGGGCAGCGGCGGCCGCGACCTGCATGATGTTCGAAACGTTGGATGTCGCGTGCGACTGCAGGTTGGTGGCAGCCTTGATGACGTCGGCCGGGCCGATCATCCAGCCCACGCGCCAGCCTGTCATGGCGTAGGTCTTGGCCACGCCGTTGAGGATGACAACTTTGTCGCCAAGCTCCGGTGCTGCGGTGGCGATGGAGGTGAACTTCACGCCGTCATAGGTCAGGTGCTCGTAGATTTCGTCGGTGACAACCCACAGGCCCTTGGAAGCCGCCCACTTGCCGATCTCCGCAACCTGCTCCGGGCTGTATACAGCGCCGGTCGGGTTGGACGGGGACACGAACAGCAGGATCTTGGTTTTGTCCGTGACAGCGGCTTCAAGCTGCTCGATGGTCACGAGGTAGCCCTGCTCGGGTCCGGCGAATACCTCCACCGGAACGCCCCCCGCGAGACGGATGGCCTCCGGATAAGTGGTCCAGAAGGGCGTGGGGATGATGACTTCGTCGCCCGGATCAACCAAGGTGGCGAAGGTGTTGTAGACAGCCTGCTTGCCGCCGTTGGTCACCAGGACCTGCGACGGGTCCACTTTGTAGCCGGAGTCCCGGAGGGTTTTATCGGCGATGGCCTTCTTCAGCTCGGGAAGCCCGGCAGCGGGGGAGTAGCGGTGGTACTTCGGCTGGGCAGCAGCCTCGATTGCTGCCTTGACGATGTAATCCGGGGTGGGGAAATCGGGTTCGCCGGCACCGAAACCGATCACGGGGCGCCCCGCGGCCTTCAGTGCCTTGGCCTTGGCGTCAACGGCAAGGGTGGCGGACTCGGCAATAGCGGAGATTCGTTGTGAAATGCGGGCGGCAGGTGTTCCGGCAGACATCTATGTACCGTTCTTCGCAGGCAGCTCGTGGGCTGGATGATGGGATTCGACGTAAACTACCTTATGCTGTTCTGCGGAGCTCCCGGGCGCCTGCTGGACAATGTGACTGATAATGCTGCTCACATTGATTCATAAGCGGCCGGAAGGCCCGGAATTAGTCCGGTTCGACTATCGCGAAGTTCTTGCGTAGACTGGTTCACCGGTGTTGAAAAGCACCACAGGCTGAAGTGCGGCCTGAAACATGGATTCGATCCATAGGGTAGTGGCGCAATTGGTAGCGCAGCGGTCTCCAAAACCGCAGGTTGCAGGTTCGAGTCCTGTCTGCCCTGCGCAAGCTGTTCCGGCGGAAACGCCGGGGCAAGCGCAGCAACCATGGCTCTGATCAGAGCCGGGTCAAACGACTTTGCAAGGTGAGTGAGGACCAGGTGACCGAAACGGCTGCTAGCAGCTCAAAGGGCCGTCCTGCCAAGAAAGCCGATGCCGGCTTCTTTGCCCGAATTGCACTCTTCATCCGCCAGGTTATCGGCGAACTGAAGAAGGTCGTTGCCCCGACCCGCAAGGAACTGATCAATTACACGGTCGTGGTGCTGGTGTTCGTAGCCATCATGATGCTCATCGTCACCCTGCTGGACCTTGCCTTCGGCACGGGAGTGAGCTGGGTCTTCGGTGGGTCAGGCGCTACGGACCGCTAAGCGGATCTGTCCGCAAACCGCGCGAAATTCCTTGGTAACTCAGGAATTTTGTGGGGTTTGCGGAATTGAGCCATTTAAATAGGCATGTTAGGCAATGAGGAAGCAGGAGACCAAGTGTCTGAGCAGGAGCTTGAGGTAAACGAGGCTGAGCTGGATGGGCCCGCTGAAAGCACAAACGACGCCGCGGCTGAGGCCGCGGAAGAGTCGGAGGCTGACTCTGCTGCGCCCGAATCTGCCGACGTCGATGATTCCGAAGAGGATTTCGAGTCTGACGTAGACGCTGAGTCTGATGACGAGTCCGACTCTGACGACGACTCCGACGTCGACGCTGCGGATGTCTCGCTGGAAGCCGCTGCCGCTGCAGCGCCCGCGGATCCGGCTGAGGAATTCAAGGCCAAGCTTCGCCGCCAGGAGGGTGACTGGTACGTCATCCACTCCTACGCCGGTTACGAAAACCGCGTGAAGGCCAACCTCGAGACCCGCATCCAGACGCTGGACATGGAAGATTACATCTTCGAAATCCAGGTCCCGATGGAAGAAGTCGTCGAGATCAAGAACGCGCAGCGCAAGGTAATCAACCGCGTCCGCATCCCCGGTTACGTCCTGGTCCGCATGGACCTGACCGACGCTTCCTGGGGCGCCGTTCGCCACACCCCCGGCGTCACTGGCTTCGTTGGCAACGCCCACAACCCGGTCCCGCTGCGCCTTGACGAGGTCTTCTCCATGCTCGCCCCGGTCTTCGAAGAAGAGCAGGCCGAGAAGGGCAAGCCGGTCAACAAGCAGAGCCAGGCTCCCGTGGCTGTCGACTTCGAGGTCGGCGAGTCCGTCATCGTCAAGGAAGGCCCCGTTCGAGACCCTTCCGGCAACGATCTCCGAGATCAAGCCCGAGTCCCAGACCCTCGTGGTCCTGGTCTCGATCTTCGAGCGCGAAACCCCGGTTACGCTCGCATTCAACCAGGTCACCAAGATCTAGCTGATTCCAAGATTTCGCTCCCGTTCCGCCTGCTTTGCGGTTCGGAAGCGGCCGGCCGCCTTGCCATGGCGGCCACAAACCTGGGACGCGCTCCTGTGTCCCAGGAAGCTATTGAGAGAAGGACCCTACATTGGCTCCCAAGAAGAAGGTCACCGGCCTCATCAAGCTGCAGATCCAGGCAGGTGCCGCTAACCCGGCTCCGCCGATCGGTCCTGCGCTTGGCCAGCACGGTGTCAACATCATGGAATTCTGCAAGGCGTACAACGCTGCAACGGAATCCCAGCGCGGAAACGTTATCCCGGTTGAAATCACGGTCTACGAAGACCGTTCCTTCACCTTCATCACCAAGACCCCGCCGGCTGCAGAGCTCATCAAGAAGGCTGCAGGCGTTGCCAAGGGTTCGGCTACCCCGCACACCGTCAAGGTTGCCAAGCTGACCCAGGCCCAGGTCGAAGAGATTGCTTCCACCAAGATGGAAGACCTGAACGCCAACGACATCGCGGCTGCTGCCAAGATCATCGCTGGTACCGCCCGTTCCATGGGTATCACCGTCGAATAGTCGAGGAATGCACGGACGGTGCGGGCTGAGGAACGAAGCACTCGCCGGAAGTGAGTCCCGGAGACTTTCGACAAATAGACGCAGCAGAGGGCTAATTTCAGCCTTCACCCGCCGGGCAACCGGCATCTGAAACATTAAAATGTCGCAGGATCCTTGCCGGATCCACGACTTGTGGCAGGGCCCAGCGCGGTCCGCAGACCACAACTGCACAAGGAGAAATAAGCAGCATGGCAAAGCGCAGCAAAGCATATGAGGCAGCCGTAGCCAAGATCGAGGCAGACAAGGTCTACGCCCCGTTCGAGGCAATCACCCTCGCGAAGGACACCAACCCTTCCAAGTTCGACGCAACCGTTGAGGTCGCTTTCCGTCTGGGCGTTGACCCGCGTAAGGCCGACCAGATGGTCCGTGGCACCGTCAACCTGCCGCACGGCACCGGTAAGACCGCCCGCGTCCTCGTTTTCGCAACCGGCGACAAGGCTGAGGCAGCAATTGCTGCCGGCGCCGACTTCGTTGGTTCCGATGACCTGATCGAAAAGATCGCAGCCGGCTGGACCGACTTCGACGCCGCCGTGGCAACCCCTGACCTCATGGGTAAGGTTGGCCGCCTCGGTAAGGTCCTGGGCCCGCGTAACCTCATGCCGAACCCGAAGACCGGTACGGTTACCCCGGATGTCACCAAGGCTGTCAACGACATCAAGGGCGGCAAGATCGACTTCCGCGTCGACAAGCACTCGAACCTGCACTTCATCATCGGCAAGGTGTCCTTCGACGCCCAGAAGCTGGCTGAGAACTACGCAGCTGCACTGGAAGAGGTGCTTCGTTTGAAGCCGTCCGCTTCCAAGGGCCGCTACATCCAGAAGGCTACGGTTGCAACCACGTTCGGTCCGGGCATCACCGTTGACCCGAACGTCACCAAGGTTCTCACCGAGGCGTAAGCTTCGCGAGTTCAAACTCTGAGAGGGACCGTCCGGCATTGCCGGGCGGTCCCTTTTTCATGGGTTCGTGCAGGCTGGCCGCGACTTGTTTGCCACCCCAGGCGGTCGTAGGCTGTGGGGCGTGGCGTCGTCGTCGAACTTTTCCGCCAACGGCGGGCTCACCATAGAAAGGCTTCCTGTTCCGCACGGTCCGGAGGCCACTGCCTCAACGGACTTCAAAGCCTTCCATGCGTTACGCATCGCCCATGAGCTTGCTTTGTGGGGAAACCTGGACCATTCGGCCACATTGGCCGAGTCGTTCATGTTCTGGCAGGGCAACGAATATGAGGAGCGGCACGTCTACCTGGCCCGTTTGGACGGCATTGTGGTGGGCAGCGGATCGCTGACCCTGCCGTTAAGCGAGAACACGACGACGGCGGGTGTGGACGTCGTCGTTGACGCAGCTTTCCGGCGGCGCGGCATTGGGACGATGATCCTTGAAGTTCTCGAAAAGGCGGCTGTGGAGCGGAACCGTACTTCCCTTGACGGATACTGCGGCGAGCCAATCGGGCCTGTCATTGCGGGCGAGGCGCTGCTGGAGGCAAAGTCCGGCACGGGTGGCGTGCCCCTGAACGCGGCATCGACCCGCTTTGCCCTGCACCATGGCTATTCCCTGGAACAGGTCGAAACCAGCAGCATCCTGACACTGCCGGTTGATGAGGCGCACCTGATTGAACTCGAAGTCGAGGCGCTGCGCCGGGCAACGGAGTACGACATCATCGGTTGGATGAACGAATGCCCGGACGAACTCCTGGACAGTTTTGCCAATCTCAAGAGCCTCATGAGCACGGAGGTGCCCATTGCCGGTCTGGGGTGGGAAGGCGAAGAGTGGGACGCCGTGCGGGTTCGGCGTGAGGAATCCACGTGGCGGGCAAGCGGCATGGACTCGGTTGTGGCTGCTGCCCGGCACCGCCCGAGCGGGGAGCTGGCGGCCTATACGGTCCTGACCCACCGTGAGGCGCTGCCGGCGGTCGTCAGCCAGGAAGACACGCTGGTGGCTCCCGGCCACCGGGGACACGGCCTTGGCATGCTGGTCAAAATCGCCAATCTTCGGAGGGCGGAAAGTCTTTGGCCGGACGCCACAGGCGTCATGACATGGAACGCCAATGAAAACCGGCATATGCTGGCCATAAATATCGCCCTTGGATTCAAGCCTTCCGGTTTTGAAGGCGAATGGCAGAAACGGCTGGGATGACTGTACACGAGGCGAAGACCGTTGTTGTCGAGCAGCTATGGGTGCCGGACAATCTGGACAGCCCCAAGGCAAGGGATTTCCTGGACGCCGTGGAAGTGGCGCGACGGGTCCGGATGCAGACCTGGGGCAGCGATGACCTGGCTTACACACCCCTGGAGAAGCTGCTTGAGTTCTCCGACCCCTATGAGCGCCAGATCATCCTGGTAGCCAAGGTGGACGGGGTCATCGTGGGAACAGTGGACATTGCGCTGCCGCTCGCGGACAACATGGACCTTGCGGAGTTCACCCTGGATATTCTCCCGGAGTATCAGAGCCAGGGCGTGGGTCGTCAGCTCCTGGAGGCCGCAGAGCAGTTGGCACGTTCTGAGGGCCGCACCATGGTTTTGGTGGACACGAACCACCCGGCAACTTCGCTCACAGAGATACCTGAAGACCAGTTGATTCCCGGCAGCGGCCCGGGCTTCGTGCCTGTCAGCAGCAGGGAAGTGGACTTTGCCCAGCGGGCGGGTTACACCCTTCAGCACATCGAGCAATTCAGTTCCTGCGTGCTGCCGCTGGATTCCAAGCTGGTTGCGGATCTTCAGGCAGAGGCCGAGGAAGCGAACGCTGGCCGCTACAGGCTGCACCATTGGACTGATCGGTGCCCCGAGGCTTGGTTGGAGGCCGTGGCTGAGCTGGAAAACGCCGCGGGGGAGGTTGTCCACGGTGAGGACGGCGAGGAAGAAGACTCCGCTGTCGAGGTTACCGGTATGGTCTTCGACGCCGCGGTTTTACGCGAAACCGAAGACGCCGCATTGGCGCAGGGCCGGCGCACGGTGGTTACCGCCGTCGAGCATATTGAGAGCGGCCGGCTGGCCGGATTGACCACCATCAGCGTCCTCGCGCACCGTCAGGACGTCGTTTTCCAGGACGATACTTTGGTCCTGCAGGAACACCGCGGCAACAAGTTGGGCCTGCTGATCAAGGTGGCAAACATGGAAAGGCTCAGCGAGCAATTTCCTGATGCCCGGGTCATTTACACCTGGAACGCACCGGAAAACCGGTACCTCCTGACCGTGAACAAGCAATTGGGATTTACGACGGCGGGAGTCACCGGGCTCTGGCAAAAGGAGCTTCCCGATCGGGGACCGAAGGTCACGTCGTCGGAGTAGCCAGCCAGGCATCCCACGGGGGGAGCGCGACGTCGATTTGGTTTGCTGATCGGTCTCCCGTAACCTTGAAGTACCAAAGACCGTCGGTTGATGGGAATCCACTCTTTCGAGCGCAGCTCAATTCTGCAGCGACGCCCCTGAGAACAAAGTGCATTCCTTGACGAAGGACCCTGAACATAGGGCGGCCGGCGCAGGTGAACGAAGCAAGTCTCCGCAGTGCAAACTGTGTTGAGCCAAGCCCCGTGCATCTGCGCGGGGCGTTTTTAGTTTTAGCTCTCGTGAGCGGGGACCCGGAAGACCGGCTTTATTCCCCGGAAGGAGGGTTATGACAACGCCTAGCAAGGTCTCCGCAGTTGCAGAGATCACCAACGATTTCAAGGAATCGAACGCGGCTGTCCTGACCGAATACCGCGGGCTCACTGTTGCACAGCTCAAGGAACTGCGTGTTGCACTCGGCCAGGACACCAAGTTCTCGGTCGTCAAGAACACCCTGAGTGCCATTGCGGCCAAGGAAGCCGGAGTTGAAGCATTCAACGACCAGCTTGCAGGCCCCACTGCAATCGCCTTTATCAAGGGTGACGCTGTTGCTGCTGCCAAGAGCCTGACGGACTTTGCCAAGGCCAACAAGCAGCTGGTTATCAAGACCGGTTACTTCGAAGGCAAGGCATTGGATGCACAGGGTGTTGCCGCACTGGCAGCCCTCGAGTCCCGCGAACTGCAGCTTGCGCGTGTTGCTGGTGTCCTTAAGGCTCCTGCTTCCGCTGCTGCCCGCATCATTGACGCTCTGCGCCTCAAGCTTGAAGAAGAGGGCGGCGCACCTGCACCGGCCGCTGAAGAAGCCCCGGCTGAAGAGGCTGCTGCTGAAGAGGTTGCGGCTCCGGCCGAAGCCGCTGAAGCCGCAACCGAAGAGAACTAAGTTCTCCCCCCAATCAAACTCAGGTGCATGGATCGGCTTTGCCCGGATCTGCACCAACTAATGGAAGGACGCCACCATGGCGAAGCTCAGCAACGAAGAGCTCATTGAAGCTTTCAAGGAACTGACCATCATCGAGCTCTCCGAGTTCGTCAAGCTCTTCGAAGAGACCTTCGAAGTTACGGCTGCTGCTGTTGCAGTTGCCGGCCCCGCCGCTGGCGGTGCTGCTGAAGCTGCTGAAGAGAAGACTGACTTCGACGTCATCCTCGAAGCTGCTGGCGACAAGAAGATCGCAGTGATCAAGGAAGTTCGCGCCATCACCTCCCTCGGCCTCAAGGAAGCCAAGGACCTGGTTGACAGCGCACCGAAGGCTGTTCTCGAAGGCGCCACCAAGGAAGCCGCAGAGAAGGCAAAGGCTCAGCTCGAAGAAGCTGGCGCAACGGTTACCCTCAAGTAACTCGTCTTGCTTGTGGAAGCCCCGTCCGGTTCGCCGGGCGGGGCTTCCTGCTTTAAACAAGCAACGCGGGGTCACTTACGGCCCATCCCATGGGGAATTACCGGCCGTAAGTGACCCCGCGTTGCGCTAAGCGGGTTCGCTGATGTCCGCAACGATGGCATTGAGCGCGGAAGTGAGGGCGTCCGCGTCCACGAATGCACTCCTGCCATGGGCTCCGGCACCCATCGAGATGCGGCGTCCGGTGATGGTGGCATCCGCATACACCGGCCAGGGCGTGGTGCTTCCCAGGGGAGTGATGGTCCCGCGCTCATAGCCGGTTGCGGCCAGGGCAACATCGGCGTGCGGCAGCGAGAGCTTGTTGACGCCCACCAACGCCCGCAACTTGGGCCAGGAGATCTGCCGGTCGCCGGGGATCAGCGCGAAGAGGAAGGTGCCGTCGCGATGCTTGACCACGAGCGACTTCACGATGTCCCCGGGACTGATCCCGAGGATGCCTGCGGCCTCCTCAAGGCTTTTGGCGGCAGGGCGCTCGACGACGTCCACGTCCAGTCCGCGCGCGGCGGCGTCGGACAGGAACCGTTCGGCCCCGTTCATTTGAGGTTCCACCACGTCCTGTGCCATTAATCGCGGTACAGCAGGAGAGCTTCGCCCTGGCCACCGCCGCCACAGAGGGATACAGCAGCCTTGCCGGTTCCCCTGCGCTTGAGTTCGTGGGCCGCGTGCAGGGCCAGCCGGGCCCCGGAAGCACCGATCGGGTGGCCGAGCGCGATTGCGCCGCCGTGGATGTTGCACTTCTCCAGCGGGTAGCTCAAGTCCTTCAATGATTGGACCGCCACAGAGCCGAAGGCTTCGTTAATCTCGATGAAGTCCAGGTCCTCGGCAGTCCATCCGGCCCGCTTCAATGCTTGCGAAATAGCGTTGGACGGCTGGGAGTGCAGTGAGTTGTCCGGGCCGGCCACTTGGCCGGGTTTGCCTACGACCGCAAGGTATTCCAGCCCGTTGTCCGTGGCGAAGCGGCGACTTGTCAGCACGAGTGCGGAGGCGCCGTCGGACAGGGGAGAGGAGTTGCCGGCGGTAATGGTGCCGTCGGTAGCGAATGCGGCCTTCAAAGGGGCAAGGGTTTCCAGGGTCGTGTTCGGACGAACGCCCTCGTCCGAGGTGAGTGTTACCGGATCCCCCTTGCGCTGCTTCACGCTCACGGGAGCGATTTCGACGTCGAAAATTCCCTCCGCGATTGCGGCAGCAGCGCGCTGGTGGGAAGCCGCCGCAACTTCGTCCTGCGCACGGCGGTCAATGCCCAGCGTTACGTTCTTGGTTTCTGTGGACAAGCCCATGGACTGGCCATCGAATGCATCCGTGAGTCCATCATGGGCGGCAACGTCCAACGCCTGGATCGCGCCGTAGGTCCAACCCTGCCGGGAACCGGGGAGCAGGTGCGGGGCGCGCGTCATCGATTCCTGGCCGCCGGCGACAACTACGGTGGCGTCCCCGCTGCGGATCATCCGGGCGGCATCAATGACAGCCGTGAGGCCGGAGAGGCAAACCTTGTTGATGGTGACGGCAGGGATGTTCCAGCCAACGCCTGCCGCGATAGCGCTCTGCCGTGCAGGATTCTGGCCAGCGCCCGCTTGCAGCACCTGTCCCATGATGACGGCGTCCACTTGTTCGGCCTTTACGCCGCTGGCCGCCAGTGCGGCGCTGATGGCGTGGGCGCCGAGGTCGACGGCGGTGAATCCGGCAAGCTGCCCATTCAGCCGACCCTGTGGGGTACGGGAAGCGGCAAGGATGACAACGTCATTGTCGTCAGCGGAGTTGTTCATGGTCTCTCTTCCGATCCGTGGTGGTGTAGCCAAGGCTATCGCGCTGCGTGCGCCAGCCTATCCTTTTCAACGCTCTTACCTGTCGCTGGATTCCATGCCGGGAGATTTCACGACGGGCCCGGTGCCTTGCTCCGCCAGATGGTCCGGGCAAGGTCCGTGGACCGCGCATAGGTGCCTGCGGCAACAGTGCTTGCATTCACGGACAATCTGGGGTAGACAGGAAGGCTACTTTGCCGTATCGTAGATATTTGCGTCTTCCCTGTTAACCTTCAGCCTTCATATAGCGGTGGGCTTTACCTCTCAGCTGCGACATTGACGTGCCGTTCACAACGTGCACTGCCATGTGCGGACTGGGTCCGGGTCATATAGCGGAACCGGAATAAGTATGCTGCGGAGCACTCTGCATCATGCAAACGGGGGAGATCTGAAAACGCCTGAAGGTCTGTGGAAGGATCCCTCTTGGTCGCCTCGAGCACCTCTAATAACGAAACCGCTAACACGGCAAGCACCGATGGTGCCACTCGCCGCCTCTCATTCGCAAAGATTCACGAACCCCTTGATGTTCCGAATCTTCTCGCCCTGCAGACGGACAGCTTTGACTGGCTCGTCGGAAACGAACGCTGGCAGGCGCGGGTAGCGAAGGCTGTCGAGGAGGGCGACCTCAGCGTCGCCACCACCTCCGGACTTGCCGACATCTTCGAAGAGATCTCCCCCATCGAGGACTTCCAGGGCACTATGTCCCTGAGCTTCTCCGAGCCGGAGTTCGCTGATCCGAAGTACACCATGGCCGAATGCAAAGACCGTGACGCCACTTACTCGGCACCGCTGTATGTCAAGGCCGAGTTCATGAACAACAACACGGGCGAAATCAAGCAGCAGACCGTGTTCATGGGCGACTTCCCCCTCATGACTGAAAAGGGAACGTTCGTCGTCAACGGCACCGAGCGTGTCGTTGTCTCCCAGCTGGTCCGCTCGCCGGGCGCCTACTTCGAGCGCACTGCGGACAAGACCAGTGACAAGGACATCTTCACTGCGAAGATCATCCCGTCCCGCGGTGCATGGTTCGAACTCGAAATCGACAAGCGCGACCAGGTCGGCGTCCGCCTCGACCGCAAGCGCAAGCAGTCGGTCACCGTTCTGCTGAAGGCCCTCGGTTGGACCGAAGGCCAGATCCTGGAAGAGTTCGGCCAGTACGACTCCATGCGTGCAACGCTGGAGAAGGACGCCACCGAAACCCGCGAAGACGCGCTTCTGGACATCTACCGCAAGCTGCGTCCGGGCGAGCCGCCCACCGTCGAGGCTGCCCAGTCCCTGCTGGACAACCTGTACTTCAACGCCAAGCGTTATGACCTCGCCAAGGTTGGCCGTTACAAGATCAACCGCAAGCTCGGCATCGACCGCTCCCTTGGTGACAAGGAAGCTTCGGTACTGCACGTCGAAGACATCGTCGCCATGATCAAGTTCCTCGTTGCGCTGCACGCCGGCGAGAAGACCCTCATGGGCAAGCGCGATGGCGAAGACCACGAGCTCCGCGTCGAGATCGATGACATCGACCACTTCGGCAACCGTCGCATCCGCGCCGTTGGCGAACTGATCGAAAACCAGGTCCGCACCGGCCTTTCCCGCATGGAGCGTGTTGTTCGCGAACGCATGACCACGCAGGACGTCGAGGCCATCACGCCGCAGACGCTGATCAACATCCGCCCGGTTGTCGCTGCCATCAAGGAGTTCTTCGGAACCTCCCAGCTGTCGCAGTTCATGGACCAGAACAACCCGCTTTCGGGTCTGACCCACAAGCGCCGCCTGTCGGCTCTTGGCCCGGGTGGTCTTTCCCGTGACCGCGCAGGCATGGAAGTTCGAGACGTTCACCCGTCCCACTACGGACGTATGTGCCCCATCGAAACCCCTGAAGGCCCGAACATTGGTCTGATCGGTTCGCTGGCTTCCTACGGCCGCATCAATCCGTTCGGTTTCATTGAGACGCCTTACCGCCTCGTTTCCAACGGCGTGGTCTCGGACGAGGTCCAGTACCTCACCGCCGACGACGAAGCTGAAGTCCTGATCGCACAGGCCAACGCTCCGCTGGACGCTGACAAGAAGTTCTCGGAAGAGACCGTCCTTGTCCGTGCCCGTGGTGGTGGAGGCGAGCCGGTCCTGGTTCCCGCTGCCGAAGTTCAGTTCATGGACGTTTCCCCGCGCCAGATGGTGTCCGTGGCAACCGCCCTGATCCCGTTCCTCGAGCATGACGATGCCAACCGTGCACTCATGGGTGCCAACATGCAGCGCCAGGCTGTGCCGCTGGTCCGTTCCGAGGCTCCTTTCGTGGGTACCGGCATGGAGCGCGCAGCAGCAGTCGACGCCGGTGACGTTGTCATCGCGAAGAAGGCCGGTGTAGTCACCGAGGTTTCCGCTGAGCTCGTTGTCATGATCAACGACGACGGCACGGAGACCAACTACCGCATCAACAAGTTCGCCCGCTCCAACCAGGGCAACTGCTACAACCACCGTGTCCTGGTCAACGAAGGCCAGCGCCTGGAAGTCGGCGGCATCATCGCCGATGGTCCCGCAACGGACCAGGGTGAACTCGCCCTCGGTAAGAACCTGCTCGTGGCATTCATGTCATGGGAAGGTCACAACTTCGAGGATGCCATCATCCTGTCCCAGCGCATTGTTGCTGAGGACGTTCTTTCCTCCATCCACATCGAGGAGCACGAGATCGATGCCCGCGACACCAAGCTTGGTGCCGAGGAAATCACCCGTGACATCCCCAACGTGTCCGAGGAAGTCCTGGCAGGCCTGGACGAGCGCGGCATCATCCACATCGGTGCAGAGGTTGAAGCAGGAGACATCCTGGTCGGAAAGGTCACACCCAAGGGTGAAACCGAACTGACTCCGGAAGAGCGTCTTCTCCGCGCCATCTTCGGTGAGAAGTCCCGCGAAGTCCGCGACACCTCCCTGAAGGTTCCCCACGGCGAGTCCGGTACGGTCATCGGCGTCCGCGTCTTCGACCGCGACAACGACGACGAACTGCCCCCGGGCGTGAACCAGCTGGTCCGCGTCTATGTTGCAGCCAAGCGCAAGATCACCGACGGCGACAAGCTCGCCGGCCGTCACGGCAACAAGGGTGTTATCTCCAAGATCCTTCCGATCGAGGACATGCCCTTCCTTGCAGACGGTACCCCGGTGGACATCGTCCTGAACCCGCTTGGTGTTCCGGGTCGTATGAACGTTGGCCAGGTCCTGGAAACCCACCTCGGTTGGGTTGCCAAGACCGGTTGGAAGATCGAAGGCGAGCCGGAGTGGGTCAAGAACCTGCCCAACCTGCCCCGTGAAACCGGCCAGACCACCGTTGCCACCCCGGTGTTCGATGGCGCCCGCGAAGAAGAAATCACGGGCCTGCTTGACTCCACCAACGTGACCCGCGACGGCGACCGCCTGATCGACTCCTCCGGCAAGACCCGTCTGTTCGATGGCCGCTCCGGCGAGCCGTTCCCGGACCCGATCTCCGTCGGTTACATGTACATCCTGAAGCTCCACCACCTGGTGGACGACAAGATCCACGCGCGTTCCACCGGCCCGTACTCCATGATCACGCAGCAGCCGCTGGGTGGTAAGGCACAGTTCGGTGGCCAGCGCTTCGGTGAAATGGAAGTGTGGGCGCTCGAAGCTTACGGCGCTGCCTACACGCTTCAGGAACTCCTCACGATCAAGTCCGATGACATCCATGGTCGTGTGAAGGTCTACGAAGCCATCGTCAAGGGCGAGAACATCCCTGAGCCTGGCGTTCCCGAGTCCTTCAAGGTCTTGATCAAGGAAATGCAGTCGTTGTGCCTGAACGTGGAAGTTCTTTCCACCGACGGAACCACGATCGAAATGCGTGACTCTGATGACGCAGTCTTCACGGCTGCGGAAGAACTGGGCATCGATCTGTCTCGTGCAGAGCCCAGTTCCGTAGAAGAGGTCTAGTAGCCGTTCCGGTGGGCAGCAGTACTTAGCTGCCCACCGGGACAGCTCCCTCTTCCCGTAACCAAGACTTCAGAATTTAGAGAACAAGAGAGAACAGGGACCATATGTCCAGCGAATCCTCCTTCGGCCTCATGCAGATCGGCCTCGCCACCGCGGAAGACATCCGTGGCTGGTCTTACGGTGAGGTCAAGAAGCCGGAAACCATCAACTACCGCACCCTCAAGCCTGAGAAGGACGGTCTTTTCTGCGAGAAGATCTTCGGTCCTTCCCGCGACTGGGAATGCTACTGCGGCAAGTACAAGCGCGTCCGCTTCAAGGGCATCATCTGTGAGCGTTGTGGCGTTGAAGTCACCCGCGCCAAGGTGCGCCGTGAGCGCATGGGCCACATCGAACTGGCTGCGCCTGTAACCCACATCTGGTACTTCAAGGGCGTTCCCTCGCGCTTGGGCTACCTGTTGGACCTGGCTCCGAAGGACCTTGAGAAGGTCATCTACTTCGCTGCCTACATGATCACCAGCGTTGACACGGAAAACCGCCACGCTGAACTGCCGAACCTCCAGGTCGAGCACGACCTCGAGAAGAAGCAGCTCGTGGACAACCGCGACAGCGACATCGCCACGATCGCCCGCGACCTTGAAGACGAGCTTGCCCGTCTTGAAGGTGAAGGTGCCAAGGCTGCCGACAAGAAGAAGGCCCGCGACTCCGCAGACCGCCAGATGGCGAACGTCCGCAAGCGTGCCGACGCCGATATCGAGCGCCTTGAGCAGGTCTGGGACCGCTTCAAGAACCTCAAGGTCGCTGACCTTGAGGGTGACGAGGGGCCTGTACCGCGAACTGCGTGACCGCTACGGCATGTACTTCGAAGGCTCCATGGGTGCCGAGGCCATCAAGAAGCGCCTTGAGACCTTTGACATGCAGGCTGAAGCAGAGTCGCTGCGCGACACCATCCAGAACGGCAAGGGCCAGCGCAAGACGCGTGCCCTGAAGCGCCTGAAGGTTGTCAACGCATTCCTGACCACCAACAACAGCCCCCTCGGCATGGTTCTGGACGCCGTCCCGGTGATCCCGCCGGAACTGCGCCCGATGGTCCAGCTGGATGGTGGCCGCTTCGCGACCTCCGACCTCAACGACCTCTACCGCCGTGTGATCAACCGCAACAACCGACTCAAGCGACTGCTTGACCTCGGTGCTCCGGAGATCATCGTCAACAACGAGAAGCGCATGCTTCAGGAAGCTGTTGACAGCCTCTTCGACAACGGTCGTCGTGGCCGCCCCGTTACGGGTCCGGGCAACCGTCCGCTGAAGTCCCTGAGCGACATGCTCAAGGGCAAGCAGGGTCGTTTCCGCCAGAACCTGCTCGGCAAGCGCGTCGACTACTCCGGCCGTTCGGTCATCGTCGTTGGCCCGCAGCTGAAGCTGCACCAGTGTGGTCTGCCCAAGCAGATGGCGCTGGAGCTCTTCAAGCCGTTCGTGATGAAGCGCCTGGTTGACCTCAACCACGCACAGAACATCAAGTCGGCAAAGCGCATGGTCGAGCGTTACCGCCCGCAGGTTTGGGACGTGCTGGAAGAGATCATCACCGAACACCCGGTGCTGCTCAACCGTGCACCTACCCTTCACCGCCTCGGCATCCAGGCCTTCGAACCGCAGCTTGTGGAAGGCAAGGCAATCCAGCTTCACCCGCTGGTTTGTGGCGCCTTCAACGCTGACTTCGACGGCGACCAGATGGCAGTGCACCTGCCGCTGAGCCCGGAAGCCCAGGCCGAAGCCCGCATCCTGATGCTGTCCTCGAACAACATCCTGAAGCCGTCCGATGGCCGCCCGGTTACCCTGCCTTCGCAGGATATGATCATCGGCCTGTACCACCTGACCACCAAGCGCGTCGGCTCTGCCGGCGAAGGCCGCATCTTCTCCTCGGTTTCGGAAGCCATCATGGCGTACGACGCCCGTGATCTGCACCTGAACTCCCAGGTCAAGATCCGTCTGGACAACTTCGTGCCTTACGCCGGTTGGGAAGCTCCGGAAGGTTGGGAGCCGGGTCAGCCTGCTCTCGTCCAGACCTCACTGGGCCAGGTCATCTTCAACCAGACGCTGCCTGAGGATTACCCGTGGGTTGAGGCTGTTGCCGACAAGGGCGAACTGTCCCGGATCGTCAACGACCTCGCTGAGCGCTACCCGAAGGTTGTCACGGCTGCCACGCTGGACAACCTGAAGGATGCCGGTTTCTACTGGGCAACCCGCTCGGGCGTCACCGTGGCTATCTCCGACATCGAGGTGCCGACCTCCAAGCCCGCCATCCTGGCTGGTTACGAGAACATGGCTGCCAAGATCCAGGGCCAGTACGACAAGGGCCTGATCGACGACGACGAGCGTCGCCAGGAACTGATCGAGATCTGGAACAAGGCCACCAACGAGATCGCCCAGGCGATGCGTGACAGCCTGTCCCCGATGAACACCATCAACCGCATGGTGTCCTCCGGTGCACGTGGTAACTGGATGCAGGTTCGCCAGATCGCGGGTATCCGTGGTCTTGTGGCCAACCCGAAGGGTGAGATCATCCCTCGCCCGATCAAGTCCTCCTACCGCGAGGGCCTGTCGGTGTTGGAATACTTCATCGCCACGCACGGTGCACGTAAGGGTCTGGCCGATACCGCTCTCCGTACCGCCAACTCGGGTTACCTGACCCGTCGTCTGGTGGACGTTTCGCAGGACGTCATCGTCCGCGAAGAGGACTGCGGTACCGAACGCGGTCTGCTCACGCCGATCGCCGTGCCAGATTCCAACGGTGAGCTCGTCCTGGACGAGAACGTCGAGAACAGCGCCTACGCACGTACGCTGGCCGTCGACGTCGTCGATGCCCAGGGCAACGTCCTGGCTGCCGGTGGAACCGACTGCGGCGACGTCGTTATCGACCAGCTGCTGGCTGCAGGCATCACTGAAGTCAAGGTCCGTTCCGTACTCACCTGTGAGTCCAAGGTCGGCACCTGTGCACTCTGCTACGGCCGTTCACTGGCAACGGGCAAGACCGTGGACATCGGTGAGGCCGTGGGCATCATTGCCGCACAGTCCATCGGTGAGCCCGGTACCCAGCTGACCATGCGTACGTTCCACACCGGTGGTGCCGTTTCTGCCGGTGGTGGCGACGACATCACCCAGGGTCTGCCCCGTATCCAGGAGCTCTTCGAAGCCCGTACTCCGAAGGGTGTCGCACCGATTGCTGAAGCAGCCGGCCGCATCACCATCGAAGAGTCCGAGCGCCAGATGCGCCTGGTCATCACTCCGGACGATGGTTCCGAAGAGATTGCCTACCCGGTGCTGCGCCGTTCCCGTCTCCTCATCGAGGATGGCGAGCACGTCAGCGTCGGCCAGAAGCTGATCAACGGTCCTGTGGACCCGAAGCAGGTTCTGCGCATCATGGGTCCCCGTGCCGCACAGAAGTTCCTTGTGGACGAGGTCCAGGGCGTTTACCGCAGCCAGGGTATTGGTATCCACGACAAGCACGTCGAGGTTATCGTCCGCCAGATGCTGCGCCGCGTGACCGTCATCGAATCCGGCGACTCCGACCTGCTCCCTGGTGAGCTTGCCGAGCGCTCCCGCTTCGAAGACGAGAACCGCCGCGTCGTGTCCGAGGGCAAGTCCCCGGCTTCGGGTCGTCCGGAACTCATGGGTATCACCAAGGCGTCCCTGGCAACCGAGTCCTGGCTGTCGGCCGCTTCCTTCCAGGAAACCACCCGCGTCCTGACGCAGGCGGCCATGGAAGGCAAGAGCGATCCTCTGCTCGGCCTCAAGGAGAACGTCATCATCGGTAAGCTCATCCCGGCCGGTACGGGCCTGCCCCGTTACACGGAGGTCACGGTTGAGCCGACCGAGGAAGCCAAGGCAAGCCTGTTCACGGGCCCCAGCGCTTTCACGGACTTCTCCTATGACGCCTTGGGCGGCGACGGTGCTCCCGAGTTCCACGCCATCCCGCTGGATGACTACGATCTCGGCAACGACTTCCGCTGAAACCAGCAGTAGTTAATGGCTGAAGGATGGGCCCCGCACTCTTGAGTGCGGGGCCCATCCCGTTAACGGGACGCCATACACCCGATTAAGGCCTCAGATCAAGCCGTGCTAGAATTTTGGTAATTGTTCTGTGTGGCAGTGGATGAAGGCCGCCGCAGCATCATTTTGGTTTTGTTCTCATGGTGCTGGGTGGAGCCTGTTTCCGGGTTGCGGGCAACATGCGCAACGAATGCCGCACTTTTGCACGCCTACCGGATGTTTCGGCCGGCCGCATGAGCAACGCCAAAGTTCCCACGTTTACACTGGCTGGCGCCTATGTGTGGGGGCAGAGATCAAACAACGGAGAACACGAAAGTGCCTACGATTAACCAGCTGGTCCGCAAGGGCCGCACGCCTAAGGTCTCCAAGACCAAGGCTCCCGCGCTGAAGGGCAGCCCGATGCGCCGCGGTGTTTGCACCCGCGTCTACACCACCACCCCCAAGAAGCCGAACTCGGCTCTTCGTAAGGTGGCACGTGTGCGCCTCAACGGTGGCGTTGAAGTTACCGCTTACATCCCCGGCGTTGGCCACAACCTCCAGGAGCACTCCATCGTGCTCGTCCGTGGTGGTCGTGTGAAGGACCTTCCGGGTGTCCGCTACAAGATCGTCCGCGGCGCACTCGACACCCAGGGTGTCAAGAACCGCAAGCAGGCCCGCAGCCGTTACGGCGCAAAGATGGAGAAGAAGTAATATGCCTCGCAAGGGTCCGGCCCCGAAGCGGCCGCTAGTTTCCGATCCCGTTTACGGCTCCCCGTTGGTCACTCAGCTGATCAACAAGGTTCTGGTTGACGGCAAGAAGTCCACCGCAGAGCGCATCGTTTACGGCGCCCTCGAAGGTGCACGTGCCAAGTCCGGCGGCGACCCCGTTGCTGCCCTCAAGAAGGCCATGGACAACGTCAAGCCTTCCCTCGAGGTGCGTTCACGCCGTGTTGGTGGCGCCACCTACCAGGTTCCGGTTGAGGTCAAGCCGGGTCGCTCCACCGCCCTCGCCCTGCGTTGGCTCGTGGGCTACTCCAAGGCCCGCCGCGAGAAGACCATGACCGAGCGTCTCCAGAACGAAATCCTGGATGCCTCGAACGGTCTCGGTGCCGCTGTCAAGCGTCGCGAAGACACCCACAAGATGGCCGAGTCCAACAAGGCCTTCGCACACTACCGCTGGTAAATCCTCCCGGGCGCCGTCGGCTCAACCGAGCCGGCGGCGAACGTGTAGTCCATCCGAAAGGGAGACCCCGTGGCACAGGACGTGCTTACCGACCTTAACAAGGTCCGCAATATCGGCATCATGGCCCACATCGATGCCGGCAAGACCACCACTACCGAGCGCATCCTGTTCTACACGGGTGTGAACCACAAGATCGGCGAGACGCACGACGGCGCCTCGACGACCGACTGGATGGAACAGGAAAAGGAACGCGGCATCACCATCACGTCTGCCGCCGTGACTTGCTTCTGGAACCAGAACCAGATCAACATCATCGACACCCCGGGCCACGTGGACTTCACGGTTGAGGTTGAGCGCTCCCTGCGCGTCCTCGACGGTGCTGTTGCTGTGTTCGACGGCAAGGAAGGCGTGGAGCCGCAGTCCGAGACTGTTTGGCGCCAGGCTGACAAGTACAACGTTCCGCGTATCTGCTTCGTCAACAAGATGGACAAGCTGGGTGCGGACTTCTACTTCACCGTTGACACCATCATTTCCCGCCTTGGTGCCAAGCCGCTGGTCATGCAGCTCCCGATCGGCGCTGAGAACGACTTCATCGGCGTGGTTGACCTCCTCGAAATGCGTGCCCTGGTTTGGCCTGGCGACGCAAAGGGTGACGTCACCATGGGCGCTTCCTACGAAGTGCAGGAAATTCCGGCGGACCTCCAAGCCAAGGCTGAAGAGTACCGTGCACAGCTCGTAGAGACCGTTGCGGAAGCATCCGAAGAGCTCATGGAGAAGTACCTCGAAGGTGAAGAACTCACCCTTGAGGAACTGAAGGCCGGCATCCGCAAGATGACCATCAACTCCGAGCTCTACCCCGTGTTCTGTGGCTCTGCCTTCAAGAACCGCGGCGTACAGCCGATGCTTGACGCTGTTGTCGACTTCCTGCCGAACCCGCTCGACGTCCCCGCGATGATCGGTCACGATCCCCGCGACGAAGAGAAGGAACTCACCCGCAAGCCCTCTGCAGACGAGCCGTTCTCGGCCCTCGCCTTCAAGATTGCGGCGCACCCGTTCTTCGGTCAGCTGACCTTCATCCGCGTGTACTCCGGTCACGTCGAGGCCGGCGCCCAGGTGGTCAACTCCACCAAGGGCAAGAAGGAACGCATCGGCAAGCTGTTCCAGATGCACGCCAACAAGGAAATGCCCGTTGAGGGCGCTACCGCCGGCCACATCTACGCAGCCATCGGTCTGAAGGACACCACAACGGGCGATACCCTGTGTGATGCCAACCAGCAGATCGTCCTCGAGTCCATGAGCTTCCCGGAGCCCGTGATCTCGGTTGCCATCGAGCCCAACACCAAGGGTGACCAGGAGAAGCTCTCCACGGCCATCCAGAAGCTCTCCGCTGAGGACCCGACCTTCCAGGTCTCCCTCAACGAAGACACGGGCCAGACCATCATCGCCGGCATGGGCGAGCTCCACCTGGACATCCTGGTGGACCGCATGCGCCGCGAATTCAAGGTTGAGGCAAACGTTGGCAAGCCGCAGGTTGCTTACCGCGAAACCATCAAGCGCGCTGTAGAGCGTCACGACTACACGCACAAGAAGCAGACCGGTGGTTCGGGTCAGTTCGCAAAGATCCAGATCGCGATCGAGCCGATGGACACCTCTTCCGGCGAGCTGTACGAGTTCGAGAACAAGGTCACCGGTGGCCGCGTTCCGCGCGAATACATCCCGTCCGTTGACGCTGGTATCCAGGATGCACTGAACGACGGCGTCCTGGCCGGCTACCCGGTTGTCGGCATCAAGGCCACGCTGATTGATGGCGCGTCCCACGATGTTGACTCTTCGGAAATGGCGTTCAAGATCGCCGGCCGTATGGCTTTCAAGGAAGCTGCACGCAAGGCGAACCCTGTTCTGCTCGAACCGCTGATGGATGTTGAGGTCCGCACACCTGAGGAATACATGGGTGATGTTATTGGTGACCTGAACGCCCGCCGTGGCCAGATGCAGTCCATGGAGGACGCAGCAGGTGTGAAGGTTATCCGTGCACACGTTCCGCTGTCCGGCATGTTCGGTTACATTGGCGACCTCCGTTCCAAGACGCAGGGTCGTGCCGTGTACTCCATGACGTTCAACAGCTACGCGGAGGTCCCGAAGGCTGTAGCCGACGAGATCATCCAGAAAACCCGCGGAGAGTAATCTCCCGGCAACGGATGCTATTCCGGTTCCGGGAGGGCATCTTAGCGTGTGAGGCGGGGCTGCGGCGGAAGCCGTGGCCCGGCCCCTGCGCGAACAGGCTCTAGGAACTAGTATTGGTTCCTGAATCTGCAATTTCACCAAAACCAAGCCCCCAAGTAGACTTGCTAAAGTTTCTGCCGCGAAAAGCGCGGCCGAGGAGCACTTCACTTGAAATCGTTCTAGGAGGAACCTGTGGCAAAGGCAAAGTTCGAGCGGACTAAGCCGCACGTCAACATCGGCACCATTGGTCACGTTGACCACGGTAAGACGACGCTGACTGCCGCCATTTCCAAGGTGCTGTACGACCAGTACCCGGACATCAACGAGCAGCGCGACTTCGCGTCCATCGACTCTGCTCCGGAAGAGCGCCAGCGCGGTATTACCATCAACATCTCCCACGTGGAGTACCAGACCGAGAAGCGTCACTACGCACACGTTGACGCCCCCGGTCACGCTGACTACATCAAGAACATGATCACCGGTGCTGCCCAGATGGACGGCGCAATCCTCGTGGTTGCCGCAACCGATGGTCCGATGGCCCAGACCCGTGAGCACGTTCTGCTCGCCCGCCAGGTTGGTGTTCCCTACCTGCTGGTCGCACTGAACAAGTCGGACATGGTTGATGACGAAGAACTCCTCGACCTCGTCGAAATGGAAGTTCGTGAGCTCCTCAGCTCGCAGGGCTTCGATGGCGATGAAGCTCCGGTTGTTCGCGTTTCCGGTCTGAAGGCTCTGGAAGGCGACCCGGTTTGGGTCAAGTCCGTCCAGGACCTGATGGCAGCTGTCGACGAGTCCGTTCCGGACCCCGTACGTGACCGCGACAAGCCGTTCCTGATGCCGATCGAAGACGTCTTCACCATCACCGGTCGTGGCACCGTTGTTACGGGCCGCGCCGAGCGTGGAACCCTCGCCATCAACTCCGAGGTCGAGATCGTCGGTATCCGCCCGGTCCAGAAGACCACGGTTACCGGTATCGAGATGTTCCACAAGCAGCTCGACGAAGCATGGGCCGGCGAGAACTGTGGCCTCCTGCTCCGCGGTCTCAAGCGCGACGACGTCGAGCGTGGCCAGGTTGTCGTCAAGCCGGGTTCCATCACCCCGCACACCGACTTCGAGGCCAACGTCTACATCCTTTCCAAGGACGAAGGCGGACGTCACAACCCGTTCTACTCGAACTACCGCCCGCAGTTCTACTTCCGTACCACGGACGTAACCGGCGTTATCACCCTGCCGGAAGGCACGGAAATGGTTATGCCTGGCGACAACACTGAGATGACCGTTGAGCTCATCCAGCCGATCGCTATGGAAGAGGGCCTCGGCTTCGCTATCCGCGAAGGCGGCCGCACCGTTGGTTCGGGACGTGTTACCAAGATCATCAAGTAGTTTCTACTTGTAGATCGGCAAACTTCCGGCCTGGTCGGTAGCTAGCCAAAGAAGAACCCCACCGCTTATGCGGTGGGGTTCTTCTTTGCTATGATTAATCTATCGATTGGATTAATGCCGTGCAGGCCTTGCGCCCGGCTTCACCGTAGGAGCTTCCATGCTGGGATTCTTGACGACGGGCCTTGTACTGCTGCTTTTGGCCGTTATTGGTGTCATTGGTTATGCGCTGGGTTTGGTGCGGGGCCGACGGGAGGCCGCCCGTTCGACGCCGACTGTCAGAGCCGACGACGCCGCCACTTACCGTGCGGGGTATCTCGCCGGCCATCTGGCAGGTTGGGAGGACGCGCGGGGGCAAAGCCGGCGGCCCGCAGTGCGGCAGCAGCCGGCGGCATCGCAGCAACCGGCGACAGTACAGCAGCCAGGGACAATACAGACACCGGGGAGAGTACAGCAACCGCCTGCAATACTGCAGCCGACGCCGTTCCAGCCCGTGATCCTGCCTCCTGCCGTTCAGCAGAGCGTGGGAATCGCGGCGCAGCCCGGGATTCAACCGTCCCACAGTCGCGGGCCTGTGCCCCAGCGAAGTTTTGTTCCTACGCCACAACAGCGGCAATTCCAGCCGACGCTTCCCCCGCGTGAGAGCCCGGAAACGGTAGCGGCGAGAAGGGAGAGACGCGACCGCCAAAACATCAACATCACCCTGTACGTCGCGAGTCTGTTGCTTGTTGCCGCCGGCGCCCTGTTTGTTGGAACCAGTCTTCCTGGGGTGTTTCGGTTTGTGGCTATTTGGGCGATCACTATCTTGTTCTATGCTTCAGGACTCATCATCCAGCGAAGGGTGCCGCGGCTTCGCCCGGCAGCCATGGCCTTTACGGGGACAGGGCTGGCCCTGGTCCCGGTTACAGGTTTGGCCATGTACAACTTTGCCCTCCATGACGGCCCGTTGGCATGGCTGATCACTTCATTGCTGGGAACTGCTGCCTACGTTTACGCTGCTCTGCGCCTCGATAACAAGGTGCTGGCGTTGCTGTCACTTACCTTCGTGGTTTCCACGGCGTGGTCCGGAGTATCAGTGCTTGGCGGGGCCCTTGTCTGGTACTTTACGGCGCTGATTGGCGTTGCCATTCTCTTCACGCTGGCTGCACTGGTTCACCCCCGTTGGATCCCTCCGCTTTATATGCGTCCTTTGGTGCTGCTGCATCCGTTTGTAGTGCCGTTCGTGGGGCTCGCGGTAACCATGACGCCCAGCTTCCTGGCCAAGGGGGAGTACCCCATGGTCATGGGGCTGTGCACGCTGTACTTTGCGGTGATGCTGCTTGTGAGGTCAGGCCAGCACCGTTTGCTCAACTTCTATTGCGCCCGCGCCGCCTCCATCTTGGCTGTGTTGGGTCTTGTGTGGGATGTATCTGCGGACTCAAGCCACGTACTGCTGGCAGGAATCATCTGCCTGGGACTCCAATCGGTGGGAGTCGCATTCGGCGGAAAGCGCCTGGTTCCACGCACGTGGTGGTACGACGCCGTCTGGTGCCTAGGGCTGCAAATTGTTGCCTCGGTTGTGCTAATGGTCATGCTTGGCGTGGGAAACTTCCAGCTGCCGGATTTCCTGCCGCTCTTCATCGCGATATCGACCTCCATGGTGGTGGGGTGGAAGCTGGGCCAGGGGGCAGAGTTGGCACCGGCCGCCGTACTTGTTGTTGCAATACCGTTCGTTGGATTGCTGGGCGCGTGGCCTGTGACCGTTCTGCTCGCTGTCGCCGGCCTCTATTGGTTCCTTCTGGGAGCCATCAGGCCAGGGCCACTTCGACATGTCTACGTCCTGGCCGGGCGGGTCGCCTTGACGCTGGCTGTAACGGCGTCGGCTGCGGGCGTCTTCACCGACCATCCGGACAGGTCTGCCTACACGTTATTCGTTTTCGTGGCGGCGTGTGCTGTACAGCAGCTGGTGAGTGCCTTGCTTGAGGGTAACGGTGTTCGAACCGTGGGAGGGCAGGCGTCTACGGCGGGGTTCGGAGGTGCAGCGATGGCAGGACTTCTTGCTTTGCCTCTTTTCGATGCCGCACCCGGGCGGCCCACCGTGGCGGTTGCTGTGGGGGTGGTGGTTGCCGCAGGTTTGGTGTCCGGCTGGTTCGCGTTCCCCCAGGGTAGGGGCAGCAGTGGTTCCGGCCCCGGAGGTGATGGTGGCGTGCTGACCTGGCGTCCGACCATGGGGGAGTTCCTTGCTCCGACCGCCGCTACGGTGGCAGGCATCGTGGCTGTGGTTGCTGTGTCGCGGACTCTGGGTAACGTTGTTCTCCTGGCGGCTGTTACCTACTTCTGCGCCACAGCCCTCCGCCTGCCCGCTTCCTTGCATAGGCAAAGCTACTGGTGGTTGGCGCGCGCTGCAGGAACCCTGTTGGCTGCCTCGGCCTACTACGACACAGCGAAGGATGCCGGATTCCGGATTGCCGGTGAAGAGGTTGGCGTCGGCCTGACTGTCACAGTCGTTCTCGCCCTGCAGCTGATGCTGCCTCTGCGTGCGGGTTATGTTGCGAAGTTCCCGCGCCCGGCCATTATTGATGCTGGAGTGGTGCTTGTCGCCATGGTCCTGTGCAGTATGTTCCTCACCATGGATGGGGTTCCGGGGGGTCGCGGGGGCTGGCAACCAGGTGCCGCTGCCACGCTGACGGCACTGGCGGCCGTGGCCGTGAGTACCGGTCTTCGAGCGCACAAACCGGGATGGTTGTTCGCTCCTGCGGCAATGGTTCTGCTGCTCGCCCTCCGGCTTGGAAATGTCAGGGATCTGGAACTCCTGCTGGGCATCTTTACGGCATATAGCGGCTTCATGGTTGCTGTGACCACTCAACGCCTCGCCCGCGGTGGCTACCTGTTGGCTGTGCGCATCCTCTCCGGAACCTTGGTCACACTGGTGGTGGCGGACTTCACGGAGTCGGCTGCGGCTACATCTGTCACCGTCGCGCTGATCCTTATCCTGCAGTTGCCGGTGCAGTTCCTTCTGCAGTCCTTCCTCCAGGGGCGACACACCGATGACCCGTTCCAGAGGGCAATGGTTTGGGCCGTTCCAAGTGCACAGCTATTTCTCCCACTTGCCTACTTCCTCTCAGCAGATTACGACGGCGGTGGCCGTTGGGTGCTCCTCGTGGAGTTGGCATTCGTTCCGGTAACGGCCGCGATCGCGTGGCGCACCTTTGGTGCCCGGGGAGCGCAGTACTTTGGGATCGCTGCAGTCACGGCAGGAGTGATTGCCGCTGGACCCTCCCTGGGCTTCCCATCCGACACGTGGTTGTATCAGCCGTTGCTGGATAAGTATCAAGTGCCCTGGGTACTGCTTGCGCTGGCTGTGGCTGCCGTGGTTGCCAGGGCAGTTTTCCCGCCCGTGAACGCGGGGACTGTCAGGACCGGCGACGGTTCACCCGCCGCTGTGGCCGAACGATTGCTGTGGTTGATTTCGGCACTCACCTTCACCACGGCGGGCGGCTTGTTGGCTCTGACCACGTCCCTGTCGCTGAGCGGTTTTGCCGTCCTGGTTCTGGCGTCGGTGCTGTTCGCTGCGTCGCACTTTGAGGGCATGCCTTCCCTCTATGCCGCGGCCGCGCCCGCCGCGCTGGTTGGTGCCGTGACCGCCGTCGACGGTTTGCTGGGTGGCCGCGAACCGACTGCCTGGGACTCCTTCCTTCCATGGCTGATAGGCGCAATGGGAACCGGGGCGGCCATGTATGTGGTCCGACGACTGGGCGGACCCTCCATCACCTCACAACCCTGGCGGCGGAACGCCCTGGTGATAACTTCGATCACGGGGCTTGGCGCAGCTGCGGCCGCCGGCCTGGCACGGGACCAGACCTCGCTGGTGGGTGCGGCCCTGATCCTGGTTTCCGGAGTGTTGGTGGTCATCGAGGTCCCGAACGGCAAGCGGCTGGCCGGAGAAATCACTGCACTGGCAACCCTTGCGGGGTTCCAACGGGCCCTGCTTTTTGTGGATGGCGGCTCACCTGACTGGTTCTGGGCCGCGCAAGGGTACGTTGTCGCGGGCGCGGTTATGGCAGGGGTGCGCTACATGGGCTTCCAGCGCCCAGAGGGACAATTGCGGCTTGCCCTCACAGCAGGGCTGCTGTCCTTGACAGCCGTGGGGACAAGTTTCGTGGGAACATCGTCCCAGCAGATATACGTCCTCGTAGCTCATGTGGTGCTCCTGGTGGCCGGACTCCTCCTGGCTGAGCGAATGTTCGTGTGGTGGGGCGCTGCTGGTGTGGCGGCCAGCATCATGTGGGCGCTGCGCAGTTACGCATTCGCCATGCTGGCACTCGTCGCCTTGGCCCTCATCGTCCTGGCGGTATGGAGGCTGAACCGAAAACCGCCTGCAACCGACGGAAACAATCCAACACCGGAACCCTCACCTGCATCCAGCCGGGATGGAATCCGCTAACGTTGAACCCAATGAGAGGAGCACCATGGAATTCCTGATTTTCCTTGCCATCATCGCGGTGATCGGCGGCGGAGTGCTGTGGGGTCGCAAGTACTTCCGCAATGAAATTGAGCGGGCCAAGCGCATCAACCGCGCCAACAAGAACAAGTAGCCCAATCGGGAGTTAACCCACGTGGGCTAGTGTTCCCGATGGCGTGCACGGCCCAGTGCCCGGTACCAGTAAAACGAGTCTTTGGGTGTGCGCTCCAAGGTGTCGAAGTCCACGTGCACCAAACCGAAGCGTTGCGAGTACCCTGCCGCCCACTCAAAATTGTCCAGTAGCGTCCACACGTAGTAACCGCGGAGTTCGACGTCCTCGGCGATCCCGCCGGGTCCCGTAGCTGTCAGTGCGTGGCCAAGATGCTCCGCCAGGTAACTGATCCGGTTATGGTCCTGTATAGGCCCATCCACGTGCGAAGGCTCGGGGAAACTGGCCCCTCCTTCGGTGATGTAGACCGGTGGAAGGGCGTCGCCGTAGCGGTCCTTCATCTCGCGGAGCAGTACTGCCAAATGCTCCGGCGCCACCGGCCAGCCGAATCCAGTCGTTTCGTACTCCTGGTAGGCGGCCAGGTGAAATGGCACTTTCGTCATTTCGACAGCCGTGCCCGTGGGGATCTCCGCCGGCCCCCCGCCCCGCAGCAACCTTGACCGGGTAGTAGTAGTTGAGCCCATAGAAGTCCAGTGGCTGGCTGATCAGTTCAAGGTCACCATCCCTGATGGTTCCCAGCGACCGGAACCAAGGTTTCATGGGCAAGGGTGGCCGGGGGTACTGCCCCAGCAGGACCGCGTCAGCATAGATGCGGTTGAGGAGCAGATCGAAGGACTGGGCCATCAAACGGTCCGAGAGGCTGTTGCTCGCTGGGCGGACGGGGGAGTGCATGTTGGAGATGCCGATCTGCCCCTTCACTCCGGCGTCACGCAGGGCGCGCACTGCCAACCCATGGCCCAGCAGTTGATGGTGGGCGGCCGGCAAGGCGTCGAACAACAACTGGCGGCCGGGCGCGTGGACGCCCAAAGCATAGCCCTGGAGCGTGACGGAAACTGGTTCGTTCATAGTGACCCAGTGCTCCACGCGGTCCCCGAAGCGATCCGCTGCAGCGCTGCAATAGACGGCAAAGCGTTCCGCTGTATCCCGATTGATCCAGCCGCCGGAGTGTTCAAGTTCCAGAGGAGTATCCCAGTGGAACAGGGTGACCATGGGGGAAATGCCGGCAGCAAGGAGTTTGTCGATCAGGCGATCGTAGAAGTCCAGCCCACGCTGGTTGATTGTGCCCGTGCCGCCGGGTTGGATCCTGGGCCAGGAAAGGGAGAAACGGTACGAATCGATACCGAGTTCCTGCATCAGGCTGATATCTTCGTCGGCGCGGTTGTAGTGATCGCAGGCTATGGTGGGCGAGTCGGCGTCGACGATTGCTCCCGGCTTCTGCGCGAACGCATCCCAGCCCGAAGGTCCCCGCCCATCAGCGGTTACGGAACCTTCAATCTGGAAGGCGGCGGCCGCGACCCCCAGCGTGAACCCGGGACGTAGGCGCGCGGCCAGATCTTCCACGGAACCCATATCCTGGGCGGTCATTCCACTATCATCCCTATCGGGTGGCTGCTGTGGCAATGCCCGCCCGGGCCCCGATTGGCCTTTGGCCTTTATTTCCGGCATACTGGATGAGTTGTTCAAGCGCTTCTTCGTGTCCCGATCCGGATAATGCCGGGTGTCAGGGTCCAGGCTGAAGCCCAAACATAACCCTGAACCCCATGGAATGCGGTCGAGTTTGCGTGAAAATCGCGACACGCCCGACCGCGGGGGTCGGTGCGCCGGCAGGTTGAGGAACCCGGAATGATCCGGATTCAGCTTGTGCGGCGTGTGGTGGTAAAACCTCAAACGCTTCGGCGGCCACGCCAACAGGTAAGTAAACAGAGCAGCCCTAACTAGAGCAGCACTAGCTGAAAGAGAGTCAGGCGACATGGCGGGACAAAAAATCCGCATCCGGCTGAAGTCATATGACCACGAGGTCATTGATGTTTCAGCGCGGAAGATCGTTGAGACGGTCACGCGCGCAGGCGCAACGGTAGTCGGCCCGGTGCCGCTTCCGACGGAGAAGAACGTGTACTGCGTTATCCGCTCTCCGCACAAGTACAAGGACAGCCGTGAGCACTTCGAAATGCGTACTCACAAGCGTCTGATCGACATCATCGACCCCACGCCGAAGGCTGTTGACTCGCTTATGCGTCTCGACCTGCCTGCAGACGTGAACATCGAAATCAAGCTCTAGGGAGGTGCTGAGAGACTATGACCGCAACCCGTAACGTAAAGGGCCTGCTGGGCACGAAGCTCGGCATGACCCAGGTCTGGGACGAGAACAACAAGCTCATCCCGGTAACTGTCGTCCAGGCTGACTCCAACGTCATCACCCAGCTGCGCAACGCAGAGGTAGATGGCTACGTCGCCGTCCAGATCGGCTACGGCCAGATCGACCCCCGCAAGGTCACCAAGCCGCTGGCTGGTCACTTTGAAAAGGCAGGCGTAACTCCTCGCCGCCACGTTGTCGAACTGCGTACCGCAGACGCCGCATCCTACGAGCTGGGCCAGGAGCTCTCTGTCGAGATCTTCGAAGCCGGCCAGAAGATCGACGTCGTTGGAACCTCCAAGGGTAAGGGCTTTGCCGGTGTTATGAAGCGTCACGGCTTCCACGGCGTTGGCGCTTCCCACGGTGCCCACAAGAACCACCGTAAGCCTGGCTCCATCGGTGGCGCATCCACCCCGAGCCGCGTCTTCAAGGGCCTGAAAATGGCCGGCCGCATGGGCGCCGAGCGTCACACGACGCTGAACCTCACGGTTCACGCTGTTGACGTTGAGAAGTCGCTGCTCCTTATCAAGGGTGCCGTCCCCGGTGCCCGCGGCCAGGTCGTACTCGTACGCACCGCCGTGAAGGGAGCCTAGTTAGATGACTAGCACTGTCAAGGTAGACCTGCCTGCAGAGATCTTCGACGTCCAGACCAACGTGCCGCTGCTGCACCAGGTCGTCGTCGCACAGCTCGCTGCTGCCCGTCAGGGTACCCACAAGACGAAGACCCGCGCCGAGGTTTCCGGTGCAGGTCGCAAGCCGTTCAAGCAGAAGGGCACCGGCCGCGCCCGTCAGGGTTCCATCCGTGCTCCTCACATGACCGGCGGTGGCGTTGTCCACGGTCCGACCCCTCGTGACTACAGCCAGCGCACCCCCAAGAAGATGAAGGCTGCTGCTCTCCGCGGCGCCCTGTCTGACCGCGCCCGCAACGGTCGCATCCACGTCATCGCTGAACTGGTTGCCGGCACCAAGCCGTCCGCCAAGGAAGCACTGGCTTCGCTGCGTGCAGTCTCCGAGCGCAAGAACCTGCTCGTTGTCATCGAGCGCGCCAACGACGTCGCTGCACTCTCCGTGCGCAACCTCGCAGATGTTCACGTTCTGTACGCAGACCAGCTGAACACCTACGACGTTCTCATCTCCGACGACGTGGTCTTCACCAAGGCTGCTTTCGAGGCGTTCGTCGCTGACAAGGCCAAGAACGAGGAGGCCTCCAAGTGAGCGTAACCACCATCAAGGACCCGCGCGACGTCGTGCTTGCACCCGTCGTATCGGAAAAGAGCTACGGTCTGATCGACGAAGGCAAGTACACCTTCCTGGTGGACCCTCGCTCGAACAAGACCGAGATCAAATTGGCCGTAGAGAAGATCTTCTCGGTCAAAGTTGACTCGATCAACACCATCAACCGTGCCGGTAAGCGCAAGCGCACCAAATTCGGCTGGGGACAGCGCAAGAGCACCAAGCGTGCAATTGTCACCCTCAAAGAAGGCACAATCGACATCTTCGGCGGTCCGCTCGCGTAGCGGAGACCACTTTAACGAGGAAATAAATTATGGGAATCCGTAAATACAAGCCGACTACCCCGGGCCGTCGTGGCTCGAGCGTAGCCGACTTTGCTGAAATCACGCGATCGACTCCGGAAAAGTCGTTGCTGCGTCCGCTGCACAAGACTGGCGGCCGTAACAACTCCGGTAAGATCACCACCCGTCACAAGGGTGGTGGGCACAAGCGCCAGTACCGTCTAATCGACTTCCGTCGTCACGACAAGGACGGCATCAACGCCCGCGTTGCCGAAATCGAGTACGACCCGAACCGCACGGCTCGCATCGCACTCCTGCACTACGTTGATGGCACCAAGCGTTACATCATCGCTCCCAACAAGCTGTCCCAGGGTGACTTCGTCGAGGCTGGTCCCGACGCTGACATCAAGCCGGGCAACAACCTGCCGCTGCGCAACATCCCGGTTGGTACCGTAATCCACGCAGTTGAACTGCGTCCGGGTGGCGGCGCCAAGATGGCACGTTCCGCAGGTGCTTCGGTACAGCTCGTTGCCAAGGAAGGCCGTTTCGCCCAGCTGCGTCTGCCCTCCGGTGAAATCCGCAACGTTGACGTGCGCTGCCGCGCAACCGTCGGCGAGGTCGGCAACGCCGAGCAGTCGAACATCAACTGGGGCAAGGCCGGCCGTATGCGCTGGAAGGGCGTTCGCCCGACCGTCCGTGGTGTAGCCATGAACCCGGTTGACCACCCGCACGGTGGTGGTGAAGGTAAGACTTCCGGTGGACGTCACCCGGTTAACCCGAACGGCAAGCCCGAGGGCCGTACCCGCCGTCCGAACAAAGAGAGCGACAAGCTTATTGTTCGTCGCCGCCGTACTGGCAAGAACAAGCGATAGGAGCCTGGACACATGCCACGCAGCCTGAAAAAAGGTCCTTTCGTTGACCAGCACCTCTTTGTGAAGGTCGCACGGGAAAACGATAAGGGCACCAAGAACGTCATCAAGACCTGGTCCCGCCGTTCGATGATCATCCCCGACATGCTCGGGCACACGATCGCCGTACACGACGGACGCAAGCACATCCCGGTGTTTGTCACTGAGTCGATGGTCGGGCACAAGCTCGGCGAATTCGCTCCCACGCGGACATTCCGCGGCCATGTTAAGGACGACCGTAAGGGCAAGCGCCGCTAGGCGCCTGACTTTACGTCTTAGACGAGAGAAGGAAAGCAATGGAAGCCAAGGCTATTGCGCGTCACATCCGCGTAACGCCTATGAAGGCCCGGCGCGTCGTCAACCTTGTTCGTGGTAAGCAAGCGAATGAGGCTCTGGCAATTCTGAAGTTTGCCCCCCAGGCAGCTTCGGAGCCGGTATTCAAGGTACTTCAGTCGGCAATGGCCAACGCACGTGTCCTCGCGGACCGTGACGGCGTTGCATTCGACGACAGCGACCTGTTCATCAGCGAAGCATTCGTTGATGAAGGCCCGACCATGAAGCGGTTCCAGCCGCGTGCCCAAGGCCGCGCCTACCGCATTAGGAAGCGGACCAGCCACATCACCGTGGTCGTCGCAACCCCGGAGAAAGAGGAGGCTCGCTAAGTGGGACAGAAAGTAAACCCGCACGGGTTCCGACTCGGCATCACCACCGACCACGTTTCGCACTGGTTTGCTGACAGCAACAAGGCCGGACAGCGCTACAAGGACTTCGTCCGCGAGGACATCAAGATCCGTCAGCTCATGTCCACGGGCATGGAGCGCGCCGGCATCGCCAAGGTTGAGATCGAGCGCACCCGTGACCGTGTCCGCGTGGATATCCACACGGCACGCCCGGGTATCGTCATCGGTCGCCGTGGCGCCGAGGCAGACCGCATCCGCGGCGAGCTCGAAAAGCTCACTGGCAAGCAGGTTCAGCTGAACATCCTCGAGGTCAAGAACCCCGAGATGGAAGCACAGCTTGTTGCCCAGGGCATCGCTGAGCAGCTGACTTCCCGCGTGGCTTTCCGCCGTGCGATGAAGAAGGCCATGCAGTCCGCACAGCGTGCGGGTGCCAAGGGTATCCGTGTTGCTTGCTCGGGTCGTCTGGGTGGCGCAGAAATGTCCCGCTCGGAGTTCTACCGCGAAGGCCGTGTGCCCCTGCACACGCTCCGCGCGAACATCGACTACGGCTTCTACGAAGCCAAGACCACCTTCGGCCGCATCGGTGTGAAGGTTTGGATCTACAAGGGTGACGTAACCGCCAAGGAACTGGCTCAGCAGGCAGCTGCTGCTCCGTCCCGTGGCCGCGCAGGAGACCGTCCGGGCCGCCCGGGTGGCGACCGCCGTCGTCGTAACGACCGTCCGGCAGCTGAGGCAGCACCCGCTGCCGTTGAAGCACCGGCCGCTGAAGCTGCTGCTCCTGCAGCAGAAGGAGGAGAGGCTTAAATGCTTATCCCACGTCGAGTCAAGCACCGTAAGCAGCACCACCCGGGTCGTTCCGGCGCTGCAACGGGTGGCACCAAGGTCAGCTTCGGTGAGTACGGTATCCAGGCCCTGAGCCCGGCATACGTGACGAACCGTCAGATCGAGTCCGCCCGTATCGCGATGACCCGCCACATCAAGCGTGGCGGTAAGGTCTGGATCAACATCTACCCGGACCGTCCGCTGACGAAGAAGCCTGCTGAAACCCGTATGGGTTCCGGTAAGGGTTCTCCGGAATGGTGGGTCGCAAACGTCAAGCCGGGCCGGGTTCTCTTTGAACTCTCCGGTGTCAATGAAGAGGTAGCTCGCGAGGCCCTGCGCCTGGCAATCCACAAGCTCCCGTTGAAGGCACGCATTGTGCGTCGCGAAGGTGGTGAATAGAAATGGCAGTAGGGTCGAAGGATCTCGCACCCGCACAGCTGGACGGTTTCGACAACGAGCGTCTCGTTGAAGAACTCCGCAAGTCCAAGGAAGAGCTGTTCAACCTGCGTTTCCAGTCCGCCACCGGTCAGCTGGAGAACCACGGTCGCCTGCGCGCGGTAAAGAAGGACATCGCACGCATCTACACCGTTCTGCGTGAGCGCGAGCTGGGCATTCGTGCCGAGGTTGCCGCACCGGTTGTGGAAGCCAAGGAAGAAAAGAAGTCCAAGAAGGCTGCCAAGGCTGAAACTGCCGAAGCTGAAGCTGGAGAGGACGCCAAGTGAGCGAGAAGGAAACTGTGACGGAAGCAGCAGCCAGCGCTGAACAGCGCGGTTACCGTAAGACGCGTCGCGGCTACGTTGTCTCTGACAAGATGGAAAAGACCATCGTTGTTCAGGTTGAAGACCGCGTGAAGCACGCTCTGTACGGCAAGGTTATTCGCCGCACTTCGAAGGTCAAGGCTCACGACGAAGAGAACACCGCCGGCATCGGCGACCTCGTTCTCATCTCTGAGACCCGCCCGCTGTCCGCTACCAAGCGGTGGCGCCTGGTGGAGATCCTCGAAAAGGCCAAGTAAATCCGACGCCGGGCTTGCCCGGTTTGGATTCGCTGGAAGGGTCCGCGTTCTGCATGGAACGCGGGGCCCTTCCGCGTTCCCGGCACGTTTCGGAAAGACCAGCGAAACATGCTAGGATATTGAGTTTGTATGGCGCCATTTGTGCGTCATCGACTACCTCGTAAACAATCGTGCCGCTGCATACTGCCCCGCGCAGAGTTTTCTGCAAGGGAAGCTGATGCTCGTGGCACGGGCGTTTAGGCCTGTTCTGGCAAAATCCAGGCAGGTCAAGAGACACCCCGATCAACCGTTCCGCAAGGCTCATTCCGTATGCATGATTTCGGTCTGAGAACCGGCGCGACGCAAGGAGTAAAAATTGATTCAGCAGGAGTCGCGACTCAAGGTCGCCGACAACACGGGTGCTAAGGAAATCCTTACCATTCGCGTTCTCGGTGGATCCGGTCGTCGCTACGCAGGCATTGGCGACGTCATCGTCGCTACCGTCAAGGACGCTATTCCCGGCGGAAACGTAAAGAAGGGCGACGTCGTCAAGGCGGTCATCGTCCGTACCAAGAAGGAACGCCGCCGTGCGGATGGTTCCTACATCAAGTTTGACGAAAACGCAGCTGTGATCCTGAAGAACGACGGTGACCCCCGCGGTACCCGTATCTTCGGCCCGGTTGGTCGTGAACTTCGCGACAAGAAGTTCATGAAGATCGTTTCGCTGGCCCCGGAGGTGCTTTAGTCCATGGCTAAGATCAAAAAGGGTGACCTCGTTCAGGTCATCACCGGCGCCAAGCAGGAACGTGGCGGCGACCGCGGCAAGCAGGGCAAGGTCCTGCGCGTATTCCCGGACACCAACCGCGTGCTGGTAGAGGGAATCAACCGCGTCACCAAGCACACCAAGGTCGGTCAGTCGCAGCGCGGCACCAAGACCGGTGGCATCGAGGTTGTTGAGGCCCCGATCCACGTTTCCAACGTTGCTCTGGTTGACCCGTCGACCAAGAAGCCGACCCGTGTTGGTTTCCGTCTCGACACCGTTGAGAAGGATGGCGCTACCAAGACCGTCCGGATCCGCGTGTCCAAGGCCACCGGGAAGGACATCTGATGAGTGAGACACTGTCTGAGACCACCGTCGAAACGAAGATCGTTCCTCGTCTGAAGACGAAGTATGCAGAGACCATCAAGAAGTCCCTGCAGGACGAGTTCAGCTACGCGAACGTGAACCAGGTTCCCCGCCTGGTGAAGGTTGTTGTGAACATGGGTGTTGGAGATGCCGCCAAGGACTCCAAGCTGATCGACGGCGCTGTCCGCGACCTCACCCTGATCACCGGCCAGAAGCCGCAGGTAACCAAGGGCCCGCAAGTCGATCGCACAGTTCAAGCTGCGCGAAGGCATGCCGATCGGTGCACACGCAACTCTGCGTGGAGACCGCATGTGGGAATTCGTGGACCGTCTGGTATCGCTGGCTCTGCCGCGTATCCGTGACTTCCGCGGCCTCAACGGCAAGCAGTTCGATGGCAACGGCAACTACACCTTCGGTCTGACCGAGCAGGTTATGTTCCACGAAATCGACCAGGACTCCATCGACCGCGTTCGCGGTATGGACATCACGGTCGTCACCACTGCCAAGACCGACGACGAAGGCCGCGCGCTGCTCAAGGCGCTTGGTTTCCCGTTCAAGACCGAAAACTAACTACGTAACAGGTCCGGCAGCGTGGCTCGCAAGAGCGGGCGCTGCGGAAACCGTTATGAGGAAGGGCTATAGCCCAAATGACTATGACAGATCCTGTCGCAGACATGCTCACGCGTCTGCGCAATGCAAACTCGGCATACCACGACACCGTGACCATGCCGTACAGCAAGCTGAAGGCACGCGTTGCTGACATCCTGAAGGCAGAAGGCTACATTGCCGGCTGGAAGGAAGAAGACGCCGAGGTTGGCAAGAAGCTGACCATCGACCTGAAGTTCGGTCCGAACCGCGAGCGTTCCATCGCTGGCGTCCGCCGCATCTCCAAGCCCGGCCTCCGCGTATACGCGAAGTCCACCAACCTGCCTCACGTGCTGGGTGGCCTGGGTATCGCTATCCTGTCCACCTCTTCCGGCCTCCTGACTGACAAGCAGGCCGGCAAGAAGGGCGTGGGCGGCGAAGTCCTCGCGTACGTCTGGTAACGGGAAAGGAAGAGAATAATGTCACGTATTGGACGTCTCCCCATCACCGTTCCTGCCGGAGTTGAGGTCAAGCTCGATGGCTCCGTCATCAGCGTCAAGGGTTCCAAGGGAGAGCTGAGCCACACTGTAGCCAGCCCGATCGAGGTTTCCCTGGAAGAGAACACTCTCACGGTCACCCGCCCGAACGACGAGCGCAACTCGCGTTCGCTGCACGGCCTGACCCGCACCCTGATCGCCAACATGATCCAGGGCGTTACCGAGGGCTACGAGAAGAAGCTTGAAATCGTTGGTACTGGTTACCGCGTTCAGGCAAAGGGTTCTGACCTGGAGTTCGCTCTTGGCTTCAGCCACCCGGTTAATGTCTCGGCACCCGAAGGCATCACCTTCGTAGTAGAGGGTCCGACCAAGCTCTCTGTTGCGGGTATCAACAAGCAGCAGGTCGGCGAGGTTGCTGCCAACATTCGCAAGCTGCGCAAGCCTGACCCCTACAAGGGCAAGGGTGTCCGTTACGCCGGCGAAGTCATCCGCCGCAAGGTCGGAAAGGCTGGTAAGTAAACCATGGCCATCGCAATTAACAAGAAGCGTACGAACAAGAGCAAGTCTGCTGCACGCAGCCGTCGCCAGCTTCGTATCCGCAAGCGCATCACCGGCACGGCTGTACGTCCTCGTCTGGTCGTCAACCGTTCGGCCCGCCACATCTTCGTCCAGGTTGTCGATGACAGCAAGGGTGTAACCGTGGCTTACGCTTCCACCCTGGAAGCTGACCTTCGCGCACTCGACGGAGACAAGACTGCCAAGGCCAAGCGCGTGGGTGAGCTCGTTGCCGAGCGTGCCAAGGCTGCAGGCGTCGAAGCTGTTGTCTTCGACCGTGGCGGTAACAAGTACCACGGCCGCATCGCCGCCGTCGCTGACGGTGCTCGCGAAGGTGGGCTGGCACTGTGACCGTTGAAAATAACGAAAAGGACATTCAGGTGACTGAAGCTGTAGCTGCTGAAGCAACTGAGACCGCACCCGCTACCGACGACCGCCGCGGCGGACGTCGTGGCGAGCGCGGCGAGCGTGGCCAGGGCCGCGGCGACCGTGGTGGCCGTGGTGGCCGCGACGGCGGGCGCGAAGCCGAGAAGAGCCAGTTCGTAGAGCGCGTTGTAACCATCAACCGCGTTGCCAAGGTCGTCAAGGGTGGTCGTCGCTTCAGCTTCACCGCACTCGTCGTCGTCGGTGACGGCAACGGCATGGTTGGCGTCGGCTACGGCAAGGCCAAGGAAGTTCCCGCTGCTATCGCAAAGGGCGTCGAAGAGGCCAAGAAGTCCTTCTTCCGCGTTCCCCGCGTTGGCAACACCATCCCGCACCGTGTGCAGGGTGAGGCTGCTGCAGGCGTTGTCCTGCTGCGTCCGGCTTCCGCCGGTACCGGTGTTATCGCCGGTGGTCCGGTCCGCGCGGTACTGGAGTGCGTGGGTATCCACGACATCCTCTCCAAGTCGCTCGGTTCCTCCAACGCGATCAACATCGTTCACGCGACCGTTGACGCTCTGAAGCAGCTCGAAGAGCCCGCTTCGGTGGCTGCCCGCCGTGGCCTGCCGCTGGACGAGGTTGCTCCTGCTGCTCTGGTGCGCGCGCTCCAGAACCAGAAGGCAGGTGTTTAGTCATGGCTAAGAACCTGACTCCCTCCGACGCCAAGTTGGAGATCACCCAGATCAAGGGCGTCATCGGCGCCAAGCAGAACCAGAAGGCTACCCTCCGGTCCCTCGGCCTGAAGCGCATCGGACACACTGTTGTCCGTGACGCCGACGCCGTGACCGTCGGAATGCTCAACACGGTTCCGCACCTCGTGAATGTAGAGGAGGCGAAGTAATGGCCGAGAACAAGACCGCTGCAGAGGCTGCTGAGAAGCAGAACGCTCTGAAGGTCCACCACCTGCGTCCCGCCCCGGGTGCCAAGACCACCAAGACCCGTGTTGGTCGTGGTGAAGGCTCCAAGGGTAAGACCGCTGGTCGCGGTACCAAGGGTACGAAGGCCCCGCTACCAGGTAAAGGCTGGCTTTGCCGGCGGCCAGCTGCCGCTGCACATGCGCCTGCCGAAGCTGCGCGGCTTCAAGAACCCGTTCCGGGTTGAGTTCCAGGTTGTGAACCTGGACAAGCTCAACGAGCTGTTCCCGGAAGGTGGCGCTGTCACCGTTGAGTCCCTGGTTGAGAAGGGTGCCGTTCGCAAGAACCAGCCCGTCAAGGTCCTGGGCACCGGCGACATCACCGTCAAGGTTGACGTCACCGCCCACGCTTTCTCTTCCAGCGCTGCTGAAAAGATTGCTGCAGCAGGTGGAAGCACCACTGCTCTCTAAGAGCCAGTGGGGCTGATGCCCGTTGTAAAAAAGATCCCGGTATGCGGGGCTTCGGCCCCGTATGCCGGGATTTTTTGCGTGAAAGTGGACTCTCGATTATTACGACGGCGTCACAAGCAGCTAGACTCGGTTGTTGGGTTTCATTGAGCCCATCCACATCCTTGTACTTTCTACTCAGGAGGACGCTTGCTAAGCGCATTCGGCCGGGCGTTTCGGACGCCTGATTTGCGACGCAAGTTGTTGTTCACGCTGGGAATCATCACAATCTTCCGCTTGGGAGCTTTCATCCCCTCGCCTGGTGTGAACTACCAGAATGTCCAGCAATGCTTGAACACCGGTGACACCTCGCAGGGCATCTACCAGCTGGTTAACCTGTTCAGCGGCGGCGCGTTGCTGCAGGTCTCGATCTTTGCCCTGGGCATCATGCCCTACATCACGGCGAGCATCATCGTGCAGCTGCTCCGGGTGGTTATTCCCCGGTTCCAGCAGCTCTACGAAGAGGGCTCTTCGGGCCAATCGAAGTTGACCCAGTACACCCGGTACCTCACCATCGCGCTTGGCCTGTTGAACGCCACCACCCTGGTGTCCTTGGCCCGTTCCGGCCAGCTGCTTCCGGGCTGTAACCTCCCGATCATTCCTGATGAGAGCATCATTACCACCATCCTCATCATCATCACGCTGACGGCCGGTACCGGCCTCATCATGTGGATGGGCGAGCTCGTCACGGAAAAGGGTGTGGGCAACGGTATGTCGCTGCTCATTTTCACCTCCATCGCTGCAGGCTTCCCTGGATCATTGGGTTCCATCTGGACCTCCAAGGGGCCGGGAACGTTCTTCACCGTCCTGGCTGTGGGTCTGCTCACGGTGGCATTGGTGGTCTTCGTGGAACAGTCCCAGCGGCGGGTTCCGGTCCAATATGCCAAGCGCATGATTGGACGCCGCACCGTGGGTGGCACCAGCACTTACATCCCCATCAAGGTGAACATGGCCGGCGTCGTGCCCGTCATCTTCGCTTCCTCCATGCTGTACCTGCCAGGGCCTGATTGCGCAGTTCAACCAGCCGAAGCCAGGGGAACAGCTGGCGCCATGGGTCGAGTGGATCAACAACAACCTCACCCGCGGCGACCACCCCATCTACATGGCGCTGTACTTCGCCATGATCGTGTTCTTCACCTACTTCTATGTGGCCATCACCTTCAACCCTGAAGAAGTGTCGGACAACATGAAGAAGTACGGCGGGTTCATTCCGGGCATCCGGGCGGGTAAACCGACCGCGGACTACCTGCAGTACGTGCTTTCCAGGATCACCCTGCCTGGAGCCTTCTATCTGGGCTTCGTGGCGTTGATTCCGCTGGTTGCACTCGTCCTGATCAACGCCAACCAAAACTTCCCGTTTGGTGGCACGTCAATCCTGATCATGGTGGGTGTCGGCCTGGAAACCGTCAAGCAGATTGATGCGCAGCTACAACAACGTCACTACGAAGGGCTTTTGCGATGACGAGAATGCTGATCATTGGACCTCCCGGTTCGGGTAAGGGTACGCAGGCTGAGCGGATTTCCGAGCGCCTCGGCGTAGTCGCCATCTCCACCGGCGACATCTTCCGTGCCAACGTTAAGGGCGAAACCCCTTTGGGCATTGAAGCCAAGAAATACATGGACGCAGGGGACTTCGTTCCGGACAGCGTCACGAACAACATGGTTCGTGACCGCCTGAGCCAGAGCGACGTCGAGAACGGCTTCCTTTTGGACGGCTACCCGCGCACCACCGCGCAGGTCGACTACCTGGACCAGATCCTCGCTGAAGGCGAGCAGGAGCTCGACGTCGTGCTCCAGCTGACTGCCGACGACGAAGAACTGGTGTCCCGCCTGCTGGGCCGTGCGAAGGAAACCGGGCGCTCTGACGACAATGAGGCCGTCATCCGTCACCGGCTGGACCTCTACCACGAGCAGACTGAGGCCGTTGTTGCCAAGTATGCCGAGCGTGGCATCCTGACGCAGGTGGACGGAATCGGCGGCATCGACGAAGTCACCGACCGCGTTCTCACCGCCATCGAGTCGGCCAAGGCCGTCTAGCGAGGGCTTTTCCACATAGCCGGATCGTCGGCGCTGGAGCAAAGGGTGTGTCCCGTACCATTGGTGCGGGACACACCCTTTTCGTTTCGCGGCAGTTTTGGGGGAACCGCATGCAAACAGCTCTTTCCGGACACAGCAGGATTGCGGGTTTGGAGGTTTACCTTCCACCTGCGCGCCTGGAGTCTTCCGCCGTCGAACGCCGTATTGGTGAGTCTAGTCCGGGGTTCCGGGTACCCAAGGGCTTGATCTCCCGTGTTACCGGGATCCGCTCCCGGAGCGTCATGGCAGACTCCGAGCAAGCATCGGACCTTGCCGCCAATGCTGCGGCGAAGCTCCTTGCTGAATGTGGCCTGCAGGCCCCGGACATAGACCTCCTCATCTTCGCGTCCGCCAGCCAGGACATGGTGGAACCGGCTACGGGCCACATGGCCGCCGCCAAACTCGGACTCTGCTGCCCTGTGATGGATGTGAAGAATGCGTGCAACAGTTTCCTGAACGGCCTGGAAGTGGGCGATGCCCTGATTGCCACGGGACGGTATTCCCGGGTCCTGGTGGTCACGGGGGAGTCGCCGTCGCGGGCGGTCCGTTGGAGGGTTCCGGACTTTGGCACTTTCGCATCAAGCTTTCCCGGGTACACCATGAGCGACGGCGGTGCGGCAGTGTTGCTTGAACCTGCCGGTCCGGCGGCGATGGCGTCCAACGGACTGGAGGCGGGGCCGGCAGGCATTCTTGGTATGGGCTTCACTGCCCGCAGCAGCCACTGGTCTGTCGGCACCTTGGCTGCAGGTGGATCTGCTTATCCGCGCGATCCGGAAGCCACCTATTTCACCATGGACGGTGAGAAGCTCAAGGACGCTTTTCTGGATTTGGGCTGCGGCGTCCTGGACGAAACTTTGGACGGCCTGGGTCTGCAGTGGACGGACTTCGCCGTGGTTTGCGTGCACCAGGTGAGTGCACCGTACCGGGAGGTCTTTGCGGAACGGGCCGGTGTTCCGCGTGAGTTGCTGGTTCCTTCGGTAGAGGACTTCGGAAATTTGGCCTCAGTTAGCTTGCCCCTGCAATTGAAACTCGCCGTGGACAGTGGACGCTGCGGTCCGGGAGATCTTGTGGCATTGGTGGGACTCGCCGGCGGCGTGAGCCTGGGTATGGCGGTGGTGCGGCTGTGACGCCGGAACACCATCCCGGAAGCACGGCCCGTACCCGGCCGCTGTCCATCGCCGTGCCCATGCTGAACGAAGAGAAGCTTGTCCGGCAGACGTTGGACTCTCTTGCGGCCCAGGAGCACCAGGACTTCACGGTGGTGGTTGTAGACAACGGATCGACGGACTCCAGCTGTTCGATCGTGGCAGAGTTCGCCGCAGCCCATCCCGCTATGGACATCAGGCTTGTCCATGAAGCCGAGAAGGGGACGGGCGCGGCCGCGGATACCGGCATGCGCTTCGGTGTGGAGCATGGCGCGAGGTGGCTGGCCCGGACGGATGCCGATTGCCTCGCTGCGCCGGATTGGACCGCGAGGATTGTCCGGGCCTTCAACGACGGCCTGGAACTCATCGCCGGCCAGCTTGTGCCCCGTGAGGATGAAGGCATCAGTGCGGGGGAGCGGAGGATGATGCTCCTGGCAGTTGAGATCGCATCCTTCTTCGGACGTATTCGCCCCGGCAACAAAGGTGACGGATATCTGGGCCCTTATCAGATGCTTCCAGGGTGCAATATGGCGATCACGGCAGATATGTATCACCGTTCAGGTGGGTTCCCGCGGACCAGAATTGAAGACCTCCATGAAGACCGCGCGTTGTCCAACCGCGTGCGAAAGCTGACCCGCAATTACGGGTTGCGCCGGGATGTTGTGGTGTACGGCTCGTCACGGCGGGTCAAAGCCTGGGGTTTGAAGAACACCCTGGCTTGGTATGCGGACCACCGGTACCGCCCAGAGCATGTGGACATCCGGTGACGCCGTGATAACCAACGGCAGAAAGCCCAGCGGCAGGATATCCAGCGGCCTCATGAGCAAGGCCGAACGCTGGGAACAGCGTGTTCAACTGGGGGCGCATCCATTGCTCTACCCGGCGATTCGTGGGCTGGGCAGCATGCGGCCGGTGATGCGTTTGCCCGGTCTGGGGATCCTTGTCAGCGAAGCCGCCTTGGTGCGTGACGTTCTCATGGATACCCAGCGGTTCATCAAGAACGGACCGTCGGGTTCAGGTGCGCTCTGGACTCCCGTAGTGGGACCAAAGGCGTTGGTGAACATGGACGGCACGGAGCACAGGGAGCTGCGGCGCAAGCTTGCCGACCTCTTCACTCCAGGCTCGGTGGCGGCGATTGTCGAGCCGGCGGCTGCGTCGCTTCATGACCGCTTACACCACGGACTGGACGCAGGTGTGCACGTGGATCTGGTGGACTGCGTCAAGGAGCTTGCCGGGGGAGTCATCTCCAGGCTGCTGGGCGTGCCGGATGATGCACCTGGCCGGTTGCCCAATAAGGAACTCTTCAATTTAGGGTCTTCCATCTCTTCCCTCGTCCGCCTGGGGCGCCCCACGCTGACCGTGAGGCAGATCGCCAAGGGAAGATCCGCCGTCGGGGTTTTGGCAGGACCGGCGCGGGCAGCGTACCGGAAGAGCGACCCCCAAACGTTTCCAGGCAGGCTGCGCGCACTCGGCATGACCGAGGAGGAGGCCATGGGCATCATCAGCGCATTCGTGATGGTGGGAACAGAGACGCTGGTGTCCTTCGTTCCGCGGCTGATTGCCCTGTTGGCTGACAGTGGACGGCTTGCAGGACTGGTTGAGGATCGCACCGGTGTTGCCTCGGCCGTGAACGAGGCATTACGGTTCACCGTGCCGTCCCCGATGATGCTGAGGGACGCTGTTTCTCCTTGCACCCTTGGCGGAGTCGCTATCCGAGCGGGGGACCGTCTTTTGCTATCGACTGTTCACGCCTCCAAGAGCCTGGGCAGATTCGAACCCGGGATTCCCACCCCGCCGCAGGCGCGTCAGCTGTGGTTCGGTGCGGGTCCGCACTTTTGCATCGGCATGCCGTTGGCCATGGCCGAGATCAATGCGACGCTGTCTTTGCTCCTGGACAGGTATGCCCGGCACCCGTGGCTCGTCTCGTCCCGGCAAGTGAGCAAAGGTGTGCTGATTCCCGGATACAGAAAGTTGGAGCTGGTCAATGCCTGATGACGCATTGTGGGAAGGTACTTCGTCCGGCACCGATCTTATCGAAGCCGTCTACGCCGCAGCCGGGCGCGTGCCAGAGAGCCCCGCGATCACGGCGCCTGGCAGATTTTCCCTCTGGAACCATGTTCCAGGGCGACTACGGCGTCCCGGCCGGCTCCGACCAGGACGGACCATCACATACCGCGAATTGGTCAAAGGCATAGATGCTACGGCCAGGCATCTCCATGATGACGGCTTTGGTGCCGGTGAACGGATGCTCTTCTCGGTCCGCCCCAGCCCGGCAGCGTTCATCCTGGCCCTGGGGGCCGTCCGCGCCGGTGGTTCCGTAGTGTTCATCGATCCAGGAATCGGACCGTCTCTTTTCCATGACCGGGCCAGGCTGGCTGCGCCGCGGTGGGCTGCCTCGGAGTCCCTTCTGTACGCCCTCAGTACGCGGAGCCCACTGCGGCCGCTGGCCCGGCGGCGGGGATTGCTGCTGCCGGATTATGGTGCCATGGACGTCCGGCACTACTATTCCGGCCCATGGCTCCCCGGTGTTCCCCGAGGCGCGACCCCGGTGAAGCGACTCGCCAGTCCGGGGCTTCCCAGGGATATCGTTCCGCCCTCCCCGGGGGCTTCCTCCGGGCAGGAAGCCGTGATCATTTTTACGTCAGGGACCACCGGTGCGCCGAAGGGCGTAGTACACACCCGGCGTTCGCTTGGGGCAGGATTCGAGCAGCTCAGCCAGCGCTGTACCTTTGGCGAGGGCGATCGCATCCACTCCGAGCAGCTCATGATGGGCTTGCCGGCACTCATCGCCGGTGCGCACTGGACCATGCCCGGCTATGGCTTCTCAGCGCACATTGACCCTCTTCGCTTGGCACGCGAGCTTGGGCCGGTGGCTGGCAAAGAGGACTCGTACGACGGCGCGACGCACCTTTTCCTTGTGCCGTCCCAGTTGGCGCCCATCCTGGACGGCATCGAGGACGGCAGCGTCACGCTCCCCGCAACACTGCGGACAGTAATGCTTGGAGCCGCGCCGGTGCTTGCTCCGTTCTTGAAACGGGCAACGGCACTGCTTCCCGGCGTCGAGTTCAAACTCATCTACGGCATGACGGAGTTGCTGCCGATTGCCGTGGCCGATGGTAGGGAAAAGCTGGCCTTTGCGTCCGGCGCTGATGCCGAATTCACGTCGCCGGATGGAAGTGGCGAAGGCGATTTCCTCGGAGAGCCACTGCCCGCCGTCGGCATCCGGGTAGGGGAGGACCACGAACTGTACGCCCGGGGACCGAACATGTGTCACGGATATCTGGGTGAGGAAGCCATGATTGAGCACGCCACCGGAGACCTGGTGCGGCTGGACCACGGTGCGGCCGGCCCCGGAACGGGTCCCGCGCGCTTGGTGATGATCGGGCGCAAGAAGGACATGATCATCCGGGGCAAGACCAACATTTACCCTGCCCTGTATGAACCGCTGATCACTTCCGTGCCAGGAGTTCAGCAGGCCGTGATGGTCGGGGTTCCCGACGGGATCGGTGATGAAGCTGTGTGGCTGGCCGTCGTGGCTGCAAAGGGGAACCCAGGGGCGGACGGGGGGCTGAAAGCAAAGCTGACCAAGGTCCTCCCGGAGATGATTGACGAATCCGCTCTCCCCGACCACATCGAAATCGTGGATGCCATCCCTGTCGGCGGACGCCACAAGAAGCCGGACCGGGAAGCGCTTCGACGCGAATTTGCCCGCAAGTCCGCTGATAAAGGCGTAGCGCTGTGAAGGCCGCGGCGCAGTGAAAATCGCGGTTACCGGGGCCACAGGCTTCATAGGGGGAGCAGTCGCCGCTGCCGCCGAGGCCAAGGGGTGGGAAGTTGTTCGTTTCGCACGGCGCCAAGGCCCTGGGCTGACGTATTGGGACCTAACGGGTGTGCCGCCTGGCCGAATGCCGGCCGTGGACGCGGTGGTCCACGCCGCCGCCCACGTGGCGGACTGGGGCCCCGCAGGCATGTTCTACCGCACGAATGTGCTGGGTACCCGTGCCGTGGTTGAGGCCTACCCAACAACGCGGCTGGTGCACGTTTCAAGTTCAAGTGTCTACCCGTGGTGGGAGCCCTGTACCAACCGCGGCGAAGATGAGGTGGCTGTGCGCCACCTCAACGCCTACGCAAGCAGCAAGGCGCTCGCCGACGTGGAGGCACGTCGGCATCGCAATGCCGTGGTTCTTCGGCCACATGGAGTTTATGGACCGGGCGATCGGACGCTGATGCCGCGCCTGATCAGCAACGTACGCCACGGAAGGCTCCTCACCGTGGGCCATGCCGGTATTCGTCATCAGCTCACGCATGTTGACAACCTGACAGAGGCAGCGCTGGCAGCTTGCCAGTCCGATGCCCGAGGTGCCATCAACGTGGCCGACGCGGAGCCTGTGGAGCTTGGGACCGTGTTGAGGAAGGTACTTGCTGTTACTGGCCACGCCGGGGCGGGTATCAGGTACATTCCGGAGCCCGCTGCCATGGCACTTGCCGGTATTTCCGAAGCCGTTGCCCTCGCTTCCGGCCGGGCACCACGCCTCACGCGCTACGCCGTCAGCCAGCTCGGACGGGACAGAACCTACCGTTTGGAGCGGCTCCGGGAAGAGCTGGGAATCGAACCAATTTCGACCACGCTCTCCGATGCGGGAAAATGGTTGGAGCATGGGGCCTGATGGGCTCCTACAGCAAACCATCCAGAGGAGAACATGGCGTTCGGTCAGCCCCGCATCGAGTACAAAACCAACGAGCAAATGCGCAAGATGCACGAGGCCGGTTTGGTCCTCAGCCGTGCCCTTGACGCTGCCGTTGCGGCGGCCAAGGCAGGCGTCACCACCAAGGACCTCGACGACGTTTTCGCGGCAGTCCTCAATGACGCCGGGGCCAAGTCAAACTTCCTTGGCTACCACGGCTTTCCCGCCACCATCTGCACGTCAGTGAACGAGGAAGTGGTCCACGGCATCCCAGGAAACCGTGTCCTCAACGATGGCGACATTATTTCCATCGACGGCGGCTGCATCGTGGACGGATGGCACTCGGACTCCGCCCGCACTGTCATCGTTGGCACGGCAGACCCTGAGGACCAGCGCCTCTCGGATGTCACTGAGGCCGCCATGTGGCGAGGGATTGCTGCGCTGGCCAAGGGCAAGTTCGTCGGCGACATCGGCAATGCGATTGATGACTACGTTTCTTCCGTCCCCGGTAAGACCTTGGGCATCCTGGAGGACTATGTTGGCCACGGCATCGGTTCGGAAATGCATATGGCCCCCGACGTCCTGAATTACCGCACCAATCACCGCGGCCCGAAGATCCGCCCGGGACTGTGCCTCGCCATTGAACCCATGCTGGTGCGCGGTGGCATCGAGACTGCCACCCTGGATGATGACTGGACTGTTGTCACCACCGACGGCAAGCGCTCCTGCCAGTGGGAACACTCGGTGGCCGTGCACGAAAAGGGCATCTGGGTCCTGTCCGCCCCGGACGGAGGCGCCGAGCAGTTGGCGCCGCTCGGCGTCGTGCCCGTCCCGATCCCGTAACCGGGCGGGCCGGCTCCCGGTCGGCGTGCTGCGGCTTAGGGCGTTGCCTCCAGGTGGACAATGAAGCCATGAATGCGATCACCGATGTACCGGGCATCCGTATTGGCCACGTCCAGAAGAACGACGGCGGGTGGCTCTCTGGCGTGACAGTCGTCCTTCCGCCTGTGGGAACCGTGGGATCAGTGGACGTGCGCGGGGGAGGTCCAGGTACGCATGAAACTGATGCTCTGGATCCGACGACGTTGGTATCCACGGTCGATGCCATCGTGCTGACGGGTGGCAGTGCGTTCGGCCTCGTCTCAGCTGCTGGTGCCCAGCTCTGGTGTGAGGAGCAGGGCAGGGGCTTTGCGGTTCCAGGGACTGTAGTGCCGATCGTTCCGGCAGCAGCCATCTTCGACCTCGGACGCGGTGGTGACGTCAAAGCGCGACCAGGCGCCGACATGGGTTATCAGGCAGCCGCCGCAGCGTTCGCCTCAGGTGACCACGCCGCCGTCGGGCGTGGAAACGTTGGCGCAGGCACTGGCGCGGTGATTGCGCGCGGACAGTACAAAGGTGGCGTCGGAACATCCTCGATTACGCTCGACGGTGGGATCATCGTCGGTGCCATAGCAGTAGTCAACGCGCTGGGTGCGCCCGTGAGTGGGGGCCCGCAACCCTCTGCGCGCTCGGTCGTTCCTCCCTTGGACGCGCGCGGCCGGGTTCCGGGCCCCCAGGGCACGTCTCCCTCTGCTCCGGTCGTTTCTCCCCAAGGTCTCAACACAACGCTCGTCGTTGTCGCTACGAATGCTGTTCTGGACGTTGCTGAGTGCAAGCGGACCGCCAGCGCTGGGCACGCCGGGCTCGCGCGGGCGTTGGATCCGTCCCACACTTTGGCGGACGGTGACACCGTTTTCACTCTGGCGACTGGCGCCGTCGGGCTTGATCGCAGTAGTGAGCAGGCACGGCAGGTATCGCTCATAACGCTCCAAAGCGCCGCAGCTGAGGCCGTGCGTTTGGCGATCCTGGACGGTGTTGAAGCCGCCGAAAGTGTCACGACGGCGGCAGGAGACTTCCCTGCTTACCGGACCGTAGGGGAGTGACGGGCGGCGGTACGTGCGCTACCATAGACGGATTTAACTTTCCGGCCCCATTGGCGTAGAGTTATTTGTTGGTTGTCTGTGCAGCCACGCCCTTTTAGTGTCGTGGTTCCAAGAGGGCCAAGCAAACAAAAAACGTCCGTTGGATTTTCGGTGCCTAACCGGAGGACAGCGGCAAACAACAGTTAGCGGAGGATATGGCCAAGAAGGACGGGGTCATTGAGATCGAGGGCGTTGTGACTGAGGCGCTGCCCAATGCGATGTTTCGTGTTGAGCTCACCAACAAGCACGTCGTTCTCGCACACATCTCTGGGAAGATGCGTCAGCACTACATTCGAATCCTCCCCGAGGACCGGGTAGTGGTGGAGCTGAGCCCATACGACCTCACACGTGGTCGTATCGTCTACCGCTACAAGTAAATTGCTGGGCGGCCCAGGCAATAGTGCCAAGCCGCTCCAGCAGATCAACTGCAAAACACGCAAAGGAACGCCATGAAGGTCAAGCCGAGCGTCAAGCAGATCTGCGACAAGTGCAAAGTGATCCGCCGTAACGGCCGGGTCATGGTGATCTGCGAGAACCCGCGCCACAAGCAGCGCCAGGGCTAATTCCCCTTCTGGGAATCAGCGCCCGCAAGGGCAAACCTGGGTTGCTAGCCCACGCAAGTAAATAAAGGCAGCACAAGTTGTGCCAGGACTGCATTACAGAGCCTGGTCAACGTACCCCCGGTCGGAGGCTGGGGCCACACGGATCGTGTGGGTGTACTGCCTACGACCTCCGGTTTATTCAAGGAGTACCGCCACTATGGCTCGTCTCGCTGGCGTAGACATTCCCCGCGAAAAGCGGTTGGAAATTGCGCTTACTTACATCTACGGCGTGGGCAAGACCCGTGCACACGAAACCCTGGCTGCCACCGGCATCAGCGCTGACGTTCGCGTCAAGGACCTGACTGACGCCGAGCTGGTCCAGCTGCGTGACTACATTGAAGGCAACTACAAGGTTGAGGGTGACCTTCGCCGCGAGGTAGCCGCTGACATCCGCCGCAAGGTTGAGATCGGCAGCTACGAAGGCCTGCGCCACCGCAAGGGCCTGCCCGTACGCGGACAGCGTACGAAGACCAACGCTCGTACCCGCAAGGGCCCGAAGCGCACCGTCGCCGGCAAGAAGAAGGCCGGACGTTAATCCCTCGGGATTGACCTGGTTTTCCCCCGATAACTTTCTGTAGGAGAAACAATGCCCCCGAAGACTCGTGGAGCGGTTCGTAAGCCGCGTCGCAAGGATAAGAAGAATATTGCGCTTGGCCAGGCGCACATCAAGAGCACCTTTAACAACACCATCGTCTCCATCACGGACCCGAACGGTGCTGTAATCTCCTGGGCTTCCGCCGGTGAGGTTGGCTTCAAGGGCTCCCGTAAGTCCACCCCGTTCGCTGCCCAGATGGCTGCTGAAGCTGCTGCAAAGCGCGCTCAGGAGCACGGTCTGCGCAAGGTTGACGTATTCGTCAAGGGTCCGGGATCCGGACGCGAAACCGCAATCCGTTCGCTTCAGGCTGCTGGCCTTGAGGTTGGCTCCATCCAGGACGTCACCCCCAGCGCCCACAACGGTTGCCGCCCGCCGAAGCGCCGCCGCGTCTAATTAGGTATTCCCTGTCTGACCGGCCGGGCCTGCTGTACATGGTTTAGACCATCTACAAGCATGGCCCGGCTGGTCAGGCTGGAAACCGAAGCCGATTTCCACCACCTGTGTTGCGTCATATAGCGGATGCTCGCCGAAAGGAAACCTAAGTGCTCATTGCACAGCGCCCCACCCTGTCTGAAGAAGTTGTATCCGAGAACCGCTCCCGTTTCATCATTGAACCGCTGGAGCCGGGCTTCGGCTACACCCTCGGAAACTCCCTCCGCCGTACCCTGCTCTCCTCCATCCCCGGTGCCGCTGTAACCAGCATCCGGATCGATGGCGTGCTGCACGAGTTCACCACGGTTCCGGGTGTCAAGGAAGATGTCACCGAGATCATCCTGAACATCAAGAACCTTTCGGTTTCCTCCGAGCACGACGAGCCGGTTGTTGCTTACCTGCGCAAGCAGGGCCCCGGAGTCGTCACCGCCGCGGACATTGCTCCGCCGGCCGGCGTCGAATTCCACAACCCGGATCTGCACATTGCCACCCTGAACTCGAAGGGCAAGTTCGAACTCGAACTGACCATCGAGCGCGGCCGTGGCTACGTTTCGGCAGCTCAGAACAAGTCCGGCGACTCCGAGATCGGCCGTATTCCGGTTGACTCGATCTACTCGCCGGTCATGAAGGTAACCTTCCGCGTGGAAGCTACCCGTGTTGAGCAGCGCACTGACTTCGACAAGCTCATTGTCGACGTCGAGACCAAGCAGGCAATCGCTCCGCGCGACGCCGTTGCTTCTGCAGGCACCACCCTGGTGGAACTGTTCGGTCTGGCTCGTGAGCTGAACACCGCAGCTGAAGGTATCGAGATTGGCCCGTCGCCGACGGACGCTGCCCTGGCAGCGGACATGGCTCTGCCGATCGAGGATCTGGACCTTACCGTCCGTTCCTACAACTGCCTCAAGCGTGAGGGCATCCACACCGTGGGTGAACTCGTTGCCCGCTCCGAGGCTGACCTGATGGACATCCGTAACTTCGGTGCGAAGTCCATTGACGAGGTCAAGGCAAAGCTCGTCGAACTGGGTCTGTCCCTCAAGGACTCCCCTCCCGGTTTCGACCTCGCAGCCCGCGCCGCAGCCATCGAAGAGGACGACGCCGCGTTCAGCGACGACGAGCTCTAAAAAGCAGATCTTGGCCGTCAGGTCCAGCGATGGACCTGACCGGCTTACACAACAGGAGAAATTATTATGCCTACCCCCACTAAGGGTCCGCGCCTCGGAGGCGGCCCCGGCTCACGAGCGCCTGATGCTCGCGAACCTGGCAGCTGCTCTGTTTGAGCACAAGCGCATCACCACCACGGTCACCAAGGCCAAGCGCCTGAAGCCGTACGCAGAGCGTTTGGTCACCTTCGCCAAGCGTGGCGACCTCTCGTCCCGCCGCCGCGTTCTCGGCCTGATCAGCGACAAGGGCATCGTCCACGAGCTGTTCACCGACATCGCCGGCGCCGTTGCCAACCGCGATGGTGGCTACACCCGTATCACCAAGATCGGCAACCGCAAGGGCGACAACGCTCCCATGGCTGTCATCGAGCTCGTCCTCGAGCCGGTTTCCCCGAAGCAGGCCGTAGTTGCTGAAGCAACCGCTGCTGCTGCCAAGGCTGCCCCGGCTGCTGAGGAAGAGGTTGTTGAGACCGAGGCTGTAGAGACCGAAGCTGCTGAAACCGAAGAGGCTCCGGCCGCTGAGGCTGAGGCTGCTGACGCTGAAGCTGCTGAAACCGAAGAGGCTCCGGCCGCTGAGGAAAAGAAGTAATTCACTGAATTCTTCTTAGTAGACTTAAGTCTATGAACGAACGAAAACCCGCTGCCCCCGCTTTGGAGGGCGGCGGGTTTTTGCGTGTCCGGATGGATCTTTCCTACGACGGTGGACCATTCAACGGCTGGGCCCTTCAGCCCGGTCTGCTCACGGTTCAGGGATCACTTGAGGAAGCTTTGGCGCTCCTCGTGCGCCGTCCCGTGCGGGTCACGGTTGCCGGCCGCACCGACGCCGGTGTCCACGCCCGCGGCCAGGTCGTCCATCTCGATCTGACTGAAGCCGAGTGGCTGGGACTTCCGCGTGGACACGAGCTGGACCCCGCCGTCGCGCTTTTGCGGCGACTTCGCGGCGCCCTCAGCCGCGTCCTCGGCGATCTTACCGGTGCCATAGAAGTGCACGACGCCGGTCTGGCGCCGGAAGGTTTCGACGCCCGGTTCTCTGCGTTGTGGCGTCGTTATAGTTACCGCATTGCTGATGGTGCCGAGCGCTGGGATCCCGTGCTTCGAGGAATTACGCTGTGGCACAAGGCGCCGCTGAACATTTCTCTCTTGAACGACGGCGCTTCCCGGTTGCTGGGGCTCCAGGACTTCCGCTCCTACTGCAAGCCCCGCGAGGGCGCCACAACCATCCGCGAGCTACAGAAGTTTGAGTTCGAACGGGGGAGCGACGGGGTCATTGTCGCTACCGTTCAGGCCGATGCGTTCTGCCACAACATGGTCAGGTCCTTGGTGGGCTCGGCCCTGCGCGTGGGCGAAGGCCTGGAGCGACCGGGCTGGCTGCATGAACGTCTTCTGGAACGTAAGCGTGATGCCAAGTCCGTGTTGGCTGCACCCCACCCCTTGGTGTTGGAGGAAGTTGCGTACCCATCGGACGGCGAGCTGCTGGCACGGGCCGAGCTGACGAGGGCCCGGCGCGAGTAAGTCCGGACGTTGGAGGACCCCCTCCCGGCTCTGGGTACCGGAAGGGGGCCGTTGTGGCCGTCCGCGGTCTGGGATCCGTGAACGGCCGGTCTATTTCCCGAAGGCCAAGATCAGGTGAACATCTGGATGATCTTGATGACAGCGGGACCCAGAAGGACTATGAAAAGCACCGGAAATATGCAGAACATCAGCGGGAAAAGCACCTTGACGGGCAACTTCATCGCTTTTTCTTCTGCTTTCTGACGACGCTTGACCCGGGCTTGCTTGGCTTGTGCACGGAGGACGTTGGCGATGCCGATGCCATATTTGTCAGCTTGGATCACTGCGAGGACAAAGCTGCGGACGTCAGGGACAGTGGATCGTTCGGCCATGGCCTCATAGGCTTCCTGCCGTGGACGGCCCACTTGGATGTCTTGGAGTGTTCGCATCAATTCCAGGGCCAAAGGTCCCGTGCCATAAGAGGAGGGCCCCGTTCCATTGCCGCTTCGAAACCGAGTCCTGCCTCAACGGAGATGAGCATTTGGTCCAACGTGTTCGGGAATTCCAGCTGTATGGCCTCTTGGCGCTTGATCCCGGTGTTGTAGATCAAGAGATCCGGAAGGAAGTACAACAGGATTGTCAGGAACAACCCAAGGCCGATCATTGTGGGGCTCGGGTTGCTGGCGACCAGCAGGACTCCGCCTACAGCGCCCGCAAGGGCGAGAGCTGGTTTGATGGCGATGAGTTTGGTCAGGGGCATCGACTTGGGGCGTCCGGCAAGCGCCAGCCATTGATCAAGCTTGGCTTCGTAACTGCCAGGGGTGAGTTTCCGGGCCAGCCCTAACAAAATCGGGGGGCGGTGGATATTCACGCCAGTGCCCTGGGCGAATCCGGAACCAAGATTTGTCTGAATTGCCACCACGGACTTGCGGTCAATGGTGGCTAACGACCACGCGAAATAGGCAATGGGGAGGACGATCACAGCGATGATCAGCCAAGCCATGGGAGTCATGGGCACAGCCTCCTAGAACTTAATCTTTACGGTGCGGCTCATCCAGAAGCCACCGACGGTGAACAGGATCGCGCTGGCAACCATCAGGGCAATTCCTATGGGATGTTGAACGAAGACCCTCATGTAGCCCGGGTTGATGGCTGTCACGAACAGTCCGACTGCCACCGGGAGCGCCATGAGAATGACGGCCGACATCTTGCCTTCGGCACTGAGGGCACGCACGTGTCCCTTGACTTCGCTGCGCTCCCGGATGGTGCCGGCGACTTGCTCCAGTACCTCTGCCAAGTCACCGCCCACTTCGCGATTGATTTGTATGGCCTGGCCAATCCAGCGGAAGTCCTCGCTGTCCATGCGGTCCGCGCAGTCTTCGATGGCTTGGCGGGCGTCCTTGCCGATCCTCACTTCATTGACGATCCGGCCCAATTCTTCCGAGGTGGGTGCTTGTGCTTCCTGTGCAGCTGCTTCGAATGACCGCATGATGCTGTGGCCGACGCGGAGGCCACCAATCAACATCTGGATGGTATCCGTTAGCTGCGACTCAAATTTCCCGCGGCGTTTTTCGGTCTTGAACACCAGCAGCAGTTTCGCAACGAATGGCGTGGCCAGTGCCAGCAAGATACCGATAAACACATTGATGAGGAAGCTGCCGATGACGCCCACGACCACCGTGCCGACGACAACCATAACGGTGAAGTCGGCAGGTGCTTGCTTGACTCCTGCGTTATATAAGACGTCGCGATTAAACGGTCCACCGGAGCGGCCCAGTGCAGTGTCCATAAATTGGACTGCAGACTGTGAAACGCGGCCCACTGCGGAATCGTCAGGCGCTGTGCCCAGGCGCCGGCGTTCCAAGGGAATGCTTCCGTTGCGTGGCTTCAGGACGACGATGACGAGCACCATGAGGGCAACGAAGCAAAGGCCGATGGCTGTAACAAAAAGCGCCGGCGTATCCATGGCTATCGCCTCCCCGCAGTTACGGGAGCGACGCCAAACACGGATGGCGATACCGTGATACCGAGTTCTGCAAAACGGTCCAGGAACCTTGGCCGGATACCCGTTGGCAGAGCCCTCCCGAGGAAACGCCCTTGGGCATCCAAGCCAGCAGAATAGTCAAAGAGGAAAGCGTCCTGCAGCGTGACGACGTCGCCCTCCATACCCTGCACTTCGGTCACGTGCGTGACGCGGCGGCTGCCATCCCGCAATCGTGTCACTTGGACGATCACGTCCACGGCAGAGGACACCTGCTCGCGGATGGCCCTGAGCGGCAAGTCCATACCAGCCATCAAGACGAGCGTCTCAAGGCGCGCGATCGCATCCCGCGGCGAGTTTGCATGGACGGTGGACAATGAGCCATCGTGGCCGGTGTTCATCGCCTGCAACATGTCCAGCGACTCTCCGCCACGAACCTCGCCCACGATGATCCGGTCGGGCCGCATGCGGAGGGAGTTGCGGACCAGATCCCGAATGGTTATGGCGCCCTTGCCTTCGATATTGGGCGGGCGGCTCTCCAACCTGACCACGTGGCGCTGTTGCAATTGAAGCTCCACCGCGTCCTCAATAGTGACGATGCGGTCGGACTCCGGGATGAAGGAAGACAAGACGTTCAGGAGAGTCGTCTTCCCTGTTCCGGTGCCCCCAGAGACGATGACATTGAGCCGGGCCAACACACAGGCACTCAGTAGCTCCGCCATTTCGTGGCTGATGGATTCCCACTCGATCAGGTTACGGACGGTGAGTGGAACGTGGCTGAATTTCCTGATGGTCAGCGAGGGTCCGTTGACAGCAAGCGGCGGGATAATCGCATTGACGCGGGAGCCGTCCTCGAGGCGCGCATCAACAAGCGGGGAAGACTCGTCTATCCGTCGTCCGACCTTGGACACGATCCGTTCGATGACTTTCCTGAGGTGCGCGTCCGAGCTGAATTGCAGGTCAGTCAATGCCAGGTGACCGTGACGCTCAACGTAAATCTGGTCAAAGCGGTTGACCATCACCTCCGTAACCGAGGGATCCTCCAAGAGACGCTGCAGGGGACCGAAGCCCATGACCTCATCCGAAATCTCGCGGATCAGCCGGCGGCGCTCCTCGGGTGAAAGTGGCACTTGCTCGTCATCAATGACAGCTGAAAGTTCGTCCACGGCGAAGGACCGAAGCTCTTCCTCCGACGAGGAGGCGTCCCCAAGCCTTGAGCCCATTCGCTCGAAGAGTGCCGAAGCGGCCCTTTGCTTAAGGCCTGAAAGGGCATCGACCACCGGTGCAGACGGAGCCCCTCCCAACATCGGAGAATTCGCTGTTGGCGCTACGCTGGCGGCCTGTCCTGCAGGCTCGGCTTCCTTGATTTCGACGGCGGCAAGCGGGTTGTTCCTCGTGAGCCTTTCTGACAGTTTCATGACACCACCACCCTCCGGTGCAGCTTGCTCGGAGTAACTGTTTCCAGGCGGGGATCGAATCGCTCAACAAGCTTTTTGAGCCCCTTCGTGGCTGAATCCCGAGTGGTGCCTTGGAGCACTGGGACACCCCGGTTCGTGGAGAACGGCAGGTTCCGGGAACGGGGGATGACGGTATCAATAGGGACACCGATGGTCGCCTCAACGTCCTGTACCGAGATGCCGCTCTTTCTATCCGCGAAGTTCAGCACTGTGTGCCTGCCCTGTGGCAAGAGCTGAAGTTCCCTCAGTACGCTGAAACACTTCCGGAGCCCACGAATGCTGGGGACGTCCATGCCGCAGACCCAGACCCCGTCCGTGGCAAGCTCAAGAGTCGCCAGGCAGTGTTCGCCAAGTCCCGGTGCTGTGTCGACCACCACGTACTTGAATTCCGTGGCCAGCTGGTTGAGGAGCCTTGTGACGTGGTCAGCTGTGATGTAATCCGACTCCGATGGCTTCTGCGGTGCACAAAGTGCATAGATTCCCGCCGGGTGGACGGTGAGGAATGCCTTGAGCACCATCGAGTCCTGGGCAGCCGCACCATGAACAGCCTCGGTAATCGAGTGTTCTGGTTCCAGCAGCAGTCCAGAGGCGACGTCGCCGAATTGCAGGTCAAGATCAACAATGACCACGCTCATAGGCGCCAGGGCTCCAAGACCGACCGCCAAATTTGTTGCAACCGTTGTCTTGCCGACTCCGCCTTTCGGGGACATGACGGCAATGACGCGGCCTCTGTCCTGACCGGATTCAGCAGCTGGCTGCATTCCACGACGCCGGCTGGCGGAGGCCAGGCAGGCTCGTTCCAGGAGTATCCGCAGCTCGTTAACCTCAATTTCCGGTGTAACAACGTCCCGGATGCCCGAATGCATGGCACGAAGAACGATTTCGGGGCTGGGTTCGGCCACCAGCAACAGGCTGATTTCCGGATACTGGAGGTCGAAGACCGTGGCCAGCTTCAAAGCGTCGTCCGGACTCACGCCCGGTCCCAGAATCAACACCTCCGGTGGCGCCCCTGTGAGTTCCTTGAAGACGTCATCCGTCCCACCCCGGAGTACGTCGGGGGCGAGCGTTTGCAGGTCCCCATGGAGTGCCCCGGCGATGGCCTGGCGCACACGGCCTTCAAAATCACGAACTGCAGTGATGGCTACAAAGCGGCTCATTGGACCAGCCCTCCGAAGGTTGTCGTCGGTGGATCGCTCTTTGCGGTTTTGTCCGTCTGCTTGGAGAGCCACAACGTCCCGAACTCTGCACCGAAAACCATTTTGGCGGCGTTGGCATCACTCAGGGCCACCGTCACGTAGGCTGAACCGTTCGGGAGGGCTACTCCCTTGTCTGCCCCGGCGGATTTTTCCGCGTCAGGGGCCGCTTGTTGGACAGCAGTGACGAGAACATCGTGGTAAAGCAGCTCAGTGAAGTTTTTCCAGCCCGTCAGACCGGCTGGGAGGTTGGCGCCGGCAGGAACCGCGTCGTCCAACTTGAATGAGGCAAACACCGTGACGGTGTCGCCGGCTTCGATCCGACCGCCGAGTATGCGCTCGGGAGCGAGGACAAAGGTTGATTCCTGCAAACCCTCCGGCACGGGCACCGTTCCCGGAGCCAGATCCTTGGGATCAACCAGTTTCACTCCCAGCAATTGTTCGCCGGGCTGAAGCTCCGCTGAAGTGACCTTGCCCTTTTGATCGGTAAGGGCGTTGATGGTGCCTGGTGCAACCGCGGATTGCGGCAGCGTCTCCGCCTTGACCTTCGATTGAATTTCTTCGACTTTGGTGCCGGCCGGAATACGTTCCTTCACCACAAGTACGCTGACGGGATCAAGCCCTTGCTGCGCCCGCTTGTCGGCCCCCTGAACATAGGTGACCAGCAAGACGGTGCCAATGACTGCTAATAGCAGTGCTGCAATGCCTCCCAGTAGGCGTGTTTTCACTTTGTAACTCCCTTCGAGTTCTCATGAGGTTGATAGCAGACGCCCAAGGGCGCCTATTCGGTGAGCGTTACAACTGACGCTCCATAGTTGGGAATGCCCCCCGACATTTGCGAACCCTCTTCGAGTGACACGAAGCGGGTGAAATAGCCTTGGAGAGCCCGGCAATTGCCTGTGCAGCTGGGTGCTGCGGGATCCAACTGCTGGCCGCCATCGAACTTGTATCCAGTCACCTGGAAGGCTGCAAAACCGATGAGGGTGTACTTTGTTTTGTTGCCGTTCTGCGCAGCCGTTTTGAAGAGTGGTATGAGCGCAGGCTCGTCCATGATGTGGGCAAGCACTGAATCGCAGGTTGCTGCGTTAGGGAAGTGGTTGCCAGGTTGGCCCTGAACTACAGCGCTAATGCTTATATCGGTCGAACAGCCCGAGGTGGTCTCAAGCCAGCCAAAACCGCCGGGTTGGTAGCCATTTTGTGCCACGCAGCCACCAACCGCAGGAGCGTTCGTGTCGTAACGAAGCGTGACGTGGGTGGGTATTGGATCGCCGGTAAATGTGCCTGTGGAATTGAGCGAGGCAAGTTGTGTTGGCGAGAGGTACTTCTTGAAGACGCACTCACTGACAGTCCAAGGGAGTGTGGTTGCACTTGAGGGTGCACCCCAGGACGCTTCCGCAGTAGCATTCACAGCCGCGGTCTGCACTCCAAAGGCTTGGGCGAAGAACAGCGAGAAGCTGTTAGCGCCCGAGCCTGCATCCCGGGCATTTGTCACTACCCGAACTGTTGTAGCGGCCGGAAAAGTGACGACGGCACCGCTGGAGTTGTCATTAGCGTTGCTATTGGCGAACTGGTTTCCGGTTGAGGTGCTGTTACCACAACTGCCGCCGGCGCAGTCAGTTGCAATAGCCAGGGCGGCGGCATCAGCTCCATTTTGAAGTTGCGCCTTTTCCGCATAAAGGGCTCCGACATCAACGGCGATCGCGGCGAAGCCCAGAAGGACCACCATGAGACCGGCGACGATGACCGTGGCAGCGCCGCGCTCCTTGGTTTCTTTGGCGTCCTCTTGGACTAAACCCGGTCGAAGAAAATTCAGCCGCCGCATCTCATCACTCCTACTCCAGTCATGTTCAGCGGGAAAATGCCAGGACCGCCAAAGAATCCGGCATCAAGGAAGCCGGACATGGAAGTCAGGGAGACACTCGTTGTCACTGTGACGTTGGAGCCGGGGGCGCAGCTTGACGCGTTATCGCTAACTGAAACTCCCAGGGCCGTCAAGGGACGGTGCTGCAGCCAAAGCCGTACCGGATACGTTCAGACCACCATCCTGGTAGTGAACGGCTGCATAACGGGCGCCCTCCCGCGCTGCTTGCGTGAGGGACACTTGGACGTTGAGCACCCGCCCGAATTCCATAATCCCGATTAAGATCAGCAGCAGCAGCGGCAACAGGATTGCCATTTCCACGGCTACTGCTCCGCGCTCATTCTTTTTCGATTTCACGACTGTCTCCCAGACCCGGATCCCCAGTGGGGTTTGCGGTAATAGCGCTTAAGAGGAGTGGCCGGCGGCTGTGACTGTGTTTATGCCACGGCCACCGGCCACTTCAACTGTTGTCAGAGCGATGCGGTGACGCCGCCGAACAAGCCTTGGATAGCCAGTCCCAGGGGACCGACCGCCACTGCAACCACTACCGCGATCAGGGCGACCATGAGGCCGTATTCAACCATCGTCGCGCCCTTCTCCTCGGAGGTGAGGCGAGACTTGACGCCGGCGATGTACGAAGTGATGGTGAACATAAGAGCAGACATTGGAAAATCCTTCCCAGATGAATTTTTTGGGTTTGGTAAATTATGGATATAGGTCCAGCAAATTATCGGAATTTGCTTTCGATTCCCGAACTACCCCCATGTTGCCTTTAGCGGTTCGGAATTCGATGAGATAAGAATTCACCCTGGACGCGCTGCTGAACAATGCGTAGTCGTACTCGAATTCCTGCAACGCATATGACGCGGTCACCCGTAGAAGGGCAGGGGAGTACTCAGTTGAGAGGTCAAAAAAGGCAAGCGACTACTTGGAATCGACAGCAGCCTTATATTTTTGAGCCCATGCAGGGCCCGCGGAAACCCGGGAGAACCAGGACTACTGAAGTAGGAGGGTCACGCCAAGTGCCGCGATAACCATCGCCGGCCCGTGCGCCGTTTCCACTGTCTTTTCCTTGTGATTCAGGCGCAACATCAGCACCGTGAGCACCCCGCCCACCACGAATCCCAGTAGTCCGCCGTAGAGTACTTGCTTCCAACCCAAGTACCCCAAGTACAGTCCGACGGGTGCTGCGAGCTTCACATCGCCCATTCCGAGGCTTCTCGGCGAAATAAGTCCCAGAATCAGGTAGCAAACGAAGAGTATGAGGCCTCCGGCGAGTGCTCGGAGCAGCTCGGGCCAGGCGGGATCCAGTGCCGCGGACGTGGCAAGGAGAACAAAACCGCCCCCCAGCAGGAACAAAACGAGGGGGTTTGGCAGCAAATGGAGGGTGAAATCAATTCTCGAAAGCTGCACCCCAACAAGTGCCAATAAAAGGAACGCCGGCAATTCCGGAGTAAAACCAAAGCGCCACCCCAGCAGCGCAAAGAGCAGCGCGGTGATTGCCGCCGTCGTGATCCGGACGGCAGGGGAGGGGAGTCCGCCCAGGCGCGGAAGGCCGCGGGAGATCACAAACTCGACGGCCGGGCTCAACAGCAAGCCGGCGATGGCAAGCAGGATCAGGAAAACGGGACCGTTGGTCATGTACTCTCCCTCAAAGCGCATGCGACCCCGAGGGGCGGATACCCCATTTTGACCCGGACGGCCCGTTGAAGGTATTGTTTATAGTCGTTGTGCGTGTCCTATCTCGATGACACATGCCTTCTCGGGGATCCAGTTGCAGGGTCGCTAACTCAAGAGGCATATCGAGATTCTGGGATGACTGGTCTATAGAGCCCTCACCTCTGCTCCGGTAACGCATACATAGTAGGTACACGCCTCACTGCGTGTCGCCTAAAACATGAACGCCAGAACAAGAACGAGGCAAAACCGTGCGTACGTACACCCCGAAGCCCGGCGATATCAACCGCCAGTGGCACGTCATTGACGCCACCGACGTTGTCCTTGGTCGTCTTGCCAGCCAGACCGCAACACTGCTGCGCGGAAAGCACAAGCCGACCTTTGCGTCCCACATGGACATGGGCGACTTCGTCATCATCATCAACGCTGAAAAGGTTGCCCTCACCGGCGCCAAGCTGGAGCAGAAGCGCGCATACCGCCACTCCGGCTACCCGGGCGGCCTGACCTCCGTCAACTACGCCGAGCTGCTGGAATCCAACCCGGTTCGCGCTGTTGAGAAGGCCATCAAGGGCATGCTCCCCAAGAACTCCCTCGCCGCTCAGCAGCTGGGCAAGCTCAAGGTCTACGCAGGCCCCGAGCACCCGCACGCTGCACAGCAGCCGAAGACTTTCGAAATCACCCAGGTCGCCCAGTAGTCCTGGCCACCAAACAACTTTTCATTACAAGGAGAACCGTGGCTCAGAACGAAGAACTGACCGCCGAAGCCGTCGAGGCTGAGGAAACCCTCACCAGCTACACCTCTGAAAGCACATCTGTTGAAGATGCGCCCAAGAAGGAGCGCCCGGCACTGACCGTTGCCGGTGCCGCTGTTGGCCGCCGCAAGGAAGCCGTTGCACGCGTTCGCGTCATCCCGGGTTCCGGCAAGTGGATCATCAACGGCCGCACGCTGGAGAACTACTTCCCGAACAAGCTGCACCAGCAGGACGTCAACGAGCCCTTCAAGATCCTTGATCTTGAAGGCGCCTACGACGTCATCGCCCGCATCCACGGCGGTGGCATCTCCGGCCAGGCCGGTGCACTGCGCCTCGGTGTGGCCCGCTCGCTGAACGAGATCGACGTCGACAACAACCGCGCCACCCTCAAGAAGGCCGGTTACCTGCGCCGTGACGCCCGCGTCATCGAGCGTAAGAAGGCTGGTCTCAAGAAGGCACGCAAGGCTCAGCAGTACTCCAAGCGTTAATCTGCGCTTACTCGAAGGCCCGTTCCGCCGTTTCGGCGGGGCGGGCTTTCGCCGTTTAAGAAGTTGCACTTCAAGCAGTTCGAAGATGCAAGCTGAGAGGCGGATGTGACCTGCGCACATGACCTTCCGACACGCTGCTGGACGGGTGGTGTCCCGTCGTCGTCTAAACTTGAGCCGATGTCTAGATTATTTGGAACAGATGGCGTGCGCGGTCTCGCGAACGGATTGCTCACCGCCGAGCTGGCTATGCAGCTGGCCCAGGCCGCCGCCGTCGTACTCGGCCATGACCGCACAACCGATGGCAAGCGGCCACGCGCCGTAGTCGCCCGGGACCCCAGAGCGAGTGGCGAGTTCCTTGCCGCCGCCGTCGAAGCGGGGCTCTCCAGCTCCGGCATCGACGTCTATGACGCCGGGGTGCTGCCCACCCCGGCTGCGGCCTATCTGGTGGCAGACCTCGACGCCGATTTCGGCGTGATGCTCTCGGCCTCCCATAACCCGGCCCCTGATAACGGGATCAAGTTCTTCGCCCGAGGCGGCCAGAAGCTGCCCGACGACGTCGAGGACGCCATCGAAGCACAGCTGGGCAAAGAGCCCCAGCGACCCGTGGGCGGCGACGTCGGACGCATCCAGCGCTTCTCCGACGCTGAGGACCGCTACATTGTCCACCTGCTCGGCACCCTCCCCAAGCGCCTCGAGGGCCTGAAGGTTGTCCTGGACTGCGCCCACGGCGCGGCGAGTGGTTGTTCGCCGCAGGTGTTCAAGGACGCCGGCGCGGATGTCGTCGTCATTGGCGCCGAGCCGGACGGCCTGAACATCAACGACGGCGTGGGCTCCACCCATCTGGGTCCGTTGAAGGAAGCGGTGGTCAAGCACGGCGCGAACCTTGGCATTGCCCACGACGGCGACGCCGACCGCTGCCTCGCTGTAGACCACGAAGGCAACGAAGTAGATGGCGACCAGATCATGGCGATCCTGGCGCTGGCACTCAATGAAGCGGGCAAGCTCAAGGACAGCATCCTGGTTGCCACGGTCATGAGCAACCTCGGACTCAAGATTGCCCTCCGCAATGCCGGCATCACCATCCGCGAAACCGCTGTTGGCGACCGTTACGTGCTGGAGGAAATGCGCGACGGCGGCTACAACCTGGGCGGCGAACAGTCCGGCCACGTGATCTTCTCCGACTACGCAACCACCGGCGATGGCGTACTCACCGGGCTGCAGCTCGCTGCGCAGGTGGCACTCACGGGCCGTAGCTTGAAGGAACTCGCAACGGCGATGACCAAGCTCCCGCAGCTCATGATCAACGTCAAGGGCGTGGACAAGGGCCCCGTGCCGCCACAGACGAAGGCGTGGCTGCAGCAGTAGCCGCTGCTGAACTCGAACTGGGTGAAACCGGCCGTGTGCTGCTCCGCCCGTCCGGGACCGAGGCCCTGGTCCGCGTCATGGTGGAAGCAGCGGACATGGAAACGGCCGAGCGGATTTGCAACAGCCTGGCTGCCGTGGTCAAAGAACGCCTGAGCGCTCCCAGCGAACTGGCTGTCTAAGAACCCAAACAGCTTCGGCCCGCTTTCCTGCATTACCGGTTTGACCGGATTACCAGGGAGCGGGCCGTACTGGTTTAAACGGACCGGCTTTATAAGGACCTGCGCTACAGGTAGTCCGGCGCTGCTTCCAACCCGAAGTACTCCTCAAGTGTTGCAATGCCTCGGGTGTTCATCTCCGTCGCTGCTTCTACGCCGATGTAGCGCAGGTGCCAGGACTCGTAAAAGTATCCGGTTGTTTCGTGGAACATCCATGGATAGCGGACGATGAAACCGAATTGATGCGCGTTGGCTTTGGCCCAAATAGCCGCGGGCTGCTCGGCGAAGCAGGGCTGGAAACTGCAGGCGCCCCCGCCGTCGGCTATGTCAAAGGACCAGCCCGTTTGGTGTTCCGAATGACCCGGGCGTGCAGAGGCCCGGTCGGCTCCAATCTGGCCACTGTTGGTGACGTAGCCGTTGTAAGTGGTGACCTGGGTGGAATAGGAACGGTAGCCGGACGCCAATGCCATGATGACGCCTTCGGCCGCCGCTGCGCCGAACATCTTCTCTGCGGCAGCCGCCGTCGTGCTGTTCATCAGTGTGGCTTCGCCAGTGACGGCGAGCCGGATGTTCGGCTGAACTAAATCCGCCGGCACATAGTTTTGAGGGTTCAACGGCCTGTGCTTGTTGACCACCACCCATGGGCTCGCTGGATCGGTCAGCGAGAACTGCTTGGCGGCGGCTTGTGAGGGCGGTGCGCTGGAAGGCTCGGCAGCGGCAGCGGGCGTAACGGCAGTGACTTGAGTTGGCGTGGGGCTCGAGCCAGCGCCGGACGGCGTCGCCGAAGCCCCGGCAGGGGACGGGGAGGGGCCATCCGGAGTGCAGGCCGTCAGGGCGGCCAGGCCTGCGCCGGCGGTGAGCAAACCCGCGAATGCCCTCCGGCTGGGCATCGGCCGGGGTTGGGTGTCCACGCTAGACCTTCCGCAAAAGCATGCGACGGATGGAATGGTCTGCGTCCTTGGTAAGTACCAGCTGGGCGCGGCCACGGGTGGGGAGAACGTTCTCTTCGAGGTTCGGCTCGTTGATGCGCTTCCAGATGCCACGGGCTGTTGACTCGGCATCTTCGTCGGACAGCGTGGCGTAGCGGTGGAAGTAGGACTCCGGCTGCGCGAAGGCTGTACTGCGGAGCTTTCGGAACCGGTCGACGTACCACTCCTCGATGTAGGAGGTCTTGGCGTCAACGTAGATGGAGAAGTCAAAGAAGTCGCTCAGCGCAAGCCCCTGCTTGCCATCCATGCGGGGGCCCTGGCAGGGGCCAGAACGTTGAGGCCTTCCACGATCAGCACATCAGGCCGGCGCACTACGACTTCCTTGCCCGGGACGATGTCGTAGGTGACGTGGGAGTACCACGGTGCCCGGACTTCCTCGGCTCCACCTTTGATTTCCGACACAAAACGCAACAGCGCCCGGCGGTCGTAGGACTCCGGGAAACCTTTACGTTCCAGCAAATGGCGGCGCTTCAATTCGGCCAACGGGTAGAGGAAGCCGTCCGTGGTGATGAGTTCCACGTTCGGTGTTCCCGGCCAGCGCCGCAGCATTTCACGAAGCACGCGGGCGATGGTGGACTTTCCAACAGCAACGGAACCGGCCACGCCGATCACGAACGGGGTGCGCTGTGTTTGCTCGCCCAAGAACGTTGTTGTCGCCGCGTGAAGCTGATGTGAAGCTTCGACGTAGAGGTGCAGAAGCCGCGAAAGGGGGAGGTACACCTCCCGCACTTCCTTCATATCCAGGGGATCGCCGAGGCCCCGCAGGCGGAAAATGTCCTCTTCGTTGAGGGGCTGCTCCATCTGTGCTGCCAGCCGGGACCACGTTTGGCGGTCCAGCTCAACAAAGGGGGAAGCGCCGTCGCCGTTTGCTTCGGTGCGTTGCAAAGTCACGTTCTGATTCTGCCCTTAGCCCGGCGGATCAGGAAATGCGGGACGACGTGAGGGTGAATTCTGAGTGATTAACGCGTCAGAGACAAGAGCGGAAGGGGGGACGTCCCACATCAGTTGTTTGACCTAGCCGTTAGGCTTATACCCATGTGTGGAATCGTAGGCTATGTTGGCAATTCGTCTCGTAAGGCAGCTGGTCACAGCGCCCTTGACGTCGTCGTGGAGGGGCTGCGTCGTCTTGAGTACCGCGGCTATGACTCCGCCGGCGTCGCAGTGGTGGCTGATGGAACCATCTCGTCCCGTAAAAAGTCCGGCAAGTTGAGCAACCTGATCAGTGAACTGGAAGCAAACCCGGTTCCTGAATCCCTGACCGGCATTGGCCACACCCGTTGGGCCACGCATGGCGGCCCCCACCGACCGCAACGCACACCCCCACCTTTCCGACGGGGGGCGTCTGGCGCTGATTCACAACGGCATCATCGAAAACTTCGCAGAGCTCAAGCAGGAGTTGCTGGGCAAGGGCGTCACGTTCGAGTCCGAAACCGACACCGAAGTGGCTGCCGCCCTGGTTGGCAACATCTTCCGCAACGAACTCAATGGCAACGGCGGCGACCTCACCAAGGCGATGCGCCTGGCCTGCCAGCGTCTCGAGGGTGCCTTCACCCTCCTCGCCGTCCACGCGGACCAGCCCGACGTCGTCGTGGCCGCCCGTCGTAACTCCCCGCTCGTGGTCGGCCTTGGCGACGGCGAGAACTTCCTCGGCTCGGACGTCTCCGGCTTCATCGACTACACGCGCCGCGCCGTGGAACTCGGCCAGGACCAGATCGTCACCATCACCGCGGACTCCGTGGAGATCACCGACTTCTTCGGTGCTCCCGCCGAAGGCAAGGAATACCACGTTGACTGGGACCCGGCTTCTGCCGAAAAGGGTGGCTTCAGCTCCTTCATGGAGAAGGAAATCCACGACCAGCCCGATGCTGTGGCCCAGACTCTCCTGGGACGCTCGGACCTCAACGGAAAGCTGACGCTGGACGAAGTCCGCATCGATCCTGAGCTCCTCAAGCAGGTTGACAAGATCATCGTTCTGGCATGCGGAACCGCAGCCTACGCTGGCCTGGTGGCCAAGTACGCCATTGAAAACTGGTGCCGCATCCCCACGGAAGTGGAGCTCGCACACGAGTTCCGTTACCGCGACCCGATCGTGGACGCCAACACCCTGGTGGTTTCCATCAGCCAGTCCGGCGAGACCATGGACACGCTCATGGCCGTCCGCTACGCCCGCGAACAGGGCGCTAAGACGATCTCCATCTGCAACACCAACGGTTCCACCATCCCGCGCGAATCCGACGCCGTGCTCTACACCCACGCTGGTCCGGAGATCGCTGTGGCATCCACCAAGGCGTTCCTCGCCCAGATCACTGCCGCTTACTTGCTTGGTCTTTACCTGGCCCAGCTGCGTGGAAACATCTTCTCCGGCCAGATCAAGGACGTCCTCGCTGACCTGAACAAGATCCCGGCCAAGATTCAGAAGATCCTGGACAACGCAGGCCCCTTGCGTGAACTGGCCCGCAGCATGAAGGACGAAAAGTCCGTCTTGTTCCTGGGCCGCCACGTTGGCTTCCCGGTTGCGCTGGAAGGCGCCTTGAAGCTCAAGGAAATCGCCTACATCCATGCTGAGGGCTTCGCTGCCGGGGAACTCAAGCACGGACCGATCGCCCTGATTGACGACGGCCAGCCGGTTTTCGTGGTTGTCCCGTCCCCGCGTGGTCGTGACTCCCTGCACTCCAAGGTTGTCAGCAACATCCAGGAAGTCCGCGCACGTGGTGCACGCACCCTGGTCATTGCTGAGGAAGGCGACGAGTCGGTCAAGGATTACGCAGAGCACGTCTTCTACGTCCCGGAGACGCCCACGTTGCTCATGCCGCTGCTCACCACCGTGCCACTGCAGATCTTCGCTGCTGAACTGGCCGGGGCAAAGGGTTACGACGTCGATCAGCCGCGTAACCTCGCCAAGAGCGTGACCGTAGAATAACCGCATGATTGTTGGCATTGGAGTAGACGTCGTAGACATCGAGCGGTTCGCCCGGCAACTGGAGCGGACCCCCGGACTGCGGGACAGACTTTTCGTTCCTGCGGAGCGTGAACTCAACACCAGGTCACTCGCTGCGCGTTTCGCTGCCAAGGAAGCAGTAGCCAAGGTCCTGGGTGCTCCCGCTGGCATGAACTGGCAGGACTGCTGGATTGGTCTTGACCAGAATGGTCCTACCGTCCAGGTCAAAGGAACGGTATTGGCCGTGTCCGATGCCAAGGGCGTCAAGCGCTGGCACCTGTCCATGAGCCACGATGGCGGCATCGCTACGGCGTATGTCCTCGCCGAGGGCTAAACGGACCTTTATATAACGATGATCAGCGCCTTCACCGGACAACAGATCAGGGATGCGGAACAACCGCTCCTGGACTCCGGTGAGGGCGCTGTTCTCATGCAACGGGCCGCCTACGGCTTGGCGCAGGAAGTGGTGCGCGTGGTCAAGGCCAGGCGCAAGCTGACCGGTGCCAGCGTCACGGTCCTGGCAGGCAAGGGCAACAACGGCGGTGACGGACTCTTCGCGGCTTCCATGCTTGCCCGCCGCGGCATGCGGACGACGGCGGTACTCGCCTCAGCGGAAGTCCATACCGAGGCTCTGGCGGCTTTTCAGTCGGCAGGTGGCCGCGTGCTGCGATTGGATTCCGGAAACGCCGAAGAACTTGCTGTCCTGTGCGCTGGCGACGATGTCATTATCGACGCCCTCCTGGGCACCGGCGCGCGCGGCGGATTGCGTGATGCTTCGGCTGAGTTGGTTGCTTCCCTTCAGGAGCTGAAGCCGCGTTGCGTGGTGGCGTGCGACCTCCCCAGCGGTTTGGATGCCAATACGGGCGAAGTCCACTGGCCGGTGCTGGATGCCGATGTCACAGTGACTTTCGGTGGCATCAAGGCCGGGCTGATGACGGACCCCGGCGAAGGCTGTGCGGGGCGCGCGGTGCTGGTACCGATTGGGATCGAAGACTCCCTGGATACCCCTGAGTTGCGTCGGCTTGAGGCCCCGGACCTGAAGTCTTTGCTCGCCAAGCCGGGCCGCCGCTCCCATAAATACTCCCGTGGCGTGTTGGGCGTTGTCGCTGGCTCGCCTCGTTTTGCCGGGGCGGCTGTACTAACCGTCCATGCGGCAGCCGTGGCTGGCGCAGGCATGGTCCGCTATGTAGGACCGGAATCTGCGGCACGCCAGGTTTTGACCCGGACTCCGGAGGCCCTGTGGGAGACCGGGGATCCCGGCAGGGTCCAGGCGTGGTTGCTTGGTCCCGGCGTCGACGGGGAGGACCAACTCGGACGTGCCAAGGATGCCGCAGGGTTGGCGCTTGACGCTGAATTGCCAGTCGTCGTCGACGCCGGAGCCTTGAGTATCCTGCCCGAGCATTGTCCCGCCCATTGGATCCTCACCCCGCACGCCGGGGAGCTGGCGACGCTCCTTGCAGCCCTTCCGTCCACCGGCGAGGTTGCCGTGACCCGTGAGGACGTCGAGTCCCGGCCGCTGCACTTCGTACGGCAAGCAGCCGCGCAAACCGGTGCCACAGTCCTGCTGAAGGGTGCCACCACACTGGTGGCCTCGCCGTCGGGCGTTGTTTTCAGCCAGTCCGAGGGCACTGCCTGGATGGCGACTGCAGGCAGCGGCGATGTCCTTGCAGGCATCCTGGGAGCCTTGCTGGCGCAATCTGTGGACTCTGTCAGGGACGACGACGGCGCGTACGCAGCCCTGGGCTTGAAACTGGACGACCGCTGGGCTGCTGTGGCGGCGGTCGCCGCCAGCGTTCACGGCCGCGCTGGCTCGATCGCGTCGAACGATTTTGATGGTGGCCCCCTTACAGCGTCAGCGATCATGGCGGCTGTACCGCGCGTCGTAGGTTCGCTGACTGCGGAATACGACCCTACAAGACCGTAAGGTTACTGTCCGTGTCGGGGGTCATGAGTAGGCTTGCAGCAAGTTATCCGCATCACCCAGAGGAGAACGCATGGAAGTCTGGCCTGGATCGGCCTATCCGCTTGGAGCCACCTTTGACGGGACCGGCACCAACTTCGCGCTGTTCAGCGAGAAGGCCGAGAAAGTGGAGCTGTGCCTCTTCGACGACGACGGCGGGGAAGTCCGCGTAGATGTCACCGAGGTAGACGGCTACGTGTGGCACTGCTACCTGCCGCAAGTCCAACCCGGACAGAAATATGGCTATCGGGTGCACGGACCCTACGACCCCGACGCCGGCCAACGGTTCAACCCCAACAAGCTGTTGCTGGACCCGTACGCCAAGGCCATCCATCGTCAGATCGATTGGGACCCGGCCCTGTTCTCCTACAACATGGGGGACCCGGACTCCCGGAATGACGCTGACTCCGCACCGCACATGATGCTGGGCGTGGTCATCAACCCCTTCTTCGACTGGGACGGCGACAAACTCCTGAAGATTCCGTACCACAAGTCGGTCATCTACGAGGCCCACGTCAAGGGACTTACCCAGCTGCACCCGGAAGTTCCCGAGGAACAGCGCGGAACCTACGCAGGTGTAGCCCACCCCGCAGTCATTTCCCACCTTCAAAAGCTGGGTATTACTGCGATCGAGCTCATGCCCGTGCACCAGTTCGTCAACGATGGCATCCTGCAGGATAAGGGCCCTGAACAACTACTGGGGCTACAACACCATCGGCTTCTTCGCCCCGCACAACAGTTACAGCTCCAAGGGCGATACAGGCCAGCAGGTCCAGGACTTCAAGGCCATGGTGCGTTCCCTGCACAACGCCGGGATCGAAGTCATTTTGGACGTCGTTTACAACCACACGGCCGAGGGCAACCATCTGGGGCCCACGTTGTCCTTCAAGGGCATCGACAACTCCGCGTACTACCGCCTGGTGGAGAACGACCAAAAGTACTACATGGACTACACAGGCACCGGGAACTCATTGAATGTCCGGAGCCCCCATTCACTCCAGCTGCTGATGGACTCGCTCCGCTACTGGGTGACGGAGATGCACGTGGACGGGTTCCGGTTCGATCTCGCGTCCACGCTGGCCCGCGAATTCTATGACGTGGACAAGCTTTCCACCTTCTTCGAACTCATCCAGCAGGACCCTGTTGTGTCCCAAGTGAAGCTCATCGCCGAACCGTGGGATGTTGGTCCGGGTGGATACCAAGTGGGAAACTTCCCGCCCCAATGGACGGAATGGAATGGCCAATACCGGGACACTGTCCGCGACTTCTGGCGGGGAGAGCCCTCCACCCTTGGTGAATTCGCCTCGCGTCTGACAGGCTCCGCCGACCTCTACGAGCACTCGGGTCGCCGGCCCGTGGCCTCGATCAACTTCGTCACTGCCCACGACGGCTTCACGTTGGCCGACCTCGTGTCGTATAACGAGAAACACAACGAGGCCAACGGTGAGGGCAACAACGACGGCGAATCGCACAACCGTTCGTGGAACTGTGGCGTTGAGGGCCCCACGGACGATCCGAAGGTTCTGGGCCTCAGGGCCCGACAACAGAGGAACTTCATCGCCTCGCTTTTCCTGTCACAGGGCGTCCCCATGCTCCTGCACGGCGATGAACTTGGAAGGACGCAGCAGGGTAACAACAACGGTTACTGTCAGGACTCCGAGCTCACTTGGATCAATTGGGATAACGTTGACCAGCCGTTGGTGGAGTTCACGGCTGCTGTTAGCGCCCTGAGGGCCAAACACCCGAGCCTTCGCCGAAGCAGGTTCTTCGATGGACGGCCCGTGCTGCGAGGCGAGGGCGAGCGGCTTCCGGACATCGTATGGCTGGATGCCGATGCCAGCACCATGACGCCCTCGGACTGGGACACCGCGTTGGGCCGTTCTGTTGGCGTGTTCTTGAACGGTGACGGAATCCACGGACGCGACACTCAAGGTCGCCGGATCACCGACGTCAACTTCCTGCTGTACTTCAATGCGGACGAGGACGAGGTTGGGTTCAGGGTGCCGTCGGACGAATATGCCCCTGCCTGGGACGTCATGATCGACACCGGCGGTGAAGGCGCAGATTCAGACGTCGTGAAGGCAGACCAGATCCTGATGATCGCTGCCAAGTCATTGGTAGTGCTTCGTGCCCACAGCACACCCGAGTCCGAGCCGGACCATTCAGTGGCCGCCTCCCTTGCTGCGCTCAGCCAGACAAGCACCCCCGAAACTGCGTCGCTCACGGCACCTGCGGTGAACTCGCTGCCGACAGATTCGTCGGCGAACGCTCGATCACTGGATGCCTCAGAGGCGGGCACCTCTTCCGATGGGGGAGATGCGGCCACTGCGGAATCAAAACCCACCCGGAAGCGCCGTACGTCGAAGAAGGCGGATTCATGAGGACGCCCGTTTCAACGTACAGGCTGCAAATCCGCCGGAGCTTTACGCTTCAGGACGCTGCGGAACTCACCGGGTACCTGCACAACCTCGGGGTTGATTGGGTCTACGTATCCCCGATCCTCACAGCGGAGGAGGGTTCAGACCACGGTTATGACGTCACGGATCCTTCCTCCGTGGATCCGGCCAGGGGCGGAACCGAGGGCCTCGCTGCGTTGTCCAAGGCCGCCCGCTCGAAGGGACTTGGCATCCTCGCGGACATCGTTCCCAACCATATGGGTGTCGCCTCACCAGGACAGAATGCCTGGTGGTGGCAGCTCCTGAAAGAGGGGCGCTCGTCCAAGTACGCAGAAGCGTTCGACGTCGACTGGGACTTTGGTGGCGGAAAGATCCGCATCCCCGTGCTCGGCAGCGATGACGACCTTGAACAACTCACGGTGGTGGACGGCGAACTGCACTACGATCACCGTTTCCCGTTGGCCGAGGGCAGCTTCAGTGCCGGAGACAGCCCACAGGACGTTCATGCGCGGCAGAACTATGAACTCGTGGGCTGGCGCCGCGCGGACGCTGAACTGAACTACCGCCGTTTCTTCGCAGTGAACACGCTGGCAGGCGTGCGCGTCGAGGTTCCGTGGGTCTTCGATGAGGCGCACGAGGAAATCGTGCGGTGGTTCCGGGAAGAGCTGGTGGATGGTCTCAGGATCGATCACCCCGATGGGCTGGCCGATCCGGAAGGGTATCTGGCGAGGCTTCGCAAGGAGACAGGCGGGGCGTACCTCCTGGTGGAGAAGATCCTTGAGCCGGGGGAGAAACTGCCGGAAACCTTTGATTGCGAAGGCACCACAGGGTATGACGCACTGGCGGACGTAGACCGTCTGTTCGTCGACCCCGCAGCAGAGGAATATCTGGATTCCCTCGACGCCCGGCTGCGGGATGCAGCCCAGCCCGCTGACTATGAGGACATGATCCACGGGACCAAACGTCGCATCGCCGATGGCATCCTGAGGTCCGAGATCCTCCGGTTGTCCCGGCTTGTTCCCGAGTCGCCGGAATTGCCGCGCGCCGAGGTAGCCGATGCGCTGGCCGAGATTATTTGTTGGTTCCCCATCTACAGGACCTACCTGCCGCACGGCCAGGAGATTCTGGAAGAAGCCATAGAGCGCGCCGGGCAACACCGGCCCGGGCTCCTGTCTGTGCTGAACGGGTTGCGCCCGCTCCTGGTTGATCCCACCGGGGAACTGGCACGTCGCTTCCAACAGACCTCAGGAATGGTTATGGCGAAGGGCGTGGAGGACACCGCGTTCTTCCGCTACACACGCTTGGGGACGCTAACCGAAGTGGGAGCTGATCCCACTGAATTTGCGCTTTCCCCTGACGGGTTCCATGAGCGCATGGCACGGCGTCAGGCAGAGATCCCGCTTTCCATGACCACGCTGAGCACGCATGACACCAAGCGCAGCGAGGACGCCCGGGCCAGGATTTCGGTCATTTCCGAATCCGTCCCCGAATGGGAACTCTTCCTCGGCACTGTCCAGGAGCTGGCGCCCATCCCGGACGGTCCGCTGGCAGCCCTCGTTTGGCAGTCAATTGCGGGCGCTTGGCCCGCCGACCGTGGGCGCCTCCAATCGTATGCGCTCAAGGCCGCCCGCGAAGCCGGAAATTCGACCAACTGGACCGATCCCAACCTGGACTTCGAGCGTCACTTGGCTGCCGCCGTCGACGCCGTTTTTGACGTCCCTGAGGTCGCTGCCGCATTGGAGAACTTCGTCGAGGAACTGGAACCTTTTGGAACGTCGAACTCACTCTCGGCCAAGCTCATCCAACTGACCATGCCGGGCGTTCCGGATGTCTATCAGGGCACAGAGTTCCGGGACGGTTCATTGACCGACCCCGACAACCGGCGGCCAGTAGACTTTCAAGCCCGGATCGCGGCGCTCGCAGAACTCGATACTGGTGCGCGGCCCGCTTTCACAGAGGAAGCCGCCAAACTGCTGGTGGTATCCAGGGCGCTCAGGTTACGTCGTGACCGGCCGGAACTGTTTGCTGGTTACCAGCCCGTGCACGCGAGCGGCGCCGCCGCTGATCACGTAGTTGCCTTCAACCGTGGGGCGGACGCACCCGGCGTGGTCACCGTTGGCACGCGGCTGCCCAAGCGGCTCGCCCGCGAAGGCGGCTGGCGGGACACGGTTATCGACTTGCCGGTGAACTGTCATGACGAACTGACCGGGACCATCTATGACGCCGGTTCGGTCTCGGTCGCTACGCTGCTGGAGCATTACCCGGTGGCCCTGCTGGTGCCCACTGACTGATCCGCTGAAAACACGAACACCACCAACACCGCCACTGCAACGCAAGCTAAAACAAGCACAGGGGACACGATGCTGGAGCACGCTGCTGGAAAAAACCGCTACGACGTCTGGGCGCCCAACGCCGGGTCAGTGAAACTGCTCGCCGGAGGTAGCGAGCACGCGATGGAACAAATTCACGACGGCGGCGCTACCGGTTGGTGGCGCGCGTCCGCCGAGGTCACCGGCAACGAAGGCGACGCGGTAGCGTACGGCTACATCGTGGACGGCGAGGGACCCTTTCCCGATCCACGCTCAAGGCGACAGCCGGACGGGGTGCATGGGCTGTCGGCCACCTTCGATCCTGCCGCTTACCACTGGGGGGATGGCGAGTGGAAGGGGCGCAGCCTCAAGGGATCCGTCATCTACGAGCTCCACCTGGGCACGTTCACTCCCGAAGGCACACTTGACGCTGCCGCCCGGAAACTGGACTATTTGGTCGACTTGGGCGTCGACTTCATCGAACTGCTGCCGGTCAACGCATTCAACGGAGTTCACAACTGGGGTTACGACGGCGTGCTTTGGTACGCCATCCACGAGCCCTACGGTGGCCCCGAGGCCTATCAACGGTTCGTCGACGCCGCCCACGCCGCTGGCTTGGGGGTCATCCAGGACGTTGTCTATAACCATCTTGGACCCAGCGGCAACTACCTTCCCAAATTTGGCCCCTACCTGAAATCGGGGGAGGGGAACACCTGGGGCGATTCGGTAAACCTCGATGGCCCGGGCTCTGATGAGGTTCGCCGGTACATTCTGGAGAATGCGGCGATGTGGCTCCGTGACTATCACGTAGACGGGCTCAGGCTGGACGCCGTGCACGCCCTGCGCGACGAACGTGCCGTGCACATCCTTGAGGACTTTGGCGCGCTGGGGGACCAGATCGAGGCGGAGTCCGGCATTCCGCGGACGCTCATCGCGGAATCGGACCTGAACAATCCGCGCCTGATCTATCCCCGCAAGGACAACGGTTATGGCTTGGAAGGCCAATGGAGCGACGACTTCCACCACGCCCTCCACGTGAACCTTATCGGTGAAACCACCGGATACTACGCCGACTTCGAGTCCCTCGCTGTCCTCGCCAAGGTCCTCGAGCACGGCTTCCTCCACGATGGCAGTTACTCAAGTTTCCGGGGACGCCACCACGGCCGGCCGATCCGGCACGACCTCGCGCATCCTTCCGCATTGGTGGTTTGCCTGCAGAACCACGACCAAATCGGCAACCGCGCCACCGGTGACAGGCTCACGGCATCACTGTCATTTGGTCGGTTGGCGATCGGCGCAGTGCTGACCATGACATCGCCCTTCACGCCCATGCTCTTCATGGGCGAGGAATTTGGGGCTTCCACGCCGTGGCAGTTCTTCACCTCCCACCCCGAACCGGAATTGGGGGAGGCCACAGCGAAGGGCCGGATCAAGGAATTCGAACGGATGGGCTGGGACCCTGCCGTTGTGCCGGACCCCCAGGACCCCGAAACTTTCAAGCGTTCAAAGCTGGACTGGAGCGAGCCAAGCATCGGGGACCACGCACGCCTGCTGCGGCTGTATCGGGATTTAGCACAGCTGCGCCGCAATACGCCGGAGCTTGTGAACGGTGGTTTCGGCGAGACCACGGTGGAGTTCGACGACGACGAGCACTGGCTGGAGTTGACCCGTGGTGCCATCCGCGTGGTGTGCAACTTTGGAGACGAGCCGTTGGATTCGCCTATGGCTGGGTCCCTGCTGCTGGCAACCGACACCGAAGTAGCTCTCGACGACGGTTCGCTGACCCTGCCCGGTGGGAGCGCCGCCGTCGTGCGCGTCCAGCAAGGCGAGCAGTGAAAAGGGTGACGGCGCCCACATTGCGGACAGCCCGAACGCGGTGATCTGTGCAGTGGCAGGATGGTACGTATGACTTATTCGGCTGCGGAAAACCGCTACGAAACCATGCCCTACCGCCGCGTCGGACGCAGTGGGCTCAAGCTCCCCGCTATCTCGCTGGGCCTTTGGCACAACTTCGGCGACGACAAGCGGTTCGACGAACAGCGCGCCATCCTGCGCCGTGCCTTCGATCTGGGCGTCAACCACTTCGACCTCGCCAACAACTATGGCCCGCCGGACGGATCGGCGGAAACGAACTTCGGACGCCACCTAAAGGAAGACTTCAAGCCGTACCGTGACGAGCTCGTCATATCCACCAAGGCCGGCTACTACATGTGGCCGGGTCCCTATGGTGAATGGGGATCCCGCAAGTACCTGATTTCCAGCCTTGACCAGTCCCTGCAGCGCATGGGCCTGGACTATGTGGACATCTTCTACAGCCACCGTCCGGATCCTGAGACTCCGTTGGAGGAAACAATGGGGGCGCTGGACTACGCGGTCCGGTCCGGCAAAGCCTTGTACGCAGGTATCTCTTCCTACACCCCCGAGCAAACACTCGAGGCAGCCCGGATCCTGAAGGAGCTCGGCACGCCTCTGCTGATCCACCAGCCCAGCTACTCCATGCTGAACCGGTGGACCGAGAATGGCTCGCCGAACCTCTACGAGGCACTGGACCAGGTGGGCGCCGGCTCCATCGCCTTCTCGCCTCTTGCCCAGGGGATGCTAACCAACCGCTACCTCAACGGTGTTCCGGCGGACTCGCGGGCCGCCAAGGAACGGTTCCTCTCCGAATCCGCCTTGACGGAGGACAAACTGGACCGCGTTCGGGGACTCAACGCTATCGCCGAGGGCCGTGGACAAACCCTTGCGCAGATGGCCATTGCCTGGGTTCTCCGGGACCAGCCGAAGGGCTCTCCCGTAACATCCGCACTTGTTGGAGCGTCCAGCGTTTCGCAGCTTGAAGACACGCTGAGCGCCATCAACAACCTGAAGTTCTCCACTGATGAGCTGACAGCGATCGATGAGTTCGCCGTCGAATCCGACATCAATCTGTGGGCGCAGGAGTAAACCCAGGGGAAAGACATAAAACAGGAGGGGCCGGCGGGAACAAAGCCGGCCCCTTCTCTGTTGGCTACAATGCAAGTGTGCGCCAACTGGCGCCGTGCCAATCAGTCGTGCTCTGAGCTCAGTCAGAGTTTGCGCCTGGCACCTGAGGTTTAGTTCTCAAAAGGAGTTCCGTGTCTTCACATCCGATTCGTGTTGCCATTGTCGGCGTAGGAAACTGCGCCGCATCGCTGGTCCAAGGTGTTCAGTACTATCGCGACGCTGACCCCAAGGCCACGATTCCGGGTCTGATGCACGTCGAGTTCGGCCAGTACCACGTCAACGATGTTCAGTTCGTTGCTGCTTTCGACGTCGATAGCAAGAAGGTTGGACTGGACCTTGCCGACGCCATCGGCGCCAGCGAAAACAACACCATCAAGATCGCCGACGTCCCTGCCACCGGAGTCACCGTTCAGCGTGGACATACCCTTGACGGCCTGGGCAAGTACTACCGCGAGACCATCGTCGAAGCTCCCGAGGAGGACGTCGACATCGTTGCTGCCCTCCGTGAAGCCAACGTAGACGTCATGGTTTGCTACCTGCCCGTTGGTTCGGAGCAGGCTGCCAAGTTCTACGCCCAGTGCGCCATCGACGCTGGCGTGGCTTTCGTCAATGCTCTGCCCGTCTTCATCGCCGGCACCAAGGAGTGGGCTGACAAGTTCACTGCGGCCGGTGTTCCGATTGTGGGCGACGACATCAAGAGCCAGATCGGTGCCACCATTACCCACCGCGTGATGGCCAAGCTGTTCGAGGACCGCGGCGTCACGTTGGACCGCACGTACCAGTTGAATGTTGGCGGCAACATGGACTTCAAGAACATGCTTGAGCGCGATCGTCTCGAATCCAAGAAGATCTCCAAGACGCAGGCCGTCACCTCCAACGTTGAGGCAGACCTTCACGCTGACGACGTCCACATCGGGCCGTCCGACTATGTTGCCTGGCTTGACGACCGCAAGTGGGCCTTCGTCCGCCTTGAGGGCCGCAACTTCGGTGATGCTCCCGTTTCCCTCGAATACAAGCTCGAAGTATGGGATTCCCCGAACTCCGCTGGTGTGATCATCGACGCCATCCGCGCGGCCAAGATTGGCCTGGATCGCGGCATCGGCGGCCCGCTGCTCTCCGCGTCCAGCTACTTCATGAAGTCCCCGCCGGAGCAGTTCAACGACGACATCGCCCGCGACAAGGTGGAAGCCTTCATCCGCGGCGATATCGAGCGCTAAACCGCAACAGCACAAGCAACGCGGGGTCACTTACGGCCGATGATTGACCATCGGATGGGCCGTAAGTGACCCCGCGTTGCTTTTAAGGAGGTCAGAAGAGGCCAGTGGGGTTGCCGTCGGGACCGATGTCCATGCGCATGGCGGCCGGTTCTTTGGGCAGCCCGGGCATGGTCATGACGGCTCCGGTCAGGGCGACTATGAAGCCCGCACCCGTCTTGGGAATGAGTTCGCGCACGTGTACCCGGAATCCCTTTGGCGCCCCGAGCTTGGACGCATCGTCGGTGAATGAGTATTGCGTCTTGGCCATGCAGACGGGCAACCCGCCCCACCCATTCTTTTGGATGTCCACCAGCCGCTTCTGTGCCGGGACGGAAAATTCCACTCCGTCGGCGCCGTAGATCTCCTGCACGATGGTCCGGATCTTGTCCTCCACAGAAAGTTCCAGTGGGTACAAGTGGTGGAAATTTGACGGCCCTTGCACTGCCGCTGCCACCTTGGCCGCGAGTTCATCCCCACCGTCGCCTCCTCCGCCGCGGCCCCCAGACATCGGCGACGGCGGCTTCCACGCCTTCCGCTGCGCACCAGTTCAGCAGCCACTGAAGTTCTTCGTCGGTGTCGGTGGCGAACCTGTTGATGGCAACGACCGGCGAAATGCCGAACTTGGCGACATTGCCAACATGTCGTTTGAGGTTTTCCACTCCGGCGGCTACGGCGTCCACGTTGGGTTCGCTGAGTTTGTCCTTTGGAACTCCGCCTTGCATCTTGAGCGCACGGATTGTGGCCACAACAACGACGGCGGACGGCGCCACGTCAGCGATGCGCGACTTGATGTCCATGTACTTTTCGGCACCCAGGTCCGCGCCGAATCCTGCCTCGGTGACCACGATGTCTGCCAGTTGCTGTGCAGTCCGCGTTGCGATGATGGAGTTGCACCCGTGGGCGATGTTGGCGAAAGGGCCACCGTGTACCAGTGCCGGTGTCCCGGCGATGGTCTGGACAAGGTTTGGCTTGATGGCATCCTTCAAGAGCAATGTCAGGGCACCTTCGACACCAAGATCCGCAACAGTTACCGGTTGGCGGTCGAAGGTGTAGCCGAAGGTGATCCGGCCCAAGCGCGCTCGGAGGTCGTCCAGGTCCGAGGCCAGGCAGAATACGGCCATGATTTCGGAGGCCACGGTGATGTCGAAGCCATCTTGCCGGGGTACGCCCTGGGCAGGGCCGCCGAGCCCGATAATGATTTCCCGTAAGGAGCGGTCGTTCATGTCGATAACGCGTTTGAACGTCATGCGGCGGGGGTCGATTCCGAGGTGGTTGCCTTGGAAGATGTGGTTGTCCACGAGTGCCATGAGGGCGTTGTTGGCCGAGGTGACGGCGTGGAAGTCGCCGGTGAAGTGGAGGTTGATATCGTCCATGGGCAATACCTGGGAGTATCCACCTCCGGTTGCTCCGCCCTTCATGCCAAGAATGGGTCCAAGTGACGGTTCGCGCAGCGCGATCATCACTTTGTGGCCGGCGCGTGCAAGGGAATCGGCCAGACCGACTGTGGTTGTCGATTTTCCTTCGCCGGCGGGGGTGGGGGACATGGCTGAAACGAGGACTACCTTGCCGGGCGCCTTGCCCTCGGGGAGCACAAGCTTGGCCGGAGTGATCTTGGCTTTGTAAGGCCCATAGTGTTCCAGTGCGTCCACGTTGATGCCCGCGCGTCGCGCAATTTCTTCGATGGGCAGGATGGTGGCTTTGTGGGCTATCTCAAGATCGCTCAGGCCCTTGTTTTCAGACATCGTTGTCCTTCGGCTTAGTGCTTACGCTGTGTGGGCTGACGCTCGGCGCCCTGCCTACGCTGTGCGCGACAATCTATCAGGCGCCAGCCAGTAACCGCGTGAGGTTCACCGCCCGGGGACCAGCAGGCCGCCAACAGACTCGCGATAGCTTTCCAAGGTGATCGCAGCAGTCCGCTGCCAGCCAAAGGATTCGGCGTGGGTCGCGGCCAAACGGCCCATGTCCTCGCGTGTCTGTACGTCGTCGTACAAATCCTCAAGGGCATCAGCCCAGTCGGAAGGATCGTGACCATCTACCAGGATGCCCGTCCGGCCATCGGAAATTGCGCGTGAGAGCCCACCAACGTTGGTGGCCACTACGGGGGTGCCGCACGCTTGTGCTTCCAAGGCCACGAGTCCGAATGACTCGCTGAACGAGGGCATCACCACGACGTCGGCGGAGCGGAACCAGCTGGCGAGCTCGGGCGCTACAACGGGCGGGCGATGCGTGACGACGTCGGCCAGCCCGGCCTCCTCGATGATGTGCTGCAGGTTGAAGTCCTTGGCGCCGCTGAGTGAGCCCAGAATGGTCATTTCCAGATCGATGTCAGGCCTGTGCTTCCGCAGGAGACCAGCCGCTTTGACGAAGACCTGGGGACCCTTAAGCCGTTGGATCCGGCCTGCGAAGAGTATGTGGAAACTGTCCGGCCTCACATCCCGCTGGGCGCGCGACTTGCGACGGAAGGATGGCGTGAATACTTTCAGGTCCACGCCCGGAGGTGCGACGTCAATCTTGTCGATGTCGGCTCCGTAGTGGGAGACAAGCTCTTCTGCCTCGGCTGGAGTATTGGCGATGAGGCGGGCGGCACCATCAACAATCCGCTGCTCGCCGTCTTCCCGACGCCGCGGTTCGGGCCGCTCGCCGGACTCGAGAACAAGATTCTTGACCTTGGCCATGGTGTGCATGGTGTGGACCAGCGGAACGCCCCAGAGCTCGGACAATTCCAGTCCGGCAACCCCGGACACCCAGTAATGGGAATGGATGATGTCGTAGCGGCCGTGGGGTTGCTGCTGCCGGATCCGATCGATCTCCTCCACCATCTGGTGGAGCAGGGCAGGTAATTCTTCCTTGGGGACTTTCCGCCGGGGTCCGGCCATCACGTTGTGGACGCATACGCCGGGTCCGGGATGCTCGACGGCGGCCTGGCCGGCTTTGGTGGAACGGGTGAAGATCTCCACCTCCACACCGGACTCGGCCAGTGCCATGGCCAAAGCCCGCACATAGACGTTCATTCCACCAGCGTCTCCGGCCCCTGGCTGTTCCATGGGGGAGGTGTGCAGTGAAAGGAATGCCACCCTACGGATCAATGGCACACTTTCCTCCTTGCCGTGAAGCCAACTTGTGAAGGCAAACCACTTTTGCCCTGCAGAAAACACTACTCCTGAAGCCGGGCACTACATGGCGCCAATCCCGGCTATGTGGACAAGGCTGCTAGCGTGTGCGCTGTGAGCCAAGAAACCCTTTTCGACATCCGCCCAGCCACGCCCGAAGATTGGCCCGGCATCTGGTCCGTCATGGAGCCGATCCTCCGTCAGGGGGAGACCTTCACCTGGGACCGCGACACAACTGAAGAAGCTGCCCGTGCCAAGTGGATGAAGGAAGCGCCCGGCCAAACGTTCGTGGCCGTGCGCACTGCGGATGGGCCGCACCCGGGAGGCGAGGTGCTGGGCACTGGCGAGTTCCATGCGAACCAGTCCGGTGGCGGCAGCCATGTGGCGAACGCCGGGTATATGGTGAGCTCCAGGCATTCGGGCCAGGGAATTGCACGGGCGCTGTGTGCCTACTCGTTAAAGGAAGCCAAAGCGGCAGGATTCCGCTCCATGCAATTCAACGCTGTGGTGGAGAGCAACGTCAGGGCAGTGTGGTTGTGGCAATCCATGGGATTCCGCATCCTGGCCACGGTGCCCGAGGCCTTCGACCACCCTGAAATTGGGTACGTCGGCCTGCACGTGATGTACCGGAAGCTCTAGAAATCACTTCCAGAGTCCGCGCAGTTCCGGGAAGGCTGCCTCGTAGCCGTCAAGGAGTTGGGCGCCCAGCGAGGCCGAGCCGACCAGGGGGTGCGCAGCAAAGGCTTGCAATGCAGCCTCCCTGTCACCGTCCCGGACAGCCCTGATCGTCAGCCGTTCCACTTCCTTGACGTGTTGCATCAAGGTGAGGAACTGGCCTCCGGGCCGTTCCTGCGCAAGCGGCAGGGCGCCGTCGGGTGTTACCTCGCAGGGAACTTCGACGACGGCGTCCTCCGGCAGCCCGGGCACGGCGACTTCCGCCTCATGTGCCGAAGAGCCGGCGACGGGTGAATTGGGCACATTGAGGATCAGCTGCGCCGTCCCGCCTCCGGATAGAGCCCGCATCACGGATAAAGCCACACGCTCATAGCCGCCCCCGGCGAGGTCTTCCTCGTCGCGGTGCTCCCCGTGAGTGCGGGCCTCGGCCAGGTAGCCTTCCTCGCGGGAGCGCCGGGCCGCATCCCACATGGCGTAGGCGTTTGAGGCTTCCACAAGGGATGGGTAGAGCGAGCTCTGTTGCTGGTGGATGGACGCCCCACGCGTTTCGCGTTGCTTCAGGATGGCTTCCGTCGCCTGTTCGGTTTGGTAGTAGTAGTAAAGGTATTCATTGGGCAGGCAACCGAGTTTCTCCAGAATGTGCTGGCCGAACAAACGCCCTTCTTCCAGCTTTTCGAGCGCCCCACGATCCGACAACAGCTCCGGCAGCAGATCCCGGCCGTCGGGTGCCAGCTTGTAAAGCCAGCCGAGGTGGTTCAACCCGACGTAGCCCACGCCGTCGAGCGTTCCTTCTTGAAGGGGTGAACCGGCGGCCCGTGCGGCGCGTTGGACCAGGCCGCCGGCGGAATCGCAGATACCGATCACCTTTCGTCCCAGCTCCGGCACAAGCGCCTCGGTGACCATCCCGGCGGGGTTGGTGAAGTTGATCAGCCACGCATCCGGGCAATAGTGCCGCATTCCCCCGGCGAGCTCCAGCATGTGCGGAATGGAGCGGAGGGCATAGGAGATGCCGCCCGCACCCGTGGTTTCCTGGCCCAGCAAACCGAGATCCAGGGCCACGCGTTCGTCGGCGATCCGTCCTGCCGTTCCGCCCGGGCGGATCGCGGCGAAGACCTTATCGGTGCCGGTGAGTGCCTGCCCCAGATCCGTGGAAATCACGACGGCGGGCCGGGAACCTTCCGGCGTGGGCATATCGCGGAGGACTGCCTGGATGGCGGCGAGACGCGCGGGATCGACGTCGTAGAGCACCACCTCGTGCACCAGTCCCGCGAATGGACCCGTGCATAAGGCACGGTACACAAGGGGTACCCGGAAGCCGCCGCCACCGGCGATCATGAGCCGCATGATCCGAGTCTATGCAGCCCGGAAGGCGCAGCGTAGTGTGCCGTGCATGGACGCAATGCCCCAGCGACGTTTTGATCCCCTTGCCGCCGTGCGCACCGAGGGCGACGGCCAATGCGACCTTCTCCTGGCAGGAACGGTCTTCCAGGACATCATTTTCACCGGACTCCCGCACTCTCCCGAGCCCGGCACTGAAGTGTGGAGCGAAGGCATGGGCAGCTGCCCGGGCGGGGTTGCCAACCAAGCGATCGCCGCGGCCCGGCTTGGCCTGAGGACCAACCTGGCGGCAGCCTTTGGCGACGACGGTTACGGGGATTACAACTGGCAGATCCTTGAAAGCCAGGAGCATGTGGACTTGTCCCTGTCGCGTCGCGTCCCGGGCTGGCACTCGCCGGTTACCGTGTCCATGTGCGTGAACCAGGATCGATCCATGGTCACCCACGGGCACCCCGCGCCGATCAAAGCCTCGGACCTGATCGGAAAGCCACCCAAGGCGCTCGCGGCCGTCGCGGATCTGGGCGAGGAATTGGAACCCTGGATGCTGGCGGCGAAGTCCGCCGGAACCAAACTTTTCGGCGTGGTGGGCTGGGACCCCAGTGGAGAGTGGTCACAGCGAAGGTTGGAGCAACTGGAACATTTTTACGCTTTCCTGCCCAACGCGCCGGAGGCCATGGCGTTCACAGGCAAGACCGATCCGTGGGCGGCGCTCTACTCCTTGGCCGATCGCGTTCCAGTGGCTGTGGTGACGTTGGGCGCGCAGGGGGCTATGGCCGTGGACTCGGAGACGGGCGAAGAGGAATGGGTGCCATCGCTGCCCGTGTCCGCGTACGATCCCACCGGCGCCGGCGATTGTTTCGGGGCGGCCTTCATTGTGGGGTGCCTGGCAGGATGGCGATTGGGGGACCGCCTGCGGTTCGCGAACCTCTGTGCCTCGCTGGCTGTCCAACAAGTCGGTGGGTCGTTGGCAGCGCCTGGCTGGGGCGACATCGCGGACTGGTGGCAGCGTGCCAACGCGCGGAAGGAACGCCAATCGAGCCAGTGGCTGCGGCGCTTCGCCTTCCTTGAACCGATCGTGAAGGACATCCCCGCTGAAGCACAGCGACGCGCCCGCGCCACGATCGCGCACTTGTCCGATGCCCAGTAGGAACGGGGGGAATTGAACCCCCGTTCCCCGGCACCACTAGAATCTCTAGGGTGACTTACGAAGCAGCTGCAGATATCGGGATCGGGTCCAAGGCCTCCATAGCAAAGTCAGCGGTTCTTGAGCGTTCCGCCGTGATCGATCTTGATGCCGTGCGGCACAACGTTCGCCAGTTTGTCGCGATCGCCTCCCCGGCCTCCGTGATGGCTGTGGTGAAGGCTGATGCTTATGGCCATGGCGTGGTTCAGGTTGCACGTGCAGCCCTCGACGCCGGAGCGGCCTGGCTGGGCGTCGCCCACATTTCAGAGGCGCTCGCCTTGCGCGCAGCGGGCATAGACGCACCGTTGTTGGCGTGGCTGCACACCCGTGAAAGCAACTTCCAAGCCGCAGTTGCCGCCGGCATCGACGTCGGGATTTCCGGTTGGGAACTCGACGCCGTGGTGGCGGCCGCCCGCGAACAGGAGCGTCCCGCGCGGGTCCATTTGAAGGTGGACACAGGGCTGGGCCGGAACGGCTGCCCTATCGCCGAATGGGACCAGTTGGTGGGCCAGGCCATGGAATACCAGGACGAGGGCCTGCTTCGGGTTGTGGGCATTTTCTCCCACCTTGCGGTGGCCGACGAACCGCACCGGCCCGAAACGGACCAGCAGTTGGCGGTTTTCCGTGACGCACTCGCCATCGCTGAGGATGCCGGCGTCGATACCGAGGTCAGGCACATCGCCAACACTCCCGCTGCGCTGTCCCGGCCGGATTCGCACTTCGACCTCATCCGCGTGGGGCTCGGCATCTACGGGTTGTCGCCCTTCGAAGGAGTCACCTCCGCCGAACTTGGCCTGCACGCTGCCATGAGCGTCCGCACACTCCTCTCCAACTGCAAAAAGGTCCCGGAGGGGCAAGGCGTTTCCTACGGCCTGAAGTACCACACCAGCCAGGAGAGCACGCTGGGCCTGGTTCCCCTGGGCTACGCCGACGGGGTCCCGCGCATCGCCACGGGCGGTCCGGTTCGCGTTAACGGCGTCACCTACCCTGTGGTGGGCCAGATCGCGATGGACCAGATGGTGATTGATCTTGGACCGCTCACCCCTGAAGAAGCGGCCGGGCTTAAGGGCAGCGAAGCCGTGATGTTCGGCGACGGTGCCGATGGCGGCCCCACCGCCGATGACTGGGCGGCGGCAGCGGGAACCATCAACTATGAGATCGTGACCCGCATTAGTCCGCGGGTGCCCCGCAGTTACGTCAACGAGGTTCCGGCGCTGCCGGAGGTACACCAGGGCACCCAGGCAGCATCGGAATCGGCGACGCTATGAACGAACCACTGCTCGAACCCAGCGAACCATTGAAAGGCGGCGAACCATTCTGGGAACGCAGCCTGAAGGTCACGACGGCGGAACAAACCCACGCGCTCGGTGCAGCACTGGGCGGGGTGCTTGAGGCGGGAGATCTCCTTGTCCTGACCGGAGAGCTGGGTGCGGGGAAGACGACCTTCACCCAGGGGCTGGGAGAGGGCCTGGGCGTACGTGCCGGGATCATCTCGCCTACGTTCGTGCTGGTTCGGATCCACCCAAACCTTCCGGATGGCCCACGCCCCGGTGGACCGGACCTGGTCCACGTCGACGCCTACAGGCTGGAATCAGCTGCTGAGATCGATGACATTGATCTCGAGAACACCATGGACTCGTCCGTCACCGTGGTGGAGTGGGGGAGGGACCGGGTTGAGCACCTCTCGGACAGCCGCCTGGAAGTGGACCTTCACCGGTCTGTGGGTGCCGAAGGCGTTGTGCCGGCTATCCATGTCGAGGACAGCGGCACGGTCCTGGACTTTGACACTGATGACGACGACGAACCACGCACCATCATTTTCCGCGGTTTTGGCCCACGCTGGGCCGAGGCGCCGAAGCTTCTTGAAACCACGATCTCCGAAGGAGGCCACTGATGCTGATCCTGGCTATCGACACCTCGGCAGTGGCCAGTGCTGCGCTGATTTCGGATGTTGCCATGGAAGGCGTGGTGGATTCCTTTTCCACCGAGGACACCCGAAGCCATGCCGAAGTCCTTGCGCCGGGCATCGGGAAGCTGCTGGCCGGTGCCGGCGTTACCGGCGCGGACATTGACGTGATAGTCACAGGCGTGGGCCCCGGACCGTTTACCGGGCTGCGCTCAGGTATTGCCACCGCACGGACCCTGGCTTTCGTCTGGAACAAGCCGCTGTATGGGTTGATGAGCCTTGATGCGATCGCCCTCGAAGTAGCGGAGTCCACTGCGGCTGTTCCCGAATTCCTGGTGGCCACTGACGCGCGGCGCAAAGAGGTCTACTGGGCGCGGTACGTCCTTGAGGAAGGCCAGCTTCCCCAGCTCATCGACGGGCCGCATGTGGGTTTCGCCTCGGACTTACCGGACCTGCCCGTGTTTGGGGCCGGCGCTGGACTATACGCCGACGTCCTCTGTGCCGACGAAGACTTTGCCGAGGCCCCAACCGGACGCGGCGTCCCTTGGCCAGCTCGCGCTTGCCAGAATAACGGCGGGGCAGGAGCTCTTGGACTCCACACCTTTGTACTTGCGCGAATCGGACGCCCAGGTGCCGGGTCCCAGGAAGCGTGCCCTGTGATGGAAGTGGACCGATGAAACTCCCACCCAAACTGGAGCTCGCAGGAGTTTCCCTGCGCGACATGACCGAGGCTGATGTACCGGCCGTCGAAGCCTTGGAACGTCGACTGTTCCCCGTGGATGCCTGGCCCCTGCAGATGTTCTTCGACGAGTTGTCACAGCCGGAGACGCGCCGCTACGTGGTGGCCCAGGTTGAGGGCCAGATCGTGGCCTACGCCGGCTTGATGTGCATTGAGCCGATCGCGGACGTCCAGACGATCGCCGTCGTTCCTGAATTCGAAGGCAAAGGCATCGGTTCTGCCATCCTGACCGAGCTGATCGAGGAGGCGCGGCGGCGTCACGCGGCGGACGTCCTCCTGGAGGTGCGCGCGGACAACCCCCGTGCACAGCAGCTGTATCTGCGTTTCGGATTCGAACAGATCCATGTCCGGCCGCGGTATTACCGGGACGGTACGGATGCGTTGATCATGCGCCTGCCCCTGAATAACCCATGACACTGAACACGTCACATTCCACAGAAGGAGCCAACGCGTGAGCGGCCCTTATCCAGAACAGCCGAAGCAGCCGTTGGTGCTGGGCATCGAATCGTCCTGTGACGAAACCGGCGTCGGAATCGTGCGCGGTACAACGCTGCTGACCAACACGGTGTCCTCCTCCATGGACGAGCACGTGCGCTTTGGTGGTGTCATCCCCGAGATCGCTTCGCGTGCCCATCTGGATGCCTTTGTCCCCACGCTTCAGGAAGCGCTGCATGAAGCCGGGGTGACTCTGGAGGACATCGACGCCATCGCTGTCACATCCGGGCCGGGCCTGGCGGGCGCCCTCATGGTTGGTGTCTGCGCCGCGAAGGCCCTGGCCGTCGCTACGGGCAAGCCGCTCTACGCGATCAACCACCTGGTAGCGCACGTTGGCGTGGGGCTGTTGGATTCAAGGCCCGACGCCGGTGCTGCCGCCGGCCTGGGTGCCGGCCACTTGCCGCAGAACCTCGGTGCACTCCTGGTTTCCGGTGGCCACACGGAGATCCTCCGTATCCGCAGCATCACAGATGACGTGGAGCTCCTTGGTTCCACCATCGATGACGCCGCCGGTGAAGCCTACGACAAAGTGGCCCGGATCCTGGGCCTTGGCTACCCCGGTGGGCCCGCCATCGACAAGCTGGCACGCCAAGGCAACCCGAAGTCCATCCGCTTTCCGCGCGGCCTCACCCAGCCCAAATACATGGGCACCGCGGAGGAGAAAGGACCCCACCGCTACGACTGGTCCTTCAGCGGCCTTAAAACCGCGGTGGCCCGGTGCGTGGAGCAATTCGAAGCCCGCGGGGAAGAAGTACCCGTAGCCGATATCGCAGCGGCATTCCAGGAGGCCGTGGTGGACGTCATCAGTTCAAAGGCGGTCCTGGCCTGCAGGGAGCACGGCATTACCGACGTGCTCCTTGGTGGAGGTGTTGCTGCCAACTCGAGGCTGCGCGAATTGACCGGCCAACGGTGTGTATCGGCGGGCATCAAGCTGCACGTGCCGCCACTGGATCTCTGCACGGACAACGGTGCCATGGTGGCAGCCCTCGGTGCTCAACTGGTCATGGCCGGAATCGGGCCCAGCGGAATAGCGTTCGCGCCGGATTCCTCCATGCCCGTTACTACGGTGTCGGTGGCTGCGTAACTCCACCCAACTATGCGTCGGGGCCTTTACGCATCTGCTGTACGAGGTCCATGACCACTGCCTGCAGGTCCCCGTTGTGTTCGGCGGCCACGCGGCGCTGGCGCTGGTAGCTGGCGCCGCGTTCAATGATCTTCATGACGTCGGCCAGTTCCTCAGAGCACCCGAGCTTGGCTGCCACGGGTTCCAAGCGTGCGACGGTTTCTGCGAGGTGCTCGGTGACCAACTGCTCGTTGCCCTTGGCATCGAGGATGATGATGGCTTCCATGCCGTAGCGCGCTGCACGCCACTTGTTCTCTTGGACGTGCCAGGGCGGCATGGTGGGGATGCTCCCGCCGGCGTCGAGGATGGAGGAGAACTCGTCCACGAGGCACTGTGTGAGTGCGGCGATGGCGCCCACTTCCTCAAGGGTGGCGAGGCCATCGCAAATGCGCATCTCGATAGTGCCCAGGTTGTAAACAGGCCGGATGTCCCAGCGGATCTCGGAAATGGCGTCGATGACACCTGTGGTGAACATGTCCTGGACATAGGACTCGTATGCTTCCCAGGTTTCGAACTGGAACGGCAGGCCAGCGGTGGGGAGCTGTTGGAACATGAGGGCCCGCTGGGATGCGTAGCCGGTTTCTTCGCCGGCCCAGAAGGGGCTGGAGGCGGACAGTGCCTGGAAGTGCGGGAAGTAGTTGACCAGGCCGTCCAGGATGGGGAGTACTTTGTCCCGGCGATCGATGCCTACGTGGACGTGGACACCATAGATGACCATTTGGCGTCCCCACCATTGGGTCCGCTCGATCAGCTTGGCGTAACGCTCCTTGTCGGTGACCGGCTGGAGCAGGGGAGGGCTGAACGGATGGCTGCCTGCGCAGAACACCTCCACTCCCATGGGGTCGATGACTTCGCGGACAGCGGCGAGGGAGCGGTTGAGGTCCTCTTTTGCTTCCTTGACCGTTTCGCAGATTCCGGTAACGAGTTCCACCGTGTTCAGGAGCAGTTCGCGCTTGATGTGGGGGTGTTCGTCGTCTTCGTTGAGGTCCGGATGGTTCGCAGCGACACCCTTGAGGACGTCGTTCGCCACTGAAACCAGTTCTCCGGTGCGTGCATTGACGAGCGCCAACTCCCATTCCACACCCAGTGTCGATTGCCTGGATGGCGCAAACTCAATCTGCACGTAGTCCCCTCGTTGCTTGTTTCTGCTGGACTTTCTGCTGGACGCAACCCGCTGCGGGGCCGTCAGCGGTCGGCTCAAGTCTAGTGCAGCCGGAGCATGGCTGATTGCGGACAGGGCGAAGTTAAGCGCCGCGACACATCGCAAGCGAATTGCTAATGAGAATGGTTTTCAATTAGAATCCTTCCATGCACCTCACCGTTGTCAGCTCCCTGGACAGTCAGTGCCGCGAAGCGGCCACCGCCCGGCTTGGTCGAACCCACACGAACTCCGTCGTCGTTCTTCACGACCTCCTGGATGGTTCCTTGGTCATGCGGCGCGTCTACAGGGGAGGCCAGCTGTTTGAGCGTGAAACGACCGTTCTGGAACACGGTTGCCTCAGCTGTACGGTCAAGCTGGATGTCGTACCGACGGCGGAGCGCCTCGCCGCTTGCGGGTTCGACCACGTGGTCCTGGGCCTGCCACCCGGCGTCCCGGCAGGGATGGCAGTCGCGGAACTCCGGCGCGGCCTCACCCAGCCTGCCGTCATGGACAACGCCATCCTGGCCTTGGACCCCGTGGATCTCGACGATCACATCTGGGACCGGCACACCCTCTTTGAATCCGGCTTCACATCGATGCCGGAGGATGAACGGACCAGCGGCGAGTTCCTGATCGGCGAGTTCGGGCAGGTGGATACTGTCATGTTGCACCCGGGCTTGGGAGCGGAATTGTCCGGAAATCCCCGTGTGGGATCCGAAGAATGGGTGACTGGCGTGGAGCTGCTCGGGCAGCTGGCACCACACGCTGCAGCAATCGGTGCGGCCGATGACTTCAGATCGGGCTGCTTCGACGACGCCGAAGCGGCCGCACGTACCCGGCCCGGAGTGGTCTGCGTGCCTTTGGATGATTCTCCCGGTTCCTTCCGAACGGTCCTCCATAAGGCCGGGCGGCCGCTGCACCCCGGCCGTTTCCGTGAAGCACTTCCCCAACTCGCGGCCGGAACCCACTGGCTCCGCGGACGCTTGTGGATCGCCTCGGCTGCCAAGATCCGGATTGCGGTACAGGGAATTGGTCCCCGGGTGTGGCTTGAGAGCACCGGAACCTGGCTGGCGGACGCACCTGCCGCAGGTCGCAGAGGCAAGGTGGGAGCCGACGTCGACGCCGTCCTTGACTGGCACCCGAATTACGGCGACCGCGGAACGGTCCTGGCCATTACCGGACGCTCCGAGGACATCGACCCCCAGGAAATCCGCGCCCTCCTGGAGGGCTGCCAATTAACAGAGGCCGAGATGGAACTCGACTTTGGTGTCTGGGAGGATCCCCTGGAACTTAGCGAAGCATTTTAGCCAGCCACCCCAAAAACCAACCACCAACAACAAGGAGAAAAACCATGAAGGTCAGGAACTCACTGCGTGCTCTCAAGAAGATTCCGGGCGCACAGATCGTCCGACGCCGTGGGCGCACGTTCGTCATCAACAAGAACAACCCGCGAATGAAGGCCCGCCAGGGCTAACGGCGCGGAAGCGCAAAGGGCCCGTTGTTTAATGGGTGAATGCCAATCCTGAACAAAGACATGTCCCTGTGCATTTCGCTCGCGGCCCGGCCCAGCAACATTGGGACCAGGTTCCACAATTATTTGTACGACCTGCTCGGACTGAACTTTGTCTACAAGGCATTCGCCCCGGCGGACATCACTCTTGCAGTGGCTGGCATCCGCGGCCTCCCCATCAGGGGAGCCGCGGTTTCCATGCCCTACAAGGAAGCGGTCATCCCGCTCGTGGACGTGATGGATCCCTCGGCAAAGGCCATCGACTCGGTCAACACGATTGTCAACAACGACGGCGTCCTGACCGCATACAACACCGACTACATCGCCATTGCCCGCCTGCTGAAGGACCATAAAGTACCCAGCAGCCACACCGTGCTGCTGCGAGGAGCCGGAGGAATGGCAAAAGCGGTGGCCGCAGCCCTCCGCGATGCAGGCTTTACGTCCGTGACCATCGTTGCCCGCAACGAAATCACAGGACGTGCGCTCGCGGACCTTTACGGTTTCGCCTGGCAGGACGACGTCAACGGATCCACGGCGGACCTGATCATCAATGTCACGCCCCTGGGCATGGCTGGTGCGGACGAAAGGGCGCAGTCCTTTGACGACGCAACCATTGCGGCGGCAAAGATAGTGTTCGACGTCGTCGCCCTACCCTCCGAGACGCCCCTCATCACGGCTGCCCGGCAGGCAGGCAAGCCGGTGATCACTGGAGCGGAAGTGATTGCCATCCAGGCGGAGGAGCAGTTCGTCCTGTACACGGGCGTCCGCCCGAGTGCTGACCAGGTCCGTGAGGCCTCGGAATTCTCCCGACGCTGACGCGGACTAGAACGTCACGGGCTCCACCGCTACGGCCACTCTTTCCTCGCCAATCCTGGTGAGGACCAGGGTGGCCGTTTTCGCGGGCTTGGTGTCGCGCTTGGATGGAAGTAGTTGTTTCCGCAGTTCTTCGGGAGTGACAGCGGTGCCGCGCTTCTTGATGTCCAGCACCGAGATGCCGTTCGCTTTGACCCAGGCTTTGAGGGCTTTGACGTTGTATGGCATGACCTCCAGCACCCTGTAAGCCTTGGCAAAAGGCGAGTCATGGAGTTCCGGGGCGCAGATGTAGGCGATATGTTCATCCACCAGGTGCCCGCCCAGGCGTTCTGCGACGTCGGCCACCAGGCCTGCGCGGATGACCGCACCGTCAGGTTCGTAGAGGAACCCCTCAACCGGCCCGACGGCGGCTACCGGGCCGCCGTCGAAATCCTCACCGCTGGTGAGCTCGGCAGCGCCCTGGGAGCCGATGACAAGTGCCGCGCGCCGGATCCCGGGGCGGGCCACGGCGTTGAACCACAGGGTGACCTCCGTGACGTCGCCACCTACGGAGACCCACTGCGCTTCACAGTTCGCCGGAACCGAGTCGTGGGGCATGCCAGGACCCATCTTGACGCCGACCGCACGGCCGGCTGCGGCCAGGCCTTCAACGAACGACAACGGGGGAGAGAATGCTTCCGGATCCCAGATCCGCTTTGTCCCGGACGTCGAGGTTGTGCGCCGTGCGGGATCCAGCCACACGCCGTCGATCCCGTCCAGTTCCACTGACGTGGCATCCGAATGCACCACTGTGGCGTGCGGGAAGGGCATGAGGTTGATCGTGGCGCAGGCCGCGGTGGTTTCATCCATCTCCACCGCGGTCACGGCAATGTCCATCGAGGCCAAGGCCATGGAGTCGGCTCCAAGACCGCAGCCAAGGTCTGCTACGTGGGAAATGCCGGCCTTGGCAAAACGCTCGGCGTGCCGGGCCGCGACGTTGAGGCGCGTCGCCTGCTCGAGTCCGGCCTGGGTGAACAGCATCTGGCGGGCGAACTCGCCGAACTTGGCCTCGGCGCGGGTTCGGAGCCGGGACTGCGTGAGTACAGCGGCCACCAGCTCAGGGGGGTGGCCAGCCTTTCGAAGATCGGCGTTCATGCTGAACGCATCGGCTTCGCGGTACGGCCCCAGCGAGGCAAGGAGTTCCCATCCTTCAGTGGTCAGCAAGGGTGCGATCTGTTCCTGCGGTGCATGAGACATGGGATCAAGCCTAACGGGGCGCGCCTTGACGCCGTGAGTTGGGAATCAGCCCGATAGGGTTGTTTTCATGGAAGACAACGCAGCTCCGCAGCCCTCCGACACGAACAACCCGGGCGGGAACCGCCCCGCTGCCCCGGGAGCTTCAGAGCATTCCGCCGGCCGGTCCCTTGTGGCGTTTGCCCGTCCTGCCTTGATCGCGGGGGCCGTGATCGCGGTAATCTGCGTTGCCCTGCTGATCGTCATCTTCGTCCTGGACTCATTCAACGCAGCTGCCTACTCCGTCACAGGCAAGAGCGTGAACGACGCTACTGATGAAGCCCGCGATATCCGGGACCTCTACAGCGGGGCCCGCATTGGCGGGATTATCGCCCTGGTGATTTCCGGCGTCGTGGCCCTGGCAGCCGCCGTCGTGCTGTATTTGAATCGCGGATCGGCACCTGTGGATGAGGATGACGACGGCGAAGACTACGATCTGGATGACCTCACCGGGCGGTAACGGGAGTTCACCAACGACGAAATTCTGGCACTCACCTTGACCGAGTGCTAACGCTTACATAGAGTCTTGTTAGCACTCTCCCCCGGAGGGTGCTAATCACGCCAGGCGTCCACCGGCACCGCGACGACGGTTGCACGCCACGGCACCCTAGTTCTTAGTCCATGAATCAGCTCATGAAAAGGAGAGTCCGAGTGTCGGTCTCGATTAAGCCTCTTGAGGATCGTATTGTTGTTCGCCCGCTCGAAGCAGAGCAGACCACGGCTTCCGGCCTGGTAATTCCGGACTCCGCACAGGAGAAGCCGCAGGAAGGCGAAGTTGTTGCAATCGGCCCCGGCCGCTTCGATGACAACGGCAACCGCGTGCCGGTTGACGTAGCTGTTGGCGACGTCGTTATCTACTCCAAGTACGGTGGAACCGAAGTCAAGACCGGCGGCAACGAGTACCTCGTTCTGTCCGCCCGCGACGTCCTTGCGATCGTCGTAAAGTAACTTCCTGGAGCCCCGCACCGCAGCCGCGTTGGAATCATTCCGACCTTCTGCGGTGCGGGTTTTCTGTCTTGAAAGGACACAACCATGGCAAAGCAGCTTGCTTTTAACGATGCTGCCCGCCGGTCTCTTGAGGCCGGTATCGACAAGCTCGCCAACACTGTCAAGGTGACGCTTGGCCCGCGCGGCCGCAACGTCGTGCTGGACAAGAAGTGGGGCGCTCCCACGATCACCAACGATGGCGTGACGATCGCCCGCGAAGTTGAGCTTGACGACCCCTACGAGAACCTTGGTGCGCAGCTTGCCAAGGAAGTAGCCACCAAGACCAACGACGTCGCTGGCGACGGCACCACCACCGCTACGGTGCTGGCGCAGGCACTGGTCAAGGAAGGCCTGCGCAATGTTGCTGCTGGTGCCGCGCCTGGCGAGATCAAGCGTGGCATCGAGGTTTCCATCGAAGCCATCGCAGCCCGCCTCCTGGAGAACGCCAGCGAAGTGCAAGGCACCCAGGTTGCCAACGTTGCCGCTATCTCCGCCCAGAGCGACGAAATTGGCGAACTGTTGGCCGAGGCTTTCGGCAAGGTGGGCAAGGATGGCGTCATCACCATCGAAGAGTCCTCCACCACCCAGACCGAACTCGTCCTCACCGAAGGCATGCAGTTCGACAAGGGCTACCTCTCCCCGTACTTCGTCACTGACGCAGAACGCCAGGAAGCCGTCCTCGAAGACGCCTTGATCCTGATCAACCAGGGCAAGATCTCCTCGCTGCAGGAATTCCTGCCGTTGCTGGAGAAGGCGCTGCAGGCCTCCAAGCCGCTGTTCATCATCGCCGAGGACATCGAAGGCGAAGCCCTGTCCACGCTGATCGTCAACCGCATCCGCGGCACCCTGAACGTCGTCGCCGTCAAGGCTCCCGGCTTCGGCGACCGCCGCAAGGCCATGCTCCAGGACATCGCTACGCTCACTGGCGCGCAGGTTGTTTCCCCGGACCTTGGACTTTCGCTGGACACTGTTGGCCTTGAGGTACTGGGTACGGCTCGCCGCATCACGGTCACCAAGGACAACACCACCATCGTCGATGGCGCCGGAACCGAGCAGGACGTTGCCGACCGCGTGGCCCAGCTGCGTGCCGAGCTCACCCGCACGGACTCCGACTGGGACCGCGAGAAGCTGCAGGAGCGCCTTGCCAAGCTGGCTGGCGGCATCGGTGTCATCAAGGTTGGCGCCGCCACTGAGGTTGAGCTGAAGGAAAAGAAGCACCGCATCGAGGACGCCGTTTCCTCCACGCGTGCAGCCCTTGAAGAAGGCATCGTTTCCGGTGGCGGTTCCGCGCTCATCCACGCCCTGAAGGCACTGGACGAGTCCCCGGCCGTCAAGGGCCCTGGAAGGTGACGCGGCAGCAGCTGTTGGCATCGTCCGCCGCGCCTTGATCCAGCCGCTGCGCTGGATCGCGCAGAACGCCGGCTTCGACGGCTTCGTCGTCGTTTCCAAGGTCTCCGAACTCGAAGCCAACCACGGCTTCAACGCCAAGTCCGGCGAGTACGAGGACCTGATCGCCGCCGGCGTGATCGACCCCGTCAAGGTCACGCGCTCCGCACTCCGCAACGCCGCTTCCATCGCTGCCCTGGTTCTCACCACCGAGACCCTGGTTGCCGAAAAGCCGGCCGAGGAAGAAGACGCACACGCAGGCCACCAGCACTAACAGCCTGTTCAAAAAAGCCCTGGTCACCTTCGTGTGGCCAGGGCTTTTTTGTCAGGAACGCGCAGGTTCCCCGGAGCCGCGGGGACCTATTGTGGGACTTACGACGGCGGCGGTACCCTGACGCTAATACGGCGGCTTGGGTGCGCCAACCGGGTTGCTCCCGGTCGCGGAATGAGTGTTCACTATGTCGGTCACAGCCTTGGATATGGGCCGCTCGGCATTCTCCGAGCGTCGCTGGAGCGATGCGCTGGACTGCCTTGCCCGGGCCGATTCCGAAGGTGGCTTGCCTGCCCGGGACATGGAACTGGTGGCATCCGTGGCAATGCTGCTGGGCCATGACGATGACGGAGTGAAGTACCTGACGCGGGCCCATGAGGAATTCCTGACGTTGGGCGACATGGCCGGTGCGGCGCGCTGCGCGGCGTGGCTGGTGCTGTTCCTCATGGACATCGGGGAGCCCGCGCGAAGTTCCGGTTGGATGTCCCGCGCCCAGCATCTGATTGCCGAAATGGAAGAGCCCACCGAAGCGGAGGGCTATCTCCTCATCCCATCCGCCCTGGGTTCCCTTTACGGAGGAAATCCGGAGGCCAGCCACGAACTGTTTGGCCGGGCCTTTGAAGTGGGCCGGCGTTTCCACGACAGGGATCTCATGGCGTTGGGCCAGCTGGGCCTGGGCACAGCCAGGATTACACTCGGCTCCCCGGACGAGGGATTGCAGCTCCTCGATGAAGTGATGTTGTCCGTCACCGCCGGCGAGGTCTCGCCCATACCTTCCGGGATCATCTACTGTGCGGTGATTGGAAGCTGCAGGCTCGCTTTGGATGTCCATCGCGCCCAGGAATGGACGACAGCCTTGGAACGGTGGTGCGGAGACCGGCCGGACATGGTGATGTTCAGTGGGCAATGCCAATCGCACCGCGCAGAGCTGTTCATCCTGCATGGCGCCTGGGACGAGGCCTTGGCTGCGGCCCGCATCGCCCAGGACCGTTCGCGTCGGGGCGATCCGGAAGCAGCCTGGGGAGCTTGGTACCAACAGGGGGAAGTCCTCCGCCTCAGGGGCAGGTTTGACGAGGCTGAAGCAGCCTACGCCAAGGCCGGGGAGACCGGCTTTGAGCCATTGCCTGGCCTTGCGCTTCTACGTATGGCCCAGAACAAAACGTCCCAGGCGCAGGCCATGTTGCACCGTGCAATGTCCGGAGCAGATCCGGCCAACCGCTGCAGGCTGCTTCCGGCGGTGGTCCAGGTGGAGCTTGCGGCGGGAGACGTCGTCGCAGCCCGAGAGGCCGCGGATGAACTCGCAGCACCGCTCCACGAAGCCAGCCGCCCCTTGGAGCGGGCGCTATCAGCCCAGGCGGAAGCGAGCGTTCTCTTGGCCGAGGGGAGTGCCGAAGCCGCACTGATGACCGCCCGGAAGGCTTGGCGGCTTTGGTACAGCCTCGAGGCTCCGTATGAGGCTGCCCGGTGCCGGTTGTTGGCCGGTCGTGCGTGTGCCCGGCTGGGCGACCCCGACTCTGCCGCCATGGAATTCGAAGCGGCCGCAGCCGAGTTCGCGGAACTCGACGCAGCGCCTGCCCTGGCCGGGGTGCTGGGTCTCAAAGCGGGAGCCGGAACGGTGAGTGGCGGCGATGGTTCCATGCCCACTGCCCGTGAACTGAACGCCCGTGAACTGACTGCCCGTGAACTTGAAGTCCTGAGGCTTGTCGCCGACGGAAAAGCCAACAAGTCCATTGCCCGGGAACTGTATCTCAGTGAAAAAACCGTTGCCCGCCATGTCAGCAACATCCTCAGCAAACTCTCCTTGCCATCCCGGGTTGCTGCCACCAAATACGCGTTTGAGCACCACTTAACCAACTGATGCTCTATCACTTCCCACCGCTTTTCTCCCGATCTTCTCTCACATACTGCAGGGTTTTCCCGAACGCTCTATCACTTCCCGGCATGCGCATAAATACCCATGCCCATTCCAGCAGGATGCGTCATTTGGCCGACGCGGCAAGGGGCGCCGGACTCATAGCTTGGGCTTATGAACATTCCACTGCTCGCCGGCACCGTATCCACCGTGCTCTTTGCATCCAGCATGCTGCCCATGTTGTTCAAGGCAGTCCGGACCAAGGACCTGGCCTCCTACAGTTTGAGCAATATCACCCTGACCAACATCGCCAATGCCGTGCACTCGTTCTACGTCTTCGACCTTCCGGCGGGGCCGGTGTGGCTGCTGCACACGTTCTATGTGGTGACGTCGGCACTGATGTTGGTGTGGTGCCTGCGATACCGGAAGGCTCCCACTGGAACCCCAGCAACTGAAACTCCAGCAACGCGGGGTCACTTAAGGCCCATGTCGGCCGCTGCCATAGACCATAAGTGACCCCGCGTTGACCAGTAATGAGAAAGGAAAAGCCATGAAAAAAGCTAGTGACCCACAGTTCGATACCGTGATCGTAGGCGGTGGCCAGGCCGGCTTGGCGCTCGGCTATTGGCTGGCCAAAGGGCACCACGACTTCGTCATCCTCGACGAGAACGCCAGGACCGGCGATTCGTGGCGGCAGCGGTGGGATTCGCTCCGTCTCTTCACGCCGGCCAAGTACGACGGTTTGCCGGGCATGCCCTTCCCAGGCGACCGCTTGGCGTTCCCGAGTAAGGATGAGTTGGCGGACTACCTCGAAGAATATGCACGGCGGTTCAGTCTTCCCGTGGTTCCCGGGGTCCATGTTGATGGAGTGACACAAGAGGGTGATCGCTTCCTTGTGAGCTCCGGTGACAGGTCCTGGACCGCCAACAACGTAGTGGTTGCCACCGGAGGGTATCGCCTGCCCAAGCGGCCTGCATTCGCGAATGAGCTGGATCCGGGCATCGTGCAGCTTCACTCGCAGGAATACAAGAATCCCGGGCAACTCCAACCTGGACCAGTGCTCGTTGTCGGGCTCGGCAATTCCGGCGCGGAGATTGCCCTCGAAGCCAGCAGGACCCACACCACGTTGTTGGCGGGCAAAGCCAGTGGCGAAATCCCTGTTCGCCATGGACGCGCTGCAGCCCGGTTTGTGCTGCCTGTGATCCGGTTCGCAGGCCTTCACGTCCTGACGCTCAACACACCGGTTGGCCGGAAGGTGGCGCCGGCATTCAAGATGATGGCGGCACCTTTGATCCGAACACGTACCAAGGAACTGCGTGAAGCGAAGGTGGAACTGCTGCCAAGGATAGCCGGCGTAAAGCAGGGCAAACCGTTGCTGGAAGAGGGCCGGACGCTGGACGTGGCGAACGTCATTTGGTGTACCGGATACCGGGAGGACTACTCGTGGCTGAAGCTCCCGTACCAGGACGGAGAGGGGGCGCCGGCCCCACAAGAGGGGAGTAGTGGAATCTGTCCCTGGACTCTATTTCATCGGCCAGGAGTTCCTGTTCGCTGCAGTCTCGGCAACGCTTCCAGGAGTTGGCCGGGATGCCCGTTATCTGGCACAACGAATCACAGTCGACCGGCAGCTGATGGTGGGGCGTCGGCCGGCCTTGACCTAGTTTTCCGGGCCTTCAGACACAGTGCCTTGGCACAGGCAACGCACAGTTTCATCTTTGCAAATGCATAGTCCAACCTGAGCTAATAGACACTCGTAAGGCGGTTCCGCAGACCGGCCCGACTGGGGCCGGAGCCCGGAACAGCGTATGATGGATGCTTTGTGCAATAGCCTTGAGGAACTGCCTAACGTGACTACATCAACGATCCGAATGCCCGCCCGTCCCAACAGGCGGGCTACCGGTCCCGTTGTAAAGTCCACCTTCCGGCCCGAAATCCAGGGCCTCCGCTCCCTCGCTGTCCTCATGGTGGTGAGCTACCACATCTGGATTGGGCGGGTGTCAGGCGGGGTAGATGTCTTCCTGCTGATCTCGGCATTCCTCATGACTCTTCAGTTCACCAGCCGCTTCAAACAGCGGCGCCCGATGGACTTGCTGCGGCACTGGCTGCACTTGTTCAGGCGCCTCCTCCCGGCAGTCGTGGTTGTACTCTTCGGAACATTGGCTGCTACTTTTGCTTTCCTGCCTCCCACCCGCTGGGTAGAAGTGGTCAATCAGGCTTGGGCCTCACTCTTCTACTACGAGAATTGGCTCCTGCAGACTCTTGCGGTCAACTACTACGCAACGGACCACAGCCTGGCCAGTCCAGTGCAGCACTTCTGGTCGCTTTCCATCCAGGGCCAGATATTCATTCTCTGGCCGGTGATCTTCGCCGTGATGGCGGTCATCTGCCGCAAATTCGATCTCCGGTACCGGGCTTCGCTCGCGTACGTTTTTGCGCTCATCTTCGTCGTTTCCCTGACGTACTCCATCATCTTTACGGCCAACAACCAGGCGGTGGCGTACTTCGACACCTTCGCCCGCCTGTGGGAGTTTGCCCTCGGAACCCTTGTTGCCTTGATTTTGCCTGCCTTGGACTTTTCCAAACCTGTCCGCGTGGCGATGGGGTGGATCGGCGTGGCCGCCATGCTCAGTTGCGGCATCCTGCTGCAGGTCCAGACGGCGTTCCCGGGCTTTGTTGCACTCTGGCCTACCCTGGCTGCCGTTGCGGTGATTGCAGCGGGACAGACCGGTAGCCGCTTCGGCGTGGATCGGATCCTGAGCTCCAGATTCCTTGTTCGGCTGGGCGACAATTCCTATGCCCTCTATCTCTGGCACTGGCCCATCCTGGTGATCGCGTTGGCTTGGAGCGGCAAGGATCATGCGGGTTGGCTTTCCGGCACGGCGATTGTGGCGTTGGCACTGGTCCTGGCGTTCCTGACCACGAAGTATGTGGAGAAGCCATTCCGGGAGTGGAAGTGGCCCGAGGTGAAGCGTCGCCGGGCAGCCATCTCGATCGCGGTGTGCCTTGCCGTGGCGTGCACGCCGTTGCTCGGTTTCCAGTACAAGCAGTACCTGGACCAGAAGGCCGCTGACACGCAGGCATTCAACGACAACCCGGGAGCACATGCCCTCCTGCCCGGGTACGTGGACCAGGTCAGCCCTGACGCCAAAACGCTTCCTACCGCAGAGCAGCTACCTGAGGACTGGGCACATCTGGGTGGGACGTGCGAGGGAGCGTCCCAGCCGGAAGACAAGACCCTGCAGGAGAACTGCCAGCAAAACGGCGTGGGCGATGACGCCACCAAGAGCATCATTGTCTTGGGTGATTCCCATGCCCAGCAGTGGCTGGCCGCGCTCGGTCCCCTCGCTGAGGCTGAGCACTGGAAGGTCACGGCCCTCCTTTTGGGCGGATGCCCGTTCATGCCGGAGAACCCCGACGCTGACCAGCACTGCAATGATTTCAACTCGGCGGCTTTCAAGTATGTGGCAGCGCACACCCCGGATTCCGTGTTCATGGTGGGCACCAAGGCTGCCCCGTCATCACCGGATGAGGAGTTGGTGTACGGCTTTGAACAGTCGGTCACCAACTTCAACGACCTCGGCATCCAGGTGGTGGCCATCCGTGACAACCCCCGCTATGACCACAACGTCACCGAGTGTGCCCTGTCCAAGGGCGTGGACAGCCCTGACTGCAAATCCGACCAGCATGACGTCCTGGCAGCGGAGAGCCCTTTCGCGGCCGTGCAGGGAAAGTTTGGAAATGCCGCGTTCCTGGATATGACGGATCTCCTCTGCAATGGTGTCCAGTGCCCCAGCGTCGTAGGAAATGTCTTCGTCTACCTGGACGATAACCACTTGTCCAAGACCTACGTCACCAGCATGGGTGAGATGTTCGATGAAAGGTGGTTTGCCGCGACGGGGTGGGAGCGATGAGCGACGTGAAAGCAACTGCACCCTTGGGTGGCAACCCCACCACAGCGAGGCCCACGACGGCGGAACGCACCTTCCGCCCCGAGGTTCAGGGCCTGCGGGCCTTGGCTGTGTTGATGGTGGCGGCTTACCACATTTGGCTGGGCCGGGTGTCCGGTGGTGTCGACGTCTTTTTGCTCATCTCGGCTTTCCTGCTGACCCTGTCCTTTACGCGGAAGCTCGAAAACCACAAGCCCCTGAGGCTCCTGCAGCACTGGCTCCACGTGTTCAAGCGGCTGCTGCCCGCCGTCGTTGTTGTCTTGTTGGCGGTTCTGACCGCAACGTGGGCCTTTGTCCCGCAGAGCCGGTGGCCGGATGTGCTCGCCGAGGCCTGGGCCTCCCTGCTGTACCGGCAGAACTGGCAGCTTGCGGATTCTGCCGTTGATTATTATGCCCAGGACCACTCCGGGGCCAGTCCGCTTCAACACTTTTGGTCCCTGTCCGTCCAGGGCCAGGTCTTCATTCTGTGGCCGCTCATTTTCGGCGCCGTAGCCCTGCTGCAGCCGCAACTGGCAAAGCTGTTCCCAGGCCGAAGGGTCATGGAACACCGGCAGTTGCTGTTCATGGCGTTCGGCCTGGTCTTTGTGGCCTCGCTGGTCTATTCGATCGACCAGACGGCGAACAACCAGGCCTATGCGTATTTCGATACCCGGACAAGGCTGTGGGAATTTGCGCTGGGTTCCCTGCTGGCGCTTGCTCTCCCGTACCTCAAACCGGGTCGGCGGCTCCGGGTATTCCTGGGTTGGGCAGGACTGGCCGCCATGCTCTCGTGTGGCTTGATCCTGACTGTCGACCGTTCCTTCCCGGGATTCGTGGCCCTCTGGCCCACGCTCGCCGCCGCGGCCGTTATCGTCGCCGGCCAGAGCAACAGCCGCTTTGGTGCGGACCGCGTGCTCAGCTCAAAGCCCCTGGTCCTGGTGGGCAACAATTCCTACGCCTTGTACTTGTGGCACTGGCCTGTCCTGGTGTTCTTCCTGCTCGTCACGGAGACCACAAGTCCCAACCTCCTGCAGGGCCTGGGCATCATGGCGGTATCCATGATGTTGGCCGTTGCCACCACGCGGTATGTCGAGGTGCCCATGCGCCGCTGGCAGTGGCCGGACGCACGGTCCTGGCGGGCCCGCCGTCGTCGTTGTTTCCTGCGGTGCGCTGCTGGCGCTTCCGATGACCGCCTGGCAGGGTGCCATCGCCGCCGAAAGTGTGGCGATTGCGGACCAGCCCAAGGAACTGACGCCCGGTGCCGCAGCGCTGTCGCCTGGGTTCGCGGGCCAACCGACGCCCGAGGCAATGATCATTCCCGCACCCGCCGCCATGAACGATGAATGGGCGGACATCGATGGCCTGTGTACTGGCGCGAACGTCCCGTCAGATCCGTTGCTGCAGGGTTGCCTCCAGAATAATGAACCGGCAGTGGTGACCAAGAGGATCGTGGTCCTGGGCGATTCCCATGCCCAGCAGTACATGGCCGCCCTGGGACCCATCGCCAAGGAGCATGGTTGGGAAGTGGTCACTCTGCTGAAGGGGAACTGCCGGTTCGGTGCGGACTCTCCTGAACGCACCAGCGAATGCAACGACTTCAACAAGGCAAGTGCCGCCTACGTCATGGAACACAAACCCGATGCAGTGTTCACTGTGGCGTCACTAACTCATGTCACGGCCCCTTTCGAGACCGAAGTGCCCGGCTATTTGGAAGGCATCAAGCCCTTCACGGATGCCGGAATCGACGTCGTCGGCGTGCGCGACAACCCGCGGTTCAGCATCAACATGCCCGAGTGCGTGCAGAAGAAGGGCCCTGATTCGCCTGACTGCAACCCTCCCTTGGAGGATTCCCTGGCTGCGTCCTCGCCCTTGGACGATTACGCGGGCAAGGTGGATCGGTTGTACCTGATGGACATGAGCGACTTCATCTGTGAAAAGGGCACGTGTCCGGCAGTGGTTGGGAATGTGTACGTCTACAAGGACGACAACCATCTCACCAAGACCTATGTACAGAGCATGATTCCCATGTTCGAGGAGCGGCTCCTCGCCGCGACGGGCTGGTCTGAGCGCTAGCCTCGCCATCCGCAGGAGCATGCAACGCACGACGCCGGCCTGCCGCCAGTGCCGTTGCTCACACTCAGGCGTCGCGGAATATGGCGATCGCCGCGGAGGTTCTACTATTTATTCAATACCCGAAGCACCTTTGCCTTGCAGTACCTCATGCACAGGCCAGTACTTTATGCACAGGCCAGTCCCGTAATGACGGGCTGGTCATCAGTTGCAACCCCTACCAGTTATAGCCCCCGGAACCCAGGTAAGAGGCCGCACTCATGACCCAGCCCGAACACGATCCCTTTGGCTTCGTAGGCCTGACCTACGACGACGTCCTGCTCCTGCCCGGGCACACCGACGTCATCCCCTCGGACGCGGACACGTCCTCCCGCATTTCCAAGCGGATTACGGTGCAGACGCCGTTGCTGTCTGCTGCCATGGACACCGTCACGGAGTCCCGTATGGCCATCGCGATGGCCCGCCAGGGCGGCCTGGGCGTAGTGCACCGCAACCTGTCCATCGATGACCAGGCTGAGCACGTTGACCGCGTCAAGCGCAGCGAGTCCGGCATGATCACCAACCCGCTGACCATTGGCCCGCAGGCAACGCTGCAGGAACTGGACGAGCTGTGTTCCCGCTACCGCGTCTCCGGCCTTCCCGTGGTGGACACGGACGGGCGCCTGCTGGGCATCGTGACCAACCGCGACACCCGGTTCATTCCCGAATCTGAATTCCCGCTGCGCAGCGTCAGCGATGCCATGACCAAGATGCCGCTCATCACCGGCCATGTGGGCATCAGCCGCGAGGAAGCCTCGCACAAGCTGGCCACCAACAAGATCGAGAAGCTCCCTCTCGTTGACGAGCAGGGCCGCCTCAAGGGCCTCATCACCACCAAGGACTTCACCAAGGCAGAGCAGTACCCGCTGGCCACCAAGGACGACGAAGGCCGCCTGCGCGTAGGTGCCGCCATCGGCTTCTTCGGTGATGGCTGGGAGCGCGCCATGAAGCTCATCGACGCCGGTGTGGACGCCCTGTTCGTGGATACGGCCAATGGCCACTCCCAGGGCGTGCTGGACATGATCCGTCGCCTGAAGTCGGATCCGATCGCTGCGCACGTGGACATCATTGGCGGCCAGGCTGCCACCCGCGAAGGTGCCCAGGCACTGATCGACGCCGGTGCCGACGGCATCAAGGTAGGCGTTGGTCCGGGCTCCATCTGCACCACCCGTGTTGTTGCCGGTGTCGGCGTTCCCCAGATCACGGCCATCTACGAATCCGCGAAGGCTGCCATTCCGGCGGGCGTGCCGCTGATTGCCGACGGCGGTCTCCAGTACTCGGGTGACATCGGCAAGGCGCTGGTCGCCGGTGCCGACACCGTCATGCTCGGCTCACTGCTGGCTGGTTGTGAAGAGTCTCCCGGCGAGCTTATCTTCGTCAACGGCAAGCAGTTCAAGAGCTACCGCGGCATGGGCTCCCTGGGCGCCATGCAGTCGCGTGGAAAGAACACGTCCTACTCCAAGGACCGCTATTTCCAGGCCGACGTTTCCGGCGATGACAAGCTCATCCCGGAAGGCATCGAAGGCCGCGTCGCATTCCGTGGTCCGCTGGCATCCGTGGCCTACCAGCTGGTGGGCGGCCTCCGTCAGACCATGTTCTACACCGGCGCCCCCACCATTGCCGAGCTCAAGGCACGCGGCAAGTTCGTCCGGATTACGCCTGCCGGCCTGAAGGAATCGCACCCGCACGATATCCAGATGACCGTAGAGGCGCCGAACTACGGTTCCCGCTAACCATCATCAGTTCCTCCCGGCTGTTCCCTGTGGATCCTTCCATGGGGAACAGCTGTTTAAGGGCCGCAACGGAAATGTCCGTGGGTAGGAATAGGCTGGGGACATGTCCGAAAAGCCCGCACAACCGCGGCATCCGGAGTCAGTCCGGCTGAATTCAGGCACAGCGCCCCGCAAGCTTGCCCTCCGGCCGTACGCACGCGCCGTCGGGCAGGTCCTGAAGGTCAGTTTCAAGGCATCACCTGTTGCAGTCATCATGAAAGTGGCCGGGTCCCTGATTTCGGCCACGCTGCCGCTGGTCACCACCTACTTCGCCGCGTTGACCACCACCGCGTTGGCCGCCGGTTACGCGGGAGATCCCGACGCCGGTCCGCGGGCGGTACTGTACGTCATCATTACTGCGGCGCTGGGGCTGTTCTGGGGCGCCTTCAGTAGCGTGGACCGGTACATCCAGCAGCTGATGAGCTTCAAAGTGGGGGCAATCGTTGGCGACATGATGTATGAGCGCTTTCTGGCGCTGGAGTTCTGGCGCTACGACGACAAAGAAACGGTGGACCTCTACGATCGCGCCAAGCGGTTCTCCGATTCCTACGCCCGGGTCCTGGACAGGATCGCGGCCATCTTTACGCAGTTGGTTTCAGTCATCCTGGCAGTCGGTGCGCTGTTGTTGGTCAGTTGGTGGATCGCCGTCATTGTCCTCATTGCAATCGTCCCGAGCGTCTACCTGCAGTTCAAGCTCTCAAGGGAGCAAATAGCCCACTGGAATACCCAGGTGGATTCCCGGCGGCAACGGCGCATGATCGAGACGAACCTCCTGCGTCCCCAGCACATTGCCGAGATGCGGCTTTACGGGATCGTGGGCTATCTGATGGACCTGCGATCCCGGCTTCGGGACGCTGACGAGCGCAGGCGGCTGGACTTCCAGAAGCGCTACATCCCCAAGCAACTCGCAGCGGACGCCCTGCAGTATGGTGCCGAAGTTGTGTCCTTGATCTGGGTGGTGGGACAAATCATCGCCAGGGCCCAGCCGGTAGGGCAGTTCCTCTACATCCAGCAGATCGTCAGCCGGGCTCTATCCACCGCCAACAACCTGGTCTCCTCACTGAGTTCCATCGACGAAGACCTTGCCAACCTCAAAGACTACGAGCTTTTCATGGCGCTTCCTGTGCCCAGCGGCTACGAGCCTCCCCTGGTGAAGTCGCCTTCCGTAGTGGAAATGCGGGACATCCGATTCAGCTATACGGGGAGTGACATTGAGGTTATCAAGGGCACATCCCTGACCATCAGGGCGGGCCAGCACATTGCCATAGTGGGTGAGAACGGTGCAGGAAAGTCCACGCTGATCCGGATCCTGGCTGGCCTGTACCGGCCGGATTCAGGCCAAGTACTGCTCGACGGCGTCGATCTCACCGGTATCGACGTGACCAGTTGGCACCGGCACCTCGCGGTGCTTAGCCAGGAGTTCCTGAAGTATGAATTCGCAACCGCGGCGGAGAACATCTACCTGGGCGATGTCGATCAACCGCGGGACGAGCAACGCATCCGAAGGGCAGCATCGGACGCCGAGGCCATGGAGTTCATCAACAAGCTGCCCAATGGCCTGGAAAACCATGTGAGCAATTGGATGGAGGATCCCCGCGGACGCAAGGGGAGTGGCCTCTCCGGCGGGCAATGGCAGAGACTGGCCATGGCCCGGAACTTCTACCGGGATGCCTCCTTCATGGTCATGGACGAACCAACGTCGGCCATTGATGCTTTGGCTGAGCACCGGATCTTCACACGCCTTTTCGCGGACCGGAACAGCACCATCATTGCCATCAGCCACCGGCTGGCCACCATCGAAAAGGCGGACGTTGTGTACATGCTCGAGGGCGGGCGCATTGCCGAACAGGGGACCCACAAGGAGCTTGTGGCGTTGAGGGGCCGCTACTTCCGGATGTTCGAATCCCAGCTCACAGTGGAAGAGACCAGCCAGAACACCCCGTAGGAGCAAGTTGGAACAAAACGGTGGCTTGGTCTTGGTGGGATAAACTCGAGCAGTGACTTATGAGATTGAGATTGGCCGTGGCAAGCGTGGGCGTCGTGCCTACTCCCTGGATGACATCGCGATCGTTCCGAATCGTCGGACGCGTGACCCGAAGGACGTCTCTGTCTCCTGGCAGATCGACGCCTATAAGTTCGATATGCCGGTGATTGCCGCCCCCATGGACTCTGTGATGTCGCCGGACACGGCCATTGCCTTGGGCCGTTTGGGTGGTCTTGGCGTCCTGGACCTTGAAGGCCTCTGGACCCGGTACGAAAACCCACAGAAGGTGCTCGACGAGATCGCCGGCCTGGCCAATGAAACCAGCAGCCCGGCCGTCACCCGCCGGATGCAGGACCTGTACCAGGCGCCCATCCAGCCAGAGCTCATCAGCTCCCGCCTCGCCGAGATCCGCGCCGCAGGCGTCACTGTTGCCGGTTCCTTGACCCCGCAGCGGACACAGGAACACTACAAGACCGTGGTGGCCGCCGGCGTCGATATTTTCGTCATTCGTGGAACCACCGTCTCCGCGGAGCACGTGTCCAAGAATCATGAGCCGCTGAACCTTAAGCAGTTCATCTACGAACTCGATGTCCCTGTGATCGTTGGTGGAGCGGCTGGTTACACACCGGCCCTGCACCTCATGCGCACGGGTGCCGCCGGCGTCCTCGTTGGCTTCGGTGGAGGTGCTACCACCACCACGCGCCGTGCGCTGGGCATTCATTCGCCCATGGCATCGGCTATCTCAGATGTCACTGCGGCCCGCCGTGACTACATGGATGAGTCCGGTGGGCGTTATGTCCATGTCATTGCCGACGGCGGCATGGGCAGGTCGGGCGACATCGTCAAGGCCATCGCGATGGGAGCGGATGCCGTAATGCTGGGCAGCGCCCTGGCCCGCGCCGAAGAAGCTCCGGGCCGCGGCTGGCACTGGGGTCCGGAGGCGCACCACCTCGAATCGCCCCGCGGCGACCGCGTCAACGTTGGCACGGTCGGATCCCTGGAGGAAGTCCTCTTCGGGCCCGGGCACCACACCGATGGCACGTCCAACCTCATTGGCGCACTGCGCCGGTCCATGGCGACCACAGGATATTCCGACCTCAAGGAGTTCCAGCGCGTGGACGTCGTAGTATCCCCTTACGCGGGCAACTAAGACTTCCGCCAATCGGGACTTCTGCCAATCGGACCGGGCAACAAGTAGGGTAGGGGACTACCAGCTGTTGCGTTTGAGGAGGGGTCCGATGAGCAATGTCGCAGGCGGTCCGCAAGTGAATTCTCCGGGAGCATTAAGCCCGGAATCCCGTGCCGCGTCCATTGAAGTCCTGAAAGCCACTGCCGAAGCCGGCAAACAGCTGGACATCCTGATTGTCGGCGGAGGCGTGGTGGGGGCTGGAGCAGCCCTGGATGCGGTGACGCGCGGCCTTACAGTCGGCATCGTCGAGGCGCGGGATTGGGCCTCAGGGACATCCTCGCGCTCGTCCAAGCTCATCCATGGTGGCCTCCGGTACCTTGAAATGCTTGATTTCGGACTGGTCCAGGAGGCCCTGCAGGAACGCGGGTTGCTGATCCAGCAGATCGCACCCCACCTTGTCCGCCCTGTCCCTTTCCTCTACCCGCTGACCCGGAGGTTCTGGGAACGCCCTTATGTGGGCGCGGGCATCATGCTTTACGACACCCTGGGCCTCACGTCCGGGCACAGCCGCGGGGTGCCGATGCACAAGCATCTCTTCAGGCGCGGCACCCTGAGGGCGGCTCCGAGCTTGAAAGACGATGCTTTCGTTGGTTCCATCCGCTACTACGATGCCCAGGTGGATGACGCCCGTTTGGTGGTCAACGTTGTGCGGACCGCAGCGCATTATGGTGCCCATGCTGTGAACAGGGTGCGTGTGGTGGACTTCCTCCGGGAAGGCGAACGCGTGGTGGGCGCCAAGCTTGAAAACCAGGAAGACGGGAGCGTCTTCGAGGTGCGTGCCAAGCAGGTAGTCAATGCCACGGGAGTCTGGACGGACGAAACCCAGGCCATGGTTACGGACCGCGGACAGCTCAAAGTCAGGGCATCCAAGGGGATCCACCTTGTTGTACCGCGGGACAGGTTCCAGTCCACCGTTGGGCTGATACTTCGCACGGAGAAGTCAGTGCTCTTCGTGATCCCCTGGGGCCGCCACTGGATCATCGGGACTACGGACACGGATTGGAAACTGGACAAGGCGCACCCGGGCCGCGTCCAGCAAGGACATTGACTACGTCCTGGAGCACGTCAACAAGGTCCTGAAGCGGCCCCTCACCCGTGAGGACGTGGAAGGCGTTTACGCCGGACTCCGCCCGCTTCTCGCAGGCGAAAACGACTCCACCGCCAAACTCTCCCGCGAACATGTCGTGGCTCATCCGGTGCCTGGCCTGGTAGTGGTGGCCGGGGGCAAGTTCACCACCTACCGTGTCATGGCCAAAGATGCCGTTGACGAGGCCACGCGGGCCATGGATGAACGCGTTCCCTCCAGCTGCACGGAAACGATCCCGTTGCTCGGTGCCGAGGGGTTCAAAGCCGCTTGGAACCGCCGCGCCCGTTCCGCGGAAGAAGCCGGCGTCCACGTTGCGCGCGTGGAACACCTGCTCAACCGCTATGGGTCCATGGCCTCCGAAGTGCTGGATCTCATCGCCGCGCAACCCGAACTCCGGGAGCCGCTTCCCGGGGCCGACGATTACCTCGCCGCGGAGGTGGTCTACGCCACCACCCATGAGGGTGCCCGTCATGTTCACGACGTTTTGACGCGCCGCACCCGGATCTCGATCGAAGCGTGGGACCGGGGTGTGTCAGCAGTGCCTGTAGTGGCTAAGCTGATGGGAGAAATCCTTGGCTGGAGCGACACACAGCGGGAAAGCGAAATCAAGCACTATCTGGCCCGGGTGGAAGCTGAACGGCTTAGCCAGCAACAACCCGACGACGAATCAGCTGACGCCGCGCGCATGGGAGTCGATGACATCGTTCCCCTTCGCTGAGCAACACAGGACCTGCGGCCGGGAGGCCACACTGGAGGGAACACAACTTGGCTGAACCACTTGACCGGTATGACGCGGAACTGACTACGCCGGACACCGTCATCCTGGAACTTGTTGCCGAGGACAAAATCGACGCAGCGGCTCAACTCGCGGAACGGCTTCACGCGGCTGGCCGGATCTCCAACCTCCAGGCCTTCCTGGAGCAGGTCCATTCCAGGGAACACCAACTGGCTACCGGGCTTCCCGGTGGCATTGGACTGCCACATGCACGGAGTGAATTCGTAGACCGGATCTCCATCGCCGTAGGCGTCACAAAGTTCGGCCATGCCCTGGATTTTGGTGCCGCCGATGGCCCCGCCACGCTGATCCTCCTCATAGCCACGCCGGCCAGTTCCTTCTCGGATCATTTGGAAGTCCTGGCTACTTTGGCGCGTTCGCTCTCCAAAGAGTCATTCCGGGAGTCCCTGCGCCGGGCACACGATACCGAGGTTATTTCCGAACTCATCAACTCCAGCCTGGTGTTCTTCGACCATTGAGAACGGGCGCCCACGGACCAGTTCCAGGGCTAAGGTCCCTACCGTTCGTTTCGTTGTTCTACAGCCGGACGAAGTACGGTTAAGGGGTGTTGAAAACCGCGCTGAAACCCCGCTGGATCGCAGGACTCGTCTTTGCGCTTCTCCTGTCCGCGGTGTTTGTGCTGCTCAGCCAGTGGCAGCTCAGCAGGTCCACCCAACACGAAGCTCCCGTTTCGTCCAGCATTGAAGATGTCAAGCCCTTGGTGGACGTCCTGCAGCCGGGGCAGTTTTTCCCCGGTTCTGCTTCGGACCAGATGGTCAGCGCCACCGGATCTTACGATCCTGCCAAGCAGGTCCTGGTTGAGGGCCGCCTGTACAACGGCCAGAAGGGATTCTGGATTGTCTCGGCTTTCGCGGTGGACAATGCTCCCAAACTGAGCGGTGTGGCAGCCTCGCCCAACACCTGGATTCCAGTAGCCCGGGGTTGGGTGGCCGATGCCGCCCAGGCCGGTCCGCCGCCGTCGGGCACCATCACGCTGACCGGCCGCCTGCTGCCCTCTGAAGCGCCGGTGCCAAACGTCGACGCCGGTCCAGGCCGGGCGTCCGCAGTGGCAGTTGCCGAACTTATCAACATCTGGGACGTCTCCAGCTACCAGGGTTTCATTGCCGCGACATCCGAAGTTTCCGACGGCGTTCCCGTCGCCGCGGACGAAGCGCTGAAGGCACTCAACATCCCAGCACAGCCGCCCGCGCAACAGATCAACTGGCTAAACCTCTTCTATTCCGTTGAGTGGGTGGTCTTCGCAGGATTCGCGCTGTACATCTGGTGGCGCATGGTGGCAGACGACTACCGTCGTGACCTCGAAGACGACGAGTTCGACGCAAACGACGACGGATTCGACGATGACAGAGACCACCCCAATGAACCGACAAGCCCTGAACCCCAGCAACCTGGGCCAGAACAAAAGGTGCAGTAATGATTGAGCCCAAGCCGGCCATCCAGCCCGAGCAGTCCGGACCCAAGCCGAAGAAGCGCAGGTTTGGCGGAACGGAAGCCCAAATCCGTTCGGCACTGAAGTTCTACAAGGTCATGGCCTACCTGACCGGTGCCATGCTGCTGCTGCTCTGCGCTGAGCTGATTGCCCGTTACGGTTTCGGTGTATCGCTCTTTGCCGGTGGCACGGACGCCATCACGGGTAAGCCCTTTGGCTTCGGATTCGCCGAGTCTGAGCCCAAGGGCGTGATCGGTGGCTTCAATATCTCCACCACCGTATTGATCGTTCACGGCTGGATGTACGTGGTCTATCTGGTGTCCAACTTCCGCTTGTGGTCGCTCATGCGGTGGCCGTTCTCCAAGCTGGTCCTGCTGGCGTTGGGTGGTGTCGTACCGCTGATGTCGTTCATCGTGGAGAAGAAGTTCCACGCACAGGTTGAAGTGGAACTGGCAGCCAACCCCCAGGCGTCAAAGCGCTACTAGCCGCGGCAGCGCCAGCCACGGCGGCGTTAGGGTGTGAGATGCCTAACGACGAGCCCGTAATTGACCTCTTCGGGCCGCTGTCAACGTGCACGGGGGCCGCCCGGCAAAGTAGTCTTGGTTGGTGACTACTCCCACCGCACCCCAGACTTCCCAGAAGCCGGTGCTGGTTGTTGACTACGGTGCCCAGTACGCGCAGCTGATTGCACGCCGCGTCCGCGAAGCGAATGTGTATTCGGAAATTGTTCCGCATACCTTCACCACCGAGCAGCTTCTGGCCAAAAACCCGGCAGCCATCATCCTTTCCGGCGGACCTTCCAGCGTCTACGCAGAAGGTGCTCCGCGTGTTGGAGCGGACCTGTTTGAAGCCGGGGTGCCGGTTTTTGGTATCTGCTACGGCTTCCAGGCCATGGCCAACGCACTGGGCGGCAAGGTAGCCCAGACGGGCCTCCGGGAGTACGGCGCCACCGAAGCACTGGTGGTTGGCGATGCCCGCTCGATCCTTGATGGCGTGCCATCTTCACAGAACACCTGGATGAGCCACGGCGACTCCGTCCATGAAGCTCCCGAGGGCTTCGAAGTGCTGGCCACCACGGCTGGCGCGCCGGTAGCCGCCTTCGCCAACGAGGAAAAGCGCCTCTACGGTGTGCAGTGGCACCCGGAGGTCAAGCACTCCGTGCACGGCCAGCACGTCCTGGAGAACTTCCTGTTCAAGGGCGCTGGCCTGAGCCCCAACTGGACCACAGGAAATATCCTCGAAGAGCAGGTGGAACGTATCCGCCAGCAGATCGGCGATTCCAAGGTCATCTGCGGTCTTTCCGGTGGTGTGGATTCTGCTGTAGCCGCAGCCCTGGTCCAGAGGGCCGTTGGAGACCAGCTGACCTGTGTCTTCGTGGATCACGGTCTCCTTCGCGAAGGCGAAGCAGAACAGGTTGAACGCGACTTCGTCGCTGCCACGGGCGTCAATCTGTATGTTGCCAACGAGCAAGAGCGCTTCCAGTCTGCATTGGCCGGAGTCAGCGATCCCGAGACCAAGCGCAAGATCATTGGCCGGGAATTCATCCGTGCCTTCGAAGAAGCGGAGCGGGCCATCATCGCCCAGGCAGCAGCCGAGGGTGAGAAGATCAAGTTCCTGGTCCAGGGCACGCTGTACCCGGACGTCGTCGAGTCCGGCGGCGGCGAGGGCGCTGCGAACATCAAGAGCCACCACAACGTGGGTGGGCTTCCCGAGGACCTGCAGTTCGAACTGGTCGAGCCGCTGCGCGCCCTGTTCAAGGACGAAGTCCGCGCGGTCGGCGCCCAACTTGGCCTGCCTCAGGAAATCGTTGGCCGCCAGCCGTTCCCCGGCCCTGGCCTCGGTATCCGCATCGTCGGTGAAGTAACCAAGGAGCGCCTTGACCTGCTTCGCAAGGCTGACGCGATTGCCCGTGCCGAGCTGACCGCTGCCGGCCTGGACAACGATGTGTGGCAGATGCCGGTGGTTCTGCTGGCTGACGTCCGCAGCGTCGGCGTCCAGGGCGATGGCCGCACCTACGGCCACCCGATCGTTCTCCGTCCGGTATCGTCCGAGGACGCAATGACGGCCGACTGGTCGCGTTTGCCGTACGACCTCCTGGCCCGCATCTCCAACCGCATTACCAACGAAGTGGATGGAGTTAACCGCGTGGTGCTGGACGTCACCAGCAAGCCGCCGGGAACCATCGAGTGGGAATAGCATTTTGAGTGGCCGGCCTCCCTTGGGAGGCCGGCCACTGTTCTTTCAGCTGTGAAATGACGGCCAATTTCGCATTGCCACAGTGTTGCGGAGCGGGCTGAAGGAGTATTCCCGCTACCCTCGAAAGTATGCCGGTATGGTCCAAGGCGTCTAAAGCTAGTACAGAAAAGAAGGCAGCAGTTGTGTCATTAGGTCAAGGCCAGGAAGAGGGCTCCGAAGAGCTCCGGAAATGGCTGTCCGGACTTAAGCCCGTTACAGGGGCGGACACGATGCTGCGTTTCGTGAAGACGCCCGAAGGCGCCATCGATCTCAGCAACGCACATCCCTCGGGCCTCGCACAGCTGCTGGCGGGGCGTAGAACGAGGTTGTCCACGCTTATCCGAGACAGGCAGCAATACCTGGTGGCGGCACGGGCCGCGCGCAACATCCGGTCCAAGATTTTTGAGCTCAGCAATGATCGCGGCATCGAGGCCGGGTACCTCTCGGCGGGCACGGTGGTGTGGACTTCGGCCGTAGGTGGCAAACCCCAGCGGGTTTCGGCCCCTGTCATGCTGACCTCCATTGTCCTGACCGTTCGCCCGGGCGAGGACGATTTCGAGCTGCAGCTCACCGAGCAGGCACGCATGAACCCGGCTTTGGTGCGCCACCTGAAGACCGTCCACGGCATCGTCTTCGACGTCAATGCAGTTGCCCGCATGGCCTACAACACTGCCAGGCTGGACCCCCAGCCGGTCCTGGACCGCCTGGCCACCCTGGTTCAGCCGATTCACGGCGCCGAGGTTGAATTCAACTTGCTCGTGACCACTTTGGCTGATCTTTCGGGAAACCTGGACGATCCGTGGATCAACATGAACAATCCCACCGTGGCGGCCCTGGTAACTGCTGCCAATGGTGGCGACATCGAGCCCGAACCCATTAAAGCGGGGCGGTTCCCAAGCCTTGACGAACGTGATCCGGCGGATGAGCTGCTCCTGCTCGACGCGGACACTGACCAGCAGTACGTGGTGGACGCTGTTCGCGCAGGAGATTCGCTTGTTGTCAGCACCCCTCCAGGGAGCGGCCAGACGCAGACAGCCATCAATGCCATTGGCGCATTGGTCAGCGAAGGCAAATCCGTCCTCGTAGTGGGGGACAGGCAGTCCAGCTTGGCGGGACTTTCAGCGCACCTGGAAGCGCTGGGCCTGGATTCGATGTTGTTCCGTCCGGGCAACGGCACCACACCACAGCAGCTAAAGGGCCAGTTGGTCCGTGCCATCATGCGCAATGAAAAGGCACTGGAACCGCAGCTTGGGAACCTCCACCAGACGCTGGTCGGACACCGGCATGCCCTGATGGACCACGTTGCCTCGCTTCACAACGTCCGCGAACGCTGGGGCTGCTCGCCGTACCAGGCCATGCAATCGTTGGCCGAATTGACGTCCATCCACCCGGCGCCGTCCACCACGGTGCGCCTCAAGCGCAGTGTGCTGGATAACATCAAGGACCGCGAAGAACTGGCTGGCCGCTTGCGTCGCGCTGCCGAGCTGGGCAGCTTTAGCCGGGCTTCCACTTCCAGCCCCTGGTACGGCGCACGCCTCGTAACCCGCAAGGAGACAGAAGAGGCCCAACAGCTTGCCCGCATCGCCGAGGAGAAACTCCCCGTCCTGCGCGATCGTATGAAGCAGCTTTCGGATCACGCCGAGATCCGTTTGGCGGACACCTTCACGGAGTGGGGTGCTCAGCTTGAATTGTTGATTGCGGTGCGCGAAAGCCTGGACAAGTTCACTCCGGATATTTTCGATCGCCCGGTGCACGACCTCATCTCTGCAACTGCAAGCTCTGCGTGGCGACGCGAGCGCAACCTGGAGATGCCTTCCATGCAGCGTTCGAGGCTGCGGCGGGTGGCAAAAGAGTATGTGCGGCCCGGTGTTCACATCGCGGACCTTCACAGCTCCCTGGTCCTCGTCCAGGAGCAGCGTGCCCTGTGGGCAGGGTACGCCACCACCCAACGCCACCCGGCCGTGCCGTCCGGACTCGCGGACCTCGGGTCCTTGTATCGCGAACTGGATGGCGAGCTTCGCCGCCTGGGTGAGGCACTCAAGCACACCTCTGCCGGTGGTTCGCTGCACCAGACACCGTACCTGGAACTGATGGAGCGGCTCGAACGGCTGGTAGCGGATACTGCCACGCTTGAAACACTCCCGGAGCGCACGCTGCTCATTGAGGAGATGCGCGAGCACGGCCTCGGCGAACTGCTCGCTGACCTTGCTGCCCGTGAAGTGCCGGCCGCTTCGGTGGCGGCCGAGCTGGACCTCGCCTGGTGGCAGTCTGCTTTGGAAGCAATGATCAGTGGTGACGACTACCTCGCCATGTCCGACGGCGACTCGCTCCGCCGCCTGGAAGCTGAGTACCGCCTTGCGGACCAAGCCCACATTGCCAGTGGTGCTGCGCGTTTGCGGTGGCAGTTGGCCCGGAAGTGGAGCGAGGGGATAGTTGAGCACCCCCGGCAGGCTGAGTTGCTTCGGGGCCCCTGCTCAAGGATGGTCGGGTTACGCTCCCGGCTCTGAGTGCCCAGGCTCCCGACCTCGTACCAATGCTTGTTCCAGTGTGGTCTGTAAGTCCCTACCTGTTGACGGGGGTTCTTCCCGCGGGGCAGAAGTTTGACGCGGTGATCGTCATCGACGCTGAATCGACCTCCCTCCAGGCCGTCCTTCCGGCGATTGCGCGAGCCCGGCAAGTTATAGCCTTCGGTGATGCGAAGATTGCGAATGCCCGCACCTTCAGCGTGGCCGTGGAACCTCCAGTGGCGGGAGTGGCCAGCCACGAGACCGTGGACAGCGCGTTCAAGGCCCTGGCACGCGTCCTGCCCACCTGGCAGCTGAACTGGGTCTACCGGGCGGTCGATGAGGACCTCATCCTGCAGTTGAGCAAGAACTACTACGACGGCGGCCTCCGGCGTTTGCCCGATGGCAGTTCGGTGACGGGCCTGGATCGTTCGATCCTGGTGGAGTACATCCCCGATGGAACCGGACTCCCGGGCGCCGACCATGAGGGCGTTGAGTCCGTTACGGCGGAGGTCAACCGGGTAGTGGACCTTGTCTTCGAGCACGCCAGGCTTCGGCCACGGACTTCCCTGGCTGTGGTCACGGCCAGCCTGCGCCATGCTGCGCGGATTGGCGAGGCAATCAGGCTTCAATTGCCCAACCACCCCTTGTTGTCCGCCTTCTTCGGTGCTGGCCCCGAGTCCTTCCGCGTGGTTGACCTTGAGCGAGCCCAAGGCCTGGTGCGTGACCATGTCATTTTCTCCCTCGGCTACGGCCGGACACCCCATGGCCGCGCCTTGCACTCGTTCGGACCGCTGTCCACGGAGGGCGGACGAAACCGCTTTGCCTTGGCTATGACCCGCGCCCGCCGTTCCATGCACGTCCTGAGCTGCTTCCGCCCGGAAGATCTGGATCTGGATCGCCTGGCGCACGGGGCTGTGGACTTTTACGAACTGCTGGACCGTGAACTGTCCGGGAACAGCAACCTTGGAACTCCTGCCTCGCGCGCCGTTGCCAGCGAACAGGCTCTGGGGGAGGACCCCCTGGTTGCCGATCTCGGCGAGAGGTTGCGGGCCAGGGGTGCCCGCGTCTGGCACCTCTATGACGGTGTCCTGGACATTGCCGCCGCTGCCGATCCCGTTCACACCATTGGACGGGAGGGCGCAGAGATTCCCACCCCGGTGGCAATCGAGTCCGACGGCACGGAACGTTACCGGCGCATGAGCGTCCGCGAACGCAGCCGTCTGAGGCCCCAGCTGCTGGAACGCATGGGCTGGCGTTACATGTCCCTGTGGACCATCGAAGTGTTCACCGATCCCTCGTCCTGCGCGGATCGAATCGGATCCTATTTGGGTCTTGAGAACCATGTTCCCCAGGCCGTACCCCCAGCGGAGCATGGCTTCCTGGACATGGATGTTGAACAATTGAATCTGGACAATGCGGCTTCCTCGTACGCAAGCTCCTCCTACAGCAGTTCCCCGCACAGCAGTTCCTCCGCAAGCAGTTCCTCCTACAGCCGGGCCTCGCATCGGCAAAGCCCGGGAGGTGCCCAGGCATCGGTGGAATCCCAGCTGCCCGGGCAGGCAGGTGTGGACAATCGCAGGGGGCCAGGTGGCGAACCGGGCAACGCAGAAGCCAGCACTCCAACCCCCAGTGATCCAGAGGATGGGACTGAAGCACCAGTGAAAGAACAGGGAACCGGCAACGAAAGCGGCTCTGACGAACAGACCGCAGCCGTAAGCGCCGAAAACGCTAAAGAGTCCGCGGAGACAAAGACTCCTGCGGCGAAGCAAGCCTCCGGTGGCATCTTGCCCACCAAGGCCGCTGAAGACGACCCCCGCCGTTGGGGCGACGAAGGCAACTATGACCATGAGCAGTGGTTGAAAGAGCAAAAGCCCCCGCATTGGGGCTGATTGCGTCATGGAATCCAAACCCTGCACCATGGATTGACCAAACGCTGGGATTGACCAAACCTAGGGATTGACCAAAACAAAGAAAAGTTTGCCTTTCGTTGATGCGCCGGCAAGCTTTTCTGCTTGTGGAGGATTTGCAGCCACTACCACCAACCCGTCTGTGTCGCTGGTTCCCAGCCATTGGCCGGGTTTACCCCCTTGGGCAGATGTCCATAGGACAGGGACGGAGGCGGCAAGGACTTCAGTTTGCCGGGATTCGTCGTATGACCCGGCGGCGGTAAGTACTACATTGACCAGCTGTCCCGGGGATAGCAGCTGGATGGATGAAGGGTCAGCCATTCGAAGGGGGACCGCAGCTGAGCCCACGGGTGCGCCTGTGAGAAGTCCCGGCCCCAGAAGATTGGATTCAGTGGGAATCTGCCCTTTGGCCAAAGGCGAGGCGAGCTGGCGGCCCACCAGTGAAACGTGATCCTCCAGGGCTCCGGAAATTGCGAGGTCCGGCGGCACACCAACATTGGTGAAGTCTGACTCGGTGAGGTTGGTGCCTGCTGGGAGGTCATGGGCAGCGACGAGAATGCTGACGCGCTGCTCAGAGGCAGGGGTTAGCTGTTGGACAGTAATGCCTGTGGCGAGGCAGAGCAGCAGTGCAACTGTCAGCCGACGGTTCCGGGTGACCCAGAACTTGAGGCTCTGCCTGCGGCCCGGCCTGATCTGGCGATGTGGCCCCTGCTTCCGGAGGAGGAAATGGCCAGCCGTGGTTGTGGGCTTGTTCCGGGGGCCATCACGGCCCCGGACAGGGGGACTGGGGCGTTCGCGGCGGGGGACTGGGGAAGTGGTTGTCTTTAGTGGCATGACGCCACGTTAGCCACCGGGCCCGGCCACCCAACAGCGGCCGGGTGCCCTATGTGGAAAAGTGCCGGCTAACTGGCAGCGGCTGCGGCCGCCGGTGCAGGCGTGGCAGCAGGGGCCGGAGTCGCCGGGGAGGGCGCGGCGGAGACGGTGCTGCCCTTGGCATCGCGCGAATCCGTGCGGTAGAAGCCCGAGCCCTTGAAGACAACGCCGACGCTGTTGAACTTCTTGCGGAGCGCGCCCTGGCATTCAGGGCACTCCGTCAGAGAGCTGTCAGAAAAGGACTGGACGATGTCAAAGGCATGGTCACAGTCTTTGCAGGCGTATGCGTATGTGGGCACTGAGTTCCTCCTTCAGGACAAAGTTCAGGTCCTGTGGAGCCATGGCGGAGAATCTCCGCATTAGCAGTCGCAGGGCCTGAGTGCCAATTCTATCATCCGCATCCGGCTCGTTCGCTATCTCCCAACTGCATATAAATGCGGGACTTCACGTATGGGTCAATCGAGATCACTACCGCGGCCAAGCGTGATGATTCCGGAGGGCGTCAGCACCTCCGGCACCGGCCGGTCAAAAGGCTCTGCGGGGATAGCTCCCGAAGGCAACACATCGTCGTCGTACACCACTGCAATGGTGGGTGGCCGCCCGCCGGAATTGTCCAGGCCTTGGAGGAGCCGGTCGTAGTAGCCGCCACCCTGTCCGATGCGGTTGCCATCCCGGTCGACGGCCGTGGCCGGCATGAAGATGCCCGCAACAGAGCTCACCACAGCACTGTCCAAACGTTCGCCTTCGGGTTCGTCGATGGGTGCGTAGTCGGACCGGACGAAGGCTGTCTCCGGCGTCCAGTACACCCAGCTCAACTGGCGGCCGGCCCTCGCAGACAGGAAGCAGGACCTGGTGGCCGGCGTTGTGGAGCCCTGCGATCAAGGGCATGGTTGGGGGCTCGTGGGAGACGCCCACGTAGATGGCGAAGGTCGTGGGCGATCCGGCCGAAATTTTCCGGGCCCAGGCCAAGCCGTGCCGTGCAATTGATTCGCCGGCCTGGGCTACAAGCTCCTTGGTGAGGCTGCGCCTGTACAGGCGCCGGCTGCTGCGGATGTCTTCCTTGGATGCCATTTTTGTCCGATCATGAGATTCCCGCGGGCCACCGTGGTGTGCCTAAAGCAGCAAATCCGCTCCAGTTCAGGGGCTGTTTCTGCGTCTTGCCACGGCGGGGGTTTACCCGTTGATGTATTCCTTCCGTTACATTAGTCCGGTGACTCTCGATAACAATGCTGTCCGTAAGGCCGTCATCCCCGCAGCGGGTCTTGGTACCAGGTTCCTCCCCGCCACAAAGGCGATGCCGAAGGAAATGCTGCCCGTGGTTGACAAGCCAGCCATCCAGTACGTCGTCGAAGAAGCGGTGAAGGTTGGCCTGCACGACGTCCTGATGATCACCGGGCGCAGCAAGCGCGCCCTGGAAGATCACTTTGACCGTGTGCCGGCGTTGGAAGCAACGCTGGCAGAGAAGGGCGATACTGCCAAGCTTGAAGCCATCCAGTCCGCCACCAACCTGGGTGACATCCACTATGTCCGCCAGGGCGATCCCAACGGCCTCGGCCATGCAGTCCTTCGTGCAAAGCAGCACGTCGGGCACGAGCCTTTCGCGGTCTTGCTGGGCGATGACCTCATCGATCCCCGTGAGGACCTGCTGAGCGAAATGATCGCTGTCCAGCAAAAAACCGGCGGTTCCGTTGTTGCCCTCATTGAAGTTGAGCCTTCCAAGATCAGCGCCTATGGTTGCGCCGACGTCGAGGATAGCGATGAGGACGGCTACGTCCGCATCAAGCAGCTCGTTGAAAAGCCGTCCCCCGAGGAAGCTCCATCCAACCTCGCGGTGATCGGCCGTTACGTTCTCCATCCGGCAGTGTTTGACGTCCTGGAAAACACCGCTCCCGGACGTGGCGGAGAGATCCAGCTGACGGATGCCCTTGAAGTTCTGGCTGCCGGGGAAGGCGAAGGCTACGGCGTTTATGGCGTTGTCTTCCGTGGACGCCGCTATGACACCGGTGACAAGTTGAGCTACTTGAAAGCCTGCATCGAGTTGGCATGCGAACGCGATGACCTGGGCCCCGAGCTCCGCGAGTGGCTGCCCACCTTCACTGCCGGTCTTCCCAAATAACACCGGTGTACGGCTCTGCGATCTGGCCGGTAACGCTGGAAAGCGGAGCCTTGGTGCTCCGGCCAATCCGTTACCGCGACAAGCGGGAGTGGTCTGAAGTCCGTTCGCGGAACAGTGAATGGCTTGCACCTTGGGAGGCGTCCAATCCTGCACCGGGTGGGCGCCTGCCCAGTTACCGTCAAATGGTGGCATCCCTGAATGCGCAAGCCCGGCAGGCTACGGCTTTGCCCTTCCTCATCACGGAGCGCACCGAGGGTTTCCGTGACCCTCAAATTGTGGGGCAGTTGACGGTCTCATCCATCGTGTGGGGTTCGGCGATGATGGCGACCCTTGGCTACTGGGTTGATAAGGAACGCGCCGGGCACGGTATCGCTCCAACTGCAGTTGCGATGGCTACGGACCACTGCTTCCGGACCCTTGGCCTGCACAGGATGGAAATCAATATCCGGCCTGAGAACGCGCCAAGTCTTCGGGTGGTGGAAAAGCTCGGATTCAGGGACGAGGGCTACCGGTTGAGGTACTTGCACATCAATGGCGAGTGGGCAGATCACCGGTCTTTCGCGCTTACGTCGGAGGAAGTTCCGCAGGGACTCCTTGACTGGTGGCTCAGAGGAAGAACGGGCAGGTCATAGGCCCTTTTGAGCCGTATCTCCATTCATTTGCGGACTCGCCGGCGACACACCGACCGCAATGCCGCCGCCCCTGATGATTTGCTTCTACGGTTTTGAATGTGGACTTCCCTCTCAGCAGCTCAGTGATACTCGTGGTCACTGTCGCGCTTTGGATGGTATGGGTCGCTCCTTACGTTCTTCGGAACAGACGGCAGCAGGTCCAGGCGGCCGCTGTTTCAGCAGAGGCATTTGACGACGAACCAGACGAAACGCAGGCAGGGGTGGTACTGACTTTGGCACCCCGGCAGGAGAAACCGATGGAGACCATGCACAGCAAAGCACCGGCGTCGCCGCAGGAATCCCGCGTGGCTGAGTCGTCTGCCAGGAAGCCACCCACAACTCCCTTTACGATCCGTTATGCCCGGCTCACTCTGGCCTTGGCCGGCCTTGCTTTATTGCTGACTGCCATTGTTTCGGGCGTGCTGCGGCTGTTCGGTACGGGTACTGTCTGGCTGCCGTTGGTGTCGTTCGCGGGTTCGGTACTTGCCGTGGTGACTTTGCGGCGGCTCGCCCTCCGGGATCTCCGCGAACGCCGGGCGCGTCGGGCTGCGCCGGTGGTGCCCATCCAGACACCCGCGCGGTACCTGCCTAAGGAACCGCCTGTCGAAGCCAAGGAAACACGGGTTTTCGACGCCGAGGCCGGAAAGTCCGAGGCCGCACGCCTTTCCGCCGTGGAACTACGCCAGGCTGCCTTGGCTGTTGCCTTGGCAGCTGGGGACAAGTCAGCTGGGGACAAGTCCGCCGGCAGCAACTCTGTTGGCGACAAGTCCGCTGGTTCCGAAGATGCCAGCTGGGAACCGGTTGAGGTTCCCAAGCCCACCTACGTTGGTGCCGCCAAGGCGCCGCGCCCCGCTCCGGAGCCCTTGGATCTTCCTGAAGCTCCCAAGCCTGTGGGCAAGCCGGTGCTAAAGCAAAGTGTTGAGCAGGCGGAGGCCGCAGCAGTTGCGCAGGTGCGAACTGCATCGAAGGGACAGAGTGCCCTGAGCAATCTGGACGATGTCCTGCAGCGTCGCCGCGCATAGCCCGGCATGACCGCGCTCTGTGTTGCGGGTGGCACTGGCCAGGTTGGCCGTGAAGTTGTTCGCCAGGCGCTCGACGCCGGGCACACGGTTTCCGCCCTGAGTCGCCACGTGCCGCCGGCCGGTTCGGAGAAGCATCATGACGGCGCGGCCTACTTTGCCGGCGACGTCACCACGGGTGATGGTTTGGCGGCCGCGGTGGCGGGTGCCGACGTCGTTATTGATTGCCTTGAAGGCCGGTTCGGGAAAGCCCAAAAGGAATTCGCCGACGGCGGCGCTCGTCTTCTTGACGCGGCTCACCGGGCAGGAGTGCGTAAGGCTGTGGCCTTGTCGATTATCAACTGTGACCAAAGCACGTATTCCTTCTACGTTTCCAAGGCGGACAAGGAACGGGTCTATGCGAGGGCCAAACTGGAAACGGTGGTTATCAGGGCCACACAATTCCACAGCCTGGTGGAAATGATCTTTGCTGCAGGTGCAAAAGTGCGGTTGATTCCGGCATTCAAGGGAGTCCGCTTCCAAACGATTTCACCCAGGGAAGCCGCCGCTGCATTGCTCGAAGCTGCGCTGGAGGTGCCTTCTCCCGAGCGGCATCGCGTCAGGACCATTGGCGGGCCCGAAGTGCTGGCCATGAAGGACATGGCGGAGTCATGGAAAGCCATTACCGGCGCGCGGGGCAAGGTTCTGGAAGTCCCGCTCCCGGGTGCCATGGGCGCCTACCTGCGTGCGGGACTCAACCTTATGCCCGAGCAAAGGTATGGCACTGAAACGTTCGTGTCGTGGTTGGAAAAGCGCTCGGAAACTTTGTAGCCTAAGGACACTGGCCCGGCCGTAGACGCCGTGCCCAGGGGCTATAGCTCAGTTGGTAGAGCGCTTCGTTCGCATCGAAGAGGTCAGGAGTTCGAATCTCCTTAGCTCCACGGATTCCGGCAACAACAAAACCGGCCAGGCACAACATGCCTGGCCGGTTTTTTTGTGGGAGTTTAGAGGGGCTGGATGTTCTCCGCCTGAGGTCCCTTGGGGCCCTGGGTGATGTCGAACTGGACCTTCTGGTTCTCGTCCAGGGAACGGTATCCGCTGGACGTGATTGCTGAATAGTGGGCGAATACATCCGGTCCACCGTCGTCCGGGGCAATAAATCCGAAGCCCTTTTCAGCGTTGAACCATTTCACTGTGCCTGTAGCCATGCTTGTTTTCCTTCACGGGTAGCTGGTCGGTACCGCTTGTCGGATCACCGTCCCCGCCACTCACATTATTGAGCCTATGTGTCGATCTGACATGGGGCAACAGATTCTGCCGCGCCTTTCATAATGTCCTTGTGCCGGGGTAGGCTTCCGGGCCGTGGTTGGAAGGGCCGGCCAGCGGTGGATGCCCCCTTAGAATTACCCTGTGAACGACTCCCTGCCTCCGTGCCCCGAATGCTCCAGTGAATACAGCTACCAGATGGGCGCGCTGTTGGTTTGCCCTGAATGTGCCCACGAATGGTCACCAATGAGCGGGAGCGACGAGCAGGGGAATGTCATCAAGGACGCGGTGGGCAACATCCTGAGTGACGGCGACACCGTCACGGTGGTCAAGGACCTCAAAGTGAAGGGCAGCGCCACGGCCATCAAGGTCGGCACCAAAGTGCGGAACATCCGGTTGGTCGACGGCGTGGGGGATCACGATATTGATTGCAAGGTGGACGGGTTCGGCCCCATGCAGCTCAAGTCCAGCGTTGTGAAGAAAGTCTGACGGGAGGCGCTTTACGATGACGGGGACCCCAGTACCCAAAGGCCTCATCGGCCCCATCCTGGTAGGCGTCATGCCCGGGCAGCGTCCCGTCGTCGTAGAGCGTGCCGCCGAGGTGGCGCTTAGCGCCGGGCTGCCGCTGGTCTGCGCCTTCGTTGATGTGACCGTTTATCCCGTGGATGGAACCACGGGCGGGCCGTCTGCTCCGATTGATCCCGACGGCGTGGACGATGATGCCGAGAACGTCCCGGAATCCTTGCGGACAGCTATTGCCACCCAGTTGGCCGAAGCTGACTTGAGCTGGTCCATCGTTTCCCTGGCAGGGGTACCGGCACGGGCATTGGCCCGTGAGGCCGAAGATATCGGCGCGTCCATGATTGTGGTGGGCTCCAGGGACCGCAAGCTCGGTTCGGCCATTAAAGAGCTGACGGCGGGCTCCATTGCCCGTCAGCTCTTCCACCGCCAGGATCGCCCTGTGTTGGTTGTACCCGTGGAGCCACGGGTACCGGTGGATGATGACGACTGACGCCAGGCGTCCCGTCCATCTTCACTGGGGGTTCATCGGAATTGTGGCCGCGGGTGGCGTGTTCGGGGCACTCGCCCGCTACGGCCTCGGACTTATGATTCCTGCGCCAGGATCCTGGCCGTTGCCCACCCTTGTGATCAACCTTTCCGGCGCTTTGGCCCTGGGCGCTTTGCTGGAGGGACTTGCCAGGAGGGGGCCCGACGTCGGCCGTCGCCGGGCGTTGCGCCTCGCCTTGGGTACGGGCTTCCTGGGTGCCTACACCACGTACAGCACGCTCGCCTTGGATGCGGTGCACCTCTTCACTTCAGGTGACACGACTGCTGCCCTGGGTTATCTGGGCCTGAGCCTGCTGGGTGGGGCGCTCGCAACCATGGCGGGAATCTGGTTCGCCGCATGGCATCACAGGCGTGCGAAATGACAGTCATCCTGTTGGCCCTCGCGGGAGGACTGGGCGCGGCTGTTAGGTTCATGCTGGACGGGCTCATCCGGGCACGCGTACGTACTGCCCTGCCATGGGCCACCATTTTCATCAATGTTTCAGGTTCCGTGCTCCTGGGGTTCCTGGCAGGCCTGGTGATGGAAGGGCAGGCGCCTGAATCCCTTCAACTCATCCTCGGCACGGGTTTCCTGGGCGGCTACACCACCTTCAGCACGGCAAGTCTGGAGACCATCAGGCTGGTGCAGAGCGGGCGGATGGGGCTGGCGCTCGTCAACGGGTTGGGGTCCATGGCCATCAGCGTCGGGGCGGCCCGCCGCTGGTGTTTGGTTCGCTCTGCTGCTGGCTTAAAAGAAGACTGTCTGGCTGTCTTGGCCCGGCTGTAGGATCGGTGCCATGGCTAACAAGACATTCAATGAGCTGTTGTCCGTTCAGGTCGCCAATGAATTTGCGGCCTCCCAGCAATACATTGCAGTAGCCGTGTATTTTGACGGTCAGGACTTGCCGCAGCTTGCCCGGCATTTTTACCGCCAGTCCCTCGAGGAGCGCAATCACGCCATGATGATGGTCCAGTACATGCTGGACCGCAACGTGCCCGTCGAGATCCCGGGCATCGCCCCGGTCCGCAACAACTTCACCAACGCCAAGGAACCCATCGCTTTGGCCCTTGAGCAGGAAAGGGAAGTTACGCGCAACATCGAGGAGATGTTCCGCGCCGCCCGTGCTGAGGGCGACGCCTTGGGCGAGCAGTTCATGCTGTGGTTCCTGAAGGAACAGGTTGAGGAAGTTGCCTCCATGACCACGCTTCTCAACATCACGGAGCGGGCGGAGAACCTCTTCGATATCGAGAATTACGTTGCGCGTGAGAGCGTTGGCGATGGCGGGCATGATTCCAGTGCACCGTCTGCTGCCGGCGGCGCGATCTAGCTGCAAAAAACCAAGGGGCCGCCCGAAGCTCAGCTTCCGGCGGCCTCTTCGATTGCCAGGGCATCGTCAGGGTCGGACCTGCCTAGCAGGGACAGGCGGCTGGCAATGCGGGCCAGGTCCACGGGAAGGACGCTGCCGGAGGGCTCCGCGTCCCAGTCCAGGGGTCCGGCGCCGATCAGGAACAGAGTGATGTCTTGATCGTGAAGCACATCCACGGCATTGCTGAATCGCTGCCATGCGGGCGCGGAAGCAGGGTCGCTCCCGGCAGGGGAGGGAACGTCGTCGATCACCCAGGTCTTAAAACTGTGCGCCAAGGCCAGGAAGTCCGCAGTGGAGGTCAGCCCTGCGCACAATTCCGGAAACCCCACCCAGAGCAGGTCCCGGTCTGCGTTCTTGACCACGATCGGCTGCGTCGTTGGGGTCAGGACGCGGCTTTGGGATACCGATGGCCGGAAGAGCCCCAACCGTCCCAGTTGTTTGGGCGTCCCCGGTGTGATGATCCGGCCAGAGCTAAAGGCTTTGGGCGCGGCGCTGGGCTGGGAACCTGCTGCAGGAAACCGCCGGAAATCGGCGGGGCCATTGACCTCCACAATATCCATCATCTCTTTGATGGCTTCGATGGTGGGCACAAAATGGTCGTGCCACAGCGGATTGGGCAGTAAATCGTCCGGGGCGTAGTTGGACGTCACCACCAAGGGAATCCGGCGCTGCGCCGCGGTTCGCAGTAATCGCGCGATAAACATCCCATCCCCAACGTCATGGACGTGGAACTCATCGAAGAACAGGACGTCGATGTCCGCCAGGAGCACATCCACCGAGTGCTGGATGGCTGTTCCATCCGCGGAACCGGAACGGCGGGTCCCGGCGTGGAGCCCTCGGAAGAAATCATGAAAGTGGACGCGACGTTTCCGGGCGCGGAGCCTGTCGTGGAAACTGTCCATGAGCCACGTTTTGCCGCGACCCACAGGTCCGTGAAGATAGATACTTCGCGGCGTCCTTCGCTGACGCGCTCGACGGCGGGCCGTTACCTCTGCACCAAAGGCCGCCAACCGCTGCGCTGCTTCATGCTGGCTGGGCTCAAGCTGGAAACCCAGCAGTCCGGCGTCGTGCGTGATGCCCTCCACGAGCGCCAGGACAGTTTCCCGGTTGCCCTGTCTTCCCCGTTGCGGGAGTCTTCCACGTTGCGGGAGGCTCCCCGGTTGCGGGAGGAATGGGGGCGTCACAGCCAGCCTTTCCGCTTGAAGATGAGATACATGAGCAGTGCTGCTCCGAACATGAGGCCGATGGCCATGGGATAGCCGAAGTCCCAGTGCAGCTCCGGCATGTGGTCGAAGTTCATGCCGTAAACGCCTGCCACAAAGGAGGGCGCGAACAGAATGGCGGCCCACGAGGAAATCTTCTTGACCTGTTCGTTCTGGGCAGCGCTCGCCTCGTTCTGGCGGTTTGCTGTCAGGGTGCCGTCGAGGGTCAGGGCGTTCTGCAGGAGATCCCTGAAGGAGTTCACCCTGGAGATGACGCGCTGGACGTGGTCCTCTACGTCACGGAGGGAGCGCTGGAGCTCGATGTCCACGCCGTATTTCTCGAAGCCCTTCTCAAGCAGCACCATGATGTCCGGAAGAGGCTGGATGGCCCTTTGGAATTGAATGACTTCACGGGCAAGTTCATAGATCCGCCTGGACACTGCTGTATCGCCGCTGAAGAGCTGGTCCTCAATTTCGTCGATGTCGTTCTCGAGCCCGGCAACGACAGGTGCATAATCGTCCACCACCTGGTCCAGGAGGGCGTAGAGTACCGCTTCCGGTCCATGCCGCAGGAGGTCCGGGCCGCTGCTCCAAACGGTGGCGGACACGCGCAACTCCGCCGGTCTCGGCATGGCGGATGGTCACTACGAAATTGGGACCTGTAAAGATGTGCAGCTCGCCGAACTCCACCGTCTCGGAAGCATCCAGATAGCGGGCGGGTCGCAGGACTGTGAAGAGGTTGTTGTCGTAGCGCTCCAGTTTGGGCCGCTGGTGCGCTGAAACGGCGTCTTCCACGGCGAGTTCGTGGAGGCCGAACTCGTGGGCGACAGCGGTCATTTCGTCCCGGGTGGGCCGGTAGAGACCGATCCACGCCATGCCACCTTGCTCCGAGAGTGTCTCGAAAGTCTGCTCAAGGTTACGTGGGGTGGCTGTGCGTACGCCTTCTACATAGACGGCGTTATCAATGATGGTCACGAGTGAACGCTACTGCATGGCACCGATGATGGCGCCGGCAACGGTCATGGCGAGGATGTCGTGCCCCGCATCAATAACGGTCACCTCCGAGGGACGCCCCGCGAAACCATTGTGGATGACGTGTCCTCCGGCACGGAAGACCAAAGCCAGGATGAGGGCGAAGAAGCCACCTGCCAGGAACGTGTTGAGCTCCAGGGCACTGATCAGGATGGCCAGCAGAATGCTGGTGAGCGCGGCGGCAAGCATCATGGGAATCCAGATGCCGGCTCCGCCGTCGATGTTCTTAAGGTCCTCTTCGGTTTTGCCGATCGCTTGCATCCACCTGCGCCCAAGGACGGCCGGCATGTACCAAATGAAGCCGATCACCATGCTTGAAATGAAGGCCAGGAGAACAGCGAGCCAGTTGATCTGCAATATGTGTGAGAGCCAATCCATGGTCAAAAGCCTAATCGGGTACGAACGTGGAACCGCGTTCAAGCGCTCATGCTGACTGCGTGTTGGTGGAACCGGCCAGCCTTTCCATCAAAGGCTCCGTGCGGTAGGGGATATGTGTGTGGAGCGCCAGGACAGTTTCTGTTCGGATGACGCCCTTGGTACGCAGGACGGACCTCAACGCGGATTGCAGGTTATGCGTATCGGTTGCCACCACGCGGCACCAGAGATCTCCACGTCCGGAGATTTCGTGGACCTCCAGCACTTGTGGAATCAGCCGCAGGGCACCGATGACGCCATCGAGTTCGCGGTGCGTCACTTCGATGGTGATGAAAGCTACGACGTCGTACCCCACCTTTTCCAGGTCCACTTCACGGCCTGCTGCCTGAAGGACCCCGGACCGAAGCAGCCGCTTAAGGCGGCTCTGCGCAGTATTGCGGGCGATGCCGAGTGAGTCGCTGAGCTCGGCGATTTGGATGCGGGGATCCTTGATGAGTTCCAGAAGGATCTTCAAGTCCATGGGGTCCAAGGTATTCAAATGGTCACTCCGGCTCACTGAGACAACAATAGTTTGACTATTTTGCTCAATTTTCCCACGTTTCTGCTTCGTCGAGCGCAGGTCTACGGCAATCTGTTGCTACCGAAACCTGGCTGCGTCTTCCATCCCACAAGGACCCCGCGCGCGGCCCCGAATCAAGGGCACGGAAATGACTGTCTTGAGCGAACTCCGCATGCGTCCGGCCAAAGCCGGAGCCTGGAGTTGGGATGCCACCACCACTGCAAGGTTGGTCCTGGCCGGCATCGTGATCTTCACCCTGCTGGTGGGCGCAAACCTGGCCACACCTCTGTATCCTTTGCTGCAGGCCAGGCTGGGGATGTCCCCCTTGGACGTCACGGTTGCCTTTGCCAGCTACGTTGTGGCGCTGGTTGTGGTTCTCATGGTGGCGGGGCACTGGTCCGATCACATTGGAAGGCGGGCGGCACTGGTGCTTGCCGTCGTCATGGGATTGCTGGGTGGCATCATCTTCGCGAATGCGGACAGCCTTGGCATGCTGTCCCTCGGCAGGGCCTTCCAAGGTGTGGCAGTAGGGCTGGCCACCGGGGCCAGCTCCGCAGCCCTGCGTGAACTGTTGCCCCAGAGGCCTGACTGGGCTTCGCGCTTCACGTTGCTCTCCTCGGCTGGTGGCGTGGCTGCCGGACCCGCAATCGGTGGTCTCCTGTCGCTGCTTCCGGACCCTACTCGAACGCCCTACTTCATCCACTCCGGGGTGCTTCTCGCCGCGCTCATTCCACTGTGGCTACTCAAGGCAAGGCCCGCGATTGCCCCCGCTGCGGGAAAGCCGGCGCTGAAGGTTCTCGCTCCACGAAAGCCCGCTATTTCCAGTCATGCACGCGGTGCCTTTTGGATGGCATCCGCGGTGGGCTTCCTAAGCTTCGCAGTCTTTGGCTTCTGTTTGTCGCTGGCTCCGGGATATTTCGCAACGGTGGTGCATGCCGATTCCAGGCCCCTTGTCGGGCTGATGGCGGGGGTGACCTTGGGCGCATCGGCGCTCAGCCAGTTGGTGGGAGTACGCGGACGCTACCTGGTCCCCGTTGCCCTGGCGGTGTTGGGCGTCTCCATAGTCCTGGTGGGAGCTGCCGCCGCTTGGTCGAGCCCGTTGGTGCTGGTGGCCGCCAGCGTGACCGCCGGTGCAGGGCAGGGCATCGCGTTCCGTCAGGTGTTCAACGACGTCGCCGGGAAGGTAGAGGCGGCCCGGCATGCGCAGGTCATCAGTACGGTGTACGTCATCACCTATCTGGGAAGCGCGGTTCCGGTGATTGGCTTGGGACTGGCGGTGTCGGCGTTGGGCTTGCAGACCGCCGTCGTTGGTTTTACGGTGCTATGCGGGGTTGCGGCGCTGGCGCTCGCTGCGGCATCAGTCCGGGGCGCCCTGCGCGCCTGAGCCGGGCTACTCGGGAAGCGGGCCGCGGTTGCCGGGGATGTGCTGGAAGACCATGGTGGTTTCCGTGTGTCCGACCACTGGATCAGTAGCGAGGTTATCGAGCAGCCAGTTGCGGAGGTCGTCGGTGTTGGCGACGGCAATGTGCAGAAGATAATCCACGGAGCCTGTGGTGTGGAAGGTGGAGATCACTGCCGGCAGCTTAGGGACGCGTGCGGTGAAGCGGTCGATCTGATCCCTATCATGGGCGCGGAGACGGACAGCAATGAGCGCCTGCACCGAGCGGCCGATCGCCGGCAGGCTGAGGATCGCCTCAAAGCCTTCGATGATCCCGCGTTCGGACAGGGCCCTGGTCCGCATCAGAGCAGTGGAGGGAGCGATTCCCACGAGTTCCGCCAATTGTTTGTTGGAGATGCGGGCGTCCTCTACCAGGGCGGCGAGGATTCGTTCATCAATAGCGTCCAGCGGCTCGGCGCTGCCTGAATGTGGCCGAACATTCTTCGCGGGGTTGCTCACGGATCCTCCTGAAATTGCCTTTCATTCATCATAATCATTGAAATCCTGGCCATCCATTCGTTCCCGCCCGTTGTTCCCGAATATTTGCCTAGGGTCGCCCCGGTACAGCGTGGATTATTCTTACGGGGTCGGTGAGCGATGCACGACGGCGGTGATTACCGCCGTCGTGAAGGCAAGCGCCATGACGCTCCAGGCCAAAGACGGCCACCCGGACGCCTGGAAAGCAAGGCCTCCCGCCCAGCCGATGACACTGGACCCCAAGTAGTAGGAGAGGTTATAGAGTGATGCCGCTTGGGCGCGTCCTGTTGTGGCGATGGCACCGGTCCAGCCGGAGCCTACGCTGTGGGCTGCGAAAAAGCCTCCAGTAAACACCACGAGGCCGATCAACGTTGCCACGAGGTTCTCTGCCAACGTCAGGGCGAGGCCCGTGATCATCATGACTATCCCAAAGAGCAGGACGTTGCGCCGCCCGAAGCGAGTGGTGAGTCCGGCCGCCCACCGGGAGCTTACGGTTCCGGACAGGTAGGCCAGGAAAATGAGGCTCACCACCGTGGTGGGAAGCCCGAATGGTTCCGCATGGAGCCGGAACCCGAGGTAGTTGTAGACCGCGACAAATCCGCCCATGAGCAGGAATGCCTGAAGGTAAAGGGAAAACAGTTTGGGGTTTCTGGAATGGGTCCCCAGCGTGCGCAAGGCTCCTCGGAATCCACTGGCCGGCGCGGGCATGAAGCGACGCTGGTTGGGAACCAGCACCACGAACAGTACCGCCGAGACGGTGGCCAGCAGGGACACTGCCAGCGCGGCTGCCCGCCACCCCCAGAGTTCTCCCACCGGACCCGCGACCAAGCGCCCGGCCAGTCCGCCGAGCGTGGTTCCGGCAACGTAGCTTCCGGCCGCCAATGCCGTGTGGATTTTTGTGACTTCTTCGTTCAGATACGCGATGGCTATGGCTGGGATTCCGCCCAGGGCCATGCCTTCAAGAGTCCGTAGTCCCAGGACCAGTGGAACAGTCGGTGCCAGTGGAACAACCAGCCCCAGCACCGTCGCAGCTCCAATGCCGATGGCCATTGCGCGAACCCGGGCCCGATCCTGTCTGCGACGAAGGACCACGGCAGGACGCTCACGGCAAGTCCCACGGTGGCCAGCGAGATACTCAGGGCGGCTTCAGCTGCGGAGATTCGGAGGTCGGCGGCCATCAGTGGCAGGACTGCCTGGGTTGAGTACAGCTGGGCGAACGTCGCAACCCCGGCCAAAGCCAACGCGGCAAGCACGCGTCGATAGCCACGGGAACCCTTGGCGTGTCCTTCCCATGGTGTAACGCTCACGGCTGTTTTAGTCACTGGCCCAGATTAGGCTTCCCGGATTGGGTGATCCAATGCATCATTCGCTTATGATTCATGCATAACTGCATGATTGTCCTACTGATGCTGGAGCGGAACGGCAGGCACATGGAACCGGATCACCAACAGCTTGTGCAGCTCCTGCCGCTGCTTCCCGTCCTGGCAGAACTGGGCCGGACGGAGCATATGACGGAGACGGCCGAGCTCCTCGGCGTTCCCCAGTCCACAGTGAGTCGTGCAGTGGCGAGGGCAAGCGCGATTGTGGGGATGGATCTTCTTGTTCGTGATGGGCGTGGCATCCGCCTGACTCCGGCGGCAAGGACGTTGCTGCCCTACATCGAAGCTGCGTTGGAAGACTTCCAAGCCGGATTGGACAGGGTAAGGCACGAATCGGACGTGGTGAGGGGACGCATCGGCATCTCGTTCCAGCACACGTTCGGTGAAGCGACTCTGCCCCTGCTCATCAGCGCATACCGTGGCAGGCATCCGCATACGGTCTTCGAGCTACGGCAGGGTCCGCGCGACGACTGCCTGGACGAACTAGCCAGGGGCGATACAGATTTCGCCCTCACTGCACCGATCGCCCCGGAAGGCAGGGGAATCCACTCCCTGCCCCTCTACAGGGAGCCACTGCGTGTGGTGCTGCATTATCGGCACCCACTCGCGGGCCGCCCCAGCGTGCACCTGTCCGAGCTGCGGCATGACCCTTATGTGACGCTGCCGGCTGGCGTCGGGCTCCGGGCCTTGGGCGAAGCGCTGTTGCGCGAAGCGGGCTTCCGTCCGCGGACCGCCTTTGAAGTCCAGGAATCCCACACTGCCAGGGGGCTGGTGGCGGCCGGGCTGGGCTTCTGCATCCTGCCTCCCGCCGGGCCCGGCTCCGGAACTGGCCAGTTCCTGCCAGGGGCTGAGTTGGGACTTGTGGAAGTTCCCATCGAATCCGACCTTGCGTTCCGGCAAATCGGCATGGCGTGGCGGGAGCGCACCTTCGAACCTGACGCCGTCAGGCTGTTCCGTGAGCTGGTGGTAACGGAGGGCGAAGCATTGCTGGCCGAGCTTGTCAGAGCCCGCTCAGGAAACCCCTGACAACATCCACTGCGGATCCTTCCTTTGCTGATCGCCAACCAGTGCCTGCCCACAGATTGAGGCGGTCAGGATCACCCGCCGCCGATGCTGCTGCCCGGATCGGCGCCGTCAGGTGGTGGATTGCCGGATAACCCTCTGGCGCGTCCGCGTGATCGCGAACGAACGCGTTGACCAGTGAACGGGCGTATCGTCCCGTAAAGGCCCGGGTCCTGGCCGTCTCCGTAAAGCGCGGGTCGCCCAGGGCATCTTTATGCGGTTGCCGGGCTCCGCTTTCCTCCGTTCGTACCAGCGCCGTACCAACTTGCGCGGCTGACGCACCAGCAGCCAGGACTTCGCGAAGCGCTGTACCGTCGCTCACCGCACCGGCCGCAATCAGCGGAAGGTCGACGGCGGTACGCACCTCGGCGATGAGACCCGCCGTCGTGCTGCTTTCTCCCGGGTCGGCCGCCAGGAACGTCGCACTGTGTGCTCCTGCGGAACTGTGCTGCACCGCAAGGGCATCCGGGCCTTCTTCCGCGGCCGCAAGGGCCTCGGCGACACTGGTCACACTGGAGATGACAGCAGTTCCGGCCTTCTGCAGGGCCTTGACCACAGAGCGTCCCGGAAGCCCGAAGACGAAGCTGACGAACTCCACAGGATCCGCGATCAGCGCGTCGATTTTGTCCTGCCAGGCGTCGTCGTCGTCAAATCGGAGGGCTGGGATTGCCACGCCGTAGCGGGCGCCCTCTGCTTCAAGTTCCGTCCGGTACGCCTCCAGCCTCGCGCGCGCCCCGGCGGACGGGGAGAGTTGCACCGTGTCCGGTACAAAAACGTTCATTCCGAACCGGATGCCCATGGCACGCGCTGCTGCGATCTCGGCTGCCATGGCCTCGGGACTTTTGTAGCCGGCCGCCAGAAAACCCAAGCCTCCGCCGGCCTGGACTGCCTGCACGAGTGCGGGAGTGGACGTTCCACCAGCCATGGGCGCTGCAATGAAAGGCGTATCAAACAGGGAATGCGACATGTGCAGTTTCTCCTCGGGGCGCTCCAAGCTAGTCTTTCACGGTGAACAATCTTGACTCTGCCATGCATTCCCACGCGTCCAAGGAGGCACTCACCGGTACCGTGATCGGGCTGGATATCGGTGGAACGAAAACGCGCGGCGTGAGGTTCGAAGACGGCGTTCCCGTCCTGGACGAAAGCGCCGGAAGCTCCAATGTGCAGAATGTGAGCCGCGAGCAGGCCATGGCAAATCTCGCCGAACTCTTCGGAAAGATCGGCGGCGGTGACATTGACCAGGTTTACGCGGGCGCCGGAGGAATTGATACCGATGAGGACGCGCAAGCGCTCGCCGACTTGATCTCCCCACACGTCCCCGGGGCGCGCATCACCGTGGTTCACGATTCCAGGCTGCTCCTGGCGGCAGGGGGAGCAAGCACGGGCGTCGCGGTGATTGCCGGAACCGGTTCTGCCGCGTGGGGACGGAACGCGGCCGGTGAGGAAGCCCGCGCCGGAGGCTGGGGTTATCTTCTGGGCGATGAGGGAAGCGGCTACTGGCTGGGCCGCGAAGCCGTGCGCCACAGCTTGCGGCGGATGAACCAGGGACTTGAGCCGGACACCCTGAGCCGTGCCTTGCTGGACTCCTGTGGAGTGGAGGAGCCTGGCAAACTGATCGCCTTGTTCCACTCGCCGGAAACCGGTCGCCGTTATTGGGCGCAACAAGCGCGGCTGGTCGTCGAGGCTGCGGACGCCGGTGATGAAACCAGCGCCAGGCTGGTGGACCAGGCGGGGAAGGACCTGGCTGACCTGGCCGAGCAGGTCGTTCGACAACTGGGCTTGGACGGTCCCGTGATTCTGGGCAGTGGACTGGGCATGAACGTCCGCCGCCTGCAGGAATCATTCAAGGCGCGGCTGGCCGAGCAGGGTATCGTCGATGTCCGGATTCTCCAACAGGACCCTGTGTTCGGCGTCCCCCGGCTTGTGGCCGAGCAGCGGGCGTAGCGCTTGGCTCAGCCCCTGGTACGGGGCCGGAGCTTAACGCCCGGAAGTGGCGGCGCGGGGATGCGTCCGGCTTCCGGTCCTGCGTCAGGACCATGGCCCTGGACCAATCCGAAGCGTGACGTGGCGGCGGCGTCGTCGTCCAGCAGGCCTTCGGCTTCCCATTCTAAACGCGCTTTTTCCACTTCTTCATGAGTGCGTCCCACGAAGTTCCACCACATCAAGAGGTCTTCCCCGAACGGTTCGCCACCCAAAAGCATGAAACGGGTATCCGGTTGGGCCCCCACGATCAGGTTGTTCCTGCCGGCACCCAGATAGGCCAAGGGGCCCTGGTTCGATGTCTTCGCCGTCGATGACCAGGTGGCCGTCCAGCACCAACACTGCATGCTCAAACTCGGGTCGAAGCGGAAGCTGGAGCGTACCTGCGCCGGTGATGTCCGCACCAACGATGGGACTGAACATCGTGGCGGGTGAGCGCTGGCCAGCGAATTCACCCACCATCACGGTTGCCGTGTAGCCTTCGCCAACAGCGACTGGAAGCTCGCTGTGTTGCTCGAAGGAGGGTTCGCGGTGCCGGTGCTCGTCGGGGAGTGCAACCCACAACTGGAGTCCCCGCGACATGGGAATCCCGTCATCCGTTCCGGCCACCGTAGCCGCAGGCAGGACCGAGAATTCCGAATGCGAGATTCCGTGGCCGGCGGTCATGATGTTCAGTTCACCGGGTTTGACCACAACATCGCTTCCCACGCTGTCGCGGTGCCTAACGGCCCCTTCCAGCGGCCATGTTACCGTCTGGAGACCGCAGTGGGGGTGGGGGAGAACGCTCATTGCCACACGGTCCGGCCCAAAACTGTCCAGGAAGCACCAAGCGCCAACGGTGGGCAAACCGCGCTGGGGCAAGGTGCGGAACACGTTCATGGCACGGACGCCGCCCAGCGGAACTTCACGCTCGGGCCATAACTGCACGCACGGGCCTTGTCCTTCATGGGCGGCGGGGCAGACTTGTTCCGCCGGCGAAGTATCAAGATTGGTCATGTGTTCATCACCTGTGCATAAATGTTGGAAATTGAGCTAATCTGTTCCGTGTGACCAACGCCCTTTTGAGCTACCACGACGCCGTCCTCTACCGTTCGGGTGAACCGTATCGCATCCTTGCGGGAGCCATCCACTACTTCCGGGTTCACCCCGATTTGTGGCAGGACCGCCTACGTCGGCTTAAGGCCATGGGCGCCAACACTGTTGACACCTACGTCGCCTGGAACTTCCACCAGCCTAAGCGCGAAGAGGCGCCGGACTTTACAGGCTGGCGGGACATTGGCCGTTTCATCGATATCGCCGCGGAGGAAGGTTTGGACGTCATTGTCCGGCCAGGCCCCTACATTTGCGCGGAGTGGGACAACGGCGGCTTCCCGGCCTGGCTCACCGGAATCCCTGGAATCGGCCTGCGGTGCATGGATCCACAGTTTACGGCCGCGATCGAGGAGTGGTTCGATCACCTTCTCCCACAGGTCGCCTCACGGCAGGCATCGGCGGGTGGCCCGGTCGTCGCCGTCCAGATTGAGAACGAATATGGCAGCTACGGCGACGACCACGAGTACATCCGCTGGAACCGCCGTGCTTTGGAGGAGCGCGGGATCACTGAGCTGCTGTTCACTGCCGACGGCGGCACCGACTACTTCCTCGACGGCGGCTCCGTCGAGGGGACCTGGGCGACAGCCACGTTGGGAAGCCGGGGTGACGAGGCCATCGCAACATGGCAGAGGCGCCGACCGGACGAGCCGTTCTTCAATGTCGAATTCTGGGGTGGTTGGTTTGACCACTGGGGCGAACACCACCATCGCCGCGACGCCCACGACGCCGCGGCGGAAGCACGGAAAATGCTCGATGCCGGTGGATCGGTGTGCGTCTACATGGCACATGGAGGCACCAACTTTGGCCTGGGATCCGGCAGCAACCACGATGGCACCATGCTCCAGCCGACGGTCACCAGCTACGACTCCGATGCCCCCATTGCCGAGAACGGAGCATTAACGCCAAAATTCCATGCCTTCCGCAAGGAGTTCTACCGCGCCCAGGGCATCGAGGACCTTCCTGAACTGCCTGCCGGGGTGCTCACGGACGCCCCGGTCCTTCCAGCGCAGTCCCTGGCCCTGACGGAAGGCCGGGACCTGTTGGAGCTCGTCCGCGATTCGGGCAAGCCGGTTACCAGCGTCAAACCGCTCACTTTTGAACAGTTGGGACTCGACGCCGGCATGGTCCTTTATGCGGCCGAGGCGACTCTCCCGGGACGCCCCGGGGCCCCAGTAGAGAGCCGCCTCAAAATCACAGGGTTGAATGACCGTGCCTACATCTGGGTGGATGGTCAGTTTGCCGGGGTCCTGGACGATGTGAACGGGGCCCAAGGGTTGGCTGTCACCGGAACCGGCGTCCCGGCCAAGCTGGAGATCCTCGTGGAGAACCTGGGCCGCATCAACTACGGTCCCCTGACCGGGCATGGCAAAGGAATCCAGGGCGGTGTCCTGATCAACCAGCGCTACACCTTCCACTGGACGCAAACGCCAGTACCGTTGGCTGAATGGGCGGCAGAGGAGCTCGAGGGACTATCCGGAGCGCAGTTCGAGGTTGCGGAACCGGCGGATACATATATTGCACTCCCTGGTTCCGGGAAGGGCTTCGTCTGGCTCAACGGCTTCCTGTTGGGCCGGTACTGGGACAAAGGGCCCCAGGTAACCCTGTATGCCCCGGCGCCCCTGGTGAAGCGTGGCCTCAACAGCATCAAGGTGCTGGAGCTCGCCCAAGCGGGGACCGTCGTCGAGCTCCGCGAAGGACCGGACCTCGGCCCGGAAGAAGCCGGGCCGATCATGGCGGCCGAATTGCCTTAGTGCAGACCGGCTGGGAAGTAGCTGCCTACTAAGCTGGCACCATGACCCTGGAGTTCGACACCCGCCCCGCCGCTTACGCCATCATCATTCAGGAGGACCGGATTCTTCTCGCCTACTGGAAGCAGGACGGCAAAGAAGGCTGGACTCTGCCGGGTGGCGGACTGGACCTTGCGGAGCATCCCGTGGACGGATGCCGCCGTGAGGTCTATGAAGAAACCGGTTATGAGGCCCGCATCGATCGCATGCTCGGCATCGACGTCGGACACTGGCCCGCGGAAGCCGGGCAGGACGGTACGCTGCGGGACTTCCAGGCGCTCCGGCTGGTCTACGAGGCCACGATCGTCGGTGGCGAGCTGACGCACGAGGTGGATGGCAGCACTACCCATGCGGCGTGGATTCCCCTGGAAGATATCGGCAAACTCAACCGGGTCTCCCTGGTGGACGTGGCACTACGTCTGCACAATGAGCGGCCAGCCGACGGGAAGCTCGACTAAAGGCCTCCCAAAAGACCTAGCCAAAGGCCCAGTGGCTTGGCTACGCTGTAGAACGTTGCCGGCCCTCCAGCTGCCGGCCCGGATGCTGAGGAGGTGGAACTGATGATTGCCATAATCCTGCGCGCCCCGCACTCACGCGCGGCGCACCGTCATCACACCACCATTCCTGTCCCGGCATCAGCCTGCCAAAGCTAGGCGGCCGGGCCTCAGCAGAGGTACCAACGTGAATACTTACGCTTCTTCAAGCGACCCAAAAATCAGTTTCAGCGACGCAGTCGACGGCAACCGTCTCCAAGGCCCAACAGACTACGGCTATACCGAAAGCACCGCTGAACTCTTCCGCGCCAACCCGGCTACGGACGGCCACACCAGCGTCAACACTCCGGCACGGGTAGTCCGCCTCGACAGGAACCGTGTGCTCGTAGCCTCGAGCAGCGGCCTGCTCCATCTTCCCTATCCCGGGCATGGTTTGGTGCCCGCCACCGGGGACTGGGTGTGGCTGGGGCATAACGGCGCCGGTGAGCCATCCGTCGTCGAGGTTCTTCCACGGCATTCGGCCCTGAGCCGCAAGCGCGCTTTCGAGGCATCCTCCGAGGAACAAATCCTGGGAAGCAATATCGACATCGTGGCGGTAGTGGTTCCCGTGGACCGGCCTCTTACCCATAACCGGCTGGAGCGGACGCTCGTGGCCGCATGGGATTCCGGCGCAACTCCGCTGGTCGTCATTACCAAAGCCGACCTGGCGGACCTGGCAGACGACGTCGTAGGTGAAGTCATCCTCCAGGCTGCCGGCGTGGAGGTGGTCACCACGTCAGCAGAGCAGGGCGACGGCATCGAGGACCTCAGGCAGCACATCCCGGATGGGGCCACGCTGGTGCTGCTCGGCCCTTCGGGGGCCGGCAAATCCACGCTCATCAATGCCCTCGCCGGACGCGATCTCCAGGCAACGGGTCAGGTGCGTGCCAGTGACGGCAAGGGGCGGCATACCACTACCTCCCGGGAACTGGTCCCCTTGGCAGGCGGTGCCGTGCTCATGGACACTCCAGGTGTCCGTGGCTTTGGGCTGTTCGACGCCGAAGACGGAATGGAGGAGATGTTCGGCGACCTTGAGGGGCTGTTCGCCGGATGCCGCTTCGCCGATTGCTCCCACCAAGCCGAGCCGGGGTGCGCCGTGTTGGAGGCGCTCGCCGACGGAACCCTGGACGAGCGCCGGTGGGGCAGCTACCTCAAACTGCAACGCGAACTGGCGGCCCTGAACCGGAAACACGATGCCGCAGCCAGGCGGGCCTATCAGCGCGAATGGCATCAAAAGGTGATGTCGGCGGACAGGGGACAGCGTGCCGCGGAAAGACACCGGCACGATCAAGCCCAGGAACGCGCAGCAAAGGGCGGCAAACGACGCAAACGCTGAACATTGCCGATTCATTACGGAATACGTGGCGTCGCTGACATCGTCGGTGGTGCTGGCTACGCTGGGTGAAGATCGTCCGCCGAAGATAGGCCCGGGTATGGCAGAAGCCATGATTGAGTTCCAGAGCGTGACCAAGCAATACCAAGGCGGCCAGCCGGCCGTCGACAACCTGACCATGTCCATCGACAAGGGGGCCATCACCGTCCTCGTCGGTCCGTCGGGCTGTGGCAAAACGACGTCCCTGCGCATGATCAACCGCATGGTGGAACCAAGTTCGGGCACCATCACGGTGGCAGGCAAGGATGTCTCCACAGTGCCGGCAGCGCAGCTTCGCCGCTCCATGGGCTATGTCATGCAGTCCTCCGGGCTGCTTCCGCACCGGTCCGTTTTGGATAACATCGCTACGGTTCCGCGGCTCAACGGCGTATCCAAAGCGGATGCGCGCAAACGTGCCGCAGAACTTCTCGACGTCGTTGGGCTGGCTTCGGTGCTCGGCAAACGGTATCCCTCGCAACTGTCAGGCGGTCAGCAGCAGCGCGTGGGAGTGGCACGCGCGCTCGCAGCCGACCCGCCGGTGCTTCTGATGGACGAGCCCTTCAGCGCCGTTGACCCGGTGGTCCGCGATGAACTCCAGCAGGAACTCCTGCGCCTGCAGCGCGAGCTGGCTAAAACCATCGTGTTTGTCACGCATGATATTGACGAGGCCACGGTGTTGGGCGACAAAGTGGCAGTCTTTGCTGTTGGCGGCAAGCTTGCCCAGTATGCCGCCCCCGAAGAAATCCTGCGGGCACCGGCCAACGATTTCGTGGCCTCCTTCGTGGGCAGGGACCGTGGTTTCCGCCACCTTGCCTTCGACGTCGCCGACTCCGTGAGACTCCACCCCGTCACCATGGTGGGACAAACCGAGGGCCAAAACGCCGGACGCCGTTCGGGGGAGTGGGCGCTGGTGGTGGACGACGAATCACGTCCCCTCGGGTGGTCCTCACCCCGGGACGGTGCCGGGCTGGTCCCCGGAGGTTCCCTCTTCCATAAGGGAGACACTTTGCGCCGGGCGCTGGATTCGGCGTTGTCCTCGCCATCGGGTTTGGGCGTTGCCGTGGACGACGACGGCAGGGTAGCCGGGGTCTTGAAGGCGCCGGAAGTCCTTGCCCTGATCGAGGAAGTCCGCCGCCACAGGGAGGACGCCACCTGATGGAGTGGTTCCTGGCGAACATTGGCCTGGTTCTCGGCTTGGCCGGCCAGCACCTTGTGCTCGCACTCATCCCGATGCTGCTTGGGCTGGTGATCTCAATTCCCCTGGCGCAGCTCGCCCGGCGGAACAGTACCCTGAGGTCTGTGGTGGCCACGGCGACGTCCTTGCTCTACACCATCCCGTCCCTGGCGCTTTTCATCATCCTGCCCACCATCCTGGGAACACGGATCCTGGATCCCCTCAACGTTGTCGTCGCCCTGACGATCTATGCGGTGGCCTTGCTGGTCCGTGCCGCCATGGATGCGTTCGACTCTGTTGACGACGATCTCCGCAACGCTGCCGTGGCCATGGGCTTCAAGCCCTCGGCCCGTTTCTTCCAGGTGGACCTCCCGCTGTCACTGCCGGTTCTTTTCGCCGGGCTCCGCGTAGTGTCAGTCAGCAACATCTCGCTGGTCAGCGTTGCTGCCCTGCTGGGAGTCGGCAATCTCGGAATCCTTTTCACTGATGGCTTGCAGAGGACCTTCGTTACCGAAGTAGTGGTTGGCATCATCGCCATCCTTATCCTGGCCTTGCTGATGGATGCAGTCCTTGTTGTGCTGGAGCGTCTCCTGACTCCGTGGACACGGGCGGCAGGGGGCGGCAGGGGCGAACGCAAGAACGGCACCGCCTTGCTCACTGAACCGAAAACCGGGCCACACCTGCCCCACACCCCCGTACGGCCGGATCCGGGTGCATCGGCATGAGCAACGTTTTTACGGACACCATTGCGTGGTTGACGGATCCTATTCATTGGACGGGAAGCGGAGGCATCCCCACGCGGTTGTCCGAGCATCTGCAGTACAGCGGGCTGGTGCTCCTCATCGCTGCGGCCATTGCAGTACCTGTGGGTCTTTACATTGGCCACACGGGACGCGGCAGGGTGGTTGCCGTGGCCATTGCGGGTGCCCTGCGGGCCCTGCCCACTCTGGGTCTGCTGGTCCTCTTTGCCTTGTTGGCCGGCAGCGGTTTGATGCCGCCGGTGTGGGCCCTGGTGATCCTCACGGTTCCACCATTGCTTGCGGGGACATATGCGGGCATCTCCAGCGTGGATGCCACGGTGGTGGACGGAGCCCGGGCCATGGGCATGACGGAGCTTCAGATCCTGTTCCGTGTTGAGCTCCCCAATGGGCTCCTGGTGATGTTCGGTGGCATCCGGACAGCTGTTTTGCAAGTGATTGCAACCGTTTCGGTAGTTGCGTACTTGCCGCTGGGTGGCCTGGGACGGTATTTATTCGATGGGCTTGTCCTGCAGGACTTTCCGCGGATGCTTGGTGGATCGCTGCTGATCGCTGCCCTTGCCATTGCGGTGGACCTCGTTCTGGCCGCCCTGCAGAGGCTGGTCCTCCCGCCCGGCCTCACCCTCGACTCAAGCGGACGCCACACGGCGGCCGACGATCTCACAGCCGCAGCTCCCGCCGCGGCTGCCGTTCAAGGAGGTACACCATGAAAAATCCCGTTCCCATGACCCTTACGCGCCGTGGACTCGGCGGCCTCGCGGCCGGCGTCGGTGTGGCCCTCGCCTTGAGCGCGTGCGGCGGCAGCCCTTTGGCCACCCCGTCCACTTCTGCTCCCGGTGGATCCAGCGGATCCAGTGGGCCCCTTGTGGTTGGATCGGCCGACTTTCCAGAGAGCCAGGTGATTGGCGAGGTCTATGCGGGCGCCCTGAACGCGGCCGGTGTTATGGCCACTACCAAGCCGAACATCGGCTCGCGCGAAATCTACTTCAAGGCTGTCCAGGACGGGTCCGTGGACCTCGTCCCGGACTACTCCGGCAACCTGCTCTCCTATGTTGATCCAGAGGCCACGGAGGTCTCGGCTGAGGACGTGTACAAGGCGCTTCCTGGCAAGCTTCCGGAGGGACTGGCGGTGCTTGATCCGGCAAAGGCGGAGTCCAAGGACGCCATGGTGGTCACCAAGGCCACTGCCGAAAAGTACCAGCTCAAGTCCATCGAGGACCTCGCCAAGGTCTGCAAGGACTTCACGATGGCGGGCCCCCGGCAACGTTCGAGACCCGTGCTTACGGCTTCCCCGGGCTGAAGAAGAACTACAACTGCGAGCTCAAGGGCCTGCAGCCATTCAACGACGGCGGCGGGAACCTGACGCTCCAGGCACTGTTGGAGGACAAGGTCCAGGTGGCCGACATCTACACCACCACACCGTCAATCGCTGACAACGACCTCGTGGTCCTGGAAGACCCCAAGAACAACTTCAAGGCCCAGCAGGTATTGCCGCTCTACAACAAGGCGAAAATGACGGACAAGGCCAAGGACGCGCTCAACAATGTGTCCAAGATCCTGACAACCGATGACCTTGTGGACCTGAACCGGGCAGTCAGCGGCGACCAGAAGCAAAGCCCCAAGGACGCAGCGGCCGCATGGCTGAAAGACAAGGGCATCGTTAAGTAGCGCCTGACGTAAACCGCGTACGACGGCGGTGGCGGACCCGTGCGGGTCTGTCACCGCCGTCGTCGTATCTGTGAGTTAAGTCTCAACTGAAGTCCATCACCGGTGTGGCATATTTGATGAATGGCGAATTTCAAGCAGTCCACCAAGCTTCATAATGTCCTTTACGACATCCGTGGACCGATTCTTCAGGCCGCCCAGCAGATGGAGGCAGAGGGTCACCGGATCCTCAAACTGAACATCGGAAACCCGGCTCCCTTCGGCTTTGAAGCGCCTGACGCCATTTTGGTGGACATGATCCGCCACCTGCCCAATGCCCAGGGCTACAGCGACTCCCGCGGAATATTCTCAGCCCGGACGGCCGTCTCGCAGTACTACCAGACCCGCGGAATCCAGAACATCCACGTTGATGACATCTACCTCGGCAATGGGGTCAGCGAACTCATCACCATGTCCCTCATGGCCCTTCTCGAAGATGGCGATGAAGTGCTGATTCCCACGCCGGACTACCCCCTGTGGACGGCTTCCGTTGCCCTGGCCGGCGGCCGGCCCGTCCACTACCTCTGTGACGAGGAGTCGGGATGGCAACCTGATCTGGAGGACCTGGAGTCCAAGATCACGCCGCGGACCAAGGGCATCGTGGTCATCAATCCGAACAACCCCACGGGCGCCGTCTACCCCGAGGACACGCTCAAGCAGATCGTTGCTTTGGCCGAGAAGCATGGCCTGGTCCTGTTTGCCGATGAAATCTACGAGAAAATCCTCTACGAAGACGCTGTCCACGTGAACCTTGCCGGACTGACCGGCGACGACGTCCTGTGCCTGACGTTCAGTGGCCTGTCCAAGGCCTACCGCGTTTGTGGCTACCGCGCCGGCTGGATGGCCATTTCCGGTCCCAAGAAGGATGCTGCCGATTACCTTGAAGGCATCAACCTGCTGGCCAATATGCGCTTGTGCGCCAACGTCCCGGCACAGCACGCCATACAAACAGCGCTTGGCGGCTACCAGAGCATCAACGATCTCATCCTTCCCGGTGGCAGGCTCCTGGAGCAGCGCAACAAAGCGTATGACCTCCTGAACGCGATCCCGGGTGTCAGCACGCAGCAGGCCAGGGGTGCCCTCTACCTGTTCCCCAGGCTGGATCCAGAGGTTTACCACATCCGGGATGACGAGAAGTTCGTCCTGGACCTGCTGAAGGAGCAGAAGATCCTGGTCTCCCACGGACGTGCCTTCAACTGGGTGCGGCCGGACCACTTCCGGATGGTGACATTGCCCAACGTCAAGGACATTGAAGAGGCAATTGGCCGCATGGCGGACTTCCTGTCGAGGTACCCCGGGAACTAGCCTGTGGTGCATGGCCGCGTCACGAGGTCGCGTCAGGCAGAAAGGCAAGCCATGCCCGTTGCAGTGGAGTTCGCTGAGAGTCCAGCCAGGGTGCTGAAGGTTGGACCGGGTTTTTCGTTGGCCGGCGTCGATCCCCAGGCCACGCCTGGCTACGCCGGAACAAAGGCCGACGGCAAGTCCTTGTTGGCTGCACAGGACGCCAGGCTCGCAGAACTTCAGGAAAAGCTCTTCGCAGAGGGGAAGTTCGGGAGCAACAAGCGGCTCCTGCTGATCCTTCAGGCCATGGACACTGCCGGCAAGGGAGGCATCGTCAGCCACGTCGTGGGCGCAATGGATCCCCAGGGTGTCCAGCTGAAGGCATTCAAGGCACCCACTGATGAGGAAAAGTCGCACGACTTTCTGTGGCGGATCGAGAAAGAGTCACCCGCTGCTGGGATGGTGGGAGTCTTTGACCGCTCACATTATGAGGACGTCCTGATCCACCGCGTCCACGCATGGGCGGACTCCGCGGAATTGGAACGGCGCTACGCCGCTATCAACGATTTCGAGTCCAGGCTGGCCCAACAGGGAACCACCATCGTTAAGGTCATGCTCAACATCAGCGAGGATGAGCAGAAGAAGCGCCTGCTGGCGCGGCTCGATGATCCCGGCAAGCACTGGAAATACAGCCGGGGCGATCTCGCGGAGCGGGCGTTCTGGGATGACTACATGGATGCCTACAACATGGCCTTTGCGAAGACGTCCACTGACGTCGCCCCATGGCACGTTGTTCCGGCGAACAAGAAGTGGTACGCGCGGATCGCTGTCCAGCAGTTGCTTTTGGACGCCTTGGAGGGCTTGTCCCTGGAATGGCCAAAGGCGGACTTCGACGTCGCGACAGAACGTGCCCTTGTTGAGGAATCCTGAGCTTTAGGGAACCGTCATCGCGGCTGGTCTGTGCCGGCGGCAGCCCCGGCGTCGTTGGTAGCGTCCCTGGCTGTTGCCAGCCGTTTGCGGGCGCCCTCAAGCCAGTCCTCGCAACGCTTTGCCAACGCCTCGCCCCGCTCCCAGAGCGCCAGCGATTCCTCAAGGCTGGCTCCGCCTGCTTCCAACCGGCTGACCACCGCCACAAGTTGTTCGCGGGCTTCCTCGTAGCTAAGGGAATCCAGGGAATCCGTTGAAGGTGCTGTGGGATTGTTCTCTGTCATGGTGGTCCTTCGCATTCGATGGTGAGTGTTTGTGCCGTGCAGCTGCCGCGAAATCAGCGCTCGGCGAGTTGTGCTTGGCCGCTGGAGACAGCCCTGAACCGGCCTTCTGCCACTCTGATGGCCAGCGGTGTGCCTTCGGGAGTCTGTGCCGGGCTGCTGACCACTGTGTGTCCGGCTTGGTCTGCACCGACGATCTGGACAACGGCGTAGCCGCGGTCCAGGGTCTTCTGCGGAGATAATGCCCGCACCTGGGCACGCAGGTGGTGGACCTGGTCAAGCGCCCGGACCACCGCTGTGCTGACGGCTGCATGCGACCTTCGCTGAAGCCGGGTGATGTCCTCTGATCTTGCTGCGACCATGGTGTCCGGCGTTGCCAGGACGGGCCGCGACCTCAAGGCGTGAAGCCGGTCCGTCTCCCTGTCCACCATCCTGCCAATGCTCCGGCGAAGATGGTCCCGGGCCTGGCGGACCATGGCGAGTTCCTCACTGACATCAGGAACGATGCGTTTCGCGGCGTCGGTGGGTGTCGATGCCCTCAGGTCAGCCACGTCGTCCAGGATGGGCCGATCCGCTTCGTGGCCAATGGCGCTGACCACCGGCGTTGTTGCCGCTGCCACTGCCCTGATCAAGTCCTCATTGCTGAACGGCAGAAGATCTTCCAAGGCGCCGCCACCTCTGGCGAGGACAATGACGTCGATGTGTGGATCGGCATCCAACGAACGGAGCGCGGCAAGGATCTGTGCAACGGCCGTATTGCCCTGGACAGCTACCTCGCGAACGTCGAATTCAACGGCCGGCCAGCGGAGTGCCGCATTACGGAGGACGTCCTTCTTGGCATCCGAATCCCGCCCTGTGATGAGCCCGATGCGGTGGGGGAGGAGGGGCAACTTCCGTTTGCGGGAGTCGGCGAACAGGCCTTCTGCGGCAAGGGCCTGACGCAGCCGCTCGATCCGGGCAAGAAGATCACCCAGGCCCACGGGCCGGATGTCCTTGACGGACATGTTCAGGCGCCCGGTCTTGACCCAGAAGTCGGCCTTGACCAGGGCGACCACCCGGGAACCACGTTCAAGGGGTATCTTCTGGCGATCCAGGACCGTGGACCATACGGACGCCGGCAGTGAAATCTCAGCATCGACGTCACGGAGTGTCAGGAAGGCGTTCCCGCCACGCCGGTTTAGTTCGATGACCTGGCCTTCGATCCACGCCGCGGGCGCACGCTCGATGTGGGCCTTTAGCTTCCTGGATAGCAACTGCAGGGGCCAGGGGTTGTCGGGGCTGGTCTCCGCAGCGGTACCGGGCAGCGTTGATTCCGGGCTCGCGTCAGCTGCCATGGGTGATCCGTGCGTTTACCTGCATGTGTATATCCTCGCTAGCTGTGCGGCCGTGGTCGCGGCCAATCGGTCCCGCACGCAATCAGTACCGGGCCGGCCTTCCAACTCTATCCATAGCTTTAGCAGTGGACCCCGACATTTTTCCTATCCTGTGGACAGACCTAGGATGGTGGCACTGGCCCCTTACCCCGAGGATGACTTTTGCGCAGTTTCATTTCCGCGGTGGCAGTGGTCCTCGCCTTGTTGCTCACGGCCGTCGCAGTTCCGGCCGCTTGGGCGGACGTCAACGTGGTCAAGGAGGACGGCTTCGTCCACCTGGCCAGCGCGCTGGGCAAGGATCCGGAGTTCCAAAGCCGGCTTGCTACAGCCGCAGCGGGGAACTTCGAATCCTCCGTAAATCTTCCGGAACCACTCAAATCGGTGGCGGCGGATGCCCTCAGGGAAGCTGCATCCGGAATGCAGTCATGGCCTGAGTACCCCAAAGCATGGGAAGAAACGGCCAGGAACAGTCATCGGTTGAACTTCGGAGGAGGGAAGCAGCCGGAGGAGACGGTGTCCCATACAGCACTGCTCCTGGACATTGGCCCACTCATGAGGCTTATCCGCGACCGTCTATCCTCCGCCAGCGGACTACAAATTGAGGTCCCGGCGGAAAGTTTGGTGACCATGGGTGAACCATCCCAAAAGCAATTGGTTGATCGGGTGGCGGCCTTTGCCCCGCTCTGGTGGCTTGCCGCCGTCGGTGCTGTTGTTTCGGTCCTGTTGGCCCTCGCTGCTGCGCGTCGCCGCTCCCTGGTGATGGTCTCCCTCGGACTTGGCGGGTTGGTGCTTGCTGCGCTGTGGTCGGCGACGGTGGATCTGGCTGGCGGACTGATGGGAAGCCTATCCAGTGGCAACGGTGTTGCAGAGTTGTTCAAGCAGGAGTTCTTTTCGGCGGTCCGGACAGGCTTCGCTGAATGGATTGTCATCGCTGCTGTGGTGTCAGGTGCATTCCTGGCACTGGGCGTCATCGCCTGGATTCTGTCCGCGAGACGGAGATCACGTTCTGCCAGCGGCCAGGGGCCGGGCCGGTAGCATGGAGGGATGACCAGCACAGCAGTTTCCATTCCGATGCCCACGGTGCCCCGCAGACGGCGATCACCGGAAGAGATTCAGGCGGCGGCCCCGGTTACTGGACCCAAGAAGGTTCTGCTGGCGGCTCCCCGTGGCTATTGTGCCGGCGTGGACAGGGCTGTCATTGCTGTTGAGAAAGCCCTGGAACATTACGGACCACCCGTATATGTCCGCAAGCAGATCGTCCACAATGTGCATGTCGTGAGCTCCCTCGAAGAGCAAGGCGCCATTTTCGTCGAAGAAACGGATGAGGTTCCTGAAGGCGCCTTGGTGATCTTCTCGGCACATGGCGTTTCCCCGGCTGTAGTCCAGTCCGCCGAAGACCGCGGTCTTCGCACCATTGACGCGACGTGCCCGCTGGTCACCAAGGTTCACCGTGAGGCCGTGCGCTTCGCCAAGGAGGACTACGACATCCTGCTGATCGGCCACGAAGGCCACGAGGAAGTCGAAGGAACAGCCGGCGAGGCCCCCGAGCACATCCAGATCATCAACGGCCCCCACGAGGTAGACAAAGTCACCGTGCGGAACCCGGAGAAGACCATCTGGCTCTCGCAGACCACCCTGAGTGTGGACGAGACCATGGAGACCGTCCGCCTGCTCAAGGACCGCTTCCCCACGTTGCAGGATCCGCCGAGCGACGATATCTGCTATGCCACCACCAACCGCCAGGTGGCCATCAAGAAGATCGCTCCCCAGGCTGACCTGGTCATAGTGGTCGGCTCGGCCAACTCGTCCAACTCGGTGCGCCTCGTTGAAGTGGCACTTGAGTATGGGGCACGGACCTCCTACCGCGTGGACTTCGCGAACGAGGTGGATGAAAGCTGGTTCGAGGGCGTCGCCACGGTAGGTGTGACCTCCGGGGCTTCCGTCCCGGAAGTGCTCGTTCAGGACGTCCTCCGGCTTTTGGCGGACTACGGCTATGGCGAAGTCCAGGAAGTCGTCACGGCCGAGGAGGACCTTCTCTTCTCTTTGCCGAAGGAATTGCGGGCTACCCTCAAGGAGGCTGGCGACGTGACCCGGGCCCTCGGTGGCCGCGGGAACCGCCCTACGTCCTGAACGTACTTATCCTGAATGTACGTATCCTGAATGTACTTAGCAGGCCCGTTGTGGCAGCCACCCTTTCGGAAGCTGCCACAGCGGGCCTGTCCCTTTAAGCTGCAGACTCCTCTTGGGCTGCAGCATCCAGGGAGTCCACCGCGAGCAGCTCGGGCGCAGCCAAGGCCCGCGGGACTGCTTCGACGGACAGGGGAGTGGCCAGTCCGGCGTCGTCCATGGTGTTGAGTTTGCGGGCAGTAGGGAGTACACGTGCCTCCAGTGTGCCGACCATCGCGTTATAGCGGTCCACCGATGTCTTCAAGGAACTTCCGAGTTTCCCGACATTCTCGCCCAGCGTGCCCATGCGTTCGTAGAGCTGTTTGGCCAGTTCGAAGAGTTCGTGGGCGCTGTCCGTCAAGACATCCTGCCGCCATGTGAATGCCACCGACTTGAGAACCGCCAGCAGTGTCCCCGGCGAGGCCAGGACGACGTTCCGGGAAAGGGCATGCTCCAACAACGCCGGATCAGCCTCAAGGGCTGAAGCCAAAATCGACTCCGCGGGGAGGAAACAGATGACGAGCTCCGGGGAGTTGCCCGGAATGTCCCAGTACTTCTTGGCTGCGAGGGCATCGATGTGGGCTTTGAGTGCCTTGGCGTGCTGTGCCAGGAGCGTCTTGGAATCATGATTGGCCGCTGGCCCGACTGATTCACCCATGGAGCCTTCGCCGTGCACTTGTTCCTGCGCCGCCAGATAGGAAGCCAGCGGGACCTTGGCATCCACCACGATTTGCTTGCCGCCTGGCAATTGCACCACAAGGTCCGGGCGCAGCGTGTTCTCGCTCCGGCCCGGAGTGCACTTGCTCGTGGAAGTCCACGTGACGGAGCATTCCAGAGGCTTCGACAACCCTGCGCAACTGAACCTCGCCCCATTGTCCGCGGGCACTGTTGGATCGGAGTGCGGACGCAAGGGCATGCGTGGACCGTAATAGCTGTTCGTCGGAGAGCCTGGCGTCTTGAAGTTGCTGTGCGAGTTGGCCATATTGCTCCACTCGGTCGCGTTCCAGGAGCGAGACCTGCTGCTGTACGGCAGTGAGCTTTTCGGCCACGGGCCCGAGGGCGCGCAACACGCTGCCGTCTGAGGTCCTTGATTCACTCAGCTCCCGGTTCTGTGCGAACAGAAGCCGGCGTTCGGCGTCGGCGGCTGCGAGCTGGGCCGTCACGTCCGAAAGGCGCGACGAAACGGCGTCGAAGTCCTCCTCCAAACCGGCCGTCCGGCGTCGAAAGACTACATACGCACCGCTGAGTCCCACTGCGGCTCCGATGAGCAGCATGAGCAATGCCAAAACAAATCCAAATCCATCCATGAGGCAACCCTGTCATAGGGGTCCGACAGTTTTAGTGAAGGTCAGTTGACGGTGTTGTCTTCAGGAGCGAACAAGCATGGTTATCGCGGCAACGGGTAGAATAAATGCTCGTGGCTCTTACTATTGGCATCGTCGGACTGCCCAACGTCGGCAAATCAACTCTTTTCAACGCACTGACCCGCAACCAGGTGCTTGCTGCGAACTATCCGTTCGCAACGATCGAACCGAACGTCGGTGTCGTTAACCTGCCGGATCCCCGTCTGGCCAAGCTGGCGGAGATCTTTGGTTCCCAGAAGTTGCTTCCCGCTCCTGTGTCGTTTGTGGACATCGCCGGCATCGTGAAGGGCGCATCCGAGGGCGAGGGCCTGGGCAACAAGTTCCTCGCCAATATCCGTGAAGCCCAGGCAATCGCGCAGGTTGTGCGTGTCTTCGACGACCCCGATGTCATCCACGTAGACGGCAAGGTTGATCCGCGCTCCGACATGGAGACCATCAACACCGAGCTGATCCTGGCAGACCTTCAGACCATCGAAAACGCGATCCCGCGTATCGAAAAAGAAGTCAAGATCAAGAAGCGCGAAGCAGCGGAACTGGCCGCCATCAAGGCAGCACAGGCAGTTCTGGAGCGCGGCGACACAATTTTTAGCTCAATCAAGAGCGACAAGCTGGAGATGGGGCACCTCAAGGAGCTCGGACTTCTCACTGCAAAGCCCTTCATCTACGTCTTCAATGCCGATGAAGGCATTCTTGGTGACCAGGAAAAGCAGGATGAATTGCGTGCCCTGGTTGCTCCCGCAGATGCCGTATTCCTCGATGCCAAGCTCGAATCCGACCTCGTTGAACTGGACGAGGAAGAAGCCCGCGAAATGCTGGAAATGAACGGCCAGAGCGAATCCGGCCTGGACCAGCTGGCGCGCGTTGGTTTCCACACCCTTGGCCTGCAGACCTACCTCACGGCCGGCCCCAAGGAAACCCGTGCATGGACCATTCGCCAAGGCGACACCGCGCCCCAGGCCGCGGGCGTGATCCACTCTGACTTCCAGCGAGGCTTCATCAAAGCCGAGGTCGTCTCCTTCGATGACCTCATTGACGCCGGCTCCATGGCCGAGGCAAAGTCCCGTGGCAAGGTCCGCATCGAAGGCAAAGAGTACGTTATGGCCGACGGCGACGTGGTGGAGTTCCGCTTCAACGTCTGATCTTTTGCTGGGTTATCCACATAGCGCAAAGCGGCTGTCCTGCGGCGCTTGAGCCTCGGGAACACTTGGTGAATGGGAATCCGATATTACGCATATGCATTCGACGGCGACGTTACTGACCAAGTACTTTCCGACCCTTTGAGCGTCGTGCCGGCCGACCCGCTTGCTGACGCCTGGGGCCTTGAACCTGGTGCCGGGACCAGCCATACCACCTTCGAGCAAGTTATATCTGAGCGCGACATGCTCTATCTGGACAAGGCGTGGCGGCATTTGCAAGTTCTCACTGCGCCATTGAGTGCGGGGGCGGCGGCGCGAACCGCTTTTCGCATGTTTGAAGGTAGCGTCACGATGCATGACGAAGGCTGGGAGCCTTGGGTGCGGGCCTTGTCTCCGTCAGAGGTTTTAGCGATTGCTCAGGACTTGGATGAAGTCTCTGACGGGGAAGTACGGCTGCGGTTGCCGGTTTCGTCGCACCTCGACGGTGACCTGGAGGTCGATTACGCCGTTGGCTATCTTCGGCGGGCGCGAACCTTCGCCAGGAATCTCGCTAACGAGGGACGTGGCATGGTCTACCTCATCGGGTAGCGATGATGATGTGGACGGATCTGCTCGTGGTCGCCGAGTGGTTCTTGCCAGGCAAGGAACGAAACTGCGGCCACAGGAACAAATTGGGACGTTCAGCGGTATCGCTACCGTGTGTCTCTCATTCCGACGTCGACGCGCCACTGACGCTCGTCCGCTACGTGCGGCTTTGCCGGCAGTCACTTGCAGGTGCGTTCCGCTTTAAATCCAAAACGCGAACGCTGCCCTGGGCAGCGAAATTGTAAAGGGTCTCGGTTCAGAGTATGAACCGAGGCCCTTTTTGTGCCTAGAAACAGCTTGTCCTGCTGTCAGACAGCGAATATTACCACCGAGTAGCTTTTGACTTGAAATTCCCGCCACTTTAGGCATCTGGAGGTTGCGGAACGGTTACAGTTTGGCCAGCGAGTCCCAACATCCGGACACAATGTGGGTAGGCTTACACACACATGTAGGCAACGTCACAGTAGGAAACCTGTGCTCGCGCCTGGGGGTCATCACAAATTTCCCCTGATCAACTCCACGACTCATAGGAGGCGGAATGCGTTTCTCGCGCACTTCCAAAGCTCTAGGCGTAGCGGCGGTAATCGCCCTCGCAATGACCGGTTGCGGCGGCGGCTCCGGCAGCAACACGAACAGTTCTGCCGCAGCCGACCCCAACAAGGTCATCACCGCATACAGCAACGAACCGCAGCACCCGCTGCTTCCCGCAAACACCAACGAGGTGTATGGCGGCCGCGTTGTCGAGCTGCTGTTCGAAGGCCTCCGTGCCTACGATGCCAGCGGCAAGCCGGTCAACGCGCTGGCCGAGTCCATTGACACCACGGACTCGCAGAACTGGACCATCAAGGTCAAGTCCGGTGCCAAGTTCACGAATGGCGAGGCCATCACGGCCAAGACGTTTGTTGACTCCTGGAACTTTGCAGCGCTGAGCACCAACCTCCAGAACAACGGCTTCTTCTTCGAGTCCATCGAGGGTTACGCCGATGTCAGTGCCGTGAATGAAACCACTGGAGCCGACGGCAAGAAGACCTCCACTCCGGCACCGAAGGCTCAGACGATGTCCGGCCTGGCAGCCAAGGATGACCAGACCATTACCGTCAAGCTGTCCCAGCCCGAGGCGGACTGGTCACTGCGCCTGGGCTACTCCGCCTTCTACCCGCTGCCTTCCGCGGCACTGAAGGACCCGAAGACGTTCGGTGAAAACCCGGTTGGCAACGGCCCGTACAAGTTCGCCAAGGAAGGTTCCTGGGTACACGACCAGTCCATCTCCCTGGTCAAGAACCCTGACTACAACGGCCCGCGTGCTGCCAAGAACGGTGGCGTGACCTTCAAGTTCTACACGGACCCGGGTCCCGCTTACACGGATCTGCAGGCTGACAACCTCGACGTCACCGACGTCCTGCCTTCGAACGCGTTGAAGACGTACACCACGGACTTCCAGGATCGTAACTCCACCAAGCCGGTTGCCAACAACTCCACCCTGAACATTCCGGGTTACAACCCGAACTTCCAGGGCGAAGCAGGCAAGCTGCGCCGCCAGGCGCTGTCCCACGCCATCAACCGTGAAGAGATCACCAAGGTCATCTTCAACGGCACCCGCACGCCGGCCACTGAATTCACGGCTCCCGTGCTGGATGGATACAACGACAAGATCCCGGGCAGTGACGTCCTGAAGTTCGACGTTGCAAAGGCCAAGGATCTTTGGGCCCAGGCTGAAAAGATCAAGCCTTACGACGCCTCAAAGCCGCTGCAGATCGCTTCCAACACCGATGGTGGCAACAAGGAATGGATCGACGCCGTGGCCAACGGCTTCAAGAACAACCTCGGCATCCAGGCTGAAATCCAGCCATTTGCAAAGTTTGCTGAAGTCCTCGACCTGCGCAAGTCCCAGTCCCTTCCGGGCCCTGACCCGCGCCGGCTGGCAGGGTGACTACCCGTCGCTCTACAACTTCCTTGGACCGGTGTGGGCAACCAACGCATCGTCGAACTACGAGAAGTACTCCAACCCGGAGTTCGACAAACTGCTCAAGGAAGGCCTTGCAGCCAAGACGCCTCAGGACGCCAACACCAAGTTCAACAAGGCACAGGAAATCCTGTTCCAGGATCTGCCCGGCCTGCCGCTGTGGTACCTGAACCGTCCGATTGTGTGGAGCAACAACGTCGTGAAGGCCGAGACCGGCTGGAACGGCGGCATCCTGTACTACAACATCGAGGCCAAGTAGTCCTCAGGATCTGAACTTGCCGTGAGGCATTGGGGGCCCGGCCATGGCGCCGGGCCCCCAATTGCTTGCTTCGGCAGGAAGGCAAACATGACACACCAACGCCCATCAAGCGGAAAGGGGTGACCTGTGGTTCGCTATATCTTGCGTAGGCTCCTCCAGGTAATTCCCGTTTTCCTTGGAACCACACTCCTTGTCTACTACATGGTGTTCGCCCTTCCCGGCGACCCCATTGCGGCGCTCTTCGGCGATCGCCAACCTCCTCAGAGCGTCATCGACGCCCTGAGGAACCAGTACAACCTCGATCAACCGTTCTGGGTGCAGTACGGGATCTTCCTGAAGAACCTGTTTACCTTCAACCTCGGCGTTGACTTTACGCAGCAACCCATTGCAGCCTCGCTGGCAAGGGCCTTTCCGGTGACGGCGATGCTTGCTATCGAAGCACTTATCATCCAGGCCGTCTTCGGCATCGCTTTCGGTGTTTTCGCCGGACTGCGCAAGGGCAAGTTCTTCGACTCCACCGTCCTGGTCGCCTCCCTGGTGGTGATTGCTGTTCCCACGTTCGTGCTCGGCTTTGTCTTCCAGCTCGTGTTCGGTGTCCAGCTCGGATGGGCAAAACCGACCGTTGGGGCCAACGCCGACTGGGGCAACCTGATCCTGCCTGCGGTGGTTCTAGGCCTTGTTTCCTTCGCGTACGTCCTGCGCCTGACCCGTGCATCGGTGAGCGAAAACATGAATGCCGACTATGTGCGGACCGCAACAGCCAAGGGGCTCTCGCGTCCGCGTGTGATCATGGCCCATATCCTGAGGAATTCGTTGATCCCGGTTGTGACCTACCTTGGTGCAAACCTTGGCGGCCTCATGGGCGGTGCCATCGTCACTGAAGGCATCTTCAACGTTCCGGGAGTCGGCAACAAGCTTTTCCAAGCCATTCAGCGCAGCGAAGGCCCCACCATCGTTGTGATCGTCAGTGTCCTTGTTCTTGTCTTTGTTGTCACCAATCTCCTGGTTGACCTCCTGTACGCCTGGCTTGACCCGAGGATCCGCTATGACCAGTAACACTGAACACTTCGTCGCCCCAATCGATGAGACTCCGCTGCAGGCCACGGACACCGTCAAGCTTGAACAAGCGCCCCTCAGCCTTTGGGCCGATGCCTGGCGCAAGCTGCGCCGGCGCCCGCTGTTCATCATCTCCGCTCTGCTAATCCTGCTGTTGACCACAGTTGCACTTTTCCCGGGCCTGTTTACGAGCGTTGCGCCCGACAGCGACTGTCAGTTGGCCAACTCGGAGGCAGGACCCACGTCCGGACACCCGCTTGGTTTCACGCTGCAAGGCTGTGACGTCTATTCGCGTGTCATTCATGGCACGCAAGCTTCGTTGTCCGTGGGCGTCCTGTCTGTGCTGTGCGTGATCGTCATCGGTGTGACCCTGGGTGCACTGGCCGGATACTACGGCGGCTGGCTCGATGCCGTACTTGCACGATTGGGTGACATCTTTTTCGCCCTCCCCATCATCCTGGGTGCCCTGGTCATTACGCAGCTGCCGTTCTTCCGGGAAAACAGGGGCGTCTGGACCGTCGTAATTACCATATCCATGCTGGCGTGGCCGCAGATGGCCCGTATTACGCGTGGTGCCGTTCTTGAGGTCCGCAACGCTGACTTCGTGACCGCAGCGCGTTCGCTGGGTGTCTCCAACTTCGGGGCGTTGCTGAAGCACGCGCTGCCGAACGCACTGGCTCCGGTGATCGTCCTGGCAACCCTGGAGCTCGGTGTCTTCATCGTTCTCGAAGCCACACTGTCCTTCCTGGGTGTGGGCCTGCCGCCGAGCGTGATGTCGTGGGGTAACGACATCTCGGCGGCCAACGCGTCCATCCGCACCAACCCCGGAATTCTGCTCTACCCGGCAGCGGCACTGTCCATCACCGTCCTGAGCTTCATTATGCTCGGCGACGCCGTCCGCGATGCTCTTGATCCCAAGAGCCGTCAGCGCTAAGGAGGCGAACATGGCTTCTGCCAACATTAGAATCGATGAAGTCGCGGCACAGGTAAGGCCAATCCTGGAAATCAAGGACCTGGCCATTACCTTCAGGACCGGCTCCGGTGAGGTCAAGGCGGTAAAGAACGCCCACTTGACCATCATGCCGGGCGAGACTGTCGCCATCGTGGGGGAGTCCGGTTCGGGGAAGTCGACGACGGCCCTCGCCGCCATTGGCTTGCTGCCTAACAACGGACACGTCTCGGGTGGACAGATCCTGCTGGACGGCGAGGACATCTCCCATGCGCCGGAAAAGCGCATGATTGAACTCCGCGGCAGCCACATCGGCATGGTTCCCCAGGACCCGATGTCCAACCTCAACCCGGTCTGGAAGATCGGTTACCAGGTCCGCGAGACCCTCAAGGCCAACGGTCGTCCGGACGGACCCGAAGACGTTGCCCGCGCTTTGGCTGAGGCAGGTCTTCCCGATGCTGGACGGCGCGCCAAACAGTATCCGCATGAGTTCTCCGGCGGTATGCGCCAGCGTGCTCTCATTGCCATAGGGCTAAGTTGCCAGCCCAAGCTCCTGATCGCGGACGAGCCCACCTCTGCGCTGGACGTCACAGTCCAGCGCAAAATCCTGGACCACTTGGATACCATGACCACGGAGCTCGGTACGTCCGTGCTGCTCATTACCCACGACCTCGGCCTTGCGGCTGAGCGCGCAGACAAGGTAGTGGTCATGTACCAGGGCAACGTTGTTGAAGCAGGACCTTCCTTGGAGCTGTTGCGCAACCCGCAGCACCCCTACACACGGCGACTGGTGGAATCGGCACCCTCGCTCGCATCGCGCCGAATCCAGGTTGCCAAGGAGCAGGGCGTGGAAGCCAGCGACCTCCTTGCTCCCGTGGCGGCAGCCAAGGCCCCATGCAACGGACGAGGTCCTGCAGATCAAAAACCTGCGCAAGGTCTACAAACTGCGGCAGGGGCTGGGCAAAACCGCGGACTTTGCCGCCGTGGATGACGTCAGCTTCCACGTCAAGCGCGGAACCACCACGGCCATTGTGGGCGAATCCGGGTCGGGTAAATCCACCGTGGCCAAAATGGTCCTCCAATTGGAGAAGCCCACCGAGGGCCGGATTGTGTTCGACGGCGTGGATACCGCTGGGCTCAAAGGCAAGGATCTTTTCAAGTTCCGGCGCCGCGTACAGCCGATTTTCCAGGATCCTTACGGTTCCCTGGATCCGATGTACAACATCTTCCGGACCATCGAAGAGCCTCTACGTGTCCACAAGATCGGAAATGCGGCGAGTCGCGAAAAGAAGGTCCGCGAACTGCTGGACCAGGTGGCTTTGCCACAGTCCATGATGCAGAGGTATCCGAACGAGCTTTCCGGTGGGCAGCGGCAACGCATTGCCATTGCCCGGGCCTTGGCCTTGGATCCCGAAGTGATCATCTGCGATGAGGCCGTTTCGGCACTGGACGTCCTGGTCCAGGCCCAGGTGCTGAATCTCCTGGCAGACCTCCAGGACAACCTGGGCCTGACCTACCTCTTCATCACCCACGACCTCGCGGTGGTCCGCCAGATCGCGGACCACGTCTGCGTGATGGAAAAGGGCAAACTGGTTGAGACGGGCAGCACGGACGATGTCTTCGACAACCCGCGCGAGGCTTACACGCAGGCCCTGTTGGATGCCATTCCCGGCGGCTCGCTGCTGCTGCCGCCCGCGGTGGCCTGACCGCCGTCGTACTCTCCGCCGACGAGAGAACAGCAAGAGCCGGTGGTACCCACATGTGGGAACCACCGGCTCTTGCCGTTAAGGAGTCGGCCCCACAACGGTGCCCTATTCGGCTGACACCGACGCGGCGGTGTCCGGGCGGGCTGTGAGGCCGAGCGCGGTCAATTCCCGCGCCAGAACACTGCCCAACTTCGCGTGGCCGGACGGCTTCATGTGGACGCCGTCCTGGAGGTCTGCAACGGCATCGTAGCGGGTCAGCCAGTCGCCCGCGCTGACAAACGGGATCGCTTGCTTGGCGGCGATCCGGCCTAGGAGTGCGTCCACCTCGGACCGGCGGCCGCCACCATTCTCGGCTCCCCGGGCCAACGTCCCGATCATCGCCAGGCGAGCCCCCGGATAGCGCTTCCTGAGCGCAGCGAGGAGCCGTTCGGCGTTACTTGTGATCTGGGCATCGGTGGCCTTTTGTGAGGCGTCGTTGCCGCCACCCTGGACCACGATCAGTGGCGGATCTCCATAGGGCAACAACCAGTCCCCGCGCTGGAGGGCGTCGATGTAATTGCCCGTTTTGCCGTTGGAGGCAACGAATCCCGTGCCGCCCATGCCCACCACGTGCAATTTGTATCCAAGCGCGGAGATTCCCCTTTGCGGCCATGAGTCCTTGGGCATGGCCTGGGAATCGCCAATCAACACGGCCGTGTGGCGTACGTCGGCCAGGACCACTTCGTCGCGGTTGTTCGACGGATTTCTGTAGAGCGAACCCACTGGCAGGTCCAGGGCACCCGGGGTGGGCGCTATCGTACGGGGTTTGTCCGCGGCGGACGTCTCGGCAGGAACGGGCGCGGCTGAGCGCGAGGGGGTGGATGGTGGGGTTGCTTGGTTTGGTCCGCAGCCGACCACCAGAACGCCAACGGCGATCAAGGGTGCGAGCAGGCGGAACGCGGCCGAGGCTTTGCGCATCGTTGGTCTCCGTATGGCACTGGTTCTGCAGCAATCATGGGGCAAAGGAAACAGAAAATCCAGCATCTTGACTGCCGGTTACTAAAGCGTGATGTGCTGTGATGGACGCCACAATTAGGGCCTAAATGGCTTGCTTTTTAGGCTGATAAATGCAACTGCGTTTAGACTTGCTGTAGGTGCCCTGTGTCCCGGGGTCTTTTCGTTGTGTGTTCCGATCAGGTGATCAGGTATGCGCGCGGATACAAACAACTGACTTCACCACTGAAACGAGTCATCAACGCATGTCTGAAACCATCACCAACACTGCGTCGCGGAGCGATCTGCGCAACGTCGCGATCGTCGCACACGTTGACCACGGCAAGACCACCCTGGTCGACGCCATGCTCAAGCAGACCAACTCCTTCGCTTCCCACGGTGAGGTTGAGGACCGCGTCATGGACTCCGGTGACCTTGAGCGCGAAAAGGGCATCACGATCCTCGCCAAGAACACCACGGTTGCTTACAACGGCCCGTCGTCCAACGGCGAAACCATCACCATCAACGTCATCGACACCCCCGGCCACGCCGACTTCGGTGGCGAGGTCGAGCGCGGCCTTTCCATGGTCGACGGCGTCGTCCTGCTGGTCGACTCCTCCGAGGGTCCGCTGCCCCAGACCCGCTTCGTGCTCCGCAAGGCCCTTGCCGCGCACCTTCCGGTGATCCTCCTGGTCAACAAGACGGACCGTCCCGACGCCCGCATCGATGAGGTTGTCCACGAGTCCATGGACCTGCTCCTGGGCCTGGCTTCGGACCTTGCCGATGAAGTTCCGGACCTGGACCTGGACAAGGTCCTTGAGGTTCCGGTTGTCTACGCTGCTGCCAAGGTTGGCCGCGCCTCCCTGGACCAGCCGGACAACGGCTCCGCCCCGGAGAATGAGGACCTTGAGCCGCTCTTCAAGACCATCATCGAGCACATCCCTGCTCCCACTTACAACCCGGATGGCGTGCTCCAGGCGCACGTGACCAACCTGGACGCTTCGCCGTTCCTTGGCCGCCTCGCCTTGCTCCGCATCTACAACGGCACGCTCCGCAAGGGCCAGACCGTTGCCTGGGCCCGCGCCAACGGTGAACTCAAGAACGTCAAGATCACCGAACTCCTGGCCACCAAGGCACTGACCCGCGTTCCTACCGAGTCGGCCGGTCCGGGTGAGATTGTTGCTGTCGCAGGCATCGAGGAAATCACCATCGGTGAAACGCTTACGGACGCCGAGAACCCGCAGCCGCTGCCGCTGATCACGGTGGACGACCCGGCGATCTCCATGACCATCGGTATCAACACCTCGCCGCTGGCCGGCAAGGTCAAGGGCGCCAAGGTCACCGCCCGCCAGGTGAAGGACCGCCTGGACAAGGAACTGATCGGTAACGTCTCCATCAAGGTTCTGCCCACCGAGCGTCCCGACGCCTGGGAAGTACAGGGCCGTGGCGAACTCGCCCTGGCAATCCTCGTTGAGCAGATGCGTCGAGAAGGCTTCGAGCTGACCGTTGGCAAGCCGCAGGTAGTCACCAAGACCATCGACGGCAAGATCCACGAGCCGATGGAACACATGACCATCGACGTCCCCGAAGAATACCTCGGTGCCGTGACCCAGCTCATGGCAGCCCGCAAGGGCCGCATGACCAACATGGCCAACCACGGCACTGGCTGGTGCCGCATGGAATTCATCGTCCCGGCCCGTGGCCTCATCGGCTTCCGCACCAAGTTCCTCACCGACACCCGCGGTGCGGGCATCGCGGCGTCCATCTCCGAAGGCTACGAGCCGTGGGCCGGTCCCATCGAATACCGCACCAACGGTTCGATGGTTGCCGACCGCGCCGGTGTCGTCACCCCGTTCGCCATGATCAACCTGCAGGAGCGCGGTTCCTTCTTCGTGAAGCCCACGTCTGAGGTTTACGAAGGCATGATCGTCGGCGAGAACTCACGCGCCGACGACATGGACGTCAACATCACCAAGGAAAAGAAGCTCACCAACATGCGTGCTGCTTCCTCGGACACCTTCGAGAACCTGACGCCGCCGCGCGATCTGACCCTTGAGGAATCCCTCGAATTCGCCCGTGAAGACGAGTGTGTCGAGGTGACTCCGGAGGACATCCGTATCCGTAAGGTCATCCTCGATTCCAACGAGCGTGCCAAGGCCAACCGCGCCCGCGCCAAGGCATAGTCCAGCCCGGACCAATCCGGCTGTACCAGAATGAACAAAGGAGTCGCCAGTGCGGCCCGTGGCATCGCCATCGCCGTGCTGGCGGCTCTTTTTGTTGCTGCGGCAGGCACGGCACTGCACCGGCAAACCGTGGTGCTCTCCGGCGTCGACGTCCCCTGGGGCGTCTGCGCAGCGCTGTTGTTGCTTGCGTCCGTCCAGTTGTGGTTGGCGGCGTGGTCGGTTTCAGTTATTCCGACGGCGGTAGCTGGCGTAGGGGCCTATGCCGCCGTCGGTGCGTTGTCGTCCGGAGGACCCAGCAAACAGTTGTTGCTGGGCGACGCCATGGGCAACATTTGGGTGTTTGGCATTGCCGCGGTCACCTTGATCATGCTTGTGGTGGCCAGCCGGCTACGGATGCGCTGGCGCGGCGCTGCTCATACGCAGCGTCTGGCACGCAGCCGCTAACGCTGCCCGCGCCGCGGTGGAGGAGGAGGAACTTCCTTTGCCGCGATGACCAACCCCAGTGGAATTTCGACGTCGGAGGTCCGCGTTCGTACGGTGCAGCTGCTTTCCGTGGTGGTCACCAGGTACCCCAGTGCGTCCGTGAGCCCGTCCTCGATCCTGTAGCGCACCACCACCCGGATGCCCGGCTGGGCCTTGAGCAGAAATTGTCTGGGTGGCAAATGCGGGGGAGTCACCGTTTCATACTAAGACGCGGGCTAGGTTGGCGTCATAGCACTGTTGGATAATAGGCTCAGAAGTTGAGTGTCCGGCATGCTGCCGGCCGTATTACCCCGGCTGTGGCCGGGACAAACCGTGGAGAGGTCTGGGACGTGACGTACGTAATCGCGCAGCCGTGTGTAGATGTCAAGGACAAGGCATGTATCGAAGAATGCCCTGTCGACTGCATTTACGAAGGTGAGCGTTCCCTCTACATCCACCCCGATGAATGCGTCGACTGTGGTGCCTGCGAACCCGTATGCCCCGTGGAAGCCATCTACTACGAGGATGACACCCCGGAAGAGTGGGCCGACTACTACAAGGCCAACGTCGAATTCTTTGACGACCTCGGTTCCCCGGGCGGCGCTGCGAAGATCGGCAACACCGGCAAGGACCACCCGTTCATTGCCGCCCTGCCCCCGCAGAACCAAGACCACTAAGGGCGGTTGCTTCCTTGATTTCCGCGGCACCGGCCTTTGGCCTTAACCTGCCCGACTACCCGTGGGAGGCCATGGCACCGTATGTCGCCACGGCCGCCAAGCATCCCGGGGGAGCAGTCAACCTGTCCATCGGAACACCGGTCGACCCCACTCCCGGCCTGATCCGGGATGCGCTGGCAGCGGCGTCGGATGCGCACGGTTACCCAACGGTGCATGGCACGGAAGCCTTGAGGCAGGCTGTCGTGGACTGGTTTGCCGCCCGCCGCGGAGTGGTCAACCTGGATCCGAAGGACGTTATGCCCACGGTGGGTTCCAAGGAACTCGTCGCCTGGTTGCCTTTCCTGCTGGGCCTTGGCAACGGGGACGTCGTAGTCAGGCCTACCGTTGCCTACCCCACATATGACATCGGTGCGATGCTGGCAGGAGCCACTGCCGTGGCGGCTGACAGCCTGGACGAACTGGATGCCGCCACGCGCGCAAGGGTTCGCCTGGTGTGGATCAATTCGCCGGGCAATCCCACGGGCAGCGTCCGGAGTGTCGAATCGCTCCGGGAGATCGTGGGCCAGGCACGCGAAGTCGGCGCCGTTGTAGCCTCCGACGAATGCTACGCCGAGCTTGGCTGGGGCGAATGGGATGTTCAGCGTGGGGGAGAAGCTGTCCCGAGCATCCTGGACCCACGGGTTTCCGGTGGTTCCACGGATGGCCTGCTGTGCGTCTATTCGTTGAGCAAACAGTCCAACCTGGCCGGCTACCGGGCTGCTTTCGTGGCTGGCGACTCCGCGATTATGGCCAACCTTGTTAACAGCCGGAAGCACGCAGGAATGATCGTGCCCTATCCGGTGCAGGAAGCGATGCGCGTCGCTTTGGGCGATTCGAACCACGTCCTTGCACAGAAGGATCTCTACCGCGGACGTCGGGAGAGGATCGTTCCGGCTCTTGAGAAGTTCGGATTGCAGATCCATGAGTCCAACGCCGGCCTCTATCTGTGGTCTACGGCCGGGGAAGCTACGTGGGATACGGTGGCCCGTTTTGCTGAGCTGGGAATCGTCGTAGGCCCCCGGTGTCTTCTACGGTGATGCCGGTAACGGCTTCATCCGGGTGGCACTAACCGGCAGCGATGAACGCATTGACGCAGCCGTGGAGAGGTTAAGCGCAGGCTCATAACAATGCTGTGACTTGTGCCACAAGCCGCGTCATTTCGCCAGTAACCGGACGGAACGGATTAGTTCCGGGGGGTTACTGGCGGTAGCTTTTTAACTGACTATCAATGGTGGCCTTCAATAAGAAAGCACTGCGGTCGTTGGAGCCCTGCAACAGTGGGGCCGAAAACGGCGTCACCAGAAGTTGGTTGGACAAGCGTTCTATAGAGGCCCAGAGGCCTCATGAAGGGGACTCCATGACTGAGACCACCAGCGCGACACTGCGCCATGCCGGCGGCGAACTTGAACTGCCGCGCATCCAGGTTGTAGAAGGAAACGAAGGTTATGACGTTTCCAAGCTGCTGAAGCAGACGGGCGCCGTTGCCTATGACCCCGGCTTCATGAACACAGCGGCCACCACCTCGGCCATCACGTACATCGATGGCGACGCGGGCATCCTGCGCTACCGCGGGTACCCGATCGAGCAGCTCGCCCAGCACTCGAGCTTCCTGGAAGTTTCCTACTTGCTGATCTACGGCAACCTTCCCACTCCCACGGAGCTGGAAGCCTTCGATCAGCGCATCCGCCACCACACGCTCCTGCATGAGGAACTGAAGGGCTTCTTCGGCGGATTCCCGCGCGACGCCCACCCCATGCCGGTGCTTTCCTCGGCTGTTTCGGCGTTGTCCACGTTCTATCAGGACTCGCTGGATCCCTTCAACGCGGAGCACGTGGAAGTTTCCACCATCCGCCTCATGGCCAAGCTGCCGGTTATTGCCGCTTACGCCCACAAGAAGTCCATCGGCCAGCCGATGCTCTACCCGGATAACTCCATGAACCTCGTGGAAAACTTCCTGCGCCTGAGCTTCGGCCTCCCGGCCGAGCAGTACGAGCTGGACCCCGTTGTGGTCAAGGCCCTTGACCTGCTGCTCATCCTGCACGCTGACCACGAGCAGAACTGTTCCACCTCCACCGTCCGCTTGGTAGGTTCCTCCAACGCGAACCTCTTCGCCTCGGTATCCGCTGGCATCAACGCCCTCTTCGGTCCCGCCCACGGTGGCGCCAATGAAGCCGTGCTGAAGATGCTGCGCCAGATCCAGGCCGAGGGCATCAAGCCCGAGGACTACATGGAAAAGGTCAAGAACAAAGAAGACGGCGTCCGCCTCATGGGCTTCGGTCACCGTGTCTACAAGAACTACGATCCCCGTGCCAAGATCATCAAGGCAACGGCCCACGAGGTCCTGGGCAAGCTCGGCGGCAACGACGAACTGCTGGACATCGCCATGCGCCTTGAAGAGAAGGCCCTGGCTGATGACTACTTCATCCAGCGCAAGCTGTACCCGAACGTGGACTTCTACACTGGCCTGATCTACAAGGCGATGGGTTTCCCGGAGAAGATGTTCACTGTCCTCTTCGCCATCGGCCGCCTCCCGGGCTGGATTGCCCAGTGGCGCGAAATGATCAACGATCCCCAGACCAAGATCGGCCGCCCGCGGCAGCTCTACACAGGGGAGCCGGAGCGCAACTACCCGGCCAACTGATTCGGCAACAGCGTCAATCACGACGGCGGCCGCCCACCTCACGCGAGGTGGGCGGCCGCCGTCGTTGGTTCCGCCTGTGATAAAGCAACGCGGGGTCACTTACGGCCCATAAAGCAGGCCGAAATGGGCCCTAAGTGACCCCGCGTTGTTATTAGGAAGCGTTGTACCCGTAGGGGTTGTTCTTCTGCCAGCGCCAGTGGTCCTCGCACATCTGGTCCACAGTCTTCGTGGTGGACCATCCGAGGTCTGCGAGGGCGGAAGAAGCGTCAGCCCAGAAGGCGGGGAGATCGCCGGCGCGGCGGTCGGTGATCTCGTATGGAATCGGCCGGCCTACGGCCTTCTCGAATGAACGCAGGACCTCCAGAACGGACGAACCGCGGCCCGAGCCAAGGTTCCAGCGGCGGACTCCCGCCCGATCAGCGATGAAGTTCAGTGCCGCTACGTGACCTTCGGCGAGATCCACGACGTGAATGTAGTCGCGCTGGGCTGTTCCATCGGGGGTGTCATAGTCGCCGCCGAAAACCATGAGCTTCTCGCGGCGTCCCACGGCAACCTGGGCGATGAAGGGGACAAGGTTGTTGGGGATGCCCTGGGGGTCCTCGCCGATGCGTCCGGACGGGTGCGCGCCAACCGGGTTGAAGTAGCGCAGCAGTGCGATATGCCAGCGGTCGTCCGCATTGCCCAGGTCCGACAGGATGTCCTCGATCTGTTCCTTGGTACGGCCGTATGGGTTGTTGGCACCGATTTCCATCTTCTCGATGTACGGGATGGGATTGTGCTCGCCATAGACGGTTGCGGAGGAGCTGAACACGATGGAACGGACGTTGTGCTTGTCCATGGGCCCGGAGCAGGTTCAGGGTCCCCACGATGTTGTTGTAGTAGTACGCCAATGGCTCCTGAACGGATTCGCCCACGGCTTTTAGTCCTGCGAAATGGATCACGGCATCGATCTGGTGCTGGTCGAACACGGCCTCGACGGCGGGCTCGTCCACCAGGTCGACCTTGTGGAAGGCCGCTGTCTTGCCAGTGAGCTCGGAAACCCGGCGCAGGGACTCTTCGCTGGAGTTCACAAGGTTATCGAGCACGACGACGTCATGGCCGGCTTCCTGAAGGGACAGAACGGTGTGTGAGCCGATGTAGCCGGTGCCACCCGTGACAAGAATTTTCATGGTGTCTACGCTATCGGAAATCGGAGCCACGCCGCTCAGTGTTGAGCGGTGTTGAAGCACGTTCGTGCTAAAAAATACTGGTGCCCAAAATTGTTGATGCCGAAGTCCGGCGCCAGGAAGTTGTCCAAGCTGTCTTCAGGATCATCGCAAGCGACGGTTTGGAGCGGGCATCCCTTCGTGAAGTAGCTGATGAAGCCGGGCTGGCCGTCGGCTCAGTGCGGCACTATTTTGCCAGCAGCGACGAGCTACTCGCGTTCTCCTTTGCCTCCGTCATCGACCGCATCAGCGCCCGGCTGGAGTCAGCTTTTCTTGCCGTTGAAAGCGAAACTCCGGGCAGCGCCGGGCAGCACGCCGCGGTGTTGAACCTCTTGGGTCAGTTCCTTCCCTTGGACGAACAGCTCGCTATGGACGCCTGCGTTTGGATGGCCTTCCGCCACGCTGCGCGAATCAAACCCGCCCTGGCTGCCGAGGCCGAACGTAGCCACCGCGCAGTCGCTGCCATTGTGGGACGCCTCATCATGCTGCTGAGCCCCGGCGAAGCCGCAGCCCGGCAAAGCCTCGTCACAGAGGCTGAGCGGCTCCTGGCCACCATGGACGGCCTTTGCATGCACGCCCTGCTCCAGCCGGAATGGATGACGGCCGAGATGTGCAGTGACGTCCTCACGGCTCATCTCGCGGCTTTCGCTCCGGCGCCGGCCACGCAATAGACTGACCGGCCACGCCATAGGCAGTCCAGCCACGCCATTGACTGTCCCGGCGTCCCGCGGATGTCCGCAGGAGGACCAATGTGCCGCTCGGCAAGCAGTGCGTCCCGCACCGTTACCGTAGCAAGCCAACGGGAATAGACTGGGACATGTCGGGAACCTGCCAAGGGAGGAATTCGGATGCATGAGTCAGGCGGCCCGGGATGGCGCATCACCATGGACACGTCCGGGCCGATGCTCATCGCCCTGTACTTGCGCGATGTAGCTGGACTCGACGGTGCCGGAAAGCCGTTGCTGTCGCACGCTGCTCCCAAGGTCCGCCATGCCGACCATAGTCACCTCACCTCGGATGTGGGCGGAATCAACGCCCTGAAAACCGAGTGGGAGGCCTGGTGGGAAAAGCTCGTGAAGACCTATCCCGACCCCGCACTTGAGCTCGCGCCACCCAGTTTCAAGGCCTTCGGCAATTCCCCTGCCCTCCAGCGTGTCCTTCAGGCACACTTTGGCTCAGCTTTGGGATGGGCAACAGACAGGATCGATGAATACGCAAAGATCGAGGCAGAGCGCGAAGCCAACGGGGTCACGGGAGTCCTGAACGAGATGGTGGAGGACCGGCTTCTGGAAGTCGGGCGTAGTTCGCGGGACTTTGATCTCACCATCATCGAGTTGCCGCTCAACGAACCCCGTGCCTGGTACTTGGAGCCCAGCACCATGATCATGAGCCACAAGCTGCTGTCCGAGCCCGATGTCTTCCGCAGCTATGTCCAGCCTGTGGTGGAGATACTGGCCTAGGTAGCGGCTTTGCACCCCCTATGTACCAGTTAGGTAGTGGGTGCCGAGACCGTGATGGTCACTGACTCAGACGGTGCCGCCGACGCAATCCACCCGCTGCGTTTTTCCCTGTTCCACGTCTGGCCGCCAACATCCACTTGCGTGATGGAGAGGGACTTGGCATTGGCCACTGCCCAATGGGCAACTGCCCATGCTTGCGTACCGGTGATATCCAGTTGCACCGAGCGGCCCTGGACTGTGGCGCGCTGGGGGCCGAACGCCGTCGTCAGTTCTTGTACGACGGCGGCAGGGTCACCAGCTGCTTCAGGCATCCGGAGTTCACAGGTCAGCGCGGATTCGGAATGACCGGTGAGGGCAGAAGCGAAGGCACGCCCCATGTTCTCGTGCTGGGCGTATGCCCGAGGGAACGCGGAGCGCTGGACCTGCTGGGCTGCCTGGGTAATTTCCATGGTCTCGTAACCGGGAATTTTGATGAGGCCGTTATAGAAGGCGTTTGTCGCATAGACGGGGTCCATGACCTGTGCCTCGGTTCCCCAGCCTTGCGATGGCCTCTGTTGGAACAACCCGCGGGAATCAGGTCCTGCATCGTCACCATAATTGATGTTCCGTAGCTTGGATTCCTGCATCGCGGTGGCGAGGGCTATGCTTGCCGCCCTTGGTGGAAGTCCGCGCTGAACGGAGATAGCCGTGATGAGCGAGGCGTTGGCCGCCTGGTCGGTAGCCAACTCGTAGCTTTCGGAACCCATGACGGCGAGGCAGCGCTCCGAGACCAGGGTCTCGGAGCGCTGCAGTATGGCAACTATCGCGTAGATAGCACCGGCCACGAGGGCCAGCGCAAGCACCGCAACAATGGCGCGGCGGAACCGGCGCATTGCTTGTCTTCTGCTAGTTGGCGTGGAGTGCCTCGTTCAACTCCACGGTCTGGCCCTTGCGGGGCAGGACTTCCACGCCACCGGTTGTGGAGTTGCGGCGGAACAGCAGGTTGGGAACACCGGAAAGCTCGACGGCTTTGATGATCTTGCTGGTATCTTCACCGTTCTCATCCTTGGGACCAGGCACACGGACGCGGGTGCCGGCGGTGACGTAGAGGCCGGCTTCCACCACGGAATCGTCGCCGATGCTGATGCCGACGCCGGAGTTTGCACCAAGCAGAACGCGCTCGCCCAAGGCAATCTTTTCCTTGCCTCCGCCGGAGAGCGTACCCATGATGGAGGCGCCGCCGCCGACGTCCGTGCCGTCACCGGCCACCACTCCAGCGGAGATGCGGCCTTCCACCATGGACGTGCCGAGGGTTCCGGCGTTGAAATTCACGAAGCCTTCATGCATCACAGTGGTGCCCTCAGCGAGGTGCGCACCCAAACGGACGCGGTCAGCGTCGGCGATCCGCACGCCTGTGGGGACCACGTAGTCAACCATGCGCGGGAACTTGTCAACCCCGTAAACCACGACGTTGCCGCGCTTACGCAGGCGCGCACGCGTCATTTCAAAACCTTCGACGGCGGCTGGACCGAAGTTGGTCCATACGACGTTGGGGAGCTTGCCGAAGACGCCATCCAGATTGATGCTGTTGGGCTTGACCAAGCGGTGCGAAAGGAGGTGAAGACGCAGGTAAGCATCGGCGGTGTCGGCCGGCGCGGCGTCGAGGTCGATCTGGGCGAAGACCACTTTTTGCTCGGTACCGCGATCGGCGTCTTTGCCGTCGTCGGCCAGGGCGGTGAGTGCGGGATCGGCATTCTCGACGTCGCGAAGGGTTTCAGCGGCTACACCCAGGGCAGGCGCCGGGTACCAGACATCCAGCACGGTTGCTTCCCCGGACGGCGAGGTTGCGATGGTGGCGAGGCCGAATCCGTAGGCTGATCGGTGGTTTGCGGGCACAGCAGAGGAAGCAGTTTCAGTCATGGCCCCAGTGTATCGACCGCCCATGGCACGGCTGAAACCCGTCTCACCCCGGGGTAGGTCGCATTTGTTGCCCGGAACACAGCGGCCCGGAGCGTTAAGGTGGAGTGGTGACCCTTAACCCTGCCCCCGCCCTGCTGGACCTGCGCCAGGACGTCGCCTTGCTGACCGCCGCGCTCATCGATATCAACAGTGTCTCCGGCAACGAGACTACGCTCGCCGATCTCGTCGAGGCCGGCCTGCGCGCCATCCCCGAATACACCGTGGTGCGCGACGGCGACGCCATCGTTGCCCGAACCGAACTTGGCCGCTCCGAGCGCGTCATCCTCGCTGGACATTTGGACACTGTGCCGCTGCCCACGGTGGAAGGCTCGTTGGGCACCGTTCCGGCGACGTGGGAGTCGGGCATCCCCGGGGAAGGTGTGCTTTATGGCCGCGGGACTACCGACATGAAGGGCGGCGTTGCCGTGCAGCTCGCACTCGCGGCGACCCTGTTCGACGACGGCAAAGAGCCGGACAAGGATGTCACCTTTGTCTTCTACGACCACGAGGAAGTGGAGGCAGTCAAGAGTGGCCTGGGCAGGCTGGTCCGCAACCATGGCGACCTGCTCCTGGGGGACTTCGCCATTCTCCTCGAGCCCACACACGGCACAGTTGAAGGGGGCTGCAACGGAACCAGCCGGTTCGAAGCGACCACCATCGGCGAAGCCGCCCACTCGGCCCGTGCGTGGATGGGAAGCAACGCCATCCACGCTGCTGCACCAATCCTCGCCCGCCTCGCAGCCTACGAGCCGCGGACCATCAACGTGGACGGCCTCGACTACCGGGAGAGCCTCAATGCGGTCAGGATCAATGGCGGCACGGCAGGCAACGTCATTCCGGACCGCTGCGTCGTAGAGATCAACTACCGCTTCGCTCCGGACAAGACGCCGGACCAGGCCGAGGCCCACGTGCGGGAGCTCCTGGAGGGATTCGACGTCGTTCGAACGGACGCTGCTGCCGGCGCCCGGCCCGGACTGAACCACCCTGCAGCTGCGTCTTTCGTGGCCGCAGTCGGCGCGGAACCAAAGCCCAAATACGGTTGGACCGACGTCGCGCGTTTCAGTGAGCTGGGCATCCCGGCCGTGAACTTCGGACCCGGGGATCCATTGCTGGCACATAAGGACAATGAACATGTCGACGCCGGTGCCGTCCGGGAATGCCTTCGTGTTCTCCGGTCGTGGCTGGTTCGCTAAGGTCCAAATGCACTCTGCAAGCACATAAAAAGAAGGTCCGCAGCCGAATGAACGGCTGCGGACCTTCTTTTCATGACTAACGGAATGTTCCCGGTTCTACTTCGCTTCAGATCCCGGGACGTTTACCTCAAGGTCAACGGTCTTGATGGCCGAAGCCATACCTCCTGCGGCCTTCTTGGAGCCGCGCCTTTCGATCCAGATCGCAAGTCGGGAAACTGACAGGTTGATCAGGATGTAGATCGCGGCGCCAACGAAGAAGGCGGAGAACAGCAGGCTGGGTTCCAGGTCCGAGATCAGCTTCACCTTACGCAGCAGTTCCTCGTAGGCCACGATGTAGCCAAGCGAGGTGTCCTTGAGGAGGACGACCAACTGTGCAATGAGTGAGGGGAGCATGCGGCGGATTGCCTGGGGGAACTCGATGCTCATCCTGGACTGGAAGCTGCGCAGGCCAATGGCCAAACCTGCCTCGCGTTGTCCCTTGGGAAGTGACTGTATGCCTGCCCTCAGAATTTCGGCAAAGATCGCCGCGTTGTAGAGGACCAGGCCGCTGACAACTGCTATGAAGGGGCTGGTGGCGAACACCAGCAGCACGAAGAGGATCATGAGCACCACTGGCATACCGCGGAGGAACTCAAGGACCACCTGCGTGGGCACCCGGATCCACGAGATCAGCGAGATACGGAGCAAACACAGTGCGACTCCGAGGGGAAGGCAATGACGGCTGCAATGCCGGCTGCCTGCAGGGTGGCAAGGACGCCGTAGCCGAGCTGCGTCCATACGTCCTTTGCAGACTCGTTAACAAAGACTTCCCAACGGGAGGCGTTGAATATGCCCTGCGAAGACAGGATGACAATGGCTCCCACCACGCCACCGGCAATGATGATGGACCCGACAACTGAACCAATGAGGGAAACGCGGCGGGCCCCTTGGGGCCTGGTACGTCATAGAGAACCGAAGTCATCGGGCAATCGCCACCTTTTTCTCGACGAAGTGGGCCAACAAGCCCAGAGGCACTGTGATCAGCAGGTAGAAGAATGCCACACCGATCAAGATCCACATGACTGCGTCACCATGGCTGTTTGAACAACTGCAGGCCGTAGCCGAAGAGCTCCAGGACAAAGAAGGCACCCGCCACGGATGAGTTCTTGACCAGCGCAATCATGATGTTGATCAACGGGGGTACAACGGTGCGAACGGCCTGGGGCAGGACCACCAGGCCCAAAACCTGCGTGAACGTCATGCCAATGCTGCGGGCTGCCTCGGCTGTCCGACCGGGACGCTGTTGACGCCGGATCGCACAGCTTCAGCAACAAATGCTGCGTGTAGCTGCTCAACGCGATGATGGCGGCCACTTCAAATTGTTCAAACTTGACGCCAAGCCGGGAGCACATTGCTGAGAAAAAGAAAATTATTGTGAGTGGGGTGTTTCTGGCGACTTCAACATAAAACGTGCTGAAGCCCGTAAGGCTGCCACGGGCGAGACACGCATTGCGGCGAGCAGAGTACCTGCTGCCAGCGCGATCACGCCGGACACGACGGCTAGAAACAGGGTTCGGAGAAAATCCGTCCCAATATTGGGGGAGGCTTTCGAAGATGGCGTCACATTGGCTTCCTTCGGCTGCGGCGGAAAGGTAGGGAGTCCTCAAGGTCGGTGGCTGCCGCCCTTCCCACGAGGGGAGGGCGGCAGCCACCGGCTTCCGACTAGTAACGGTCGATCTTGGGCAGCTCAGGAGCGGTCTTGATGACCTTTCCTGCTGTTGCTTCCCAGGCCTTCTTGTAGGTGCCGTCCTTGGCGAATTCCTCCAACTGGTCATTGATCCAGTTGCGGAAGACCGTGTCGTCCTTCTTCAGGCCGATGCCGTAAGGCTCTTTTGTGAAGGTTTGGTCCGAAGCGAGCTTGAAGGCGTCCGGTTCCTTGTCAACGTAACCGGCGAGGATCACGTTGTCCGTGGTGACGGCGACAACCTGCTTGTTGCGCAACGGCTCCAGGCAAGCGGTGTAGTTGGCGGCCGGAACCAGTTCGGCGCCGTACTTTTCAACGATGGTCTTGGCTGGCGTGGAACCCGTAACGGAGCAAACTTTCTTGCCCTTCACGTCCTCGGGCTTGGTGATGGAGTTGTCGTCCTTGTTCACCAACAAAGCCTGGCCGGCTTCGTAGTACGGACCCGCGAAGGCGACCTTCTGCTTGCGAGCATCGTTGATCGTGTAGGTGGCAATGACGATGTCAACGCGGCCCTGCTCGATGAACGGTTCACGGTTGGCGGAAACAGTTTCAACCCATTCGATCTTGTCAGTTCAATGCCGAGCTTGGCGGCGATGGCCTTGCCGATTTCGACGTCGAAGCCGACAGGCTTGCCGTCAAGGCCCTTCTGGCCGAACAGCGGCTGGTCAAACTTGGTACCAATGGTGATCTTCTTGGCCTGGTTCAACTTCGCCATCGTGGTACCGGCCTCGAAGCTCGCCGAGGCAACAGGCGGAGTGGTGGTGCCACTGCCTCCACCACAGGCTCTCAGCGAGAGGGCCAGTGCAGCCGAAGCGGCCACCAGGAGAGATTTCCTCCGGGTAATAAAAGCCTTCTTCATGACATTCTTTCATTGGTTGGCCGTCGTACGGCCTGGGTGCGGTCCGTGCGGGCCTGGATGCGGTCAGCAGGGAGCTAGTGGGTCAGAAGCTTGGACAGGAAGTCCTTGGCGCGGTTGCTCTGCGGATTGGTGAAGAATTCCTCGGGTGTTGAATCTTCCACGATCTGGCCATCGGCCATGAACACGACGCGGTCGGCTGCCTTGCGGGCAAAGCCCATCTCGTGGGTAACCACGATCATGGTCATGCCTTCCTTTGCCAACTGGATCATGACGTCCAGGACCTCATTGATCATTTCGGGGTCCAGAGCCGAGGTTGGCTCGTCGAACAACATCACCTTGGGCTTCATGGCAAGTGCGCGGGCAATGGCCACGCGCTGTTGCTGGCCACCGGAGAGCTGCGCGGGGAGCTTGGGAGCCTGGTGGCCGACGCCGACACGTTCCAGGAGGGCCATGGCCTCCCTTTCCGCCGTGCCCTTGGCGACGCCCTTCACCTTGATCGGTCCCAGCGTGACGTTCTCAAGGATCGTCTTGTGGGCGAACAGGTTGAAGGACTGGAAGACCATTCCCACGTCTGCACGCAGGTGGGCGAGTTCCTTGCCTTCTTCCGGGAGCTTCTTCCCGTCGATCGCGATGTCGCCGTCGTCGATCGTTTCCAAACGGTTGATGGCACGGCACAACGTGGACTTTCCGGAGCCGGACGGCCCGATGACCACGACGACTTCACCCTTCCGAACCTGGAGGTTGATGTCTTTGAGGACGTGCAATTGACCGTAGTGTTTGTTGACGCTGTTCAGGGAGACGAGCGCATCGCCGGACACTTGAGTAGTCATAGGACGAATCTAGCGAACAAAGACACAATTATGACCACGGTCACGGCAAGTTCCTCCAGATCGTGACTGAACAGAAACCTGCCCTCCAGCGATATACCAGACTGCAATGCAAGAACCGCGTCGTAGCGTCTTCGCTTGCATTCATCCGCGCTAGCCTTGGGCAATGAGCATTAGCCAGCACCCGATTTCCGGCCCCGACGCGAATGGCCACGTCGCGGGCGTCAATGTGCCCCTGCCTTCGGAGATTCCACCGGCCAAGCACAAGGGTCCTTTGGAACTGCGACGCAAACAGGCAGACACGGGAATGTCCGATCAGCATTTACTGGACACGAGCGGTGCCGGGCAATTCATCCACACCGATCCCTGGCGCGTCCTGAGGATTCAGAGCGAATTCGTTGAGGGCTTTGGGGCCTTGGCCGATATTGGTCCGGCGGTCAGTGTTTTCGGTTCTGCCCGTACCAAACCGGGAACCGAGTACTACGAGATGGCAGTGGATGTAGGACGCAAGCTCGCCGAAGCCGGGGTCGCAGTGATCACCGGCGGCGGTCCGGGCTCCATGGAAGCCGCCAACAAGGGTGCTGTTGAGGGCAACGGCGTATCCGTCGGGCTGGGCATTGAGTTGCCGTTCGAGCAGGGCTTGAACCAGTGGGTGGACCTGGGCATCAACTTCCGGTACTTCTTCGCCCGCAAGACCATGTTCGTGAAATACGCCCAGGGCTTCGTCGTCTTGCCCGGCGGACTTGGAACCTTGGACGAGCTGTTCGAGGCAATGGTCCTGGTACAGACACGAAAGGTGACATCGTTCCCGATCGTGCTGCTGGGTGTCCGCTTCTGGGGTCCAATGATTGAGTGGATCCGGGACACTTTGGTTGCTGAAGGGATGGTGTCTGAAAAGGACCTGGACCTGATCCAACTGGTGGATGACCCTGCCGATGCCGTCCACCGCGTCTTGCACGGTGCTCCGCTTCCGGCCACCACCAATGGAAACCAGCGCCCGGAGTAGGCGGCTGTTTCTGGCACGATGGTGGCTGTGAGCTTTTTCCTGGTGTTTGTCGCGATTGTCCTCATTGGTGCCGCATTGTATTTTGGGGCCGCCATCATCCGTGGCGGCTCCGTCGGAGCGGGCCTGGATGACCCGGTGCCCAACTTGCCTCCGGTGCTGCTCCCGGAGAAGGCCGCAGCCACAGACATCGACGCCGTGCGCTTTGCGCTGGGGCTGCGTGGTTACCGCATGGACCAGGTGGACCAGGTCCTTGATGAGTTACGGGACCAACTGGTGGCCAAGGACCGTGAGATCGAGAGACTCAGCGCGTTGGTCCAATCAAAGCTTGAGAATGGCGGCGCCCAGCGGACCACGCCGTGAGTACAACTCCACGTATCCGTTTTGGCGGGGAGGGACCTACTGCCCGCCTGTCGCGCGGTATCTCCGCCGCGGGAGCCCGGATGGCACAGTGGCCGTGGTGGCTGCAGGTTTCGTTGGTTTTTGTCGTGGCCCCGGGTGGTCAGTGCCTGCATCTTTATGGCGGCTGCCGTTCATCAGGGAGTGAATCCTTGGTTCCCGCCCGCCCCCGACTACTGGAACTTCATCACTATCTGGGATGCGCGCTGGTATTCCCAGGCAGCGGACAACGGCTACCCCTCCGTGCTCCCGGTGGATGCAAACGGGGTAGTCAAGGAGAACGCCTGGGCCTTTTATGCCCTGTTCCCGTTTCTTGGACGGGGACTCTCCGCCATTACGGGACTCGGGACTCTGCAGGCCCTCACTGCCATAGCCATGGTTGCGGGCCTCGGTGCTGCCTTGGTGATCTTCAAACTATTCAGGGAAGCAGCCAGCCGGCGCACTGCGATGTGGGGCGTCATCTTCGTGTCCGCATTCCCGGTCTCCCCAATTCTCCAGGTACCCTACGCAGAATCCCTGAACCTCCTGCTGCTGTCCGGCTCATTGCTTCTGGTGGTCCGGCGACGCTACGTGACAGCCATACCTGTAGTGCTGTTGATGTGTTTGTCCAGGCCCACGGGAGTCCCCTTCGCTGCCATGCTGGGCCTCCTCCTGGTCTGGCGGCTCTGGCAGCACTTCAGGCCATCAGAAAATGATGACCAGCCCCGGGCAATGGCTTCGTCCGCGCCGGAACTCCTGTCCCTGGGCGCCCTGGTGCTGGCAACCGGACTCGGAGCCCTGGCCTGGCCGGCTATAGCCTGGGCAGTCACGGGGGACCCCAGCGCCTATACGCGGACGGAAACTGCCTGGCGAGGACACGATCTGGTGCCCTTCAAGCCGTGGTTCGATACCGGACGGATGCTGTTCGGTCCGGTTCTTGGCGTGTTGGCGCCCTTCGTTTTCGTCGGCTTGTTCGTGCTGCTGATGATTTCAAAGCCTGTTCGCGCACTGGGAACGGAAATGCGACTTTGGTGCGCCTGCTACATGGGTTATTTGCTGGTATTCCTGCATCCCCAGACCAGTACTTTCCGGATGTTGCTTCCTCTTTTCCCGCTTGCCCTCGGTGCGGCGCTGCTGTCCGGGTCCAAGGCATACAGGGGAACCGTCGTCGTCATGTTTGTCCTCCTCCAGATCGTCTGGGTGGTTTGGCTTTGGGCCTGGGCGCCATTGCCTGGAGGCGGAGACTATCCGCCATAACCGGACCGCCCGCCGTCGGGAAGTGTGTTTGTTCCGTGTGGGGGTAATTAGTCCATTGATTCGCTACGGAGCAGTAAGTACGGGATAATGGAATACGAGCAAGGACAAAAGCACCTAAAAGTGCCCGGCCAAGGCGGCCTCCCAAGCGGTGCCGCCGGCTGCAATTGCGAAGCGGATCCAGCCCGGCCGGGTTGGGCGTGACTTGGGACAAATGGAGGGGATTTTCCTAATGGCGGCTATGAAACCACGTACTGGCGACGGCCCTATGGAAGTAACCAAAGAGGGACGCAGCCTGATCATGCGTGTGCCGCTCGAAGGCGGAGGACGGCTTGTAGTCGAGCTCAATGCCGCGGAGGCGGAGAACCTCAAGGAATGCCTCGTAGGCGTTACCGAATAGATTCATAGGCAGGCTGGATTCAAAAGACCAGGGCCCGGCGGGAGCCGGAGCCCTGCTTTTGTTTAAGCAGCAGCGTGTTTCTTGGGGGCCGTTCTTTAAGAATGTCCGCTAAATGGCAATTGCCTATTTTTTGACGGCCACCAGAAGTCCGTCGCCGGTGGGAAGCATCGCAGAGGCCAGGCGGTCGTCGTCGCGAATGGATTTGCCAACTTGCCGAAGAACCACAGTGGTGGCGTCGCGGGCTGCCGGATTTGAGACGCGGTCCTTATCCAAGGCGTCGTTGATCACCAAGGTGCCACCGGTCTTGAGCAACCGGACAGCCTGTTCAACGTAGCGGGGAAAGTTCGGCTTGTCGGCGTCGATGAAAACAAGGTCATAGGCGGAGTCCGTGAGGCGTGGGAGGACGTCGGCGGCCCTTCCTGAGATGGTCCGGGTACGGTTGGCGGGGCTGCCCGACTCCAGGAAGGCTTCGCGGGCGGCCTTGAGGTGTTCGACATCGACGTCGATGGTGGTCAGGACGGCTTGTGGACCCAGGCCCCGCAACAGGCAAACACCTGAGACCCCCGCGCCCGAGCCAACCTCAACTACTGTCTGTGCCTTTGAAGCCGCGGCAAGGACTGTCAACACCGCGCCAACGCCGGGGCTGATGGGCTTGACTCCCAGCTCGAAGGACCTCTCCCGGGCGCGCAACAACACGTCATCTTCAGCAGGCAGATCTTCTGCATAGGACCAGCTGGTTGACTTGTCGGCACTCATGAAGGGTTCGCTTTCCGCGCGTAGGGGTGTCTGTACCAGCCTACTGTGTCCGGTGATCCAAACCCCCTGTTCGCACCCGTCCCGGGATTGTGTCTGCGGCAGGATTTCGCCTTGCGTGGAAAATGTGCCTTAGTCAGGAAATTCCCAGACAAACTTGGGATGATATTGATCCGGTCATCCACGTGGTGGGCGGCACCGGAGGAGTCCGGTGAACCACAGTTTGAGGGGAGTGGACGATGCCGGCATCGCATGCTGCGCCAGTCCAGATATCGGAGAGCCTTGAGGCCGTTACGGACTGGGTCGCGCCCAGCTGGGAGGACGTGGTCGCCAACCACTCCGCCAAGGTGTACCGCCTTGCCTACCGCCTGACCGGAAATAAGTTCGACGCCGAGGACCTCACCCAGGAGGTGTTTGTCAGGGTTTTCCGTTCGCTGGAAAACTTCAAGCCGGGCACCCTGGACGGGTGGCTGCACCGGATCACCACCAACCTTTTCCTGGACCAGGCACGTCGTAAGAGCCGGATCCGCTTTGACGCCCTCGCCGAGGACGCCGAATCACGCCTGCCGGGCCGTGAGCCAGGCCCCGAGCAGAGCTTCGAACACAACAACTTGGACCTTGATGTCCAGCGTGCGTTGGAAGAACTGCCACCGGATTTCAGGGCTGCCGTTGTTCTATGCGATCTTGAAGGATTGTCCTATGACGAGGTGGCGGAGGCGCTGGGCGTGAAGCTGGGCACCGTCAGGTCCCGTATCCACCGTGGCCGCACCATGCTGCGGGAGAAGCTCGCCCACCGTGACCCCCGTCCGGCTGAAGCCCGCAAGCCCCGCCTGAAGATGCCCCGCATCGCCAGCATTCTTTAGGTAGTCGATGCCTCGACGCCACATCCGTCCGGGTGCCCTGTCACGTCGCAAACTGGCTGCACGTTACAAACTGGCTGCCCTGCGCCACACCCGGAACCCGGAGCACCTTCGGCATTGCCCGGAGTGCCGTGCTGCCCTGAACAGGGAGCGGCAGTATCTTGAACGGCTCCGCGGAGCAGCGGTGCCCGAAGCCAGCCAGGACCTGACCGCGCGTTTGCTCCAGCACACACAACGACTCGCGGATGAGCAGGCCGCGCCGGTCGCAAATCCACGGACCAGGCGTGGTGCATGGCGGGCCCTTCGAATCGCCGGCGTGGCCGCGGGCACTCTCACGGCAAGTGCAGGTGCGCTGGGCCTTGCCGCATATGCGGTGGCAGGAGATACCGCGCCGCAAGCAGCCATCGGTGCAGGCAACGGCGCTTCATCCCTTTCCAGTGCATTTACCGGCGGCCCCGCGGAACTGATGATGACGTCGGAATCCGTGGCGACGCCGGACTTCCGCCCCACCGGGCCCGTGAATTTGAGTTCCGAACAGTTGGATGCCCTGCGGGACCAGGGATGGGCCTGTCCTGAACTTGGCGGTATGGGCTTCCACGTCGTAGCCGCCAAGGCCACCATGCATAACGGTCACCCGGCAGTGGAACTCCGGCTTGAAAGCAACGGCCATTACGCCACTGTCGTGGAAGAGCACCTGCAGGGTTCGGACATCGCCGTCACTGGACGACCGGCATCGGCGCAACTCTCCCTCACGCAGGGGACGCCGTGGGAGGCTGTATACCGGACCTCCGCAGCAGTCCTCAGCTACTCATCGGACCTCCCGGCTGATGTAGCCGACGACGCCGTTCCCGAGTTGGTTCGTGCAGGGGACTCCATGGTCAGCAACAAAGCTCCGCAAGCCTCCGAGACGTGGTCCGAACGGATGATCCGCGGCCTCCGGACACTGCTCCGTCCCGCTGGTTTATGACCGGCACCACAGACAAGGTAATCTTCGTAGCGTGCTTGGAATCAACGGCCCGGAGTTCATACTCCTTCTGATTATCGGCGTACTCGTCATCGGTCCCAGCCGTTTGCCCGAATACACTCAAAAGCTCGCAAACCTGGTGAAGGAAGTCCGCCGGATGGCCTCCGGGGCACGCGAGCAGATCAAGGAAGAAGTCGGCATCGACATCGATGAGGTCGACTGGAAGAAGTACGATCCCCGCCAATACGATCCGCGACGCATCATCAAGGATGCGTTGCTTGACGATGATTCCAAGCCCGTCAACGCAGGCGCGCCGGCTGCTGCGGCGACAGTTGCAGCCGCAGCAGTGGACACGAAGCCCAAGGCTCCGGCCCGCATCATTGAGCGGCTCGCCGAAGGCGAGGCCGCGCCTTTCGATACCGAAGCTACGTAAACTTCGGAGTCTCTTTCGAAACGCGGTGGCTCAGCGCGGCTGGATTCCCAGCGGCATGCCGGACAATCCGCGCGGACGCGTTGCCAACATCCCTGCAATGCCTTCCAACGCCTTCGCAGCAGCAGTTTCGCCCGCGGCAAGGACTACAGGCTTTCCGGCGTCACCGCCCTCACGCAAGCGGATGTCCAAGGGAATCTGGCCGAGCAGGGGCACGTCGCTGCCCACAGCAGCACTCAGACGCTCAGCGAGGACGGCACCGCCGCCACTTCCGAACAATTCCATGCGACCGCCGTCTGGCATTTCCAGGAAGGACATGTTCTCGATGACGCCGGCAACCTTCTGGCCGGTTTGGGTTGCGATGGTTCCGGCCCGTTCGGCGACGTCCGCAGCGGCGGCCCTGCGGGGTGGTTACCACGAGGATTTCGGCGTTCGGGAGGAGCTGGGCCACGGATATCGCGATATCGCCTGTTCCGGGAGGCAGGTCCAGGAACAGGGCGTCGAGGTCACCGAAGTAGACGTCCGTGAGGAACTGCTCCAAAGCGCGGTGCAGCATGGGACCACGCCACGCCACGGGCTGGTTTCCCGCAACGAACATGCCAATGGATATGACCTTCACCCCGTAGGCCACAGGAGGCAGGATCATGTCATCCACCTGCGTCGGTTTCTGCGTGATGCCCATGAGCCCCGGGACGGAGAAGCCGTGCACGTCAGCGTCCACGATACCCACCCGCAAGCCCTGTGCGGCCAGGGCACAGGCGAGGTTGACGGTGACGGAAGACTTACCTACGCCGCCTTTTCCGCTGGCCACTGCGTAGACCTTCGTCAAGGAGCCAGGCTTGGCAAATGGGATGCCCCGCTGGCCACCCGGACCGCGCAGTTGTTCCTTCAGGGCCTCGCGCTGGGCGGGGGTCATGACCTTCAGCTCCACGTCAACACCGGTGACGCCTGCGATGCCTGACAACGCAGTGGTCGCATCCGCCGTAATGGTGTCGCGGAGCGGGCAACCGGCGATCGTGAGCAGTACTGCTACATGGACGTTGCCGTCGTCGGTGGCTGACACCGACTCCACCATGCCAAGTTCGGTGATTGGACGCCGCAACTCGGGGTCGATGACGGTTGCCAGGGCAGCGTGAAGTGCCTCGGCCGATGGGGTGGTCATGGGTTACGCTCGGCTTTCAGGATTTTCGGTAGGGGCCGGCTTCGCGCTGGAGTGCTGGGGCCCTGGACGTTGCGGGCGTACTTTGGGGATCTGTTGCGTGCGTGGTCCACGCGACTTGTCCCGTTTCTCCTTGAGCTTCTCTTTGACCTTGTCGGCCGAAGACTCGTTGCCCTCTGCTGCCGCTTCGCTCTCCCGCAGTTCCTCCTGGGCATCGATGATGTCTTCCAGCAGGCTGCGGAGTTCGGCGCGGACGTAGTCGCGGGTGGCTACTTCACGGAGTGCGATTCGCAGGGAAGCCAGTTCACGGGTCAAGTATTCAGTGTCTGACAGGTTCCGCTCGGCCCGCTGGCGGTCCTGCTGCAGCGACACCCGGTCCCGGTCGTCCTGACGGTTCTGGGCCAGCAGCAGGAGCGGTGCCGCGTATGAAGCCTGCAGCGACAACATGAGCGTCAAGAGCGTGAAGCCGAGTTCCACGCGGTCGAACTGCCACTCCGTGGGCGCAAACGTATTCCATGCCAGCCAGAAGAGACAGAAGACCGTCATGTACACGAGGAACTGCGGCGTACCCATGAAGCGCGCAAAACCCTCCGTGGCATTGCCGAATGCGTCAGGGTTGGGGGAGAACTTGGGCAGTATGCGTTGACGCCCGCTCAGCGGCGTGTCCAGGCTGCCGGGACTGTTCGTACGTCCAGTGGACCTGGGGGATCGGGGGGCGTTGTTATCAGCCAATGCGGCCTCCGAGTTTCCTTATAGGGGCGTCGTCCTCGTGAGCGCGCCAGTCATCGGGCAACAGGTGATCCAACACGTCATCAACAGTCACCGCCCCCACAAGGCGGCCGTCGTCGTCGACGACGGGCAGGGAGTTCAGGTTGTACGTGGCCAGGGTCCGGGCTACTTCGCTGATGTGCGCCTGGTCCGACAACGGCTCAAGGTTCTTGTCAACAAGGTTTCCCAGCGGCTCCGGCGGAGGGAAGCGCAGGAGTTGTTGTATATGTACAACGCCCAGGAAGCGCCCGGTGGGCGTTTCCAGCGGAGGCCGTGTGATGAAGATGGAGGACGCCAAGGCGGGGGAGAGTTCCTCGCGGCGGACGTGGGCCAGGGCTTCGGCGACCGTGGCTTCAGGAGGCAGGATGACGGGCACGGGCGTCATGAGGCCACCTGCAGTGTCTTCGTCGTACTCCAGGAGACGCCGGACATCTTCGGCTTCCTGAGGCTCCATGAGCTGCAACAGTTCTTCCGCCTGGGCGGAGGGGAGTTCGGCGAGGAGGTCGGCGGCGTCGTCGGGGTCCATTTCTTCCAGGACATCGGCGGGCCCGTTCCACGTCCAGGGCGGACAGGATCTCCACCTGGTCGTCCTCGGGAAGCTCCTGGAGGACGTCTGCCAATCGTTCGTCCTGAAGTTCGCTTGCCACTTCAAAGCGGCGCTTGTCGCTCATCTCCTGCAGGGCTTCGGCGAAGTCGGCAGGCTTGAGGTCCTCGTGCGTGGCAACGAACTGTGTGGCGGCCTGGGGTTCGTTATGCCCGCCGGTCTGCGCGTCCGCCCAGTCAATGATCAGGGTTTCGTTGCGGCGGAGCCTGCTCAGGGGGGACAAGGAATGCCCGCGACGGACGAAGAGTTTGCTGACGAACCAGTCCTTGGACCGGTGCTGGTCCATCGCGATGTCCTCGATCGTTGCATCGCTGCCATCGGCAAGGGTGACGCGGCGATCAAACATTTCCGCGACCACGAGCGTTTCCGCGCCCCGTTGTTCGAAACGACGCAGGTTCACCAAGCCCGTGCAAATGATCTGGGTCTGGTCGATGGAGGTGATCCGGGTCATCGGTACGAAGACGCGCTTCTTGCCGGGCACTTCCACCACGATGCCTACGACATGCGGGGCGCCGCGGGTCCCTCGGGAGAGCACGACGACGTCGCGCAACCGGCCTAAACGATCGCCCAGGGGGTCGAAAACGTCCAAGCCGAGCAGACGCGCGACAAAGACGCGTGAGGGATGTGTGCTCATGTTTACAGGCTACCGAGTCTGCTCTCTTTTAGCTGAATTCCAGCCGCTTCACATCTACATGCGACACAATGGGGCTATGTCAAACATTTTTGGTGCTCCTAAAGCCGTTGAGGAGTCCCGCAGCGTACCCCAGGGCGACACTGTTGGCTCGTACACCTCATATTTGGATGCCCAAAAGGCGGTGGACTACCTCGCAGACCAGCAGTTCCCCGTGCACCTGGTATCGATCGTGGGCAACGACCTCAAGATGGTGGAGCGGGTCACCGGGCGGCTGAGCTACCCACGCGTTGCCTTGTCCGGTGCTTTGAGCGGCATGTGGTTCGGCCTCTTCGTCGGCGTCATGCTTTCCTTCTTCACGCCCGCTGGCGGCACCTTCTCCATCATCACGTCCGTGCTTATGGGTGCGGCTTTCTTCATGCTGTTCGGCATCGCCACGTACGCCACCCAGCGCGGCAAGCGCGACTTCACGTCCACAAGCCAGGTGGTCGCCACCAATTACGATGTCATTGTTGCCATCGAGGCAGCCCACGAAGCCCGCAGGTTGCTCCACCAACTGCCGATGAATTCCGCACAGGCTGCCACCGGGCAAGCACAAACTTACGGTCAGCCAAACGCGCCCTTCCAGCAGCCCGGCCAGGCCCCTGATCGTCCTGCCACCTGGAACGATCCCTATGGCCAGCGCGGACCGGAGCCCACCGAATCCGCTGCCTCCGGCGCGCAGGCTCCTGCTGCACAGCCAGTACAGAACCCGACGCCGTCACCCGTGCGCTATCCGGACCTGCCCGATGGCCGCCCCCAGTACGGTGTCCGGGTCACGGAGGGCCAGAATGCCCCCCGGCCCGAGGAACACCGGCAAGAGGAACAGCGGCCCGGGAACGGAGATTCCCACAAGCAATAGCTGTATAAGAAGCACAAAGGGAAGGCCACCGGATGTATGCATCCGGTGGCCTTCCTTTTGTTCTGATGTCCGCTGTGCTGTTGTCTGCCGGACCGGGTCCCCTTGCTGGAGGCTAGCCCGCAGCTTCCTGGTAGATGCCGGCCATCCAGGACTCGACGTCGTCGGCTTTGCGTGGCAATGCCGCGCTCAGGTTCACGGGGCCATCCGCGGTCATGAGGATGTCGTCCTCGATGCGGACACCGATGCCACGGTATTCGGCGGGAATGGCGAGGTCTTCGTTCTTGAAGTACAGGCCGGGCTCGATCGTGAAGACCATGCCCTCAGTGAGGATTCCATCCAGGTAAAGCTCACGCTTGGCCTGGGCACAGTCGTGGACGTCCAGGCCGAGGTGATGGCTGGTTCCGTGGGGCATCCAGCGGCGGTGCTGCTGGCCTTCGGGGCTGATGGCTTCCTCGACAGAGACAGGCAGCAGACCCCATTCAGCAAGGCGCTCGGCAAGCACCGTGGTGGCTGCAGTGTGGATGTCCCGGAATTTCACGCCGGGCTGTGCGGCGGCAAACCCCGCATCGGCGGCGTCCAGGACAGCTTCGTAGACCTTACGCTGCACCTCGGTGAACGCGCCGTTTGCCGGCAGGGTCCGCGTGACATCCGCTGTGTACAGCGAATCAGCCTCCACTCCTGCGTCAAGCAGCAGGAGTTCACCAGCGTTGACGGGGCCCGAGTTGCGGGTCCAGTGCAGCACCGTGGCGTTGTTGCCTGAAGCCGCAATGGTGTCGTAGCCGAGTTCGTTGCCTTCTTCGCGGGCACGGGCGAAGAAAGCGCCTTCAACCACGCGTTCGCCGCGCTTGTGCGTCAAAGCACGTGGGAGGGCGCGCACGACGTCGGCGAAGCCTTCCACGGTGGCGGCAACGGCGATCTTCATCTGCTCGATCTCCCACTCGTCCTTGATCAGGCGGAGTTCGGAGAGTGCTTCACTGAGCTTTTCGTCCAAAGCATCGAGTTCGCCCAGATCAAGGTTCTCAGGATCCTTGGCCGTGTTGTAACGGGCAGTGTCCACCAAAGCATCGATGTTCTCATCTACCTTGCGGACCAGACGGATGGAGATGCCGCCGATTTCCGGCGCGCCCACGTTCTTGGTGATGGCCAGTTCAAGTTCGGAAATGTGCGCCGTGGGCAGACCCAGGCGGGCTTTGAATTCTGCCAGTGTGGGCCGTGCGCCAATCCAGAATTCACCGGCCCGGGAGTCGGCGTAGAACTGTTCGGTATCGCGGCCAGCCAGGGGACGGAAGTACAGGGTGGCAGTGTGGTGGCCGCCGTCGTCGCCCTTTCCTTCACCGGCCGGTTCCAGGATCAAAACGGCATCCGGCTCGTGGTCCAGGCCCAACCCCGTGAGGTGGGCGAATCCGGAGTGCGGGCGGAAGCGGTAGTCGCAGTCGTTTGAGCGGACCTTGAGCGGACCGGCCGGGATAACGAGCCGTTCACCCTTGAACAGTTCGGAAATTGCGCGACGGCGGCGGGCAGCGTGGTCTGCGACGGCGTCACGAGCGGGGTTCACCTGCGGTGAGGGCGCCCAGTTGCTGGCCATGAATGCCTTGAAGGCATCGGATGTGGGCCGCTGCGAACGGTTGTTGACGCGTTCTTGCAGGGGCTGGGAATCTGTGGATTCCGCGTACGGGGTGTTTTCGGCATCATTCACCGTTACATCGTCCCACCAGTTTCGTGAGGAGGCCAACGGCGCAACACCCCAAGCCGGTCCGCATCCCATAGGCTGGGAAAGTGAGGATAGACCTGCATACGCACTCGAATGTTTCCGACGGAACCGAGACCCCGGCCGGGGTGATCATTTCGGCCGCAGCTGCAGGCCTGGACGTCATTGCGTTGACGGACCACGATTCCACTGATGGCTGGGAGCTTGCTGCTGCCGCCGCCAAGGAACATGGAGTCACTTTTGTTCCGGGAATGGAGATCTCGTGCCGGACGGAGCAGGGAATCAGCGTCCACCTGTTGAGCTACCTGCATGATCCTTCCCACCCCGGGCTTCTTGAAGAGATCACCAAGTCAAAGGACGCCCGGCTTACTCGCGCTGAGCGCATGGTCACCCTGCTGTCCGAGGATTATCCCTTGACGTGGGACGACGTCATCCACCATGTGGCTCCTGGTGCCACAGTAGGGCGCCCGCATATCGCGGATGCCTTGGTCGCTGCCGGCGTGGTCGCGGACCGCTCCGAGGCCTTCACGTCCATCCTCACCTCGCATTCGCGATACTTCGTGCAGCACTACGCACCCGACCCCGCTACCGCCGTCGAACTTGTCCGTGCCGCTGGCGGCGTGCCGGTCTTCGCGCACCCGGTCGCTTCAGCGAGGGGACGGATCGTGGGGGAGCGGACGTACCGGGAGATGATAGACGCCGGACTGCTGGGCCTGGAAATCGATCACCGCGACAACCCTGAAGAAGGACGTGCCTTTCTTCGCACCATGGCGTCCGAGCATGGGCTGCTCATCACGGGATCATCCGACTATCACGGAGCCGGCAAACCGAATCTGCTGGGAGAGAACCTGACATCCCCGGACGTCCTGGCAAGGATCGAGGAACTGGCAACCGGCAGCACGGTTGTGCGGCCATAAACGAGGACCACCGCTGCCCAGTACCACGGGTTCGGAAAATAGGTTGACGTGCTGCGGGGGAAGAGTAGTCTGGCGCTCGTGGGGGAGGCGGGCTGGGCCGCACCACTGAAGGTCTCATCGCAACCAATGACTCACCCCGTCGATGGAGCAATCATGTTCAAGAAATCCTTGGCTGCAACAGCCCTTGCAGCAGCTTTAATGTTCATCCCTGCCACAGCAAATGCCCTGGACTGCAATAACGTGAGCCGCCCGGCCTACACAGGCACCGAGTGGGTATTTGTGCCGGATATCAGCAGCAACGTCCACTTCAGCGGAAACTGGGGCTATGTGGAAGCCTGGGGCGCCTGGGTGTTCCTTCCTCCAGGCACGGTGCCTGATGTGCCCGGCGGTGAAGGGAATTATCAGAACGGCCAAGGCTTCGCACTGCTGGTCAACGCATTGTGTGATTCCTATGGGGCAGCCCTGGACAATAGGCAGGGCGAGCACGGAATCCAATTGATGCACGGGTGCGGCTGACCAGAAGACGCCTCTAGTTGCAGTGGAACGACGCCTTGGCGCCCAGCCGCTTCCGCATGACCTCAATGGCTTGCTCGTTCTGGTCCACGCAGACAAAGTTGCGCCCGAGCTTGGCGGCAACAGCGCCCAGGGTTCCTGATCCGGCAAAGAAGTCCAGGCACCAGTCGCCCTCGCGGCTCGAAGCAGAGACGATCCTGCGCACCAGGCCTTCGGGTTTCTGGGTGGGGTAACCGGTCTTTTCCCTGCCGGTGGGCGAAACAATGGTGTGCCACCAGACGTCCGTGGGGAGCTTTCCCCGCTCGCGTTTGGCAGGTGTGACCAGGCCGGGGGCCATGTAGGGTTCGCGGTCCACTTCGGCGTTGTCGAAGTGATACTTCGCAGGGTTTTTTACGTACACCAGGATGTTGTCGTGCTTGGTGGGCCAGCGGTTTTTGGCCCGGGCGCCGTAGTCGTAGGCCCAGATGATTTCGTTGAGGAAACATTCCCGGCCGAAGATGGCGTCCAACATCACCTTGGCGTAGTGCACTTCGCGGTAGTCCAGGTGCAGGTATAGCGTGCCGTCGTCGGCAAGGAGCCGCCAGGCCTCTACGAGCTTGGGTTCCAGGAAGGACCAGTAGTCGCTGAAGGCGTCATCGTAGCTGTGAAGGGCACCCTTGATGGTGTCGTAGGAGCGGCCCTTGAACCCGACGCGGTCGCCGTCGCCGTCCGCGTTGCGGACCATGCGCGTTTCCTGGCGGCGTTGGACCCGGCCCGTGTTGAAGGGCGGGTCCACGTAAATGAGTGTGAAGGCGCCGTCCGGCAGCGTCGGGAGGAATTCCGCGTTGTCCGCGTGCACCACCAGATTGCCGCCGTCCGGCGCCCAAACAGTTTCAGTCATTGAGGACTTTAGGCCTCGGAGGTACCGGACTGGGCGCCAGCGGTCCCGCCGGAAACCACTTCGCCGTTACGGCGGCGCGTGCGCGTACGGCGCGTGCGGGCCGGCTTCTCGGCATTTTCGCCGGTAGCGGTACGGGTTTCGGAGGAACCGGCAGCAGGGGCGGCATCGGCTTCGGATGTACGACGGCGGCGCGTACGGTTGCGTCCACCCTCGCCCTTGGATTCCGAGTTGGCTTCGGTGGACTTGGCTGCGTTTCCACGGCCACGGCCGCCGTCCCTGCCGCGGCCGCCATCGCGTCCGCCTTCACGGGATGAACCGCCGGAACGGGAGTTCTTCTTGCCTGTTTCGCCCAGGTCCTCAAGGACCTCGGCATCGACGCCGGCAAGGGTGCGCTTGTTGCGCGGGAGGCGGCCCTTGGTGCCCTCGGGAATGTCGAGGTCACTGTAGAGGTGGGGGGAAGAAGAGTAGGTTTCAACCGGCTCCGGAACGCTGAGCCCCAGTGCTTTGTTGATCAGGCCCCAGCGGGGCATGTCGTCCCAGTCGACAAAGGTTACAGCCGTTCCCTTGTTGCCGGCGCGGCCGGTACGGCCCACGCGGTGCAGGTAGATCTTTTCGTCTTCCACGCACTGGTAGTTGATGACGTGCGTAACGTCATCAACGTCGATGCCCCGGGCGGCAACGTCGGTGGCAACCAGGACGTCTACCTTGTTGTTGCGGAACGCGCGGAGAGCCTGCTCGCGCGCGCCCTGGCCGAGGTCGCCGTGGATCGCAGCAGCGGCAAATCCGCGGTCCACCAGTTCCTCCGCGACCTTGGCCGCGGTGCGCTTGGTTTTGGTGAAGATAATGGTGCGTCCACGTCCGCGGGCCTGGAGGATGCGGGCCACTACCTCGGTCTTGTCCATGCTGTGGGCACGGTAGATGAGCTGGCGGATGTCGCGCTTGGTGAGGCCTTCGTCGTTCGGGTCGGCCGCGCGGATGTGGGTGGGCTGCGTCATGTAGCGGCGGGCCATCGCGATGACCGGGCCGGGCATGGTGGCGGAGAAGAGCAGGGTCTGGCGAACGGCCGGCGTGCCGGCGATCAGTGTTTCCACGTCAGGCAGGAAGCCGAGGTCCAGCATTTCGTCGGCCTCGTCCAGAATCACCATTTTGACGTTCTTCAGGCTGAGGTGCTTCTGCTTGTAGAGGTCGATCAAACGGCCCGGGGTGCCAACCACTACCTCGACGCCCTTCTGAAGGGCGTCAATCTGCGGCTCATACGCACGGCCACCGTAGATCGTGGCGATGCGGGCGTTGCGCTTGCGGGATGCCGTCTGGAGATCGTTGGCTACCTGGACCGCAAGCTCACGGGTAGGAACGATGACCAGGGCCTGCGGGGCACCGGGGACGGCCAGCTTGGCGTAGCCGGGGTCATCGCGGCCTTCCACGCGCTGCAGTGCCGGAATACCGAAACCGAGGGTCTTGCCTGTACCGGTCTTGGCCTGGCCGATGATGTCGTGGCCGCTAAGGGCTACGGGCAGCGTCATGGCCTGGATGGGGAAGGGATGGGTGATACCGGCATCGGCGAGGGATTCGACGATGTCGGCGCGGACGTTGTAGTCAGCGAACGATTTCTCTTCGATCTCGTGGGGCGTCTCATCAGAGATGATCGTTTCCTCGGGCTCGATGGATTCGGTGCCGGTGGCGTCCGTCAGGACTTCATGGGTGTGCAATTCACTCACAGGGAGTTTCCTTATTCATTTGGGCATTGGCGCTGCATGCTCAACGGGTGGCGGAGCCGTACCGGAGCACGAACCGGCGCGCAAGCTAATCCAGTGGAAGCCGATCGCGGGCTATCTAAGTACTGGCACTGGTGACCAGCGGGCACATCTCAAGATCGCGTAGGGGCGGGCTTGTTGAGTTCAAAAATTAACTGAATCAACGACCGGGCATCCATTACTACAGGGTCAGTCTATCCTCTGGGAGCGCTAAAGCCCGGATCGGCGGCAGTTCGGGTCCTGCGGGGACTTAGGGGAGCAGCGTAAAGCGGATCTCGCGGCTGGCGATATCGGCCTTCAGGAGTTGCACCCGGACCTTGGTGCCTGATTCCATTTCGCCGTCACATCGGGCTGTCACCGCGGGTTCGGCTATCTGGATGATGCCGAACGGCCCATTGCCGTTTCCGTTTGCCCTTCCATTGCCATTGATCGTGCCATTGGACGGCTTGGAACCGGAGATGACGACCGCGTCGAACTCCTCGCCGATGTGGTTGGCCACGAGTGCAGCTTCCACTGTGTCCATGGCCAGACGCTCAAGCCGGCCGGCCAGTTGGTCGGATGAGGCCATGATCTCAGGCAGGGATGGAAGTGCTTCCCGCGCCCAGGCGGGGATCTGGTGGCCGTTGCTGAGGGCCTCGCAGATCACCAGGACAAAGCGGTCGATGAGGCGACGCAAAGGGGCAGTGGTGTGGGCATAGGGTGCGCCGATGGCTGACTGGATGATGTTGGGGGGAAGTTCGCCATCGAAAGGCGTGTATCCAGCGCCGCGGAAGAGTGTGCCTGCCGAGTGCAGGATGGCGAGTTGTTTGGGATCCGAAGCGTCAAGTGTCCGAAGGTACTCACCGTAGGTGATCTCGCCGTCCCAGGGTTTCCCGAGGGCCTTTGTCTGGCGTTTGAAGTGGAGCAGTGACCGCTCATCCGGTGCCGGCATGGTGCGCAGGATGCCCACTTTTCCGTCAAGCATCAGTTGGGCGGCCGCCATCCCGGTCATGAGGGATATCTGCGCATTCCAGTCCTCCACAGGCAAGGACGGCGCGGCCACAATCCTGTAGCCCCCGCCACCTGTCGCCTGGACGATTTCCTGCTCCGGCATGTTCAGGTTGGCACCACCGCGGAGTCGTTCCAGTTCCACGCGCTTCAGGCCAACCTCTTTGAGGAGCTTAAGGACCTCCGGGGCTGTGCCGGCATCGATCTGCTCCTGGGCACCTTTGTAACTGAGCTTCGTGCGGCTACGGACAGTGCCACGGGCCACGGACGTGGCGGTTACCTCCGCATTGCGGTCCAGTTCGAAGTCCCACACGAAGGCGCTGCAGTCCTGACCGGCCAGCAGGCTTCCGGCGTTTTCGCTGATGACCTCCGGGTGCAGCGGGATCCTCCCGTCAGGAGCGTAAAACGTTTGTCCCCGTTGCCGGGTTTCGGCATCGAGCGCCCCGCCGGGAGCAACGAAGGATGGCACGTCCGCGATTGCGTAGAGGACTTTGTAACCGTCGTCGGCACGTTCAATGAACACTGCTTGGTCCAGGTCGGTGGACGTGGCGGGATCAATGGTCACAAAGGGAATGTCCCTGAGGTCACGGTCCGGCAGCGTATGGTTTTCCACCGCTTTGCGGGCTTCCGCCACGGCTTCGGCCGGATACTCGCCCGGGAGCTCCAGTTCGGTCCGGAGGGCGGCAAATGCCGCCGCGAGCTGGTCCGACGAGTCGTCGACGTTGGGCGAAATCCGATGATGTGACACGAAAATCAGGTTAGCCCGAAATCGCTGGATAGTCTTGGACCATGAGCACTTCCTTGGACGATAATGCTCGCATCCAGCGACTCTCTTCGGAGCTGCTGGGGGCCATGGCGTACGGCGAGCTCTCCGCGTTTGGCCGGCTGTCTTTCGACTCGCGGTACGCTCCCAACCTCCATGACAGGGCAGTGCTGGCAAAGATCGCCGTCGGCGCTTACGGAAACTTCGCCTTGATCAGCAGCCGGCTCTCGGAGATGGGACTCGATGCCGAAGAAGCCATGCTTCCGTTCCAGCGCTCGTTTGACCACTTTCACGAGCGAACAAAGCCAGCGGACTGGTTTGAATCTGTCATGAAGGCCTATGTGATCGACACCGTGTCATCGGACTTCTACCGCATGGTCGCGTCGTTCCTTGACGGCGGGACGCAACTCTTTGTCCAGAAGGTGGCCTCCGCCGACCAAGCCACGGAAGTTTTACGCATCCTCCTGCGCAGGGCCCTGGCTGACGACCCCCGCCTGGCGTCGCGCCTGGCTTTGTGGGGCCGCCGCCTGGTCGGTGAAGCCCTGACGCAAGCACAACGCGTAGGCATGGAACATCCCCAGCTGGGACCGCTGCTCAAGGGCGGCGGGGATGCGCGCAATGCAGTCAAGGCCCTCACCGCTGAGCTGGCGGAGCGGCATGGGCGACGCATGTCCGGGCTGGGGCTCACGGCTTAGGACACTTTCGAATATCCTCCGCAGCCAGGGCGCCGGGGTGGTTATCCGGCGTCGAGCGCTTCCAGCAAAGTCTTGGCCGCCGCCGTCGGGTCCTCCGCCTCAGTGATGGCACGTACCACCACGATCCGGCTGGCTCCGGCTGCAACCACCTGTTCAACATTGGTGAGGTCTATGCCGCCGATGGCGAACCAGGGGAGGAGGACGCCGCCTACGGTCTCCTCATCCGCGCGCTTTACGGCTTCCGCGGCATATGTGACCAGGTCCAGCCCAACTGCTTCACGGCCTGGCTTTGTGGGCGTTGCCCACACCGGGCCAACACAGAAATAATCCAGTCCGCTCCTGCCGGGGGAGGCAGCTATCGCGGCGTCAACCTGGTCCGGTGTATGGGTGGACAGACCGATGACTGTGCGGTCATGGAGGAGGTGCCGTGCAGCGCGTAATGGGATGTCCTTTTGGCCGATATGGAACACCGGAGCCCCGGAAATACTGGCAACATCGGCGCGGTCGTTGACGGCCCACAGCCTTCCGTGCCGCTGGGCAACGTTGTGCAGGACCTCCAGGACCTCAAGCTCCTCGGCGGCCTCGAGCGTCTTGTCGCGAAGCTGGATGATGTCGACGCCGCCCTCAAACGCGGCGTCGACGAAGTCTTCGAAATCGCCCTGGCGTTTGCGGGCATCAGTGCACAAGTAAAGGCGGGCAGTGGTGTGGACATCATGCTGGGTCATGGAAACCAGAGTAGTTCCTCTAAACTGGGCACGTACTGCGGGAGCCGTGACAGCGTCATATGACCGTCCGGCTGAGAGGGCTTCAGCGCCGACCGCTTGACCTGATCCGGCTAATACCGGCGTAGGGAAGGAAACATATGGCAGAATCCCGCCAAATCCCCTTGCAGGCAGACGTGGCAGTCATTGGTGGTGGCGTCATCGGCCTTGGCATCGCCCACGAAGCCCGCCGTCAGGGCCGCTCTGTGGTCCTCATTGATCCCACCCCCGCAGCGGGTGCGACGTTCGCTGCCGCCGGAATGCTGGCTCCGGTCAGTGAACTCCACTACCAGGAGGAAGACCTCCTGGAACTCATGCTGGAATCCTCCCAACTGTGGCCGGCTTTCGTCCGGAGCGTCCACGGCAGCGAATCAGCCGCCGGATACCGCACGACGTCGACCATCGCCGTTGGTGCGGACGCCGCCGACCGCCGTGCGCTGGCAGACCTCCGAACGGTCCAGCAGGCCGCGGGGCTGCGCGTGGAGCCACTGTCTTTGCGTGAAGCGCGCGAGCGCGAGCCTTTGCTCAGCCCCGGGATTTCCTGTGCCTTCGACATACCGGCCGATCACCAAGTGGATCCGCGGCGCCTTGCACGATGCCTCCTGGACGGGTTATCGGCCCACGGACCAAGTGACGCAACGTGGGTTTCCGGAGCGGAGGACGGTTTCGCCCTGCCGTTCCAAGCGTCCCGCCTGCTCTGGGATGGCGGCCGAGTCTGCGGGGTCCAGCTCGGTCCGGGCGCCGGGCGCGTTGTTTGGGCCTCAGAGACTGTGCTCGCCTGCGGGCTGGATGCAGCCAGGATCGGCGGTCTCCCCGAGGGTCTCAACCTGCCCCTGCGGCCCGTTTACGGCGACATCCTCAGGCTGCGCGTTCCCCAACAACTCCAGCCGCTGCTCACATCCACCATCCGGGGCATGGTCCGCGGGGTGCCGGTCTACATCGTCCCCCGCGACGACGGAACGGTGGTGATTGGAGCCACCCAGCGCGAGGACGGGTTGTCTGCGTCCAGCAACGCAGTGTCCGCCGGGGGCGTCTATCAACTCCTGCGTGACGCCCAAGTGTTGGTTCCTGCCGTGGCGGAGCTGGAACTGTTGGAAGCGACAGCCCGTGCGCGGCCAGGCACACCGGACAACGCACCATTACTGGGACGCGTTACCGGGTCCGGGGGCACCATCGACGGTTTCGTGATCGCAACCGGGTTCTTCCGCCACGGCGTTCTCTTAACGCCTGTGGCCGCCAAAATCGTAGGCGGACTGATCAGCGGCCCAGCCGACCCCCGATGGTCCATTTTCCGGCCTGATCGATTTACGGCAACTCAGGATCACCTCCTCCAACCAGCAATCAAGGACACACCATGAACATCAAACTCAACGGCTCCGAACACGCCGTGGCGGACGACGCGTCCGTGAGCACACTCGTCAGTGCCATCACAGGCCGCGCGCTGGACCACCGGGGACAGGCAGCCGACGGCGGCAAGCTGGGTGTCGCCGTCGCGCGTAATTCCGAGGTAGTGCCGCGCAGCCAATGGGCAGCGACTGCGCTCGCCGATGGAGACGAACTCGAACTCGTAACCGCAGTCCAGGGAGGCTAAAAATGACCGCAGCAAAAACTGACGTCCGCACTGATGCTTTGGTGATCGACGGCGTCGAATTCGGCTCCCGCCTGATCATGGGTACCGGTGGTGCGCCGAGCCTGGACGGGTTGGGAGCAGCCCTCCTGGCTTCAGGAACGGAACTGACCACTGTTGCGATGCGCCGATACTCACCGGCCGAGACAGGTTCATTGTTCCAGCTCCTGGTGGACCACAACATCCGGGTCCTGCCGAACACGGCTGGCTGTTTTACTGCCAAGGACGCGGTGATGACCGCGGAGCTCGCCCGGGAGGCCCTGGAGACGGACTGGGTGAAGCTGGAAGTCATTGCCGATGAACACACGCTTCTTCCGGATGCGGTGGAACTCGTTGAGGCCACGGAACAGCTGGTGAACCGCGGCTTCAAGGTTTTCGCTTACACCAATGACGATCCCGTCCTGGCGCTGCGCCTGGAAAACCTGGGCGCCACAGCTGTCATGCCCCTCGGTTCGCCTATTGGAACGGGGCTGGGCATCCTGAACCCGCACAACATCGAACTGATCGTGTCCCGGGGCCTCCGTACCGGTAGTGCTCGACGCCGGCATCGGGACCGCCTCCGATGCCGCGCTTGCGATGGAGCTGGGCTGCGATGCTGTCCTGCTGGCAACAGCCGTGACCCGTGCCCAGAATCCGGTGCAGATGGGCGAAGCCTTCAAACACGCGGTGATCGCCGGTAGGCTGGCCAAGCAGGCTGGCCGTATTCCGCGCCGGGAGCACGCCCTCGCGTCGTCGGCCATGGAAGGCCGGGCAGAGTTCCTCTGAATGAAGGAGCCGTGGTGGCTGACAGGAAAGAGCAATTGACCCAGGTCGCCATGGAGGCCGCCCTCAAGGACCTCCCGGACTGGAGGCTCCAGGACGGCCTCGTGACGGTGTTCAAAACCTCGACGGCGGCCGACGCCTTGGCGCTTATCGCCGCCATTGGCCGGATCGCCGAGGAACAGAACCACCATCCGGATCTTGACTGGCGTTACAACAAGGTGTTCCTGCGTTACGTTTCCCATGACGCCGGCAGCCAGGTGACCCAGCGCGACATCGCCGCTGCGACCGCCGTGAGCGAGGCGGCAGCGGCGTCCGGTGCCAAGGCGCAGCCGGATCGCTACCCAGCAGCCGGATCGCTACCCAGGGGCTTGGACGGGATAGAACGTTAAACTTCGCTGGCCATCACCCATGGGTGATGGCCAGCGACGTTTATTGAGTGAACAGTGCCTAGAGCCTCAGGGCTTTGGTGAGGGCGGCGGTGTCATGCTGGGTGCGTTTGCGGCCCAGAAAGACCACAACGGCAATCGCGATGACCGTCCCCAACACGATGGGGAGGACCCAGGGGATCCAGGTCAGGCCGGGCTGGTAACCAAAGCCTGCCATGATGAAAGCTATCCAGCTGAGCACGCCGACGGTTGCCGAAACGCCCGCCGGCAATGCGATCCCGTACTTGCCGTGTCGCTTGTCATTTGCCCACACGATGAATCCTGTAGCGATCGTGGCAAGAACCACCACAACGAGTGAAAGCATGGAGACTCCTTAGCGGCAGCTGTAACCGGGAACCGCTAGAGTGCGCCGAAACCGACGCGGCGCACTTCCTCGGCACCAATTTCAACGTAGCCCAGCACATTGCCGGGAACGATGATCTGGCGGCCCTTCTCATCCGTGAGCCGCAGATCCGATCCCTTGGAGATGGCCTCTCCGACAATCTTGGCGACAGCATCAGCATCGAGTGCGGATTCGAGCACAATTTCACGGCCAACATTCTGAATGCCGATCTTTACTTCCACAGCAAGGCCTCCAAGCCAATCAAGTTTTAAGTCAGTCCTCTATTTGTAGCCTAGGACTCTTTGGGGAATCGACTGATTCCGCGCCAAGCTAAACGATAGATCAGATCACTGGCTACATCGAGGTCGAGGTTTCCATCGGTTTCGAGCCAGTAGCGGGCGCTGACCTGCGCCATTCCTGCCAGTCCGCGGCCAAGGAGCTGCGCCTCCAGAGGGGGCAACTTGGTGTCCTCGGCGATGACGTGGGCCACTGCGTCGGCGAACGTTTTGTTGAACGTCTCCAAACGCGAGCTGACATCGGGGTCATTGATGAGGTCAGACTCGAAAACCAGGCGGTGGGCTTGGTCGTCGTCGGCGATGAACCTGTAGTAGGCCCGCATGACTGCCTTTACGCGCTCTTTGTTATCCGTGGTGGAGTTCAGGGCATTGAGCATCAAATCGGTCAGGGCGGCCAGGTGGCTGTCCAGCAGCGCCATGTACAGCTCGCGCTTGGAAGGGAAGTGCTGATACAGGACCGGCTTGCTCACATGTGCTGTCTCGGCAATTTCGTCCATGGCCGCACCGTGGAAGCCGTTGGATACGAAAACTTCCAAGGCGGCGTTCAGCAACTGCGCGCGGCGCTCGTCCCGGGGCAACCTTGCTGAACGCGTCGAACCAGTCCGTTCTTGCTTCGCTGGTGCTCCATCGTTTGCCCGTGTGCCGTCAGCCACAGTCTGCCGCCTTTCCTTTGCAGTTATGACCACTGTACCGGTGGGTAATATGACCGGGCGGCATCGGCAGGCATACATTGGGGTATGGCCTCAATTCTTGCTGCCCGCCCCGCGCCCGCCGTCCTGCCGCCCCTCGTTGAACCGGCCGCCGAACTAACGTCGGCCGAGGTGGAACGGTACTCCCGGCATCTCATCATTCCGGAAATCGGCGCTCTGGGCCAACGCAGGCTTAAGAATGCGAAAGTTCTTGTCATAGGTGCCGGCGGGCTGGGATCCCCAGCATTGCTGTACCTCGCCGCGGCGGGCGTTGGAACCCTGGGAATCGTCGACGATGACGACGTAGACCTCAGCAATTTGCAGCGGCAGGTCATCCACGGCGTCAGCGATGTGGGCACGCCCAAAATCGAATCTGCGCGGAAGGCCATTGCGGAGCTGAACCCTTTGGTGGATGTTGTCCTCCACAACGTCCGCCTTGACTCCTCGAATGCCCTGGAGCTGTTCGCGGATTACGATCTCATCCTGGACGGTGCGGACAACTTTGCCACCCGTTACCTGGTCAACGACGCCGCCGCGATTCTCGGCAAGCCGTACGTCTGGGGCTCCATCTTCCGCTTCGACGGGCAAGTCAGCGTCTTCTGGGCCGAGCACGGCCCCACCTATCGCGACCTCTACCCTGAAGCCCCGCCTGCCGGCTCAGTGCCTTCATGCGGTGAGGGCGGAGTCTTCGGTATGTTGTGTGCTGCCGTTGGATCCCTCATGGTGACTGAGGCAGTCAAGCTGATTACCGGCGTCGGCCGTTCCTTGCTTGGCCGGGTTGCGCTGTTCGATGCGCTTGGCGGCAGCTGGCGCGAAATCAAGGTCTCCAAGGATCCTGAAGCGGAGCCCATCACTGAACTCGTGGATTATGAGGCATTCTGTGGGGTGACTCCGGCTGCGGCCACTGACCAGGAGCACACGGTCACCGCCAAGGACCTCGCGCGGATGTTGGCCGAGCGGGAGGCGGGTGAACGCGACTTTGAGCTGGTGGATGTCCGCGAGTCCGGCGAGCACAGCATCGTGAACATCGATGGATCGGTCCTTATCCCGCAGGGCAGGATTCTTTCAGGCGAGGCCTGGGTCGACTTGCCGCAGGACAAGGACATCGTGTTCCACTGCAAGGCCGGGACGCGCTCTGCTGCGGTCCTGGAGGCCGCGCAGAAGGCAGGCTACAAGCGCGTCAGCCATCTCGACGGCGGTATCCTCGCCTGGGTCCGCGACGTCGAGCCCGAAAAGCCTGTCTACTAGTCGTTGCCTGCATCGGTCCTGATCTGTGCAAAGCTCAAGCATGAGCGAAGAATCCATAGCAACGCCCCAACGCCCCATCGGCTCCGGTTTTGGGCACGGCTCAACCGCCATGGAAGTGGTAGAAGGCCTTGACCTGACGGGTAAGACGGCAATTGTCACCGGTGGTTACTCCGGGCTTGGACTGGAGACAGTGCGGGCTTTGGCCTCGGCCGGGGCGGCGGTTACCGTTCCGGCGCGCAGGCTCGAACACGCACGGAAAGTGCTGGCAGAGGCAGGTTTGGCGGACACCGTGGAAGCGGACGTCGTGGACCTCGCCGACCAGGCGGCCGTCAAGGCGTTCTCAGCGCGCTACCTGGAACAGCACGACACCCTGGACATCCTGATCAACAACGCGGCGATCATGGCAAGCCCGGAGCATCGCGTTGGGCCGGGCTGGGAGGCTCAGTTCGCCACGAACCACTTGGGGCATTACACGCTGGTCAACCTGTTGTGGCCTGCACTTGCCGCCTCCGGGAACGCGAGGGTTGTGTCCCTTTCCTCCACCGGCCACAAGCTCTCACCCATCCGCTTTGACGACATCAATTTCACGTCCGGCTATGACAAATGGCGCGCCTATGGGCAGGCCAAAACCGCGAATTCGCTCTTCGCCGTGGAGCTGGACCGCCTGGGCCGGGAATCGGGCGTCCGTGCTTTCGCGGTCCACCCCGGCGGAATCATGACCGAACTTCAACGCCACCTGCCTCAGGAAGAAATGGTGGCTGCGGGATGGATGGACGCGGAAGGAAACCTCCGTGAGGGTTTCAAGACGCCGGAGCAAGGCGCCGCGACGTCTGTCTGGGCTGCAACGTCTCCGGCTTTGGCCGGTATGGGTGGTGTCTACTGCGAGGACTGTGACATTGCCGAACCCACGGACAAGGATTCGCCCCTGGCAAGGTACAGGGGAGTCGATGCGCACGCGATTGACAGGGCAGATGCGCGGAAGTTGTGGGAACTATCGGCCGAGCTGACGGGCGTGAACGCCTTCAGCTGATTCCGGTTGGCTAGGCGCTTTCGGAGCGGAGTTGCTCGTGGTCCACGGGGCATTCTGCAGCAGCAGGAGCCTGGGGCTGCTCCACCTGGATGCCGTACAAGGCTTCCAGTGCGGCCACGTAGTCGTCCTGCTGCCCGTTGGCTGCAAGTTCGCGGGCGCGCACCGTTGGAATGTGGAGGAGTTGCTTAACCATCCGGCGGAGCGCAAATTCCACCTCTTCGGCGGCAGCGGTGCATCCGTGGCGGGCGCGGACTTTTTCCATCTCCGCATCCAGTACGTTCATGGTGTGGCGGCGCAGGGCTACGATCGCGGAGTCGACGGAGCGGGATTCGCGTTCCGCTTCGAATGCGGACGCAGCCCCATTGACGATCTCGCTGGCATGGGACAGGGATTCTGCCTGTTCCTGGGGTGCAGCGAGACGTACGGATTCAAGCGTGAGGAGCTCGACGCCGTCGAGCTCGCCTACTGCGGGGTCGAAGTCGTGGGTGAGCGCAAGATCGATCGCGATTAGTGGCTTACCTGAATTTGCCCTGACCCGCGCAAGATCATCGGCTTCAACGCGCGTGTCCGAACCGCTGCACCCGATCATGACGTCGGCTGCGGCAACCGCCGCCGGAAGGCTGTCGGCGTCGAGCGCTGTCCCACCCCGGGTAGCGACGAAACCCTCGGCGCGGCCGGAGGAGGAGTAGACGGAAACATCGGTGCATCCGCGTTCGCGGAGCAGGGACATGGTGGCCCCGGCATAGGCGCCCGTTCCGAAGACGACTACCTTCTTGGCAGACCAATCGTCACTGTCAGAGAGGTCCGTTGCCAGATCCAGGGCTACAGAGACGATGGAAAGGCCGCGGGAGCCGAGGGCCGTCTGGGCGCCAACGTCTTTTGCGGTCTTGGATGCAGCCTGGAACAGGCGGACGAGTCCGGAACTTGCAGTGCCTTCCTGCTGCGCGGTGATCAGGGCCCGGCGGACCTGGCCCGCTATTTCGCGTTCGCCCACCACCGCAGAGTCCAGGCCGGCGCTTACAGCGAAGAGGTGCCGGGTGACGTCAGGTCCCGTGTGCGTGCTGAAAGAGCGGGACACGAGTTGTTCGTTGAGGCCGCTCAATTCGCTGATCTGGGAGACAAGGGCCGATCGGGCAGCTTCGAGGCCTGCTCCGTTGGCTGTTTCGCCGTAGATCTCATAGCGGTTGCAGGTTGCCAGGACGACGGCACCGGAGACCAGCGGGGATCCGGAAAGGGCCGAAGAGGCAAGCTCAGAGGAACCGTTGCTCAGCTGAGCAACGGTTTCGAGATCGATGTCGGCGTGTGTAGCCACCAATGAGAAAAGAACCACAGCACCCCAATCATAGCTTTTTCGCAGGCCGGTAGAACAATGCGGCGCAGTGGGAATTCACACGCGGTTACGTGATCCCCGCCACGCCACCGGTTGGAGGGGTGGGACGTGACAGCCTGTCGTTATCTTTTGGCCGGGATTTTCGGCACAATCAAAGGCATGACTTCTAGCGCGGCAGCATCCAATAGTACGGCCACCAACGCCACTGCAGGCGAACCTGCCGGCAAACTTGGCGCGGATCACCCGTTGATGGACGGCCGTACGTCGGACTCCCCGCTCATCACCGCCTACCGGGGCGGCAAGCCCTCGCGCAGGCCGGTGTGGTTCATGCGCCAGGCCGGCCGCTCCCTGCCGGAATACCTGAAGGTCCGCGAGGGCGTTGCCATGCTGGACTCGTGCCTGCGTCCCGAGCTGGCCGCGGAGATCACCCTGCAGCCGGTTCGCCGCCATGATGTGGATGCAGCCATCTTCTTCTCCGACATCGTTATCCCGTTGAAGCTCGCAGGCGTTGGCGTGGACATCGTTCCGGGCGTGGGTCCGGTCCTGGACAAGCCGGTCCGGACGGCCGCCGATGTCGCCGCCCTCCCCAAGCTGACCTGGGAAGCACTTGAGCCCATCCGCGAAGCCGTCCGCCTGACGGTTGCGGAACTGGGCGAGACTCCACTCATCGGGTTCGCCGGTGCGCCGTTCACGCTCGCCGCGTACATGGTTGAGGGGAAGCCTTCGCGGGACCACCTCGGCCCCCGGACCATGATGCACGCGGACCCCGAAACCTGGACCGCCCTCGCCAACTGGGCAGCGGATGCTTCCGGAATGTTCCTTCAGGCACAGCTTGAGGCCGGGGCGTCCGCCGGACAGCTCTTTGACTCCTGGGCCGGCTCCTTGGGCCTGGCTGATTACACCAAGTACGTCGCTCCTGCGTCAGCGCGGGCGCTGGATCATGTGCGCGGGCTGGGTGCTCCGCTGGTGCATTTCGGTACCGGCACGTCGGAGCTCCTTGTCGCCATGCGCGACGTCGGCGTGGACGTTGTTGGGGTGGACTACAGGCTGCCGCTGGATGAGGCCAACCGCCGCCTCGGTGGCACGGTGCCGCTCCAGGGCAACATCGATCCCGCCCTCCTCCCGGCTCCGTGGGAGGTCCTGGAGGCCCATGTCCGCGAAGTCATAGCCGCGGGCTCGCACGCTCCAGGCCACGTCGTTAACCTGGGCCACGGCGTGCCCCCGGAGACGGACCCGGCTGTCCTGACGCGGGTTGTGGAGCTCATCCACTCGATCCCGGCAGAGTAGGAAACATGCGCGGGGGACACGTCCATGGCAAGACGAAGGACACAACCACAACGCATCCATCGCCTGGGCCTACCGCTGTTGTGATCGGTGGCGGCATTTCCGGCCTTCTGGCTGCGAGGGAACTGGCAATGGCCGGAACCTCGGTGACGATCCTGGAGGCAGGCGAGGCCTGGGGCGGTTGCGTCGGAAGGCACGTGGTGGCCGGCCTGTCATTGGACAGCGGGGCCGAGTCCTTTGCTACGCGGTCCACGGCCGTGGCCGATCTGGCGCGCGAACTCGGGCTGGAGGGCCAGATCGTTTCCCCGCACCCTGGCGGCGCCTGGGTGCAGCTACCGAATGGACCGCAAGAGCTGCCCAAGACTGGAATTCTTGGTATCCCGGCCAATCCTTGGGACCCCGAGGTCAGGCGATCGCTTGGGCTCTCCGGCGCCCTGCGTGCATCCCTGGACCGCTGGCTGCCCGCTTCGATTGGCACAACATCCGAGGTCACAAGCGTGTCCTCACTGGTCCGCGCCCGCATGGGGAAGAAGGTCCTGGAACGGCTGGTTGCTCCTGTGGTGGGCGGTGTGCACTCCGCCGATCCCGGGCTTTTGGACGTCGATATGGTGGCTCCGGGCCTCCGCTCCGGCCTGAAGAAACACGGGTCGCTGGCTGCGGCTGTTGCTGCCCAGCGCAAGGCAGCCCCCGGCCCCGGTTCCGGGTCCGCCAAGGCGGGTTCCGCCGTCGCGGGTTTGAAGGGCGGCATGAACACACTGGTCACGGCGCTGGTTAACGACCTGCGCCGCCGGGGCGTGGACATGCTGAGTGGAAAGAGCGCTGACACCGTTTCTAAAACCGCCACGGGGTGGCGGGTCGCCGCCGGAGAAACCACGTACGACGCCGACCGGCTGGTAGTAGCGCTGGACGGTCCCGCTGCCGTGGGGCTCCTGGAAAGGGCTTTACCGGAACTGTCCGGCCTGCGCCCCGCGCCCGGACCCTTGGTGAGCTTGGTGACACTGGTTGTTGATCTTCCCGAACTGGACGGACGGCCCCGCGGCACCGGAATCCTGGTGGCCCCCCAGACCCCGGGTATCCGGGCAAAGGCACTGACGCACGCCACTGCCAAATGGGATTGGCTGGCAGAGGAGGCCGGGCCGGGAACCCACGTCCTGCGCCTTTCCTATGGCCGCCGTGAGGACGCCGATGGGGGAGTGCCGGATGTTGTCATGGACGATGAAGAGTTGCTGGCCGCAGCACTTGATGATGCTTCCGCGTTGTTGACTGTGCCCGTTACGCGCGCAGACATTGTCGATTGGGATGTGGTGCGCTGGGCAGGCGCCCTGCCGTTTGCCGCCGTCGGTCATAAACAGCGCGTAGCCCGGGTGCGGGAACTGTGCGCCGCAGCCGATGGCCTAATGGTCGTTGGTGGCTGGTTGGCAGGTAATGGCCTTGCCGCCGTGGTGGCGGATACCCGCTCGCAGCTCGCCCAGGGCATCGGCGATATTCGCCCCATTTCGTGATTTATGTCACTTCTACGCCTTGTAGAAGTGATCCGTTTCGACTTAGTGGCTGGCACGGGGCAAACTTGAACCATGAGCCACACTTCTGCCGAATCTGTCACTAAAACTGCTGGAACCGAAGAGCAGTTCTTTACGCTCTGGACCGTCTTCAAACGCTCGGCCGATGTCCTGCGCAGCGGCGATGCTGCCCAGGAATTCGAAGCCCTTGAAGGGAAGCTCGCCGAAGAAGGCGTGACGCTGCGGGGCAGTTACGACGTTTCGGCCATGCGCTCGGATGCCGACATCATGGTGTGGCTCCACGGATCCAAGCCGGAAGACCTCCAGTCAGCCGTCCGTTCCATTCGCCGCAGCAAGCTCTTTGCCGGCACTGAGATCGTCTGGTCCGCCATGGGCGTCCACAGGGAAGCCGAGTTTGCCAAGAGCCACGTTCCGGCCTACGCACGGGGCGTTGAGCCCAGCACCTGGCTGTGCGTCTACCCGTTCGTCCGCTCCTACGAGTGGTATCTGCTTCCCGCGGAAGAACGCGGAAAGATGCTGCGTGACCATGGAATGCTGGGCCGGGAGTTCCCGCAGGTCATCTCCAACACTGTTTCCTCGTTCGCGCTGGGTGACTGGGAATGGATCCTGGGCCTGGAGGCACCTGAACTCGTTGACCTCGTTGACCTCATGCGCCACCTGCGCGCAACCGACGCCCGCAACCATGTCCGCGAAGAAATTCCGTTCTACACCGGCCGCCGCGTGACTGCCGCCGAGATTGCAGAGGTCCTCGCATGAGTGGCCTTGCCGTCTCCACCACCCCCAACGAAGTCACCGGGCGTGGCCGTCAGGAAGCAAAGCAGTACGATGCCGTGCTTCTTGCGTCCTTTGGTGGTCCTGAAGGCCAGGAAGATGTCATTCCCTTCCTTCGCAACGTCACCCGGGGCCGTGGCATCCCGGATGAGCGCCTTGAAGAGGTCTCACACCACTACCGCGCGTTTGGGGGCATCAGCCCCATCAACCAGCAGAACCGCGAACTGAAGGCCGCAATCGAAGCCGAATTGGCCAAACGCGGCATCGAGCTTCCGGTCCTGTGGGGCAACCGGAACTGGGACCCGTACATCGCTCCGGTCCTGCAGGACGCCTACGACGCCGGCCACCGCCGCATCCTGATGCTCACCACCAGCATCTACTCCTGCTACTCCAGCTGCCGCCAGTACCGTGAAGACATTGGCATCGCCCTGACCGAAACAGGACTGGACGGCAAGCTCGAGGTGGACAAGATCCGCCAGTACTTCGACCACCCCGGTGTTGTCCAGCCCTTTCTTGAGGGGACCGCCGCCGGGCTGGAAGAGATCCGCGGCAAGTTGGCAGCCGCCGGTGAATCCGATCCCGATTCAAAAATCCGGGTCTTGTTTGCTACCCACTCCATCCCCACGCGCGACGCCGAAGCAGCCGGCCGGTCCGAGGACGAGCCGCGCGAATTCGCGGAAGGATCGGCCTACGCGGCACAGCACCTGGCAAATGCCCAGGCCATCATGGATGCCGTTGCCCCGAACGTGGCCTGGGACCTCGTGTACCAATCCCGCTCCGGCGCGCCGCACATTCCTTGGCTGGAACCGGACATCAACGATCACCTCGAAGAAATCGCCCCCGAAGGCGTACGCGGCGTCGTGATCGTTCCCCTTGGCTTTGTCAGTGACCATATGGAGGTTGCTTGGGACCTGGACACCGAGGCCCTGGAGACCTGCAGGAACCTGGAGATGGAAGCCACCCGCGTCCCCACCCCGGGAACGCACGCTGCCTTTGTTTCCGGGCTGGTTGACCTGATCTGTGAACGCACGGTGGATAACAACATCGCCGATCGCCCCCACGTAACGGACCTTGGTCCTTGGTACGATGTCTGCCGCCCCAATTGCTGCGAAAACTTCCGGGGAGCAAAGCCGGCTATTGCCGAGGTCGGTTCCACTATCGGTGTTGGCCATGACGCTTACTCCTCCACGGAGGCCAGCAAGTGACCATTCGCATTGGCACCCGGGCCAGCAAGCTCGCGCTGACCCAGACCCAGCAGACGGCCGATCAGCTGGCGGCTGTTGGTGGCTTCCCGGTGGAGCTGGTGCACATCAAGACCGAGGGCGACGTCAAGACCGGCTCGCTGTCGCAGATGGGTGGCACGGGTGTCTTCGTGGCGGCCCTGCGGGATGCCTTGCTTGCCGAAACCTGCGATGTCGCTGTCCATTCTTTGAAGGATCTGCCCACGGGGGCTGCAGTTGGACTGAGCATCGCCGCTACCCCCAAGCGCGTGGATGTCAGGGACGTCCTGTGTGCACGGGATGGACTAACCCTTGCCGAATTGCCCGGTGGTGCCAAGGTAGGTACGGGTTCACCTCGTCGTGCTGCACAGCTAAGGGCGGCCCGGCCTGACATTGAGGTGCTGGATATCCGTGGCAACGTGGACACGCGCCTGGGACGCGTCCCCGGGCTTCCCGGCAACGTCACCGACGAAGTTGTTCCCGGCAAGTCCTGCGACCTGGACGCCGTAGTGCTCGCTGCGGCCGGGCTGGAACGGATGGACCGGCTGGACACTGTGAGCGAGTTCTTCGAGACGGATGTCATGTTGCCTGCCCCGGGCCAAGGCGCGCTAGCCATCGAATGCCGTACGGAGGACGCCCCGCAGTTGGAAGGCTCCCAAGGCGTTCTCGCCCAGGCTCTCGCCGCATTAAACGACGCCGACACCCGGCTTGCCGTGACAGCCGAACGTGCCGTCCTGGCCCGGCTCGAAGCTGGTTGCGCCGCGCCGGTAGGTGCCTACGCGTTCAGGAAGGGCAGCATGCTGCACCTTGAAGCCGTTGTCTGCGCCGTTGACGGTACCAAGACCGTGCGCGAGAAGAAGGCCACCGATGGGCTGACCGAAGTAGGGGCGACGTTGCTCGGCATCGAAGTTGCGGAGCTCCTGCTCGCTGCCGGTGCCGCGGAGATCGCGGACCTTGCAGCGTCCTGATGTGACTCAAACATCGGCTTTGGTCGGTCGGCGGGTCCTGATTACCAGGAGCGCCGACCGTGCCCGGCCACTTGCTTCGCTCCTGCACACGCTCGGAGCGGAGCCCTTGGTGCTTCCCCTCATCGATTTCGAACGGGCGGAGGACCAGGCTTCCCTCAACGCCGCCCTGGATCAGCTCGCCGCTGGATATTTTGACTGGATGGTGGTCAGCAGCATCACCACCGTGCGCGTCCTGCTCGAAAAGGCTGCCGAGCGTGGCACGCTTCCGGCAAACCTCGTGCCATCACGGACGCGGGTGGCAACGATCGGTCCATCGTCACAGCGGATCCTGGAAGCTATCGGCCTGACCGTCTCACTGGCACCCACGGACCTTCAATCTGCCGGAGGCCTCGTCACCCTATGGGAACCGGAACCTGCACGGGTTCTCCTCCCGCAAGCCGATATCGCGGGCCCCGGCCTGCGGGACGGATTGGCCTCCAAGGGCGCAGAGGTAACATCGGTGACCGCCTATCACACGGTGGACTACCCGGCCCGGACGGGACTGCGCCTGAAAGCGGAACTACCCGCCGTCGTCGTGCATTCCGGCAGTGCTGCCTCCGGCAGTGCGGGTTCCCGTACCGGACAGCCGCAGGAAATGACTCCCTCGGAAGCTCGTGCGGCCATTGACGCCGGGATTCTCGACGCCGTTGTGGCCGCTTCCCCGAGCGCCGCGCGACGTATTGCGGAGACCCTTCTGCCCTTGGGCGGGTGCCGCTTCATAGCCATTGGGCGTCCGACGGCGGAAGAGGCCACCCACCTCGGAATCACCGTCGCAGCCACCGCCAAAGAACCTACCTCGGACGGCATCGCGGCCGCCTTGGAAACAGTATTCGTCAACGAAGGGAACCCCAGATGAGCTTTCCGAACCACCGTCCCCGCCGCTTGCGCACCACCCCGGCGATGCGCAGGCTCACGGCAGAAACACGCCTGGCCCCCGCAGACCTCATACTTCCGGCCTTCATCCGTGAAGGCCTCAGCGAGCCCAGCCCGATCAGTTCAATGCCCGGCGTCGTCCAGCACACCACCGACACTCTCAAGCGCGCGGCTGCGGAAGCCGTGGAACTTGGCGTGGGCGGCATGATGCTGTTCGGCGTACCAGAGGTCCGGGACGCACGGGGCACCGCATCCTTGGACCCGGAAGGTGTCCTGAACAAGGCCATCCGGGACGTCAAGGCCGAGGTGGGCGATGACCTCGTGATCATGGGCGATGTGTGCCTGGACGAATTCACTGACCACGGACATTGCGGCGTTCTGGATGCCGAAGGATACGTGGACAACGATGCCACTTTGGAGATCTACGGCCAGATGGCGGTTGCCCAGGCCGAGGCGGGCGCCCATGTGTTGGGACCTTCGGGCATGATGGACGGACAAATCGCCGTCATCCGCCAGGCGTTGGAGGATTCGGGCCACAAGAACACCGTTGTCCTGGCCTATGCCGCCAAGTACGCCTCAGCTTTCTACGGTCCTTTCCGTGAAGCCGTGGACTCCCAGCTGAAGGGTGACCGCCGGACCTACCAAATGGATGCAGCCAACCGTCGCGAAGCCATTCTCGAAGTTGAATTGGACCTTGAAGAAGGCGCCGACATGGTCATGGTCAAGCCGGCCATGAGTTACCTCGACATCCTCGCGGATATTGCGGCCATGAGCCCCGTACCCGTCTCGGCCTACCAAATCTCCGGGGAGTACGCCATGATCGAAGCCGCCGCTGCCAACGGCTGGATCGATCGGCGGGGCGCCATCACCGAGTCAGTGCTGGGCATCAAAAGGGCCGGAGCCGATACTGTCCTGACCTACTGGGCCTCCGAACTGGCAGGCTGGCTGAAGGAGTCCTGATGACCGCAGTGCCTTCCGAACCGGGATTTCCGTCTGCATCCAGGGCTGAATCCGACCCCACCGCACCGGTGGGCGCCGCCGAAATCCTGCTCGGCCTGAACACTTTCGGGGACGCGGGCCTCGATGCCGACGGCAATCCCAAGGAGCACGCCCAGGTCCTGCGGGAGTTGCTTGAGGAAGCAAAGCTGGCTGACGCCCTGGGCATCCATGCTTTTGGCGTGGGAGAGCATCACCGCCGCGATTTTGCTGTATCTGCTCCCGAGGTCTTCCTCGCGGCAGCTGCCGCAGTGACATCCCGGATCCGGCTCGGATCGGCCGTGACGGTACTTAGTTCGGATGATCCGATCCGGGTCTTCCAACGTTTCGCCACTGTAGACGCAATCTCCAATGGCCGGGCGGAGGTCATGTTGGGCAGGGGCTCATTCATTGAGTCCTTCCCGTTGTTCGGACTGGACCTGGCGGACTACGACGTCCTGTTCGAAGAAAAGCTTGAGCTGTTTGACAAAGTGCGGGCCCAAAAACCGATTCATTGGGAAGGGCGCACCCGCCCCAACGTGAACGGACTCCAGGTCTACCCGCGTTTGCAGCACCATTTGCTGCCGGCATGGATAGGCGTGGGCGGTACACCTGAATCCGTGTTGCGGTGCGCGGAATATGGCTATCCGATTATCTTCGCGATCATCGGGGGAGAGCCCCGCCGTTTCGCTCCGTTGGTAAATCTTTATCGCGACGCAATGGCCAAATACGGTCACTCCATGCGACAGATCGCAACGCACTCGCCCGGCTTCATTGCAGACACTGACCAGCATGCCCGGGAAGAACTGTTTCCGCATTGGCTGGAGCAGCGCAACAGAATCGGGGCAGAGCGCGGCTGGGGTCCGGGAAACCGCGGGGAATTCGACGCAATGTGCGGCCCGGAGGGCGCTCTCTATGTGGGTTCTCCCGAGACGGTGGCCCGCAAAATCGTCCTGCTCAAGCGCAACCTCGGCGTGGACCGCTTCGACCTCAAATACAGCAACGGCACCCTCCCGCACGGATCCATGATGCGTTGCATCGAGTTGTACGGCACTGAAGTGGCCCCACGGGTCGCGGAGCTGCTGGCGGACGCTTCATAGCTGCGATGCTGAATCACCGAAAGACGCTTCTGAATGACTGAAAGAATAGGAACCATGACTTCAAACACCCCTGTGTCCGACCAGCTTTTCGATCGAGCCCGGTCCCTCATGCCCGGCGGAGTGAACTCGCCCGTGCGTGCGTTCGGGTCCGTTGGCGGCACACCGAAATTCATGGTTTCGGCCAAGGGCGCCTACCTCACTGACGCTGATGGCAAGGAATACGTAGATCTTGTCTGCTCGTGGGGCCCGGCCCTGCTCGGCCATGCCCACCCCGCCGTGCTCGATGCCGTGCACGCTGCCGTGGACCGCGGTCTGTCCTTCGGAGCATCCACCCCGGATGAGGCCAACCTCGCCCAGATCGTGAAGGAGCGCGTGTCCGCCGTCGAACGCCTGCGGATGGTGTCCACGGGCACCGAGGCCACCATGACGGCGGTTCGCCTCGCCCGCGGCTTTACCGGCCGCAACCTGATCATCAAGTTTGCCGGCTGCTACCACGGTCACCTGGACGGCCTGTTGGCAGCCGCAGGTTCCGGCCTCGCGACGTTGGCCCTCCCCGGTTCGGCCGGCGTCACGGCAGCCACCGCAGCTGAGACACTTGTTTTGCCTTACAACGACCTCGCAGCTGTCGAAGCTGCCTTCGCCAAGCACGGCAACAACATCGCGGCCGTGATTACCGAAGCTGCCCCGGCAAACATGGGTGTCGTCACCCCGGGCGAGGGCTTCAATGCCGGGCTGTCCCGCATCACCAAGGACCACGGGGCGCTCCTCATCCTCGACGAAGTCCTCACCGGTTTCAGGACCGGTTACGCCGGCTACTGGGGGCTCACAGGCCGTCAGGAAGGATGGGCCCCGGACCTGCTCACCTTCGGCAAGGTTATTGGAGGCGGAATGCCGACGGCGGCCCTCGGCGGACGCGCCGACGTCATGGATTACCTCGCACCCGTTGGCCCGGTGTACCAGGCAGGCACGCTGTCAGGAAACCCTGTGGCCATGGCTGCCGGCGTCGCAACGCTTACCCATGCCACGCCTGACGTTTACGCCTATGTGGACGCCCGTTCGCTGGAGCTGTCCGCAGCTCTTTCCTCCGCACTTGATGCCGAAGGCGTGGACCACTCCATCCAGCGTGCAGGCAACCTGTTCTCGGTTGCGTTCGGTACTTCCACCCACGGCGTGCACAACTACGACGACGCCCAGGGCCAGCAAGCTTACCGCTACGCACCGTTCTTCCACTCGATGCTGGATTCCGGCGTCTACTTGCCGCCGTCGGTCTTCGAGGCCTGGTTCCTGTCCGCGGCGCATGACGACGCTGCCATGAACAGGATCATTGACGCACTCCCGGCTGCTGCGAAGGCAGCGGCCGCCGCAATCGCCTAGGTCCGCGATCGCCAAGGTCCGCGATCCCGAGGTCATGGACAACGCAGTGCCCCAGCCGGCTGGTCGAAGCAGTCTGGGGCACTGCGACTTCCCGGGGTAGGCTCGTAAGGGAAACCCAACCCCAACGAATTCACGGTTTACCATGCGCAAGATCCAGTCAATTGCATCCCTTGGCGTGAGGGCCGCGGCGGCCGGAATCCTGGTCACAATGGTGCCTGGTTGCTCAAGTGGAAATGAAACCGCTGGCCCAACAACTGCACCGGTTTCGCCGCCTGTAAGTACCCCTTCGCCGACGACCACCCCTGTTCCGGGCAAGTCCACTTCCGGGGCTTCAACCGATCCCAAGGTCTCCCAGCCACCTTCCGCACCACCTACCCCTGAAGCACTGTCCGCGGCGCAACAACAGCTTGCCGGGCTAAGCCTGGAGCAACGTGTCGGGCAACTCTTCATGATTGCCGCGAAGGCGACGGGTGCGGAGCCGGGCACCATGGAAGCACTCACCAAATACCACGCTGGCAACGTCTACTTGAGTGGTCGCAGCAAGGCCGGGACTGCTGCCACAGCTGCCGTCGTGGCCTCCCTCACCCGGACAGTTTCCGCCGAAACTACCGGTGGGCTCCCTCTCTTCGTGGCCACGGACCAGGAAGGTGGATACGTCCAGGTCCTGGCCGGTCCGGGTTTCTCCACCATCCCTGCCGCATTGGTGCAAGCCGGAGCTGGTCCCGCGAAGCTTCGGGCAGATGCCACAGTTTGGGGGAAGGAACTCCGTAGCGCTGGCGTCAACGTCAATCTGGCTCCGGTCCTGGATACTGTGACGAGCCCTGGATTCGCGCCGTCCAATGCTCCCATCGGACAATTCCAACGCGAGTACGGATATGTACCGGGGCAGGTCTCCAACCTCGGAAACGCTTTTGCCCAAGGCATGAAGGAGGCGGGCGTTGCACCCGTCGTCAAGCACTTCCCAGGCCTCGGCAGGGTAGTTCCCAACACCGATGTCAGCCAGAACGTCAGGGACACTGAAACCACACGGAATGATCCTGCCTTGGAACCGTTCCGCACAGCCATTGCGAACGGCGTGCAATGGGTCATGGTGTCCAATGCCTACTACGACCAAATCGACCCCGCCAACATCGCGCCGTTCTCGCCCGTGGTGATGGGGCAGATGCTTCGCGGGGACGCTGGCTTCAAAGGCATTATCCTCTCGGATGACGTCTGTAGTGCAGCACAGCTGAAGCCGTGGACCCCTGCGGACCGCGCCACCAACTTCTTCGCAGCGGGCGGCACGATGCTGGTTTGCGCGGACCCGGGAAGCATCCCCGCCATGTATGACGCCGTACTCCAGAAAGCGCAATCCGAGCCGGATTTCCGCAACAAGGTGGACGCAGCGGCGTTGACAGTGTTGTCTGTGAAACTCGGAAAGTAATGCTGGAAACAAGACAAGGGACTGGCTGGTGCCCAACCGCAGTTGCGCTTAATGCAGGAAACCCCGCTGCCTGACTTTCACCACTACGGCGATCGTCCGGAGGCGGGGTCTGCTGTTTGGCTGCCCTACGGAGACTAGAGGACGTCCGAGAGGAAACCCTGGAGCCGCTCTGTCCGGGGGCTGTTGAAAAGCTGCTCCGGTGGACCGGATTCCACAACTACGCCAGCGTCCATGAACGTCACGACGTCTGAGACGTTGCGCGAGAAGCCCATCTCATGGGTAACCACCACCATGGTCATGCCTCCCTGCGCGAGATCCGTCATCAGGGCAAGGACGCCCTTGACGAGTTCCGGGTCCAGCGCGGAGGTGGCCTCATCGAAGAACATGACCTCGGGCTTCATGGCCAGCGCACGGGCAATGGCTACGCGCTGTTGCTGGCCACCTGAAAGGTTGGCAGGGCGGGCATCGGCCCTGTGCTTGAGGCCGACCAGGTCCAGTTGGGCCAAGGCCTCCTCACGCGCCTGTTCCTTGGACATTCCGCGAATCTTACGCAGCGCCAGGGAGATGTTCTCGGCCACCGTCTTGTGGGGGAAGAGATTGAACTGCTGGAACACCATTCCGATCCGGCGCCGGAGCTCGTCGGGGTTGTCCTTGAGGACGGAACGGCCATCCAACAGGATGTCGCCCTGGTCCGGTTCGATGAGCCGGTTCATCACGCGGAGCAGCGTTGACTTGCCTGAACCCGAGGGTCCGATGACCGAAGCCGTGGTGCCCTTCTCAACGTGCAGGTCAATTCCCCGCAGGACGTGGTTGGTGCCGAACGACAAATGGATGTTCTTTGCCGTCAACGTGCCGGATGTGAATTCACTCATGCGTGGGCTCCCTTCCCGACGACCGCCGCAGCATCGTCCGGTTCTTTCTTTTCAGGCCTGCCTGAACGGAAGCGGGCATCAATCCAGTTCACGAAGTGCGTGAGCGGAATCGTGAGTACCAGGTAGAAGACTGCCGCAGCCACATAGGGCGAGAGGTTGCCGCTGGTCGCAGCCGCGTCCTTGCCGATCTGGAAGATCTCGCGTTCCGTGGCCAGCAGGCCCCAGGAGGAAGACGAGGGAGGATTCCTTGATCAGGGCGATGAACTGGTTGACCAACGCAGGAAGCACCCGGCGGATGCCCTGGGGAACCACCACCAGGCGCATGGAAGCGCCGTAGCCGAACCCCAGGGCGCGGGACGCTTCGAGCTGTCCCTTGTCCACGCTCTGGATACCGGAGCGGAAGATCTCGCCGATGTACGCCCCCGACATCAAAGACAGTGCTGCGATGGCCATTGGGTAGGGGCTCGTGGAACCGGTCAGTTCACGGATAATGGGGCCAAAGCCGAATCCGATGACCAGAATGGTCAGCACGGGCGGAAGTCCGCGCAGGACGTCCGTGTAGATGCGTGCAATCCACCGGGCCGCGGCGTTCCGGGAAATCCCCATCAGGGCCAGGGCCATGCCCAGCAGGGTCCCGATAATGCCCGAAATGACAGCGAGCACCAGTGTGTTCGGCAGGCCGACGGCGAACATCTTGGGAATTACTTCGCCCATCGCCTCCCAGTCAAGGAAGGTGTCAGCCAGTTGCTTGAGGATATCCATGGAACGCCCGGGTTACTTGGCCGGGATCTGGACGGCCTTGCTGCCCGGCTTCCAGCCCTGGGGAGTCTGCTCGGCCGCGGTGGGGCGGTCGGTGTACCACTGGGAGGTGAGCTTGGTCCACGTACCGTCAGCGATAACGGCATCCAGGCCGGCGTTCAGTGCATCGAGGAGGGGCTGGTTGTCCTTGTTCACGGCGTAGGCCGTGAAGTTCTGAGTGTTGACAACCTTTTCGGCGATCTTGGTACCGTCGCCGTCCTTGACCTGGCCCGAAGCCTGCTGGGACGGAGCAACCCAAGCGTCGATCTGACCGTTCTTCACGTTGCCATAAACAGTGTTGTAGTCAGGGAAGCGAACGGGCTCCAGCTTGAGGGTGTTCGTGACGTAGTCATCCTGAACGGTGCCCTGAACGACGCCGATCCGGACGCCTTCCTTGAGGTCGGCGAAGCCGGTGACCTTGGCGTCGTTCTTGGTCACAACGGCCATGTAGCCAAAGTCGTAGCCGTTGGTGAAGCCGACGGTCTTTCGACGGGCATCCGTGGTGGAGATCGAGGAGGATCCGACGTCGAACTGCTTGTTTGCTACCTGCGACAGCAGGGCGGAGAAGTCAGTCGATGCAAACTCCACCTTCAGGCCAAGCTTGTCGCCGATGGCGCGAAGGAGTTCGTTGTCATAACCCGTGAACTTGCCCGAAGGGTCGATGAAGATGTTCGGCGGTGCATCGGACAGGGTTCCAACGCGCAGCGTGCCGTCCGTGATGAGGCCTAGCTTCGACTTGTCGATTTTGTCCAGCGCCGTGACGTCCGCGGTGGTGTACTTGTCCAGGGTCTGCTGGTCACTGCCGGCGAGGGCGTCGGTGGGCGAGCCGCTGGGCTGGGAGGTTCCTCCGCCGCATGCTGCCAAGGAGATCACCAGGGCCGCTGCTACGGGAGCAGCAGACAGCCACTTGAGGGCTTTGAATTTCATGAAGAAATCACTTTCGTCGGGTCACAGAGACGTTCGCGGTGGGCGGGGAACGTGGCAGCAAGTATGGGGATGGCTGCCCTAGCAGACTTCAACCCGCCAAACTTAATTATGTCACCAGCCCCCGAACGGCTGGTGAATCGAACAAGTGATTGCCTTGGCTCGTTTTTTCCGAAGAAAGTTCCTACCCTTAGCCCTGTCTTCCCCGAACTGTTCCGGTGATGGCCTGAGTGATGAAATCCCTGCGCACCACGCTGGTGCGCGGGGACCTTCGAAATTCTTGTGACTTGCGTCCCAACTGCGGGCCGTCCGGGCCGAAATCTGCCTCAGAAGCCGCCTCGGCTGGCATCCTCGGGTGGCAGTACGGGCCACTCGCCTTCGATGACAGCGGTGGGTTTGCTCCGCCGCAGATACTCCTGGAAGTCAGCCGCTTGGGAAGCGGCCCAGTCCACCTGCAAATGGTGCAACTTGGAGGCAGGCATTTGCAACTTGGGGAATTTGCCAGCCATGGCATCCAGAACCCGCAGGGTGGCCAAGGCGTCCGCAGCGGAGGTGTGGGCGTTGTCCAGGATCACGCCATATTCCTCGCATAAAGCGGTCAGGGTCCGCTTGCCCTTGCGGTACCGGTCCACCTGCTTGTTCATCACGTAGGGGTCCAATACTGGGAAACGGGTCAGTTGCGGGACGCCATGCCGTGCCGACTCTGCAGCGAGCACCGTGAAGTCGTAGCTGGCGTTGAATGCAATGACCGGGGTGTCGTCGTCGAACAATTCCTGAAGAACCGCTGCCACCTCGCGCGTGACCTCGGCCGCCGGGCGGCCCTCCGCGCGGGCTTTCTCCGTAGTCACTCCGTGGACCTCGCTGGCCTCCACGGGAATTTCCACCCCGGGGTCCGCCAGCCATTCATGCTCTTTGATGAGTTGTCCGTGCGCATCCACCACAGTGATTGAAGCGGTGACGATGCGGGCGGAACGGGAATTCTTCCCAGTAGTTTCGAGGTCGAAGGCAGCGCGGGGGAGGGTGTTCCAGGAGCTCATGTTTTCACGCTACCGGCTGGCACTGACAGTACTGGGCGCGACACTCCTGCGGCTACGCTGGAGCACATGCGGATGGAGTATGTGACGGCGGTGCTGGCTGTCGTGGACCTTGTTCCGCCCGGCACGGCCCTGTCATATGGTGACGTCGCAGAACTTCTTGGAGCCGGCGGACCCAGGCAGGTGGGCGCGGTGATGAGCCACTACGGCAGTTCCGTAGCTTGGTGGCGTGTCCTACGGGCAAGCGGGGATGCCCCGCCCGGCCACGAGGCAGAGGCCCTGCGCCATTATGTGCAGGAGTCCACGCCCCTGCACGGCGCCTTTGAGGAATTCCTGCGGACTGGTGAGGGCCGCTGGCGCGTGGACCTTGGAGCTGCACGATGGGCGCCAACTGATGCTGAATTCGATCGTATTGATGTGATCTCGGACCAGTTGGAGCGTCAGCTCCATAATTTGTCGGTGCCCGATGATGAAATGACTGTGTGACCGCAACAGCTACCAAAACCCGCCAAGCCCCGGCAGCCCTCCGCCTGCTACCGCCGCGCGAGATTCACTACGCGGCGCCTGACCTGTCTCCGGACCAGCGTGCGGTTGTGTCAGTCAGGCAAGGAGGCGGACCTGTCCTGGTCCCTGGAGGCCCCTGGCACCGGAAAGTCCACGGTGTTGGTCGAATCGGCGGTCCGCCGTGTTAATGAAGACGGCGTGGATCCCGAACGGATACTTATTCTCGCTCCTGGCCGACACGCCGCGGCCGCCTTGCGGGACACCTTCACCGGTCGCCTGGACAGAAGCCTCAGTACGACGCCGGCGCGCACCTGGGCGTCGTACGCCTTCGACGTCATCCGGCGAGCCAAAGCGGAAGGCGTCCTGCCGTTGCCCCGTCCGCCGAAGCTCCTTTCCGGACCGGAACAGGATCTGATCATCAAGGAGCTGCTGGAAGGCCATTCCCGCCCAGGGCATCAGTTGCCTTGGCCGGAGGACCTCTCCGCAGCATTGCCCACCCGCGGCTTCCGCCACGAGATCCGCCAATTGTTTGATCGCATTATCGAGTCCGGCCGCACTGCAGAGGACCTGGTGGGGCTCGCCTATGAATGTGGGCGTCCGGATTGGATGGCGGCCGCCCAGCTCTACAGCGAGTATCGGGATGTTTTGGACCTCCGCATGCCCGAGGCCTTTGATCCCGCAGGGATCATCACCACGGCGCGCCAGATTTTCCAGGACTCGCCGGCTTTCCTGGCCGCTGAGCGTGACCGGCTGCAGCTGGTTCTCGTGGACGATGCCCAGGAATCCAATCCTGCCGTGTTTGAACTCCTGGCGGATATTGCCGAGGGCAAGGACGCCATAGTTACGTATTCGCCTGACACGGTGGTGCAGGGCTTTCGTGGAGCGCGGCCGGACCTTGTCCCGGAGCTGCCCGTGCTTCTCGAGGGAAGCCACGGGGTTCTTGAGCGGCCACTGTGGACCACGCATCGTCATCGCCCCGAGGTGGCGCGGGCCTGGACAAGGGTTGCCGCACGTATCTCACAACGATCCGGGGGCCAAAAGGCGAGGCGACTCGAACAGCCGGAGTCCATCGAAGGCGCCCGGGAAATCAGCAACGGCGGGCGGGTGGAAGGACACGTGCTGCCTTCTCCTGTCCATGAGCTCCGATACGTTGCACAGCGGATTCTGGAAGCGCAATTGCGTGAGGGCCGGGACTTCAGTGATATTGCCGTCATTGTCCGAAATGGTGGATTGATCTCGCAACTCCAGCGGTACCTCAATGGACAGGGAATTCCCGTGCGCGTTCCTGTGGCTGATTCCGCAGTCCGGGATGAGGTGGCCGTGCGGCCCCTCCTGGAAGTCTTCGCCGTCATCCTTGATCCGGCCAAGCTCACTCCCGAAACCGCTGTTTCCCTCCTGACTTCGCGCATTGGTGGAGCGTCTGCCATTGAGCTCCGCCGCCTCCGTCAATCTCTCCGGCGCGAGGAGCTGCTTGGCGGCGGCGGACGTTCCAGTGACGCTTTGCTGGTGGAAGCGTTGCTTGAACCGGGAGCGCTGGCTTCGTTGGGAATTGAAGGAAACCCTGCCCGACGACTTGCACGGATGATTGCTGCCGGCAGTGCCGCAGCAGCCGAACCCGGGGCCAACGCGGAATCCGTCCTCTGGGCGCTATGGCACGCCACGGGATTGGCGCCACGCTGGTCCGACGCCGCGCTGGAAGGAGGGAGTGCAGGGGCGCGCGCTGACCGCGACCTTGACGCCATGATGGCGCTGTTCCACACGGCGGAGCGTTTTGTGGATCAACTGCCCGGCTCAGGCCCGGAACAGTTCCTCGATTACTTGTTGAACCAGGAACTTCCGATGGACACCCTTGCGGCCAGGGCCCAGCTTGAGGAATGCGTGGAAATCATGACTCCTGCCAGTGCGGCTGGCCGCGAATGGCCTGTGGTGATCGTGGCCGGCCTGCAGGAAGGTGTCTGGCCGAATACCCGTCTACGCGGGGAACTCCTGGGCAGCACCCTGTTTGCGGACGCCGTGGAGCATGGAGTCGACTACGCGTTGGGCCGCGGACCCCTCAGCAGGCTCAGGGACATCCGCTACGACGAACTCAGGAGTTTCTCCACTGCGGTCTCACGCGCCAGGGAGGTCCTCATCTGCACGGCTGTCTCTTCGGAGGACGAACAACCTTCCGCCTTCCTGGATTATGTCGCACCGTTGGCTTCCGGCGAGTACCGGCGCGACTACACCCCGGTGGATCGACCCATGACTCTTCGTGCGCTGGTGGCCGAGTTGAGGCAGCATGCCCAGGCTGAAGACCAAGACGCCAACGGCGAAACACCCACGGCGCGCGAGGCGGCACGTGTGCTGGCTCGTCTTGCTTCTGTTGATCCACCCGTGGCCGGAGCCCATCCGGATACCTGGTGGGGCTTGGCGCCCTTGAGCTCCGAGGAGGCGGTTGTCCCACCGGGAGGCACCGTTGCGGTATCGCCATCCAAGGTGGAGACCGTCCACAAGTCCCCACTGGATTGGTTTGTGCAAGCGGCCGGGGGAGAAGCTGCCACGGACTTCGCACGGAGCCTTGGCACACTGGTGCACAGCATTGCACAGGAGCTGCCGGACGCTTCAGGGACGCAGTACGTTGCGGAACTCGTTCGCCGCTGGCCCACCCTTGGCATGAAAGACAATTGGGAAGGAAAGCTCGATTACCAGCGTGCGGAACAGATGGTTCGCAAATTGGCCCAGTACGTGCTCATCATGCGAAGCGAAGGCAGGAGCCTGCTGGCGGTGGAGCACGACTTCGAAGTCCAACTTCCTGACGTCCACCTGGGTTCTGCACGTCTGAATGAGGATGCAGATGATTCGGCCGCCACTCGGCACGCTGTGCTCCGCGGACAGGTTGACCGCCTGGAAATCGACGCCGCAGGCCGTTTGGTGATCGTCGATCTCAAAACCGGAAAACGCCAGCCGGGCAAGGCCGAAGTAGCCAGGCACCCCCAGCTGGGGGCGTACCAGGCAGCGGTGCTCAAAGGTGCATTCGAGGATGCGGGCGCACTTGGGGAGTCCGGCCACCCTGTTCCAGGTGGGGCCGTCCTTGCACAGCTGGGAACCAAGACCAAGAGCCCGGGGATTCAACAGCAGGATCCACTCGAGCCCGACGACAACTGGGCAGAGGCTTTGGTCCATGAGGCCGCGGAACTCATGGCCGGCGCAACGTTCGAAGCCCGGCATGATCCGAGCAAAGCGGGACACGGCGGAGATGGCTGCCGTCTGCCCGATATTTGCCCACTGTGCGCCAGAGGAAAGCAGGTCACTGAATGACTACCGATCTTCTTGAAGGATCCGGCAGCAGGGATGCCGGAATCCTGGAAGGGGAGTCCGGGCTGCCCGTTCCCAGGTTCTCCCCGTCGGAACTGGCAGACATCCTTGGCGAAAAGAACCACCCCACCGCAGAGCAGGCAAGCATCATCGCTTCCTCCCTTACGCCACGGCTGGTGATTGCCGGCGCGGGGTCGGGAAAAACCGCCACCATGGCAGACCGCGTTGTGTGGCTCGTGGCCAATGGTTGGGTCCGGCCCGAGGAAGTCCTGGGTGTGACATTTACCCGTAAAGCTGCCGGCGAGTTGGCCAGCAGAATCCGGGCAAAACTGGCCACCCTCCAGCGCATAGCCAACGAAGACGATGGCAGCATCGGCTTCCCGGAAGGGCTTCTGGGTGCCGACGACCTCGAGCCCAAAGTGTCCACCTACCACTCTTACGCGAGCGGAATTGTTTCGGACTATGGATTGAGGTTGGGCATCGAGCGGGATGTCGTCCTGCTCGGCGGTGCCCAATCGTGGCAGTTGGCAAGCGAGGTTGTTGAGGCTTACGACGGCGAATACGAGCATTTCACCGCGGCAAAGTCGACGCTCGTCAATGCCGTCATCCAGCTGGCCGGCGAGTGCGCGGAACACCTGCAGGACCCCGCCACCGTCCGGGACTGGGTGCTGGAACGCGTTCAGTCCTTCGAGCAACTCCCTTATGCGGCCGGGGCAAAGAAGAGCCCCACGCAGGCGGCAGGGGAGCTCGCTGCCATGCTGCGCACCCGGGCCAGCGTCGCAGATATGGTTCTGCGCTACCAGGATGCCAAACGTCAAAGGGGAGTGCTGGATTTCGGGGACCTCGTGGCACTTGCAGCCCGCATCTCGCGGGAAATACCGTTGGCCGCCGCCACGGAGCGGGCACGCTACAAGGTGGTGCTGCTGGACGAGTTCCAAGACACTTCGCATGCCCAGCTTGTCTTGTTTTCGCGCCTTTTCGGCCGCGGTCATGCCGTCACCGCGGTAGGGGACCCGAACCAATCGATCTACGGATTCCGCGGCGCTTCCGCAGGACAGCTCTTCCACTTTGTGCAGGAGTTCCCCGTGAGGCACAACGATCAAGCATCTGGCGGAGACTCCTATTCTGTGGCGCCAACGTCTTACCTGACCACGGCTTGGCGCAACGGCAGGAACATCCTCCAGGCAGCCAACACTATTGCCGCGCCCTTGAATAAAGCCGCAGCAGCCGACGGCCCCGCGGGGGAGAGGGACACTGCAAGTGGCGTGGCGGTTCCACCCCTGGTGCCGAGTCCGGCCGCGGCCGAAGGCAGCGTTGTTATCGGTCGCTTCAGCACAGACGAAGACGAGGCTGGCGCTATTGCCCGCGACGTCCGGCGGTACCAGAGGACCGTCTTCGAGGAAGAGAAAGACGGTACTCCGGTCAAGCCAACCATTTCGGTTCTGTGCCGGCGACGCGCGCAGATGGAATGCCTTCGGAGGGAATTCGAACTTCAAGGAATTCCCTATGAGATCGTTGGCCTCGGGGGTCTGTTGGACACGCCTGAAATAGTGGACCTGGTGGCAACGCTGCGGGTTCTGGCTGATCCGGGCCGTTCCGATGCTTTGATGCGGCTTCTGGCCGGAGCACGATGGCGCATTGGGCCAGCGGACCTCATGGCCTTTAATGATTGGTCCCGTTTCCTGGCCAAACGGAGGTCAGGACCCGGCAACACCCCTGAGGTGGCGGACGAAGACCCGGCTGCTGTCGTGATGGAAAGCGACATCACTGACGCAGCGAGCCTTGTGGAAGCCTTGGACTTCCTGCCGCGGCCGGGCTGGACATCAGGACATGGGAGGTCGCTGAGCCTTCCAGCCCTGGAACGATTGACGAGGTTGTCGGAGGAAATGCGCACCCTTCGCACCTACATTGGGGATGACCTGACAACCTTGCTCGGCGAGGTTGAACGTGCCATGTTGCTGGATATCGAGGTGGCCGCAAAGCCTGGCGTCAGCATCCACCAAGCACGCCGGAACCTGGATGCCTTCCAGGACGCGGCCGCCGGATTCCTGCAGACCTCCCAGCGGATCGATCTCCTGGCTTTCCTCTCCTGGCTGGAAGCCGCAGCCTCGGAGGAAGGTGGCCTGGACATTGCTCCTCTTGAAACCAATCGGGAAGCAGTCCAACTCTTAACAGTCCACGCCTCCAAAGGGCTGGAATGGGACGTCGTCTTTGTCCCCGGGCTCAACGCAGGTTCCTTCCCCAGCAACAGGGACTCACGATGGAGCAGCGGCGCAGCCGCCCTGCCATGGCCGTTGCGCGGTGACCGGGCTGATCTGCCGCAGTGGGATCTTGACCACAACGACCAAAAGGGGTGGCTGGACGCTGAGAAGGACTTCAAATCGGAAGTTCAACATCATGGCGAAGCCGAAGAACGCCGGCTTGCGTACGTCGCCTACACGCGGGCCAAGTTTGTTTTGATGGTGTCCAGCTCCGCATGGAATGGGTCCAGATCCGGTATGGCAGGGATGTCGTCGTTCCTCTCCGAGCTGGCGCCGCTCGCGGGAGTGTCCTCCTCGTCCGGGGACGCCCTGGCTGTCGCGAATGTCCACAGCGTTGTGGTCCACCCCGAGTCGGTAGCCGAAGAATCGCTGCCCGATAGCAGCCCGCTCACCGCCACGTTGGAAGTGGCTCAATTTCCGTATGATCCACTCGAAGGCCCGTCCGATCCCCGTACGGGAGCCCGCATCAGGCTCGTTCCCGGGCGTCGTGCCGCCATGGACCGGGCTGCGGCCCGGGTACGTGAATTCATGGAGGAGTCCGCTTCTCAAGCATCCCCGGAAGCTTTGACAGGCAACCCGGGGAGGTGGTCACACGAAGCCCAGCTTCTACTGGATCGCCGGCTTCAGGGAAAGCTTCGACAGGATGTGCACTTGCCCAGCCACATCTCGGCCTCCCTGTTCGTTGACCTTGGCGCAGATCCCGCAGCGGTGCTGGCCCAACTGCGCCGACCCGTGCCCCGGGAACCGGGCATTTCGGCCCGAAAGGGCACAGCTTTCCATGCCTGGGTGGAGGAGTACTTCGGAACAACCGGCATGTTGGACATCGACGAAGCACCCGGCTCGGATGCCCATATCGACGAAGCGTACGGCCTGGATCAAATGGTTGAAGCGTTCAAGCAGTCCGAGTGGGCGCATCGGGCCCCGGCCTTTGTGGAAGTGCCTGTGGAAACGAGGATCGGTGACTTGGTGGTCCGCGGACGTATCGACGCCGTTTTCCGCGACGCGGACGGGCGATGGCAACTCATCGACTGGAAAACAGGACGCAGGCCTGCAGGCAAACAGCTCGCAGCGAAAGCCGTGCAGTTGGCTGTGTACCGTCTTGCATGGGCGCGGTTGAAGGGCGTTCCCGTGGAGGAAGTCAGCGCGGCGTTCTATTACGTGGCGGAGGATGCTGTTGTGCGTCCGCATGACTTGGGCAGTGCCGAGGAACTCGAGCAGATCATCGACGAGGCCCTCATGAACGATCCCGCGCGTGGGGTTTCCGGGTAGAAGGAATCCGGGAGAAGCGCTGGTCTAGGAACGCTCGCCGGCATGCAGCGGTGTCACATTGACAACATTCAAAGCTGCAGTCGACGCGTCATCCTGAGACCGAGGGGAGGATTCATCCGCCACCTTGTTCGACACCGTTTCAGCATCCGCATCGGATGCTGCTTCCTTGCCAGGTGCCTCGTTGTCAGGTGCTTCGGCGTCAGGCACTCCGGCGCGGGGGGCTTCCTTCGACGATGTGGGAGGTTGGGAAGGCGCCGGGACTGAAGTCCCGGCGTCGGGAATCGCCACGACAGTAACGGCAGGCTGCCGGACGTTATTCGGGTGATTCGCGGCTTCCTGCAGTGCCGCGCCTTCAGCCTCAGCTGCAGCCGCCTGCTCGGCTGCCAGAACGGCCTCGTCATGCCGGGCTTGTTCTTCTATGTCATCCGCAAGGGACTGCAGCATTGATACTGCCTCTGACGTCATGTCGTCGTGCCCAACGGCCATTGCCTTCACCAAATACTGGGCCAACGCGAATTCAGCCAGCAAAGCGGCGCGTCGAAGCAGATGGGCGTCGGGTGTGTCCCGGCGCGCCTCGGTATACCGGCCGAGGACCGCTTCAACGAACGAGGCTTCGTTGGACGCCACCAGCCACGCGAAATCATCTGCGGGATCACCAATGCGGAGGTCGGTCCACCCCGTCAAGGCCGTCACGGTATCGTCCTGGACCATCAGGTTGTCTTCGTGGAGGTCGCCATGAACCACCGAGGGGTTGAACCGCCACAGTGCGACGTCCTCAAGGGCATGTTCCCAGCGGCGCAGCAAAGTGGCGGGGATCTTGCCGGTAGTGGCCGCCTGGTCCAATTCGTTGAGCTTGCGCTGCCGAAACTCGTTGGCCGAGTAACTGGGCAGATCTGCATTGTTGACCAGTGCCAGGGGGAGGTCGTGGATGGCGGCAAGGGCGTTGCCAATATCACGGGCCAAAGCCGGACTGCCGGCGGATAGCTCGTCAATGGACAGCGTGGAACCCTGCAGATGGGCATACACGAATGTTGTGAGGGCGCCCTGCCGGACTGTGCCGGCGATGGTTGGCACATGGAAAGGAAGCTCGGCACGGATGGCGGGCGCGAAGGCCCGAAGGACCATGAATTCCGTTTCGAGGCGGGTACTGGCCTCGGGATGACGCGGCGAACGGACGCGCCAACGCTTGCCTTCCGCATCGAGCAACGACGCCGAATCGAAGTCGGCGTCGTCATCGGGGGAATAGGCTGTAGCCGTCGGTGCCAGTCCGGGCACCGCCGCGGTTGCTACAGCGGCCAGTTCGAGCGGTGTTCTTCTCACGTCTTCCACGGTAGATTGAGTGGCGCCTATGGCCATGATGCAGTGCGGCGAGTCTTCAGATCCGCACGAAAACAAGGCAGAAGCGGATCATCGGTCCCCTCAGCCGCCGGCATTGGCACGATATGCACAAGCGGCCGATCCAAATGTTCTTTGTCGGTGCGAATCAGTACGGTAGATACATGAGTTATGCGGAGTCTCCGGCGCTGGCCAACCACTTGATGGAAACTGTTCTTCCAGTGCGCCCGGCATTGGTGGACCGAGGCTCCAGTGAGCGCATGAAGCCTGGCATGGTTGAGGACCTCATCGCCTCCGGCAGGGCCAAGGCCATGGTCATTTCCCAACGCAAGGCGCTGGTGAGCAGGGACGGCCTTTGGTTCGGGGATGCTGGTCCACTGTGGGCTGCCCTCGGCGAAGCAAAAGCCGGCGCCCTGACTGCTATCTACCTGGGTACCACCTTGAGGCCTTCGTCCGTGGCCGAGGGTACTCCCGTTTTGCTGTTTACTGTTGCTGAGCCGCCTGTGCCCGGGACAGCCCTGATCCCCTCCGTTGCGCAGTGGGCCGGCTTCCGGGAAGTTGCAGGACGCCTCGATGCTACTGACACTGCCTTGTTCATCGAAGCCAGCGCCATCTCCAACTGGCACGCGACCCATACCCATTGCCCGCAGTGCGGCACGCCAACTGATATTGAAACCGGGGGCTGGGTGCGGCGGTGTCCCAAGGACAACTCTGAGCACTATCCGCGTACAGACCCGGCGATCATCGTTACTGTCGTTGGCCCTGACGGCCGGCTCCTGCTGGGTGGCGGCGGGCCTGCCGACGCCAGTAACTACTCCACCCTTGCTGGATTTGTTGAGCCCGGGGAATCGCTTGAGCAGGCTGTTGTCCGCGAAATCGGCGAGGAAGTAGGGGTACGCGTTACTGCCTGCCAGTATCTTGGTTCGCAGTCGTGGCCCTTCCCTGCCTCGCTCATGTTGGGCTTTACGGCAATAACGAACGACGCCGTTGCCCGCCCCGACGGCGTAGAGGTCACCCGCGCGCGGTGGTTCAGCCGTGAAGAGTTGCAGGAGGCTGTGTTGAGTGGCGAGATCACCATCTCCACGCGCCTGTCCATTGCGCGCTCCTTGATTGAGCATTGGTACGGCGGCGTCATCGAAGACCTCCAGCCGTGACAGGAGGAATTTTCGACGTCGGAGGCTCACTTGAGGAGCGGATCCTCAGCGGCTTGGATGATGAGCAACGTGAAGTAGCCAGCACTCTCACTGGCCCTCTTTGCGTACTCGCAGGTGCAGGCACAGGCAAAACCCGCGCCATTACGCACCGCATCGCATATGGAGTGCATTCGGGGGTGTATTCACCACAGAGGCTGCTGGCCGTGACCTTCACAGCCAGGGCTGCGGCCGAAATGCGGAGCAGGCTTCGGGATCTTGGCGTGGCCAATGTGCAGGCACGGACTTTCCATGCTGCGGCCCTGAGGCAATTGCAGTTCTTCTGGCCGCAGGCGATCGGCGGTACCCTGCCCAGCCTGCTGGACCACAAGGCGAACATGATTGCTGAGGCCTCACGCAGGCTTCGCCTCAGCACTGATCGGGCTTCCATCAGGGACTTGGCTGCAGAAATTGAGTGGGCAAAAGTCTCTATGCTCACACCTGCCAACTACCTGGAGAATGCACAAGGACGCGGGACTCCGGGAGGCTTCGACCTCACGGCTGTGTCCAGGGTGTTCCAGGCGTACGAGGATATTAAGACTGACCGCAACGTCATTGACTTCGAAGACGTCCTGCTTATTACGGTTGGGATCCTCCAGGAGGATCCCAAGGTTGCAGCGACGGTCAGGGAGCAATACCGCCACTTCGTCGTCGACGAGTACCAGGATGTTTCCCCGCTTCAGCAGCGGCTCCTGGATCTCTGGTTGGGTGGTCGTGATGAATTGTGCGTGGTGGGTGATGCGAGCCAGACCATCTACTCCTTTACGGGGGCCTCACCCAAACATCTCTTGAATTTCAAGGCACACTACCCAGGCGCCACCGTCGTCAAGCTCATCCGTGATTACAGGTCCACCCCGCAGGTGGTTAAGCTGGCCAATGAGCTTCTCGGGTCCCGGCGAAGTGGTGGACCGGTTGCCGATGCGGCGTGGGCGCCTCCGCTCAAGCTTGTCGCCCAAAGGCCAGCAGGCCCGGAACCGCGGTTCATGGAATGTCCGGACGACGAAGCGGAGGCGGCGGTCGTTGCCGGCAGAATCCAGGAGCTGCTCAACACGGGAGTAAAAGCCAGCGAGATCGCCATACTGTTCCGCACCAACGGGCAATCCGAAGCTTACGAGCAAGCGCTGGCGTCGGCGGGGATCGGTTACCAGCTTCGCGGCGGAGAGAGGTTCTTCGCCCGCAAGGAGGTCCGGGATGCCATCCTGCAACTGCGTGCGGCGACCAGGGCTGTGGCAGAAGGCGCCCCGGAGCCCCTGGGCCAGATTGTCCGTGACATTGTTGCCTCGCTTGGCTACAGCGAAGCCGCGCCACACAGCGGGGGAGCCCTTCGCGAGCGTTGGGAATCCCTGGCCGCTTTGGTGGCCTTGGCCGATGAGTTGTCAGTCAGCCGTGGAGAGTCATTCACCTTGGCTGAGTTCGTCAACGAGCTCCAGGAACGTTCGGTGGCCCAGCATGCTCCCACAGTTCAGGGTGTGACCCTTGCCTCTCTTCACGCGGCGAAGGGCCTCGAATGGGATGCCGTTTTCCTGGTGGGGCCTCAGCGAAGGACTCATGCCTATCTCCTTCGCGGACACACCGGAGGACGTGGACGAAGAACGCCGGCTGCTCTACGTCGGGATCACCCGTGCGCGTGAGCATCTGAACCTGTCATGGTCCTCCGCGCGTACTCCGGGTGGCCGCGCCAACCGCAAGCCCTCGCGCTTTCTCGATGGACTCCGGCCGGATTCGGTGGCGTCCGCGAACGCCAGGAGCCGGGCAGGTTCCACCCACCGCAAAGCTGCCGCGCCGGCGTCGTGCAGGGTATGTGGAAGCATGCTTGCCTCCGGAGCCGAGAGGAAGGTGGGTCGGTGCAACCAATGCCCGCCGACATACGAGGAACAGACCTTTGACGCACTGAGGCAGTGGCGGCGCGATGAAGCGCAATCTGCCGATGTTCCCGCCTACGTTGTCTTTACTGATGCCACATTAACCGCAATAGCCGAAGCCCGGCCGGCGTCGCTGGAGGAATTGGCCGGACTGGCGGGGGTCGGGCCCTCCAAACTGGAGCGCTACGGAGAAGCCGTCCTCGCCGTCCTCGCAGAGAGCACCAACCTCTGATGCCGCGCTCAACGGCCGGCCAGGCCGACGTTCCCACGCTCACCGACGACGGTGCTCCAGTAGTTGTCAGGCGCTCAGCCCGGCGCCGACGGACGGTAGCTGCGTTTTGGGAAGACGGTAATGCCGTTGTCGCGATTCCCGCCAGCTTTACCAAATCGCAGGAGCGCGAGTGGGTGCGGCGCATGCTTGCGAAGCTCCAGAGGCAGGGTGAGCGCCGGGCGGGTAAACCAGATCGGCGCAGGGCCTGCTACGGACGAGGCACTTGCCCAGCATGCAGCGCACCTTTCGCGGACCTACCTCGGAGGACGGGCGGTTCCGACGTCGGTCCGCTGGGTGACGAACCAGAACTCACGGTGGGGCTCGGCTACTCCAGCGGATGGAACCATCCGGCTTTCGAACAAGCTTCAGGCGATGCCCCAGTGGGTGATCGACTACGTGCTCCTGCACGAATTGGCGCATTTGTTGGTAGCAGGGCACAATGCGCAGTTTTGGCACTTGCTGACGGCCTACCCGGAGACACAGCGCGCCAAAGCATTCTTGGAAGGGGTCGCGTTCGCGACCTCCCGTGGGATTAGCGGTGACGCCAATGAATCAGCTGGAACGGGCGCGGACGAAACGGAGTAGGGACGAGAATGGTCGCCATGAAATTCATGGCGACCATTGCTGACATTAGGTGGACGGTGACTTCGGATCTGGGCTGCCCGGGTCGGGCCCGCTGTCGTCCTGGGAGTCGTCACCCTCCGATTTGGCGTCCCCGGGCTCATCGTAACCGCCGCTCAGGAGCTTCTGCAGAGCATCGTCAACCTCGGTATCGCTGGCTTCGGCAAGCCTGCGGCGTTCGGAGAAGCCCTTGGGATCGTCCAGGTCTTCCCCGGTGGGCAGCAGGTCAGGGTGGTGCCAGATGGCATCCCTGCCGGCAATACCGCGTTCTGCTTTCAGTGTTGCCCACAGGGTAGCGGCCTCCCGGAGCCTGCGTGGGCGCAGTTCCAGCCCGACAAGCGATGAGAAGGCATGTTCGGCAGGGCCGCCGGTGGCACGCCGGCGACGGACAGTTTCGCGAAGGGCGGTAGCCGAGGGGAGTACCTTGTCCGTGGCTTCAGCAGTGAGTTCATCCACCCATCCCTCCACTAGGGCAAGCGCCGTTTCGAGCTTTTCAAGAGCGGCAGTCTGCACGGGCGTCCGCTCCGGAGTGAAGACGCCCTGGGACAAGGCTTCCTGGATTCCTTCAGGGTTGCCGGGGTCCAGCTCCCGTGCGAGATCCTCGATTCGGGACATGTCAATGTGGATGCCTCGCGCATAGGCTTCAATGGCGCCGAGCAAGTGGCCCCGCAGCCACGGAACCTGCACGAACAACCGGGCGTGTGCTGCCTCGCGGACGGCGAGGAAGAGCCGGACATCGTTTTCGGGGAGGCTGAGACCTTCGCCGAACTTGGCGACGTTGGCCGGGAGCAGGGCCATCTCCAGGTCAGCCAGGGGAACACCGATGTCCGTAGAGCTCACTACCTCCGCCGAGAGCGCGCCAATCGCCTGGCCCAATTGCATCCCGAAAATGGCGCCGCCCATGTTCTGGAGCATTGACGAAGCACCACCCATCATGGACTTCATTTCCTCGGGCATCTGCTGGGTCAAGGCGTTGGACAATGCATTGGCGATGCTGTTGGCAACTGGCTCAGTCAGCCGCTTCCAGGTTCCAAGAGTTGCTTCAACCCATTCCGCACGGGACCACGCACGGCCGATAAGTCCGGTGGCGGAAAGGTCCGTCACAGGATCCAGCCATAGTTCCGCGAGCCGGAGTGCTTCATCGATGTCCCGGGCCTGCTGGGCGTTCACCGATGGATCGCTCCCGGACGCCGCAACGCGCCGTGCGTTCTCATGGGCCAGTTGCCAGTTCACCGGACCCTCGGACGTTGAGCTCATCATGGCCTGGACTTGTGCGAACATTTGCTGCAGGAGCTGGGGATCGTTGGGCAGCCCTGCAGCCTTGGCCAGTTCGGCGGGATCGATGTTGCCCATGCCCTGGCCGCCCATCAGGTTCTGCAGCATTTCCGCCAGCGGGTCCTTGGGCGTCTCATCGTCATCTGACGGGTTGTTGGGATTGGAAGTCATGGTGCCGCCGATCGTCGAACTGGCTGGTGATCACTTTCACCGTACCGCGCGGTGGGAAGGCTGTCTGCCTGTGTGCGGCGCCGTTCGCTGTAGGCAAAGCATCCCCACAACGTCCGACCGCGTAATGTGGATGTTTGGTATGTGCCCGTCGCCGCGGCCAGCGGCAGGAGCCAAAATGCCGGTCGCGCAGTACCGGTAAAGAGAGGCCTCAATGCTTACTTCGCCCAGCCCCGAGGGCTCGCTCGATCCGCGTCGAACGCCCGACGCCGATTCCTCCCCTGAATCTCCGGAACCTGCCGGCAGCGGCCGGTACATGATCATGGTGGTTTCGGGCCTGCTGGCACTGGGACTTGGGATCGGGGCGGCTGCTTTGCCGGTTCCCTACGTAGTTGAGTCTGCCGGACCGACCTTTAATACGTTGGGGCAGGATGGGGACAAACCTGTCATCAGCATTTCGGGACATGAGTCCTTCCCAGCCAAGGGAAACCTGGACCTGACCACGGTGGTGATGGCGGGCGGGCCGAAGACTCCTGCAACAATTTTCGAAGTCTTCCGGGCCTGGTTGGACAAATCCAAAGCCGTTTATCCCGAGGAACTGATCTACCCCAAAGGCACCACAGCTGAAGAGACGGTCCAGCAAGGCGAAATTGCCATGGAGACTTCACAGGAAAACGCTGTTGCCGCAGCACTGCGGCAATTGGATATCCCCTTTGAACAGAGGCTCAAGGTGGCCGGCCTCTCGGATCCGTCTCCTTCCGTGGGGAAACTTCAGGAAGGAGACCGGCTGACCTCCATTAACGGAAAACCGATCTCCTCCCTCAGCATGGTCCAGGCTGAACTGGCAGCCGGAAACGGCGCCCCGGCCGTCCTCGTCGTGGACAGGAACGGTTCTGCAGTCACGGAAACGATAACGCCAACCAGGAATCCCGCTGGCCGCTACGTCCTGGGCATCCTCCTGGGTAGCGACTTCACGTTCCCGTTTGAAGTGAAAATTTCCTTGGACAACGTGGGGGGTCCAAGCGCCGGAATGATGTTTGCCCTGGGCATCGTGGACAATCTCACGCCGGGGGACCTCACTGGAGGAAAGCACGTGGCAGGGACCGGAACCATCACCGCTGATGGGGCAGTGGGAGCCATCGGCGGCATTGCGCAGAAGATGATTGGAGCGCGGCAGCATGGAGCCACCATGTTCCTTGCGCCGGCCGCGAATTGCGCCGACGTCGTAGGGCACATTCCTGATGGCCTGCAGGTGGTGAAGGTGGAAACCTTGGCCGATGCCACCGCAGCAGTGGAACGACTCGGTTCAGGACAGGACACGGCGGGCCTTCCCACCTGCACCAACAACTAGACTGGCGGTGGAACTTAGCTCCACCGCCACTCGTGGCATATATGACGGACTCCGCCATCGCCCAGGGGCAGAGATCGTTGAACACACGCACACCGACTTTTAACTGACGACCACCAATGAGGTACAGAGTTTGTCCCGTCCCGCCAGCTCCAACCCGCCCGGAAGATCGCCGCTGAGACGAGGTGCCCTGACTCCGACGCTCATCGTCGTGGCAGTGGCCGTCGTTGGATTCATTTTCTTCGCCAATGTGTGGACAGACGTCCTCTGGTACCAGCAGCTCGGCTTCTTCGAAGTTTATGTCCGCGAGAACCTCGCCCGGATCGTCACGTTCCTGGTCGGTTTCGCCATGATGTTCGCTGCCGTCTACTTCGCCATCAGGATCGCGTACCACGCCAGGCCGGTCTACGCTCCGGATGCTGAGTCACGTGACAACCTCAACCGCTACCAGGCCCAGCTTGAGCCTGTCCGCCGTGTCGTCATGGTCGGCCTGCCGATCCTGTTCGGGCTCTTTGCCGGCAGCGCAGCGGCAAGCCAGTGGCAGAAGGTTCTCCTCTTCTTCAACCAGGAGCCCTTCGGCCAAGCGGATCCGTTGTTCAATCTCGACATCAGCTTCTACTTGATGTCGCTCCCGTTCCTTGGCTTTGTTACCGGATTCCTCATCAGCATTGCGGTAGTGGCCGGCATTGCCGGCATCCTCACGCATTACTTGTACGGAAGCATCCGGCTTATGGAGCGTGGTGTTTTCACCAGCCGTGCCGCCCAGATCCACATTGCCGTAACAGGTGCATTCTTCCTGCTGCTGCTTGGCGTGAATTTCTGGCTGGACAGGTACTCCACCGTGCAGAGCTCATCCGGACGGTGGGCAGGTGCATTGTATACAGACGTCAATGCCGTTGTGCCCACCAAGGCAATCCTGGCGGTTGCCGCGGGCTTGGTTGCGATTCTCTTTATCATCGCTGCGGTTATTGGCCGCTGGCGCCTGCCGGTAATCGGTACCGCGATGTTGATCATCACGGCCATCCTGGCGGGTGGCGTCTACCCATGGGTTATCCAGCAATTCCAGGTGCGTCCCTCGGAGAACACCCTGGAAAGGGAGTTTATTGACCGCAATATCAAGATGACCCGGGCAGCCTACGGCCTGGACAAGATTGATGTGTCCGCCTATAACGCCACAACAACGGCTACGAGCGGAGCTTTGGCAAAGGACGCCCAGACTGCGGCCAACATCCGCCTGCTGGATCCGAACCTCATCTCCTCGGCGTTCGCCCAGCTTGAGCAGTACCGTCCGTACTACCAGTTCCCCCAGACACTGAATGTGGACCGCTACACCGTGGATGGCAAAGTGCAGGACACCGTCATCGCTGTTCGCGAACTGAACCCGGACGGCCCTGAGCGCAAACCAGCAGACCTGGGTCAACCGACACATCGTTTATACGCACGGTTATGGTGTTGTCGCAGCGAAGGGCAACAAGTTCACGGTTGATGGCAAGCCGGATTTCCTGCAATCAGGCATTCCGTCCAACGGCGTTCTCGGCAATGACACCACGTACGAACCTCGCATCTACTTCGGCGAGAACTCTCCTGAATATTCGATCGTTGGCGCTCCCGAGGGTGCCCAACACCGCGAGCAGGACCGCCCGGCTGGTCGCGAAGGCGGGGGAGAAACCCAATACACCTTCACCGGCAACGGCGGACCCATCGTAGGCAACTGGCTCAACCGCATTCTGTACTCCATCAAGTTCCAGTCCTCGGACTTGTTGCTTTCGGACGGCGTGAACGAGAAATCCCAGATTCTCTATGACCGCAATCCCCGCGAACGGGTTGAGAAGCTTGCTCCCTACCTGACGGTGGATGGCAACGCGTATCCGGCCGTCGTCGATGGTCGCGTGAAGTGGATCGTTGACGGTTACACCACCAGCCAGTACTTCCCGTACTCCCAGCCCCAGCAGTTGCAGAACGCGACCGTTGATTCGCAGACCAGTGCGGGCCGGACGGTGACGCTGCCCAATAGCTCCGTGAACTACATCCGCAACTCGGTCAAGGCCACTGTCGACGCATACGACGGCTCGGTCACGCTCTATGCCTGGGACGACCATGATCCTCTCCTGAAGGCTTGGCAGAAGGTGTTCCCCACCACGATCAAGTCCTACACGGAGATGTCCGGCGACCTCATGAGCCACGTCCGCTACCCGGAGGACCTTTTCAAGGTCCAGCGCGAACTCCTTGGCCGCTACCACGTCACGAACCCTGACAGCTTCTACCAAAACAATGATGCGTGGAGTGTTCCGAATGACCCCACGGTCTCGGAAGCCGTCAAGCAGCCGCCGTTTTACATGTCCCTGCAGATGCCTGATCAGGACAAGCCTGCTTTCCAGTTGACGTCATCCTTCATTCCGCAAACAGTCAACGGCAACGCAAGGAATATCCTGTACGGATTCCTGGCCGCTGATTCGGATGCCGGGAACGTCAAGGGAGTTAAGGCTGACAGCTACGGCAAGCTAAGACTGTTGCAACTTCCTACGGATACCCAGGTTCCTGGCCCAGGACAGGCGCAGAACAAGTTCAACTCGGATCCCACCGTGTCCCAGGCGCTTAACTTGCTGCGTCAGGGCGCATCAGACGTCTTGAACGGAAACCTGCTGACCCTGCCCGTGGGTGGCGGCCTACTTTACGTCCAGCCCGTCTACCTGAAGTCAACAGGCGAGACCTCTTATCCCACCTTGCAGCGGGTCCTCGTGGCCTTCGGTGACAAGATCGGCTTTGCAGCTACCTTGGATGAGGCTCTGGACCAGTTGTTCGGTGGTAACTCCGGTGCGAAGGCTGGTGACTTCCAGAACAATGGCCAGACGCCCGCAACGCCGCCCGGTACCACAACGCCTCCTGCGGGCCCGACTGACGCCAAGGCTGATCTCAAGGCGGCTCTGGACGAGGCCAACAAGGCAATCCAGGATGGCCAGGCAGCTCTGGCAAAGGGAGACTTTGCCGGTTATGGCCAGCAGCAGACCAGGCTTTCCGAGGCACTCAAGAGGGCCATCGACGCCGAGACCCGCCTGGGCATAACGCCGGAACCGACAGCGACGCCGAGTGCTACACCAAGCGCCACGCCGTCGCCGTCGCCGAGCAGCTAGTAGCCGGTGAAAGGTTGACGCCGCGTGACTAGAAGGGCCGTTGTCCTCTCCTCCTGGAGCGGGCAACGGCCCTTTTGGTTTACAAAATGGTTGGGGAAGCGCTCTTCCGGAAATTCGATTGAGCGATATTGACCGGGGGAGATGCACATCACGTCGTCAGGATTTGGTCTGCCATTCACCGGACGGTAATGTTGTTCTTGCGACGCGGGGTGGAGCAGTTCGGTAGCTCGCTGGGCTCATAACCCAGAGGTCACAGGTTCAAATCCTGTCCCCGCAACTGGAGAAAAGATCCGGATCAGTATTCACTGGTCCGGATCTTTTGTTTTCCCGGGTCTTAGGGTTATGGGACAAAACGTGGGGTTATAGGACAAAACGTGTGTAAATCCCGGGTGTGTCATGTGCGTCCGGCCCCAGCCTTTGCGGTGCTCTTCGCTCATGCCCCGGTGGGCCCGCAGCAGTAACCGCAGTTGGGCGTTGGTGCCGCCTTCCATGCGGTTGGTGGTCGAGGCGATCTGGAGGCCGGCGAACTCGGCGCCCAGGTAGCTGAACAGTGTCCCCCATACACACGTTTTTCCTATGACCCCGGATCTTAGGCGACCAACCCTCCGGACCGTGATCTGCACCACCTTCACCACGTGATGGTCATAAGCACCCTGCCTGGTGCGGTAGAGTTGGTCTTGCGACGCGGGGTGGAGCAGTTCGGTAGCTCGCTGGGCTCATAACCCAGAGGTCACAGGTTCAAATCCTGTCCCCGCAACTGGAGAAAGGTCCGGATCAGTTTTCACTGATCCGGACCTTTTTGTTTTCATGCTGCGCCAGGCGCCCGCGGTGCCGGTGCTAGGGACCAGTGCCGGTGCTAGCATCAAATCCGGTATGGCTGCGTGCGGGGAATGAATGGGAAGGCCGGATGGTCAAGGAAGACTTCAACCAGGACCTGGATCGACAGGCCCTGCAAAGGAACAGCCCCGTAGCGGTGTACCAGCAGGTTGCAGACGTCCTGACTGATCAAGTCAGCCGGTTGGAACCGGGCGCACGGATCCCGACCGAGGAATCGTTGATGGATGAGTACGGGATCAGTCGTACTACGGTCCGCAAAGCAATAGAAACCCTTGTTGTGAAGGGGTTGCTTGTTCGCCGGCAGGGCAAGGGCACTTTTGTCATGGCGCAGCGTCCGGTCCGGATGCTGAACCGCCTGGCGCCCTTCATGGAGACGTTCACAGCAGCAGGAATGAAGACTGTCAAAGGCCTGATTGAATACAAATGGATGGAGAAGGACAGGTCCGTGCCAGCCAAGCTGGTTTCCGATGACAATCTCGTCCTGGTGATCCGTCGCTCCTATTCAAGCGGCGGATGGCCCTATGCCGTTGCGGAAATCTTTATCCCTTCCCACATCGGCCGTCACATCAGCCTCGCGGATGCTGAGCGCAATTCCATTTACCAGGTGATCCAGGACAGGACGTCCAAGCCTCTCCAGCGGGCCGAAATCACGGTCACGATGCACGCCCCACCGGAGCACCTTGCCGATGCCTTGAATGTCCGTGAATTTCCCATGGTCCCGCGCTTGGAGCGGACCACTTTGGGGCCGCACGGTGAAGTCCTTGAATGCACGGTGACTTATTTCCACCCCAAGGGTTTCGAAATCCGTGCTGAAGTGGCCACGGACGTTGGTCCTGGCCAGGACCCTTTGGAGTCTTCCCTGCTCTAGGCATGGTTGGCGACAGAAGCAGAATGGCCGGACCCTGGAAGGGATCCGGCCATTTGCATGGTTCACGTGCACATCAGAGAGCCGTAAGGCCCTACCTCGCTAGAGCTTGTCGAAGTCGGTTTCGTCGATCGTTGCACCACTGGAGGCCGGGGCCCCGGCCCCGATGGCAGGCTTGCTGCCTCCGGACTTCAGAGCAGCCAGGCGGGCCTCAATTTCGGTCTGCTCCCCGAGGTCTTCCAGCTGATTGAACTGGGCATCCAAGCTGGATGCGGCAAGTTCCTGCTGGCCCAGGACCTTGGCTTCCTCCCGGCGAATCTTCTCTTCGAAACGGCCAACTTCACTGGTTGGGTCCATGATGTCAATGCTCTTCAAAGCATCGTGTACCTGCGACTGCGCAGCTGCGGTCTTGGAGCGGGCTACGAGTTCGTTGCGCTTCGCCGTGAGCTGGTTGAGCTTGTTCTTCATCTGGTCAAGCCCACTCTTGAGCTTGTCCACAACCTCGGTCTGGGACGCAATGCTGGGCTCCGCGGCCCTGGCTTCCGACTCTGCCGTCATCTGACGCTGGATGGCAACCTTGGCCAGGTTGTCGAACTTCGTGGCATCCTCGGTATCACCGGCAGCCCGGTACTCGTCGGCCTTGCGCGACGCGGCAAGGGCTTTGTTGCCCCAGTCCTGGGCGTTCTTGACGTCTTCGTTGTAGTCGGCCTGCAGCATGCGGAGGTTTCCGATGGTCTGAGCCACTGCCGACTCGGCCTCAGCAATGTTGTTCGTGTAGTCGCGGACCATCTGGTCCAGCATCTTCTGCGGGTCTTCAGCCTGGTCCAGCAAAGCGTTGATGTTTGCTTTGGCGAGCTGCGAGATCCGGCCGAAAATGGACTGCTTAACCATGGTGTTGCCTTTCGTCCTGCTCAGTGGAACCCACTGAAATCAGTGATCAGTTGTTGTACCGCTCCTAGATGGGGCATGGACCCCAGCTAAAGTGTGGGGCTAGAAACTGCCGGAGTCGCCGCCGCCGAAATCACCTCCGCCGCCACCCCAGTCGCCGCCGCCGGAGTCGCCACCGAAGAATCCGCCGCCACCGCCGTCGCTGTGGCCGCCGCCCCAACCGCCGCCTCCGCTGTTGAAGATGGAGTTGATCAGGATACCGCCGAGGATTGCGCCTCCAAGGCCGCCACCTCCGCCGCCGCCTCCGAACATTCCACCGCGGCCGTAGCCTTGATCGGCATAACCGAAGTGGTCGACGTCGGCCTGCGCCAGTTGGGCTGCCTGTGCAGCGAGTGAGTGGGCCTGCCGGGCGTAGGTCAACGCCGTTACAGGGTCATTGCGCGAGATCGACAAAGCGTAGTCCAGATTGCGCTGGGCTTCGGCGAGCCTGGTGCGGGCCTCAGTTCCAACGCCGCCACGACGTGCCGTGATGTAGTCCGAGGTTGCGCTGATCTGGGCCTGCGCCGCCATGATGGTCTGCTGCAAGGATGCTTGCGCGCGGCGGGCCTGTTCCTGCTGGTCCCGGATGCCGGTCAATGACTGATCAAGCGCTTGGTGCGCTGTTTCAACGCGCGTCAGGGTGGCAATGGGGTCGATCTTTCCACCTTGGATCTCTGTCTTGACCTGGGCAAGCGCCGCTTCCACGCCAGCTACCGGTCCTGCGAGTTCAGGATGTTCACCTGACTGGATCATGGCCCTGGCCTGCGCGAGGTCCTGGCTGGTCTCGGCGACAGCGCTTTCCAGGGAGGCGCGGGCCTCGTCAAGGCTGCCCGCCGTCTTGGAGATCGCGTCGATCAGGACGTTCGTCTGGTGCAGGCTCTCTTCGGCAGCGCGAACCGCTACGGCGGCCAGGCTGTTTTCTCCCGCAGCCAGTTTTTCCTGGGCGGTAGTGGCTGCATTCTGAACGAACGCCAGGCGTTCCTTCGCCTGCAGGATGTTGTCGGAGACCTGCGTCAGCGCAGACTCGGCGTACTTGCTGCGAAGGCTTTCAAGGGATTGCTCTGCAGTGGCGATCCTGGAGTCGGCCTCCCGGGCACCTGCCGTGACGGTGGCCAGGGCCTGCGGGGCCTTCTTCTCGAGCTCGCGAAGGGAGTCGAAGTCTGCCTTCTGGTCACGCAGTGATGCGAGGGCCGCCTCGGAACGGCGAATAATCTCTCCGAGCCACGTCCGCTGTTGTTCCTCGGTGTCCGGAATATGGTCGTCCAGTTGCTGTTGCAGCTTGAACGATTCGGTCATGTGGGCTTTGGCTTCCTGAAGAGCCTTGGTGAAGTTGCCGATCGCCGAATCACCGTACTGGGCCTGGGCGAATCCGAGTTCCTGTTCGCTGGATTTAATGGCGTCATCGGCCTCGATAAGCAACGAGCCGCTCTTCTGGCGCAGCTCCGGAATGCTCAGCCCTGCCAGTGGGTCAAGCTCTTCTCCTTGGGGGCCGTAGCTGGCGCTGGATGCCTGGCCGGTCTTCTTGCGGCGATTTCGCAGGTAGAGGTAGGTGGCTGCGCCGCCTGCTGCCACTACGCCCACACCGACGAGGACTCCGACACTGCCATTACCGCTCGGCACGGTGCCGCTGCCGCCACCGGCGGCGTCGCCAATTGCTGCGGCTGTGTCAATTGCTGCCTGGGCGTAGTCCTTCTTGCCGCCGCCCAGGTTGGCAGCCACGGCGTTTTGGGCTATAGCGCCCTGCTTCGAGTAGATGGGGCTACCTGAGTTGAGCGCGAAGTTGTACTGGCCAGCCGTGGAAATCGCAAGGATCGCATCAGGCTTGCCCATGCCCTTGGCTTTGGCTACCGCTGCGGTCCACGCCTTGGGATCTGACGGATTCTCGAAGGAGTTCACCGTAACCACGTACAGGTTGTATTTGTGGTCCTTGAGTGTTTTCTGGATGGCTTCCTGAACTTCGCCCTTGCGGCTGCCCAGGACATTGGCATCATCCACGATGTTTTGGCCGGACGGTATGGTCACCGGATCTGCAGCCCAGGCGGCGCCGGCCGGGAGGGCCAACATTCCAGCCACGCCAATCACGGCGAGTACACGTTTCACTATTGACCGCATGTGCAACCCTTCAGCACGTCTGCGACTGGAACAAGGCGAACCAATCGTCACAGAATGCTCAGCGCCCCCACGCATGGTTTGTAAAGCCGCAGGTCGCTGTGGCAATTCCACTTGATTCTATGGTGCACCCCATACCCCGTCCACAGCGTTGAATATGCCACCAGCGAAACATAGGAGAAACGCGCAATGCCCGCGCGTTGAGGCTCTGTGTATCAGCCCTCGCTTTCCTTTACCCAGGTCCTGTGCAGCACTGAAACGGGCTTTCAGGAAGCTCCCAGCGAACGTCCGATTTTGTTCCAGTAATAAGGGCCATAGTTATGGGAGACAAGGATGAAAGGAAGTCCCATGACGGAGAACCCAGCGCAGGGCACCGCACCAGAGAACCGTGATCCGTCCGAGCCCCGGGATCCCGCTGAAAGCTCTGACGCCGCCCCAACCCAGCAGCAGCCAACCCAGCAGCAGCCAACCCATCAGCAGCCCACCCAGCACTCTGCTTGGAATTCCGGGCACGAAACCGGTACGCATGCAACAACTCCGCTGCCGGCCTTCCAGCCTCCTGCCCAATCGGCGCCTCACACCAATGGCAGTCCAGCCAATGCCAACCCAGGGGCACAGGGCAACACAGGCCAGCCAAACACGGGGGCACAGACCAACGCAGGCCAGCCACACACAGGCCAGCCAAACACAGGCCAGCCACAGTACTACGGCGGCCCTCAGCCCCACGAACCCGGGCACCGCCCCAACTACCCGCAGCACCAGCCGTTTTACGGCGGGGGGACCAACCCCGGAAACCACGCGCCCGGAAACCCCGCTCCCGGGCAGGGCTTCCACAGCGCACCTGCCCAGCAGTCCCCGGTAGGCACCAAGCGCAAGCCGGCTTTCGGTATTGGGACGCTGCTTGCCAGCATCCTCGCCGCGGGCCTGGTGGGTGGCGGCGTGGTGGCGGGCAGCAACATGCTTTTGGACAACCCGGCACCGGCGGCTTCAACGGGCGGGCAGTCGAGCACCGTGATAGTCAACAACAAGGATGACGTCAACGTCATCACAGCAGCGGCAGCCAAGGCGTCGCCGAGCGTCGTCACCATCAAAGCGACGGCCGGTAACGAAGGCGGAACGGGCTCCGGCATCATTATCGATGACCAGGGCCACATCCTGACCAATACGCACGTGGTGACCCTGGATGGTGCTACGTCTAATGCTGCCATCGAGGTCCGCACCAGTGATGGGAAAGTCCTGAAAGCCAAGGTCGTTGGAACCGATCCGCTATCGGACCTTGCGGTCATCAAAGTCGACGACACGTCCGGCTTGGTACCTGCCACGCTCGGTGACTCTTCGAAGATCAATGTGGGGGACACCGCCGTCGCGATCGGTTCGCCGCTTGGCCTGACTGGCACTGTGACGGACGGTATTGTCTCCACGCTCAACCGCACTATCAGCGTCGCCTCCTCTGCTGCGCCGAAGGAAGGCACTGACGATTCGCAGGGTGGTGACCAGGGCTTCCAGTTCGCCCCTCCGGGCGGTGGCCAGGGCCAGCCGACTGCGAACGAGGGCTCGATCTCGATCAACGTGATCCAGACTGACGCCGCGATCAACCCGGGCAACTCCGGTGGTGCGCTGGTGAACAGCAAGGGCGAGATCATCGGCGTCAATGTCGCCATCGCGTCTGCAGGCAGTGGCACATCGGATTCCTCAACCGGCAACATCGGTGTGGGCTTCAGTATCCCGATCAACCATGCCAAGCGGGTTGCACAGGAAATCATCGATACCGGCAAGGCAAGCCATGGCCAGTTTGGTGTCTCTGTGCGGTCGAAGTCGTCCACGGGCAGCGATTCAGGGTTCTCGGTTGGCGCGGAGGTGGCTTCAGTGACCTCGGGTTCGGCCGCGGCGAAGGCAGGCATCAAGGTTGGCGACGTCGTCACCAAGTTCGGTGACTACCAGGTGACTGACCCCAACCAGTTGACCGCGGCGGTCCGCGAACAGCCCGCTGGCGCCAAGGTCAAGGTAACTATCCAGCGCAACGGCCAGTCCCAGGAAGTGGAAGTCACTTTGGACGCTGCACAGCAATAACAACCCAACGGCAGTAACCTGCACAAAGGAGACGACGGCGGGCGGCACCTCAGCGGTGTGGCCCGCCGTCGGTCTGTGCCCGCAGTTGCCGTACCGAATGAAACAGGCGTTAACGCACAATCGTTTTTCTGCGGGTTTCTGCGGGCAATATGCTTAGCTAGGGGAAGCCCACACGCTGGGCAATTCACGGCCACGCTCCTGCGGTTGGCCGTCCACAAGCATGGAAGGCTGCTTCGAAGACAGTGGAAGAGACATTGAAGATTGTCGTTCTGGTCAAGCACGTCCCGGACGCGCAGTTCGACCGGCACATCACAGGACCCGGCAACACAACTGACCGTGATGAGAGCATCTTGTCCGAACTTGACGAGTACGCACTTGAGGCAGCACTGCAGCTGGCTGAAGAGCGTGGCGGGGCCAAAGCCGGCAACGAGGTCATTGCCCTCAGCATGGGGCCCTCCGGTGCGGTAAACGCAGTCAAGAAGTCGTTGCAGATTGGCGCCTATTCCGGGGTCCACCTCAGCGATGACGCGCTGGCTGGTTCGGACGCCGCGGCCACGTCGTTGGCGCTTGCAGCCACCATCCGCCATCTCTCCGCAGATGGACGCCCGGTGGACCTGGTTCTGACCGGCATGGCTTCCACGGACGGCGAGACCTCTCTCATCCCGGCTCAGCTGGCCGAGCGGTTGTCGCTCCCGCAGCTTACGTTTGCCTCAAGCCTGGAGGTTAACGGCGGAACCGTGGTGGCGCGTCGGGATGCCGGCTCCCACTCGGAAACCGTGGAAGCGCAGCTCCCGGCGCTGGTCTCGGTCACAGATCAGATCAATGAACCGAGATACCCCAATTTCAAGGGAATCCTGGCAGCGAAGAAGAAGAAGATTGCCTCGTTGTCGCTTGCCGATATCGGTGTCGATCCTTCCGAGGTAGGCCAGGCAGGCTCGTGGACGGTTGTGGAGTCTGCAGCTGCCCGCCCGCCCAGGACCGCAGGTACGATCATCACCGACGAGGGCGACGCCGGCATCAAGCTCGTCGACTTCCTGGCCGCACAGAAGCTGCTCTAAAGGACTCCAACCATGGCAAATGCACTTGTTTTCATTGACAATCCCGGGGCTGCGCTTAAGAAGAGCAGTTTGGAGCTCCTGACCCTTGCGCGGAAGCTGGGGGAGACCGCCGTCGCGATCAACGGTGAATTGACCGACGACGTCGCAGCTACGTTGGGTGCCTATGGCGTGGCGACGATCTTCCAGCCCTCTGCGGATGACCTGGACGACTACTTGGTTGCGGCTAAGGCCGGGTACCTCGCGGCGGCAGTGGCGGCTTCAGGCGCAACAGCTGTCCTGGTCGAAAACTCGCCGGAGGGCAAAGAGATCGCGGGACGACTCGGCATTAAGCTGAACGCCGGAGTCATCACCGACGTCGTTGGTGTGGATGCGGATGGCACCGCCCACAAGTCGGTTCTCGCGGGTTCCTACAACACCACGGCAAAGGCCACTACTCCGGTGTCGGTCTTTTCCGTAAAAGCGAACATCGTGGAACCAGAGCCGGCAGGCGCAGCCGCAGCTCCCGCGACCGCCAAGGTTGAGGTTCCTGCAGATGCTGCAGCGAATGCGGCCCGGATCTCCTCGCGCACGGTGAAGCCCGCCAGTGGCCGGCCCGACCTCAGCGAGGCCAGGATCGTTGTGGCCGGCGGGCGGGGCGTCGATGGCGACTTTGGCCCGTTGGAAGAACTCGCCGATGCCCTTGGTGCTGCCGTTGGCGCTTCGCGGGCAGCAACCGATGCTGGGTGGATTGGCCACGACGCCCAAGTGGGCCAAACCGGTGTGACTGTGTCTCCGCAGCTGTATATTTCGGCAGGCATCTCAGGAGCAATCCAGCAAAAGGCTGGAATGCAGACGTCCAAGGTCATTGTGGCGATCAACAAGGATGCAGAGTCTCCTGTCTTTGAGATCGCGGACTTCGGCATCATCGGTGATCTGTTCAAAGTTGTGCCGCAGGCAACAGCTGAGATCAAAAAGCGGAAAGGCTGATCCCTTTGACTTCTGGCGTTTCGTCAGCAAAGAGCCCGTTCAACACCTCCACGGAGCGTGTTGAGCGGGTGCTTTGTTTTACTGCCCATCCTGACGACATCGACTTCGGAGCCGCAGGAACCATAGCTGCCTGGACTGCTGCCGGCGTACAGGTCACCTACTGCATCATGACTGATGGCGACGCCGGCGGGTTTGATCCCGTTGACCGGGAACGCATTATCGAACTCCGTGCCACGGAACAGCAACGGGCGGCAGAGTTGGTGGGGGTCAAAGACATCCGGTACCTGCACGAACACGATGGCTACCTTGAGCCGACACACAACGTCATCAAGCAGGTTGTGAAGCTCATCCGGGAAATCCGCCCGGACATCGTGTTGACCATGCACCCGGAACGGAACTGGGACCGCCTTCAGAAGAGCCATCCGGATCACCTCGCAGCCGGGGAAGCCGTGACCAGGGCGGTTTATCCCGCCGTGGAGAATCCCTTTGCCTACCCTGAGTTGGCTGAGGCCGGACTTATGGCCTACAAGCTTCCCTGGCTCTGGTTTATCTCCAGCCCAGAGGACCGTGAGAACCATTTCGTGGACGTCACCAAGCATGTTGATGCCAAGCTCGATGCGATCCGCATCCACGCGAGCCAGCACCCGGACATCGAGGGGATGGAGCGCGTGGTCCGTGGCATGTTAATGGCCAACGGTGCCCGTGCAGGGCTTCCTGCCGGGGCAAGCGCCGAGAGCTTTCACGTAGTGTCCGTCAACGGATCCAATACTATCGCCGGCTTTTGACATTGCCGATATGTAACCCGTGTCATATGCTGGACCTCGGTTAAATCATATTTATTCGAGGAAGGCAGACTTTGATGGCGAAGACTGCACAGCAACCCGTGCTGGTGATTATGGGAGTCTCCGGTTCGGGCAAGTCGACTGTAGCCGGCGTACTGGCCGGCAAGCTTGGATGGGATCTCGCCGAAGGCGACGATCTCCATCCGGAAGCGAATGTGGCCAAGATGCACTCGGGCCAGGCCCTCAGCGATGAGGACCGGTGGCCTTGGCTTGGCATTATTGCCCAGTGGATCCGGGAACACACAGATGCCGGTACGCCGGCCATCATCACGTGCTCGGCATTGAAGAAGAAGTACCGCGACGTACTCCGGGGCGAAGGGGTTGTCTTCGTTTTCCTGCAAGGGAGCAAAGACAAGATCTCGGACCGGCTCGCGTCGCGGCACGGCCACTTCATGCCGCCCTCGCTGCTGGAGTCCCAGTTCGAAGCACTTGAGGAACCCACGGAAGACGAGAACTACATCTCGCTGTGTGTTTCGGCCTCGCCCGCTGAGGAGGCGGACGAGGTCATCGAACGGCTCGGCTTGCGTCCCCTGGGCGCGGGTTCCGAAGCGGCAGCCTCATGATCGCGCTGGAAACGGCCACACAGGTGCAGGAATGGTCCGGGCACGACACCCAGCTTCTTGTGGTGGCAGCGTTGGGTATTGCGCTGATCGTGGTTCTGATCGCAAAGCTGAAACTCCACCCATTCCTGGCCCTGGTGCTGGGCTCGGCGTTTGTTGGGCTTGCCTCGGGTGTGGAGCTGGGCAAAGTCATTACCAACTTCGAAGACGGGGTTGGGGGAGTCCTCAAGGAAGTCGGCCTCCTCATTGCCTTGGGCGCCATGCTTGGCAAATTGCTTGCCGACTCGGGCGGGGCCAACCGGGTAGTGGACACCTTGTTGGCGAAGGCCACCGGCAACAAGATCGTCTGGATGATCACGCTTGTGGCTGTGATCATTGGGCTGCCGATGTTCTTCGAAATCGGGCTGGTGCTCCTGCTGCCGGTGATTGTCCTTGTGACGCAGAGATCCGGGATGAAGCTCATGCGGATAGCCATACCGGCTTTGGCGGGGCTTTCCGTTCTCCATGGCTTGGTGCCCCCGCACCCCGGACCCCTGATCGCCATCAGCGCCGTAAAGGCTGAATTGGGCACAACACTGGGCCTGGGCATCCTTGTTGCCATTCCCACGGTCATGATTTGTGGCCCGCTCTTCTCGCGGCTGGCCGCACGTTGGGTTCCGGTGGAGGCTCCCGCCGTGGCGGGTGGCATCGATACCAAGCACCGCGCAGACCTTAGTGACGTCAAGCGCCAGCCCTCGTTCCTGGTAACGCTGCTGACCATCATCTTCCCCGTGGTCCTCATGCTGCTCAAGGCATTGGGCGACATCATCTGGCCGGACGCGGCGACCGCTCCGATGATCAGGATCTTCTTCGATTTCGTGGGCCAGCCCCTGGTCGCCATGACGTTGGCGGTACTGGCCGCCATTGTGACGTTTGGATACGCGGTGGGATTCACGGGCAGCAAGATCACCGCCAAGCTGGGCGACAGCCTGGGCCCCATCGCCGCAATCCTTTTGATCGTCGGAGCTGGCGGCGGCTTCAAGCAGACACTGATTGGTGCCGGCGTGGGTGACGCCGTCAAGAAGTGGGCAGAAGGCGCCAACATGTCCGTCCTCGTGCTGGGCTTCATCGTGGCGGTAGCGCTCCGCCTCGCCACGGGTTCGGCGACCGTTGCAACCGTGACTGCTGCGGGCATCGTCGCGCCACTGGCCAGCAGTTTGACCCCCACCCATGCGGCTCTGCTCGCCTTGGCAATCGGAGCAGGCTCATTGTTCCTCTCGCATGTGAATGATGCCGGATTCTGGCTGGTCAAGGAGCTCTTTGGGCTGACGGTCGGGCAGACGTTCAAGACGTGGTCCGTCATGGAGACGCTGATCTCCGTGGTCGGCTTCGGGTTCGTGATGCTCTTGTCGCTGGTTTTGTAGCTGCGACTCACCTGAAAGCAAGAACGACGGCGGCCGGCCCACCTTGGTGGGACGGCCGCCGTCGGGCCTTAAGGGTTGACGCCATTCCTGGCTGAGATCAGGCGCTCAGCGGAACCACCAACACAGGTGGCTGCGTGGGAGAGCTTGACCCGCCAGCAGGCTCCACCGTAATAGCTACTGAGGAAGCTGAAGACAACCCCTTCACTACTGCCGGCTTGGACAATGTCTGGGCGTCCATAGTGCCCTGCGGCACGGGGGCTGACCCATCCTTCGGCAATGTCCACAACTGGTAGACCTTGCCCTCGGGGGCCGGGGCAACGCCGTCCATCAACACCACAAAGGAGTCCTTGGCGGAGGAAGCGGAAATCGTTGCCGTGCCCCCTCCAGGAACCTCTGCAGTTTTCTTTTGGACATCCTGGGCCTGGAGGACCTGGTTCACGGGGTCGTTCTGGGCGGCAACGTATGCACCGACACCCACGCCGCCCAACGCTATGGCAGCAGCAGCCGCAGCACCCACCAGCCATGCGCGCCCGCCACTGAAGCTTCGGCGTTCCACGCGCTTTGTCCGGGCGGCGGCGAGTTCATCGACGACGGTCCCAGGTGCCGAGGGAGGGGCCGCGTCAGCAGCCGGCTGTGCAGCAGCGTCTTTCGCGATCCGGTCCATGATGTTGCCGAAGAGGGCGGCGGGCGGCTCTTCCTCGGGAGCGAAACCTGCCACCAGGGTCTCGCGGGCCTGCCGGACCCGCTCCTGGAACGCTGGACCTTCCGGAGCGTCCTTGACGTAATCGTCAATCAGGGCCCGTTCGGATTCGGTGACAGCATCCAAGGCATAGATTTCCGCGAGTTCGAGGACGCGGCCCTCGGCCAGGTCGGTTGCGATGTCATTGGCGAACATTCTGCGGACAAATCCTCCACCATTGTTTTCGCTCATTTCAGCCCACCCCCAAGCAGGTCTTCAAGCGCAGGAGTCCATCGCGGATGCGGGACTTGATGGTAGGGACCGCGGCACCAAGGTGCTCCGCAACCTCCCTGTAAGTGAGCCCACCGTAATAGGCGAGGCGGACCGATTCCTGCTGGGTATCCGTCAATGTGCCAAGGCACCTGCTGACGGCCTCGGCCTCAAAGTTCGTGTCGGCTTCCTCGGATACGACGTCGCGATCAAGGTCCTGGCTCGCTGCGCCGTACCGGGCTTCGCGGTCCGTTGCTGCCTGCACGACACGGACGCGGTCGATGGCACGGCGATGAGCGATGGTCATGAGCCAGGCCATGGGGCTGCCGGACGCGCGATCGAACCTGGCGGCGCCCTGCCAGACCTGGATGAAAACTTCCTGGGTGGCGTCTTCGCTCAGCTCGGAGTCGATCAGGATGCGCCTGGCCATGCCAAAGACCCGTTTGGAGGTCAGCCGGTAAAACTCGGCGAAGGCCACCTGATCGCCTGCAGCAATCAATTCAAGCAGGCCCGTGAGCTGCGAGTTCAAGTCTGTCGCCGTGCCCGAAGTCTCGACGACCGGGGGACCGGGATTGTTGGGGATGTCCATCACTGTCCAGCATAAGTCGTGTGGTTTGAAACCCGCAGCACGAGGGCGCGTCGTTGTGCGCACAGCCGTGCAGCGGTTTGCCACCACCAGGGCCTCCAGCGCGCTCACATCGGCTCCCTCATCGAATGTCCAAGGCAGGAATTGATCCTGCATAGGTTATTCGCAGCTGCGGGCGCTGCGGATGGGCTACACCTTGGCGCCGGCAAATCCGTTCTGGCGCCACGCCTCGAAAACGGCGATGGACGCGGCGTTTGCCAGGTTCAACGAACGCAGGGAAGGCCGCATCGGGAGCCGCACCCGGGCCGTGACGTGCGGATCCTTCTTCAGCCAATCCGGGAGGCCGACAGATTCAGGGCCGAACATCAGTACGTCGCCCTCGCGGTAATTAATATCCGTGTAGGACGTTTCGCCGTCGGACGTAAAAGCAAACACACGCTCAGGCTGCAAGGCAGCCCAGGCTGCGTTAATGTCCTTATGGACCGTTACGACGGCGAGGTCGTGGTAGTCCAGGCCCGCCCGTCGCAGCTTGGCATCGGAAAAGTCAAAGCCCAGGGGCTCCACCAGATGGAGTTCGGCGCCGGTGATGGCGGCCAAACGAATGGCGTTGCCCGTATTGCCCGGGATTTCTGGAGTGTGGAAGAGGATGCGGAACACCGTCCCATCCTAGCCAGTCCCGCCCCAGCCGGTTCCATCGAGCTGGCTTCATGATGAGTCAGCCAGCGTCCACGAAAGCATGATGTCAGTGCATGCCGCGGAGCAAGCGGGCAAGAACGGGAACCACCACGGTGTTCGGTGCTGGTCCTGAACCAAGGAACTGCTTCAAGCCGCGGGCCAATCCTGCGCCGTTGACTACCTCAACCGCGTTATGGCTTTGCCCTTTTCCGTACTGGTCAATGACTGGTTCGTGCAGGTTGCCGTCAGGACTGTGCAGGACCACCCAGCCGGTGACGTTCAACTCGGGGAAGATGTCCTGCATATGGCGAACGATGTGGGCCAGCTGCGGCGGAGCCACCGACCGGCCGCCGTGGCGCAACGAATTGCCGTCCCACGCGTAGGCGCCCTTGGGCAACAGCATGGAACCAACCAGTGCCAGCCGGTAGCCGGAAAGCACTGCGTGGTCGATGTGGTTGTTGTCAGAGGGGGAGCGGAGCCCGTTGATGAGCCTTGCGGCGGGGATGGCAGGCAGGACCTGCCTGCTGATGAGCTGTACCGTCCGCATCTCGCGTTGGATGCGGGCTTCGGCTCCAAAAATGCCGCGCTTTCGCGGCAAGCCGTGGACCTGTTGGGCAGCTTCTGCCATCGAAATAAGGGGAACTTCAAGGGGGTCATCAAAGGCGGGAACGTAGACGGGCGGATCGCCTGCCGTGTTGCGCGGGGCCTGCGGACGCCTGACTCCCGTGCTGGTCGCCGGACCCGGCGCAGGCGCGCCTGTGTAGTCGCCCGGACGCGGTTGGGAGCGGCCGGTGGTGCCGCTGGCATACCTCCGGTCATACTCGGCCCGACGCTTCGGATCGATCAGGGTTTCATACGCGAGCGTTACACGGCGGAACATTTCGGCTTCGCCGCCGTGATCGGGGTGGGCCTTCCGGGCGGCCTTCCGGTATGCCACCTTGATCTCCTTGTCCGTCGCAGTGACGGACACACGAAGAACCTGATAGTGGGAACTGCTGCCCTCGGCCAAGCACAGGCCCTTCTCTAGGATGGTGGGCCGCTCCACTGTTGGGGCGGTACGGCCAGTTTATCCAGCCACTATGAGAACGTCGGCAGCGGGCGCGGTGGTTCCCGGCTGGCATAATTCACCAGGTGAATCCTCCGGCGCCCAAGAATCCCAAGCACTCGCCGGAGAAGATCGCCCTTGCCATCAATCCAACAGCATCGTTCGGACGCCACGGCCTCGCCGGGGACGAGGCCGCAGCCTGCCTTCGCGCCGCCGGTTGTGACGTCGTCGTACTGGAAGCCGGAAGCTACGACGACCTCCGGACCCTGGTTGATGAGGCCATAATTTCAGGCATCAGTGCGCTGGTTGTGGTGGGCGGGGACGGCATGGTCCATTTGGGTGTCAATGCGCTCGCCGGAAAGGATCTTCCGCTGGGAATTGTTCCCGCCGGCACTGGCAACGATGTTGCCAGGCTGCTGGGCTTGCCACTCGGGGACGCAAAGGCGGCGTGCGACCGCCTGCTGGCATCAATGGCATCGGGCGGGCGGAAGATCGACGCCGGACGCGTCACCGCCGCCGGGCGAAGCAGCTATTTTGCGGGGGTCCTGTCTGCCGGATTTGACGCTGCCGTTAACGAGAGGGCGAACTCGTGGCGGTGGCCCAAGGGAAAGAGCCGATACAACCTGGCGATGCTCCGGGAACTCGGTTCCTTCCGGCGTATCGAATACACGGTGACGGCCGACGGCGAGCAGTGGCGGCAGCCGGCGTTGCTGATTTCGGTGGCGAACGGCCAATCGATCGGCGGCGGCATGAGAATTACGCCCAATGCGTTGCCCGACGACGGGCGGCTGGATCTGTTTATCGTCAAGCCGTTGTCGCGGCTGAATTTCCTGGCGGTGTTTCCCAAGGTGTTCGCCGGCAAACACCTTGGTCATCCGGCCGTGGAGATCCGGCGGATTCGGAAAGTGCGGCTGGAGGCAGAAGGTGTCGTGGCCTACGCCGACGGCGAGCGCGTGGGCAGATTGCCTGTGGAGGTCGAGGTTGTGCCCGGGGGTCTGCGGGTCCTTGCCTAGTCGCTTGAGCAGTTTGGTTTTGGGAGGGGCGAGGCATTTCGCGTTGGTCCGCTGGCCACGGTCCGCTGTGGCGGGAGGTTAGACTCGGTGGCGGCAGAAGTGGCTCGTCGGCAAAAGGGAGGACCGCCTATGGCACGGGGTGTTGGACGACGGCAGGTCCCGGGCATGGTGGCCCCCCTGCCTGGGTTGGCTGCCCTGCCTGGGTTTGCTGCCGTGGCTGCTTCGGCTTTGCTGCTTGTGGGATGCAGTGTGAACGTGCCTGATCCCGCAGCACCAAAGCCTTCACCTTCGGCCTCGACGCTGTCCACTCCAACCATTACGCCCGGACACGATGCTGAGGCTCTCGCCGCGAAGGACCTGCCCTTGGTCGCGGGAGGAACTTTGGCGCCCGGAGATCCGGTATTGGTTTCCGGCCAACTGGAAGAAGCGCCGGGGTGGTCCGTTGTGCACTCCGGCCTGCAAGGTGAAACCCGGTTCGCGAAGACTGATGGGTGCGTGGTGGTGGTCAGGGTCAGCGTTAACCAGGGACCGTTGGTGGTTCCCGGGGATGACGCCGCGTCCACGAAGGAACTGTTCCGCTACCTGGATCCCGGGGCCGATGTGGACAAGCTAACGCCGGCCTCATTGCGGTGGGGCCAGGATTCCGGCAAGCCGGAACATAGAGTGGAATTTTTGGCCTTGGAATCAGCTCCGTCTTCCGGTGGCACCGCGGCTTTGGTTCTCGCCAGGCTTTTCAGCAGCCCGGCTTCCTCTATCTACATATCGATTGCTTGTCCGGATAGCGGGACCCTGGCCAAGGCCAGGGCTGAGGTCCAGTCCGGGTTGGCCGTGGTCCCACCAGGCTGAGTGTTATTTCTTGAGCGCGGTGGCCAGGCGGTTCAGCGCGAGTGCTCCCACCAGCAGGCCGAAGTCCCTCAGCGCGACGTCGAAGAACGAGCCAAGCACCAGCAGGTTGACGATGATGCCGAGCAGCCAAGCGGCGACAACGAGGGATCCCCAGCGCGGCCGCAGGGCGACGACGATGCCGGCGATAATTTCGATGACTCCCACGCCGTACATGAAGGTCTGGGCTGAAACAGGTACGACGGCGGTGGCTGCGGGCGCGAGGTAGACAGTCCAGTCCGTCAAGAGGTTGCTGAATTTATCGAGCCCGAAAATGATCGGGGCAATCGTGAAGACCGTCCTCAGGAGGATAAAGGCCTGCCGGGAAGGGTCCCTGAGCTCGCCGTGGCTGGACTTCCTGCTCATATGGGTCGTTGCGGCTTCCATGACGGATTCCTTTCTAAAAATAGGTATCTTGATTTTAGATCTCATCCCAAGGTTAAGCAACGAATCTTGTTTTTAGAGATATTCTGGCTGTATGACCACTGCACGCCACTCTTGGCTCCAAAGGATTTCGGCGATCGCCTCCTTGGACGACGACAACCGCCGGGTGTTGTTCGCCTACGTGCGCGGGGCTGCAGACGCCGTTGGACGGGACGAAGCGGCCCGTGTTCTCGGTATTCCCCGAAGCACGGCCTCCTTCCATTTGGATCGATTGGTGAAGGATGGAGTCCTGCAAGTCGAGTTCAGGAAGTCCTCTGACAAAGCCGGACCCGGTTCCGGCCGGCCTGCCAAGCTCTACCGCCCAGCCATGGATGAGGTTGTTGCCTCCGTCCCTGAGCGCCAGTACGATCTCGCCGGGGATTTGATGGCCACAGCTATCACGCGTTCCCTGAAAGGGGACCTGCCCGTGCGGGAAGCGTTGATGGATGTTGCGGACTGCAAGGGCCAGGAGGCGGGCAGGCCCGGCGATTTCCTGGGTGCTTTGGCGGACCTCGGCTACGAACCAGTGGCTGATGAAGCGGGAGGGTACCGACTGCTTAACTGTCCGTTCCATCGGCTTTCGCAGGACCATGAGCAGGTGGTCTGCGCCATGAATGGCGCGTTCCTCAAGGGCGCCGCCACCGCATCCGGCCTCAGTGGTGAGAGCGTCCTTCCGGATTCTGGCCCTGGTCATTGCTGTGCGCGGATTGGCAACCTGGAACCGGACCCCCAAACCTGACCCCAGGACCTGACGCTTTCGCGGTCTATGAAATGACGCCGCCGGTAGAATTGCAACGTGCCTGTATACCTCGACCACGCCGCCACCACTCCCATGTCGGCCCAAGCCCTTGCCGTTATGACGCGCGAGCTGGCGCGAACCGGCAACCCGTCCTCCCTCCATGGAGCCGGGCGGCGGGCAAGGCGCGCGGTGGAAGATGCGCGCGAAACGTTGGCGGCGGCCGCTGGAGCCCACCCGTCCGAGGTAATTTTCACGTCGGGTGGGACTGAGGCTGACAACCTGGCAGTCAAGGGCCTTTTCTGGGCCCGCCATGACGAAAACCCCCGCCGGACCCGCATCCTGTGTTCCGCCGTCGAACATCATGCGGTCATGGACACTGTGGAGTGGCTTGAGCGTCATGAGGGAGCCGAGGCCGTGTGGTTGCCGGTGGATGCAGAGGGTGCGGTGCAGCTTGAGGCCGTGCAGCGTGAACTCCAGCGCGACCCCGATTCTGTCGCGCTTGTCACGGTGATGTGGGCCAATAACGAAGTGGGCACCATTCAGCCCGTCGCAGAAATAGTGGAGCTGGCCAACCGATACGGGATTCCGGTGCACTCGGATGCGGTCCAGGCCTTCGGCTCCATTCCGGTCGATTTCCGGGCCTCCGGGCTCGCTGCAATGTCCGTCTCGGGGCATAAGCTCGGCGGGCCCGTTGGCGTCGGCGCGTTGTTCCTCGGACGGTCCATCAAGTTGACTCCGGTTCAACACGGAGGTGGGCAGGAGCGCGATGTGCGCTCGGGGACTCTGGACACGCCCGCCATTGCTGCCTTCGCGGCGGCTGCGGAGGCCGTAACCGGTAACCTTGCCGCCGAGGGTGAGCGCATCAGCAAGCTGCGCGACCGTCTCATTGCCGGGGTTCGGCAGGCCGTTCCGGACGCTGTGCTCCGTGGGGCGCCCGGGGAAGGCCGACTGCCCGGCAATGCCCACTTTACTTTTCCCGGTTGCGAGGGAGATTCGCTCCTGTTCCTTTTGGACCTCGCCGGCGTTGAATCATCTACCGGTTCGGCCTGCACCGCCGGGGTGCCCCGCCCTTCGCACGTCCTCCTGGCCATGGGCCTGGACGAAGACACTGCCCGTGGCGCCCAGCGCTTTACGCTGGGGCACAGCTCTACGGACGCCGACCTCGATGCCCTGCTCAAGGCGCTTCCCGAGGCTTGCGCCCGGGCCCGTCAAGCAGGCATGGCCGGTCATGAATCAAACATCCAGACAGCGGCAACCGTAGCGCGGCGGGGAGCCCCGGCGTCTTAGCCCGGCAATGAGGCCCCCGGCAAAAGCCGGGTCGCGAAAGTCAGTCGCCGGGCAAAAGGTCCTCAAGGGGAACGTCGGGACTCGTGAGATGTGCAATGTTCACCTGCACCCGGCCTGAAATCAGTGCCTTGATCGGCTTCTGTACGCGCCGCATGTTCACGTTCATGCCGGCCACCACTTCGCCCTGCTCCTTCCGGCCATCGCGCATCCAGAACGCGATGAAACTGCCGTCATCGAGCGAGCCGCGAATCACAGGCTCTACGCCGGTGGCCAGCGAGGGGAAACCCGAGTACTCCATGCTGAGGGTGAACTGATCCGTATAGAAATACGGGACAACATCCAAGGCGGCATTTTGGTCCAGCATCGTCTTGGCAGCCACCTTGCCGCCATTAAGTGCGTTCGCCCAATGCTCGCTGCGGTGGTGTTCGCCCGTGAAGGGATGCAGGGCGTTGGCAACGTCACCTGCTGCCAGGATGTCCGGGGCGCTGGTGCGAAGCGCGGAATCCACCAGGACTCCGTTGTCCAGGGTCAGCCCCGCTGTTTCCGCCAACGATGTGTCGGGCACAACCCCCACGGCAATGATGACGATATCTGCGGGCAGGACCTCGCCGGTGTCGGTCCGCACTGCGGTTGCGCGGCCATCCTTCCCTTCGATGCCGGCAGCGCTGGCGGGCAGCCTGAAGCTGACACCGTTCTGTTCATGGAGTGCCCGGAAGTAGTTGCCCAGCTCAGGGCCGATGGCGGCGCTGAGGGGGATTTCCTCCAAGCCAAGCAAGACCACATCATTGCCGTAAGTGCGGGCAGCTGCGGCCAATTCCATGCCGATCCATCCGGAACCGACCATGACCACACGCCTGCCGCCGTCCCGGAGCAGGGACTGCAGGCGCAGGCTGTCCCCGAACGTCCTGAATGTCATGACTCCCTCCAGGTCCGTGCCAGGCAGCGGAATCTGCCGGGGTTGCGCCCCGGTGGCTATCAGCAACTTGGCGTAGTCCAGGCTTCGGCCGTCCTTTAGCGTGACGGTGCGGCTTCCCGCGTCGATGCCCGATGCGGGATTGCCCAGCAGCAGTTCGACGTCGTTTTCTTCGTACCAGCCAGCCGGCACCACCGGGACGCTATCCTCGTCGTCCTTGCCCAGAAGGAACTCCTTGGAAAGGGGCGGCCGAAGGTAAGGGATCCGCTCCTCGGATGTCAGGAGGGTCACTGGTCCGGCAAAGCCTTCTGAGCGAAGGGTTTTTGCTGCGGTTGCACCAGCCAGGGCCGCCGCCGGCGATGACCATTCGTTCATGCGTCATTTCAGCCCACCTTTGTCTTGGCTCTTCTAAAACAACTTACTTTGACTTTAGATTTCGTCCTATGCCCAGTCAAGGGATTTAGCGCGCACATTGGTGCGGGCGCTAGAATAGTTGGGCGTGCCGGCTCGCCTCAGCCGGAATCACCATTCAAAACCCCCTGAATCACGGAAAGCCAGCATGCGAGTACTTGCAGCAATGAGCGGCGGAGTCGACTCCGCCGTGGCCGCCGCCCGCGCCGTCGAGGCCGGACACGACGTCGTCGGAGTCCACCTTGCGTTGTCTCGCATGCCCGGCACCCTTCGCACCGGAAGCCGGGGATGCTGCACCATTGAAGACTCCCGCGATGCGTGGCGCGCCTGTGATGTCCTGGGGATTCCCTACTACGTGTGGGACTTCTCCGAACGCTTCAAGGAAGATGTCGTCCAGGACTTCATCGACGAATATGCTGCCGGACGCACCCCGAATCCGTGCATGCGTTGCAACGAGCGCATCAAGTTTGCTGCCTTGCTGGAGAAGGCCATTGCCCTGGGCTTTGACGCTGTGTGCACCGGGCACTACGCCAAAGTAATCGAAGACGCCGACGGCAACCGCGAACTGCATCGTGCGGCGGACTGGGCCAAGGACCAAAGCTATGTCCTGGGCGTCCTGACGCACGAGCAGCTTAAGCACTCCATGTTCCCGCTTGCGGACACTCCCTCCAAGGCCGAGGTAAGGGCCGAGGCCGAAAGGCGGGGTTTGTCGGTGGCAAACAAGCCCGATAGCCACGATATCTGCTTCATCTCCGATGGAGATACGCGTGGCTGGCTGGCCGAGAAAATCGAAATGACAACCGGCGACATCGTGGACGAAACCGGCACGAAGGTAGGGGAGCACCCCGGTGCCAACGCCTTCACCGTCGGCCAGCGCCGGGGACTGAAGCTGGGCACGCCGGCCTCCGATGGCAAGCCCCGGTTCGTCCTGGAAATCCGGCCAAAGGAAAACAAGGTTGTCGTGGGGCCGGAAGCGCTCCTTGCCATCGATGAAATCCGCGGAATCAAGGTGTCCTGGGCCGGTTTGCCCATCTCCGAGGTTGAGACCGGTGCGGAATTCGAATGCCACGCCCAGGTGCGGGCGCATGGCGACCCCGTTCCGGCCCGTGCACACGTTGAGCCGGTTGCCGATGAAGAGGGTGTCGAGCGGGCGGAACTCGTGGTCACCCTGACCGAGCCGCTGCGGGGAGTGGCGCCTGGCCAGACCATTGTTCTCTATCAGGGCACCCGGGTACTGGGACAGGCAACCATCGACGCCGCGCGTTCCCTGCAGAGGGCAGTGCTCTAGCCGTTACCGGATTATTGCCTCCGGGTTTGAGGGCCCCCATACTGGCCTAAGCAGCACAACCGCTGCGGTGTGTTGGGGTCCGCATTCGAAGATGGCGATGGCTGTGGCATTTCCAAAGAAGAGCCCGGGAGACATCAAAGCCGGGCAGATGGTCTCCGTAACGGTCCTTGCAGAGGGGCCGATAGGTTTTGGCGGGGCGCCACCGCTGACAGCCCAAGTCCGGATACCCGTCGAGCGGCTCCGGCGTGGCCCCACTGGACACCGCTACGCGATCCACATCCGCAAGTGGCGCGGAACCAATGTGTCGCCCGTTACCCTGACCAGCCAAGGCGACCCCTGGCAACTCGTTTCAGAACCTCCACCCACGGACCTTCGCGAACTCCTGGACGATACCCGCTTCCTCGCCCAGCACGTCTACGGCGTGGCCATGAGCACCCTGGATATCTTCGAATCCACCCTCGGCCGGCGGATGCCCTGGAATCCGGAGGGGCGGGTGGTCCTGAAGGCAAGGGATCGTGTCACAGCTGTCGATACCGGATATGAGCGCGGTACCAACACCATCCGCTTCGGCTCGGTGGACCGCATGGGCTACAAAGTACCCACCGCCCTCTACAGGGACATCGTTGCCCACGAAGTCACCCATGCGATCCTTGACGGCTTCCGGCCGGCATGGGCGGACCAGCTGGCCACCATGGAGCAACTTGCCATGCATGAGGCACTGGCAGACCTGGTGGCCATACTGTCGGTGTTTTCATCGCGTGAGGTGGTCTTCCGGGAACTTGAAGCTGCCGGGGAAGGCTTCGAAGCAGGCCAGGTCGTGGACGACGCGATCCTGATAAGGTCCCTCTTTGACTTTGCAAGGGACCTTTTCGCCCGTGGTCCCCTGAGGGAACCATTTGTTGGCGCCGTTCCTGACGGGTGGCAAACCATGCTGGATCCGCACGCCCGCGGGGCGGTGGTGGTCGGGGCAGTACTCCGGGCCGTCCAGCGGTTGTGGTCGGAAAGAAATGCCCGTTTTGGGGACAACCAAAGCCTGCAGCAGAAAGCCGAATCCGGTTCCATTGTGGCCATGAGGGTTCTGCGAATGGTGATCAGGGGCCTTTCCTACATGCCACCTGTGGACGTCACTTGGCGCGACCTCTTACGTGGCATCATTGCCGCGGACCTGGACATGGTCCCGGAAGACACCTACAGCTACCGCGATGCCCTCCAAGCGGAATTCTCGGCCATCGGGATCCGCCGGGTGTCGCTGAACAACATCAGCGGGGTGGATAACTACCAGGGGCTTCGCTATCCCATCCGGCTCTCGGCCCTGGGGTCAGACCCCCAGGAAGTGCAACGCTTCGTGTGGGAAAACCCGAGGCTCCTGGACGCGGCCCGCCTCGAGCGGCGCACACCACTGAGCTCCACGCGGGTGCGTACGTCCGAACGCGTGTCACCGGACGGCTTCGTCATCTCCGAAATCGGGGCATCATTCATTCAAACAGTGCGGATGAGCCGTAAGGAGGCCTATGTCCGCCTTGGCCTGAAGACACGGCGGGAATTCGTAGATATCCGCGGTGGAGGAGTCCTCAGGTTCGACGCCGGTGGCCGCCTGGTATACGCCGCGCTCAAACCGGTAATGGACAGGGAGCGGCAGGGCATGCTGTTTGGTTCAGATCAACAGCACGACGCCGAGGAAGCCGCATCTTCCGGCGTCAGGAACAAGTTCCACGGCACGGGGGAATAGCTGATGCCCCCTTGGGCGCCAGCCAAGGGTTAGCTGCCCCACGCAGCCTTGCGTGCCGCCGTCGTGCCTTCCAATTGGGCGATTTGATCAAAACCGCCGCCTTTGAGACCCTTGCTCACCAGTTTCAGGACTTCCGCGCGGACTACAGTGCCATTGCCCTGGAGGGACTTCACGAAGTGATAGGTGAAGGCGCCGTTGTAGCGTCCGTCAATGAGGGCGTCCGCAGCCGTCTGGTCCGATCGGCAGGCTGCCATCAGCACGGGCTTGGCCCCTTTTGCAGATTTCACCAGGTCGCGCAGGGTGCGTGTGTCGCTGAACTCGTTCGCGATCACGGGCCCCGGGGCGTCGGAGCGGGCAGGAAGCGGGGACGCCGGCCTGGCAACAGGTCCAGGGACTTCAGTCCAGTACCGCTGTGGCAGGTGTCCAGCACAACATCCATGAGGACACCGTCCGGCAGCCGCGCGAAGAGCGTCGCCAGCTCATCGTCCGTGATCACTGTGTCCGGGTCCCATGAGTCGCCGGAGTTGTTGATGTCATAGCAGGCGAAGGCCTCGTCCAGCCGGTCGGCTTCATCGCCGCTGACATCGGGTATCTGCGTGCCATGGCTGGAGAAGGTGAAGACGATGTGGTTGGATTTTCCGTCCACCGCGCTATCGACCAGCTTGTTGAGTTCGGCCATTACGGACTTTTTGTTGGCCTTGGCATCCCTCAAGACCTTGATGCTGGAGGATGCGAATCCATACTGCGCCTCAAGGAGGGCGGCCAGGTCTTCAGCGTCATTAACGCAACCGTGAAGCCAGCTCGATTCGGGTAAATACTTGAACTTGTTGATCCCCACGCAGAGGGCTGCCTTGCTCATGTTGCTGTCCTTAGGACTGGTCCTTGCACCCATTACCTCGGCGGCCCCCTGAACCGCCGCCTGGATGCTGTCCACGGCCGCGTTCCGCCTGCCCGTGATCAGCGCTTGTCAACTCGGAATAAAGATATTCCTGCGACCCTCCGGGGGCAATGCTTTGGCGTCCCCGGGCAAACCTACTCGTAGGTAAATATTGTGTCTCGAATCACCAAATCAAGGTCCCCGGGGCGCCGAAGTCTGATTGAATCGTGGAATCAAGAGTGCGCTCCGTCACAAATATCCCACGGCGGTGCGCCTAATCCATCGAACAGAAGGTTCACAGATGGCACTGAAGAAGAAGGCCCTGCATGGCGTTATCGCGCTGGCGGGCGTTTCCGCCCTCGCTTTGACTGCATGCACGGGCCCCTCCGGCGGCGGTTCCTCGTCCGCCCCGGCTGCCGCCGGCCCGATCGCCTACGGCACCACAGACAAAGTCACCGCATTGGACCCGGCAGGATCCTATGACAATGGTTCGTTCATGGTGATGAACCAGATTTACTCGTTCCTGTTGAACTCCAAGCCTGGGGGTGCAGAACCGGTCCCGGACCTTGCGGAGTCGTCCTCATTCACGGCACCGACCGAATACACCGTCAAGCTCAAGTCCGGTCTGAAGTGGGCCAATGGACACACGTTGGATTCCAAAGACGTCAAGTTCTCCTTTGACCGGCAGGTCGCCATCAACGACCCCGCCGGCCCGGCATCCCTGCTGACCAACATCGAGAGTGTGGGCACTCCTGACGCCACCACGGTGGTTTTCAAGCTGAAGAAGGCAAACGACCAGACATTCAGCCAGATCCTTAGCAGTCCTGCGGCGCCCATTGTCGACGACGAAGTTTTCCCCGCGGACAAGATCCTTCCTGACGACGAGATCATCAAGGCCAAGGCCTTCTACGGCCAATACACGATCGATAGCTACAAGAAGAACGAACTTGTCAGCTTCAAGGCCTTCGGCGACTACAAAGGTGTCCTTGGCAAGCCGGCAAACGACGAAGCCACCATCAAGTACTACGCCAGCCCCACCAACCTCAAGCTGGACATCCAGCAGGGCAACATCGACGTCGCCTTCCGCAGCCTCAGTGCCACGGATGTTGATGACCTTCGGAAAGACTCCAAGGTCAAGGTGTTGACGGGACCGGGCGGCGAGATCCGCTACATCACCTTCAACTTCGACACCATGCCGTTCGGCACCAAGGCAGCCGGCGCTGATCCCGCCAAGGCGCTCGCCGTCCGGCAAGCCGTAGCCAATCTCGTGGACCGGCAGGCCATCGCGGACCAGGTCTACAAGGGCACCTACCTCCCGCTGTACTCCAACGTTCCCAGCGGATTCCTTGGCGCCAACGAGTCATTCAAGGACGCCTATGGAGACAACGGAAAGCCGAGCCTGGACAAGGCAAAGAAGGTCTTGGCAGACGCCGGAATCACGGAGCCCGTTGCGTTGAACCTGCAGTACAACCCGGACCACTACGGCGGCTCCTCCGGTGACGAGTACGCCATGATCAAGGAACAACTGGAGAAGTCCGGACTCTTCAAGGTCAACCTGCAGTCCACTGAATGGGTTACCTACAGCAAGGCGAGCCGCGCTGACGAGTACCCTGTGTTCCAGTTTGGCTGGTTCCCCGACTTCAGCGACGCCGATAACTACCTGACCCCGTTCTTCCCGGACGGCGGCTTCCTGAAGAACCACTACAACAACCCCACTGTGAACGACTTGATCGCCAAGCAGCTGACCGAGGCTGACAAGACCAAGCGTGAGGCGGACATCAAAGATGTCCAGAACGCGCTCGCCAAGGACATCTCAACCCTTCCCCTGCTGCAGGGCGCCCAGGTTGCGGTGGCCGGAAGCGGCGTGAACGGCGTCGAGAAGACGCTGGACGCATCCTTCAAGTTCCGCCTCGGAACGATTTCCAAGTAACCACGCCTCTGTGGTGGGAAGGAGGCGGGACGCTGATCCGGTGTCCCGCCTCCTTTGCTGACCACTTTCGTGGCCGGCATGCACGAGCCAATCCCGCGCAATCCGCGGGCAGGAAATACAGGTAACAATGACAACACTTATAGAGGTACCCGAGGCCGAGCCCGGAATAGTAGCTCCAAAAAGCAAGTCCAAGGCCGGGGGAGGCCTCGGAAAATACATCGTGATCCGGTTCTTCCTGATCATCCCCACCGTCTTCATTCTGGTGACGCTGGTCTTCTTCCTGATGCGGGTCATTGGAGATCCCATCACGGCTGCCCAGGGCGGACGCCTCCCGCCGGATGTACTGGCACAACGAATCCATGATGCCGGCTATGACCGCCCGGTTCTGATCCAGTACTTCGAATACCTCGGCCAACTCATCACAGGAAACTTTGGCACAACGATCACTGATCGTCGTCCCGTCGTGGAGGTACTCACCACCTTCGGTGCCGCAACACTTGAGCTGTCGATCAACGCATTGATCGTGGCGCTCGCAGTTGGTATCCCGTTCGGACTCATCGCAGCCCAACACCGCGACAAGACCTCCGACGCAGTCCTGCGGTTCTTCGCGATTCTCTGCTATGCCACTCCGGTGTTTTTTTCGGGCCTGCTTCTCAAACTGACCTTTTCGGTGTGGCTCGGATGGTTCCCCGTAGCAGGACGCGCCTCCACCCGTACGGAACTGACCATGAGCAGCCTCGGAGCTCCATCAGGCATCTACTGGCTGGACGCGCTCCGCAGCGGCAACTTTGCCGCTCTTGGAGACGTTGCATCCCACGCTGTCCTGCCGGCCGTGGCCCTGGGTTTGCTGACGGCAGGGGTCTTCCTGCGGCTGGTGCGGACAAACGTCATTGGCACGCTGGGAAAGGACTACATTGAGGCTGGCCGGTCCCGTGGCGTTAGCGAGTTCCGGCTGGTTACCAAACACGCTTACAAGCCTGCACTGATCCCCATCATCACTGTCATGGGCCTGCAAATTGCGCTCATGCTCGGCGGCGCCATCCTGACCGAGACAACCTTCGAATGGAAGGGCCTGGGGTACCAACTGGTGCAATACCTGAATGCCCGTGACTTTGTGGCTGTCCAAGGCATTGTGGTGCTGTTGGCCATCATCGTCGCCGTGACCAACTTCATCGTGGACATCATTGCCGCGCTCATCGATCCCCGAGTGAGGTACTGACCATGAGCACTCCTTCACTGACTGCTCCCAAGCAGCCCCTCTTCTCCCGGCTTCCAGTGGTTTCCCACCTCAGGAAAAGCGTTGGCCTCCAACGGGGCATGCTGATAGTGGGCGTTGTCCTCAGCGGGCTGTTCCTGCTGACAAGCATTCTCGCACCGCTTCTGGCCCCTTACGGCTACTCCCAACTCAGCGATGCGTCCGGTTCCTTCCCCACCCAACAGGCACCGGGTGCCAAACACCTGCTTGGCACCACTGTGGGCGGCTATGACGTCCTGTCCCGTGTCCTATGGGGATCCCAGACGGCCGTGACCGTCATCGTCGTGTCCGTGGCAATGTCACTTTTCCTTGGCGTCGCCCTGGGCCTGCTCAGCGGCTACTTCGGCGGCTGGTTGGACCGGATCCTTGTAGTAGTGGCGGACGCCATCTATGCCTTCCCCACCCTGCTTTTGGCAATCGTCATCTCGATCGTCATCAGCCGTGGCCAGTCCAGTTTCTGGGGCGGTATTTTCTCCTGTGCGTTCTCCATCACCGTGGTGTTCGTGCCCCAGTATTTCCGGGTCATCCGCGCCGAAACCATCCGGCTCAAGGCCGAGCCTTTCGTCGAGTCGGCCAAGGTACTGGGTGCATCCAGCCTGCGTATCATCGGACGGCACATCTTCAAGAACGCAACGCGCACCCTGCCCCTGATGTTTACGCTCAATGCCTCCGAAGCGATCCTTACGCTTGCAGGCCTTGGCTTCCTGGGCTTCGGCATCGAGCCAACATCGGCTGCAGAGTGGGGCTTTGACCTGAACAAGGCACTGGCCGATACCTCCTCCGGTATCTGGTGGACCGGTGTTTTCCCTGGCATCGCCATCGTGCTGACCGTCCTGGGCCTGACGCTGGTTGGCGAAAGCATCAACGACCTCAACGATCCCCGGATCCGTGGCCGAAAGCGCGCAGGCACCACGAAAACCCCTGCAACCCCGACAGCTACAGAGGCAGGTAAGCCATGACCACCAACCTCGGAAACATTTCCGACGCCGGGGCCGCCAGTGAACCCGTCCTCACCATTGACCGGCTCAAGGTAACTTTTGCCACCGATAGCGGAGACGTCCATGCGGTGAAGGACGTCAGCCTGGACGTTAAGCCTGGTGAAGTCGTGGCGATCGTGGGGGAGTCCGGTTCCGGCAAGACCGTGACGGCCAAGACCATTCTGGGCTTGCTGCCTGAAACAGCCATCAGCTCCGGTGCCGTGGTGATCAATGGCAACAACGTGATCAGTGTCAGCAAATCCGCGCTTCGAAAGATCCGTGGACGCGACGTCGCCATGGTTTTCCAGGAGCCCTCCACAGCATTGAATCCCGTGTTCACTGTTGGATGGCAGATTGCCGAGGGGATCCGCGCCCACGCCAAGGATGGCCATCGCGTATCTTCCCGGGAAGCGAAGGAACGGGCCACGGAAGCCTTGCGCAAGGTGGGTATTCCGGACCCTGAAACCCGGGTCAACTACTACCCACACCAGTTTTCGGGTGGGCAAAAGCAGCGCGTGGTGATTGCCGCCGCATTGGCACTGAACCCTGGTCTGATTGTGGCCGATGAACCAACGACAGCCCTTGACGTGACAGTACAGGCGGAAATCCTGCAACTGCTCCGTGACTTGCGGGACAACTACGGCACATCAATCGTGTTGATTACCCACAACATGGGGGTAGTGGCCGACCTCGCTGACCGCGTGGTGGTCATGTACCAGGGCGATGTGGTGGAAGAAGCGCCCTCAAGGGTGTTGTTCGCGGAACCAAAGCAGGACTACACGAAAAAGCTCCTCGCGGCGGTCCCGCACCTTGGCCGCAACTCAGCCTCGGAAGGTGCCCGTGGCCGGTTGCATCAGGATGGCAAGGTCCTCGTTGAGGCGAAGAACCTCACCATCGAGTACCCAGGGCGCTTTGGGCGCCATGGCTTCAAAGCTGTGGACAACGTCAGCTTCACTGTCTCCGAGAATGAGGTCTTCGGTTTGGTGGGGGAGTCCGGCTCAGGCAAATCCACCATCGGGCGGGCGATCGCAGGGCTGACAAGGACAACCGGCGGCAGCCTGAAGGTCCTCGGCTACGAAATGCTGGACTTCAAGGAGCGGACCTTCCGTCCGCTGCGGAAGGAGATCGGCTTCGTTTTCCAGGACCCGGCGGCCTCGTTCAACCCCCACCTCACCATCGGTGAGTGCGTCGCTGAGCCGTTGATTATCCACACCAAGCCGAGCGCGGCTGAGGCGCGGAAAAAGGTAGGTGAGCTGCTCGAGTCAGTCCAGTTGCCGGCGTCGTACGCGCAACGCTACCCGCACGAGCTGTCCGGTGGACAGCGGCAGCGCGCCTCTCTGGCGAGGTCGTTGGCGCTCAACCCACGCCTGTTGATTGCCGACGAACCAACCTCGGCGCTGGACGTCTCAGTGCAGGCCAAGGTTCTGGACCTGTTCAAGGACATCCAGGAGCAGTTCGGCTTCGCGGCCCTGTTCATCAGCCATGACCTCGCAGTCGTGGACATGTTGTCGCACTGGGTTGGCGTGCTGTACAAGGGACAGTTGGTGGAGCAGGGCATCGGCAACCATGTGATGGGCTCGCCCCAGCACGACTACACCAAGCGGCTGATCGCCTCCTTGCCGGTTCCGGACCCTGATGAACAAGCACGACGCCGGGAAGCGCACCGCGCGCTGTTGGGCGGCTAACCCGCACGCAGGCTGAACGCAACGAAGGCCCGCCACTGTGAGCAGTTCACTGTGGCGGGCCTTCATTCGTTCTGGGCCTTGGTGCGCTACTCGGACACGATGGCGATGTTGAACATCTTTCCCTTCGGCTGCTGCATGAAGATCCTTAGCCACAAAGGCAGCCACATCTCCATTCCGCGGGCGGCGTCGAGTCCACCGAGGTCCCTGATGTGCTCGGGCGCCCAACCAAACTCCTGCAGCAGGCCTGACACTGTGGACTTGGCATCCGCGTCGTTTCCCGCCATGAACATGTCATGTGGGCCCGGAAGCCGCCCTGGATCCACCATCACGGGGGCGCTGACCGTGTTCAGCGATTTCACTACCCGCACCCCGGGGTAGGTCCGTTGAATGGTCTCGGCGATGCTGTCGGTGTTGCAGACGGTGAGCGAAGGAGGGAAACCGCCTGATCCATCCAGGGCGTTTGCCACATCCAAGAGGATTTTGCCGTTCAGGGTGGTGTCGCCGGCTTCAGCGAGGACGGCCAGGCTCACAGTACCGGGTGTTGCATTCACGATCAGCTCGGACTCTGCGCACGCTTCCGCGAAAGAGCCCGCACGGGCGCGCGGACCAGCTTGCCGGGCCCACTCCTCGCCCTTGGGATTTCCGGATTCACGGGAACCCATGATGACCTCGTGGCCCAAGGACACCAGCTTGCCAGCGAGGGCGTGCCCCACCATTCCAGTTCCCAGGACAGCGATTTTCATGGAATCTCCCTTGGTCGAGTGCAGTGATGCTGCCATTCTGCACCGATTCCCGCGATGGGAACACCGCTGGCGGGACGCAGTCAGGTAACACCGGCAACGCTACCGCCGCACCCCATAGACTGGGGACCATGACCGAGCAGAACAGTGCCCTCCCCGAAGACCACGATTCCTTCAACCCGTCAGCGAGTTCCCTCGCGGGCCAGGTGGATCGCGGCGTCATGGATGAGCTGCTCTCCATCCGGTCCAGCATTGACAACATTGATGCCACACTCGTTTTCCTGCTCGCGGAACGCTTCAAGGCCACGCAGAAAGTAGGGATTCTCAAGGCCACCCACAAGCTTCCCGCGGGCGACCCCGGACGCGAAGCAGCCCAGATCGCCCGGCTTCGCCGCCTGGCCGAGGACGCACATCTTGACCCCGCATTTGCCGAGAAGTTCCTGAATTTCATCATCAGTGAAGTGATCCGCCATCATGAGGCCATCGCAGAGGATCACCAGATCTCCAGCCAGCAGGCCTGAACATATGTCAGGAGAAGTACAACGGGTCAGCGCGACGGCTCTTGGCCCATGGCCAGGGATCGACCCTGCGGAATCCCTGCGGATCATCCGGGGCGAATTGGGGGACCCCCACCTTCCGTTCCTGCCTGAACTGCCGGACCGTGGTGTCGGATCCGATGCCGTAGGCAGGACAGCATCGTTGCTGGTGGACTTGGCCGTGGATGTTCAACCACATGGTTGGAGACTGGTGGACCGGCCGGGAAAAGACGCGCAGCGGGGACGGTCCGCGCTTGCCACTGACATCAACATCCTGGCTGACGTCGCTGGAACAGAAGAGGTTTCAGCCAGGGGGATCAAGGTCCAGTTGATGGGTCCCCTGAGCCTCGCAGCCGGTTTGTACCTGCACAACGGAGAGCGGGCCCTCCTCGATTTTGGAGCGCGCCGCGACATTGCAGAGTCACTGGCAGCCGGAGTCGCAGAACACCTCCAGCGGATCTCGGAAGCGGTCCCTGGAGCGGGTATTGTGGTCCAGCTGGACGAGCCGGACATTGCCGCAGTGATGGGCGGCACGATCCCGACGGCGAGTGGTTACCGCACCCTGCGGTCCATCCCGGGCGAGGAGGTTGCGGGAGCGTGGCGGTTGGTGATCGATGGGCTCAGGGCAGCGGGCGCCGTCGAAATTGTGGTAGCCGTACCGGAGATAGAGGCGCCGATTGATCGCATACTTGATGCGGGCGCCGATGGCGTTGCTGTGCCGCTGAAGGCATTGACAACCCGCCAATGGGAGCACCTTGCCGCAGCAGTGGAAGCCGGCAAGCGTGTGTGGGCCGGTGCGATGCCCACATCAGACACTGATGCCAGGCTTCCGCGGACGGCCGAGATCGTGGAAAGCATTTGGCGGCCTTGGAGCCAACTGGGTCTCCCGGCGTCGGCCTTGCCGGCACTGCGACTGACGCCGGCTACGGGACTCGCCCACGTGAAGCCCGCCACAGCCAAGGAAGTGCTTGCCCGACTCACACAGGTGGCTGACGGCCTGGACCAGCTGTCACAGGGTTGACCGGCCTGTCCCAGGGTTGATTGGCAGGGGCTAGATCCTCTTTTCCCAGCGATCCGGTTCCGCATAGCGGGGGAGTGAGGTGCCTTGGGCTGCCCCGGGCAGGTAGGGCGCCAACCGGTAATCGAAGCGGCCGGCATAGACAAGCACGACGCCGATCTGGGGTTGGATGACCTTGACCTGGATGCGGTGCTTGCCCTCGTCCCCGTCCCACCACTGCTCCGCAAAGGCCTTTGCGTCCAGGGCCGCCGGCAACGGAATGCGCAATGGACCCAGGAAGAGCCGGCTGGCTTTCGACACGCCCCGCAGCCGGCCGTTAGGCGTGACACTTACATCCAGGTCCGTGACGAGGCGGCGGTAGCGGCCGACATGGTCCACCAACCGGGCCGGTGCGGGGGTGACGGAGCTGGCCTGCGGCGCGGTGATAGCGCTCGTGGTGTCGTGGAACAACCGCGTCCCGGATGGGAAGTAGATTTCACGCCGTGCCGTGAGGGCTTGCCGGCCGAAAGGATCCACGTGGGCATGGTTCTCAATGCGGAACGGAATGCCTTCGCCGTATTCAGGGAAGAAGGCCTCTTCGCTTCCCGTCAGGGCCAGCAAAGGACGCAACCATTTTTGCGGGCACCCTACGACGTCAAAGACCCCCTCGCCAATTCCATACGATCCGGAGCCTGCCGCCAGGGAGAAGTACTCCTGTAGTTCGGGGGCCAGCTTGTTGAAATCATTGCCCAGGGCGAGCCGGTAGATGGCTTCGTTCATTGGAGTCCTTCCTAGAGCCGTCCGGCCGCTTTAAGCCGGATGTAGGTGTCAGCAAGCAGGGGAGGGACCTCGGAGGGTTCGGCGTCCACCACTTCAGCTCCGAGTTGCCGCAATTGTTCTGTGACGGCGGCCCGTTCCAGCAGGGCGCGTTCGGCGGCGGCGGCACGGAAAACCTGGCCGGCGGTGGAACGCCCGGCTTTCATGGCTGCCAGCAAGGGGTCCCGGACAGACGCGACCACCACCACGTGCTGGCGGACCAGCTGGGCCACCATGGGGAGAAGCCCTTCCTCGGGGGCGCCGCCGTCGAGGGCTGTTAAAAGCACCACAAGCGAGCGGTGTGCCGATACGGCCCGCACCTGGCCTGGGATCTGCTGCCAGTCCAGTTCGATGAGCTCGGCCTCCAAGGTCGCCATGGCCTGAACGAGTTGCGCCAGGAGATTGCCTTTCGAAGCAGACTCGACCCTCGCGCGGAGCATCCGGTCGTAGGCGAGGAAGTCAACCCGGTCCCCGCCCCGTTCCGCCAGAACCGCGAGCAGCAGCGCCGCCTCAATCCAAGTGTCCAGCCTCGGCTCGTCGTCAATCCTGGCCGCCGCGGTCCGCGATGTGTCCAGAACGATCACGACACGCCTGTCCCGTTCCGGACGCCAGGTACGCACCACCACAGATGTGCGACGGGCAGTTGCACGCCAGTCGATGGACCGGACGTCATCCCCACGAACGTAGTCCCGCAGAGAATCGAACTCCGTTCCCGCGCCCCGGATCTGCACGGCCGCCCTGCCATCAAGCTCGCGCAGCTTGCGTAGTTTCGATGGCAGATGCCGTTTGGAATGGAAGGGTGGCAGCACTCGAAGCCGGCCGGGAAGTGCCCTGGTTCGCTGCCGTGCGGCCAGCCGCAAGGGCCCGTACGAACGGACCGTCACGTGCGGGCTTTCAAGATCGCCCCGGCGCCGTGGGAGCAGGGACACCGTCAGGCGGCGACGTTCGCCGGGTGGAACGTCGAGCGGCTGGGCTGGGTTCAGGGCTCCAGCGGAAGGTTGCCAACCGTCCCGGACCATCGCCCGTAACTTCCGGCGGCCCAGGTTGGTCACCGTGAGGACGGAATCAACCTGACTCTCCAAGGTGACGTTGCCCGGTTGCTGACGCACCAAGCCCAGCTTGGCCGGGGAAGCCGCCAGGATAAGGTCAAGGGCAAGGAGCAGCAGCAGTCCGATAGCGATGAACAGCACGGTGATCCACGCCGGAAACAGCAGCAACGGAACCAGCCCGGCAACTGCCAGCAACACGAAACGACCCGTGATGGCCATCAGGGTACCCGTGCCATTGCTGTCATCTGCATCACCGGCAGAATCAACGAGGCACCGGAACGGACGCCAGGATGCTGCCAAGGACGTCGTCAACGTGGATGCCATCCATCTGGGCCTCAGGACGCAGGGCCTACCCGGTGCCTGAGGCAAGGCAACGATAGCGCTTTGACGTCGTCAGGCGTCACGAAGGGCCGCCCGGACAACCAGGCCCATGCCTTCGAAGTGTTCAGGAGGGCAGTAGCGCCTCGAGGAGAGACGCCCAGCTGGAAGGACGGCGCTGACCTGGTTGCTCGGACCACATCCACAATGTAGGCCAGGATTTCCGGTGCGACGGTCACTTGCGCCACAGCCGCACGGGCGTTGGAAAGCTCGACGGCGCCAGCCACCGCCCGCACGCCGGCCGCGGCGAGGTTCCGGGGGTCGAAGCCACCGGCGTGCCGGCGGATTACTTCGATTTCCTCGGCTCTGCCGGGCAACGGCATGGTCAACTTGAGGAGGAACCTGTCCAGCTGGGCCTCGGGTAGTGGGTAGGTTCCTTCGTATTCCACGGGATTCTGGGTGGCAGCCACGATGAAGGGCGCAGGCAGTGGGCGCGATACGCCATCCACGGAAACCTGGCGTTCCTCCATGGCTTCCAGGAGCGAGGCCTGCGTTTTGGGTGGCGTTCGGTTTATTTCATCGGCCAGCAGGATGTTGGTGAAAACGGGCCCTTCCCGGAACGTGAATTCCGATGAATGCGAGTCGTACACCAAGGAGCCCGTGACGTCACCGGGCATGAGGTCCGGGGTGAACTGTACGCGTTTGGTTTCCAGGCTCAGGGCAGTGGACAACGCCCGGACCAACAGCGTCTTGGCGACGCCGGGCACACCTTCCAGCAGGACATGGCCGCCGCAGAGAAGGGCGATGAGCATGCCTGTCACTGTGGGATCCTGGCCGACCACAGCCTTCCCAACTTCATTCCGGACGTTCAGCAGGGATTGTCGGGCAGGATCCTCCATGCCGCTGCTGTGTACGCCCTGCTGTGGTCCATTCACCTGGGGTTCGCCCGCGTGTGCATGGTTTACCTGGTGGGCCGTGCCACCGGAGTATTGGTTGTTGCTGTCCGTATAGTTGTTCGGCTGGTTGCTCATCGGGCCGTTGCCTCCTGCTCGATTCGTTCGATCTGTTGTGCCCACTGCACCAGTTGTCCTTCTGTCTGGGGTCTGGAATCAATTAATGCCCACCGGATTGCCGGTGCCTGCCGTCCAAGGCGCCGGGCCACGGCGTCGATAATGGCCTCCCCGGTGGCGTCCGTCCCCAGGTTGAAATGCCTGGCCAACCGGGCGAGGGTTCCTGCCCGGAGATTGTCGGCGGCGCGTTCCACGGCACGTGAATCCTGATATAGACGTGCACGTCCTTCGGCCGTTTCTGCGGCCTTAACCACCACGGGAAGTGGTTCAAAGACCAACGGTCCCAAGCGTCGTCCGCGCCAGAGGATGGCAAGGATAGCTATGACAGCCAGCCATGGGCCCGCAAACGCCAGCCAAGGCGGTGCGAGCTCGTTGAGCGTCGGGGTGGATCTATCGGACGCTACATCGGCGATGCCTGGTGTGTACCAGACCAAGTCGGGGCCGCTTCCCAGGGTCCGCATCGCCAATGCGGCGTTGCCAACGGCCGCGAGGTGTTGGTTTTCCAGCAACTGGGTGCTCCCCAGCACAATGATGTGCCCATCGGCCGAGGCCACATAAAGTCCAGGTCCATCGCTGCGGGTGGCGTAGCAAACAACTGGCCCCAGGTACACCGGTCCTTGGGCGGCAACGGGTCCTGCCTGCTCTGCATCTTCCTGGCTGCAGCCCGGTTCAAGGATTTTTGTCGCTTCGGGGACCACACCGCCGGGGCGGAACTCCGGATCGAGGCCGTTCAACGTGCGCAGGCGCGGTGCGACCACCACTACCCGCCCGGCCGCAGCACTCACATCCTGCAACTGCGATCTATCCAGGAAACCGCGGGGGTCATACAGCAGCAAGGTGGCGTCGCCGTCGGAAAGAGCTGCCAGGGTGTCTTCGAGGTTATCGGTTGGAGTTATGCCCACACCGTGGCGCCCCAGTATTTCGGCCAAGGCCATGGCCCCGTCGGGAGCGGGATTGCGGGTAGATAGCGACCCGGAGTCTTTGGGTGCCGAGAACCGCTCCACCACCAGGAACGTCACGAATGCGGCAAACACTGCCCCCAGCGCAATCCACACCAGGTGCTCTCGGAACCAACTCCACAATGCGCTGGTCCGCCGTCGAGGCAGAGTTCCTCCCTGCAAAGCTTCCGGCACCTGTTCCTGGAGGGTCATCGCGGCACCGCGAATCCCTGTTGGCCTTGGCCAGTGAAGTCAGGGGTTAGGGCGAGGAGGTCCGTATCCAGCTTGCGCAATTCGTCGTAGTCCGGGCGTGTTGCGGCCTGTTCCCCATAGCGGACCGCATCAAACAGGCGGGCGGCGTCGAGCAGCCGGAGTTGAGCAGGGGTGAAGGGCCCTGGCCCAAGTGGCCTGCAGCCTCATCGGCCGTCCGACCGGCCCGCGCTTCAATGACATCCCGCTCCTCCGCGGAACGCACCAGCGCCCGGAACTGATCGACGACGGCGGAAGGCCAGTCGCCGTCGTCGGCCGCGGCAAGGGCACGCTTCCGGTATGTTGCAGCATCCACAGGCGTGTCCTTGCCGTAAATGCCCGTAACGGAGGCTTTTCGCGTGGCGTTCAGCCTCGGACGGACAACGAAGACAGCCACCACGATGAGCACGACAGCCAAGGCGATGATGAGGGGGACAGCCAAGTTGCTTTCCGGCGAAGTTCCGTCCCCTTCCAGGGAGCTGAGCCAGTCCAGGAAATCGCGCCAAAGCTGGTCCAGCCAACTGGGCCGGGCCTGGGCGTACTGCGCCTTGGATAGTTCCTCCTCGGCCCAACGGCGTGCTTCGTCACGGTCCGGGGTCACCGGCGGTTCAGTGCTGGCCAAAGCGGGAATCACATGGATTAGCGTCTCCCTCATGCCTGCGGCCGGTGCCCCGGAGGAGAGCCTGGCCATTGTCCGCCGCCAGGAGGCCATGTGTTGCCGTGGACCTGCAGGGGAGGACCACCCGGGATTCCCTCCGGATCCGAACCGCTTTCCATCAGCCGCATCAACTCCACGTCCAGCCCATCCCGACGCATTCGAAGATCCATGTAGATGAGCGCGGACACGGATGTTTGGAAAGCGAATGTCACAGACCCCACCAAAGCCCCAATGACCATCGAGATCACGGTCGTCAGGATCAGGGTGGAGGCCACCGTCCCGGCGTCCGGGTGGGGAGCGATGACCGATCCAATCGCGGTGGCGGCGAGCGAAGCTGGAATCTGCACTATCTGGGCGATGATTCCCACCATCACGCTCACCAGCAGCGTTATGCCGAAGATGCGCCACCAATTGCTCTTGGTTAATTGCCAGGATCGCAGGAGCCCGTCATAGACGCCGATCCGCTCCACGACGATGGCGGCCGGAGCGAACATGAGCTTCAGCCCAATCCAGACAAAGACGATGATTGCCCCGAAGCCCAAGGGGATGACAATCAATAAGGCCGCCGGACCCAAGGCCGTGAACAACAGCACGGCAATCCCGACGACGGCTGCTGCGGCCAGCAGTCCACCGAAAGTGAGCACGGCTGCTACCCCCAGCAGAGGAAGGATCCGACCGACAGCCAGCTTCCACATCTGCCCGAAGCCTGTCCGCCGGTTGAGGACAGAACGGGAAACCGGAATGACCATGACGCCCTGGAGAACGGCGCCCAGAAAGCCGATCAACACAGAGACTCCCACCGAACCCGCCATGACGGCCAGGAACGGGCCAAAGAATCCCGCCGCATCCCCGCTGAAATCCGTTGTTTCCAAGGAATCCATAAGCTCGTACATGGCCACGGTGACAACACCCAGGAGGGCAGCGGCCGTGGCCTGGACGATCAGGGCTGAACCGAACATCGAGGCTGCATTCCGGCGTATGGTCTGGAAGGAGCCGTCGAGTATCTCGCCGAACTGCAGGGGCCTCAAGGGAATGACACCTGGCTTGGGTGGGGCAACGTACATTGGTTGGCCATAGGGTGGACCGCCGGGCGCAGCCGCAGGCCATCCACCCGCCGGGCCTCCCGGAGGGTAGCCCGGCCAGTTGTTGCTACCGCCCTGTGGGGCTGACCACGCGGGCGGACCTCCCCACTGGGGCTGGTTGCCCCACGCAGGCTGACCGCCCCACGCAGGCTGACCGCCCGGATATGGCTGCTGGCCGTGCTCTGGCTGTGACACGATTTCCTCCCCAAGAGATCCGGCCCGCCGACATCCGACGTCCCCCACATGGACCTTGGCCCCAAGCCTATAGTCCCGGTGTCCTCCCTCATAGCCTGAGCCCATACTGCCCGGACACCGGATCTACATCGAGCCAAGCGCGGCCGTGCAGTACGGTGGAAGTGCCTTGGGGGACGCCATGCCGTGCGCCCGCCCAACAGGACAAAGGCTTGGCGATAAGGGAATATATAACTATGAAGGCACGCATTCTGGTAGTTGACGACGACGAAGCGCTCGCAGAGATGATTGGTATTGTCCTGCGCAATGATGGCTTCGAGCCCGTATTCTGCGCAGACGGCGGCCAGGCTCTTGAGGTGTTCCGTTCCTCCAAACCCGATTTGGTGCTCCTGGACCTCATGCTGCCGGGTTCGGATGGCATCGAAGTTTGCCGGCAGATTCGTGGAGAATCGGACGTCCCCATTGTCATGCTCACGGCGAAATCGGACACTTCGGATGTTGTTCGAGGTCTTGAATCCGGCGCTGACGACTACGTGCCCAAGCCTTTCAAACCCGCTGAACTCGTGGCTCGTGTCCGTGCGCGCCTTCGGCCGGGCGAACAAAAGGCTCCGGAAACGCTGCGGATTGCTGATGTAACCATCGACGTCGCCGGGCACCTCGTGACCCGCGGTGGAGAGCGCATCTCGCTTACGCCCTTGGAGTTCGACCTCCTGGTGGCATTGGCCCGGAAGCCGTGGCAGGTCTTTACGCGCGAACTTTTGCTTGAACAGGTATGGGGATACCGCCATGCCGCGGACACCCGGTTGGTCAATGTCCATGTTCAGCGTTTGCGCTCCAAGATTGAACGGGATCCGGAAGCGCCCGAAGTTGTATTGACGGTGCGTGGTGTCGGGTATAAAGCAGGTTCCTGAGTCTCCCGCCGGCAAGACCGGCAGCACGGACAAGGACCAGAGCCCGAACGCTCCGGAGCAGCCCGCCCAGGAGCACGCCCCAGGCTTGGAGCAGACCCCAGGCCAGGAACAGACCCCGCAAACTTCGGCGTCCGGGGATTCAGCCTCCGCTTCCAGTGATCCAGTAAGAAGGAACCTTCCCTGGCTGATGTGGCGCGCCCGGATATGGACACGGCGTGGCCTGATTCTGGTTCTCAGGGTTTCCCGTCTCGTCTCGATCGGTGTCCGGCAGATACGGCCGGGTCTTCGCTTCCTCTGGCGTTCTTTGCTGAGGCGGTGGCGGCGGTCACTGGAGTTCAGGACCGTGCTGACGACGCTGCTGCTTGCCGTAACGTCTTTTGCGATCGTCGGAGCGTACCTTTCCAACCAGATAGCCAATAACCTGTTCCAGGAAAGGCTCGCCCAGGCGGAGTCGGAGTCCCGGTACAACGTAAAACAGGTTCAGGACACCTTTGACGGCGCACAGGTTACTGATCAATCAAGCGTCATCACGCTGGTCTATGACACGCTAACCGCCGTAGAGGGCCGGGGCTCGGTGATCCAGCGGCGCTACGTCTTTGAAGCCGTGCCGGAACAGACCAAACCCCGTAACCGCTGGGTAGAGTCGCGCGCCTCTGACCAACTCACGGTCCGTGTCATCCCGCCGGAATTGCGGAAGGCTGTCCAGGAAGGCGGGAAGCAACAGTTCTGGGCCTCCATGCAGTTCCCGGTGGGAAACGAGGACCGCCCCGGTATTGCTGTCGGAAACAAAGTGACCTTTAACGGCACTGCCTATGAGTTGTATTTGATCTATGACCTGAACACCGCCCAGAAGACCCTGGACGAAATCCAGAACGTGCTGTGGGCCGGTGGTGCGGCGCTCGTGCTGATGATTGGTGCCATCGCGTGGTACGTCACACGCAATGTCGTCAGCCCTGTGAGCCATGCTGCCGTGGTGTCGGAAAAGCTGGCGGCGGGCCAACTCCAAGAGCGCATGGTGGTCAAGGGTGAGGATGAGGTCGCCAGACTTGGTGCTTCGTTCAACCACATGGCGGCCAGCCTGCAGGAGCAGATCACCCAGCTCGCCACGTTGTCCCAAATGCAGCAAAGATTCGTCTCGGATGTCTCGCACGAACTTCGCACGCCCTTGACCACCGTTCGCATGGCCGCGGAGGTCCTTTACGACGCCCGTGAAGACTTCGACCCTATGAACAAACGCTCGGCCGAGCTCCTCTATCACCAAGTGGAGCGCTTCCAGTCCTTGTTGTCGGACCTGCTGGAGATTTCGCGCTTCGATGCCGGTGCAGCCATCCTGGACGCCGAACCCCAGGACATCTTCCAAGTGATCTCGCACGTCATGGAGGGCGCAGCACCCGTAGCCTCCGAGTACGGGTCCGAGGTTCGCCTCAACGCCCGTCAGAAGAGCATCATTGTCGAAATGGACTCGCGCAGGATCGACCGGATCCTGAGGAACCTGCTGCTCAACGCCCTTGAGCATGGCGAAGGAAAACCGATCCACATTTCTGTGGCAGCAAACCATGACGCCGTGGCCGTGGCCGTGCGGGACCACGGTATTGGAATGAGCCCAGCGGAAGCTGCCAGGGTTTTCGACCGTTTCTGGCGGGCTGACCCGGCACGCGCCCGAACTACTGGTGGCAGCGGCCTGGGATTGTCCATCGCAGCCGAAGACACCAAGCTCCACAACGGCTGGCTTCAGGCGTGGGGCCGCAAAGGGGCGGGCTCAAACTTCAGGTTGACCTTGCCGCTGAAGCAGGGCGGAACCATCCTCAAGTCGCCCCTTCAGTTGGAACCTGCCGACATCGACTTGCCCGGAGCCGGAAGCGAACGCCAGATGCTTGTCCTGGGCACAGGTTTTGGCAGTACAGACGGCAAATCCGACGTCGGAACGCCTCCTTCGGCTGACGAGGGAAAGGGCGATGGATCATGAGGGTCCTTGGCACCGCACGCAGGCGGGTTTTCGTTGCTGTGCTGGCGGCGCTCATGGTCTTGCTGGCTTCGTGCGCCCAGATTCCCCGGTCCGGTCCAGTGGGAAAAAGCCAGGATGAGGGAGCGGGAAACCCCAATGCCCCTGTCTTCTTCCCCGCAGCACCGCGTGCAGGCTCCACACCTGAAGCCGTCATTGAGGATTTCTATATGGCCGGCAGCGGCTATGAGGACGACTATCCCGTAGCGCGGCAATATTTGACCCAAGCCCAGGCCGTAACGTGGAAGCCGGATAAGCGGGCCATCGTTTTCCGCGGGGCCCGCGTGGTTAAGACGGCTGTGGAGAATGAATACGTCTACGAGGTCGACCTTGCCTACACGGTGGATGCGGACGGAATAGCCACCCAGTTCCCGCCGGGAACCAAGGAGACCATCCCCGTCTCGCTGGAGAAAGTGGAGGGGGAGTGGCGGATCTCCAAGGTTCCGGATGGTACTGCGATTCCGGAAGAGACCTTCAAAGTCATCTACGGCGCCTTCCCCATCTACTTCTACGACCCGACGTTCACGTATGCGGTGCCGGACTACCGGTGGTTCATCAAGAAGAAGACTGTTAAGTCCATGACCAGTGCCCTGCTTGCCGGGCCTGCGCCTTATTTGCGTGGGGCAGTGGTGAGCGCTTTTCCCTCCGGGATGAAGTTGGCCAGGGAATCTGTCCCTGTCGTTTCAGGAGCAGCCCAGGTGGATTTGTCGGCCAAGGAACTGTTCGACGCATCGGCAGAAGACCGCCAACGCATGCAGAACCAGCTGGCCTTAACCTTCAGGGGGCAACCGGACGTCATTAACGTCCAGCTTCGCGCCGACCAGGACCTGGTCCGCGTCGAGGACAACGGGACAGTTCTGCCTCCGGTTGTGGACAAGAATGTGCCTGCCCGCCAGGTTGCCGTCAGTAACGGCGACTTGGTCCGCTATGAGAACAACCGGGTTTCGCCATTGCCTGATATTCAGTCGGTTGCAGGTCTCGGCCCCCATTCACCCGCCGAGTCGCCCGTATCCCAAACCGTTGCCTTCCTCAACGGCGACAAAACCACGTTGTACTCCATCGAGCCGGGTCAACCGGCCCGCCAACTGACCACCCGAAGCACGTTGAGCGGGCCTTCGTTCAGTCCTCATGATTGGGTTTGGACGGCGGGACCAGGCGCCAGCGGGAACACGGAGGTTGTGGCATTCAAGCCCACTGGCGTTGCCCCTGGCATGGCTGTGCCCACGGCGACCATAACGCCCACGTGGCTGTCCGGACGGACCGTCAAGGATTTCCGGATCTCACGCGAAGGTACCCGGGCGCTGGTGATATCCGAGGCGAACGGTAAATCAGTGGTTCAAGTGACGGGCATCGTCCGGAATGCAGACGGCGCGCCCAAGGATCTTACGACTCCAATCACACTTTTCACCTCCACCTCCCCTGACCAGGGAGTGTGGGTCAACGGATCCACCGTTGCCGTCATGTCCAGTTCGGCTACGGCTACCGTGGTTCCGGAGTTGCTCTCGCTTACCTCGGGGGAGCCGCAGCAACTGGCACCGTGGGACGGCCTCATGAGCCTGAGCGCAGGTAACGGGTCGGAACAGATCTACGGGCAGTCCACAGCGGGAATTTTTCAACGTGTCGGAAATGGTTGGGAACTTCAGCTCAAGGGCCCAACGGAGCCGGCCTTCCCGGGCTGATCCGGGAGCCGGCCACCCCGGAGGCGCCGCCCCAACACGACGGTGGTTGTTCACATAGCGCGCTGTGGGACTGTTACCGGAACAAAAAGTGCCCAAGGCTACCAGCATGATTGTTTCCCTGAACGACCTCCCGTATGCCGTCAATGGTCCTCGAACCGCCCAACGGATCCAGCGCCGGCTTGACCCGGATGTTGGTGCTCCTGACACGTCAGGACCCCGGCGACGCGGAAAGGACAGGCGCCTGCTTGGGCGCGTGTTTGCCAACCTGCAAGCGGCATTGATGGAGTTGGTTGCACTCCTGGTTCCCGTTGATTGCGTCTGCTGCGGTGTGGAAGACACCGTCCTGTGCAGGCATTGTGCCAAGCGGGTGCGTCAGCTTTGCAGGAAACCCTTCAGGGCCGAACAGGAGTCGCCTGCGCTCGTCGATGTTGATGGCACTGTAAAGCTGGGCGTGGTGGCGGCAGGGCCCTATCGGGATGAACTTTCGCAGTCCCTGTTGTCGTTCAAGCGGTTAGGCCAGTGGCGGCTGGCCGAGGTGTTGGCGCCTTGCCTCGGAAACGCAGTTCGGCTGGCCATTGGTGACCAGCCGGGGTTTTGCGTTGTTCCCGTTCCCAGCAGCGGCAGGGCCTTCCGAAGCCGGGGTTTCAGCCCCGTCCACGTTCTGCTCCGCTGCATGAAGAGACGGGGGATGTTGTCCAGGTGCCCGGCTCTTGATGCGCTTGAGAAGACCGGGAATCTCCTGGAAAACCAGCGGCTGGCCGCAACTTGCAAAGACTTGGTCGGAGTTGGCGTCAGGACCCTCCTTGGCACGGAGGGGAAAGATGGTTCCACGGGCCAAAAAGGACTCGGCAGGGGTGAGCGTGCCAGGCGTGTCCGGGGTTCCATGAGGGTACGACCCCGCTACAGGGAAAAGATCCGTGGGCAAAGATGCCTGATTGTGGACGATGTTCTCACCACGGGAGCCACCCTGGCGGAGGCTGCCCGGGCAGTGTCCGCGGCGGGAGGGATAGTCTGCGGCGCCGTTGTTCTCGCGGCCACGAGGCCACCAGCCTACGCCTCCAATACCGCCGGAGACGAGCCCTCGGATGGGGTTAAGACGCAAACAAAAAATAAGTGGCCAAAGGGTGAATAACTCGTGCCGATGAACTAACGTCGGTTGTGGGTACCAAGAACAGATGTACCTGTCGATAGCGGCTCGGAAAGGGGCTCGACTGTCCGTCAGACCAGCCCCCTACAGCGTCGTTGTCGTGTCACCTGAGTTATTTGGAGGGCACCATGGAGTTCATGATCAGCGGACGAAATCTGACAGTTTCTGACCGCTTTCGCGAATATGCCGGCGAGAAGATCTCAAAGATTGAATCGTTGGGGGACAAAGTCCAGCGAGTCGACGCCAAGGTTTCCAAGGAGACCAACCCCCGGCAAACGCCGGGACAGCTCACCGTTGAAGTGACAGTCCTGGGCCGAGGCCCTGTTATCCGTGCCGAGGCCACAGCCGCTGACAAATTTGCTGCCTTCGATCTTGCGTACAACAAGCTGCTTGAGCGGTTGCGCCGCGCGAAGGACAGGAAGAAGGTGCACCATGGGCGTCACACGCCCAAGGCCGTTCGGGAGGCAACGGCGTCCCTCGAGCCCGCCAGTGCCAGTGAGCCGATCTACGTAGGCGCCAGCAACCAGCAGGAACCTGAACCGCAGGCCGAGGAGCGGTCGCCCTACGACATCGAGAACGATATTCCAGCAGGTGATTCACCCGTTTTGATCCGTCGGAAGGTCTTCCCCGCCGCATCCCTCACTCTCGATGATGCAGTGGACAACATGGAACTGGTGGGGCACAACTTCTACCTGTTCCTGGATAAGGAAACCAATGCACCCTCGGTTGTGTACCGGCGCAGTGGCTGGACTTATGGTGTCATAACCCTCGACTCCACCTGCGAGCCCGGCGAGGAAGCCGTGGAGGAGAAGATCCACGCGTACCGCTCGGATGACCAGGCGGCCACCGCCAAGTAAGGCTTTATCGCACGTGAAAGGACTTCAATGACCGCTTCGCTGAGCCTGTCACAGGCACGGCGGATCGCATTGGCAGCCCAAGGATTGGCGAAAGTCCGGCCCGCCGGCCCCGTGACCCCACGGGCGGTGGGCCGGACCTTTGCACGGATCCAGCTTGTCCAGATCGACTCCGTGAATGTGCTGGCGCGGAGCCACTATCTGCCATTCTTTTCCCGCCTGGGAAACTATGATCCGGCAATCCTTCACTCCATGGCAGGCCGAAAACCCCGCAGAATGATGGAGTACTGGGCTCACGAGGCCAGCTATATCCGTCCGGAGCATTTTCCCGACCTTCTTCTTTGGCAGAAGCGGGCTTGGGTTGGTGCCCATCATATGGAGCCCGCGGTGCGGATCGCCATGGAGGAACGAATCCTCGCGGCCCTGGAGGCCCGGACCGCCGATGACGGCATCTGCCTTGACTGCACAACTTGGGCACACCCAGGACGCCGAAAGCGGAAATTGGGGTTGGAACTGGAACGCCGTGAAGCGCGTTCTGGAGCATCTGTTCGAAGAAGGCCGCGTTTCGGCGGCGTCGCGGACACCCCAATTCGAACGTCTCTACACCATTACTTCCAGGGTCCTGCCGGGTTCGCTACACAGCGGGATGGATGCGGATGCCGCCCTTGACCGGCTCATGGATGCAGCCGCCATGGCACACGGCATTGGAACGGTCCGGTGTTTTGCCGATTATTTTCGGACCCCGCTAAAGACCGGGGAGGCGTCGGTGCAGCGCCTTCTCCAGGCAGGCCGGCTGGAGCGCGTTTCGGTTCGCGGCTGGGAACGGGAAACCTACCGCCACGTCGAGGCCGGATTGCCACGGAGGGCCGAAGGCCGGGCGCTCCTGAGCCCTTTTGACTCGCTGGTCTTCGAACGGCGGCGCCTGGAAGAACTGTTCGGGTTCCACTATCGGATTGAGATCTACACGCCCGCTGCCAAGCGCCGTTTCGGCTACTATGTTCTGCCCTTCCTGCTTCGGGAAGGCATCGTGGCCCGTGTCGATTTGAAGGCTGACAGGGCCGCAGGCCAACTCCTGGTTCGGTCCGCATTTGGTGAGCCAGGAGCGCCGCCCGATACCGCCGTCGAGCTTTCCGCCGAATTGTGGCTCATGGCCCAATGGCTCGGCCTTCAGGAAGTTGTCGTGTGGCCGGTAGGGGATCTCGCGGTTCCACTCTCCGAGGCAGTGAACGGGGGCCCTGAACCAGACGGGCCAGGCAGTCCGCTCACAGGGGAACCGGATAACGTGGCGATACTCTCTCCCGTAGACTGAAACAGCCAGAATTCGGCAGCATGAGACTGGGAGCAATTTCACGTGGCATCACTAATCGAAAAACTTCTCCGCACGGGTGACAAGAAAACACTCAGGCAACTGCGGAACTATGCCGATTCCATCAATGCCCTGGAAGACTCTTTCAAGACGTTCTCTGATGCTGAACTCCGGGAGGAAACAGACCGTTTGCGCTCCCGGCACCAGGACGGCGAGACACTGGACGCGCTCCTGCCTGAGGCCTTTGCTGCGGTCCGTGAGGCCTCATCCCGAACGTTGGGCATGCGGCATTTTGACGTCCAGCTGATGGGTGGCGCCGCCCTCCACCTGGGCAACATCGCCGAAATGAAAACCGGTGAAGGCAAGACCCTCGTGGCAACTGCGCCGGCATACCTCAATGCCCTCACCGGCAAGGGTGTCCACGTCGTCACGGTGAATGATTACCTTGCCGAATACCAGTCCGAGCTCATGGGACGCGTCTACCGCTTCCTTGGCCTGACAAGCGGATGCATCCTCTCCAACCAGGATCCGTCAGTGCGTCGGCAGCAGTACGCCGCGGACATCACCTACGGGACAAACAACGAATTTGGCTTCGACTATTTGCGCGACAACATGGCCTGGGACGCCAGTGAACTCGTTCAGCGGGGGCACAACTTCGCCATTGTGGATGAAGTTGACTCGATTCTGATCGATGAAGCGCGTACCCCGCTCATCATTTCGGGTCCGGCCCAAGGCGATACGAACCGCTGGTACAGCGAATTCGCAAAGGTCGTACTCCGGCTACAGCCGGAAGTTGACTACGAAGTCGATGAGAAGAAGCGGACTGTTGGTGTCCTGGAAGCCGGAATTGAAAAGGTGGAGGACTACCTCGGTATCCAGAACCTGTACGAATCGGCCAACACCCCGCTCATTGGCTTCCTGAACAACGCCATCAAGGCGAAGGAACTCTTCAAGCGCGACAAGGATTACGTCATCCTCGACGGCGAGGTCCTGATTGTTGACGAGCACACGGGCCGTATCCTCGCCGGGCGACGATACAACGAAGGCATGCACCAGGCCATCGAGGCCAAGGAAAACGTCGAGATCAAGGCCGAAAACCAGACCCTGGCAACGGTAACGCTGCAGAACTACTTCCGCATGTATTCGAAGCTGTCCGGTATGACGGGTACGGCCGAGACCGAGGCAGCCGAGTTCATGAGCACGTACAAACTCGGAGTTGTGCCCATTCCCACCAACCGGGACATGCAGCGCATTGACCAGTCGGACCTCGTCTATAAGAACGAGATCGTCAAGTTCGACGCCGTCGTCAAGGACATTGCGGAACGCCACGAAAAGGGCCAGCCCGTACTGGTTGGCACCACCAGCGTTGAGAAGAGCGAATATCTCTCCAAGCTGCTGGCAAAGGAAGGTATCCGCCACGAGGTCCTCAACGCAAAGAACCACGCACGGGAAGCCTCCATCGTTGCCCAGGCCGGACGTAAGGGTGCCGTCACGGTAGCAACCAACATGGCAGGCCGCGGTACCGACATCATGCTTGGTGGCAACGCCGAATTCACTGCGATCGCAGACCTCGCCAAGAGGGGCCTGGACCCGGAGGAGAACTCGGAAGAGTACGAGGCAGCATGGCCGGAGGCACTTGCAGCGGCCAAGCAGGCGGTTAAGGACGAGCACGAGGAAGTACTGGACCTTGGCGGCCTCTACGTGCTGGGCACCGAACGCCACGAGTCCCGCCGGATTGATAATCAGCTGCGGGGCCGCTCCGGACGCCAGGGCGACCCCGGGGAATCACGTTTCTACCTTTCATTGACCGACGACCTCATGAGGCTGTTCAATTCCGGTGCTGCCGAGCGGCTCATGAACAGTTCGGTGCCCGACGACGTCGCGCTGGAATCAAAGCTTGTTTCCCGCGCCATTGCCTCGGCCCAGGGCCAGGTGGAAGCGCGTAACGCGGAGCAGCGCAAGAACGTCCTCAAGTACGACGACGTCTTGAACCGCCAGCGTGAAGCGATCTACGGGGACCGTCGTCGGATCCTCGAAGGCGATGACCTCCACGAAAAAGTGCAGTTCTTCCTGGAAGACACCATCAGCGCGCTTATCGACTCCGCCACAGCGGAAGGCAACGGCGATGACTGGGACTTCAACCAGTTGTGGTCCAACCTGAAGACGTTGTACCCAGCCACCGTAACTGCTCAGGAAATCATTGATGAAGCCGGCGGCAAGTCCAGGGTCACTGCCGAATTCCTCAAGGAAGAGATCCTCTCTGATGCGCGGCTTGTGTACCAGGCCCGTGAAGAAGCCATTGGCTCTGAAAGCATGCGGGAGCTGGAACGCCGCGTCGTTCTCTCGGTGCTTGGGCGTAAATGGCAAGAACACCTGTACGAGATGGACTACCTCAAAGAGGGCATCGGGCTGCGGGCCATGGCTCAACGCGATCCGCTGGTAGAGTACCAGCGCGAAGGCTTCGTGATGTTCCAAAGCATGATGGAAGCTATCCGCGAGGAAAGCATTGGTTTCCTCTACAACCTTGAAGTTGAAGTGACCCCCGCCGAAGATGTCGTTGTTGCCGACGATACTGCGGCAGGTGCACACACCGAGCACCACGATCCCCAGATCCGGGCTGCCGGTCTGGAGACACCCGAAAAGCCGGCGCAATTGCAGTACACAGCTCCAGGCGAGGACGGGGCAAGCCAGACCCGCATCGAGGGTCGCTCCTCGGGCCGGTCCGGTAATCCTGCCAAAGCAGCCACCCAGGAGCAGCGCAAGACCGCCAAGAAGAAGCGGCGCTGATCCAGCCTCCCTTATGAGAAAGGACCCCGGACACAAATCCGGGGTCCTTTTTCGTAGATCCGCTGCCTCCAGATTAAGGCAACCAGCTTGGCTTAGGGGTGCCTGGTCACGTGCGCTGAGCCAAGCGGGTGCCCAGCCAAGCGGGTGCCTAGCCAATCAGGTGCTTAGCCAATCTCCAGGGCGGTGACCTGCCATGTCCCCTCGGACTGTTCCAACCTCATGGCAATAGCGCGGGAGCGCTGCTCCTCAGAGACAACGATGCTGACCTCGTAGATGGAGTCTGAAATGGCGCAAGCACGGACGGAGCGGACCATTGGGCTTCTGTGAATTTGAAGCGAGCCGCGGGTACGTGCAGCGTGTTGGCGTGTCAGTGCGGCCCGATGCTGGAGCGAAAGGAAGCATGGCGCATCGAGGGATCTGGACAGCTGGAGGGCCGACCTTGTCCCGGCAAGTACTTCTACTGCAGCTTGAGCGATACTTCGTGCCACCAGCCTTACGTCAAGGGTAGAAGCGTCGGCTCCTGCATTCGTTGCGGAACGTTTGGTTCTTTGGCGGTCTGCGTGGCGGCGTGCAGTTACAGCAGTCATGGTCAATCCTCATGAGTTCACTCTGTGAGCCGTTGCGCGGGCATCGCTTGGCTCAGGTTGCTACGTCTGGGATGACAATGGGACTGGTCTTACATTTTGAACGAGTGCCCCTGAGTGGGTGCCGTTCAGTGCAGTCGGATTCTTTAGGGCCGGCGAAGACCCTTAGCTTGGCGTTGGGGGCTGCAGCACTTGCCCTGCTCGCAGGGTCGAAGGGTCGTCGCCAATGATCCTTCGGTTGGCTGAATACCAACTCGGCCAATGCAGGGCGATGTCAACGTCTGTCGCCAAGGGTCCAAGGCTGGCTGCGGCAATGGACCACAGCGTGTCACCTGGTTTGACGACAATGCCGGCCTCAGCGGGGTGTCCAAACGTCATCCCGCGAGAGCCCGGACGCGACAGGAGGGCCGGGTTCAACTATGGGAGGACGTGGCTGCCAGGCAGGCCCTGGCCTTGCCTCATGGCTTTCTTCGGTGTTTCGCGCTGGAACCTCCACAGCGGGCACGGGTCCTTGTGTGCCAGCTGATGGATGCCACGCTGCCATGGATGTGCCGCCACTGGAAGTGGCTTGCCATTGAGGTTCCGGCATTGCGGCTGCCTGTGCCGCCTGAACTCCGAGGAAATTCAGGCTTAGAAGGGCACATGCCAGCCTCAGCATGAAGGCAGGACTGAACTTGGCGATGGCGTTGGCGCTGCCGCTCCTTCCCGTGCCATGCAGAACTGCGGCCCAAGCTGCGAGGCCAAGTGAGAGAATCCACCAGGACACAATGGCAATTCCCGCGGCGCTGGATGCAAGGGCGAGGAGGTGCTCGAACGTACTTCTCTGTCCGTGGGCCACATCCATCTGCCACTGCCCCAAGAGGGTTTGCCCAACGATTACCAGCAAAAGTCCCAGCGCGAGGAGCACGCTAGCCAAGGCGGCGTCGTGGCGGATCCTTGGTGGATCGCTGCTCATTCTTACCCTTTCGGCTCTTTAGTGCAGTTTGATGTCATTTGGTTCTGTTTGCCAATTCTCAGCACAGTCGAAGGACTTTGTCCAATCATGACGGGAAAATCCGATTGCGGTTGGAGCCACGCGCTACGGGTCCTATTGTGACCATATGAGATGGGACTCTCTCTTTGAAGATCTGGAAGCGCAGTTTTCTGCTGAGCGCACCTTGGCCCGTGAATCGGAAATATCCGAGCGCGTGCGTGTCGAGCTCGCCGGCTTGGACCTTGCGGACAGGCTTCGGGGAGTCGCCGGAGCTGAGCTCGCATTGGTACTGGGCAGCGGCATTTCCCTCCGGGGAACCCTGGGCCACATCGGTGGGGACTGGTTCGTATTGAACGACAACGGACGGCAATGGCTCATTCCATGCGCATCGGTAAGTCATTACGACGGACTCGGAAGATTGGCTAGAAAACCCGTCTCCCAAGTCCAAAGTTCGATTAGTCTTGCCAGCGCCCTCCGGGGGCTCTCCCGAGATAGGGCGCCGGTGACAGTGGTGCTGGCCGCCGGTCCGACGGGAGACCACAGGCTCCATGGTGTCATCGACAGGGTCGGACGGGACCATTTCGATTTTGCCGATACACGGGGCGAGGTACGGCGGGGCGGTGCGGTGGCTGCCGTGAGGACTATTCCCTTCACATCACTTGCGGCCCTGTGCTCAAGCGGGAACCAAGGACTCTAGCCGTTCGTAGGCGTGTTTGGCGCCTCCACGCTAGCTCGACTTGGACTTGGCCTCTTCAATCATGCGGCTGGCCTCGGCATACCGCTCCTCGATGTATTGCTCCAACATCTTTTCCTCGATGCGCCATTGTCCGCGCCCTCCGACCTGGATGGCTTTCAGCTCACCGCTGCGTACCAGGGCGTAGGCCTGCGGCGAATTTATCTGGAGTTGTTCGGCGACGTCCGCCAGAGTCAGGAATCGGGGCATGCGACTATTTTGGCATCTGTTGGCACCGTTTGGCACAGTTATCCACAATTTCCCATGATTTGGCGTTCTTGACTTTGGCTTCCGACACGTCACGGCAACAATGAAGAGGCGGCGCGGACAACCATGCCATGAAACTTCAATGGGGGAGCAGAAAGAATGGATCCGAGTACAGGCGGGGCCGGCAACAGGTTGAAGAAGCCATCCTGGAAGGATCCACGGCTGCTGGTGGGAGTGCTGCTCATGCTTGTATCCGTCGCCGGAGTCATCTCGGTTGTTAGCACCGCTGATCGGACCACACAGGTTTATGCAGCACGGGAGGGCATTGCCGTTGGCCAAACCGTGGGGCCGGGGGATCTAACCATCGTCCAGGTTCGCTTGGACGACGTCGAGTCCGCCTACGTTACCGTGGAGGGCGGAATTGCCCAGGGCAAGGTGGCGCTGCAGAGAATTGAGAAGGGCCAACTCGTTCCACAGAAGAGCCTCGGGCAGGCTGACGGCCTGAACCGCAAGCCTGTTGCCATATCAATGGATGAGTCACTTCCAGCGCAGGCAGTTCCCGGGGCGAAAGTGGACGTCTGGGTGGCCATGCCTGGCTCGCAAAACGCTTTTGAAGAACCACAGCTATTGCTGCCTGGCGCCGAAATCGCAGAGGTAACAGCGGGTTCCGGTGCCCTAGGAGCCTCAAAAACAACGGTCGTGCTCGTGCTGGTTACGGACAAACAGATGCCGAAGCTGCTGGGTGCAAAGGCAAACGCCGCCAAGGTATCTGTAGTTTGGAACCCCGCGGGCGTCAGTCAATGAGCATCCCTGTCATAACTGTTGGCCAGGCACAGGAAGCGGTGGTTGGCGGGCTGGAGCGATTGCATGGCCCCGTGACGGTGGTCCGCCGGTGTTCAGAGCTTGCGGAGTTGATGGCTGCCTGCCAAAGCGGCCTTGCCCTGGCGGCAGTCGTCGCGGAAGGCTGCGAAGAACTAACCGCTACATTGGTGGATCGGCTGGCTGCCGTGGGTGTGTCCATTCTCGCCTTGACTGTGGACCCGGTGGAGATCTCGAGGCTCACTGCCATTGGTGTAGTAACTGCGTCCACCGATATTGAGCCCGCTGCCCTTGCCGTGAGGATTTCCGATGCAGTGGGTCGCCACGGTGGGCCGCTCCGCGCCCGCAAATTTCCCGACGCCGGCTTCGCAGACTCATCTGCGGGATTCCAGTTGGCGGCGGAACCGCGCGAAACCGAAGCGGCCGGATCGGGGAGGGTAATAGCAGTGTGGGGCCCAACTGGCGCCCCGGGAAGAACCCTGGTTGCAGTAAACATGGCTGCCGAGTTGGCGGCCGAAGGCAAGTCCGTGATTCTTGTGGATGCTGACAGCTACGGTGCGAGCGTGTCGGCCATGCTGGGGCTGTTGGAGGAGTCGGCCGGACTCGCCCAGGGCCTGCAGGCTCGCTGACCAAGGATTACTGGATTCGGATGCACTGGACCGGGCTGCTACGCCTGTCTTCACCAAGAGCGGTGGATTTCGAGTACTCACTGGAACCACAAGGGCGGACCGCTGGACTGAGCTGAGGGCCTCTGCACTTTCGCTTGTCCTTGAAAGGGCCAGGCAGGTTGCCGAGGTAGTTGTCGTGGACACCGGCTTCTGCCTGGAGGCAGATGAGGAATTGAGCTTTGACACGATGGCGCCACGCCGCAATGGCGCTACCTTACGCAGTTTGGAGCTGGCGGACGAGGTTTTTGCCGTGGGGGCTGCCGACGCGATCGGCGTTCCGCGGTTGGTCCGTGGCCTGGCCGAGCTCGAAGCTGCGGTTCCGCACGCAACACCACGCGTGCTCCTCAACAAAGTTAAGCGGGCGTCGGCGGGCCGTTCGCCCAGGCAGCAATTATCCGAGGCCTGGGAGCGCTTCGGGCCTGGACATGGCATTGATGCCTACTTACCTGCAGACGCGGAAGCGTGCGATGCTGCCCTATTGTCGGGGTCTGTCCTGTTGGAATCATCGCCCGACTCTCCCTTGCGAAGAGCCATTGCGGGGCTTGTCTGTGCACCTATCCAGCAAAATCCCAAATCCCTTGGCCGATCTACCAGAGCCTTCGGCCTGCTTAAGCGCTAGGCTCGCCATGTGGGCTGCAGAGTCGCAGCAATCAACATGTGATGGAGGCGTTTGTAGATGTCGTCAGGATCCAGCGTGGAGGATCGGTCCGATGCAGCAGTTGTCCGTGAGGGTTTCTTCGGTGACTACTATGAGCACCTCGCAGAGGAGGATTCACGGGCGTATGCGCCCGAGCTGCTGATTGCACGGGCAAGCACTCACAGGAAAGTTGCGCAGTCCCGGCGACCTGGAAATGCCATTGTGGAAATCGGCGTCGAGGCTGACCGAAACGTTGTCTACATCGCTACTGACGACATGCCGTTCCTGGTTGATTCCGTCAACGCCGAACTCGTTCGCCAAAACTGCGCCATCCGGCTGGTTATGCACCCGCTTTTCGTGGTTACCCGCGACAGGGTCACGGGCGAACTCAGCAGCGTTTCCAGGGTCCCGTCAAATATCGGCATTTCCAGTGGCGACACTGCGGCACTGCCCAGCGTCGCCCACCTGCTCGGCGACAACGACAACTCGTCGCACATGGAGTCTTGGATCGCCGTCGAAATTGACCGCGTAAGCGAGGAAGCCCGCGCAGAATTGGTTGCCGGCCTCCAACGCGTCCTCGGCGATGTCCGCGCCGCCGTTGAAGACTGGCCGAAAATGCGTAGCAAGGCACTCGAACTGGCAGAAGCGCTGGGAAGCGTCTCCCACCCCGAGCAAATTGCCGAACTCAGGCAGGCGCAGGACCTTTTACGCTGGCTGGATGACGGCAACTTCACCTTCCTCGGATACCGCGAATACGACCTCGTGAACGAAGACGGCGAGGACGTCCTGGAACTTCGTGAGGACAGCGGACTTGGCTTGCTCCGTGCTGGCGACAACACCCGACAGATCCAGCACCTCACCGACGCCGGCCCGCAAGCGTGCCCGTGAAAAGCGGGCACTGGTGATCACAAAGGCCAACTCCCGCTCAACCGTCCACCGTCCTGCGTACCTGGACTACATCGGAGTCAAGAGCTTCGACGCTGCCGGAAACGTCAATGGTGAGCGGCGCTTTATCGGGCTTTTCGCCACAAGTGCCTACACCGGTTCGGTCCGCAACATTCCCATTGTCCGGGACAAAGTCGATGCAGTGTTGCGCAACGCAGGCTTCCCAATGGATTCACACTCGGGCAAGGACCTCTTGGGCATCCTGGAAACGTACCCCCGAGACGAACTGTTCCAGATCGAAATCCCGGACCTTGCGGCCACGGCCACTGGGATCCAGCGACTCCAGGAACGGCGCCGGACCAAGCTTTTCCTGCGCCCCGACATTTACGGACGTTTCATGTCCGCGGTGGTCTACCTGCCGCGTGACCGGTACACCACGAGCGTCAGGCTCCGTATTGAGCAGGAACTACGCGAGACCTTCCAAGCTGAGAGCATTGACTACGAAGCGAGGATCACGGAGTCGGCCCTTGCGCGCGTCTTCTTCAGGATCAGGCTGCCACGCACGGCGGAACTTGCCGATGTCAACGTAGAAGAACTCGAACACCGGCTGATGCGTGCCTCAAGGTCTTGGAGCGAAGGCATCGCCGAGGTACTCCGTGAGAACCGTCCCGCGGAGAGCGCTGAAGTACTGTCCGCCTTGTGGGCTGAGGCATTCCCTCCCGGTTACCGCGTGGACTACGAGGTTGAAGATGCGCTGGAGGACATCGAACGCTTTGAAAAGTATGGAGCCCAGGCCGAACGGGCAGGGGAAGCGAGCAAGGAACTGCGCCCCGGCGTCCACGTGTACCTTCCTGAAGGCGCCGGTGATGCATTGGAGGAGGATGCGCGGGTCAAGCTCTACTTGATGGAGCCCAAGAGCCTGAGCCAGATCCTTCCTTACTTCCACAACCTTGGCCTCGAAGTCCTGGACGAACGGCCCTTCGAAATCGAAACCGCGGATCACCGCGACTTTTTCCTGTATGACCTTGGGCTGAAGTATCCGGCTGGCATAGACCCGCTCGCCACCGGAGATCTCCTGGCTGACTCGTTTGGTGCTGCGGTCACAGGGGCAGTCGAGTCTGACAACTTTGACCGCCTGGTGCTTCGTGAAGGCATGCACTGGCGCCAGGTAGTGGTCCTCCGGGCCTACGCCAAGTACATGCGCCAGATGGGCAATACCAACTCCTTTGGGTTCATCGCCGATACGCTCCTGGCCAATCCGGACGTTGCGCGCGGTCTGACGGTCTTGTTTGCCGCCCGCTTTGATCCCAGCGTCGAGGAAAGCAAGCGTCCCCAGCAGCAAGGCGCCGCAAGAGCTGCCCTGGCAGAAGCTATCGAGCAAGTCGCTACCTTGGACGCGGACCGCGTGCTTCGTACCTTCGTCAACCTCATTGAGTCGACGTTGCGCACCAACTTCTTCCAAAACAAGGGCTACCTGAGCTTCAAGCTGGATCCCACCACCATCGATGGCCTGCCGTTCCCGCGCCCCATGTTCGAAATCTGGGTTTACTCTCCGCGGGTGGAGGGCGTCCACCTCCGCTTTGGCAAGGTGGCCCGTGGTGGTCTTCGCTGGTCCGACCGCAGGGAGGATTTCCGTACTGAAATCCTGGGCCTGGTGAAGGCGCAGACCGTGAAGAACGCGGTCATCGTACCGACCGGCGCCAAGGGCGGCTTCTTCGCGAAGCAGCTGCCCAATCCCGCAGTTGACCGCGCCGCCTGGATGGCCGAAGGGGTGGAAAGCTATAAGACCTTCATCCGCGGCTTATTGGACATCACTGACAACCTCGTAACTACAGTCGAGGGCGAACGGCTTGTCCCGCCGTCGGACGTTGTCCGCCACGACGGCGACGATTCCTATCTGGTGGTTGCAGCCGATAAGGGAACCGCAACGTTCTCAGACACAGCCAACGGATTGGCTGCCGAATATGGATTCTGGCTTGGCGATGCCTTCGCGTCAGGCGGATCCGTGGGCTATGACCACAAGGCCATGGGTATCACCGCCCGCGGCGCCTGGGAGTCCGTGAAGAGGCACTTCAGCGAACTCGACCTCGATACCCAGACCGAAGAGTTCAGCGTCGTCGGCGTGGGCGACATGTCAGGTGACGTTTTCGGCAACGGAATGTTGCTTTCGCGTCATATCCGGCTTGTGGCGGCATTTGACCACCGTCACATCTTCCTGGACCCCAACCCGGACACGGCCGCATCGTACGCGGAGAGGCAGAGGCTCTTTGAGCTCCCGCGGTCTTCGTGGGATGACTATGACCGGACCCTCATCAGCGAAGGGGGCGGCGTCTACCCGCGCCAAGCCAAGACGATCCCTGTGTCAGACCAAGTACGAAAGTCCCTGGGGTTGCCGGACGGGACCACCCAGCTGAGCCCTCCCGAATTGCTTCGGGCAATCCTGCTTGCCCCGGCGGACCTTCTGTACAACGGTGGCATCGGCACTTACGTCAAGGCCAGCACTGAGACACATGCTGCTGTAGGTGACAAAGCCAATGACGCCATCCGTGTGGACGGCAAGGACCTGCGCGTCAAGGTGGTCGGCGAAGGCGGCAACCTCGGGTTGACGCAACGTGGACGTATTGAAGCCGCATTGCAGGGTGTCATCCTTAATACAGACGCGATTGATAACTCGGCGGGCGTTGACTGCTCCGACCACGAGGTCAATATCAAGATCTTCGTTGACCGCATGGTGGCGGCCGGGAAGCTTGAGTCCACAGAACGCGCAGCGTTCCTGGCTGACATGACCGAGGAAGTCGGCCGCCTGGTCCTGCAGGACAACATCGACCAAAACATCCTGCTCCTTAACGACAGGACCCGCGTTGCGGACTGGAGCCCCAGCTACGAGCGTCTGATGGACTGGCTGGAAAAATCAGCCGATCTCAAGCGTGACCTGGAGGCACTGCCCAGCACCGAGACACTGCGTCAGCGCCTGGAACAGGGACAGGGACTGACGTCTCCGGAGCTGTCCGTCCTGGCCGCCTACGCGAAGATCGAGTTGGCGGCTGCCCTCCGGGACAGCAACCTGGCCGACGACCCTTGGTTCAAGGACACGATCCGCGCCTACTTCCCGAAGCAGTTGCGGGAGAGGTTCGACGCCGAACTGGACACCCACCCGCTGCGGCGCGAAATCATCGCTACGGTGGTGGCCAACGACATCATCAACCTCGGTGGCATCACCTTCGCCTTCCGGGCGATCGAAGAAACCTCTGCCAACGAGGTAGCGGTAGCCAAAGCATTCGTGGCACTGCGTGAAATCTACGATCTCGATCCGATGGTTGAGGAATTGAATGCCCTTCCGGCGTCGTTCCCCACCGAGCATTGGAGCGAAATCCATCTGGATGTCCGCCGGCTCCTGGACCGTGCCGTCCGATGGGTGCTCGGGCAGGGCATGGCGTCCCGGCCGATTGCCGACGTCGTGAAGTCGTTCAAGCCGATGATGGTGCCGCTTCGGGCCAAATTGCTGGACTACCTGCGTGGCGATGACAAAGTTCGAATCAGCGGTTGGCTGGAGAAGGCGCGTGGCTGGGAGTTGCCGGATCACCTGGCCCACAGGTGGGCGGAGCTGTTCGAGAGCTATGCCTTGCTGGACATCGCAAGGATTGCCCAGACCGGGACCAACAGCGTCGAGGAAGTGGCGCACGTCTACTACACGGTGTTCAACCGCTTCCACGTGGACTCGCTGCTGGAACGGATCAGCGCCCTGCCGCGCGACGACCGCTGGCAGGCACTTGCCCGTGCCGCGCTCCGGGACGATCTCTACTCAACCGTCGCAGATATGACGACGTCGGTTCTTGAGTCGAGCACGCCCGGCACCCCGGCCGAGGATCGCCTGAGGACGTGGGAAGGCCTGAATGCCGAACAACTTGGACGGGCGAAGACCATGTTTGATGAGGTCAATTCCCTCGAAGCCGATGACATGGCTTCACTATCGGTAGCATTAAGGCTCTTGAGGTCAATCGTTCGACGCTAGGGGCTGGTCCCCGCGTCGCAAATGGAGGTGCAGTGGCAATCTTTACAGACCCCATCAGGGAACACGCTGATTTCGGGCCTGGAGATGCTGAATGGCTGCACCTCCTGGTAGGCGATTGGCAAATGGTCGCCGACCTGGCGTTTGCAGACCTCGCCTTGTGGTTTCCACATCCGGAGTTTGGGTACATCGCCCTCGCCCACGTACGTCCGTCAACATCGCATACGGTGTTTCACGCGGACTTCGTGGGTGAGGGCATCCGCTCGGATCTTCGTCCACTCGTGGAAAAGGCCTGGAACAGCCGCTCCATTGAGCGCTCCAGTGAGACGAGCTGGAGCAGTGAAATGGCGCTGCGTGTCGAAGCCGTGCCGATGGTGCGCAACGGCAGGACTCTCGCTGTTGTCACATCCCATATGGATCTTTCCAGTTCCCGTATGCCGTCCAGGCTGGAACTCACGTACCGGCAATGCGCCTACGACCTCCTTCGCATGGGAACTCTGGGGTTGTGGCCGGATTTCGCATCGCCAACCGGATCACGCAGAGGTGCCCCGCGTGTGGGGGACGGACTCATCCGGCTCGACGCTGAAGGCATTGTGCAGTATGCAAGTCCCAACGGCGTATCTGCTTTCCGGCGGCTGGGCGAAGTTGAGTCCCTGGAAGGACGTTCCCTCGCTGAAGTGACGGCCGGATTGCTGAAGGATCGGCGCATGGTGGACGAGACGCTGCCGTTGGTTGTCACTGGCCGAATGCCATGGCGCAGCGAAATTGAGTCCAGGGGGGTTAGCCTGTCCCTGCGTGCCATTCCTTTGCGCGACGAGCAACATCGCTTTGGCGCCCTTGTTTTGTGCCGCGACGTGTCCGAGTTGAGGCGCCGCGAAATGGAGCTGGTCACCAAGGACGCGACGATCCGCGAGATCCACCACCGGGTCAAGAACAACCTCCAGACCGTTGCCGCCCTTCTGCGTATGCAGTCCCGACGGATGGTCAGCGACGAAGCAAAACAGGGACTGGAACAGGCCATGCGTCGCGTGGCCACCATCGCGCTTGTTCACGAGACCCTGTCCCAGGGTCTGACTCAAAGCGTCGACTTCGATGAACTCATTGGCCGCCAGTTCAGGCTTTCTGCCGAAGTCGCTTCACCTTCCCAGCAAGTACGCACCGAAAGATCCGGGATGTTCGGTGAACTCCCCAGCGATTTCGCAACGCCACTGGCCCTGGTCATCAACGAACTGGTCACGAATGCTGTTGAGCACGGTTTGGAGGGACGCACGGGAACCGTTTGGTTGCTCGCTGACCGTGCAGCGGGAGACGGAAATGACGAGTTCCTGACAGTAACTATTGCCGATGATGGTGTTGGGTTGCCGGACGGGCAATACACGGAAGGCCTGGGTCTGCAGATCGTGCGTACTCTGGTCACAAGTGAGCTTGGCGGATCCATTCATTGGAGCCCCAGGGAGGGCGGCGGGACCGCCGTCGAAATTGTCCTGAACCTCGCGCGCGCTTAGCGCCTTCCGGAGGTGGAGGGGTTTAGCAGGCAGCTGTCTTAAACGCGGAAGGCCGCGGACCAGGTGGTCCGCGGCCTTCCGCGTTGGTGCTTGTACTGCCTGCTGGGAAGCGAGCTGCTAAGAAGCGCGCCGGGCCCGTGCTGCGCGACGCTTGAGTGCACGGCGTTCGTCCTCGCTCATGCCACCCCAGACGCCTGCATCCTGGCCGGACTCCAGAGCCCATTGAAGGCAAGTGTCCACGACCGGGCACCGGCGGCAAACGCTTTTTGCTTCCTCAATCTGCAGAAGTGCTGGTCCCGTGTTGCCGACTGGGAAAAAGAGCTCCGGGTCCTTGTCGAGGCAGGCTGCGCGATTACGCCAATCCATGCTGATCAGTCACTCCATTCGTGAGAACTAGTTTGAGCCTTTTGTGAAAACATTCACGAGAGGCTCCAAAGGAAAGGGGCCCGCATGGGCCCCCTTGGTCGTCTGAGTCAAGCGTTTCATGTTAACGCCTTGTAAACAAGGGGTATTAGTCGTTGAAATGCCCTGAATCCGTGAGCGATGCATCACATCAGCCGCCAGTGCCCTCACTGCTAGATGACTATGTCCGGTAGGGTGCCAGTGTGTCAAGACCTCCTGTTAACCCGGCCCAACCAAACTCTGGATCAGATGGAAGCAACGGTCCAGTTAGACCTGTGCCTGAGGGACCTATAACTCAGGGACTGGAATCCGGAGGCAAGAAGCCTCCTGGAATCCTGGTTATTTCCATCGTTGTCGTGTTGGAAGCACTGGCCCTCCTTGGTGCTGCGGCTTGGTACGCCTTCGAGCTGTTGACCGGAGCCCCTGTCCTGACGTTTTGGGGAGCCGTCTTTACGCTGGGCCTCCTATTGGCCTTCTCGGCCTGGCTGTTCGCTGTGGGCCATTTCCTGTTCCGCGGTTACCGATGGACCCGAGCGGCCCGCCTTGGTGGCTCAGTTATTCGTCCTTACCATCGGTTTCCCAACCATGACCGGCGGCTTGGTTCTGCCGGGGTTGGCCATGATTTTGCCTGCGCTGGCGGCGATCGTGTTTCTCTTCCAAAAGCGTGTCATCGCATATGCGTCGCGAGCGGGAGGGACGCAGGGCGCGCTCTAGCGAATGCCGCCCTGGCTTTCGATGCTCCTGATGTGCATCGTGGAGTCGGTGGTGAACGCCACCTGCACTTGGACCGCGCGGGTTCCCCGGACGATCACGCCCCGACCGGCACGCGGCGGGTTTTCTATTTCCAGCCTCACGCCGAGGATGTCGCCGTCCAGGGGAGTCCTCGGAGCCAGAATCAGGCCCTTGCCATTGGCTTGGACCTCTGCAGCCAGTGGCAAGCGCTGAAGCAATGCTGGACCTGTCGTGGCAGTCATGATCATTCCTCGTGTCCGGCCAGCCAGGGCGGCGAGAGCTGCGCGCCCCTCCGGATCCAGGAGATCGGCGTCATCGACACAGAGGATGCTCGCAGGATCCAGCGACCCAGTGGTGGCAGAGCGGGCCACGCTTGCCCAGAAAGCACCCGTGGTAGTTCCAGCTGCCGGGAAGATCCACGGAACCTGGGAATTAAGGGCCATCAGGGATGTCAGCACCGAAGTCTTGCCGGAGCCATGACCTCCAATAATGATGCTGACACCACGCCGCCCAAGGGGAAATGACGCGGGAACCGATTCGTCGCCCCCAAGGCCGATCCACAAGGGAATGGAGTCCGGCGATGTCCCGCAGTCCTCGTCTTCACGTGCAATGCGGTTGCTGCCAGGCTGCGCCGATCCCGGGGATCGCCCCGATGGTCCTGGGACAGCTGCCATCGCGGCAACGAAAGCAGACGCGCTGAGATATTCGGGTAGGGGCCGGACACGGAAGGGTGGTTCCGATGAAGGTTGAAGATCAACGAACGGCCAGTCATTCCTGCTTGGTTCAGTGCGGATGGGTGCAGTTCGGATGGGTGAAGTGCGGATGGGTGCAGTGCGGAAATGAACCACCGCGGTTGCGCCCTGAACAAATCCACCCATGGCAACAGCGCGCCCTGGGACAGACTCGACTTCGGGAAGGCGTGGCCAGTGAAAGCGCGATTCTTCCGTGGCGCCCGTTGGGAAAAATGCCCGGTTTGGGATTGCGGCGAAAAATCGTGAGCTGACGAGTTCGCGTTCGCCGGAGATCAGGACTGTGATGCCAAGGGGTGTCCCGTCCCGGACGATGTCCCTCAAGAGATCCTCGGCCCACGCGAAACGCCCTGATCGGAGCGCTGCGGCCCATGAGCAAAAGCCGGTAACCACCAGGACCAAACGGGGCCGTGTGGACACGTCCTCGCCCGCCCCGCGTCGACGTGCCATTTCTTCAGCGAGCCGCTCAAGGACCCGTACCGCCAATGCCAGCTGATGCAGGCCCAGTGTGGCGCCATAGCTGCCGTCTGGACGGAGCTTTCCCAGCATTCCAACTGAATCCAGGATGTACAGATGCGGTGGGATTCCATGTGCTGCCAGCATCGCCGATGCAGCCTTGAAGCATTCGTGCATTCCACTGGAACTGCTGCCGATCATGGCGAAATGACCATGGTCGGAAGGCGACCATTGCAGGGCCTCCACTGACTGCTGTTCCGGTCTGTCCACGATCCCCAACGGACCTACGGGGGTCATGGACCCGTCCGGTGCGTCTTCAACGTCCTTGCCCGCCATACCGAAAGCGGACAGATCTTCATTCCACCCAATGGACACCGGCAAAGGTGGGGCTACAGGTTGCCTGGGGTCAGCCCGCCCCAGGGAGCGCCAGGCGGTTCGGGTTGCCGAGACCACCGCTTCGGCCCTTGTTTCCGACTGTGCCGTGGACTTCCCGATCATTGGCTGTTTGTCCTGCGGAGAGTGCAAGGCCCCAACGGCCGACTGAACGATTGCTGCCTCCGGGGCCCGGCTGACGGTGGCTGGCACAGCAAGGGACGCCGTCTGGAATTCCTCTGGATTGCCGGTGGCCCTTACAAGATACGCCCGCCCGGGAACGCCGACGCCGATGGATGCAGCGGCTTTGGAATTGATGATGTCCATTGATTCTGCATCCGACTGAACACGCAGTGCGATGCTTGAAGTGACGTTGGCGCGGATGTCGGCGGTCAGCGCACCTTGTGGCCTTTGTGTGGCCATGACCAGGTGAATGCCGAGGGACCGTCCAATGGCGGCAACGCGCATCAGCTCACGAAGGGCTCCGGGGGCTTCGTCGACCAACATTCGGAACTCATCTACAACAAGGACCAAGTGGGGGATCGCCGCCCCTGTAGCTGCAGCTGAACGTTGGTATGCAGCCAAGTCTGAAGTCCCAGCGTCCGCGAACAACTCCTCGCGATGGCGGATCTCGCCCCGCAGGGAAGTAAGCACGCGGTCAAGATGATGACTTCCAAGGTCAGTAAGAAGGCCCACGCAGTGCGGAAGCCCACGTAAAGGGCGTAGTCCGGAGCCTCCCTTGAAATCGACAAACAGGAATGTCACCTCGTCTGGCGAGTGATTCAGGGCCATGGATGCCACTATCGTCCGCAGGAGTTCCGATTTCCCGGAGCCTGTAGTTCCGGCTACCAGGAGATGGGGTCCATCAATATGGAAGCTAAACGTCAAGGGGCCGTCTTGGCCCTGCCCCAGAATTGCCTGGAGCTCGTTTGGCCCGTTCCCGCCAACCCATCGCCGGAGTATGCCTCGAGGTCCGCCTGGAAGCAGGTCATTCAAAGAGCATGATTCTGGAATGGCGTCCTCGGCAGGGCCTTCCCGGTGCGGGATGGACGCCATTGTGCGGCAGAACTGTTCGAAGGCCTTCAGTGGAACCAAGTCCGGGATGAACTCCTGCAGGCCACCGGGGACCTGTAAATTGGCGGATGTTCCAGACTGTCCTATCTCAATGACCGGACCGTTGGGTCCGGGGTAGTGGCCGGAATGCCGCAACACCTGCCATGAAGCCTCCAAGGCGGCGTCCAGGAGTTTGGTATTGCACTCATCTCCGCCCGGCGAGTCATCGAGAACTATGAGCCTGCCATTGTTGTTTCCCTTCGACCTTCGTAGAGCTGCCGTCGCGGCCGCATCATTTGTGGCAAGCGTCAGGTGCGGGAGGAACCGGGCGCTGAGAGGCAGGCGCCCTATCGGTCCCAAAAGAATAATCGGTGTGGCCGACGATCCTGGGAAACTTGACAGTTGCATGATGATGAAGCGGATCAGGGCATCGACGTGCTCGGCCTGGCCGTGCAAGGCAACAGTCGCGGGGTGCACGCCCAGCGTTACTGGCATGGCTCCGATTGCCGGTGGACAGAAATGGGGATCTGCGGGGACGATCCGCACATTGGCCAGGGTGGGCGCCGTACCTAGCCGGACGCACGTTCCCGAGCCGGCGGCCGTACGTGGTGATGACGCATCGGGCGATCCCGCCACAGGACCGGGCAATGTTGGCGGTGCCGGAGGGTTCAGGACCAAGCCTGCCGCCGGGGCCATGGTGGCAACGATGATCTCTGCAGCAGACGGCGAACATCGGCGGCGGCGTTGGGCGTCCTGCAGGGCCGCCGTTGCGACGGCAAGCCTGAACTCCCGGCGTCCCTTCCTTCCGGTGATTATCGGAACAAGGAGGCCCAGCGCGGAAACGGCCGTAAAGCCAAGGAACATCCACATTCCCGTTGCGAGTGCAAGACCAACGCCTGCTACCAACGGGAGCCCCGCCGCAACGGCAACCGGCCATCGGTTCAATGAGCCCGTCTGACGCTGGACTTCAAGGGGCAATTCAACGGAACGGCCGGCGTCGGCGTGAATCCCGGGAGTGGAGCTGTTTGGCGTAACGATAGTGAAGGTTGTATTGCCGCAGCGAATTTCCGAAGACGACGTCACCGTCTTTTCACGGACACGCTCCCCATCAACAAGTACCGAGTTCCGGCTGCCCGTGTCCGTGACGCTCAATGCGGTGCTGGACACCTCCAGCACGGCGTGCTCGCGGGACATGCCTGGATCAGGGATGCGAATGTCGACATCGCCGCGGCCAATGTGGTGGTGACCGCGCTGGAGTGCAAAGACTGAGCCCGCCCCCGGCCCCGGTATGGGACAGGAGCAGGAGCGGCGTTGCCGGGGAGTCTGACTTTTCAACGGGACAGTGTCCGTCCACCAGTACGGCCCCGGCCACGAGTGGCGGGTGTCCGACAGTCAGGGCGGACAGGTCTTCCCCTGCGACTGAGAGCGGACCGACCCCCCGCGCCTCCTGCAATTGCCGCTGGAGTTCCAAGCCCGGCATTCCACCGAAAGCGATGATTGTCAGTTCTTCCGGTGGTTCCGGTGATGCGGCATTCGGGCCACGAACCAGTGTGCACTCAAAGATCATTTGCCCATTCCTTCCTGGATTCCCGCGGCCCTCCAGAACTGAGGCTATGGAATTCCCGGGCAGCCTGCTGCCCCCGTCCTGGGCTATGTGGATAACTGTTGGCGATACCAGCTCAAGGCGCTGGCTTGACGCGAGGACATGGCGTCTCGGCTAAGATGAAACTCGTTGTCGCGTGTGCTCAATCAGAAGGGACCTTCACCGGTGATAGTGGTTGCAGAGAGCGCCGATGTTTCAGACGAGGCGGTAATTGGTGATGGATCCAAGATCTGGCATCTTGCCCAAGTCCGCGAGAAAGCCGAATTGGGTGTCAATTGCATCGTCGGACGCGGTGCCTACATCGGCACCGGCGTCAAGATGGGGGACAACTGCAAAGTCCAGAACTATGCACTTGTCTACGAGCCCGCAGAACTCGAGGCCGGCGTATTTATCGGTCCGGCAGTCGTGCTGACGAATGATACCTATCCCCGTGCTGTAGGTCCGGACGGAAGCCTGAAGAGTGCACACGACTGGGAGCCAGTGGGCGTCACTATTCGTGAAGGTGCGTCCATCGGTGCCCGCGCCGTATGCGTCGCTCCCGTGACCATCGGACGCTGGGCCACCGTAGCCGCCGGAGCGGTTGTCGCCAAAGATGTCCCTGATTTCGCGCTGATGGTCGGGGTTCCGGCCAAGCGGCGGGGCTGGGTCGGTAAGGCGGGCTTCCCGCTGCAGAACGTTGGCGGGAACTGGGTATGCCCGGAAACCGGCGCCACATATGTTGAACAGAACGAGACACTTCGAGAGGTAGAGGCATGAGCCCCGAATTCATTCCCCCCGCCAAACCCATCATTGGCGACGACGAGCGCAAGGCCGTAGAGGCAGTTCTGGCCTCCGGCCAGCTTGCCCAAGGCTCGGAGGTTGCGTCATTCGAGCAGGAATTTTCCCAAGTACTTCTGGACGGCCGCGCAGCTGTCGCGGTCAACTCCGGCACCTCAGGACTGCACCTTGGCCTTCTGGCCGCCGGCATAGGCGCCGGCGACGAAGTCATTGTTCCTTCCTTCACGTTCGCAGCCACGGCCAACTCGGTGGCGCTGACCGGAGCCACGCCCGTCTTTGCCGACGTTGACCCGGATTACTACACGCTGGATCCTGCGTCCGTTGAGTCGAAGATTACAGACCGCACGGCAGCCATCATGCCTGTCCACCTCTATGGGCACCCCTTCAACGTTGATGCCATTGGCGCGCTGGCTGCGAAGCACGGGGTTAAAGTGTTCGAGGATGCAGCCCAGGCTCATGGTGCCGCTGTCAACGGCCGGAAGGTCGGGACCTTCGGCGACTTCGCCATGTTCAGCCTTTACCCCACGAAGAACATGACCTCCGGCGAGGGCGGAATGGTCAGCACGGGCCTGGCCGACGTCGAACGTCGCCTCCGCCTCTTGCGCAACCAGGGCATGGAGCGCCAGTACGAGAACGAGTTGGTTGGCTTTAACGCCCGCATGACCAACATTCATGCAGCCATCGGGCGCGTCCAGCTGACAAAGGTTGAAGGCTGGACGAAGACGCGGCAGGAAAACGCAGCATTCTTTGACGCAAACATCGAAGGCGTCATCACCCCGAAGGTAGCCGAGGGCTATGAGCACGTCTACCATCAGTACACCATCCGCATTACCGAGGACCGTGATGGTTTCGCCAAGGCATTGCGTGAGGAATACAACGTCGGCTGTGGCGTGTACTATCCCATCCCGAACCACCGGCTTGCGCCCTTCCAGACATCGGATGAGCTGCCTGTCACTGAAGAATCCGCAGCCAGCGTACTGTCCCTCCCGGTGCACCCGTCTTTGAGCCAGGATGATCTGGACCGCATCGTGACGGCTGTCAACGCCATCGCAAAGGCAGGAAGCTAGTGGCAAACCTCCGCGCAGGCCTCATCGGACTGGGTATGATGGGCCGCCACCACGCCCGCGTTATCCGCGAGCTTGATGGCGTTGACCTGGTTGCTGTCGCGGATTCGTTTGGCGATCCGCACAATGTTGCTGATGGCCTGACTGTCTACAACACAGTCGAGGAACTGATTGAGCAGGGAATCGATATGGCAGTGGCTGCCGTTCCGACCATCCTGCATGAGGAAGTGGCGTTGCGGCTTGCTGAAGCGGGTATCCACTGCCTCGTTGAGAAACCTATTGCCAACGATTCCGAGTCGGGTGGACGCATTGCCCAGGCCTTCGAAGCCAAAGGCCTCATCGGCGCCGTCGGCCACATCGAGCGCTTTAATCCTTCGCTGCAAAGCCTTCGCGAGCGGCTCGGGAACGGTGACCTCGGTGAGGTCTACCAGATCAGCACGCGGCGCCAGGGGCCCTTCCCGTCACGCATCGCCGACGTCGGGGTGGTCAAGGACCTTGCCACGCACGATATCGACCTCACCGCCTGGCTCGCACAGAGCAACTTCGTGAACGTCGTAGCGCACACAACCTCCCGTAGCGGCCGCGAACATGAAGACATGGTCACAGCCATTGGCCACCTCAAGAGCGGTGTTGTAACCAATCACATCGTCAATTGGTTGTCGCCCATGAAGGAACGTACAACGGTGGTTCTGGGTGAACGTGGAGCTTTCATCGCCGACACTATTTCTGCAGACCTGACCTTCGTGGAGAACGGAACGTTCCAGACGGACTGGGATTCCGTCGCTGCCTTCCGGGGAGTCTCCGAGGGATCCTCTACGCGGTTCGCCCTTGCCAAGCGGGAGCCGCTGAAAATGGAACACGAGGCGTTCCGTGACGCAATCCTCGGAAAGTCCATGAATATCGTCACGATGGCGGAAGGCCTGGAGACCCTGCGGGTTGCTGAGGCCGTGTTGGACTCGGCGAAGTCGGGCTCTGTCATCTGCCTCTGATACGCCAAATCAAGCATCGCCTTTGGGGGAGGCTGGCCGTGTGCCAGCCTCCCTTCGGTGTTTGTGGACCCCGGCCGCCCATGCTTGGCCATGGGCCCGGATACGGGGAACGCAGGCCAAGTCGGGTAGCCTTGACCAGTAGACGTGGGCACTTCTGTGCCCGCACGCCAATACACAGGAGAGTTTGTGAACGCTGATCTCGTCGTCGTCGGCTCGGGTTTCTTTGGCCTGACCATTGCAGAACGCGCCGCTACCGAGTTGGGGCTAAAGGTCGCGGTTCTTGATCGCCGCCACCATATTGGAGGAAACGCCTACAGCGAGAATGAAGAGAAGACGGGAATCGAGGTGCACCGCTACGGCGCGCATCTCTTCCATACGTCCAATGAACGTGTCTGGGAGTACGTGAACAGGTTCACCAAGTTCACGAGCTATCAGCACAAGGTTTACACCAGCCACAAAGGCGAGGTGTACCCCATGCCGATCAACCTCGGTACCATCAATCAGTTCTTCCGTGCAGCAATGAGCCCCAGCGAAGCGCGTCAGCTCATTGCGGAGCAAGCGGGCGAACTTGCCGGCACTGATCCGCAGAACCTCAATGACAAGGGTATCCAGCTGATCGGGCGGCCCCTGTACGAGGCATTCATCAAGCACTACACCGGCAAGCAGTGGCAGACGGACCCGAAGGACCTTCCCGCGGAGATCATCTCCAGGCTCCCGGTGCGCTACAACTATGACAACCGTTACTTCAATGACACCCATGAAGGGCTCCCGGTTGACGGCTATACGGCCTGGATCGAGCGCATGGCGGACAACCCCAACATCGAAGTTGTCCTGAACACGGATTTCTTTGACGATGGCGAATTCGGCCGCTCTTCCGTCCTTGGGCAGGTTCCTGTCATCTACACCGGCCCCGTGGACCGCTACTTCGACTACGCCGAGGGTGATCTCTCCTGGCGCACGATCGACCTCGAAGAAGAAGTGCTGCCGATCGAGGATTTCCAGGGATGCCCGGTGATGAACTACCCGGACCCGGAGACTGCTTTCACCCGCATCCACGAATTCCGCCACTTCCACCCTGAGCGCGACTACACGAAGGACGCGACGGTCATCATGCGTGAATTCTCGCGTTTCGCGGAGAAGGGCGACGAGCCTTACTACCCTGTCAACACGACAGAAGACCGCAGCAAGCTGCTTGCTTACCGTGATCTTGCACGTGGCGAGAAGTCTGTACTGTTTGGCGGGCGTCTTGGAACGTACAAGTACTTGGACATGCACATGGCCATCGGTTCGGCCCTGTCGATGTTCGACAACAAGATCAAGCCGCACTTTACGGGCGGCGCCAAGCTGGAAAGTGGTGGAGTGGACGCATGACCGCCACAACAAATGAAAGCCAGGAGACTGCCATGACGGCCACAACAGCCGCAGACAGCCCGACGTCGACTGAGCAGAACCTTCGAGTAGTCCAGCGTGTGGTTTTCCCGGCCAACCGCGACCTCGATACCCTGCCGCTGTATGTCGATCCGGACACCAATAAGATCCGCAAGCAGGACGACAACGGCACAGCAGTTGTTCAGGCAGTGGGCATGGCCCGCAAACTCCACCCGGAGGACATCCTGGACCGCGGGTCGGTGCAGGTGCGCCGGGGTGAGCGTCTTTCCTTTGGTTCCTACTTCAACGCCTTCCCGGCGAGCTACTGGCGCAAATGGACCATCGCCACAAAGACGATTCTGCACATCGAGACCGAGGGCGAAGGAACGGTCATCGTTTACCGGTCGAACGCGCGCGGCGCGTCGCAGCGCGTCGACTCGATCCTCGTTGAGGGAACTGCGTCGAACGACTTCGAACTTACGCTCGCTCCCTTTGGCGATGGCGGTTGGTACTGGTTCGACCTCATCGCCGGCGGCGATGGAATGACACTTAAGAACGCCCACTGGGCTGTTCCTGATGAAGGCAGGCCCCAGGGGAAAGTCACGCTGGGTGTTACAACGTTCAACCGTGCCGACTACTGCCTGGAAACCATCAAGTCGATCGACGCCGACTCCGGTCTCCGTGAAATCCTCGCGGAACTGATCATCGTGGACCAAGGCAACAAGAAGGTGGCCGACGAAGACGGGTTTGACGCCGTCGCTGCCTCCATGGGCGAGCAGTTGCGCATCATCAACCAGGGCAACCTTGGTGGTTCGGGTGGGTTCGCCCGGAACATGTACGAGATGCTCGTCTCTGATAAGAGCGACTACGTCATGCTTCTCGACGACGATATTGAGCTTGAAACCGAAGGTGTGCTCAGGGCGGTCGCATTTGCCGACCTATGCCGCAAGCCCACCATCGTCGGCGGACACATGTTCGACATGTATAACAAGTCCGTTTTGCACGCCTACGCCGAAGTAGTGAATTTTTACCGTTTCCTTTGGGGACCCGTGGAGGGCCTGGGAAATCACGACTTCTCCGCAGAAGGCCCTTCGCTCAACGCCACTGCTGCACCGCCGCTGGGATGCTGACTACAACGGTTGGTGGATGTGCCTCATCCCCAAGACCGTCGTCGAAAACATCGGACTGTCCCTTCCCGTGTTCATCAAATGGGACGACGCCGAGTACTCCTTGCGTGCCCGCGCGGCAGGTTTCCCGACCGTTACGCTACCGGGCGCAGCGGTGTGGCATGTTTCATGGGCTGATAAAGATGACTCTGTCGACTGGCAGGCTTACTACCACGAACGCAACAGGCTCATCGCGACTCTTCTGCATTCGCCGTTCCCCAAGGGTGGCCGGATTTTCCGGGAAAGCCTGAACACAGACATTAAGCATTTGGTATCGATGCAGTACTACCCCGAGCAAGCCCGTGTCATGGCTCTCCGGGACGTCCTGGAGGGTCCAGGCAAGCTCCACGAGCAACTGCCCACCACTATGCCCAAGCTCCGTGCAATGCGCGAGGACTTTGTTGACTCCCAGGTCAAGACCGACCCCGGCGCATTCCCTGAGTCCTTCCGTAAGCGTCCGCCGAAGAAGCCGCAGACTTACAAGCAGCCGGGTGCACTTGGCCTGCTGCCCTGGGCGGTCAAGACCGTCCTTAAGCAGACCCTTGCTCCGGTTCGCGATTCTGCCAGGACCAACCCTGAAGCCCATGTACCGCATCAGGACGGCAAATGGTGGAGTTTGGCGCATCTTGACAGCGCAGTGGTCTCCAATGCAGATGGCACAGGAGCGTCGTGGTACCAGCGTGACCCCAAGCTGGCACGCCGGCTTTTGGTTGAGACAGCGCAGCTGCACGCGCAGCTTTTCTCGAATTGGGAGACGCTCCGCGCCCAGTACCGTGCGGCGCTGCCCCAGATCACATCGATGGAGTCCTGGCGAGAGACGTTCGATGCCTCGGAGCCCAAAAAGTAGCGATGGCCAACTCCACTGATATTTATGCTGTTCCAGGGGTAGGTGCCGGTCTGCTGGATGTCTTCCGGCGCCGGTACCTCCTGAAACTGATCGTTCGCAAGGAACTCAGGGTCCGCTACCGGGGCTCCGTGCTGGGTCTGGCCTGGTCCTACGTGAAGCCGTTGGTCCAGTACTTGGTTCTGTTCTTTGCCTTGGGCATCGTGCTTCGCGTGGGGGACCAGATTCCCAACTACGCCCTGTACATGTTCTCCGGCGTCATCGTGGTCAATTTCTTCACGGAAGCGTTTTCGAACGCAACGCGCTCCATCGTATGGAATGCCGCGTTGGTGAAAAAGATCTACCTGCCTCGCGAACTTTTTCCCGTGGCGTCGGTCTGGGTCGCTGCCGTGCATTTCCTTCCCCAGCTGGTGGTCTTGCTGGCTGCTGCCCTTTTCAACGGGTGGCGACCAGACGTGATGCAGCTGGTGGGTGCAGCGCTGGGCTTCGTCATTGTGGCCGTAACAGCCACTGGCCTGGGCCTCCTGGCAGGTGCCATCAACGTGTTTTTCCGCGATGCAGAGAACATCGTGGACATGTTGATGATGATCGTCACCTGGACTTCACCCGTGCTCTATGACTGGACCATGATCCGTCGTCTTGCCCCGGACTGGGTCCTGACGATCTACCAGCTCAACCCGGTGACCGTGGCGGTGGAATTGTTCCACTGGGCGTTCTGGTACCCGACGGTAACCAAGCCCGTAGAACTGCCGCCTCACCTGATGTTGACGGGGTTGGCTGGACTGGGCATGGCCGCAGTTTTCCTTATCATCGGCCAGCTGGTGTTCCGCCGGCTCGAAGGCCATTTTGCGCAGGAGGTCTGAGTGGGCGCCGCCGTCATAGTCAAGGGTTTGAAAAAGACCTTTAATTTGCGTCACTCGCACTCCCTTAAAGAGACGCTTGTGTGGCTCGTCAAGGGACGCAAGGGTGACCTCACCAAGAAGTTCGATGCCCTGCACGATGTCAGCTTCGAGATACAGGACGGGGAGACCGTGGCCCTTCTGGGGTTCAATGGCTCCGGCAAGTCCACGTTGCTTAAGCTGATTTCCGGCGTCATCCTTCCGGATAAGGGCACTGTGCGGACCAAAGGCCGGGTCGCGGGCCCTGATTGAGGTTGGGGCCGGGTTTCACCCGGATTTGTCCGGCCGTGAGAACGTCTTCCTTAACGCCGCGATCCTTGGAATGACGGAGCAGGAGATCAACGAGAAATTCGACGAGATCGTCGCTTTCTCGGAAATCGAGCAGTTCATCGACACGGAAGTGAAGTTCTATTCTTCCGGAATGTTCCTGCGCCTTGCTTTTGCAGTGGCAGTCCACACGCAGCCGGACATCTTCCTTGTGGACGAGATCCTTGCTGTTGGCGATGAACCTTTCCAGCGGAAGTGCCTGGCCAAAATCAAGCAGCTGTCCGACGAAGGCAGGACCCTGGTGGTTGTCAGCCATGACCTGGATATGATTTCGCGGATCTGCGACAGGGGAGTCGTCTTATCCTCCGGAACTGTCCAATTCGAAGGTCCGGCTGACCAGGCTGTCGCCTGGCTGCGGGAACGCAACTAAGTCCGGCATCCAATAGCAAGAGTCGTCTGTCAAGGGATGGCTAGTGGAAGCATCTAAGAAAGGCGATCGTAGGAATGGGTATCGGCCCGCTGCTGTTGTGTGTACTCCTCATCGTTGTGTTGTGGTGGGGTCCAGGCTGGCTTCTCGGAGAAGCGCTGGGAGTGCGCCGAACCCTCCTGCCCGTCGTGGCACCATTGTTGGGCATGGGTGCCCTGACCGTCATCGGTGTGATGGGGAATTCCCTGGGGTTGAGCTGGCAGCTGCTTCCTGTATCCGCCGTTCTGTTGGTGTTGGCTGCTGTCCTGTTGGGTTTGCGCCTTCTGTTGAGGCGCAGATTCCCTGACAAGTTCCAGGCCCGTCTCCGAACACAGCCAAGTATTTTCGGTAAGCACCGATTTGCCGGCTCCTGGTGGATCCTGCTCGTAGGCCTTCTTGCGGGCGGAGCGGTCGCCGCCGTGTCATGGTTTGTCGGTACTGAGGGCCTCCTGGGCATTAACCAGGACTGGGACATTCCGTGGCACGCCAACATGATCCGGCTTATATCGGTCAATCATGAATGGGATCCCGCCATAGCGGGCAACTTCGCCTACTACGACACCACTATTTCTGATGCCCCCATCAGGAGCTACCCGATTGCGTTCCACGCCGTGCTCGCGCTGTTCTGGCCAATGAGTGCTGTCAGCATCCCGGTGTTCCTGAATGTTTTCGTTCTGGTGATGATGGCTGTTCAGTTGCCCCTGAGCGCCATGGCGTTAACCATGATCCTCACACGCCGGCCGGTTGCCGTCGCCGCCGCGGCTGCAGTCTCGGGATGGTTCACGGTCTACCCGTACGACTTACTGTGGCGTGGCCCGTTGATTCCATTTTTCGCCGGCATGCTGTTGGTGGGTCCCTTCGTCTTCCTGGCAGTCAAAGGTGCCTTGGAGCGGCAAAAGTTCTGGGTCCTGGGCATTGCCTTCGGCGCAGTGGGCCTTATTGCCGTGCACCCCTCCCTGGCATTCGTAGTACTGCCGGTCCTGTTCTTCTGGCTGCTCTCCGCACTGATACGGCGCAGGGGCAGGATCCTGGGCATTACTGTCTATCTGGCGGTGTCAGGGGTTCTGGCGGCGATCATCGGCCTGCCTATCATTGCCCAGATGCTCAAGGAATCCGAGCGCGTTTCCAAGATGATGTGGGCACCGGATACTGATCGCAACGGTGCCATTCAGAACATTGTTTTCCTGAACCATGGCTCCATGGCAATGCCGATCCTGACCACGCTCGTTGCCCTTGGCTGCCTTGCTGTTGCCTTCAGGATCCGCATGTGGTGGTACTTCGGTCCGGTCCTGGCTTTTGCATTTCTGTCGGTATACACCATGGGCAGCGAGAGCCCCCGTTTCCTGAACCTGACAGCACCTTTCTACGACGATCAATGGCGCATTTTCGGCATCCTTGTCATGCTGCTCGTGCCGCTTGCGGGCTTGGGCGTTGCCCAGTCAGGCGAGGCAATCGAGTGGGCTGTTCGGCGGTTCCGCAATCGACGGGCAGGATCCCATGAATCCGGGAACAAGGACGGGCGCAGGCCGAACCACGTCATCACGGCCGCGGCCGCCGTCGCCGTTTTGTTGGTATGCGGGGTTGGCGCGATCCCATACTTCAAGCAAAATGCCCAACGCATCAACATCAATACAAAGATTGATGGCCCCACCCTCAGTTCGTCCGAAGTGGACCTGCTGAGCAAAATTGACCAATACGTTCCCCAGGACGCCACAGTGCTCAATGACTCCTGCGATGGCTCCGTATGGATGTATGCACTCGGGAACCGAATGCCCATGATCCGGCACTTCGAAATACTTCCTACGAACCGCCAGCTGCTTGTCCTTCAAAAGCTCCCTGAGTTGGCGACGGATCCCGACGCACGGGCAGCCGCCTCAGAGCTTGGCATCGAATGGGTGTACATAGCCGACGGCCGGATCCGGGCCTGGGATGAGCCCAAGGCGGGTTTGACCCATCCTGATTCCATCCCTTACTTGAAGCTTGTTGTGCGTGATGGAAACGCAGCCCTGTACCAGATCGATTGGTCCCAGTTACCGGGTGGCAAACAAGCCTTCGACGCCGCTTCCAAGGACCGCGTGCAGCTTGACGGAGTCCCGGGAATCCTCGAGAACCGGAAACCCGATGGCATCGCCCCGCTTGGAAGGATCTGCTAACCAATGAAGGCATTCATCAAAAAGTTCCTCTCGTCCAGTTTGTTCAGATTCCTCGTGGTGGGCGGTCTGAGCTTCATTGTGGATCTCGGTCTGCTGGCGCTCTGCTTCCAAGTGTTTGGTTGGCCCCTTTGGTTGGCCACGGGCGCAGGATTCTGGGGTAGTTTCTTCTTCAACTACTTCCTGCAGCGCCACTTTGCCTTCGGGGGAGGCGGAACGGCTCTGGGTGGAGTGCTGCGGTACTCCGGACTCCTGGCCTTCAACACCGTGGCGGTTATGGGAATCGTGGAGCTCTTCCAGTTCCTGGGTGCCGGATATGTTGCCGGTAAAGTGGTTGCGACGATTGTGACCATGGGATGGAACTACTTCATCTACAAGCACTGGATCTTCCCGCAAAAGAAGCAACCGAAGAGCGCCAGCGGACAGACAGATGGCGCGTCCGGCACTGACGCGCCAGCACAGAAATTCACACCTAACAGCAGCGAAGGATAATCGATGTATCGAGGCGTTCGAATTGCCGCGGTAGTACCGGCCTATAAAGAAGAGAACCACATCGCACAGGTGATCGAAACGATGCCTGATTTCGTCGATGACATTGTCATTGTTGATGACTGCAGCCCGGACGACACGTCCGGGGCTGCCCTTCGGGCGGATGACGGCAGGGTCACCTTGATTCGGCATGAGGTCAACCAAGGTGTGGGTGGCGCCGTCCTGACGGCGCATAAAGCGGCAATGGAGCTGGGCTCCGACATCAACGTAGTGATGGCCGGCGATGCCCAGATGGATCCGGAGTACCTGCCCCAGCTGCTCGATCCCGTGGTGGATGGTTATGGCTTTGCCAAGGCCAACCGCTTCTTTTCAGGTGAGTCTTTTGCCGGTATGCCTGGCTACCGCATCTTTGGCAACATCGTTTTGTCGTTCATGACAAAACTAGCCTCGGGTTACTGGCACATCTTCGACCCCCAGAATGGCTACACGGCGATCCGGACGGAAGTTCTTCGCCGCCTGCCAATGAATAAGGTGGCCGCACGCTACAGCTTTGAAAACGATCTCCTGATTCACCTGAATATCCTCGATGTACCGATTGTGGATGTCCCGATTCCTGCTGTTTACGGCAATGAGGTTTCCAGCATCAAGCTCCGGAAGGTGATCCCCGAGCTGCTGGCCATGCTCTTTGGCGGCTTCTGGCGCCGTGTTTGGTGGAAGTACATGGTTTGGTCCTTCTCAGCCGTGGCTCTTCTGTTGATCGCAGGCATCGCACTTATCGTCATGGGCCCTCGTGGCTGGGATATGGGTTCTCGCCGCAAGCGTAGGATCTCCTACCGCAGGATCGGTGATGTTGGCTGTGGTGCCCTTTGTTCTGGGAGTTCAGATGCTGCTGGTATCCCTCCAGCTGGACATACAGGCAAGTCCGAACAGACCAACGATGCATCCCATGAAGGAACGTACGTAGGGAATTCCTGCAACAAAAGGGGGAGGGTCAGGACGCTTGGCGTCCTGGCCCTCCCTTCTCTTTCCTGCCGGGTCACGTCTGTGCTGCTAGGGGAGCGACGTGAACCCTCCCCAGCCCCATCCGACCTGGCTCCGGGAGAGCCATCCTGATGTTCCGTTGCCGGGGTACAGGAAGAGGTTGCCACCGGAGTCGCGTGCAAGCACATCGTTCTTGCCGTCTCCGTTGAAGTCGCCGGGGCCCAGGATCGCAGTCATCCCGCCCCAGCCGCTTCCCACCTGGACCCTGCTCAGCCAACCGCCCGCACCGTTGCCTGGATAGAGCCATAGGATTCCCGACGTGTCCCTGGCCAGGACATCAGTCCTGGTGTCGCCGTTGAAATCGCCGGTACTCAGGATGGCCGTCATGGAGTTCCAGCCGGTGCCAATCTGGGCGCTGGATGCAAAGCCACCAGTACCGGTTCCGCGGTAGAGCCATAGGACACCAGCCGAATCCCGCGCCAACACATCGGCCTTGCCATCGCCACTGAAGTCCCCCGGCGCGAGGATGAGCGTCATGCCCGCCCAAGCGGTGCCGGCCTGTACCCTGGGCTGGAGCCCGCCGGTCCCGTTTCCGGGATAGAGCCAGAGGACGCCATTGGTATCGCGTGCCAGGACGTCGCTTCGTCCATCACCGTTGAAGTCCTTGGTGGGAACGATCGCGTTCAGCGTGTTCCAACCAGTTCCCATCGAACGTTGCGTCAGCCAACCACCGCTGCCATTACCAGGGTAGAGCCATAGCGTACCGCCACTGTCCCGTGCCACGACGTCGTTCTTTGCGTCACCGGTGTAGTCCTTCCATGTGTTGGCCGGAGGCGCCGTCACGGTGTAGGCCCCTGGCTGATGATTGCCGAACTGTTGTTGGACGGATCCACTGCGAAGTACTTCAGGGTCATCGCAGCCGTCAGCGTGATGGCTGTGGCGTACTTGTTGGCATCTGTGGCAGTCGGAGTGGTGCCGTTGGTTGTGAAGTAGATGCTCGATCCCGCTTCATTCACAGTGAGCGTGATCTGCTGGTTCACCGGGTAACTGCCCCCGGGCGGAGTCGCAGTGACCACCGGTGGGGTGGTGTCCAAGACCGTGTAGGCGTTGGTAGTGACGGCAGAAGCATTTCCATATGCGTCCACGGCAAGGGCCTTGACGGTGGTGTTTGCCGTGAGTGCGAAGGGGCTCGAGTATGCTTTCGTGCTTCCCGTGACTGCGGTAGCAGGCGTCGTGCCATCCGTTGTGTAGAGGATGCTTCCAGGTTCGCTGGAAGTCATGGTGACAAGCTGGCCAGAAGCGTATGCTCCGGCGGCGGGCGTAACCGTCAGAACCGGGGCAGTGTTGTCAAGGACGTACGTCTGCGTCGCTACCGTTGATGAGTTGCCCGCGGTGTCGCGTGCGAAGTACTTCAACGTCATTGAGGACGTCAACGGTATCGGTGCGGAGTAGACAGGACTGGACGTTGTAGGCGTCGTGCCGTCGGTGGTCACGTAGATGGTGGCTGCTTCGTTCGCCGTGAGGCTGATGGTCTTGTTTGCCCCGTACGTTCCTCCGACGGGATCGACAGAGACCACAGGTGGCGTGGTGTCCGCAGCGAAGACAGTGACATTCCTGGTTGCTGTGGAAGTGTTTCCTGCATTGTCCCGCGCTTCCACGACGAATGTGAAAGTGCCACCGGGTACGTTGGTGTACGACTTTGGCGATGTGCACGCCGTGAAGGCGTTTGCGCCCAGCTTGCACCTGAATCCGGCAACATCCGTGGACGTCGAGGCAAAGACGAACGACGGCGAGGTGCCGACTGTTGCGCCTTCTGCAGGAGAACTGATGGACACCTGTGGTGCGGTCAAATCCGTGGTGACACTGACCGATGCCACAGTGCTGATATTGCCTGCCATGTCTGTCGCCCGAACCCGAAGGACGTGCTGGCCCTCGGTGCTGAGGTTGAAGACGTACCCGTTACTGCAGGCTGTGAAAGTCGTCGTGGAATCGACCGAGCAGGACAGGACAGTGCCCGTCTCCGAGGTCACGCCAAGGACGGGCGCACCATTGACCGTTGCTCCAGCCGCGGGTGAGGTGATCACGGGAGCGGCGGGCGCGGTCAGATCAACCGTGAATGCCCGGGACACGGGAAGCCCTGACGGTGCCGCACGAACGGAGAATGTGTAGGCACCGTTGGTCAGAGCGGTGGCAGGCGTAAACGTGCCACCGGTGCACACTTGCCAGACCGGTGTTGCAGTGCTCAATTGGAGACTGCATTCAAGGGCGCCGCCCGGAGGCGTTGAGGCCACTGTGAAAGTAGGAGTGGAGTCGTTGGTGAAGGCCGGGTTGGCTGCCTGGGTTCCGTCTGCCGCCGTCGGGCCGCTCACGATTGAAGGTACGACTCCACCGAGGGTGAGCAATCGTCCCTGCTGGGTTGGCTTGGCAGGATCCAGCTGACCCGGGTCTTCCATGAGCAGGAGCTTGCCGTTGCGCATTGACAGACCACCAATTTTGCTGAAACCGAGGGCCCATTGGTTGTCGACGGCGTTGGTAGCCAGGTCAATACGCGAAACTGTGTCCTTGCCGGCGTCGGCAGTAGTGGTTCCAATACCCGTTCCCGTGTACAGGACCTTTGGTGCCTGCCGGTCGTAGTAGATGGCCGTCGGCTTGCCGACGTTGTAGACCGGCGCTGGTACGAAGTTCGTCAGCTCCGCGTCCTCGGGTGCCGTGAACATGGTCAGTCCTGACGTTTCAGCGACGTAAACCACGACTCTGCCCGCGCTGTTGCGGTACGTGGCAGCAAGGCCCAAGGAGCTTGAGCCAACCGAGGCGATGGATTCGATGCTCGGATGCAGGGCCGTTGGATCCGCGATCTTCACAATCGAGCGGGCATTGCCAAACGACAAATAGATGTTGCCATCGGGGGCCGTCACTGACGGCATTCGGACGGAGGTCTCCGTCGAAAATGGTCAGTTGGCTGTCATAGTCGAAGATGCCTGTGCCGGGCTTCCAAACCGCGCGGACTACCTCGGAACTTCCGACGGCGGCATCCGGAATGAACGCGATTTCGTCGCCCGAGCCGCGATTGGCGGGAGACGGATCAATCATGGCAGGAGCTCCGGCCAACGCGGGCCCCTTTTTATGGCCAGTCAGGGTGCCCCCGAGGCAGGTAGCTGATTCGAGGCCGCCTGGTGTAGCGCCCGCAGCTTCGGTCACCCGGCAGAATCCGGCACGCGCGTCCGAGACCCAGATCCTTCCGGCCGGGTCCACCACCGAACCAGCAGCCTTGGTGAGACCCACGGCGATGGTTTGGCGGGCTTGGTCGGCGTTGGCAGCCCCTGCTGTGAATACACCTGTGAGCGCTGCCGAAGCCAGGCAAGCCGAAGCGATCAATGCGGTGAGTTTATGGCGATGCCATCCGCCAACCATCCCGCTGAGCGCGGAGGGATGGGAGTTTCCATGAGATGTTCTGGAGCTACCGGCGAACGCAAGACACGCCAAACCAAGCTGAAGAACACTGCGATTGCGCGTGTCCACCGAGGGATCCCCACTTCATTCGGATGCTCCCCAGCTCCGCATGCATTGGTTATTCGCCCCACGCCGTTTCCGGCTGCGTCTACGTACATCTTCCCCCAATTTTCACATTTGTCACTAGGTACTTTTTGATGCGGGACGTTTTTTTCTTCACCGTCGTCCTTTCCCGACGTCTCGACCGCACATACCTTGACCGCACATACCTTGACCGCACATACACTGCCCCGCACGATTGAGGTGGAGGTCAGAATGCGCAGACTGTTTCCGATGGTGGTGCCGCTGGTGATGCTGTTGGTCGCCTGTACTCCATCGCCCCAATCACCCCCGGGAACTGGTACGTCGTCGACAACAACAGCCACCGCAACCACCAGCGCGACGGCGGAGCCCAGCCAGTCGCCGTCGACGGTTCCCGGTAGTGGCACCACAGGTGACGGCGAGCCCTTGGGCGACGGTGATGAACCTGGCCGCTACGCCTATCGATGCACGAGCCTTGACGCCTCCCCGGAAGTCCAGTTGTCGAGTCTCGCCGAGGTCTGGGCTGCCACCAACTACACGCGGATGGGCTCCTGCGAAGTTACTTACACAGGACCGCAGCCATTCGAGCCAACTCCCCGGGAGGCAGAAGCAATTTCGACGGCGGCACCCCAGGGAGCGGGCGACGATGACGGACTTGCAGTGATGTTGGACGTCCTCCGCCTCTGTACGCGGGTCAGTGATGAAAGCGGGCCGGGCGGTTTTGAGGAAGCCGGGCACGGGACGTTGCTTGCAGCGGCCTCACTCTGCCCGGACGCGCCGCAGGGCAAAATCATCGCAGCGTGGGCCGATGGCACACGGATGGCTGATGGCAGCCACGCTGTTGGAGATTCGGTGCAACCCGGCAAATATCAAGTCGTCAAGCAAGGCCCGTCCGCAGCAGATTGCAGGTGGTCCGTAACGGACGCGCGCGGTGCCATTGCCGCCGAGGGAGGACCTCCAGCAGCGGGCGAAGGCGTCGATCTTGCTGCCGGCCAAAACTTTACTAGTGACAAATGCGGAATTTGGGGGAAGATGTACTAAGACGCAGCCGGAGACGGCTTGGGGCGAATAACCAATGCATGCGGAGCTGGGGAGCATCCGAATGAAGTGGGGATCCCTCGGTGGACATGCGCAGGCGCAGTGTTCTTCAGTTCGGCGTGGCAGCTATTGCCTTGGCCGGTTGCTCAGGAACCAATGTAGATACTTCCCAACCAGCCGCACTTGATATGGCGCCTGTGGTCGCGAACGACGACAAAATCCGCCGGGAACGTCCGGAACCCCTGACCCGCTACCAGTTCACGTGTACGGCGGGCCGATGGCAGCCTCATAGGCAAGTTCTCGAGCCTGGACGAAGTCTGGGCATCCACCCGGTATATGCACGTCACTGACTGTCAGGTCGACTATGTCGGAAAAGGGCCACATATCCTGACTGCGGAGGAGACAGCCGCAGTCAATGCCGCCCTTGCAGCGGGTGCCGCTCCCGGGGATGCCTCTGCTCTCTGTCTGCGCATCATCAAAGCCTGTACCCGGACCAACCCCAGGACACTCGCAGCCTCGCTGGGCGCATATGGGGTTCCTGTTGTGAAAGGTGCCCTGACGCTTGCGCCGCTGGCGCCGCAGGCGGCTGTGCTCACCAAGTGGCTTAAGTCGGAAGTGCCCGGATAGCCGCATAGTCGCCTGGTGCGCAATCAACTTGAAAGTAAAAGGCGCGGACCCCTTGGGGGCCGCGCCTTTATGGTGTCAGTCGCTTCAGGCAAGCAAAGTATTCATCGCATTGATAAGGGTGGTTTCCACGCCATTCGTACCCGCCTTGAAATGGGCAAGGTGCCCATAGACGGTCATTGAACCACCAGCAATTCCCGGGTAATCCGGCTCCCAGCCACCCTCATAGCTGCCGAGTGGCATGTTGGGCGGAAAAAATTCATTGCTTGGTATGTAGCAGCAGGATTCATTGGCATATCCGCCGACGATGATGCCATTGGTTCCGCCGTTGCGATTCCGGAAATACGCCCCATATCCACTGACGAGCTCGCCGCCGATCATGGCGATCTTCAGCTGGGGGCTTCCGTTGAACTTCCACACTTGGAACGGGGAGGGCACGGCGGTCTTGTAGCTATTGCTGTCGATGCGTCCGATCATTACCTGCGCGTGACGCTGGTACCACTGCGGCTGGCCATCGGGGTTCCCTAAACGGGCCACATAGGCGGCACGCACGGCGGCCAGGTTGCTGGCCGTCGCTGTGATGTCCAATGGAAGCTGCACCTCCTGGTACCGCGTCACCATCGGGCCGCTGAGTGCCCGGCCGGCCGACTGCATGCTTGAATTGACCGTGGCGCCGAGGGCGTCTCCATGCTGGTCCCTGAGCTCCCAGCTGCGGACTCCGCCCGGGTCCTGGTCCCCAGCGGGTCCCTGCACAAACATGGCAAAACAATTCGGGTTACGGTTCTCGATGTAATTGCAGGCACCTGCTGCGAAATCTCCGTCAAACAGCGTGCGCAAACCTGCACTGATGGGGTGGCACCCGTAGCTGAAAATCACAGCTGCAGGTGTGCCGTTGCCGCGCCTGGCCACGAGAATGGGAACGGCCGTTTCCGTATAGGGAAGCCCCACTCTATTCCCGGAAAAATTCTGGGTTGAGACTTTGTAGTCGAAGGTCACCGCAATTTGGTCGGCATCCAAGGCTTCCTGGGCAAGATTCACGACAACGTCTTCCAGGTCGTCACTGTATGAGCGGATCAAACCCAAATCTGCCAGTCCATAGGCCATGAAGGGATGCAAAGTGTCGATCAGGGCGGGACCGTTATGCGTGTGCGTCGCTTGGATCAGGATGTCGCTGCTGGACCAACCTGCAAGTTGAATGATCCTGTCGCGGATCCGTTGATGCATGGCTCGAGGCAGCGCCAGAACGTCCAACGAGATGATGATGTGGGGATGCGTGTCTTCCCAGATGAGGATTGCCCGGGCATAGAGGGGCTCGAACGGCGAACTGCTGGTGGCCTCGCGTCCGCCATCGGTGGTGCCATATCCGGCCATATACGGATTGGTGCTCAGCGAAGGCGTAATGTCAGCGCTTGCAGTTCCAACTCGAAACGCCATAAAAGATCACTCCTTGATTGTGCGCAATGGGTGATCCTTGCCTGCCCCCAAACAAAGTCCATATCCCGAAAGCGCTGAACAGCCAATACGTGAGACCACCTTCATTAGACCATGTGATCCAGCAATTTAGGCCGCTCCCAGGCGATATTTATCGCGGTCGGAACCCCGCAGTCCGCCGGGAACAACGGAGGGCCCGTTCGTGGAAGATTTCCACGAAAGGGCCCCGGGAAGTGGACTGTCTGCGTACTATTTTGCCGCTGGTGCCAAAATCGTCAGGGAATTCCAGCCTGTGCCGATCCGTGTGGGTGTTCCCCACGTACTGTTTGAACCCACCGGGTAGTACCGCAGCTCGCCTATGGTGGTCCGGGCGATGACACCGCTGGAGCCGGCTCCGGCAAATCCGCGGATGGCACCGAAACCAGTAATGACGTTCCAACCTGTTCCGACCACCGCTGCGGCTTCCTGCATGAAATTGCCGGTGCCGTTGGAACGGTACAGTTTCAGATCGCCCGCTGCGTTTTTCGCCAGGAGATCGGCATTGGAGTCTTTATCAAAGTCCATTTGAACTATGTCCAGGCCAGTCCAACCGACTCCGATGGAGATACCGGTTGACACCGTCTTTCCGGTGGGGTTGCTGAAGTAGTACAGGCGACCCGTGGAGTCGTACCCTACGATTCCGGGATGTGCATCGGCCTTTTTCCATGTCCCAACGCTGAGCGTCCAGTCCTTCCAGTTACTGCCGAGGGCGATGGGAGCCCCAAAACCGCTGCCTGTCCTGCCCGGGTAGACGTTTAGCCGGCCGTCCGCCCACTGCGCCACGATGTCCAGGGCGCCGTCTCCGTTCCAATCCGTGACGAACCCGGCCTTCAGGCCGGCCCACCCTGTTCCGATGAGGTCCTCCGGCAGAAGCGCAGTGGTACCAGTGCCGGGATAGCGGTAGAGGTTGGCATCGGTACGGACCGCGACCACATCCTCCTGGTCGATGCCCAGTGTTGTCTCAACATCCAGTGGAGCGTCGCTGATCCGGACCGCGTCATCCCAACCCAGTCCGATGAGGCTCCGGTCGCCCCATGAACCCGCGACGGCCGGGTAATAGTAGAGGTCACCGTTGGCGGTGCGGGCATGGAGTCCCTGGGAGCCGGCGCCGCTGAAGCCGATTGCTGAACTGACCGACGTCATGCCATTCCATCCGGAACCGATCACCTGGGCGGCCTGGTTGAGGAAGCTGCCCAAGCCATTCGAACGATACAGGCGAAGGGTGCCGTCAGAGGTGCGCGTGACGACGTCCTGACTACCGTCGCCATCGAAGTCGATCTGGTTCAGCTGGTGGCCGCTGAAGCCTGTCCCAATTAAGGCGCCACCCCCAAGCGCTCCACCTCCTGTGTTGGGGTACCGGTAGAGATTGCCCAGATAGTCCTGTCCTATAACGCCCGGATAGGCATCTCTGGAGTTCCACCAGCCCACCGTCAGGGACATCTCCTGCCAGCCGGAGCCGACTTGGATGGGAGCATAGAAGCTGCCGCCTGGAGCACCCCGGAAGACCTTCAATGTTCCGTCGGACCACTGGGAAAGGATGTCCTGGACGCCGTCCTGGTTCCAGTCGACGACGTACAGCGATTTTGCGCCGGTCCACCCCGAACCGATGGCAAATGGACCAGTGATCCGGCCACTTCCATCGGCCGGAAATACATCGAGCCTGCCGGTTGAGCTTGTAGCCAGGAGATCGGCACCGGACTTGATGGATGGGTTGGAGGGTGCTGAGGCGCCTCGGGCGAACGTCCTCAGCTGATCGTAGCTGCCGTTGAAGATGTTGGAATCACCTTCGAACGGCCCGGTGCTGCTGTACTGCCACATGGTGTAGTTGCCCCAGCTGGCGGGCAAGGATCCAGGAGAGTTCGTGGGGTTGCTCCAGTACGAGGCGATCCAGAGCGGGTAACTCCCGAACGTGGAGTTTCCTACACACGTATTCCACCAGTCAGTGGTGCTGTAAATGACGGGAAAGCGCCCCGTCAGGGCTTTGACTGTATTGCCGAAATCGGCAGCCCACTGGCCAAGCTGTGCCTTGGACATGTTGTAGCACGTGTTGCCGAAGTAGAAGCCATTGATGGTCCGTCCGGCGTAGGGGTTGTACTCGATGTCCAGGACAGGAGGAAGTGTGTAACCGTCCGCTGTCCATCCGCCGCCATTTGCCACGAAGTATCTCGCTTGGTCCGCACCCGAAGACCAGTTGGGGATGGCGAAATGATAGGCGCCGCGAACCATGCCGGCGTTGCGGGAGCCGTTGTATTGCTGTGCATAGTTTTCGTTCAGGTAATAGTTGCCCTCGGAGGCCTTTACGTAAGCCCAGCGGGATCCTTCGTTCCATTGGCTCTGCCAGTCGACGTTGCCCTGGTGCGCGCTGACGTCCTGTCCTTGGATACCGATGGTTGGCCTCCAGTGACCTGGATCGGCGTCCATCGGCACCACCTGTCCCACTGTGCGTGCGCCGGCAGGCCCGGAATTTCCGTTGCCTTTCTTTGCCGTCATGACCCTGGGGGAGCGCTGACCCATTTCTGCCCCGCCAGCCGGAATTGCGGCGCGCATTGCAGCCTTCATGGTCTCGGCGTCCGGAGCGTTGCCAGGCATTGCTTTGGCAGTTGGCAGCGCAGCTGGATCGTCCACAGCGGGACCCACGGCCGGCTGTGGAGCAACAGCAGGTGAAGGTTCGACGGCGGTGGGCGTCTGCGGCTGGTTGGTCACCGTCGGGGCGCTGTTCGAGGGGCCCCCGGAACCGGATGGAACGAGCGAGCCCGCTGCGGGCGGCGTCTGCGCAGCGATGGGCGCGGGAGCAGGGCGCGGGCCGGAGTCCTCCGCCCATGCAGGAATGCCGGGAAAAGTCCCCGCAAGGACGACCAGGCAAATGGCGATTCCAGTCCTTGCAAACGGCATGCGGCGGACCGACTCTACGGGGGTTCTTGTCATATCCAATTCCGGCCCTGTGCCGCGGCTCAGCGGCGCATGGTGTGGCTTGCTGACAAGCTCCGGGGCGGGCGCCTGCGCATGGGACCAAAGGCCAGCTCCTAACGGGCTTTACCCTAACATTCCGAAACTGGAGTGACTAGTGGTACAGGCGATACTGAAGGGACTCTTGTTCCAATAGTTATCCACAACCGCCTAAGCAGGACTTGGCGCCTGGGAGTGGCTCCCATAGCGTAGGTCATTCGAGATACGCCTCTCGGATACGGACGCGAAGGTTTTGGGGGAAATATGGAGGCCGTTGGGATTGTAGAGGGTGAGGTCCGCGAACTTATCAGACGCCGCGGCTTGGACCCCTTCGAACAAAACGCGGAAGTCCGACGCCTGGTTGAGGACGCGGTCAACGATTATGACGAAAGGGCTCTCCTTGGACCGCTTCCGCCATTGGGACATCTGGACACCGCCCGCAGGCACGTCTTTGACGCCGTAGCGGGATTTGGTCCGTTGCAGCCCTTCCTGGATGATCCTGGAATTGAGGAAATCTGGATCAACGCGCCGCACGAAATCTATGTCGCGCGTAATGGAGAGTCCGAGCTGACGGGAATCACCCTGACCGGGCAGCAAATCCGGGACCTCGTCGAACGGATGCTCAAGAGTTCGGGGCGGCGGCTGGACCTGTCGTCGCCGTTCGTGGATGCGGCCCTGCCGGATGGGTCACGGTTGCATGTCGCCATTCCAGACGTGACCAGGAAGCACTGGGCTGTCAACATCAGAAAGTTCATCGCCAGGGCGAACCGGCTTGAGCATCTCGTCGAGTTGGGAAGCCTCACAGCCCAATCTGCCAGGTTCCTTGGTGCAGCGGTTGCAAGCGGACTCAACATCCTCGTCTCCGGTGCCACCCAGGCAGGGAAGACCACCATGTTGAACTGCCTTTCAGCAAGCATTGGCTCACGTGAGCGCGTTGTAACCGTTGAAGAGATCTTTGAATTGCAGCTCCCTCTGCGTGACGTCGTGGGTCTCCAATGCAGGCAGCCGAACCTGGAAGGTCACGGAGAAATTCCATTGCGAAGGCTCGTTAAGGAAGCCCTTCGCATGAGGGCCCTGACCGCCTGGTGGTTGGCGAAGTCCGCGAAGCCGAAAGCCTGGACATGCTGATCGCGTTGAATTCCGGGCTTCCCGGCATGTGCACAGTCCATGCAAATTCGGCCCATGACGCCGTCACCAAGATTTGCACCCTGCCTCTACTGGCAGGGGCGAACATTTCCAGCGCGTTCGTCCTGCCCACCGTTGCCTCGTGCATTGACTTGGTGGTGCATTGTGCCCGGCAGGCCAATGGGCACAGGCAGGTCACCGAAATCCTGTCGTTGGGACGCCGTGTGGAAAACGGGGTCATCGAATCCTCGGTGGTGTTCCGCATGCTTGAAGGGCAGTTGCGGCCCAAAGCCAACTCCATGCCGGCGGTCGAAAAGTTTGCCGTGGCTGGTTTTGATGTGGCCGCGCTGCTGGAGCTGAACTGATGGCCCCGCTATTGGGGATCCTTTGCGGCGGTGGAGCATTACTTATCTGGTGGTCCACCTGGGAGCATCCGCCAGAGGTCCGGGCCAGGGAACCCCGTCCACGACGGCTGGAACTTCTCTTGCTCTCGGCAGGCATAGAAAAGGTCACTAGTGCCGGCCTCCTTCTCAGTTGCACTGGATGCGGAGTCATCGCGATGCTCCTGTTCTTCGTTGTGACGGCGTCATTGCCCGTCTGCCTTTGTTTCGGAATCTTTGGCGCATGGATCCCTTTTGGACTCGTGCGTCGGCGGGCGCGGAAACGCCGTGCCACCCTGCGCCAACTGTGGCCCGATGTTGTTGACCATCTCCGATCCGCCATTCGCGCCGGACTGGCTTTGCCGGAGGCCTTGATCCAGCTTGGACACAACGGGCCGGACGAACTGCGGAGCCTGTTCCTGGATTTTGGTGCCGACTATAGGTCGGGCGGGCAGTTCGATGCGGCGGTAAACAAACTCAAGGACCGCCTGGCGGATCCGGTGGCTGACCGGATCATCGAGGCACTTCGCATGACCCGGGAAGTGGGCGGCTCCGACCTCGGGCGCATGTTGGGTACATTGGCCGGATTTCTTCGGGAAAGCGCCCGGACGCGCAGCGAACTCGAGGCCAGGCAATCGTGGACGGTCAATGGTGCCAGGCTTGCTGTCGCAGCGCCCTGGATAGTTTTGGTGGTCATGGCCGGGAGACCTGAAGCCATGCTTGCCTACAACTCCGGAATCGGGGCTGTTGTGCTGCTCGGCGGTCTTCTTGTCTCGGTTTTGTGTTACACAGTCATGCTGCGCATTGGGGCATTACCCGAAGATGAGCGGGTCCTGCGATGAGCACCTCCACTGCCACCGCCACACTCCTCGGACTACTCCTGGGCGCAGGGACATGGTTGATCCTGGTGCGGCTTCCATTCATGCGTGGCCGGACATTCGCAGAGCGCATCCACCCGCAGCTTAAGTTGCAGAACCTGGAGTCGCGCCTTCTTCGGGCGCCTACGCATAATCTGACACCCTTTGGACCATTGGAACGCATTCTCCGCCCCGTTATCCAGGACGGAATTGGCTACTTGTCCCGCTTTAACAGTGGCGGCCCAGCTTTGCGAAAGAGACTCGCTCGAGCCGGGTCCGCGAAAAGCGTGTTGGATTTCCGGGCGGAGCAACTGGTGTGGGCTTCAGGCGGCTTCCTGCTTGCCGTGATCGGCGTAGGGCTGGGTGCTGCCTCCGGACGATTCAGCCCGCTTCCCTCATTGGTGTCGGTAATCGGGGCTGCCTTTTGTGGATACGTTCTCCGCGATTTCGTGCTCGGCCAAAAGATCAAGCGCCGCGAATCGGTGATCCTCGCGGAATTTCCCAGCCTTGCCGAACTCATGGCACTGGCAGTGGCAGCCGGCGAGAGCGCAGTGGGTGCGATGGACAGGATCTCACGTACCTCCACGGGCGAGCTCGCCAAGGAATTCAGTGCGGTTCTGGCCGATACGAGATCAGGAAAGTCACTGGTACAAGCACTCCAGGCGTTCTCTTCCCGAACAGAACTGCCGCCCCTCGTCCGATTCGTTGACGGATTGGTTGTGGCCGTGGAGCGGGGGACTCCGTTGGCCGATGTACTTCGGGCACAAGCTGCCGATGTCCGCGACGCTGCGAAGCGGGAATTGATGGAATCAGCCGGTCGAAAAGAAATCGGCATGATGGTGCCCCTGGTATTCGGAGTCCTTCCACTAACGGTCATTTTCGCAGCGTTTCCAGCACTTGCCGCCTTGCAGTTGAGCCTTTGACGGGACAACGCGGCGCCTTGACCAGCTAGTTCCATCCACTTATCGCTCATTGCCAGCAATACCAACAAACATTGGGGAAAAATCATGAAGAAGTATGGACGATCGTTTTCTGCCGGTAACACGACGAGTTGGCCCTTTTTCTCGTGGACCGTCGCTGTGATGGCGCGTAATGCGGCGTCAGGGCTGGAACACCGTGAGCGCGGGGACGTTCCCGGGTGGGTGATGATCACACTAATGTCCGCAATATTGGTCGCGGGGCTCCTGGCGATTGCATCGCCAGCATTGGCGGACCTCTTCACGCAGGCCATGGCCAAGGTGGGCAGCTAGGAGATGGGGCAGGCGTGTTCCCGCAGGCACCTTCACGCGCTCTGCCTGCCCTGCACATTACGACGTGCCTGTGCACCTAAAAGTGCGGAACGAGGTTCCGCAGTTATCGATTTCGTGATGATTGCTGCCCTGTTGACGTTGCTGTTCATGTCGATCATTCAACTCACGCTCGTCCTTCATGTCCGAAACACGATTATTGATGCCGCCGCGTCCGGAGCGCGATATGGAACCCTTGCGGATCGAACGGCAACGGACGCCCAGGCGAGGACGTCCGAACTGATCGAGACGGCGCTAAATGGAGATTTCGCGGCGGATGTGACCACCGTTGAAAGGAATCTGGATGGAATCCGGGCATTGGAAGTGACCGTGAGGGCGCCTATGCCACTAGTGGGGCTTATCGGACCGCGTGGAGTCATGGAGGTTACCGGACATGCTGCCCTTTCAAACTGATGTCCCGGCTGCGGTTCCGTTTCCTGCTTCTCAGGGGAATCGTTGCAGGCACCGGCTGAACAAGGCTTGGCAGTTGGCGTCCGGACCATATCAAGCCATATCTACAGCGGGTACCGACGTCGAAAGGCAACGTGGCAGTGCCATCGTGGAGTTTACGTTCCTTGCACTGCTGCTCATGGTCCCGGTTGTCTATTTCCTGGTAACCGTGGGCCAGATCCAAGGCGGATCCTTCGCAGTGGTGGGTGCGGCGGATCAGGCGGCCAAGGTCTTTGTTTCCCAAACTGAACCCGCCCTCGCGAGGGCCAGCGCAGAACAGAGCGTCCTCGTGGCGTTGAAGGACTACGGCTACCCGGCGCAAGCCGCCAAAATGGAGATCACGTGCGACCAGGCAGACTGCCTTTCGGCAGGTGCGGCAGTGACAGTTTGGGTTCGACTGACTGTCCCTTTGCCCATGGTTCCGTTTGGCGACTCGCTCCATCTGGACGCTGCCGTGCTCAATGCCTCTGCCACGCAAGTCGTGGGCCGCTTTAAGTGAATCGTCAACGCGAAGAGCGGCCATAAAGATGGCGATGGGGCGGATATCGTGCAAAGAGGAAGAGGGCCAGATGACCGTGCTGATCGTGGGGTTCGTACTTCTGGCACTCCTGTTGGCCGCTGTGGTGATGGCTACTTCGGCGATTTACCTGGAGCACAAAAAACTTCTGTCCTTGGCTGATGGCGCAGCACTTGCTGCTGCAGACTCCTACGTGGTGGGTGACATCGAAGGAAGCATCGCGCCCTCGGCCCCCGCTCGTGGACGAGCGGGTGCTGGGCGCGGTTAGTAAGTACCTGGGAGACAGCGAAGCCTTCTCCATGCACGATCACTTGGAAGTTTCTCCTGAAACCGGCAGTTCACCCGGTGGTACAGCGGTGGTGGTCTTAAGAGCCATCGCCCATCCGCCCTTGGTCACCTTCCTGCTGCCTGAGGGAATCCCCGTTGAAGCAAGATCAAGTGCCAGATCCCGGCTGACCCAATAGCGACATGACGCAATCATAGGGACGTAATGACGGGACCCAGTCGGGGGAGTGCGGCTGATAGCGTACGCTGGAAAGACCATGGCTGAGATTGATTTTCCCGCAGAAATCCGCGCGCTTCGCGCCACTTACAGTTCCATCGAGAACGTCACCGATGTTGATGCCTTGAAGGCAGAAATCGCCGAATTGAGTGAGCAGGCTGGCGCGCCGGACCTTTGGGATGACCCCGCATCGGCGCAGGTTGTGACGTCGCGCTTGTCCCACCGGCAAGCCGAAGTCGAGCGCCTGTCCAAACTGGCCTCCCGGATAGACGACCTCGAAGTACTGGTGGAGCTCGGCCAGGACGAGGGCGACGAAGCCTCAATGGCCGAGGCCGCCAAAGAGCTTGATTCGATTCGCAAAGCCCTCGCCGAGCTCGAAATCGTCACCCTGTTGTCCGGCGAGTACGACGAACGGGAAGCCGTAGTGACCATCAGGGCAGGAGCAGGTGGTGTTGACGCTGCCGATTTCGCCGAGATGCTGATGCGTATGTACCTGCGGTGGGCGGAGCGTCACGGTTACCCCACTACCGTGATGGACACTTCCTATGCTGAAGAAGCAGGCCTGAAGTCCGCCACGTTCGAAGTCAAGGCGCCGTACGCATTCGGCACCCTGAGTGTCGAGGCGGGCACACACAGACTGGTCCGTATCAGCCCCTTTGACAACCAGGGCCGCCGGCAGACTTCGTTCGCCGCAGTCGAGGTCATCCCGTTGATTGAACAGACCGACTCGATCGAGATTCCGGACAACGAGATCCGCGTAGACGTCTTCAGGTCTTCAGGACCAGGAGGCCAGTCCGTCAATACGACCGACTCGGCCGTTCGCCTGACACACATTCCCACGGGCATCGTAGTGTCAATGCAAAATGAGAAGTCGCAGCTTCAAAACCGGGCAGCTGCCTTGCGTGTGCTCCAGTCGCGGTTGCTGCTTGTTAAGAAGGAACAGCAGGACGCCGAAAAGAAAGCCTTGGCCGGCGATGTCAAGGCGTCCTGGGGAGACCAGATGCGTTCCTATGTTCTCAATCCGTACCAGATGGTCAAGGATCTGCGCACGGAACACGAAGTAGGCAACACTTCGGCTGTCCTGGACGGCGACATCGATGACTTCATCGACGCCGGTATCCGTTGGCGCACCGGCAACCGTAACGCTGCCAGCTAGGGCCTCAGTCCGCGTACCGGGGACGTCCGATTCCACGACACGCCCCCGAAACCCCCGGAATCCCGGCTGCTGCGTGCGTATAGTCGAGTGGCCGGTGCTCTCACTTCCCCCATCGAAAGCCCGCGCTCCGGCTGTTGGACTGGGCGAGTACGTCATGTCCGGCGGGGTTCTAAAGGGCCATGATCAGATTTGAGAATGTCACCAAGGTCTACGAGCAGAATGCCCGACCGGCGCTCGATTCTGTCAGCCTTGAGATCAACCGTGGTGAATTCACCTTCCTGGTGGGCGCCTCAGGGTCAGGAAAATCCACCTTCCTGAGATTGATCCTCAAGGAAGACAAAGCATCCTCAGGTTCGGTTTACGTTGCCGGCCAGAACGTGGCCAATATTTCGAGCTGGCGGGTGCCCAAGCTTCGCCGGGGCATCGGTGTGGTCTTCCAGGATTTCCGTCTTCTCCCGCAGAAGAATGTCTTCGCGAACGTTGCGTTTGCCATGCAGGTCATCGGCAAGAGCCGCTCCATCATCCGGGAGACGGTTCCTGAGGTATTGAAGACCGTTGGCCTTGAGGGCAAGGAAAAGCGGATGCCCCACGAACTTTCAGGTGGCGAGCAGCAGCGCGTTGCGATTGCCCGCGCCGTCGTCAATCGCCCGGGCATTCTCCTTGCTGACGAACCCACGGGAAACCTTGACCCCATTACGTCCATGGGAATCATGGGAGTCCTGGACAAAATCAACCAGAACGGCACCACTGTGGTCATGGCTACCCACGACGACGACATCGTTAACGAAATGCGCCGCCGCGTGGTGGAACTCAAGAATGGCAAGGTCATCCGCGACGAAGCGAAGGCACTGTACACGTCCATGATTCCGGTTGTCGGTGAATCGCGACGGCTGAAGGACGCCAGTGGCGAGGAACTCAACCGCGCGCAGGGGGCACAGCTGTGAGGCTCCTTTTCATCCTCGGGGAAATCGGCAGCGGCCTGCGCCGCAACCTGTCCATGGTGATCTCGGTCGTCTTGGTGACCTTTGTTTCCCTGACATTTGTTGGCGCAGCGGGAATGCTCCAGATGCAGATCAACCAGATGAAGGGCTACTGGTACGACAAAGTCCAGGTTGCTGTCTTCCTCTGCAACGATGGCTCGACGGCGGTTGGTTGCGCCTCTGGGCCTGCCACCAAGGAACAGCAGGACAATCTGCAGGCAATGTTGCAGTCTCCGGCAGTCAAGCAGTACATCAACGACTTCCAATTTGAATCCCAAGCCGAGGCCTACAAACACTTCAAGGAGCAGTTCTCCAATTCGCCCATCGTTGATTCCGTATCTGAGGACCAGTTGCCGGCCTCGTTCCGTATCAACATGAAGAACCCCGAGAAGTACCAGATCATCAGCGAAACATTTTCCTCGCAACCCGGCGTTGAGACGGTCAGTGACCAGCGCCAGGTACTGGAACGGATTTTCTCCTGGATGAACGGCGCTTCTGTGGCCGCCATGGGCGTGGCCGCAGTGATGATCTTCTGCGCGGTGCTTCTGATAACCACGACGATCCGCCTCTCGGCGTTCAGTCGGCGCAGGGAAACGGGGATCATGCGCTTGGTGGGCGCCTCGAAGACAGTCATCCAGTTGCCGTTCATCCTGGAGGGTGTGATCGCCGCTGTTGTCGGCGCTTTGCTGGCTTCCGTGACGCTGTGGCTGATGGCACACTTCTGGCTCAACGGTGATCTGTCCAGGCAATTCCTTAACACTCCCTTCATCTCATCGACGCAGGTCCTGGTGATCGCACCGGTGCTGATTGCGCTCGGCGGTGGCCTGGCCGGGATATCCTCCTTGTTGACCCTCCGGCGTTACTTGAAGGTTTAGTGATGAAGGACGGGCGGCTGCGAATAACTCTGCTGACAAGCGAAAAGGACTCATGATGACCACGTTGGACCAGAACTCGCTGCGTCGGCGCCTTGCGTTCGGCCAAGCCAGGATTCTTGGTGGCGTCCTCGCCCTGGGCCTCGCGGTCAGCCTCCTGTCCGGTGTACCTACGGCCCATGCGGACAGCCTGGACGACCAGCAAGCTGCACTCGAGGCCGAATCGGCGCGCGTCCAGGCGTCCTTGGAGTTTGTGGACTCGAAGATCGCCAAGGCCGCGGGCGATCTGGTCATCTACCAAGGTCGACTCCCGGGCGCCCAGCAGGCACTTCTCGAAGCGCAGGGCCGCGTGGCCAGTGCTGTCAAGGAGGTCGAGGCATTGGCGGCCCGGGTGGAGCTCGCCCAGCAGAACAAGGCCAAAATCACTGAGCAGCTTGAGAGCGACAAGCAGAAGATCACCGATACCAGGAAACTGATCGGCCAAATCGCCTCACAGGCTTATAAATCCGGTGGCGTGCCCACCAACATCGCCCTGCTCTTCGGATCGAACGAGTCCGGCAGCCTGACAGACTCCATGGACCTCGCTGATCAGGCAATGCGCAGCCAGAACGCAGCAATGACCAAGCTGACGCAACAGAATGCCACCAACGTAAACTCCCAGGCCCGGCTGGCCGCCGTCGAGGCTGAGATCCAGGACCTGAAGGCCAAAGCCGACGCCGCGCTTGAGCGGGAGAAGGCTGCGCGCGACGAGGCTGCCAGCAAGAAAGCCGAAGTCGACAAGCTTATCGAGGACACCACCCGCCTGAATGGGCAACTACAGGCCGCCAAGCCTGGCATTGAAGCCGATCTTGCCCGGGTGAAGGCCGAACAGGATTCTGTTGCAGCCGAAATCGTCGAGAGGGACCGCAAGCTTCGGGAGGCGTGGGAGGCCGAGCAGCGTCGGCTTGCCGCGGAGGCTGCTGCTGCTGCGGCCGCCGCAGCAGCAGCGCAAGGAAGGCCGGCACCCCCCGAGCAACCGTATGTTCCGCCGGTGGGTTCGCCTTCCGCCTTTGGTTTGCGGCACCCCTTCGCCAGCTACGTACCCATCACCTCAGGATTCGGCTGGCGGGCAACTCCGCCCGGAACCATCGATTTCTACGGCACGGGTGGTTACATGCACACGGGCATCGACTTCGGTGCACCCTGCGGCACTCCTGTTTACGCAGCAGCCGCCGGTACTGTCTTCAACTCTGGTTGGAACTCGGCAGATGGCGGTGGATGGCGGGTCAAGCTGTCCCACGGGGTGGTGCAGGGCAACTCCCTGACGACCATTTACTACCACAACAGCAGCATTGTGGTGTCCAACGGGCAGCAAGTATCGCAGGGGCAACTCATTGCGTACTCGGGAAGCACAGGTAACTCGACGGGGTGCCACGCACACTTTGAAACCTGGTTGAACGGCGCCGCAGTGGATCCGATGACCCTCCTCTAGTAACCCGTCCCTTCGTCAGGGATAAGGGCCGGCGGGCTCTGGCGTACACTAGTTGAAATCCGCATCTAACAAGGAGTTCTACCGTGCCCAAGGAAAGTGGCCGTAAGGTAGTGGCCACCAATCGGAAGGCCCGGCATAACTACCATGTCCTGGATACCTACGAGGGCCGGCATTGCGCTGATGGGTACCGAAGTGAAATCCCTCCGTGAAGGCCACGCCTCCATGGTGGACGGCTTCTGCACCTTCTACAATGACGAACTGTGGATGGAGGGCATCCATATCCCTGAGTATCATCAGGGGAGCTGGACCAACCATGCCGCGCGCCGCCGTCGTAAGCTTTTGCTTCACCGCGAAGAACTGGACAAGATCTCCCAAAAGATCCGCGAATCCGGCTTCACCGTGGTGCCCTTGCAGCTTTACTTCCTGGACGGCCGGGCGAAGGTTGAAATAGCCATAGCACGAGGTAAAAAGGACTACGACAAGCGCCAAACGCTTCGAGAGCAGCAGGATAAGCGCGAATCGTTGCGCGAACTGCGGGAGCGCAACCGCCGCTAGGTTCGAACGTAGATGCACCCGCCCAGGACTTGTGTCGCGGGAATGATCTTCCGGGTGCATGCGTTATGATGGATAGTCCGGTAGGGATTTTATCGCTTGATGAATGCCTTGCCGGTTTGGTAACAAAATACGGGGATGATCGGTTTCGACGATGTTAGTCGCGACAGGTGAAGCGGGCCGAGGATGCAGAATTATCTCGTAAACGCTGTCTGCAAACCAATAAGTGCCGAATCTAAGCGCACTGACTTCGCTCTCGCTGCCTAAGCAGTAAGACAGTCCGTCAGCCCGGGGTTGCTATCGCCCCGGTTCCTGGCGTCATTTAGATAGCCACTGCTGTTTGCCTTCGTCATTGAGGTAAACGGGACTTTTAGATGACTGGGCCCGGATCAGCCACCTGTTCGCAGGATGGCTGGGGCCGAGAAAATCCGACGCGAACTGCGCCCGGAGAAGCCCTGACAAAACGACATCGGACGGGGGTTCAATTCCCCCCATCTCCACCGGAAAGCCCTCGGATCCTAGTGATCCGGGGGCTTTTTCTCTGTCCGGACAAGATGCCCTCCGGACAGGATGCCCTCCGGACAGGATGCCCTCCGAACAAGATGCCCTGGCCGTTCACCCACGGCGTAGGGGAACGAGGACTAGCCGGCCTGTCCTGGCCGTTGTACAGGGTAAGCACCGCGGTAGCAGGAGGCATGTGATGAGTACCGAGCCAGAGTTTGAAATTCCGGATGAAGGCCGGGATTCAGAAGCGCCTACGGAGCAGGATGACGACGCGGCCTTGGACGCGTACTCGCAGATCGTCATCCGGGTTGCGGAGTCTGTCACGCCTCATGTCGCCGCTATCGAGATGACGAGTGCGCGCAGGAACGGGCAGCTGCGTGTGGGCAGCGGATCGGCCGTGGTCTTTACCGGTGACGGGTACATGCTCACCAATGCCCATGTCGTGGCCGGTATCCAGTCCGGAAGCGCGGTGTTTGCGAATGGCAAGCAGACTGATGTGGAGCTCGTGGGGGCCGATCCGTTGTCTGACCTGGCGGTGGTACGAGGTCTCAAACCCACTCCGGCACCTGCCATTCTGGGTAACGCCGATTCGTTGAGGGTTGGCCAGCTGGTGATCGCGGTGGGCAATCCGCTGGGTCTTGCCGGATCAGTGACTGCCGGCGTGGTCAGCGGGCTGGGACGATCCATCCCCGTCCGTGCAGGCGAGCACCGGCGTGTGATCGAGGATGTCATACAGACTGACGCGGCCCTAAACCCGGGCAACTCGGGTGGCGCCCTGGCCGACACCCGGGGCCGCATCGTGGGCATCAACACGGCCATTGCTGGTCTGGGCCTTGGACTCGCCGTACCTATTAATAGGACGACCCAACGGATTATCGCCTCCCTGCTCAAGGATGGGAGGGTGCGCCGGGCCTACCTGGGTTTGGTGAGTACGCCTATCCCGCTTGATGCCAGTGCGGTGGTGCGGACTGGCCAAAAGGAGGGCCTCCGTGTGGTGGAGGTCATCGCGGCCTCGCCTGCGGAGTTAGCGGGGCTCCAGCCAGGGGACCTGGTGCTTCGGGCCCAAGGCAGGGCTGTCTCCAGTGCAGAGAGTCTGCAGAAGTTGCTGTTTGCCGAGGCCATAGGCGAACCGTTCCCCTTAACCGTGCTGCGGGACGGCAAAACGGTACAGCTGATAGCCGTTCCCTCGGAGATGAGCCAGCAATGACGAGCCAGCAACAATGAGGCGATGCTAGGCCTGGTCCTCGCGGACGTCCACCACGCCAACAAAGCGGCTGCCCACGCCTTCATATTCGCTGCGCACGTCACCCAGGAACAGTTCCGGCAGTTCACTGTTCTTATGGTGCCCGCAAAAGACGAACGAGAAATCGGGCCACCACTTCTTGGGCCGCACCGCTTCTGAATACCCACACACTGCGCAGGTCAGGTGGACCCAAACAGGCCGTTTGCCCGTGCGGTTGGCACGTGACTGGACCAGCCAGGCCGGTGGATTGTCCTGGAGACTACGTAGTTCCGCTTCTGAGAGCCGTGAAGGGATGCCGTGGCGCTGGGCCATTTCCATGGAGATATCTAGGGCCAATGCTGCGTCACGTCTGCTAATCACTGTTTAACGATACGGGACTTCGTCCTGGAGGAATGCCGCGTAGGCTGTGCACATGACGGATGCTGTGGCTTTGCTGCCGAGAACGCCGCTTCAAAAACGGGTGCTCATTGTGGCAATTGTGGCTTCTTTTATCGCCATCCTGGATGGTTTCGTGGTCAACTTGGCCCTCCCGGCCATTGGACGTGAACTTGGCGGTGGCTTGGTCATCCAGCAATGGGTGGTGGATGCCTATCTATTGACCCTCGGGGCGCTCATCCTCGTGGCTGGTTCACTATCGGACCACTTTGGCCGGGCACGGATCCTCGAATGGGGGCTGGCGGGCTTTGCCCTGACGTCGGTGATGTGCGGCCTGGCCTGGAACGGGGAAGTCCTGGTGGTGTCCCGCGCAATTCAAGGGATTGCCGGCGCGCTCCTCGTGCCCAGTTCGTTGGCCATGATCATTACGTCCTTCTCAGGACCTTCCCAGTCCAAAGCGATTGGCCAATGGTCGGGCTGGACGGGTGCTGCCGCCATCGTCGGTCCGCTCATTGGCGGCGTCTCGGTGGACATGTTGTCGTGGCGTGTGATCTTCTTCATCAACGTCATTCCCGCCGTCGCGATTTGGCCTCTGCTCGCGGGGCTTCGGGCGTCGGACGTGGCCAGGGACAAGAGCAAGGGAATCGACTACCTCGGCGCTGTCCTGGCCATGATCGGACTAGGTGGTCCCGTCTACGCCTTCATAGAACAGGGGCCGGATGGGATGGATGAGCGTCCAGGTGTGGCTGCCGCTCCTGGCCGGTGTGGCGGCGATGGTGTTGTTCCTGGTCCACGAGGCGAGGACCAGGGAGCCGATGTTGCCGTTGAGGCTCTTTGCCATAAGGAACTTTGGGTGGGGCAACCTTGCCACGCTCGCGATTTACGGTGGGATATCGCTGGGATTCTTCGTCCTGGGCATCTATCTCCAGCAGGTTGGAGGGATGGGGGCTACCATCGCGGGAATTGCTTTGCTCCCGGCGACCGTCATCCTGATGCTGACGGCGTCCTACTTCGGTGGGCTGGCAGGAAAATATGGTCCGCGATGGTTCATGACCGTGGGGCCGCTGCTATGCGCTGTGGGCTTTCTGATGTCCCTCTCCGTCCAGGAGCCACTGAACTACTGGACCCAGGTGCTTCCGGGGCAGATCGTCTTTGGCGTGGGACTCACCACCCTCGTCGCGCCACTCACCGCAGCGATTCTGGGCGCGGTGCCCCAGGAAGAGGCCGGGATTGGTTCGGCCGTCAACAACGCCGTGGCCCGTATTGCAGGCCTCATCTGCATTGCCTTTGCCGGCCTGATCGTTGGTCCGGTGTTCACCCGGCAAGGTTTGTACAATGCCTTGATTGTCACGGCGGCATTGTTCGTCATCGGGGCGGTGGCGTCCGCCGTCGGGATCCGCAACCCACAGCCCGAAGCGGCAGCTACCGTTGACAGCGCCACGGATACTGCGTCCGACGACGGCGGCTCGGCCAGCCAGCGTAGCTAGCCCAGGCAGCGCATCGGGTCAGCGCGCGGGAAGCACGCAGCCTTCGTGGACTTCGGCGCTTTGGACCCAAAGTGCCGCTGTAACCTCATCCGCGAGATCGAATTCGCGCCGTTGGGCTCCGCTGCCGATCCGAACCACCAGGGCTCCGCCGAATGGTTTGCGTCCCACCACCTCAACAGGAGCGTCCAAGGTAATCTCTTCCGACGCGAGATACCGAAGAAGATCAGGATTTTCGTCGCTGATCCGCGTGATGCGGCCTGAGTGGCCTTCGTCCAACTCGATCATGCGGTACGCGTGAGGGAGCTCCACGGATCCGTCAGCCGAGGGAATGGGGTCACCGTGAGGATCCCGCAGGGGGTGGCCAAGCTTGGCGGCCATGCGCTCGATGAACGTATCGGACACCGCGTGTTCCAACATCTCAGCTTCATCGTGGACTTCATCCCAGCTGTAACCGAGTTCGTCCACGAGGTATGTCTCAATGAGGCGGTGGCGCCGGACCATGGACAGCGCCAGCCGCATGCCCTCCGGAGTCAGCCTGATGGCGCTGTAGGGTTGGTGGTCCACCAAGCCCTGGTCCTTGAGCTTGCGGACCATTTCAGACACCGAGGAATTGGCAACGCCAAGCCGCAGGGCAAGCTGCGAGGACGTAATTGGTTTGTCCTGCCACTCCGTATAGGAGTAGATGACCTTGACGTAGTCCTCGATAGAGGAGGAGGGCGTACTGGTCTTCACACACCAAGCCTACCGTGGCGGGGCGCCGTGGATCTTGCGGGCCCGCCAGGTAGTCGTCACGTACGGCAATCCCAGTCGTTGTCCAGGGGCATGGCCGAGATGATCGTAGAGGTACCACGCCAGGTTGCCCATGACCTTTGCGCGGGTGGCTTCATTGGCGCGGAGGTAGTAGCTGCGCGATTTCGTGAGCTCCATGATGTCCTCCGGAGACACGGCGTCCTCCCAGCTGGTGAGATGGCTCTCCAAGTCCGTGAATTCCGGTCCGATAACTGGCCGGAAGCCGGGCTTGTGCACATCTCCGGCGTGCATGATGCGTGATAGCCGATGGACCCAGGGCACAGAGGTGTCCAGTTGGTTCCATACCAGGCCAAGAACTCCGTGGGGGCGAAGGATGCGGGCGATCTCCGTGCTGGCCTTGAGCGGGTCACACCAGTGCCAGGCCTGGGCAACGCTGACGACGTCGAATGCTGAGTCCGTCAACCCTGTTGCCTCGGCCGTACCCTCCAACGCCTGAACGCCGGGATAGGACTTTCGAAGTTGCTCCAGCATGTCTGTGGAAGGATCGACGGCGGCCACCTGCAGGCCGCGTTCCACGAGCAGTGCCGTGAATTTTCCTGTGCCTGCACCAATATCCGCGGCGGACTTCGCTCCAGGAGGAAGAAGCCAAACCACTGAGTCTGTGGGATAGCCGGGCCGAACGCGATCGTAGTGTTCGCCGCCGTCCTGGAAGCTCTGGCCCAGTTCGTGGCGGCGCGTGGCATGCAGCTTGGGACCACCTGGCCTGCCAGCGCTGCCGGAAACACTTCCGCCGGAAACACTACGGGAAGGCACGGCCACGCACAGACTCCTTTACCGCGAACGCCGGTTACCCTACGAATTTACCGCACAGTACGTGTACATCAGCAACCGTGCTGTTCCAGTCAATCGTGCTGTGTCAGTCAATAGTGCAGGGTGCAGCCCCTGCGGTGCCGGGCGTGTTTGGTGCCCACTCCGGGTAGCTGCGGTGGTCGTTGGCCGGCACCCAGCGGCCTTCGTCCACTACATAGTCCCAGCCGAGACCCGTGCGCTTGAGTTCCTCGATACCAGCCAGCAGCCGTGTGGCATCCTCCAGGCGGGAGCCCACGCCGAAGCTGGCTCGCAGTGAGCCGGACGGCAGGCCCAGCCGCTTGAGGAGGGGATGGGCGCAGAAGCGGCCGTCACGAAGTCCTACACCGTGTTCGGCGGCGAGGTATGCGGCGACCAGTCCGGCGTCGAATCCTTCCACCGAGAAATTAACCACGCCGATGGTGTCCTCGGAGTCGCTGAAGATCCGGTGGACCGTCACGCCGTCGATTGCTTCAAGTCCCTGTACGAGGTAGGAGCGGATTCCAGCTTCATGGGCATGCCAGGCATCCTGATCCAAGCCGGCGAGCACCTGCGTCGCCCGGGCCAATGTTGCCGCACCGAGGACGTTGGGGGAGCCGCCCTCGTGGCGGGCGGGACCTGAGGGCCCAGCTGACCGAGTCCAGGCGCGCCTCACGAACAGCGCCTCCGCCGGCAAGGTGGGGAGTACCGGCGTCGAGCCAGTCGGGACGGCCCACAACGACTCCGGCGCCGAACGGAGCGTAGAGCTTATGGCCGGAGAACACGATGTAGTCGACGTCTGTGGCGGCGATGTTGATGCGGCGGTGGGGGGCAAGCTGCGCGGCGTCCACCACAATCCTGGCACCGTATTCGTGTGCAAGTGCTGCGAGTTCGGCGATCGGCAGGATTTCACCGGTCACGTTCGAGGCACCGGTGACCGCCAGCAGAGATACGCCGCCTTGGCTGAGTTCCTCGCGGAGCTTGGCCAAGGTAGCGGTCAGTGTCGAAGCAGCTACGACACTGCGGTGAGGGACGCCCTGCCAGGGAAGAAGATTGGCATGGTGCTCGATGTCCAGGTAAAGGACCTCGCCAGTTGGCTTACCGTCGAGTTGCGGGAGGCAGCCCGCCAACAGGTTCAGCGAGTCCGTGGTGTTCCGGGTGAAGATGACGGAATCATCCGGACGGCCGCCAACGAATTCACGGACGATGTCGCGGGAGTTCTCGTAGACCGAGGTGCTGATCTGGGAAGCGTAGCCCGCGCCGCGGTGGACACTGGCGTAGTAGGGGAGGATCTCGTTGAGATACGCAGAAACGATGGTCAACGCGGGAGCGGATGCTCCGTAGTCGAGGTTGGCGTAGCGGACATGGCCACCCTGGATCAGGGGAGCTTGCAGCTCCGCGCCTGTGACGGCGGCCAGGGGCCTGCCCGCAGCGGCTTCGTGCGCTGCTTCTTCGACCGCAAGGGACGGCAGAACGGTGGAGTTGAACGTAGCAGTGCTCATGGGACCTCACTCAAGAGGGACCCCCTATGGGGATCCGCGCTTGCCGTATCCGTTCCGGACCGGCCAGGTCGTCACCCGGGGCACCCCACCGCGAATGGAGGGTTGCCGGCCAGCAAACCGGGGTTTAGCGCTGGCACTCGTGACCTGTAAAGAGGTTAGGCCACGCATCTGGCCTGCTCCAAAGTCGATTCGCTTTGTTAAGCAGATTGTTACGACGTGTCCGGAAACCGGGTTTTGGGCGAAGAAAAGACGGCGGATGCCCCGAAAAGGAGGCTTCCGCCGTCGAAAATTCTATGCACAGCCGGTTGGCTTGTTGGTCCGCCGGGTCAGAGGAGGTCATCCAGGGCAGGGTTTAGCCGCTTGAGGACCTCCGAGTGGAGGATGGAGTTGGTGGCCAGGGCGTTGCCGCCGAAGGGGCCGTCCTCGCCTTCCAATGAGGTGAAGCGGCCGCCGGCTTCCGTCACGATGGGAACCAGTGCTGCCATGTCGTAAAGATTCAGCTCTGGCTCGCAGGCGATGTCAACAGCCCCCTCGGCTACCAGGCAATAGGACCAGAAGTCGCCATAGGCGCGCGTGCGCCAGATGTCTTCCGTCAACCCCAGGAACTCGTCCAGATTGCCGCGCTCCTTCCAACCGGAGAGGCTGGAATATGACATTGAAGCATCGGCCAACCGCGAAACGTTGGACACCCTGAGCCGGGTGGCTGATGCCAGGGAGCGGCCCATGTAGGCGCCCATGTCCTTTGCTGCCCACCAACGCTTGCCCAGCGCGGGGGCGCTGACAACTCCAACGACGGGCTCGCCTTCGTCAACGAGCGCGATCAGGGTAGCCCACACGGGAACGCCCCGAACAAAGTTCTTGGTGCCGTCGATGGGGTCGATGATCCAACGCCGGGAGCCGTGGCCGCTGCTGCCGAACTCCTCGCCGAGGACGGCGTCACGGGGGCGCGAGCGTGACAATTGGCCGCGGATGGCTTCTTCCGCAGCCTTGTCGGCATCCGTCACGGGCGTGAGGTCAGGCTTGGTCTCGACCTGCAGATCCAAGGCCTTGAAGCGGTCCATGGTTTGGGCGTCCACGGAATCCGCCAGCACGTGGGCCAGTCGCAGGTCGTCGTTGTAGCTGGAAACGGGTTGGGTCATGCCACCAAACTATCGTGAAACGTTCCCTGCAGTTGGATCGCCTTGCGCCGACACTTAGTTGACCGTACCCAATTCCTTGGTCTCTTTCGCTTCCAAACGCGGGTCCGCGCCCAGCAGCCGCCGGAGCGAAGACAAACGGGCCACTCCGGAAGGACCCGCGTGTCCCTCGTTCACCCAGGCATCAAGTCCGCAATTGATGGCGCCGGCATCGTGCTTGCAACCGCGTTCACAAGCTTCTGTGCCCGGTTCCAGGTCGGGGAAGGAATGCAGGATGCGGTCGGGGTCCACGTGCGCCAGTCCGAAGGAGCGGATACCGGGGGTATCGATGATCCAGCTACCCGGTGGGGCGTCTGCCAGCTTCAGGGCCAACGCCGAAGACGACGTGTGCCGGCCCCGCCCGGTGACGGCGTTGACACCACCGGTAGCCCGTTCGGCTCCAGTCAGGGCATTGACCATGGTGGACTTGCCGACGCCCGAATGGCCCAGCATGACAGTGACTTTTCCATCAAGGTGGGCCCGCAATTCGGCAACGGCGCGGCTGTCCAGCCTCGCGGACAGTCCGTCGTCGGAGCGGGCGTCAATACCGGACGCTTCATCATCTGCCGTACGGCTGATGATGATCGGAAAGTCCAGGCTGAGATAGTTCGATAACAGCTCCGCAGGATCCTTGACATCTGCTTTGGTGACAAGCAGCAGCGGCTCGATCCCGGCGTCGTAGGCTGCAACCAAAGCACGGTCAATAAAGCCCGTCCGGGGCTCCGGATTGGCTGCGGCGACCACCACCACAAGTTGGTCTGCATTGGCCACCACCACTCTTTCGATGGGGTCGGTATCATCAGCGCTGCGCCGCAGCAGCGTCTTGCGCTCCTCTATGCGGACCAGCCGCGCGAGGGTATCCGGCTCTCCCGATACATCCCCCACCAAGGCGACGAAATCGCCGGGGACGACGGGGTTTCGTCGCAGTTCACGCGCGCGTGCAGCGATGATAATACGTTCATCGGAGGAGTCTTCTCCAACGATGGCGGTGTAGCGCCCGCGGTCCACCGTGATGATCCGGCCAATGACCGCGTCGTCATGACTGGGGCGGTCTTTGGTGCGGGGCCTTGATCCTTTTTTGTTCGGACGTATCCGGACGTCGGATTCGTCCCAGGAGCGTGCGTCGCGGCCCATGGTCAGTTGCTGGCCTCACTGGTGACGGTTTCGTCCTCGCCCGTGCCCTGCTGCAGCATGGCCTCCCACATCTGCGGAAATTCGGGCATCGTCTTGGAGGTGGTAGCAATATCCTCCACCTGGACGCCCTCAACGGCGAGCCCCAAAATAGCGCCGGCCGTAGCCATGCGGTGGTCGGCGTAGCTGTGTACGACGCCGGGGTGCAGCGTGGCCGGGCGGATGATCAGGCCGTCAGCTGTTTCTTCTGCGTCTCCGCCGAGCCGATTGATTTCAGCGGCCAGCGCGGCGAGCCGATCGGTTTCATGGCCACGGAGGTGCGCGATGCCGGTCAGCCGTGAAGGGCCTGTGGCCAGTGCGCACAGCGCAGCGACCGTGGGCGCGAGCTCACTGGTTTCGTCGAAGTCGGCGCCTTTGATTTCCGGGCCGCCCTTAACCGTGAGAGTGCCGTTTTCGAGTGTCACCGTGGCACCCATCTCAACCAGGATGGACCGCCAAAGATCACCCACCTGGGTGGTCTGGGTGGGCCAGTTGGAGATCCGGACGGTTCCGCGGGTTGCCAGGGCTGCGGCAAGGAACGGGCCGGCGTTGGAAAGGTCCTGTTCGATCCGCTGGTCGAAGGCGTGGATGGGGCCAGGTGCGACCCGCCAGTGGTTGGGTACCGAATCGTCCACCTTGACGCCCACTCCGCGAAGGACGGAAACGGTCATATTGATGTGGTCCAGGCTGGGGACAGGCTTGCCAACGTGTTCCAGGTGCAGGCCTTCGGTGAATCTGGCGCCTACAAGCAGCAAGGCCGAAACGAACTGGGACGATGCGCTGGCATCGATCACCAGGTGGCCGCCCCGAACCTCGCCAGTGCCATCCACAGAGAAGGGAAGGGCCGACGGCGTCCTTCCGCCTTCGGTGGCGACAGGAACTCCGAGGGCGAGCAGCGCTTCGATGATTGTTCCCATGGGCCGCTTACGGGCATGGGGATCGCCGTCGAACGTGGTTGGACCATTGCGTAGCGCAGCTAAAGGTGGAACGAACCGCATAACCGTACCGGCAAGGCCGCAATCGATGGCAGTCTCCGCACCCGAAGCCGAAGGATCCATGGGAGTGATCTCAAGGTCCGGTCCATAATCACCGTCGCCGGGTACCTCGGTGACGGTGGCACCCAGTTGCCTGAGCGCCTGAATCATAAGGACGGAATCGCGGGAGTGAAGGGGGGCCCGCAGGCGGGAAGGGCCGTCGGCCAATGCTGCGAGGACCAGGAAACGGTTGGTGAGCGATTTTGAGCCCGGCACCGTCACTGTGGCATCCACTGGCCTGGTGGCGTAGGGAGCTGCCCAGAGGGGCAGGGTGTCGACGGAGTTTGAACCCGTGTTTGCTGCGGTGGTACCTGTCATGCTTCCTTATGCTCCAACTGCGTTGTCTACGGCCTTGCGTACTGCTTTGTCTGCCCGCTTGAGCTGCTTGCCCGTGACCTTCCTGGCGTCGGCGGCCAGGTGCTCGGCCCGCCATGCAAGGCTGGGGCGGCCTTCAGTATCGACAGAGGCCAGCAAAACCCCGCCCGTCAGGGAAATGTTCTTCAGGAGTTGGGCCCGTCGTGCGCTGCGGCCGTCCTTGGTGCTGATGTCGGCTGAGCGCCACTCCACATAGGAGTTCAGCGCGGACGTCAACGCCAGAACCGTTGCCGCGAAGCGGGAGAATTTGCCAAGTCCAAGCAGTGCGCCGGCCCCCAGCTGCGCGCCACCGATGACCCGGGCCAGGACCTTCTCGTCGGTTGGGAAGGGCAACGACTCCGCGGCGCGGCGCAGGACCGGTGACAGTTGCCTGGCAGTGTCGTCCGCGTTCTTGAGCTTGTCCAGACCTGCGATGACGAAGCTGGACGCGAGCATCGGCCGGGCGAGAAAACGGATAACAGACATGTCTTGCCTCCTGGATGGCTTGTCACGATGGTTCATGACGTTATTCACTAAGTGCTGTGTTCAAGGGGTGCAGTCTGCTCTAGTCTTGCATCTTTGCGGAATATTTACCCAGCTGCTGCCGTTGTGAACAACAAGCACGGTGAAGGCCGGGCCGCGGCATGGTGTTGCCGCTTCGCTGAACGGAGTTGGTTTTTTGACCTTGGTTAAGGACCGCGTGGGTCTGCTGGAGGCTGGCTATCCTGCACAGCGGGATTCCCGGAAGCTGACAGTAGACTTGGCAACGATGAGCACCATTGAACCGGCCGCAGCGGCCATGTACGAAGCAGCCGATCCGTCCCCGGAGGACGGCGCAGGAGACGCATCGGCACGGGCCGACGTCGATGTCGCGACGGAAACTCCCGAACAGCGGCGGGAGCGATTCGAGCGCGACGCCATGCAGTACGTGGACCAGCTGTATTCAGCGGCGATGAGGATGGCACGGAATCCCTCCGATGCCGAGGACCTCGTCCAAGAGGCTTACACCAAGGCGTTTTCGGCTTTTCACCAGTACAAGCCGGGGACCAACCTCAAGGCCTGGCTGTACCGGATCCTGACGAATACCTACATCAACCTCTATCGGAAGCGGCAGCGCGAACCGCTGCAGTCCAACTCGGACACGATTGAGGATTGGCAGCTGGCAAAGGCCGAGTCGCACACCTCTTCCGGGTTGCGCTCGGCAGAGGCTGAAGCCTTGGACCACCTGCCGGATTCCGATGTCAAGAGCGCGTTGCAGGCCATCCCGGAGGAATTCCGGTTGGCTGTGTACTTCGCCGACGTCGAAGGATATGCCTACAAGCAGATTTCCGAGATCATGAACACCCCGATCGGCACAGTCATGTCGCGGTTGCACCGCGGCCGGAAGATGCTGCGGGACATGCTGGCGGATTACGCCGCAGAACGGGGCTTCAAGGCCCACACCGAAGACCAGGCCGCGGCCGGGAGCAACAATCAGGAGAAAGAGCAATGAGCGACTGCCAGGGATTGGGCGATTGCGACGACACACGGATGCAGAGGATCTACGAGTACCTCGACGGCGCATTGACCCGCGAGGACCTCACAGACATCAAGCAGCACTTGGACACCTGCGAGGAATGTGCTGAGCAGTATGACCTTGAGTGCCTTATCCGCACCATGGTTAAGCGTTCGTGCACGGAATCCGCGCCAGAGAACCTCAAGAACTCAATACTTGACCGGATCCACTCCATCAAGCCGGTGGAGGCCTGATCCAACGCCGCTGATCCGTCGCCGCTGACAAGAATGGGCCGGGTCAAGGCCCCGCAAACGCCAAGGGCCCCGGAAACCGTATGGTTTCCGGGGCCCTCGCTGTTAAGCCTTGACGCTAAGCCGATGGCTTAGGTGTTGGGACGCTTGCCGTGGTTCGCGCCGCCGCGCTTACGGTCACGACGCTTACGTGCACGCTTGCTCATAGCTGGCCTCCTTCAATGATTGATACTCAATAGAGCTGCCCTCCAGTTTCGCACATCCGGACGTTCGCTCGCGAACCGGGTGGAGCATTGTTAGCTCCGCAGCGAATTCCTGATTGAGATGCGTGCTTGGTCCAGCACTGCACGCACCGTCTCGAGGGTTACGGGATTGAGTGGGTGCGAGGCGCTGTGTTGACGCAACTCCACGCGGATGTCATCGCGGAATGATTGGACAAGGAGCTCGGCCTCTTTGAGTATTCTGTGGCCTTCAGGGGAAAAGCCCGCCGTCCTGCTTTGGAAGGTGGCGGCCGTCGCAGTGCTGCGCGCGGCCTCCGCAGTAGCGGCGAGATCTGCCTTCAGCCCACGCATGTTGGATCTGATGTCTTCCCGAAGGTTGTCGGCCAGCCGCCGCACGGAGGCTGAGATATTATCCTCGACGTCGGCAAGTTCCTGCCGCCGCCGGTTCAGTTCCGCCAGCCCTGCTGCCGTGACGAAGTACTTGGTGCGGCGGCCCTCAGTCTCGGTAGCTACCAGGGCCTTCCTCCTCCAGTTTCCCAAGACGGGGATAGATCGTCCCGGCGCTGGGGGAGTAGGTGCCGCCGAACCGGTCACCCAGGGCCTTGATCAGCTCGTATCCGTGCTTGGGTCCTGACTCAAGCAATGCCAGGAGGTATAAGCGCAGGGCGCCATGCGCAAAAACAGGAGGCATCAGAGACCCGCTTCCCCAGGCACCGGCTGGTCATTTCCCGATGCCGGCGCTGTGCCGTGCATGATGTAGGTCTTGCCGGAGACAGTATTGGTCCGCACCAGCATGAGCCTCTCATCCGGACCGACGATGGTCTGCACCTTGCTTCCGGGCTGGGCATACATCTGGTCATCAATGATGACGGTGCCGCTGGCGGACTTGGCAACGATGTCCAGGCCAACATCGTGCGGCAGCCGGATGGTCAGGTCCCCTGACACCGAATTGGCTCCGAGGTCGTTGGTGTAGTCGTGGAGGTCGAAGCTGAGGTCACCGCTCACTGTGCTTGCCCTGACGTTCTTGAACTTGCCCGAGGCGGTGACTTCACCTGAAACGCTCTTGGCGGTCAGGACGCCGTCGTGGTTTCTGGCGATGACTTCGCCGCTGACGGTGTTGACGTGCAATTCACCGCTGGTTTCGTCGGCCATGACGGAGCCCGAGACTGTGTTTAGCCGGATCCGTCCCTCGATGCCGGAGACCATGCCATCGCCGTTGACTGTTCCCGCTTCGACGTCCACTCCGCGCGGAAGCGCGATCCCAACCACTACCGAGTTGGTGCTGGTGTTGTTGACGGTACCCATCAGGTTTCGGAACCAACCTTGTGGTCCTTGGAGCTGGTGGCGTACCTCCAGGCGACCGTTCACCAGCGTGATGGTCAGGGGGTCGCCGCTGATTTCGCTGACCTCGATCCGGACGAAGGGTTCGTCGTGGCTGACGACGTCGAACCTTCCCTTGACTATTCCAAGCTTGAGCGAGTGGACATCGTCCACATCGATGGTTTGTGGGCCCGTCACGGTCCAAAGCTCGTCAGGCATGATCCCTCCAAATTGCGATATATCGCGTTGATGAAAACACGATATATCGCGAATGGGGGGAATGCAATGGTCTGACGGGAGGGCTACTCCGGCTGGGCGATGTTAAGCCACTGGAACCAGCCGCGGTGAAGCACGAGCCACGCGATCAATCCGTAGCCGGCCTGTCCTGGTGTCCCGCCATTGGCTGCGAGGTCCGTCCTCCACTGCTCGTGGTTCAGCAAGGGAGAGAAAGTGTCAACGTAGTGGTGGTTGCGGCGGGTGGTGACATCGGCAAATGCTGTATTCAAATCGGCCAGGCGTTTGTTGCGCGCCGGGTCAAGAGTGGGTGGAGGGCCCACCACGAACACTTCAACGCCACTGTGCGAGGCACCATCAAGAATGTTGGCCAGGTTCAACCGGCTGCGTGCCGTGGAAAGCCCGAACTCCAGGTCACGGCCGGAGAGTCCTATGACCAATCGGTTCTCGTGCGAGTCGCTGAAACGGCGGCCCGCCTCGTCCTGCCACCGTGACGCTAGTCCTTCGGTGCCTTCCATGGGGCAGGGGAGTGAGAAGCTCTCCACCACGACGGTGTCCTGGGGCGTACGGGCCAGCACCCTTCCGAGCCAACCCAAGGCGCGGGGGTCACCCAGGCCGGCGAGCAATTCATCTCCTACAGCCGCGATACGCAGCTTCCTGTCTTCCACGGTTACCTCTTCACACTCGTTACGGTCCTTGCACGGCTTTTGGATCCGGGGCCGGCTTGATGAACCGGGTACCTGTCCCATTAAACAGAACTGCCCGGCCGGAAGTGCATTGACAGCACCTCCGGCCGGGCAGTTTCCTGGCTACTTGCGTTCGAACGCCTGCTTGATCAAGGCATCCTGCTCAGCAGCGTGGCGCTTCATGGAGCCCGCGGCGGTGGACGCGGATGCCGGACGCGACACGAGGCGGAGCTTGCGATCCAGCTCCGGTGCCAGGTTCAGGCCCATGAAAGGCCACGGACCCTGGTTGGCCGGCTCGTCCTGGGCCCAGACGATATCAGCGTTCGGGTACTTGGCGAGCTCTGCATCAATCTCTGCCTTCGGCAGCGGGTACAGCTGTTCCACGCGGATAATCGCAGTCGAGGTGTCTCCGGACTTCTGGCGGTTGGACAGGAGGTCATAGTACAAGCGACCGGAAACCAGGATGACCCGGTCCACGTTGGAAGCCTCTACTTCGGGATCACTGATGACCGGCCTGAAGCCGCCCGTGGTGAAGTCCTCGACGGCGGACGCGGCGCCCTTGAGACGCAGCAACTGCTTCGGCGTGAAGATAATCAACGGCTTGCGGGGACGGCTGTAGGCCTGGCGGCGCAGCAGGTGGAAGTGCGACGCTGCCGTGGTGGGGTTGGCCACGATCATGTTGTCCTCGGCACAGAGCTGCAGGAACCGCTCGATGCGTGCGGATGAGTGGTCTGGCCCCTGGCCTTCGTAGCCGTGCGGCAGCATCAGGACGAGCGAGGAACGCTGGCCCCACTTTTGCTCAGCGGAGGAAATGAACTCATCAATGATGGTCTGGGCGCCGTTGACGAAGTCACCGAACTGGGCTTCCCACAGCACCAGGGCGTCGGGACGCTCCACCGAGTACCCATATTCAAAGCCCATGGCCGCATATTCGGACAACAGCGAGTCATAGATCCACAGTTTGGCCTGGTTGTCCGAGAGGTTGCCCAGGGGCAGCCATTCGTTGCCATTGGCGCGATCGTGGAAGACTGCGTGACGCTGCACGAAGGTACCGCGGCGCGAGTCCTGGCCGGCCAGCCGCACCGGCACGCCCTCCATGATCAGCGAGCCGAAGGCCGCGATCTCGCCAAAGCCCCAGTCAATGCCACCTTCACGGGACATTTGCTCACGCTTCTCCAGCAGCTGCTTGAGCTTGGAGTGAACCGTGAAGCCCTCCGGGATCTCCAGGTGGGCCTTGCCGATGCGGGCAAGGGTCTCGGGGGAGATGGCGGTGGAAGCCGGTGAGTTGGTGCCGAAGTCCGCCTGCTGGGCAATTGGACGCTCGATGTCCGAGACAGCAGCAGAGTCAGCCGTAATGATCGGGATGGGGGACGTCTGCGCCGCATGCGTCTCAGCAAAGACCCGCTCAAGGCGTTCCTGGTAGTCGCGGAGCAGTTGCTCGGCTTCTTCCTCGGTGATATCGCCACGGCCGATCAGCGATTCCGTGTACAGCTTGCGTACCGATCGCTTGGCCTCGATCAGGTTGTACATCAGGGGCTGCGTCATCGAGGGGTCGTCGCCCTCGTTGTGACCACGGCGGCGGTAGCACACCATGTCGATGACAACGTCCTTGTGGAAGCGCTGGCGGAACTCGTAGGCGAGCTGCGCAACGCGCACCACGGCTTCGGGGTCGTCGCCATTCACGTGGAACACGGGGGCCTGGATCATCTTGGCAACATCCGTGGAGTACGTCGATGAGCGCGAAGAGGACGGCGCCGTGGTGAAGCCAACCTGGTTGTTCACGATCACGTGGATGGTGCCACCCGTGCGGTAACCGCGCAGCTGGGAAAGGTTGAGGGTTTCAGCAACAACACCCTGGCCTGCGAATGCAGCGTCACCGTGAACCATGATGGGCAGGACCGGGAAGGACTCGCCTTGGTCCAGGCGGTCCTGCTTGGCGCGGACGATGCCCTCGAGCACGGAGTCGACTGCTTCGAGGTGGGACGGGTTGGCAGCGAGGTAGACCTTTGTCTGCTTGCCGTTGTCCGAGGTAAAGGTGCCTTCAGTTCCGAGGTGGTACTTCACATCGCCGGACCCCTGGACGGAGCGCGGGTCCTGCGTGCCTTCGAATTCACGGAACACCTGGGCGTAGGTCTTGCCTGCGATGTTGGTGAGCACGTTCAGGCGGCCACGGTGGGCCATGCCGATCGCGACTTCGTCCAGGGCCGTCGTCGGCAGCGTCCGAGATGACAGCGTCAAGGAGCGGAATAAGCGACTCGCCGCCTTCGAGGGAGAAGCGCTTCTGCCCGACGAACTTGGTCTGCAGGAAGGTCTCGAAAGCCTCGGCTGCGTTCAGCTTGGAAACGATGCGCAGCTGCTCTTCGCGGCTCGGCTTGGAGTAAGGGTGCTCCAACTGGTCCTGGAACCACTTACGCTCGGCCGGCTCCTGGATGTGCATGTATTCGATGCCCGTGGTGCGGCAGTAGGCATCCCGGAGAACACCCAGGATGTCGCGGAACTTCAGCTGCGGCTTGCCGCCGAAGCCACCCGTAGGCCATTCGCGGTCCAGGTCCCAGAGCGTAAGGCCGTAGGTCAGGACGTCAAGGTCCGGGTGCTTGCGCTGTACGTATTCCAGGGGATCCGTGTCCGCCATGAGGTGGCCACGCACACGGTAGGAGTGGATGAGCTGCTGGATGCGTGCAACCTTGTTGATCTCATCTGCAGGGTCAACCTGAAGGTCAGGGCTCCAGCGGACGGGCTCGTAGGGGATGCGGAGGGCTTCAAAGATTTCGTCGTAGAAGTTCTGCGCACCAAGGAGTAGCTGGTGGACCAGCTTCAGGAACTCCCCGCTGCCTGCGCCCTGGATCACGCGGTGGTCGTAGGTGGAGGTCAGCGTGAGGATCTTGCTGATGGCGTTCTGGGCGATGATCTTCTCGCTGGCACCCTGGAACTCCGCCGGGTAGTCAAGGGCGCCGACGCCGATGATGGCCGCCTGTCCCTTGGACAGACGCGGCACTGAGTGAACGGTGCCAATGCCGCCCGGGTTGGTCAGGGAGACCGTGGTGCCGGCGTGGTCGTCAGCCGTGAGCTTGCCGTTGCGGGCTCGCTTGATGAGGTCCTCATAGGTGTGCCAGAACTCTGCAAAGTCCATGGTCTCGGCCTTCTTGATGTTGGGAACCATCAGGAGGCGGGTGCCATCGGGCTTGGGCATGTCAATGGCGATGCCGAAGTTGACGTGGGCAGGCTGGACGGCGCTCGGCTTGCCATCAATTTCGTCATAGTAGACGTTCATCGACGGGAACTGGGAGAGCGCGCGGACTACTGCGTAGCCGATGAGGTGCGTGAAGGACACCTTGCCGCCGCGGGCACGTGCAAGGTTGGAGTTGATGACGACGCGGTTGTCGATCAGCAGCTTGGCAGGAACTGCCCGGACGCTCGTGGCTGTAGGCACTTCAAGGCTGGTCACCATGTTGGTAGCGATGGCCTTGGCCGGTCCGCGGAGGACGGAAACGACGTCTTCTTCAGGAGCGGTGGGCGCCTTGGTGCTCTTGGGCAGCTGGGCAGGAATCGGTTGTGCGGCGTTGCCGCCGACGGGCTTCTTTGCTCCGTCCTTGGCAACTGTAGCCGGGGCTTTCTTAGCCGGAGCCGCAACCGCCGCTTCACCGGAAGCAGCCGCGGCAGGGGTGGTCGCAGGGGCAGCTTCGGGAGCAGCCGGCGCCGGTGCCGGTGCAGCCTCAGCCGGAGCTACGACGGGAAGTACTTGGGTGGGGGGATTGGCAGCGGCTGGGGCTGCGGAGGTTCCGTTGGAAGAAGTGCCGTCACCGGTATCGAAGGATTCGAAGAGCGGCCACCACTTGGCGTCGACCGAATTCTTGTCCTGCTGGTACCGCTCGTACAGTTCGTCAACGAGCCACTCGTTTCCGCCAAATTCCTCTGGTAGACGGTGGCTGGGCTGCTCTGGCACTTGAAATACGCCTCTTCCATGAGTTTTGATTTCCCGCTGGCCAAGGTTGCTTTTCCGCAACGATGCACCAGGGTCCGGGTCCCGCGAACTCAGACCTTTGTCAGTCTAGTTAGGATCGTTGGTTAACTGCCAATAGTGGTGACCTAAATCATGTTGAAGCCGACGTAATGCCGAGGCACTGCATTTTCCTTCAAGCGCGTGGGCACTGCATGGGCCCGCGGGACCTGCCCTGTAGACTGAAACCCTTATGGACAGTAAATCTAGGTGCCGGCCTGGGAACTGTCGGGGGAGCCGATCAGGCAACTCCGCACAGCGCGCCCCTCGAGCCGGCAACACCCGTTCACATGCCCATCACGCGCCGGCCTTCCGAGCCGGTGGCGCCACGGACCATGCGTCTGCGGCCCCCGATCAGCCTCCGCCGGGGCAAATCTCCCCCTTCAGCGGAACTTCCAAACTGCAAGCGCCTGCCCTTGGAGGGATGCGCTAAGTGGAATGGGTCCTTCTCCTAGCCGGCTTTGCCCTGATTCTTGGCACCGGCTTCTTTGTAGCAGTTGAATTTTCCTTGGTCGCCCTGGACCAGGCAAGCGTTCAGCGCGCAGTCGACAACGGCGACCACGCCGCAGCTCCGCTCCTGAAATGTTTGAAGTCCCTGTCCACCCAGCTTTCCAGCTGCCAACTTGGCATTACGATGACCACCCTCCTGACAGGTTTCGTCATGGAGCCATCTGTGGGACAGCTGCTTGTGGCTCCTCTGGGCCTGCTTGGCCTCAGCCTGGAAGTCGCACACTCCATAGCCCTGGTTGTAGCGATGGCGTTCGCCACCCTGTTGTCGATGCTCCTGGGCGAGCTGGTGCCCAAGAACATGGCCATCGCCCTGGCATTCCCGCTGGGCAAGAGGCTTGCCCGTGCGCAGCTCATTTTCACTGCCGTCTTCAAGCCGGCGATCGTGGTGCTCAATGGCTTCTCCAATAAGGTGCTGAACCTGTTTGGACTGGAAACGAAAGAGGAAATCTCGGGAGCCCGCACTCCGGCCGAGCTGGCTTCCCTCGTCCGGCGCTCTGCTGAGCTGGGCACACTCGATGCCGGCACCGCAAACTTCGTGGCGCGAACCCTGAATTTCTCGGGACGCACTGCAGCGGACGTCATGACGCCGCGCATCCGGATGGAAACGATTGATGCCGACCAGCCGGTGAGCGACATCCTCGATGCCGCGCGGCGGACCGGATACTCCCGTTTCCCGGTGATTGGTGATTCGGCCGACGACATCCGCGGCGTGGTCCATATCAAGAAAGCAGTGGCCGTGCCTGCAGATCGTCGGGCGAAGCTTCAGGCCGGGGCGATCATGACGGACGTACTTCGTGTTCCTGAGACCATCCACCTGGATGCCCTCCTCTCCGAACTGCGCGAAGGAAACCTGCAACTGGCCGTCGTTCTTGATGAATATGGTGGCACCGCCGGGATTGCAACCCTCGAGGACCTGGTTGAGGAGATCGTTGGGGAGGTCTCGGACGAACACGACAGGGTCCGCCCCGGACTTTTGCAGAGCGCATCCGGCGACTGGTACTTCCCTGGCCTCCTGAGGCCGGATGAGGTGTCCGAACAAATCCCCAACCTGAGTGTTCCCGATGAGCCTGCCTACGAAACTGTGGGCGGTTATGTGATGAGCAAGCTTGGGCGTATTGCGAAGGTGGGTGATGTGGTGCAGGCCGGTGGCGGCACGCTGACCGTGACCCGCATGGACGGTCGGAGAATTGACCGGATCTGCTTCCACCACATTGAAGAAGATGAAGCGACGCTTGAGGACACGCAGAATGACCGCCACGAAGCAGGTGCCGTATGAGTGACTGGGCAGGAATTGCCTGGCTCGTGGTTCTTTTGATCGGCAATGCTTTCTTCGTGGGTGCGGAATTCGCGGTCATGTCCGCACGCCGCAGCCAGATTGAGCCTCTGGCGCAGGCTGGGTCGAAGCGGGCTCAAACTACGTTGCAGGCCATGGAAAGTGTGTCCTTGATGCTGGCCTGCGCGCAGTTGGGCATCACCGTGTGCTCGCTCTTGATTCTTCAGGTTGCCGAGCCGGCTATCCACCACTTGTTGGCGGAGCCGCTTGAGATGGTTGGCGTCCCGATGGAGCTGGCAGATGTCATCGCCTTTGCCATTGCACTCCTCTTTGTCACGTTCCTGCACGTGACGTTCGGAGAGATGGTCCCCAAGAACATCTCGGTGTCCGTAGCGGACAAGGCGGCACTGCTGTTGGCGCCGCCGCTGGTGTTTATCAGCCGCGTGGTCAAACCGGTGATCTGGACCCTCAACTGGCTTGCGAACCACATCCTCCGATTGATGAAGATCGAACCCAAGGACGAAGTGTCATCTTCATTCACCCTAGAGGAAGTCCAGTCGATTGTGCAGGAATCCACACGGCATGGCCTGGTGGACGATGACGCCGGCTTGCTCAGCGGTGCCCTGGAGTTCTCTGAACACACGGCCCTCGCACATCATGGTTCCGTTGGACAAGCTGGTGGTCCTGAGGACAGCGTCGACTCCCGTTGAGTTGGAGAAGGCGGTCAGCCGTACCGGCTTCTCGCGTTTTCCCATGGTGGACGACGACGGCGAACTCGCCGGATACCTGCACGTCAAGGACATCCTCTCCATACCTGAGGAGGGTCGCCGCCATCCGATTGCCGAGGGGCGTATCCGTTCCCTGGCGAACCTCTCGCCGGAGGATGAGATTGAACAGGCGATGTCTGTGATGCAGCGGACCGGCTCGCATCTCGCCCGTGTTGTGGGACCGGGTGGCGCTACACAGGGCGTGTTGTTCCTTGAGGATGTGATCGAGCAGTTGGTGGGCGAGATCCGCGATGCTACCCAAGCGACGGGGATCCGCCGTCTGGGGGGTCCGCAGACCCAGCAATAGCGGGAAATTGTGGCTGGCGCCGACCCGGTTGGTCGGTGCCAGCCCTTCTAAATAGGAATCATTCCCATTTAGGGCTAGACTGAAACCACCTAGTAAATGTTTTTGATTCTCATTTGAGTAGATCCGAGGTTTCCGTGCGTCGTTCTGTCGCCCGCATGTCAATGGCCGCTTCAGCCGGCCTCGCCGCCCTGTTGCTTTCATCCTGTGCCGGCAGCGCCGGGGCAGGAGCCCCGTCTTCGTCGTCAGGCGCCATTGAAGTGGTGACCTCCACGAATGTTTACGGAGCCGTCGTGAAGGCCATTGGCGGGGACAAGGTCAACGTGAACGCGATCATCACCAAGACGAGCCAGGACCCGCATTCCTACGAAGCCAGTGCGCAAGACAAGCTGGTCATCTCCAAAGCCAAGCTCGTGGTGGAGAACGGCGGAGGCTATGACGAATTCCTCCACAAAATTGCCGATGAGACCAACGTCGGCCACGAAAATATGATCAGCGCCGTTGAGGTCTCGGGGTTGGCTCCGGAAGAGGAAAGCCACAGCGAGGCGGCGTCCTCCGAAGAGGGCCACAACCATGACCACGGTGAGTTCAACGAGCACGTCTGGTACAGCCTGGACACGATGGGCAAATTCGCTGACGCTGTGGCCAGCAAGCTCAGCAGCCTGGACGCTGCATCTGCTTCGACCTTCACCGCCAACGCCAACACGTTCAAGGCGAAGCTGACAGAGCTCAACGGGAAGCTTGCAGCCCTGAAGGAAGGCAATGACCACACTCCTGTGGCGATCACTGAACCCGTTCCTTTGTACCTGCTGGCAGCGGCCGGGCTGGAGAACAAGACTCCGGAGGCTTACAGTGCAGCGATTGAAGAAGGAACCGATGTCCCGGCGTCTGTCCTGAAGGAAACGACGGACCTGGTGGGCTCCGGCGGTGTCCGGCTGCTGGCGTACAACGAACAGACGGAAGGGCCGCAGACCGAATCCGTAAAGCGGGCTGCCGAGACTGCGGGCGTGCCCGTAGTGAACTTCACCGAAACCTTGCCGGAAGGCAAGGACTACGTGCAGTGGATGACCGACAACGTGGAATCCATCACGGCAGCGCTCAAGAAGTAGATTTCCTGACATCCCATTGCGGTGGGGGCCCCGTCGGCGTCCTAAGATATTCAGGATGGCTGCGGGGCCCTCTGTCTCTCACCAGCACAGAATCCTGCACCGGCACAGGCGCCACTCCAAGGTGCCACCACTAGTTGCGTTCCCCAGCAACGCATGAATCGAGGACAACTTTTGACACCCGTAGTGAGCCTCCGCGGAGCGAGCCTTCAGTTCGGCAAGAGGACACTCTGGCGCGATCTTGATCTCGACATTCATCCGGGGGAGTTCTTTGCCGTCCTCGGGCCCAACGGAAGCGGCAAGACCAGCTTCCTGAAGGTCCTCCTGGGGCTTCAGGAACTGAAGTCAGGAACGGTTGCGTTGGGCGGACATCCGGTGGAGCGGGGCAGCAAACGGATCGGTTACATTCCCCAACAAAAGTCCTTTGCGCCGGATACGCCTTTGCGTGCACGCGACCTGGTAGGGCTGGGCATTGACGGCCACCGGTGGGGTATGCGGCTGGCTTCAAGGAAAGTAAACCAGCGGGTAGATGAACTGCTGGAGCTGGTGGGAGCCTCGGACTATGCGAAAGTGCCCGTGGGGCAGTTGTCAGGTGGAGAGCAACAACGGCTTCGTGTGGCCCAGGCCCTGGCCACGGAACCCCAGGTACTCCTTTGCGATGAACCGTTGCTGTCTTTGGACCTGCATCATCAGCAGGGCGTCAGTTCACTCATCAACGAACAATGCCACGCCCGGAACAGTGCCGTCGTTTTCGTAACCCACGAAATCAATCCTGTGATCGACTACGTTGATCGGGTGCTCTACCTGGCCGGCGGCCATTTCCGCGTCGGGACGCCACAGGAAGTCATGACCACCGAAGTTTTGTCCGAGCTTTACAACAGCCACGTGGAAGTTATCCATACCAACGGAAGGATCGTCGTCGTCGGGCTTCCGGACGCGACCACGCACTTCCACGACGACGCGCACGCCACGGCTGGGCAGGAGTTCTAAATGGACCTCAACGGAATCCTGCAGACCATCTTCAACTTCGCGAACTATGGCGAATTGTTGGCACTGGTTCAAAACTCCATTTGGGCCGGGGCTGTCCTGGGACTTCTAGGCGGACTCGTCGGCACGTTCGTGATGAAGCGGGACTTGGCGTTCGCCGTCCATGGCATCTCTGAGCTGTCCTTTGCGGGTGCCGCTTTTGCCCTGCTGATCGGTGCCGATATCATTTTCGGCTCGCTGATCGGCTCAGTGGCTGCGGCACTGCTGCTGGGACTGATGGGTGTCAGGGGCCCGGGACAAGAACTCGATCATCGGCGTGATCATGCCGTTCGGGCTGGGCCTGGGCATCTTGTTCCTTGCCCTGTACGAGGGCCGCGCCGCAAACAAATTCGGACTGCTCACCGGCCAGATCGTTTCCGTGGATACTGTCCAGCTCCAGGCACTCGCGGGAACGGCTGTCCTGGTGGTGATTGCCCTCGGGGCAATCTGGCGCCCGCTCAGTTTTGCCAGCGTGGACCCTGAAATGGCTGAAGCCCGCGGTGTTCCCGTTCGGGGCCTGGCGATCGGCTTCATGGTGCTGCTGGGGGTCAGTGTGGCTTTGTCCATCCAGATTGTCGGCGCACTGCTGGTTTTGGCGCTGCTTATCACACCGGCCGCTGCCGCACTGCGGGTTACCACGTCACCACGCCTGGTGGTGCTTTTGAGCGTTGTGTTCGCGACCGCCGCTACTGTCGGTGGAATTCTGCTTGCCCTTGGCAGCCGGATACCGATCAGCCCCTATGTCACCACGTTGTCATTCCTTATTTACGTGGTGTGCCGCGTGATCGGGCGGGTGCGGGCCAACCGTGGCCTCAATGGCCGCGTCTCACGGGAGCAGCCTGCCGGCGCCCTTTAGAGCTTTCCGGCGGCCTTCCTGGCAGTGCATTCAGGGCATAGTCCAAAGATTTCCACGGTGTGCGCCACCTCGGTGAAACCATGCTCAGCGGCTGTTCGGGCCGCCCAGGTCTCAACCGCCGGGGCTTCAACTTCCACAGCCTTGCCGCAGTTCCTGCAGAGCAAATGGTGATGGTGTCCAGTGACGGTGCAGCGGCGGTATACGGCTTCGCCCTCCCCGTTGCGCAGGACATCAATGAGTCCGTCGTCGGCAAGTGACTGCAGGATGCGGTAGGCAGTGGCAAGGGAGACTGAGATGCCCTTGTTCTGCAGGAGGCGGTACAGTTCCTGGGTGCTGACGAAGTCGTCCAATTCATCCAGCGCCGCGCTAACGGCCAGGCGCTGCTTGGTGACGCGCTGCTCCTTGACGCCTGTCACCACCGGCGAGGCTGGGCCGTTCGTGACGGAATTGGTGCCTTGTGGCATTGAAAGACTCACTTCCCTGGAAACGCTGGCAAACCCCAATTTTACCAGTAGGGGAGGCTTGGAAACTGTCGGCGGCCGCCCCTAGGCTGTCACCATGAAGCTCACCAAGTTCACGCATGCCTGTATCCGGCTGGAGAAGGACCGGCGGGTCCTGGTCATCGATCCCGGCACGTTCTCCGAGCCCGAAGAAGCGTTGGCAGGTGCGCACGCTGTCCTTGTAACGCATGAGCACAACGACCATATTGATCGGCCGGCCGTGCTGGCGGCCCTGCGCAGCAACTCTTCGCTTGAGGTCTATGCGCCGGCAGGTGTTGCAAAGTCCCTTACTGAGGCCGCAGAGGGCGACGCAACTGGATCCGACGCTGGATCGGACTCCGTGGCCAAGCGGATCCATATCGTCGAACCGGGATCCGGTTTCGAGGCTGCGGGGTTCCAGGTGCGAACCTTCGGTGGCCAGCATGCCGTCATCCATGCCCAGATTCCCGTGGTGTCCAACATCGGTTACCTGGTGGATGGGAACGTCTTCCACCCGGGTGACTCATTCGTGGTTCCGGATGGAATCAACGTCCAGACGCTCCTGGTGCCCATCCATGCGCCATGGTCCAAAGTGGGGGAAGTGGTGGACTTTGTCATCTCGGTGCGCGCGCCCAAAGCGTTCCCCGTCCATGATGGCCTGCTTAACGAGCTGGGCCGGGGGATCGTGGAAGGCCACGTCACCCGCATCGGTGCCCGCTACGGAACCGCCTACACGCGACTCGCACCCCTGGAGTCAGTAGAGGTTTAGCCGGTCCACGTCCCGGTTTCGTGGAAGTGGTCAAGGACCGATTCGTACGGCGCGGGGTCCAGCCCTTTGCTGGCCAGCCAAGCGGCGTCGTTATAGCTGCCCGCATAGCGATCGCCGCCGTCGCACATGAGCGAGACGATACTTCCCTTCCGCCCTTCCGAGACCATCCGGGCCACGAGTTGCCAGACGCCCCAAAGATTGGTTCCCGTGGAGGGTCCTGCATGCAATCCAGTGAGCTTACGCAGGTGCCGCATGGCTGCCACAGAGGCTGCGTCCGGGACCTGGATCATGTGATCGATGACAGCCGGGACGAAGCTCGGCTCCGCGCGGGGACGGCCTATGCCTTCGATCCGGGACGGCAATCCCGTGGCGGCGGCAGCATTCCCATCCCGCCAGGCCGGGTAAAAAGCAGAGTTCTCCGGGTCCACCACGGCAAGGCAGGTGCTGTGCCTGTTGTATCGCAGGTAGCGACCTATGGTTGCGCTTGTGCCGCCGGTTCCTGCGCCCACCACAATCCACTCGGGAACCGGATGCTCTTCGAGGGAGAGCTGCTGGAAGATTGATTCGGCGATGTTGTTGTTGCCCCTCCAGTCCGTGGCGCGCTCGGCGAAGGTGAATTGGTCCATGTAGTAGCCGCCGGACGTTTTCGCTGTCTCCTCCGCCACGGCGTATACCTCTGAAGCGTGGTCCACAAGGAGGCAGGCGCCCCCGAATTCCTCGATGAGGGCGATCTTTTCCGGGCTGGTGGTCTTGGTCATGACAGCGATGAACGGCAGGCCAATGAGCCTGGCGAAGTACGCTTCGGAGACCGCCGTGCTGCCACTGGAGGCTTCTACGATAGTGGTGCCCTCCGTGATCCAGCCATTAACCAGGCCGTAGAGGAACAGAGAACGGGCCAGGCGATGTTTGAGGCTGCCTGATCGGTGTGTCGACTCATCCTTGAGGTAGAGCTGGACTCCCCAATGTTCGGGCAGTGGGACTGCGTAGAGGTGCGTATCTGCCGAACGATTGTTCTCAGCTTCGATCTTGCGGATGGCCTCGCTGGCCCAAGCCCTGTCCTGAATGCACGAATTGCTCACCGGACAAGCGTACCGGCGGGGTATGGAAGGCAAGACTAGGCTGGAAGAGTGGCATGGGTAGCAGAGCACCCACGCAGGCTTAGCTGAAGGAGAGCAGATGACCATTCTGATGGACGCGTCCGAAGTACACCGGCGGCTCGCGGCGGGGGAGCACACCGTGCTCCTGGACGTGCGTTGGGTCCTGGGCAGGACGGATGGGCACAGCCAATACTTGGAAGGCCATCTGCCAGGAGCGGTTTTCGTGGACCTGCCCAGTGAACTCGCGGACCACGCACAGCCTGCCCTGGGGCGGCATCCCCTTCCCTCTATTGATCGCTTCCAGCTTGCCGCGCGGCGCTGGGGGATCAACGATGGCGACACCGTGGTCGCCTACGACAACAGCGGCAGTATGGCCGCTGCCCGCGCTTGGTGGATGCTGAGGAATGCAGGCGTGGAAACCGTCTACCTGCTCGACGGCGGACTGGCGGCCTGGCGCGCGGCAGGTCACCCTCTGGAGGCAGGCGAGGTGACGCCCGCCGTCGGGAATGTCACCTTGAACGACGGCAGAATGCCCACGATCACCGAGGAGGAAGCTGCACACTGGCATGAGCAGGGCGTACTGCTTGATGCACGCGCCGGGGAGCGTTACAGGGGCGAAATCGAGCCGATCGACCCCCGCGCCGGACATATTCCTGGCGCGGTCAGCGCACCGACCACCGAGAACCTCACTGCGGAAGGCAAGTTCCTCCCAGCGGAGGAACTGCGCAGGCGCTTCACTGGCTTGGGAGCCGATGGTCCGGGCAACGTCGCCGTCTATTGCGGCTCCGGCGTCACGGCTGCGCACCAGGTTGCCGCCCTGGAAATTGCCGGATACACCGCGGCGCTCTTCCCTGGGTCGTTCTCGCAATGGTCGAACAATGCCGCAAATCCCGTGGCCGTTGGCAGTGAACCGTTCGAGGACGAATATGTAGGGAACGCAGGGGATTCGCCTGGCCCGCACGGCCAAAGTGGCACGAGCACCGCTGCCCGGAGTAGCGTCGGATCATGACCCCTGGACGTCCCGTGCCCCCGCCCCTGGCGAAGCCAATTCCCGCGGATACAGTGAAGCCGATTCCCGTGGATACAGCGAAGCCGATTCCCGTGGAGACAGTGAAGCCTGCTTATTCGCAGTCATCGGAACCGGCAGGATCCACGCTTGCGGCCGCGTTTGGCGCCACTTCCCCGGACAGTGGGTTGGTACCTCTGACGGTCGCGCGCCGTGCGCCCAAGGAAGACGATGTGGAGATCGCGATCGATTTTTGCGGTCTTTGCCACTCGGATGTTCATGCAACGCGTGGTGAATGGCGTTTGCCGCACTATCCGCTGGTTCCAGGCCATGAAATCGTCGGCCGGGTAACGCGGGTGGGTGCTGCCGTGCAGAATTTCGCACCTGGCGACCGCGTCGGCGTTGGCTGCCTGGTGGATTCCTGCCGCGAGTGCGGGAGCTGCCTGGAGGGGCTGGAGCAGTATTGCGAGCGGGGCAATGTTGGCACCTACGGAGTTGCGGACCCACGCAATGGCGGAGCAATAACCCAAGGAGGATATTCGACGTCGGTTGTGGTTGACCGTCGCTTCGTGCTGCGTATCCCTGAAGCCCTGGACGCAGCGGCTGCCGCCCCGCTCTTGTGCGCCGGGATTACCACGTATTCGCCATTGAGGTATTTCGAGGTTGAAGAGGGGGATTCGGTGGGAGTAGTGGGGCTGGGCGGCTTGGGCCACATGGCCGTCAAGATCGCCAAGGCCATGGGCGCTGAGGTCACGGTGTTCACCACCTCTGAAGCGAAGTTCGGCGCCGCCCGGGATTTGGGAGCGGACCACGTGGTGTTATCCAAGGACGCTGAGGCCATGGCGGGTGCCAATCGCAGTATCGACGTCATCATTGACACCGTTGCCGCACCGCACGATCTCAACCCCTACTTCCGCACGCTGCGGCTTGATGGGGCGCTCTTCCAGCTTGGGCTCCCGGCCGATGACATGCCGCCCGTCAGCCCGGGGCTCCTCATACGCCGACGCCTGGCCTATGCAGGTTCACTGATTGGCGGGATCGGCGAAACCCAGGAAATGCTTGATTTCTGCGCCGCGCATGGAGTTGCCAGCGAGATTGAGGTCGTCGGGGCCGAACAACTCAATGAGGCCTATGACCGTATGGTGGCCGGCGACGTGAAGTACCGATTTGTATTGGACACCGCAACACTTCAGGAACCGTCAGAAAGGGCAGATGCATGAGCACGCTGTTCACCAGGATCATCAACGGGGAAATCCCGGGCCGTTTCGTGTGGAAGGACGAGGACGTTGTGGCTTTCCTGACAATCGCTCCGATCACGCCGGGCCACACACTGGTTGTACCTCGTGAGGAAGTGGATTCCTGGACGCATGCCAGCCCGGAGCTTTTGGCCAAGGTCATGGATGTTGCCCAGAGGATCGGGAAGGTCCAGGAAGATCTTTTCAGCGCCAAACGCGTGGGTGTCCTGATGGAAGGCTTCGAGGTGGACCACTTGCACGTGCACATCTGGCCCGCCTATTCCATGGCGGACTTTGAGGTGCACAACGTGGACCACAATCCGGATCCTGCCGTCATGGATGCCACGGCTGTGAAGCTCCGTGCGGCCTTGCGGGCGGCCGGCCATGAGAGCTTCGTTCCCGAGGACTAAGCCTTCCAGACAAGTTAAACCGGCGGTGCTGAATCAGCACCGCCGGTTGTTTTTAAGCCGGACCTAGGCTGGCGCCAAGGCCTGGTTAAGCGCCGTTCGAATGCGTTTCTCGGAGACGGTGTAGGCCGTGCCCAACTCGACGGCGAAGAGGCTTACGCGCAGCTCCTCGATCATCCAGCGCACGCGGGTTAATTCCGCGCCTGCCCTGCGTCCGGGGAGCAACGCGGACACGGCGTCGTCGTAGTCATCCTCCAATGCCTGGACGATGGCCATATTCAGTCCATCGCGCTGCACGTTCCCGGGAAGCTTCTCCAGCCGCTTCTCGATCGCCTGCAGGTACCGCGGAAGCTGGCTCAGCTGCGCGTAGCCCGTCTGTGCCACAAAGCCCCGAAAGACCAACTGTTCCAGCTGGCTTTTTATGTCATTGAGGGCGCTGATGAGCGGCAGGCTGGCACTGGCCTTCAGCTGCTTCTGGATCCGGCGAGTACTCGCCAGGATGCGTTCGACGACGGCCGTCACCGTAAATACGGTATCGATCAGCTCAGCGCGGACTACTTCATACAACGCATCGAAGGCTTCCTTATCCCACGGCAGGGCCTCCGGCGTCAGCTTGTCGATGGCAGCGAGGGCGCAGTCAGCGATCAGGGCACTAACGGAGCCGTGCGGATTTTGGCTGAAGGTCAGCTTCTCGGTATTGCTGAGGTGCTCCAGCACGTACCGGTCCGGGGCAGGGATTCGAAGAGCCAGGAGCCGGATCACCCCGCCACGCATGGCAGCTTCCTGTTCCTGGCGGGTTTGGAAGACGCGGAAGGCTACAGAGGTACCCTCATCCACGATCGCCGGGAAGCCGGTGACGGCATGGCCCTTGACTGTTCGGGTTACTTGGCGTTGCACGGTCCCGAAGTCCCATTCAGTGATGCCACTGCGTTCGGACACCGCTCCCTGGGCGGGTTGGGCGCCGGGGTGCGTGCCAGGATGCGCATCAGGACTGCTGACGGTCCCGGCCGCGGAACCGGCGGTCTTGCCGTTTGAGGCGCCGGGCGCTCCGGCTCTTGTGCCAGCCTTGCCGGGTGCCGTCGTCGCTGGTGTAGCACCGAGCGATTCGGCGATTGCCCGACGTGTGGCCGGGGCCAGTTTTTCCTGTAGTTGGGCAAGGTCCTTGCCTTCGTCGAGGACCTTGCCCTTGCTGTCCACCACCTTAAAGCTCACGCGAAGGTGGGGAGGCACTGCTTCCCAGTTCCATGATCCCGGTGGGATGACGTGTCCGCGGAGCCGGCGAAGAACCAGTTCCAGGGAGGGCTCAAGCTCGTCCGTGGCGGGATCGAAGTCTCTTTCCAAGGCCTCCGTAGCCTGCCGGGCGACGTCAGGGGCAGGCACAAAGTTCTTCCGAACCTGCTTGGGGAGGGACTTGATAAGCGCCGTGATCAGTTCTACGCGTTGTCCCGGGATCTGCCACCGGAACGGTGCGTCGTCGAGTTGGTTCAGGAACAACACCGGAACTTCGGCGGTGACACCGTCCGAAGGATTCGGAGCAGACCCAGGAGCCACAGGATGGAACTCGTAGCTAAGTGGAAGTTCGAAGCTCTTGTGCAGCCACGTTTTGGGGTAGGCGGAATCATCGAGGGCCTCGGCGTCCTCGCTCATCAACAGCGACTGGTCGAAGTCCAGCAGCCCAGGATCTGCTTGGCGTGCCTCCTTCCACCACTTATCGAAATGCCGTTCGGACACGACGTCCTGGCCCACGCGGGCGTCATAGAACTCGAACAGGGTTTGGTCATCCACCAGGAGGTCCCGCCGGCGCATCCTGGTTTCAAGCTCCTCGATCTCCTGCAGGAGCGCGCGGTTGCGGTGGAAGAACTTGTGATGGGTCTTCCACTCGCCTTCCACGAGCGCGTGACGGATGAAGAGTTCCCGGGACAATTCCGGATCGATGCGGCCATAGTTGACCCGACGGTTCGGGATGATGGGCACCCCGTACAGCGTGACCTTCTCGTGGGCCATGACGGCCCCTTGCCGGGAGGACCAATGCGGCTCGCTGTAGGAGCGCTTCACGAGGTCCGGGGCTACTTGCTCCACCCACAGGGGATCGAACCTGGCAGCGACCCGTGCCCATAAGCGGCTCGTTTCCACCAACTCGGCGGCCATGACGAATGCAGGCGATTTCTTGAACAGTGCAGAACCGGGGAAAATCGCGAAGCGGCTGCCCCGGGCGCCCGCGTATTCGCGCTTGCGCTCATCAAGGAGGCCGATGTGGCTCAGCAACCCTGACAACAGGCTGATGTGGATTCCCTCATGGTTGCCTACGGGATCAGCTTCACGCCTATTGTCCAGTGTGATACCCAAGGGCTTGGCAAGTTGGCGGAGTTGCGTAAAAAGGTCCTGCCACTCACGGACGCGAAGATAGTTGATGAATTCGTTGCGGCATAGCCGGCGAAACTGCGTTGAGGACAGCTCGCGTTGCTTTTCCTGAATGTAGTTCCAAAGGTTAAGGAAACCGGTGAAGTCCGAGTTCTCATCGCGGAACCGTGCATGCTTCTCAGCAGCGAGTTGCTGCTTGTCGGTCGGCCGTTCGCGGGGATCCTGGATGGTAAGCGCTGCTGCCAGAATCATCACTTCGCGGACACAACCGCGTTTGCCGGCTTCGACAATCATGCGGCCGAGCCTCGGATCCACCGGCAGCTGGGCCAGTTTCTGCCCGACGGCAGTCAGGCCACTGCCGCTTCGACGGTTGCCGCGGGGATCCTTGGGCCCTGGGCTGCTCGAAGTTGCCGGGCTGAGGGCGCCTAGCTCGCGAAGGAGGGTGACGCCGTCGTTAATCGCGCGTGAATCAGGCGGTTCGACGAACGGGAAGTTCTCAACATCCTTGGGACCACGGGCAACGCCCATGGCCGTCATCTGCAGAATGACGGCGGCAAGGTTGGTCCGCAGGATTTCAGGGTCCGTGAACTGCGGGCGGGACTCAAAGTCTTCTTCGGAGTAGAGACGGATGGCAATACCCTCGGAGACGCGTCCGCAACGCCCGGACCGCTGGTTGGCCGAGGCCTGGGACACACGTTCTATGGGGAGGCGCTGGACCTTGGTCCGGTGCGAGTACCGCGAGATGCGGGCCGTGCCGGTGTCGATCACATACTTGATGCCCGGGACAGTCAGCGAGGTTTCCGCCACGTTGGTGGCGAGGATGATGCGCCGCTTTCCACCGGGATTGAAGACCCGATGCTGCTCCTGCAGGCTCAACCTGGCAAAGAGGGGCAGGACTTCCGTACCTGCCAGGCGCCGGTTGCTCTGGATGCGGCCATTGATGGCCTCGGCGGCGTCGCGGATTTCGCGCTCGCCGGAGAAGAAGACAAGGATATCGCCCGGGGCTTCCTTGGCCAGTTCATCCACGGCGTCACAGACGGCATCCAGTGGGTCCCGGTCCTCTTCCAGTTCGTCGTCGGAGCTGTCCTCGTCCGCACCGGCAGGCTGTGACAAGGGCCGATACCGGATCTCCACCGGGTAGGTGCGGCCGGAAACCTCGATGATGGGTGCGGGGGATTCCTCCGTACCGAAGTGCTTGGCGAAGCGTTCAGGATCGATAGTGGCCGAAGTGATGATAATTTTCAGGTCGGGGCGCTGGGGGAGGACACGCTTCAGATAGCCCAGGATGAAGTCGATGTTGAGGCTGCGTTCGTGGGCCTCGTCAATGATGATGGTGCTGTACTTGCGCAGGAGTTTGTCCCGTTGGATCTCTGCCAGGAGGATGCCATCGGTCATGAGCTTGATCTTGGTCGATGCACTGACCTCGCCAGTGAACCGGACCTGGAAGCCAACTTCCTGGCCGATCTCGACGTCCAGCTCGGACGCGATGCGCTCTGCCACTGTCCTGGCCGCCAGTCGTCGCGGCTGCGTGTGGCCGATCAGGCCTTTGTCGCCCAGGCCCAGTTCCAGGCACATCTTGGGGATCTGGGTAGTTTTGCCCGAGCCGGTTTCGCCGGCAATGATGGTCACCTGGTTTGCGGCGATCGCCGCCATCAGATCCTCGCGGCGCTCGGATACCGGCAGCTCAGCGGGGTAGGAAATATGAAGTGTCATGGCTGCTGCCAGTCTACTGTGGCTTCCTGTCAACGTCCGCTGTCGCTGTCACATGTCGGGCAGGCCCGGCTGCCGCGCCGCTGTCCTAAAGGCCGCGGTGGAAGCGGGGCGCATAGGGACGCCCGTCGTTCGGGATCCTGATGAATTCCCTGAAGGACGGGCGTCGGATGGACGGATCTTGGCTCGATGCTTCCAGTGGGCTGGTGGGCGGCTAGTAGATGCGGGGGTTCCAGTAGGGAGTACTCGGAGCGTCGAAGGCGCTCCAGGGTTCCTTGGAGTTGATGGGTGGGTTGTGGCCGCGTCCGTCCTTGAGAAGGGCGGTAACGGTGGCTGCGACGGCGGTGATAAGGATGATGAAGAGGATGATTCCGAAGATTTCCATGGCTTCAGTCTTCTCCTGGCGGCACCCAAGAAACAGTGGCAGAAATGCCCCATTTAGACAATTTTCTGCCACACTGGAGATATGTTGAAGTCAGTAGCCGTGATCGTTGTCCCCAACTTCTCGATCTTCGAGTTCGGTACGGCCTTTGAGGTCTTCGGAATCGATAGATCCGACCGTGGCGCAGGCGTACCTGCCTTCGACTTCAGGGTGTGCGCGCCGGAACCGGGGGACATCCGAATGAAGTCCGGCCTGTCCTTGCACGTCAACCTTGGACTGGAGGCTGCTGCTGATGCGGACCTTGTCATCATGGCGCCTTTCGGAAGGGACCAGGAGGTCCCCGAATCTGTCCTGGATGCACTGCGGGCGGCCCACGCCCGCGGCGCGTGGGTGATGTCCATCTGCTCCGGCGCATACGCCTTGGCCCGGGCCGGCCCTGCTTGACGGCCGGCGCTGCACCACCCATTGGCACTACTCTCAGGATCTGGCGAGTCGATACCCCGCAGTGGTAGTGGATGAGAATGTCCTCTATGTACAGGATGGAACCATCATTACCAGCGCAGGGACCGCCGCCGGAATCGATGCTTGCCTCCATCTTGTCCGTGTGGAGTTGGGAGCAAACGTAGCTGCCGCGATTGCGCGCGACATGGTGGTCCCACCCCATCGCGACGGCGGCCAAGCCCAGTTCATAGACCGGCCCATGCCCCGCTGTGGTTCAGCACCCATGGAGGAACTCCTGCGGTGGATGGTTGAACACCTCGAGGAAGAACACAGTGTCAACGAATTGGCTGCCCGGCTGCATATGTCGCCCAGAACATTCGCACGCCGCTTCAGGGCGGAAACAGGGACAACACCCGCGGCGTGGTTGAATTCCCAGCGTGTGCTCCGCGCCCAGGAACTGCTGGAGTCCACGGAGCTCAACATCGATGAGATCGCGCGCGAAGCAGGGTTCGGGCATTCCGTTTTGCTGCGCCACCACTTCACCAAGGTGCTGGATACGAGTCCGCAGAGTTACCGGAGGGCCTTCCGCGGGCAATTGGCCGAGGCGATTTAGCGGCGGACCCCCAGGCGGCCGCGGGGGCCGCGGGACTCGGAACCTTCAGCCTTGGCACACTCCACAAGTTCCTGCCAGGGCCCCGTGACGGCGCGCTCGGGTAGTGTCGCCCGCCGTTGGCCTGCCCTGATGGAGTACGTGAATCGATCCGGTTCGTCCAGAGTCCTGGCTTCGCTTTTGGCTTCGTCCCAGGGGCACGCCTCAACGATCGGCATCCAGCGCTCTTTGTCATCATCCGACACTGCCTCCACGCTCCAGACGCGTGTCATCGCGGCTATGCCCCCGCTGCGCTGGACGGTGATTTTCATGACCGGCTACTTCTCGTTTTGACGAACTGGCGGAAAGCCAACGACGGCGGGACTGCCCGGGGCCGGACGGTCCCGCCGGCTGGTCTAAACCTTGACCTTCACAGTCTCCCACGCCTTCAGGACGGCGTCATGCTCTACTGAGCCGACGCCAAAAAGTTCTTCCGCAGTAGCCGCAGTCGCCTTGGCGAACTTGCCAAAGGTGCAGGCTGGCGGCAGGGACCCGCTGGTGAGTGTCCCGTACCAGATCTGCCCTGGCACACCCCATGCATTGCCGCCCAACTCTGCCGCAACAAGGTAGAAAGCCCTGTTGGGGATGCCCGAATTGATGTGTACTCCACCGTTGTCGGCACTGGTCCGAACGTATGTGTCCATCGAGTCAGGCTGCGGGTCCTTGCCCAGGATGTCGTCGTCGTAGGCGGTGCCCGGGGCCTTCATCGAGCGCAAGGCCGCACCTTGGACTTTGTCGGTAAAAAGGCCCTCGCCGATCAGCCAGCTGGCTTGCTCCGTGGTTTCCTTCTTCAGGTACTGCTCCACGAGTACACCGAAGACATCTGACATGGACTCGTTCAGGGCACCTGCCTGGTTGCGGTAATTGAGCCCTGCCGTAAATTGCGTGACCCCGTGGGCCAGTTCGTGGCCGATGACGCTCACTGACTTGGTGAAGCGTTGGAAAATCTCCCCGTCGCCATCCCCGAAGACCATCTGATTGCCATCCCAAAAGGCATTGTCGTACAGGTTGCCGTAGTGAACGGTAGCGTCCAGGGCCAGGCCGGCGCCATCGACGGAATCCCGGCCGAAGATCTCTGCATAGAGTCGGTGGGTGCTGCCCAAACCGTCATAGGCCTCATCGGTAGCGGCGTCCCCAACAGGCGCAGCGCCCTCCTTGCGGACTACCCGGCCGGGCAGGTTTTCCGAGGTGTCGGCATCGTAGATGGTGCGCTTTGGCGGGCCGGGCTGTGCCGCCACTGCACTGGGCGGAGTAGAGGGTGCCGGGGCGGCACGAACAGCCTGGAGGTCCTTGATGTGCAGGAGTGATTCCTTTGCGGCCCGGGCAACAGCCCAAAGCCGTGGCTCGCTCTGGGCGGCAATCCTTCGAAGCATGTAAGGCGGAACGATTGAACAAATCACAGCAACCCCTTTTGGCTCTTGGCGACTGGCAACTGTGATCAGCCTAGGAGCGGGGGCTGACAATTTTGGCGAGTTCGCCCGGCAAGCCCTGAACTGATAGCGGCGACCCGGGTTGCTGCCCGGAGGCCGAGCTGGGTCTGGGGGCGAGCTGGGGCCGCGAGCTGGAACGCGAAAATACCCCGCCAGTTGGACTGGCGGGGTATTTGTATGTGCCCTCGATAGGATTCGAACCTACGGCCTTCTGCTCCGGAGGCAGACGCTCTATCCCCTGAGCTACGAGGGCATCCGGGGTTCCCTCCGTTGCCGGTGGGACGTCCTAGAGCTTAGCAGCCACCTGGCCCCAAAAGAAAACGCGGCCATGATCTTTAGCGCCCTGCACGCCGCGGCGCTGCGGTACCCATAGTTCAGTACCCGGCAAACGAGTCAACGTGTACGCGCCGCGCCCCTGCACCGTGCGCAGCGGCCCGCAGGGAATCCACGCTCGCCGGGGAACCGGAGACATATACCTCGCGGGCCCCGATGTCCGGTACCAGCTCCTTCAGGCGCTGTGCGTCGATCCTGGAGGTTCCGGCGTCGTGCATGAAATCCGGGGGAGTAGAGCCGTCCGCGAGCCGGGCGATCACCTTTGCACCGGACGCCTCCAATTGCTCACAGGCGGCGAGTTCATCGCGCCCTTGGGCAAGGTAAAGGACCACCGTGTCGCGGGCTGCGGCGTCGGAGGCAAGGTGGGAAAGGAAAGGCGTGATACCAATACCTGCGGCAATCAGCAGGACCGGCTTGGCGGCGTCGCGCGGGAGCAGGAAGTCTCCGCCAACCGCTGTGGCGGAAATCATGTCACCGGGCTTTAGCGCCAGCAACGTCTTCTTCGCGGTGGACAGGGGCCCGGCAGTTCCAACGCCGAAGGTCACTTCCGGAGCACCCGGGGGGCTGGTGATGCTGAAGACCCGGCGGCGGCCCTTGCCGTCGGACCCCGAATGCGGAAGGTTCAGCTCCATGAATTGCCCGGCCGCATAGCGGACAGGGCGCCGTGGCTCGAAGCGGAACTCCCTGGTCCCCGGTGTCAGGGCCCGGGAACCCTTGAATGTCAGTTCCACGCGGCCCCGTTGGCCCAGGAAAAAGGCGATCAGGTTCCCCACCAGAAGCGCGAGTTCAGGCGAATTGGCCACGAAGCCCAGATTGTACGGAACCGCAAAGACAACGCCGACGACGCCGGCAAGTGCCAATTGCTGCCAACGGCGTGGGGGGAGAGTGAGGGGCTCAGTAAGCATGAAGCCGACGAAAAAAAGCAAGGGGCGCTGGGCCAACGGCTGCCACAGGGCCTGGCCGAAGGTCATGCCGCGGCCCAGCAATTCGACACAGACGATGCTGGTGGCCACCAGCAGGAAAACTGTTGCCATCAGCATTTTCCGTGTGCGGTAAAGGACCGCCAGGACACCAGGAACAAGGAGCCACAACATGGCAGGCGTTGCGGCCCACCAGGTGGCTATGTTCAGTCCGGTCAAGCCCGTGATGAAAGCCCCCGCAGCAGCTGGGTTGAAAATGTGGCGCCCACGGAAAGCCAAAGCATATTTCGAAGCGCTGGCCAGGACACAAGCCAGTGCGACACCCAGCATGTCAGTGGGGACGAACGTGGGCCAGAACAGGAAGTACAGGAGCAAGCCGGTAATGAGTGAAGACTCCGAATGTGGCGTGGTCCGGAAAAGCAAGGCCAGCAGGCGGTTCGATCCATAGGTGAGCCCAAGGCACACGCACAGGTGAACCAGCATCTGCGGCAGGCCGAACGTCAGCCACCCCAAGACGTTCAGGAGCAGGCTGTAGGCCACCAGGACCCCGAGAACCCACAAAATCAGGCGGTACATGGTGAAGCGGCCCAACCAGGTGTCCAAACGCGACTTCATGGCATTCATGTGAACAGTCTCCCCTCAAAACCAGCCGAAAATGTGGCAGTCCCATTCGAAAACACCCGTAGCCAGGAAAAATCGAACTCAGCCTCAAGCGCGGCGGGTTCCACCATGAAGAGTGCCGTGGCCAAGGCATCGGCCACCATGGCGCTCGCGGCCATGGTCCAGGTAGCCACTGTTGTTTGGATGGGTTGCCCCGTGATTCCGTCCAATACATGGTGCAGCCCGTCCCCCCATGCCCGGCGGTTGGACGCGGAGGCGCAGAGGGCGGAATTGTCCAATTCCACGGTGCCGATCGCCCGCTTCGGGTTATAAGGATGCTCCAAGGCCACAGTGACGGGCAGGCTTCCGGAATGCAGCATGTCGCCGCTGCCATCCACCAGGAAGTCCAGGTAGCCAGCTGAACGGAGGACTTCGCCGAGCAGGTCCACGAGCTGTCCCTTTCCTGCGGCGCCAACATCCAATACCAGCGGAACCTTGCCCGAAACCGTGGTTCCCGACCATTCCAGGACGTCTTCCCACCTGGCAGCACCTTCAGGGGCGCCTGAAGGAACCAAGGTGTAGCCGGCACTATATCCAAGACGGTTCAAGCTACTGCCGATCAGGGGTGTCATGGAGCCGCCACTGATCCGGTACAGCGCCTCGTAGACGTCGCGGAGGGCCACAGAGTGCCCGGGCAAGGAAATGCTGCCGGGACCGCGCTGCAGAGCGGACACCAGCGAGTCCTGCCTGAACCGTGAATAGGTATGGTCGTAATCCGCTACCGTCGCAAGCAGTTGGCGCTGCACTTCCGGCTCAAGCATCGACGACGACGAAATCTCCCAGTGCGTACCGATCCCCTCGAAGCTAAAGCGGCTCCAACCCGGATGCGGCATGGCTGCTACTTTGCCTGGGACTTGATCTGCTCCACGGCATCGTTGAAGCCGCCTGAGGTCAAAGAAGAACCGGCAACCTTGGAAACGTTGAGGTCGTCGATGTCTTTGCCAACGATCTGCGCCGCGATACCGCTGGCAAACTCGCCCTGGAACTTCCTCGTATTGGGGTTGGAGGGGTGGACGGTGATATTCACTGCCTCCACCTTGTCCCCGGCCAGCTTGAGCTGAACCCCAACAGTCTCCTGGCCGTTCGGCGATGTATATGTTCCATCGGCGCTGTACGTGCCGTCCTTGTACGTGGAGTCACCGTTTCCAGCCGAACCAGAGGAAGAAGGACTGGTGGTGGAAGCCTGGCCACCATTCTGGGTAGCCGGAGTCTGGGTTGACGGGGCTTCCGTTGTGGGGGCACAGGCAGCTGCCGTCCCGATAATGGATACGCTGGCGAACCCGACGTAGAGGCTCTTGCGGAGTGGCGTAGTCATGTTCTGCTCGTTTCAACTGGACAAGATGTGATCAACATGCGGTCAACGGGATGGTGTCGGTCTGTGGATGACCCTTAAAGCCACCTCTTACGTCTTCACAACGTTGAAATCAGCGTAATGGTTCAGTCTGTGAGGTCCGCCAGCAGTTTATGTAGAGGTGCTGTGTCCAAGATTGCTGTGTCCAAGATATCCACATAAACGAGCCTTAATTCCACGAGTTTGCGGGCCCCCGGTAGGCTGGATGGGTGACTCCCGAAGAACTCTCTGCTGCCATATCCACCTGCCTTAAGGACGCCGTCGCTGCCGGCGAAATCGCCTTGGCGGAATCCGCTGTCCCCGGAGACGTCCGGGTGGAGCGACCCAAGAACAGGGACCACGGAGACTGGGCCACCAACATTGCCCTGCAATTGGCTAAGCAGGCCGGCACGAATCCGCGCGAGTTCGCCGGAATCCTCAGCCATCGCCTCCAGGGAATCGCCGGCGTGACCGGAGTCGAAATCGCAGGTCCCGGCTTCCTGAACATCACCGTTGATGCTGCTACGGCAGGCGCGCTTGCCAAGGCAATCGTTGAGGCGGGTTCCACCTACGGGACCAACCAGGCGCTCGCAGGACATGTTGTGAACATGGAATTCGTTTCGGCCAACCCCACGGGACCCCTTCATATTGGCCACACCCGGTGGGCCGCCCTGGGCGACGCGATCGCACGCGTGCTGCGGGCCTCGGGAGCCGACGTCACCGCCGAGTACTACATCAATGACGCCGGTTCGCAGATGAACGTCTTCGCCAACTCAGTCCTTTCCCGGCTCCACGGCCGGGGCGTCCCCGAGGGCGGCTATCCCGGTGAGTACATTCGCGAACTCGGCGATGAAGTACTCAAGGCGCACCCGGATATCCGTGAACTCACAGACGAGGCTGCCCTGCCGGTCATTCGTGCTGCTGCCTACGAGGCACAGATGGCGGATATTAAAGCAACGCTGGCAGATTTCGGCGTGGAATTCGACGTCTTCTTCTCCGAGAAGGAACTGCACGACGCCGGTGCCATTGAATCTGCCGTTGCCCGGCTCCGCGAACAGGGCCACGTCTTCGACGACGGCGGCGCCGTTTGGCTGCGCACCACCGACTTCGGCGATGACAAAGACCGCGTCATGATCCGCGCCAATGGCGAACCGACATATTTCGCCGCCGATGCCGCGTACTACCTCTCCAAGAAGGACCGCGGTTTCACCGAGAAGATATACCTTCTTGGCGCCGACCACCACGGCTATATCAATCGCCTCAAGGCGATTGCAGCGTGCGCCGGTGACGATCCCGAAGTAAACATTGAGGTCCTCATTGGACAGTTGGTGTCCGTCAACGGCGCCAAGTTGTCCAAGCGCGCGGGCAACATCATTGAACTCAAGGACCTCATTTCCTGGTTGGGCAAGGACGCAGTGCGCTACTCCCTTGCCCGGTTCCCTGCCGACTCGCCGCTGACACTGGACCCGGAACTGCTCAAGAAGAACAGCAACGAAAACCCAGTGTTCTACGTGCAGTACGCCCATGCCCGCTCCAGGGGAACCGCGCGCAACGCCGCCGAGGCCGGGGTGGACCGGTCCGTATTCGACGCATCGCTGCTGGATCATGCCACGGAGAACGAGCTTCTCTCCTATTTGGGGAGCTACCCGTCAATCGTGGCCAAAGCAGCCGAGCTCCGCGAACCGCACCGCGTTGCCCGCCATCTTGAGGTCATCGCCGGTGCCTACCACCGCTGGTACGATGCCTGCCGTGTCTCCCCGCAGGGCGAGGAACCGGTGCTGGACGTGAACCGGACCCGTCTGTGGCTGAACGACGCCACCAGCCAGGTGCTGGCCAACGGACTCGGACTGCTAGGCGTTTCCGCGCCGGAACGGATGTAAGGCCATGACCACAAACACCGCACCAGATTCACCCCAGGCCTCTCCGCTTGCTCCTGAATGGCTGGCTGTCCCGGAGGACCTTAACGTCCTCCAGGCACCGATGTGGGCGGCCGGTGTGGAGAAGAACGACGCCGGTGAGGTCACCATTGACGGGATTTCAGTCAGCGACCTCAAGGCGCAGTTTGGCACGCCACTCTTTGTGATGAGCGAATCCGACTTCCGTGCGCGTGCCCGTGCTTTCAAGGACGCCTTCGACGACGCTTTCACTGACATCTGCGGGGGAGTGGATGTCTACTACGCGGGAAAATCCTTCCTCTGCACGGCTGTGGCACAGTGGGTAGCTGAGGAAGGCCTTCGCCTGGACACCTGTTCCGGGGGCGAACTGGCTGTTGCCGCCCGCGCCGGAATCCCTGGGGCCAATTTGGGCCTCCACGGCAACAACAAATCCGACGCGGAGATCAACCGGGCGCTGGATATGAGGGTGGGCCGCATCGTGGTGGACAGCCTCGATGAATTGGAACGCGTAGCCAAGATTGCTTCCAGCCGCGGCGAAACCGCCAAGGTCATGCTGCGCCTCACGCCAGGGGTGCACGCCCACACCCACGAATTCATCGCCACAGCGCACGAAGACCAGAAGTTTGGCCTCTCCATGGCGGAGGACTCCACCGAGGAAGCCGGCCTGTCCGCAGCTGAGGAAGCCGTTGCCGCCGCGACGTCATACCCGAGTGTGGAGCTCCTGGGGTTGCACTGCCACATCGGTTCCCAGATCTTCGAGGCGGACGGATTCGCGCTGGCCGCGGAAAAACTCCTCGGCTTTCAGGCAGCGATGCAGGCCAAATACTCCGTCGTCCTGCCTGAATTGGACCTCGGGGGCGGCTACGGTATCGCCTATACGCCAGAGGACACTCCCCGCCCTGCAGCTGAAATCGCGCAGGCGATGGCCGCCGTCGTGCGTTCAAAGTGCGCGGAACTCGGCATCGAAGCGCCCCGCGTTTCCATCGAACCCGGACGCGCGATCGTCGGGAGCACCACATTCACTTTGTATGAGGTAGGAACGCTTAAAACTGTTCGCGTGGACGTTCCGGGCACCGAAACAGGTCTTGAGAACGTTACGTATCCGCGTCGGTATGTGTCGGTGGACGGCGGAATGAGCGACAACGCCCGTCCGGTGCTTTACGACGCGGATTATTCGGCGATTTTGGCGTCCCGCGACTCCGATGCAGCTCCGCAACTGTCCCGCGTAGTGGGCAAACATTGCGAGAGCGGCGACATAGTTGTTAGAGATGTATATCTGCCCGCGGATGTGGCAGCCGGTGATTTGCTCGCAGTACCGGGTACCGGCGCATATTGCTGGGCCCTCTCCAGCAACTACAACTACCTGGCCCGGCCTGGCGTTGTCGCTGTGCGCGACGGAGCCGCCAGGCTCATTGTCCGCGGGGAAACCGAAGAAGATCTCTTGAACCGCGACATGGGAGTGGCGAATGTCTGAAGTGCGAACCCTGAAGGTGGCCCTGCTGGGCTGTGGCAATGTAGGGGCCCAGGTCGCGCGCATTCTTATTGACGACGCCGAGGCACTGGCCGCCCGCAGTGGCGCCCGCCTCGAGCTGTCCGGTATTGCCGTGCGCAACCTCGACTCGCCGCGCGACGTCGAACTGCCGCGTGAACTCTTTACCACGGACGCCGAGACCCTCGTCAAGGACGCAGACCTCGTGATCGAGCTCATGGGCGGCATCGAACCCGCGCGTACGCTCATCGTCACCGCCATCCAGAATGGCGCCTGCGTTGTCACCGGCAACAAGGCACTGCTCGCGCAAGATGGCCCCACTCTCTACGAAGAGGCTGACAAGGCCGGCGTTCAGCTGTCCTACGAAGCTGCGGTTGCCGGTGCTATTCCCATCCTGCGCCCGATCCGCGACAGCCTCTCCGGCGATCGCATTACGAGGGTTCTCGGGATCGTGAACGGGACCACCAACTTCATCCTTGACCAGATGGACAGCACTGGCGCACAGTTTGCGGACGCCCTTGCCGAAGCCCAGCGGCTCGGTTATGCCGAAGCAGATCCCACTGCCGACGTCGAGGGCCATGACGCAGCGGCCAAGGCAGCGATCCTGGCATCGTTGTCCTTCCATACAAGGTTCTCCCTGGACGACGTCTACTGCGAAGGGATCACCAAGGTCAGTGCTGCGGACATCGCTTCGGCCAAGGAAGCCGGCTTCGTCATCAAGCTTTTGGCCATCGCTGAGAAAATCGAAGCCTCAGGGAACGGCAGCGGAATTTCGGTGCGCGTGCACCCCACCCTCCTGCCGCGCGAACACCCGTTGGCAGCAGTCCGTGGCGCATTCAACGCAGTCTTCATTGAAGCCGAAAACGCTGGTGAACTGATGTTCTACGGCCAGGGTGCCGGGGGCACTCCCACTGCCTCTGCTGTGTTGGGCGACCTCGTCTCCGCTGCCCGGCGGTTGGTCCTTGGCGGCCCCCGGCCGCACGGAAACAACTACTGGTCATGTTCCGGCACTGTCCATTGATGCCTCCACTACGAGTTACTACATCGGTCTGGATGTAGCAGACCAGGCAGGTGTGCTGGCTCGCATCGCCCACATTTTTGCGGAGAACGGCGTATCCATCGAGATCATGCGTCAAACGATCCACCGCGATGCCGCCTCGAATGTTGAGTCGGCTGAGCTGAAAATCGTGACGCACCGTGCATCCGAAGCTGCACTCGCAGCAACCGTCGAGGCCGTCAAGGGCCTTGACGTCATCAATTCTGTGACATCCGTACTGCGGGTAGAAGGGGTCTAAGTGGCTCACCAATGGCGCGGAGTAATCCGCGAATACGCTGATCGTTTGCCTGTAACGGAAGCCACGAAGGTCATCACCCTCGGCGAGGGCGGCACCCCGCTCGTCCACGCACAGAAGCTTTCCGAGCTGACCGGCTCGCAGGTGTACCTGAAGGTCGAAGGCATGAACCCCACGGGTTCCTTCAAGGACCGGGGCATGACCATGGCTATGACGGCAGCCGTCGAAGCCGGCGCCAAGGCTGTTGTATGTGCTTCGACCGGCAACACCTCGGCCTCGGCCGCGGCTTACGCAACGGCCGCAGGCCTCAAGTGCGCTGTGCTGGTCCCCGAAGGCAAGATCTCCATGGGCAAGCTCAGCCAGGCAATCGCGCACGGCGCCACGCTGCTGCAGGTGGACGGCAACTTCGACAACTGCCTGGACATCGCCCGCAAGCTGGGCGAGTCCTACCCGGTCTTCCTGGTGAACTCGGTCAACCCTGCCCGTATCCAGGGCCAGAAGACCGGTGCCTTCGAAGTTGTGGACTCCCTGGGCGATGCCCCGGATATCCACGTTCTGCCCGTGGGCAATGCCGGCAACATCACTGCCTACTGGAAGGGATACAAGGAGTACGCCGCTCCCTTCGAGACTGCCAACGGTACACTGCCGGCCGTCTCCAGCAAGACACCCATCATGTGGGGTTTCCAGGCTGCGGGTGCTGCGCCGTTCGTTGCAGGGCACCCGATCACTGAACCGGACACCATTGCCACTGCCATCCGCATCGGCAACCCGGCATCATGGGACACGGCTGTCGCCGCCCGTGACGAATCCGGTGGCCTGATTGAAGCTGTCACGGATGAGGAAATCCTGGACGCCCACCGTTGGCTCTCTTCCAAGGAAGGCGTCTTCGTCGAGCCCGGCTCGGCTGCCGGCGTGGCAGGCCTGATCAAGAAACACGCTGCTGGTGAGGTTCCGTCCGGCAAGACCATCGTCATCACCGTTACCGGCCACGGACTGAAGGACCCCCAGTGGGCCCTCCGCACGCAGGACGGTAGCGATGTCCAGCCGGTCAAGGTGTCCAACGATGTCGTAACCGTTGCCGCGGAACTGGGACTGGAAGAAAAATAAGAGTGGAACAAACGCAGCCCACCGCGACCGATCGTAGACTCGTCGCGGCAGGCCAGCGGCTGACCGTCAAGGTCCCCGGTACGAGTGCCAACCTGGGTCCCGGCTACGACAGCCTCGGCTTGGCCCTTTCAATTTATGACACCTTGACGGTGGAAACGCTCACCACCGGAGAGCTCGAGTTCGAGCTCTCCGGTGAGGGCGCCGATACCCTTCCGCGCGACTCCAGCCACTTGGTGGTGCGTGCGATCGACCTTGCCTTGGAACGTTTGGGTTTCCGGCACTCCGGGCTAAGGATCACTGCTGACAACGTCAATCCGCATGGACGCGGGCTCGGTTCCTCAGCTTCCGCAGTTGTAGCCGCCGTTACTGCCGCCAATTCCTTGGTTCCAGAAGAGGCGCAGCAGGATCTTGACTGGATCCTGCAGCTGACCAGCGAAATGGAAGGCCACCCGGACAACGTCGCCCCCGCCATTTTCGGCGGGCTGGCGCTGTCATGGCAGGACAGCGAGCAGTACAGCAGTACGCGTGCTGAAGTGGCCCAATCCGTGGTTCCCGTGGTGGCGGTTCCGGATTATGAACTCTCCACCGAAACCGCCCGCGGACTTTTGCCCGCGTCGGTGGGCCACCATGCTGCGGCGATGAACTCCGGACGTGCAGCGTTGCTGATCCACGCGTTGACCACGCAGCCGGAATTCCTGCTGCCCGGTACCGAAGACTACCTGCACCAGAGCTACCGTGCCGAAGCGATGCGGCCCAGCGCGGACCTACTTGCGGCACTGCGGACGGCCGGTCACGCTGCCGTGGTTTCCGGTGCCGGTCCTACTGTCATGGTCCTGGCCAACGGCCCCGGCGAAGCGGCAACCGTTGTCGAATTCATCGAGGCGTTTACTGCCACCAACACACCCAACGTCGGTTGGCACGTGATGACGCTGGCTGTGGACGTTGAAGGTGCTAGAGTGGAAGTGCACCGGCGGTAAAGCCGCGGGCAGTTCCCTGATTTTGGATTTCGGCGGTTTCGCTGTTCCTTTCGTCAACTGTGCCAACGTCTGGCGGTGCCGTCTCCTTCCGGCCTGTCTCAGGTGCCGCAGAACTCTCTCTGTTCCCTGAATATTCAGTCGGCTGTCCGGGCAACTGGGTTCAGTGAAGACGATCAGTATCCGGCCCTGTTGGCCACAATCCATCAGGCACGGCCGAAATCACCGGCTGCAGATCTGAACTGCAGCCCAGAACAAATCATCGCGTCCAGCTCTCGCTCTGGACGCCGTCGAGGGGGAAGGATCCTTCGTGACAGAAACCACTGAGCTGGCTTCAGCTGTGGACACAACAACTTCTGCTGCTGAGTCGTCAACAGCAGCAACCACCAAGAGCAGCGGCCTTGCAGGCCTTAAGCTCGCCCAGCTCCAGGCTCTTGCCAGCCAGCTGGGGATTTCCGGTGGGTCCCGTATGCGTAAGGGGGACTTGGTTACAGCCATTTCCGCCCATCGTGCAGGGACTTCTACCGCCAAGGCCCCGGCCAAGGCGTCGACGAAGGCTGCCACCGCGCCCAAGGCAGCCCCGGCTGCCGAGGCCAAGGTTGCGGAGAAGAGCGCTCCTGCCGCTGAAGTGGGCACGGAAGCGCCGGCCCAGGAAGCCCCTCGTGGACGTGGACGTGGCCGTAGCCGCCGCGCCACCAGCGATGGCGTCGTTGCCGCGGCAGAGGCCGCTGCACCTGCTGAAGCGCCGGCCCGCGCCGGTGTCAGAGCCCGAGGCAGCACCGGAAGGCAGCGAAGCCGCCACCGAGCGTCGCCAGCCCCGCACCCGTAACCGTCGTCGCAGCGAGACTGCTGCAGCTCCGGACGAAACTGCAGAAGCCCCGGCCGCCGAGCAGCGTGGCGAGCGGACCGAACAGCGCGAACAGCGCGCCGAGCGGACCGAACAGCGCGCCGAGCGTACTGACCAGCGTGAACAGCGTGCCGAACGTACGGAACAGCGCGAACAGCGCGAACAGGCCGACTCTGGCGATCAGTCGCGTGAACGTCGTGACTCCCGCGGCCGCCGCGAGGACACCAACGACCTCGAAGATACGGGCAATCGCCGCAACCGCAGGAACCGCCGTGATCGCAACGATCAGAACGAGCGCAGCGACCGTCGTGGCGGTCAGGAGAGCCGGGACGGCAACACCCGCAGCGACCGCTTCCGCGACCGCAACGAACGCCGTCGCGGCCGTGCGCAGGGCCCGGATGTTGATGACATCGAGGTTACCGAAGACGACGTCCTGCTCCCCGTAGCAGGCATCCTGGACGTCCTGGAGAACTACGCATTCATCCGGACTTCCGGCTACCTCCCCGGCGCGAACGACGTCTACGTTTCGCTGGCACAGGTCAAGAAGTACAACCTCCGCAAGGGAGACGCCGTCGTGGGCGCCATCCGTGCGCCACGCGAAGGTGAAGACCGCAACCAGCAGTCCTCGCGCCAGAAGTTCAACGCCCTCGTTCGTGTTACTTCGGTCAACGGCAAGACTCCTGAAGAGCTCAAGGACCGCGTCGAGTTCGCCAAACTCGTGCCGCTGTACCCGTCCGAGCGCCTGCGCCTGGAAACCGACCCCAAGAAGATCGGTCCGCGTGTCATCGACCTCGTGGCTCCGATCGGCAAGGGCCAGCGTGGCCTGATCGTCTCCCCGCCCAAGGCCGGAAAGACGCTCATCCTGCAGTCCATTGCGAACGCGATCACCACCAACAATCCTGAGGTCCACCTCATGATGGTGTTGGTTGACGAACGTCCCGAAGAAGTCACGGACATGCAGCGCACCGTCAAGGGTGAGGTCATTGCCTCCACCTTCGACCGTCCCGCAGATGACCACACCACGGTTGCCGAGCTCTCCATCGAACGCGCCAAGCGCCTCGTCGAAATGGGCATGGATGTGGTGGTCCTCCTGGACTCCATGACCCGCCTGGGCCGCGCCTACAACCTGGCAGCACCAGCCTCCGGCCGTATCCTGTCCGGTGGTGTGGACTCCGCAGCGCTCTACCCGCCGAAGCGCTTCTTCGGTGCTGCCCGCAACATCGAAAACGGTGGCTCGCTGACCATCCTGGCAACGGCTCTGGTCGAGACCGGCTCCAAGATGGACGAGGTTATCTTCGAGGAGTTCAAGGGCACCGGCAACATGGAGCTCCGCCTGTCCCGTCAGCTGGCAGACAAGCGAATCTTCCCGGCCGTGGACGTCAACGCGTCCGGCACGCGTCGCGAAGAGAACCTGCTCTCACCGGAAGAAGTCAAGATCATGTGGAAGCTGCGCCGGGTCCTTTCAGGCCTTGAGCAGCAGCAGAGCCTTGAGCTGCTGACGAACAAGATCCGGGAGACGCAAAGCAACGTCGAGTTCCTCATGCAGGTTCAGAAGACGACGCTTGGAGCGAAGTCGGACAACGACAAATAGCTGCCTACTGAGCCGCTGATTCTGCTGCCCCCGCCCCTACGCGTGGTGGCCACGTCCTTACGGACTTGGCCACCACGCTCCGGCAGGCCCGAAGCCACTCCCGGGGCAGCAGAATCGGCGGCTCGTTCCGTTCCCGGCCCACCTTCCCTGGCCGGCATATTTTGAGCGGTCTTTGTTTAACCGGAGATCCTTGGCTCGGCACCACAAGTGCTCAGCGCGGCGTGTGTTGGCACAGCCGACGAGGGATGTACGTAGCCCCTCGTCGCAGTTATTAGACTTGTTGAAGTCGAAAGAGGTTTGAAAATGTTTGAGTCCGTTCAGGGATTGCTTGATGAACATGCTGCTATCCAGGCGCAGTTGAGTGATCCTGCTGTTTATGCCGATCAGTCTGCGGCCCGGAAACTGGGGCGGCGTTCCGCCCAGCTCCAGGGCATTGTGGAGGCGTACAACAAGTGGCGCGGACTCAATGACGACCTCGAGGCGGCCAAGGAAATGGCTGCCGAGGATCCCGATTTCGCCGCAGAGGTGGAGGTGCTGCAGGAGCAGATTCCTGCTGCCCAGGAGAAGTTGCGCCGTTTGCTGATTCCCCGTGATCCTGACGACGCCCGCAACGTCATCCTTGAGGTCAAGGGTGGCGAAGGCGGCGACGAAGCTGCGTTGTTCGCTGGTGACCTTCTGCGTATGTACATGCGTTACGCCGAGTCCCGGGGTTGGAAGACCGAGATGATATCCGCCACGGAGTCTGACCTGGGTGGGTACAAGGACGTGTCCGTGGCCATCAAGGGCAACTCGAACGACCCCGCGGAGGGCGTCTTTGCGCGGTTGAAGTTCGAGGGCGGCGTGCACCGGGTACAGCGCGTTCCGGTTACAGAGTCGCAGGGCCGTATCCACACGTCCGCAGCCGGTGTCCTGGTGCTTCCGGAAGTGGATGAACCCGAAGAACTGGAAATCAACCAGAACGACCTCAAGATCGACGTCTACCGTTCCTCCGGTCCCGGCGGCCAGTCCGTCAACACCACCGACTCCGCAGTTCGTATCACCCACTTGCCTACGGGCATCGTGGTGGCCATGCAAAACGAAAAGTCGCAGTTGCAGAACCGTGAAGCCGGTATGCGCGTGCTTCGTGCCCGGCTCCTGGCCCACCAGCAGGAACAGATCGACGCCGCCAACTCCGAACAGCGCAAGTCGCAGATCCGTACGATGGACCGCTCGGAGCGCATCCGCACCTACAACTTCCCGGAAAACCGGATCGCGGACCACCGCACCGGGTATAAGGGCCTACAACCTCGACGCCGTGATGAATGGTGATCTGGAACCGGTCATCCAGTCGGCGATTGAAGCCGACGAGCAGTCGCGCCTGGACGCCCTGGGCGAATAGCAGAGCACCGCCAGCTCCCGATTTCCAGCTGTCAGGGCATAGATATGACGATTTTCCCAGGCCAGAGCCTCGCGGACGCCGTTCGCGAGGCCACTGCGGTTTTATCCGACGCCGGAGTCCCCACCCCGCGCGTCGATGCCGAACTTCTAGCGGAGCACCTGTTGGGCGTGGGGCTGGGCCGGTTGCGGGCAATGCTCCTGGGTGATTCGCCCGCACCTGAAGGCTACGCCGAACTGGTGGCTGAGCGTGCCGGGCGCGTCCCGCTTCAGCACATCACCGGCGTCGCGTATTTCCGCCACCTTGAGCTGCGGGTGGGCCCTGGCGTATTCATCCCCAGGCCCGAAACGGAATCCGTTGTCCAGCTTGTCATCGACCACGTGGCCGGAATGTCCCACCCCAAGATCGTGGACCTCGGAACCGGTTCCGGAGCCATTGCCGGTTCAATCGCCCAGGAGGTTCCAGGGGCTGAAGTCCATGCCGTGGAGTTCAGCACTTTTGCCCATGCCTGGGCCAGCAGGAACCTTGAACCGCTGGGCGTCCACCTGGTCCAGGGTGATCTTAGGGATGCCTTGCCCGAACACAACGGCTCCTTTGACGTTGTGGTGTCCAATCCTCCGTACATCCCTGCCGAAGCCATCCCGAACGAGCCGGAAGTTGCGCTGCATGATCCGCCCGAAGCACTGTACGGCGGGGGAGCGGATGGCATGGAACTCCCGACGGCGGCAGCGGCTACCGCGGGCCGCCTCCTGAAAGCCGGCGGCTACTTCGTGATGGAACACGCAGAAGTCCAGGCGGATTGGATCAGCGGCATGTTGCGTCGAGCGGGACGTTGGCAGGACATCATGACGCACTTTGACCTCAACGGCAAGGAACGTGCCACGAGTGCGGTGCTGGCAAACAAGGCTCCTGATGAGTGAAAGAATAGCGCTGTGACCACAACCTACAATTGCACTTCCGATGACCAGCGGGCTGAAGGACTTCAGCACGCGCAGCGTGCCATCAGCGAAAAGAAGTGCATCGTGCTGCCGACGGACACCGTGTACGGCATTGCAGCTGACGCCTTTTCCCCCTTGGCCGTGACAATGTTGTTGGCTTCCAAGGGCCGTAGCCGGCAAATGCCCCCTCCGGTCCTGATTCCGCGCATCAATGCCCTGGACGGACTCGCGAGCGATGTATCCGCCAACGCCAGGGCCTTGGCGCAGGCGTTCTGGCCCGGTGGATTGACGCTCATCCTCCACGCCCAGCCGTCTTTGGATTGGGACCTGGGTGATACCAAGGGCACGGTGGCCCTGCGGATGCCCGACGACGAACTCGCACTGGAGCTCCTGGGCCTTACAGGGCCCCGCTGGCTGTGTCATCGGCCAACCGCACGGGCCAGGAAGCAGCACAGACCGCCTCAGAGGCGCGGCTCCAGCTCGCAGATTCCGTGGAAGTTTACCTTGAAGGCGGCTTCCGGCCCGTGAAGGGTACTGCTGCACTGCCTTCCACCATCGTGGATGCGACCTCCGAACCCTTCCGGGTGGTACGTCAGGGCGCCATCTCCCTGGAACGCTTGCGTGAAGTTGTTCCTTCCGTCCTCGGCGTTGACGAGCCTGTACCTTCTGTTGCTCCGGCGGCAGAAACCGCGGCAGCAGCACAGGAAAAACCTGTCTCCGAAGCGGCCACGGCGCAGGACGCACCTGTCGAAGTAACGGAAGCACCCGCCGTCGAGGATCCGGCGCCTGCTGTATCAGCATCGGCACCCGACGCCCCACGTGAAGCCAAACCCGAATGATTCCGGAACGCCAGCGCGTCCCCGTCCTTGACGTAGACGCGACTCCGCTGCGCGTCAATGAATTGATCGATGCACTGGATGGACTCATCTCCACCGGAACCACCCGCACTGTGCTCGGACACAATCTTCACAGCATTACGCTGTTCCACTCGTGCGCAGATTTCCGTTCACTTTACGATCAAAGCTCGATCGTCCTCCTCGACGGCGCCCCGGTAGCCATGCTTTGGGGCTTGGCCCACAAACGGCAACTGAAGCCCCTGGGACAAGGCCCCATGGCCTACCGGCTTGGATCCATGGACTGGATCCCGGCTCTTGGGGGAGTGAAGGGGCTGGAACGGGTCGCCGTGATCGGCGCCGGACGGGCGGCAAATACGCAGGCGGTGGCCCGGCTGCGCACCATCATTCCTGATGCGACGGTAGATGGAATGCCCGGCGAAGGATGGGACGAGGCCTTGGAAATGGCTGTCGTGGAGTGGTTGGACCGCTTCCGTCCTCAACTGGTGCTGCTGGGCCTTGGCATGCCGCTCCAGGAGACGGTGCTGCATCGGCGACTCACTCAGTTTCCGCCCGCTGTGTATTGTGCCGTTGGCGGTGCCATTGAACAGGTGGCCGGCGTCCAGAAGCTCGCGCCGCGTTGGCTCGGGCGCCTTGGGCTCGAATGGGCGTGGCGCCTGGTTCTCCATCCGGGCCGTGTTGCCTACAGAGTTTTTGTTGAACCGTGGAAGTTGGCGGGCCTGTTGATTCGGCGCCACTTCCAGCCATCCCAGACCAAAGGCAAGTAAATGACGTCCAAACCCGTTGTGGTCGCCGTTGTGGTGACCTATAACCGGCGTGAACTCCTTGAGACCACCTTGGCCGGCATCACCGCCGGGACCGAGGTGCCGGACGCCGTCGTCGTCGTGGACAACGCCTCCACAGACGAAACTGCGGAGTTCCTCAGGGCCTATCGGGGAGCTGTGCCCACGGACGTTGTTACGCTCAACGCCAACGTGGGCGGCGCCGGGGGATTTGTTGTGGGCATGGAGCGCGCAGTTCCTGGACCACGGCGCTGACCACGTCTGGATCATGGACGACGACACCGAACCGCAGCCCGGCGCACTTCGCGAGGCGCTGGATGTGTCCGAGGCTTATGAACAGGAAACCGGGGAAGCTCCCGCGTTCATCGCGAGCCGGGTGGTGTGGACGGATGGTCGCGACCACCCAATGAACCGCATGCGTCCACGCATCGGTGCCAGCGAGGCGGCGCGCAGCACCGCTGCCCGGCTAGGAGCGGTTCAGATCCGCAGCGCATCCTTCGTCTCTGTCCTGATTCGCGCTGACGAGATCCGGCGTCACGGACTGCCCATTGCCGATTACTTCATCTGGAACGATGACCTCGAATACACGGCCAGGGTTTCGCGCCGGGGAACTGCCCTCGCTACCAGTGCGTCGGTTGCCAGTCATCACACCAAAGTGTTTGGAGATGCAGGGGCGGACCCCGGCCCCCGGTTCTACTACGAAGTTCGTAACAAGCTCTGGGTCTACACGAGATCCAACGCCCTGGCTCCTTGGGAAAAGGTCCTCTTTACGGGAGCTTCGCTACGCAATTGGGCCAAGACCATTGCTGCGTCGTCAAACCGCAAAATACTGCTTGATGGCTTGTTCAAGGGCCTGCGCCATAGTTTGAAGGCGCCCCGGTCCAACGCCGAAGTGCTCAAGGGGATCTACGCCCTGCGTAACGTCCAGGAGCCTGCCAGGTAGAAGCCGGCCGCGTGGCTACAGCACATCAGCTGTAGTCTTGCGGCTGCGTCACGCCGGTGGCCACGACCATTGGCATTAGTATCGTGACTAGAGTCCACAGAAATCCCAGCATCATTTGGCACAGCCGGTGCAGGCATGGCGACGGAGTAGTTCCATTTATCGACAGACAGAAATCCACACCTTGACCTGCCCGGAACTACACGGCTTTCCAGCGATGCACCGGCTGCATACGTTGGTCCGTGCAGCTGATTCCGGCATTGTGCTGCTTTCCGGAGCCGCGTCATGATTATGTACCTGCTGATGGCGCTCACGGCTGCCTTGGTATCCTATGCCGGCACGTGGGGAGCCCGCGTACTCGGTAACAAATTACGGCTTTACCGTCCCATCCGCAGCAGGGACATGCACTCCGCACTCATCTCAAAACTGGGCGGGCTTGGCATCTTTGCAGGCTTTTTTGTTGCCCTTGTGGTGGCAAGCAACTCGTTCTTCGTGAAGGACATATTCAGGCATAACGATGCTCCGTGGGGCATCTTGGCCGGAGCAGTCGTGATCGTCGCAGTGGGGGTCGCGGACGACATCCTCGATATCCGCTGGTGGATCAAGCTCCTGGGGCAGGCAACAGCGGCTTTCATCGTCGCCATTTGGGGTGTGAGGATGTCCGTGGTTCCGTTCATCCCCGAACCGATCCTGATTGAATCCGAGCTCGTCCAGATTGTCCTGACAGCAGGGCTGATTGTTACCACCATGAACGCCGTCAACTTCATTGATGGGCTGGATGGATTGGCTGCAGGTGTAGCCACCATAGGCGGCGGTGCCTTCTTCCTCACTGCGTACTGGGTCCATCGGAACAACCCATCCACTGACAATTCAGACCTTGCGACACTCCTGATGGCGATCCTGGTGGGCGGCTGCATAGGATTCCTGCCGCACAACTGGTTTCCAGCCAAGATCTTCATGGGGGACTCCGGTGCCATGCTCATCGGTCTCCTCATGGCTTCAGCCGGCGTAGTGGCAACGGGGCAAATCGGATCCGGGCTCTATGACCGCGCCAACGGCATCCCGACGATCATCCCGATCCTCCTGCCGTTCGCCGTGCTGTCCCTTCCGCTCCTGGATTTCGGAATGGCCGTGGTTCGCAGGACCGCCCGGGGACAGTCTCCTTGGTCCGCAGACCGTGGGCACCTCCACCACAAGCTCGTGGACCTCGGCTACTCGCACCGCACCGCCGTCGTCATGCTTTATGTCTGGACGTGCATCCTGGCGTTCGGCGGGGTGGCGTTCGCAGTGTTCCCTTGGCAGATTGTGTTGATCGTGGTGGTTGTTGCTGCTCTCGTCATGGCCGCTGTTACCGCATGGCCGTACTTCACGCGGAATACCGCGGGCCCGGGGGAGCGCTCATGACTTCCGGTTATGGTCACAGTTCTATCTCATGTAGAATTCTTTCTGCGGACAGTCACTCGCCCGTAACCCCACTTTGAGAATATGGCACCCGTGCCACGAGGATTGGTATCCCCATGACATCCAACGCCGATTCCGGACGCCCGTCCGGTAAACGCGCTGTTGGAGTTTCCGGGGAAACCTCCAACCTGTGGCTGCGCTTGCTGCTCTTGAGCTCCGCTGCTGCTCTGGCCGGATTGCTCGTGACGAGTATCGTCGCTGCGTTCATGAATGGTGGCCAAGGTGCGCTTTCAGCAGCATTCGGTGCCGCGCTGGTCATGCTCTTCTTTGCGATCAGCCTTCTGATCGGTCATTTCGTTGGCCGCAATAATCCTTCCGGCGCCGTCGGCCTGTTCGTGGCGACGTACTTCGTAAAAGTCGTCGGCTTTGCCGTGATCCTCTTTGTGATCGGTACTCCCGCCTGGTTGCACGGCCGATGGTTCGTGATCGGCGCAGTTGTGGCTGTCATCCTTTGGCAGTCTGCAGAGATTTACGGTTTCAGCAAAGCCCGCCTCCAGATCTACAACGATCCTGCGGATGGGAAGGGTGGCACGGATGTCTCTGCGTAAGCGCAAGTCCCTGTCAAGCCACACTCCGTCGCAAGGTTCGGCCAACGATTCTGCCGACGCCGGAAACGATGGTGGATACAACGCCGGCATCGCCGTCTTCAGCTACATCGTTGGCGGGATCATTGTCTGGAGTTTGATAGGCTGGGGTCTGGATAATCTGTGGGGGACCCGCTGGATTGTGCTCCTTGGCGCTCTGCTGGGAGCCGCAGGAGGGTTCTATCTTTCCCATATGCACGGCCTCACCAGGCAAAGCTCTTCTTCTGGCGAGAGCAACGCAGACAGCGGTCCGTCCACGGACGGGGACAGTAATGCCAAATAATTTCACACGGAATATGGATGCGTCGAGCGCGTCCGGCTTCCAACCAATGCCCAATGATGGACACAGCAGAGAGGAAACGCGTTGATCGCGCTTGCGCTCCCCGCCCAGGATTCGGGGTCATTCACCCCACCCGGAATCGACGAAATGCACCTGCCGGCAATCCTGCCTTGGGGTGCGCACGATGGCTTCTCCAAGCAGATGCTGCTGGTGATCCTTTCGGTCGTCATTATCGCTACATTCTTCATCCTCGCTGCACGTAAGCAGCAGCTGGTTCCCGGCAAGCTGCAGTTCGCAGGCGAAATGGCCTATGGCTTCGTCCGCAACAGCATCGCCAAGGACATCATCGGCGGCAAGGACTTCATCAAGTACGTCCCGCTGTTGTTCAGCTTGTTCTTCTTCATTCTGGTGAACAACATCTACGGCGCCATCCCGCTGATCCAGCTCCCGAGCTTCTCGCACGTTGGCGGCGCCTATGTGCTGGCCGGCATCGTGTACTTCACCTGGATTGCCATCGGCATCAAGAAGAACGGGCTGAAGTATTTCAAGCTCGCAACCGTTCCGTCTGGTGTGCCGTGGTACATCCTGCCGATCGTTGTTCCGATCGAAATCATCTCCAACTTCCTGGTCCGCCCCGTTACGCACAGCCTCCGTCTGTTCGCGACCATGCTGGCCGGCCACCTGATCGTCATGCTCGCCGGTTCCGGTATTGAGTTCCTGATCATGCAGGAGAACGTCCTTTTGAAGGGCACGTCGGTTCTCGTCCTTGTTGGCGCTATTGCCATGTACATGCTCGAGGCCCTCATCATGGCCCTGCAGGGCCCTACGTGTTCACGCTGCTGACCGCGATCTACATTGAAGGCGCCCTGCACGCCGACAGCCACTAGGCTCAAAACTTCCCCTTGAGGGGATTGAAGTAAACCAAACAACCTGCCACATGGGTGGCATCTTGAAAGGAAAAAAATGGAAGGCAATCTCAACCTCGTAGGTTACGGTCTGTCCGCAATCGGCGGTGGTATCGGTGTGGGTCTCGTATTCGCGGCTTACATCAACGGTGTTGCTCGTCAGCCGGAAGCTCAGCGCGTGCTGCAGCCGATCGCATTCCTTGGTCTGGCACTGACCGAAGCTCTTGCCATCCTCGGCCTCGTCTTCGCTTTCGTTCTCTAGTCTTCGACTTTCGAACAAAGCGAATTCCGCAACCGAGTAGATAGGACGGGTGAAATATGAATCAGCTGATCATCTCAGCCGCCACTGAAGGCGAAGAGGCCGCTAACCCTCTCGTTCCCAATGTTTGGGAAATGGGCGTCGTCCTCGTCGGCTTTGCTGTCCTCCTGTACATCGTGGTCAAGTTCATTGTCCCGATGTTCGAGAAGACCTTCGCAGAGCGCGCCGAAGCGATTGAAGGTGGCATCGCAAAGGCAGAAAAGGCACAGGCCGAAGCTTCTGCAGCTCTTGAAGAGTACAAGCAGCAGCTCACCGACGCCCGCGCCGAAGCCAACCGGATCCGCGAAGAAGCACGCGCTGAAGGCGCCCAGATCCTCGCGGACCTCAAGGCCAAGGCTGCTGCCGAGTCTGCCCGCATCACAGAGCAGGCACACGCTGCCATTGAGTCCGAGCGCCAGGCAGCCGTTGTCTCGCTTCGCTCAGAGGTTGGCACTTTGGCTACCACGTTGGCTGGCCGCATCGTTGGTGAAGCACTCACTGATGATGAGCGTGCCGCACGCGTTGTGGACCGCTTCCTGGCAGATCTGGAGACCCAGAACGCAGGTGCAGCTAAGTAATGGCAGGTATATCGAGCGAATCGCTGACCACGGCGCTGGCGCAGTTGGAAGCCAAGCTTCCTTTTGCCTCGCTGCAGTTGGCAAAGGACCTCTTCGGAATCCTGGGAACGGTGGACAGCTCGGCTGGCTTGCGCCGCGCCCTGACTGACCCGTCCCGTAGTGGAGACGAGAAGTCGGCGCTGGTCAAGCAGCTGGTTAGCGGAAAAGTCTCCGCTGATGCTGCTGAAATCGCGGGCGGACTGGCTGGCTTGCGCTGGGCATCTGCACGCGATATCGGCGATGCACTCGAGACTCTTGCCGCCACGGTTGTCATTGCCGTAGCTGAAAACAAGTCGGCCGTTTCTGCCTCTGGTATTACGGGGCTGGAAGAGCTGGAAAACGATCTGTTTGCTTTCAACCAGGCCGTCGCTTCCAGCCACGAAGTACAACGTGCTCTGTCTGAGCCGCAGGCATCCGCCGCGGCCAAGGTGGTCCTGGCCGAGAAACTTGTTCCTGGCAGCAGCGAGGAAGCAAAGGTTCTCATTGGCCAGGCCGTAACTCAGCCGCGCGGTGTCAAGCCGAGCAAGCTCGTCGAGTCCTTCGCCAAGCTTGCAGCCAAGCGTCAGCAGCGCTGGATTGCAACTGTCAGCGTTACCCGTCCGTTGACGGAAACGCAGGCCAGCCGTCTGCAGGCCGGGCTGAATGCCCTGTACGGCCGCGAGCTGAAGGTCAACGTCAATGTTGACCCCCGCCTGATTGGTGGAATCCGGGTTCAGGTGGGTGATGAAGTGCTTGACGCTTCTGTTATCGGCCGCCTGACCGACCTCCGCCGTCAGCTCGCTGTCTAGCGAAGACAAAGCACAACTTAACTGATATAAAACCCGGTCATCGTGAGCAACGATGATCACGAAAACAGGAGAGCAGGGACTGCAGATGGCCGAATTGACCATCAACGCCGACGACGTCCGTAATGCGTTGAACGAGTTCGCGGCGTCCTACGAACCCGGAAACGCAGAGCGCGTAGAGGTTGGTCGTGTGACCACCGCAAGTGACGGCATCGCCCGTGTTGAGGGTCTTCCCTCGGTCATGGCGAACGAGCTGCTTCGCTTCGAAGATGGCACGCTGGGCCTCGCCCAGAACCTTGACGTCCGCGAGATCGGTGTCATTATCCTCGGTGACTTCACCGGTATCGAAGAAGGCCAGGAAGTTCACCGCACCGGTGAGATCCTGTCCGTTCCGGTTGGCGATGCCTTCCTCGGTCGCGTTGTCGACCCGCTGGGCCAGCCGATCGACGACCTCGGCGAGATCAAGGCCGAGACCACCCGTGCACTGGAACTCCAGGCTCCGGGCGTCACCGAGCGCAAGTCGGTTCACGAGCCGATGCAGACCGGCCTCAAGGCTATCGACGCCATGATTCCGATCGGCCGCGGCCAGCGTCAGCTGATCATCGGTGACCGCCAGACCGGCAAGACCGCAATCGCTGTGGACACCATCATCAACCAGAAGGCCAACTGGGCTTCCGGCGATGTTACCAAGCAGGTACGTTGCGTCTACGTTGGTGTTGGCCAGAAGGCTTCCACCATTGCCGCAGTACGCCAGACCCTTGAGGATCACGGCGCGCTGGAGTACACCACCATCGTGGCCTCCCCGGCCTCGGACCCTGCCGGATTCAAGTACCTGGCACCGTATGCAGGCTCGGCCATCGGCCAGCACTGGATGTACGGTGGCAAGCACGTTCTGGTGATCTTCGATGACCTGTCCAAGCAGGCTGAAGCCTACCGCGCCGTGTCGCTGCTGCTGCGTCGTCCGCCGGGACGCGAAGCTTACCCCGGTGACGTCTTCTACTTGCACTCCCGCTTGCTGGAGCGTTGCGCAAAGCTCTCCGACGAGCTCGGCGCAGGTTCGATGACCGGTCTTCCGATCGTCGAAACCAAGGCAAACGACGTTTCCGCCTACATCCCCACCAACGTGATCTCCATCACGGATGGTCAGATCTTCCTCCAGTCGGACCTCTTCAACGCCAACCAGCGCCCTGCTGTTGACGTTGGTGTGTCCGTCTCCCGCGTTGGTGGCGCTGCCCAGGTCAAGTCCATGAAGAAGGTCTCCGGTACCTTGAAGCTGGACCTGGCCCAGTACCGCGACATGCAGGCATTCGCCATGTTCGCCTCTGACCTGGATGCGGCTTCCCGCCAGCAGCTGACCCGTGGCGCACGCCTGATGGAACTGCTCAAGCAGGGCCAGTACTCACCGTTCCCGGTTGAGGACCAGGTTGTTTCCATCTGGGCCGGCACCAACGGCTACCTGGACGACGTCCCGGTTGAAGACATCAGCCGCTTCGAGTCCGAGTTCCTGGAGCACCTGAAGCACAAGTCCTCCATCCTGACCACGCTGGCTCAGACCAACGTCCTGGATGACGACACCGCCGCAGCCTTGAAGGAAGCAATCGTTTCCTTCAAGAAGGGCTTCTTCGGTGAAGGCGACGACCGTCTGGTTGGCGCCGGCCACGAAGAGCACGAAGCGATTTCCGGCGGCGACGTCGACCAGGAAAAGATCGTCAAGCAGAAGCGCTAGTTTCGATGACCTGTTCTGCCGGGGTCCTCAAGGGGCCCCGGCAGGGCAGTACGTCGGGAACTTAGGAAAGGATAAGTATGGGAGCCCAGATTCGGGTCTACCGTCAGAAGATCAGCTCGACGACGTCGATGCGCAAGATCTTCAAGGCGATGGAACTGATCGCTACCTCGCGCATCGGTAAGGCCCGCGCCCGCGTAGCAGCTTCACTGCCTTACGCGAACGCGATTACCCGTGCCGTTTCTGCTGTCGCAAGTCAGAGCGAAATCGACCACCCGCTGACCACTGAGCCGGAGCAGATCCGCCGTGCCGCAGTCCTGATTATCACTTCAGACCGTGGCCTTGCAGGATCCTACTCCGCGAGTGTGCTGAAGCAGGCTGAAGGTCTCACCGAGCTTCTTCACGCAGAAGGCAAGGAAGTCAAGGCGTACCTGGTGGGCCGCAAGGCGCAGGCGTACTTCGATTTCCGCAACCGTGACTACGCCCGCAATTGGACTGGCGGCACGGATGCACCGGAATTCGAAACCGCACAGGAAGTCGGAGCTGCACTCCTCGAAGACTTCGCCACCGACTACGAAGAAGGTGGCGTGGACGAAATCCACGTCGTATACACCCGCTTCAAGTCCATGGTGACGCAGGAGCCGACGGTTATCCGTTTGCTTCCTCTGGAAGTCGTCGAAGAAGAAGCCGCTTCGGAGTCCGACCTGCTGCCGTTGTACGAGTTCGAACCGGAAACGGAGCAGGTCCTTGATGCCCTGCTTCCGCGTTACATCGAATCCCGCATCTTTGCAGCCATGCTGCAGGCCGCAGCTTCCGAGCTCGCAGCCCGCCAGCGTGCCATGAAGTCGGCCGGTGACAACGCTACGGAACTGATCAAGAAGTACACGCGCCTTCGCAACACGGCCCGCCAGGCCGAGATTACGCAGGAGCTTTCCGAAATCGTGGCCGGCGCCGACGCCCTCGCGTCCTAGCCGGTAACGGATTCGGCTCGAAGCCGCACCTGCACCAAACAGATAAACTTAACCCCACGCCATCTACTGAGTGAAGTGAGAGAGATGACTGCCACTGCTACCGAACACGTAGCAACGGCCGGTGCCACCGGCCGCATTGCCCGTGTTATTGGTCCGGTTGTCGACGTCGAATTCCCGGCTGACGCAATCCCCTCGATTTACAACGCTCTGACCACTGAGATCACACTCAATGGCCAGACCAAGACCATCACGTTCGAGACCTCCCAGCACCTGGGTGACAACCTCGTCCGCGCCATCTCCCTGCAGGCTACCGACGGACTCGTCCGCGGAACCACCGTGCAGGACTCGGGTGCTCCGATCTCCGTGCCCGTCGGCGACGGCGTCAAGGGCCACATCTTCAACGTCCTCGGCAAGCCGCTGGACGTCGAAGAATCCGAGATCAAGGCTGACGCCTACTGGCCGATCCACCGCAAGGCTCCGGCCTTCGCTTCCCTCGAGGGCTCCACGGAGATGCTCGAGACCGGCATCAAGGTCATCGACCTCCTCACCCCGTACATCAAGGGTGGAAAGATCGGCCTGTTCGGTGGCGCCGGTGTTGGCAAGACCGTTCTGATCCAGGAAATGATCACCCGTGTTGCCCGCAACTTCGGTGGTACTTCCGTATTCGCCGGTGTTGGCGAGCGTACCCGTGAAGGTAACGACCTCTGGGTTGAAATGGAAGAGGCCGGCGTTCTCAAGGACACCGCTCTTGTCTTCGGCCAGATGGATGAGCCGCCGGGAACGCGTCTGCGCGTGGCCCTGTCCGCACTGACCATGGCGGAGTACTTCCGCGATGTTCAGAACCAGGACGTGTTGCTCTTCATTGACAACATCTTCCGCTTCACGCAGGCAGGTTCGGAAGTTTCCACGCTGCTTGGCCGTATGCCGTCCGCTGTGGGTTACCAGCCGAACCTTGCTGACGAGATGGGCCTCCTCCAGGAGCGCATCACGTCCACCAAGGGTCACTCCATCACGTCGATGCAGGCTATTTACGTGCCTGCTGATGACTACACCGACCCGGCTCCGGCAACGACCTTCGCACACCTCGACGCGACCACGGAACTTTCCCGTGAAATCGCCTCCCGTGGTCTGTACCCGGCCGTTGACCCGCTGACGTCGACTTCCCGCATCCTGGACCCCCAGTACATCGGCAAGGACCACTACAACACGGCTGTCCGTGTCAAGCAGATCCTGCAGAAGAACAAGGAACTCCAGGACATCATCGCCATCCTCGGCGTTGACGAACTGTCTGAAGAAGACAAGATCGTCGTGTCGCGTGCACGCCGTATCCAGCAGTTCCTGTCCCAGAACACCTACACCGCCAAGCAGTTCACCGGCGTTGAAGGCTCCACCGTGTCCATCAAGGACACTGTGGAAGGCTTCACCGCTATCTGCGACGGCGAGCTGGACCACATCGCAGAGCAGGCGTTCTTCAACGTCGGTGGCCCTGGATGACGTCGAGCGCAACTGGGCCAAGATCCAGGAACAGACCAAGTAGTATGGCTGAGCTCGAGGTTGAGATTGTCGCAGCGGACCACTTTGTGTGGTCCGGCGCGGCCAAGATGGTGAAGGCCCGCACCAGCGATGGTGAAATCGGAATCCTGCCGGGCCACTCGCCCCTCCTGGCCATCCTGGCCGAGGGTGAGCTGGCAATCCAGCCGGTTTCCGGTGACCGTATTGCGGTAGTTGTTGACGGTGGTTTCTTCTCCGTCGACAACGATCGTGTGGTCATTGTTGCTGACAACGCCCAACTGGGCGAAGCGGCTACAGCGGGGATCCGATAGCACGACCTTGATGGACGATTCCCTTATTCCGTTCATCGCCCTGGCAACGGCGTTTGCGTTGCTGATTTTTTCACTGTGCCTTTTTGGGGTGCGCCGCTTCAATCTGCGGCGCGCCCTGGGCACGGTCGACGCCTCCATTTGCACGGCTGGAAACAGCTGGCAGATGGGGGTTTGTCGTTATCAGGACAATGAACTTGAGTGGTTCCGCTTGATGTCCCTGAGCGTGATCCCAAAACACAGATATAAACGCAGTTCGTTGGAGCTGCTTGGCCGGCGTCAACCCACTGAGGATGAGCTCGTCAAGGTGCAGCCCGGCGTCGTCGTGGTTGAACTCCAATATGAAGGTAAGAAGTTCATGCTTGCCATGAACTTCGATGCCTATGCCGGTCTTTCTTCCTGGCTCGAGGCCGGACCTGTCATCGGCGTCGGAACCTGGCGTTAGGCCCCATGGATTTTCTTCTGGACGTCAGCCTTGTTGATGGACCATTCCTGTGGTTGAGCATTATCGGCGGTGTGGTGGGAGCCGCGTACCTTCTATGGAGGCGTCAGCGTTCCTGGCCACTGGCCGTCGCGGCCTGCGTTGCGGGTGGCGTCGCCGTTGTGGCGCTGGCCCACTGGGTCCTGGTTGATCTGCTGGCCATCTTCTCGGAAAACCTTCCCTTTGAGACCCTGGCGTGGTCGGTTCCGGCTGTCGCGGCCGCTCTGCTGTTTGCGACGCGATTTCCCCAGGCCACGTGGAAAAGTCGTGCCCGCGGCCTGGTAGCGACGCTGGGCGTGGTTCTCTTGAGTGTTGTCCAAGTCAATGCCTACTTCGGACTGAACAACACGGTGGCTGACCTTCTAGGTACAGCCGTCGCCCGTATCCAGCCCTTGGAGGGCAGCCTTCAACGCGCTCCGGACAGCAAGCCTGGACCTGCGCCGTCGGTTTGGAGAGCTCCCGAGTCAATGCCGCGGGGCGGCATCCTTCGAAAGTCCCAGATCCCGGGAAACATATCGGGCTTCACAGCACGGGAGGCCTACATCTACCTGCCTCCGGCCTATCAAACCGCAGCACGGCCAAGCTTGCCTGTGCTGGTGCTTTTTTCAGGCCAACCCGGGGGCCCCGCCGACTGGTTAACAGGGGGCCAACTCCGTGCGCAACTGGACAGGTTTGCTGACGCCCATGGCGGGATCGCCCCCGTCGCGGTCGTGGTGGACCCAAACGGCTCGGCAAACGCCAACACGTTATGCATGGACAGCCGCATCGCGCAGGCTGACACCTATCTCTCCCAGGACGTACCTGCCTGGATCAGCTCCACCTTGGATGTATCAAACGATCACCGGCTGTGGGCAGTGGGTGGCTTTTCGTATGGCGGTACGTGCGCGGTACAGATGGGGACAAAGCATCCGGAATTGTTTACTTCGGTAGTGGGTTTTTCCGCTGAGCGGGAGCCATCGCTGGCGAAGGACCGGAACAAGACCATCGCAGACTCGTTCGACGGCGACGTGGCCGCTTTCGAGTCAAGGACCCCTTTGTTTTTGATGCAACAGCGGGATTACGCGGGCAGCGGCCTGTACTTGGCAGCGGGCGCCACGGACACCGAGTTCACAGACTATATGCACGTTCTTGCCGACGCTGGAACGGCAGCGGGATTTAGCGTCCAAGCACACTCAATCCAGCACGCCGGCCACTCGTGGGATGCTGTGGTCAGGGGTATGCCTGATGCGCTGGATTTCTTGTCTTCCCGTTGGGGAATAGTCCAGTGAGCCTTGCCCTGAAAGGCGTCGTGCAGCCCGTCTTGAGGCAAGCCGCCAAACATCTCCGTGCTACTCCCTTCACCACGCTCGTGCTTGCGCTGTTCGTGGCCGTGTCCGTTGTGTCCGGCAGCATCCTTGGGGGTCCTGCGGAATCATTGCTGCCTGTGGCGGGCGTGACCCTGGCTGGGCTGCGGTCGGGGGAGTGGTGGTCTATCTGGACGTCATTGTTCTTTACGACCAACCTGCTGGCGTTTGTCACTGCTGCGCTCATGATCCTGTTCCTGTTGGGGCTTGCAGAGCGGCGATTCGGCTTCTTCCGGACGGCCGGGGTCTTCCTGGGCAGCCAGTTTGCATGCGTTGCGGCATTCCTCCTGGTCACCCAGGTGGCGCGGTACATGGATGATGGTTGGATCTCCAGGATGGTGGATACCCGGCTGATAGGACCCTACGGTGCCTTGATAGCCACAGCGCTTGCCGCCAGCGCCATGTTGCCAACGCTTTGGCAACGACGATTGAGGACCGTGGTCCTCTCCCTGTCCCTGCTGCTCGTGCTGTACATCGGGCACGCCGAGACCTTGATGGGGCTTGTGGGGGCTTTGTTGGGCTTGGGGGCTGCGTGGTGGACCCAGAGCAGCCAAGGGCACCTTCACCTGCACCGCTCCACAGGCCCGTGAAGTGCGGAACCTGCTGGCCCTCACCATGGCCATTTTCGCTGCCGGCCCCATACTGACCGCTGCAGCCAAGAGCCCTTCGGGACCTCTGGCCTTGTTGCGGGATGTCATCCTTAACCCGCTCCCCACTCTGAGCCAACTGGAAAGCAATTGCGGCGGCACCATTGACGTGGCTTGCCTCGAGCTAAGCCGTCAGGGCTATACGGGTCCGTTTGGCCTGGCACTTGCGGTTGTGCCTGTGGTCTTGTTGCTGATCTGTGCCGACGGCATGCGGCGTGGGCGGCGCCTGGCGTTGGGGATAGCGATCGGTGTCCAGTTGGTCGTAGTGGCCCTTTCGACTGTCTACTTGAGCCTTTTTGCGGGCATTCCAATGCCCCCGGGACGTCAAGCGGCGATGTTGAACCCGGCAGTTGTGCATCTGATCCCCTTGGTCCTGGTTCCGCTTACCCTGGCGGTCCTGTTGTTTGCTTATCGTGGACACTTCCGGGTCGAATCCTCTGCCCGTTTGCGGCGGCGCGTCTTTTGGCTGGTTGGCCTCACAGGTGCGTCCCTGGCGCTTGCATACACTGCCGTATGGCTGGCCTCGGGCGGCATGACGCGCGACGGCGGCTTGCTGGGTTTGGGTGCAGAGCTCGCCCGGCAGTACCTGCCGGTTCCGTTGCCCAGCGTGTACCGCAAGGTCTTTGCTGAGCGCGACGCTTTTGAAGTCTTTCTGTTCTCCTACTCCGGGACCGTCTTCTGGCTTGTGGCGTTGATTGGAGTCTGGATACTCCTCATCCGAGGCCATCATGCTGCCGGCTTGGACCATCAAGGGCGGGACCGTGCACGCGAGCTGGTGAAAGCCGGTGGTGATTCGTTGTCGTGGATGGCGCTCTGGGAGCCGAACAAATATTGGTTCAATCCTGGCGGTACGGGGGCAGTGGCATACCAGCAGCACGGCCATGTCGCCCTGACCTTGGCCGGTCCCGTGGGCGCGGGGGAGCACCATGTAGAGACTGCTGGAGGATTCCTTGATTTCTGTTCCCAGCATGCCCTGATACCTTGCCTCTACTCATGTACAGATGAGTTGTGGCCCATGCTTCAGGCCCGCGGCTTTCGAAGGGTTGCTGTCGCGCAGGAAACCCGGTTGAGGATCAGGGGTTTGGAGTTCCGCGGCAAGGAATGGCAGAACGTCAGGACGTCCCTCAACCGGGCAGCAAAGATGGGGATCACTGCCACATGGGGCCGGTACGACGGTTTGCCCCATGCCCTGCGTGCACAAGTGGGCGAGGTGTCTGAAGAGTGGGCTGCACAAAAACGCGTACCTGAAATGGGATTTACGTTGGGCGGCCTGGATGAACTTGAGGACCCTGACGTGTTGTGCTGCGTGGCCACTGATGCTGAGGGGTTCGTTTATGGCGTCACCAGCTGGCTTCCTGTCTACCGGAACGGCAGTGTTGTCAGCTGGACCCTGGACTTCATGCGTCGGCGCGGCGATGCCTTCCCGGGAGTGATGGAATTCCTGATTGCCTCCGCCATCCTCCATCTCAGGGAGTCGGTGGAAGTTATCTCACTCTCCGGTTCGCCCTTGGCGCGGGAGAAGGACGAGATTGATCAGCAAGCCGAGGGACTTGCCGGCATGTTGGACTTGGTTGGCCAGGCCCTGGAACCCGTCTATGGGTTCCGTTCCCTTGCTTCCTTTAAGTCACGGTTCCAACCCGATTACAGAACTTTGTATATGTATTACCAGGAGCCGTTGCACCTGCCCGCAATAGGCAGGGCGCTGAGCCGCGCATACCTTCCGGGATTGTCCGTGCGGCAATCTGCCAGACTGCTGCGGACACTGGTTGCTTGAATTCACGACGTCTTTTCTCTGAGGCCGTTTAGCATTTCTTCACGCTTTGTAACAAGGGTTGTCGAAATATCAGACATTTCATCCGACATTCCGGCTGTTAAACACGTTGATCCCGACTGGAAAGCCGGGACCAACATGTTTGTTGAAACTCCAACAAACAAAACCAACAGCTAAGACTAGACGACCGTAACGCCGGTTGCCTGGGGACCCTTGGCGCCCTGACCGATCTCGAACTGAACGCGCTGGTTCTCATCGAGGGTCTTGAAGCCACCGGTCTGGATCTCGGAGTAGTGAACGAAAACATCCCCATCCGAGTCATCCGGGGTGATGAAGCCGAAGCCCTTTTCAGCGTTGAACCACTTGACGGTTCCCAGTGCCATGTATTTCTCCTCATTATGGAACAGCAGTCCGATACACCTCGTACCGGCCCTTGTTACTCCGCGAGAAGATCCGGATTCCGTCCAGGCTTGGCCTGTCCGGTTTCGCAGGAGCTTCACGCTCGCAACTCGTCTTGCGAGCATGAAAACCACCTACACAAAGACTGCTACAACACTTTCATGTGGCGTGCCGGAGGTCAACGGTCTTTAAGGCAATTCGGGAAAATTTTCGGTAAAAAGAAGGTAACGCGGACAACCGCAATTCGCCGCGATCTGATTGTCCTAAGCCAACCACTGTCCGTTACGCATGACCGCAGTAAGGCCGAGTTCCTGATCGGTTGTAACAACGTCAGCGCGAAGGCCGCGTCGCAATCCACCCACCTCGTCAGAGAGTCCAAGAATGGCTGCAGGCACTGCAGTCGCTGAGCAGATGGCGTCCGGAAGGGCGACGCCGGCGGCCACCGTCTTGCGGACCACTTCCAGGAGCGTGGCCGTGCCCCCTGCGATGGAGCCGGTGGCATCCAGGGTTGCCACGCCATTGCTGACGGTCACCGGCGATGGTCCAAGCATGTAGTTTCCGTCCGAAAGCCCAGCAGCGGCCATCGAATCAGTCACCAGGAGAATGTTGGCGGCACCCACCAACTGAAAAACGGTGGCCACGGTACTGGGGTCCAGGTGGGTGTCGTCGGCGATAAGTTCCACCACAGCCTTTCCCGCCTGGGCGGCCCGCAAGCAGGCAGCAACAGGGCCTGGCGCGCGGTGATGCATGGGTGGCATCCCGTTGAAAAGGTGCGTCACTGTCGGTAGCGAGCTGACGCCGTCGAACCCTGCCGATTCCAGTCCCTCGCGGGCCGCAGCCAACGATGCAGCGGCAGTGGCGTCGTCACAATCCGTGTGTCCCAACGAGGGCGTCACGCCGTGGAAGGTCATTAAGTCCACCAGGGCAGCGGCCCCGGGCAATTCCGGGGCATACGTCATAGTGGCAAGTTTGCCGGCGGCAGCGCCCACGAGTTCGTTCATGAGGTCCAGGTCCGGCTCCAGCAGGTAATCCGGGTTCTGGGCGCCGCATCGTGCATGGGAGAGGAAAGGACCCTCCAAATGGATGCCGGCCACCAGACCTTCGTCGACGAGCTTCACGTAGAGTTCGATCCCGCGAAGGAGGTCCTCCCGGGGCGCCGTAACCATGCTTGCGAGGAAAGTTGTGGTGCCGGAACGGTGCAGGAACTCTACTGCTTTACGGGCCGAGGCCTCCTCTCCGCCTGGAAAGTCACCACCATTTCCGCCATGGCAGTGGACGTCCACCAAGCCAGGGAAGATGAAGTGGCCGCTGGGCGCACCAATGCGTATGGCGTGCCCGAATCCTTCAAACGCGTCCGCGTCAAAGCCGTCCGCCGGCCCTGCGTAGGCGATGCGGTCGCCGTCGATGGCCAGAAGGCCGTCTTCCACCACCACACCGTCACTTACGAGCGTTCCCGTGAGGATTTGGTGGCTGGGCGCGGAAGAATGGACGAAATGGTCTGCGGCAGTCATGACTCTGATTCTAGTGGTCTGCGGCACACTCGCTAGAAGAGGCGGGATTCGCTGTCGTCCACACCGCGCATGGCGTCATAGTCCAGCGTTATGCAGTCGATTCCGCGGTCGTTGGCCAGGACTTTGGCCTGGGGCTTGATCTGCTGGGCTGCAAAAATCCCACGGACGGGCGCCAGCAGTGGATCCCGGTTCAACAGCTCCAGGTATCGGGTAAGCTGCTCGACGCCGTCGATGTCGCCGCGCCGCTTCAGTTCAATCGCCACCGTTGCGCCGGTTGCGTCCCGGGCAAGGATGTCTACGGGTCCGATCGCAGTGAAGTATTCCCGCCGGATGAGTGAGTAACCGGTTCCGAGCGTTTCGATCTGTTCTGCCAGGAGGCGTTGCAGGTCAGCTTCCACGCCGTCCTTGATCAGTCCAGGATCGACACCCAGATCATGTGAGGTGTCATGCAGTTGCTCATAGATGTTGATGATGAGCCGGTCATCGGTCTTGGCCGACTGCACGGTCCACTGCTCAACGACGCCCTCTTCCACTTCGGTTTCCTCGGGGGATGTTACGCGCAGCGTGGCCGGTGGGCTCATCCAGTTCAACGGCTTGTACGAGCCGCCGTCGGAGTGCACCAGCACCGAGCCGTCGGCCTTGACCAGCAGGAGCCTGGTGGCGAGTGGGAGGTGGGCCTTGAGACGGCCAACATAATCAACAGAACAACGGGCTATGACGAGTCGCACCCGCCTTACCTTACCCGGTGGCGGCCGGTCGCTGGGGCAGAATGGAATCATGCCCCGTTCCAACCGCCCTCGTCGCAACGCCGCCAGCACACGTTCGAACAAACCTGCCGGCAAGTGGGCAGACGAGGCCCCGGAACTGGACCTGGAACGGGCAAGGGCGGGGATTGCGCGCAGGGAAAGCGCCCCCGATGGCGACTGGATGGTCCGCACCATGACGGCGCGGAAGGCGGAGAAGCAGTACATCTGCCCGGGCTGCTCGACAGCCATCCTCCCCGGTATCGCCCATTTGGTGGTGTGGTCTGACAACCACCTTTTTGGCGAAGCCGCCGGGTTGGCCGAGCGCAGGCATTGGCACACCAACTGCTGGACGTCACGAACCTACCGGTACCGCTGACCAGGTCCCGCCGATTCCCTTAGGCTTGGGAGCATGACTTTCGACCCCGCCTCGTTCGTTTTCACTGCGCAGGATGCTCCCTCGGCGATCCGGGCCTCCACCGTCCTTCCCGCGCGTCGGGAGAATGTGGAATTCACCACCGACGACGGAAAACTCCTGCTGGGGGAGCTCGCCGTGCCGGAGTCGGGGGAGATCACCGCAACGTTGATCACCCTTCATCCGCTGCCGACCCATGGCGGCTTCATGGACTCGCATGTCTACCGCAAGGCTTCCTACCGGCTTCCTGCGCTGGCAGGGGTGGCGGTCCTGAGGTTCAATACCCGTGGCACACACTCGCCGCGCGGTACCAGCCAGGGGCAGTTTGAAGAGGGCATCGGTGAGCGTTACGACGTCGAAGCCGCCGTCCGGTTCGCCGTTGAGCGTGGCCTGCCGAACCGGTGGTTGGTGGGTTGGTCGTTCGGGACGGAACTGGCACTGATGTACGGCGCAGTGGAACCTGTGGCGTCACAGATCGAGGGCGCGGTCCTCCTGTCTCCGCCACTCCACCGGGCAACGGACGTCCACCTCAAGGAGTGGGCAGCCTCCGGAAAGCCGCTGACCGTGTTGGTTCCGGAACACGACGATTACCTTCGACCCGCGGAGGCAGCCCAGCGCTTCAGCCTGATACCGCAGGCGCGGGTGGTGGGCGTCGACGGTGCCAAGCACCTGTGGGTGGGGGAGAAGTACGCAGCGCGCGTCCTGGACGAAATCGTCGACGACGTCACTCCGGCAGGTGCCGGCGTGAACGGTCTGCCACGTGAGTGGGCGGGCCCGGTCGCCAACGCGGGATGAGCAGGCCAACGCGGGATGAGCAGGCCAACGCGGGATGATTAGGCCAGCGCGGGACGACTGGACGGGGAAAATCAGTGCCTGTCCTGGCGCATGATGAAGACTTCCTTGATCAGCAGCATGATGGCCGCCGCTGTCGGAATGGCAATCAACGCACCCAGGACACCCAGCAGGCTTCCGCCGGCGATGACTGAGATCACGGCGACGGCACCCGGAACGGCCACTGCCCGCTGCATGATGCGCGGCGAGATGAAGTAGGCCTCGAACTGCAGGTAGGCAAAGTAGGCGATCGCATAGATAACGGCCGTTTGCCATCCGGCTGTCAGCGCCACGAGGATAACCACAACTGCGGCGATCATGCCGCCAACCAGCGGGATGAAGGCCAACAGCGCCACCACGAAGGCAAGCAGGACGCTGAAGGGAATGCCGAGGATGCTCATGACGATGAAGGCAAAGAATGCGTTCAGCAGGGCAACGCAGGGCCTGGCCAATCACGTAGTTGCCCACTGAATCGGTAATCGCTTCCGAAAGTGCCTCGACACGGGGGCGGCGCGACCTCGGCGCCAGGCGGTAGGCCCATTTCTTCATGGATGGCAGGGCAGCCAGGAAGTACAGGCTAAGCACCAGGACAATCAGCGTGCCGAACAATCCGTTGGCCACAGTGGAACCGAAGCCCACCACGCCGCCGAAGATGCCACCCATGGCTTCGGGATCCTTAACGAACTTATCCAATTCGGTAGTGATGCGGTCGCGAATGCCGAACTGGCTGTCCACGGTCCGGAAGAAATCAGAGTCGAGGAAGCCCCGTATCCACTCGGGCGCTTGCCGGACGATCTCGGAAACCTGTTCCACGATGGTGGGAATCAACGTTGCGAAGAACCCGGCAACCGCAAGGACCAGGACGGAGACAGATATCAGGATGCCGCCAGGGCGCGGCACCTTTCGGGTCTCAAGCCATCGGACTACCGGATCCAGCCCGAGGGCGATGAAGAGCGCGGCAACGATCCATAGGATCAGCTGGGTGGTATTGCTCGCGATGTAAAAGACCAGCAGGGCCACGCCGACCCCCGCGGTGCCCATGAAGCCCACATATAACGGGTGCTGGGAGGACATTCGGGGACCGGGAGCGCCGAAGTCATTTTCTTCGTCGGCCTTGATGCCTTCCGCTGCAACAACGGCCTCGTCCTCGGGAGGCATCTCGAACCTGACCCGGGTGCGGGCTCCAGGGATGGGTTGCCTCAGCTTGCGGGCTATCGCGGCCAGGCGTCCGGTGCGGACCGGAACAGTAGCGGAGGTCCCATCCGCGGGGGCATCCACCACAGTTGACCCTGACTCATCGATGGGACGGGGCTCCAAGTGGTCTTTCACGCGGTTCTGCTGCCTTTTCTACGTTGTTTGCACTTTTTGTCTAGGTTATTAGCTAAATGCGGTGGTGACGCTGCGATTCAGGCGCTGGTCGCCTGGATATCATGATCATCGCCACACTATCAGGAGCCCGGAATCCGGCCTTGGCGGCGCCGTTGCAGGGAACCAGGCGTCCCCGGCGGGATGGGCCGATCTGACTCTTTGATAACAAAACGGTTACCCTTGAAGTTCAACGACCGCTGATGATAGGTGATCCTGTGCGTTTGAAGACTGCAGCCTTGCTGGTGCTGCTGGGCCTGCTGACGATGCTGGCCGGCATTGGCCAGCTAACCTTCTGGGCCCCCGCCGAGACCGTGACGGCCTCGGTTCCCAGTGACACAAAAGCTGCCCCGCTGACCGTGATCGACCAAAAGTTGATCGCCCTCCATGACGGGCCGGTGAAGATCAAGATCCAGGGTGAAGGCAACTTCATCGTTGCCACGGGCCGCCCGGACGACGTCGAAGCCTGGGTGGGCAAAACTGCCCACAACACTCTGACGGGAGTCTCCCAGGACCAGAAGTCCCTTGAGGTTGCCTCCACTGACGGGGAAGCAACTGCTCCCTCTCCTGTAGGTTCGGATCTGTGGGTTAACACAGAAGACGCCAGCGGAGAACTGGACTACACCTGGAATCCTCCTGCTGGAGGCGAGTGGTCCCTCCTGGTAGCCAGCGACGGAACCAAGCCTGCGCCGTCGTCAATCTCGATGACTTTCCCCAACAACGCAACCACGCCTTGGGCCGTGCCGCTCATCGTGCTTGGCATTATCATCATGCTTGCCGGAGTAGCCCTCCCGTTCGTTTCCAAGGCCATCAGCAACCGCCGCAAGGGCGATGAGCACCGCAAGGGTGATGACTTCGGTGGACCGCGTGGTGGCGGGGAAACCACCACCCTGCCCGTCCAGGCGCCGCCCGGCAAGGCTGACGGTCGCCGGGGCGCTGGAGCAGAAGGCTCAAGCCTGCGCGTTACTGCCGTTGCCGCTGCACTCGCAACCGCGCTTGTGGGAAGTTCGGCGATCGCTGCCCAGGCAACGTCCACGCCCAAGCCCACCAACTCTTCTTCCGCTTCGACGGAAGGGGACGCGGCACCTGTAATGCTCGAATCCCAGCTGCAGCGCATCCTGGAGCAGGTTGCCAGCACTGTGGACGCAGCGGATGCCGCCAAGGATGCGGCCAAGCTCGCGCCGCGCGTGGACAAGATGGAACTCCAAGTCCGCACCCAGAACTACAAGATTCGCTCCACGGTGTCTGCTTACGAGCCCCGGATGCCGGTTCGTGCCACCAAGCTCCAGAGCAGCGTCATCAGTACCAAGCGCGACTGGCCGCGTACGGTCTTTGCCCTGACCCAGGGTGAGGGCAACGTCGTGCCCCAGGTCCTGACGTTGGTCCAGCTCTCACCGCGGGAAAACTACAAGCTCTGGGGCAGCGCTCCGTTGCAGCCGGGCACCAACTTCCCGTCGTTCCCCGTTCCCCGTGACGGAACCGCTCCTGCAGCAGCTGATGACAAGACCGGACTGGCTTACAGCGGCAACGAAGCCTTGGGAATCCTTGGCGAGATGCTGACAACTCCTGACTCACCCAACAGGAGCAAGCTCGCTGATGGTCAGTCCTCGCCGTACATCGCCGGTGCCCTTGCCTACCAGGCGGACACCGTGAAGAACGGAACCAGTGCCAACTTCAAGTTCTCCCATACACCGGTGAACAACCAGACCGTGGTGCTGCGCACGGCAGATGGCGGCGCCCTGGTGGTCGGGCGCCTGGACTTCGCTTTTGAAGGAACACCGAAGGCGGCAGGGGACAAACTGATTCTCGAGGACGACTCCGCTGTTTTCGCCGGCGGCAAGGAAACCACCACAGGTATGGTCCTGAACTTCGCCGAATCGGTGGCCGTTTACATTCCGCCGGCAGGTTCTGCTGATCCCATGAAGCTCGTAGCCGCTACCCGCGGACTCGTGGGAGCCAGCTTCAAGTAGGACATGCCCATGGCAAGGCAGCGGCTAGAGTGGACGGTATGAGTTCGCCCGGATACCGACCCACTCCAGCCGCTGCCAGCCAGCTGAACCTGCGCGGCGCCGTCGACCTCTCGTCGTTGCGCCGGCCCGCCGCCCCGCCCCAGTCGCCGCCTGCAGGCGCGCCAACCGATTCCGCCAGCCCGGAATCGGGGGCACCCAGCGGAGCCGAATCGGGACGTGCACCCCTTCGCGTGGACGCTACCGAAACCAATTTCCAGGATCTGGTGCAGTTGTCCGCCCAGATACCTGTCCTCTTCCTTCTCTGGTCGCGCTATGCCGCCGAATCTCCGGCTGTCCTCGACGCAGCCCAGCGCGTCGTCGAAAGCTATGGCGGACGCTTGGTTCTTGCTGCCGCTGACGTTGATGCGTTCCCTCAACTCGCACAGGGCCTTCCAGGTCCAGGCAGTGCCCACGGCTGTTGCCGTCGTCAAAGGGCAGCCCGTGCCGTTGTTCCAGGGTCCTGCCGATGACGAGCAGATCCGCAGCCTCGTTGATGAACTGCTCAAGGTTGCAGCCGCCAACGGCGTGACCGGAAGCATCGGTGATGCTGCGCCGGAGGGCGAAGCGGAACCAGCACCGCTGCCTCCCCTCCATCAAGCAGCCATCGATGCAATCGAGGCCGGAGACTACGCCGGAGCGGCGGCTGCCTATAAGCAAGCACTGTTGGAAATGCCCGCCGACGCAGACGCCAAGGCAGGCTTGGCGCAGGTGGAGCTGATGGCCCGGCTTGAGAAGATCTCAGCTGCCGAAGCTGAAAACCTCCGGGAACTGGCAGCACAGGAGCCCGACAATGTGCAGGCCCAGCTGGGCGTGGCCGACCTCGACATCTCCGGCGGGCACATCGAGGATGGATTCAACCGCATCATTGCATTCATCGGCCGGAATTTCGGTCCCGAGCGCGAGACCGCCCGTCTACGCCTGCTTGAACTTTTCGAAGTAGTGGGCACGTCGGATGAGCGGGTGGCCAAAGCCCGTCAAGGACTTGCGAGGGTTCTGTTCTAGTGCCCTCGGCGCTGTTTACGCCCCTGCAGCTGCGTTCGCTCCACATTGCGCATCGTGGGTGGGTTTCACCCATGTGCCAGTACAGTTGCACCCCGGAAACGGGTGAACCCAACGACTGGCACTTGATGCACCTGGGATCCTTTGCGGCCGGTGGTGCTGCGTTGATCCTGAGTGAAGCTGCTGCGGTGAATGCCTCAGGCCGGATCAGCCCCAGGGACGCTGGACTCTACTCCGATGAGCAGGCTGCCGGCTGGGAGCGGATTGTCCACTTCGTTCACCAGCACGGCGCCGTCGACTGCAAGATCGGCGCCCAGCTCGCGCACGCCGGGCGTAAGGCGTCGACGTACTGGCCGTTTTCAGACCGGACCGGTTCCGTTCCAGCTTCCGACGGCGGCTGGGTCACTTTTGGTCCTACCCAACAGCCCTACGACGGTTATGCGGCGCCGGAAGCCATGAGCGAAGAAGACATCCATGGAGTTATTGCCGACTTTGCAGCTGCGGCCGCCCGGGCTGTGGCCGTAGGTTTTGACACCGTGGAAATCCATGGCGCACACGGGTATCTGCTTCACCAGTTCCAAAGCCCCCTTATCAACACCCGTATTGACAAGTGGGGTGGCACTGAGAATGGGCGGAACCGGTTGATGCTCGCGGTCGTAGACGCCGTGCGAGAGGTCATTCCGGATTCCATGCCATTGTTGTTGCGGATTTCCGCAACTGATTGGGCGGAAGGGGGAGTGGATGTCGATGCCTCCGTCCGCCTTGCCAAGGCCGCGTCCGAACGCGGTGTCGACCTCGTGGATGTCTCCAGTGGCGGGGCGGTCGCCCATCAACAAATCCGGCCCGCTCCCGGTTACCAGGCTGGATTCGCCGAACAGGTAAAACGCGACGCCGGTATACCCACCGGCGCAGTGGGCCTGCTCACAAGTGCCACCCAGGCCGAGGATATCGTGGCAAACGGGCGTGCCGATGCGGTCTTCATGGCGCGGGCAGCGTTGCGCGATCCGCACTGGTGGCTCAGGGCCGCTTATGAGCTCGGACACGAAATTTCCTGGGTTCCGCAGTACCGCAGAGCCATACCCCGCCACGGCTTCTAGCACGTCCCGACACCACTGTAAGCCGGGGCTAGGCTGGAGCCATGACGGAACCGCGCCATGAACCACTCTCCCAGCCATCCCGGCTTCGCCGGCCTGCACCCCAGGATTCCGCGGTTGAAGAAGCCGGACTGTCAGCAGACCCGGACAGGGACCTGCCGGTATCGGCTCTGTCCATCCGCGGCCTGGCCAAGCGGTTCGGTGGAAAGATCGCTGTCGATGGCCTGAGCCTGGAGGTTCCCGTGGGTTCCTTCTATGGAATGGTGGGTCCGAACGGTGCCGGCAAGACCACCACATTGTCTATGGCCACTGGGCTGCTGCGGCCGGACTTTGGCACGGCGTTGGTCCATGGTGTGGACGTTTGGGCCCGGCCGCTGGAGGCCAAGAAGCTCATGGGTGTGTTGCCCGATGGTGTCCGTTTGTTTGACCGGCTGACCGGGGAACAGCTGGTCACATACGCGGGCCTGCTCCGTGGCATGGACCGGGACGTGGTTCGTCCCCGGGTGACCGAACTGTTGGCGGCCTTGGACCTTGAAGCCGATGCCGGATCCTTGGTGGTTGATTACTCGGCAGGTATGACCAAGAAGATCGCGTTGGCTTCGGCGCTGATCCATGCTCCGCGGCTGCTCGTATTGGACGAGCCCTTTGAATCGGTGGATCCGGTATCGGCGGCAAACATCAGGGGCATCCTTGAGAGCTACGTATCTTCCGGAGGTACGGTCATCGTCTCCAGCCACGTCATGGACCTCGTGCAGCGCATGTGCAGCCATGTGGCGGTTGTGGCATCAGGACGTGTACTCGCGGCGGGGTCCGTGGATGAAGTCCGGAACGGTTCCACGCTGGAGGAACGTTTTGTGCAGTTGGTAGGCGGCGGGCACCGGACGGAGGGACTGGAGTGGTTGCGCACCTTCTAAGCCTTAAATGGCGGTTGCTCCTGAACGGCTTCAAGCGCAGCCCCGCGCAGCTCATCGGAATGGGCATCGGGCTGTTGTATGCGCTGGGAATCGTGGTCCTGTTGATTGGAGCGTTGATTGCCCTGCGTTGGGCGGACCCTGAAATCGCCCGGACCGTGGTGGTCTTGGGCGGTGCTGCGGCAATGCTGGGCTGGGCAGTGGTTCCCCTTCTAGCATCCGCAGCCGACATGACGCTGGATCCCGCGCGGTTCACCACATCTGCGATCCCACCCCGCCAGCTTCTCACCGGCCTTGCTTTGGCGGGTTTCATCGGGATTCCGGGCCTTGCCACAGCCCTTGTCGCGCTGGCCACTGTTGGCACGTGGTGGCGGAGTTTTCCATCCGTGGCGGGTGCGTTGCTGGGCGCGATTTTGGGAGCCTTGACCTGCGTGGTGTTGTCCAAAGTGGTGACGACTGCGACTGCCGGCCTGGCATCGTCCCGCCGTTTCAAGGACGTCAGCAGCATCGTCTTTTTCATCCCGCTCATGCTGATGGGTCCCATCATCGTGGGTATCGTCGACGGAGTTCGCGGCACGGCGGATTATCTCCCTGGGCTTGCCCGTACAGTCTCTTGGACCCCTCTTGGCGCGGCCTGGTCCCTGGGCGGTGACCTCGAGGCTGGCGACGTTGCTTCCGCCGGACTGAAACTCCTCATTGCTGCTGCAACCCTATCCGGATTGCTGCTGTGCTGGCACCTGCTGCTGCAACACGCTTTGGTGACCCCGCCGTACGCCGGAGGTTCTGCCAAGAAGGGCGGCAAGCGTGGGCTGTTCGATGTACTGCCAGGTACACCGGCTGGCGCGGTTGCTGCCCGCGCCTTGATTTATTGGATGAAAGACCCTCGATACGCGGGCTCGCTGGTGGTCGTTCCACTGTTTCCGGTGATTTTCTTCTTCAGCGGGAGCCAAAGCGGTGATTACGGGATGCTCATGCTCCTTGGGCCGCTGACGGCGTTTGTCATGGCGTGGTCCATCTGCGCTGATGTTTCCTATGACAACACCGCTTTTGCCCTTCACCTGGCAGCAGGTGTCAGGGGTGTGGATGACCGCCTGGGCCGTGCCATTGCGTGCTTGACCATTGCCCTGCCTCTTGTGCTTCTCTTTTCCATAGGTCCGTTCTTCTTCGCCGGTTCCTGGGCGTGGGCTCCGAACGTGGTGGGACTGTCGCTGGGCACGTTGTTCACCGGCTTGGGTTTATCCTCGGTGATCTCAGCGCGATACAACATTGCTGTGCCCTTGCCCGGTGACAGCCCGTTCAAGAAGCCACCTGGCAACGTTGCCCAGACGCTGGCCGTGCAGATGATAGGCATGGGTGTCCTGGTTCTTTTGCTCCTGCCGCAGCTTGCACTGGTGGGGGCCCAACTGTTTACCGGCAGCGTCGTCCCCGGCTGGATTAACCTTGGGGTGGGTCCACTTTTGGGCATTGGCCTGTTCATTGTCGGAGTGCGCCTGGGCGGTAAATGGTTGGATGCACGGGGCCCGGAGATGTTCGCCCAGGTCAGTGTGAACCGCTGACGCCGTAACAACCATGGCCAGCTCATGGGACATGGGATAACCTCGAGTCAATACCGCGCAATTCCTACACAAGAAAGGCAGTGACGATGGAAGTTGTCATTCTCCCTGGCACCAAACAGATTGGCGCACTGGCGGCAGATGCCATCGAAGCCCTTGTGCGCCGCAAGCCGAACGCGGTCCTGGGTTTGGCCACGGGCTCCTCTCCGCTGCCGATCTACGACGAATTGGCCCGGCGCTACGAAGCCGGGAGCGTGGACTTCAGTGAGGCACATGGATTCGCGCTTGATGAGTACGTTGGACTTGAAGCAGGTCATCCTGAGTCGTACCGCGAGGTGATCCGGCGCGAGTTCACCAACCGGGTAAACATCAAGCCTGAGAATGTGCATGGCCCCGATGGTGCCGCCGAGGACCTGGAAGCAGCCTGCCAGGCATACGAGGATGCCATTAAGGATGCCGGCGGCGTGGACCTCCAGATCCTGGGCGTCGGCACGGACGGCCACATCGGATTCAATGAGCCAGGTTCATCACTGGCGTCCCGCACCCGGATCAAAACGCTGATCGAGCAGACCCGCAAGGACAACGCACGCTTTTTCAACAGCATCGACGACGTCCCGCACCATGTGGTCACCCAGGGGTTGGGCACCATCATGGATGCCCGCCACGTCATCCTGGTGGCTACGGGTGCGCAAAAAGCCCAGGCAGTGCGGGATTTCGTCGAAGGTCCGGTAGCCGCAATTTGCGCTGCATCCGTCCTTCAGATGCATCCCCACGCCACAATATTGGTGGACGAGGCCGCGGCGTCGTCGCTGAAGCTGGCCGATTACTACCGCCACACCTATGACAACAAGCCGGAGTGGCAGGGTCTGTAGACGGTAAGATGGATGCCATGACTACGCTTCCTCCGGATCCATTCGAAAACGACCCCATGCGCGAGCTTTCCGGAGCCGGAACGTCCACATCCACCATTGAGCGCGAGGAAACGCGCCAGGAAGTGGAGCCCGGCGACCGCGAGCGGTTCGCGCACTATGTGCGCAAGGAAAAGATCATGGAGTCGGCAATGACCGGCGAGCCCGTCATTGCCCTCTGCGGCAAAGTCTGGACGCCGGGGCGCGATCCCCAGAAGTTCCCGGTCTGCCCGGAGTGCAAGGAGATCTATGAGGGGCCTCCGTCCCGGCAATGACGGTGGAGACAGCGGCCCAGGCAACTCCAAGTAGTGGGTAGGGAGAGAACACAGGCCCCTTCCCGTAGTGACCGCAATGCGGTCCGTTGCCGCGTGCCCGGAGAACCGGGGCTAATTTTCGCTGCCATCAGGCCGGGGGAGTCCGCATGACAGAAACATTATTTGGTGGTCCATCCCTGCCTCCGGCGTACCCGGAGCGCGCCGCATGGGGTACAGCGCCCAAGCTGCGTGCGTGGCAGCAGGAAGCCCTGGATCTCTACATGGCCAGGCATCCAAAGGATTTCCTGGCCGTGGCTACGCCTGGCGCCGGTAAAACTACCTTCGCCTTGCGCATTGCCACAACGCTGCTGGATAGCGGCGTAGTTAACAGGATCACCATCGTGGCTCCCACGGATCACCTGAAGCGGCAGTGGGCTGACGCCGCTGCCCGGGTGGGGGTTGCCATTGACCCCAACTTCAAGAATTCCGATGGCCAGCATGGCCGTGGATTCGTTGGCGTCGCTGTGACGTATGCCCAGGTGGCGAGTAAGCCGATGCTGCACCGTGCCAAGACAGAAGCCGCCCGGACGCTGGTCATCCTGGACGAAATCCACCACGGTGGAGAGGCCCTGTCCTGGGGAGACGGCTTGCGCGAGGCCTTTGATCCAGCGGCAAGGCGCCTTTCACTGACCGGTACGCCGTTCCGTTCCGATACCTCACCCATCCCGTTCGTGGAATACGCCGAGGACCGCGACGGCATTCGCCGCTCCAAAGCCGATTACACGTATGGCTACGGCAATGCCCTCCGGGACCACGTGGTGCGTCCCGTGCTTTTCATGGCCTACTCGGGCCAGATGCGCTGGCGGACCAGTGCGGGTGACGAAATGGCCGCCTCCCTTGGGGAAGCGGCTGTCACCAAGGACATCACGTCACAGGCCTGGCGGACGGCGTTGAACCCGACCGGCGAATGGATTCCGGCTGTCCTTGCCGCCGCGGATAAACGCCTTGGCGAAGTTCGCCGGACGGTCCCGGACGCCGGTGGGCTGGTTATCGCCACGGACCACGACGACGCCCGTGCCTACGCAGGGCAGCTTAAGAAGATCACCGGGCAGTCGCCCACGGTAATTCTCTCTGACGACTCCAAGGCTTCCAGCAAGATCGAGGAATTCTCCGCGGGAGACAAGCGGTGGATGGTCGCCGTCCGAATGGTGTCCGAAGGCGTGGACGTTCCCCGCCTCTCGGTGGGCGTCTACGCCACGTCCACCTCGACGCCGCTGTTTTTTGCCCAGGCCGTAGGCCGTTTTGTGCGTGCCCGCAAAAGGGGCGAGACGGCGTCGGTCTTCCTGCCCTCGGTGCCACCCCTGATGGTGCTGGCCAACACCATGGAGGCCGAGCGCGATCACGCCCTTGACCGCCCGGAAAAGGATGAGGACGGACTCTTCAGCCCTGAAGAGAACCTCATGGCCGAGGCCAACCGCGAGGACAAGGCCTCGGACGAGCTCACCAAGGGCAAGTTCGAAGCCCTCGACTCGCAGGCTTCCTTTGACCGCGTCCTTTTCGACGGCGGTGAATTCGGTACGGGAGCGGACATCGGCTCCGATGAGGAGTTGGACTTCCTCGGCATTCCGGGGCTTCTCGACGCCGAGCAGGTAGGGACGTTGCTGCGTCAGCGGCAGCACGAACAGCAATCGCGCAAAAAGCGCCAGTCGCCTTTGGCTGCTGCAGCTTCTCCGGCCGTACCCGACCACCGCATGCTCATGGACTTGCGCAACGAACTGGCCAAGAACGTAGCCGCGTGGTCCGCCCGGACAGGTACACCGCACGGAGTGGTGCACACGAAACTGCGCGAACTATGCGGTGGACCTGCTGTAGCCCAGGCGAACGAGGAACAACTTCAGGCGCGGTTGCGTAAGTTGCAGGATTGGTTCATCGGGCGAAAGTAGCCGGACCTAGCGGCGTTAAACCCGGATGCGTTAAACCTGGCTGCGTTCAACCTCGACGCCGGCGGCTTCCATTTCGTCGAAGGTTTCGGTGAGGTCCCCTGCGATTCCCGCTGTCAGGTCCGCAATGACCGTAGTGGCATATCCGGCCTGTACGGCGTCAAGGGCCGTTGCCTTGACGCAGTAGTCCGTGGCGATGCCTACGACCACCACCTCTTCGACGTCGTGGCTTTGCAGCCAGTCATCGAGGCCGATGGCATCTTCATCCAGGACCTCGGAGACGACGGACCCGGCCTTGAGATCCCCGGAAGGGACGTCGTCTTCCGGGGCAAGGACGCCTTCAAAGCCGGAGTAGGCCGCTGTGTACTGTCCTTTACGGAAGTAAGCCTGGATGTATTCCGGGTCCAGGTCCTCGTGGAGTTCAGCTCCTTTGGTCCGGGCCCGGCAGTGCGGCGGCCAGGAATCCACCATGTCCGGCTCATCGGAGAAATGGCTGCCCGGTTCGATGTGCCAATCCTGGGTGGCCACGATGTGGTCAAAATGCTGCTGGTTCGCATCCACGTACTCGGTGATGGCGCCGGCAACTGCGGCGCCTCCTTCGACGGCGAGGCTACCGCCTTCGCAGAAGTCGTTCTGGACATCGACGATGATCAGGGCCCTGGACATCAGTTCTCCTCGTAGATGGTGGGGATGGCGGCCTCGCCGCGCTGAAGGCGGTTCACTACGGCGGGCAATTCGGCCATGCTGGCGGCGTGCCGTTCTTTGGCGCGGATCACGCCTTCGGGGCCAGTCCAGCCGGGCAGGAGTTCACCATTCTTGATGAACTGGTGCAACAATGAACGGTCGTTTCCGTCGTCTTCCGGCCGGCGACCTATTCCAACGATCTCCTGCGTGGCCCTTCCGTGTTCGTTGAGTTTGCGCAGGGCGTACTTGCGTCCACCTACGCTGGCCTTGTTCTTGGCCGCTTTCGCAACAGAGATGAACTCGCCGGCGTCGTTTGTCCTGCTCACCAGTTTGTACACCATGCTGGCGGTGGGAGCGCCGGAGCCCGTGACCAAGGACGTGCCAACCCCGTAGGAGTCCACGGGGGCGGACTGGAGGGCGGCTATGGCGAATTCGTCCAGGTCCGAGGTAACTACTATCCGGGTGTTCACGTTTCCAAGGTCATCCAGCAGTTGCCGGACCCACTGCGCCTGGGCAATCAGGTCGCCGGAGTCCAAGCGGACGGCGCCCAGTTTGTCCCCGGCCAGTTCGACGGCGGTGCGCACCGCCGTTTCGACGTCGTACGTGTCTACCAGCAGCGAGGTTCCCGGGCCGAATGCGGCGATCTGTGCTTCGAAGGCCTCGCGTTCGGTGTCGTGGAGGAGCGTGAAGGAGTGCGCCGCCGTGCCAACGGTTTTGATGCCGTAGCGTCGTCCGGCCTCAAGGTTGGAGGTGCTGGCGAAGCCGGCGATTACTGCCGCGCGGGCAGCCGCCGTCGCGGATTCTTCCTGGGTGCGCCGGGAACCCATTTCGATGCATGGCCGGCTGCCGGCCGCTGACGTCATCCTTGATGCGGCAGAGGCGATGGCGCTGTCGTGGTTCAGGACGGAGAGGATGTAGGTCTCCAGGATGCAGGCTTCGGCGAACGTGGACTCAACGATGAGGATGGGGGAGTTGGGGAAGTAGGCGTCGCCTTCCGCGTAGCCCCAGATGTCTCCAGTGAATTTGTAGTTGGCCAGGTAGTCCAGTGTCTCCTGGTTGACCACCTTGTTCCGCTCAAGGAATGCGAGCTCGGCTTCACCGAAGCTGAAGTCGGCAATTCCTTCCAGGAGGCGGCCGGTTCCCCCTACCACGCCGTAGCGGCGGCCGTCGGGCAGGCGCCGGGCGAACGCTTCAAACACTGAGCGGCGATGGGCAGCCCCCGAGTGCAGGGCGGCCTGGAGCATCGTCAACTCGTAGTGGTCGGTGTACAAGGAAGTGGCGGGATGGTCCCAAGACGTGGCTCTACTCACGAATTCACTCTAGTGCGAGCCGCCATAGAATGGACAGATGACCCCTAGCGTTGCATTTGGCACGGACATTGATGAGCGGACGGAAGCCGTAGAGCAGACGTCCACCGATGTCCTGACTGCCCCGGACATCCCTTGGAATTTGGTGATCTGGAATGATCCCGTCAACCTCATGAGTTACGTCAGCTATGTGTTCCAGAGTTACTTCGGCTACTCCGAGTCCAAAGCACACAAGCTCATGATGGAAGTCCACAGGAAGGGCCGCTCCATCGTGGCGCATGGCGGCAAGGAACAGGTTGAGCAGCACGCAGTAGCCATGCACGGCTTTGGACTGTGGGCCACCGTGGAGAAAGCGGCAAGCGGAAACGAAGCACCCGGGAAGGGCGGCCGCCAGCGTGGCTAAGGCATTCAAATACGGACTCAAGGGAATCACCGGCTACCTTGAGCCTGCCGAACGGGATCTACTACGCGGGCTGCTGGACGACGTCATCTCGATGCTGGAGTCCGATGCCCGGGAGAACGAGGACCCGCTGGCCGCCTTGATCGGCTTGGACATGGACGTGAAGCAACCGAGCGATCGCGCCTTGCTGCGGCTTTTGCCGAATGTCATGAAGGACGACGACGGCGGCTCGCTTGAGTTCCGCCAATTGACCGAACGCTCCGTGCGGGAAAACAAGATTGGCGCGTTGAAGGCCACAGCGATGGGCCTGGACAAGGATGATCTTGTCCTGACCCTGGAGGACGCAACGCGCTGGTCCATGGCCTTGAATGATGTTCGCCTGGTTTTGGCCGAACGCCTGGACATCCGCGATGAGGCGGACGCCGAGCATATCCACAGCATGCAGGACTGGAGCCAGGCGGAGGACGTGGAGAGTTACCTGGCGTTGGTCTACAACTTCACCACCTGGCTCCAGGAGTCTCTGGTGCAATCGATGATGTCGGCCAGGCAGGCAAAATCCTGATCCGGGAGGTCATCACCGGGCCCGCCTATGTGACACACCAGACACGAGGCGGAGGCCACAGGTAATGGCCGCAACACAGGGGAAGCCTTATTCTCGAATAATCATGACTTCAGCATCTGGCAGTTCAACGGGCGACAGTTCAAAGGGCGACGATTCAACAGGCGCCGGATCATTAGACGCCACAGGGGTCGCGGTTGCTGCCTCGCCCGCTGACCTGGTGGTCCCCAATGAGCTCATGGGGTCCCGTCCGATTGGTGTCTTTGATTCCGGCGTGGGTGGGTTGACGGTAGCCCGCTCCATCATCGATCAACTCCCCAACGAATCGATCCTGTACGTGGGGGACACCGCCAATGGACCCTATGGGCCCCTGCCCATCGCCGAGGTCCGGGCCAACGCACTGGGTGTGATGGACGAGCTCGTGGATTCGGGTGTGAAGCTGCTGACCATTGCCTGCAACTCTGCTTCGGCCGCAGTTCTCCGGGATGCGCGTGAACGCTATACCGCGCGATATGGGATCCCGGTTATTGAGGTCATCCAGCCCGCTGTGCGTAGAGCGGTCGCGGCCACCCGTTCCGGCAGGATCGGCGTTATTGGGACCTCCGCCACGGTAGGCTCGCGCGCCTATGAGGACACGTTCGCGGCAGCCCCGGATCTTGCCATTACCTCTGTGGCTTGTCCGGCTTTCGTGAGCTTCGTTGAAGCCGGCGTCACCACGGGAGCGGACCTTCTGGCAGCGGCGAATGAGTATCTGGAGCCGCTGAAACGCGCTGGTGTGGACACCGTGGTGCTTGGATGCACGCACTACCCCCTCTTGACCGGGGTGATCTCTTTCGTCATGGGCGAGGACGTGACCCTGGTGTCCAGTGCGGAGGAAACTGCAAAGGACGTCTACCGGGCTTTGACCACCCACGGTATCCAGCGAACCGATGCAAGTGCCCCCAGCCATGAGTTCATTGCAACGGGGGATGCTGTCCAATTTGAAACATTGGCCCGCCGTTTCCTCGGCCCCGAGGTCTTGTCCGTCAAGCACGTCGACCACGTGGCCGCGCAATACCCCACCGGAAGCCTGGCGCGCATCACGCCGGAAATGCTGGAAGCGGCCAGGAGCGGCGCGGGACTGTCGCGTCGCTCCTACTTCGTGCAACCGGAAAGGGGACCCAGCCCCGGTTCCAGCGCAACCTTGGGACGTGGCCTGTGAAACTGACCATCGTGGGCTGTACTGGTTCATTTCCGGGTCCCGGCTCGCCGGCGTCGTGCTATCTGGTGACTGCGCATGACGGTGAGCGGGAATGGAAGATCGTCATGGACCTTGGGAGCGGAGCGTTGGGCGCCATCCAGCGTTACACGGATCTTGAGGACATCGACGCCATATTCCTCACGCACCTGCACCCGGACCATTGCATGGACTTGTGTGGCCTCCACGTAGCGGTCCGGTGGAAGCCCGGCGGTTGGGGGCGGGACCGGATTCCCGTGTGGGGGCCGGCAGCAACTGCGGACAGGATGGCAACTGCCTATGGGCTGGACCTGGATCCCGGCATGCATGAGGAGTTCGACTTTACCAATTGGGCCGAACAGAAGCCCGTCACCCTTGGTCCTTTCACGGTGACGCCCTACGGCGTCAACCATCCCGTGGAAGAGGCATATGCATTGCGTGTAACGGCAACGGAACCAGGCAAGGACGGAACGCCCGTAACCCGCGTACTGACATATTCGGGGGACACCGATTCGTGCCAGGGGCTGGAAGAGGCGGCCAGTGGCGCTGATTTGTTCCTGTGCGAGGCCGCGTTCGAGGAAGGCCGCGATGACGGCATCAAGGATGTGCATCTAACGGGTAAGCGTGCCGGGGAGGCCGCCATGAACGCCGGCGCCAAGCGCCTGCTTCTGACCCACATTCCGGTGTGGACTTCGCAGACCAAGGTAATGTCCGAGGCCAAGCCGGTGTTTGCCGGGGACGTTGCTGTTGCCGTCGCCGGGGTCCACTACACGATCTAAGCCCCTCCGGATGGTGCCCTGTACGCCTGGCCCGCTGGGCGGCGTCGGGCGTTGTCCCATCGTCGCTAAGCTTGAAGCATGACTTCTGAAGCTACAGCCACACCCGTTATCCGCGCCGACGGCCGGACCCCCGATCAACTGCGTCCTATCAGCATTACCCGCGGCTGGTCCAAGCAGGCCGAGGGCTCGGCGCTCATCGAGTTCGGAAACACCCGGGTACTGTGCACGGCTTCCCTGACCGAAGGCGTTCCACGCTGGCTTAAGGGCGAGGGCCGCGGCTGGGTTACCGCCGAATACGCCATGCTGCCCCGGGCAACGAACACCCGATCCGACCGCGAGTCCGTGAAGGGCAAGATCGGCGGACGCACGCACGAGATCTCCCGCCTCATTGGCCGCTCGCTGCGCTCCATTATCGATACCAAAGCCCTGGGCGAGAACACGATCGTCCTTGACTGCGATGTGCTGCAAGCCGACGGCGGTACCCGCACCGCGGCCATCACCGGCGCCTACGTGGCGCTTGCCGAAGCGATTCGGTTTGCCCGCGAAAACAAGCTCATCGCCCGTAATGCCGAGCCGCTGGTGGACACGATTGCTGCCGTTTCCGTGGGCATCATCGATGGCGTGCCGATGCTGGACCTGCCGTACGTCGAGGATGTCCGGGCCGAAACGGACATGAACGTGGTGGTCACTGGATCCGGCAAGTTCGTAGAAGTCCAGGGCACGGCCGAGGGCGCTCCGTTCGACCGCGATGAACTCAACGCCCTGTTGGACCTCGCCCTGATCGGCACGGGCCAGCTTGCGGCTATCCAGCGCGAGACGCTGGCGGAAGCTCCGTGAGCGGCGACTCCGCCTCCGGTGCTCCGCGGCTGGTTCTGGCAACGCACAACCAAGGCAAGTTAAAGGAACTCCGGGAGCTGCTTCGCGGCCAGGTTCCAGGGCTCGACGTCGATACCCAAGTGGTGGATGCAGCTGCCGTTGGTGCACCGGACGTTGCGGAAACCGGGGTCACCTTTGCTGAGAACTCACTCCTGAAGGCGCGTGCTGTGGCTGAGGCAACGGGTTTGGTGGCCATCGCGGATGACTCGGGGCTTGCCGTTGATGTCCTGGGCGGAGCGCCAGGCATCTTCTCCGCCCGGTGGTCGGGAAAGCACGGGGACGACGCAGCGAACCTGCGCTTGCTGCTCGCGCAGCTCTCCGATGTGCCGGACACCTTCCGCGGGGCAGCTTTTGTGTGCGCGGCCCGCCCTGGCAGTGCCCGGAGCAGATGGAATTACGCACGAAACCGTTGAGTACGGGCAGCTCGAAGGCACCCTGCTGCGCGAGCCACGTGGTGAGGGTGGGTTCGGGTATGACCCCGTGCTCCAGCCCGCGGGGATGGACCGCAGCTGTGCGGAGCTGACATCCGAGGAAAAGAACGCCATCAGCCATCGAGGCCAGGCTTTCCGGGCTTTGCTCCCCGCGATCGTTGCAGCGCTCTCGGGTGTTCATTCCAGCTAACAATTCCAACCAACACTGGAAACCGGCTTTTTTGGAAGTCCAGGTTTAGCCATACAGGAGAAGGCACCCCGCTTTTGCGTCGGTGCCTTCTCCTGTATGGCTAAAAAAGTGCGGTGGGGCCTACTTCTCGCGGTGCTTTCCGCCTTCGTGCTCCTCGATGAATTCCTCCACGGGGTTGCTGCCTTCCGCGGCAGCTTTGCGCTTGGCGACGACGCCGCGGCTTACCTCGATGATGATGGGAATAACCGAGATCAGGACAATGACGATGAAGATGATGTCCAGGTTGCTGCTGACCCACGGAACCCGGTCGCCCAAAAGGTACCCAAGCAAGGTCACACCGCCGCCCCAGAGGGCGGCGCCAATGACGTTGAAGAGGAAGAACTTGCGTTTGTCCATCTGGGCCACGCCGACGATCACCGGTACGAACGTACGGATAATGGGGACGAACCGGGCCAGAATCAGGGCTTTGCCGCCGTGCTTCTCAAAGAAAGCGTGGGCGCTTTCGACGTTTTCCTTCTTGAAAAGCCTGGAGTCGGGGCGGTTGAAGATTGCAGGGCCGGCCTTTGAACCAATGAGGTAGCCGGTCTGGTTGCCAATGATCGCGGAAACGATGATGAGGGCGGCCAAGGCCCAGATATTGAACTTGATGGTGTCTGTGGCTACAAGGAGGCCAGCGGTGAACAGCATGGAATCGCCGGGCAGGAAGAAGCCCACCAGCAGGCCGGTTTCGGCGAAGACAATGCCGCATACCAGCAGTACTACCCACGGGGCCAAGGCTGGATCAGCCAGGAAGACCTGGGGGTTAAGCCAGTCCGGCAGGAACGAGGCCATGGGTGGACGCACTGGTCCCGCGCCCCCGAAAGTGGATACGGCTAAGTCGTTCATCGCAGTAAAGATCACCTATCAAGCCTACTGGACGGCCGTCGTCGTAACCCTCACCACAATGCGGCCCGGAAACGCCGCCCCGCCGCGGAAACCGGCAAGAACGCACCCTTTCGGCCTGTAACCTTGTCCAGTGGCATTGGACTTTACGGCGATCGACTTTGAAACAGCCAACGGCTTCAGGGGGTCGCCGTGTTCGGTCGGCCTCAGCAAAGTCCGCGGCGGTGTGGTGGTGGAGGAAGCCTCCTGGCTCATGCGCCCGCCGGAGAACCATGACCACTTCGAGTTTCACAACACCCGCATCCACGGCATCCGTGCCGAAGACGTTGCCGGCCGTCCCAGGTTCGGGGACCTCTTCCCTGAAATCGGTGCCTTCATCGGCAACGACGTCCTTGCGGCACACAACGCAGCCTTTGATCTGGGCGTTATCCGATCCGGCTTGGAGGTCTCCGGACTTGCAGGCCCGGCCTACGAGTACGTTTGCACCGTGATGCTGTCCCGCCGCTGCTACTCGTTGGTGTCCAACTCGCTGCCGTACGCAGCGGAGGAAGCCGGAGTACCCCTGGTCAACCACCACGATGCCGCCGAGGACGCACGCGCCTGCGCAGGAATCCTGGTGGACATCGCCCGCCGTAACAACGCCAACAGCATCGCGGAACTCTATCTTTCGCTGGGCCTGACGTTGCCCAGGCAACCTGCCTTCGATCCCATGAATGGCCTCTCCAAGCCCACCCTTGCCGCGCTCGCGGGCAGGAAGGCAAATAGTCCCGCGGAGCAAACCCTGGACGGCGCCCTGAACGGTCCCGGACGTGCATGGTCCGCATGGCCCGAGGAAGGCCCTAATCCGTTGCCGAATCCCGCAGCCGAACCGGGACATCCGCTGTTCGGCCAGACGGTGGTCTTCACCGGCGACCTCATCATGACCCGTCCCGAGGCCAAGTCCCGGGCTGCGGAGATGGGTGCACGCCCCGAAAGCAGGGTGACCGCCCGCACCACTGTGCTTGTGGTGGGCGACGGATTCGTGGCCGGGGACCTGCGCGCCGGGCGGCTGACGGGCAAGGCCAAGCGGGTCTTGGAACTTCACGCGAAAGGCCAGCAGATCGAGGTGGTCTCGGAGGGCGAGTTCCTGCAAATGGTGGGCGGAAACTAACGCCCGCGTCCGGTGGGAAGCTAATCAGCCTGTGGTGACGGCGAGCAGCCGGTCCGCCATGCCACGAATGACCTCTGTGCCTTCCAGCGCCCCGAGCCATTCGGCAGGAAGGCAGGCTTCGCCGTAGTAGGCGCCCAAAATGTTTCCGGCGATGGAACCGGTGGAATCGCTGTCGCCACTGTGGTTGATGGCCACCGCGATGGCTTGGCGGAAGTGCTCAGTGGGCTCGCTGCCTTGGGTGGAGAGAACCGCATAAAGCCCGACGGCGAGTGCCTCCTCGGCGACCCAGCCCTCACCCAGCGCTGTGACCAGCTTTTCAGGACTGAGGGGAACGGGCTCCGAGGATAGCCTCAATGCCGCTTCCAATCGCCCGGGCAGTTCGGGCGCTTTGGTGGGCACGCCGTTGACGTAGTCCAAGGCGCCAATAGCTGCGGTGCGGACGTCACTGCCCGCCACAATATTCTGGATCATCAAGCTGAAGGCAGCCGCGCTCAACCGCGCTGACGGGTGTCCGTGCGTCAACGATGCAGCATCTGAACTGAGTTTGTACACGGCTTCACGGGAGATATGGGGCACGAGTCCAAACGGTGCAGAACGCATGACTGTGCCACACCCCTTGGAATCGGGGTTAACCGGCCTGGCCACGGTGCCCATTTCTCCTGAAGCCAAACCGCTGAGGCAGGTGTTTCCCGGGGCCCGACGACGCCGGAGTACTTCCTGGCCGTCTATCCACCGGGGTTGCGGAACCGGGGCAGAAGGGGAAACGGCAACGTCCTGGGTTGCCAGCCAGCGAAGGTAGGCAAGCCAAAGGCAGGCGATCTCATCTGCCGCCACCCCATCATTGGCCCATTCGAGGGCGTCGACCAGGCCGTCCACCGTGTATAGCGTCATCTGCGTGTCGTCCGAAAACTCGCCCATGGCGTCGAGCTGGTCAAACGACGTGAGCCCGGCGGAACCGTAACGGGCACGAATGGCATCAAGGCGGTCGAACTCCACTGCGTAGCCAAGGGAATCACCCAGGGCCCCTCCCAGCAGTGTCCCGTGGACGCGGGATTCAAACGACGGGGTGGCGGGGGAGGACGCTTCAAAACTCATGCCATCAACTTACCGCGCCCTGCTGTATCCGATTGGGTAAGCAGTTGATGTGGACGGCCGCTGATATGGTTGGGAGGCTGCCCAGCACTAGGAAAATTTGGAGAGATGACGTGCGTGAACCGGCTTGGCGACGGACAGGCAAGACACCTGACTACAGGTTCTCCTTGGCGAACGAACGGACCTTCCTTGCGTGGATCCGGACGTCGTTGGCGTTGCTCGCCGGGGCCATTGCCATCGATCAACTGGCTCCCAACATTGCCCCCCAGCCAGTCAGGATCGTCCTCTGTGTGCTCCTGTCCCTGATCGGCGCCGGCCTGGCCGCACTGTCATACCGCAGGTGGGGGCAAATGGAAGCTGCGATGCGCAACGATGAAGCCTTGCCGTTCTCCTGGGTCATGCTGCTCATGACGATCGTGGTGGCCGTGGCGGCATTCGCTTTCGCCGTGTTGATTTTGGTGGCGCGATGACCGGGTTTGCGCGATGACGAGGTTTCTATGATGACGAGGCCCGCACGTTGAGCATGGACCTCCGTGATCCCGGTCTACAGCCGGAACGGACCACGCTGGCCTGGCGGCGAACCCTCATTTCGCTGGTGGTGGTGGATCTGTTCATCTGGCGCAGTTGGCTTACCTCCGAGCCCTCAACGGGCCATCTCATTCCGGGCCTTCCCGGGCTGGATTACCAAGGTATCTGCGCCCTCATGGCTGCTGCCGCCACCGTTGTCCTGGCTTCTGTGGTGTGGGTCCGATCACGCCAGCTTCATGCTGGAACCGAGGCAGCTTCGGCACGGCTCATCTTTGTCAGCACCCTGGCCGTGATAGGGCTTGGCCTAACTGCGATCGCGGCCATTGCCTTGGGCGGCTAAGCTCGGATCGGTAGTCAGCCGGGACCCAGCAACCGTCCAGACTCAACTGGCAGGATGCTCAAGGGCTTTGCCCCGCGTCCACACCACCAACCGTAAGGAATCATTCGACATGACCTCTCCTCTGCAAGCCACGACCGACCACGAACCGGGGCTGTTCGCGCGGCTGTCTGCTGAAGCCGTCGGTTCGATGTTTGTTGTGCTCGTGGCAGTGGGCGTGTCGATCTTCTCGAACCCTTCATCAGCGCCCCTGCCCGCCGCACTTGCGACCGGCCTGACGGTGACGGTGGCCATGCTGGCCTTCGGTCATGTTTCCGGCGGTCACTTCAATCCAATAATCACTCTGGGCAACCTGATCGCCGGCCGCGTCCGGGCGCTGGCAGCTGTTGCCTACCTTGCGGCGCAGATCATCGGCAGCGTGATCGGCGCAGCTTTGGCCTACGTTGTGGTTCTGACGGTTCCGGTCCTGACGGATGCGCGGGCTGCCTTCGGCTCTGTGGCGGCCGGTTATGGAGAGCATGCTGCCGCCCAAACCCAGATGGCAGGGGTCTTGATCGTTGAAGTTATTGGCTCCGCCTTGCTGGTTGCGGTGTTCCTTGGAGCGACTGCCGGACGCCGTGCCTTTCCTGCTGTGGCCCCCTTTGCCGTGGGCCTTTGCGTCGCCGTGTTGTTGCAGTTTGGCCAGGTCCTTGGCAACCTTCCATTTAATCCCGCACGCGCAACTGCACTGGCTTTCTTCAGCCCGTCATGGGCCGTCGAAGGATTGTGGCTCTTCTGGGTAGCCCCACTGATGGGCGCCGCGCTGGCCGGACTCGCTTTCCGTGGCTTTGGCTACGCCTCCTCCGCCACCACCCCTGAAGATGACGCGGCGTCAGCGACGGCCGGAACTATCGAGGGCGAGCACCTGGACGCCGATGACACTGACGATTTCCAGGCAGAGGCAGAGGCAGAGGCAGCGGCAGTGGAGACCGGGACCGTCCGGAAAGAAGCTGCTGCAGATGACGCGCGCGACTTCTTTGACGGCAAGAAGGGCTAGGAGGCTGACAGGATCGACGCCGGACGGCCTGTCTGCGCTTTTTTGTCGGTGCCCACAGTTAGCTTGAAAATATGCGTTTACTCCATACCTCCGATTGGCATCTCGGCCGGTCATTCCACGGCGTTGGCATGCTTGAAGCCCAGCGCGGTTTTGTGGACCAGCTCGTGTCCTTCGTGGAAGCGAAGTCTGTAGACGTTGTCCTCATTGCGGGTGACGTCTATGATCGCGCCCTGCCTGGACTGGATGTCGTCAAACTTCTCGACGACGCCTTGGTGCGTATTACCCAAGCCGGGGCCACCGTAGTGCTCACCAGTGGCAACCACGATTCCGCCATTCGGCTCGGATTCGCGTCACGCTTGCTTGAACGCGGCGGCGTCCATCTCAGGACAAGAGTCGAGGACCTGGATGTTCCCGTGCTTGTTCCCTTCGGAAAAAATGGGGAGAGCAGCGCGACACTTGCTGTCTATGGGATTCCCTATTTGGAACCGCGGCTCGTCGCGGAGCGGCTGGAGGTGGAGACAGCGAGTCATTTCGAGGTCACCCGTGAAGCAACCGAGCGGATTCGGCGCGACCTCCAGAACCGCCGTGCATCGGGCGCAGTGCATCCGGTGGTCCTTGCACACACTTTCGCCAGCGGAGGTATCACTTCGGACAGTGAACGGGACTTGAGCATCGGAGGGCTGGGCGCCGTGCCGTTGGATCTCTTCCAGGACTTTGCGTACGCGGCACTCGGCCACCTGCACGGCAGGCAGGAACTGGCCCCGAATGTCCGCTACTCCGGCTCCCCACTGGCGTATTCGTTCTCCGAAGCCAAACATTGCAAGGGCGCGTGGTTGGTGGACATCGATGCCGATGGAAGCGTTGCTGTCCACGAAGTACTTTGGGAAGCTGCCAAGAGCCTGGCCGTGTTGAGGGGCAAGCTGAACGATCTCCTTGAATCCAGCGAGCACTCCTGGGCCGAAGCTGCCTATTGCCAAATCACGCTCACGGATGCCGAACGGCCCGTCCAGGCAATGGAGCAGCTCCGAACCCGCTTCCCTGACACCTTGGTCCTGTCCTTTGAACCCGAGGGTGCCGGGGCCAAAGAAAAAGCCAGCTACAGCAGCAGGCTGGCAGCAGCCCAGGACGACCTCGAGGTCTGCTGCGGATTCCTGGAACACGTTCGGGAACGCAGTCCTGGATCTGCGGAAGAAGCTGCCCTGCGCGCCGCCCTTGAGGCCGTGCGGCTGGAGGAGGCTGAACTGTGAGAATCCATCGACTCGAAATTGAGGCTTTCGGGCCTTTTGCGACCTCGCAACACATTGATTTCGACCAACTTAGTGCCCAGGGTTTGTTTCTGCTCAACGGCGCCACCGGGGCCGGCAAGACCAGCATCCTGGACGCCATCTGTTTCGCCCTCTATGGTTCCGTTCCGGGTGCACGCCAGGAAGGTAAGCGCCTTCGCAGCGATCATGCAGCGCCGGGTGCTGAACCGCGTGTCGTGTGCGAATTCTCCGCGCGGGGCAGGCGTTTCGAAGTCAGCCGTTCCCCGGCATGGGAACGCCCCAGCGCGCGGGGCCGGAACGGCTTCACCACCCAACAAGCCAAGACCCTGCTGCGGGAGTGGGTTTCCGGAGTCTGGGAGGAAAAATCTTCGCGGAATGACGAAGTCGGCGCCGAGCTTTCCGAGCTTTTGGGTATGGACCGGGACCAGTTCACGCGCGTTGTGATGCTTCCCCAAGGTGACTTTGCGGCTTTCCTGCGCTCCAAAGCCAACGATCGGCTCGAGCTCCTCCAGAAGCTCTTTGGGACGCAGCGCTTCGAGTCCGTGGAGAAGCACATTGCGCGGCAGGCGGCCGAAGCTGCGCGCGCCGTGCAGGACAATGCGGCCGAACTGAAGATGCTGCTTGACAGGGCAGCCGCAGAACGGGAACAGCTTGGCCTTCCTGATGCGCCGGCAAATGTGGAGACGGCTGTCGAGGCGCCAGAGGCATGGTTCGCGGCCTTGGAGATGGAGCTGCTGGAAGAAGCCGGGCGACGTAAAGACGAGGCCACTGGGGCTGATGCACGGGCCGTACGGCTTGCGGAACAACTTCAGGAGGACCAGGAGAAGGCCCAACGGCATGCCAGGCTCGCTGCTGGAATGCAGCGGCGTGTTCTGCATGAATTAGCTGCAGCGCGGGCACTGGAGAACAAGGAAAAGCTGGGAGCACATCGTCGTGCGGCCGTCCTTGGGGGACAACTGGACGCCGTGGAGGCCACGGAACGTAAGTTCCGTTCGGCCTTGGAGGAGAGGGACAGCTCCCGGGAGCAGCTTGAATCCAAAGGTTTGGATGCTGCACATCCTGTTGCTGCGCTTGAGACAGTAAAGACCACCCTTGCCGTCCTCGAAGCCCGGCTTCCAGATGAACGGCGCATGGAAGAGGTGGCCACGCGGCTCGCAGCCAAGCGAAAAGAACACTCAAGCCACCTGGCGGCCGCCCAGGCAGCAGCAGAGTCCCTGGAACACCTTCGAGCCGAGGAAGCGGCGGTGAAGACGGGGATGGAAGCACTGGAACCCTCGGCTGCACGGATCGAAGACCTGGAACGGGAGGCGGCCGCTGCGGCCGAACTGGTGTCGGTTGTGTCCCGTCATGAAGCTGCCGCCGCCGGGTTGCAGGACGTCACTGAGCGCCACGCCCGTGCCCGCAACAAAACGCAGGACCTCAGGCAAGCATGGCTTGACATGAGGGAGGCGCGCTTGGCCAATGCGGCCGGTGAACTCGCGGCAGCCCTTGTGCCTGGACAGCCTTGCGCCGTTTGTGGCAGCAACGAGCATCCGAATCCCGCGGCCGCAGCTCGTTCTGCACTTTCCATCGCCCAGGAAGAGGAAGAAGCCAGCAAACTATTTGAAGCCAGCGAGAAAGCCCTGGGACGCATCGCGGAGGAGGTATCAAGAGCCGCGCAGCTGCTGGCGGGCCTGGCTGCCCAGGGTGGCTCCGCAGATCCAGAGGAATCAGCCGCCCGCTTGGTCGCATCCGAAGCTGCGGCGACCGAAGCCCGAAAGGCCTCTGTCGCGTTGGAGAAGCTCCGCAAAGAGCATGAGGGCCTCATCAAACGCATGACCCTCCTGCAAGAGGAACATGCCGCTTCAACGAATGCCGCAGTGCAAGCAAGCTCTGCTGTCGAGTTACTCCAGGAACAGTATCTTGCGCTTGAAAACGAGCTGGCCGGCCTGGGACAGGGCTTCGCCAGCCTTCGTGAGCGGGCAGAAGCTCTCACATCCCAGGGTTTGTTGCTTCAGGCTGCCGTAGATGCCGCGAACGAACTCGAACGTGCCGCAGCTGCGCGCCTGGAGGCGCTTGCTGCCTTGGAACGGGCACTGCCCGGGTCCGGTTTTTCATCGGTCGAGGATGTGCGTCGCCAGCTCATGCCACCGTCGGATGTTGTGGCATTGGAGAACGCACTCGCGGATTTCGAGGCCGAAGCTGCCCGGCTGGATGAGCTGTTTGCCGCCGAGGAACTCGTCATGGCAGCGAAGGAAGTCAGCATCGGCGAGCTTCCCCTGCCGGAGGACGAGCTCAGCGTCGCCAGGACTGGGGCTGCCCATGCCATGGACGCGGCAAAGGCGCTTGCGCTTTCCGCGGGGCTCGCACATAAAGCAGTCCAGTCTGTGCAGAGGATCCGCGCCGAGTATCAAAAGCTGGCCGAGGCGGGGAGGGAACCGCGCGAGCATGCCATCTTGTTGGGTGGGCTTGCAGACACCCTTCGTGGCGCAGGGGATAACAGTTACCGCATGAGCTTGAACAGCTATGTCCTGGCTGCCCGGCTGGAGCAGGTGGCCATCGCAGCTTCGGAGAGGCTGGTTGCCATGAGCGATGGCCGCTACACGTTGCAACACACCGACGCCCGGGCGGCACGCAACCAGAAATCAGGTCTTGGACTGGAAGTGGTGGATGAATGGACGGGCCAGCGTCGTGACACATCCACGCTCTCAGGCGGAGAATCCTTCATGGCCTCCTTGTCATTGGCCCTGGGCCTGGCTGACGTTGTACAGCAGGAGGCCGGGGGAGTGGATATTGAGACGCTCTTCGTCGATGAAGGGTTCGGAAGCCTGGACGAGCAAGCATTGGAACAGGTCATGGACGCCTTGGAGGGGCTGCGCGACGGCGGCAGGGTTGTCGGGCTGGTCAGCCATGTCGCAGAAATGAAGCAACGCATCAGCAGTCAGCTGCACGTAATCAAGGGCAGGCATGGTTCCTCGGTGGTTGTTGCCGAAGAAATGCCTGCCTGAGCCCGGATCCTATAGACTTGATCCGTTACACCGGGTTGCGCGCATCGGGAGGAGGGACGATGCGCAGACTTTAGCGAACCCGGAACAATGGAAAAATCTTCTTTGGCTTCCAAGCCACTGCCTTCACATCAGACCCCAACGCCGTCCACCAACCGGTCCCGCCTGCCCGGAAGGTTCGCGCGGCTGCCTGAACTCGCAGGGCCAGGGTTCCTGCCTCTTGGCCTCTTCGCAAGACTCCCGTTGGCAATGCTCACCGTGGGTACATTGACCTTGGTAACAGCGGTGAGTCATTCCTACGCAATTGGCGGCATGGCTGCCGGAGCAGTGGGTATCGGGTCAGCAGTGGGAGCTCCCGTCCTCGGGTCATTGGCCGATCGTGCCGGCCAGCGCATCGTTTTGCTCGTTGCGGCAGTTGTTAACACTCTGGCCGTCCTCGGCCTTCTTGGCGCCGCCTATATGACCCCGACTTCTGCCTCCGTGCTGGACGCTGCGGGCGTGCTAGTGGCAGGTTTCCTGGCCGGGGCGAGCTGCCCGCAGGTCGGCCCCATGGCCCGTGTTCGCTGGATGGCGCTGACCACCCGGAACCTGTCATCGGTCCGCATGGCCACTGTTTCCACGAAGGATGCTCCTGCAGCAGGAGCGGGAGTGCCGGCGAACGGAGGCCGGAGCGTGGCGGCCAGCCGTGCCGATCTGGACACGGCACTTTCCTACGAGGGCACTGCTGACGAGATTACGTTCGTGCTCGGACCTGCCCTGGTTGGAATTCTGGCCAGCCTCATTGCTCCTTGGCTGCCTTTGGCGTTGGCAGCGCTCATGACCATCACCCTTGTACCCGCCTTCGCCGTCCACCCCAGCCAAAATGCCGTGGTGCCGGCACCCCGTAAGGCTGCCGGCGCCGTCGTGGGTAATTCCCGTGAACGTGCAGCAAAGCGAGGGGGTCGCCGGGCGGGCGCGGTTGTGGCTGTGCCGGTTGTGGCAATGGTGTGCATGGGCACGTTTTTTGGTGCTACGCAGAACGCCCTGAGCGCCTTTTCTGCCCAGTACGCTACGGCGGAAATTGCCGGCCTCCTGTACTCCGTCATGGGCTTGAGCTCAGCCGTGGCGGCGCTGTCCGTTGCGTTCTGGCCGCAGCGCTTCAGCCTTGCCGCCCGATGGGTAGCAGCTGCCTTGGCGATGTCCTTGTTCGCACTGTTGTTGCTGGTTCCTGCAGGCATTTGGCCCATGGTGTTCGTGCTGCTTTTGCTGGGCATCCCGGTGGGACCAGTCATGGTCACGGTGTTCAGCATCGGTGGCGTGGTTGCCCCGGCCGGCCGGATGGCCACGGTGATGACGGCCCTTGCCAGTGGGATCGTGGCCGGTACCGCGCTTGGTTCCTACCTTGCCGGGCAGTTGGCGCAGGCGCAGGGGCCTGGTGCAGCCTTCGTCGTGTCCCTGGCTGCCGCAGCGGGCTTGTTCGTGCTTGGAGTTCTGACTTACCTGGTCATGAAGCGTCAGCCTCAGTCGTAGTCCAGTGCTCCGGCGAGGGAGCGGGCCATTAGCTCCACAAGGCGCATTGACCGTTCTTCGTCGGGGTCGGCCAGATGCTGCATGCTGATGCCGTCTATACCGGAGATGAAGAGGTGGGTGACGTCCTCAAGATTGTGGGGGACTGGCTCGCCGGCGGCATCTGCCGCGCCCCGGAACAGTTCCAGGGTTGAACTGACCCAGCCGTCGTACATGGAGCGGTTCATCAGCAGGGCCTGGGGCTGGTCATCGACCTCGACGCGGAATCGCCGGAGCAAAAGCTCGAAGGTGGTCACCTGCTCATGCGGATTCTCCAGCATGCGCGTCCAGATTCGCCGGGCGTGGGCTCCGATCATATGGCGCAGGCCCAATCCGGGATCAGCCACTGGTTCCAATGCCTTCGCATAATCGCGGCTGAGGAAGTTGTAGACCTCTTCCAGAAGCTCGTCCTTGCTACGGAAACAGTAGTGGAGTGCCGCAAGCGGCGCGTCGGCTTCATTGGCGATCCGGCGCGTTGTAGCCGAGGCGAGCCCATCCTGGGCAATGACCCGTGCCGCAGCCTCAACAAACTGCAGCCGCCTTGCTTCGGCGGGAACCCTGGCCATCCGCGCCCCTTCCTGTCCTTAGTCATATCCGTGATCAGGCACGCTGATCATCGGTCTCATCGATCCTAGGCGTTCTGCGCCCGGGCTGGCTCCTGGCAATGCCGTGGAGCCTTTGGAAAGACCCCTGAAAAGAATTTTACCGGAAAACCTAGTCAAGTGACCCAGTCAGACGACATACTTCTTTCTAGAACTTGTTGCCTGCATCACATGGGATGCAGTGACCTGAGGAGAACCGATGCAAGAACTTGCCGATCTGGTGATCGTCAATGCCTCGGTCCACACGATGGACCCGGCAAAACCGGACCGGATGTCAGACGCCCTGGCCATCAGGGATGGACGCATTCTGGCACTCGGAAGTACAGACACTGCGAGGGCGGTTGGGCCCGGCACCGTGGTTGTGGATGCCGCCGGAGGCGCTCTCATTCCCGCAATCAATGACGCCCACCTGCATTTCGTTTCGGCGGCAATGGCCGCATTTGGCTACGTGCGGCTGGATCCATCAATCGCACCGGATTGGGCGGCTGTGGTGGACATCATCAACAGGGCGCCAGCAGGGGAGGACGGCTGGGTTCGTGCGCATGGTTGGGACGAAGTGCTGCTCGGACCAGCAAGCGGATATTTGCTGGATTGCCGCCCCGGTACCCCGGTGGTTGCGTTCGACCGCACAGGCCATCAACTTCTCGCCAATAGTGAAGCGCTGCGTCGGGCGGGCATCACTGCTGCTACGGCAGACATCGACGGTGGCACAGTGGTGCGGGCCGGCGATGGCAGCCCAACTGGCCTTCTTCAGGACGGCGCCATGCAACTGGTTTCAAAGATGATGCCGCCGGTGCCGAACGCGACGCTTCGCCCTGCGCTGCTGCAATTGCAGGAACAGTTGCACTCGCTGGGCATTACGTCGCTGACAGATCCGGGTTTGGGCCCTGCCAGTGCCGGACTTATGGACGGTGCGGGCTCGACGGCGGCACTTGAGTTACTAGGTGACCTCGCCGCAGATGGTGAACTGACACTAAGGATCAATGTCCTGATGCTGTTCGCGGGGACCGGGGGAGCCGATGCGAAGGCCATCGACGAGGGCCTGCGAAGCGGACTGGCCAACACTTACGTGAACCGGGGCATCGATCCGGAGCAGCTGCGGATTGCCGGCGTCAAGATATTCGCCGACGGCATTCCGCGCAGTGGTACCGCGTGGATGAGCGAACCATATGGAAACGCCTGCACGCATGGCCACCTGGTGATCCAAGGTGCCGATGACGCCCAAAGAGTTGCCGAACTCCACCGGATACTTCGGCTTATCAACGACTCGGGACTGCAGGCAGGAGTCCATGCAACGGGCGACGCCGCCACATCCGCGGCCGTGGAAGCGATTGTGGCGGCGGCCGATGGAACCGCTGAAGCCGGCTCCAAAGTGGCAGGAAATCGCCACTACATCATCCATGGCGCCTTCACTGATACCGAAACCCTGGCCACCATGGCTTCCCACCACATCGGCTACAGCACCAACCCGCTGATCCGCGAGGAAGCCGGGGACATGATGCGCCAGGTACTGGGCGAGGAACGGTTCTCCCGCCACCAGCCACTGCATTCCGCTCTGGAGGCCGGCGTGCACTTCAACCTGGCCTCTGACGCTCCCGTCACCAGTCCCGACTGGCGCCGGACTGTGGCGGCTGCTGTTCGTCGTGCCACCCGCTCCACGCCAGGCAGCCCCGGCGATCCTGAACGGATCACCGGACTCCAAGCGCTCGCCGCCATGACCATAGGCGCAGCTTGGCAAGACCACGCAGAACATTTCAAAGGAGCACTGATACCGGGAATGGCCGCAGATCTTTGCCTGCTGTCAAACCCCTGGCCGGATGACGAGGAGATCGAGAAGCTCCTCGACGCCGAGGTCAGGCTCACCCTGAGCGGTGGCCGCATAGTCCACCAATCCAACAGCTAGAACAAAACCCCTCCGTTCCAACCATTTCGCGATTCAAGGAGCACCACATGCGACGCAGTTTTCCTTTGGCACTGGCCGCAGTCCTGTCCATGGCACTTGCTGCCTGCGGCGGCGGGTCAGGCCCGGCTTCCACCCCGGCCGCTGACGGGACCACCACACTGAAGGTGGGTACCATCGGTATCGGATCCGATGCCGCGATCCAGCTCGCCATCAACAAGGGCTACTTCAAGGAACAAGGTCTCAATGTCGAGACTTCCGTTATTGCCAACCCGCCCGCCGGTATTGCAGCCGCCCAGAGCGGCCAGATCGATCTCACCTATACACCCTCCATCCCGCTGCTGAATGCGCTGAGCCAGAACGTGCCACTGAAAATCATCGCTGCTGCTGATGGCTATAAAGACGGCGCAGGGAAATCCAGCGACCTCAACAGGGTCGATGACACAGGGCTCCTGGTCCAGAAGGCATCGTCGATCTCCCGGCCAAAAGACCTCGAAGGCAAGAGCGTCAGCGTCCCGGCCCGCAAGGCACAACTGGAAGTCACCGTCAGCAAGCTCGTCAAGGACGACGGCGGCGATCCCGCGAAGGTGAACTGGATGGTCCTGGATCCTTCATCGGCCCTTCAATCCCTGAACTCGGGACGCGTCGATGCAGCGTCGCTCGTTGCACCTTTCACGTCGAAGGCGATGTCCGAGGGCAACAGGCTGCTGGCATCGCCGGGCGTCGAATTCTTTGAACAGGGCGCAATCGGCCTCTGGGTTTCGGGTGCCAACACCGTGAAATCCAAGGAGAAGGCCTTGCAGGGTTTCAAGGCAGCTATCTATAAGGCCAATGCCTACGCCAATGGCCACATCGAAGAGGCACAGCAACTCAGCGCCGAGATCACCAAGACCCCGCTGGACGTCGTCAAATCAGGAGCAGTGAACTACTGGCCTGAGGACGTCCGCACGGAGGACATTGAAAGGGCCAACAAGAACCTTGCGGACCTCGGTTTCCTGAGTGCACCCGTGAAGCTGCCGGGCGATCTTGTCTTCGGAAAGTAGGCGCGAACCGAACATGGGAGGCTCATTATGAAAGGGTCCATCCGCCCATTGACCTTCAGTGCGCTGGGCATTGCGGCAGCGCTGGTCATCTGGCAGGTCCTTGCCGAGGCAAAGGTGGCAGGAAATGCCCTGCCGCCAGCCACCACTGTTTTCAGCACCCTGGCAACCATCCTGGGGACGGCTACGTTCTGGTCCTCGTTGGGAGCCACGATCGGGATCGCCCTGCTCGCGCTGGCTTTGTCCGCGGTGGCAGGCGTCATCCTGGGCCTGCTTGTCGGGACTTTTGAGACCGTCAGGTTCGCTACCTTGGCGGTGCTGGAGTTCCTGAAGCCCGTTCCGCCCATCGTCATTCTTCCCTTGGCGGTGCTGGTACTGGGCCCAACCGGGGAGATGTCCTTGTTCCTGGTGGTGTTCGGCTGCCTCCTCCCGATCGTCATGCAGACTGTCGACGGAGTCCAGAGCACCGATCCCGTTGCCAGGGACACTGCCCGCTCCTACGGCATGCGCGAGCCCGAAATCCTGGCCCGCGTGGTCCTGCCCAGCGCCATGCCTTACATCGGAACAGCCATGCGGGTTGCTGCCCCGGCCGCCTTGGTGGTCACTGTGGTAGCGGGTCTGCTCGGCGGTGGCCCGGGCCTGGGCCAAAGCATTTACCAAGCCCAGGCGGCCGGTGATTATGCCAGCCTCTACGGCCTGGTGATCGTCCTGGGCGTTCTGGGCCTCCTGTTCCAAGGTGCCACGCGGCTGGCCGAGCGCCGTGTCCTGCACTGGCATGAGTCCTACCGTGAAGTGGTGCCGTGATGAGAAACCCCACAATGAGAAATTGGTTGATCGGCGCCGGAGCGCCCGTGCTGTTGTTGGTGGCTTGGTGGTTCCAGTCCGAGAGCTCCCTTGACCCCTTCTTCCCGCCGTTGCGCACCATCGTTGGCCGGTTCCAGGAGCTCTGGCTCTTTGAGCACTTCCAGTCAGATGTGCTGCTGAGCCTGGGAAACCTGTTCCTGGGATTTGCCATCGCAGCCTTTGCGGGGATTGCCATCGGGTTCGTGACGGCTCTTGTTCCCCCGGTTCGCTGGATGGTGGATCCGTTGATCCACTTCCTTCGGGGAATACCGCCGGTTGCCCTGGTGCCGATCTTCATCTCCCTCATTGGATTCGGCACCCAGATGCGCGTGACCAGCATCGCGCTGGCCGCGCTGTTCCCAACGATGATCGCCACCGTGGACGGTATCCGTGGGGTGGGCAACGACCTCATGGATGTGGCGAGGGTCTATAGGCTGACCCGGAAGGAGCGCGTCCTGAACGTCCTGCTTCCCGCGGCGGCGCCGCAAATCTTCTCCGGCTTGCAGGTCAGCCTTCAGGTTGCCTTCATCGTGATGATCGCCAGCGAGATGCTGGGCAGTTCCCAAGGCATTGGAGCCATGACGCTGCTCGCGCAGCAGAGCTTCATGACAGCGGACATGTGGGCCGGGATCCTGCTCCTGGGCGTCATCGGATTCCTTGTCAATGTCCTCTTCAGCCTGCTCAGGCGCAAGGTCCTCTCCTGGTACATCGGCTCCCGGCGCATGGCGCGTGCAGCATGAGCATCCGACAGGCCCCGAGCCTTTCCACCCGAAACAGAAAGTCCGCCATGGCACAGCAACCAGAAACCCGCATCAACGCGACCACTCCACGGTTGGACGTGGCTCACCTGGCCAAGAGCTACGGGAGTGGCGAAAAATCCCATGCAGTCATCGAAGACCTTACTTTCACCGTGGATGCCGGCGAGGTTGTCTGCATCGTCGGTCCCTCCGGCGTCGGAAAGACGACCCTCCTGAAATGCCTGGCCGGGCTTCATCCGGCCAGCAGCGGACGGGCGGCCATCGATGGCCGTACCATCAGTGGCCCACCGCCGGAAATGGCGCTGGTTTTCCAGGACTACAACCGTTCGCTCATGCCGTGGCTGACGGTCAGGAAGAACCTCGTTCTTCCTTTGCGGCACCTCAAGTTGCCCGCAGCGGAACTGAAAGAACGCTGCGACAGCGCACTGGCCGCCGTCGGGCTTTCCCACGCCGACAACCAATACCCGTGGCAGTTATCCGGCGGCATGCAGCAGCGTGTGGCGATTGCCCGTGCCCTCGCATACCGGCCGGAGATCCTTATCATGGACGAGCCCTTCGCTTCGGTGGACGCACAGACACGCTTCGACCTCGAAGACCTGTGCCTGAAGATCAGGAAGGACTTCAACATGACCATTCTGGTGGTGACCCATGACATCGACGAGGCCGTCTATCTGGCAGACCGCGTTGTGGTCCTGGGCTCCAAGCCGGCCCGCGTCCTGAAGATCGTCGACGTCGACCTGCCGGCTCCGCGCGACCAGATCACCACGCGCTCGCTTCCGGAGTTCGCACGCCAGCGCACGGAAGTGCTGTCCCTCATCAAGAGGCCGGTATGACGCGGGAGCGCGGCAGTGCCGCCAAGGGCAGGCCCAACGTCCTGTTCTTCATCGCGGACCAATTGCGGGCCGACCACTTGGGCTTCGGTGGCAATCATGTCGTCCGGACGCCCAACCTTGATGCGCTCGCAGCCCGGAGCGTGGTATTCGACAATGCGACGGTGGCGAACCCTACCTGCATGCCCAACAGGGCCAGCTTGATGACTGGCCGGTGGCCTTCGGCGCACGGGACGCGCTGCAATGGAATCACGTTGGATCCGTTGACGCAGACTGTTCCCGGATCCTTGGCAGCCGGCGGTTACCGCACTGTGGGAGTAGGAAAACTGCACCACCAAAACATGGGGTGGGAGTTTGAGCCGCACCAGGCCAAGGAGATCCGGAGTACCGATCCGATGCTCCTGGATCCAACAGTTGGTGACGCCCGCCGGCCCGGCTACGCTCCCGGTTGGGATCAGTGGGAGAACCGGGAGGCGCACGATAAACGCTTCATCGGGCTCCCTGCCGACTACTACGGCTACCAACACGTGGACCTCGTCATTGGTCATGGGGACCGGCCCGGAGGCCACTATGTCCATTGGGCCAGGGAACGTGGCGTCGACCCCGAAACGCTGGGAGGTGCAGGCAACTCCGCCAGCCGGTATGGCGGATGGGACCAGGTGTACCAGACAGCCATTCCCCCTGAAGTGCATCCCACCAGCTATGTGGGCGAGAAGGCAATCGAGCATCTGAAGGACGCGGCGGGCCAGGACCAGCCCTTCTTCATGTTTGTCTCCTTCCCTGATCCCCACCACCCCTTTTCACCCCCGGCAGGCTACTCGGACCTCTACGATCCTGGTGCGTTGCCCCTGCCGCTGGGATTCGACCAGGATCACTCGGCGTCTCCGGCGCATATCCAGGCAATGATGGAACACCGGGGCCATCCGAACCCGGACCCCACCATGACCTGGGCAGCAACGGAGGAACAATACAGGCATGCGGCGGCGGCACAATACGGCCTGATCACCATGATGGACGAGCACATCGGCCGAATCCTGGATGAGCTTGATCGCCAAGGCCTGGCCGAGGACACCATCATCGTTTTCACCAGTGACCACGGAGACTTGTTCGGGGACCACGGCCTCATGCTCAAACACTTTGTCCACTACCGTGCGGTGACGAATGTTCCCTTGATCGTGCACGTTCCGGGCATCCCGGCGGCCCGCACCCAGGCCCTCGTTTCCAGTGCCGACCTGGCACCAACCTTGCTCGAGCTCACCGGTTCGACGCCCTACCGGGGTATCCAGGGCCGTTCCCTGGTTCCTCTGCTGCAAGGATCTGCGCAGAGGCACCGGGATGCTTTGCTGGTGGAGGAAGAGCAGCCATTCGGACTCGATGGACTCCCCGGGCCGGTGAGGATGCGGACGGTCATCACAGCAGAGGGCAGGCTGACGCTTTACTTCGGTACCGACGTCGCCGAACTGTACGATCACCGCACAGACCCAGGCGAACTGCTCAACCGGGCCGGTGATCCTGCCTTCGCCGGGTTGGAGGGGCGCCTGCTGCGGGCAATGCTGAACGAGATGGCTGCCGTGGCAGATGAAGGCACAGCTCCGACGGCGGCAGCCTAGTCATTTGCCGGGCATTTCACCGTTAGTGGCTGTTGCGGTAGCCGGTGGGGGAGTTGCCGAACGCAGCCCGGAAGATCCGGCTGAAGTGGGCTGCGTCAGTGAATCCCCACCGCGCCGCAATGGCCGTGACCGGTCGGTCTGCCAGGACAGGGTCCAGGAGGTCGCGCCTGCAGCGTTCGAGCCTGCGCTGCCGGATGGATGAGGCCACGGTGGTGCCGATCTCCTGGAAAAGATCGTGCAAGTGCCGGGTGGAGATGTAGTGGGCGGCGGCTATGGTTCCCGGGGAAAGTTCGGGGTCACCCAGATTGGCCTCGATGTAGTCGTGGATCCGTCCCAGAAGGAGGAGGTGGGGATCGCGGCCGGTCTCGATGAGCTGGTCCAGTTCGCCGTTGAACAGGGTAGTGACGAGATCCAGTGCATTGTGGACCAGGCGGAGGCCATTGGCCCCTGAAAGGGCTTCGAGGTTATCGGCAAGCCTGACGAGGAAGGGGCTGATGAGCTCGCCGAGGCCTTCATTCCCGGGTATCCGGAGGGCGGTTACGTGGCCCATGGCTTCGGCCGGCAAGTCAAGGAGGACGTGCGGGAACATCAGCACCAAAGTGCGGAAGTCGTCGTCGAACGTTAGTTGGTAAGGGCGGGAGGTGTCATAGATGGCGAGGTCCCCGGGACCGAGCACGGCTTCGCGTTCGTCCTGAACCAGGCGGCCAGAGCCGGAGAGCTGGATGCTGAGCTTGAAGAACCGTCCGGTGGACTTGGCGATCAGCTCAGGCGTTCGCAGGACCGTATGGGGACCAGCCGTAACTTCGACCACGGAAATTTGCCCCAGGACCCTGGCCCGCATGGTCCCGTGGAAGTGGTTGTCTTTGGGATGTTCAGGGCCTTTGGCCAGTAATGGCACGAAGGATGCTGAGATGGCCCGGCTCCATTCCTGGAATGAATCCGCCACCACTGTGTGCACGGTTGCGGGGCCGGTCTCAGCCGCGACGGTCATCAAATTCCCTTTCAATGCCCGCCGTACCTGATGGCGCCGGTACTGAATGCCACCAGCGCGGACGTGAGCTTGCCCACGATTCTACACCGGGGGACTTTACGCGGGCTGTGCTTGCGTGCACTGACAAACACCTTGCCTTGTGAGACAAGTCACGCGGTGCCTTGGCGGAGGAAGATTGCGAATGACCGACACCGTGCCGCGCAATCTCCGTCCGGCACCGAGGCAGGAGCACAACCAATGAGCGTGGATAACCCCGTTAAGCGCAAGATCGCAGGGCCCGCAGACACCAAGAGGCGTCTGGGCGTCCCGGCCGTGACCTTCATGATTATTGCGGCCTCCGCGCCGCTGACCGTCCTTGCGGGCGGGGTGACCACCACCTTCGCTGTCACCGGGGTGACAGGAGTCCCGCTTTCGTTCCTGATCCTCGGCGGGATCCTGGCACTGTTCGCAGTAGGGTACGCGGCTATGAGCCGTTATGTCACCAACGCCGGCGCCTTCTACGCCTACATTGCCCAAGGCATTTCAAGGCCGGCCGGTGTGGGAGCCTCGCTGGTCGCCTTGATGGCCTACAACCTTATGCAGGTAGGCATCTATGGGCTCTTCGGCTTCACAGTCTCCTCACTGCTCTCGGCAAGGCTCGGCATCAGCGTTCCCTGGTGGATCCCAGTGCTGGTCTGCATCGCAATTGTGGGCTGGCTGGGAGTCAACCGGGTGGATCTCTCGGCAAAGGTGCTGGGCGTCCTGGTGGCCCTGGAATTCCTGGTGGTCATCGCCTATGACGTCATCAGCCTGGCTGTGGCACCTGAAGGAGTCTCTGCAGGCTCGTTCAGCCCCGAAAGCCTGTTCGTCCCCGGCATCGGCGCAGTCCTTTCCTTCGGAATCGCCGCCTTCATGGGCTTTGAATCGGCGGCCATCTATGGCGAAGAGTCAAAAGATCCCCAGCGCACCGTTGCCCGTGCTACCTTCGCAGCGGTTGCCATCATCGCCCTCTTCTATGCCGCCTCCGCTTGGGCAATGACCGTCGGTGCAGGCCCATCCGCAGTCATTGAAACAGCCACCAACAGTGGCCCGGACATGATCTTCGCCTTCCTGGGCACCAACGGAGGCGTGCTGTTGAGTGATATCGCGCAGATCCTGTTCGTGACCAGCCTTTTCGCCGCCTTGGTCAGCTTCCACAACGCAGTGGCGCGATACTTCTTCTCGCTGGGGCCGGGAGCGCGTCATCCCACCGTTCTTCGCAGCAGTCCGCACAGAGAGTGGCGCACCCTTTGCGGGGTCGCTGGCGCAAACGGTGATTGCCGTCGTCGTGACTGTTGCCTTCGCCATCGCGGGATCAGGTTCTGAACTTGGTGAACTGTATCCCGTGCTGACCATGTTCACCTGGCTGACAAACAGCGGTGCCATGGGGCTGGTCCTGCTCATGACCGTAGTGTCCGCCGCAGTGATTGGCTTCTTCCGCCGGAACCGGCATGGTGCCAGCCTGTGGGTGCGGGTTGTTGCGCCCGGCCTTGGCTTTGTTTTCCTGGCGGTAGTGTTTGTGCTCATCCTTGCCAACTTCAACGTCCTTCTCGGCCAGACGGAATCGACGGCGGCAACATTCGTCCTGCCGCTGGTAGTGCTGCTGCCGGGCCTGGTGGGAATTGCGTGGGGGCTGCGCCTGCGGCGCTCGCAGCCCGGGCTCTATGCCCGGATCGGCCACGGCTCCGAAGACTGAGACTGTTTCGAAGACTGAGACTGTTCCGTACGCGGAAGCACCGCACGAAAGAAAGCCCCGGCGGGTGACCAGTTCAAATCTGGTGCCGGGGCTTTCTTTCGTGTCTTGTTGCTTCGATTGATTCGAGCCGGGCCAGCTACACCGAAGGGTCAAGCTCCGGGCTGTGGTGGGTGATGCTGATCAACCGGCCGTGGGCGCCGAACGTGAAATGCACAGGCTTGGTGCCAGCCTCATCCCAGCCGAAAAGGCTGCCATGTGAGCGGATTGCTTTGGGGCTCCGATGATCGGCTATGGTCACGGAGCCGCACGGGATGACCTTTTCGCGCCAGGTAAAGACGAAAATTCCGGGCCGGATTTCGAAGACGGTATTGGAATCGGTGTCTGCGAGGCCCCGCTCCGGTCCGGCGAGGCACTGCCAGGTGTACCAGGTAGGGCTGAGGTAGATGTGTTCGTAGGCGTGGGCATCGCTGTACACCCATTCGACGCGCCGCCCGATCAGGCCTGTGCTCTCCGCGATGGCTGTTCCATTGGCGCTGAAACCCTCGAGGGTTCCAGCGCGGAAATCGTGCTGGACTGCCGTTGAGCCGGGGGATGCGTGTCCCAGAAGAGCGCCGACGTAGAGCGCGCGTCCGTTGGCGAGGTCCAGGATCAAGGAAACGGCGAGGCCTTCCTCCACAGGACTGTGCCATTGGGCGTAGTAGAGCTCATCGGCTACGAGGAAGGCCTCATAGGATGCCGTCCCGCTGTTTCCAGCCGCAGCCCATTGGACTTCTTCGTCATCAAAGCTGAACGTCATGGGCACGCCATCGCTGCGGACGGCAAATTCCCGTCCCGCCAGATCCTGGACGGTGGGGGCTTTGTTGGCATCGAAGCCGGGCGCCAAACCGTCCAGGGGCAGCCAGTTGGAGGTATCAAGAAGATTCAGGCTCATGGGTTCCTTCTCAGTGCTCGAAGAAGGACAGGAAATTCCTGTCCTTCTTCGAGTATTGGGTTCCCGCGGCTGTGGGTCTTGTGCTGTGGGGCAGGGCACTTGACCCAGAAGGAATGCCTGGCCTGCGGAAGAGGGGTTCAGGCCAACTGGCTCTCGATGCGCATGGCGCTGGCAGCCAACTCCTTACCCACGGCGTCGGCGTCCTGGTCGAGGCGGATATAGACGACGGCGATTGCGGCCGGCCGTCCGCCCGGGACGTGGATGGGAGCGGCGATTGATGACAACCCGGCGATCACTTCATCGTGGCTGGTGGCGTAGCCGATGCGTCGGGCTTCGTGCGCCTCGGGGCGGTAGGGGATACCTGCTCCTACCTGACGCCAACGGTCCTCGGTCATGGTCGATTGGATGGCGATGCCGGGTGCGCCAATACCTATAGGGTGGCGGCTTCCGGGATGCTGGGCGAGTGCGGCGCCTGAATGCCGGGGTTCCACGGTGACCAGCGTGACGCATTCCTGGTGGTCCCAAACGGCCAGGAAAGCGGTCATGTGCAGGGTATTCGCCAGCTGGGTGAGCTCTGGAAGGGCAGCTGTTTGCAGGTTGCTGGAGACCCCACGTGCCAGGACGGCCAGTCCGGGGGCCGGGCTGGACGCGGCCTGAATCGTCCCTGATCAACAGCGAGTGGTCTTCCAACGTCCGGAGGATGCGGTAGGCAACAGAACGGTGCACTCCCAGGGCTTCGGCGAGTTCAGCAATGCTAAGCGGGCGTTCGGCTTCGGCAAGGATCTCCAGTGCACGGATTCCCCGTGAGAGGGTTTGCGACGGCGGCGCCTGGGTTGCTGCTTCCTGCGGACTTTTGACGTCGCTGCGGGGACTCATGCAAACCATCCTATGTTGGCGGGTGACGGCATGCGGCGGTCAACTCTTGTGTTGCACACCTCATCAAGATATCGTTCCATATACGAATTGACTATTCAACTATAGAACAATTGTGTTCTTGAGCAGCATTTTTCCCGTCGTGGCGGGTTAAATGCTGTGCGCTGGGTCACGGTATGTAGTAGTCTTTCCTAACTGACCGTTCTGTCGGTTAATGCCAGCCATGCACCGACCAGTCACTCTCACCCCTGGAGTTCCAATGACCGCAACTTCCACTGTCGACTCTGCGTCGGGCCCAAGCAGTAAGCGCGAAGAGCGCCGGGTCCTGGCAGGGACTTTGGTCGGCACCACCATTGAGTGGTACGACTTCTTCATCTTTGCCCAGCTCACGGCAACGCTGTTGTCGCCGCTGTTCCTGACACCCCTGGAAAAATCGAACCCCGGAGTGGCGCAAATTCTGTCCTTCGCCACCATCGGCATCAGCTTTCTCTTCCGGCCATTGGGGGCATTCGTTGCCGGACACCTCGGCGACAGGCTGGGACGCAAGGCAGTCCTGGTCATGACGCTTGTCATGATGGGGGCGGCGACGGCCCTGATCGGCGTGCTGCCCACCTACGGAACAATCGGGCTTTGGGCCCCGATTCTGCTGATCACCCTTCGGGTGGTCCAGGGCTTCTCGGCCGGTGGTGAGTGGGGCGGCGCCGCCCTGATGGCTGTAGAGCATGCTCCGATCAGCAAGCGCGGACTCTTCGGTGCTTACCCGCAGATCGGCGTGCCCATCGGCATGATCCTGGCAACCGGCCTCCTGTTCTTCCTGCAGTCGGGCATGTCAAAGGAAGACTTTGCAGCCTGGGGTTGGCGCGTGCCGTTCCTGCTCTCCGTGGTTCTGATCGTGGTGGGCTACCTCATTCGCCGCGCAGTCGGGGAAAGTCCGGTCTTCAAGGAAATCGCGCAGCGCAAGGCCGAAAGCAAGGCGCCCCTGAGCGAGCTGTTCCGGAATAACAAGAAGGAGGTCATCCTCGCGGCACTGATCTTCATCGCCAACAATGCCGCAGGCTACCTGTTGATCGCCTTCTTTATCTCCTACGCCACCAAGGCGCTGAAGATGCCGGCGCCCCAGGTCCTCCTGGCCACCACGGTTGCCTCCTTCGGGTGGCTCATCTTCACCATGGTGGGAGGCTGGCTTTCGGACAAGATTGGCCGCGTAAAGACGTTCCTGCTCGGTTACGGCCTGGTGTTCGCATGGATGATCCCCATGTTCGCTTTGATCGATTCCAAGGACATCCTGCTCTACGGAATAGCTTTGTTCGTCCTCACCATCGGGCTTGGCTTGTCCTATGGGCCAATGTCAGCGATGTATGCCGAGATGTTCCCTGCCCACGTCCGCTACTCGGGAATCTCCATCGGCTACGCCTTGGGCGCCATTCTCGGCGGGGCCTTCGCCCCTTTGATTGCCCAGGCTTTGTTGGACGCCACCAAGTGGTCCGGATCAGTGGGCCTGTACATCATGGGCCTGTGCATCGTCTCAGCCGTGGGAGTAATTCTGGCCAAGGAGACCAAGGGCCGCCCCCTCGGCTTCAGTGTTCATCACTAGGCTCACAACAGATCCAGTCCAAGCAACAGATCCAATCCCAGCAACGCAGTGATTCTCCGGGCGGGCACGGTTGTAAAACCGGGCCCGCCCCGGGCGTTAAGCAGCTATTTCGCCCTTGGGGCCTCTGCACCTTCCAGCTGCTCCACGACGTCGTGATCCGTCAACTGTTCAAAACGCTCATAGAAGGCCCCAACAGCATGGAATTTGCCCGGCGTGTGCAGTGCCATCACGAAGTCGCACACCCGTGCCAAGGATGTTGCGGCTTCCAGAGAGGCCACGGGAACGGCGGCGACCACCGTGCGGGCACCTGATGCCCGCGCGGCTTCCACGGCAGCACGCATGGTGGCGCCGGTAGCCAGGCCATCGTCCACCAGAATGACGGTCTTATCTCGAAGGTCGTTTTCGATTCCAGGGTATTGCCGTGCGCGCCGAAGTAGTTCGGCGCGTTCATGTGCCTCTACTGCATCCAACGCGGCCTGGCTGATGCCATGGGCCAGGACATGTTCCTTCAGCGGCTTGTTGACGATGCGGACGACGTCGCCCTGGCACCACGCAAGTGCGCCGTAGGCAGTCTCCTCGCGTCCAGGTATCCCCAGTTTGCGGACCAGGATGGTACCGAAGGGCAGGTACAACGCGGAGGCAGCCGCCACAGCCAGGGGGACACCTCCGCGGGCCAGGCCAAGGACGATCGTGTCTGGCCGTTCCCTGAACTGGGGGAGTCCTTCGGCCAGGCGCCGGCCGGCTTCCGCCCGGTCCTTGAAACGCATGCCCATTTGCCCCACTTCCACGTAATTTGGCTGCTTCCAGCCTACCGTTCAAAGCTTGCCGGGTGAGGCATCCGCTGGAAGCATGGGCTTGTGAACAAGCCCATTGGATATTGGATCAAAAGGCTCGACGCCGCGCTGGAACTCCAGCTTGATGCCACTCTGGCCCGGGTCAAGCTGAGCCGGCGGCAGTGGCAGGCCCTGGGCACTTTGGCAGAGGGAACGGTCCGTCCTGATGAGCTGGATGATATCCTGCGCCCGTTCTGGGGCGATGACGCGCGCCTGCGGGAGCGGGAGCTTGCCTCGTTGGTGGGCAGGGGCATGATCACGATGATTGATGACCGCCTGGCGCTCAGCGAGCTCGGCCGCGAAAAATACCACGAGGCCCTCCGCTATGTGGAAGCCGCCCGCCAGGACCTTTCCATGGGCATAGGAATCGATGAATATGCCATGGCCTTGAGCGTCCTGGAGCGAATGAGCCTTAACGCGGAGCGGTTGAGCCGTTAGCGCCGGCCGGCGCAATCGCTACGCGCCCAAGATCACTACCCGCCCAGGATCACTACACGCTCAGGAACTCGATGGCCGCGTCCTTGAAAGCCCGGCTGGTGATCACGTTGGTGTGCGTGCGTCCCGGGACCACCAGGGTCTCCACCATGGCACCGCGCTTGCCGGCAATGGACGCAAGCTCAGGCATGGTGGCCGCGCGATCGTCTTTCTCGCCGGCAACCAAGAGAATGGGCACGTGCGGGGCAGCTTCGGCAGGATCGAAGGGCTCACCCTTGATGGCCTCGATCAGCGAAAGCATGGCGAACAGGTCATTGCTCGGCAGCAACTGTGCCATCTTAAGCAACCCCGCAGTGGACTGGTCCTCAATAGGTGTGCCATCGGCCAGGTGCCGCTGGGCGGCGGCGAGGTCGAAGGCTGCCAGGGGATCCGCTGAACTCGGTCCGCCCAGGACGATCCGGTGAACCAGGTCCGGCTGTGTCGCGGCGAACTCCCAAGCCAGCCGGGATCCCAACGAGTAGCCCACGATGTCCAGTCCCGTGGAAGGATCGCCGTCGCGCAGAGGCCGCGCGCCGGCGTCGGTCACGATCTGCAGGAGGTCGGCGCGGATCCGGCTGGGGGTGTAGGAATCCAGGTCCTCGGGGGAATGGCTTTGGCCGTGACCGGGAAGATCCACGGTGATGACCCGACGGCCGGCTTCCTGCAGCGTGGTGATCCAGCCACTGTCCGCCCAGTTGAGCTTGCTGGATGAGGAGAAACCGTGGATCAACAGGACGGGTCGCAGTCCGGCATCGGTGGCTGGTTCATGCACTTCAACGAACAATTCGGGGTCGGTGCCCTCAACTGTGTGCCTGTGCTGTTCCACGGTGTGCCTGCCGGTCATCATGTCAGTCCTCATCGAGTACGGCGCTCAGGCGGACCCGGCGCTTGGGTGCTTCGTCCTTTGGAACAGTGCCCACGATCCCGGCGGTGTCATCCGGTACCTCGAACACGATCAGCGGTTCGCCGACGTTGATGGTGTCACCGGGCGCCCCGTGAATACGCACCACTTTACCTGCCTGGGGGCTGGGCAATTCGAGGGCCGACTTGCTTGTTTCGAGCTCGACGAGGGGTTGGTTGCGTTCCACCTGTTGGCCCGGTGAGACCAGCCAGTCCAGCACGGTCGCCTCGATGAGGCCTTCGCCCAAATCGGGGAGCGGGAAGGAAATTTCAGCCACGGCGGTACTCCAGTACGCGTTGGATCCCAAAGAGGATGCGGTCGATGTTCGGAATGTATTCGTCTTCGAGGTCGCCGGAGGGATAGGGGACGTCGAAGCCGGTCACGCGCTCCACCGGAGCCTTCAGCGTGTCGAAGCAATGCTGCGTGATGAGTTGGGCGACCTCGGCACCAAGGCCTGAGGTCAGGGGCGCTTCATGGACGACGACGGCGCGTCGCGTCTTACCGACGGACGTCGCCAGGGCTTCGGCGTCGATCGGCTTCAGCCAGCGCAGGTCCAGGACCTCGACGTCGATGCCGTCCTCGGCAGCAAGTTCGGCAACCTGGAGGCAGCGGGCCACCATGGCACCCCATGCGACGAGGGTCAGGTGTCGGCCTTCCCGAACCACGCGGGCTCCGGTGGGCCTGCCGCCGTCGGACGCCTCTGTGCCGGGAGTCGCGGAGGTGACGTCCACTGGACCTTTCTGCCAGTAGCGGGACTTGGGCTCCATGAAGATGACAGGATCCGGCCGCGTGGCAGCGTACTTGAGGAGGTGATAGGCGTCGTGCGGGTTGGAGGGCGAAACCACTTTCAGCCCGGGAACGTGCGCAAAGAGTGCTTCGAGGCTTTCGCCGTGGTGTTCGGGGGCGCGGATTCCGCCGAAGCTGGGAACCCTGAGCGTGATGGGCATCGGGAGCGTGCCGCGGCTGCGGTAGTTCATGCGCGCGATCTGGCAGATGATCTGGTTGATGGCCGGGTAGGCGAAGCCGTCGAACTGGACTTCCGGGATGGGGTGGAAGCCCGCCATGGCCAGGCCCACCGACATGCCCAGGATGCCGGACTCGGCCAGTGGAGTGTCAAAGACGCGCTCCTCGCCGTGCTTGGCCTGCAGGCCATCGGTGATACGGAAGACGCCGCCGAGGCGGCCGCAGTCTTCGCCGAAGATGACAGTCTTGGGATAGTCGGCCAGGATTTCGTCCAGTGCGCGGTTGAGGGCCTGCTGCATGGACATCTGCAGAACGGGCGCAGCCGTGTCAGTCGCGGTCCCCGGCGCTTCAGTGATCGTCTCAGACATGTTCGGACTCCTTGCGCCACGCTGTGGCCTGGGATTGAAGGGTGGACGTTGGTTCCTGGAAGACCAGGCTGAACATTTCGGCCCCCGGTCGTGGGCCAAGGGCCTCGATACCCGAACGAATGGCTTCCTCTTCCTCCTCGGCTCTCCGTTGTGCTTCGGCGAAAAACGCTGCATCCGCTACTCCGTCGGCGAGCAGGCGCTGCCGGAGCCGCTCAAGGGGATCCTCGCCCGCGCCGAGCCGTTCCTCATCCAAGGTGCGGTAACGTCCGGGGTCGTCCGCCGTGGAGTGGGGCCCGCGGCGGTAGGTCATCGCTTCAATGACAACCGGCCCGTGACCCGCGCGGCAATGGGCGAAAGCCGAACGGGTGGCCTCGAAGACTGCGACGACGTCGTTGCCGTCCACCTGCAGCGAAGGAATTCCGTATCCAGCCGCGCGCGCAGCGACTGAGCCGCCGGCAACCTGGCGCTCCGTGGGGACGGAGATCGCCCAGCCGTTGTTCTGGATGAAGAAGACCACTGGCGCCTTCATCACAGCGGCAAAGTTCATGGCCTCGTGGACATCGCCCTGGGAGGATGCTCCATCGCCGAAGTACGTCATGGCAACGCCGCGTTCGCCGTCGGGCTTTCCGGAAAGGGTTTGGCCGTGGGCCCAGCCGACAGCATGCAATACGGATCCCGCCACTACAGCCTGGATGGGAGCGAAGCGGGATTCCAGCGGGTTGTACATTCCGCCATGCCACGTGGCTTTGTGCGTGGACATGTAGCCCACCATGTCCAGGCCCATTGCCCGCGCCACGCCCATCTCGCGATATGTGGGGAACACGAAGTCCATGGTCCGGTCAACGGCGTATCCGCTGCCTACCTGCGCGGCTTCCTGGCCCAGCTGGGGCGCATAGCCGGGGATGATGCCCTGGCGCTGCCAGGCGACGGCTGCTGTGTCCAGGTGGCGGACAGAAGCCATCAGGGCGTAGAGCTCACGGAGCTGTTCGTGCGTGAGCGGCGCCGCATCCTCATCGACGGCGGCGAGCAGGTGTTTGGTAGTCATGGCTGTGACCCTAGTCACCGCCAGTGGGTGTGCGCAATCAGCTCAGTTTCAAGGAAACACTTTGTACAATTTGGATACGCAAAGAGGTCCTGTGCAAAACAAATTGCGCAGGACCTCTTGGTTTCAATAGGCAGGTAGCTACTTGATGTGCACGGGCTGCTTACCGGCCTTCGCCTTGGCGTTGAGGAAGCATCCGGCGGCGATAACCAGGATCAGGATGAACGTACCGATCAGCTGGCCGGCGCTCTCAGGGTTGGCAAAGCCCACCACGAGGATGATGCCCAGCAGGACGATCCCCACGACCGTAAGCACCGGGAAGCCCTTCATGCGCAGCGGCAGCTCGGTTCCTTCGCGGTCGGCCCTGCGGCGCAGGATGAACTGGGAGACCAGGGCAGTGCCCCACACCACCAGGCACGTGGACCCCACGAGGTTCAGAAGCGCAGGCAGTACGTGCTCGGGGAAGAGCAGTTCCAGGACGGTCGCGATGAAGCCGAATGCAACGGAAATCCCGACGGCGGCCACCGGCACCTTGGAGCCGCTCAGCTTGGACAGGAAACCAGGAGCCTCGCCGCGCTCGGACAGGGAGAAGATCATCCTTGAAGCGCCGTAGAGGTTGGCGTTCAGGGCTGACAACAGTGCGACGACAGCGACGAGCGTGATCGCAGCGCCCGCTCCCGGGATACCGGCGAGGTCCAGTACGCCGGCGAACGGGGACTTCAGGCCGTCGGAGCCAACGGGAAGAGCCGCTGCGATGACGAAAACCGAGCCGATGTAGAAGACCAGGATGCGCCAAACCACCGTCCGGATGGCCTTGCCGACGCTGTGCGCGGGGTTCTCTGTTTCAGCAGCGGCGACGCTGACGATTTCCGTTCCGCCGAAGGCGAAGATCACTACGAACAAAGCAGCTGCGATTCCGCCGATTCCGTTGGGGGCGAAGTCTCCGAAGGCCGAGAGGCCCGGCGAGGCAACGTTGGGCAACCAGCCGAACAGCAGGGCTGCCCCGATGAGGAGGAAGATGACGATTGCCGCGACTTTCAGAATCGCGAACCAGAATTCGAACTCGCCAAAATTGCGTACGCCCACGAGGTTGATGCCGGTGAACGCCACCATGAACACCAGTGCGAGCACCCACACCGGAATCACTGGCCAGACGGTAAAGAGCAGGCCCTGCCGCGCCAAGGGCTTCGGCTGCGATGACCACCACCAGTTGCAGCCACCAGAGCCAGCCAATGGTGCCGCCGGCGGTCTTGCCCATGGCTTTTTCGGCGTAGACGGAGAATGCTCCGCTGTTGGGGTTTGCGGCAGCCATCTCGCCCAGGGCCCACATGACCAGGATGATCAGGGTACCCGCTACGAGGTAGGAGATCAGGACCGCCGGTCCGGCGGCCTGGATGCCTGCGCCGGAGCCGAGGAAGAGGCCTGCTCCGATGGCGCTTCCGAGCCCCATCATGGTGAGTTGGCGTGGCTTAAGTGAATGGCCAAGGCCGGATGTTGGCGCAGGAGCCGCGATGGACTTCGTTGTCATACGTGTCTACCTTCTATGGATTTCATACTTGGTGTAGCGAGCCGGCCTCTTGGGCTGAGCAAGCTGGGCGTCGACGACGCAGCAAGAGCCGTGGAATAATTCTCGCAGTTTGTAAGATACATCACTTTTTGCTGTGGCGATGTGATGGGTAAGAATCCCCGGGGACAGGAACTTTGATGCTGGTCGATGCGCTTGATGCAAAAATTGTACGTTTCTTCACTGATTCGCCGAGGTCTTCCGTCTTGGAGGCCTCCCGTGTGCTGAGGGTTGCCAGGGCTACGGTGCAATCCCGGATTGACCGAATGATCGAGAACGGAGTGATCGGCTCCTGGGTTCCGCAGCCGGATCCTGCCAACTTCGGCTTCCCCGTGGTGGCATTCTGTTCGGTCACCATCACCCAGGAGATCGGTCACGACGCCATCATCCAGAGCCTGAGCGCCATCCCGGAGATCATCGAAGTGCACACCGTGACGGGGAATTCGGACCTCATGGTGCGTATCGCAGCCCGTTCCAATCCGGACATGCAACGCGTGTTGGACGCCATGATTGCCACCAAATCCGTGGTCCGTTGTTCGTCCGTCATTGTGCTCAACAGCCACATCCAGGGCCGGACCCTGCCGCTGATGGAAGCCGCCGCCAAGTCAGTGTGACGCAAAGCATTTTGCCTACAGGCTGCGGAGTCGTACCATTAGTTCTAGTCATAGTGACTTTAACTCAGGTTCCAGTGCGTGGAGGACGATCTCCAGGCGGCGACAAAGCGAGGTGAACGCCGTGAATCCGATATCAGCCAACGTTGCTGAACGCCGCCTGGCGCCGCCGTCGTTGGCCATTTCGACGGTGATTTTCGCCCTCCGTCCCAGCGAAAAGTCCGGCCGTCCCACGCTGTGGCTTCCGCTGGTCCGTAGGATCCGCGAGCCCTACAAGGACATGTGGGCGCTGCCGGGCGGTCCTTTGGCGCACGACGAGTCCCTTCAGGACGCAGCATCGCGCAACCTCCGGGAGACAACGGGTCTGGCGCCGCAATACCTTGAGCAGCTCTACGCTTTCGGCGGCCTGCACCGATCACCCAGCCAGCGGGTCGTCTCGATCGTCTACTGGGCCCTGGTCCAGCCGACCGAAGCCGCCCTCGCGGACGAATCGGAAAATGTGCGGTGGTTCCGGGCAGACAGGCTCGGCGAACTCGCCTTCGACCACAACGCGATCGTGGACTACGCACTCTGGCGGCTCCGCAACAAAATGGCCTACGGTTCCATCGCCTACCACCTGCTGGGAGAGTTCTTCACGCTCGCGCAGGTCCGCGAAGTCTACGAGGCCGTCCTGGACCGTCAACTGGACCCGGCGAACTTTCGCCGGCACATCAAAGCCACACCGGAAATTGAAGAAACCGGTGAATACCTGCAAGGCGGAAAACACCGTCCGCCACGCCTCTACCGCTTCACCGGCACGCCCGGCCTCGGGCCAGATAACAGGAGTACACCATGAGCAGCGTCAACACTGCCGTCCAGCTGATCACACGGGAGGAAGCCGAGAAGGGGCTTTCCGCCGCCGGATCCACCTGCAGCCCGGCCCTGGCCAAAGGCCCCTGGGAGTATGACCTTGCCGAGGCACTTGCCGGTGCCCCCGCCTACGGACCAGGAGCCTCCAGCAGCGACGTCGCTCCCAAGGAAACGCCGCGCCAGGGACAGCTCCCGGACGAGTACAAGCGGGCAACGGATGCCGAACTGGATGCCCGGATCCGCGCTGCCAAAAAGACGCTCGGGGACCGCGCCGTGATCCTGGGCCACTTCTACCAGCGTGACGAAGTGATCCAGTACGCCGACTTCGTGGGTGACTCTTTCCAGCTGGCCAACGCTGCGCTGACAAAGCCCGACGCCGAAGCCATCATCTTCTGCGGCGTCCACTTCATGGCAGAGACTGCGGACATCCTGTCCACGCCGGAACAGGCCGTCATCCTGCCGAACCTCGCGGCTGGCTGCTCCATGGCGGACATGGCTGATGAGGACTCGGTAGAGGAATGCTGGGAACAGCTCGAAGAAATCTTCGGCACGGACACTGATGCCCAGGGCCGCGTTCCGGTCATCCCCGTCACCTACATGAACTCCTCCGCTGCGCTGAAGGCCTTCTGTGGCCGCAACGGGGGAATTGTCTGCACGTCCTCCAACGCCAAGGTTGTCCTGGAATGGGCCTTCGAACGTGGGCAGCGCGTCCTGTTCTTCCCCGACCAGCACCTGGGCCGCAACACGGCAAAGGCCCTCGGCGTCCCGCTCGAGCAGATGCCCATGTGGAACCCGCGCAAGGAACTGGGTGGCAACGACGAACAGACGCTGCTGGACGCCCGCGTGATCCTCTGGCACGGCTTCTGCTCGGTCCACAAGCGCTTCAACGTAGGCCAGATCGAGAAGGCCCCGCGTCGATTTCCCCGGCGTGAACGTAATCGTGCACCCCGAGTGCCCCATGGAGGTCGTGGATGCCGCGGACTCCGCCGGTTCCACCGACTTCATCAAGAAGGCCATCGCTGCCGCCACCGAACCCACCACGTTCGCCATCGGTACGGAAATCAACATGGTGAACCGGCTCGCTGCGGAAAACCCACAGCACACGATCTTCTGCCTGGACCCCGTGATCTGCCCCTGCTCCACCATGTACCGCATCCACCCCGGCTACCTCGCATGGGTGCTGGAGGAACTCGTCGAAGGACGCATCGTCAACCGCATCACCGTGGATGACGCCGTGCAGGAAAACGCCAAAATTGCGCTGGAGCGCATGCTGGCCGCCAAGCCTGCCTAACCCGCTACCCACGCCGGTCTACCGGATGATCCGAATCGAGCCTCACATGACCTCAGGAAGCATTGCTGAAGGGCGCACGCCCAAGCGGCTGATCGTCGTCGGAAGCGGCATCGCGGGGCTGTATTCAGCCTTGCTGGCCGCCGAAGCCGGAGCCGAAGTGGTGCTGCTGACCAAGGGTGCGCTCGCGGACAGCAACACCTACTACGCCCAGGGCGGGATCTCCGCCGTGTTGGACGAGCCAGCTCCCGGTGACACGGTGGCTGCGCACATCGCCGACACCCTCAAGGCAGGGGCAGGCCACTGCAACGAAGAGGCGGTGCGGGTGTTGTGCACTGAGGCGCGGTTGGACATCGCGGGACTGGGAAGGTTCGGCGTGCAGTTCGACCTCGACGACGACGGCGACCCCGCCTTGGGCCTTGAGGCCGCCCACTCAGCTCCGCGCATCCTGCACGCCGGCGGCGACGCAACCGGTGCCGGGGTGGCCGCAGCGCTGATCCGCGCCGTGCTGGATGCACAGGCGGCTGGACGGATCACGGTGATCGGACACGCGCAGGTCACCTCGCTTTCGCTGGATGGCGCCCGCGTTATGGGGTGCAGCTTCATCCACGACGGGCAAGAGCTCGGCCTCCAGGCAGACGCCGTACTCCTGGCCACCGGAGGAGCAGGCCAACTGTTTGCGCAGACCACAAATCCCTCCGTGGCCACCGCCGATGGCCTTGCGCTCGCATGGCGTGCCGGAGCCGCCGTTGCAGACCTTGAGTTCTTCCAGTTCCACCCAACATGCATGGTGATCCCGGCCGAGGCCAGGGAGGCAGACGGGAACAACGAACCCCTGCTGATCTCCGAAGCAGTGCGGGGGGAAGGGGCCATCCTGGTCGATGCCGGCGGACACCGGTTCATGCCCGGCTATCACCCTGATGCGGAACTCGCGCCCAGGGACGTCGTCTCCCGCAGCATCGCACTTCACCTGGCCCAACTCGGCGACCCCAACGGCCACGTGTTCCTCGACGCCACCGTGATCGAAGAACAGCGTGGCCAGGGCTTCCTGGCCAGGCGCTTCCCCACCCTCAGCAAGCGGACGCGCCAAGCCGGTGTCGACTGGACCCGGCAACTTGTCCCCGTAGCACCCGCGGCCCACTACTGGATGGGTGGTGTGGTGACCGACCTCTACGGCCGCACATCTGTGCCGGGCTTGCTCGCCGCGGGCGAGGTTGCCTGCACCGGAGTCCAAGGCGCCAACAGGCTGGCCAGTAACTCTTTGCTCGAAGGGCTCGTGTTCGGGCGGCGTGCTGTTGAAGCGTTCTTGGGGTCGACTAACGGAGTCCCTCTGCGTGCTAACTCGGCCGCGGGCGGCCTCGCTTTTACGCACGCTGCCGGGTCCCCGCCAGCCGACCAAGAAGACGCCGGCTCCCACGCGACAACGGCGCTGTCGGGGCCTCCGGCCTCGCCTGTCACTTCGGTTTTCGAAATGGATGCTATCCCGGTTCCTATTTCTTGGGAGTTTGAGTCTTTGCCGGGTCCGGGTGCTCGTGAGACATCCTTTGGGCACGCGGGGGTGTTTTCGCGGCAGGCACTTCGCCGGCTGATGACTGCCAAGGCCGGGGTGCTGCGTACCGGTGGGTTGTTGGCAGAGGCCGCTGAAGTTTTGGGTTCCTGGGAGGGCGAAGTTGTTCCCCTGGAGGTGCCTGATTCCCTTGATCCCCGGGAGCATGAGGACTCCAACCTGCTCCTGGCGGCACAGTTGCTCGTTCATGCGGCCCGGGAGCGGCGGGAGTCGCTGGGGGCGCACTACCGCAGTGACGGCGTCAAGGAACCAGCCGCCGTCGAGGATTTTGACAAGCGTTACACCATGAGCCGGAAAGCGAGCCTCGTCAATGACTGACCTGACCTCCATGACCAACCTGACCCTCCCCGCAGCACCTGTACGGGACATCCTGGAGCGGGCCTTCGCGGAGGACGCACCCAGCGGTGACATCACCTCACAACTGCTGATCCCCGCCGGCGCGCGTGCCACGGCGGTCCTGAATGCCCGCGTCCCGGGCGTCTTCAGCGGTGGAACGGTCTTCCGCGACGCCATGAAGCTCGTTGACCCGGACACCGAGGTGGAATTGCTGCTCGCCGACGGTGAAGCGTTCGACGCCGGAACCCACCTCGCGCGGGTCACCGGCAGTGCACGATCGGTACTGTTGGCAGAACGCGTCGGACTCAACCTGGTGCAGCGGATGAGCGCCATTGCCACCAAGACCGCAGAATTCGTCAGGTTGGTTGAAGGAACGCGCGCCCGGATCACGGACACCCGTAAAACCACGCCCGGTTTGCGTGTCCTGGAACGCTATGCCGTGCGCTGCGGCGGGGGAGCGAACCACCGCTACAGCCTCTCGGATGCAGTCCTGGCAAAGGACAACCACTTGGCTGTCATGACCGGCGGAGACTCCGCGAAACTCACTGAACTGCTCGCAGCCGCCAAAGCCCAGCTGGGACACACAACTCACTTTGAAGTTGAAGTTGACCGGGCAGACCAGATCGAACCCGTCCTGGCCGCGGGAGTGGACACCATCATGCTGGACAACTTTTCCATCGATGAACTCCGGGCAGGCGTCAAACAGGTAGACGGACGGGCAAACGTGGAAGCCAGCGGAAACGTCAACCTCAACACAGTGGCAGAGATCGCCGCGACAGGCGTGGATGTCATCTCAATCGGCGGGCTGACGCACAGTGTTTCGGCACTGGACCTCGGGCTGGATATTGAGCTGCGGACTGATGCAGAGCCGAAAGCAGTCTGACTTCCATGATCTTCTTGGACGCTGCAGCCACCACGCCGGTCCGGCGCGAAGTACTCGAAGCCATGTGGCCGTACCTCAGTGGCGGGTTTGGCAACCCATCCAGCCACCACAGCCTGGGTGAAGCGGCCGCCACTGCGCTCGCAGAGGCGAGGTCCGCCGTCGCGAAGGTGCTCAATTGCCGCGCGGGCGAGGTGACCTTCACCTCGGGCGGCACGGAGGCTGACAACCTGGCCGTCAAAGGGATCGCACTTGCCCGGCATGCGGCCGATCCCTCGCTGAAACGGGTAGTGATAAGCGCAATCGAGCATCCTGCAGTGGAGGAGTCCGCCCGCTACCTCGAACGCGTGCATGGCTTCACGGTGGACGTGGTGCCGGTGGACACGGACGGACTCGTCTCAGTGGACGCGCTCCGGGCCGTACTCCGGCCGGAGACAGCCTTGGTGAGCATCATGTATGCGAACAACGAGATCGGTACGGTCCAGCCCGTCGCGGACCTCGCTGCCGCAGCCCACGGGATGGGCATCCCCTTCCACACTGATGCCGTCCAAGCGGCCGGCTGGCTGAGCGTGGACGTCAAGGCCCTGGGCGTGGATGCGCTGAGCCTTTCCGGCCACAAGCTGGGCGCGCCCAAGGGATCCGGTGTCCTGTTCACGAAGGGTCGGATGCGCGTGGAGCCGTTGGTTCATGGGGGAGGCCAGGAGCGGGGAAAGAGATCCGGAACGGAGAATGTAGCCGGGGCCGTGGCATTGTCCACGGCACTGACGTTGAGCCTGCGCGAGCAGCCGGAGTTGGCGGCCCGGGTTTCGGAGCTGAGGGAGCGGTTCGTCGCGCAGGTCCTCCAAACCGTCCCGGGCGCCATACTGACAGGGCATCGAAGCCGGAGGCTGCCATCAATTGCATCGTTCTGCTTCCCTGGAACCAGCGGCGAATCAGTCCTGCTTGAGCTGGAACGCCTTGGCGTGGTTTGCTCCAGTGGTTCCGCCTGCGCGGCGGGATCGGACGCCCCGTCGCCAGTACTCTTGGCGTTGGGCATGGTCCCGGAGATAGCGCAAACAGCCGTGCGCTTCAGCTTCCCCTCAACTGTTACCGAAGCCGAACTCGAGCAAGCTGCCGGAGCCGTGGAAACCGCCGTCGGGCGTGTCCGGAACCTGGCAACACCGCAACCGGGCTAGTTACACGTGGCGGGCGCGGCGGAAAATCCAATGCCTCAAGAGCGCGAACCGGACGCCTGTGGCAACGAAGCCGGAAAGCGTCGTGGTCCAGAGTTCTTCGCTGACAGTAGCCTCGGGATGGATCAGATGCAGGATGCCCAGGCTCCCTCCAGTGATGACCAGGGCAATCCCTATGACGATCAACCCATGCATGTGGTCCTGGCCGCGTTTCCTGCTGCCGCTGATCTTGAAGGTCAGCCTGCGGTTGAGGGCTGTGTTCATGATCGAGGTCACGATCAACGCCACGGCGTTGGCGAGCTGGGGGTCAATCCAGGGACGCAGCAGCGCGTAGAGGGCAAGCGAACTTGCTGTGCAGAGAATTCCGACGCCGGTGAATCGAAGCAGTTGCCGCACCACGGGGTACTTGAGCAGGCCGCGATGCCTCTTCCTGGGGGGCTTTTGTAAGGGAGGCGGGCGCAGTTCGGTGGCGTCTGCGGCTGTCTCCATGAGGTTAAGCCTGACACACTATGCGGGCACGCCCTCCCAGGAAGCGGTGGTGACGGGGTTGGCGAGCTCCCCAATTCCTTCCACCCGGCACACCACGGTGTCACCTGGCTGAATGCGCGCGCATTCGGCGGGGAAGCCAGTCAGGACCAGGTCGCCGGGGTGGATGGTCATGAACGAGGTCAGATAGACCATGATTTCGTCCACTTTCCAGCCGAGGTCCGCCGAACTTGCGGTTTTGAGCGCGGTGCCGTTGTGGACGATCCCGATGGAAAGATCTGCGGCGTCGAGGTCGGTGACGATCCACGGACCTGCAGGCGTAAAGGTGTCCTGGCTCTTCGCGCTGATCCAGAGTTCGTCGGTCTTTTGGAGGTCGCGTGCGGAGACATCGTTCCCGATGGTGTAGCCGAGGATTGCCGACCCCGCCGTTTCCAGCGTCAGGCCTCGCGCTGTACGTCCGACGACGACCGTCAGTTCGGCTTCCGGGTCAACATGCCCAACGTTCGAACTCAGCTGGATCGCTTCGCCGGGGCCGATCACGCTGGAGGCGGCCTTGTGAAATGCCTGTGGTCGAAGGTCCCTGCCAGCTTGCCCGGTGTTGTGGGCCATGCCAAAGACGTTGGCCGGCACTGAGGGTGCGAGGAAAGTGAAAGAACCCTCGCCCACCCCCGTCCCCGGTTCCCAACCGAGCCGCGTGGGGCTACTCGCGTTTGCCCTTGATGCCTCGAAGGGCGAATCGATAACAAGCCAGTGCGTCCCCGCTTCGGATTCGAAGTCATGGGCGTCGTTGGCAACGAAGAATTGCTCGTTGGGATCCTGTGAATCCAAGGGGCGGACGCGGGCGATGCGACGGGGAAGGCGGAAAGTCATGATGACATCCTACGTCCTGCAATCTGTTGTGGGGCCCGCTTTACGCCCTAAGACCCCTTGTACAGGCGCAGACGTGGCCCCACAACGGGTCAGGCAAGCTGCGCCGATCCGAAAGCGACGCTGAAACGGTCACACCAGAGCACCACCGATGACAGGCCTGAGACGTCCACCCCGGATGGGATGACGTAGTTCTGGTTGCCGTGCGTGGCCTTGATGGGGCCGAGGTCCACATACCGAGCCGAGCGGTACTTGTACCAATCGCCTCCTGCTTCAAGGCTGCTAAGCCAGACCTTGACATCCGGCCCGTCGCTGCTGGCCAGGTTTTCCAACCTCAGCACGCGGGAGCCATCGGGCAGTTCCAGGAGCTGTGCAGTACCGGAAGTCTGATGCTCCTGGGATTGGAAATTGCCGAAGCCCAGCACCACAGGTTCCGTCTTGACTGCCGGAGTGGAGGCAGAGGTGTTGGGGGCAGGGGAGCCACTGCCCTGTGCGTCGGAAGTCAGTGCGTCGGACGTCGGTGCATCGGAAGTCGGTGCATTAGAGGGAGACGCCGACGTTGATGCAGGAGGATCCCAAGGCAGGGCCTCGTTCACGCTGCTGCTCGTAAACAGCCGCCAGGGCTGGAACAGCGCGGCCCCAACGATGACCAGGAAAACGACCGCCACGCCCACCACGGTGGCAAGGACCCTGTGGCCACGGATCATCCGCCCAATTCTGTTCATGCTCCAAGGCTAGGCTTTTACGGTCCGGCCCACAGTTACCAAAACTTACGGTTCCGTGACGCTGACTTCGTCCTTCCCAGGCGCCGCAGTGTCGGCCCGCACGGCGGCTGGCTTCGGGAGGCGTTAGCCTTCTCCCAAATACAGTTCACCTACTGGTACCTCCGCTGCGAGCCGGTTGGCCGGTCCGGCAAGGGGGCACGCCCAGGCTTCGTTATAGGCGCAGGACGGGTTGTAGGCGAAGTTTAAGTCCACGATGAACTCCTGCCGTTCATCGATGCGGCGGACACCGTGGTAAGCGCCCTTCACGGTGTCCAAAAGGTATCTTCCGGCGCCGTAGCTTCCACCCTCTTTGCCGGCGGTAGCGTCGCGCAAAGGCACGAAGATGCCGCCCCCATAGCTTCGCAGCCGCCAAACGGCCAGGGACCCGAGCCCCGGCAGCTCAAAGGTTCCAATCCTCACAAACGGAACTACGCCGTCGGTCCCTGTCTGAACATTCATTTCCTGTCCCGTTCCCTCCGGCGACAGCGGAACGTACATCCGGAAGGCGGGATCGTAGTCGGCCGTACGCAGCCCGGAGAAGGATGCTTTCATCTCTGCTGTCAGGGCGGATGCGGGATGGGTAGCAAACATCCGGTCCCGCTCCTGGCGCCAATAGTTGTGTGCATCGAACGGATCCGTAGCCGCCAGCTGCCGCACTTGGTCATAGAGGGCGAAGGTCCGAAGCCGCCAGTCCGCAACGTCAACGGCGGACATGGCGGGCATGTTGTCCTCGAATGCGTCGTGCTGATCGGGAGCCATGTCTTCAGCCTAGTACGCCGTCAAATCCCGTGTCGGGCCTTCCCCGCCGATAAGCTGTGCGCATGAACGGCACTCCCTACCCCAACGGCATGACGGCGAAGCTTCGGTTCGGCGTCATGGTACTGGGTGCTGTCCTGCTGACAACTACCGCGGCCTGTTCCACTGAAAACAAGGGGCCACAGGTTTCCCAGACCTCCGGCTCCCATCCCAATGGTTCAGGAGTCAGGCCTCCCGTCCCAAGGCTCCGGGTCGAAAAGCACGACGCCGCCAGGAGACGCCGTCTCCAACCCGCCGTCCGCGACACCCGGCTCAAGTGCTGCAACCAGCTCTGACCCGAGCCCGGCAGCCACGGCGTTGACCTGGAAGACCTACACGGATCCGGCCAAAAAAATCAGCTTCGAACTCCCCGGCGATTGGATTGCCCAGTCGGTCACGGCTCAAGCCGGCTCATTGCCCGGTGCCCTGAAGGTCGAAGTCAAAGATGGCGGAGGCCGATACATCGCGACCCTGCAGACAGGTCTGCCTCCTGCCGGTCCAATCTCTTGCCCCGCGGGCCAAAGCCATCCCTACGTTGTTATCAGCAGTGTGCCACTGGATGTTCCGCACTCCGATGGTCCGGACACCATTGATCCCCGCGTCGTTTTCCGCGTGATCCAGGGTTACAAATTCTTCGGATCCTATGGCATCACCAACATGGTGGCTGGCGCCGACGGGCATGCCTGCGAACTGAGGAACCGCGTTCAGGGGCCTGCCGGCAAGGGCGACTACTCTTTCGGGGATGTCACGGCGGTCCATGCCTTCGCCGCCGATGAAAAAGTAGCCCCCGCAAAGACTTTTGACACCTTGGACATGGCCGCGAAGTACGTCGCCCACGATTCTGAATTCGCGAACGTCCAACGGATGCTACTGTCTCTGAAGGTCAATCTGTAGTCCTGCGGTTGGCTGATCCACACAACGGCGACATCGGGGGCTGTCCCGCCGCAACCCACCCCGGAGATCAATGGAACGCAACGTTGCTGCCAAGCTCGTTTTCAAGACTGTAGCCAACACGAAAGTGGCCATGGCCATTGCCGTGGCCAACAATCCGGGGTACGAGTCAGTGACGGAAACACTCTCCATCACTCTGGATGGGAACGAGATTCCTTTCGCTGAACTCAGCGACCATCACGGGGGCCGCTTTCAATATATGGAATTCGCGGAGCCCAGCGAAGTGACGGTTGACTACCAGGCAACGGTCCATGGCTTCGCAGAATGCGACACACCCTCGCCGATGGAACTCATCCGGTACGTCCGGCCGAGCCGCTACGCCGAATCTGATCGGTTGCTGCCCACCTCTTACGCCGAGTTCGGCAGCCTTGGCGGGGCCGAACTGCTCCATGCTGTCCGCGATTGGGTCAACGGAGAGCTTCGTTACGTTAGTGGGTCCTCACGAGGAACCGACGGGGCGGTGGAGACGCTTCTCCACCGCCGGGGTGTATGCCGTGACTTCGCCCATCTGGCCATCGCCCTGTTGCGGTCCAAGGATGTTCCCGCCCGCCTCGCGGCTGTGTACGCGCCTGGTCTGAGCCCCATGGACTTCCACGCTGTGGCAGAGGCCTACATCGAGAATGAATGGCACATCATTGATCCCACGGGGCTGGCGCCCCGCGGGTCCATGCTTCGCATTACGGCAGGACGGGATTCTTCAGACACAGCCTTCTTGTCCACTGTAGGTGGCAGCCTGTCGCTGAAGACCCTCAAAGTCAGCGCATCAGTCAACGGCGAGCTCCCAATGGAGGATCCACGGCAGCTCCTCCGCCTGCGCTGAGATAACCTGCGCTGAAATTAACCTGGGCAGGATGGCGGAGGGCAGCAGGCTTACCCGTGCGTCCCCTGGTGTCCTGCCACCGAGGCCCGCAGCTTCTCCGTCAGCCGCAACAGCTCGCGCTGCTCCTCCACCGTCAGCGCCGGCCCCACGAGTTGCGCAATATCACGCACGTGTTCCCGGCCAATTGTTTTTTGCAGCTCGCTGCCTGATTCGGTCAGGGACAGCAGCACTCCACGTCCGTCGTCGGGCGCTGTTGTCCGTTCCACCAAACCGCGCTTCTCCAGACGGTCCACCAAACGGCTCAGGCTGGACTGGCTCAGCAGCACTTTGTCATTGATCTCGTTCAACCGCAGCTGGCCCGAAGGGCATCGCGAGAGCGTGAACAGGACGTCGTACTCCTTCACGGGCAGTGATTTGAACGCAGGACCTGATTGAAGTTTCCGCATCACCGCCACCTGGGAGCGGAACAGCGACTCCCAGGTCTCGGCGGCGAGGCGAACGGCGGATGACGCCGAAGGGCTGGACATCAGGGCCTCCTGACCCGGGGCTCCAGCTGGAGCAGACTCGTTGACGCTGGCCTCCATGGCGGCGGCAACGCGGGAAGCATGCGTTGGCGCGTCCGGCACGTTGGCCGGCTTCAAGGCAGCATATTCCTTGCGGAGCACAGGAAGGACTTCCTCGCCGAAGAGGTCAAGCTGCTCCAGTACGGTCTTCAGGGGCAAACCTGCGTGATCGATCAGGAACAACTGCCGCTGGTAGTCGCCAAAGAACTCACGGAAGGTGAGCGTCTTCTCGATGACTTCCTGCGGACTGCCCACGGTCAGGGGAGTCTGTGAGGTGAAGTCCTCCAAGGAAGGGCCGTGGCCGTACACCGGTGCGTTGTCGAAGTACGGACGGAACTCCTTGACGGCGTCCTGGGAATTCTTCCTCATGAAGAACTGGCCACCCAATCCCACGATTGCCTGGTCGGCCGTGCCGTGCCCATAGTGCTCGTAGCGCTCGCGGTAGAGGCCGATCAACTGCTGGTAGTGCTCCTTGGGCCAGAAGATGTTGTTGGCGAAGAAGCCGTCGCCATAGTAGGCAGCTACTTCGGCGATCTGCGGCGTGCGGATTGATCCGTGCCACACGAAGGGGGCAACGCCGTCCAAGGGGCGCGGAGTGGACGTGAAGTTCTGCAGTGGTGTGCGGAACTTGCCTGACCAATTGACCGTATCCTCATCCCACAACTTGCGGAGCAGGCTGTAGTTTTCGATCGCGAGCTCGATCCCGTCCTGGATGTTCTTTCCGAACCAGGGGTATACAGGAGCTGTGTTCCCGCGCCCAAGCACCAGATCTACCCGGCCATCGGAGAGATGCTGCAGCATCGCGAAGTCCTCGGCGATCTTGACCGGGTCATTCGTGGTGATCAGGGTTGTGGCCGTGGACAAGGTAATGCGCTCGGTCTGGGCTGCGATGTAGGCCAGGGTGGTGGTGGGGGAGGAAGAGAAGAAGGGCCGGTTGTGGTGCTCGCCAATGGCATAGACATCCATGCCGATTTCTTCAACCTTTTTGGCGATGGCAACCGAGGCCTTGATGCGTTCGTTCTCCGTGGGCGTGCGGCCCGTGGTGGGGTCAGTGGTGATGTCACTGACGCTGAATACGCCGATCTGCATGATGTGCCTTTCTCCCTGCCCGTGGTCCCGGGCTCTATAAACAGTGTATCCCAAACTAGATGCATTTGCATGTATCACTGCCTGTAACAGGACAGGGCCGGGAATTGTTCCCGGCCCTGTTGGCTGTGATGCGGCGCTACTCCGCGGGGTTGTTTGCCGCCCGGCGTCCCGTAACGCGGGGTACCATTCCAGTGGTCCAATCGGCGAAGTCGTCCTTGCCGTTCCCGCCGTTTCCCGGACCGGGTGTGACTTCGGGACGGTGTTGCAATTGCTTCAGGAGTTGTTTTTTCTCCCGGCGTCCCTCCACCAGCTTGTAAAGGACGGGGACCAGGATGAGTGTTAGCGCCGTCGAGGACACCAGGCCACCGATCACGACGATTGCCAGCGGCTGCGAAATGAAACCACCGCCACCAGTGAGGCCCAGGGCCATCGGAGTCAGCGCGAACACCGTGGCCAACGCCGTCATCAGGATGGGGCGCAGGCGCTGACGGGCACCGTGGGTAATGGCATCAGCCACGTTCATGCCCGGCGTGCCGTTGTGGGGTTTGCGGTACTGGTTGATGAGGTCGATCAGCACGATGGCGTTGGTGACCACGATGCCAACAAGCATCAGCATGCCAATCAGCGATGGCAACCCCAGCGGAACGCCCGTAGCCAACAGCAAGCCCACAGCGCCTGTGGCAGCGAAGGGGACAGAAACCAGGAGGATCAGCGGCTGCACCAACGATTTGAAGGCAGCCACCATGATCACGTAGACGATCGCGATCGCGGCCAGGAGAGCCAGGCCAAGTTGCCGGAAGGATTCTGTCTGCTGCGTCGTGGCACCACCGATCGCGGCAGTGACGCCGGCAGGCAGGTCAACCGACGCCAACCGCTTCTGAACCTCCGTGCTGACGCTGCCCAGGTTGGACCCCGACGGCGTCACCGTCACCTTCGCGGTCCGCTGGCCGTTGCTGCTGGTGATGGACACAGGCGTATCGACTTGTTCCACGGTCGCGATACTCTCCAGCGCCACAGGACCACGCGGCGTCGGAAGTGGCAGTGCGCGTACCGCCACGATGCTGGTAAAGCGCGTTCCCTTTCCAATCTGGACGGGGTAGTCGTTGGTCTCGATGCGTACCGTACCTGCCGGAACCGGGCTGACGGTCGACGCCAGGAAAGCCCCCACCTGCTCCTCCGTCAGACCGGCGGCCACTGCCTTCGCACGATCCACGCGCACTTGGACCACGGACTGGTTCGCGGCGAGGTTGGTAGACACCTCGGTGCTGCCAGGTACGTCCTGCATCGCCTTGACCATGGTGTCACTTGCAGATCGGAGATCAGCGGAATTGGCGGCCTTGATGGTGATGTCCACCGTCGATGATGTGCCAAATCCGCCCTGCTGGGAACCCACACTGATCTTGCCCGCTGCACCTTGGAGCTTGGAGCGGACATCATCCTGAAGCTTCTTCTGGTTCGCTTTCTCGTCCGTAACGATCGTGAAGGTCGAGTTGGAGGAACCAGTTGACGTTAGCGCGGCGAAGCCCGACTGGGCGTTACCGGACGTCACCTGGACGTCCTTGATGCCCTCCATGCCCCGGAGCGTATCCTCCACCTTGGTGGCTTCAGCGCTGGTGGCCTCCAGGCTCGTTCCTGCGGGAAGGACCTGGCGCACTGTCATGCTGTTCTCGCCGGATCTCCCCAGCAGGTCCGTGGCAATCAGCGGCGATACCGCGACCGTCGCCACCAGCACCAAGGCCGCCGCAGACAAAGTAAGGACGGGGTGCTTCTGGGTCTTCGCGAGGATAGGCAAGTAACCCCGCTGGAGCCGGCTGCGCTGCTCGGCCTCCCGGGCCTTCGCAGCAGCCTCGTTGCGCGTGATTGATGCTTCGGCATCCTGGCGGGGCGAAGGAAGGAACCAGTAAGCCAGGACTGGAACGATCGTGAGGGAAACCAGCAGGGATGACAACAGGGCGATGGTTACCGTCAGGGCAAAGGGCCGGAACAACTCGCCCGCGAGGTCGCCGACGAAGGCGATGGGCAGGAAGACAGCCACTGTGGTCAGGGTGGACGCAGTGATAGCGCCGGCAACTTCCCGGATGGAGGTCAGGATGGCGGCCAGCTTGTGTTCGCCATAACTTAAGTGCCGCTTGATGTTCTCGATCACCACGATCGAATCATCAACCACACGGCCAATGGCGATGGTAAGCGCACCGAGAGTAAGGATGTTCAACGAGTAGCCCGTGGCGGAAATGCCGATGAACGTAATTAAGAGGGAAAGCGGGATCGACACTGCGGTAACCAGCGTGGACCGCACGGACATGAGGAAGACAAGGATGACAGCGACGGCAAATCCCAGGCCAAGGAGCCCTTCGGTGGTGAGGTCCTTGATGGACTTCTCTATGAAGGGAGCCTGGTCGAAGACTGGCGTGAAGGCAGCGTTGTTCCCCAACTCTGCTTCCATCGGCGCAAGTGCGTCCCGCACCGCGTGCGAAATCGCCACAGTGTCGCCTTCGGGCTTCTTGGTGACTGACAGCGCCAGCGTTGGCTTGCCATTCGTGCGCGTGATGGACGTGGCGGCATCGTCCTCGATGCTGACATCAGCCACAGTTCCGATGGTGGCGGAATCCTTGGCGCCGGATATCGGCAAGCCCTTAATGACGTCAAGGGAATCAACCGGGCTGCCCAGCTGCAGGGACAGGGTTTTGCCCTGGTCCTCTATGGTGCCCACAGGAACCAGGGCACCGTTGTTCTTCAGTGCGCTGCTGATCGACTGGATGGACGCCCCCTTCGCCGCAAGATCGGCAGGGCGGGGCTGGATCAGGATGTGCTGCTTGGAGCCGCCAGTCAGATCGGCGCCGCGTACGCCGTCGATTTTTTGCAGTCGGGGAACGCTCAAGCGCTGGAGGTCGGCATTGAGTTCGCTGAGTGGTTTGTCAGAGGAGACAGCCAGGAACACGATCGGAAAGTCACTGATGTTGCCGGCAATGGATTGAGGTTCGACGTCGGCCGGAAGCACGCGTTTGGCGTTGGATATCGCGCGGTCGATCTGGTTCCGTGCGCGGTCAAGGTTGGAGCCGTACGTGAACACCATGGTGATCTGCGAAACACCATTGCGGGATGTGGAGGTAGTGGACTCAAGTCCCTCGACGCTGTTCAGAGCCGTCTCAAGGGGCCTGCTCAGCTGCTTGTCCACCACTTCGGGAGAAGCGCCCGGCATGGAGGTAATGACGGTGATCTGCGGGAACTCGATCGACGGAATAAGTTCCTGCTTGAGCGAGCCCATGGTGATCACGCCGAACACCGCCGCAAAGACGGTGATCAGCGCGATCAGGGCACGGTTTCCCAGGGACAACGTGGCCAGGCGGAACATTGCATAGTCTCCTGAGATCTACGGAATAATTCGGCTGACGGGAACCCGGCCGCAGCCCCGGCCGGCCTAGCTCTGAAGGGCGTTGGCTACTTCCAATTGCAGCGACCGTGCAGTGCTTGCCTCAAGCTCGGCGGCAAGCTCCGGGTTCTCGTTAAGCTTCACGCCATAGCCCGGCATCATGTCCTTGAGCTTGGACTGCCAACCCTTGAAGTTCTTGGGGAACGTCTTCTGCAACAGCTCAATCATGATCGGAACAGCCGTGGAAGCTCCCGGAGACGCACCCAGAAGGGCGCCGATTGAACCATCGCGGGACGCGATGACCTCAGTACCGAACTGCAGTATGCCGCCCTTTTGCGGGTGCTTCTTGATGATCTGGACGCGCTGGCCTGCAGTGATCAGCTCCCAATCAGCGCCAACGGCCTCGGGATAGTATTCACGCAAGGACTCCACCTTCGCCTCGTGGCGCTTGGCTACCTCTTTGATGAGGTAAGCAGTGAGGTCCATATTGTCCTTGGCCACCGCCAGCATCGGAATAATATTCCCCGGGCGGATGGACAGCGGGAGGTCCAGGTAGCTGGAGGTCTTCAGGAAGTTCGTGGAGAAACCAGCGTACGGCCCAAAGAGGAGTGAACGCTTGCCCTCAACAAACCGGGTATCCAGGTGGGGGACGGACATGGGTGGGGCGCCAACGGACGCCTGGCCATATACCTTGGCGCTGTGCTGGGAGGTGATGGACTCGTCCGTGCAGCGGAAGAACTGGCCGGAGACGGGGAATCCGCCATAGCCTTTGCTTTCCGGGATGCCCGAGGCTTGAAGCAGGTGCAGTGCGCCACCACCGGCGCCCACGAAGACGAACTTGGCGTGGATGCGGCCGTGCTCACCAGATTTGGGGTGTTTGAGGGAAAGATCCCAACCGCCGCCTGATGCACGATGGATGTTGGTGACGTCGTGGCCAAAGTTAACCTCGGCCCCGGTGGCCCGCAGGTAGCCGGTCAGTTCACGGGTCAGGGCGCCGAAATCGACGTCGGTGCCTTCCGCCGCGCGGGTGGCTGCAACGCGCTGCTTGCGGTCCCGGCCCTTGACGATCAGGGGTGCCCACTTGGCGATCTTGTCCTGGTCCTCGGTGTATTCCATGCTGCGGAACAGCGTGTTGGGCTTGAGGGCCTCGTACCGGGTCTTCAGGAAGTTCGCGTGATCGTCGCCGATGACGAAGCTCATGTGCGGAACAGTGTTGATGAAGCCCTTGGGGGAGCCAATGACATTGCTGTCCACCAGATGGGACCAGAACTGGCGCGAAAGTTGGAACTGCTCATTGATGTGGATGGCCTTGGAAGGATCCACGGAGCCGTCTTTGGCCGCGGGGGAGTAGTTAAGCTCACACAGCGCAGCATGTCCGGTGCCGGCGTTGTTCCATGGTCCGGAGCTTTCGAGTCCCGCTTCTTCGAGTCGTTCAAAGAGGGAGATGGTCCAGGTGGGTTCGAGTTGCTTGATGAACGCACCAAGGGTGGCACTCATGATTCCGCCGCCAATAAGGACGACGTCGGCATGTTGAGTCTTGGAAATGAAGGTCACGATCAATCTCCGTTAGCGGCGGCACTGGCTGTCACAGAATATCCCCGGGCAGACGCAATACTGAAATTACAGGGAATCGTCAAGGCTTTAAGCGGACGTTTGTGAAAACTTCGTTGAGGACAGGTGAAGCGGGATAGCTTTCCACCTTGTCGGACAGGGCAAGCGCAGAGATTGGGAAGGCTATGGGCACGGCCGGTACGGAGGCCGCTATCTCGGCATTGATGGACTGGTACTGGGTATTGCGCTCATCGCCGTCGGGCAGGGCGCGGGCCCGCTCGATCTTGTGGAAAACTTCCGAATCCGTATATCCGAACTCACCCCTGGCCTCTCCGAAAAGCGGGCCCAGGAAGTTGTCAGCGTCCGCATAGGAGCCATTCCAGCCCAGGAGGTGCAGGGCGTGATCGCCAGGGGACTGCACTTTTTGGAGATAGCCATCCTCCCAGTCCACGGGAACCGGCGTGATATTGATGCCTACGGCGACGAGCTGGCGGCTGATCTCGGCGTAGATCTTCTCCGGGGTGGGCATGTAGGCCCGTGTGGCGTTGAGCGGATAGTAGAACTTCAGTTCCTCGCCTTTGTACCCGGCCTTTTCCAGCAGCTCCTTCGCCTTCTCCGGGTTGTATCCCAGCGACGGGGCATTGTTGTTGAAACCGCTGAGCTTCGGGGGAACAAACTGAGAAGCTTGTGCCGTGTTGTCTATGAAGAACCTGCGGATGAGCGATTCCTTGTCAATAGCCATCTCGATGGCTTGGCGGACTTCCAGCTTGTCCAAGGGTGCAACCGCCTGGTTCATGCCGAGGTACATCACCGAGAACGGGTCACGCTGGATGATCTGGACACCCTTTTTGACCAGTTGATCAAAGGTTCCGGATGTCACCAGATCGTAGGCGTCGATCTTGCCGTCCAGGAGCGCTTGCTGGCGCGTTTCGGCGTGGTCGTAAGGAATGAAGTTGATGACGGCGATTTGGCCCCTGTTGCCCCAGTAGCCCTTATAGCTGGTCAACGTGATCTTGTGTTCGTCCCAGGCAGTGAATGCGTAAGGGCCTGTTCCCACCGGATGGCTGGCATAGGCGGACACCGCCTGGCCATTTTGCGCCTTGTCCAGGACGTTGGCCTTCTGTCCTTCCAATGCGGCGGGGGAGGATATGGCAAAGGCGGGAAGCGTCAGGGCCTGCAGGAAACCTGTGAAGGGCCGGGTGAGGTTGATCTGGACGTTGCTGGCGGAAACAACCTTGCAGTCCTTGAAGATCGAAAACACGGGCTCGTCCGAATAGGCCTTGAAGACGCCTTGGAATGAGATACCGGGCGCTTGTTTCCTCAGGTCGGCGGGAAACGTAAACCAGCGGTTGAAGTTGGCGCAAACGGCAGCGGCATCAAACGGCGTTCCATCATGGAAGGTTACTTTTTCACGCAGCTTGAAGTCGTAGCTCAGCCCGTTGTTGCTGTCTTTCCATTCCGTGGCGAGGAGGGGAGTAGTCTGCCCCGTGGTGCCGTCGACGCCTACAAGTCCCTCAAGGACCTGGCGGGTCACGCGGTATGACTCCGAATCTGCTGTCATTGCCGGGTCGAGGCCCAACGGCATGGATGCCGTACCGAAATTAAACGTAGCCGTCGGCTCCGCAGCTGCCGTGCTGCTTGCCGATGACGACGCTGCAGGCCCAGGCGTTCCGGTACATGATGCCAGTCCCAAAATCACGAGGACTGCCGTGAACAGTATTCCCAGCCGCCGTATCTTGCTGCTTGCCACTCTTGTCCCCTCAAGCCGGTCGGAAGTGCTGTGGCCGGCTTCGGCCAGACCGCATTCCAGTCTAGTTGAACGCCCCCGGTGCCGGTTCAGGCGTGTTGCGGGCATGGTCCCCGTCTGCTTGAGGAAAGAACACCCCCGGTCCGAATGAAATGTTCAGCGAACCGGGGGCGTTTCAGAATCCGTGGTTCTTCACCACTGTGTTGCTGTCGTGTTGCTCCAACTGCTGTGTTGTTACCTCTGCTGTGCGCAAGGGGGGACTTGAACCCCCACGCCCGAAGGCACAGGAACCTAAATCCTGCGTGTCTGCCAATTTCACCACTCGCGCTGGCTGGCCACTGGACTGCCCTGTGGGCTGACCGGAGCCTTCTTCCGGCCTCCAGTGTACCCGCTACTTGTCGAGTTTGAGGTCGCGGCGAAGCTTGGCGACGTGCCCTGTGGCTCTGACGTTGTACTGGGCCAGCTGGACCTTTCCGTCCGGATCCACCACGATCGTGGAACGGATGAGGCCCATGTAGGTGCGGCCATAATTCTTTTTCTCGCCCCAGGCGCCGTAGGCATCGGCCACCGAATGCTCTGCGTCCGAGAGTATGCGGAACGTCAGCTGTTCTTCCCCCGCAAACTTGGCCAGTGCTTTCACCGGATCTGGAGAGACTCCCACTACTTCATAACCCGAAGTCTGGAGGGACGCGAGGTTGTCCCGGAAATCACAGGCCTCCTTGGTGCAGCCGGGGGTGGATGCTGCCGGATAAAAGTAGACAATGACTTTCCGTCCACGGAAGTCGGAAAGACTGACGTTGTTGCCATCTTGGTCTTGAAGAGTGAAGTCCGGGGCTACATCACCGGGAATAAGACGTTCCGCCATAATTTGCTCCTTGCTAACGTTCGCGACTCCCCAGCTTAGTGGCCGGAAGCAACGGCGACAGCTTCCGCGCGCATATACTGGCGGCATGCCAGATATGGAGAGATGGCCCACCACGCGATTGCTTTCAACAGCGGCGCGACTCGTGGAAATCTCATGGAATGAAAAATTGAAGAACATCGGACTGACGCATGCCGGCGTGATCGCCATGGAAGTCCTTGCTGCGAAAGGGCCCATAACGCAGGCTGCTTTGGCTGAAGTTGCCAGGGTCAAGGCGCAGACCATGGGCACTACTCTTGCACGGCTTGAGCTGCACGGGCATGTCAGCCGCCAGCGCAGCGACTCGGATCGCCGCAGCCACGTTGTGACGCTCACGGACGCCGGTTCTGCAGCTTTGGCCGAAGCTGTGCGGCTTGAGCAGGACGTGCTGGCCCTGGTTGAGGTCGACACCGCCAGGCTGCGCGACGAACTCAAGATCGTCGTCCGTGGCCCTCGCCGGAATACCCGCGCTTGACCGTTCTGTGGGGGACGCCAACCCGCCGGTTTGAACCCGACCCGCCCGAACGTGGCCAGGTGAAGCTGACTCATTCCCCTGAGCCACGCAGGTAAGGAACTTCCCGGCATGGGAAAGCAGGAAAAGCCAAAGCACGAAAGGCTCCGGATCGTAGCAACGATCCGGAGCCTTTCCTATTCTGTGCACCCCCCGGGACTCGAACCCGGAACCCATTGATTAAGAGTCAATTGCTCTGCCAGTTGAGCTAGAGGTGCAGCTATTGTTTCGGTCAAAACGAAGGAGTCATATTCTCCGTTGACGTCCGCAACGACAGATAACTCTACACCACTTTTTGAGCGCTGCTAACCAGAATTACCCCGGCGTGATGCATTCCACGAAGAGTGGTGTTCCAGCGCAACAAAGCAACGAAAAAAGGCCTTGGAGTGAATATCACTCCAAGGCCTTCCCTTGGTGCACCCCCCGGGACTCGAACCCGGAACCCATTGATTAAGAGTCAATTGCTCTGCCAGTTGAGCTAGAGGTGCAGCTGTTGATTTCGACCATACCCGGGGGCTTTTGTTCCCTCGGCGATCTCCGCAACGACATGTAACTCTACACGACTTCGGCGGATGAGGGAAATCGGCGGCGCCGGGCGTTGTAGGTTCACGAAGACGCCCTCAAAATCAGCGCAAAATCAGGGTTTCTGTTGTTGCTGAGGACCCACAAGGTCCCGTCGGGAGCCTTGGCGACGTCCCTTAGCCGACCATACTCGCCTGTGAAGTAAGCCACAGGTGAACCCGCATTGTCGCCGTTGAGCGGGATGGCCCAAAGCCGTTGGCCGCGAAGGGGCCCCCCGTGTAGGCCACGCCGTCGGCAATTTCCAATCCGCTGGGCGACGCGTCAGCAGTTGAAGGCCAAACAACTTTGGCATCAATGAACCCGCTGCGGCCCGGGGCTCCCGTCACTGTGGGCCAGCCATAGTTGCCGCCAGGGGTAATCAGGTTCAGTTCGTCGTCCACGTCCGGACCAAACTCACTGGCCCATAACCTCCCCTCACTGTCCCATGCCAAACCCTGCACGTTCCGGTGTCCGTAGCTATAGACGGGGTTGTCTCCGAACGGGTTGCCCGGAGCAGGGCGTCCGTCGGCAGTCAGCCGGAGGATCTTCCCGCCCAAGGCGTTTGTATCCTGGGGTTGTTCCCGGCGCTGCGAATCGCCGGTGCCCACATAGAGGAATCCGTCAGGGCCAAAACGGATCCGGCCGCCGTTGTGGGTTGAGGCCTTTGATATGCCGGAAAAGACCACGTCAGGGTCGCCGAGCCTCAAAGTGCCTCCCGGCTCTTCCGACAAGCGCATTCTGGCGATCCGGTTGTCCGTGGCTGACGTGAAATAGGCGTAAAGCCAGCGGTCACTGGCGAAGTCCGGAGACAAGGCAAGGCCTAGAAGCCCACCTTCGCCACCAGGATCGACGCCGGCAACCTCACCGATGGTCGTTGTCCTGCCGTCACGAATGCTTTTGACCTGGGCCGAATCGCGTTCTGACACGATGGCTGTGCCGTCCGGCAGGAAGACGACGGACCACGGCAGCTGCAGGCCGGCGTCGAGCTTTTGCTGTACCTCCAATTTTGGTGGAAAAGCAGGTGGCACCAACCCGGAGGTGGAGCCCGTCCCGGGCGACACGGGGACACTGGAGCTGATGGAGCCGTCAGGGGTGGCCGCGGAACCTGGCGACGACGGACTACCCGTGCAAGCCGCCAGCAGGGCCGCCAGTAAAAAAGCGGCCGGAAACAGCACTGCGGCCCGGGTGGGCACCAACCGGCAGAAACCGTTGGCGGGTTGGTCGCCAGCATTTACTGCATATCTGCCCATATCGCTCTCCCACGAACGATTCCCGGAAGTGAGTCCGGTTACCTGCGGAGCACTCAGTGCCTGTTCCGCTCAGTGCCTGTGCCCTTAAGCGACTGTTCCGCTCAGTGCCTGTTCCGCGGAGGAGGGCGGAACCCGGCCGCTTCCGCATGTGCGGCGGATTCGAACCACACATCCGCGGTTGCTTCGGCGTAGCCGGCGGTATCTTCATCGTGATAGGTCATCGTTGTAGCGTTGGCCTTCACCGGGTAGCCCTCGGGGCCAGTGCCGTCTGCCGCGGCTCCTGCAGAGCCAACCCCGTAGGGATGCTCGGCGGCGAGATGGCCCGTTGCTGCCGTTGAATCCTCGTCGTCCGTTTCAGCAGCCGCGGTTTCCGCTCCCGCCAGCGTGGCCGAGTGTTGATCCGTGTATTCGTGATGGTGGCCCACTGCGCCGCTTGCATCCGTCCACGAGGATTCCCACTCAGCCTTATCGGCTGCGTTGGCGTCTGCGGCGTTGGCCGCTGACCCGTCCACCTTGGGCGCGTCGTCGGCGCGCGTCACATCATCCGCGGTCACTCCCTCAGGGGATGCGGAAACGGGGGATTCAGAAACCGATGGTTCGGAAACTGCCGGCGCAGGTGCTACAGGCACAGAAACTGCGGGCTCGTCCGCCCTGGGTACGGATGCCGGCGTTCCGGCAGCCTCCCAGTCATCGACATCCCCGGCAGTGACCTGTGCATCCGTGTCCACCATTGGTTCATCGACTACTGGCTCGTCGAGCTCAGGCGTTTCAACGACAGGTTCGTCCACCGTCTGTCCGGCGTGGGCTTCGGTTTCGACGCGCGACTCCATACTGGACTCGACGGGGCCGCTGCCCTCAGCCGCTGCCTTCCCCATATTCGTGACCCCAGCCAGGCCCGCGACGCCAGCCACCGCCGCTGCTGTATCGGGCATCGACATCGTGTCGCTGGGTTCCATTGCGGCGGGTGGGGCAGTGCCCGGCCGTCCGGGAGCCCCGGTTCCAGGGGCAGGCGTTCCAGGGGCAGTGGTTCCAGGGGCAGTGGTTCCAGAGGCAGTGCCCAATGGTGCAGTTGAGGAATTCCTGGCGTTGTTGCGGCTCAGGAGCCACCAAACAATCGCGACGATCAGCACAATAACAATGACCCAAATCAACCAGTCCATGGTGAGGCCCTTCTGCTCACAGGGTGCAGTTAGTGGTATTTCCGACGTTACGTGGCTGCAAATGGGGTGTCCAGCGTTTAGGGGCCTTCCAGCCCCGGTTGTGATGCAGTTGGCGACATCACGGAAATGGCCGGTTTTCCGCCGGCGGCGAGGAAATATTCTTCTCTTCGTGCTTAATCCGGGTCGAATACGTCGTGGGCCGCTTCCGCTGACACATAGACTTTGGACCATGAGCGACGCCACCCGAATTGCGACAGATACCAAACCGGACATCAAGCCCCGCAGCAGGGTCGTAACCGACGGAATTCACGCCGCACCCGCGCGTGGCATGTTCCGTGCTGTGGGGATGGGGGATGACGACTTCGCCAAACCGCAAATTGGTGTCGCCAGCTCATGGAATGAAATAACCCCCTGCAACCTTTCCCTCAACCGTCTTGCGCAGGGCGCCAAGGAAGGCGTCCACGCCGGTGGTGGATTCCCTATGCAGTTCGGCACCATCTCCGTCTCGGACGGTATTTCCATGGGTCACGAGGGCATGCACTTCTCGCTCGTTTCCCGTGAGGTCATTGCCGACTCCGTCGAAACCGTCATGCAGGCCGAACGCATTGATGGCTCGGTTCTCCTGGCTGGTTGCGACAAGTCCCTTCCCGGCATGCTCATGGCTGCTGCCCGGCTGGACCTCGCCTCCGTCTTCCTCTATGCCGGCTCGATCATGCCCGGATGGGTCAAGCTCGAGGACGGCTCGGAGAAGGAAGTCACGCTTATTGATGCCTTCGAGGCTGTCGGCGCCTGTGCAGCAGGCAAGATGAGCATGGAGGACCTCACCCGCATCGAAAAGGCCATTTGTCCCGGCGAAGGCGCCTGTGGCGGTATGTACACGGCCAATACGATGGCATGCATTGGCGAGGCGCTGGGCATGTCCCTGCCGGGTTCGGCCGCCCCGCCATCGGCAGACCGCCGTCGCGATGACTTTGCACGCAAGTCCGGCGAAGCCGTGGTGAACCTGCTTCGCCTGGGAATCACTGCACGCGACATCATGACCAAGAAGGCGTTCGAAAATGCCATCGCGGTCACCATGGCGTTCGGCGGATCCACCAACGCAGTCCTGCACTTGCTCGCCATTGCCCGCGAAGCCGAGGTTGAACTGACCCTGGATGACTTCAACCGCATTGGCGATAAGATCCCGCACCTCGGGGACCTAAAGCCTTTCGGCCGCTATGTCATGACTGATGTGGACAAGATCGGCGGCGTGCCGGTCATCATGAAAGCGCTTCTCGACGCCGGGCTGCTGCACGGTGACTGCCTTACGGTTACGGGCAAGACGCTCGCCGAGAACCTCGCCTCGATCAACCCGCCGGACCTTGACGGCAAGATCCTTCGGGCACTGGACAACCCCATCCACAAGACCGGTGGTATCACCATCCTGCACGGCACCATGGCTCCGGAAGGGGCTGTGGTGAAGAGCGCCGGCTTCGACGCCGACGTCTTTGAGGGCACGGCACGCGTTTTCGAGCGCGAGCAAGGGGCCCTTAACGCACTGGACAACGGTGAGATCCACAAGGGCGACGTCGTGGTCATCCGCTATGAAGGCCCCAAGGGTGGTCCGGGCATGCGCGAGATGCTTGCGATCACCGGTGCCATTAAGGGCGCCGGACTGGGCAAGGATGTGCTGCTGTTGACCGATGGCCGCTTCTCCGGCGGTACCACCGGTTTGTGCATTGGCCACGTTGCGCCTGAAGCGGTCGACGGCGGTCCCATCGCCTTCGTCCAGGACGGCGACCGCATTCGTGTTGACATTGCGGCACGTTCATTCGACCTCCTGGTGGACGAGGCGGAGCTTGAAGCCCGCAAGGTTGGCTGGGAGCCCCTGCCGGCGAAGTTCACCAAGGGTGTTTTGGCCAAGTATGCAAAGCTGGTCCACAGCGCGTCCACGGGAGCGTACTGCGGCTGATGCCTGTACCGGACTCCCGGGCCTTTGGCGGGGGAGTCCGGTAGGCGGACACCACTGTCCATATGGTGAGATACGATGGTGGTCAATTGACACGTATCTCACTTAGAGGGAACACTGAACGCATGATCTCATTCGTTACCGTCGGCGTCGTCGTACTTACCAAGCGCGTGGCTTAGCCCGACTGGTAACGAACTGTCACGCGCAACCCCTCGAAAAGCCGGAAGGCTGAGGGGTTTTTTTATTCCCCGAAGCAAGACCCATCAATCGAAGATCCACTAAGGAAGAGTCCGATGAGCAAAGGATCGCCGATCAGCCCCTCGCTGATGGCTGCAAAGTCCGCTGGAGCCCCAAAGGCTCCGGATAAGGTCGACCGTACGGCTGAGGCCGTCGTCGTCGACACTGCTGCACCTCTCTCTCCTGTACTTGGGCCGAACAACGTTGTACCCCCAACGGTGATGACCGGCTCGCAAGCAATTGTCCGTTCGCTCGAAGAACTCGGCGTGGACGATATTTTCGGTTTGCCCGGTGGCGCGATCCTGCCCACCTACGACCCCTTGATGGCCTCCAGCATGAATCACATCCTGGTCCGTCACGAACAGGGAGCAGGCCACGCCGCGCAAGGCTACGCCATGGTTACCGGACGGGTTGGCGTTTGCATCGCCACCTCGGGACCCGGTGCCACAAACCTCGTTACCGCCATCATGGACGCCCACATGGATTCCGTGCCGATGGTGGCCATCACCGGCCAGGTTTCCAGCGGAGTCATCGGCACCGATGCCTTCCAGGAAGCGGACATCGTGGGTATCACCATGCCCATCACCAAGCACTCGTTTCTGGTGACTGACCCCAACGACATTCCGCATGTCATGGCAGAAGCTTTCCACCTCGCGTCCACGGGCCGCCCGGGACCGGTCCTGGTTGACATTGCCAAGGACGCCCAGGTAGGCCAGATGACTTTCTCCTGGCCGCCGAAAGTTGACTTGCCGGGCTATCGCCCTGTGGTCCGCGGCCACAGCAAGCAAGTACGCGAAGCTGCCAAGCTGATCGCTGCCTCCAGTAAGCCTGTTCTCTACGTGGGTGGCGGTGTGGTCAAGGGACACGCCTCTGCAGAACTCATGGAGCTGGCGCTGGCAACCGGAGCGCCGGTAGTCACCACGCTGATGGCCCGCGGCGCCTTCCCTGACTCGCATCCACTCCATGTTGGAATGCCGGGCATGCATGGCTCCGTATCTGCCGTCACCGCCCTCCAGCAGGCAGACCTCCTCATTACACTCGGTGCCCGGTTCGATGACCGCGTTACAGGTGTGCTGAAGACGTTCGCTCCCTTCGCCAAGGTGATCCACGCGGATATCGATCCCGCGGAAATCTCCAAGAACCGGACGGCCGATGTCCCGATTGTCGGTTCGGTGAAGGAGATCATTCCGGAACTGACCGAGGCCGTGAAGACGCAGTTCGAGCAAAGCGGTGCACCGGACCTGGATGCATGGTGGGCGTTCCTGGGCAACCTGCGCGACACCTACCCCCTGGGCTGGACTGAACCCGAGGACGGACTGACGGCACCGCAGCGCGTGATCAAGCGCATCGGCGAGCTCACAGGTCCGGAGGGTATCTACGTGGCCGGCGTCGGCCAGCACCAGATGTGGGCTGCGCAGTTCATCAAGTACGAGCGCCCCCACGCCTGGCTGAACTCCGGTGGAGCCGGAACCATGGGATACTCGGTTCCGGCAGCCATGGGTGCCAAGGTTGGTGAGCCGGACCGCGTGGTCTGGGCCATTGACGGCGACGGCTGCTTCCAGATGACCAATCAGGAACTGGCCACCTGCGCCATCAACAACATCCCGATCAAGGTCGCCATTATCAACAACTCCTCGCTGGGCATGGTCCGCCAATGGCAGACACTGTTCTACGAAGGCCGTTACTCGAACACGGATCTGAACACCGGCCACGACACCGTCCGCATTCCGGACTTCGTCAAGCTGGCGGACGCCTATGGTTGTGCCGCACTGCGTTGTGAGCGGGACGAAGACATCGATGCCACCATCCAGAAGGCACTTGAAATCAACGACCGCCCGGTCGTGATCGACTTTGTCGTCAGCCCCAACTCGATGGTCTGGCCGATGGTGCCGGCAGGTGTCAGCAATGACCAGATCCAGGTTGCCCGCAATATGACCCCGGAATGGGAAGAGGAGGACTAGGCATGAGCCGCCACACACTGTCCGTTCTGGTCGAAGACAAGCCCGGCGTGCTGACCCGCGTAGCCAGCCTCTTCGCCCGGCGCGCGTTCAACATCAATTCACTGGCTGTGGGACCCACCGAGGTTCCCGGCATGTCCCGCATGACGGTCGTCGTCGATGCCGACGGCGACCTCATCGAGCAGGTCACCAAGCAGCTCAACAAGTTGATCAACGTGATTAAGATCGTTGAGCTGACTTCCGAATCTTCCGTACAACGCGACCACATCCTGGTCAAGGTACGTGCGGATGCCGCGACACGCCTGCAGGTAACCCAAGCTGCAGACCTGTTCCGTGCCGCCGTCGTCGACGTGTCTACAGACTCGTTGGTGATCGAGGCAACCGGTACCCCCGAGAAGCTCGCTGCACTGCTCTCAGTGCTCGAGCCGTTCGGCATCCGTGAAATCGTGCAGTCCGGCACCCTGGCCGTTGGACGGGGATCCCGCTCCATGAGTGACAGGGCGCTCCGCTCCGCGTAGGAAACAGGCATAGGCCGCGTTAGCATGCCATGCCGAGCGTTGCGTCCAGTACCGCAGCACCACATTAATATCCAGAAACCACTCAAGAGGAGTTACGCAAGTGACTGAAATGTTCTACGACGACGACGCAGACCTGTCGATCATCCAGGGCCGCAAGGTTGCCATCGTCGGCTACGGTTCCCAGGGCCACGCGCACGCACTGAACCTGCGCGATTCCGGCGTCGAGGTTGTTATCGCGCTGAAGGAAGGGTCGAAGTCGACCGCCAAGGCAGAAGACGCCGGCTTCACTGTCAAGAACGTTGCCGACGCCGCTGAATGGGCAGACGTCATCATGATCCTTGCGCCGGACCAGCACCAGCGCTCGATCTACAACGACTCCATCAAGGACAAGCTGACCGAAGGCAAGGCACTCGCCTTCGCCCACGGCTTCAACATCCGCTTCGGCTACATCGAGCCCCCTGCAGGCGTTGACGTCATCCTGGTCGCTCCGAAGGCTCCGGGTCACACCGTGCGCCGCGAGTTCGAAGCCGGCCGTGGCATCCCGGACATCATCGCCGTTGAGCAGGACGCATCCGGTTCCGCTTGGGAGCTGGCCAAGTCCTACGCCAAGGCCATCGGTGGCACCCGCGCCGGTGTCATCAAGACCACCTTCACCGAAGAGACCGAAACCGACCTCTTCGGCGAGCAGTCGGTCCTTTGTGGCGGCGTTTCCCAGCTGGTCCAGTACGGCTTCGAAACCCTCACCGAAGCCGGCTACCAGCCGCAGATCGCCTACTTCGAGGTCCTTCACGAGCTCAAGCTCATCGTTGACCTCATGTGGGAAGGTGGCATCGCCAAGCAGCGCTGGAGCGTCTCCGATACCGCAGAGTACGGCGACTACGTTTCCGGCCCCCGCGTCATCACTCCCGAGGTGAAGGAAAACATGAAGGCTGTCCTCGCGGACATCCAGAGCGGTGCCTTCGCCAAGCGGTTCATCGAGGACCAGGACAACGGTGCCGTCGAGTTCAAGGAACTGCGTGCCAAGGCAGAGCAGCACCCGATCGAAGAGGTTGGCCGCGAACTGCGTTCCCTGTTCTCCTGGCAGCAGCAGGACCAGGACTACGTCGAAGGCTCCGCAGCCCGCTGATCCTTTGCCAGTGCCCTGGGCACTGGAAGCGACGCCCGTCCGGCGAACAAAGCCGGGCGGGCGTCGCTGTTTCGCAGCCGCTCCTCCCAACACAGCGTCCTGTGAATTTCTTCACAACAACCTCAACCGGGCCGTAACATCGTTCACCGGCACCGGAATCCCTGTCCAGGTTCGATATTCTGGGCTGGTCCCGGCGTCGTGTCCGGGCCCGGCGCATCCGCTCCTTGTCCAGTACTGTCCCAAAGTTGTCCAAAGTAAGGTGCCACCCCGTGTCAGCCACCAAACCCGTCGTCCTCCTCGCCGAGGAACTTTCACCCGCCACCGTCGAGGCATTGGGTCCGGACTTTGAAATCCGCCAAACCGACGGCGCCGACCGTTCCCAGCTGCTGTCCGCCATCGCCGACGTCGACGCAATCCTGGTTCGCTCGGCTACCCAGGTTGATGCCGAAGCCATCGCCGCAGCGAAGAACCTTAAGGTCATCGCCCGGGCCGGCGTGGGACTGGACAACGTGGACATCAAGTCCGCAACGCAGGCCGGTGTCATGGTCGTCAACGCACCGACGTCCAACATCGTTTCAGCAGCCGAGTTGACGGTCGGCCACATCCTGAGCCTTGCCCGCCACATTCCCCAGGCGAGTTCCGCGCTGAAGAACGGTGAGTGGAAGCGTTCCAAGTACACGGGCATCGAACTCTTCGAGAAGAAGATCGGCATCATCGGCCTGGGCCGTATCGGCGCCCTTGTCGCAGCCCGCCTTCAGGGATTCGAAACCGAGATCCTGGCGTACGACCCCTACATCACCGCCGCTCGCGCCGCGCAGCTCGGGGTCAAGCTGGTCACCCTTGATGAACTCCTGGAAAACTCCGACTTCATCACCATCCACATGCCCAAGACGCCCGAGACGGTGGGCATGCTCGGCGCCGACGCCTTCCGCAAGATGAAGGAAACGGCCTACGTCATCAACGTGGCCCGTGGCGGCCTGGTGGATGAGGAAGCACTCTACATCGCGCTGAAGGAAGGCCAGATTGCCGGTGCCGGCGTGGATGTCTTCGTCAAGGAACCCAGCACGGATCTGCCTTTCTTCGAACTGGACAACGTGGTCGTTACCCCGCACCTCGGCGCATCCACTGACGAAGCCCAGGAAAAGGCCGGCGTCTCGGTGGCCAAGTCCGTACGCCTTGCCCTCGCCGGCGAGCTCGTGCCCGATGCCGTGAACGTCGCAGGCGGTGTGATCGCTCCGGACATCCGTCCGGGTATCCCGCTGATCGAAAAGCTCGGCCGGATCTTCACGGCGCTGACCCATGCGTCGCTGACCCAGATCGACGTCGAGGTTGCCGGCGAGATTGCCGCGCTGGACGTCAAGGTGCTTGAGCTGGCTGCCCTGAAGGGCGTCTTCGCCGATGTCGTCACGGAGCAGGTCTCCTACGTCAACGCCCCCGTCATCGCAGAGCAGCGCGGAATCAATACCCGTCTGATCACCACCCCGGACGCCGAGGACTACCGCAACGTCCTCACGATCCGCGGTGCGCTCAGCGACGGTTCCCAGATCTCCGTTGCCGGTACGCTCACGGGACCCAAGCAAGTTGAGAAGCTCGTTGGCGTCAACGGCTACGACGTCGAAATCCCCATCAGTGAGCACTTGGTGGTGGTGGCCTACGCGGACCGTCCCGGTGTCATTGGCACCATCGGCCACATCCTGGGCATGAACAACATCAACATCGGCGGCATGCAGGTTGCACGCCAGACCGAGGGAGGCCAGGTGCTTGCGCTCCTGACCATCGACAGTTCTGTTCCGCAACAGGTCCTGGAAGCCATCAAGGCGGGCATTGGCGCCGATATGGTCCGCGAGGTGGACCTGGAGGACTAGGACTGCTCCTCATCAGCCAACTTCGCGTGCCGGGGACACACCACTGACACGCAACGGTGGCCGGTCTGCTTACAATGGCTTGGTCCGGGATTCGGACCCGGCAGCAGGCCGGCCACTACTTTTTGCACATAGAGCCCGGGATTCCTTTGTGTTTTTCAAAGATTCACGGAGCATGTGTGCGCGCCCGCAATCAAGGTCTCAGGGAGCCCAATGAACGCCGTCCAAAGGTTCATCAGAAGCCGTGTGCTGCTGCTGACCGCGGCCATTTTGATCGTCGCGATGTGCTTGTCCGTCCTAGTCCAGAGCCAGTCACAGGCCGCTCTGAACAGGACCGTGGACGAGAACTCGCGGGGACTCTACGACATCCTGGTCCAGGCAAAGCCGGACCCCTCACAGGACGGGGACGGCGGTGCACTGATCCAGCCGGAAATCGCCAATGGGCAGGGCGGCATCAGCTTTGAGCAGCTCGAGAAAATCCGCACCATGGGCCAGACGGCGGTCGCTGCTCCCATCAGCCTCGTTTCGCGGGTTTCGCAGAACCTCGAGGCTCCACGCCTCAATGCCATGGACTACCTTGGGTACAACGCCGGCCTTGCCGGTGGCATAACTGCAGGGGACCCCTCGGCCATGGATTCCAGCAAGTGGCCCGCAGCTGAATCCGTTTTGTCCGACACGCCCAAGAAGTACCGGCTTACGGCCTCCGCCACCAGCTCCGATGGCGTCAACCAGCAAACCCTTTTCAAGACGAGCGCCGAAGGGACCCTGGGCAAGGGCCGTCTGATCCAGGAACAGGCTGCCGGTGGTTCGAATGTCCGGATCGCAGGTCCGGACGGCGAGACCGGAATTAAGTTCCCCGCTCCGGCACTCGGCTCGGAGCACAACCTCTTCAATCTTTCGGTGGCACTTCCATTGGCGCCGGAGGTGACTGAGTCCGTCGTCGCCGTCGACCCTGCGTCCGAGAGGGCGTTGTTGGGCTCCGCAGGTGATTTCCTTGCACCCTTGGAAAAGGCTCCGCCAGCGGACGCCCGCAATGCAGGCGCTATTGGCCGCCATTTCGAAAGTCTCTTCACCAGCGGCCTTAGCATGGACCAGCTTGAAGAAGGACCTGATTTCCTTGGTGTGAAGCTCAAGTACTGGGCTCCCCTGATGACGCAGTACCAGCAGGCAAAGCGCGACGGACTGCTGACCGATGATTCCCAGGCCATTCCGCTGATCGTTCGCTCGGGGACGTCCCTGGACCTGAAGTACTCGGTCAAGATCGAGGAAATCGATAACAACGGCAAGGTGGTTAACGAAGTCGGCACTGTAACGCGGTCCCTGGACAAGGACTACCTGCCGTTCGTTTCCAAAGCCCCGTTTGCCCTTGAGTGGCCGGGTTCAACAGACCACAGCCAGCTCCTGGGCAGTACTGCCTCTTTCAGCCAAGGGCTTTACAATCCGGCCACCTGGAGTACTGCTTTCGCTGCAGCCCCGAAGTACAAGGAGGGCGACGAAGCCTCCAATGGTGCTTCGGACAAGACAGCAACGCCGGGGGACTGGGTGACAGTCAACCGCCTTCCGGAAAAGTCGTCCTTTGGCGCAGCCGTAGACCAGACCCAGCGCAAGCCGGTGGATGAGCGCTCCTACCGGGAAGACCTGGAAACCGGAAAAAAGCCCGCCACTCCCATGCCGATGGTATACGGCACGTTTAATCCGGCAGACGTTCAGGCCGCAGCCGGTGACGTTAATAAGCTCCCATTGGGCGGCTATGACCCAGCTCCGATGACACTGAGCAAGGATGCCGAGGGCAAAGACGCCGATGACACTGTCCTGAAGCCATCACTGAGCGCCACAGGTCTGGTCAGCCAGTCGGCCGGCGCCATCACTGACTATTACGGCCTGGCCGCAGCCCGTGGCTATGACACCAACGCCGACGTCATCGACGCCATCCGTGTCCGCGCCAACGCCACTGGAACGTGGAAGCAGGCGCAGCCGGAGGTCGAAAAGCTGGCCGCCCAGATCCGTGAACTGGGCCTTGAAGCGACCGTGGTGGCAGGTTCTGCCCGCGAAGACGCCAATATCTTCGTCCCCGGATACAGCAAGGACGACGCCGGCAAGGAATCTCCGCTGGGCACAGTCCAGCAGTCGTGGGTTCGGCAGGATGCCGCTGACGCCGTTTCGGGTTCGCTGACAGGCACAAACATCACCCTTCTCTTCCTGACGCTTCTTGGCGCCACGCTACTGACTGGTGCCTCGACCGTCAGCTACATCCGGCAGCGCCGGAGCGAAGCAGGCATCCTGAGGGCAATGGGCTGGACGCAGAAGCGCGTCAGGTCCTGGGTGCTGGAAGAGTTTGCCGTGGGCGCGGCTGCCTTGGCCGCCGCGGGGATCATTTTGAGCCTGCTCAGTTGGAACCTTGCCACGGTGATCGTCTCGGTGACCATGCTCATCATCTACAGTGGCGCTGCCCTGCTGGCTGCCCAGCAGTTGCGCCACCGCGTGGTGGTAGACCAGGAACCCCAGCATGATGAACGCCTCGTCACTGTTGATTCGCCCCTGACGTTCGCCAACAGGCAGCTCACCACCAACCGGTTCAATTCTGTCTCGCTGGCCGTGGCTGTGGGCGTTTTCGGTGCCGCAGTGGGGGCCTTGATCGCACTGTTGATCGACATCCCCCGGGCAGCAGGGGCCAGTGCTTTGAGTGGGCTGGCGGCCGCGAGCATTGCTTTGCCAAGCGTGATCCTCGCCGTGTTTGGTGTGGTTGTGGGTCTGCTGCTCACACTCGTGACCGGGCGGTTCGAGCTCCACGCCAAGCGCGAGTATCTGGGCACTTTGCGTGCCATGGGCTGGAACCCGGACATGCTGGGCCAGGTCCGCTTCTTTGAAAATGCACTTGTCGGCACTGTGGCGCTTCCCTTAGGTGTCCTTGGTGCCCTTGGACTGGGGCTGCTCCTTGCTCCGTACGCAGCACTCTGGGCCGGGCTGGCCGGACTGCTGGCCGTAATTTGCTGGATTCCGATTGCAACGAAAGTAGTCAAATGACTGACAACCTCAACCCCGAGCTGACGGCGACCCCGGAATCCACGGACGAGTCGCTGCAGACCCGTGCCAACACCATTGTCCGGGCGTCCGACCACGCGACACCCTTGGAGCTTAGCCGCGTCACTATCCACTACGGCGGAGACAAGGGCGGCGCCGAGGAAGTCGACGTCGTGGATGACTTCAACCTGACCCTGCACGCAGGCGAGATGCACTGCATCGCCGGCCGAAGCGGCTCGGGCAAGACCAGTATCCTGACCGTCAGCGCCGGGCTGACCCTGCCGACGTCGGGCACCGTGTTTTGGGAAGGCCAGTCCCTGGCGTCAATGGGCGACGACGAGATCGCCGACAGGCGCCGTGCCTTGATTGGCTACGTCGATCAGGGCGGCGCCTTGATCGACGGCATGAGTGCCCTCGAGAACGTGCTGCTGCCCGCCGTGCCGGATGGAGAAGTTGAACAGCGCACGGAGATGGCCAAGGACCTCCTGGACCTGGTGGGCCTCGGACGCCGCATGCGGCACCGTCCCGCCCAGCTGTCCGGCGGTGAGCGCCAGCGTGTGGCAATTGCGAGGGCCCTGATCCTGGGAACCCGCGTACTGGTGGTGGATGAGCCCACCGCCAGCTTGGACCGTGCTGCAGCCAACCGCATCATCGGCATCCTGAAGGACACAACCAACGATGGCATCGCTGTACTCGTGGCTTCACACGACCACGAACTGGTCCGGCTCAGCGATACGCTGACCGAACTGAACTAGTCCGCAAGACTGCTCCTTCGCCGGGATATCCGGCACAGACCGGACCGGCCGTCATTTGCGGCCGGTTCAGTCATTCCATCCGAAAAAAAGGTAACTTCTTAGAGTGACGTCTGCAGAGAAATTCCCGTTCTACATCACCACGGCCATCAGCTACCCCAATGGCGTGCCTCATATCGGACACGCCTACGAGGTCATCGCGACTGATGCCATGGCGCGGTTCAAGCGCCTCGACGGCCATGAGGTGTTCTTCATGACCGGCACGGACGAGCACGGGCTCAAGATGCAGCAGTCGGCCGAGAAGGAAGGCATTACTGCCAAGCAGCTCGCGGATCGCAACTCGGCGGCGTTCAAGCAGATGAGCCAGGACCTGGGAATCTCCCATGACCGTTTCATCCGCACCACGGACCCGGACCACTACACGGCGTCGCAAGCCATCTGGAAGAAGATGGAAGCGAACGGTGACATCTACTTGTCCAAGTACGAGGGCTGGTACTCGGTCCGCGACGAAGCGTACTACGTCGAGGACGACACCGTTGTGAAGGAAGACGGCCTCCGCTACTCGAAGGAGACGGACACCCTCGTCACCTGGACTGCCGAGGAGAGCTACTTCTTCCGCTTGTCCGCTTACCAGGAGAAACTCCTGGCCCTCTATGAGGCCCAGCCTGAGTTTGGTGCGCCGCAGTCCCGGTTCAACGAGGTCATCAGTTTTGTGAAGCGTGGGCTTGAGGATCTCTCCATCAGCCGCACTACCTTTGACTGGGGTGTCCCTGTTCCGGGCGATGAGAAGCACGTCATGTACGTCTGGGTGGATGCCTTGACCAATTACCTGACCGGTGCCGGGTACCCGGACGTGGAGTCCGAGTCCTTCAGGAAGTTCTGGCCGGCCGATGTCCACGTCATCGGCAAGGACATTTCCCGTTTCCATGCGATCTACTGGCCGGCCTTCCTCATGAGCGCAGGCCTGGCATTGCCCAAGCGCGTCATGATCCACGGATTCCTGACCAACAACGGCGTGAAGATGTCCAAGTCCCTGGGCAATGTCGTCGCCCCCCAGGACTTCGTGGCGCAGTACGGGCTGGACCAGTGCCGCTTCTTCTTCCTCCGGGAAGTCCCGTTTGGTGCCGATGGCAGCTACAACCACGAGGCTATCGTGGGCCGCATGAATTCGGACCTGGCCAACAACTTCGGCAATCTTGCCCAGCGTTCGTTGTCCATGGTCGCGAAGAACTGTGAGGGCAAGGTTCCTGTCCCCGGAAAGTTCACGGCTGAGGACAATGCCTTGCTTGCCAAGGCCGGAGAATTGCTGGCTACCGCCCGGGGCGCCTTTGACAAGCAGGAGTTCAGCCGGGCCCTTGAGGCTATCTGGACAGTGCTTGGCGACACCAACGCCTACTTCGCCGAGCAGGGCCCCGTGGGTGCTGCGGAAGACCGACGTCGAGCGGATGAATACCGTACTTTACGTCACCCTGGAAGTTGTCCGCATCGTGGCGATCCTCGCCCAGCCGGTGATGCCTTCCTCGTCCGCGAAGCTTCTTGAGGTGCTCGGACAGCCCGAAGGCGAAGCCAGGCAGTTTGCTGCCATCGCAACGCCGATCGTCGCGGGAACTGAACTTCCCGCTCCGACGCCGATCTTCCCCCGCTACGAGGAACCAGCCGAGGCATAACGTTCTCTCACATAACAGCCATTAACGAGAATTGCTCTCTCACTTCCTCCCACTCGGTTGAGGGAAGTGAGAGAGCAATTCTCGTATCGCGTGATGATGTGAGAGAAGAATTAGGCCGTGGCCAGACCCTCCACAGGCGACAGTCGTGCTGCCCGATGGGCGGGAATCACGGAGGCCAGCAAACCAGCCACTACAGCGACGCCGAACACGGCCAGCAGTTGCAGCCACGGTACGGCGGGAACCACATCTGCGACGCCGCCAAGGGTAGCTTGCGCTCCCAGCCAGCCGTAGACAATGCCGATGCCCGCACCGAGGACTGCGGCCACGCCAGCTACGAGGACGGCCTCGATCGCGAGCATTCCCCGGAGCTGGCCCTTCGTCAGGCCCAGTGCCCTCAGCAAGGAGTTCTCCCGCGTTCGTTCAAGGACGGACAGCGACAACGTGTTCGCCACGCCGATAAGGGCAATCACCACTGCCACTCCCAGCAAGCCGGTGACCACCAGCAACAGGACATCGATGATGCTGTTGAAGGTCACGCGCTCGATGGCGGCGCCGCTAACAGTGCGCTCGTGCACGCCGAGGGCGGAGGCAATCTCCTTCTGAATGGCCTGAACCTGTTCGCTGGACACAGAATCAGCGAGCTTCACCCACACCATGCCCGGCGTTTCCGGGAGGGCACCCGCTGTGATGCTCAAGCTTTCCACGAAGGCCGGGACGTGGCGGGTCCGCAGGACTTTCGCGTCGAGAGACGCTGTGCCGGCCGCCGTCGTGATGGTCGCGCGACCTCCAGCGGAGTCCTCGGGCAGGTAGACCGTGCCTGGGCCCGGCTTCAGGTTGTTGTCGCGGAGGATAGAGGCAGCATCGCCCGACGAGAGCGAATAGACGGTCCTCCCTCCGTCGGGCGTGGACTCGGCGAGGGTCCCAACGGCCGGTAGGAGGACCGCATTGCTGACCCCGTCGAGTGTCTTGATACGCGAGATCGCTTCTGCTGGATCGGCTGAACTGTCTACCGCGGTGATGGCAGCGAGATCCACAGGGTAGTTCTCGGCCAGCGTTGCATTGAACGCTTGCCGTGACGTTGCGGCCCCGGTCATCATCAGCGAAACCAGCGTTACGCCGATCAGCAAGGCAGCGGCAGTCGCCGAGGTACGTGCCGGGTTGCGCGTCGCGTTGACGGCGGCGAGCTTGCCGGGCACCCCTGCGGGGGCGGCCAACCGGCCGGCGAGGGCCACCACTGTGGGAATGAACAATGAGGAGCAGAGCAGAATCCCGACGAAGGAAACCGCGCCGCCAAGCAAAGCAACCAGCAATGAGACCGTGGTGCTGCCGAAAATCAACAGTGATACGCCGCCGATCAGGGCAATCAGGCCCAGCGCCAGCCGCACATTTCCTCGACGGTTGCCAACTGTCGCGTCGTCGGCGGGCCTCAGCGCAGCCAGTGGAGCGACCGATGTAGCCGCCCTGGCGGGGACGAGGGCCGCGACGACGGTCAGCAGGGTTCCCGCGACCAGCCCGGCGATGATTGCCGACGGCGGTATGGCCAGAGTGGCGAACGCTTGCTCTGGTTGTGTCTTGGCCCAGGCGACCAGCCCGGTCATCAGGCCCATCGCAGCCAGGACACCCAGAATCGATGAGACGAAGCCAACCACGAGGGCCTCCAGCATGACGGAGCCGCGGATCTGCGAGCGGCCTGCACCCAGGCAACGTAGCAACGCCAATTCGCGGGTCCGCTGTGCCACCAGCACGGAGAAGGTATTGGCCACCACCAGAGTGGAGACGAGGATAGCGACACCTGCGAAGGCGAGCAGGACGATAGTCAATTGGTCCTGACCAGCGCTGAGCATGGCGACCGTGGAGGTGACCTTCTCCTGGGCCGTTTCCAGGACAGGCGCGTCGGCACCTGCGGCTTCCATGCGGTGCGCGATGTACTCCTTCGCTGCGGGGACGTCTTCGTCGGGTTGCAGGACGAACTGCAGTCCCGAATATCCTGCTCCGGCATCCTGCACCGCGTCCAGGACAGACTCCGAAGCGACAAGCTGGGCCGCCGAGGACGAGAACGGATCGTTCGTAGCTTGAATCAGGCCGGTAACTGTCACCTTGGCAGTCTTGACGGATCCTCCACCGTGCAGCTCGAGCGTACTTCCAACCGTGAGTCCGAGATGCTCTGCTGTCTTGACGTCGATCACGGCTTCGAAGGGTTGCGACGGCATGGAACCTGAGGACAAGGTCGCGCCCTCCAAGGGTGAGGGCGCCGTATTTCGAAGCCGGCCCTGCTGTTCTCCGCCGCCGACCACGAACGTCACGTAAGTGGAGCGTTCGGCGTAGTGGTCCTTGACTGCGGGCGCGGACCTCGCGGCATCCACCGCTGCCTGGCTGAAGGCGTCACCGTTCTTGGATGTAGCAATAAGATCCGCGTTACGGTAGGGCCCTCGCCGATACTCGCGCCAAGCGAAGCATTGGTGCTCGCGCCCACCATCAGCGTGGCGGAGAGGAACGCAACGGACAGCATTACGGCGAGCCCGATTGCGACGAATCGTCGGAAGTGCGTCGTCAATTGGGAGAGAGCTACGCGCAGCATGCCTTAAGCCCCCAGCTTGCCGAGAGCCGTCAAAACTGATTCGGCTGTGGGCTTCTGGATCTCGCCTACCAGACCGCCGTCGCTCATCAGCACCACGCGGTCGGCAAAGCTTGCGGCGACGGGGTCATGGGTCACCATGATGATGGTCTGCCCCATCTCCTGGCTGCTGCGACGCAGGAGCGCAAGCACTTCGCCGCCGGCTTTGGAGTCCAGGTTCCCGGTGGGCTCGTCACCAAACACGACGTCGGGACGCGTCAGTAGCGCTCGGGCTACGGCGACACGCTGCTGCTGTCCGCCTGACAACTCGTGGGGTCTGTGCTTCAACCGGTCCTTCAACCCGAGGGTGTTGACTACGGTATCCAGCCACCCGGCGTCGGCGGTTGTTCCCGCCAAAGCGAGCGGCAGCGTGATGTTCTGCTCCGCTGTCAGTGTGGGCACCAGATTGAAGGCCTGGAACACGAAGCCAATGCGCTCGCGTCGAAGGGCGGTGAGTTGGCGGTCGTTGAGCCCGGTGAGCTCCGTGCCGCCCAGGACGATCCGTCCGGAGTCCGCCGTATCAAGGCCGGCGAGGCAATGCATGAGCGTGGATTTGCCCGATCCTGAAGGTCCCATGATTGCGGTGAATTTGCCTGCGTCGAAGCCCACCGATACCTCGTTCAGGGCCATGACACGGGTATCGCCGCGTCCATAGGCCTTTGTCAGCGCGAAAGCTTCAACGGCAGTGCGTGGCCTGGCTGCATCGGCTTCAGCGGGGCGACCGTTACCTGTTGGGTGGGGGAGAGGCGTGAAAGTTGTCATATTTTCACGCTATGTGCCGGGGATGCGCCGCCGGATCCGGCCACGGACCCATTCCGGGCAAGTCCAGCTCATACCGTGGTCTGAGGCCGGCGATCACGTGATGGGGCGTAGCTAGCTTCCTGGGGCGACCACGCCTGTCTCGTAGGCGATGACCACCACCTGCACACGGTCCCGCGCTCCGAGCTTGGCCAGGATATGGCCCACATGGGTCTTCACGGTTGCCTCGGAAAGGAACAGTCCCGCGGCGATCTCCGGATTCGACTGCCCCTGGGCGATCAGCTGGAAAACCTCGCGTTCACGGGCAGTGAGGCGTTCGACCGCGGCGGCGTGTCCGCTTTGTTCCGGTGTCTGCTTTCTGAGCAGGGGAGCCACGTGCTCCAGCAATCTCCGAGTGGTGGATGGGGCGATGACGGCGTCGCCACGGTAGACCGTGCGGATGGCCTCCAGCAGTTCCTCTGGCGGAGCGTCCTTGAGCAGGAATCCGCTGGCGCCGGCCTGGATTGCAGCCAAAGCATACTCGTCGAGGTCGAAGGTGGTGAGGACCACGATTTTGACCTCCGCCCGCTGGGAGCCCGAGGGCTGGGTGGCCGCCTGTTCCAAAATGCGTCTCGTGGCTTCGATGCCGTCCATACCTGGCATGCGGACATCCATGAGGACGACATCTGCTGTGACTGCGTTAAGAGCCTGGATTGCCTCGATTCCGTTGCCTGCCTCTGCCACCACCTGAAGATCGGGTTGGGAATTAATCAGCATGCCGAACCCCGAGCGGACCAACTGTTGGTCATCGACGAGCGCCACCCGGATGGGTGCGGCGAGTGCAGGCATGGCTTAGGCCTCCGAATAGGGAATGAAAGCGGACACACGGAAACCGCCGCCTGGCAAGGGGCCTGCGGTCAAGGAACCATCGTAGAGGGAGATACGCTCGATCATGCCCCGCAGCCCGTTTCCCCCACCTGCGGCGGGCGGATCAGCTGCGGCGCCCCGACCGTCGTCGACGATGTTCAGCGCTAGACCGCGACCCTGCCACGTGAGCGTCACGCTCGCTCCGGCGTGGGGTCCTGCGTGCTTCATGATGTTGGTGAGTGCTTCCTGGATGATCCGGTAGGCAGTGAGTTCGGCCCCGGCCGGAAGCGCCCGGCGAGGCATGCCAAGCTCTTCGAAGGAGATCTGCAGCCTTGCTGCGCGGAAACCCAGCAGAAGTTCGTCGAGATCGGAAAGCCCCGGCTGGGGCCTTGTCGGTGCTGCCTCATCCGAGCGCAGCACGCCGAGCAGCCTTCGCATCTCACCGAGGGAGTCCCGGGCCCGTGGCGGCGATGGTGGCCAGCGCTTCGGTGGCCAGTTCCGGCTTGGCGGCGGCAGCGTACCGGGCACCATCGGCCTGGGTGATGATGACGGACAGAGAATGCGCCACGATGTCGTGCATTTCCCGGGCGATGTGGGAGCGTTCATCAGCTGCGGCCAGCTGGCGCTCCTGTTGCTGTTCGATTTCAAGGCGTCGGGTCCGGTCCTCAAGGGCCTGGAGCTGGAGCCGTCGAACGCGGGTAAGATCGCCGAGCGTCCAACTGACCAGCACCAGCATCCAGATAAGGACTGTGTAGAGGGCCCCAATGGTAAGGCCCATGATGCCGGACTCAGCGGGGCTCGAGTATTCGCGCGTAGTGAGCATGACGCCGCCCAGCAAGCCAAGCAAGAGGACCGTCCGGCTTGCCCATGCCGGCCCGTAGGCGGCCGTGGCGTAGATGACCAGCGGAACCGCAATTTGGCCAGCCACCGGTTCCGCGCCTACGGCCCACTGGATCAGGCACACCAAAACCACGACGGCGGCAGCCACCACGGGACGTGTCCTTCGCCATGCCAGGGGCAACAGCAGGCCGCAGGAGAAGAAAAACAGCAAGGGGCGGTCGGCCATGAGATAGACAGGTCCGAACAAGAGGACCAGCAGGCACGTTGCCGCCATATCTACCTTGAAGCGGTTGATCCGGAACCATTCGTATATCGCGTGCCTTCTATCCACGATACGACTCTATGTGCTGGGTTTGGGCCCGGGCGTCATGCCCTGGTCTGATTCGTGCTGGTGGCCTGTTCGAAGTGTGAGACGATTTTGACCAACATGTGGATTGCTTGGCTAGATAGACCTATGAGTGCATCGTCCATCAATCTCGCTGTCATCCCCGGTGACGGCATTGGCCCCGAGGTCATCGCCGAAGCCATCAAGGTCCTGGAAAAGGCTGTCGCCGCCGATGGCGTTGCCCTTGAGCAGACCCACTACAAGCTCGGTGCGCAGCACTGGCTTGAGACGGGCGAGACCCTTCCGGACGAGGTCCTTGCAGACCTCCGTACCCGCGATGCCATCCTCTTCGGTGCTGTTGGCGCCGCACCCGGCGACACCCGTATTCCTTCGGGCATCATCGAACGCGAGATGCTGCTCAAGCTCCGCTTCAGCCTGGACCACTACGTGAACCTGCGTCCGTCACGCCTCTACGGAACGGTTGGCAGCCCGCTGGCCAACCCCGGCACCATCGACTTCATTGTGGTGCGCGAAGGCACGGAAGGTCCCTATGTGGGCAACGGTGGAACGCTGCGCGGCGGAACCCCGCACGAAGTTGCCACCGAAGTCTCCCTTAACACTGCCCATGGCGTGGAGCGCGTGGTGCGGGATGCATTCCGCCGCGCCAGCGAACGTCCGCGCAAGCACGTCACCCTCGTCCACAAGCACAACGTCCTGGTCTTCGCCGGACACTTGTGGAAGCGCACCGTTGAAGCAGTGGCCAGCGAATTCCCCGAGGTCACGCACGACTACCTTCACATCGATGCTGCAACCATCTTCATGGTCACCGACCCCTCCCGCTTCGATGTCATCGTCACCGACAACCTTTTCGGCGACATCCTGACCGACCTCGCAGCTGCCGTTACGGGCGGCATCGGCTTGGCGGCATCGGGCAATATCAACATGGACCGCACAGCACCGTCCATGTTCGAACCCGTCCACGGCTCAGCACCGGATATCGCCGGACAGCAGAAAGCCGATCCCACCGCGGCCATCCTCTCCGCAGTGCTCCTCCTGGACCACCTTGGCTACACCACGGCGGCCCGCAAGATCGAGGCGGCAGTGGTCGCCGACGTCGAAAGCCGCACCGGCGAGCCGCGCTCTACTGCGGCGATCGGCGATGCCATTGCGGCGGCACTTTAGGCCCATTTCTCAGGCGTAAGCTTGTCTTGAATTATTTACCTGCTTCCCTGGTCCACCGCTGAACCGCTTCCTCCGGGACCCGTTTCGCGCTACCAGGTAGCTGACTGTGGAGGAAACATGACTCAGACTGCCCACGGCGTCGAATTCAGCCAGCAGCTTTCGGAAAACCCGAAATCTGCTGAGGAGCGTGCAGCCGTCCTGGCGAACCCAGGCTTTGGCGATTACTTCACCGACCACACCGCCGTCGTTGACTACAAAGTCGACGCCGATGGAAATGGCGGTTGGCAGAACGCCCGGATCGAGCCCTACGGACCAATCTCGCTGGATCCTTCGGCCGCAGTCCTGCACTACGGCCAGGAGATCTTTGAAGGCCTGAAGGCATACCGCCACGCTGACGGTTCGGTGTGGACCTTCCGCCCCGAAGCGAACGCCGCGCGGCTGAACAAATCGGCCCGCCGCCTGGCCCTCCCGGAGCTGCCCGAGGAATACTTCCTGGGTGCTATCCGTGAGCTCGTGCAGGCGGATAAGGAATGGGTGCCTTCCGGCGACGGTGAAGCTCTGTACTTGCGCCCCTTCATGATCGCCACCGAGGCCTTCCTCGGTGTGCGGGCCGCCCGGGAGGTATCCTTCCGCGTTATCGCCTCTCCAGCCGGCAACTACTTCGGTGGCGAACTGAAGCCCGTTTCCATCTGGATTTCCCGTGAATATGCACGCGCGGGCCGCGGGGGAACAGGTGCAGCCAAGTGCGGTGGCAACTACGCCGCCTCCCTCATCGCGCAGCAGGAAGCCGAAGCGAACGGTTGCAAGCAGGTACTTTTTCTGGACCAATTCAATGACGACGCCGTGGAGGAACTCGGCGGCATGAACGTCTTCTTCGTCATGAAGGACGGCTCGCTCGTTACCCCCGCACTGACCGGGACCATCCTGGAAGGTGTCACCCGTTCGTCCGTAATCCAGGTTGCCAAGGACATGGGCCGCGAGGTTTCCGAGCGAAAGATCACCCTCGACGAATGGCGCGAGGGAGTTGCTTCAGGCGAAATCGCTGAAGTCTTCGCTTGCGGTACGGCGGCCGCGATCACCCCGATCGGTGTCCTCAAGGACGCCACGGAATTCATCGGATCCGAGGACGCCAAGGCAGGCGAAACCACTATGGCCATCCGCCGGCAACTCCTGGGAATCCAGACCGGTACCGTCGAGGACACCCACGGCTGGCTGACCCGCCTGGTTTAGTCCAGTACACAACTGAAACGAACGACGGCGGCCCTTCTGTTTGGTGACAAACGGAAGGGCCGCCGTTGCCATGCCCCCGATGTTCTCTCACATCCTGACCGTTTGGCGGGAATGTTTTCTCACATCCTGACCGTTTGGCGGGAATGTTCTCTCAGATCCTGACCGTTTGGCGGGAATGTTCTCTCAGATCCTGACCGTTTGGCGGGAATGTTTTCTCACACGCGGAGGGGTTGGTTGACGTCAACGGTGAGCCCTGCGCTCGTCAAGTTTTTGAGACAGTTCTCGTTGTTGTTGGTTAGGCGGCCAGGGGTCCCTGAACGGTGGTTTGGTAAGCGGTGTGGGCTGTTACGGGTGGTGCGCCGCCGGCCCGGCGGTTGGGTCGGCGGCGGTTGTACCAGCCCTCGATGTAGTCCATCACGGCGGTCCGGGCGGCGAGCCTGGAACCGAAGCGGTGGTGGTGGTAGAACTCGGTTTTGAGGTGGGAGAAGAAGTTCTCGGCGACCGCGTTGTCCCAGCACACCCCTACCTTGCCCATGGACTGAGTGACCGCGTTGGTGCCGCACCATTGCTGGAATTCCTCAGAGGTGTACTGGGCGCCGCGGTCGGAGTGGAAGACCACAGAATCCTCGGCGAAGCGCCCGTGGTTCCGGGCCATCTGCAGGGCCGCGGTGCACAGGCTCGCACGCATGTGTCCGGCCATGGACCAGCCAATGACCATGCCGGAGAACAGATCGATGACGGTGGCCAGGTAGAGCCAGCCTTCGCCGGTGCGCAGGTAGGTGATATCGCCGACCAGACGGGTCCCGGGCACGGTGGAGGTGAAGTCGCGTTTGCCGTCGGTGTCGAGCATGTGGTTCTCGATGTGGGCGGTCTTGGCCTGCGGGTCCTGGACCGTGGTCTGTTTCCAGGCCCGAGTTCGGATGGCACGCAGACCGGTCTCGCGCATGATGGCTCCGACGGTTGGGGCGGAGACCTTGGTCCCGGCCGCGTTCAGCAACAAGGCCAACTGGTCCCGTCCGGCACGGCCTTCCTCCTTCGTATAGAGGTCGGTGACCGCGGTGACCAGATCCTCATGCCGCACGGCACGTGGTGAGGGCCCGGCGGGGTTGCGCCACCGATAGAACGAGGCCCGGGAGACCTTCAATGCCCGGCACAGCCACACCACTGAATGGTTGGCCTTCTCCGCTTCGATGAACTCGTAGAAATCCTCTACTTTTGCTTCGCGGCAAAGAAGGCGCTGACTTTTCCCAGGAACTCGACCTCGGCCTTCAACCTGGCGTTCTCGGCCAAGGCCTCTTGGTGTTCTTCCCAGGCAACCGGGCCCCTGTCCTCGGACGGGACAGGGGCATTTGGTTGACGTTCCCGATGTCGGTGAAGCCAGTTCCCCAGCGTGCTTTCCTTCACCCCGATCTCCTCGGCGACCTGCTTCACCGAACGGTTCGTGGACAGCACCAGCCGCACTGCTTCCTCACGGAAAGCGGCATCATATTTTCTTCTGGGCGTGGTCATCTGAAACGAATCTCCCATCAAGCTGTCTCAGAAAACCATACGGCCGCACCCGCCGTCGAAGTCCAAATGAGCGAGGATCGGTGGAAACGGGACAGGATGTGAGCGAGGATCGGTGGAAACGGGACAGGATGTGAGCGAGCATCGGAAGTGGTGCAAGATGGGACGGTGACTTCAGAATCCATGGGGACTTCCAGCGACTCACCTTTCAGCGACTCACCTTCCGGCGATTACACCTCTGCGCTGCAGCAGAGCAGCACCCTCACCCGCTTCCGGCTGGCACCAAACCCGGGCCCGATGAGCCTGGATGGCACCAACTCCTACGTCATCAGCGCGGGGGATTCGGGCCATGTTGCCGTCGTGGATCCCGGTCCGGAAGACGAGGGGCACCTGGCTGAGCTGGCAGCGGCCCGGGGTGGTGGACGTCGTGCTTATTACGCACCGGCACGCTGACCACACTGCAGCGTCCGCCAGATTCCATGAACTGACAGGCGCTCCCGTCAGGGCTGCTGCCGCGGAGTACTGCCACGGTGGCGAGCCTCTCGTGGACGGCGAAGTGCTCCATGCCGGCGGCGTGGAGATCCGTGTCCTGGCAACCCCGGGCCACACGTCGGATTCCTTGTGCTTCCACCTCCCCGAGGACGGTCCCACAGGCTCCGTTCTGACGGGTGACACCATCCTGGGCCGTGGCACCACTGTGCTGGACTACCCCGATGGCCGCTTGGGCGATTACCTTGCCAGTCTGGACAGGCTCGAATCCCTGGGCCCGGCTACGCTCCTTCCCGCCCACGGACCGGTGCTTGCAGCCCTGGACGTGAAATGCCGCGAGTACCGCGAACACCGCCAGCAGCGGCTCGACCAGATCAGGGCTGCGTTGGCACAGCTCGGCCAGGATGCGCCGATTGCCGCAGTCACTGATGCGGTGTATCCCGACGTCGACCCTTCAGTCAGGTGGGCAGCTGAGACGTCGGTCGCAGCGCAATTGGACTACCTTCGCGGTTAGCGGGCAAACGTCCATGCGCCGGAAGGTAGGCTTGAGCCCATGCGTATCGCCCGGTTTGTAGTTGATTCTGATCCCCTTTATGGCGTTGTTGAAGGCGAGCCCGGTAGTGAGGAAATCACTGTCATCAACGGCGACCCCTTCTTCAATGGCGTCGAACGTACCCACGTGAAGCACAAGCTTGAGGATGTCCGGCTCCTTGCCCCGATCATTCCGCGCAGTAAGGTGATCGGCGTTGGGCGTAACTTTGCCGAGCATGCTGCTGAGCTGGGCAACGAGGTTCCGCAGCATCCATTGCTCTTCCTTAAGCCGAACACCTCCGTCATCGGGCCAAACGATCCGATCATCCTCCCGGAGTTCTCTGATGAAGTCTCCTTCGAAGCGGAGCTTTGCGTCATCATCGGCCGTATTTGCAAGGACGTCCCCGAGGAACGCGCCGACGACGTCATTTTTGGTTACACCTGCGGAAACGACCTCACGGCCCGTGACGTGCAGAAGACCGACCTCCAGTGGGCCCGCGCCAAGGGCTTTGACACCTCCGCTCCGCTCGGCCCGTGGATCGAAACTGAACTTGATCCGGACGACCTCTCCATCCAGGGCCGGCTCAATGGTGAACTTCGTCAGGACGGCAGCACCAACCAGATGATTCGCGGCGTGCGCGAGCTCGTCTCGATCGTCTCCCAGGCCTTTACGCTCCTTCCGGGCGATGTCATCATGACCGGGACGCCTGCCGGCGTGGGCCTGGTCAATGAGGGCGACCGCTTCGAAGTGGAGATTGAAGGCATCGGGCGCTTGTCCAACCCCGTGGTTCGCCGCTAGCGGCCGCACCAGAGCATAGGGCCCGACGACGGCACGCGGCTTTCGTACGAAAGGCGCGTGCCGTCGTCGAGCCTTTCCGGCGGGGAACCGGGCCGATATCAAGCGGTAAAGTTGAAGCACTATGACTACTGCTTCTGCGTCCAGCGCTGCCTCCAGCGCCATCCCTGCCGTCAACGCCGAGACTCCAGTCCGCGTGCGCTTCTGCCCGTCGCCTACGGGAACGCCGCACGTTGGCCTCATCCGCACCGCCCTGTTCAACTGGGCTTATGCGCGCCATACCGGTGGCAAGTTGATATTCCGCATTGAGGACACTGACTCTGCCCGCGACAGCGAGGAGAGCTACCATCAGCTGCTGGATGCGCTGAAGTGGCTCGGCATCGACTGGGATGAGGGCGTCGAGGTTGGCGGCCCACATGAGCCATACCGCCAGTCACAGCGTGGAGGTATCTACCAGGACGTCATCGCCAAGCTCAAGGCCGGGGGACATGTCTACGAGTCATACTCCACGCCGGAAGAGATCGAAGCCCGCCACAGGGCGGCCGGCCGCGACCCCAAACTGGGCTATGACGGCTTCGACCGCCACCTGACCGAGGAACAGCTTGCCCAGTTCAAGGCCGAAGGCCGGGAAGCCGTGCTGCGCCTTCGCATGCCGGATGAGGATCTGACCTTCAAGGACCTCGTCCGCGGGGAAATCACGTTCAAGGCCGGTTCCGTGCCTGACTTCGCGGTTGTGCGTGCCAATGGTGCTCCGCTGTACACGCTGGTGAACCCGGTGGACGATGCCCTCATGGGCATCACGCACGTCCTTCGCGGGGAGGACCTCCTGAGCTCCACGCCCCGGCAGATCGCACTGTACCGGGCTCTCTACGCCATCGGCGTGGCGGAGTACATGCCGGAATTCGGTCACCTGCCCTACGTCATGGGCCAGGGAAACAAGAAGCTTTCCAAACGGGATCCGGAATCCAGCCTCTTCCTGCACCGCGAGCGTGGCTTCATCCCTGAGGGCCTGCTCAACTACCTTTCCCTGCTGGGCTGGTCGCTGAGCGCGGACGAGGACATCTTCACGGTGGAGCAGCTTGTTGCCAACTTCGACATCCACGATGTCCTGGGTAACCCTGCGCGCTTCGATCTGAAGAAAGCCGAGGCCATCAACGGGACCCATGTGCGCCTGCTCGAGCCGGAGGATTTCAAGCAACGGCTCGTCCCGTACCTCCGGGCTGCAGGTTTCGTGGGGGAGATCCTTACCGCCCGGCAGGAGGAGATCCTCGCTGAGGCGGCTCCGCTGGTTCAGGAACGTATTACCCTGTTGGGCGAAGCCCCTGAAATGTTGGCCTTCCTCTTCAAGGCGGACGACGCGATCGATGTTGCCGACGACGCCCGCAAGGGGCTCCCGGAGAACCTGCAGGAAGTGCTTGACGCGGCACTTGCTGCGTTGGAGCCCATAGAGGATTGGACCGCTGAGAACATTCAGACGGCACTTAAACAGGCTTTGGTCGAGGATCTGGGCATCAAGCCCCGAGCTGCCTTTGGGCCGGTGCGCACCGCTATTTCAGGCCGACGTATTTCTCCGCCGCTTTTCGAGTCAATGGTGATCCTGGGTAAGGATTCTTCATTGGCCCGCGTTCGCGCGTTCCGGGGCTAAGCGGCAACGGTCATGGCTATTGAAAGCTCCTTCGGAACTATCCGCGGTGTTCTGTTCGACATCGATGACACCTTGGTGGACCTTGAGTACGCCATGACAACGGCTTTGCGTGATGTTAGCGAGCATCTCCTGCCCGGCCTTGACCAGGCCGGGTGGGTGAAGTTCGGCCGCATCTTCACGCACGAAACAACGCATTTCTATGACCGCTACCTTGCTGGCGAACTGACCTTCAATGAGCAGCGCCTTTTGAGGGGCCGGGCGGCCCTGGGCCACTTTGGGGTGGAGCTCGGAGACGGTGAGGAATCGCAGTCGTGGGTTGCTGACTACCATCAGCGGCAAACGGCATACGTGCGCGCTTTCGACGACGTAGCTGGTGTGCTGGATGCGCTCGACGCTGCGGACATTCCCTACGGTGCCGTCAGCAACAACGTTCATGACTACCAACGGGCCAAGTTGGATGGCGCGGGCCTGTCCAGGATCAAGATCCTCGTAGGAACGGATACGGTGGGCGTGCCGAAGCCGCATCCTGCCATCTATCTGGAGGGCGTGCGGCTTCTGGGGACAGAACCAGGCGAGACTCTCTACGTTGGGGACAACCGGCTTCTTGATGCTGACGGCGCAACTGCGGCCGGCCTGATTGGCGTGTGGCTCAACAGGACCGGGGAAGAAGTCGAAGAGTTCGCCGGGCGTCAGGTGGATTCGTTGTCGAGACTGCTGATGAGGGCACCTTCTGCGGCCTGACATCCGTGTGATGCAGGTAACGGCTTCGCGATTTGTGCAGGTGGCAAGACTCCGGTAGAGTCATTACTCGTGCTGAGGGGCACGGAGGGAAAAGCCAAGGGAAACCACGGCGACGAACTCCGGTCCGAAAGTCACTTTGGGATATGGTGTAATTGGCAACACTACGGTTTCTGGTACCGTCATTCTAGGTTCGAGTCCTGGTATCCCAGCTCTGAAATTCCGCGCTATTGCAGCGGAAAATCAGAATTCCAGATCGCTTCGCCGATTTGGAAGAGAGCTGAAAGTATGAAATACTCATTCAGCTTGTTCGCCGGAAACGGTGACAAAAAAGTGCAAGGCCCCATCGTATAGCGGCCTAGTACGCCGCCCTCTCACGGCGGTAACGCGGGTTCGAATCCCGCTGGGGTCACAAACAATTCCCCCGGAACTTTGGTTCCGGGGGAATTTTTGGTTCAAGCGCATTTGTGGTCATGAGCCGGCATTCCGGGTTGGCGCCCCGACATTCCCGCGCTCCTTATGACCCGCGGACAGTCTTTGGGCTGGCATGATGATGCTGTGACCGCACATGAAGAGCCGCCAAGAGCAGGGACCAGCCCTGTCGCCAATAAAGCACAGGCTGATGCTGTCAACACCCTTGAAGCGGCCCGCAACGAACTGGCCGGCATCACCTTGCCACTCGCCCTGCCCGACGCCGAAGCCGGTCGGCGCTTGATCAGGGAGACCCTCGCGCAGCTCGACGACTACGTGATTCCCCGGTACCGCAGCCTGGACGCGCCGCTGTTGGCCGTCGTAGGAGGTTCCACTGGCGCCGGTAAATCGACGCTGGTTAATGCGCTGGTAGGCTACCCGGTCACCCGTGCCGGAGCTATTAGACCGACAACGCGCCAGCCGATCCTCCTCCACCATCCGCAGGATGGCGAGTGGTTTGAGGGCCAGCGCATACTTCCCAACCTGGAGCGAATCAGGGGTAGCGTCCCTGCGCAACCATTGCCGTCAAATCAAGCCGGGGTCGAACCGGATGCCCAGGCAATCACGTCCCTGGTGCTCGTGGGTTCCGATCATGTGCCCCCGGGCGTGGCGATTCTGGATGCGCCGGACGTTGACTCCATTTCCGATAACAATCGGAGGCTGGCAGGTCAGCTCCTCGCCGCAGCGGACCTTTGGGTGTTCGTCACCACGGCAAACAGATACGCCGACGCCGTCCCGTGGCGCCTGCTCCTGGATGCGGCTTCGCGGGACATCACGGTCGCCGTGGTGCTGGACCGCGTGCCACCGGCAGCGGAGGAAGAGGTCCGGACGGACCTGAAGGCGATGTTGGATCGTCAGGGCCTGGCTGCTGCAGAACTCTTTGTGGTGCACGAAAGTGGTTTGGATGATTTGGGAATGCTGCCGCCCGAAACTGTCAGTGGGCTGAGACTTTGGCTTGCCGGCCTTGCCGCTGACGCTGCCGGACGAGCGGACGTTGCAAGGCGTACGCTCAACGGAGCCATCAAAGCGGTGAGCGCCCGGTTTGAAGCTATTGCAGCTGCGGCTGCGGCCCAGGATGCTGCGGCCCATGAGCTGAGCTCCGTCTGCGTTCACGAATACGACGACGCCCTACTGCGGATTCTGGACGCGACCAAGGACGGTGCGCTGCTCCGCGGCGAAGTGCTGGCACGATGGCAGGATTTTGTGGGAACGGGTGAATTCTTCCGGGCCTTGGAGCAGAACATCGGGCGCATGCGGGACCGGATCGGAGCATTCTTCAGGGGTGAACCTGCGCCGGCCGTAAAAGTCGAAACGGCGATCGAAACGGGCCTGCAAGCGGTGATTCTCGATGAGGCCGCCAATGCCGCAGAAAACGTCGACAGGCGCTGGCGCTCGGATGCGGCAGGCCGTCAACTCCTGGGTGCCGCAGATCTTTCAGGAACCAGTCCTGGCTTTGACGCGAAGGCCGCGGCCGCCATCCGCTCCTGGCAGGAAGGACTCATGGAACTGATCCGCACCCAAGGTCAGGAAAAGCGCACGCAGGCCCGTTGGCTCTCCTTCGGCGTGAACGGTCTTGGCGCAGCACTGATGGTGGTGGTTTTCTCCATGACTGCCGGTTTGACCGGCTTGGAGATAGGCATTGCCGGGGGAACGGCTGTGGTGGGGCAGAAGCTCCTTGAAGCTGTCTTCGGTGAGGATGCCGTCCGTCGGCTTGCCCAGCAGGCCAGGGCCGATCTTCACACGTCCTGCCAACGCCTCCTCGAGGAAGAGCGGAACAGGTTCCTCAGCAGGCTGGAGGCCACTGGTTTGGAGCCTGGCACCGTTCATGGCGATATGGACCTCGCCCGCCATGCCAAGGCACTCCGTCGCCTGGCAGGGGCGGCATGAGCCGGCACAGCCAAATCCGGGAATCGTCCCAACTCCAGCGGCGGCTCGAAGCGCTCAACACAGCACGGGAACTGGCCGAGGGAGTGCTGCCCGAGCAGGATCTGCAATCCGTGTATGAGGTCCTTGAGCGGGCAACTTCCAGGCGCTCGTTGTCGGCAGGACACACGGTGGTGGGTTTCTTCGGGGCCACAGGAAGTGGCAAGTCTTCCTTGTTCAATGCCGTATCCAGCAGCAATCTGGCAACCGCGGCAGCCCGTCGACCCACGACGTCCGCGCCGTTGGCGGGAATTTGGGGCGAGGAAGGAAGTGGGCCGCTGCTGGACTGGCTCGGAGTGCAGGAGCGCCACAGCCTGCCCGGGCTCCCAGGGCCTGGCCACTGCGGAGAGCGGCCTGATCCTGCTGGACCTTCCCGACTTTGACTCAACGAAAGTGGAGAACCGGGAGGTAGTCCAGCGCATGGTCGGGATGGTGGATGTCCTGGTCTGGGTACTGGACCCGCAGAAGTATGCAGATGCCGCCGTGCACAACGACTTCTTGCGCCCGATGGCCTCCCATGGAGCAGTCACACTTGTTGTCCTCAACCAAATAGACAAGCTCAATGACGCGGACACCGCTGATGTGCTTCATTCCCTGAAAGGAATCCTGGAGCGCGACGGTCTGGCGGACGTTCGCGTCCTGGGCGCCTCGGCACTGTCCGGCGAAGGCATCGACGCCGTCCGTGGTGCCATCCGGGACGTCGTGACCCAGCGGGAGGCAACCACAAAACGCCTGGCTGCCGATGTCTCCAAGGCTGCAGCCGAACTGTCCCTGGCTTCGGGTGCAGGCGAGGCCCGCGGCATCAAGGCAAGCACCAAGGCCAAGCTCGCCACTGAATTGTCGACGGCGGCCAACGTATCTGTGGTGGTTGATGCGGTAGCGCGATCCTTCAAGAGGGAATCGGCGCGGAGGACGGGATGGCCCGTGACGCGCTGGTTGCTGCGCTTCCGGCCGGATCCCCTGAGGAGGCTGAACCTGGGCAGGCAGGACACCAGGCCCGAGCTCAACCGGACTTCCTTGCCGGTAGCCGGCGCACCCGAACGTGCGAGGACAGATGCCGCCGTGCGTGATTTTGTGGATGAGGCTTCTGAAGGCGCACCTGGCCCGTGGCGGGCGTCCATCCGTGGCGTGGCCAGGGAAGGCCGCGAGCAACTGCCGGATGCCCTGGACCAAGCCATCGCCGGGACGGATCTCAAAACGTCAAAACGTCCGTTCTGGTGGTTGTTGTTCAACTCACTCCAGTGGATCGCGCTTCTCCTGGCAGTTGGTGGCCTCGGTTGGCTTGGGGTCCTGGCTGCGCTCGGCTATTTCCAAATGCCCGTTCCGGAGGTGCCGAGGACCGAGGGATGGCCTTGGCCCACGTTGATGGTGGCCTGTGGTGTGGTTCTGGGGATCGTTCTGGCCATCTTCGGCAGAATCATCGGCGGCTGGGCCGCGCGGGTGCGCGCCAAGGGCGTGGCCAAGAGGCTCACAGTGGCAATAGCAGGCGTAGCTGAGCGGCGCATCGTGGAGCCGGTGGAGGTGGAGATTGCCCGTTTGGGTGCCTTCAATGCAGCCTTGAAAGCCGCGCGTAAAGGATAGGGATACCTCTAGAGAGCGGCCGCAGCGTCCTTGACTTTGATCAACGTCCGAAGGTTCCGCGTTGTGGTGCTGGCCTTGTACCGCGGCTTGGCGGAGAGTTTGCTGAAGGGACTGGCCAAGGTTCCTCCGGCGGGTGCCAACCATGCGGAAGCTTCCGGTCCAAGCCGCACCTGTTCCACGCCACCAAGGGCCTCTCCGGCCTCAAAGAGTTCGTCAAGCATGGCTTTATCGGAGGTGAGGGTGATGTAGCTGTGCGTGGCCTTGTCGTCGGCAGGGTAGGGGCAGGCATCCACGAGCTCGGCTACCCGCGAAGCAGTGAGGACAACAACCCAGGCGTCGTAGCCGAAGGATTCACGCAGGCACTTTTCGAACTGGACCTTGACATCCTTGATGCTCAAATCACTCTTCAGGACAACGTTTCCACTCGCCAGCAGCGTCTTGACGTCAGAGAATGGGTAGCCCTTAAGTGCTGATTTCAGTTCGGCCATCTTGATGTTGATCCCGCTGACGTTGATGCCCCTAAGGAATACTGCGTAGGTGGTCATGGACGTCCCCCTTCAATGACGGCAGGTCTAGTCGTTGTTCTTGCGCAAAGCCTCTGTCAGTACCCGGGCGGCATTGCAGACGACCTCGGCGTGCAATCGTCCTGGCTGGCGCGTGAGGCGCTCAATCGGACCTGAAATGGAAACCGCGGCTATGACCCTTCCGGAGGGTCCACGGACCGGAGCGGAAACCGAGGCGACCCCTGGCTCGCGTTCGCCCAGGCTTTGACCCCAGCCCCGGCGTCGTACTCCTGCCAGGACGGTGGGCGTAAAGCGGGCGTTCTGCAATCCTTCCAGCAGGCGGTCGTGGTCTTCCCAGGCGAGGAGGACCTGTGCGGCCGAGCCGGCTTTCATGGACAGCTGGGTTCCCACCGGAATGGTATCGCGCAGCCCGATCGGACGCTCCGCTGAGGCAACGCATACGCGCCAATCGCCCTGCCTGCGGAAAATCTGGGCGCTCTCGCCGGTAGCGTCCCGCAGCTGGATGAGTACCGGCCCGGCAGAGGCGATGAGCCGGTCTTCGCCAGCCGCGGATGCGAGCTCCACCAGGCGACTGCCCAGAACGAAGCGTCCCTGGATGTCGCGACTGACCAGCCGGTGGTGGACCAAGGCCAGCGCGAGCCGGTGAACGGTGGGCCGGGCGAGGCCCGTGGCCGCTACAAGTTGCGCAAGTGTCGTTGGCCCGGCCTCGAGGGCATCGAGTACTTGGGCCGCTTTATCAATGACCCCGACTCCACTAGAATTGTCCATGTAATGATATTGCCGTCTCAATATCTGAGATGCAAGTTGTTTCACTGGCCTATTTTGCAACCGTGCTGCTTCAGTGGTTGGAAGAGTTCAGTGGTTCGAAGAACAGTTCAGCGGATGAAGAACATCCAACTTCAGTGAAGGGAGCAAGGCCGTGGGAAAGACACTGGCCGAGAAAGTCTGGGACGCGCACGTTGTGCGCAAGGGTGAAGGCGAAGGAGCCAATGCCCAGCCCGACCTTCTTTTCATTGACTTGCACCTGGTCCACGAGGTGACGTCACCGCAGGCTTTCGAGGGGCTGCGCCTTGCCGGCCGCAAGCTGCGACGCACCGACCTCACCATTGCCACGGAGGACCACAACACTCCCACCCTGGACATCGACAAGCCCATCGCGGACCTCACCAGCCGCACGCAGATTGAAACGCTGCGCGCCAACTGCAAGGAATTCGGCGTCCGCCTGCACTCGCTCGGCGATAAGGAGCAGGGCATCGTGCACGTCGTGGGTCCGCAGCTGGGCCTGACCCAGCCGGGCATGACCGTGGTGTGTGGCGACTCGCACACCTCCACGCACGGCGCCTTCGGTGCACTTGCCATGGGCATCGGAACCTCTGAAGTGGAACACGTCATGGCAACCCAGACGCTGTCCTTGAAGCCGTTCAAGACCATGGCTATCAACGTCGAGGGGACGCTGCGCCCGGGAGTTACCGCCAAGGACATCATCCTGGCCGTCATTGCCAAGATCGGTACCGGCGGAGGCCAGGGCTACGTCCTGGAATACCGCGGCTCTGCCATTCGGGCCCTGTCGATGGATGCCCGGATGACCATCTGCAACATGTCCATCGAAGCCGGCGCGCGTGCCGGAATGGTGGCTCCGGACCAGATCACCTACGACTACATGCAGGGCCGTCCGCATGCGCCCGAAGGCGCCGACTGGGACGCCGCCATCGAGTATTGGAACACGCTGCACACTGACGACGACGCGACGTTCGACGTCGAAGTGGACCTCGATGCGAACACCCTCGAGCCGTTCGTCACCTGGGGCACCAACCCCGGCCAGGGCGTTTCGCTGTCAGCCAAGGTTCCGTCCCCGGAGGACTTCGGCGACGAGAACGCCAAGGCTGCCGCCGAGCGCGCGCTGCAGTACATGGGCCTTGAGGCGGGCACCCCCATGAAAGACATCCGCGTGGATACCGTCTTCCTGGGTTCCTGCACCAATTCCCGCATCGAGGACCTTCGTGCTGCCGCCGACATCATCCGCGGCCGCGAGAAGGACCCGGATATCCGCATGCTCGTGGTGCCGGGTTCCGCCCGTGTCCGGCTCGAAGCCGAAGCCGAGGGCCTGGATAAAGTCTTCAAGGATTTCGGAGCCGAGTGGCGCTTCGCCGGTTGCTCGATGTGCCTGGGCATGAACCCGGACCAACTGGAGCCGGGGGAGCGCTGCGCTTCAACGTCCAACCGCAACTTTGAGGGCCGCCAGGGCAAGGGCGGCCGTACGCACCTTGTCTCTCCCGTGGTGGCTGCCGCGACAGCCGTCCGCGGAACGCTGAGCTCGCCGTCGGACCTTGAGCCGGCTTCTGCAGGCACATTGACCGGAACCGCAGTCTAGGAGGATCCCATGGAAGCATTCACTACCCACACCGGCATCGGCGTTCCGCTGCGCCAGAGCAATGTGGATACCGACCAAATCATTCCGGCGGTCTACCTCAAGCGCATCACGCGCACCGGCTTCGAAGACGCCCTTTTCGCCGCATGGCGCAAGGACGAGTCGTTCATCCTCAACCAGGGCCCCCGTTCAAGGCCGGGTCCGTGCTGGTGGCCGGCCCGGACTTTGGGACGGGTTCCTCACGTGAGCACGCTGTCTGGGCATTGAAGGACTACGGCTTCAAAACTGTGCTGTCCTCACGGTTCGCCGATATTTTCCGCGGCAACTCAGGCAAGCAGGGACTGCTGGCAGCCCAGGTGGCACAGGATGACATCGAACTCATCTGGAAGATCCTGGAGAACGCTCCCGGCACTGAGGTCAAGGTGGACCTGGTCTCCAAGACGGTGGAATGCGGCAACGTCGTGGCTCCGTTCGAGATCGACGACTACACGCGGTGGCGGCTCCTGGAAGGGCTCGACGACATCGGCCTCACCCTCCAGCACGAAGAAGACATCACCGCCTACGAGGCCACAAGGCCCTCGTTCAAGCCGAAGACACTTCCGGCGAAAAGCTGACGAATTCCCCGGCGGCTGAATGCTGCGGAACGAGGACCGGTGGGCCCCCAGGGTGGGCTCACCGGTCTTTTTTTCGGAGGATTGGTGGATACAGGATCTGCCCGGCACGGGGCAGCTCCATTTCGGTTAGGTAACCCGAGCTTCTATGCTTAGCTGGAGCCTTTGTAAGTATGGGGGGCGAGTAGTCGTGAGGAAACCGGTATAGATGAGTAGTGTTCTGACAATCCGCGGTGGCGTCCCGTTGACAGGGCGGGTGACCGTTCGCGGTGCCAAGAACCTTGTGCCCAAGGCCATGGTGGCGGCGTTGCTGGGCAGCGAACCATCAGTGCTTCGGAACGTGCCGGAAATCAAGGACGTGGAGGTTGTTACCAGCCTGCTGAAGCTCCACGGGGTGACTGTGGTCAAGGACCCCGATACGGGTGATCTGACACTGAATCCGAAGGATGCCAAAACGGCATCCAGCACCGCCATTGACGCGCATGCCGGCGATTCACGCATCCCGATCCTGCTGTGCGGCCCCCTGATCCATGCGATCGGAGAGGCTTTCATTCCGGACCTTGGCGGCTGCAAGATTGGCGACCGTCCTATCGACTACCATCTGAACGTCCTGCGCCAGTTTGGCGCCGTTGTGGAAAAGCGCCCGGGCGGCATCCACATCTCCGCACCCAACGGACTGCACGGCGCCAAGATCTCCCTTCCCTATCCATCAGTGGGCGCAACCGAGCAGGTGTTGCTGAGCGCTACGCGCGCGGAAGGAATCACGGAACTCAGCGGGGCTGCGACCGAACCGGAGATCATAGATCTCATCGCCGTGCTGCAGAAAATGGGCGCCATCATCAGTGTCCAGACTGACCGGACCATCCGCATCGAGGGTGTCAAGGACCTTGGTGGCTACAACCACCGGGCGCTTCCGGACCGGAACGAGACTGCGTCCTGGGCCTCGGCCGCGTTGGTTACGCGTGGCGACATTTTTGTTGAAGGTGCTTCACAGCGGGACATGATGACCTTCCTAAACACCTACCGCAAGGTGGGGGGCGGCATGGACATTGGTGATGACGGCATCCGTTTTTACCACCCCGGAGGCAAGCTTTCCCCGCTGGTCCTGGAGACGGATGTGCACCCAGGCTTCATGACTGACTGGCAGCAGCCCCTGGTGGTGGCTTTGACCCAGGCGGAGGGCGTGTCGATTGTGCATGAGACGGTCTATGAGAACCGTTTCGGCTTCACCGATGCCCTGGCCCGGATGGGTGCAAACATCCAGGTCCACCGTGAGTGCCTTGGCAGTGTTCCCTGCCGCTTCGGCCAGAGGAACTTCCTGCATTCCGCAGTGATCTCCGGTCCTACGCCGCTGCGGGGGACCGAGATTGACATCCCCGATCTTCGTGGCGGCTTCAGCCACCTCATTGCAGCTTTGGCCGCGACCGGCACCTCCAGGGTCACAGGCATCGATATCATCAACCGTGGATACGAGCGCTTTACGGAGAAGCTCGCTGGCCTGGGCGCCGATTTCGACATCATCACCACCAAGTAGCGGGGGACCCTTTGAAGGAATCGGCCAAGAGCCGGGCTACGTTCATGCTCCTGGCGGGCATTGCGCGTCCGTTGATGAACCTCCTGATGGGCAAGAAGTGGGAGGGCACCGGGAAGCTCCCCGCGGGCGGCTTCATCGCAGCACCGAACCACTGCACCGAAATTGATCCTGTCGTGATCGGGCACATGCTCTACAACCAGAAGCGTCCTCCGCATTTCCTCGCGAAGGCAGGCCTCTTCAAAGCACCTGTGCTGGGAGCCTTGCTGCGGGCGACGAACCAGATTCCGGTTGAACGCTCGACGGCGGGTGCCAACCGCTCGCTGCAAATCGCCAAAGAGGTGGTGGACGCCGGAGGTGCCATCATTATCTACCCCGAGGGAACCCTGACCCGGGACCCTGACCTGTGGCCGATGAAGGGCCACACTGGCGCTGCCCGCCTGGCATTGCAGACAGGTGCACCGGTTGTTCCGATGGCCCACTGGGGCGCCCATGAGGTTTTCCCCCGATATGCCAAGCGTTTCCACGTCTTCCCTCGAAAGACCGTCAGGGTTCTCGTAGGTGAGCCCGTGGACCTGAGCGCTTTCGCGGACCGGCCCATGGACCGGGCCACGCTGTCCGAAGCTACAGACGTCATCATGGAGGCGGTAACCGAGCTCCTGGCAACCCTGCGGGGTGAGGAGCCGCCCGCCGAACGCTGGGATCCGGCCGTTCATAAGCAGGCCAAACATGGCCGGTTCGTGGAGCGTGGTTCAAATACTGCACGCGGCGCAGCGCCTGAAAAGGCTGCAGAACCCGCTGGCAACGATGCATCTCTTGAGAATCCGGAACAGGAGGGCAGCAAATGACGGTTATTGAAAGCCGTGTCCCTGCTCCGGATACCGTAGCTGTACTTGGCGCAGGTTCGTGGGGAACTACGTTCGCCAAGATCCTCGCGGATGCTGCTGCCACTACCGGGGTGGAGCGGAGGATCCGGATTTGGGGGCGGCGCGCAGGGGTGGTTGATCAGATCAATGCTGATCACCGCAATGAGCAGTACTTGAAGGACATCGAACTTCCCCACGCAGTCACCGCATCCACGGATGTTGCAGAGGTCCTGCAGGATGCCGGTCTCGTGGTCCTTGCCGTGCCGGCCCAATCGCTGCGGCCCCAGTTGGGGGAATGGAAGCGCCTGCTCGCCCCGGACGCAATTGTCGTATCGCTGATGAAGGGCCTCGAGCTGGGGACTGACGCACGCATGAGCGAGGTCATCGCCCAGGAGCTAGGCATCCCGGAATCACGTGTGGTGGTGGTCTCCGGACCCAACCTCGCCATGGAGATTGCCAGGGAACAACCCACTGCGTCTGTAGTTGCCTGCAGTGACGCCGATACCGCCGCCGCAATCGCGCTCTGCTGCACCGCACCGTACTTCCGTCCTTATACCAGCACCGATGTTGTGGGCGTGGAGATCGGCGGGATCGTCAAGAATGTGATTGCCCTTGCTGTAGGTATTTGCGAGGGACGCCAAATGGGTGACAACACCAAAGCGTCAGTCATCACGCGAGGCCTCGCTGAGACGTCCCGGCTTGCCTTGGCGCTGGGTGGAGAGGCCCACACCATGGCGGGTCTCGCGGGGCTCGGCGACCTCGTTGCAACGTGCTCCTCTGCCCTCTCCAGGAATCACACAGCTGGAAGGCTACTGGGCGAGGGGCTGAGCCTCGAGCAGGTGGCTGAACAGATGACGCAAACCGCTGAAGGTATTAAGTCCGGCCCTGCAGTGCATGAATTGGCTGGCAAACTGAATGTCGAAATGCCCATTACGGCCGCCGTTGTGGCGGTGCTTGAAGGCAAAATGTCCGTTGATGACCTGGGGCCGCGATTGCTGGCCCGGGCCCTGAAGTCCGAAGGCGACTACTGATTGTGACTGAAGAATCCACCCCCGTGACCGGCCGTCGACCCCGTGTGGCGGTCCTTTTCGGCGGACGTTCCAGCGAACACGCTGTTAGTTGCGTGACGGCGGCAGGCGTCATGGGTGCCATTGATAAGAGCAAGTACGACGTCGTGCCCATTGGTATTGCCAAGTCCGGACAGTGGGTCCTTGCATCGGGGGACACCAGCCAGTGGTCCCTGAGCTCGTCCGCTCTTCCTGAGGTATCGCCGTCGGACCGGACCGTCACCTTGGCAGAGGTGGGCGGCGAGCACCAGCTCATCGTGACCGCGCCAAATGCCATACCCGAGGAACTCGGCTCCGTGGACGTCGTCTTTCCTTTGCTCCATGGCCCTTGGGGCGAGGATGGAACCGTCCAGGGCCTCCTGGAGCTATCCGACACACGTTACGTTGGTGCCGGCGTGCTTGCCTCGGCAGTAGGCATGGACAAGCACTTCATGAAAGTAGTTTTCGAAGCCGCTGGACTGACGGTGGGGCCTTATATCGCCGTCACGGACCGCGAGTGGCTCACGGACGCCGAGGCTGTCCGCAAGCGCGTGGACAAGCTCGGTTTCCCGGTCTTCGTCAAGCCTGCCCGTGCCGGCTCCTCCATGGGAATTTCCAAGGTGGATTCTTTGGAGGGCTTGGACGCTGCCATCGAGGAAGCCCGCCGCCACGACCTGAAATTGGTCATTGAAGCCGGCATTGCGGGGCGTGAAATCGAGTGCGCTGTGCTGCAGGGCAGGGGCACCGATGCGCCCCGTACCTCCATGCCCGGCGAAATTGCGGTGGCTCCCGGCGAACACCAGTTCTATGACTTCGCTGCCAAATATGTCGAAGATGGTGCTGCCGCGTTGAGTTGCCCGGCCGATATGCCGGACGAGGCCATTGCGCGCGTCCGGGAATTGGCCGCTGCCGCCTTCGATGCCGTGGGCGCGGAAGGACTGAGCCGGGTGGACTTCTTCTACACGCCCGCGGGTGAGCTCATTATTAACGAAATCAACACCATGCCCGGCTTCACTCCGAAGAGCATGTACCCGCAGATGTGGGCGGCTTCAGGTTTGCCTTATCCGGAGCTGATCGATGAACTCATCCATCTGGCCCTGACCCGCAAAACGGGCCTGCGTTAACCCAAGCCGGCAGCGGCTGGTGTCGGTAGGCAGGACCGGCGCCAGCTGCCCTTTAGCCGGTTGAGCCCCCGCTATTTGGCGGTCGGGAGGTTCTGCAGGTCTTCCTGGCCCACGCAATGGCGCGTTGCTTTGATCTTCCCGGCAGCGGCTGCGAGTTCGGTGAGGACTGTGGCCGAGCTGATGTTGGCGGCTTCCAATTTGACCGGATCGACGAGGATTTCCGTTGCCGGTTCGCGTCCAAAGGTGGTCAGGGTATAGACGCCATCGCCTTCTTTGATCACCCAGTCGATGTCATTTACGCTGACGCAACGGTCAGTGGTTGGTCCAGGGACGTTGACACCGCAGCGCAGGATGATCTGGGAGGGATCGCCCCACGCAGCAGTGGCCTGGCTGTTGGTCTTGCGGAGTGCGGCATCGCCGATCTTGTCCGGGAGCGCCACCATCATCGGGGCGCAGGCCGGATTGGCGGCGTCGGTTGCCGCCGTGACGTCCACAGTGGGGGCGCAGGCTGAAACTGCGAGCACGGACGCTGCGGCCAAGCTGAAGGCCACGGCAGTCCGCGGAAGGGTCTTTCGGTGCATCATTCAAGCCTATCCCGCCCACGCAGCCGCCTGGCGTGAGGTTGGTGCACCCGTTACGAGGGTCACATTGCCGATGGTGCGCCCGGCGCAGGCTCCGGCGATATTTTGTCGGTGTCCCGCGATAGCGTAGAGCCGTGCCCCCAAAACAGCCATCCGAAGTTCAGCCATCCGAAGAATGTCCAACAGTCGCAGATCTGTCGGAGTCCGAGCTCCTTGCCCTGATCTTCCCCCGACTCAACAGCAGCCCCAGCGTCCTGCTGGGTCCCGGCGACGACGCCGCCCTGGTTGCCGCCACAGACGGCCGCACACTGATTTCCATCGATACCCAGACCCAGGACCAGGACTTCAGGCTGGAGTGGAACAACGGCTATCGAACCACAGGATACGACGTCGGATGGAAGTCCGCGGCACAGAACCTTAGCGATATCAACGCCATGGGCGGAACGGCCACCTCGCTGGTGGTGAGCCTGACCATGCCGCCGGCCACACCAGTTCAATGGGTGAAGGACTTCGCGGACGGCCTCACCGCTGGAATCATCGGGCTGGGAGTTCCTGATTGCTCCGTCGCAGGAGGAGACCTCGGCCGTGGCCGGGAGATTGCGGTGACTGTCGCCGTCGTCGGTACTTTGGCTGGAGAGGATCCCGTATTGCGTTCCGGGGCAAAGCCGGGAGATGTCGTGGCAGTGGCAGGTACCCTGGGGCGTGCTGCCGCAGGTCTGGCGCTGTTGGAAAGCGATGTCACCCTAACAGACCTCTCGGCTGGGCAGCGTGCCCTGTTGGATAGCCAATGCCGGCCCTTGCCGCCGTTGGCTGCCGGGCCGCTTGCCGCACGTTCGGGCGTAACAGCAATGATGGACATTTCAGATGGTCTGCTGCGCGACGGCGGTCGGCTCGCCGCGGCAAGCAACGTCATCCTGGACTTTGACGCTGTTGCGTTGAAGGCCCATGCAGTTCCACTGGAACCAGCTGCCGCCTTGCTGGGCGTGGATGCCATGCCATGGGTGCTGGGCGGGGGAGAGGACCACGGGCTGCTGGCTACCTTCCCAGCCGGAATTCAGCTGCCGGAGGGCTTTACTGCGATAGGCTCAGTTCAGGCCGTTGCCCAGTCTCAAGGCACCGGCGTCCGGATTGCCGGACAAGCTGCTGACACCGTGGGATGGGATCATTTTGCAGACTAAGATCGCCGCGAATGCGCACGCCATGAAACGTTGGCTCGGCAAGACAGAGGTGGTCCTGGGCAACCATAGCGACCGCCTGAACGCGATCAACATCTTTCCCGTCGCAGACGGTGATACTGGGACCAACCTTTATCTGACGGCGCGCGCAGCTGTGGCCGCGGTGGCCGGCACCGCTTCGGACGCTGTGGAGACCGGCAACGACGTCGGTGCTGTGCTGTCACGCGCTGGTCAGGCCCGCCATGGAACAGGCAAGGGGTAACTCCGGCACCCTTTTTGCTGTTTTCCTGTGCGCTGCGGCGGAGCCGCTGTCCGGAAAAGCGCGCCTGAGTGCGCCGCTGCTGGCCACAGCCCTTAACAGGGCCCAGATCCGGGCTTGGTCGGCCTTGAGCGAACCAGTGTCCGGAACCATGCTGTCCGTCCTTGAAGCAGCGGCCCATGCAGCCCAGGCAACGGATTCTTCCCAGAACGGCGATGACAGCAACCACGCGCTGGGCGTTGCCTTGGATGCAGTGGTGGAAGCCGCCTTCCAGGCCGTTGTACGCACAGAGGACGAACTCCCACCCCTGCAGGCGGCGCACGTGGTGGACGCCGGGGGCGTAGGTATGTTGTTGGTGCTGGACTGTCTCCGCTCCGCAGTGCTCGGCGAAGAACTGCAGGATGAGCTCCTCGATGGCCTCCACGGCTACCAGCTGCAGGATCCGCACATCCACCAGCAGATGCCGGCCGACGACGGCGTGGAAGTCATGTGCACCATCAGCCTTTCGCCCTTGGACGCGGCCGTGCTGCGCCAACGCCTGGATGAGATGGGTGATTCCGTCATCATGAGCCAGGTTGGCACTACAGGTCACCATCCAGACGACGACGAATCCACCGCTGAGGCCAGTTATCGTTGGCGTGTGCATGTCCACGTACCTGATCCCGCGCCGGCCGTAGCGCTCATCAGGTCTCTGGGGGAGCCAACGGAAATTGCCGTCAGCCAGCTTGCCCTGCCCCGGGATTTTGAAGACGGGTCCCGGGAATATGAAGACGGGTCGCGGGATTTTGAAGCAACACAAACTGCAGAACCCAACAGCATCCCGGGCCAGTCACGGCATGAATACTGAGCTGGAACTGCCCCTGGAACGCAGGATCGGCAAGCGCTCGGCGTCCGTCATTGACAAGCACCTTGGCCTCAAGACGACCGGCGCGCTGCTTAACTACTTTCCGCGCAGGTATTTGAGCAGGGGCGAACTTACTCCCATCAGTAACCTTCCCTTGGACGAGGAAGTCACGCTGATTGCGCGGGTGCTGTCCAACAGCACACGTCAGATGCGTGCCCGAAGAGGTTCCATTACGGACGTCGTGGTGACTGATGAAGTCGGTGGAAGCCACGTTCCTGGTACCTTGAAAGTCAGTTTTTTCAATGGGTTCCGGGCCAAGGCGGAACTCCTTCCGGGCCGCCGTGCAATGTTTTCCGGCAAGGTGACCCGGTATGGGGGCGCCTTGGGGCTGACCAACCCGGACTTCCTGTTGCTGGATGAGGATCCGGATGCTGACGGCTCCGTTGACCCTGAAAAGTTGGCAGCGATGCCTATCCCTGTCTATCCCGCAACGGCAAAGCTGACAAGCTGGTCCATTCACAAGGTGATTACGGCGTTGCTGCAAACCCTTGACCTCGATGCCTTGGCGGATCCCCTCCCGGAGTCCATTGTCAGCAGGGACGGACTGCTGAGCGTGGCTGATGCTTATCGCCTGATCCACTCGCCTGAGACTGCCAAAGACTGGCAGCGGGCGCAGGAACGGTTCCGCTACCAGGAGGCGCTGGTGCTGCAGGCGGCTTTGGCGCGACGACGTGCCCAGCTTGCTGCAGAGGAAGCCACTGCCCGGCGTCCAGTCAGCGGCGGCCTGCTGGAAGAGTTCGACCGGCACCTGCCCTTCACGCTCACTGCCGGCCAGACAGCGGTGGGAAAGACGCTTTCAGAAGAACTTGGCCAGGACACCCCCATGAATCGGCTCCTGCAGGGTGAGGTCGGCTCGGGCAAGACTATTGTGGCGCTGCGGGCGATGCTGCAGGTGGTTGACGCGGGAGGGCAGGCGGCGCTCCTGGCGCCCACGGAAGTTTTGGCTGCGCAGCATTTCGAGTCCATCCGCAGGACCCTGGGGCCGCTGGCCCGCGATCACCTTTTTGGCGGTACCGGGATGCTCGGAGCCGGCATCGGTGATGAGGCCGGGCGGGCTGGTGTCCAGGTGACCCTGCTGACCGGGTCCATGCCAACGGCGGCGCGAAAACAGGCCATGCTCGATGCCGCTTCAGGAAACGCAGGCATCGTGATCGGAACCCACGCTCTGTTGAGCGACAAAACCAGTTTTCAGGACCTCGGCTTGATCGTGGTGGACGAGCAGCACCGCTTCGGCGTGGAGCAACGTGACGCATTGCGTGCCAAGGCCCAACGTCCGCCGCATCTGCTGGTTATGACTGCCACGCCTATTCCCCGCACAGTGGCGATGACCGTGTTCGGCGATCTTGAAACTTCCATCCTCGATGAACTTCCCGCTGGGCGGGCGCCTATTTCCACCCATGTTGTGGGGCTTGCCGAGAACCCGGGCTGGGCGGATCGAATCTGGAAACGGTCACGGGAAGAAGTCGACGCCGGTCATCAGGTCTACGTTGTATGTCCCAAGATCGGCTCGGACGACGACGGGGACTTCAGCCCGGGAGAAGCTGAACCAAGCGACGCCGAACTCTCGGACGAAGGTCCGGCCCGCGAGCTCGCTTCGGTGACGGCCGTCGTCGAAAGCCTGGTTCAGGAGCCGTCTTTGGCAGGGGTGCCCGTGGCGCCCCTGCATGGTCGTCAGGACCCGCTGCTAAAAACCGAAACCATGGCTTCGTTCGCAGCAAACCAGACCAAGGTGCTGGTCTCCACCACGGTTATCGAGGTGGGTGTCGATGTTCACAATGCCACCTTGATGGTCATCCTGGACGCCGATCGTTTTGGTATTTCCCAACTCCACCAGCTTCGTGGCCGGGTTGGCCGTGGCGGTCTGCCGGGGACGTGCCTGCTGGTCACTACTTTGGAGCCGGGGCACCCGAGCCGTCGAAGACTGGATGCCGTGGCGTCCACCACCGACGGGTTCGAGCTCTCCCAGGAGGACCTGAAACTCCGCCGTGAGGGCGATATCCTGGGCGCCTCGCAATCAGGTGGGCGGTCCACGCTTAAGCTGCTGCGTGTCCTGGAGCACGAAGACCTGATTGCCCGTGCACGCGCGGACGCACAGGCCCTTGTTGCCCAGGACCCGGCCCTGCGTCACCAGCCGGTCCTGGCCGCGACCATTGATGAATACTTGAACCCTGAAAAGGAGGCGTTCCTTGAACGCGGTTAGAGAATCCCCGGGTACGCGCAGTGCTAAACGGTCGGGCACCGGCAATGGAGAGGCGCTGTGAGCCGGATCATTGCCGGAGTTGCTGGTGCGAATCCGCTTACGAGCGTGCCCGGGACCGCAACGCGGCCCACTACGGACCGTGTTAAGGAAGCACTGTTTTCCCGGCTCGAGTCTTTGGCTGTCATCGACGATTCCCGGGTGTTGGATCTCTATGCCGGTTCCGGAGCCCTGGGTGTGGAAAGCGCCAGCCGGGGCGCCCGCAGCGTGGATCTGGTGGAATTCGATGCCAAGGCCAGTGATGCCTGCCAACGCAACGCGGATTTGGTCAACCAAATCCTGGGCGGCAAGAAAGTTTCAGTCCATCGGTCCAAGGTGGAGTCTTTCCTGGAGCGCGCCACAGCACGCGATGTGTGGGACCTGGTGTTCCTGGATCCGCCATATCCGCTGGACGAACCAGCATTGAGTGCCGTGCTGGCCAAGTTGTCGCCTCACTTGGATGAAGGGGCGGTCGTGGTGGTGGAGAGGTCGTCCAGGAGTGCCGAACCGGACTGGCCTGAAGCGCTGGAATGTTTCGCTGACAAGAAGTACGGCGAGACCAAGCTGTGGTTCGCTGAACCCTCCTAGCCTGAAATTCTGTCCAGGTCCACGCCATGGAGGACTGTTGCCGGGTGTGGGCCGCGCGAGAGTAGCGCGCTGGTCCACGCTGCCGGCCATGGCGTTCGGGTGCCCACCAGGATGATGTTGCCGGGGTAGCGCCCCGCGAACATTCCCGTCTCGGCAAATGCGATAACGTCCGCCATGGCTTGCCGGAGGGCTTTTACCTGGCTTCGCACCAGGGTTAGCGCCGGTTCGTCGCCGACGTTCACGATCAGTACGCCGTTTGGCCGCAAGCGGGCAGCGGCCTCTTCGTAGAACTCCCTGCACGCGATGTGGGCTGGTGCTTCCGGCCCGGAGAAGATATCAAGGATGACGACGTCGAACTCCACCTTCGAGGGAATTTCGGCCAGCGCCTCGCGTGCGTCGCCTATATGGGTGTGCAGCCGCGTGCCCTCCGGCATGGGCAGCTTTTGCAGGACGAAGTCCAGCAATTCGCGTTCGAGTTCCACTGCATACTGGTCTGAACCTGGACGCGTTGCCTGGACGTATCGGGCCAAAGTCAGGGCGCCGGCGCCGAGGTGGAGCACAGAGAGTGGCTCTCCAGGCTCTGCGGCCAGATCCACCACATGAGCGATCCGGCGAAGATATTCGTAGAAGATCTCCGCGGGGTTGGCCACGTTCACGTGGGATTGTTCAGCACCACCGATGCTGAGGATGTAACTGCCTTCAATGAGCGTATCGGCCTCAACAATGGCGTGCTGCCCTGTGGTCCGCAGGAAACGCGTGGCGTGATGGCGGCCGGAGTCGTTGCGGTTCAGAGCAGGTCCTTAAGTGCGGACAATCGTTCGGCCGCTTCTTCCAGGACGCTGGTTTTCTTGCAGAAGGCGAAACGCAACAGGCTGCGGGTTCGCTTCGCTCCTTCAGGGTGGCAAAAAACAGGAACCGGGATGGCGGCGACACCTACCAGGCCTGGCAACCGGCGTGCCAGGTCCACGGAGTCCTTAATGCCCAGTGGTTCTGTGTCGACGTTGACGAAGTACGTACCGCGTGGCGTGAAGACGTTGAATCCTGCAGCGCGAAGGCCCTCGGAGAGGATGTCGCGTTTGTGGCGAAGCGTTTCAGCTATCCCGGTGTAGAACGTGTCGGGAAGGGCAAGTCCCACCGCGATGGCGCTTTGGAACGGCGTGCCCGAGCTGTATGTCAGGAACTGTTTGACGGTGCGGACGGCGGCAACCAGATCCTGGGGGCCGCTAAGCCACCCGATTTTCCACCCGGTGAAGGAGAAGGTCTTTCCTGCAGAGGAGATTGTGAGGGTCCGTTCCGCAGCCCCAGGCAAGGAAGCGACTGGAATATGTGTTACGCCGAAGGTGAGGTGCTCGTAGACTTCGTCGCTGACAATGATGGCGTCGTACTTGATGGCCAGCTCAACCACCTTTTCCAGGACCTCTTGGGGGAAAACGGCGCCGGTGGGATTGTGCGGGTTGTTCAGGAGCACCACCTTGGTCCGGCTGCTGAAGGCCTCTTCCAGCCGGGCGGGGTCCGGAAGGAAATCCGGGGCCGCCAGGGGAGCGGTGACATGTTGTGCCCCTGCCAATCCGATGATGGCTCCATAGGAGTCATAGAACGGTTCGAAGGTGAGGACTTCGTCACCGGGCTGGACGAAAGCCAAAAGTGACGCCGCTATGGCTTCGGTGGCGCCGGTAGTGATGATGATTTCCGTTTGCGGGTCTGGAGTGAGTCCATAGAACCGGAGTTGGTGTTCCGCGACAGCTTCGCGCAACTCCGTGGTGCCCTTGCCGGGTGCGTATTGGTTGGCTCCTGCGGCGATGGCTGCCTGCGCCGCGGCTTTGATCTCCGTGGGCCCGTCCTCGTCGGGGAAGCCCTGTCCGAGGTTGATGGCGCCGGAGGATATTGCCAAGGTGGTCATCTCCTCGAAGATGGTCACTCCGAGGTTTCCGTCAGGCGAAAGCAGGTTGGCGCCGGTGGCGGCCCGCTGCCACGGCGCGGAGGCCCTGGCCGGTTGTATGGAGCGGTAAAGTCCTGCCTGCTGATGACATGTCAGCCATGGTATCCCGGCGAAGCTATGGGGTAGGTTCGTGTCATGAGACGTGCGGTATGCCCTGGATCCTTTGACCCTATCCACAACGGACATCTCGAAGTCATCGCGCGGGCAGCGGGCCTGTTTGACGAAGTCATCGTGGCCGTGTCCACCAATTACGCCAAGAAGTACCGCTTCAGCCTCGAAGACCGGATGGAGATGGCCCGCGAGACGCTGGCATCCTTGCGAGGCATTATCGTTGAGCCGATGGGGGAGGGGCTGTTGGCCGAGTACTGCCGCCATCGGGGTGTTTCGGCAATCGTGAAAGGCCTGCGCTCGTCCTCGGACTTTGACTACGAATTGCCGATGGCCACCATGAACCGTCAGCTGACCGGCGTCGAAACCGTCTTCCTGCCGGCAGAAGCGCACTATGTCCACCTTTCGTCCACCTTGATCAAAGAGGTCAATGTATTGGGCGGTGACATTTCGGATTTCGTACCCAAATCTGTGTTGAAGCGGCTCCTCGCTGGCGAGTCTGGAACGTAACCCTCCCGCAAGGGGGTAGTCTTGATAGGTACCTCGCAGCTTCTTGCGGTGGATCCCAGCTGAAACCGTGGCGTTCTTTGCGCGCCCGGCACCGGTTTGAGTCCTCAGGCTTGATCAGGCTAAGATGGTACGTCGGTCATATGTTCTACAGGAGTTCTCATTAAGCGAGATGCAAGTTCGCCCTTGGCGCTGGTAGTCAAGGACCTTGGACGCAGTCCAGGAACCATGCGGACACTCAACGAACATGTACCTGCGCCAAGTGACCTTGGTGTGGCGCTCATTGGCGTGAAGGAAGGCTCGGATGTCGAGTTGGATCTTCGCCTTGAGGCCGTACACGAAGGAATTCTGGTATCAGGATCCGTAATCGTCGAAGTAACCGGCGAATGCGGTCGATGCCTGGATCCCCTTGCGTATGACCTTGAAGTCAATGTGCAAGAACTTTTCTTCTATGAAGGCGTCGAGCTTTCTGACGAAGAAGACGATGAAGAGCAACGTCGAGTCGAGCACGATCTGATCGATCTTGAGCCGGTGTTGCGGGACGCAGTTGTCACTATGCTGCCGTTCCAGCCGGTGTGCCGGGAAGACTGCCAGGGCCTTTGCTCCGAATGTGGAGCACGCCTGGAAGACGAGCCGGGGCACCACCACGAGGTCATTGACCCTCGCTGGGCTGCCCTAGCTGATCTGGCTAAGACTGACCGGCAAACTGATTAGTAAGTGTTGGACTAAGAGAGAAATGAGATAGCCGTGGCTGTTCCCAAGCGGAAAATGTCTCGCGCAAACACACGCGCCCGCCGTGCCCAGTGGAAGGCAACTGCCCCCAACTTGGTCAAGACCATCGAAAACGGTCAGGTTACTTACAGCCTGCCGCACCAGGCAAAGGTCGTCACTGACTCTGCCGGCACCGCGCTGTTCCTTGAATACAAGGGCCGCAAGGTAGCAGACGCCTAATCTGCCCCATAGGCTGACAAAGGATGTCTTCAACTGAAGAGCTTCTGAAGCGTCTCGGTGTCTCCATTGACACCGAGACGCTTCGTCTTGCTCTGACACATCGCTCATACGCGTATGAGAACGGTGGGATTCCCACCAATGAGCGTCTCGAGTTCCTCGGCGACTCCATTCTGGGGTTCTCCGTGACCGATTCGCTCTACCGCGAGAACCCCGCGCTGCCTGAAGGCGAGCTCGCAAAGCGACGATCCGCTGTCGTGAGCACGCGTGCCCTCGCTGGAATCGGTCGCGAGCTTGGCGTGGGCGAGTTCATTTACCTCGGGCAGGGCGAGAAGCTCACCGACGGCAAGAACAAGGCCTCGATCCTCGCGGATACGATGGAAGCGCTCATAGGTGCGACGTACCTCTCCAACGACATCGAAACGGCACGCCAGCTGGTGATGCGCCTTGTGGGCCCGCTCCTGAAGGACGCCGGCGCCCTTGGAGCGGGTACCGACTGGAAGACGAGCATCCAGGAACTGACCGCCAGCCGCCAACTCGGAGCAATCCACTATGCGGTGGAAGGCTCGGGCCCGGATCATGCGCGTACGTTCGAGGCCGTCCTGAACATTGGTGGGACTCCTTATGGCCGCGGCGCCGGCCATTCAAAGAAGGAAGCCGAGCAGGAGGCTGCCGCCGATGCCTGGCGTGCCCTGACTGCCCTGGACCAAGCTCCTGCCGGACCCGCTTCCGCCTGAAGCCGAGTCCACAGACCCAATGCCTGAACTTCCCGAAGTAGAAGTGGTTCGCCGTGGCCTGGCCCGCTGGGTCCGGAGCCGGACGATCACCGGGGTTGACGTCCTTGACTCCCGCTCCATCCGCCGGCATGCCCTTGGCACAGAGGATTTCATCGGCAATCTTGAGCATGCCACGGTGATGGACGTCGTCCGCCGCGGTAAGTTTCTCTGGATGCCGCTCGCCATGGACAGCCTGGGTTCCGTTGGCAGCACCCTGCCCAAGGTAGCGCTCATGGCTCATCTGGGGATGAGTGGACAATTGCTCATGCAGGACCCCCATGTCCCTGACGAGAAGCATCTCAAAGTCAGAATCTCCCTTAGCCCGGTGGAGGGCATGCCGGAGCAACTGCGATTTGTGGACCAGCGCATTTTCGGTGGCCTGTTCGTAACGTCCCTGGTGCCAACTCCCGACGGCGGCCCTGGAGGCTTGGGCGAGACGCCGTTGCCTGAGATCGCTGATGAAGCCTCCCACATTGCCCGGGACCCGCTGGACCCCTACTTTTCCTTCGAGGCGTTCTACCGCAAAGTCAAAAGCCGAAAGACAGGCCTGAAGCGGGCCTTGCTGGACCAGTCGGTCATTTCCGGGATTGGCAACATCTACGCGGATGAGGCCCTCTGGCGCGCGCGCCTCCATTACGCCCGGCCTACCGACACGTTGCGCCGCAGCGATGCTGCCCGGCTTGTGCAGGCCGTGGAAGACGTCATGAACGCGGCACTGGCGGCCGGAGGCACGAGTTTTGATTCCTTGTACGTGAATGTCAATGGCGATTCGGGATACTTCGCCCGATCGCTCAATGCCTACGGACGCGCGGGTGAGTTGTGCAGCCGTTGCGAAGCAGCAGGCCTGCACAGCATTATCAAACGTGAGCAATTCATGAACCGCTCTTCCTACACGTGTCCGGTTTGCCAGCCACGGCCACGAAACGGGCGTTGGTAGGGCCAAAACTGTTCCGGAATCCGGATCGCAATGGCAGACTGTCCCCATGAAAAGCTTGGCGGTTCGGATCGCCATCGCACTGGTTTTCAACGCCATCACGTTGTGGGTGGCGTCAGTTCTTCCCGGGGTCCGATTGGGAGCCGGGTTTCTTTGGGCCGTCGTGGTGTTCACGGCGGCCACGCTTTTGGTCAAGCCGTTGATCCTGGCCTTTTTCCATCACCGTCACGTCCAGCGGGCCGAGCGGCGTACGTGGTTGGTCACCAAGGTCCTGACGGTGCTGGCCGGGCTGCTGGCCACTTTCGCCATCCTTGTGGTGACAAGCATCTTTTCCAATGGGTTCACCATCAACGGCATCTTCGGCTGGATCGCGGCGACAGTGGTGATCTGGTTGGCATCGTTTATTTACGATTTCGTCGACGACGGGCTTGAGGCCAAGGCCCATGAGCTCCTTGGCGGCGCGGCAAGTCCGGGCAAGCCATGATGGCGCGGCGACTGGTGATTGCGGGCATCTGCCTCGCAGTGCTGATTGCCGCCGTAGCTCTCGTGCTGGACCAGATGGCTTCGAAACCCGGACCTGTTACGGCCCAAAGCCCGGCATCCTCGAGCCCTGGTGCGAACCCCTCGAACGGCTCGGCTTCCGGCAGCGCCAGTGCACCTCCTTCCGGCAATCCGACGTCGGGCAGTTCCGCAAGTGGCCCGGCGGACGGTGGAGGCGACGGCGGAACAACAGCCAAGCCACTCGAGGTCCTGCCCCCGGTCACATCCACACCCACCGGGCTGCCGGAGCCGTCTGCACCGGCCCCACTTATCACTGGCCCGCTCCCGAAACCCGGCACAGCGAAGGGCTCACTGGTGGAGGGCTGGCCGAGCAGCGTTGTGGCCATGCCGGCCGGGACCACAGTGGGCTCCACCAGCATCTCAACCTCCGGCAGCGTCCTGCAGTTGACTGCCGACGGAATCGTGGGCACCCCGCAAGAAGACGTTCTGGCCGCCTTCCGCCAATCCTTGGTCCCTCAAGGCTTCTGGTCCGAGGATGCGCCCGCGCCGGATGGAGCCGTCGCCGCGAGGTTCGTGCGTGGCACGGACACAGTGACGGTGTCGGTTTCGGTGACCGGAACCGGCGTTTCACGCTTCCAGCTTTTGGGCAGCCTGCACACGACGGCGGACTAGGGGCACGCATGTACATCTCACTTTCGGATCGCAGCGGTGGCAAACGGGAAAAGCCCCGCGGAGCCACGACGGCACTATCCAGCGAGGTGCCGTTTCGTTTGTCTCCGGTCATCCTGTGGCTAGGCCTTGTCAGCATGGTGACGGACGTGTCGTCCGAGTCCGTGACGGCAATCCTCCCGCTGTATGTGACAGGATTTCTGGGCCTGTCAACCATCGCTTTCGGATTCATTGACGGCATTAACCAAGGCGCGAGTGCAATTGTCAGGATCGCGGCGGGCTGGGCATCGGACCGCAGCGGACACCCGAAACGGATCGCATTTGCCGGCTATGGGTTGTCCATGCTCGCCAGGATAGGTTTCCTGTTCGCAGGAGGGTTCTGGGCCATTGCAGCCATTGTGACCGGGGACAGGATCGGCAAAGGCATTCGCACGGCTCCACGTGATGCGCTGATCACTGTTTCAGCGCAACCGGAACACTTGGCCCGTTCCTTTGGCGTGCACAGGATGTTGGACAACATTGGAGCGGCCGCAGGGCCAATGATTGCCTTCCTCGTGTTGCTGTTGATCCCCAACGGGTTCAGCACCGTTTTTGTGGTGTCGTTGGCCTTTGCAGTCATCGGCGTAGCAGTTCTCGGGCTGGTGGTGCCGGACCTTCGGGCGGATGGGCTAAAAGGGATTGAAGCGAACAGCGGTGCCGAACAAACAGCCGGCTCCCGGAAGAAAGGCCCCCGGCTCTTCGCGTTCTCGTGGAGCCACCTGCGGGAGCCGGGCCTGGGCAAGCTATTGATCTCTGCGGGTCTCCTTGGGTTGCTGACCATTGGTGATGGTTTCATCTACCTTGTTTTGCAGGATCGGGATTCCTTTGCAGTGCAGTGGTTTCCGTTGCTTTTCGTCGGCACCAACATTGTGTTCCTGGCGTTTGCGATTCCGCTGGGGCGGCTGGCCGACCGGGTGGGCAGGGTACCGGTCTTCGTGGGAGGCCACATCGCGCTGCTTGCCTGCTACTTCCTGGCGGCGGCGCCTTTCGGTGGCCTATGGAGCACCGTGGGCTGCCTGATCCTTCTTGGCGGGTTCTACGCAGCCACTGACGGTGTGCTGGCGGCACTGGCCAGCCAGTTGACTCCATCGGGGAAGCTGGCTACAGGCATCGCCTCTGCACAGACGGTGGTTGCGCTGAGCAGGATGACAGCCTCGGCCGGTTTTGGCGTTCTCTGGTACGCAGTAGGAGCCTCCACAGCCATGGTTGCGGCCGGAGCGTTGTTGGCATGCGCCGTGGTGGCGGTCGTCTTCATCCTTCCTGGGGCAAGGCCAAAGCTGGGCAGCGAATGAGCACTACCTTCACTGGCGGGAGGCTGCGGTGGGCCATCCTCCTTGCGGTAACGGCGGTGGTGCTCGCTGCGGCGGGTGTTTATGCGGTTGGCGCCTACCAGCGGTTTGAGCAGAGCAGCACTGCCGCGCCGTCCGTAGGGGTCACTGCAGGCCAGCCGTTGCCGGATGTTCCGTTCGTCCTTTTTCGGAACACGGCAGGCGGACAGGGTTACGGTAATGCCGCTACCGTAGCGTTGTCCTCGCCTGACGGAACGCGCGCGGTGAGCGAACAGGGCCTGCGACAGGGTCTACGGAACCGTGTCCACGGTAATTTGCCTCAAAACGAACCGTGGCCTCGTGACCGCGTTCGAAGCCGCCGTCCTGGATCGTGACTGGCAACAGCAACGGGCATGGCCTGTGCCGGGGATACCGAGCCGCACGCGGATCAGTGCGGACGGCTCCATGATTGCAACCACTGTCTTCGTCACAGGCCATTCATATGCGACTGCAGGGTTCTCCACCGCTACTGAAATCAACTTAACTGCGGGTGGTTCAGGTGGTTCGGGGAATCTGGAGGACTTCGCACTGATAGTCAACGGCGAGCGCTTGCAGGCCACGGACAGAAACATTTGGGGGGTTACCTTTGCACCTGGGCAAAGCGACGTCTTCTACGCCACTGCGGCTTCCTCCGGGCGTATCTGGCTTGTTCGTGGCAGTCTGTCGGCCAAGACCCTGACTGCGGTCCACGATAACGTCGAGTGCCCGTCCATCTCACCGGATGGCACACGGATTGCCTACAAGAAGAACGACGCCGGGCCGTTGACTGCGCACTGGAAAGTCGCAGTGCTTGACTTGGCTACGGGACGGGAAACTGTTCTTTCGGAGAAGCGAAGCGTGGATGACCAAATCGAATGGTTGGACAACCAAAACCTGCTTTACGGATTGGCCGACGAAAATATCCCAGGTGACAGCAATATCTGGAAGCTGGGGACGGATCCGGCGTCACAGCCCAGCCTGTTTATCCCCCATGCGTGGTCGCCCAGCGTAGTTCGATAAACCCAGCGTAGTTCGATAAACCCAGCGTAGTTCGATAAAGACGTATCCCGCTGAAGGGCTGCGCTGGGTTGATGCTTAAATGCCGACGTCCGGCCCTGGAGTTCAAGGGGGCCGGACGCCGGCAGATCGGGGCGGGTTTAGCGCATCAGCAGATCCTCAGCAGATTCCAAGGAGGCCGCAGACCAAACCACCTGATTGCGTGGAGGTTGGGGTCGGACTGGGAGTGGCTGTTGGGGTCGCCGTTGTTGTCGTGGTGGCCGTTGGGGTCGGCGTCGGTGTCGCTGTAGCGCTCGCCTGGGTTTGCGCTTGAGCGGTAGTGGTGGAGTAGACCACGTCCACAAAGTAGTTCGTGGCATTCCAGGAACTGCTTGGCATTGCTCCAGAGGCGCCATAGCGGTACAGGCCGTTGTCCGGTCCGGAAGCCGTGAAGACGCCACTGGTCCACGTTTGGTTGAAGAAGCCGGTGGTGTAGGAGTATCTGCCATTGGGTGCCCGGTAGGACACCACGTATCTCTGACCCGTCACCAGTGCAACTGGTGTGGACAGTGTGGCTGTTTGCCATCCAGTAGCCGTCTCGTTGACGAAGGTCACTTGTGCCAGGCGGGTGCCGGACGCGTTCCACAGCGACCCAACATGGGTCCCGGTATTCCCGGTGCCTTTATAGAAACGAATGCCTGTCACGTTGCCTGCCTGGGAAACGGTGAATGCGGTCCCCAGTTCCACCGCTTTCGTTTCCGAAGCCGAGGCCACTTGCGGTAGCAGCGACCCAAAGATGGTGGACTGTTGCACAGTGGGGCTGGCTGTAGTGAACTGCCAGCTGGTCGGCGGCAGGGTTTGACCCTGTTGCGAAACCACGTTCGTCACGCTGACGGATACCGACGCGCTGCTGGGCAGGGCCGTGGTCGGCGTAAACGTCACCGTCCGGCTGTCTGCGGACAAGGCGGTGGTGCCCGCTACGGATGCGCCATTGGCAGTCAATGCCATCGACGCTCCGGACCGGATAGCCGAGGACAGCGTTATCGAGGGTTTGACGTCGGTGGGGATGCCCGTAGCGCCAGGTGCCGGCACCTGGGCCGTGACCGTCAGTGGGGGTTCGGGCACTGTGAGCACCAGGTCCACCAGATAACTTGCTGTGGAAGGCACGTTCGGGAAATCGCTGCTGTAAGAGAACGCTCCTGCGTCTGAAGCGGTTCGCAGGGGTCCACTGGTGAGACCTTCACCGAAGCCGTTGGCCGTGTAGGAGTACTTGCCGGTCGGCGACTTGTAGGCCACCACGTATTCAGTGTCAGCGGCAATATTGACTGGTTGGCTGAAGGTTGCCGTCTGCCAACCCATGCTCGACTCGTTGGTAAACGTGACCGATGCAAGGAGCTGTCCGGCACCGGAGTAGAGCGAACCCGTATGCGTCCCGGTATTTCCAGCGGACTTGTAGAAGCGGATGCCCGTCACCTGTCCTGTTGTGTCGCTGGAGAAGCGGACGCCCAGCGTCAGCGGTGCACCATCGTCAACCTCGGCAGTCGTCGGCGTGACGCTGTCCTGGTACAGGGTGCAGGGGCACGAGCCCGGTATGCGCGGAGTTGGAACTGTGGTGAAGGTCCAGGTACCTCCGGTCAATTGCTGCCCGGAGGCAGACGCCGTCGCAGCCAGAGTGGCCGTGTATGACGTACCAGCGGCGAGAGGTGAGGCGGGGGTGAACGTCACCTGGCGCGTTGTTTGGTCATAGCTTGTTGTTCCGGCTACGGCGGCGCCACTGGCGGTTTTCACTCCGAGCGTGACGCTTGACGGTGTGGCTGCTTCGGACAGTACGGCGCTGACCTTGCTGTCCAGCGGGACACTGGACGCGCCAGGCAAAGGCGACTGTGCGCTTGCCGTGAAGGCAGGCGGTGGAATCATGGCCACGACGTCAACCAGGTAGCTGGCGGTTGAACGGGAAGCCGGGAAGCCTCCGCTGTACGTGTAGGCACCAGCATCCGAGTCTGTGCGCAAAGGTCCAACACTCATGCCTGAACCGAAGCCGTTGGTGGTTGCGGAGTACGTGCCCGTCAGGGACGTGTAGGACACAATGTAGTCCGTGTTGGCAGCGATCTGGACAGGCTGGCCGAAGATCGCTGTTTGCCATCCGGAAGCACTCTCATTGGCGAAAGTGACTGTCGCCAGCTGTTGTCCGGACGCGGTGTACAGCGCCCCGTTGTGGGTGCCGGTGTTGCCGGCCGACTTGTAGAACCTGACGCCCGTGACTTCGCCGGCCCTGATGCTGGAGAAACGCACGCCAAGAGTTAGTGGAACTCCGTCCCGGATCTCGGCAATGCCGGGTGTAACGCTGTCATCGAAGAGACTGCACGGGCAGTCCCCGGCGACCGGCAAGGTTGCCGCCGTCGTGAAGGACCAGGTTCCACCGGCAGTTACTGATCCGCCGATCGAATCGGTCCCTGTCAGGGTTGCCGTGTACGTCGTGCTGAAGGCCAAGGCAGATGACGGCGTGAACGTCGCCCTACGCGTGGCGGAGTCGTACGCCGTGGTGCCCGCCACGGTGCCGGAGGAGGACTTCAACGTCAGCTGGACGCTGGATGCAGTAACCGGTTTGGAGAACACGGCACTGACTTTGGTATTGACGGAAACGCTGGAGGAGGACGGGTAAGGCGTTTGTCCGGAAACCGTCATCGGCGTGGTGTCAACCGTGCTGAAAAGGGCGTCAACGAAGTAGTGGCCGCCGTTGTGGCTGGCGATCGGGAATCCCGAACCGCTGTAGACGCCCGCAGGCTGGGCACCGAAGCCGCCGGCAACTGTCAACGGCGCATCCGTCCAGCCACTGTAGGCCCATTGGTATTCCTTGCTGGCATAGTGGCCGTTCGGGGCCCAGTAAGAAACCGTGTAAGTTTGCCCGGCTGCCACAGGGACGGCCTGGCTGAAGAGGACCTGCTGCCAACCGGACGTTGTTTCGTTGCTGAAAGTGGCCGTGGCCAGGCGCTCGCCTGAGCCGCTCCAGAGCGAGCCGATGTGCGTGCCTGTATTGGCCTGGCTCTTGTAGAACCTCACGCCCGTGACGAAACCATCCACAGTTGGCGAGAACCGCAGTCCCAGTTCATAGGCCCCGGCGTCGCCTGAGTCCTGGATGGCAGGGACAGTCTGGCCGAAGACGCTGTAGGGGCCGGTAATGGTGAGGTTCCGGGTGGAAGCGGCACCAATGTTGGCGCTGTCATCGATGGCCCGGACCTGGACAGTGGCCGCTGAGAGGCCTTTCTGGATGTAGGTGTAGGTCCAGTTCTGCTTGCCTTGGGCCGGGTGCCACGTAGTGCCACCGTCCGTTGACACCTCGACGCCGGCCACGACGCCGCCGCTGTCTGAGGCAGTACCGGAAACGGTAACGCTTGTTCCGTGGGCAATGGAGGCAGCGTTGGCGGGTGCGGCAATGGAGACGGTTGGCCCGGTTCGATCCGTGCTGGCCGTTGCGGCGACGATGCCCGCTGCCCGTGTGGCGGGTTGGGCACCCATGTCTGCCAGCAGGTTCGCTTGGGCCTGCCGCATCCGGGGATCGGCCGCTGCGCCATCGCCGTCGTGTTCCTGGTCCAGGCCCCAGGTCCACTGGACGCTGCCGGCAGAGAACACCAAGGCACCGCTGGGGGCACGGTAGAGAGTCAGATGATGTGTGGTGCGGCCCGGCTTAACGGTATTGCCGAAGTCCTGCAGGTACTGGTCAACGTTCCCGACCGTGGTGGACAGCTGGATCAGGCCCGCTGGCCGGAAGCCATTGTCCAGGTCCTCGTTGGACTCATATCCGATGGTGTGGGGGGCCAAAGCCGCCGAGGAACCTGCCGGCAGCGACGTCAGGGATGTATTACGCCACAGCCTCGTCTTCCCTTCCTCGGCCGAGACGGTCACGGGCAGGTCAGTGTAGTTGGACATGTATAGAGTTCCGGTAAGCCCGTTCTCCGGTAAGCCCGCGCCAGCGCTTTGCGAAGCAAACCGCGGGTCACGCCACGTGCCGGTCCACTGGGTACTGGGGTCGCTCTTGGTGTTGGCCCACGTCTCCTTGTAGCAGGTCAAAGTGCGGCCGGCGCCCCCATCAACCGTGGACGCCTCGAAACGCGTGTGCCAGTACATCTCATTGCCGGAGAGGAACTGCAGGTTTACGCCCGCGTCCCTGGCTGCGGTGACGGCAGCGCGTTGCGGGCCGGACCAGTATTCATCATGGCCCACCGACAGGAAGACCTTGTGATTAAGCAACTGGGCGCCGCTGCGGTCCGTATCCAAGCCACTTATGTAGCTGACGTCGTAGCCATTCTGTTCCAGGAAGCGAACCATCGGATACTCGTTGGCGAAGTAGAAGTCCCGTCCGCCAATCCCGCCACGGGTGTCCATGGGACGGTTGTAACTGAGTTTGTAGGCCCTGCCGTTGGCCGCGCCCTGGTAGAAGTTGGAGCCGCCGTAACCGTTGTACGCCTGCCATGTTGTGTCGGAGGTCTGGAAGACGACGTCGGAATGGTTGCCATCGTTTCGGACAATGAACGTGATGTGGCTCTGGTCTCCGTTGTCAGGCCGCGTCAGGAGAGCTATGTAAATGCCCGAGACAGCCGTCGAGGGAACCTGCCAGGTCGCTGAAACAGCCCAGTTGCCACAGTCATAGAGTTCGGTAGTCAGGTCACTGATGCACTGGGGCTGGTTCTGCCGCAGTACCGACGGCGTCACGTTGGCGATCTTCCGGGCTCCATCACCCCCGTACCAACCTGTGCGATAGATGGCAATGGTGTAGTTGGCGGCGTTCGTATCGATCTTGAACTTGATTGGCTGCCCGGCGTTGACACTGATTTCCGTGGAAAATCCCTGTATCCCGGCGTCGCCCGCCCCGGCAATGTCCCACTCCGATGGGGGACTTCCGGGTTTGGAGTTTTCACACACCACAGGATTCATCCCGGGGTCGCAAGGGCCCGCTGCGACGGCCGCCGGTGCAGTTAGAGGCAGCAAAGCTGCAACCATGGCAATCACCAAAGGCAAGAGGAAGCCTTTGAGGACTTGCTGTGGTCGGGTAGCTGAAGGACCGGTCATCAGAACTCCTGGAGTGGTACGCCAATTGCGAATATGGGTCCGCGTCTAGCGCACGGTCCCTGCTTGCCGCTCCCCAGCCAGGGTCAAACCAAGATCTTCAGTTATGGAATACGGGTTCTGCACTTGGCTGATCGTTTCCGAATATCTGGACCGTATCCAGCCTTAACCCGAGGGACCTTCAGGTCAAAGCCGGATCACCGGAGCGAATCCGCCAAGTAACCCTTGGCAGGAGTGTAGGGGCGCGGCATCCCTGCCGCAAGGCTTTCCCGTTACAGATCCATGGATTTCGGCCAAACGGCAGTAGATTTAGGGAGATACAGCCGCCCCCGAGGGCTGACAACAGGCCATCCAGGAGAACCGAACCGCCTTGCATTTGAAAAGTCTGACTGTCCGCGGATTCAAGTCGTTTGCGTCGGCCACGACGTTCGACTTCGAGCCCGGCGTCACCGCAGTCGTCGGTCCCAACGGTTCGGGCAAGTCCAACGTCGTGGATGCCTTGGCCTGGGTCATGGGGGAGCAAGGCGCCAAGACACTGCGCGGCGGCAAGATGGAAGATGTCATCTTTGCCGGCACGTCCGGCAGGCCTCCTTTGGGACGCGCCCACGTTTCCCTGACCATCGACAACGCGGACAACGCGCTTCCCATTGAGTACAGCGAAGTCACGATTTCCCGCACACTTTTCCGGACCGGAGGCTCCGAATACGCCATCAACGGTGCGCCCTGCCGGCTCCTGGACATCCAGGAGCTTTTGTCCGATTCCGGACTGGGACGCGAGATGCACGTGATAGTCGGCCAAGGCCAGTTGGACCGCGTACTACACGCGACACCTGAAGACCGCCGCGGTTTCATCGAGGAAGCCTCAGGTATCCTCAAGCACCGGCGCCGCAAGGAAAAAACCGTCCGTAAGCTCGAAGCCATGCAGGCCAACCTGGCCCGTCTTGGCGACCTCACCGCAGAGATCCGACGCCAGCTGACACCCTTGGGCAAGCAGGCAGAAATCGCCCGGCGTGCACAAACAGTCCAGTTCGATGTCAGGGACGCCCGCGCCCGGCTCCTCGCCGACGACCTCGTAGCGCTGACATCGAGCCTGGAGCAGGACGTCGCAGACGAAGCCGCCCTCAAGGAACGCCGCCAGGTGGTCGAGGCAGAACTGGGCCACGGCCGGCAACGCCAAGCCGCATTGGAACAGCAGGCAGCGGAAGCAACCCCCCGGCTCAACGCAGCGCGGGACAACTGGTACCAGCTGTCGGCGGGCCGTGAGCGGCTCCGCTCGCTGGGTTCCCTGGCAGCCGAACGTCGCCGGCTGCTGGGCTCCTCGGAACCTGTACCGGACTCCGGCCGGGACCCCGAACAGCTGGAGCGCCAGGCGGCGAAGGTCCGCGGGGAACAAGCGGCCTTGGAACACGACATCCTCGCCAAGCAGGCCGCCCTCCTGGAAGCAACAGTGGCGAAGGACTCTGCTGAGGCGCTCGCAGCCGCCGAGGACAAACGGCTGACTGCCATGCTAAGGGCAGCTGCCGACCGTCGTGAAGGTCTGGCCAGGCTCGCAGGCCAGGTCGCGGCCGCACGCTCCAGGGCAGAAGCAGCGGAGGCCGAGCGCGGCCGGCTCCGCGAATCACTGGCTGCGGGCAACGAGCGACGCCGCCACGCTCAGAGCGAATTCGCTGCACTCGAATCGCAGGTTGCAGGGGTTGAAGATGGCGAAGAGAGCCTGGACGCCGAGTACGAGAATGCCACTGAGGCTCTGGACTCCGTGCTGGCGGAGATCGAAGAGCTGAAGTCCGCGGAACGGGAAGCACTTCGTCAGCGGGATGCCCTGACCGCGCGCCGCGATGCACTTCTTTTGGGACTGAACCGCAAGGACGGCTCGGAGCGTCTGCTCACTGGCGATGTCAAGGGGATCCTCGGGCCGCTGGCCGGGATGCTGGCCATTGAGCCCGGTTATGAGGCCGCGATAGCAGCCGCGTTGGGCTCGGCATCGGACGCGCTCGTGGTAGGGGACTCCACTGTCGCCGTCGCCGCGATCCAACTGTTGAAAGAGGACGACGCCGGCAGGGCCGCCTTGCTCTTGGCCAACGCCGACCGTGGGGCTGGCGAAGCAGCATCCCCCGTGGAGCTGCCGGTTGGCAGCAGATGGGCAGTGGACGTCCTCAAGGTCACCGAACCAGCTGCCCAGGGTGCCTTGGCCCTGCTGGCCGGGACCGCCGTCGTCGACGATCCGGCAGGGGCGGCAGCGCTGATTGGTGAACACCCGGAACTCAAGGTGGTCACCCGTACGGGCGACGTCTTCACCTCGCTGACCGCCCAGGGCGGTTCAGCCACGGCGCCCTCCCTGCTGGAGATCCAGGCAGCAGTGGACGACGCCGTGGCCGGCCTCCAGGAGGTTACGGCACGGTTGGAGCGTGGACGGTTCGCCCTGGCCGGGGCCGAAGCCCGTCGCGCCGAAGCCCAGGACCGGGCAGATGCGGCCTTGGAAAGGCTGCATGAATCCGATGCACGCCTTGCTGCCGTAGCAGAGCGCCTGGGCCACTTGAACTCCCTTCTTCGCAGCGCGGTGGGTGAAAGCGAACGCCTGGAGGCATCACTGGCGCGTGCCGAAGCGAACATTGCAGAAGCCCGGTTGGACCTTGAAGTCGCGGCTGAGCGGCTCGCCGCCGCCCAGGAGGCTCCGGACGAGGAACCCTCCACGGATCGGCGGGACGAACTCGCGGCGCAGGCGCGCTTGGCCCGTTCCAACGAAATGGAAGCCCGACTTGCCCTCCGCACGGCAGAAGAACAAGTAGGCGCTGTCGCTGGCCGGGCGGCCTCACTGGAACGCGCAGCGGCTACGGAGCGGCGGGCCCGTGAAGAGGCGGCCCGGCGGGCGCAAAGGCGGCGCGCCCAGGCCCAACGTGCTGGTGCAGTGGTGTCGGCCGTTGAGCAGGCGCTTCGCTTCATCGATATATCAGTGGATCTCGCCGGCCATGAACGCGACCTTGCCGAGCAAGCGCGCGAGCAACTGGAGAAGGAACTCTCGGGCGTGCGTTCCGGAAACGATTCGCTGGCAAAGGAACTCGCCGAACTTACCGACTCTGTGCACAAGGACGAGATGGCAAGGACCCAACAGCGTCTTCGAATCGAGGCGTTGGAGGCCCGTTCCATCGAGGAACTCGGACTATCGGCTGAACAGCTCGTTGCAGATTACGGACCCGATCAACCTGTCCCACAGTCGGCTGCCGCAACCACGGACAAATGGGCGGAACTCCGTGCGCCGGTGGACGAAACGGGTGCACCGCTCGTGGAGGGAATTCCCTTCGACCGGGCTGAGCAGGAGAAGAGGCTCAAAAAGGCTGAACGGGAACTGGCGGCACTGGGGAAGGTCAACCCCCTGGCCCTGGAAGAGTTTGCCGCCCTTGAGGAGCGCCACCAGTTCCTCAGTTCGCAACTGGAAGACCTCAAGTCCAGCCGTAAGGACTTGCTGGACATCATCAAAGAAGTGGATAACCGCGTCCAGCAGGTCTTCACCGAAGCCTTTGCCGATACCTCTGCACAGTTTGACCGCGTCTTCGCACGGCTCTTCCCAGGCGGCGAGGGCAGGCTGGTCCTGACGGATCCAAACGACATGTTGACCACTGGCATCGAGGTGGAAGCCAGGCCGGCAGGCAAGAAGATCAAGAGGTTGTCCCTGCTCTCCGGCGGCGAACGGTCACTAACCGCTGTGGCACTGCTGGTGGCGATCTTTAAAGCCAGGCCGTCGCCGTTTTACGTCATGGACGAAGTCGAAGCGGCCTTGGACGACACCAACCTTGGCCGGCTCATCACGATCTTCGAAGAGCTTCGGGAGTCCAGCCAGTTGATCGTCATCACGCACCAGAAGCGCACCATGGAAGTGGCCGACGCCCTCTACGGCGTCACGATGCGTGGCGACGGGGTGTCCACCGTCATCAGCCAACGGCTCGGTGCCGGGGCATAGCTTTATGAGAAGGTAGGGGAGTGAACGATTTCCTACCCATAATTCTGTCCATTGTCGCTGCGCTCGTCGTGGTCGGCGGGCTGGTGCCGGTACTGATGAAGGCCCGGAAGTCCGGTGCCAACTACCCTGGAACGCGGGACGCCAATGACCCTGTTAAGTCATCGGCTGCAGGCAGCGGAACCCTTGTGGAGGACCGGCCGGATGCCGTAACAGCACCTCCTGCCCCTACCTTCGACGAAAGAGTCGAAGGTGCTGATGTACCGGATGATGCAGCCGGGTTGGAGACCATCGCTGTAGAGACGCCGGCGCCTGTGGAAGGCCGCCTGACCCGCCTTCGCGCCCGTTTGGTGAAATCGAACAATATTCTGGGCAAGGGTCTGCTGGCTCTGCTGTCCGGGGACAAAATCGACGAGAACGTGTGGGACGAGGTTGAGGAGACCCTGCTCCTGGCCGACCTCGGCACCGAGCCCACCATGCAGTTGGTCGATGCCCTCCGGGAACGCGTTAAAGTGCTGGGCACCCGCAGTCCGGAGGATGTCAAAGCCATGCTCCGCGAAGAACTCATCAAGCTCGTGGATCCCACGATGGACCGTTCCCTCAACGTCGAGCGCAAGGGTGACCGACCCGCCGTCGTGCTTGTTGTTGGTGTCAACGGCGTGGGCAAGACCACTACCGTCGGCAAACTGGCGCGCGTGCTCGTGGCCGAGGACAAGGACGTGCTGCTTGGTGCAGCGGACACTTTCCGCGCCGCAGCTGCTGAGCAGTTGGCCACGTGGGGCCAGCGTGTAGGCGTACCCACCGTCAAGTCCGACATCGACGGCGCCGACCCCGCCTCGGTTGCCTACGAAGCCGTCAAAGCGGGCATCGACCAGGAGGTCGACGTCGTCATGGTGGATACCGCTGGCCGCCTGCAGAACAAGACCGGCCTCATGGACGAACTCGGCAAGGTCAAGCGCGTGATCGAGAAACTGGCTGAAGTGGACGAGGTCCTGCTGGTCCTTGACGCCACCACTGGTCAGAACGGCCTGAACCAGGCACGGGTTTTTGCCGAGGTGGTCAACATCACAGGTATTGTGCTGACCAAATTGGATGGCACGGCCAAGGGCGGCATTGTGGTCGCCATCCAGAAGTCGCTGGGTGTGCCTGTCAAGCTCATCGGTCTCGGCGAAGGTCCGGACGACCTCGCGCCGTTCGAAGCGGAGGGCTTTGTGGACGCCCTGCTTAACTAGTTCCCGCTCAACCAAAGTCTCCACGCTGGCTGGCCGGCAGCGGTGGTCCTCAGTGAGGGCAATCGCTGCCTGCCGGTCAGTTTTTGCTTTTAAGGGGTTCCCGCGCCACCAGCCACGCAGCGGCGGTGAGCAGCAGAACTCCGCCCGTGACAGCGAAGGCGAGCCCGTAGCCGAAGCGGTCGGCGAGGATCCCGGCTACGACAGGGCCGATGATGGCACCGGTGTCTGCGGCCATCTGGAAGACCGCCAGTACTTTGCCGCCGGAGCGTCCCCGGCCAATGACATCAGCGACAGCAGCCTGCTGCGCCGGGCCCAGCAAGCCGGAACCGAAGCCCGCCACAGCGGAAGCCGCGAAAAATGCGGGAAGGTCTGTGGTTAATCCGATGACACCGGTGGCGAGGCCAGTGATGACAAGACCGGGAACGAGCAGGGGCTTCCTGCCCCAGGCATCGGCGAGGCGCCCGGAGAACGTCAAAGCAATGGCATTGCCCACGGCAAAGACGGCCAATGCCCACGCCGCCGTCTCAGGCCGCGACTGAAGCGCCGCGACGGCAAAGAGCGGGATGGTTGCCATCCGGACGCCAAAGGTGACCCAGCCATTTCCGAAGCTGGAAAAGACAGCCGCCCGGTACGCTGAGTCGGCCAGCGCCTCCTTCAATGTCATGGGCGGAGAGGGGGTGGCAGCCTGACCGGGGGTACCCTCGCCGCTAAGCATGGTGCGGACAACCAGCGCCGCAAGGAGCAAAGCTCCCGCATAGGCAAGGAACGGTACCCGAAGGCCGAAGCCTGCCAGGAGGCCACCGACAACCGGCCCCAGGACGCTGCCTATCAGAAAGGCCGATGCGTACGCACCTGATACGTGTCCCCTGCGTTCCGGCGGTGCCAGGCGGATGAGCAGCCCCATGGCGGCGACTGTGAACATTACGGAACCCGCACCCCCAAGGCCCCGGAAAATCAGCAGCTGCCAGTAATTCTGGGCGAACGCACAGGCGGCAGTGGAAACGGCAACGATCAAGAGGCCGGATACGTACACGTTCCGCTCACCGAAGCGTCCGATGAGTGAGCCCCCCGCCGGGGCGAAAACCAATCGCATGAAAGCGAAGATGCTGACAATGACGGCGGCGGCGGTGGCGCCAACGTCGAAGGTGGTGGCGAATTGGGGGAGCACCGGCGCTACAAGCCCGAAGCCCAGCGCAATTAAGAACGCTGCCGCCAACATCACCTTGATGTCGCGGGGCAGCGGTTCCTTCTCCCGCCGGATCCTTGGATCTTCTACGGATCTGGGCGACTCAGTCATGCGGTGCGGGTCCTTCAATTCTGGGTATTTGCGGGGAAGTGTGACGCATGAAACATATCCGTAACAACGGTGATATGCACCATTTACGTTGGGGAGGTTGTTGTAACGAGCCCGCAATGTAAAACCTGCGCAGGCGAAACACGGCGGCACAAAAATCTTAAGCAGGACGCAAAACGGCGTCAGGACGGCGGTTGAACCGCAGATCTAGCAAGAGAGGAACGTGCACCATGGAACTTACCGCAGGTCACGTATGGGTCATGGTGGCGGCGGCACTCGTGCTGTTCATGACTCCCGGTTTGGCATTCTTCTACGGCGGCATGACCCGCGCCAAGGCAGCCCTGAACATGATGATGATGAGCTTCATCTCCATCGGCATCGTGGGTGTGGTCTGGGTGCTGTGGGGCGCGTCGATGAGCTCAGGCGAAGGCTTCATGGAGATCGTGGGCAATCCGTTTGCCACCTTCGGCCTTGAAGGTATCACCACACCCGATGGTTTGATCAAGGTCGGCTACGCGGCCACCTTCGCCATCATCACGGTAGCCCTTATCAGCGGCGCCATCGCAGACCGCGCCAAGTTCGGCGCCTGGAGCCTGTTCGTTCCCGTTTGGGTCACCCTGGTCTACTGCCCGCTTGCCTACATGGTCTGGGGCGGCGGCCTGTTCGGCCCCGAAGGCGCGATCGGCAACGCCCTTGGCCCGGCCATCGACTTCGCAGGCGGCACCGTGGTGCACATCAACGCCGGTGTTGCAGCACTCGTCCTCGTTCTGATCATCGGTAACCGCCGCGGCTTCGGCAAGGACCCGAACCACCGCCCGCACAACATCCCGTTCGTCATGCTCGGTGCAGCCATCCTCTGGTTCGGTTGGTTCGGCTTCAACGGCGGTGCGGCAGCCACTGCTGAGCAGGCCGGCCTGATCTGGATCAACACTCTGGCGGCCCCCGCCGCAGCCATGATCGCCTGGCTCGTCACCGAACGCATCCGCGATGGCCACCCGACCTCATTGGGTGCAGCTTCCGGTGTGGTCGCCGGCCTGGTTGCCATCACTCCCGCTTGCGCCAATGTCAGCCCGGTGGGTGCCCTTGGACTCGGTGTTGTAGCCGGTGTCGCTTCAGCCCTGGCAGTCGGCCTGAAGTTCCGCTGGGGCTTCGATGACTCCCTGGATGTTGTCGGCGTCCACCTCGTGTCGGGCATCATCGGCACCGTGGCTCTTGGTTTCATCGCCCTTCCTGTCGACGGCGTTGGCGGTGGCCTCTTCTACGGTGGCGGCATGACGCAGATGTGGGCACAGCTCGCAGCTGCCGGCGTCGCAATTGCCTTCTCGGCAATCATGACGGCCATCATTGCCTTCGCAATCCACAAGACCATGGGCTTCCGGGTCTCCACCGAGCAGGAGAGCGTGGGTGTCGACCTCAGCCTCCACGCCGAGACTGCCTACGAGTTCGGCGTCGGTGGCCACGGCGGAAGCTTCCAGCCGCTGCACGACCTTGTTACGGGCAAGTCTGAAGAGAAAGCTGCCGCCGAAGGCAAGGAGAGTGTCCAGGCATGAAGCTCATTACAGCGATCGTCCGCCCGGAAAAGCTCGAAGCAGTCCGGGAAGGCCTGGAAGCGTACGGGGTCCAGGGTTTGACGGTCAGCGCGGCAAGCGGCTACGGCCGGCAGCGCGGCTACACCGAGGTGTACCGCGGCGCCGAGTACAACGTGGACCTGCTGCCCAAGATCCGCATCGAGGTTCTTGCCACGGACGAGCAGGCAGATGACATCCTGGATGTCCTCATCGCCAGCTCCAACACAGGACGTGCCGGAGACGGCAAGGTCTGGACCGTGGATGTTTACGAAGCAGTTCGGGTTCGGACCGGTGAGCGCGGCTCAGCCGCCATCTAGGTCCTGAAACCAGGTTCATACACAAGGCGGGCCGGGTACCAGTAAAGGTACCCGGCCCGCCTTCTGCGTCCCCGGCCTGCTGAAGCAACGCGGGGTCACTTACGGCCCGTGGTGAGGCCATTTATGGGCCCTAAGTGACCCCGCGTTGCGTTAAGGCGCGACGGCGGTAGGCCAGTCCGCGGGTCCGGTGCTACCGGCGTCGTACTCATCCAACGGGACGGTGCCCCGCTCCCATGCCCGGAGCACCGGCTCTATGATTCGCCAGCAATCCTCGGCAGTGTCGCCCCTGACTGAAAGCAGGGGATCGCCGGTGACGATGCCCTCAAGGACTTCGCCGTATGGCAGCATGCCCGGCTCGTTGAGCTCGGTCACGAGGCTGGCGCGGTCCAAGGTGAAGATGTCCCCGGGGCCGTTCACATCGACGTCGAGTTGGAGGACATCCGGACCGAATCCAATCCGCAGCTGGTTGGGGGAGTCCACGCCGGAGAACCCCGTGGGCAGGTGCGGTACGGGACGGAAAGTGATCACCGCTTCCTTCCGCCGGCGCCCCATGGCTTTGCCGGAACGCAAAAGGAAGGGAACGCCCTTCCAGCGCCAGTTATCGATGTCCACCCGCACCTCGGCAAGCGTCTCGGTATTGCGGGCAGGATCAACGCCTTCCTCGGCGGTGTAGTCCGGCACTGTCCGTTCGCCGAGGGTTCCTGCCGCATAGCGTGCCCGCCGGGTTGACTCGCGGTAAGGGGCCTTGACGCTACTGGCCCTCAAGACCGTGGCCACGGCATCACGGAGGTCACGTTCATCGATGCTGGCTGGTGCATCGATCGCGATAAACGCCATGATGTGCAGCAAATGGCTTTGGATCATGTCACGCAAGGCACCAGCGCCGTCGTAGTAGCGGGCCCGTCCTTCAAGTGCCAGGTCCTCGTCGAAGACGATTTCCACCTTTTCGATGTGGTCGCGGTTCCACACAGGCTCAAGGAACCGGTTGGCAAAGCGCAAGCCAAGGATGTTCAGGACTGTGGCCTTGCCCAGGAAGTGGTCAACGCGATGGATGTGGTCCTCCGGGACCAGCGTGGCCAGCGTTTGGTTGAGTTCGCGTGCAGATTCACTGCCCGAGCCGAAGGGCTTTTCCAACACCAGGCGCGTGCCGGCTGGCAATTGCCCGCGCCGCAGGACCTCGCATGCCTTCTGGCTAACGTGGGGCGGCAGGGCGAAGTAGATGGCGATGGGTCCCTCCAAGCGTGCCAGGAGGTCTGCCAGCGGGCCGTCGACCGTGACGTCCAACTGGTGGTACTCGGTGGATTCGGCCACGTTTGCCAAGGCATTACGCCCGCCCGCATCGGCTGCCTTTGACGCAGCCGCAAATGCGCCATTGACCCTCTCCTGCCATTGTTCCGGCGACCAGGGGTCCGACCCAGCGCCCACCAGCCGCAAACCGGGCGCCCTGCCCGTGGCGATAAGCCCTGCAAGTCCGGGGAGGAGCAGCCTTCCCGTAAGGTCCCCGGATGCACCGAGGATGAGCAACGTTTTCACAGTTGTTTTGCTGGTCACTGTGCCAGCATGCCATCTTGCAGGTGCGACTTGGTACCCTAGATAGTCGAGTCCCCTGATTGGCGCAGATTTGTTGGGGTTGAGGCAAATTTGTTGGGGCAGGATTAAGTCAAGACTCTGGCGTGCCGCATTGGCCGCCAATCGCAGACCATCGAAAGAAGTGCACGGCGCGTGTTCAATTCACTCTCTGACCGGTTGACAGCAACCTTCAAGAACCTCCGTGGCAAGGGCCGCCTCTCCGAGGCTGATGTCGACGCCACCGTCCGGGAGATCCGCCGCGCCCTGTTGGACGCGGATGTTGCCGTTTCGGTGGTCCGCGAATTTACCTCGCGGATCCGCGAGCGGGCTCTGGGTGCTGAGGTGTCGGGTGCGCTGAACCCGAGCCAGCAGATCGTCAAGATTGTCAACGAGGAACTCGTGGAGATCCTCGGCGGTGAAACCCGGCGTATCCGGATGGCCAAGACCGGCCCCACGATCATCATGCTTGCCGGCCTCCAGGGTGCCGGTAAGACCACCCTTGCCGGCAAGCTCGCCAAGTGGCTGAAGGCCCAAGGCCACAGCCCCATCCTTGTAGCTTGCGACCTCCAACGGCCCAACGCCGTGACGCAGCTCCAGGTTGTCGGCCAGCGGGCAGGCGTTCCTGTCTTTGCGCCTCACCCCGGAGCCACCTCGGAGTTGGAGCACCCGGCCGGTGACCCGGTGGCGGTTGCCAGCGCCGGTGTGGCGGAAGCACGCCAGAAGCTGCACGACGTCGTGATCGTTGACACCGCCGGACGCCTCGGTGTGGACGCCGAGATGATGGATCAGGCACGCCGGATCCGCCAGGCGATCATCCCGAACGAAGTGCTCTTCGTGATCGACTCCATGATCGGCCAGGATGCCGTCAACACGGCCATGGCGTTCGACAACGGCGTTAACTTCACCGGCATCGTGCTGTCCAAGCTCGACGGCGATGCCCGCGGTGGTGCCGCACTTTCGGTTGCGTCCGTCACGGGTAAGCCGGTCATGTTCGCGTCCACCGGTGAAGGTCTGGACGACTTCGAGCTCTTCCACCCGGATCGTATGGCTTCGCGCATCCTGGACATGGGTGACGTCCTGACCTTGATCGAACAGGCTGAAAAGGCCTGGGACAAGGACGAAGCTGCCCGGATGGCGAAGAAGTTCGCCGACCAGGAAGACTTCACCCTGGACGATTTCCTGGCCCAGATGCAGCAGATCCGCAACATGGGTTCCATGAAGAAGATGCTCATGATGATGCCGGGTGCCCAAAACATCCGCCAGCAACTGGAGAACTTCGACGAACGCGAAATCGATCGCGTCGAGGCGATCGTCAGGTCCATGACGCCGCACGAGCGCGTGGCTCCCAAAATCATCAACGGCTCCCGCCGGGCCCGCATAGCAAAGGGTTCAGGTGTGCACGTCTCCGAGGTCAACGGCCTCCTGGAGCGCTTCGCCCAGGCCCAGAAAATGATGAAGAAGATGGCCCAGGGCGGCATGCCCGGTATGCCGGGCATGCCTGGAATGGGTGGCCCCGGTGGCGGCCGCAAGGGTGCCAAGAACGCTCCTAAGAAGAAGGCGCGCTCCGGCAACCCTGCAAAGGCAGCCCAGGAACTCCGGGAGGCCGAAGCCAAACGTGCCAACGCGGCCCTCGGCAGCTCCTACAGGAGCGGCGTTCGGTCAGGGCGCTGCGGACTTCGATCCGTCCACGCTGAACCTCCCCAAGGGCTTCGAGAAGTTCCTGGGCAAGTAACCCGGAACCTCCGACTCAACACTGTGACAGTTGGCGCCGTTATGAATGCACATAACGGCGCCAACTGTTTTTGGGCAGCGATGTCAGGGCTCTGGACTAGGGTGAATCCATGCACAAGCAGCGCGTAGTCTTCGTCCACGGTCTGGGGAGCTTTGGCGCCTCGGCATGGCCCAGGCAGCACGGCATGGCCCTGTCATATGACGCACTTTTCCTCCGCCGGCACGGCTTCGATCCTGTCGCTGAACCCCTGGAATCGGACGTCGCTGCGGATATCGGCATCGTCGTTGCTTCGCTGGAGGACGCCGGGGGCGGGCACGTCGTGGCGCATGAGCAAGGTGCAATCTCTGCCATGCTCGCAGCAGTTGAACGCCCGGACCTGGTGCACTCACTGACACTGGTTGAACCGGCTTGTTTATCCTTGACCGCCGAGCTGCCGGCCACCACATTCCATCGTTCGCTCATGGAGCCGTTGTTTGACGTGCGGAACCAGGTTCAGGATGCCGACTACGAACGCGAGTACTTCAGGCGTGCATTTTCGGCCGAAGCCAGTGGGCTGGACACACCCGAAGCCCGCCGTTCCGCACGTCGCCTCCGGCTTCAGGCGCCTCCTTGGGAGGCGCCCCTGCACATCGTTCCCGGCGTGCCTACCCTCGTCCTTACGGGCGGGTGGGAGCCCCTGTACGAAGAAATCGCCGGGTACCTGGAGGACACCGGTGCCCTCCGCCGCGTAGCAGCTGGAGGGCACCGGCCCCAGGACTCGGTGGATGGCGACCGGATTATTCGCTCATTTGTGGCCGATGTTGTCCGGACGAGGTCAGTTAAGGTTTCCTGACGCTCCGGCCGCGTGGGTAGAGGGGAGCTGCAGCTCAGGCAGGTACACCTTGCCACCTGAAGCCAGGAATTCTTCGCTCTTTTCCCGCATGCCGTCGTATATCCCCGCAATAGCTGCCTGCGCGTCGGCCGAACCGAACTCGTCCCTGATGTCCTGGCTGATACGCATCGAGCAGAATTTGGGTCCGCACATCGAGCAGAAGTGTGCGGTCTTCGCCGGTTCCGCTGGCAGTGTTTCGTCGTGGAATGCCTCGGCGGTGACAGGGTCCAGGGACAGTGCGAACTGGTCCCGCCAACGGAACTCGAACCTGGCCTTGGAGAGAGCATCGTCGCGTTCGTTTGCGCCGGGGTGTCCCTTGGCGAGGTCCGCGGCGTGCGCTGCGATCTTGTACGTGATCACACCGGTCTTCACATCGTCCTTGTTTGGCAGCCCCAGGTGCTCCTTGGGAGTCACGTAGCAGAGCATGGCGGTGCCGTAGCGGGCGATTTCTGTGGCACCGATTGCCGAGGTGATGTGGTCATAGCCGGGAGCAACGTCCGTGACAAGCGGTCCCAACGTATAGAAGGGGGCACCTTTGCAGAGTTCCTGTTGGCGCTCCACATTCTCGCGGACCAAGTGGAAGGGAATATGCCCGGGTCCTTCAACCATTACCTGGACATCAAATTCCCATGCCCGCTGGGTCAGTTCGGCGAGCGTGTCCAACTCGGCGAACTGGGCGGCGTCATTGGCATCTGCCGTGGCGCCCGGGCGCAGCCCGTCACCGAGGGAGAAGGCGACATCGTACTTGGCGAAGATTTCGCACAGCTCATCGAAGTGCGTGTAGAGGAAGTTTTCCTGGTGGTGCGCCAGGCACCAACCCGCCATGATCGAACCGCCGCGGGACACGATGCCGGTGACGCGGTTGGCTGTCAGCGGCACGTACCGAAGCAGCACGCCGGCGTGGATGGTCATGTAGTCCACACCCTGCTCGCACTGCTCGATCACGGTGTCGCGGAAGATCTCCCACGTGAGTTTATTGGCCTCGCCGTTGACCTTTTCCAGGGCCTGGTAGATCGGGACAGTTCCGATGGGCACGGGGGAGTTGCGGATGATCCACTCACGCGTGGTGTGGATGTCATCGCCGGTGGACAGGTCCATAACGGTGTCGGCACCCCATTGGGTGGCCCACTGCAGCTTGTCTACCTCTTCGGCAATGGAGCTCGTGACGGCGGAGTTGCCGATGTTGGCATTGATCTTGACCAGGAATGCCTTGCCGATGATCATCGGCTCGGATTCCGGGTGGTTGATGTTGTTGGGAATGATGGCCCGGCCTGCGGCGACTTCACTCCTGACGAGTTCAACATCGCAGTTCTCACGCAGCGCCACGAACTGCATTTCAGGCGTGATGATGCCCTTCCTGGCGTAGTGCATCTGGGTGACGGTCTTGCCTTCGACGGCGCGGCGGGGCACCGGCTGCGCGCCCTTCCACTCAGCTGACGCTGCGCCTCGGCGGACGGCCGACTTGCCGTCGTCGAGCAGGTTCCGTTCGCGGCCGGAGTAGGCTTCCGTGTCGCCCCGGCCCTCAATCCATGCGGCCCGGAAGGGCTCCAGGCCCACTACGGGATCACTGCCGGGCCCCGCGGTCCGGTACACCTGCAGCGGAGCGTTTGCCTCCCCGTTGGGGGACGGTTCCAGCGCGATTTCCGTGACGGGGACGCGAATGCCGTTGGCGGGGTCTTCCAGCCAGGCCAGCGAATGGGACTTCAGCGACTGCGTGACGGTTTCAGCCGCCTTTTCGCTGCTGTTGGCCTGGTTTTCGGCAGGGCTGTGCTGTGTTTCGGTGGTGCTCAAAGGATTACTCACTTCCTTCGCCGGCATTACCCGGACAGGTTCAACGGTCGCAGACTGCTTCAGTCCGATCTCAGCCCCTGCAGGGGCCCCCGTGTGGTCGTAGACGAAGCTACCACAGCTCCCGATCCGTGGCCCAGTCATGATCCAAACGCAGACCCGTCGGTAAACCTGTGTCATGCAGGGCAGATTAGGCTTTTGCCATGGCCAACATCATCGAATTCACCGGTCCTGTGCTTGTTGCAGGAGACGACCAACGGCACGGGCTGTGGTCCGTTGATGGCAACCTGACGTTCGAACGTCCCGTTGCCGCACCCGATTCCATACTGGAGGGATGGGTCCTCCCTGGGTTTGTGGACGCCCATTGCCACATTGGACTTGGCGTCGGCGGGGCAGTTGATGAGCAGACAACCCTTGCCCAGGCCCAAGCCGACCTGAAAGCCGGCACGTTGTTGATCCGTGACGCCGGCTCGCCAAGCGATACACGCTGGGTTCAGCGGCGGGAGGATCTCCCACGGCTGCTTCGTGCCGGGCGCCACATCGCCCGGAGCCGGCGTTACCTGCGTGGATTGGGTCACGAAGTGGAGCCCGGCGAACTCGTGGAGACAGTCCGCAAGGAAGCCCGGGATGGGGACGGTTGGGTGAAACTCGTGGGCGACTGGATCGATCGCGGTGCCGGCGACCTCGCGGTTTCCTTCCCTCGGAACGTGGTGCGGGATGCGATTTCTGCCGCCCACGACGAAGGGGCCAGCGTGACGGCCCACTGCTTCGCTGAAGACACTATTGATGACATGCTCGACGCCGGGATTGACTGCATTGAGCACGCCACCGGCCTTTTGCCCCGGCACATTCCCCGTCTGGTGGAGCAGTCTGTCCCGATTGTTCCTACGTTGGTAAACATCGCGACTTTTCCGGATATCGCCGTCCAGGCCGCACCTAAGTTTCCAGTCTACGCCGAGCACATGACCCGGCTCTGGGAGCGACGCCGTGAACGGGTGCTCGAGGCCTTTGAAGCCGGTGTTCGCATCTACGCGGGAACGGATGCAGGGAGCGTGATCAAGCACGGCAGGATCGCTGATGAAATGCAGGAGCTTTACGACGCCGGCCTGCCAGCCACTGCCGTACTGGACGCCGCCACGTGGGGCGCACGGGAGTGGCTGGGAGCCGAGGCCATCAGCGAAGGGGCAAGTGCCGACGTCGTGCTGTGCCGGGATGATCCCAGGGAGAACCTCGCAACTGTGGCAAGCCTGAACCATGTAGTCCTTCGCGGGAAAGTGGTCTATTAGGAATAAATTGAAGCTTCAAGTAATTTAGATAGGTAGAACGTGCCGAAGGGCGGCCACCTATGAACCGGGAGCTTCACATGACGACGACATCCAACCAGGATCTCCTTCCTGCCGAACTCACCATGGGCACGGTCATGCTCAAGGTCGGCGATATGAAGGTCATGAGTGACTACTATCAGCGGGCCTTGGGCTTGGAGATCGTGGCCGAGCAGGATGGCGGGCTGTACCTGGGGCGACTGGGCAAGCCTGTAGTCCACCTCGCTCCCGCGGCCGGCCTGCAGATTCCAGGCCGTGGGGAAGCGGGGCTTTTCCATACCGCCATCCTGTTCCAGGACCAGCCTTCCCTGGCAGCCACCATCGCCACGGCGGCACAGTACGAACCGCGCGCCTTTGTGGGCAGCGCCGACCATTTGGTGAGTGAAGCGTTCTACTTCACCGATCCGGAAGGCAACGGCATCGAGCTCTACTACGACAAGCCGCGCGATGTCTGGCAGTGGGATGGCAAGAATGTGGTGATGGACAATGTTGCCTTGCCGCCGCAGCGTTTCCTCCAGCAGCACTTGAGCGAGGCTGCCGTGACTGGCCAGCGGGAAGCCGCTGCCGGCGTCGGGCACGTGCACCTTCAGGTAGGCGACGTGCAGACCGCCCAGGATTTTTATGTGGACACGCTGGGTTTTGAGAGGACTGCGGGCTGGCATGGGCAGGCGTTGTTTGTTTCTGCGGGCGGCTACCACCACCATATGGCGATGAACGTATGGAACAGCCGTAGGGCCGGGCCCCGCAGGGATACGCTGGGCCTGGGCGAAGTCCTGATCGAGGTTCCATCTGCCGAGGATGTCGCCGCACTGGCTGACCGGCTGAAAGTTGCGTCCGTGGCGAACCACCATACGGGCCTGGAGTTGCAGTTCGAAGACCCCTGGCGCAACAAGCTGCGCGTGGCAGTTCGCTAAGCAACCTCCCACTGCCTTTTCGAGGGCATGGGCCGGGACTGCACTAGGCTGGGTCTTGACGGTATTCGCCCCCCCCCCGGGCCCTTGCCGGCGCCCCGTCAGCACGAACGAATGAGAGCACTCTCCATGGGCTTTGCCGAAATTTTTGTAGCCACCCACGATGAAGCCCTCAAGAGGGCGGCTGCCCTGGACCGGGGCGCCGACGTTACCGGCCCCGCCGTCAGGATCGATGGCATCACCGACTTTGAGGTCGAGCAACTGGGTGACCTTGCCGGCAAAGCCGTTCATGCTGCCGGCGCAGACTACGAACTGGCGTTGGTGGACGTCACCAGCGACGCACTCCTTGGTGTTCCAGAGGCGATGGTGAGGGCGCTTGCCGAGCTGCTGACGTACGAAAGCGAAGGCGACGGGAACGTTCTTGACGACGTCGCTGCGGCCTGGGCAGCGCAGGAAGACATGCCTTTTGGCGCGGACGAATCGCGTCGGTACGTGCAGCAGTTGGCCTCCTTGGCTACTGACGTGGAAAAAGCGGAGCGGTCAGGGCTCTACGTCTGGTCTGTCTGACCGTTGGGGCCGGGAGTGGCGAAAGTCGTAATTACTTCCCGCATCTGGCACAATGGTCAGGTACTTGATTGGCACGGCCCCTCTCTCCGTGCCCAAATCTTGTCCTTTCGAACCCCCAAGTATGGCCCGCCCCACGGGTGCAGAACGTCGGGTTCAACCCCGTTTCAGAAACAGGAGTGACCACAAAAGTGGCCGTAAAGATTCGCCTTAAGCGCTTCGGTAAGATGCGCGCACCGTACTACCGCATTGTCGTCATGGATGCCCGCGCCAAGCGCGATGGCCGTGCCATTGAAGAAATCGGCAAGTACCACCCCACCGAAGAGCCGTCGTACATCGAAGTCGCTTCCGAGCGCGCCCAGTACTGGCTTTCCGTTGGCGCCCAGCCGACCGAGCAGGTTGCCGCGATCCTTAAGATCACCGGTGACTGGCAGAAGTTCAAGGGCCTGCCGGGCCAGGAAGGCACCCTGAAGACCAAAGCTCCGAAGGAAGCTTTCGTAGCCCCGGAGAAGGGTTCCGTCATCATTCCGGAAGCCATCACCAAGAAGGCCAAGAAGGACGAAGCCGAAGCTCCGGCCGAGGCTGAAGCAGAGACCACCGAGGCTGAGTAAATTGCTGGCAGAAGCGCTCGAGCACTTGGTCCGTGGGATCGTTGACAGCCCTGAGGATGTCAAGGTCAGTGCCAGGAACAACCGCCGCGGGGAATCCCTTGAGGTGCGTGTTCACCAGGAGGACCTCGGACGGGTGATCGGCCGTCAGGGACGTACCGCACGCGCATTGCGCACTGTGGTTGCAGCCCTGGCAGGTGGCGAGCAGGTCAGGGTCGACGTCGTCGACACCGATCGTCGCCGGTAACGCGCTCAGCAATACTTGTCTTAGATCCGGCCCCTTCACCGAATATGGTGGAGGGGCCGGATTGCTTTATCGATCATTTCACTTCCGCTGCTGCCCGGCAGCGCGGGCACAACGAGAATTCAGAGGAACCCATGCAGCTCCAGGTGGCCCGGATCGGCAAACCCCATGGCATACGCGGCGAGGTGACGGTGCAAGTGCTCACCGACGCCCCCTCCGAGCGCTTCGTCGCTGGAACCGAATTCGTCGTCGAGCCGGCCTCTGCGGGCCCGCTGACCATCCGAAGCGCCAGATGGAACAAAGACATCCTCCTGCTGGGCTTCGAAGAGATTGCAGATCGCAACGCCGCCGAGGCCATCCGTGGTGCGAAGCTTTTCATCGAAACCGAAGAACTCGATGACGAAGACGACGAAGGCTGGTATGAGCACGAACTCGTAGGGTTGGAGGCGCGGGTTGGCTCACAGGTTGTGGGCAAAGTTGCCGCTCTGACCACACTGCCGGTCCAGGACCTGTTGACCATCAAGACGGAGGAAGGGAAGGAAATCCTGGTTCCCTTCGTCGATGAGATCGTGCCTGAGGTCAACATCGAGGACGGCTTCATTCTCATCACACCGCCTGCTGGTCTCTTCGAAATCAACGATGACACGGCCGGGGAGTCCAGGGACGGCGCCGGGGATGATGCCTGAATGAGGATCGATGTCGTCAGCATCTTCCCTGAGTACCTTGCCCCGCTTGAACTTTCGCTGATAGGCAAGGCACGCCAGGATGGGCTCCTGGAACTTAACGTCCACGACCTCCGGACGTTCACCACTGACAAGCACCGGACCGTGGACGACACTCCTTACGGGGGCGGCGCCGGCATGGTGATGAAGCCCGAGCCGTGGGCGCAGGCGCTCGAGTCGGTCGCCGCGGTTCGTGAGGGCACCAAGCCTGTGCTGATCGTGCCTTCGCCGGCAGGGGAAAGGTTCACCCAGGCCCTTGCCTATGAGCTCGCCGAAGAGGAACAGCTGGTCTTTGCCTGCGGGCGGTACGAGGGAATTGACGAGCGCGTCATCGACTGGGCCCACGAGCACTTCACAGTGCGGCCTGTCAGCCTTGGCGACTACGTACTCAATGGCGGCGAAGTTGCTGTCCTGGCCATGGTGGAAGCCATCGGTCGTTTGCTTCCAGGCGTGGTGGGCAATCCCGAATCGCTCGTTGAGGAATCCCACTCGGACGGCCTCCTGGAGTATCCGGTGTATACCAAGCCGTCCTCATGGCGGGACCACGAAGTGCCTCCGGTCCTGCTCAGCGGCAATCACGGAAAAATCGCGCAGTGGCGGCGTCACGAACAGTTCCGTCGCACTGCCGAGCGCCGTCCGGACCTCCTTGACCACTTCGACGCCGGGCAGTTGAGTCGTGCGGACCGCAACGCACTCGCGGACCTGGGTTACGACGTCGTGGATGGTCGCCTGCGCCGCCGCACGGAAAGCAGTGCGACATAGCGGACCCGCTGCCCGCCCCGGGCATCGCGAGTCAGCATAGTTGGCCCGATGCCGAGGCATGTGGCAGAATTAACCCTTGTGTCTGCTGGGCCAGCACCTGCCACAGGGGGAGCGAAGCCAACAGCCGGACAACCCGGTGCCGCCAATCAGTGGCGGAATCGGACACTAAGAAACTTCGGCGGAGATTTCCGGTTGGCTTTGTGCCGCGGGCTTGTCCGCCGTAACCCAAAGTGGATGACCTGTGGCGTTCACCAGGAGTGGATTAATGCATATCCTCGATAGCGTAGATGCAGCCTCGCTGCGTAACGATGTTCCCGAGTTCCGCGCGGGTGACACCCTCAAGGTTCACGTCAACATCATCGAAGGCAAGAACTCCCGTGTCCAGGTATTCCAGGGCTTCGTCCTGGGCCGCCAGGGTGACGGCGTTCGTGAAACCTTCACCGTGCGCAAGGTTTCCTTCGGCGTCGGCGTAGAGCGTACCTTCCCGGTACACTCCCCGATCATCGACAAGATCGAGGTCGTCACCAAGGGTGACGTCCGTCGTGCCAAGCTTTACTACATGCGCGCACTGCGCGGTAAGGCTGCGAAGATCAAGGAAAAGCGCGACTTCGCGAAGTAAGTCCACGACTTACGCAACGGGTCCAGGATCCGTGCCCGGTTTGTTCCGGAGCAATCCGCAACGCAACAGGGATACGAGTCATGGACACATCAGAACGCCAGCCCCGGAAACAGGGCTGGCGTTTTGTTTTGCTGGCATTGGTCCTTGCCGTCGCAATCAGTGGCCTGGTCCGCTCTTTGTGGATCGACGTCTACTACATTCCTTCCGAGTCCATGGAGCCGTTGCTGGGCACGGGGGACAGGATCCTGGTTTCGCGGACGGCGTTCACCGCCGGGCCCATCCAGCGTGGAGACGTGGTTGTCTTTGATGGGCGTGGGTCGTTCGCCCCGCTCAGCAGCGGTAAGGGTCCCCTTGTTGATGCGGCTGCTGCAGCAAGCCAGTGGTTCGGGCTCACGGGAAGCGACACCACATATGTGAAGCGGGTTATTGGGGTTCCGGGTGACCACGTTCAGTGCTGCTCCCCCGACGGCCGCCTCACAGTGAACGGTCAGGTACTTGAGGAACCCTATGTTTATCCCGGAGACGAACCCAGCAAACAGAAGTTCGACGTCGTAGTCCCCGAGGGCCGGCTCTGGCTGATGGGCGACCACCGATCCCGCTCTGCTGATTCCCGCGGACTGCTGGGAGCGCCCGGTGGGGGAATGGTCCCGCTTGACCGGGTGATCGGCAGACCGGTCCAGATTATCTGGCCCCTTGATAGATTTGCAGAGGTGCCTCGCTCCGCGCAGGCCGAACCATCAAAGAACGGACAATAAATGCCGGACAAAGTTCCCGAGAATCCCGAGCGGCACGACGACGACGCGCGGCTCTCGGACGGAACGGCTGGCGTGGCCGGAGTGGCTGAGCCCAGCCCGGTCGCTGACGCTGCTGACGATACCGGCAACAAATCCGAAGAGGGCGAAAAGCCCCACAGGAACCCTGTCCTTGGATGGCTGAAGGAAATCGTCACGGTCGTGGCCATTGCCGTAGTGCTCTCCTTCCTTATCAAGACTTTCCTTTTCCGGGCGTTCTACATTCCTTCTGAATCCATGGAAAGCACCTTGGACGTGAATGACCGCATCTTCATCAATCTGCTGGTGCCGGAGCCCTTCGCCTTGGAACGGGGCGACGTCGTGGTTTTCAAGGATTCGCAAGGTTGGCTGCCCGCAGTTCTCAAGAAACCGGCGGGACCCCTTGATTGGGTAGGCGACACTTTGGAATTCGTCGGGTTGGCAGCCGACGACAATGAGCAGCACCTGGTCAAGCGCGTGATTGGGCTTCCGGGCGATCATGTTTCCTGCTGTGACGCGCAGGGTCGGGTCAGCATCAATGGCAAGCCAGTGGACGAAACATACATCAATCCCGCGGAAGTGCCCCAGCCCAACCCGTTTGACATCGTCGTTCCAGAGGGCAAAGTCTGGGTGATGGGAGACAACCGCAACCACTCGGCCGATTCCCGGGCGCACCAGGAAGTCAATGGTGGTTTCATTAATATCGAGGACGTTGAAGGCAAGGCCACGGTCATCGCCTGGCCCGTCAACCGGTGGACGGTGCTGGACAATTACCCGGATGTCTTCAAGAACGTTCCCGCGGCCACGTCAGGAAAGTAACGGCCATGGGAAGCACCCGGCTGAAAACCAAGACACCGACCGACGTTCCAACCCTGGACGTCGAGCGTTCCTTCCTGTCTCCCCGGGTTCGACTGCTGGCAGGTGTGGACGAGGTTGGCAGGGGAGCCCTGGCTGGCCCCGTGAGTGTGGGAATCGCAGTGGTCAATCTTCAGGACCACGCCCTTCTGGCCGATGTCAGGGACAGCAAATTGCTCAAGCCCGAGGATCGCGACAGGTTGGAGCCTTTGGTCCGTGACTGGGCTGTAGCGTCCGCAGTTGGACATGCGTCCGCCCGCGAAATCGATGAGGTGGGTATCATAGCTGCCCTGCGCCTGGCGGGAACGCGGGCGTGGTGTGAGATTCTGGCCGGTGGCATCACGCCCGACGTCGTGTTGTTGGACGGCAGCCACAACTGGCTTTCTCCGGAAGTTCAAGCTTCACTGTTCGACACCGCACCCACAGGACCCTGGTGTGAAGCTCCGGTCCACACGAAGGTAAAGGCAGACATGAGCTGTCTCAGCGTGGCTGCTGCCAGTGTTTTGGCAAAAGTAGCTCGCGATCGGATCATGGTTGATCTCCACTCTGAAGTACCGGCGTACGGCTGGAACGAAAACAAGGGTTACGCCACCGCAGCCCATCGCGAAGTGATCAGGCTGCAGGGTCCCAGTGCCTATCACCGGACAAGCTGGAACCTCACCGGGCCGGACGTTGTCTGACTGCTTGCTTGGCAGCGTGTGTCCTGCTGATGGCGTCCGGTGCGCGGCAGATGGTGCAAGATGGAACTATGAGCGCCGAGGACCTTGAGAACTATGAAACCGACATGGAGCTGCAGCTCTACCGTGAATACCGGGACGTTGTCGGTTTGTTCAGCTACGTTGTCGAAACTGAGCGGCGTTTCTACCTTGCCAACCATGTTGATTTGCAAGCCCGCAGCGCAGACGGCGAAGTCTATTTCGATCTAACCCTGCAGGATGCGTGGGTTTGGGATGTTTATCGTTCAGCCCGCTTCGTGAAAAATGTCCGGGTAATAACGTTCAAGGACGTCAACGTCGAGGAACTTCCACGCAATGAAGACCTTGCGTTGCCCAAGGATGGCGGCCTGGGAGATCTGGGCGATCTGGGGAATTAGCCCCGCTTCCGCATAACTCTTCCTCCACAAGACGGTGATGTGACGGGTTTACCCACATAGCGCCGGGACTGTCTGTCACCGACCGCTGCCAGCGTGAAAGCTGGGTAGCGGAGGTGGTGCTCATGAGGGCAAAAGACATTCTTGGCCGTAACGGCGAGGCTTTGGCCGCAGGATTCCTGGAAGGCCAGGGCATGCGGATTGTCGATCGAAATTGGCGGTGCGCCGACGGTGAAATCGACATCGTGGCGTTGGAGGGCGACACCCTGGTGGTCGCGGAGGTAAAGACCCGCAGCAGCCTGGATTACGGACATCCGTTTGAAGCCGTGGGTCCAGCCAAGCTGGCACGCCTGCACCGGCTCGCGTCATCGTGGTGCCGGGAGCATGAACTGAATGCTCCGCAAAGACGTGTGGACGTGGTGTCGGTCATCCATGACGGCATTGGAGACCCCCAGCTGGAACACCTGAGGGGTGTTGGCTGATGGGGGTCGGACGCAGCTACTGCATTGCCCTCGTTGGCCTCAACGGCTACATCGTCGAGGTAGAAGCCGACATCGGCCAGACGCTTCCCGCTTTCGTGATCCTGGGCCTCCCGGATGCCGCATTAAACGAAGCCAAAGAACGAATACGCTCCGCGGCACAGAACTCGGGAATTCCTCTGAGCCGGAGGAAGATCACCGCCAATCTCATTCCAGCATCCTTGCCCAAACGTGGTTCGGGCTTTGACCTCGCCATCACCATGGCTGTTCTCCGTGCTGCGGAGGACATTCGTTCGATCGATGGAACAGTCTTCATTGCCGAGCTCGGTTTGGACGGCCGGCTTCGGCCGGTGAGGGGCATCCTCCCGGCCGTGATGGCTGCCGTCCAGGCGGGGTATCCGGAGATTGTCGTAGCAGAAGCAAACGTCGCGGAGGCAACTTTGGTGCCGGGGGCTCGCGTCAGGGGATACCGGACTCTTGCCCGGCTGGCGTACGACTTCGGTGCGGACCCCAAAGAACTCGCCCTGGACTACGACCCGCCCGGTGCTGATCCCGGGGATGAAAATGATGACGCGGAGGGCATCGTGCCCGATCTTTCCGACGTTTCGGGGCAATCGGAGGCCCGGCGCGCCCTGGAAGTCGCAGCGGCAGGTAGCCACCATATGCTCCTGACCGGTCCACCGGGTGCCGGTAAGACGATGCTCGCAGAGCGTTTGCCAGGACTCTTGCCGGACCTGGCGGACAAGGCGGCAATGGAGGTTACTGCCATCCACTCCCTGGCGGCGGTCCGCTCATCAACCGGAACATTGCTCCGGAGGCCGCCGTTTGAGAATCCCCACCACAGTGCTACTTCAGCTGCCATCATCGGCGGAGGCTCGGGGCTTCCCCGTCCGGGCGCTGCCTCGAGGGCACACCGTGGGGTCCTCTTCCTGGACGAGGCTCCCGAGTATGAACGACGCGTCCTGGATGCCCTGCGGCAACCCTTGGAGAGCGGCGAGCTGGTCATTCACCGTTCGGCGGGAACGGCAGCTTACCCCGCTCGGTTTCAACTGGTACTGGCAGCCAATCCTTGCCCATGCGGCAAAGCCTCGGGCAAGGGGATGGACTGTACCTGCACCGCAATAATGCGGCGGCGGTACTTCGGCCGAATATCTGGTCCTCTTCTGGACCGCGTCGACATACAACTCCAAGTGGAACGCGTGTCCCTTGCCGATTTTGGACAAGCAGGTACCGAAGAGCGAACGGACGCCGTTGCAGGACGGGTACTGGCTGCGAGGCTGAGGCAGGCCGAGCGCCTGGGGGCGTTCGGCATTGAGACCAATTCCCAAGTGCCGGGAAACACCCTTCGTGGGGAACTGAGGCTGGCACAGGGCACCACCCGCATCCTGGACACGGCCTTGGAGCGAGGCATTCTCACTGCCCGGGGATACGACCGCGTCCTTCGCTTGGCTTGGACGCTGGCAGACCTGGACCATAGCAGGGTTCCCACTGCAGACCACATCGGACAAGCGCTCGGCCTCCGGCAAGCAACGGCGACGACATGAAGGACAACGTGACGAAGGACGAAGTGACAACGGAAGGCACAAGCGCAGCCGTGTTGGGGAAACAGGAAAAGGAAAGGCTTGCACGGGCAGCACTGGCGCGTCTGATGGAACCACAGGATTCCGTGGGGCTCGCCTTGGTTCATGCTGTTGGAGCTGTTGACGCACTGGGTATCGCGACCGGAGAACTTGCTGTCGGCCCACGCCTGGAACAGGAAATTTCCACCCTACTGACCGAAAGCGGAGGGCCCCGGCTTCCTGGCCGGGGCTCACGGCCAGCAAGCGACGGTGGGCTCCACGTGTTCCGGACCTCGCACCGGACCGCGACCTGGAGACGATGAAGAGGCTCGGTGGCCGCCTGATCGTTCCCGGCGACGAGCTATGGCCAGGGCAATTGTCTGACCTCGGCCTCCAGGAGCCTTTGTGCCTGTGGTGGCGTGGACACGAGCAGCCCCTTCCCTCAACGCGTCAGACCATCGCGCTGGTGGGGTCCAGGGACAGCACGAGCTACGGAGCATCTGTGACGGGGGACCTTGCCTACGGCTTGGCCCAACGTGGATACTGCGTAGTTTCCGGTGGAGCCTATGGCATTGACGCCCACGCCCACCGTGGGGCCCTCCGTGGCGGGGTCGCAAACGTACCGACCATTGCAGTCATGGCTGGGGGAGTGGACCGCTTCTATCCCTCCGGGAACGAGGATCTGCTTCGTGCTGTGGCCAACCAAGGAGCGGTGATTTCCGAGGTGCCACCCGGATCTGCCCCTACAAGGTACCGGTTCCTGCAGCGAAACCGCCTCATCGCTGCGCTGGCGGCTGTCACGGTGGTAGTGGAAGCACGATGGCGCTCAGGCGCACTGAACACGGCCCATCACGCCGAGAGCATAGGGCGGGTAGTGGCAACTGTCCCGGGATCCATTCACAGCGCGAATTCGGCTGGGTGCCACAGGCTGCTCCGCGATGGCGGGGCGATCTGTGTGACGGACGTCGGAGAAATTGCTGAGTTGGCCGGTCGAAATGGCGAGGTGATCGGCTCCGAGAAGGACTCGCCGGCCGCGCCTCATGATGGCCTGTCCTTGGAAGACCTGATTCTCCTGGACGCCTTACCGCTTCGATCGGCAAGTTCCGTGGAGAAACTCACAGTAGTTGCCGGCCTCAGCCCGGACACTGTTCGCGCGGGCTTGGGGCGATTGGGACTGCTGGGACTCGCGTCCTCGGAACGGGGGGCCTGGAAGCGCACCAAGAATGCGTAGGGCGGACAAGTAGCGAAGCATGTTGATACGCAGCGACGGTCCAAGTTGCTGGCAAAGTTGGAAGGGTGGACGCAGAATTATTGCCAGCATCGCTCAAGAGCGCAGCGGAGGGATTCGAACGCTACCTACGCGGTGAACGCGCGAGGTCGGCACATACTGTCCGGGCCTATCTGGCAGATGTGCACAGCCTTCTCGGATTCGCGGTCCAGGAGGGAATACGCGATCTCGATGAATTGGAATTGGGTTCTCTGCGCCGGTGGTTGGGCGCACAAAGCGAAGCCGGCATGGCCCGGTCCACCCTCGCCCGCCGCGCTGCCACGGCGAGGTCGTTCACGAAGTGGGCTTTGAGGGAGGAACTCATCGCCACGGATCCAGCCATTCGGCTGCAGGCTCCTAAACGCGTGAAATCGTTGCCTGGAGTCCTGCAGCAGCAGCAAATTCTCAGGGTCGTGGATAGCCTTGACGCTGCCGCGGCGGATGGAGGTCCTCTGGCCATCCGGGATCGAGCGATGGTGGAGTTGCTGTACGCAACCGGCGTGCGGGTTGGGGAGCTTGCCGGGCTGGACATCGATGACACGGATCCGGATAGACGGACCCTCCGCGTCATTGGCAAGGGAAACAAGGAGCGTACCGTTCCTTTCGGAGTTCCAGCTGCCCTTGCCATCGACGACTGGCTTCGCCGTGGACGCCCGGCGCTGGTAACTGCCACGAGCGGGCCGGCTCTGTTCCTGGGCGTGAGAGGAAACCGCGTTGACCCACGCCAGGTCCGTGCGGTTGTAGCCGTCCTGCTGGAGGCACTTGGCGACACGGCTGCAACGGGGCCCCACGCCTTGAGGCATAGTGCCGCGACCCATCTGCTGGATGGTGGGGCGGATCTTCGCGCCGTGCAGGAAATTCTTGGTCACAGTAGCCTCGCCACTACCCAGATATACACCCACGTTTCCGTGGACAGGCTTCGGAAGAGCTACCAGCAGGCACATCCCCGGGCCTGAACATAACGCCCAAAGAGTCGCACTGGCGGAAAAGGGAAGGGTACGGCAAAATGAAAGCACCACCGCCGAACCTTCAATTTAGGGTTGAGGGTTCGTTTCGTGTCACAATCTAAGAGTCTTAGCTAATTGAATAGCCTGCAGGGTCCATAAGAATGACAGGGCCGGGCAGCAACAGAAAGACATCCGCTGCAGAGGTCGTTGGGGAAGACGTACCTACAGCTATGGAGGATGGAATGTCTGTTGCAACAACCCGCGGTGTCCTTTTCGTGCACTCGGCCCCTACGGCGTTGTGCCCGCACGTTGAGTGGGCCATCGGATCGGTCGTGGACAAGCGGACCGATCTTGAGTGGACCCCTCAGCCAGCTGCGCCCGGGATGTTCCGTGCCGAACTGTCCTGGACAGGTGCGCCCGGCACGGGCGCCCAGTTGGCGTCTGCTCTTCGGGGCTGGGCACATCTGCGGTACGAGGTGACTGAAGAACCGAGCCAAGGCGTGGACGGGGGCCCCGCTGGTCGCACACTCCGGAATTGGGTATCTTCCATGCTGTCACGGATGTGCACGGCAACATCATGGTCAGTGAGGATCGCATCCGCTATGCCTATGAGTCAGGAGCGGGAGACCCGTCGGCCGTTTACCATGAGTTGTCGTTGGCCCTCGGCGAAGCCTGGGACGAGGAACTGGAGCCCTTCCGCCACGCCGCTGAGGGCGCCCCGGTCCGGTGGCTGCACCAGGTCGGGTAGCAGCGACGCCTGACCGCCACAACATTCCCATAGCAACAGAGAAGGGCCCACCTGATGGTGGGCCCTTCTCGTTAATTCACCTCACGGCATCCGGCGGACGCAGCTCCTAGACGTTGCGGACGGCGATGACAGCGTTGTGTCCGCCAAATCCGAACGAGTTGCTCAGCGCGACGATGTCGCCCGAAGGCAGGTCACGGCCGGAGGTTACGACGTCGAGGGGGATCTCGGGATCCTGGTTCTCAAGGTTGATGGTGACAGGTGCCTTGCGCTCATAGACGGCCAGCACAGTGAGGACAGCCTCCACAGCCCCGGAGGCGCCCAGGAGGTGCCCCATCTGGGATTTGGTGGCAGAGACCGCCACGTTGTCCACGTGGGTCCCCAAGGCGGCACGGAGGGCCGTGTACTCGGGCTTGTCGCCAACCGGTGTGGAGGTGGCGTGGGCATTGACGTGGACTACGTCTTCAGCCTGGATCCTGCCGTCAAACATTGCGGCCTTGAGTGCGCGGGTGGCGCCGAGACCTTCGGGGTCAGGAGCTGTGATGTGGTAGGCGTCAGCTGTGACCGAGGTTCCGGCAAGCTCAGCATAGATGCGGGCGCCGCGGGCGATCGCGTGCTCTTCAGCTTCAAGTACCAGGGCACCGGCACCCTCACCCATGACAAAGCCGTCACGGTCGACGTCGTACGGACGGGAGGCGCGCTCAGGATCGTCATTGCGGCGTGAGAGTGCCTGCATGGACGAGAAAGCCGCCAAGGGCATGGGGTGAATGGCGGCTTCCGCCCCACCGCACATGACCACATCGGCCTTGCCCGAGCGGATCAGGTCCAAGCCAAGGTGCAGGGCCTCGGTACCGGATGCGCAAGCAGAAACTGGAGTGTGGGCTCCGGCGCGGGCGCCGAGGTCAAGGCTGACGGCAGCGGCTACGCCGTTGGGCATAAGCATGGGAACGGTCATTGGCAGGACCCTACGGGGGCCCTTGTCCCTGAGGGTGTCCCATGCATCAAGGAGCGTCCATACGCCGCCGATACCCGTGGCAAAGGCCACCGCCAGGCGGTCGTGGTCGATGTCTTCGATGCCAGCGTCAGCCCATGCCTCCCGGGCAGCGATGACACCAAACTGCGTGGATGGGTCCATGCGCTTGGCTTCCACCCGGCTCAGGACTTCCAGGGCCGGCGTCGAGCACCGGGCAGCAAAGTGGACGGGGAGGTCGTACTTGGCCACCCACTCGTCTTCGAGCGTGCGGGCACCTGAGACCCCTTTCAGCGCGTTCTGCCACATTGTGGGGACGTCGCCGCCGATGGGAGTGGTGGCCCCCAGACCGGTTATGACTACTTTGCGTGCCATGCGATCACTCTCTGTCGGATCAGCCATCCCGTCTGCGGTTTTTGCAGGGGACGGCAGGAAAAACTTTGGGCGTTACTGCGGCTGTGCCGGGCACAGGGTCAACCACCCCGGCCCGGCACAGCAGGTACCAGGCTTAGGCCTGGGCGTTTGCGATGAAGCTGACGGCGTCGCCGACGGTCTTGAGGTTCTTGACCTCTTCGTCCGGGATGCGTACGCCGAACTTCTCTTCGGCGTTCACGACGATGGTCATCATGGAGATGGAGTCGATGTCCAGGTCCTCGGTGAAGGACTTGTCCAGCTCGACGGCTTCGGTAGCCAGGCCCGTTTCTTCGTTGACGATTTCAGCCAGGCCGGCCAGGATTTCTTCGTTGCTAGCCATTGTTGGCTCCTTTTCTTGTTGTGCCGGCTATGCCGGAAAGGGGGCAAACCGCGGTTACGGTTTGGGTTTGTAAGTCATATTCAGTTGGCTGGAGGCCGCGGGGCCTGTCCAGGTCTATGGCAGGACGACTACCTGGGCACCGAATACCAATCCAGCGCCGAAGCCGATCTGCAATGCCAATCCACCGCTGAGTCCAGGGTTCTCCTGAAGCAGGCGGTGCGTGGCCAGCGGGATGGAAGCGGCTGACGTATTGCCGGCTTGGGCGATGTCGCGGCCAATGAGGACTGTCTCGGGAAGCTTCAGCTTCTTCACCATCTCATCGATGATGCGCATGTTCGCCTGGTGGGGAACAAACGCGGCGAGGTCGCTGGCTTCGATCCCGGCAGCGTCCAACGCTTGCTGGGCCACCTTGGCCATTTCCCACACGGCCCAACGGAAAACAGTCTGGCCGTCCTGACGCAGCGTAGGCCAAACATCCTGCGTTGCAGAGATGATTGCGAGGTCATCTGTTTCGTCCGAGTGGCGGGCGGATTCACCCAGCTTCTTGACGTCTTCCAAAGAGTGGGTCATTCCGATCGCGTCCCACTTGCTGCCATCCGAGCCCCATACTGAAGGTCCGATGCCGGGAGTGTCGGAGGGGCCCACCACTACTGCGCCGGCACCGTCGCCGAGCAGGAATGAGATGGTGCGTTCGTGGTTGTCGATGACGTCCGAGAGTTTCTCGGCGCCAACCACCAGAACATATTCGGCAGAACCGGAGCGCACCAGCGCGTCCGCCTGGGCAACGCCGTAGCAGTACCCTGCACACGCGGCGGAGATGTCAAAGGCGGGTGCCGGCGTCGCGCCCAAACGCTCCGTAAGGGCAGCGGCGGCTGACGGTGTTGCGTAAGGGTGCGTCACGGTGGAGACGATGACTGCACCCAGCTGGGATGGTTCGATCCCGGCCTGCTTGATGGCCTCGCGGGCGGCACCTTCGGCCATGTCGATGACGCTGACATCGGCAGCTGCGCGGTGGCGGGTGATGATGCCAGTGCGCTGACGGATCCATTCATCAGAGGAATCGATCCACTGGCAGACGTCGTCGTTGGTGACGATGACATCGGGACGGTATGCGCCGATGCCCAGGATACGGGCGTTCTCGTTGACCGTAGCTTTCTTGAGGACGGGAGTGCTCACGCCTGTCCCTCCAGTTCAGCGAAAAGTGCCAGCGCCGCAGACAAATCGTCCGGGGTTTTGACAGCAACTGTCTTGACTCCGGGCATTCCACGCTTGGCCAAACCAGCAAGGGTCCCGGCGGGAGCGAGTTCGATCACACCGGTGACTCCGCGGGCGGAGAGGTTCTCCATGCACTGGTCCCATCGGACGGGCCGGGACACTTGTGCAATCATGCTGTCGACGGCGGCAGTACCCGCCGTTACTTCCTTGCCGTCGTAGTTGGACAGAAGGGGGACCGTCGGATCCTGCGGGGACAAGGAAGGCTTGAGGGCTTCCAGCGCGCTGACGGCGGGAGCCATGTGCGAGGTGTGGAAGGCGCCGGCAACCTTCAGGGGAATGACGCGTGCCTTGGCCGGCGGGTTGTCAGCCAAAGCCTTGAGCTGCTCGAACGTTCCTGCGGCCACTGTCTGGCCGGCTCCGTTCACATTGGCGGGAGTGGCGCCCGACGCCTCGATGGCGGCGAGGACCTCCGCGGGGTCACCACCGACCACTGCACTCATGCCCGTGGGGGTTACCGCTGCTGCGGCAGCCATACTGTTGGCCCGCTCGCGGACGAAAGTCATGGCTTCCTTCTCAGTGAGGACGCCGGCAAGGGCTGAAGCCGTGATTTCACCGACGGAGTGCCCTGCAAGCACAACGGGAAGTGTGTTGAGTTCGACGTCGAACAAAGACCTGGCTGCCACCAAGCCCGCGGCCACGATCAGGGGTTGGGCCACTGCGGTGTCTTTGATGGTTTCTTCATCGGACGTGGTTCCGTGGGCCTTGAGGTCGATGCCTGCGATCTCGCTCAGGGTGGCCAATTGGCCTTCGACGGAGGGGAGTTCCAGCCAAGGGGCCAAAAATCCAGGGGTCTGGGAGCCCTGTCCAGGGCAGACGATTGCAAGCACGTATCCAGCTTTCCAAATTGCCACGTGATCCACTGGTGTTTTCGTACACCAAGCTCACTGGGTCAGTTTGTAGGAAGTCTACAACGGTTCAGTTCTGTGAACGCGATGCGTGACGCTCGGGGGCGGCTTTGGGCTGGGCCGAAAGCCGGCCCACCACCAGGGCAGTTTGAAGTACGAATGCTTCCCTTGGGAGGAGCGGATCCCAGCCAGTCACATCGCAGACACGCTTCAAACGGTAGCGCACAGTGTTGGCATGGACGAACAATTCACGCGCTGTGGCCTCCAATGAATGTCCCAGCTCGAGGTAGGTTCCCAAGGTTTCCACCAAGCCGTTCGAGGCTGCCAGCAGCGGGCGGTAAATATTCTTGATGAGGGACCGCCGGGCCGCATCATCCCCGGAAACAACGCGTTCCGGGAGGAGATCGTCCGCTGCGACAGGTCGAGGCGCCGAGGGCCAGGCGCGGGCTGCGGTAAGGCCGGCGAAGGCGGCCTGGGCCGACGTACTGGCCTCCAGTAACGAGCCGGCCTCGGGCCCGTACACGACGGCGCCCGGCGCAAACAGTTCACTGAGCTTCAAGTACGCCGTATCGCGGTCCTGGACCCCGCCGAGGATGAGGATGAGGCGGTCACCCTGGATTCCTACGAGCGCGTCTTCTGCGAAACGGCCGGCAGTCCGGCGTAAATCGCTGACGTAGCTGGCGCTGGGCTCCGATGGCGAGTTGCCCACCATGACGGTGAAGCGCTCCTGCGCCTTCCAACCCAGGGCGGCGATCCTTGACCGCAATGCATCTGTGTTCTCGCCCCGCAGGATTGCGTCCACAATCAGCGCCTCAAGCCGGGTATCCCAGGATCCCCGTGATTCCGCCGCGCGGGCGTAGACATCCGCGGCCGCGAACGCCACTTCACGGGAGTAGCGGAGCACCGCCTCGCGGAGCGAAGGCTGGTCCGATTCAGGAGCGATCACAGGAACCTGGTCCTCGACGACCTCCACTACGATCCGGATCAACTGCAGGGCCTTCTGCAGGCTGATGGAGCGGGTCAGTTCCGTGGGTGCATTGCCGAAGACGTCGGTCAGGATCCACGACGGCGAACTGGGGCGCTCGTACCAGGTCACGAAAGCGGCAATGCCATTTTGGGCCACGAGCCCCAAAGCGGAGCGTTCATCAGAGCTCAGTCGACTGTACCAAGGCAGCGATTTCTCAAGCTGCCGCATGGTGCTGGTGGACAATTGCCCCACATTTGCACGGAGCTGCCGCAGGGTCTCCGCCTTTTCCGGCGACAATGCCTGGGTTGCTGCTTTGCGCTTTGTAGTGATTTTGCTGGGCTCTGCCATGGAACGAGCATACGGTGCATCACGGGCAAGCTCCATTTGTGCGAAGGCTACAACTTATGTTGTCGCTGGTCACGTCATGTTGAGCGCAGAAAAGCCTTTGTTAAACGCCCGACGGCGGCCCCCACCTTCCGATGGAAGCCGCCGTCGCGGGTACTGCCTGAGTTCGTACAACCTGGACTGGTGCCCTGGTTTTCCGGGTTCCTTCTTAGGCGTCGCCGCCTGCTCCGCCGGTGGTGCCGGCGTTCACATCCAGGAGCCGGTACTTATCGATCGCCTTTTCCAGGGCACCTTCTTCGACTTCACCCTTGGCGGCGAGGAGTTGGAGGGTTTTGGCGACGATGGAGTGGGTGTCGTTTTTGAAGTAGCGGCGGGCGGCTTGGCGGGTGTCGGAGAAGCCGAAGCCGTCTGCTCCGAGGGAGGCGAAGTCGTTGGGGATGAATTGGCGGATTTGGTCGGGGACGGCTTTCATGTAGTCGGACACGGCGATGACGGGTCCGGTGGTGCCGGCGAGTTGTTCGGTGATGAACGGGGTGCGGGCGGGTTGGCCGGGGTTGAGGAAGGCGTGTTCTTCGGCGGCGAGTCCGTCGCGTCGGAGTTCGTTCCAGGACGTCACGGACCAGACTTCGGCGGCGACGCCCCAGTCCTGGGCGAGGATCCGGGCGGCTTCCAGGGCCCAGGGTACGGACACGCCGGAGGCGAGGATGTTCGCGGTGGGCCGGTTGGTACCTGTGTTGGCGGCGCCATTGGTGTTTTCCGGGGCGGGGGCGAGGCGGTAGATGCCCTTGAGCAGGCCGTTGATGTCCAGGTTTTCCGGTTCGGCGGGTTGGGTGATGGGTTCGTTGTAGACGGTGAGGTAGTACATCACGTTTTTGTCGGATGCTGTGCCGGTGCCGTCGTTGTTGGGGCCGTACATTTCTTCGAGGCCGTGGCGGATGATGTGGCCGATTTCGTAGCCGTAGGCGGGGTCGTAGGTTTTCACGGCGGGGTTGGTGGAGGCCAGGAGGGGGGAGTGCCCGTCGGCGTGTTGGAGTCCTTCGCCGGTGAGGGTGGTTCGTCCTGCGGTGGCGCCGATGATGAAGCCGCGGGTCATTTGGTCCGCGGCGGCCCCAGAAGGAATCTCCGGTGCGTTGGAAGCCGAACATGGAGTAGAAGACGTAGATCGGGACCAGGGGTTCGCCGTGGGTGGCGTACGCGGTGCCGGCGGCGGTGAATGCTGCGACGGCGCCGGCTTCGTTGATGCCGGGGTGGATCAGTTGCCCGGCGGGGGATTCCTTGTAGGCCAGGACGAGGTCCCGGTCCACGGAGAGGTAGTTCTGGCCCTTGGGGTTGTAGATTTTCGCGGTCGGGAAGAACGCGTCCATGCCGAAGGTGCGTGATTCGTCCGGGACGACGGGCACGAACCGGGCACCGAAGTTTTTGTCCCGCATGAGGTCTTTCAGGAGCCGGACGAAGGCCATGGTGGTCGCGGCTTGTTGTTTGCCGGAGCCGCGTTTGGCGACCTCGTAGGATTTGGCTTCGGGCAGGGTCACGGGGGTGTGGGTGCGGCGGCGTTCGGGGACGAAACCGCCCAGTTCGGCCCGGCGTTCCATGAGGTATTTGATTTCCGGGGCGTCCATGCCGGGGTGGTAGTACGGGGGCCGGTAGAGGTCCGCGTCGAGCTGGTCATCGCTGATGGGGATGCGCAGGTGGTCACGGAAGGCCTTCAGGTCTTCCATGGTCAGCTTCTTCATCTGGTGGGTGGCGTTGCGGCCTTCGAAGTGCGGGCCCAGGCCGTATCCCTTGACGGTTTTGGCCAGGATCACGGTGGGTTTGCCCTTGAACTCGACCGCTGCCTTGTACGCGGCGTAGACCTTGCGGTAATCGTGCCCGCCGCGTTTGAGGCCCCAGATCTGGTCATCGGTCAGGTCAGCGACCAGGTCCTTGGTCTGCGGGGACTTGCCGAAGAAGTGGTCCCGGACGAACCCGCCGGACTCGGCCTTGTAGGTCTGGTAGTCACCATCGGGGGTTTCGTTCATGATTTTCACCAACGCCCCGTCCTGGTCCGCTTCCAGCAGGGAGTCCCATTCCCGGCCCCAGACGACCTTGATCACGTTCCAGCCCGCACCGCGGAAGAACGCCTCCAACTCCTGCATGATCTTCCCGTTGCCGCGGACGGGCCCGTCCAGGCGCTGGAGGTTGCAGTTGATCACGAAGTTCAGGTTGTCCAGGTTCTCGTTCGCCGCGAGCTGGAGCAGGCCGCGGGATTCGGGCTCGTCCATTTCCCCGTCGCCCAGGAACGCCCAGACCTGCTGGTCGGAAGTGTCCTTGATGCCGCGGTTGTGCAGGTACCGGTTGGACTGGGCCTGGTAGATCGCGTTCATCGGCCCGATACCCATCGACACGGTCGGGAATTCCCAGAAGTCCGGCATCAGGCGCGGGTGCGGGTACGAGGACAGGGCATGGCCCTCACGGGACTTCTCCTGGCGGAACCCGTCCAGGTCCTCCTCCGAGAGGCGGCCTTCCATGAACGCCCTGGCGTACATGCCCGGGGACGCGTGTCCCTGGAAGAACACCTGGTCCCCGCCCGAGGGATGGTCCTTGCCGCGGAAGAAATGGTTGAACCCGACCTCGTACAGGGTCGCCGCGCCGGCATAGGTGGAAATATGCCCGCCCACCCCGATATCGGCCCGCTGCGCACGATGGACCATGACCGCGGCGTTCCACCGCATGTACGCACGGTACCGGCGCTCGAACTCCTCGTTCCCCGGGAATTCTGCTTCCTGGTCCACCGGGATCGTGTTCACATAATCAGTGGTCGTTACCATCGGCACACCCACCGACCGGGCACCGGCACGCTGCAACAACGAACGCATAATGTACTGGGCACGCTCCGTGCCCTGCTCCGCGATCAACGCATCAAGGGACTCAATCCACTCCGCGGTCTCTTCCGGATCACGATCAGGCAGCTGGGCAGTCAACCCGCTGAGGATGTGTGAGGTCTCTTCTCCTGCAGCCACGTCCAACCTTCCTTTAGGCGCATGCATCGGCGCCTCAGGTCTGGCAGGGTAACTGCCCGTCATGAACGCGTCGTGTGCGACATCTCGGTTTCAACAGCCCGGTCGGATGCGCCGGGCAGGTCTTGTGAGCGCATGGCTGCCCAGTAGAATTCCTCGGGGCGATCGCCCTGCAGCCAAAGCGCTCATGGCCACTCTAGCTTTGACAGCGCTGGGATGCGTAGCCGTGGGGCCTCAGGGGCGTTGTATGTCACATCCTGGTGCTCTCCGTGACGGATGCCACGTGATTGTCACAGCTTCGAAACACCCCAGGTAGTGCGGAATATGCGTCATCGCAGGGACAATGGCTTGAAGCACACGCCCAAAGGGTGTTGGCTGTTAGTAATGGAAGTCACTTCAAAAGGAGGAAACGTGAGCGAGGCCGACGCCGCCACATCGGTAAATGTGGCGGAAAGATTGGGTTTCAAAGACGGGGATCTGATTCAGGAACGCGGCTACGACGACGACGTCGATTTCGACTTGCGTGACGACATTGAAGATGTCACGGGCTCTGAGCTGTTGGATGAAGATGATCATGACGTCGTAGACGCTGTTATTTGCTGGTGGCGGGACGGCGATGGTGACCTGGTCGATGCTCTGATGGATTCGCTCACCACCTTGAAAGAGGGCGGCGTGGTGTGGGTTCTGACCCCCAAATCCGGCCGCGACAACTACGTCTCTCCCGCGGACATCCAGGACGCAGCGCCCACTTCGGGGCTGCACCTGACCACTTCTGCCGGGGTATCCAAGGACTGGAGCGCCACCCGTTTGGTGCCGAAGAAGAACAAGTGACGGAAGTCCAGCAAGCGCCGGCCCCCGCACTTGTTCCCGGGATCGGAGAGGTGGCGCCGGACTTTGAACTGCTGAATCAATATGGCGAGCCGGTCCGTTTGTCGGATTTCAGGGGTCGCAACGTTGTGGTGGTGTTCTATCCGTTCGCTTTCTCTGGCATCTGCACGGGAGAACTGTGTGAGATTCGCGACAATATCGCTGCTTTCGAAGACTCGAACGCCACCGTCCTTGCGATCTCCGTAGACAGCAAATTTGCTTTGCGCGCATATGCGGAGCAGGAACGCTATGAGTTCGATCTTTTGGCTGATTTCTGGCCACATGGAGCTGTTGCGCAGGCTTACGGTGTCTTTGATACCCGCAGCGGGATGGCCCTTAGGGGAACGTTCATCATTGATGCCGAAGGATTGATCCGGTACGTGGTGGTCAATCCGCGGGGACAGGCCAGGGACCTCGCAGGCTACCGCCAGGCGCTCTCTGAATTGAGAGTGCAGCAGGGGTGAACCACGTGCGGCCCGGTGTTGGTATGACCGGCTTCGCCAGCATGGAACCGGCTACCGCTGCCACCTTGGGGGCCGGGGAAGAGGCGGCGTTGAAGGAGGTCCTGGACATTCTTGGGGGCAGGCGGCTGGCCATGCTCACCGGCGCCGGACTCAGCACCGATTCGGGTATTCCGGACTACCGGGGACCTGGATCAGCGCCACGGAGCCCCATGACGTATCAGGAATTCATCGGCAGTGCTGCCAATCGACGGCGGTATTGGGCCCGGAACCATATCGGCTGGTCCCACTTGCGGCATGCTGATCCAAATGCCGGCCACGCCGCCGTCGCCCTCATGGAACGGCGGGGGCCCTGCTGACCGGCCTCATCACCCAAAATGTCGACCGGCTCCACGAGGACGCCGGAAGCACCAACGTTGTGGATCTGCATGGGCGGTTCGATCAGGTGATCTGCCTTGAGAACGGACACGTTTTTTCCAGAAAGCTGCTCGCCGCAATTCTTGAGGAGCTGAATCCGGGGTTCGTAGAAGCCGCGCTCGAGGCAGGCGTGGTGGAGATGGCCCCGGACGCTGATGCCACCGTGGAAGATCCCGAGCTCATTAAGTCATTCGTGGTGGCAGTTTGTCCTGTCTGCGGCGGAACGCTGAAGCCTGACTTCGTCTACTTTGGCGAAAATGTTCCCAAAACCCGGGTCGAACGGGCGTATTCCATGGTGGACGCCGGCGAAGCTCTCCTGGTCGCCGGCTCCTCGCTCACCGTGATGAGTGGGTTGAGGTTCGTTCGCCATGCTGCGAAGGCAGGCAAACCTGTGGTCATCATCAACAGGGGATCCACGCGAGGTGACGAATTTGCCGCCCTGAAACTTGAGGTAGGAGTGAGCGGAGCATTGGATTATCTTGCGCGGAATTTGCCCGACATTTCTGCAGCGAGGGACTCGATTGGTGTTTCGCCCGAATGATCATGTAGAGTCATTGTTCGTTGGTTGAAGCGCTAAGGCACTGAAACTGAACTTTGGGTCTTTAGCTCAGCTGGTAGAGCGCCACGTTTACACCGTGGATGTCATCGGTTCGATCCCGGTAGGACCCACCAAACAGCCCCGCCATCCTGGACCGCAACGGTCGGGATGGCGGGGTTTTTCTTTCCCCAAAAGCGGCTCACGAAAAAAGTCAGTGCCCACGCCTACTGTCTGGCTTATGGAACAGGTATACATCCGCAGTGCAGGGGGCGGCGAGGCAACTACGGTAGTCCGGGGCGGCCGGGAGTGGCAGATTGCGGAAGAACCATTCCGATGGTTCGAGAGGGTGCCGTGGTGGGAGAGTTCCAAGCGAATGCCCCGGGGGCAGGGCCGCGTGGATGTTGAGGTCTTGCAAGTCCAAGTGCGGCTGGGAAGCAACGCGATGTCCAGCCTGGCAACCTGGGAACTGGTGCGGGACGGAAGTGGTGGCGGCTGGTACCTGCGTGGCGAAGAACGCGTGGCTGCCTAGGATTCCCACCGGGAAATGGATGAGCTCTCCACCACGACTATTGGGGGATGCCGCGGTGGAGAGCTCGAAAATGAATATACAGCGAACTTTTCCGTTTGAAAAGTAAAGCCCTCGTTAAGGCCTTGTGTGTCGATAAAGCCCCCATTGCTCCCGACAGGACCGCAAGCAATCACACTATGATGGGTAGTGTTCAGCTGATTGAACACCCGGTTGGACGAGATGTCCGGTTTGAGATGACGAAGGAGAATCATGGCCGATTCCCGCATTACCCGCTCCGAAGGACTGGGCGCATCATCGCCAGCTCCTGCGGTGACCCGCGCAGCGGCCGTTCTGGAAGCATTGGCAGAATCGCCATCGGGCCGCCTCACCCTGAGTGATCTGTCCAGGGAGTTGGGAATCCCTAAATCTTCCACGTCTAATCTGCTGCTGGCACTGGAAGAAGCACGGCTTATTACCAGGCAGGGCGCGGACTTTGGCTTGGGGCGAAAGCTCGTGGAGCTGGGCGCAGCGTACTTGAGCCGTTTGGATGAAGTGCAGGAGTTCTACAAGTACTGTGAACAAGCACCCACCCTGTCTGGAGAAACTGTCCGCATCGCCATGTTGGACGGGGACCACGTCATATACCTGGCGCGCTATGAGGGTCATCCTGCAGTTCGGCTGACCTCGAACATCGGCGACAAGATGCCGGTCTCCCTTTGCAGTGTAGGAAAGGCGCTCCTGGCGCAATTGCATGATCACGACATCGATGCCATGTTCCCGGATGGCATGGAACTTCCGGTCATGACGCCGAACTCGCTGCGCACGGCCGAGGAACTGAAGGCTCAAATCACCACGATCCGCAAGCAGGGTTTTGCCTTCGAGGACGAAGAATCCACGGTAGGCGTGGTGTGCCTTGCCGTTCCCGTGCCCACCCATGGGGCGCATGGTCCCAGCCTGGGGCTTTCTGTTACTGCGCTGAAGGCTACTTATTCAGAGGAGCAGGGTGCGCTCATGGTCAAGGAACTCAAGGAGCTGGCCCCGCTCCCTGGGGAATCCGATGGGTTGATGCAGTGCCGCACGTCACAATCATCGGATTTTGAATAAATCTTATTTTAATCTTGGCACCTAGTTCAACAAGCTGTACGCTGTTCACCATAGTGATCTTGGCGGTGATGCCATCACTATCTCGTCGGGCCAACGGGGGCCCTGGGGTGATTTTGAGGGAGTGCTTGTGACAACTCGTACTGATGCAAAGCTCGCAGCTGAGGCTGACGATGCAGTGGTTGAGCCGGAACAGCTTCGCAGGGCGACGCTGGCCAGCTCCGTGGGTTCTGCCCTGGAGTACTACGATTTCTACATTTATGGCCTGGCCTCGGCCTTGATCTTTGGGCCTTTGTTCTTTAAGCCTTTGGGTGAGAGCGGGGCTTTGATCGCATCCTTTGCCACCTATGGCGTGGGATTTGCGGCCAGACCGTTCGGCGGTATTTTCTTCGGATTCATCGGAGACAGATTTGGCCGCAAAATGGTCCTCTTGCTGACAATCGGCATGATGGGACTCGCAAGCTTTGCCATCGGCCTGCTCCCCACCTTCGAGCAGGCCGGAATGCTCGGCGCTGTACTCCTGGTGACATTGCGAATCATCCAGGGTTTGGGGGCCGGAGCGGAACAGGCCGGAGCCACAACCCTGATATCGGAAGTGGCGCCGCCGAAGCGCCGGGGGTACTTCGCGTCGCTGCCATTCGTTGGCATTCAGCTCGGCACGCTCCTGGGCGCCGGAACTTTCGCGCTGTTGCAGTTGGCGGACAAGGCTGCTTTCGAGTCGTGGCTCTGGAGGGTGCCATTCCTTGCCAGCTTTGTCCTGATCATTGTTGCTGTCTTCATTCGCCTGAGGTTGAAGGAAACCCCGGTATTTCAGGAACTGGAGAAGCATAAGAATGTGGTCAAGAACCCTGTGGGCCAACTTTGGAAGCATTCCAGAAGGAACGTGCTGGTGGGTATAGGCCTCCGTATGGGGGAGAATGGCAATTCTTCCATCTATTCGGCTCTGCTGATCTCCTTCATGTCGGTCAAGGAAGGTGTCTTCCCTGGGGACAAATTCATTGGTCCTGTGGGGCTTCTGATTGCCGCTGGATTCGCAGCCGTCATGGTGGTGACGTTCGGAGCACTGTCTGACCGCTTTGGCCGCGTCCGGGTTTACCGTTATGGTGCGTTGTTCCAGGCGATATTTGCCATCCCGGCCTTCTATCTGGTGACTCTCGGAAACGTGACCCTCGTGTGGGCAGTCATGGTGGTTGGTATAGCGCTTGGTGTCCAGTCCATGCTGGGCCCGCAGTGCCCGCTGCTACCTGAACTGTTTGGTTCCCAGTACCGCTTCACCGGAGTTGCGCTCAGCCGGGAAATCTCTGCAGTGCTGGCAGGCGGCCTTGTGCCCCTGCTCGGCGCCATTCTCCTGGCGGCTACGCATAACTCCTGGGTTGTTCTCGCGGTCTACTCGCTCGTTTTGGCCCTGATTTCGTTCATCACGACATTCTTTACGCCTGAAACAGCAGGACGGGACCTTCTTGCCCTTGAGGACGCGAAGTAGCGGACCGCCATTTGCCAAGCATTGGCGCAAAAAAGGCTCCGACCCCCTTGGGGTCGGAGCCTTTCGCGTCAGAGCTTGCCGGGTTTAGTAGAAGTGGACCGGATCCACCAGGTGGGGAAGGTCGCCACCGTCCATGAATGTACGGAGGTTGCTGCAAAAACGCTCTGCGATAAGGCGGTTTTCGGCAGAGCTCAGTGCAGACGTGTGCGGTGATACCAGCACCTTGGGGTGGTTCCACAGGGGGCTGTCCTGCGGTAGCGGCTCGATGGCAAAGACGTCCAGGCAGGCATAGGCAACTTGACCACTGTTGAGGGCCTCAAGAAGGGCGTCCTCGTCCACTACTGTGCCGCGGCCGACGTTGACGAACACGCTGCCCGGCTTCATTGCGGAGAAGATGTCAGTGCTGAACAGCTTCTCTGTGTAGGGAGTGCCGGGAAGTGTGTTCACTACGGCGTCGGCGTCGGCAACGAGGCCCGCGAGGCCGTCATTGTTGGTGACTTCGTCGATGCCCTCAATGGCCTCCACGTTGCGTTTGGTGCCGCTGACCTTCATTCCCAGAGCGCGGGCGATACGTGCCGTTTCCATGCCGATCTCGCCAAGCCCTGCAATGACTACCTTGGATCCGTTGGCCAACTTGGTGGGTGTCCGCAACTGGGGCCAAACCTTGGCCGCTTGGTCCTGGGCCATTTCGGCGCTGCGCTTGAAGCCGTTGAGGATGCCAAAGGCGGAGAATTCCGCGAGTGGCAACGCGTGGACTCCGGCTGAAGTAGTGACGCGGAATTTTCGAAGCGTCTCGGTATCCAGTCCGGAAGCCTTGACGGCTCCGCCGGCCCCCGGCGGCCATGGCGTGAATCCATTGAAGGTGGGGATTGCTCTGGGCAATCCGGGCAAGGCCGGCCGGGCTTTCGTTGGGGAAGCCGTACAGGACCTGAGCCTGGTTGAGCATGGCCCAGTAGCGTTCTTCCTGCTCCGGCGTCCGCTTGAAGTCCGGGTCTCCGCTGTGGTCGGCAGGGTAGCGCTCGGGTGGAAGGAGGTCGGGTTCGTACAGAACGGTTACGGAAGGATCTACGGCGCGGATACGCTCCACATGCTCAGCTTCGAGCGGTACAGCGATCGCGATGGTAAGTTCATCAGTCGTCATAGTGTTCATCATACTGAATGGAGGCTAGGATATTGAACAGATTGCGTTTTGATGCACACAAAGAAGTGAGGTTCTTCACGACATGACCAGCAAACGTGTGGGTTTCGTAGGCTTGGGGCTCATGGGGGCTCCCATGGCTGCCAACATCGCTAAAGCAGGATGGCTCGTCAGGGCATGGAACCGTTCCGACACTGTCTTCCAAGGCCTCGCGGGCATCAGCCGCGTAGACACCCTTGCCGAACTCCGTGACGAACCAACAATCATTTTCATGCTTCCCGATTTGCCTTTGATCGAGGCCGCGGCAGAAGGCTTGCTTGATGCATGGCGCACCGAAGCGCCCCAGCCGGGCACCGCCGTCGTCGTGATGAGCAGTGTGTCGCCGACGGCGGTCCAGGAGTTCGGCGAAACCGTGCGCGAGGCCACCGGCGGAAACGCGGTGGTGGTTGACGCGCCTGTCAGCGGCGGCACTACCGGCGCCGGGAACGGAACCCTGGCCATTATGGCAGGGGCGTCCGAAACAGACTTTGAACGGCTTCAGCCACTCTTTGAAACCATGGGGACAACAGTCCGCCGGATGGGTCCACTGGGATCAGGCTCGCTCGCCAAGGCCTGCAACCAGCTGATCGTCGGGACTACGACGGCGGCACTTGCCGAGGCTGCTGAACTTGCCGAGCGCTCCGGAATGGATGTGGCTGCCCTGTATGAGGTCCTCGCGGGAGGCTTGGCGGCAAGCCGGGTGTTGGAGATCGTCGGGCCACGTTTGGCGGCGAAGGACTACACGCCCACGGGACCCGCCAAGTTCATGCACAAGGATTTGGCCTTCGTGGTCCAAAGCGCCGGGAGTGTGGGCTCCCCGGTACCCATGGCCTCTGCGGCAATCCAGCTCTACGGGGAACTCAAGCGCCAAGGACTTGGCGATCAGGACCTCGCCGTTGTTCGCCAAGCAATAGCGAATCTTGCCATGTCTTCGGCTGCCAACTAAATGCCGGCCCCAAACAAGAAACCTGTCCAGACAAGAAGGAATGCAACAGAAACATGAGTGGACTATTTGACCTGAGCGGGCGAATCGCCTTGGTCACCGGATCCAGCCGGGGGATCGGCAATGCCCTTGCCCGCGGCCTGGCTGATGCTGGTGCGACGGTGGTGCTGAACGGCATCAATCCGGAACGGCTGGCCAAGGCGCACGATGCCATGGCTGCAGACTATCCCGACGGACGGGTCTTCAGCCGGGCGTTCGATGTCACAGATGCCGCCTCGGCCGCTGAAGGCGTGCAATGGATCGAGGCCAATGTTGGCCCGTTGGAGATCCTGGTGAACAACGCCGGCATCCAGCACCGCGTTCCCATGCTTGACCTCGATGTCAAGGACTGGGACCGGGTCATCACCACGGACCTGACCAGCGCCTTCCTGGTGGGCCGGGAGGCTGCGCGGCACATGATCCCGCGGGGCCAAGGAAAGATCATCAATATCTGCTCAGTTCAAACAGACCTTGCCCGTCCCACGATCGCCCCCTACGTCGCCGCCAAGGGCGGGCTGCGTAACCTGACGCGTGCGATGACTGCTGAGTGGGCCGCTTCGGGGCTGCAGATCAACGGCATCGCCCCCGGCTACATCCACACTGAGATGACACAGAACCTGGTGGATGATGAGGCGTTTAATTCCTGGATCCTGGGCCGGACACCGGCCAACCGGTGGGGAACCGTGGCCGACCTCGCCGGACCTGTTGTGTGGCTTGCGTCGCAAGCGTCCAACTTTGTTAACGGCCAGACGATCTTCGTCGATGGTGGAATGACGGTGGTGGTCTGATGGGCAGCACACTCCCGGCCTCCGGCCCTGCCGTCGTAGCCCACGGCAAGGGTGACCTACGGATCGAAGATATCCCGCTGGCCAGGCCCGCGGCCAACGAATCGCTCGTCGAAATTGCGTACGGCGGCATCTGCGGTTCGGACCTGCACTACTGGCTCCACGGCGCGGCGGGGGAATCGATTCTGAAGGCCCCGATGGTCCTGGGCCATGAAATCGTTGGCGTCGTCATCGAGCAGGCAGCCGATGGCAGCGGCCCTGGCCCAGGAACGCCCGTGGCGGTGCATCCGGCAACCCCGGCCCCGGGCGAGGTCCGCTATCCGCAGGACCGGCCCAACCTTTCCCCGGGTTGCACGTACCTGGGCAGCGCGGCACGCTACCCGCACACCGACGGGGCCTTCAGCCGCTACGCCACCCTTCCCTCGCGGATGCTGCGTGCCCTGCCGGACACCCTGGATCTGAGGACCGCGGCGTTGGTGGAGCCTGCCAGCGTGGCCTGGCATGCCGTCGCCCGGGCCGGTGACGTCGCGGGGAAGACGGCCCTCGTGATCGGCAGTGGTCCCATCGGCGCCTTGACGGTCGCCGTCCTGAAGCGGGCCGGCGCGGCCAGGATTGTCGCCGTCGACATGCATGACAAGCCGCTGGAGATCGCCAAAGCCGTCGGTGCCGATGCGGTCCTGAGGGGTGACGAAGCGGACGCCATCGCGGCGGTGGACGCCGACGTCGTCATTGAGTCCTCAGGCAGCCACCACGGCCTGGCCTCGGCCATCAAGGGAGCAACCCGCGGCGGGAAAGTGGTCATGGTGGGGCTGCTGCCCTCGGGCCCGCAACCGGTCTTCATCTCCCTGGCCATCACCCGCGAACTGGAACTGCTGGGATCCTTCCGCTTCAACAACGAAATCGATGACGTCATTGCGGCGTTGGCGGACGGCTCGCTGTTTGTGGACCCCGTGATTACGCACGAGTTCGACCTCGCACACGGACTTGAGGCATTCGAAGTAGCCAGGAACTCAGCCCGGTCAGGCAAGGTCCTGCTGAACTTCCAGGATTAGTTTTTCGCCACGGGTACGAAGACGCGGGGCTGGTCGTTCCAGCTGGGGGCCAGCTCCGCGATCGTTTGGCGCATTATTTTTCCGGCCGCATCCCTGGCCTGCTGTCCGTCGCCGGCGTCGATGGCGTGTGCGACGTCAATATGCCACTGCAGCGCCTGCTTCTGGGGGTGTTCCGGCATGAGGCCGTGCACTGTGCGTCCCGTCAGGGTCTCTGTCACCTGGCCAATCAGGTTGGCAAACATCTCGTTTCCCGAGCCGGAGAGGACCAGTGCATGGAACCGGATATCGAGGTCAAGGAACCGTGCCATGTCTCCGGCGTCGCCGGCTTCCTTCATGGCCAGCGAAATATCCACGAGTTCCCGGCGAAGGGTTTCCGGAGCGTTTCCGGCTGCGAGTTCCGCAGCAACAGGCTCGACGGCGGAACGTAGCTCAGCGAGCGACCTCAGTTGGGCGCCACGGCCCTCCCCGGCCAAGCGCCAGCGAATGACCAACGGATCAAAGGGATTCCAGCGATGGGCCGGGAGGACGCGGATTCCGACACGCTTGATGGTTTCCACCAGGCCCAGCGACTGCAGGACGCGGACGGCCTCCCGGACCACCGAGCGCGAAACGTTGAGCTCGTCTTCCAAATGTTCGGCCAGCATGACGTGGCCAGTGGGAAGGGCGCCGCCCACAATCCGGGTTCCCAGATGCTCTACGGCGCGGTGGTGGAGGCTGGTTGACATAGACGTAAGCATAGTGCGGCGAACGCATTCCGCGTGCCGTCCGACGCCGCTTGGCGCCGTTCGGAAGTCCCGCACATCATAGACTGTTTATGACGCGGCGCCGTTCCAAAACGTGGGCGTCGCTTTCCTGCTCATGGCTTAAATACGTATGGTTTATTACAGCCCCTGGTTATGAAATCGCTTCCTGCTGTCCGCAGGACTGTTTGTACACGATCGAATTGGAGTTTTGATGTCAGCACACATCGGTGTCACCGGCCTCGCGGTGATGGGCGCCAACCTGGCCCGCAACCTGGCCCGCAACGGCTTCACTGTGGCTCTCCACAACCGCTCCGTGGAAAAGACCGACGCCCTGCTGGAAAAGCACGGCACGGACGGCGACTTCATCCGCACTGAAACGCTGCAGGAACTCGTCGACTCCCTCGAAAAGCCCCGCCGTGTCCTGATCATGGTCAAGGCGGGCGCTCCCGTGGACAACGTCATCGAGCAGCTGGAACCGCTTCTCGAGGCCGGCGACATCATCATCGATGCCGGTAACTCGCACTACGAGGACACCCGCCGCCGCGAAGCCGCGCTGGCCAAGAAGGACCTGCACTTCGTTGGCGTCGGTGTTTCCGGTGGCGAAGAGGGCGCATTGAACGGTCCCTCCATCATGCCCGGTGGCTCCAGGGAGTCCTATGACGCCCTCGGCCCGCTGCTGGAGAAGATTGCCGCAAAGGTCGACGGCGAACCGTGCTGCGCTTGGATCGGCACCGACGGTGCCGGCCACTTCGTCAAGATGGTCCACAACGGCATCGAATACGCCGACATGCAGGTTATCGGTGAAGCATTCGATCTCCTCCGCTCCGGCGCCGGCATTGAGCCCGCCGAGCAGGCCAGGATCTTCGCTGACTGGAACAAGGGCGATCTGTCCTCCTTCCTGATCGAAATCTCGGCCGAGGTTCTGGGCCACGTCGACGCCAAGACCGGCAAGCCGTTCGTTGATGTCGTCGTGGATGCTGCAGGCCAGAAGGGAACCGGACGCTGGACGGTCATCTCCGCACTGGAACTCGGCTCCCCGGTCTCCGGCATTGCCGAGTCCGTTTTCGCCCGTGCATTGTCCTCACAGGCCGAGCAGCGCAAGCTTGGCCAGGAACTGCTGGCCGGCGAAGAGGCTTCCGTGGAGATCCCCGAGACGTTCGTTGAGGACGTCCGCCAGGCGCTGTACGCCTCCAAGCTGGTTTCCTACGCCCAGGGCCTGGACATGCTGACCTCCGCCGCGAAGGAGTACGGCTGGGACCTCAAGCTGGACGAAATCGCCTCGCTGTGGCGTGCAGGTTGCATCATCCGCGCAGAACTCCTCAAGGACATCACCAAGGCCTACGCTGCCGAGGAGAAGCCTGCCAACCTCCTGTTCGCGCCGGCTTTCACCAAGGCCATCGCTGAGGCCCTCCCGGCCTGGCGCCGCGTTGTAGCCACCGCTGTCCAGCTGGGCATCCCGGTTCCGGTCTTCTCCTCCTCGCTGGCCTACTACGACGGCCTGCGCCGCAAGCGCGTTGCTGCTGCCCTGATCCAGGGCCAGCGCGACCTCTTCGGTGCGCACACCTATGGCCGCGTTGATGCCGAAGGTACGTTCCACACCCTGTGGGGCGAAGACAAGTCCGAAATCTCGGCCGTCGACACCCACTAAGGTTCCGCAGCAAGGCCGGTTCTTCCCCGATACGCTGGGAGGAGCCGGCCTTTGCCGTGCCGGAAGGGGTACTGGGCCATCGTGGCGAGTGCCACGAGCCAAGGAGCCAGAGACATGACCGAGCGCATCGCTTTTGTCACAGGGGCATCTACCGGCATTGGTTTTGAGACGGCGCGCGCCCTGAGGTCCGAAGGCTTCATTGTCTACGCCGGTGCGCGCAGGGTGGAGAAGATGCATCCCCTTCAGGCGCAGGGAATCACGGTCATGCACCTGGACGTCACCGTAGAAGAGTCCATGGCCTCAGCTGTGGCGCTTGTTGAAGCTGCACACGGGCACATAGATGTCCTGGTGAACAACGCAGGGTACGGCTCCTACGGCTCCCTCGAGGAGGTTCCCCTGGCAGAAGGCAGACGCCAGTTCGAGGTGAACGTGATGGGTTTGGCGAGGATGACGCAACTCGTTATTCCCAGGATGCGGCATGCGGGTTCTGGCCGGATCATCAACGTCTCGTCCATCGGCGGAAAGATTTATGAGCCCCTTGGCGCTTGGTACCACGGGACCAAGTTCGCAGTGGAGGGGATGAGTGATTCTTTGCGGCTCGAGTTGAAACCGCACGGCATCGACGTCGTACTCATCGAGCCCGCCGGAACGGACACCGAATGGGGCACCATTGCCGGGGAAGGCCTCTTATCCGCATCCGGCAAGGGTCCATACAAGGGGCAGGCCCACGTCATGGCAGCAGCCTTGGCCTCAACATCCGGACAGCTGATATCCACGCCTCCGAGGGTAGTGGCTAAGGCAATAGTTCGCGCGTCAACGGCAAAACGCCCCAAGACCCGCTACCCGGTGGGTAGGGGAGCCTGGAGCGTCCTGGCCTTGCGCAGGGTTCTTCCTGACCGCGTGTTTGACGCCGTGCTGTGGAACTCCTACAAGAGGTTTACCGGCTAGCTCAAACTAGATCCTGTATTCGATGTAGTACTCAGCCGGGTCAACCGCCGGTTTGGTTTCGGATTTCGCGTCGCGGTGCCGCCACGTCGCTGGAATGCCGGTGATGATCGACTCCGGGGGAGCGTTCTTCACCACGACGGCGTTCGCACCAATTGCGCTGTCTGCGCCGATGGTGATGGGTCCCAGGACCTTGGCGCCGGCGCCGATGGTCACCCGATCCCCGATGGTGGGGTGGCGCTTGACCTTGGCAAGGGATCGGCCACCCAGCGTCACACCGTGATAGATCATCACGTCTTCGCCGATTTCGGCCGTTTCGCCGATGACGACACCCATACCGTGGTCGATGAAGAAGCGCCGGCCGATGGTTGCGCCGGGATGGATTTCGATGCCCGTCAGGAACCGCGCCAACTGTGAAATCAGTCTGGCAGGAAAGCGAAGGGCCGGGTTTTGCCAGAGCTTGTGGGTCACGCGGTGTGCCCAGATGGCATGCAGGCCGGAGTAGGCGAAAAAGTTCTCAAAAGAACCTCGAGCCGCCGGGTCATGCGACCGGGCGGCGTCGAGGTCTTCCTTAAGCCTTGCGAAGAAGCTCACAAAGACCTTTCTACAGGAAATGAATGCTTGCGGGCGAAGTGTTAGCCGCGGATGTCGTCAAAGAGGACAGTGGAGATGTAACGCTCCCCGAAGTCCGGCACGATCACGACGATCAGCTTGCCCTTGTTCTCCGGACGCTTGGCTACTTCCAGTGCACCCCATACCGCGGCACCGCCGGAAATACCGGCCAGGACGCCTTCCTTGGAACCAAGGGCGCGGGCGGTGGCAACGGAGTCTTCAAGGGTCGCATCGAGAACTTCGTCGTAGACGTTGGTGTCCAGGACCTCCGGGACGAAGTTGGCGCCCAGACCCTGGATCTTGTGGGGACCCGGGCTGCCGCCATTAAGGATGGGGGAGTCCTTGGGCTCGACTGCAATGATCTGGACTTCGGGCTTGCGCTCCTTGAGGACCTGTCCGACGCCGGTCACGGTACCGCCGGTACCGACGCCGCCAACAAAGATGTCTACTTCGCCGTCTGTGTCCGCCCAGATTTCCTCGGCAGTGGTGTTGCGGTGGATCTCCGGGTTGGCCGGGTTGGCGAACTGCTGCGCCCAGATGGAGTTCTCCGTGTTGGCAACAATCTCCTGGGCCTTTTCAACAGCGCCGCGCATGCCTTCGGAACCGGGAGTCAGTACGATCTCTGCACCGTAGGCGCGAAGCATGACACGACGTTCGGTGGACATGGTCTCAGGCATGGTCAGGATGACCTTGTAGCCGCGTGCGGCACCAACAAGGGCCAGAGCGATTCCGGTGTTGCCGGAGGTGCCCTCGACAATTGTTCCGCCCGGCTTCAGGGCACCGGACTTTTCGGCGGCGTCAATGATGGCCACACCGATGCGGTCCTTCACGCTGTTGGCCGGGTTGTAGAACTCAAGCTTGACCGCAACGGTGGCCTCAAGGCCTTCGGTCAGCCGGTTCAAACGGACCAGCGGAGTGCGGCCGACCAGCTGGGTGACGTCGTCGTAGATCCTTGCCATGAAGATTATGCCTATCTCTGAAGAGGGAATGCTGAGGTCAGCCTAACCAGCAGGATCGAAACCCTGCTAAGCAGTTAGCCATGCAGAGTAATATTTCCGCGCTTTGGCCAGTTTTGGATTGATGATGACCTGGCAGTAACCCTGGTACGGGAATTTGGCGTAGTAGTTCTGATGGACTTCCTCTGCCTCATAGAACTCGGGTAGCCGGCTCACTTCCGTCACAATCGGATCGGCCCAAAGTGCTTGCGCGCGCTCGATGGCTTCTTCGAAGAGGATCTTTTCCTCCGTCGTGGTGTAGAACATCGACGAACGGTATTGGGTACCTGTGTCGTAGCCCTGCCGGTTCAACGTGGTGGGGTCATGCAGCGCGAAGAACATGTCAAGAATGACCTCCTCCGGCACCACGGTCTCGTCGAATGTCACCGCAACTACCTCTGCATGACCGGTCATTCCCGAGCAGACGTCGTAGTAGTCAGGGTTTCGGACATGGCCACCCGTATAGCCCGAGACCACGGAACTGACGCCGCGGGTTTTCTGGTACACGGCATCAAGGCACCAGAAGCATCCACCACCAAGTACAAAAGTTTTCATGATCTCTTCAATGGATTGGAGGGGCTGATGATTCCCGCAATACCTTACGGGACAATAACGCCACCGGGAACGCCACTGGGTACGTCACTGGGCAGGCGCGGCAGCAACCAAGACTGCCCTATCGGGCCCAGTAGGTAAGAATAAGAGTATGGAAGCAGTAGACACCGCCATTTCCGATGCGGATTCCGGCGATGACGCCGGGACAGTGGAAGCAAGCGGGGACCCGACCCTTGGCCAGGTGTTGCTTGCTGTTGAGGAACTCTGGCCGGAATCCTTGGCTGAGGATTGGGATGAGGTAGGCCTCGTGGTGGGGCGCCCCACCGCGCCGATCACCAAAATCCTGTTTGCCGTGGATCCCACCCTGGCCGTCATCGACGAGGCCATTGAGTGGGGTGCAGGACTCCTCATTACGCATCATCCGTTGTTGCTCAAAGGCGTGAACTCCGTCGCGGCCACGTCCGCGAAGGGATTGGCCGTGCACCGTCTTATCGAGGCGGGCACCGGACTCCTGACCGTCCACACGAACGGTGACTCCGCCGTCGGGGGCGTATCGGACGTGTTGGCGGACGCCTTTGGCCTGGAAAATGTTGCCCCACTGACCCCTGCCGCCAATGGCTTGCCCGAGGAAGGCATTGGCCGGGTTGGAGATCTTCCTGAGCTCATGACCTTGGGTGATTTCGCTGCCCGCGTCTTTGGGATGCTCCCCGCAGTGGCCGGAGGGGTCCGCGTGGCTGGCGACAAGGACGGTCTGCTGCGGCGCGTCGCCGTCTGCGGTGGCGCCGGGGACAGCTTGTTCGATGCCGTCAGGGCCAGCAACGCAGATGTGTATGTGACAGCAGACATGCGGCACCATCCGGCGTCGGAGGCGCGGGAAGGTGCCGTCAACGGCCGTCCGTACCTCATTGACGTATCGCACTTTGCCAGTGAATGGCTGTGGCTGCCCGTAGCCGCGGAAGCGCTCGGCAACGTACTGGCTGATCAGGGCTACGACGTCGAGATCCGTGTGAGCAGCACCAACAGCGATCCCTGGGACTTCATACTCACTCCCGGCGGGGACTAGAGTCTAGAAGATACGGACAGTCCCAATAAAAAGGGGCCCGTCCATCCGGAACTGATCCCCAGGCCCGGAAGTAACAAGCGGAGGTAAGCGTGGCGAAAGCAGCACCGGCAGAACAATTGAAATTGCTTGAACTGCAGGGACTGGACGCCAGGCTCAAGTCGTTGGCAGGCCGCCGGAAGGTGCTGGAAACAGATCCCCGGATAGCTGACCTGCAGGATGCACTCAACGTTGCCAATGGTGAGTTGGGCGCGGCCAAGATGGCCGTACACGACGCCGAAGCCGAACTGCGTCGTTCGGAAGCTGACGTGGAACAGGTCGCATCCCGCATCGAACGGGACGAAGCCAGGCTCAATAGCGGAACCGGCCTCTCCAAGGACCTCGTAGCGCTCCAAAGTGATATTGCGTCCCTTAATAAGCGCCGCTCCGACCTTGAAGATGTTGAGCTTGAAATCCTGGAACGTTTGGACACCCTGCGGGAGCGCCAGGCCGCGCAACAGACCATCGTGGATGACATCCAGGGTTCATTTGCCGGCATCCGCGCCGAACTGGATGAGGCGATTGCTGAGATCGCGGCCGAGGAAACCGTGGTCCGCGGGCAGCGTGCGGCTTTCGCGGAGGCCCTCGACGCCGGAATGCTCGCAGTCTATGAGAAGACCATAGCCAAGCGCGGCGTCGGTGCCGCCAGGCTCTTCCACGGTAAATCGGAAGGTTCAGGGATGATGCTCAGCCCCGGCGACCTCGCTGAAGTCAAGGCTGCGGCTGACGACGACATCGTCTTTTGCCCTGATTCCGGATGCATCCTGGTCCGTTCGGCCGAGTGGAACTGACCTAGCCGAGCGGAACTGACCTAACTGCCCAGAATGATATTGAGGGCATGCGGCTTGCGGGCCGCCCCGGGCACAAGTTCCGCTGCCCAGACTTCCTTGGCGGCCTTCAGCAGTTGATCGGGCGTGGCAGGGGCCTTGCCGCGCCTGGTCAGCAGATGCCTGGCAAACTCGCCACGGGTGTGTTTGGCGAAGTGGCTGACCACCGTGCGCTTGCCGTTTGCCTCGTTGAATACATTCACCGTGACGGTCTGCGCTGCCGGGGGAGCCCACGCAGCTGCATACGTGCTGGAACGGCAATCAACCAGCAGCTCTCCTTCAGCCCGTTTGGCGAGGGCCGCATTCAGGTTCGGCTTCCAGAAGGAGGCGAGGCGTCCGACGTCGGGCAGTGCGGTTCCCATGGACAGCCGGTAAGCCGGCACCTGGTCACCAAAGCCGATAACGCCCCACAGTGCCGAAACCACCAAAATCGTTTCGGTTGCCTTGCGTCGTTGGGCCGGCGTCATGGACTTGAAGCCGAGCGCGTCATACAGGACTCCTGAGTAGACCTGATGGGCCGGGGCCGCCGGTTCCGCGTGCAGCCGGGTATTACGTTCGACGTCGTCCTTCAGCGAGGCACCTACGCCCAGCAGTGCCAGCGCGTCCTCGTGGGCGCTGACGGTGCCCAACGATTCCAGGACCTTGGCGCGGTACGGGTTCAGCTCCGGAAAGCTGAGCGACTCCCATTCGACGGCGGGACCTTTGACGGCGGGGGTCTTGCCTTCGGAAGGCGGCAGCAGAATCAGCACCAGACGATATTACCGGGGACCGGGGCAACCCTCGACGCCGGTAGACTGTACGGCGGATGGGTTGACCAGGCGGTCGCGCGTCACGCAAGTGGCTCGAGGAACGTCCGGGCTCCGCAGAGCAGGGTGGTGGGTAACGCCCACTCGGGGTAACCCGCAGGCCAGTGCCACAGAAAACAGACCGCCTGCGCGTGCTGATGCTTGCAGCAGCGTGCGGCAGGTAAGGGTGAAACGGTGGTGTAAGAGACCACCAGCTCCCTGGGTGACCGGGGAGGCTAGGTAAACCCCACCCGGAGCAAGGCCAGACAGGGCACGTTTGAGGGCTGCTCGCCCGAGTGTCCGGGTAGGCTGCTGGAGGGCGCCGGCAACGGCGTTCGTAGATGGATGGCCGCCACTCCTTTGCCGGCAACGGCAAGGGATGACAGAACCCGGCGTATCGGTCAACCCATCCACATATTTGCCACTGAGGTCCCAGGCATGTGATGTCCATTGTGACTGCCATGTGAGTGATTTCACGCCCCCGGGCGCCCAAGAGGGCGCCCTTCCGCCTTAGACTTGTTATGAACGTAGATGTTCTGCCGCCGGGACTGCGTTCGCAGCCGGCGGTCTTTTCTTTGCAATCGTTCAAGGCGCTGTGGGTGGACCGAAGCCCGTCCAGTGCTCGTGCCGCAGGATTACTCCGGGCGGCCGCCATCTGCATACGAGGACGTATGTGGTTGACCCAAGGAAGGTAGTTCTGTGAGCCAGACGTCAGATTCTTGTCTTGATAAGTGGATGGGCCGGGAGGCTCTCGCCGAGGCCATGATTCCGGTGATCGGCCGGTTGTACCGGGAAAACAACGTGGTCACGAGCATCCACGGCCGGAGCCTGATCAACAAGTCGACCATGAACATCCTGAAGGCCCACCGCTTTGCGCGCCGGATGAGCAACACCGAGCTCCTGCTCGAAGAAACCGCACCCCTGTTGAACGCTCTTGCTGAGCTGGAACTCGGTGCGGCTGCAATCGACATTGCCCGTCTCACGGAGAAGTTCCGTGTCGAGGGCCACGGCACCTCGTTGGATGACTTCCTGCGGGCCGAGCTCGCTGAAATCGTCGGAAAGCGTGGCGCTGATGACCGCACCAGCACCGACGTCGTGCTGTACGGCTTTGGGCGCATCGGCCGCCTCCTGGCCCGCATCCTGATTGAAAAGGCCGGTGGCGGGCATGGCCTGCGGCTGCGTGCCATCGTTGTCCGCAAGGGCGCCGAGAACGACCTCGTCAAGCGTGCCAGCCTCCTGCGCCGCGACTCCGTACATGGTTCCTTTGAGGGAACTATCCGCGTGGATGAAGAAGCAAACACCATCACCGCCAACGGCGTTCAGGTCCAGGTCATCTACTCCGACAACCCCGCAACCGTGGACTACACCGCCTACGGCATCAAGGATGCCCTCGTAGTGGACAACACCGGGCGTTGGCGCGATGCGGAAGGCCTGTCCCAGCACCTGCAAAGCAAGGGTGTTTCGCGCGTCCTGCTGACGGCTCCGGGCAAGGGCGACCTGAAGAACATCGTCCACGGAATCAACCAGTCCGACATTTCCGATGACGACAAGATCGTCACGGCCGCGTCGTGCACGACCAACGCCATTACTCCGGTACTGAAGGCCATCAACGACAAATTCGGTATCATCCACGGCCACGTTGAGACGGTGCACTCGTTCACGAACGACCAAAACCTGATCGACAACTTCCACAAGGGAGATCGCCGCGGCCGCTCGGCAGCACTGAACATGGTCATCACGGAGACAGGGGCAGCCAAGGCTGTTGCCAAGGCGCTTCCGGAACTTCAGGGCAAGCTCACCGGTAACGCCATCCGCGTACCTACCCCGGATGTTTCCATGGCGATCCTGAACCTCAACCTCGCCAAGGGCACCACACGCGATGAGGTCAACGACTACCTCCGCGAAATGTCGCTGCACTCACCGTTGCGCAAGCAGATCGACTACATCGACTCGCCGGACGTTGTCTCCACCGACTTCGTTGGGTCCCGCCGCGCAGGCATCGTTGATGGTCTGGCCACTATTTCCAACGACAAGAACCTCGTGCTCTACGTTTGGTACGACAACGAATTCGGCTACTCCTGCCAGGTTGTCCGTGTCATGGAGGAAATGGCCGGCGTCAACCCGCCGTCCTTCCCTGCCCGCGACATCGTGGCGCCTATTGCAGTGCTTGAGGCAGCGAACGCCTAAGCCGGGAAGTATTCACGGGTTTCCCGGCTGTGTTACTGGTATCAGTCGGGAAACCTGACCAAAATGGGTTCATGGAAAATGAATCGACTTTGGAACACGAGACAACGCTGGAACATGCGCTGGATGTAGCACGGGCCAACCACAAGCAGGCACAGAAACTGCTGGACCAGGCCATCGCAGCAAACGCGGCGGGGGACGTCAGCGACGAACGCGTCCAGCAATTGCGTACGCTGCTGGAGGTGGCTGCCGAAGACCTCCAACGCGTTATGCGTGAGCAGTAACCCGGGGAAGTTCCCCATCACTGCAGTGTGACTTCTCCTACACACTGTGGATATCGGCTCTGACTGTCGGTGCCGTGTCCTACGCTCATAGGACACGACCCACCCCGACTGGACGGAGCCCCTTGAGTATCACCTGGTCTGCCTACAAACGCGCGCGCAGACGATCACGTCAGGCGTGGGCCATTCTAGGATTGGCAGCCGTAACCCTCGCGGCAGGACTGTCCTGGTTCTTGTCCACCGGCCAGTTCGATGCAGCCGGGCCATGGGTGTCCGGTCCCAGTGAAGCGCCGGTATTTAATCCCGCTTGGATGAAACCCATTACCGGCATCGAGGCCGTTCCCGCGGAGAAGGCTAGCGCGGCACTCGCACAGCTGGAAGTCAAGGGACGCGCATCCCAGGAAGACTATGAGCGAACCGCATTCGGCCAGGCGTGGCTGGATGCCGATCGAAACGGATGCGATACCAGGAACGACATCCTGCGCAGGGACCTGTCGTCCGTGGAGTTCACCAGTGGTTCCTCATGCAGGGTTGCCACGGGAGAGTTTCAGGAACCCTACACGGGCGCCCACGTAACCTTCCGTCGGGGCCAGGACACCAGCGCTGAAGTTCAGATTGATCACATTGTCGCCCTGGCCGACGCATGGCAGAAGGGTGCCAAGCAGTTAACGGTGCAGCAACGCCAAAGGCTGGCAAATGATCCGTTGAACCTGATTGCGGCTGATGGGCCGGAGAACGTGAAGAAGGGCGCCGGCGACGCGGCCACGTGGCTCCCTCCGAACAAGAACTTCCGGTGTCACTACGTAGCGCGCCAGATCTCCGTCAAGGCAGCGTACAAGCTGTGGGTCACACAGTCGGAGAAGGATGCCATGATGCGCGTCCTGTCTTCTTGCCCGGATCAGCAGACCATCTACAGCGCCAGGTGACCGTGCCCCAGTTGCCAGGTACCGCCGTCGTCGATTCTCTCCAGGACTATGCGCTGGAGCGAAGTCTCCCGGGGTAGTTTGTCCAGGTTCCCGAGCCCCCGCTGCCTAAACGTGAAGTACACGGCATCAGTGGGGGCATCGGTGCACCGATCCAGGGTGAAGCGGCGGGCGAAGGATGCGATGTTGCTGTCAGGAAGCCGCGCAACCAGATAAGGATCCAGCATCCAGGACTCGCACGTGGCCACAGTGGCCGGTTTGTCCGGGAAATAGTGGGGAAAGAACCAGCGAGCCTCGTCAAAGCTGGCGTCGACCAGCGCAGGGGAGAGGCCGCCGTCTTCGGGAATATGGACACCCAGGATCCAATCGGATGCGTACGCCACGTTGCCCCCTGGGCCGTCGTCACACCGGCTCCGGATCAAATGGAATTGCAACCGGCCCGAGGCGGAACAGATTCCCTGCCATATGCAACGTCAGCCAGCTCCAGGTGTCCAGGCCAAAATGTCCGTGGACGCGGCGGTTGATGCGCAGCTGGAGCCCTACGTCGGCCAGCGTGGCTGCTGAGACGTCAGTGCTGATACCCAGTTTCAGATGGTATGCGTGGACTCTGGGTGCGAAGCGGAGCAGTGCCTCGATCCAGACGCTCTCGACGGGCTGGCCGGGCCAAATCCGGTCGGGAGAAATACTGTCGGCCGGAAAAGTGCCAAGCCGCTCCTGCAGAAGCTCCAATGCTTCCAGGACGTGGCCACTGGGGGCTCTGTCCAGGAGCGCGGCGCATTCCATGGCGTCCTCGCCGGCAATGTCCAAGAGCTCGAACAATGCTGCATGGGGTGCCTGGCTCATCGAATCAGTGTCCGAACGGGTCAGGGTCGACGCCAGGCATCCATGTCAATCCGGGAACGCCCCAACCGTTCTTCTTGGCCTGCTTCATTGCCTTCCTGGCATATCGGTCCACAAGGCGGTTGACGTAAAGCTTGCCGTCCAAATGGTCGTACTCGTGCTGCATGACTCGAGCGAACCAGCCCGTGGCTTCGAAGTCCACAGGATTTCCGTCACCATCAAAGCCTTGGACGCGGGCCCATTCGGCACGCTGCAGAGGGTAGTGCTCTCCGGGGAAGGACAGGCAGCCCTCAATGTGCTCTTCCGGGTCGGGGAGGGCGCCTGAGACCTTTGAGAGGGTCAACACGGGATTGACCAGAACGCCTTGATCAGGGGCGTCGTCGTCGTTCGCGTACTTAAACACAAAGATGCGCTTCCCGACTCCTACCTGGGGTGCGGCGAGGCCTACTCCGTTCGCGGCTTCATTGGTTTCAAACATGTCCGCGATGAGTTTCCGGAGATCGTCATCGAATACTTCGACTTCACTTGCCCGACGATGCAAAACGGGTTCGCCCCAAATGGTCACAGGGAGGACGGTCATCTCAGCTCTTCCTTGGTTGATCGCTGTGTTCCGGAAGCAACCCATGCGACTGCAGCCGGGCCAAAACAAAACAAAGGCCGCACCGGATAACCGGTGCGGCCTTTGTGGAAACCGGCTTTTTGAGCCAATCTCGGCGGGGTGAGCGACGGGGGTTGAACCCGCGACCTCCTGGACCACAACCAGGCGCTCTGCCAACTGAGCTACGCCCACCATGTGCCTTTTTCGGTAAGTCCGTATGACCGGCATTCCGTGAAGGCAACGACAAATAGCTTACCTGCTGTTTTGGGGTGAAAAGTCCACTTTTGCCGGTTTCGACGAAAAAACCTTCAAAAATGGCGCAGATCACATAGTTTCCGTTGAGCCCAGAGTCTCAGCAGTAGCCGTGATGTCCTTGGAGATGCGCTGCGCGGTAGCCGTGTCAGGCCCAGGGGCGGGCACAAAAACGGCCTGCCTGTAGTAACGGAGCTCGTCGATGGAATCCTTGATGTCCCCCAGTGCGCGATGTCCGCCATGCTTGGCCGGCGACTGGAAGTATGCCCGCGGGAACCAGCGGCGCGAGAGTTCCTTGATGGTGCTGACATCGATGACGCGGTAGTGGAGGTGCTCCACAATGTTCGGCATGTCCCTGGCCAGGAACATCCTGTCCGTGCCTACGGAGTTGCCTCCCAGCGGGGCCTTGCGGGGGTCTGGAACCCACTTCTCGATGTACTCAAGCACCTGCGCCTCGGCCTCGGCCATCGTCTTGCCGTGGGGGAGTTCGTCAAGGAGCTTTGAGCGGGTGTGCATGTCTCGAACGAAGTCGTTCATTTGCTCCAGCGCTGCGTCGTCGGGCTTGATGACGACGTCCACGCCATCGCCCAGGATGTTGAGCTCGGAGTCCGTCACGAGCGCCGCAACCTCGATCAGGGCGTCGTTCTTGAGGTCCAGGCCGGTCATTTCGCAGTCAATCCAGACGATGCGTTCATTAGTAATAGGCACGCGCCTAGCCTATCCTTCAGGCGGTTCGAAGTGCTCCGATGGTAGGATTTTTGAGCACGGCAGTGTCCTTTCTTCCTGTCGTGGACAGCCCCCAGAGATTCAGATTTCTGTCCCGGAACGCAACGGGCAAACGATTGGATGAAGACCACATGACGGTGCCTGTACCCGCCGCCCAGAAGGCAGGGAAAGAAGCGCCGCCTGCGGTTGCTGCTGCCATCGAAGTGGATAACGCCAGGTCCCCGCTGATCGCCGGTTTCATTGGTTCGATGTTCCTTGTCTTCGGCTCGCTGGGCGTTGGCTGGCTCGCACCAGTGTCTGAACTTCGACGGCTTCCGCTTTTCATCTGGATGCGTACCGAAGGTGTTGGCGTCGCGCTTTCCATCGTCCTGCTGGCTGTCGGTGGCATGCTGCTTGTCCGGGCTTGGCTGCGCCTGGGGCAGCGTGTCCGGGTCTGGGGACTCCAAGCCCGCAAGGCCACTTTGCAGGCCGTGGTGGCCTGGGGACTGCCCATGATGTTCACTGTCCCGCTGTTCAGCAGGGACGTCTACGCCTACATCGGCCAAGGCAGACTCATGGTTGAGGGAATGAATCCCTACGAGAATGGGATTTCCGCCCTCCCGAACTACTTCCAATTGGGTGCGGACAAGATGTGGACGGAAGCTCCCGTTCCGTACGGTCAGTTCTTCCTTTGGATCGAACAATTTGTTGTTTGGGTGACCAATGTCCAACCTGAGGCCTGCATCATGCTGTTCAGGTTGGTGGCAGTTGCGGGCGTCATACTTTGCATCATTTACGTGCCCAAGCTGGCAGAGCTCCACGGCGTCAATCCACACCGTGCTCTATGGTTGACAGCCGCCAACCCTCTCTTTCTCACCAACTTCATTGCCAGTGTCCACAACGACGCTCTCATGATTGGGCTGGCCCTGGCTGGTCTGTACTACTGCGCCACACGCCGGGTGGTGCTGGGCTTGGTGCTGGTGACACTCTCCATTTCGGTCAAGCCAATCACGGTGGTCTTCCTGCCCTTTATCGGCTTGCTCTGGGCGGGCAAGGGTGCGTCATGGCCGCGCAAGATCCTTTTCTGGTTCCTGACAGCCGCCCTGACCTTCGGCCTCCTGTACGCCATGAGCCTGGTCAACGGGTTTGGGTTTGGATGGGTGAAGGGCCTCTCCGCCCCCGGGAGCGTCTGGATCTGGTATGCACCCATCGGTTTGATCGGCCTGGTTGTCGCCTCGATCTTCAACGTTTTTGGCCTCGATGGCTGGGGCATGGCTAAGTGGGTCTACGACGCCGGCAAGGTGCTGATGGTGGGGGCCATCGCCTGGCAGGTGTTCCGGGGAGAGCACGACCGCCTGATGCGCCGGCTCACGTTGGCCTTTGCGGCGATTGTCCTGCTGGCACCCATGATCCAGTCATGGTACGTGGTGTGGCTGATTCCGCTGTTTGCTGTAACCGGCATCCGCAACGACTGGCAGGTGAAGGCTGTCTACTTCGTGGTGTCGTTCTTCATGGTCTATGCCATCTCGGACCAACTGGATGTGTTCCCCTATCTTCAAAGCGAGGATCTCGGCCTCGCCTTGACCCTGGCGCGGAACGCGGCGGCCATCATCGCTCTTCTGTTTGCCGTTTACCTGATCTTCGTGGATCCGAAGACAAAGAGCCTTTTCCGCAAACGCGACGAACCAGGCCTGCGTCCGATCATCTAAGATTGCGCGGCGCTCAAGGAGAGGGTAGAAGCCGTACTGCCTCGCGTGTGGAGAGCGGGCTGAGGGCCGGGGCATTCTCTGCGGCGAATGCCCTGACCCACTCGGGGTTCGCCTTGCTGTACTCCCGCAAGGCCCAGCCGATGGCCTTGCGGATGAAAAACTCCTTGTCGGCAAGGTTGGGCTTAATAACAGCCGCCAGCAGTCCAGGGTCCGTCCGCGTCTTGGCCGCCAATTGAGCAGTGATGGACGCCCTCCGGATCCACATATCCTCGTCCGTGGACCACTGCAGCAAAAGCGGCGTCATGGTGGACCTATGGGCAAGGAGGAGGGCACAGAGACGATGGGCCACTCCGTCGACAAGGTCCCACCAGGCGCCGGTGCGGATTATTTCCTCATAGACGGGAAGCATGGCAAGGTCTTCCTTGACCATCGGCAAGCCTGTCAATTCAATGGCTGCATACCGTTCTTCGCGGGCTTGGGCATTCCGCCACAAATCACGGACGGCCTCGCGCAGGCTGACGGGTGAAGAGATGGGAAACTGCTTGGCGGCAGCCTTGGCGGTCCTGCGCACCTCAGGCACCCGGATACCCCACGAGGGCATGTCCGACTTCATATACGCCTGGGCTCCGCGAGCACGCTCAGCATCCCCGGCGGTTCGAAGCTTTGAGCGGATGGCCTCAAGCAGGTCCTTGTTCTCCATTCCTCAACTGTATGACCGCGCGTTCTGGGAAGTATCCAACCCGGAAGTCCAGTTTGCTCTTCACCCTATGCAGACGAGCTGCCCCACGTAGAGTGGGACCAAGAGCCAGCGGGCCCCACAATGCCCCCCCAGCAGCGAACCATCCCGCCCGGCATTAGTGGAGGAAACCCATGTCCATGGTGAAGACACCGGATCAGGTCTCGATGATGCGCGAGGCCGGGAGGGTGGTGGCCAACGCCTTGGCGGCGGTCAGGGAGCATGCTGACGTCGGTGTTTCCCTCAAGGACTTGGATGAGGTTGCCAGCAGCCTGATTTCCGACGCCGGGGCTAAGCCGGCCTTCCTTGATTACCACCCCCGGTGGGCAGCTGTCCCGTTTCCCGGGGTGATCTGTGCCAGTGTCAATGACGCGGTGGTGCATGGAATCCCAAATGGCTACGTCCTCCAGGACGGGGACCTCCTCAGTGTGGATTGCGGTGCCTTCCTTGAAGGCTGGTGTGGAGATGCTGCCATCAGCTTCATCGTGGGGACGGCAGATCCGGTGGACCAGGCGCTGATCGATGCAACGGACGCTGCACTCGCCCGGGGTATCGAAGCTGCCCGTGTGGGCAACAAGATGGGCGACCTCGCCTATGCGATAGGCGGCGAGGCCAAGCGTGCTGGATACGGATTATTGGCCGATCATGGCGGCCACGGTATCGGCCGGACAATGCACGCCGAGCCGCCCGTCCCCAACATCGGCAGACCGGGCAGGGGTATCAAACTTCAAGAGGGGTTGGTCATTGCCATCGAACCAATGCTCATCCTGGGCGGCAAGGATGACTACTATCACGATGAAGACGAGTGGACTCTGCGTTCAGCCAGCGGAAACAAGGCCGCCCATAGTGAGCACACCGTCGCTGTCACAGCTGATGGACCAATGATCCTCACGCTGCCGTAGCTGCCGCGATGACAGCTGGCTAAGCGGGCTGCCCGTGGAGGCGAACCACGGCGCGCCCGGGAAGGGGAGTTGAAACCACCGAGAACCCGCCTTCAATGAACAGCGAAACTGTGCCGTGATACAAGTCGGACGGCCCGGCCTTTGGACGAAGGCTGGTATCGACGGGGTATGCCTCAAGGGTCGTAGCCCCGTTATTGAATGCGTGGTCAACGGCTGCCCGGAGTAACGTCGCTGCAACACCTGAGCGCCGATGACTCGGTGAAACCACAAAGCAGCTCACCGACCAAAGGGTCCCAACGTCAACGGGCGGGAGGTCTGCCGCCCGAAGAAGCTGCGACCGTTCTATGCGGGGATAGTTTGCCCGCGGTTCCACAGCGCACCAGCCCACCGCCTGACCACCCCGGAATGCCAGCACCCCCGGCCCAGGGTCCTCGTTGAAACGTGCCCGCAGGAGTTCCTTGAGTTCGCTGGGTGCCGCAGACCTGAACTCCTTGCCGGGGAGGGCGAACCAGCGGCACCAGCACCGGGACGGCTCGCCCTTGACCCCGAACAATTCCTCCACGGCCCTCCCAGGATGCCGGAGCTGTCTCCAATCGGGGAGCTGCTGCGTCGAATGCCATGGACCCAGAATATTCTCCAGTGCGGGGCTGGTCCCACCAGTTTCATCGCGGTCCCCGATGCGGAGTTCAAGCCCCGGCACCCACCAACTCACCTGTAGTGGTGTTTACCACCATCGGACCGGCACCGTCAGGACCATCGACGTCGACGGTTTCCGTCTCGTCCTCCGGGGGCGCTTGTTCGTTGTCGCCGGCCTCCCACTCAATCCCCGGATCTCCAGGCTTCCCGGCTGTCTCGCCGGACGGGTTTGAGTCAGCGGAAGCCGACGTCCCGTTCATCCGGGTGAAGTTCGCAGAACCCCACATGAGATCGTGCCCGACCGATTCTGCGTCGATTTCTGCCACGTGGTAGATCCTGCCCTCGTGTTCCCACTGCCTCAGGCGTAACTTTCCGATGACGATGACGCGTTGACCCTTCTTCACGCTGCAGCCGACGTGCCCGGCCAAGTAGCGAAAGGATTGCACCGTGTACCAGTTGGTGTTGCCGTCCACCCATGTATTGCTGGTGCGGTCGTAGCGCCGTTCAGTTGTCCCAAGGCGAAATGAAGCAGTGGACGTTCCGCGTGTAGTGGTGGAACTCTTGACTTCCGAGGCTACAAAGCCGCGAAGAGTAATGGTGTCGTTCATGGTGGTCCTTCTCGATATAGGAAAGTGCCCGTCCGGCCCTCTTAGCCTCATCCATGCAAACCAGATAGGGGAGTACGGTCTTGGCCTATGTGAATAAGTCCGGCTCGTAAGGTTGTTGTGGAGGAAAAGTGTCGGTGGGCGTGGGCTGGCAGGCCGCGGTCCGAATGCACTGTAAACTCTTTGTGGCGCCAGCGGCTTAGGCTTGTATTGGCGCTTGTGCGCCCCAGTAGCTCAGGGGATAGAGCAGCGGCCTTCTAATCCGCCGGTCGGGGGTTCGATTCCCTCCTGGGGCACAAGAAATCCCCCGGAACCTGCAGGGTTCCGGGGGATTGATTCTTTAACTGCGTGGCTCGTTGGGCTGTGACTCGAGAAATTCCTTGAGATTCTGAAGAACCATGCGCCACGTCGCTGCGGAATGCTCCACTTCTTCTTCGCTCTTGTTGTTGCCTTGCGTAATGGTTACGGATGTTCCTTCGTCCGCATCGGCCAGGCGATATTCCACCGTGTGGTAGTTTTCGGGGGAATCGGGAAGTCCCGATGAAGGACTGTAGTGCGTGGTTTTCAGGAGCTGCAAGGGTTCGAAAGCCAGGATGGTGCCCTTGTCCTCGTATGCCTTGCCGTTGTACTCGCCGGAGTAGGTGATGGGATCCTCTACCCGCCAGGTCGTTTCGACATTGGTTCCGAGGAAGTATTCCTTGATGAGGCCAGGATCCGTCAGGGCCTCCCATACCTGCTCGCGCGGGGGCCGCTACGGTGATCGACGCCTCGGCGTTGGGGATATTTGCTTCCATGGGCTTCTCCTTCCCGCGGCCGCCGATTCCGGCGCGCCACCACCTGGCCCACGCTACGCCCGCGGGACGTCCATGGGAATGGCAGAATGGCTATGTGATGAGCAGGGGAACCAGGGTGGAGCAGCCGGGCCATGAAAGCAACTTTCAGCTGAACGGTAAGGCCGTCGGGACCTTTCTGGTCATTATTGCTGCGCTGGCACTGTCAGCATGTACCGCGCCGTCGCCCGAAAGGCCCATGGCCGGCATCACCTCTTCAAGTCCGGCCGCGCAACAGCCCGGCAGCGGAACGACTATGGACCCTGCTGTAGTGGCCACGAGCACGACTGTGGAGGCAACGCTGAAAAAGATCGTGTCCGCCAGCCCCAAGCCGGATACGGAATCCGTTCGGGCAGCCCTGGTTTCGGCAGGCATTCCCAAAGCCAACGTGGAAGTGTCCGTCAGCCGGACGCCCACAGGTCTTGATGTCGATGCGCTGGAAGCTGCGGCGCTGGCAGGCGATAGTTGTGTCATGGGCCAGATCCGGGACGGAGGCGTCGTGATGAGCGTGCTGCCAGTACTTGCCACGGGGAAATGCTTCGTGGGCAGCGTTCGCTAGCAGCACTGCCTGGAGCTGAGGGCAGTGTTCGACAACACCGAATGTGAGATCTGTCCGCCTACCCACTAGATTTAAGGGCATGGCGGAATTCATTTACACGATGACCAAGGCTCGCAAGGCCGTTGGCGACAAACTTATTTTGGACGATGTCAGCATGTCGTTCTACCCTGGCGCAAAGATTGGCGTCGTGGGCCCGAATGGTGCTGGCAAGTCCACCATCCTGAAGATCATGGCCGGGCTGGACACCCCTTCAAACGGCGAGGCCCGCCTGAGCCCCGGTTACACCGTGGGCATCCTCTTGCAGGAACCGCCGCTGAATGAGGAAAAGACCGTCCTTGGCAACGTCCAGGAAGGCGTTGGCGAGATCTACGGCAAGATCCAGCGTTTCAACGAGATCTCCGAAGAGATGGCGAACCCGGATGCGGACTACGACACTCTCCTGGATGAGATGGGAAAGCTGCAGGAAGCCATTGACGCTGCCGATGCCTGGGATATTGATTCCCAGCTCGAACAGGCCATGGACGCATTGCGCTGCCCGCCCGCTGATTCCGATGTCACGGTCCTCTCTGGTGGTGAACGCCGCCGCGTAGCGCTGTGCAAGCTTCTCCTCCAGAAGCCGGACCTCCTGCTCCTTGACGAGCCCACCAACCACTTGGACGCCGAGAGCGTCCTTTGGCTCGAGCAGCACCTCTCCCAGTACCCCGGTGCGGTCCTTGCCGTGACCCACGACCGCTACTTCCTGGACCACGTGGCTGAGTGGATCGCAGAAGTCGACCGCGGCCACCTCTACCCGTACGAGGGTAACTACTCCACCTACCTGGAGAAGAAGAAGGCCCGCCTTGAGGTCCAGGGCAAGAAGGACGCAAAGCTGTCCAAGCGCCTCACCGAGGAACTTGAATGGGTGCGCTCCAATGCCAAGGGCCGCCAGACCAAGTCCAAGGCCCCGTTTGGCCCGCTATGAAGAAATGGCTGCGGAGGCCGAGCGCACCCGCAAGTTGGACTTCGAAGAGATCCAGATTCCGCCGGGTCCGCGCCTGGGCTCGGTGGTGATCGAGGCCAAGAACCTGAAGAAGGGGTTCGACGACCGCGTCCTGATCGAAGACCTCTCCTTCTCGTTGCCCCGCAACGGCATCGTTGGCGTTATTGGACCCAACGGTGTGGGTAAGTCCACCTTGTTCAAGACCATCGTCGGCATGGAGCCCCTGGACGACGGTGAGCTCAAGATCGGCGAGTCCGTAAAGATCTCCTACGTGGACCAGTCCCGTGGCGGCATCGATCCCAATAAGTCTCTCTGGGAAGTTGTTTCCGAAGGCCATGACTACATCCAGGTCGGCCAAGTGGAAATGCCTTCGCGTGCCTACGTTTCGGCCTTCGGCTTCAAGGGCCCGGACCAGCAAAAGAAGGCTGGCGTCCTCTCCGGTGGTGAGCGTAACCGTCTTAACCTTGCGTTGACGCTTAAGCAGGGTGGCAACCTTTTGCTCCTCGACGAGCCCACCAACGACCTCGACGTCGAAACCCTGAGCAGCCTGGAAAATGCCCTGCTCGAGTTCCCGGGCTGTGCCGTGGTGGTCTCCCACGACCGTTGGTTCCTGGACAGGGTAGCAACCCACATCCTCGCCTATGAAGGTGACGACGAGAACCCGTCCAAGTGGTACTGGTTCGAAGGTAACTTCGACTCCTACGAGGAGAACAAGGTGGAGCGCCTTGGCGCTGATGCGGCCAAGCCGCACCGTGTGACGCACCGCCGTCTGACCCGCGACTAACGGGTCGTCACAGGCACAAAATGAGGCCGGTCCCAACAGGGACCGGCCTCATTGCTATGGAATCCTGACCATGCCCTCCTGTGCCACGGTCGCAACGTGCAGGCCTTCGCGGTTGAATATCCGCCCGGTAGCCAAGCCGCGGGCCCCTTGCGCGCTGGGGGACTCCTGAACGTACAGCATCCACTCGTCCACCCGGACCGGCCGGTGCCACCACATGGCGTGATCGAGGCTGGCGACGCTCATGCCCGGCGTCATCCAGGCGAGGCCGTGTTTGCGGAGGACGGGTTCCAACAGGGTGTAGTCGCTGGCGTACGCCAAGGCGGCCAAGTGCAGTTTGGGGTCGTCGGGCAAGGGGCCCATCGTCTTCATCCAGACGGCATTGGTGGCCACGTGCTCGCTTGGCGGTGACACGTAAAGTGCGGGGTCGATGTGACGGACGTCGAACGGCCGCTCCGAGGACATATGCCGTGCCAACGGGTGGTCGAATTGAGCCAGCAACTCAGCCGTACTGGGCAACGACTCGGGTTCCGGCATGCCTTCGGGCATTGTCGCTTGATGATCCAGGCCTTCATCTTCAACCTGGAACGAGGCAATCATGGAAAGGATCGGCACACCGTCCTGATAAGCATGAACGCGCCGTGCCGAGAAGGACCGACCGTCACGCAGCCGTTCCACACCGAACGTGATGGGCTTATTGGCGTCGCCGGGCCGCAGGAAATAGCCGTGCATGGAGTGCGCCACCCGGTCAGGTTCCACGGTTCGCATGCCAGCCATCATGGATTGGGCCAGGACCTGGCCGCCGAAGACACGATGCCGGGGCTGTTTTTGGGAAGGTCCAAGGAAAATGTCCTCATTGGTCCGGGCTCCGTCGAAGTCACCAAGGTCCAACAGGCCAATGAGGACTTCCGTCGGATCTTCTGCGGGTGCCTCAACCTTGAGGCCGGCGTTCGTGTCTGTCATGGTTCGACTCTAGACGGCGCCCGGACCCCTCTCAACCGCGGACATGCCGGTAGAGTCGATGCTGTGACAGACCTCTTGACCCAGTCCTTCCGCTTTGCCGATCCGCGCGACCTCGTTGACCTGCGGACCTACGTCACGCGTGCCAAGAGCATCGATGACGGCGCCATCCGCCTGCAGGCCGCAGGCCAGGTATTGGCCGCGTACGTGTGTGTACTCAGGCCACGCATCCTGGGTGAATCAACTCCCACAATCCTTGGGTTACGGACCATGGCGCTTGCAGAACCTGCCCAAGCCGATGTCACTGTGACGCTCGCCTCCGTCATGGACCGTCTTGCCCGCTCGGGTGCCGACGACGTCGAGTTGCCCATTCCGCCGTCGACGGTTTCGGAGTCATGGGCCGGCGTCGGCGCGCCCAGGAGCGGTTGGGCAGTCCTGGGGACGGTGCTCGACGCCGATCTGAAGTCAGCCGCGGAAGCCGGCATTGCCGAGGTGGCTGGCGTTGTGCCCACTGCCGCTGGCGCTGCCGTTGTGAATACGGCCCGGGCCGCCGTGTGGGGAAGGGAACTCCCCGGACTCAGTGACCTGCCGGCGGGTGCAGCCTTTGCTGCCTTCGCCTTGGGATTCCTGGGCGGGGGCGAGCAGCAGTTGTTCCGCAACGGACGCTGGTTCCGCTTAAGTGGTCCTCGTGGCCATGTCCTGGTTCGCACGGGCGCAGGCTTGGGTCCCGGGTTCTAGGCCCAGCCGACCTCAGACGGCCGAGGGGCTGTTCACCATGGTCAGGGCAGCGCGTTCCATGTAGTCCCAAAGGGTTCCCTCGTGAAGAGGCGACAACCCCAGCGAGCCCACTGCTGTCCGCATATGGAAGAGCCAGCGGTCCTTCGCTTCGGGCGTGACGCGGAACGGCATGTGGCGCATCCGCAGGCGCGGATGGCCGCGCTCCTCGCTGTAAGTAGTGGGACCGCCCCAATACTGCTCCAGGAACATGAGGAAGCGCCGTTTGGCCGGTTCCAAGTCCTCTTCGGGGTACATGGGCCGCAGGAGCGGATCCTGCGCAACGCCGTCGTAGAAGACGTCGATCAGCTTCACGAAAGTATCGTGCCCGCCCACGGCCGCGTAAAAGCTGTCCGTGTAGGCAGGCTGGCTGAAGGGATCGTTCTGCATCAGCTGGCGTCGCTGACCAGCCTGGGGGTTCGTTTCACTCACTGGCCTTCTCCTCAGCCTTCTGGGCAGCATCATTGTCGTCGGTTTCCGGCGACTCCAGCGGAACGTAGTCTCCCTGCGAGCGGTTGCCCACGCGCAGGATTTCGCCGTTTCGCAGATACCAGATGGCTCCGTCCTCAGCGCGGACCCGCGTAATGCGCAGGCCCACTGATTCAACGGTACCAATCACTTCGCTGGTAACGATCACATCGCCTATTCCGTACTGGTCTTCGATGGTGATGAAGATCCCGGCGAGGAAGTCACGGATCAGCTGCTGTGCACCGAAACCGATGGCGACACCCAGTATTCCCACGCTTGTCAGCAGGGGCGCGACGTCCACGTTCATGAACTTGAGGACGTAGATGATCACGATCACCACGACCACGACGCTCACGAGGCTTGTCAGCAAAGTGCCGATGGTTTCGGCGCGCTGTGACCGGCGTTCGTGATCCAGTGCGCGGATTGCCGGTTGCACCCATTTGAAGTGGGGTTTCTTGAAGAAGGAGCTGCCGGCGGATACCCGCCGTGTGATGCGCAGGATGATGAACCGCGCCACGATCCACACCAGCAGGCCCACGCCTAAAGTGATGAGGATCGAAACGAAGTCTATTTTCTCCGGTTCAATGGTGATGGTTTCCGCCAAGGGGATGGAGGTCAAGGTGGAATAACTCCTTGTCGTCGGCCCGTGTTCGCCGGGCGCGGAACACTCTGTCCACTTCCAACCCTATCGCCGTAGCGTGACGGTATGCGCATCCTGGTCCTTGGCGGTACCGCCTTCCTGTCAGCTGAAATCGCAAAGCAGGCGCTTGCCTTGGGGCACGACGTCACGTGTCTGGCCCGTGGCACCCAGGCGAACCCGCCCGACGGCGTGGCCTGGGTCCGTGGCGACCGCGCCTTGGGTAGTGCAGCCTATGGGGACGTGAACAGCAGCTGGGATGCGGTTGTCGAGGTTTCCAGGGACCCTGTTCAAGCGCGGGATGCCCTTGAAGCGTTGGGACCCCATGCGGGCCATTGGACCTTCGTGTCCAGTTGCTCGGTGTATGCGGATCATTCGGTTCGTGGCGCTGACGAGAACGCGACGCTTCTTGAACCGTTGCCTGAAGGACAATCAGGCACTCCGGAAACCTATGGTGAATCGAAGTCTGCGATTGAGCAGATGACGCTGGCTTTGGTTGGGCACAAAGCCCACATTGTGCGGGCCGGGCTGATCGGAGGACCAGGGGACGGCTCCGACCGTTACGGTTATTGGCCTGCGCGCTTTGCAGCCAATACGGAGCCGGTTCTCGTGCCGAACATTCCCGACGACGCCACCCAGATCATCGACGTCCGTGACCTCGCCGGATGGATCATCCAAGGGGCAGGGATGGGCCTGACGGGCACGTACAACGCGTTGGGAGATGTAGTTCCGTTCAGTGAGTACATTTCGGAATCCAGCCGCGCGGCGCTGGGCCAGGAGAGTCAGCCCGGCACGGAGCGGCGGCTTCCATGGAGCGAAATTGTCCAGGCCGACGAAGACTGGCTGGTCGGGCAAGGCGTCGAGTACTGGTCCGGGCCGGACTCACTTCCTCTCTGGTTGCCAGCGGACCACGACGGTTTCCAATCGCGAAGCAATCAAGCAGCGAAGGCGCTCGGGATGACGTTGCGCCCGTGGCAGGAGACCCTCCGGGGCGCTCTGGACTATGAGCGAAGCCTGGGCTTGGAAAGGGAGCGCAAGGCAGGCTTAAGCCGTGAAACCGAACGCAGGCTGGTAGGACTCCTGCGGAAGCAACAGAGCTAAGGGGGCTTACAGCGTCAGGCCGCTGCCGCCGTCGTGATTGGCTCGTGCAACACCGGGAAATTGACGCTGCGGGCTATGAAACAGACCTGATTGGCTTCGTGGTGAAGTTGCGCCATCAAGGCCGAATGAGCCGGATCCGCGATAGTGACGTGCGGCTTCAGAGTCACGCTCTCGAATTGACCGCTGCCGTCACGATTTAGCTTCATGGTGCCCTCGGCGTTGTCCTCGTAGCCGGTAACAACAACCCCATGTTTTACCGCCACGTGCAGGAAGGAGAGCATGTGGCATTGCGACAGGGCAGCAAGCAGGAGTTGCTCGGGGTTGTAGCGCGTGCGGTCGCCGTGGAACGTTGGATCTGCGGAACCTTTGAGGATGGGCAGCCCGGGAATTTCTATGTCATGATCCCGCGAGTACCCTCTGTAGCTTTCCGTACCCGCGCCCAGATTTCCAGTCCAGCGGACGGTCAATGCATAGTGGTGTTCGTTGAGGCCCATGCGGACAGTTTAGCCATCTGCCAAACAGCGCCGGCACAGGCCCCCAACGGACTGCTTAGGCGTCCACGTCCACGTCCGCTGCCCGGGCACGGAGCGCCCGCGCCACGGCGTCCCGGTTTTCCAGCATCATGCGGCGCAGGGCGGCACTCTCCTCTGGAAGAGCTGCAAGGAATTCGTCCGTCCGGTCCACCGTGGCCTGGGTTGTTAGCTGCGCCGGGTACAGGCCCACGACAATCTGCTGGGCCAACGCGTGCGTGCGTTCTTTGACAATCCCGGGGACCGCTTCAAAGTACTTCTCAGCGTAAGGCTCCAGCAGGGTGGTGTCCGGCACCCGCATGAAGCCGGCCACTGCGGAGGCTTGCAGGGCGTTGGAGAGTTCGCCCTTGACCACGATGGAATCCCACGCTGCAGCTTTGGCCTCCGCTGTGGGAATGGCGGCCTTGGCCTGTGCCGCTGCATTTTGGCCGGTGGAGGTGTTGTCGCGGGCGAGTTCCTGGTCGATGCGCTCCTGGCCCTGCCTGCCGCCGGCCACCAAAGCGGTTAGCAGTTCCCAGCGCATGTCCTGGTCAACGGTTAGGCCCTCAAGAGTGTCGGTCCCGTCCAGCAGTGCCTGGATACGGTCCAGCTGATCTGCGCTGCGTGCAAGTTGCGCATAGGACTTCACGAACTGCAACTGCGCATCCGAGCCGGCTTCCACCGCAGACGCGAGCTCCCACAGCTTATCGGCGGCAGCGATCGTTGCCTCCAGTTTGTGCCCGGCCGCCACATAGTAGGTCAGCGTCGTGGCAAGCTGCCGCAGCTGAACGAGGATCACAGAGGAGTCTGTTTCCTCCGCGATGTTCGCCAGTATCAGTTCGACGTAGCCGCGCGCAGGAGTTTCTCCGTCCCGTGCCGCATCCCATGCGGAGCCCCAGACCAGTGTGCGGGGCAAGCTGGCGGCAAAATCCTTGAGATGCGCTTTCGCTGTGGCCAGCGAGTGGGCGTCCAGTCGTACTTTGGCATAGGCGAGATCATCATCATTGAGCAGGATGAGGTCCGGGCGTGTGAGGCCTGCCAAGGCGGGGACTTCGGTCCGGGGACCCTCGACGTCGAGCTCCTCGCGGTGCGTCCGCTCCAGCTTGCCCTCTTCGGTGAGGTTGTAGAAGCCCACCGCGAGGCGATGGGGACGAAGCGTTGGTTGTTCGTCGATCGCGGACTGCAGGATGTTGAACGCGGTGATGGTGCCGTCCTGCTCCACGTCCACCTCGGGAGCCAGGGTGTTCACGCCGGCGGTTTCGAGCCAGAGCTTGCCCCACACGTCCAGGTCACGGCCGCTTGCGGCTTCGAGTTCCACCATGAGGTCAGCCAGTTCGGTGTTCTTCCAAGCGTGCTTGGCGAAGTACGTGCGCACCCCTGACATGAACTGTTCCGGTCCAACCCAGGCAACCAACTGCCGCAGCACGGAGGCGCCCTTGGCGTAGGTGATGCCGTCGAAATTGACCTCTACGTCTTCCAGGTTGTTGATTTCCGCGAAGATCGGGTGCGTGGTGGGCAGTTGATCCTGACGGTATGCCCACGATTTCTCAACGGAGGCGAAGGTCGTCCAAGCCCTGTCGAAGGCCGTGTTTTCCACAGCGGCCAGGTGGGACATGTACTCGGCGAAGGACTCGTTGAGCCAGAGGTCGTTCCACCAGCGCATGGTCACCAGGTCCCCGAACCACATGTGCGCGAGTTCGTGCAGGACCGTGATGGCCCGGCGCTCGATCTGTGCGCCGGCGACCTTGCCGCGGAAGATGTAGCCTTCCAGGATTGTCACCGCGCCGGCGTTTTCCATTGCCCCGGCATTGAATTCGGGGACGAACAGCTGATCGTACTTTTCAAACGGGTAGGGGCAGCCAAACTGTGCCTCGAAGAATTCAAAGCCCTGGCGGGTCAGTTCGAAGATGTTGTCCGCATCCAGGTACTGCATCAAGGATTTGCGCGCGAAGACGCCCAACGGAATGACCCTGCCGTCCGAACTTGTCACCTCGGAACGGACGGACTGGTACGGTCCGGCTATCAGGGCGGTGACATACGAGGACAGACGCGGAGTGGGAGCGAATTCCCACACGGACCTGGCTCCACCGTCCTCGCCTGCATCAGTTTCAACCGGTACCGGGGTGGGGGAGTTGGAGACGACGTCCCAGTGTGAGGGAGCAGTGACGCGGAACGTGAAGCTGGCCTTCAGGTCCGGCTGCTCGAAGACAGCGAACATCCGCCGGGAATCCGGAACCTCGAACTGGGTGTAGAGGTAGACCTCCCCATCCACCGGATCCACGAAACGATGGAGGCCCTCACCTGTGTTCATGTAGCGCGCATCGGCGACGACTATGAGTTCATTCTCGTCGGCAAGGTTTGGAAGTTGGATGCGGACGCCATCGGATACCTCGGCGGGATCCAGTTCGGTGCCGTTCAGGGTAACGCTGTAAACGCTCTCGGTCACGGCGTCGATAAACGTCGAGGCTCCAGCCTTTGCCGAGAACTTCACCACGGTGGTGGATCCGAACACCGTGGCGCCCTTGGTCAGATCCAGGGTGACGTTGTAGGACTCGACATTGAGTATTTCAGCGCGCTGCGCGGCTTCGTCGCGCGTCAGGTTAAGGCCTGGCAAGTGGTGCCTCCAGAGGTTGGGGTGTCCGGCCGGGGCAGGTCCGGTCGATGGTGTGAAGCCATTCTTTCACTCCAAGCGCCGATGGCAAGGAGGTGCCCCCACAGTGTCGCCGGCACGGAGTAGCGTTGGAGCATGGGAACGTTCAGGGAGTCTCTTGATATCCGCGCACTCAGGTTTGCACTCGCCTTTCCGTTGCTGCTGGCCATAGGTTTCGTTGTGTGCGCACAGATGGTGCGAAACGATCTTCCCGATCCGGTAGCAGTGATGTGGAACGCCGACGGCGGCAGTGCCTTCGCTCCTTTCGGCGCCTATGTAACCGGCGGCGCAGCCCTGATCACCTTTTTCGGTTGGGTCGCGTTCCTCCAGGCCGTGCCGCTGTCCCGGCCGGTGATCATGCGCAGGGTCATGATGGGCCTTGGCCTCATGGTGAGCCTCTTCGTGACAACAGTGCTGGCTGCCGGATTGGTAGGGCAATCGGGGCTGGGGGACGCCCGCGCTTCCCACGTTGATCCGATCGTCCTCGCCATGGGCAGTGGAGCGGCGGTGTCGTTGGGAGTCGTCCTCATGTTCGCATTCAAACCCGATCCCCGGTGGACGCGGGAGGACGACGAAGCCCTTGAAGCCGCACGCCTGTACGTCACAGACCCGGACCTCGCGCGGGATACGCTGCGCATGTGGGTCCATGCCCGCAGTTCAGTTTTCATCATGATCATCGTGTCCACGCTGTTTCCAGCCGCGCTGATCGCGATAGCCGTCCCATGGCTGGGAGCCTTGTTGGCCGCGGCGGCGTTGGTTGGTGCCGGCTTCCTCTTCGCCCGCGTCCGGGCGGACAGGGGAGGGCTGCAGGTCTTCGCAGGTGGCATCGTGCCGGTCCTGACCGTTCCCGCCGTCGACATCGCGGCAGCAGCTCCGGCTGAAGTGAAAGCGGCAGACTTTGGCGGATGGGGTTGGCGGCATCATGACGATGCAACGGCGATGCTGGTCAGCAGCGGACCGGCCGTCGTCGTAAGGAAACTTAATGGAGGCAGGGTTGCGCTCAGTGCAGGGACTCCGGCAACAGCGGACGAACTCGCCGGCATCCTGAACCGGGCTGCCGAGCGGGCCCACCACGGCGGGCAGCCCCAGCAACCCGGGGCGCGGTAACCTAGGTAGCGCATCCCACACCGCCGCGCCCGGCAAGTGCCGTACCGGCGCGCCAGAAAGAATGGACTTCCTGTGACTACACCCCGCGTCCACATCGCCACCGACCACGCCGGCATGGAACTCAGCGCCCACCTGGTCAGCCACCTCACCGCAAAGGGTTATGAGGTTGTGGACCACGGACCCAAGGAATATGACGCTCTGGATGACTACCCGTCCTTCTGCATCAACGCAGGAGTTGCAGTGGTGGCTGACCAGCAAGCAGGCGTGCATGCGCTGGGCATCGTCCTGGGTGGTTCGGGCAATGGTGAACAAATTGCCGCCAACAAGGTCAAGGGTGTGCGTGCCGCGCTGGCCTGGAACCTCTCTACGGCCAAGCTCGCCCGCGAGCACAACGACGCCAACGTAGTGGCCGTTGGTGGCCGCCAGCATACGGTGGAAGAAGCAACCGAACTCATTGAGGCCTTCCTCCAGGAACCTTTCAGCAATGACGAGCGCCACATCCGCCGTATCGGCAAGATTGCGGCTTACGAGACCACCGGCGAGATCGTCGAGTAGTGCCTGAGGGGCACTCCGTCCATAGGCTGGCCCGCCAATTCCAGGACGTGTTTGGCGGCCGGCGCTTGGAGGTTTCGAGTCCGCAGGGCCGATTCACGGCCGGTGCGGAGCTTCTGAGCGGAAATGTGATGGTTGAATCTGTTGCGCACGGAAAGCAGCTGTTCCTGAGGTTCGACCACGATCTATTCCTCCACGTTCACCTTGGTCTTTATGGTGCCTGGAGCTTTGGCGGCGATAGCTCCTTCTCGGGAGCCTCCAGCATTGGCGCGCCTCGCCGGATCGGTGAGCGCGAGACTGCCTCATCCGGTGCAGAGGGGGAGTCCGGTGCCGGGGTGGACTACGCAGGGCCTCCCGCCCCGGTGGGTGCCGTCCGCGCGCGCCTGGTGTCGGACAACGGCTGGGCCGATCTTCGTGGAGCCACCACTTGCGCCGCTGTTACGTCCCATGAAGCAGAAGCTGTACTGGGCCGCCTGGGCCCTGATCCGCTGCGTAACCGGCCGGGGGACCGGGACGAGTTCATCCGCCGGTTGCGACGCCGCAAGACGGCCGTGGCCATGCTGTTGATGGATCAATCGGTGCTGGCGGGGGTTGGAAATATTTACCGCGCCGAGGTCCTCTTTCGTCAGGCGGTGGATCCATGGACTCCTGGGAACAAGATTGACGCTGCGACGGCCGGCAGGTTGTGGGATGACGCCGTCCTTGCCATGTCCGACGGCGTACGCGACGGCCGGATTGTCACCACGCCGCCGGCGCTATGGAGTGGCAACGGCACCTCAGCGCCCGACGCCGATGCCCACTTTGTCTATAAGCGCGAAGGGCAGCCCTGCCGCGCTTGCGGGACGCTGGTAGGCATGGCCGAAATCGGCGCCCGCAAACTGTATTGGTGCCCTGGCTGCCAGTTGTAACAGCGCCTGCCTGTTGTAACAGCGCTTGCCTGTTGTAACAACAAAAAAGCCCCAATCCGAAGATTGGGGCTTTTTTACTGGAGGGGACGACGGGAATCGAACCCGCGTAATCAGTTTGGAAGACTGAGGCTTTACCATTAAGCTACGTCCCCGGGCGGGTCTCCTGCTGGATCCTTGTATGGATCTCTTGCTCAGGACATCTTCCCGGTGGCTGTTGAAGCCGGGTACAACTAAACCTAATTCCGGCGGCGGTGTCAAATGTGCATTCCGGGCCCGCTTGCCCGTAGACTGTCCTGTGCATTCGGGGTGTAGCTCAGCTTGGCTAGAGCGCCTGCTTTGGGAGCAGGAAGTCGCAGGTTCAAATCCTGTCACCCCGACTCTGTGTTTCGTGTCCGCCTCAGGGATGCGGCAGAACCCCATACCCACAAATTCAGGAGTACTTAGACTGTGAAGAGCGCTGTCGAGAACCTCACCCCCACGCGGGTCAAGCTCAACGTTGAGGTTCCCTTTGAGGAACTGAAGCCGAGCATCGATGCCGCTTACAAGACTGTTGCTTCGCAGATCCAGGTCCCCGGATTCCGCAAGGGCAAGGTTCCTTCCAAGCTGATCGACCAGCGCGTTGGCCGTGGCTATGTCCTGGAAACCGCCATCAACGATGGCCTCAACGGCTGGTACCAGGCTGCTGTCCAGGAAACGGGTGTTCGTCCCCTGAGCCGTCCTGAAGTTGAGATCACCGAGGTTCCGGACCCGTCCGCAACCGATGGCGAGCTTAAGTTCCAGGTGGAAATTGATGTTCGGCCCGAGATCGAGCTGCCGGACTATGCAGGCATCAAGGTTGAGGTTGCTGCGGCTGAATCCTCCGCTGAAGACGTCGACAAGGCCCTGGATGAACTGCGTGGCCGCTTCGGCACGCTGAAGTCCGTGGAGCGTCCCGCCCGGAACGAGGACTTCCTCACGATCGACATCACCGCCACTATCGATGGTGAAGAAATCGACTCGGCCTCCGGCTTGTCCTACCAGGTGGGCGCCGGCACCATGCTTGAGGGCCTGGACGAGGCCGTGACCGGTCTGTCCGCAGACGAAGAAGCAATCTTCGACACCACGCTCGTTGGCGGCGACCACGCCGGCGAAGCAGCCCAGGTGAAGGTTGTTGTCAAGGCCGTCAAGGAGCGCGAGCTCCCTGAAGCCAACGACGACTTCGCACAGCTGGCTTCGGAATTCGACACCCTTGCTGAGCTCCGCGAGGACCTCGCCAAGCAGGCTGCCGATTCCAAGGTTGTCGGACAGGGCGTTGAGGCCCGCGACAAGGTCCTGGACAAGCTCGTAGAGCTCGTCGAGGTCCCCGTTCCGGCTTCGGTTGTCGAAGAGCAGATTGAGGCTCACTTCAACCCGGAGAACGCCCACGGCGAAGGTGACCACGACACCGAGGAGCACCGCGCCGAGGTCAAGGCAAACACTGAGCGCGCCTTCCAGAACGAGGTCATCCTTGACGCCATTGCGGACAAGGAAGAAGTTGACGTCAGCCAGAACGAGCTGATCGACTACATCGTCAGCACCGCAAGCCAGTACGGTATGGACCCCAACCAGTTCGCCCAGATCATCGATCAGAGCGGCCAGGTCCCCATGATGGTTTCCGAAGTACGCCGCCGCAAGGCACTGGCCGTTGTGCTGGGCCAGGCCGAGGTCGTTGACTCCGAAGGCAACAAGGTTGACCTGAGCGATTTTGTCCGCCCTGCGGGCGAAGTTGCTGCTGATGAGGCAGCAACCGCCGAAGCCGGCGAGGAAGCGGATGTTGTCGCCAGCGATGACCCCGCAGCCGTGAAGTTCTAGTCAATAGCGCATCAACCGACCCCGGATCAGTGATCCGGGGTCGGTTTGTTTTAAGCCCTGAACGGACAAGCCCGCATACAATCAGCGTGCTGGATCTGCGGGCCCGCTCCAATCGTGCGCCGTCAGCGAACAGCGCGATTCCGGCGAACAAATCGTCCCTGAAAACGGTTAGTGTCCAAGTAGTGAAGTTCAGTGAGGTCACTGGCACCAGCGAGAGGTAAGTACTTATGTCACAGCAATCAGAGGCTCCCCGGATGGCAACTGTCGATCCCGCAGCCCAGGACAACTACATCTACAACCGCCTGCTGAAAGAGCGCATCATCTGGCTTGGCTCTGAGGTCCGTGACGAGAACGCCAACGCCATCTGCTCCCAGCTGCTCCTCCTCTCGGCTGAAGACCCCGAGAAGGACATTTACCTTTACATCAACTCACCCGGTGGCTCCGTGACCGCCGGCATGGCCATCTACGACACCATGCAGTTCATCCCCAACGATGTTGTCACTGTTGCCACCGGCCTGGCTGCCTCCATGGGGCAGTTCCTGCTCTCCTCCGGAACCAAGGGCAAGCGTTACGCCACCCCTAACGCCCGTATTCTCATGCACCAGCCGTCCGGTGGTATCGGTGGCACTGCTTCGGATATCAAAATCCAGGCCGAGCTCATCCTGCACATGAAGAAGGTCATGGCGGAACTCACCGCAGAACAGACCGGCCAGACTGTGGAGACCATCCTCAAGGACAACGACCGCGACAAGTGGTTCACGGCCACGGAGGCTCTGGAGTACGGCTTCTTCGACAAGATCTCGGCTCACGCAGGCTCGGTAGCTGGTGGCGGTGGAACGGCCAACCAGTCGAACTCCGAGCCAGGCTCCGAAAACTAACCGGCACCAAAGAACCACTGAAACCCAGGAGTAATGACATGAACTACAACTTCGGATGGTCTGCCGGTAATCTCCCAACCAGCCGCTACGTCCTGCCCCAGTTCGAAGAGCGCACACCGTACGGCTTCAAGCGCCAGGATCCGTACACCAAGCTGTTCGAGGACCGCATCATCTTCCTCGGCGTCCAGGTTGACGACGCTTCTGCCGATGACATCATGGCCCAGCTGCTTGTTCTTGAGTCCACGGATCCGGACCGCGACATCACGTTGTACATCAACTCGCCAGGTGGATCGTTCACGGCCATGACGGCGATCTATGACACCATGCAGTACATTCGTCCGGAGATCCAGACGGTATGCCTGGGCCAGGCAGCCAGCGCGGCTGCTGTCCTGCTTGCAGCGGGAACACCCGGCAAGCGGCTGGCACTGCCGAACGCACGCGTGCTGATCCACCAGCCGGCGTTGTCCGGCGGCCAGGGCGGCCAGGCATCCGACCTCGAGATCCAGGCTGCTGAAGTCATGCGCATGCGTACATGGCTTGAAGACACGCTGGCACACCACTCGGGCCGTACCTCCGAGCAGGTCAACAATGACATCGAGCGCGACAAGATCCTGACCGCGGCCGAGGCCATGAGCTACGGTCTGATCGACCAGGTCCTGGACTCCCGCAAGATCAAGCCCCAGGCAATCGCCAGGTAGCATACGGAAAACGACGCCGGTGCGGTTCGCGAAATATGGACCGCACCGGCGTTCTGTTTCCACCCAAGCAGCCCATTGTGACCTAGAGTGGATGTTGTCACGGTGGTGCCAACCCCGGCCAGGCTGCACACTTGAGTACGGCACGGAGCCGCATCACCCGCATGTAACGAAGGGATTCCCACATGGCTCGGATTGGCGAGAGCACGGACCTGCTGAAGTGTTCTTTCTGCGGAAAGAGCCAGAAGCAGGTACGGAAGCTGATTGCCGGGCCCGGTGTGTACATCTGCGATGAGTGCATCGAGCTTTGCAACGAGATCATCGAAGAAGAACTTGCGGAAGTTTCGGACCTTGGCAGTTTTGAACTCCCCAAGCCCCGGGAGATCTTCGATTTCCTGCAGGAATACGTCATCGGCCAGGAGCCTGCCAAACGGTCGTTGGCAGTTGCCGTCTACAACCACTACAAGCGGATCCAGGCCGGTCATGCTCCCAAGGCCGGGAGCCTTGGTGAGGGTCCGCATCACGAGGATGTGGAGATCGCCAAATCCAACATCCTGCTGATCGGTCCAACTGGCTGTGGCAAGACGTATCTGGCGCAAACGCTCGCCCGCAGGCTCAATGTCCCGTTCGCCGTGGCCGATGCAACCGCACTCACGGAGGCTGGCTATGTGGGCGAGGATGTCGAAAACATACTGCTCAAGCTCATCCAGGCCGCTGATTACGACGTCAAGAAAGCCGAACAAGGCATCATTTACATTGACGAGATCGACAAAATCTCCCGCAAGAGCGAGAACCCCTCGATCACCCGGGACGTGTCGGGCGAGGGAGTCCAGCAGGCCCTGCTGAAGATCCTCGAAGGCACAGTAGCCTCCGTCCCGCCGCAGGGTGGACGTAAGCATCCGCACCAGGAATTCATCCAGATCGACACCACCAACGTGCTCTTCATCGTGGCAGGTGCATTTGCCGGCCTTGAGGACATCATTGGTTCGCGGTCAGGGCGCAAGGGCATCGGCTTTGGAGCGCCACTGAACGAAGTCCGGGACAACGTGGACACTTACGGTGAAGTCATGCCGGAAGACCTGCTGAAGTTCGGACTCATTCCGGAGTTCATTGGCCGCCTGCCAGTGATCACCACCGTCTCGAATCTGGACCGTCCTGCGTTGATCCAGATCCTTTCCACGCCCAAGAATGCCCTGGTGAAGCAATACCAGAAGATGTTCCAGCTGGATGGTGTAGACCTGCAATTCGACGACGACGCTTTGGATGCCATCGCTGACCAGGCTCTTGAGCGTGGAACCGGCGCCCGTGGCCTGAGAGCCATCATGGAAGAAGTCTTGCTGCCCGTCATGTTTGATCTGCCAAGCAGGGATGACATCGCAACTGTCGTCATCACCGCTGATGTGGTGGACAACAAGGCCCAGCCCACCATGATTGGCCACGACGTCGTAGCGAAGCGCCGGAATAAGTCGGCCTAGCCACCCGTTGGCCTAGTAAGCGGCGGTTTCATTCATTCCGCGTCGCTTGATGCCCGCTTTTTACTCTTCCAAGGAGTTTCCCTGTGCCTGAAATGAACGTGCCTGAACTGACTGTGCCTGAACCGAGCCTGCCCGAACAGAACCTGCCAGAGCAGCCCGTCAATAAAGCCGATTTCTGGTTCGATCCTGTTTGCCCCTTCGCATGGATCACATCGCGCTGGATCGGCGAGGTGGAGCAAGTGCGGGGAATTGAGACCGAATGGCACGTCATGAGCTTGTCCGTCCTCAATGAGGGCCGTGACCTTCCCGGGGATTACAGGGCGATGATGGACGACAGCTGGGGTCCTGTCCGCGTGATCATTGCTGCCCAGGAGCTCCATGGCAGCAGGTACATCAAACCCTTGTACGACGCCATGGGGGAACAGTTCCACCACGAAGGCAACAAGGACCGTAGTTCCGTGATCCAGAAAGCGCTGGCAGAAGTAGGCCTTCCTGCTGAGCTGGCCCGCTTCGCGGACTCAGGGGAGTACGACACCGAATTGCGGGCCAGCCACGAGGCCGGCATCTCCCTGGTGGGCCAGGATGTGGGAACGCCCGTGGTGGCTGTAAATGGCACGGCCTTCTTCGGCCCGGTCCTCACCCGGATTCCGAGGGGCGAAGAAGCGGGGCAACTTTGGGATGCCACGGTAACCCTTGCCGGCTACCCGCACTTCTTCGAAATCAAGCGCAGCCGCACGGAAAGCCCTGAATTCAACTAGGAAAGCCCGAGTTCAACCAGGAAGCCCAGGGTCCGGCCCGGCGAATCCGCGGCACTACTTCAGGAAGCGCGACGTACGCCGGTCCGCGAGGATCTTTCCGTGGGTTTGGCAGGTAGCACAGTACTGAAGTGACGTGTCTGCGAACGACACTTCACGTACAGTGTCGCCACAAACAGGGCAGGGCAGCCCGGTCCTGGCATGGACCCTGAAATTGCTTCGCTTTGTGTCCTTCAGCTCGCTGGAAGGCTTTCCAGCTGCCGCGTTCACGGCACCCACCAAAACCTCCTGCATGGCATCGTAGAGCCGCTGCACTGTTTCGCCGTCGAGCGTCTTCGCGATGGCGAAGGGGGAGATTTTGGCGGCGTGCAGAATCTCATCGCTGTAGGCGTTGCCAATCCCGGCGATGATGCTTTGGCTGCGGAGAAGTCCCTTGATCTGTTGGGAACTTGTCTTAAGGATTGCCGCCAGGGCATTTTCGTCGAAGTCGGGGCTGAGCGGTTCCGGACCCAGGGTTGCGATCCCGGGAACATCCAAGGGATCCCTTACCACGTAGATGGCCAGGCTCTTTTTGGTGCCGGCTTCAGTGAGGTCCAGTCCTATGTGGGCGTCGTCGGCCTGCCGGTGCAGCAGTAGCCTGGCCGCTATGTTGCTCTTGCCCATGCGCAGCCCGGCTGCTGATGGATGCTCCGTATAGCGGACCCACCCGGCCCTTTGCGAGGTGGAAGACGAAAAACAGGCCGTCGGCATCGAGGCTGATGAACTTGCCGAAGCGCTGTGTGCCCTGGATGGTGCGGCCTTCGAGGGTGCTGTAGGGCGGATCAGCGGTCTTCAAGGCGGCGATGGAGTTGATGCGGACGCTGGTCAGCACAGCTCCATGGAGCTGGGTGTCCAGATACGTGCACAGGCCGTGCACTTCGGGAAGTTCCGGCATGTCCATACTCTGCCATAGCTTTGCCCGGGCTGCAGGATAGCTGCACGGAAAAGCCCTGGCAGAACTACAATATTGTAGTTCTCCCAGGGCTCTTGTGCATGGTCACTGGCGGGACCACAATGGTTCTTACCCACTTCGAAAGAAGAGGGACACGGAAACCAAAGATTCAGTGATATGCAACCAACGCAGCCTTTGGCAAAGTTGGAAGCAAGCTACCAGTGACGAGGTAGTAAGACCTGAAATTCCGAGGATTCCGCCAGACTGTCAAGCCGTCACCAGACAGCCGAAAAGTCGAAGCCCCACCAACGGCAAAACGCTGATGGGGCTTCCCCTTTGCCCAAATTTCCGGAATTTGCCGGAAGGCTCTTAGGACGCTGGCGTTTCCTCTGCCGGTGCGAGGACGACGTCGCTGACCGTCAGCTCACCCTCACCGGACTGAAGTGCGATCTCCTGGGCGTTCGCGGCTGCCTTCAGGTCCCCGAGTCCGGCCTTGAGCTGCGCAACAAGCATTTCATTGGCCGTGATGGACGCCGAGAGTACCGCGGTGCGCTGCTTCACTTTTGCCTCGGACTTGGCCTTGCGGATGCCACTGAGTGCTACGCCAACAGTGCCAAGCATGGTGGTGTCGCCATCGGCGATTTCCAGTGCGGCAGGCCATTGGGCGCGGTGAACCGAGCCGGTGCGCCACCAGCTCCACACCTCTTCGGTGGCGAACGGCAGGAACGGCGCGAAAAGGCGCAGCAAGGAGTCCAGGGTGGTGGCCAGCGCAGCCAGTACGGATGCTTGCTCCGACTCCCCGGCCGCACCGTAGGCGCGGTCCTTGATCAGCTCGACGTAGTCGTCGGTGAACTGCCAGAAGAATGACTCAGTGATTTGCAGTGCCCGGGCGTAGTCGTAGTTTTCGAAAGCCTTGGTGGACTGCGCAACAACGTCCGACAACTGGGCGAGCAGTGCCCGGTCCAGTGGATTGGTCAGCACGGAAAGATCGCTGGACACCACGGAGTTTTCGGTCGCGCCAAGGTTCAACACGAACTTGGAGGCGTTGAGTAGCTTGATGGCCAACCGACGGCCGATCTTCATCTGCGCGATTTCGTAGGCCGTGTCCGCACCGAGCTTGGCCGAGGCTGCCCAGTAGCGGACGGCGTCCGAGCCGAACTCGTTCAGGACGTCCGTGGGGACAACCACGTTGCCCTTGGACTTGGACATCTTTTTGCGGTCCGGGTCAAGGATCCACCCTGAAATAGCTGCGTGCTTCCACGGCGCGCTCTTCTGCAGGGCGTCGGCGCGGACAGCGGAGGAGAACAGCCATGTGCGAATGATGTCGTGACCCTGGGGGCGGAGGTCGAACGGGTAGACCTTGGAGAACAGTTCCTCGTCACGGCTCCAGCCACCCACGATCTGCGGGGTCAGGGAAGACGTGGCCCAGGTGTCCAGGACGTCGGCGTCACCTGTGAAGCCGTTGGCCTGGTCACGCTGCGCTTCCTCGAAGCCAGGGGCTGCATCTGCGGCGGGATCCACGGGGAGCATGTCATCCGATGGCAGGATGGGGTGGTCGTAGTCCGGGTTGCCCTGGGCATCCAGGGGGTACCAGACAGGAATGGGCACGCCGAAGAAGCGCTGGCGTGATACGAGCCAGTCGCCGTTCAGGGCCCGCGATCCAGTTCTCATAGCGCGAGCGCATGAAAGAGGGGTGGAAGTTGATTTCCTGGCCGCGGCCGATCAACCGTTCGCGGCGTTCTTCATCTCGTCCACCGTTGCGGATGTACCACTGGCGTGAGGTCACCACCTCAAGGGGCTTGTCGCCCTTTTCGAAGAAGTTCACAGGGTGGGTGATCTTCTTCGGTTCACCGTCCAGCAGGCCTGCCGCCGTGAGGAGCTCTACAACTGCTTCTTTGGCGGAGAAGGCCGTCTTGCCGGCGATCGCGGCATAGGCTTCCTTGCCGGCGTCGGTAGTGATCCATTCCGGGGTTTCGGCAATGATGCGGCCATCGCGGCCCATGATGGCGCGTGTGGGCAGCTGCAGCTCGCGCCACCACGTGACGTCGGTCAGGTCACCAAAGGTGCAGACCATCGCGATGCCGGAGCCCTTGTCCGCTTTGGCAAGCGGGTGGGCCTTTACCTCAAGCTCAACGTCGAAGAGCGGGGACTTTACGGTCTTGCCGAACAGCGGCTGGTACCGTTCGTCGTCGGGGTTGGCAACCAGCGCAGCACAAGCGGCGAGCAGTTCCGGACGGGTGGTCTCGATGAAGATCTTTTCGCCGTCTTCGGTGAAGAAGGGGTAGCGGTAGTAGGCGCCCGCAACTTCGCGGTCCTCCAGTTCAGCCTGTGCAACGGCAGTGCGGAAAGTAACGTCCCACAACGTGGGGGCCTCGGCCATGTAGGCGTCGCCCGCTGCAAGGTTGGCAAGGAAGGCACGCTGGGATACCGCACGCGAGGTGTCGTCGATGGTGCGGTAGGTCAGGTCCCAGTCCACGGACAGGCCGAGAGTCTGGAAGAGGTTCTCGAAGACTTTTTCGTCCTCGACAGCGAGTTCCTCGCACAGCTCGATGAAGTTCTGCCGGGAAACGACGTCGAAATCGCGCTGGTTCTTGGCCGGCTGTGCTGGAGGACGGTAGTCGGCGTTGTAGGCGATGGCGGGATCGCAGCGCACACCGTAGTAGTTCTGGACGCGACGCTCAGTGGGCAGGCCGTTGTCGTCCCAACCCATGGGGTAGAAGACATTCTTTCCGGTCATGCGCATGTAGCGGGCCTGGACGTCCGTCTGCGTGAAGGAGAACATGTGGCCCACGTGGAGGGAACCCGAGGCGGTCGGCGGGGGAGTGTCGATCGAGTAGACCTGCTCCCGGGTGGTGTCCGGGTTGAACTTGTAGGTTCCTTCGTCCAGCCAGCGCTGCGTCAGGGCAGCCTCAAGGCCTTCAAGGGCCGGCTTGTCGGGAACGTTGATGGGGGCGGTGGCGGGCGTGTCTGTACCCTGCGTTGATTCAGCCATGTGTCAATTGTTCCATGGTCCGCCGCAGCGCCTTGCCGTAGCATGCCGTCATGGCCGGCCATCGGGACGCTTTCGTCCTCAAACGCATCTACGAGGACCCCGCTGACGACGACGGTGCCCGGGTTTTGGTTGACCGGCTATGGCCGCGCGGGGTGTCCAAGGAGAAGGCCCACTTGGATTTGTGGCTGAAGGAAGTCGCGCCATCGCCACCCTTGCGGACCGAATTCGCACACATGCAGGAGCGGTTCACCGATTTCCGGCGGCGGTACGAGGCTGAACTGGAAAGCAATGCTGCAGTTCAGACTTTGCTGGAGTTGGCGAGGTCCCATCCTCGGGTCACCTTGCTCTATGCCGCCAGGGATCCAGAGGTGAACCATGCCGTGGTATTACGTGAATTCCTGCTCGGCCGGGCAGATGCTTGAGGCCTGCGGATAGTGTGGTGCCATGACTTTGGCAGCACACACGGTTCATCCAGTTCAGAACAAGACAGCAGTAGTAACCGGCGCGAGCACGGGCATCGGCGAGGCAACGGTGCGGGCGTTGGCCTCCACAGGCTGGAAGGTCTTTGCGGTGGCCCGCAGGGCCGACCGCTTGGGCGCGCTGGGCGCCGAAACCGGCGCCATTCCATTTGCGGCCGATATCACCAGCGACGACGACGTCGCAGCCCTTTTGCAGGCCGTTTCCAAAGCCGGGGGAGCCGATACCCTCATCAACATCGCCGGCGGTGCCCGTGGCGCGGACACGATCGCGAATGCCGATACTGAGGATTGGGAGTGGATGTACCAGGTCAACGTCCTGGGCACCATGAAGATCACCAGGGCATTCCTTCCGATGCTGAGGGAGGACGGGGAAGGAACTGTACTCAACCTCACATCCACCGCCGGACTGGCCGCTTACGAAGGCGGCGCAGGATACAACGCCGCAAAGTTTGCCCAGCACGCCATGACCAACGCCCTAAGGCTGGAAGAAGTGGGTCACAACATCCGAGTCATCGAGGTAGCGCCGGGGCCTGGTCCACACCGAGGAATTTGCCCTTAACCGGCTGGGTGACAAGGACGCTGCCGCCAAGGTTTACGCCGGAGTCGAAAAGCCCCTCACGGCAGAGGACGTGGCCGACGTCGTGAAGTACGCAGTCTCGCTGCCGCACCACATCAACCTGGACCAGATCGTGGTGCGCCCGGTGGCGCAGGCGGCCAACCACAAGCTCATCCGCAAGGAAGGCTGAAGCGAGACACGCCTTCCAACCGGCTAACCGGCCGGGATAACTAGGGCTGCCACCATGGCCGCATGGTCAGAACCGGAAACCTGGTGGACCGCGTAGCCATTGCTGCCGATTCGGGGCGACGTAACCATGTGATCGATCACGATCCCAGGTAGGGGTGGTCCCTCCATCGGCCAGGTGGGGGAGAACCGTCCGCCTGAGGCTGTTCCGACGTCGACGAGCTTCTTCCCGTCCTGTCCGCCGCCCATGGCGGGGTCAAGCACGGCACGGAACTCGGCATGGTCGTAGGTGGAGTTGTAGTCACCCATCAGCAGGTGATGTCCCGGACGGGAGGCCTGACGGGCAACCTGGACAAGGTCGCTGCGCCACTGCTGGATCCGTTCGTCAACCGGGGGCAGGGCATGAACGTTGGTGAGGTTCAACGTCGCCTTGGAAACGTTGCCCGGATCCGTGACGAGGACCCGCGTGACGTCCATCCGGAATGGCGTATCGGGCAGGAGCCCCTCCGCTTGCAGAGGGAAAACGGAATACACGGCGCCACCGGAAGCGTCGTCGTTGGGTTCACTCAGGAGGTTCGGCAGTATTGACTCCAGGCCTTCGGAGCGTAAGCGGTCTTCCAGCCCTTGCGTATGCTCCTGGAGGGTCAAGAGTTGAACACCGTTGTCCCGCACCAACTTCACGATGGCACGTGCGTCAGCCTCACCGTATTCAGTGTTGAGACTCATCACCTTCACGGAAACAGTGGCAGTCCCCGCAGGAACTGCTTCTGCCCTTCCGGTGTCCAGCGGAAACAGCCAGAACAATTGGAGAGCCAACAGGGCTGCCGTCGTGATGAGGACCCACAGGCGGCGCCCAACCACTGCAAGGACCATCGCCAGCGCCGATGGCAGCACCATCCACGGGGTGAACGACAACAGTTGAACCACCACCAGCGGCCACTCCGTGGGGACCGCCCTGAACAGGGACATTCCCGCCACAGGCAACACCAAGAGCAGAGCGAGGACCGACCACGCGGGGGATGCCTGGTGGCCCAGCCAGCGTTTTACCGGGCCCGCGGTCGGAAGGACAAGGGCGGGGTTGGTCATGGGGTCGAGTCTATGCACCCGACGGCATCCAGCTGGTCCACCCGAAGGATGATCCTGCGAGTGGAGCACGGGGCTCTCCTGCCGCTAGACTTGGGAGACAAGCGTTGACCCGGCCATCACCGGTGAGCTTCCGGAAGAACATCCCTGAACGCCCAAGTGGAGCAATCCAAGCGGCGGCCAGGGCCCAGTAGAACCGGACGGGTAAGCCCGTCACAGCAGTAATGAGAGGCCGGAACCGGCCGTTGCCCCCCACCCGGGGCGCCATGGTTCCGGTAAGTGAGGTGGTACCGCGGCAACAGCAAACACTGAAGCCGTCCTCGCATCCTGACAGTCAACCAGCTATCACAGGATATGAGATGACCCACTACCCCAAGGCCTCAGCGACTCCTTCAGGCACGCAGGGCGTGTCCGCTTCCGTGAAGTTCCCGGAAATCGAAGAGCGCATCCTCAAGTACTGGGATGAAGACGGCACCTTCCAGGCAAGCATCGACCAGCGCGAAGCAGGCAAAGACGGCAGCAATGAGTTCGTCTTCTACGACGGCCCTCCCTTCGCCAACGGCCTCCCCCACTACGGGCACCTCCTCACTGGCTACGCCAAGGACCTCGTGGGCCGCTACCAGACCCAGCGCGGCAAGCGCGTGGAGCGCCGCTTCGGCTGGGACACCCACGGCCTTCCAGCCGAGCTCGAAGCCATGAAGCAACTGGGCATGACTGACAAGACCCAGATCGAAGCCATGGGCATCGACAAATTCAACGACGCCTGCCGCGCCTCCGTCATGAAGTACGCCAACGAATGGAAGGCCTACGTCACGCGCCAGGCCCGTTGGGTGGACTTCGACAACGACTACAAGACACTCAACGTCGAGTACATGGAGTCGGTGCTGTGGGCCTTCAAGCAACTGCACGAAAAAGGACTGACGTACAACGGGTACCGCGTCCTTCCGTACTGCTGGAAGGACGAGACGCCACTGTCCAACCACGAGCTCCGCATGGACGACGACGTCTACAAGAACCGTCAGGACCAGACCGTCACGGTAACGTTCCCCATCAAGGCGGGGGAGTCCGAACTCTCCAAGGCCCTCGAAGGCGTCCAGGCGCTCGCCTGGACCACAACGCCCTGGACGCTGCCCACCAACCTGGCGCTCGCCGTCGGGCCTGAAATCCCCTATGCGGTCCTGCCCGCCGGTCCGAACGGCGTCAAGGCTGCTTCGGCGGAAGCCCCGGTCACGGGCAGCTTCCTTCTGGCCGCCGACCTCGTGGGGACCTACGCCAAGGATTTGGGGTACGACGCCGCAGCTGCCGCAGCTGCCGCCGTCGTCTCAACCCATACAGGCGCCGAGTTGGCGGGCCTTGAGTACGAGCCACTGTGGAACGACTTTGCCGATGCCGAGAAGTACGGCACCCGGAACGCGTGGCGCTTCCTTGTGGCGGACTACGTCACCACCACAGACGGTACGGGAATCGTGCACCAGGCTCCGGCCTATGGTGAGGATGACCAGAAGGTCTGTGAGGATGCCGGCATCCCCGTTGTCCTGTCCGTGGACGAGGGCGCGAAATTCCTGCCGTTGTTTGCCCATGGCGAGCTCGCCTCGATCGTAGGACTGCAGGTCTTTGACGCGAACAAGCCCATCACCCAGGTGCTGCGCGCCGATGGCCGCCTGGTCCGCCAGGCCAGCTACGAGCACAGCTACCCGCACTGCTGGCGCTGCCGGAACCCGCTGATCTACCGTGCTGTGTCCTCCTGGTACGTCGAGGTCACCAAGTTCAAGGACCGCATGTCCGAGCTGAACCAGGAGATCAACTGGATCCCGGGCAATGTCAAGGATGGCCAGTTCGGCAAATGGCTGGACAACGCCCGCGACTGGTCCATCAGCCGTAACCGCTACTGGGGTTCGCCGATTCCCGTGTGGCAGTCCGATGATCCCGAGTACCCGCGTACGGACGTTTACGGCTCGCTGGCTGACATCGAGGCGGACTTCGGCCGTCTTCCGGTCAACAACGAAGGGCAAGTGGACCTGCACCGCCCGTTCATCGATGAATTGACCCGTCCCAACCCTGACGACCCCACAGGCAAGTCCACCATGCGCCGCGTCGAAGATGTCCTGGACGTCTGGTTCGACTCCGGTTCCATGCCCTACGGCCAGGTGCACTACCCGTTCCAGAACGAGGAATGGTTCGACACCCACAACCCTGCTGACTTCATCGTGGAGTACATCGGCCAGACCCGCGGCTGGTTCTACATGCTCCACATCCTGTCTACGGCGCTGTTTGACCGTCCCGCTTTCCGGAACGTCATCAGCCATGGCATCGTGTTGGGCTCCGACGGCCAAAAAATGTCCAAGAGCCTGCGCAACTACCCGGACGTTTCCGAGGTCCTGGACCGTGACGGCTCGGATGCCATGCGCTGGTTCCTGATGTCCAGCCCGATCCTTCGCGGTGGCAACCTGGTGGTCACCGAGCAGGGTATCCGCGACGGCGTCCGCCAGGTCATCCTGCCGCTCTGGAACGTGTACAGCTTCTTCACGCTCTACACCAACGCCGCGAACTCCGGTTCCGGCTATGAAGCGAAGCTGCGCTACGACGGCTACTCCGACACGTTGGACCAGTATTTGATGGCCAACACCGGGGACCTCGTCCGCAGCCTGACCGAAAGCCTGGATTCTTACGACATCTCCGGGGCCTGCGATGAACTCCGCAGCTACCTGGACATGCTCACCAACTGGTATGTCCGCCGCAGCCGCCAGCGCTTCTTTGACGAGAACGTGGACGCCTTCGACGCCCTCTACACCGCCTTGGAAGCCGTATGTCGTGTGTCAGCGTCCTTGCTGCCGCTCGTGACGGAAGAGATCTGGCGCGGGCTGACGGGGGGCCGTTCCGTGCACCTCGCCGATTGGCCCGACGCTTCACTGTTCCCGGCCAATCCAGGGCTCGTGGAGGCCATGGACCGCGTACAGCAGATCTGCTCCACCGGATCGAGCCTGCGCAAGGCCGCGAACCTGCGCGTCCGCCTGCCGCTGCAGGAACTGACTGTCGTGGCACCCGGGGCAGATGCGCTGGCAGGCTTCGCCGCCGTCGTCGCCGATGAACTGAACCTACGCTCCGTCCGCTTGCTGGACGCTGCTTCGGCTTCACCGGAGGAATTCGGCATCGAGCAGAAACTGGTGGTGAACGCCCGGGCTGCTGGTCCGCGCCTTGGCAAAAACGTGCAGCAGGCCATCAAGGGATCCAAGTCCGGCGACTGGTCCGTGACCGATTCCGGCGTCGTGGTGGCTGGGGGACTCGAGCTTGAGCCGCAGGAATACACCCTGGAGACCGTCGTGGCAGAAGCGGCCGACGGCGGGTCTTCCGCAGCTGCCGTACTGCCCGGTGGCGGCTTCGTGGTCCTGAACACCGAAGTCACGCCCGAACTTGCGGCCGAGGGCCTGGCACGCGACATGGTCCGCGCCATCCAGCAGGCACGCAAGGATGCTGGGCTGAACGTGAGCGACCGCATCCGAACTTCCGTCGAAGCGCAGCAGGACGTCGTTGACGCCCTCGAAGCCAATGCTGAGCTCGTCAAGACCGAAACCCTGACCCTGGAACTGGAAGTTTTGCTTTCCAGCGCCGAGGAACCGCAGGTCACCGTAGCAAAGGCAGGGGTCTGACCAATGACTGACGAATTCTCGGTAGAGAGCGTCTACGCCGAACTCCTGGGCCGCGCGCCGGAGAACAAAATGGAACCGCGGTTGGCTCCGCTGTTCCGTGCCATGGACGTGCTGGGTGAGCCCAACAAGGCTTTCCCGATCATCCACATCACCGGTACCAACGGTAAGACGTCCACTGCGCGCATGATCGAGGCCGGGCTCCGTGCCCACGGCCTCAGCACAGGCCGTTACACCAGCCCGCACCTTTCCAAGGTCACGGAGCGCATCAGCATAGATGGTGAGCCGGTATCGGATGCGACATTTGTTCGAATCTGGGATGAAATCCGTCCGTACCTGGAAATCGTTGACAACGAGCTCCTTGCCGACAACCAGCCGCGGCTGACGTACTTCGAATGCGTCACGATCCTCGGGTTCGCCATCTTCGCTGACCAGCCCGTGGATGTGGCGGTCTTTGAGGTGGGACTGGGCGGCATCACCGACGCCACCAACGTCGGAGACGGCCAGGTTTCCGTCATCACACCGATTTCCCTGGACCACACGGACCTGCTGGGCGATACGACCGAGGACATCGCCTACGAGAAAGCCGGCATCATCAAGCCGGGCGGCTTCCTGGTAAGCGCCGCCCAGCCCGTGGATGCGGCGCAGGTGCTCTTGGAAAAGGCCCGGGAAGTAGACGTACCGTTCCGCTTTGAAGGCGTCGAGTTCGGCGTCGAGTCGCGCAGCGTCGCCGTGGGTGGCCAGGTCCTTACGGTCCAAGGCCTCGCAGGCCGCTACGAAGACCTCCTTCTTCCCTTGCATGGTGCACATCAGGCAGAGAACGCCGCCGTGGCGGTTGCTGCATTGGAAGCTTTCTTCGGTGGAGGAGAAAAAGAGCTGGACATCGACGTCCTGAAGGAAGCCTTCGGCAATGTGACGTCACCTGGCCGACTGGAAGTGGTGCGGACCGCCCCCACGATCGTGGTGGATGCTGCCCACAACCCGGAAGGGATCCGTGTTTCGGCCGAGGCAATCCACGAGGCCTTCAGCTTCAGCAAGCTGGTGGTCGTCGTTGGAGTCCTGCGGGAGAAGGACGCTGAGGAGATCCTGAAGACACTCAAGGAACAACTTGGCGATCTTGCCGATGAATTCTGCTTCACCCAGTCCAACTCACTGAGGGCTGTCCCTGCAGCGGAACTGGCCGAACTCGCCGTCGATCTTGGCTTTGGCGAGGACAACGTCCACATCGCTGAGAAGCTCGATGACGCACTGGAGTGGGCCGTTGAACGGGCCGAGTCCAACGATGACCTTGCCGGCGGCGTGCTGGTCACCGGCTCCATCACCCTGGTGGCTGAGGCCCGCATCCTGCTTGGAAAGGAAGGTGCCTGACAGTGGCAAGGCTGACCAAGGCCCAGCGTGAATGGCGGCCGGGCATGCCCAGGAAGCGTCGATCCACCAAGGTAATGTTCGCTTCCACGGTGCTGCTGCTTGAAGCCTTTGTGGCCTTCTTCGGCACCTTGGTGGTCTTCGGGCTGAGGCGCGGGGAAGTTGCTCCTGGAATCATCCTGGGTGTGGGAATCGCGCTGAGCGTAGTGCTTGTCCTCACATGTGCGGTGTTGTCCAAGCCCTGGGGAATCGGCCTTGGCTGGGGGCTGCAGCTCCTCCTGATCCTGACGGGGATTGCAGAGCCCATGATGTTCATCGTTGGCGTCCTCTTCGCCATCTGCTGGTGGTACGGAATCAGAACGGGGATGAGGATCGACCGTGAAGTGGCACAACGCGACCGGGAGCAGGCCGAATGGGACGCCACGCACCGTGACGAGGCTGGTTCGTAAAACCCCGTAAACTGGCTGGGAAACCCACCCACCAACCACATTGGAGCAACTGTGAGCATTGAACGGACCCTTGTCCTGATCAAGCCCGACGGCGTGGCCCGCAACCTCAGCGGAAGCATCCTCGCCCGGATCGAAGCCAAGGGTTACGCCTTGGCCGAGCTGAAGAAGGTCAACGCGACCCGCGAGCTGCTGGAGCAGCACTATGAGGAACACGTGGGCAAGCCGTTCTACGAGCCCCTGGTTGAGTTCATGCTCAGCGGCCCGGTCATCGCAGCTGTCTTTGAAGGCCACCGCGTGATCGAAGGCTTCCGCTCCCTGGCAGGAACCACGGACCCCACCACCGCTGCACCGGGCACCATCCGGGGCGACTTCGGCCGTGACTGGGGCCTGGCAGTCCAGCAGAACCTGGTTCACGGCTCTGACTCCGTTGACTCCGCCGAGCGTGAGATCAAGATCTGGTTCGCCGGCTAGGTACCCCTCGCCGAAGTGACACTTAAGGCCAATGTTCATCACGAACATTGGCCTTAAGTGTCATCTCGCGAAGAGTTTAGTAACCCGACGTGCCTGCGAAGACGTGGATGAAGGCGAAGAAGATCGTGGCAATGACGGCCACATAAAGCAACGCCACGATGATCCAGCCGGAGTCACCCAAGACCTTGGCCAGTGCCGGTGGGGCCTTGATGACGCCATGGGCGATATTGCGGATGGTCACCCATACGAACATCGGGATCATCACGGCCCACACCACCATGCAGAACGGGCACAGCACGTTGATGACGTACAGGGCCTGCGACCACAGCCACACCACAAAGGCGAACCCCAGGGTTACGCCGGTCTGCAAGCCCAGCCAGTACCCGCGTGAATACTTCGCCCCGGCCAGGAGGCCCATGGCAGTGGTGATGATCACCGCAAAGGCGACGATGCCGATGAACATGTTGGGGAACCCGAAGACCGAACTTTGCGGTGTTTGCATCACCGCGCCACAGGAAACCCAGGGATTCACATCGCAGAGCGTGATGTGGTTGGGGTCTTTGAGTACTTCCAGCTTCTCAAGGACCAACGCCCCGGAAGCCAGCCAGCCGATGACGCCGGTGATCAGCAGGAGCCAGGCGAACGGCTTGTCGCGGACTGCTTTAGGCAGCAAACCTGCCTTGGTGGACGTATCCTCCATGGGGGTGGAGGCTTGGTTGGCCAGGTTTTCCCTGGCGGTGCTTGGCATCGCGGACGCAATCCTTTACAACAAGTGACCCGGCCGGGCCGGGAACGGTTCTTGTCAGGATTGTAACGCCGGAGACTGGATGCAGCCTCCAGCCAGCACCAGCACTTTCCACACTGTGCGACACAGCCCCCTACCCTTCGAATGTGCGGGGGTGTGAGAGAATGAACATGGCTGGAAGCCGATCCACATTCGGAATCCGGTCCGGTGACTTGTTCCCAAGACCGCCAGTATGAGCAGGGCCTGCCCGGATCACGTGATCCTCGGTAAGCCCGCCATGACAATGGACGGCACCTGGTTGTGGCAGCAGAACAACGGGTTTCAGAGCAAAGCTACCGGCCTTCCAGGGCTGCCGCACCCCAATGATGGTGCGAACCGGAAGGAATACTACCGACTTCTGTCAACGCCTGAGGGTTTTGACAAATATTTGCCCCACTGGGCGCCGGATGTGGCGGCGTCGCTGGGGCAGGAGTGTTGCCACATATGGATAATGACCAGGTTGTAGCCGTTAATGAAGAGGCAGCTCCCGCGGAAACTGCGGAAGCGCCCAAAAAGACCACCCGGACACGGCGCAAGGCTGCGCCCAAAGCAGTGGAAACAGCCAGTGCTGAGGAAGCCGCCGGCACTGAACAAGCCACGGGCACTGAACCGACCGAAGCAGCTGTGAAGGCGCCGGCGCGCCGTACCCGTGCGCGCAAGACAACGGTGCCTGCCGAGCCCCTCCCGGGTTTTGACGATCAGGCCGGAGTAGCGTCCCAGCCGGAAACCGATGCCGAACCTGCCCCCGAAAAGCCGGTCCGCCGTCGTCGGACCACCAAGCCCAAGGACGTTGAGGCAACGGTCGGCGCGGAGGCGCCAGCCCCCGAAGCGTCTTCCGCCGTGGAAGCCAATGAAGAAATCACGACGCCGGATGCGGGGTCCCAGCCTGCGCCGGCTACCCAGGGCGACCTTCCCGTGGAGGGCGACGTTCCCGCCGAGGAAGAGGCCGAAGCTGCCGAGGAGTCCGCCCCCGGTTCAACGTCGTTGTTCCTGGAACCTGTCTCCATTACCTCGATGATCTTCCAGGCCCCTGATCTGAGCACCGTTGCCCGCCCCGCCGTAGAGGAAAAGGCCGAAGAGTCTGAAGCAGAAACTCCGGAAGCCGGGTCAACTGACGAGCTGGAGGATTCCAGCAGCCGTCGTCGTCGCCGTAGCCGTGGCCGGCGTGGCCGCCGCGGGACTGAACGCGATGAGACCGATTCCGAGGACGGCGCTGAGGCTGAGGATGAAGAAGATGCTCCGGTAGCGGAAGCGCTCGAAGAGGGCGTCACGTCGCGTCGTCGTCGGCGTCGCCGCCGGGGTGATCAGGACCTTGAACTGACTGGCGGCTCGGACGATGACCCGCCCAACACGGTGACCCGTGTCCGCGCGCCCCGCCCGATCACTGAGACGGCCCCCGTCAAACCGGGTTACCAGTGTTAAGGGTTCCACCAGGCTAGAGGCCAAGAAGCAGCGCCGCCGCGAGTCCCGCGAGACCGGACGCCGCCGTCAGGTGATCACAGAGGCTGAGTTCCTTGCCCGCCGTGAGTCCGTGGATCGCCAGATGATCGTCCGCCAGCGCGACGATAGAATCCAGATTGCGGTCCTTGAAGACGGCGTGTTGGCCGAGCACTTTGTGTCCAAGACCCAGCAGGATTCGCTGATCGGCAACGTGTACCTGGGCAAGGTCCAGAATGTTCTGCCGTCCATGGAAGCTGCCTTCGTGGACATCGGACGCGGGCGCAACGCCGTTCTTTACGCCGGCGAAGTCAACTGGGACGCCGTCAATCTCGAGGGACAGCCGCGCCGGATCGAGAATGCCCTCAAGTCCGGTGATTCTGTCCTGGTGCAGGTGACCAAGGATCCTGTTGGCCACAAGGGCGCGCGCCTCACAAGCCAGATTTCCCTCCCGGGCCGCTACCTTGTGTACGTGCCTGGCGGTTCCATGACCGGCATCTCGCGCAAACTGCCCGACGTCGAACGCAACCGCCTCAAGCGCATTCTCAAGGACCGTTTGCCTGAGAACGCCGGCGTCATCGTGCGCACGGCCGCTGAAGGTGCCTCCGAGGAAGAACTGACGCACGACATCAACCGTTTGCGCGCGCAATGGGAAGGCATTGAAGGCCAGGCGTCCTCCACCAAGGTGCTGGCACCCGAACTGCTCTACGGCGAACCTGACCTCACCATCAAGGTGGTCCGGGATGTCTTCAACGAGGACTTTTCCAAGCTGATTGTTTCCGGCGACGACGCGTGGGACACCATTGAGGCTTACGTCACCTATGTTGCTCCCGATTTGGTGGGCCGCCTTGAAAAGTGGACCAAGGACCAGGACATTTTTGCGGCCTGGCGGATCGACGAACAGATCCACAAAGCTCTGGAGCGCAAGGTCTTCCTGCCGTCCGGCGGTTCCCTTGTCATCGACCGCACCGAGGCCATGACCGTGGTGGACGTCAACACGGGTAAATTCACCGGCAGCGGTGGAAACCTTGAAGAAACCGTCACCAAGAACAACCTTGAAGCGGCCGAGGAAGTAGTTCGCCAGCTGCGCCTGCGCGATATCGGCGGCATCATTGTCATCGACTTCATCGACATGGTCCTTGAATCCAACCGTGACCTGGTGCTCCGCCGATTGGTGGAATGCCTGGGCCGTGACCGCACCAAGCATCAAGTGGCTGAAGTGACGTCGCTTGGCCTTGTGCAGATGACACGCAAGCGCATGGGCACAGGCTTGCTTGAAGTGTTCGGTGAGCAGTGCGAGCACTGCGCCGGACGCGGCGTCGTCACCCATGATGAGCCCGTGGAACACCGACGCGCCAACGTAGTTGCCGCCGAGCACCACCGTCCACACACAGAACCGCAACAGCCTGCTGCCCGGAATGAACGCAAGCGTCGCCGTGGGAAAGGTGGGGGAGCGATAGCCGAGGAACCAGTCTCCACCCACAGCACCGCTGCCGCCCCGGTAGCTGCGCCAAGTGGCAAGGAGTCGGTTGACCCCGTTCGCCAGGCGAAGGGCCGAGGCGACCAGGGCGGCTCTTGCCACCATCGCCGCTGCAGCGCATGCCGCGCACTTGCACGACGACGAAGTTCACCGCGCGGAGGAACTGGCACGCGCGGCCGGTCAGCATCACGACACGGCTGAATCCGTGTCTGATACGGCAACCGGCGATGCCGGGGGAGCGGCCGCAGCTGATGCCGCCAGCCATGAAGCAGCGGTTCGGGAGGCACGGTCCACGCCCGTTTTGCGCTTCGGTGGCGAAGAAGTGGCGCTTCCATTCGTGGAGCACCATGAGGAACCGTCTGCGGGCAAGCCGGCCATGAGCCTGGACCTGCTGGCGGAGGCGTTCTCGCACCTCGGTGCTGCACCGGCTGCCGAGGAAAAGACTGTGGATACGGTTTCCGGACCTGCCGCGGCTTCCGAAACTTCCGCTGCCACTACCTCCGCTGCCAGTGCTGCGGCCACCGACGGTCAGAACGATCGTTCTTCGCGTTCGCGTGGAAGTCGAGGCCGAAGGAACCGTAGCGCGAGCAGGGCACAGGGTGCCGCAAACGAAACCAGCGTGGAGCACCACGAGGTAACTGCCGCAGCCGCGGGTGGAACGGCCCACGAGGCCAAAGCGCCGGCAGCGGAAGAGCCTGCCAAAAAGAAGGCAGCTGACGAGCCCATCATCCTCGGCGTAGGAGTTCCAGCTTCGGAGTTGTAAGCACGTCAGCACTGATGACGTATTGAAAGAGTCCCGCAGTATCCGATGTCGTCGGATACTGCGGGACTCTTTTGTCGCCGGCAGTCACATCCATGCACCCAAGCAGGCCCGGTTCCCGGACCGCTGGACTTCCCGGCTACGCTAGGAAACTGACACGGGGTGCCGGGCGCTGGGCCTGGCTGAGATCCAGACCCGTTGAACCTGTCCGGTTAGCACCGGCGAAGGGATGTCCATCATGGCTTCATTGTCGAGTTCCCCTGTCTACCCCCTTGACCCCGCCGGTAGCGTTGGCGGACCCGTGGCTGCCCGGCAACATCCGCGGGTGCTTAGCATTGCCGGTTCGGATCCGTCCGGAGGCGCAGGGATCCAGGCAGACCTGAAGAGCATTGCTGCGCACGGTGGTTACGGAATGGCTGCCATCACGGCGCTCACGGCACAGAACACCCTTGGAGTCAGTGCAGTCCATGTTCCGCCCGTGGAGTTCCTGCGCCAGCAACTGGATGCCGTCAGCAGCGATATTGAGATTGATGCCGTCAAGATCGGGATGTTGGGTGACGCGTCCGTCATCCACGAAGTCCGCAGCTGGCTCGAAGACGTGCGTCCCGCCGTCGTGGTCCTTGACCCGGTGATGGTGGCCACCAGCGGCGACCGGCTTCTGCGTGGGAACGCCGAAGCCGCCCTGCGCAGCCTCCTGCCTTTGGCGGATCTCGTTACCCCCAACCTTCCCGAACTGGCTATGTTGCTGGGGGAGCCTGACGCCCCGGACTGGGCCACTGCCCTTGACCAAGGCAAGCGTCTGGCTGCCGAATGTGGAACGACCATCCTGGTGAAGGGTGGCCATTTGGCAGGAGCGGAATGTCCTGATGCCTTGGTCAATACGAGCGGCTTGCTGCGGCAGGACGTTATCGAGGTGGCCGGTCCCCGCGTGGATACCCGGAACAGCCACGGAACGGGCTGTTCGCTCTCCTCGGCATTGGCCACGGTGCAGGCCCGCAGAGGTGACTGGGAAGCGTCACTGCGGGAGGTTAAGCCGTGGCTGCTGCAGGCCCTTTCTGCGGCCGACGGGCTCGACGTGGGCAGGGGCAGCGGGCCGATCCAGCACTTTCACCATCTGGAGCCGACACGGAATCCTGCTGGCCGGTCCGGCGATTTTGCCGCGCGACTTTGGGCGGAAGCCACGCCGGAGTTGGACGCAATCTACGGCCTGGCCTTCATCCAGGGCCTGCAGTCGGGGAGGCTCCCTGAGCCCGAGTTCAACTACTACCTTGCCCAGGATGCCATCTACCTCAACGGCTATTCCCGGGTTCTGGCCCGCGCCGGTGCCCTTGCCCCCACTGAGGAAGAGCAGCTCTTCTGGGCCAAGGCGTCACAGACCTGCCTTGAGGTCGAGTCCGAGCTTCATCGGAACTGGCTGAGCACGCGCCCGGCTCCGACGCAGACCGGACCCGTGACCAAGTCGTACGTGGACCACCTCCTGGCCACTTCCGCGTCCGGCAGTTACGCTGTGTTGCTCGCAGCAATCCTGCCCTGTTACTGGCTGTACGCGGAGGTAGGCCGGCAACTCCACGCGGCCTACGTGGATGCAGGCGCACCCGGCGACCACCCGTACGCCGACTGGTTGAAGACCTACGCCGACGAGGAGTTTGCTGCCGCAACCCGCAAAGCGATCGACCTTACGGACGCAGCCGCCCTCAAGGCCTCTGCGCAGGAACGCGAGGCCATGGTTGAGGCCTTTACACACTCTTGCCGCTACGAGACGGCCTTCTTTGATGCGCCAAGGCTCTTCGCCTGAGTTCGATTTCCGTGGTTTCTGCATAGCCGATCGACGAAACTCCCGCGCGTCGCCAGCCAAATCGCAGCATTCCCGCCCAAACCCTGTAGGCTGTATGGGCACGGTGCCGGGAGAGTCCGTTACAACTGGTGATGCAAGTCACCCGATAGCCTCCGGACCCGGCCTCATTTGCAGCTGAAGGTCAAACTAGCGTAATCTTGATCTTCGGTGCTTACGCCAACACTTGGGTTATGCCCCTTGGAATTGTTCATGGGATGACTCGCGGGCTTCGATCTGAAGTCCACGGCGTTGAGGCACAGCGCGAACCAAGCCTGATTCCGGTTCAAGGTTCCGCACGCAAATTTAGTAAGAAACGTCGAGAGAAGTGAGTACCCAAGTGGTGTACGCGATTGTCCGCGCAGGCGGCCGCCAAGAAAAAGTTTCCGTTGGAGACTACGTAACGCTTAACCGCGTCCCCGGTGGAGCCGGCAGCACGCTTGAGCTGCCCGCCTTGCTCCTGGTTGACGGCGACAAGGTCACGTCCGCTGCTGCGGACCTGGCCAAGGTCAAGGTCACGGCTGAGATCCTTGAGGACCTTCGCGGTCCCAAGATCGTCATCCAGAAGTTCAAGAACAAGACCGGCTACAAGAAGCGCCAGGGTCACCGTCAGGAACTGACCAAGATCAAGATCACGAGCATCAAGTAACTTTCGTTACTCTGTTCAGATTTTCAGTTTCCCCAGAAATTTAGAGGCAGGCATTTCACATGGCACACAAAAAAGGCGCGAGCTCCACTCGCAACGGTCGTGACTCCAACGCACAGCGCCTCGGCGTCAAGCGTTTCGGTGGCCAGGTAGTTTCCGCAGGCGAGATCATCGTTCGCCAGCGCGGAACCCACTTCCACCCCGGTGCAGGCGTCGGCCGCGGTGGCGACGACACCCTGTTCGCACTCGAGGCCCGGTGCGGTTGAGTTTGGTACTCGCCGCGGACGTCGCGTAGTGAACATCGTTGCTGCTGCAGCTGCAGAGTAACAACAAGTTCTGAACCGGTGGAGCGGGCCAAACGGCCCGCTCCACCGTTCTTTTAACCGCATTACAATCGATTAGGGCGCCCATGGCGCTCTGGTTTATGCAACAGCGCTGGCAACAGCAAGAGGAGATTCACGTGGCGAGCTTTGTAGACCGGGTAGTCCTGCACGTATCCGGCGGAACCGGCGGCCACGGCTGTGTCTCTGTCAAGCGGGAAAAGTTCAAGCCTCTCGGTGGACCCGACGGCGGCAATGGCGGCAACGGCGGAGACGTCATCCTTAGGGTGTCGGCGCAGACCACCACCTTGCTTGACTACCACCACGCCCCCCACCGCCACGCCACCAACGGTGGCCCTGGCATGGGTGATTGGCGTGGCGGCAAGAACGGCGAAACCTTGATCCTCCCCGTGCCGGACGGCACCGTGGTGAAGACGAAGGACGGCGAGGTCCTCGCTGACCTCGTGGGCGAAGGCACGGAGTATGTTGCCGCGGCAGGAGGCCAGGGCGGTCTCGGAAACGCCTCACTGTCCTCGCAAAAGCGGCGCGCGCCCGGCTTCGCGCTACTGGGCATTGAAGGCGAATCCAGCGACATCGTGCTGGAACTGAAGTCCATCGCCGATATCGCGCTGGTCGGATTCCCCTCCGCTGGAAAATCCAGCCTCATTGCGGCCATGTCCGCTGCCCGGCCAAAGATTGCCGACTACCCCTTCACCACCCTCATTCCCAACCTTGGCGTCGTCCAGGCCGGCGACATCCGGTTCACCATCGCCGATGTGCCCGGCCTGATCGAAGGCGCCAGCGAGGGCAAGGGCCTTGGCCACAACTTCCTGCGCCACGTTGAACGCTGCGCGGCCCTGGTTCACGTCCTGGACTGCGGAACCCTGGAATCGGACCGTGATCCACTCTCCGATCTGGCCATCATTGAGGCGGAACTGGAGAAGTACGCCGTGGACATGAGCTACGCCGGCGTAGACGGCGAAGTAGTGCCGTTGAACGAGCGTCCCAAGCTTGTTGTCCTGAACAAAGTGGATCTTCCGGATGGCAAGGACATGGCGGAGTTCGTTCGTCCGGACCTCGAAGCACGCGGCTACCGTGTCTTCGAAGTCTCGGCAACCAGCCATGAGGGCCTGCGCCAGCTTGGCTTCGCAATGGCGGAGATCGTCAAGGCTGCGCGGGATGCCGTAGAGACTGCCCCTCCCAAGGTTGCCCCGCCCATCCTTCGTCCGCGCGCCGTCAACGAGAGCGGATTCCGGATCCGCCGCGAGGAAAAGAACCTCGAGCCGCTGTTCCGCGTGTTGGGCGAGAAGCCTGTCCGCTGGGTCAAGCAGACCGACTTCACCAACGAGGAAGCCATTGGCTACCTGGCCGATCGCCTGGCCAAGCTGGGCGTCGAGACGGAGCTCTTCAAGGTTGGAGCGAAGCCCGGCGATACGGTGGTCATCGGCGAGGACGATGGCGTGGTCTTCGACTGGGAGCCCACCATGATGGCAGGCGCCGAGCTCCTGGCGACTCCCCGTGGTACCGATATCCGCGTCGCGGACATCGGCGACCGTCCCACACGTTCGCAAAAGCGCGATGAACAGCTTGAGCGCCGGGAAGCGAAGGCTGCCGCCCGTGCTGAACTCGAAGCCGAGCGCAAGGCTGGCATCTGGACTGAGTCCGTCAGCCGTCGTCGTGCCCAGCCCGTAACGGAAGGCCACCTGGATACCGGTGATGACGACTAGGACTGTCGAAATTCCGGACGCAGAGGTTCTTGAGCGTCAGGGCCCTGGCCACCGCCAAGAGGATTGTTGTCAAAGTGGGCTCGTCCTCGCTGACCAGTATCAAGGGCGGCATTTCCGAGAAATCGCTGACTTCGCTGGTTAATGCGCTGGCTGACAAACGAAACGCCGGTACTGAAATCATCCTGGTTTCCTCGGGCGCCATCGCGGCAGGTCTTGCCCCGCTGGGGCTCGCCAAGCGCCCGAAGGACCTCGCTACCCAGCAGGCTGCGGCAAGCGTGGGGCAGGGCCTGTTGATGGCGCGCTATACGCAAGCTTTCAGCGCGCACGGCGTCACGGTCAGCCAGGTCCTGCTGACAGCTGACGACCTCATGCGCCGGACGCAACACACCAATGCTTTCCGTGCCCTGGACCGCCTGCTGAACCTTGGTGTCGTTCCCGTCGTCAACGAGAACGACACCGTGGCAACCCATGAGATCCGTTTTGGGGACAACGATCGCCTCGCAGCCCTGGTGGCACACCTGGTGCGCGCCGACGCACTCGTGCTGCTCTCCGACGTCGATGCCCTGTACGACGGTCCACCCTCCCACGGCGCCAAGCGCATCCCCTTGGTTCGTGGTCCGCAGGACCTCGAGGACGTGACCATTGGCAAGGCAGGCAAGGCCGGTGTAGGTACCGGCGGCATGATGACCAAAGTGGAAGCGGCGTCCATAGCTGCCGGGTCAGGGATCCACGCGCTGGTGACTTCGACGCCCAATGCTGCAGCTGCCCTGGCAGGGGAGGACGTAGGAACGTGGTTCGCCGTCAACGGCAGCCGCAAGCCCGTCCGGCTCCTGTGGCTGGCTCACCTGGCAACGGTTCACGGGCGCTTGATACTCGACGACGGCGCGGTGAAGGCAGTGCGCGACCGGCATAGGTCACTCCTGCCCGCGGGGATATCGGACGTATTCGGAGACTTCGAAGCCGGGGACCCCGTTGAAATGGTGGCTTTGGACGGAACAGTGATTGCCCGCGGCCTGGTGAACTATTCCTCGGAGGAGCTTCCCCGCATGCTGGGACGCTCCACCCAGGAACTCGGCCAGGCAATGGGCCGCGGATACGACCGCGAAGTTGTTCATGTTGACGACCTCGTACTCCTTTAGGCTGCGCCCTCATCTAAACTTGGAGCATGACTGAAGCGCTGACCCCTGACGCCCCTGTGATTTCCGACGTTTCCGGTGCCGCCGGCCAAACGCCGGAGAACCCTGTAGCAGGTGGCGCTCCGTTGTCGCCGGAAGATGTCCAGGCTGCCGTCCATGCCATTGCCGACCGCTCCCGCAAGGCCGCCCGCCGTATGGGTCAAGCCAACCGTGCGTGGAAGGACCGCGCCCTGCGCGCTATTGGTGCTGCCCTTCAGGAGCGCCGGAAGCACGTGCTGGAAGCAAACGCCAAGGATGTTGCCGCAGGACGTGCCAATGGCACATCTGCCGCTCTTCTTGACCGGCTGACGCTGACACCTGCCCGGATCGATGGGCTGGTTGCTGCTTTGGAGAACCTGGCTGGCCTGCCGGACCCCGTAGGCAACGTGGTCCGTGGCCAGACGCTGCCCAACGGCTTGCGCCTGCGCCAGGTCAACGTCCCCATGGGCGTTGTTGCTGCTATTTATGAAGCCCGCCCCAATGTCACGGTGGATATTGCCGGACTCGCGCTTAAGAGCGGCAATGCCGTCATCCTGCGGGGTGGTTCCGCTGCAGCGAACACCAATGAGGCCCTGGTGCAGATCCTTCGGGAAGCCCTGGACTCTGTTGGCCTGCCTGCCGATGCTGTGCAGACCGTGGACCAGTACGGCCGCGAGGGCGCCAACGTGCTCATGCGTGCCCGGGGTCGCGTTGACGTCCTGATTCCCCGGGGTGGACGGGAACTTATCCAGACTGTCGTGACCAACTCTGCCGTGCCTGTTATTGAAACGGGTGAAGGCAATGTGCATATCTTCATCGACGAATCGGCCAATGAAGAGATGGCGGTTGACATTCTTTTGAATGCCAAGACGCAGCGTCCCAGCGTCTGCAACACCGTAGAGACCCTTCTTGTACACTCGGGCTCCACCGTGCTGCCTGCCGTTGCCGCTGCACTTCGCTCTGCCGGAGTCACCCTCCACGTCGATGAGCGGATTGCTGCCGCTTTGGGCAAGGACGTTGAAACCGTTCCGGCCGACGACGACGATTGGGCCACCGAGTACATGGACCTGGACCTTGCCGTTGCCATGGTGGACAACCTCGATGATGCCGTCAATCACATCCGCAAGTGGACCACCGGGCACACCGAAGCGATCCTGACGAACAACCTGGCCAACGCCGAGAGATTCATTGCTGAAATCGACTCGGCTGCCGTCATCGTCAACGCCTCCACGCGTTTCACCGACGGCGGTGAGCTCGGCCTCGGAGCAGAAGTGGGTATTTCCACCCAAAAGCTGCACGCCCGTGGGCCCATGGGCCTGACCGAACTCACCACCACCAAGTGGATCGTGCAGGGCGAAGGCCAGATCCGCAGTTAGCTACGCGGTAACATAGAACAGAAGTCCGGAACGGCGGGGAGTCCCGCCGTCGAAAATCCTTGAGAACCAACTAGGGGAGAAGATGCTGTTTCAGCAGATCGCCACGTCCATAGCAGCCCAAACAGAAGGCGGCCACGAAGCGCCTGCCCCGCTCTGGGCCGAGCCGTGGGTCTTCGGAGTCAGCATGTTTGCCCTCCTGCTGGTTTTGATGTTCGTTGCCCTCTCCTACACCAACCTTGGCAACCGTCACGAGGCTGTGGAAGAGCACTCGGATCCGCACCGCCAGCACCCGAACAAGCACACCCACAAGCAGGGCCACTAACATTATCGCCGCAACTCCGCGCGGGGAGTCGGAGCGCAGGCTCCGGCTGGGCGTGATGGGTGGAACTTTTGATCCCATCCATCACGGCCACCTTGTGGCTGCAAGTGAGGTTGCCGCCAAGTTCGATCTCGACGAAGTCGTTTTCGTGCCTACTGGCCAACCTTGGCAGAAGTCCAGCAAGCAGGTCAGCAAACCCGAGCACCGTTATTTGATGACCGTGATCGCCACGGCCTCAAACCCGAGGTTCACGGTGAGCCGGGTCGATGTTGACCGTCCCGGACCCACTTACACCATCGACACCCTGCGCGATCTAAGGGCCCAGCGACCCGACGCTGATTTGTTCTTCATCACTGGCGCTGACGCCTTGGCCCAGATTCTGTCCTGGAAGGACGTTGACGAACTCTGGTCTTTGGCGCACTTCGTTGGTGTAACGCGCCCTGGCCACGAACTGGACGGCATGGGCAGGGAAGACGTCAGCCTCCTGGAAGTTCCAGCCATGGCGATTTCCTCAACGGATTGCCGGACACGCGTAGGTGCCGGGAACCCCGTTTGGTACCTCGTGCCCGATGGCGTGGTGCAGTACATCGCCAAGTATGGTCTGTACGCCCCGCACTCCGGGACCGCGCGGCCAGGGACAGGGGAGCTGGCCCCCGCATTATCCGGATCAGACGACCAAGCACGTACTGAATGAGTTTTGAATGAGCAGCCAGGAACAGCGACCCATCCGCAGCAGGCGTGAGCTTCGCCGCGCCCGCGAAGAGAACCAAGAGCCGCAGGCGGAAGCTACACCACACAAGGTAGTAGACGCCGCGGAGAATGCTGTAACTGGCCGGAATCGTCGGGCGGCGGATGCTCCCGTAGATGCAGTGGGTACCACCGCGCAGCAGCGGTCCTCCCAAATCCGCGCCCGCGACCGCGCAGCTTTGCGCACCATCAAAGAGCTTGCGGACAAGGAAGAGCAGCTCTCCGGCGGTGGACCGCCAACACGTCGCCAGCTTCGCCTGCAGCAACTCCAGCAAGAAGTGGCCACGTCTGCCAACCCCATCGTTCCCATGCCGGGCGGGAAGCCAACGGACAAACCAGCCGGCCATCCCGTGGATACCAAGGCCGCCGCTGAGGGTTCCGCTGGGGTTCCGGCACCCAGCGCTGGTACTGCCGAATCTGAAATGTCTGTAGAGCAGGCACTTGCGGTCCGTGAACTGATCGCTGCCCAGGTCCAGAATCAAACCGCCAAGCTTGAGCACATTGCCGAGCAGGATCCCCTGGCTGTCGATCCTGAGGTCCTCGCCCAGCAGATTGCCCTCGCCGAACGAGCTGCAGTGCTGAACAAGCGGGCAGCGGCCAAACAGAAGCTTGCCGAACAGAACCAGGCTGAAGCCAAGGCCCCGGCAGCGGGCGTGTCCGAGGGGAAGAAGTCTTCGGGAGTCTCAGTGGGCCCCTCCACTGCAAACAATCTCGCCATGGTCACGCCGCTGGAGTTCGTCAAGGTGCCCGGCATTGAACGTCCGGTCATGAAGCGCCCCAGTACCACTTTCGTGCCTCTCGTGACCTCGTCGGATCCCACTCTTGATGCCGGCAAAGCGCCGGCGAACGGAAAGGGCACGCGTGGCCGTTCGGGTGTTCTCGCCCGTGCCGAAGCTGTGGCAAGGAACGCCCGGAAGCGGCCAGCGGCCGTCGACGAACAGCTTGAAGAAACACAGCGTCCGCCGATTTCTGCCAGCGCGGCCTATGGACTGGACCCCCTGGACGCCAATACGGCCGGCCTGGCGCGGGCCCAGCGCAACAGGTTGCTGCAGTTCGGCATCCTGGCGTTGGGTATTGTCGCGCTCATCGTCGGCATCATCATGATTACCAGCGGCTAATTCCGCTAGAACCCGGCTAACGCCATTTACAGGCCAACGGCCACAACAAGGAGTCCCCGTGTCTGCACATGAACAATCCATTACCCTCGCCCGTCACGCCGCGCGTGCGGCGGCTGACAAGCTTGCTGAGGACATCGTTGCGCTTGACGTCAGCGAGCGGCTCGCCCTGACTGATGTCTTCCTGATTGCCTCTGCGCCCACTGAGCGCCAGGTCAATGCCATCGTTGACGGCATCGAGGAAGAGCTGATGAAGCAGGACCTTCGCCCGGTGCGGCGTGAAGGCCGTTCCGAAGGCCGTTGGGTGCTCTTGGACTACGCCGACATCGTCATCCACGTCCAGCACGCAGAGGACCGCGTTTTCTACGCCTTGGAGCGCCTTTGGAAGGACTGCCCCGTAGTTGACCTTGAACTGGGGGATGACGCCTCGGCAAAGGCTGCGCCAGCAGGGGAATCAGAGCTCTAAACATGGGCCGGCCTCCGAATATGCCCGATTTGGAATTTTCGGAAACGCTGTTCTAAGATATTTGAGTTGCTTCGGCGCGGATGGCTGGAAAGTCGATCGTGGAGCAGCAAGAATATGGGGCTGTGGCGCAGCTGGTAGCGCACCTGCATGGCATGCAGGGGGTCAGGGGTTCGAGTCCCCTCAGCTCCACTCTTAAGGCTCTGCCCTTCTTCGGGATGAAGAAGGGCAGGGCCTTTTTTGTGTGGTTCGGCCTAGCTGCCAGCGCCGGCTTCGATTGCCGGCAGCATGAATTCCCACATCTCGTCAATGCGGCGAAGTACGTCCGTGCGGGCAGTCAGGACGTTGGACACCATCTGGACTCCGGTGAAGGAGGCAACCAGATAGCGGGCAAAGGCGGCGGGCTCCAGCGTGGGCCGGACAGCCCCCTCGGTTTGGGCTTGGCGGAGCAGTTGCTCCACTGTTTCTATCCAGTCCTGGTAGGGGCCCGAAATATCGGCATCAAAGGCGGAGGCTTCGAACGTCAGGCGGATCCCGCCTTGGACAATCGCTTCGTCAAGCAGCTGCCGGCCGAACATCCGGCACAGTCCGATGATCTTGTCCAGGGCAGTCATGTTTGAGCCCACGATGCCGGCACCCGCCGCGAGGACCAATGCATGCTGCTCCTGGATGACGGCCAAAGCCAGCTCCCGCTTGGACGTGAAGTGGAAGTAGAGCGCCCCTTTGGTGACTCCGGCACGCTTGGTGATGTCGCTCAGGCTTGCATTGCCGTACCCGACTTCCGTGAAGACATGGGCGGCGCCTTCAATAACGGAAAGGCGGGTGTCTTTCGCGCGTTGCTGCATGGGCGGTGGGGGAGCCTCTCACTTGTTTCACTGTGGGACGGCCAGTAGAACGCGCCGCCGGACCTCACAACGCTACCACCGTCCATAAGTTAGGGCCCGAAAAACCGACTGAACGGTTTGGTTTATTCCTTCGGTGATTCTAGACTTCAAGAGGAGTCGCGCCGGCCTTGGCCCAAGGGACTCCGCGTGGCCGTTTGGGGGGAGGTGCGGTGGAGCGATCCAGCGCACCCCGGCTGCGGGAGAATACAGGGCAGAAATGCCCGCTCATCGCCGTGAGGCGTATCACGCTCCCGTGATTTCGCTTCTCGGGGGATTGTGGTTAGTATTGACGAGTTGCTTCGGCGGGAAGGGAAATCTTCCTGAAGAAATCAACAAGATCCGGGGCTGTGGCGCAGCTGGTAGCGCACCTGCATGGCATGCAGGGGGTCAGGGGTTCGAGTCCCCTCAGCTCCACTTCGGATAAAAGACCCCGCTCGGGTGAGCGGGGTCTTTTGCTTTCTGGTCCCGTGGCGGGATTCGTGGGTTGGCGGGACGGATTCCTATTCCTGGCGGACGCCGAACTCGGCTGCACTGAGGAATTCGATGCCTTGGAAGGGCTGATCGCCCACCACCCGGGCATGGTGTCCCGGTGGGATCGAATAGGAGTCACCGCCGGAAATACTAACCTGGGCGCCATCGTTGGTTTCCACCTCGAGGGAGCCGGAGACGCAGAAACCTACATGGCTCAATTGGCAGGATTCGGTTCCGACTACGGGTTTGATGCAGTCGTCCCAAGTCCAGCCGGGTTCAAAGGTGGTCCGGCCGATTGTGTATTCTCCGACGGTGACGACTTCCACCTTCGTCTTGTCCGGGGTGCGCGTTTCGTCGGGGGAGTTGTGTGATTTCACTTGGAGTTGCGTGACAACATTGACACTCATGGTTCGCTCTCAGGAAGGGAGCCGGTTAAGTGTGGTCCCGGGGCCTGGCTCGTCGGTTGGGCGGGACCGGTGCCTGCCGTCGGACGGGTTTGGGTTCGCAATCCGTCGCGACAACAGGTGCTTTGGCATGCTGCATCATCCACATTCCTCCGAACGCACCATGAAGTCGAGACACTAAAGCGAACGAATTTTAGGAAAGTGGGAACGCGATGGTGGCCGAACTGGAACTGGAGCCGTTGTTCGGCGGGCTGCGCAGGTTCCCCGATGTCGAGGCGGACAACCTCCAGGCATACGACGCCACGGATCGCCTCCTCCTTGAAACCGCCGTGGACTATCTCCGGCCGGAAACAAGGATGGCTGTCATTGGCGACCGGTACGGTGCCCTGACACTGGGCGCTTTGGTGGGAAACGGCGTCGGGCATGTCCGCGTCAACCAGGACCTCTACACCGGAAGGCTGGCGCTCCAGCACAACGCGGAAGCAGCCGGCCTGCAGGGTCTGTTCAGCGCCCATGAATTGGGCAAGGAGCTCTTGGCGGGCGCGAACCTGGTGTTGATGCAGTTGCCGAAATCTCTGGCGGAGCTGGAGGAAAACGCCGACGCCGTTGCCCGCTATGCGGCGCCGGATGCCGTATTGCTCGCAGGAGGCCGCGTCAAGCACATGTCCCTGGGTATGAACGGGGTGCTTGAGCGCTATTTCTCCTCCGTACAACCGCAGCTTGCGCGCCGGAAATCCAGGGTGCTGGTGGCAAGCAATCCCAAACCGGTTTCCACCGACCCTCCCTACCCGGTGGTGGAACAGCTACCGGAACTGGGGATCACGGTCTGCGCTCATGGTGCTGCTTTTTCAGGTGCGCGCCTTGACATCGGAACCCGCTACCTCCTGACCTTCCTGGACCGTATGCCGGAAGTTCGACGCATGGTGGATCTGGGGTGTGGGACAGGCATTCTTGCCACGATGTTTGCACGGCACCAGCCCACTGCGGGCGTCGTGGCCACTGATCAATCGGCGGCGGCTGTGGCATCAGCAATGGCCACGGCAGCAGCCAATGGGCTGGGTGACCGGGTTTCCGTGATCCACGACGACGCCATGTCCACGTTTGATCCAGGCAGTGCGGATCTTGTCCTGCTGAATCCACCGTTCCACCTGGGAGCCAGCGTGCATGCCGGCGCTGCCCTGAAGATGTTCCAAGCGGCCGCGCGCGTTCTCGCGCCCGGCGGTGAGCTGTGGACTGTGTACAACAGCCATCTGCAATACCGGCCTTCCCTTGAGCGCCTCATAGGTCCCACTGTGGAGGAAGGCCGGAACCCGAAGTTCACGGTGACGCGGAGTCGTCGTGGATGAGCGGACCGTCGCTCTCACATAGAATTTAGTGTCATCGTTACCAAGCCCTGACTCCGGTGCCTGCGTGTGCGCATACCCCTGTGAGCGTGGGTATCGTACGATTCAGACAAAGACGAAGTACCATGATGTTTTTTCAAAAATGACTTAGGGGAATCAGTGACTGAGATCCGGCAGCCCACACCGAGGCGCGGAACGAATCTACCCCGCATGGGTGACTTCAATCTGACGGTCATTCTCGAGGCGATCCGGAGGTCCCCGGGCGGCCTCAGCCGTGTTGAACTGGCACAGATTGTTGGCCTGTCCCCCCAGACCATTTCCAATATTTCCCGTCGCCTGCTTGACCAGCACCTGATTGTGGAAGCAGGCAAGGAGGGGACAGGCCCAGGCAAGCCGCGGACCATCCTGCGGCTGAACCCATCGGGAATGTATGCGGTGGGCGTCCACCTTGACCCTGCAGTCATCACGTTCGTTGTCCTGGACCTCCTGGGCGATGTCGTCAGGCATTCGCGGATGGCTACTCCCGGTGGTGACCCGGCGGCGGTGATCGCGAGCATCGCCCAGCAGATCCAAGTCCTCATTGAGGAATCGGGCGTGGATGCATCCAAGATTGCCGGGCTCGGCGTTGCCGTCCCGGGCCCGATCGACCTCGATGAAGGTTCCGTTGTGGAGCCGCCGCTGTTGACTCGATGGAACCGCGTGCGCATCCGGGAGGCCCTCACGGAGGCCACCGGCCTGGAGACGCTGGTGGACAAGGACGTCACGAGCGCCGCAGTGGCCGAAACCTGGGCCGGCGGTGCCAGCGGTGCCGGCAGTTTCGTCTTCATGTATATGGGCACCGGTATTGGTTGCGGCATTGTCTTGAACGATGAAGTGGTCCGTGGAACGTCCGGTAACGCGGGCGAGATCGGCCATATCATCGTTGATCCGATGGGGCCCCAGTGTGACTGCGGGCTCCGTGGTTGTGTGAAATCCTCGTGTATCCCGCAGGTCCTGGTGGCCGAGGCGGAGGCGGCCGGTGTGCTTGACAGCCATGGCGAGGATGCAGATGGACCGCAGGTGCAGGAACGTTACGCCTTGTTGTGCGACAAAGCCGACGCCGGCGATGAAAAAGCCATTGCCATCCTTGATAAGTCAGCCACCCTCGTGGCCCGTGCTGTCTCGGTGGTGACCAACACCCTTGACGTGGAACGCGTTGTGTTCGGCGGTCCTTTCTGGGGGCGGATGTCAAAGTACTTCCTGGAGCGTGTACCGGCCCTCATCGCTGAAAACAGTGCGGCCCGCATGATCCACGGCATAGAAGTTGTGGGTTCCGGGGTAGGCGAGGATGTCGGCGCTATTGGTGCGGCGTGCCTCGTCCTGGAGCACACACTGGCACCACGCGCCCAACGGCTACTGCTGGAGGGCTAACTACTCAGCCACGTTGACTCGATTGGAGCAAAATGCGCCGCCCCATGAGGTTTGCCACCGTCCTTCCCGTCGTAGCCGCTCTTCTCGCTGCAACAGCTTGTTCCTCGACGCCGCCGACTGCCGAGAACAAGACCTTGAAGATCGTCTACCAGAAATCTGACTCCTTTACGGCAATGGATGCTGTGATGCAGGACGCCAAAAAGGAATTCGAGGCAGCGAACTCTTCGGTGACGGTCAATCTCGAACCGATCCAAGCCAACGACGACGACTACGGCACCAAGCTCGCCCTCGCCCAGCGCTCCCCGGACACCGCGCCGGATGTCTTCTATGAGGACACGTTCAAGGTGCGTTCCGACGTCGACGCCGGTTACCTCCTCAAGCTGGACAGCTATCTTGAAAAGTGGGACGACTGGTCCAAGTTCAACGAAGCGGCCAAAGCAGCGGGTCGGGCCGATGACGGAAGTATCTACGCTGTGCCCCTGGGCACTGACACTCGTGCCATCTGGTACAACAAGGCAGTGCTGCAGAAGGCCGGAATTCAAGTTCCCTGGCAGCCCAAAACGTGGGAAGACATCCTGTCCACGGCACGTGCCATCAAAGCCTCCGATCCAACCGTGATTCCCTTCAACATGTACGCCGGCAAGGGTACCGGCGAGGGCACTGTCATGCAGAGCTTCTACGAACTCCTCTACGGGACAGACAGCACGCTGTACGACGAAAAGGAAAAGAAATGGGTGGTGGGCTCCCAGGGTTTTACTGACTCGCTGGCCTTCCTGAAGACCCTCTACGACGAAAAACTTGCAGTGAGCCCGGCCGAAGCCCTCGACGCCAATGTCTGGAAGAAGGTCTTTGGCGAGTGGTTCCCGCAGGGCAAACTCGCTGCAACCGTGGAAGGTTCGTATACGCCGTCGTTCTGGCAAAAGGGCGGGGCCTATGAGTGGGCAGGCTATGAGCAGGACATGGGTGTGGCCATGTTCCCCACGAGGAACGGACAGGAACCGGGCGGCGTCAGCATGTCCGGTGGATGGACCCTTGCAGTTGGTGCCAAGAGCAAGAACGCTGAGCTTGCGTTCAAGTTCCTCGCCACCGCGCTGAACAAGAAGAATGCCTTGGCCTTTGACGTTGACAACTCCCAGATAGCGGTGCGCACGGATGTTGCATCGGAATCGAGCTACCTTTCGGCGAATCCGTTCGTGAAGGATGTCTCGGAGTTGGTGAAGGTGACGCATTACCGCCCGGCAACCGCAGATTACCCGAGGATCTCGACGGCGGTCCAGGTCGCCACCGAGTCTGTCATCACTGGAAAGCAAAGCCCCGAAGATGCCGCAGCAGAGTATGACGCCACCGTGCGCAAGCTTGTTGGTGATGCCAAGGTCCTGGAGAGATGACATCAAAGAAATGACAGCAGGGAAATGACGATTCGCCGCTACCTGCGGCTGCTGCCGGTTGTTCCGTCCGTTCTCCTGCTCCTGCTGTTCCTGCTTGCCCCGGTGGTTTGGTCCTTCTACGCGTCGTTCACCAATGCCGCTCTTTCAGGCCGGGCGGCGCGGGATCCACAGTGGGTGGGGCTTGAGAACTACGTGCGGATGTTCAGCGATGACTCGTTTCCACTGGCGGCATGGCTGACTGTTGTTTTCGTCGCAGCCTCGGCCGTGCTCGGCCAGAATGTGCTCGGCCTGCTCATCGCGCTGCTCATGACGCGCTCACGCAGGGCAGTTTCCTCGTGGGTGGGAACAGTGGTGGTAGCGGCCTGGGTACTCCCCGAGATCGTGGCTGCCTTCGCGGCCTATGCCTACTTCAACCGTGACGGCACACTGAATCAGATGCTTGCCTTCTTTGGCGGGCAGGGGCCGGACTGGCTGTACACGTTCCCGCTGGTCGCGATTATCCTTGCGAACACGTGGCGGGGAACGGCCTTCTCCATGCTGGTGTACAGGGCCGCCCTCGCGGACGTGCCACAGGACGTCTCGGAAGCTGCCTTGATGGATGGTGCGCAAGGCTGGCAGCGCCTGGCATTCATTACGTTGCCACTGATCAGGAGCAGCATCGCCACAAACCTGATGCTGATTACCCTGCAGACGTTGGCCGTGTTCACTCTTATTTGGGTGATGACGGCCGGCGGCCCGGCCAATGCCAGTACTACCCTGCCGGTGTTGGCCTACCAAGAGGCCTTCAAATTCGGGGATATTGGCTATGGCACGGCCGTCGCTTCGGTTTTGATTGTTTTGGGAGTAGTCTTCGGCGCCGTCTACGTCCGGCTGCTCAGGGAGCAGAAGCCGTGATGTCCAGGCCGCGGTTTGCGGCAGATATCGCTTTGGCCGTGATCGGTTTCTGCTTTGTGGCGCCATTGTTGTGGTTGCTGCTGGCCGCCGTCGATCCTCAGGCCGGCTATCAGACCGCGCTGCCGTCAGCGCCGTCGATGGAGAATTTCGGCGCGGTGCTCACACCGGAACTGTTGTACCGGCCCCTGGCCAACAGTTTCCTTCTTTCAGCGGGAACAGCAGCGGTCAACCTGGTGGCAGCCGTCCTTGCCGCATATCCGTTGTCCCGCTACCAGTCCAGGTTCAACAAGCCGTTCATGTACTCGGTGCTGTTCGGGACGTCGTTGCCCGTGACTGCCATCATGGTGCCCGTCTATGGCTTGTTCGTCCAGCTCCAGTTGCTCGATTCCATGGTGGCAACCATATTCTTCATGGCTACAACCACCCTGCCGATGGCCATCTGGATGATGAAGAACTTCATGGACTCCGTTCCCTTGGAACTGGAGGAGGCGGCGTGGATGGACGGTGCCTCAAGCATGACGGCCTTGCGGGCGGTGGTGCTGCCTCTCATGAGGCATGGCTTGGGCGTGGTGTTCATCTTCGTCTTCATACAGGCATGGGGAAACTTCTTCGTCCCGTTCATCCTGTTGCTTTCCACGGCAAAGCAACCAGCCGCGGTGTCCATCTTCAGCTTCTTTGGCCAGCACGGTGCCATAGCTTATGGACAGCTCGCGGCGTTTTCCATCCTGTACTCAGTGCCGGTGCTGTTGCTGTACGTGCTGGTATCCCGGAGCGTGGGCAGCTCTTTCGCGTTGTCCGGCTCCGTGAAGGGCTAGTCGATGTCTTCGACTATTTCACCGTAGGGTATCGACTCGTCCAGATGAGCCTGGTGTCCGGTGGGCCCTGTGTTGTAGGTGATCCGGACCCCGTGCCTCTGGTCTGCCGCGGACTGCAGCAGAACTGGACGAACGGCGTCGATGACACGCTGGCTTTGGCCGTTGAGATACTGCTCATAGCGGGCTGGTAGCTGATGCATGGCAAAAGAATAGACCCCTGAAGTCCACATGGGGAGGGCTCCCCATTGCAGGGTTGTTCAAGGAAGGCTTGGATAGAGTGGATTCACGCCAGCGAGGGGACCACAGGTGCTTCAGAACACAGCCGCGACCGGAACCGATGCACCGGCCGGAATCGATGCACCTGACCTGGCCCGCGCACAGCAGCTCGTCGGTAGCATTATCCGCAGCTTTGAGACCAAGGTGGTGGGCCAGTCGAGGCTGCAGGAAACGCTGCTGATCGGCCTCCTGACCGGCGGACATGTCCTTTTGGAGAGCGTTCCGGGCCTGGCCAAGACCACAGCGGCGCAAGCTCTTGCGGACTCCGTGAGTGCGGATTTTCGCCGGATCCAATGCACTCCGGACCTGTTGCCCAGTGACATCGCCGGCACCCAGATATTTGATGCGGCCAAAGGCACGTTCGTCACCCAACTGGGACCCGTCCACGCGAACATTGTGCTGCTTGACGAAATCAACCGTTCCAGCGCCAAAACGCAGAGCGCCATGCTGGAGGCGATGCAGGAACGGCAAACGTCCATCGGTGGCGAGTCCTATGCTCTGCCCGAGCCTTTCCTCGTGCTGGCAACTCAAAACCCGATTGAGCAGGAGGGAACCTACCGCCTTCCGGAAGCACAGATGGATCGCTTCATGCTCAAGGACGTCCTGGACTATCCGAGCCCGGCGGAGGAAGCCGAAGTCATCAGGCGCATGGATGCCGGGGTGTTCAGCACAGCGCAGAAGCCACCCGCAGCCGCTTCCCTTGACGCCATTGTCCAGGTGCAGGAACTCGTCAGGAAGGTTTACGTTGATCCTGCCATCATCCAGTACATCGTTGGCCTGGCCTATGTGACCCGTCATGCCTCCCAGTACCTGGAGCCCCGATTGGCAAACCTCATCGAGTTCGGTGCAAGTCCGCGGGCAAGCATTGCCTTCAGTCAGGCGGCGAGGGCATTGGCACTCCTTAGCGGGCGCGACCACGTCATTCCCGAGGACGTCAAGAAACTGGCCCACAGGATCCTGCGCCACAGAATAGTGCTCGGGTTCGACGCCGTGGTTGAAGGGACCCCGGTGGAAACCATCATTGACGCAGTGCTCATGTCAGTGCAGACGCCGTAACGGACACCGAATGCCCAGCCTCCTCCGACGCGTGAAGTCGAAGATGTTCATCTTCGCCCATCGCAGGACCCTCACCATGTTGGATGGCGAATACGGTTCTGTCTTCAAGGGCCGCAGCCTGGACTTCGACGAATTGCGCTCATACGTACCCGGCGACGAAGTCAGGGACATCGATTGGAAAGCCACTGCCCGCCACGGATCACCCCTGGTGAAACGCTATGTGGCCGTCCGCCGTCATTCGGTGCTGTTGCTCGTGGACACAGGACGGAACATGGCAGCCCACGCCGCCTCGGGTGAATCCAAAAAAGACATTGCCGTTGACGCTGCCGGAGTACTGGGCTATCTCGCCTGCAGGCATGGGGACGACGTCGGACTCCTGCACGGCTCGGCCGCCACCTCCCGCTACCTCCCGCCTCAAAACGGTGAAGAGCACCTGGAGCGGTTGCTCCGGGAAGTGGATGCCGGCATCTCCCTGGATGGGCAGGCGAGCGCTATCACAGAGCAACTCGACTACGCGCTGAGGTTCTTGAAGGGCCGCCTGCTCATTGCCGTTCTCGCTGATGAGTTTATGCCCGACGCCCGCACCGAAATACTGCTCCGGCGCCTGAGGGCCCGGCACGAAGTCCTCTGGCTCACTATCCTCGACGCCCGCATGGCCGCGGAACCGGGGCAACCGGCGTCTATGCAAGAGGCCAGCATCGACGTCGGGAACGGCCTGCTGATCCCTGCGGCGGTGGCGGGGAACAGTGTTGTTCGCGCCGCCTATGCCAGCGCAATGCGGAAACGAAGAGAGGAGCGCAGCGTATTCTTCCGCAGGCTCGGCATTGCTGAGCAGCCGGTTGGCGCCACCGTCGATGTCCTCCCGGCGGTGTTCGCGCTCCTGGAGAAGCACCGCTCGGGTGCGAAGTCCGCCAAGGGCAGCAACCGTGCAGGATAACGCCGGCTTCTATGCACCCCTTCAATATCAGCAGCTGTGGCTATGGCTGGGCTTGGTACTCCTGCTGCTCGTAGCATGCTGGTACGGATGGATCCTGTGGCCCGACCACAAGGCAACACCAAAAACACCTGTAGGCGGGCACAGGACGCCTCACGATCTGGAAACGCTGCGGGCCACCTGCCTCTCAGCAATAGATACCCTCGAAAGAGAAGCCGACGCCGGCCGCCTCCCCGGGCGGGACGCCCACCAGCGGCTCAGCCTCCTCGTGCGCGAATTCGCGGGTGCGGCCACAGGCCTTCCGGCCACCTCCATGACACTGGAAGAATTACGCCGCAACGGACTGGATCAGGTCGCCGTGGGTATCGCCCTGATCTACCCCAACGAATTCGCGCCAGTGGCCTTGCAATCCGTTCGGGACTCCGCCAGGACCGCACGCCAGGTGGTACAGGCGTGGAACTGACCTTCTGGTGGATTCTTCCCCTCGCTGCCCTGGCACTGCTGATAGCCGCCCGGCTGTTGATCCGGCGTCGGCGGCAAATGGGCAGGCCAGTGGCACACGGCGAGCGCCTCACAGACCTTCCCGAGTATCAAAGAGCGCTGCGGCGGTACAAGGCCACGTTGGTCCTCGCCATGGCCTTGGGTGCGTTGTTTCTGGCGGCCACAGCCACAGCCGCGGCAAGACCTGCCCAGCGCACCACGGAGCAGCCCGACATCCGGAACCGGGACATCATCCTCTGCCTGGATGTTTCAGGATCCATGACCAGTACGGACGCTGCCATCGCCAAAGTGTTCCAGGAACTCGCCCGGGAATTCGATGGCGAGCGCATCGGCATGGTCATCTTCGATAGCAGCAGCGTCCAACTGTTCCCGCTGACAGACGACTACGACTACGCTGCCGAACAGCTCACCGCAGCCCGGAAGGCACTGGACAGCGGGGCAGGATCCTTCTTCGATGGGACATGGAACGGTGGAGGATCCTCCCTGATCGGCGATGGCCTGGCATCCTGCGTGCAAAGCTTCCCGGACGTTGAACCAGAGCCGGGGTCAGATCCGGGGGCAGGGTCAGGGTCGGCATCCACGTCCGGCAACGCCAAGCGCTCGCGGTCTGTTGTGCTGGCCACCGACAACTTCCTCTCCGGGGACCCCATCTTCACCCTGCAGCAGGCCGGGGAGCTGGCCCGGAGCAAGAACGTCAAGGTTTATGCCCTGAACCCCTCGGACTTTGACTACCCCGGCGACTTTGACTACGGAGATCAAGCAGATCAGCCAGGCGGCCAACTCAAGGCGGTTGCCGAAGGAACCGGGGGCAGCTACTTCGCTCTGGACAGTCCCGACGCGGTGCCCGGGATTGTGCAGAAAGTGCAGGAGACCGAAGCCAGCAGCTACCGGGGCCGCGCCCCTGGTTGCCGTGAGCGATAGCCCGGCGCTGCCGCTTGGGGTCGCGCTGCTGGCAGGTACCGGAATGGTGATCCTTGGATGGAGGCTGGATCAGTGACTCTTCTGCCAATTGTTCCGTGGGCGCTCCTCGTTGCCATGGGGGTCGCCGTCGTCGCCCTCACCCTGTGGGCCATCATTCGCGGGCCGGGGCGCGGCGGCACGGGACCAAAAGGGTCGGTGCGGCCGGCCGCCGTCCGGGGCGCCGCCGTCGTGCTTCTGGTCCTTGCCGCACTACGACCGGGATGGCCCGGCACTGAAGGGAGGACCGCCGTCGCGGACGTGGACGTCTTCTTCGTTGTCGATACCAGTACCAGCATGGCAGCAGAGGACTACAACGGCGCAGGAACCCGCTTGTCAGGGGCGACCGGTGACGTGATGGCGATAGCCAGGGAACTAGCGGGAGCCAGGTTTTCCCTCATCACTTTCGACAACAAGGCGACCGTCCGCATGCCGTTGAGCCAGGACGCCACAGCGCTGCAAACCGCCATGACAATACTGCAGCCGCAAAACCCGCGGTACGCCAACGGCAGCAGCATTACGGGCGCGGGAGCGTTGCTCAAGGAAAGGCTCGCGGCCGCCCGGGAGCAGCACCCAGGACGTCCGGCATTGGTCTTCTACGCCGGGGACGGCGAGAACACGGCGGCCGAGGCACCAGTGCCGCTGCCGGTGGATGCGAGCAGCGTCAGTGGGGGAGCCGTGCTGGGTTACGGCACGGGGCAGGGTGGCCGGATGAAGGACCCCTCGGACACTGAAACCGGGTACCTGCAGGACAAGGGCTCAGGCCAGGACGCGGTGTCCAGGATCGACGAAGGGCAACTGAAAAACATCGCAAGCCAACTCAATGTCCCATATGTCCACCGTACCGGGAACCAACCCACGTCCGACATGCTTGCCAAAGCCCAGCCCGGCGCCCTCACGCCCACCAACGACGATGGACCCGGCCGCGTGGAACTTTACTGGCTCCTGGCGCTCGCCGCATTCCTGCTGGCCCTTCACGAACCCGTTCGTCATCTCATCGCGCTGCGGGAAGTGCGGAGCTTGCCCTCGAGGGCCAAGGAGCCAGTGGCATGAAGAATGCTCGACGCCGGAGACGCCGCCTCGCGCTGTGGTCCGCTCCGCCGGTCCTGCTGGCGCTCGCCGTGGCGGCGAAGCTCCTCAGCGTGGGTGCCTTGGGCGGGGACGCCGCACATGCCTTCGAAACGGCCGATCAGGACGGTGCGGCCAGAGCTGCGTCCTGGCTGCACGTGGCGAACCTGGTGGAGCCGCACAAAGCCTTCTTCGCATCCGGCGACGCCCACGTTTTGGCCGGCGACTTCACGGCGGCACGGAAGGACTTCGAGGCGGCGTTGGATGCCGGCGCCGGCCAGGACGAATGCCAAGTGCGGGTCAATCTGGTGTTGAGCGTCGAGAAACTGGGCGATGCTGCGCTGTCGGCAGGCAATCAGCAGGCGGCAGCCACGTTGTTTCGTGAAGCATTGGACGTCATCGGGTCCTCACCTGCCCAGTGTGCGCAGGAAGGTCCCGGAAACTCGTCCGGAGAGGGGAAGGCGCTGGACACAGCGGTCGATCGTCTCAAAGCCAAGATAGGTGCGGACTCGGACGGAAGGGCCAGGGGGAAGCCAGCCAAGGACACGCCGCCTGACCAACAGCAGGAGCAACTGCAGAGGCTGGGACAGGGCGCGCAACAGGCCCAACGGGAGCGGGCAGAAGGGCAGCAACGCGAGGAGTACCTGCGGGGCCCCGGGAATGAGTCCGGCGTAGACAAGCCCTGGTGAGCCATTCAGCGAACAAAGTTCACAAATCCCTCTTCATGGATCGTAAAACTGCGTCTTAATTCGGTGGCAAAGTTGAACCGCTCGCTGCCCACGACCTAGAGTCGTAAACAAGTTACCGTGGTAACGTGTCAGCGATCCTCCGTTGGATCCGCCCCGCAAGGGCGGTGAGGAGGGTGTGAGTGCCCCCATGTGGGCCTGACATTTGCACACGGAAAGCTTCATTCCAGGCGTACCGGTCGCGGCTGCGTCCTGCTGGAGTTTCTTCGTGTATCCCAAACTAAATTCATCGACCATGCAATCAATGGTTCCCTTGGATCCATTGGGTGACGTTCGATGACGAACAGCCAAGGACGCAAATGTCGCCGCCAAGCCTTATTGACGTACATCCCAACCTCGCCGGAACGGCGCCCGTGGCACTTTCCTACGAGCTGTTTCCCCCTCGCTCCCCGGCGGCCGCGGAAAGCCTGTGGACCACTATCCGTGAACTCGAAGCCACCGAGCCGGACTACGTCTCGGTGACGTACGGTGCCAGTGGATCCAACCGGGATACTGCCGTTGACCTCATCAACCGCCTCCTGCTAGAGACCACGCTCCGTCCCTTGGCCCATCTGACGTGTGTGGGCAACACGCCGGTTGAATTGGCGGAGATCATTGGTGAACTACTGGACCGCGGCGTCCGTGGCATCCTCGCCCTGCGCGGGGATCTGCCCAAGGACGGAAGCCAGGCTGCCAGCGGCTCACTCCCGTATGCCCAGGATCTGATCGAACTGATCCGCCGCGTGGAGCAGCGTCGTTCAGCACTTCTTTGTGCCGGCAAGATCGCTGTCGGAGTGGCCGCGTACCCCACCAGGCATCCTGAATCGCCAAGTGTGGGGCACGACGTCGAAGTTCTCCTGGCCAAGCAGCGTTCCGGCGCAGACTTTGCGATCACGCAGGTCTTCTTCCACGCGAACGAATACTCGGACCTGGTTGCGCGAGCACGCCGGGGCCGGGGTCACCATCCCGATCATCCCTGGTGTCATGCCGCTCACCAGCATCCGGCGCCTGAAGCGCCTCGGCGAACTGGCCGGCGTTGACCCTTCCGTGGAACTCATTGAGCGCCTCGCTGCCATGGACACTGAAGCAGAGCGTCGGCGAATCGGCGTCGCTGCCACCGTGGATCTTGCCAATGCAGCACTGGATGCCGGTGCACCGGGCATTCACTTGTACACCTTCAATGAGCACGCGGACGCCCTTGACGTGCTGGACAAGCTGGCGCTGCCGCGGCCATCCCGGCCGGCTGGCCGCGTAAGCACCATGGCACTCCGCCAGGAATACGCAAGCTAAAACACCTGGCCGCTCCCCTTGGCCACCGCCGTCAAGCACGTTCCGTCCCGCCAGCTCTGGGTCAAACCGGACGGCGTAAGTAAGTCCCCACAAGCGACGGCGGCCGGTCACCGAAAGGTAACCGGCCGCCGTCGGGCGTTTAAGCTTCAGCCTTCACGACTCCCAAAGGATTTCGTCATCCACCACGCCATCTTCATCGGCGGCTACTACCAGCAGCTCATCCGTGAAGTGCGAGCCGAGGGTGAAGTCCAGAACAAAATAGCGCTCGGGCTGGCCAGGGTAGATGGCCACATGACCCAGTTTGAGGGCTTTGAGGAAGACGTCGTTGGTGAGCTGGGACTTGTCCCTGACCCCGAAAACCGATTCGAGCTGCTCTTCCTTGAGCTGGGAGCTATGGAAATGCAGGAACTGTTGCGGATTGGTGCCGTCCTGGTCCAGCTCATCGGCGATCATCTCCCGGACCTGGTCAACCAGCTCCGGCAGGAAGCGCAAGCGGTAGTCCACCTTGTGCATGGCGGCCTCGTCGAAATGGTCATGCGCCGTGACGTTCAGGTCCAGCTCAAGCTGATTGCCGCCGAGCTCGTGTTTGGTCACGAAGCAATGTTCACGCCCGTGATTGAGCTCGATCTCCCCAAAATGTGTGCTCGCTACCTTGCCCATGTGATCAATCTAACCCCAACATCGGGCCGGTTCCAGCAATTGGGGAGAATTCACCTCCGACGCTGCGAACCCTTGACAGGCGCTGATTTCAGGGGATGCAAACCGCTCTTTTCGGAGGTGCCACGGAGGGTGTCGGCCAGGAGCTGCGTAAACAGTTGCACTTGAGCTGTTCGCTTTTCATTGATGAGCAGCGCGAACACGTTTCGCGCCAGCCGGATGTCCGGAACGTCAAGGACCACGACGCCGGGTGGCCGGTTGCGCAGCGCCAGTTCCGGTACCAGCGAAGCACCCAGGCCGGCCGCGGTCATCTCCAGGCTGGCATGGAAATCGTCACTGTAAGCCACGACGCGGGGATGCAGGTTGCAGCTGGCAAACAAACGTTCGATCACCAGGGCGTCGCTGGTGCCCGGGTGATGGACGATCCATGGCATGTCCGAGAGGTGTGCGGCCTCAATCTCGGCATCCTCGCGGATTTTCCATGAAGCGGGCAGCACCACCCGGAAGTCGTCGTCGCCGATCCATTGGCGCTCCAGGGAATGTGGCCAGGCCAATCCTGACTGTCCCACCTGGTACACGAGGGCGGCGTCCAATTCTCCGCCGCTGCGCAGTCCCTGGATGGTCTGTGCCGGCTCAGCGACTGATACGCGCAGCTCGATGCCCAGCCCGTTCCACCGCTCATTCCGCAGGATGTCCGGCAGCACATACGTGGCAAGGCTGGGGAAGATGCCCAGCCGCAATTCCTGTGCCGGCGCATCGCTGGTCCTTGATGCGGCGGCCATGAGCGCTTCGACGTCCGTGAGCACCTTGGATGCGTGCCGGGTCATGGTTACGGCGGCCTCAGTGGGAATCACGCTCCTCGCGGAACGCTGGAACAGTTCGACGCCGGTATCCCGTTCCAGCGCGGCCATCTGTTGGGAAACGGCGGAGGCTGTATAGCCAAGCTGCGCCGCTGCCGCCGCGAAGGAACCCAGCCGGGTGACCTCCAACAGGGTCCGGAGATGGAGAAGGTTGACCATCAGCTGTCCTTTTGCTCGTTTTTCCTGCCAACACAGGGGAGTGGGCTCCCTTGAAGCATCAGGGACACCGTACTCTGCGTTTGACCATCAGCAAATCTGGCTGTTCGAGCAGTGTTCGCCACGCCACATTTTCAAAGTGTCACGACACGCCGGAACCCGGCGACACGCTGGAGATTAAATGTGGCTAAGTAGTCCACAGGGTGTGGATTTCATCTCTCACTTTGGCGGAATCACGGACATTTTGAGGCACCTGCCCTGTGGACGAGCGGTGGATTGAATGACATACTTGTAATACATCATCTTGGGGTCCCGGCGAGGCGCTTGCACTACATGTAGTATCGGTTTACGGATTGAGCGGGAAACCAGCACAAGACTATATAAGCGTGTTGGCTGCCACAGCAGCCTGCGGGCCGGTATCGGATTCAGTATTCAGTTCCGGTTGAGCCCGCCAGATACGAAGAGCGACAGACTTCAACTAAGGGGACAGGGATCATGACCGTTACGGTTTACACGAAGCCGGCCTGTGTTCAGTGCAACGCAACCTACCGGGCACTCGACAAGAAGGGCATTGCCTACCAGAGTGTCGACATCTCCCAGGATGCCGAGGCGCTCGAACGCCTCAAGGCGCTGGGTTACATGCAGGCTCCCGTCGTCGTGACCGAGCAGGACCATTGGTCTGGATTCCGCCCGGACAAGATCGAGGAACTGGCCCAGGCCGTTTCCTCCGTGGCCTAAGTTTCCTTTCGGACTTCGCCACCGCAGCAAGCAAGAATTCCTATGTAGTCGAGGTGACTCCCATGGCACCGCTTGCAACGGCATCCGTGCGCAGTAACACGGACACTGTGACCACGAGGAGTCACCTCATCTACTTTTCCTCGACATCTGAGAACACCAAGCGCTTTGTCCAGAAATTGGGCAGGGATGCAGCGCGCATCCCGCTTTATGCGCACGATGCCCCGCTTCAAGCACTTGAACCCTTTGTCCTTGTCCTGCCGACTTACGGCGGGACAAACGGCGAAGGTTCAGTGCCCAAGCAGGTCATCAGGTTTCTCAACAACCCACGGAACAGGGAGCTGATCCGTGGTGTTATCGGTGCAGGAAACACCAACTTCGCGGACAACTATTGCGCAGCGGGAGACATCATCGCCGCCAAGTGCAACGTGCCGCATCTCTACAGGTTTGAACTCATGGGGACGCCGGAAGACGTCGATCGGGTCAATCAAGGATTGGAAAAGTTTTGGACACTACTGTCGCAGAAACAGAAGTAACCGGGGGCGCTGTGGAAACGGCCAAGAAGCCACTGCCGGAGGCCTATAAGGGCCTGGGCTATCACGAGCTCAACGCAATGCTGAACCTGTATGGCCCCAACGGCGAGATCCAGTTTGAAGCCGATCGTGAAGCCGCGCACCAGTACTTCCTGCAGCACGTGAACAACAACACCGTGTTCTTCCACGACCTGGAAGAGAAGCTCGACTACCTGGTGAAGAACCAGTACTACGAGCGCGAAACACTGGACCAGTACACGATGAACTTCATCCGTGAACTCTTCAACCGTGCCTACAAAAAGAAGTTCCGCTTCGAGACCTTCCTTGGCGCCTTCAAGTTCTACACGTCCTACACACTGAAGACGTTTGACGGCAAGCGCTTCCTTGAGCGCTACGAAGACCGCGTCTGCATGGTTGCCCTGCACCTTGCCCGCGGCAACGAAGAACTTGCCAGCCGCCTTGTTGACGAAATCATCGATGGCCGTTTCCAGCCGGCAACCCCCACCTTCCTGAATGCAGGCAAGGCCCAGCGCGGCGAGCTTGTCTCCTGCTTCCTGCTCCGTATCGAAGACAACATGGAGTCGATTGCCCGCGCCATCAACTCCGCGCTGCAGCTCTCCAAGCGCGGTGGCGGTGTGGCACTTTCGCTCACCAACATCCGTGAGCACGGCGCCCCGATCAAGCAGATCGAAAACCAGTCCTCCGGCGTCATCCCCGTGATGAAGCTCCTCGAAGACAGCTTCTCCTACGCCAACCAGCTTGGTGCCCGCCAGGGTGCAGGTGCCGTGTACCTGCACGCACACCACCCGGACATCTACCGCTTCCTGGACACCAAGCGCGAGAACGCCGACGAGAAGATCCGCATCAAGACGCTCTCCCTTGGCGTCGTGATCCCGGACATCACGTTCGAGCTCGCCAAGAAGAACGAGGACATGTACCTCTTCTCCCCGTACGACGTCGAGCGCGTCTACGGAGTCCCCTTCTCCGACATTTCCGTCACGGAGAAGTACTACGAGATGGTTGACGATTCCCGGATCAAGAAGACCAAGATCAGCGCCCGTGAGTTCTTCCAGACCCTCGCGGAGATCCAGTTCGAGTCCGGCTACCCGTACATCATGTTCGAGGACACCGTGAACCGGGCCAACCCGATCGACGGCAAGATCACCATGAGCAACCTGTGCTCGGAGATCCTGCAGGTTTCCTCGCCGTCCATCTACGCCGAAGACCTGAGCTACCAGACCGTGGGCAAGGACATTTCCTGCAACCTCGGTTCCATGAACATCGCCAAGACCATGGATTCGCCGGACTTCGGTCTCTCGATCGAGACGTCCATCCGCGCCCTCAGCGCAGTGTCCGACATGTCCTACATCAACTCGGTGCCGTCGATTGCCCAGGGTAATGCCCAGAGCCACGCGATTGGCCTCGGCCAGATGAACCTCCACGGCTACCTCGCCCGCGAGCACGTCCACTACGGTTCCGAAGAGGGCCTGGACTTCACCAACATCTACTTCTACACGGTGCTGTTCCACGCCCTCCGCGCGTCCAACAAGCTGGCCATCGAGACCGGCCAGAAGTTCGGTGGCTTCGAGAAGTCGACCTACGCTTCCGGCGAGTTCTTCGACAAGTACACGGAGCAGGAATGGGTTCCGGCAACGGAGCGCGTCCGCGAGCTCTTCGCAGGCCACCACATTCCCACCCAGGACGACTGGCGTGAGCTGAAGGCTTCCGTCATGGAGCACGGCATCTACAACCAGAACCTCCAGGGCCGTGCCGCCCACCGGTTCCATCAGCTACATCAACAACTCCACCTCCTCGATCCACCCGGTGGCCGCAAAGATCGAAATCCGCAAGGAAGGCAAGATCGGGCGCGTCTACTACCCGGCTCCGTACCTGACCAACGACAACCTGGAGTACTACCAGGATGCCTACGAAATCGGCTACGAAAAGATCATCGACACCTACGCAGCTGCCACGCAGCACGTGGACCAGGGCCTGTCCCTGACGCTGTTCTTCAAGGACACCGCCACCACGCGTGATATCAACAAGGCGCAGATCTACGCATGGCGCAAGGGCATCAAGACCCTCTACTACATCCGTCTCCGCCAGATGGCCCTCGAAGGGACTGAGGTGGAGGGCTGCGTAAGTTGCGCGCTCTAATCGGCAGTCGCCGCACTCAAAACTAAAGATTACGACGGCGGGTTTGCACCCGCCGTCGTACGCTTACCTTAAAGAACCCAACGCTAAAGGGGATGAAATGACCGAAAAGGTCAAGCTGCTTAGTCACGTCGAAGCAATCAACTGGAACAAGATCCAGGACGACAAGGACGTGGAAGTCTGGAACCGACTGGTCAACAACTTCTGGCTGCCGGAGAAGGTGCCGCTGTCCAACGACGTCCAGTCGTGGCACACGCTGACGCCGGAAGAGCAGCAGCTCACCATGCGCGTTTTCACCGGTCTCACCCTGCTTGACACCATCCAGGGAACCGTGGGCGCAGTTTCGTTGATCCCGGACGCGCTGACGCCGCACGAAGAGGCCGTGTACACCAACATCGCTTTCATGGAATCGGTGCACGCGAAGTCCTACTCGTCCATCTTCTCCACGCTGTGCTCCACCAAGGAGATTGACGACGCCTTCCGCTGGTCGGTCGAAAACGAGAACCTTCAGAAGAAGGCGCAGATCGTCATGGACTACTACCAGGGCGACGATCCCCTGAAGCGCAAGGTGGCCTCCACACTGCTGGAGAGCTTCCTGTTCTACTCGGGCTTCTACCTGCCCATGTACTGGTCCTCGCGTGCCAAGCTGACGAACACGGCCGACCTCATTCGCCTCATCATCCGTGACGAAGCCGTGCACGGCTACTACATCGGCTACAAGTTCCAGAAGGGCTTGGAGAAGGCTTCCGAGGCCCGCAAGCAGGAAATCAAGGACTACACGTTCGAGCTTCTCTTCGAGCTGTACGAAAACGAAGTCCAGTACACGCACGACCTCTATGACGGCGTCGGCCCTGGCCGAGGACGTCAAGAAGTTCCTGCACTACAACGCCAACAAGGCCCTCATGAACCTCGGCTACGAGGCAATGTTCCCGGCTTCCGTTACGGACGTGAACCCTGCCATCCTTTCGGCGCTGTCCCCGAATGCGGACGAGAACCACGACTTCTTCTCCGGCTCGGGCTCCTCCTACGTGATTGGCAAGGCTGTCAACACTGAGGACGAGGACTGGGAGTTCTAAACGGATTCAGTTCTTGGCATCTTCAAAGCCCCTTACGCTGTGCTGGCGTGAGGGGCTTTGTCGTAGTTCCAGTACGACCCAGCCAATTGACCCGAATTCCCTCAATCGACTCGGGTTCGTTCATAGCCTGGCAATGGAGGCGCGGCGGAGCGGTAGCTGTGCCCAGTGGGCGTGGTCACTTTTAGCGTGTGTCTCCGTGCAGGTTCTGGTCTGACGCTCCACCCGGGGTTTTCTTTGGTGTGGTTGCATTGTTCGCAGAGCCCGGCCCCGTTGTCCACGTTGGTTGGTCCGTCCTCGTGCCAGGGGACGATGTGGTCGATATGCCGGATTGGCGCGTCGCAATAGGGGGTGCGACAGCTGTGGTCGCGGGTTTCGATGAACCGTCTCATGCCCATGGGGAAGAAACGTGCCCTCGAGTCAGTGGCAAGGAGTTCGCCCGTGTTTGGTGCCGTGAAGAGTCGTCGCAGCCAAATGCTGAAGTCTTGATCTGTCTTGCTCTCACCGCTGGTCAGGAGCTCCCTGGCCCACTCAGCTGGAACGATGCCGTACCCAGTAAGTCTTGCGGGTTCGCTGTCGCCTTGCAGCAACGTGCGGTCGGTCATAACGAGTTGAAGGTCGATCCCAGAGAACCCTGCAGGCGAACCGGTGATGCGTTCGACGAGCGTGTCCGCCATGACCTGTCCCCGGGACCGGCCATCCCCGTCGGAACGGGCGGAGTCTGCGTGCCGGGTGAGGGCCGCGTATGCAGCCACGCCTTGGGCGACTGGAAGTAGAGCCGTGAGGATCGTCATCGTGTCCGGTGCCGGGCGGAGGCTCACATGCCGTTCAGACGCCGCGTGGGCGGCCCTTTGCGTCACCGAGCGAGGATCACGCCGATAGGCCGCTGCTTTTGCGGCGGCGATGATGGTCTTGTCGCCAGCACCATCGAACGTGCCCGAGTCGGGGGCGAGTTCCTCGTCCACCGCGCAGCGATCTTCAGCACTGAGGCAGGCCGTTTCCTTCACAAGGAGTGTGGCCCGCCACTCATTTAGTCTTCCCGACTCCAAGGCGGCCATGGTCCGTGGCATCTCTGACACCAGCGCCTTGGCCAGGCCCAGAAGCCGGGACCCCTTATTCGGAGACTCCCGCCGGGCAAGGGCAACCTGGGCTGATACACCTTGGCCTCGTTCAGAAGCGGGAACCCCCGCTGCTGCCTGTTCTTGACGCTGGGCAAGGTCAAAGGCCACGGCTATCTTCGCTTGCAAACTTGAAATCGCAGACTTCATGTCCTCAAGAGCACGGAGCTGATTAATCAGGTCACCGCTGACGCTGCCTGCTTGAGCACGTGCAGGCAGCGAGGCCACCGCTTGGGTGGCTTGTATCTGCTGGCTCCGGCTCATATTTTTACTATGTCAGTAGCCACTGACATTTTTAGCGTCGCGAACTTTGGCAGCAGATCGAAACCGTACCTGAACCCTTCCACCCTTGCCCGCGTCTTTCCAGCAGAGGAAGATACTGCCCAACTTCGGGAGGACGTCATGGTTCAGCTTGAGAAGTTTGAAAAGTACTTGATCGAAGAGTTCTACGACGATTACCGGTCGGGCGACATGTCCCACGGGACTTTCACCAGGCGCGTGGCGTTCATCATGGGAAGTATGACCGCGGCTGCGGCGGCTATGACCTTGGTGGGCTGTACACCGGACGAGGTGCCAAAGACCGGGGACCCGATGCCCACAGCCACGGCTTCAGCAGGTTCGGGAAACACTACAGCGGTTCCCAACGCCAAGAGTCCGCTGACGGTGCCGGAAGGGGCCGCGGGCCTGACGACGGCCACGGTGACGTTTACTTCCGGCGGCACCGACATCAGCGGGTACCTGGCCCGGCCCGAGGGCAGCAAGCCGGGTCCAGCCGTCCTGGTCTGTCACGAAAACCGCGGCCTCACGCCCCACATCCAGGATGTCGCCCGGCGCTTCGCCAAAGAAGGCTACGCAGCTTTGGCGCTGGACCTCCTCAGCAGGGAGGGTGGCACTGCATCGATGGATCCGGATGCTGTCCCGGGTGCCCTCACCAAGGCAGGAGCCCAGCGGCACGTGGGGGACTTCCAGGCAGCATTTGAATATCTGAACGGCCAGGACTTCGTGGAAAAGGGCCGCGTTGCCATGGTCGGCTTCTGTTTTGGCGGCGGCATCACCTGGCAAGCGGCCACCGAGATCCCGGGGCTGAAGGCCACCTCCGCGTTCTACGGTCCCGCCCCGGACCTGGCGAAAGTCCCCATCATCAAGCCCGCCGTTTTTGGTGTCTACGCTGAAAAAGACGCGCGGATCACCGGTTCCATGCCGCAGTTGAAGGCGGCCTTGGATGCGACACAGGTCAAGCACCAACTCAAGGTGTACCCGGGCGTGGACCATGCATTCCATAACGACACAAGCGACCGCTACAACGAGGCCCAGGCTACGGCGGCGTGGAACGACACGTTGGCCTGGTTCAGGGAAAACGTCTGAGCCTAATCCGGCAGAATACGGGCTTGGCTTGCCAGCTCGGCTTCCAACGTTTCGATACTGGGCAGGCTGGCGACAAATTCGTCGGGCAATGACTCGGCAAGGGACGTCCGCCACTCCGCGATCCCCACCGGAGCGCTGAATCCACGCAGGGCGTACTCGGCCACCACGCTGTTCTTCTCCTTGCACAGCAGCAGGCCGATGGTTGGTTTGTCGTCAGGGTGGGCCATGAGGTCGTCAACGGCTGCCATGTACATGCCCAGCTGGCCCAGGAACCCGGGTTCGAATTTCACGGCCTTTAGCTCGATGACCATGTAGCAGCGCAATTTCAAATGGTAGAAGAGCAGGTCCGCAAAGAATTCGTCGCCGGCGATCTCCAATCGGACCTGTTCACCAACGAATGCGAAGCCTTGACCCAGCTCGAGCAGGAATTTCTCCACATGCTTCACCAATTCCACCTCCAGGTCCCGTTCCGTGTGCCGGTCAGTCATGGCCAGGAAATCAAAGACGTAAGGATCTTTGGTGGCCTGCTGGGCGAGGTCTGAATCGGCGGCAATCATGGTGGTCTTGAAATTGGTGATGGCTTGCCCTGAGCGCTCGTGCAAGCGGGTCTCGATCTGATGCGTCAGGACGTTGCGCGACCAACCATGCTGGGCAGCTGCCGCTGCGTACCAGAGGCGGGTGGCGGCGTCGTCGAGCTTTTCCAAAAGCGCGATCTGGTGGTACCACGGCAATGTTGCAAGCGGCGCTTGCAACATTGGAAACTCGGGCCAAGCCTGGGCAAAGCTCTTCATGTACCGCAGGTTCCTGGGGGAGAAGCCCTTCGCTTCGGGGAAGCGCGTTCGGATGTCAGCGGACAATCGGGTGACCACTTTAGCGCCCCAGCCCTCCTGCGATTCGCGCTCGGCAAGTTGCCTGCCGATGCTCCAGTACGAATTGAGCAGTTCGCTGTTCGCAGCCGCCAGTGCGCGCGTGCGGCCTGTCCGGACTTCTTGCGCGACAGTGTTGAGCAGCGCGGGATACCAGTCGGGCATCGACGTCGCGGCGGGGACTCCCGGGAACGACGCTGTGGCTTCGGTAGCGAGCTCTTGCGAAGGCATAATCTCTCCTGTCGATTGCTGTTGCCCCCACCCTAGAAGGAGGCACTGACAGAATGGACGCGTGAGTGAAGCTGGTGAATTTGTGGACTTCACGCTGCAGCGTGAATCGTCGTGGGAGAAGGCCATGGAAGCCCGGGAGCGCCTGGGCGGAATGAAGGTCTACGGGGCATCGGTTGGTGCAGTGCGAGGAACGGTCCGGGACGTCCTGAAGCGGCACAAGAATCTGAGCCATGACGACATCACGGCCCTCAGTTCGGAACTGTGGGATGAGCCGGTCTTTGAACGCAGGCTCGCTGCGGTTGTCCTGTTGCAAACCAAAGTGGGGATCCTGGTCAATACGGACCTGACCCGCATAGAGGGCTTCATTCGGCAGGCCGGCACGGAGGAACTGGCTGATCCTTTGGCGGTGGATGTGGTCAAACCCCTGCTCGCCAGGCTCGAAGGACAGGCAAAAGAACGCGCTGAACGAGTTTTGGAACGCTGGTCGCGTGACACGGACCCGTGGCTCCGCCGTGCCGCGCAACTCGCCAAGGACAACCCGACCCCTTGATAAGGCCCGGCCACCGGCCTACCGTTTTCATCAACACATGCCAGGCGCCAATTCCGTGAATTGAGAGGCAGGTTGTTCGATGAAATCGCTGTGGTTGGACAGGGAATCCAGCTTCACGTCCGATGCAATCCCCGATGAAAAGCACTTCGACACAATAGTGGCGGGCGCAGGGCTCACAGGAATGGTGACGGCTCTGCTGTTGTCCAGATCGGGCCAGCGTGTGGCAGTTTTGGAAGCGCGCACCCTCGGCGCCGTGACCACAGGCAACACCACCGGCAAACTAAGCCTCCTGCAGGGAGGGGCACTCTCGGCGCTGCGTGGCCAGTACTCACTGAAAGTAGTGCAAGCCTACGTGGAAGCGAACCGCACTGGTCAGGCATGGCTGATGCGGTATATGGAAGAGCAGGGCATCGCGTTTCAGCGCCGGACGGCAGTCACCTTCGCAACCACCGACGACGGCGGCCAGCGCCTGCGCAAGGAGGCCGCCGTTTCCCGCGACGCTGGTTTGGACGTGCACTTCAGCCGCGACCCCGGGCTGCCCTTCCCGGTGGTTGAGGCACTGGAACTCGATGACCAGGCGCAGATCCACCCCATGGAAGTCCTGGAGGTCCTGGCAAGGGATATCCGGGAGCACGGCGGAATAATTGTTGAGGGCGTCCAGGTGCAGAATGTGGGTTCTGACCTTCCCGTGGAAGTATCCACGCGAAAAGGGGCCTTCACCGCGGACACCGTCGTCATTGCTACTGGCACGCCGATCCTGGACCGCGGACTCTATTTCGCCAAGCTTGAACCCAACCGGTCATACGCTGCCGCTCTTCGGCTTCCAGGTGAAACCCCGCCACCGAGCGGAATGTACCTGAGTATCGATCCACCCACCCGTTCCCAACGCACTCACCCGACGCCGGAAGGCGAGTTGCTGTTGGTAGGTGGCTACGGGCATACCGGCGGCCGGGCGGTCTCGCCCAAGGCGCATCTGGATGACCTTCTCGCCTGGGCCAACCAGCATTATCCGGGCGCGGAGGTCACCCATACGTGGTCTGCCCAGGACTACCGGCCAACCAACCTCGTTCCCTTCTTCGGCAAGATGCCCCGGGGCCACGGCCGGATCTTCTTCGGAACCGGCTACAACAAGTGGGGCATGAGCAACGGAGTAGCTGCCGCGTTGTCCATTACTTCGGACATTCTTGGTGGCCAGTCTGATTGGGCCACGGTCATACACCACCGCGTTACGTCGCCCCAGGGCGCGTTGGAAGCCGTTCGCCTCAATGCCGGCGTCGCCAAACGGTTGGTCGAGGACAAAGCCAAGGTCAGGAGCAATCCGGAAATCACGGACCAGACCCGACCCCCGGAGGGGAGTGGCGTCGTCGGGCTTTACAAGGGTGAACCGGCAGCTGTGTCCACCGTTGATGGCAACGTCTGTATGGTGTCGGCGAGCTGCGCCCACTTGGGAGGCCTGCTGAGCTGGAACGACGCCGAGAAATCCTGGGATTGCCCGTTGCACGGCTCAAGGTTCGCTCCCGACGGCAAGTATTTGGAAGGCCCTGCGACGCATAACCTGCAGAAGTCGCCACTAAAGAAGAAGGAGTAGTCAAGCCAGCCGTTCGACGCGCCGCCGGGCCTGGTCCGCGGCGCGTCGTTGCTGTGCCGCGGCCCGGACGGCCAGCTTTTTGTGCGACTCAGCGGCTTCGGCGTCCCGGGTGATGCCGATCAGTTCGGCTTCGAGGGAAGCCAAACGCTTTTTGGCGTCGGCGATCTGCGCCTCGACGTCCGAGCGCCGATTCGCGAATTCATTGACAGCGTCCCAAGCCTTCGAAGCAGCGTTTTCGGCTTCCAGGGCTTCCTGTTCGGCTGCCTCAAACTCGGTGCGGGCTTCTTCCAACGCGGCCTGGCGCTTTTGGGCCCGGCGTTCGGCCAGGGATGTTGCGGCTTCCTCGGGTGCTTTCTCTTTCGGCTGCGGCTCTTGATGCTTCTTGCCCTGTCGTGCCGGCCTGGTTCCCGCGGGCAGCTTCACCTTTGGCGTTTCGCCCACACCCGGGATTTCGTCGGGATTTGCTGCAGCGACGGCATCTGTCAGGTCCACGGACTCGAAACCGCTGCCGCTTAGCCCGCGCACCAGCCGGCCGGTCGCCACCGCGGCTGCGGCGCCGGCGTCGGCCATTGCGGCCCGAAGCGTTTGCTCCACGTCGGCAGCGCCGGCAGCGCTGAGCGGTGCTCCCAGCCGGCTCGCCAGCTCCTTTGCCGCCTGCACGGCCAAGCTCAGTTGACCCTGTCGCTGCTGGCCAAGTTCACGGAAGGCTTCAGCATCTCCCTCCTCTTGCGCTGCACGAAGGGAAGCGCCAAAACGCACGACGCCGTCAATCACCTCGGGTTGGTGGACGGCAAGCATGTTGATGCCCCAGGCGCCGGCGGTGGGCTTTGGCAAGCTCCCGATCTCCTTGGCGAGGTCCTTTCCACCTGCTTCCTTTGCCTGCCGTGCCAAGGCTGTCCGCTCCGCAGTGAATTCACGCGGAAGCACGGCGTACAACTGTTGGGCGGCATCGCGAAGATCCATGACTTCATCCTAGGTGCGCTTGTGCCGACCCTGGCCCGTGGCGCCGGGCACTTGCCCGCGGGACCTGGTCCTGGAGCCTACCGCGCTTAGGGTAGCCTAAGTCACGTGGACCAGATCATGAGCTTGCCCTTTGGCGTCGCGCTTGCGGCGCTCTTCGCGATTGTCATGATCCGCGTCAATGTCACGTACTGGCTTGGTCGAGGAGCAGTTGCCGGCTTCGCACACACCCGCTTCGGGGCGTCGCTCCAACAGCCGTCGCTCCAACAGTCCAAGGCAGCCCGGGCCCAAGCCTTCATACAGCGCTGGGGTCCGTACGCCGTCGTGCTGTCCTTCCTGACCATCGGCCTGCAGACCGCCGTTAATCTGGCAGCGGGCGCAGCGCGGATGCCGTTGCGCCGCTATCTCCCCGCTGCTATCGGGGGTTCCATCATCTGGGCGTTGCTGTACGCAACCATCGGACTGGCCGCCCTTGAGGCGTGGCTTGCGGTAGCTGCGACGTCGCCGGCTGGTGCCGGGCTGTCGGTGCTGGCTGTGCTCGCCGTGATCGTGTGGGTGGTGGTTGCCCGGCGGCGTCGGTCGGCTGCCAAATCAGCGGATACAGTGGTCTGAGTTCTACTGCTGGATTGGCGAAAGGCTCGCGTTGACAACCTCATTACCGGAACTGGCGGAGGGCAACTTCTACTACGAATCGTTGGGTGGGGGCCGCTACCGCTCCACGATTCATGCCCAGGGTGCCTGGAATCCGCACGAACAACACATGGCCCCGGCCTCCGGCATCATGGCTGACGCCCTCCTGAGGCATGAGCCCCGGGACGACGTCCGTATGGCGCGGATCAGCTACGAGATCCTCGGGCTGATCCCCGGCGGCGAGTTCCAGGTAACCACCTCAACCTTGCGGCCGGGACGAACCATTGAACTCATCCAGGCTGAGCTTTCCGCCGGCGGGCGTGTCGCCATCCGTGCCGCAGCGTGGCGCATGATCACCAGCGATACCAGCGCCGTGGCGGCGTTCGAAGACGAGGCCATGCCCGCCCCGGACGAATGCAAGTTGTGGGATGGTGCAAGTGTATGGCCCGGCGGCTACATCCGGTCCCTGGAAATGCGTATCGCCGAAGGCCATCGGCCAGGTTCGGGCAAGGTGTGGATCCGGACCATGCACCCTTTGACTGACGAGGAAGACAGCAGCGATCTTGCCCGGCTCATGGGCTTGGTCGACACCGCCAATGGCATCGCCGCACGGGTCCCCCCAGGGGAGAACAGCTACATCTTCCCCAACGTGGACCTCCAGATCCACATGTATCGTGCGCCCTCGGGAGAGTGGCTCGGGCTGGACAACAAAGTCTCCTTCGGGGCAGATGGCATCGGCCTGACGTCCAGCGTGCTCCATGACATCAACGGACCTTTCGGCAGGGCCGAGCAAATCCTGACGCTGAGGAAAAGCTGATGAGCGAAGCACGGAACAAAGCCGACGGCGGCCTCACGGAGCGCTCCGAGCTCACCGTCTACCGCCAAGAGGAATCCCTCGGTGCTGCCGGGGATCTTGATTTTGCGTTGGAGCTGCTGAAGCGGGCCCGCAGCGGGCAACTGGGTCCCTCCCTTCGCTTGTACCGCCCGCAGCCCACCGTTGCCTTTGGCCAGCGCGATGCGAACCTGCCCGGCTTCACCGCCGCCGAGGATGCGTGCCGGAAGCTCGGCTTCGAGCCCCTCGTGCGGAAAGCCGGTGGACGTGCGGCGGCTTATCACCAAGGCACTTTGGTGATTGATCACATAGAGCCGCACCCTGACGCGATCGTCCGTGCGAAAGCCCGCTTCGCGGAGTTCGGTGAGTTGCTGGCAGGTGCCCTTCGCAGCGTCGGCGTCCAGGGCCGCCGTCGGGGAGATCCCGGGGGAGTACTGCCCCGGGGAGTTCAGCGTTCACGGGGAGGATGCGGAGTTTCCCGCCCATCGGATCAAGCTGATAGGGACTGCGCAGCGGGTGGTTTCCGGGGGTTGGTTGTTCAGCTCCGTGATTGTGGTGGAGAACTCCGGTCCGATCCGGGACGTACTGACGGCGAGCTACGCTGCACTTGGCCTCGATTGGGATCCGGCCACCGCCGGTGCTGCAAATGACCTGCTGCCCCACTTGGACGTCAAAACGGTGGAGGACGCCGTGGTTGACGCTTACCGCAGCTACGCACACGTGGTGGACGGCGACTTCAGGAGTCTCTTGGCGTAGGTGGCTTTCACCGCCATTGAGCAGGCTGGGGGCCGGGTTTACGCTGAGGGAATCAGGAACCCAACCACACGAAACCTGGTGGAATGATGGGCCGCAGGAAGCACCCAATTCAGGATACCGACGTCGACTTGAGCGTCAGCGAACCAAAGAGGTCGGCCGCCGGCTTGCCCAGCCTCAGCGAAACCCTTCCCCACGCGATGGCCTATATGGGCCCTTCCCGCGCATGGAAGACACTTACAGCTGTCAACCAAAAAGACGGTTTCGACTGCATGAGCTGTGCTTGGCCTGATCCGCCGGAACGCAAGGCTGCCGAATTCTGTGAAAACGGCGCCAAGGCTATCGGGTGGGAGGCGGAGCCGCTGAGGATCCCCACGGAGTTTTGGGCCGGAAACCCGCTGAGTTCCCTGGAGTCCCGTTCCGAGTATTGGCTGGGCCAACAGGGCCGGCTGGTGGAACCGGTGTATAAGGCAGCAGGCTCGGACCACTACGCGCCCGTCAGCTGGGAACGGGCCTTGGACATCATTGCAAACGGGTTGAACGCCCTCGACGATCCGGATGAGGCCACTTTTTACACCAGTGGACGCACCAGTAATGAGGCAGCGTTCCTGTACCAGCTTTTCGTCAGGGCTTTCGGGACCAATAACCTTCCGGATTGTTCAAACATGTGCCACGAGTCAACGGGCCTTGCCCTGGGCGAGACCATTGGGGTGGGCAAATCGGCCATCACGTATACGGACTTCGCGAAGTCGGACCTGATCATCATCATGGGGCAGAACCCGGGGACCTGCCATCCGCGGATGCTGACGGCACTGGAGGAGGCCAAACTCGCGGGTGCGTCCATTGTGGCTGTTAATCCGCTGCCTGAGGCTGGCCTGATCAACTTCCGGAACCCACAGCGTGTTCGAGGCCTCGTGGGGAAGGGAACTGACCTGGCTGACCAGTTCCTGCAGATCAGGCTCGCCGGGGATATGGCGCTGCTCCAGGCTGTTTCCAAGCGCGTCCTGGATGCCGAACGGGCCGCGCCGGGTTCGGTGCTGGACCGCACGTTCATCGATGAGCATTGCCAGGGGTTTGTGGGGTTCGCTGCCCACCTCGCAACTTTGCAGGAGCAGGACGTTCTTGCCGCCACCGGCCTGACCAGCGCAGAAATCGATGAACTCGCTGAACGGTACATCCACGCGGAGAGGGTGATCATTACGTGGGCAATGGGACTGACCCAGCATAAGAAGGCGGTGCCCACCATCAAGGAGATCATTAATCTTCTTCTACTGCGTGGCAACATTGGCAAACCGGGGGCCGGACCTTCGCCAATCCGTGGACACAGCAATGTGCAGGGTGACCGGACCATGGGCATTTGGGAGAAGATGCCGCCCCGGTTCCTTGACGCCGTGCAGGATGAGTTTGGCTTTGACCCGCCGCGGAAGGCCGGTGTTGATTCGGTGGACAGTATCCGTGGAATGCGTGATGGCAGGATCAAGGTCCTCATCGCGCTGGGAGGGAACCTGGTGCATGCGATCTCGGACACCGTGGTCGCTGAGGAGGCTGTGCGTCGGACCAGGCTTTCGGTCCAGATTTCCACCAAGTTGAATCGCTCACATGTGGTGGTCGGCGAGCAGGCCCCTGATCCTTCCGACCCTTGGCCGCACCGAAATCGACAAGCAGGACGGGATTGAGCAGTTTGTCACCGTAGAGGACACTGTGTGTGCCGTGCACCGCTCCGCAGGGACGCTGGAACCCATTGCTCCGGGCGTTCTGTCCGAAGTGGCGATTGTCACCCGCATGGCCGAGGCGGTTCTTGACCACAAGGTGCCTGTGGATTGGGCGGACCTCAGGCGTAATTACGACACCATCCGGGACCACATTTCCCATGTGGTGCCTGGATTTGATGACTTCAATACCCACATCCGCGAGCGCGACGGTTTTGTCCTTCCGCATGGTCCCAGGGATTCGCGGACGTTCCCCACGGCAACGGGGAAAGCCATGTTTTCCGTCAATGACCTGGAAACCATTGAAGTACCGCCGGGGAGACTGCTCCTTCAGACTGTGCGGTCCCATGACCAGTTCAATACGACCACTTACTCCATGAATGATCGTTACCGTGGCATCAAGAAGGGCCGCATGGTCTTGTTGGTGAACCCTGGGGATCTGGCGGGGTTGGGTTTCCAGGACGGCGACTATGTGGATGTGCACAGCGAAGCCGACGACGGCGTTGATCGTGTGCTGCGCCAGTTGCGCTTAGTGGCGTACCCCAGTGCCAGGGGCTGCGCGACTGCCTACTATCCGGAGGCGAATGTGTTGGTGCCGCTGGATTCAACAGCGGAAGGCAGCAATACGCCGGCGTCGAAGTCTGTGATTATTCGTCTTGAACCGGCTGCCGCCCCGATTTTCGAGGCGGCAGCCGGACAGCGGAAGTGAATGCCTTAGGCTGCGAGGCGGTTTTCTACTTCAGAGGCAGAAGGGTTGGTTGCTGCGGTTCCGTCCGGGAAGAGGACGGTGGGGACGGTGCGGTTGCCTCCGTTGAGCTGCTCGACGAGTTCGGCCGTGCCATCTACTTCTTCGATGTTGATCTCGGTGTAGCCGATGCCCTTGGCGTCGAGCTGCTTCTTCAGGCGGTTGCAGTAGCCGCACCAAGTGGTCGAGAACATGGTGATGGTGCCGGAGTCGGGAGTGAAGTCCACAGAGCTCTCCTCGGTATTGGTCGTTTCCACGGGTGATTCGTTGGTATCAACCGTAACCCGCAGCCCAATAATTCCCGTGAGGCCGGGATTCGGCGTTACGTCACATTCCGGGCTGGTGTGTGCTTGGGCGACACGGCAGACTGTTCCCATGTGTGGACGTTATGTAATGGCCCGTGCCGTGGGGGATCTGCTGGCTGACTTTGATGCCGAACTTGAAAACGAGATCGCCCTGGAAAAATCGTGGAATGTGGCTCCAACGGATGCTGTTCCGATTGTGCTGGAAAGGCTCGTGGACGATGGATTAAAGCGGCAGTTGCATGTTGCGCGCTGGGGATTGGTGCCCTCGTGGGCGAAAGATCCCAAAGGCGGCGCCCGCCTGATCAATGCCCGCAGTGAGACCCTGCTGGAGAAGCCGTCCTTCCGAAAGGCTGCTGCGGCAAGGCGGTGCGCTGTTCCTGCCGATGGCTATTACGAGTGGAAGAAGGGCGAGGGGAAGTCAAAGCAGCCGTACTACGTGCATCCGGCGGATGGTGGGGGCGTGGTGTTTGCCGGGTTGTATGAATGGTGGCGGGACCAGTCAGCCTCTGATGATGATCCGGCCCGTTGGCTGCTGTCCATGTCGATTCTCACGGCGGACACCCCGACGGCCGAGTCGGCCATGACCCGGCGGAGTGCCTCGGTGTTCGACGAGCTGACTGCCCTGCATGACCGCGTTCCACTGCCCATAAGCAAGGACACGATGGAAGCCTGGTTGAATCCGCGCGAAGATGATGCGGCCGGGCCTCGTGGATCTGGTGCGGTCAAAGGCGCACGACGCCGCTGCCAGCTGGACGCTCGACGCGGTGGGTGCCGCCGTCGGCAATGTCCGCAACAACGGACCGGAACTCATTGAGCCGGTGGAGGGCCTTTTCTAGCTGGAGCTGTTCCCCCTGGCTAGAGCTGTTCTTGCAGCTAGAGCGCTTCCGTGACCGGAACGCCGGCCTGGAATTCGCGGCCGTCCGCTTCGCTGAAGGCCGTCATAACGTGGCCTTTACTGAGTCCATGGATGGCGGACATCGGGAAGTTTCCGGTGATCACGTTCCCGGAGTGTTCCACGCCCTTGATGTCGTAGTTTTCCTCGGCACTGAGTGAGTGGTTGAAGGAGTAGAACGAGATCGCTTCGCCATTCATGAACTCAATGCCCAGCCTTCGTTGGGAGGAATAGTCCTCGCTGGCAGCAACAAGGCCCACGACATAAGCGCCGGAGCCCGGTATGTTGCCTTCGATTTCGAATCTCGCAACGAGGTTGTCATCTGCGGCGGAGATACTGACCTGCTTCAGGAGTGCGTCATTGGTGCTCATGCCACAATCCTGCTCTGTGGACCCGCCCGCGTCCACCCCTTTGCTTCATCCCTCCAAGAGTCGGCGGACGTTGGCTGCCACTGTGGTTTGGTCCATCGCCTGGCCGCGGCGTGCTGTCAGGAGGTGCATGGCCAATCCGTCGCCGTAGTCCGATACGGCTTCTGCACGGGCCCTTGGGTCGGTAATTCCCATGGAATCGAGCATCTGTTCAAGAGCTGAAAGCATCCGCTCGTGCCCGGCGGCCACCACCTCGGGTTGGTCCAGGGCAAAGGCGAACCGTGCGCGGGTCAGGTCGGAGTGATTGTTTGCGAGCCGGAGCAGTGCTCCCGCGAGCTGTTCCGCCAAGACGGCTACCGACGTCGGGACCCCTGATCCACCCTGCTGCTGCAGCAGGAGCGAATCCCGTTCTTCAACGCGGTCGACGGCGGCAGCTACCAACGCGGCACGGTTGCGGAAGTAATTGGAGGTGGTTCCGACGGCCACGCCGGCTTCGGCGTCAACGGCGCGGTGGGTCAGTCCCTTGAGACCTTTGGCGGCCACCACGGCGAGGGCCGCATCGGCAAGATCGGTTCGTCTGTCCGGCATGGCGAAAGTCTAGTCTTTAACCTCACAATTACTACAAATGTAGTAGTACATTGGCACCATGAAAAAGGTGGAAATCGTCGGTGGTGGAATAGCAGGCCTCGCCCTTGCAGGAACTCTTGATCCCAGTCAGTTTCACGTCACTGTGCACGAACAGCGGACCGGCCTCCCGGCAGTAGGAACAACCCTGGCCATGTGGCCCGAAGCCCAGGAAGCCCTGGCCTCATTGGGGATCCTTGATGCGGTCCGGGAAAACAGCCCCACCATCACGGGTGGCGCGCTCCGAAGTGCCGCAGGGATGCCGTGGCTGAGTGTGGAGGGGCAGAACCTTGTGGGAGTCGCCCGCCACACGCTCCTGCGGCTCCTGGACTCCGCCGTGCCCCCGACGGTCCAGAAACGCAACGGAAAAGTGGATGAGGTTCCAGGCGACGCGTACCTCGTAGTGGCGGCAGACGGAGTGCACAGCATGGTAAGGCGTTCCATCTGGGGCCAGGGGTGTGCAGCAAAGCTGACCCCCTACCTCGCCGTTCGAGGTGTCATCGCCGAAGAGCCCGGCAGCGAAACCATCGGTGAGTACTGGGGGCGCGGGGACCTCTTCGGCATAGGCCCTTCAAGCGGGGGAACCAACTGGTATGCGTCCTTCCGCTCCGGGATGGGACCCGAGCGAATTGACGTCGGCGAAGCCCTGGCAGTGGCGCGCCGCCGCTACGCCGGGCACTCGCAAGGTATCCAGCATGTCCTGCAAGCAGCGACGCCCGACACATCATTGGCACAACGCATATGGACCACCCCGCCGCTAAGGCGCTATTCCCGGGACAACGTAGTCCTCATCGGCGACGCGGCCCCACGCCATGGCACCCAACCTCGGGCGGGGCGCTTGTGAGTCGCTGATAGACGCCGTCGCCTTGGGCAAGCTCGTCAACACCCTGCCCCTGGACCAGGCCCTCGCCGCCTACAACCGTCAACGCGTTCTTCGGACCCAGCAATACCGCTTCGGTTCATCTGTGATGATGCGAGTGGCGCTCGCAGAAAGTGCGCAACCCCTGCGCGACAGGTTGCTAGACCTTGCTGCCAGGCGGAAGTCCAAAGCGCCCGGAAGGAGTAAAACTTCCCAGTATCGGTAACTCGCGAAGTAGCTTTTGAACGAATAGCTCGCCCGGAATCGACGGTATTACCGGCCACCTGCACTCCACCGTGGGTAAATATGCATCCCACGCGGCAGGCCACCTCGCCGCTTTTGAGGAACTGGAAGCATTTACCAGCGAAGTTATCGCGTTCATTCTCAAGCTTTGAAACAGTTCAGTGCCGCCTCCTCGGTAGGCCCGCCTCCTTGAGACTTAGTATCACTTGACCTGACACTCAGTTTCACGATACAAATATGCCATGAACTCTGACACGGTCGTCGAAGCCAGCGCAACCCTCTTGGAAGCTGAACAGCAGCGGCTGGCGGGCGTTCCCGACGCGGATCCACGCCCCGTTCGCAGCGTTGGCGTTATCGGTGCCGGGCTCATGGCCAGCCAGCTCGCTCTGGTCTTTGCGCGGCAGCTTGGTGTCCCGGTGCTGATCACGGACCTGTCCCAGGAGAAGGTGGATAGCGCACTTGCCTGGATCGAGGCACACCTGGACAAAATGGTGAGCCGCGGGCACCTCAACGAAACGGCGGCGCGGGCGCTTGGCGTCCTCGTCCGTGGAACCGTTGACACGCGCGAGTACCGGGACTGCGACGTGGTCATTGAAGCGGTCTTCGAGGAGCTGAGCGTGAAACGCGCCGTCTTCGCGGCGATCGAGCCCTTGCTGCGCGCTGATGCGCTGTTGCTGACGAACACGTCGTCCCTTTCCGTGACGGAAATTGGCCGAGGGCCTGGTCCATCCGGAACGAATGGTGGGACTGCACTTCTTCAATCCGGTGGCTGTGCTGCCGCTGGTGGAAATCATCAGCACCGAAGACACCGACGAGGTCAGCCTCGCCACCGTCTGTTCACTGGTAGGGCTGCTGGGCAAGACCGCGGTCCTGGTGACCGACACCCCGGGCTTTGTGGTGAACCGGATCCTGACCCGGCTGTTCTGCGAACTGCTGCAGGTCCTTGATGACGGGACTGACGTTGGACTGGCAGACCACGCCCTGGACCCGCTCGGGCTGCCCATGACTCCACTGACACTGCTGGGTTTCATCGGACCCGCGGTCCAGTTGCACATCTGCGAGACTATGCACGGTGCCTACCCTGACCGTTTCCATGTCAGCCCAAGCCTGGCAGCCATTGCCAGGGCCGGGCTCCCCGGCTATCTGGATGAGTCCGGCCTCGTGCTTCCCGAGGCCGCCGCCCTGTTGCGGCGTTCCGGCGGTGGCGCTCCGGCGCCGGCACCTGATGCAGAGGCCATCATGACTCGGATCCTTGATGCCCTGGCCGAGGAGGTGGGCCTGATGCTGGCTGAAAAGGTGGTGGCCGGCCCGACGGAAGTGGATTTGTGCATGCTTCTTGGTGCCAACTTCCCGAGTCGGCAGGGGGGCCTCACAGCGCTGCTTGACGCCAGCCGGGCCACCCGGCGCGTCTGGGGAAGGGATTTTCATCCCGCCCTGGGATCTGCCGGATAGCTCGGGGCGCGGCCCCTGGAAGCAAGCACCGCTCCTCTACGCTCTTGTTCACGCCCTCCCTCAATAACTTCCCGCTAAGGACGCACGCCCATGCCTGACTACGACGTCTCTGAACCACTGGACACGGACTACTACGCCGTGTTCGCGAACATTCCCGCACCCGAACGCCAGGTGTGGAGGCGTGCCCGGGCTTTCACCGAAGAGGCCCTGCCGCAGATGAACGACTACTGGGAACGCGCCGAATTCCCCGCCCATTTGGCCAAGCGCATGGGCGACCTGAATCTGCTGGCCGATGGCATCGACGTACAGGGACTGGAGCCGATGTCTCCGCTTGCCGCCGGGTTGGTCAACATGGAGATCTCCCGCGGGGACGGTTCGCTGGGTACGGTGATCGCAGTCCAGGGCGGCCTGGTACTGCGGACGATTGCTCTTTTCGGCTCCGACATCCAGCGCAGGACCTGGCTGGGTCCGCTGGCCCGCGGTGAAAAGCTCGGCGCCTTCGCCCTGACGGAACCGGACCACGGCTCGGATTCGGTGGCATTGGAAACCACCGCCACGCTCGATGGGGAGGACTACGTCCTCAATGGCGAGAAGATTTGGATCGGCAATGGCTCGGTCGGAGACGTCACGGTGGTCTGGGCACGCGATGATGCCGGCGACGTCCGCGCTTTCCTGGTGGAACAGGACCGGGAGGGCTACGAGGCCGAGACGATCACTGGAAAGGGCTCGCTGCGCGCCATACACCAGGCCCGGATTACGCTCAACAGCGTCCGCATTCCAAAGGCAAATCTGCTCCCCGGTGCGCGCACTTTCAAGGATGCGTCCGAGGTCCTGGTTGCCACGCGCCTGGGTGTGGCCTGGGCCGCCCTGGGCCATGCCACCGCCGTCTACGAGGCCGCGCTGAACTATGCCACGCAGCGGACACAGTTCGGCAAACCCTTGGCGAAGTTCCAGCTGGTCCAGGAACGGCTGACCTACATGCTTTCGGAGTTGACCAGCATGCAGCTGCATTGTTTCCACCTCGCTGGCCTTGATGCGACCGGCCGGATGCGTCCCACCCAGGCCTCTATGGCGAAGTACCACAACACCCGTAAGGCCCGGGAGCTGGCAAGCATTGCCCGTGACATGTTGGGCGGCAATGGCATCCTGCTGGAAAACCATGTGATCCGGCACCTGCTGGACATTGAATCCATCCATACCTACGAAGGCACGCAAAGCATTCAGACCCTATTGATCGGCCGCGATGTCACCGGACAAAGCGCCTTCGCCTAAGGATTCGCCATGACCATACTTGAGCTTCCGAATGAAACTCCACTGAGCCCCCTGCGGTTCCTGGAGCGCTCCGCCGAGGTATTCGGGCAGAAGACAGCGATCATCCACGGTGACCGCTCCTACACCTACCGGGACTTCGCCGCCGAAGCCCAGCGGCTGGCCAAGGCGATCAAAAGCAGGATCCGGCCCGGCGACCGGGTGGCGTTCCTGTGTCCCAATGTCCCGGAACTCCTGATCGCCCATTACGCAGTCCCCCTGGCGGGGGGCGTCCTGATGGCCCTGAACTCGCGGATGACCGCCCGGGAACTCCAGTACATCCTGGAACACTCCGAGGCGAGGGTCCTGTTTGCGGATTCGGAACTGCTGGCCACCGTGGCGGGTCTGGATCTGGGTCTGACACAGCTGGCTGAGATCATCGAAGTGCCTGACAGCACCATCACGTATCCGGAGGTCCCGACAGGCATCGGAACGACGCAGTACGCGGACTTCCTCGCCTCGTCCGGGCACCAGGACGCTGAACTTCCGTGGAGTGTAGAGGACGAGCGCGCCCCGATCACGCTGAACTACACCTCCGGCACCACGGGCAAGCCCAAGGGGGTGCTGTATTCGCGGCGCGTATTTGAACTCGCTCGGGGAAACCTTCCACAATCACTTCACCGCCGACACGCGCTATCTATGGACACTGCCGATGTTCCACTGCAACGGCTGGTGCACCACTTGGGCCGTGACGGCGGCGGCAGGCGTTCACATTTGCCTTCGTGCAGTGCGCCCCGATGCCGTCTGGGACGCGATCGACACTCTCGGCGTCACGAACCTCTGCGGCGCGCCCACGGTGTGCAGCATTATTGCCGACGCTCCCCAAGCCCACAAACTGAAGGGATCGTTGCGGATCACGACGGCAGGCGCGCCGCCGTCGCCCACGATCATTACCTCCCTGGAGGCACTCGGGATCAGCGTGGTCCACGTTTATGGGTTGACCGAGGTGTACGGCCCATACACGATCTGTGAGCGTCAAGCCGAGTGGGATGACCTGTCCGTCCAGGACAGGGCCGTGAAGATCTCCCGGCAGGGTGTGGCAATGCTGCAGGCCGAGACCGCCCGCATAGTGGACCCAGATATGCGCGACGTCCCGGCCGACGGTGTCACCCTGGGCGAGATCGTGCTGCGTGGCAACAACGTGATGCTCGGTTACTTCAAGGATCCAGAGGCCACCGTGGAAGCCTTCCGCGGCGGGTGGTTCCATACCGGAGACCTCGGCGTGATGCATCCCGACGGTTACATCCAGCTCAAGGACCGGGCCAAGGACATCATCATCTCCGGCGGCGAAAACATCTCCACCATTGAGGTCGAGCAGGCCATTATCAGTCACCCTGCGGTGCTGAATGTGGCCGTGATCGGCGTCCCGCACGAGAAATGGGGCGAACGGCCGGTTGCCTTCGTCATCCGCAAGAGCTCCAGCTCAGTCTCGGCCGAGGAGATCCGCTCGCACGTCAAGGGTCTGGTGGCCGGTTTCAAGGTTCCGGACAGGATCATTTTCCCCGAGGAACTTCCCCAAAACTCGACCGGCAAGGTGCTGAAGTCGCAATTGCGCGCCCTGGACCTCGGCAGCAGCAAGGAGAGCACCAAATGAGCCGTGAGGACATAGTCATTGTGGGCGCGGCCCGTACGCCACAGGGAAAACTGATGGGTCAGCTGTCTTCGTTGAGCGCTGTGCAGCTGGGCGCCGCCGCCATCGCCGCGGCCCTGGAAAACTCCGGAATTAAGCCGGCGGCGGTTGATACGGTCATTGTGGGCCAGGTCCTGACAGCCGGCGCAGGCCAGAACCCCGCACGCCAAAGCGCCGTCGCGGCAGGAATACCGCTCAGCGCCCCCGCCGTCACAGTGAATAAAGTATGCCTGTCCGGACTTAGTGCCATCATCCAAGGAATCAGGCTGCTCAAACTTGGCGAGGCGGATGTCGTCGTCGCCGGCGGCCAGGAATCCATGAGCCAAGCGCCGCACCTGCTCACCGGATCGCGCGCCGGCTACGCCTACGGTGGCATCATGGCCGTGGACTCGGCTGGTCACGATGGCCTGACGGATGCCTTTGAGCATGAATCCATGGGCATTGCCACGGACCGAGCCAATGCGGAACTCGGGCTCTCCCGTCAAGCGCAGGACCATGTTGCGGCGCTGTCTCACCAGCGGGCGGCCACGGCCCGGGGCGATGGAAGATTTAGCGCCGAAATCGCCCCTGTTTCAGTGCCTCAGAAGCGCGGCGCGCCTGCGCTGGTAAGCCACGATGAAGGCGTCCGCCCGCAGTCCACCCAGGAGGTGCTGGCAGGGCTGAAGCCGGCCTTCACGGCGGCCGGGACCGTCACGGCAGGCAATGCCTCGCCGTTGAGCGACGGCGCCGCCGCCGTCGTTATGGTGACCCGCGCCTACGCCGATGCCCACGGGCTCGAGGTGCTTGCCGCCGTCGGCACCTTCGGACAGATCGCCGGCCCGGACACGACGCTGCCGGACAAACCCGCGCAGGCAATCATCGCAGCCCTGGCCCGCGCAGGCTGGACGGCCGGGGAGCTTGACTTCGTGGAGATCAACGAGGCATTCGCCTCGGTTGTGGCGCACTCCGCAGCGGAACTGGGCCTCAGCCTGGACAAGGTCAACATCAACGGCGGCGCCATCGCCCTTGGTCATCCGATCGGCGCATCCGGAGCGCGGCTCGTCGTCTCGGCTGCTCATGAGCTGATGCGGCGCGGCAGCGGCAAATCCGCCGTCTCGCTCTGCGGCGGCGGCGGACAGGGCGACGCGCTGCTACTGTACCGGGATGGCATCCATGGTTAATTTCCGTGCAGAGGTGGCCGAAGCCGCCCTGGATCTGTTCACCGACAAGGGCTACGACCCGACCAGCGTAGACGACATTGCCCTGGCTGCCGGGATCTCCCGCAGTACCTTCTTCCGTCAGTTCCGGGCCAAGGAAGATGTGATCTTTGCGGACCACGAAGCCTTGCTCACTGAACTGACCGTCTATCTGACCGCGAGGCATCCCCATCCATGGGAGGCGGTGTGCCAGGCGGCGGTGCTGGTCTTCAGGAAGTTCTCTGAACACCGGAAACTGGCTCAAAAACGCTACCATGTGGTACAGGCGGTGCCCGCGCTCCGGGACCGGGAAACGATTATGGTGTCCCGCTATGAGCGGCTTTTCTCGGACTACCTCCGGCAGGCCCTCCCAGGCCTGCCGACACTTGAGGCAATCCGGTTCGCTGCCGCGGTCACGTCCACGCACAACTATGTGTTGCGCGAAATGATGCTGGGTTCCTCCCGTGGTTCCCTCCAGAACCTGGAACACGAGCTGCTGGCGGTTCGCCGCATCTTCGGCGTGCTGTCCCCGGGGGATCCGGGCGCCGATCCGGCCGAGGATGACCTCGTGGTTGCCGTTTTTCCCCGCTCTACACCCGCTGCTGAGGTTGCGCGACGCATCCAGGAGAAACTCGACGGCGGCTCCGCCTAGCCCCTCCGTCCAACTGCTCCATCCAACCGGGAAGGGGCCGCCTATGACAGGGCGTGACAACGACGTTTACCGTCCGAGCGACCGTGACCTGTTAAAGCGGACGATCAGGGAGGCAGCGACCAGGCCGGGCACCGGGTGTTTTTTCGCGGACCCCGTGAACCGCGCCGAACTCACCATCAGCGAGTTCTTCGGCACTGTCACCCATGGCCTGAAGAACCTAAGCGTGCAGCCCCATAGTTCGTCCCGTAGCTGGTCGATCTGTCGGCCGTACGTGTCGTGGAGGTCCTTGACACGCTGCTTTCCATGGGCGCGCTCGAGTTCCACTTTTGCTCTGGCGGCTTCGCGCTCGGCGGTCAACGTTGCCGGGTTCCCGCGCAGGCCGGGCCGCCGCCTCGCGGGCGCCGTCCAGGTCCGCCCGGGTAGCCGCAAGCTGGCCCTGCATCTGCTCGATCGTGGCCTCGTCGCGACCGGCACGCTCCGGCTCTGCCTGGGCGCGGCTCTCGTCCGCGCCAGCACGCCGTTCCGTCTCGGCCCGGGCTTGCCCCTCAGCCCACTGACCACTGCATCACGTTCCTGCTGGACCTGCCGTAACTGCACCCCTGCGGACTCGATGTCGGCCTGCAGCTCCGCGGCTTCGGCCTGAGCCTGCTCTCGGTCGGCCGCGGCAGCCGCGAAACCCTGGGCGAGCTCTAAGCCAAGCTGCTCAGCCCCACGACTTATCGCGAGCCGCGCCCTTGTGCTCTTCTGAATTCCGTGATTGCTCCCTCGGCTGTGCGGAAGGATTCGAGCGCGGCGGGGGCGCCGCAGTAAATCATGGTCTGGAGCAGGATTTCTTGAATTTCCTGTTCGGTGACTCCGTTGTTCAAGGCTCCCCGAACATGCCCGGCGAGTTCATGAGAACGGTTGAGCGCCGTCAGCATAGCTAGATTGAGCATGCTACGGGTTTTCAGATCCAACCCGGGCCTCCCCCATATCGCGCCCCATGCGTACTCTGTGACGAGTTCCTGGATCGGCCGCGAGAAATCACTTGCCTGCTCCAGCGCTTGCTCGACGTGCCAGGCCCCCATCACCTTTTGTCGTGGATTCAGCCCTGAGAGGTAGTTTTCCTCTGATCGTGTCATTGGTCCTTCCATCCTTTGCATCTGCTCTTTGCCAGAGTCTTTTCTTAGGTCTACCGCTAGCGTCTTTGGCTCACACAGGGCGGCCATGGAGGGCCGTGCCGGCTTTCAGGTAGCTCACCGCGCGGTTTCCTGAGCCGGCGCATAGGGCACGGGTGGAGTGAACGGCCGCCGCCTCGCCCTCGGAATCTCGTGGACGGGGGCAGCTTCTCCAATGAAGTTGGTTAGTGTTCCCAGTCGTTCCACGGTCAGGCTGACAACGTCGTCCCGTTGCAGGGGCTCGGGTGTCATTGAGCCTGCCCAACCCCACATCTCGGCCAGGCAACCACCGCCGCAAGTACCCGATCCGAGTACGTCTCCGCGACGGACCCAGGTTCCCCGGCTGGCGTAGGAGATGAGCTCGGGAAAGTTCCATGCCATATTCGCCAGGGAATCTGTGGCGAGCACCTGTCCGTTGATGGAGACACTCATCTGCAGGTTCATGAACCCGCCCTCAGTAACGTCGTCGAATTCGTCTTTGGTGACAAATACCGGCCCCAAGGACGTGGCGGTGTCCTTGCCTTTCGTCGGGCCTAGTCCAACTGTCATTTCATGGCGCTGAAGATCCCGGGCGGACCAATCATTCATGATGATGTATCCGGCAATATGATCCTCTGCTTCCTCGGGTGAGAGGTTGTAGCCGTCCGTGCCAATGATGGCTGCTACTTCCAGTTCGAAATCGAACTGCTGTGATCCCGGAGCCAGGGCGACGGTCGAGTTGTGTCCTGTTGCGGCGTGCGGGTTGGTGAAGTAGAAAGCAGGTGCGTCATACCACGCAGCCGGCAAACCTTTGTCCGGGGCAACGGATCGCAGCGCACCGACCGTGTGCTGCTCGAAAGTGATGAAGTCGCGGATTGTGGTGACGTCAAGGGGCGGCAGAAGCTCAGCGGCAAGAAAGTCCACATGCTCGCCATCTGCCACGGCAGAGGGCCGCGCGAGGACGTCAAATGCATCCAGGCCATCCGGATACAGCCGGCCCGAAACCAAGTCGTCGTTTGCTTTCCCGAGGCGAGGTACGCCGTCCATCAGAACACGGAAGAATTTCACTGTTTGCCCCCGTCAGTGCTTGTCCCGGCGAGCTTCTCATCGAGGATCGCCACTGCGCGGGTCCAACCAGCTGATGCTCCATGAATCTTCACAGGGAAGCATGAAATCTGGAATCCGGTGGCCGGGAGTTCCTCGAGGTTGTGCAGTTTCTCAATGTGGCAATAGCCGATCTCCCTTCCGGCCTTGTGGCCTTCCCAGATCAGCGAGCTATCCCGTGTTTCGGCGTACTTCTTTGCTGTGTGCACGAACGGGGCGTCCCAACTCCACGCATCCGTTCCGGTGACGCGGACGCCGCGGCTGGTGAGGAAGAGTGTGGCTTCGCGTCCCATCCCACAGCCACTGGAGAGGTAGTCGTCCAACCCGTAGCGGGTGCCGGCAGCGGTGTTGACGACGACGATGTCGCCCGCGGCCAACTGGTGACCAATACGGCTGAGTTCTGCCTCCATGTCGGATGCCGTCACGACGTGGCCATCATCGAATCTCCGAAAATCCAGCTTCACTCCGCGGCCGAAGCACCACTCAAGTGGGACTTCGTCGATGGTGATGGCACGGGCTCCTCCGTCCATGGTGGAGGCGTAGTGGTAGGGCGCATCGACATGGGTTCCCGAGTGCGTCGTGGCGGTGATTCTCTCGATTGCCCACCCTTCCTGGTCCGGAAGGTCGTCTTCTGTCATTCCCGGAAAATAGGAAACCAGGTCCTTGGCTGTTTCCTTATGGGTGAAGTAGTCGATTTCCGGAGTGAGTCCGGGCGGATCCGAGGCTATGTTGCCCCGAAGGCTGACGGAGAGGTCAACGAATTTAGGCATGGTTGGAAGGTTCCTTCCGGGGATCAAGTGATAGTGGCCGTGGCTTTTTGGTCCCCAAGCGCACCACATTGAGTGTGCGATGGCCGAAGCGGGGGACGGGACGAGGTGCGCTCATTTCCGGGCGGGTATCACGGGCAGGAGCAGTGAGGTTCCCGAGTCCGGACCTGTGTACAGGGTGGTGACGCCGTCGAAGATCCCGGCCGGGCGATCGTCGGGGTCGTCGTGCACGAAGACACCGTTGCCACGTTGTTCAATGCCGTAGGCAACGGGCCACGGACCGTCGCCGGGCATTTGGAAATCGCGGCCCGACAGCGTGACACCAAGCCGGTAACCGGGCGGGATGACAAGGGACGTGGGCCAAATCTCCACGTCGAGGTGGACCGCCTGCCCGGGGATGAGCGCTAGCGTACGGGTGTGCCGGTGCCACGGCCGGTGGGGCAGGCTGCGCTCCAGGTCCAGTTCGCGGTGGGAGGCACGCAGCCACCCCACGGCCAGCACACCGTGTTCGTCGATCGCGGACACGAGCGAGACCTCCTGTCCCTCCGGGTCCTGCACGCGCAGGGTGACGAAGAGATCGGCATCCGCAGTCGAGGACGCGAGGCGTACCCGCGCCGAGGCCGGCCCGGTGATCTCCAAGGGTTCGGCCAATGGCTCGGTCCAGAAATTGACTCCCGGTCCGAGTGCCGGGAAGTCGGCTGTGTGCTCTTCGGTCGGCACGGACGTGTCCAAAGCCCCTGATCCGGCGTCGAGGTTAAAGCGGGTCCACTGGGTGCGGGCCAGGGGCCACTCCGTCTCGTCACGGCCCTCGAAGGACCCGTCGAGGTGGCGCACGTTCAACCGCACCGGGGGCTGCTGCTCCCAGCCTGTGTCGTTGTCTTTGAGGAAGTGACCGAAGAACCGCTTCTGAAGACCGACACCGTAGTCGGTGTAGAACTCCGCATAGTGCTCGTGGCCATGCACTTCGAGCCATTTCTGTGGTGATGACACTGCGGCGTAGCCCTCGAAATTGCCGCGGGTGTGAAGGTGGTGGGCCCAATTCGCGGCCGACAGTACCGGTACCTCGATGCGGGCCAGGTCTGGTGTCCGGGCCCGGCTGAACTCGTCGAGCAACTTCCTGCGCTGGGCTTCCATGATCGTCTCGACCCGGTTCTCGGCGAGTTCGTCCTCGGAAAGGGTCGGCGGTCCGGCGACGAGTTCGCCATTATTCGGGTTGCGCCGGCCACGCTCGCCCACCCCATATTGGACCGTGAAGATCTGCTGGTCCTGCCACGCCTGCCCGAACCGCGACAGAATACCGCCGTGCCGGTTGAAGTCCCGGTAGAAGTCGGTGAACCCCTCCCATGGACAGATTGCCGTGAGGTGCGGCGGCTGCAACGCCGCGACCAGCCACTGGTTGGCGGCGTAGTAGGAGATCCCGAGCAGGCCCACCCTGCCGTTCGACCAGTCCTGGGCGGCGGCCCCACTCGATGGCCTGGTAGTAGTCGCGCGCTTCCTGCTCACTGAGCATGTCCAGCCGACCGGCCGAGCGGCCGGTGCCGCGGGAATCGACGCGAATGCAGATGTATCCGTCCGGGACCCATTTCTCCGGGTCAACCGTTTCCCACACCTGGTAGGCGTTGGTCGAGCCGGCCACCGCATCTGGATAAGCCGATGCCAGGCGCTGCCACATCACCGTGAAGCCCTCCTGGAATGCCAGGCCCTTGCCGTAAGGGCCGAGGGTCATGAGCACCGGGTACACGCCCTCGTCGTCCGGGCGGAAGACATCGGCCCGCAGCACCGTGCCGTCCGCCATGGGAACCGGTACATCCCAGTCAATCCTCATCCCGTGCACCACCTCGCTGCGTGCGACAATCCGGTCACCGCTGCCGACCGCGCTCATGCCACGTGAACTCATCACTACCTCCTCTACATGCAAGTTACTTGCGTTTAGAAGTATGCGCCGGGTCACATTTAAACGCAAGAGTCTTGCATTATGCTGTGATCATGACAGATTCAGGGATCCGGCCACGCCCAGGCGGCAGATCAGCCCGCGTCCGACGCGCCGTCCTCGACGCCACACTGGACCTATTCCACGCATTCGGCATGAACGGGCTGACCGTTGCCGACGTCTCGGCCCGGGCAGGGGTGCACGAAACCACGATCTACCGCCGCTGGGGCACTCGCGAGAACCTGATGATCGACGCCCTGCTCGAGGAAGCCGAAGAACTGCTCCCGGTCCCCGACACGGGGTCTGTGCGCGATGACCTGATCGCCTACCTCACCTCGCTGGTGGCATACCTCAGCACACCCCATGGCAACGACTTCGATCGGGCACTGGCCGCCGCCGGCGACGATCCGGCAGCCAGCCAAGCCCGGAAACAGTACTGGAACACGCGCTATGCGCGCTCCGGCCAAATCATCACCCGCGCCATCGACCGGGGCGAACTACCCGATACCACCAACCCCCGCCATGCAGTCGATATGCTCGTCGCACCCCTGCATTTCAAAGTCGTGCTCACCCGCGAACCCCTCGATCCCGGCCTCCCGGCACGACTCGTCGACACGATCCTCCACGGACTGATCGCGCCCCTGCCCAGAAACGACCACCAAGACGCCGGACCGCTATGAGATCAGGCAGCGACACCAGGACCCGAAAACGTCCTCTCACGACACTTTGACGCTTGCTCCAACATGCTTGATCAAGGCGCGCATTGGTCAAATGAAGACGATCCTCTTGGCCGACGTCGCCGTCATCGGCGACCGCAGCTGCGGCTGCATCCCACTGATGGACCGGAGAGGCAGAAGCTCAGAGCTCAACATGGATGGCCGGAAGGCCAAAAAAGCTAAGGAGAAACCGCTCGAAGCATTCCTGCCGGAAATCGGCCCCGGACATTTCCTGAAGACGAGAGGTAAGAAAATCGGTCTGGCGGTTTAGCCCGCCTTGACTATCTCCTGAGCCGCGAGCGAAAAGCATCCCGTGAAGGTTCCCCCAAACGGAACTCCGCTTGACGAAGGTTGGGCCCTACCCAGAACTCCCTGTGATCCCGTTCACCACTGTGTCCGATGGCCACATGTATTCCTGCAAGCCAAGATGATCCCCAGAGCTGGGCGGTAGGTTTTGTCGGGGGAGCGACGTAAACTGGATATATTCGAACATACATTCGAATGTAATTTTAGTGATTCAGGGCGATGCTCACAGGCAAGGAGTGTGGATATGGGGCTTTTCAGTGAGTCCGTGGACGTCATCTGCACGGAAGCGGGAAGGCCACAAACAATCCAGTGGAAGGGAATCCACTACGTCGTCATCAACGAACCCATCCGGTGGTACGAGCGGCGCCAATGGTGGATGGAAGAAAGCAGGGCCCCTATAGGGAGCGGCGCAGGCTTGGTAGACCACGAGATCTGGCGGGTCCAACTCCAGCGCCCGCAGGATGAAGGGCAACCCGGCCAGGCCATCACCCTTGACCTTGTCCGCCATCTCGGCAGCGGCCGCTGGCGGCTCCTTCGCATCCACGACGCCGCGCCGGCCCCGGGCAGTCGAACCAGACGAAGCCGCCTGAACCTTGAGCTTTACACACCTGCACGTCTCCACAGCCTTCAGCGCCCACTATGGCGTCTCCTGGCCGGACGAACTTGCCCAGTCAGCCGCAGCAGACGGCGCAACAGCGCTCGCCTGTACTGACCGGGACGGCCTATACGGCACCATCAAACACCTCAAAGCATGCATGGACGCCGGTATCGACCCCATCATCGGCGTGGACCTCGCCATATTCGACGACGACGGCGACCACCGCACCCAAGTAGCGGGCCGCGTCGTCGTACTCGCCCACGGCAACAACAACGGCGCCGGCTACCGGGCACTCTGCCGACTCGTCTCAGATGCCCATGCCCGCACCTCCGGTAAAGCCGGGGGAGTAGTGCCCGTCGCCGTAACGAGGGCAGAACTCGCATCACGCACACTGGACTCAAAAACCCTCAAACCCGTGCTAACCGTCCTCATAGGACCGGACTCCGATGTTGGCCGGGCCATGGGAGGGCGGAAATATCTTCGGCCCCGGACACTCTTCAAACAATGGATCGACGCCATGCCGCCCGGGACAATCGTTGCCGAAGCCGTATCCCACCTCAGCGCCCCTGGAGAGCCCCTCAGCACATCCCACGCAGTGCGCATGCTCAAACTCGCCCTTGAATACAACATCCCCGCCATCCTCAGCAACGCCGTCCGTTACTGCGCCCAGGACGGCGCCCCCACCGCAGACGTCCTGGATTCTGCACGCACACTAAAATCCCTCCCCGAACTCTCCGCAGCCCCACTGCTCCAACCAACAGGCCAGCTCCAACCAACCGGGCAGGGTTGGTTGAAAAACGCCCAACAAATGCTCCAACTCGGCAAGGAAATCATGGGCGCCGCAGGCCAAGGAGCAGCAGGGCTGAACAAGCTGCTCTCCAACACAGAAGCGCTCGCCGACAAATGCCGTATCGATCCCGTCCCGGACATGGGATGGAAAAAGCCCGTTGTTCCCGAAGCTTCCATCATCGGCATCGACCAGGACCCCATGCTGGAACTCACCCAACGATGCGAGGCAGGAATCACCCGGCGCTTCCCCGGCATCAACGGCAATGCGGAAATACAGATGCGCTCGCGGTTGCAGCATGAGCTGGGGATCATCGACAAACTCGGCTTTGCCTCCTACTTCCTCACTGTTGCGGAAGTATCCAGGATGATCATCGAGATGGGCGTCCGGGTAGCTGCCAGAGGTTCCGGAGCCTCCAGCCTGGTCAACTATCTGATCGACATCAGCCAAGTGGATCCCATCCGGCATGACCTCATTTTCGAACGGTTCCTCTCGGGTCGCCGATCCACCCTTCCCGATATTGACATCGACGTCGAAAGCGCCGAACGGCACAACGTCTACCGGAAGATCTTCGAGCGCTTCGGAGCCGAACGGGTGACCCTGATGAGTATGCAGAACGGGTACAGGGCCCGTGGTGCTGTCCGCGATGCCGGCATGGCCCTTGGCATGGATGATGGTGAAATCGGCGAAATTGCCAAGCAGTTGTGGCGGTTCTCCGCGCGCAAATTCAGGGAGGCATTGGTTGAAAAGCCTGAACTCCGGGAATTTGCCGGACGGGTGGAGGCCGGCCGTGAAGGGCCTGGGGGCATGGAGGAAAACCAGCAGTTGGACCTGTTGGTGGATCTCACTGAAAGACTGGACCGCCTTCCCCGGCACATTTCCATGCACCCGTGCGGGGTGATCCTGGGCGATGCCACGCTCCTGGACAGAACCCCGGTACAGCCCAGCGGTTTGGGTCTGCCCATGAGCCAGTTCGACAAACACGACATGGATCCCATGGGCATGCTCAAACTTGATGTCCTGGGTGTGAGGATGCAAAGCGCCATGGCGTTTGCGGTGCGGGAAGTTATCCGCCTGCACCCATCCAAAGCGGAGGTGGTGGCGGCTGGCCACCATCCGGTGGAAGCGGGAGGCAATGGTCCGGACTATATTGCCCAGGACGGCAGGATTGATCTCAACGCGGTGCCTTTCGACGACGAACCCACCTATGAGTTGATCCGCAGTACCCACACTTTGGGCTGCTTCCAGATTGAATCCCCCGGCCAGCGTGAGCTGATTGGGAAGATGGCACCGCGGGAATTCAACGACCTCATTATCGATATTTCCTTGTTCCGCCCTGGTCCCATGAAGTCGGACATGGTCCGCCCGTTCCTTGAACACCGGCACGGTTTCGCACCAGAGGTCTACCCGCATCCGGACCTGAAGCCCGTTTTGCAGGAAACCCATGGCGTTACGGTTTTCCATGAGCAGATCCTGAAGACCTTCCATGTCATGACAGGGTGTGGTTTGGACCGGGCAGACGAGTTTCGAAGGGCCTTGGGTGACGAGCTCCACGAACCTGAAGTAGAGAGGTATTTCCGTCGGGAAGCGATCAAGAGATACTCCCCGGAGGTCGTGGACAAAGTGTGGGGAACCCTCAAAGCCTTCGGCAGCTTTGGTTTCTGCAAAGCCCATGGAGCTGCCTTTGCTGTGCCTACCTATCAATCGGCATGGCTGAAGGCACACCACCCTGAAGCGTTCCTTGCAGGGCTGTGGGAACACGACCCCGGGATGTACCCCAAACGGCTGCTGGTTGCTGAGGCCCGCCGCTTGGGTATTCCCATCCTGCCCTTGGATATTAATCGAAGCCAGGCTGAATACAGGGTGGAAAGAATCCTGGAGGGCCAAAATTCGGGCAAGCTCGGCATTCGCTTGAGCCTGAACGGAATATATGGACTGTCGGGAGCGGAGCTGAAGCGGATCGTAGCGGGCCAACCCTACGACTCCCTCGCGGACCTCCGGGCCAGGGCCAGGGTGAGCAAACCGAATATCAAGCGGCTCGCCCAACTCGGAGCCTTCGATGCCCTGCACCGGGATGCCGGCGGAACTGCAAACCGCGCCGATCTGGTGCAGCACTTGCAAGCACTCCAGGGCAGTCCCTCCAAGAAGGCCGGCGGGGTCATTGAAGGGCAATTATCCCTACCCCTTGGTGATGTGGAGTTGCGGAACCTTGCTGCTGGACTACCTGAGCCCAGCATGGTGGAGAACGTGCGGGCAGAGCTTGATCTCATGGCAGTGGATGTGAGTGAGCATCTGATGGAAAGCCATAGGCCTTTGCTGGACAAGCTTGGCGTCACTACGGCGGATAGACTCCTGGGTCTTCGCAACGGCACCGAGGTGCTGGTTGCCGGCGTCCGGATCGCAACGCAGACACCTCCCATGCGGGGTGGGCGCCGCGTGGTGTTCATCAGCATCGACGACGGTACAGGCTGCGTGGATACTGTCTTCTTCCATGAAGCGCAGGAAGAATCGGGTCCACTCCTGTTCGGTACCCGGCTTCTGCTGATCCGCGGAACTACGCGAAGAACTGGACCCAAGGGAATCAGCCTCAGTGCCAGCAAAGCCTGGGACCTTGGCCGCCCCGAAACTTTGCCGTTCGCCGAAGTCCTGCCACCCGGCGTCGGGCTTGCGCCTGAATTCACTCATTCAGGGCCCCTTGAGGGTATCTCCAGGAACCTGGCCATCACGGGCCTCGGGAGCTGACCCGTGGCGTCGGCGCGCTGCTTTGGCCGCCTTCGTCCAAACAGATACGATTGACGATGGCTGGCTGTGGTCCCCGTACGCCACAAGCTACGAAGCCTTCACTATGAATAGGAGACACCCGTGTCAGATGCCCAACAGATCACCCTCATCGTCGATGGCGAAGAGACCAAGGTGACGGAAGGGACTACAGGCGCGGAACTCTTCTTCGAGCGCCGCGACGTCGTTGTTGCCCGCGTCAATGGGGTACTGAAGGATCTTGACCAGGTTCTCACCGAGGGTGCAGACGTCGAAGGTGTCACCATTGAATCCCCTGACGGACTCAACGTTCTCCGTCACTCTACGGCGCACGTCATGGCCCAGGCCGTCCAGCAGTTGCGGCCTGATGCCAAGCTTGGCATCGGTCCGTACATTACTGACGGCTTCTACTTCGACTTCGACGTCGCCGAGCCGTTCACCCCGGAAGACCTTCGCCAGCTGGAAAAGATGATGCAGAAGATCATCAACCAGAACCAGAAGTTCGTCCGCCGCGTGGTCACCGAAGAAGAAGCCCGCGAAGCCATGGCCGGCGAACCCTACAAGCTGGAGCTGTTGGGCAAGAAGAACGACGCCGCCGACGCCGGAGAAGGCGTGAACGTTGAAGTCGGTGCGGGCGACATCACTATCTACGACAATGTGGACCGCAAGAGCGGCGAAAGCGTCTGGTGCGACCTCTGCCGCGGACCGCACCTGCCCAACACCAAGATCATCTCCAACGCGTTCGCGCTGACGCGCTCATCCTCCGCATACTGGCTGGGCAACCAGAACAACCAGCAGCTTCAGCGAATCTACGGCACCGCATGGCCCACCAAGGAAGCCCTCAAGGCTTACCAGGAGCGCATCGCAGAGGCAGAGCGCCGCGACCACCGGAAGCTGGGTGTGGAGCTGGATCTGTTCTCGTTCCCGGACGAACTCGGATCGGGCCTCCCTGTGTTCCACCCCAAGGGCGGCATCATCCGCAAGGCCATGGAAGACTACTCCCGTCAGCGCCACGTGGACGCCGGCTATGAGTTTGTTTACACCCCGCACATCACCAAGGGACACCTTTACGAGGTCTCCGGCCACCTTGACTGGTACAAGGACGGCATGTTCCCCGCGATGCAGGTGGATGCCGAGCTCAACGCGGACGGCACTGTGCGCAAGCCCGCCCAGGATTACTACCTGAAGCCGATGAACTGCCCCATGCACAACCTCATCTTCCGCTCACGTGGCCGGTCCTACCGCGAGCTGCCGTTGCGCCTCTTCGAATTCGGTTCGGTGTACCGGTACGAGAAATCCGGTGTTGTCCACGGACTGACCCGCGTCCGTGGAATGACACAGGACGACGCCCACATCTACTGCACCCGCGAGCAGATGAAGGACGAACTCACCACCACACTGAACTTCGTCCTTGGCCTCCTCAAGGACTACGGCCTGGATGATTTCTACCTCGAACTCTCCACCAAAAACGAGGAAAAGTTCGTAGGTGACGACGCCGCCTGGGAGGAAGCCACCCGCACACTCGCCGAGGTTGCGGAAGCGTCAGGGCTGAACCTGGTACCGGACCCTGGTGGAGCAGCGTTCTATGGGCCGAAGATTTCCGTTCAGGCAAAGGACGCCCTGGGCAGGACCTGGCAGATGTCCACGATCCAGTTGGACTTCAACCTGCCTGAACGCTTCGAGCTGGAGTACCAGGCAGCCGATGGAACACGTCAGCGTCCCGTCATGATTCACCGCGCCCTCTTCGGTTCGGTGGAGCGGTTCATGGGCGTTCTTACCGAGCACTACGCCGGCGCCTTCCCCGCATGGCTGTCTCCCGTCCAAGTGGTTGGCATCCCTGTGGCCGAGGCATTCAACGATTACATGTTCGACGTCGTTGACCAGTTGAAAGCCGCAGGAATCCGTGCCGAGGTGGACATCTCTTCAGACCGTTTCCCGAAGAAGATCCGCACGGCCAGCAAAGACAAGGTCCCGTTCGTCCTGATCGCCGGCGGTGAGGACGCCGAGGCAGGTGCTGTCTCGTTCCGCTTCCGTGATGGCAGCCAGGACAACGGCGTGCCCGTGGCAGAGGCGGTCCGCAGAATCGTGGACGCTGTCAAGAACCGCGAAAGCTGACGGACGGACAATAGACGGTGCAGGAGAACACAGGCGCGGCAGCTGACCTTCCGGGCGACGCCGAAGTAACCGATGACTTCGGCTTGGCAGGTGTTCCGGACGCTTTTCAGCGCCTGTGGACTCCCCACCGCATGGCCTACATCAAAGGCGGACAGGACCAGTTCAAGAACAAGGACGATTGCCCGTTCTGTGTGGGACCCACCCGTAGCGATGAGGAGTCCCTCATCGTCTATCGGGGGAGGACCTGCTACGTCGTGCTCAACCTTTTCCCCTACAACCCGGGCCACCTGCTGATCTGCCCCTACCGCCATGTACCGGACTACACGGACATCACGGTAGAAGAAACGGCGGAATTCTCCGAGCTCACCCAGACGGCCATGCGGGTGCTGCGGAAGGTTTCCAACCCCAGCGGCTTCAACCTCGGCATGAACCAGGGTGTCACCGGTGGAGCAGGAATCGCAGCGCACCTGCACCAGCACGTTGTGCCGCGCTGGGGTGGGGACGGAAACTTCTTCCCCATCATCGCCCAGACCAAGGCCATTACGCAGACACTCGACGAAGTCCGCAAACTGGTGGCCGAAGCCTGGCCGGGGGAGTCGAATGCTCAATAGGCATGCGCGTGGTTTCTTTACTTCCCTCTTCACACCCCTGGCACGTTGGCTACTCAAGATTGGCGTATCTCCCGACGCAGTGACCGTGGCTGGCACAGCAGGGGTCATTCTCGGCGGACTGGTTCTGTATCCGTTGGGATACCTGTGGTGGGGTTCGGTGGTGGTGGCATTCTTCGCGTTTTCGGACGTCGTGGATGGCATTATGGCCCGCTTGCAAGGCAGAAGCGGCGGTTGGGGAAACTTCCTCGATTCCACCTTGGACCGGTTGGCGGACGGCGCCATCTTTGCGGGGCTGACCATCTGGTTCTTCACCAAAGGTGGGGACCCGGCAATTGGGACTGCCGCCGTCGTTTGCCTGGTACTGGGCATGGTGGTGTCCTATGCGCGGGCAAAGGCCGAATCACTGGGCTATCAAGCAAGCGTTGGCATTGCCGAGCGTGCCGAGCGTTTAGCTTCGGTGCTTCTCATCACCGGGCTTACGGGTCTTGGACTTCCAGCAGTGGTGCTCTTCGCGACCCTGATCCTTCTCGCGCTTGCCAGTGTGGTCACTATCGTCCAAAGAATGGCGACTGTCCGCAAGCAAGCGATGGCCGAGGCATAGGAAACTGGCATCTGACCAGAGTCCGTCAGTGGCAGTTGTGCAGGTGTCCTATAGCAGGCCCTCTTCTTGGCCGCGTATGCGGTAATGAATGTACTGCCACCCGGCAACGTGCGACTACTATTACTAGTACTTGGTCACCTTGACCTGAAAATCCGGTGTGCGCTGATTGCGGTCGTGTGGCTGCGTGAGCCACCGGCGAAAAGGTCGTTTATCTACCCATAGGGGTTTTTGTGTCTACACCAGATGTAAGCAACGAAGCCGGTTCGTCCGCGAACAGCGTCACGGGCAGCAGCCGCGTCAAGCGGGGCATGGCAGAGATGCTCAAGGGCGGCGTCATCATGGACGTCGTTAACGTCGAGCAGGCCCGTATCGCCGAGGACGCCGGTGCCGTCGCCGTCATGGCGCTCGAGCGCGTCCCCGCCGACATCCGCGCCCAGGGTGGCGTGTCCCGCATGTCCGATCCCGACATGATCGATCAGATCATCGCCGCCGTGTCCATCCCGGTCATGGCCAAGGCCCGCATCGGCCACTTCGTCGAAGCCCAGGTCCTGCAGTCCCTTGGCGTGGACTACATCGACGAGTCCGAGGTCCTGACCCCGGCCGACTACATCAACCACATCGACAAGTGGAACTTCACCGTTCCCTTCGTCTGTGGCGCCACCAACCTCGGTGAGGCCCTGCGCCGCATCAACGAGGGCGCGGCGATGATCCGTTCCAAGGGCGAAGCCGGCACCGGGGATGTTTCCAACGCCACCGGGCACATGCGCAAGATCCGTTCCGAGATCGCCAAGCTCGCGGCCCTTCCCGAGGACGAGCTGTATGTCGCGGCCAAGGAACTGCAGGCCCCGTACGAACTGGTCAAGGAAATCGCTGCCACGGGCAAGCTCCCGGTGGTGCTGTTCACCGCTGGTGGCATCGCGACCCCGGCCGACGCTGCGATGATGATGCAGCTCGGCGCCGACGGCGTGTTCGTTGGCTCCGGCATTTTCAAGTCCGGCAACCCTGCCGAGCGCGCTGCCGCCGTCGTGAAGGCCACCACGTTCTATGACGATCCCGATGTGATCGCCAAGGTCTCCCGCGGCCTGGGCGAAGCCATGGTTGGCATCAACGTCGACGAAATCCCGCAGCCCCACCGCCTCGCAGAGCGCGGCTGGTAAGCAGCAGAAGAAGTACGACGCCGGGTCGGTCACCTTAGTGAGGTGACCGGCCCGGCGTCGTTATTCACTCCAGTCCCCGGCGCTTCAGGAGGGGTTCGAGCTCGGCATCGCGCCCACGGAACGTGCGGAAGGATTCCAGCGGATCCCGGCTGTTACCCGTCGATAACAGCTCGGATCTGAACCGCTCTCCGTTTGCGCGGGTCAGGCCGCCGTTTTCCTTGAACCACTCAACGGTGTCCGCGTCCAGGACTTCGCTCCAGATGTAGGAATAGTAGCCGGCAGCATACCCGGCGCCGGCAAAGATGTGCTGGAAGTAGCCGGTACGGTAGCGCGGCGGAATCAGCGGGTGGGAGATGCCGGCGTCGGCGAGGGCCTTGGCTTCAAAGGCAAGGACATCCGCAGGGACTTCCTCCATGGAGAGCACGTGCCATGCCACATCCAGCAACGCTGCTCCCAGGTATTCCGTGGTCGCGAATCCCTCACCCCACAGCAGGGATTCGTTGATTCTGTCCACGATCTCCTGCGGGAGCGCTTCGCCTGTGGCGTAGTGGCGGGCGTAGTTCTTCAGGACTTCCGGCCACATGATCCACATCTCGTTGACCTGCGACGGGTATTCCACGAAGTCCCGCGGCACGGACGTTCCGGAGAACCGGGGATAGGTCACGTCGGAGAACAGTCCGTGGAGCGCGTGGCCGAATTCATGGAATACCGTCCGGACCTCGTCCAGGGACAGGAGAGCAGGTTCGCCCGGCGCCGGCTTGGTGATGTTGAGGTTGTTGATCACCACGGCCCTGCGTGCCAAGGAGACGGGACTGTTCCACGAGCGAGTTCATCCAGGCTCCTCCGCGCTTGGATTCCCGCGTGTAATAGTCGCCGAGGAAAAGACCCAGGGCGCTGCCGTCCCCGTTTTGCACCTCCCATACCCGGACGTCCTCGTGGTACCCGGCGAGGTCCGGCCTCTCATGGAACGTGATGCCATAGAGTTGGGTCGCTGCGAAGAAGACGCCGTCGGCCAGGACCGTTTCGAGCCTGAAGTAGGGCCTGATGGCCTGTTCATCCACTTCGTATTTTTCCCGACGGACCTGCGCGGAATAGTAGGCCCAGTCCCAGGGCTCCAGCGAATGGCCAGCGGATTCGGCCAAAGCGAGGGCTTCGGCTTGGGCGTTGCGTACCGCCGCGGGTGCCAGGCGGCCCAGCATTGCCTGCACTGCCTCGAAGTCCGGTGCCGTTTGCTGGTCCACCACGAGCTCCGCGAAGTTTCGAAAGCCCAGCAGGCTGGCTTTCTCCGCACGTAAACGGACTGTTGCCGTCACCAGATCGCGGACGTCCAGGCTTCCGCCGTCCGTGCCCCGCCCGAGTGAGGCTTCAAACAGCCGACGCCGGATGGCTTGGTTTTCGAGCGAGGCAAGGGCTGGTTGGTTGCTTGGCTGGATCAGGGTCAGGAGGTACTTGCCTTCGTGCCCCGCAGCCTTGGCGGCCCCGGCAGCGCCAGCGACGTCTTCGGGGGACATGCCGGCCAGGTCCGCTTCGTCGTCGAGGAGAACAGCGCTAGCCTTTATAGCCTCCTTGACGCGCTGGCCGAATTCGGTGCCCTGACGTGAGAGTTCGGCGTTGATTTCCCGAAGGCGGGCCTGGTCGTCGTCGTCGAGTTCAATTCCGGTCTTCCGAAACTCTTTGAGGTATTCCTGGACCAACCGCGCAGACTCATCATCAAGGCCCGCGGTGTCAATGGCAGCGAAGCGTTCATACAAGCCACGGTTCATGTAGACGGCGTCTTGATGCGCGGCAAACCTGGGCGCGAAGGCCGTCTCCAACTCCCTGATGGCGTCCGATGCATCTGCCGAGACAAGCGTAAAGAACGCCGCCGCAGCCCGGTCCAGCAACCGCCCGGACCTTTCCATGGCCAAAGCCGTGTTCTCGAAAGTCGCTGGTTTTGGGTTGGCCGCAATCTGCTGGATTTCGCGGAGGTGTTCCTCCAGCCCCGCGTCGATGGCTTCGGCATAGTCCTCTGTGGTGATTGCTTCAAAAGGTGGCAGGTCGAACGGCAGGGGGCTGGGACTCAAAAGCGGATTGGTCATGAAGGGACTCTTTCATTTAAGAATCGTGTCCTCAAGGGTGGCTCGCCGGAATCCCGCGCGTTTTGCGCCGTAGGATTGCCCGTATGGGGATCATCACACCTGGCGGACGTCGCGCGGATCGGCAGCGTTACAGGCCCTCACGACGAACGGGCACCCTCCTGGTGGCCTCAGCAGTTGCGTTGTGCTTGAGCGCCTGTGGAGTAATTGCCGAGAACGATTCCCGGGAGAAGAGCAGCGCCGCAACTGCTCCCGTGGCCCCGACATCGACCCCAACGCCAACACCTACGCCCACCCCTGGCAAGGGACCCGTCTGTCCAGAGCTGCGCTGTACCTCCATCACGGTCACGGGCGACATGCTGATCCATACACAACTGTGGCAGCAGGCCCGGGCCGACGCCGCCGCCGCAGGGCAGCCAGGGTACAACTTCGTCCCGCTCCTTGAAGGCCAGCGGCGCTACATCCGCAACAGCGATCTCGCCATTTGCCATCAGGAAACTCCTGTCGCCACTGCCGAAGGTCCGTTCTCCGCGTACCCGTCCTTCAATGTGCCGCCGCAGATCGTTGCCGCCTCCAAGGACGTGGGGTACCAGGCCTGCACGACGGCCAGCAACCACACCATTGACCGGGGGACTGAAGGGTTGCTCCGGACATTGGATGCCATGGATGCTGCCGGGCTCAAGCACACTGGTTCCTACAGGACTGAAGCTGCATCACAGGAAATCCTGATGCTCAAGACAGACGCCGCAACGGTAGCAGTCATCGCTGGCACCTACGGCCACAACGGTCAGATTCCGGAATACCCGTGGCTTGTGGACGAACTTGATCCCACCACCATGATTGCGAAAGCCACCAAAGCCCGTGCGCTTGGAGCCGACATCGTGCTCGGAGTCATGCACGCAGGTGACGAGTACGCCAGCGAGGCCAACGCCCAGCAACAGGAAGTCGCCCACGCATTGGTGGACAGTGGGCAATTCACCATGGTTTATGGACACCACACGCACTCGGTGCTGCCGATTGAAAACTACAAGGGCACGTGGATTGTCTATGGACTGGGTAATGGCGTCACGGAATTATCGCCCTGGTATGTAGTCAACAACGAAGGACTGCTGGTCCGTGCGCAGTTCAGCCAAAACGCGGCGGGTGTTTGGGCTGCCTCGGATCTCGCGTGGGCGCCGTCGGTGATTGTCCGGGACCCCTACCGCTGGTGCTCAGTGGCCAGCGACGCACCGCAGGGAGTCTGCGCTTCCCCGGCTGCCGATGCAGAGACCCATCAGCGCACCCAAGCCGTGGTCGAGTCGATGGGCGCAGCCACAGCCGGTGCCCACGAGTTGCTCATTACCAAGGAAAAATAGCTTCTAGCGTGGTCGCCGGGCAGCATGCTCCCGCGCGAGGCGGGCGTAGTCGTCGTCGGGCGTTCCGGGCACGAAGGTGCCATATTTCCGTTCGGCGGCCGTGCGGATCAGGAAGTCGGCGATCGCCGGGTTCTTGGGCAGCAGCGAACCGTGCAGGTAGCTGGCCACCACGTTGCGGTAGCGGGCGCCCTCGTGACCGTCCTTGCTGTTGTTTCCAGCACCTTTGGTGACTGTCCCCAACGGTTGGACGCCGGGGGCCCCAGGGTGGTTTGTCCACTGTGGTTCTCGTAGCCCAGGACGTCCCCGAATTCGGAGGACTTGAGCGTGACATTGCCGATCAACCGCTCATCCGTGCCGTGCGTTTCGACGTCGAGGATGCCGATCCCGGGAATGACAGGTCCTGCGCTGGTTTTAAAGAACTTTCCGAAGAGCTGGTAGAGCCCGCAAATGACCAGCATCGGTGCGCCGCCATCCGCGAGATCCCGCAAATGATCGGCACGTGCCTGTAGATCATCCTGAATAACCAGCTGGCCGCTGTCCTGCCCGCCGCCGCCCACGATGATGTCAACGTCCTCGGGAAAGTCGTCGCCTACGTTGTATTCAAGCAGCTCCGGCGTGTAGCCATGCCACTTGATGCGTTGCTGGAGGACCAGGGCATTGCCCCAGTCACCGTAAATATTCATATCCCGCGGGTACAGCTGGAGGACGCGGATTGTTCCTTTGGTCGGCTGTGCTTCCGAGGTCATGAGACCACCTCAACTATGGTGATTTTGGCCAGTTCGCGACGGATCGCGAGCATGGCGGTGTACGTGCAGAAGATCCGCTTGGGCTTGCCTCGCGAGCCGTCGATAAATGCATGGAGCGCCGAGGTTATGTCGGTGTCGACTGTACCGAAGCGGACCTCGTCGTATTGCAATCGCAGGGCCATGTCGTAGGCGCGGACGCCGGTAAGGACCTCGACGCCATCTTCCCTGAGTGATTCGAAGTCAACGTCCCAGAGCCAGGACATATCCCTGCCATCTGCATAGTTGTCGTTGATGGCGATCATGGTGGCGTATCCACCGGCCGGGAAGGACTTCAGGCCGAGCCGGAAGCCACTGGGATTCTTGACCAGCACAAGCTCCAACGGCTGGCCGTCCACGGTGAGGCTTTCGCCGCGCCCGAAAGCAGGAGCCACGTCACCAAGTGCTTTGACCAGTTTGGGAGTGTCGACGGCCCCCGTACCCAGGATCGCCCTGGCCAGGGAGAGCGCGGCCGCCGCGTTGAAGATGTTGTAGACACCCCGCAGCTTCATGCTCGTGGTGACTGTTTCGCCGTCGAATTCAAAGTCAGCGTCCTGGGCACCCACACGGCGGAGTACGACGTCGGCAGCGGGGCCGTCAGCCACCTCACCCGCGGTGCCGGGCGCCGGCGTATTCGGGGAGGACGGTCCGGTGGTGGCGGTGCGCATGTCGTCGTCGTTGGGGAACGTGCTGCGAAGTGATTCATCCAGCCCGAAGTAGCGGACGCTGGGACTGTGGACAGCCCCCGGAACGTTAAGGACGTTGGCAATGCGGGCCACCCGGGGGTCTTCACGGTTCAGCACCACGGTGTCTGTGGTCTTCAGTGCAATGTGTTCGAGCAAGCGGGCCGTCTTGTCGATCTCGCCGAACCGGTCAAGTTGGTCCCGAAGGACGTTCAGCAAGAGGCTGAAACGCGGCGGCACTTTGTTCACGAAGTGCACGGCATGTGCTTCGTCGAGTTCGAGGATGGCGACGTCGGCGTCAAGGCGGCCACGCCAGTCAACTTCGCCGAGAAGGGAGGCGGCCACGCCCCGGGTGAAGTTACTGCCTGTGCGGTTGGTGAAGACCTTCAGGCCCTGGCTTTCCAGCAGTTCGACCACCATTTTGGTGGTCGTCGTTTTTCCGTTCGTGCCGCTGACAACAGCCACGCCATGGGGAAGGCTGGACAGCGTTCTCTGCATGAAACCGGGATCGATTTTTTCGACCACCAGGCCGGGGAAAGCAGAGCCGCCGCCCCGGAGCCGGGACAGTGTGCGGACCAGCTTGCCAAGGGGAACGCTGAAGGAAAACATGCTCTGTAATATATCCCAGTTAAGGCATGGAACTTGGCGTTGAGGCCCCTCCTGCTGGCACTCCCGCCTGTCCTCCGGGAGGAGATTGCCGGGCCGGGCCACTATGATGGTCCAATGACCAACCCCCTTTCCGACGCTTCATCACGCGTGGGTGCAGGACTCCGGATCGGCGTACTGGCCCTCCAAGGCGACTTCCGTGAGCACATCCACGCAGTGGAAGCCGCGGGCGCCACGGGTGTGGGCATCCGCCGCCCCGCAGAGCTGGATGACGTTGACGGCCTCATCATCCCGGGTGGGGAATCCACCACGATCGACAAACTTTCCAGGATCTTTGAACTCGCGGACCCGCTTCGGAAGCGCATCGCCGAAGGCCTTCCCGTCTACGGCTCTTGTGCAGGCATGATTCTGCTTGCCGACGAGATTGCCGATCCCGCTACTGATCTGGACGGAAACCCCCAGCAGACCTTCGGTGGACTGGACATCACAGTGCGCCGCAATGCCTTTGGGCGGCAGCGCGAGTCCTTTGAAACCGACCTCGATTTCAAAGGACTCGAGTTCAGCGCAGGCGAGTCCGGCGTGGATCCGGTGCACGCGGTCTTCATCCGTGGACCCTGGGTGGAACGGGTTGGCCCGGGAGTTGAAGTCCTGGCACAGGTTGATCCGGAGCATGCCAGCCACACCGCCACTTTGCACGGATTGGCTAGAATTGTTGCAGTGCGCTCCGGCCAGCTGTTGGCCACCTCTTTCCACCCGGAAGTCACAGGTGAGAAGCGCGTGCATGAACTCTTTATTCGAATGATCAGAGGAGAAGCGTAAAGCATGTCAGGCCACTCCAAATGGGCGACTACCAAGCACAAGAAAGCCATCATTGATAGCAGGCGTGCAAAGTCGTTCGCAAAGCTGATCAAGAACATCGAAGTTGCTGCGCGCATGGGCGGCCCGGACCTCGCCGGCAACCCAGGCCTGGAACTTGCGGTTACCAAGGCGAAGAAGACCTCGGTTCCGAACGACAACATCGACCGCGCCATCAAACGTGGTGCCGGCCTCACAGGCGAAGTGGTCGACTACACGGAAATTATGTACGAAGCCCGCGGCCCCCAGGGCTCGGCTCTGTTGATCGAGTGCTTGACCGACAACAAGAACCGTGCGGCTTCGGAGGTTCGACTCGCGATTTCCCGCAACGGTGGCACCATTGCAGATCCGGGCTCGGTCAGCTACTTGTTCACCCGCAAGGGCGTCGTCGTGCTGCCAAAGAATGGCCTGAGCGAGGACGACATCCTGATGGCCGTCCTGGACGCCGGCGCAGAGGAAGTCAAGGACAGCGGCGAGAACTGGGAAGTGCATTCCGAGCCCTCTGATCTGCAGGCCATCCGTGACGCCTTGAAGGAAGCCGGCATCGAGTACGAATCCGATGAAGCCGAATTCGTGCCCTCGATGCAGGTGGACCTCGATATTGATGGCGCCCGGAAATTCATGAAACTCGTGGATGCCCTCGAAGACCTGGATGACGTCCAGAACGTCTACAGCAACGCGGACTTCAGTGAGGAAGTGCAGGCTGCCCTCGACGCCGATTAGGCAGGCAGTACTCCTCTTTTGACAACAACCAGGAAGGCCCGGACTTGACTCTTCGCGTATTGGGAGTCGATCCGGGCCTCACCCGTTGCGGCATCGGCGTAGTGGATATCGAGCGGAACCGCCGGGCCACCATGGTGGCTGTTGGTGTGGTGGGGACGTCGGCTGAGTTGACGCTGGACAAGCGGCTTTTGGTTATCGCGCAGGCCATCGACGAGTGGCTGGACCTGCATCAGCCGGACGTAGTCGCCGTCGAGCGCGTTTTTTCGCAGATGAACGTCAGCACTGTGATGGGCGTGGCCCAGGCCCTCGGGCGTTGTCATCGCCGCGGCCGCGCGCCGCGGGATTCCCGTCGCCTTGCACACGCCCTCCGAAGTCAAAGCGGCCGTGACCGGAAGTGGAACTGCGAATAAGGACGCGGTCACTAAATTGGTCACTAAAATCCTCCGGCTCGATGCCCCGCCCAAGCCCGCTGACGCCGCGGACGCGCTTGCCCTTGCCCTGACGCATGCCTGGCGGGCAGGCAGCGGAATGGGTGCGCCCCATGGTTCCGGCAAGGATTCGCTCACCCCCGCGCAACGTGCGTGGGCTGAAGCAGAAGCGAAAGCGCGCCGCGCACGCTGATTGTCGGTAGCCCTTGCTAGGGTATTCGTAGATATGTTCGGATAGTCCGCTAACCTCAGGAGCCGGGTCTTGATCAGTTTTCTCCGTGGAACAGTTGCCCACGTTGGCTTGTCGACCGCCGTGATCGACCTCAACGGTGCGGGAATGAGCGTCTTCGCAACGCCCCAGACGTTGAGCCACCTAAAAGTAGGCGCCGAGGCGAAGCTCTTCACTTCCATGATCGTCCGTGAGGACTCCCTCACGTTGTTCGGCTTCGCCGATGATGATGAGCGCGAGGTCTTTGATGTCCTGCTGAGCGTGAGCGGCGTCGGGCCACGGCTGGCTCTGGCCGTACTTGCGGTGCACGAGCCGGAAAGGATCCGCGTAGCTGCGCACACCGGCGATGGCAAAGCGTTCACCAAAGTCCCGGGCATTGGGCCCAAAGTCGCAGGCCGGATAGTCCTTGAACTGGCCGGAAAGCTGGTCCCGCACGGCACAGGCAGGGGCACAGCACCCGCAGTGATCAATACCGTGGAATGGAAGCCCCAGGTAGTGGCTGCCATGACCAGTCTGGGGTGGTCCGAGAAGGACGCCGCGGGAAGCATCGACAAAGCAATGGCCGATTCCCCCGAGCTTGCCGATGACGGTAACGTGGCGCAAATCCTGCGGGCCACATTGCGCTGGCTGGGGCAGGACGGCGCGCGCGCCGGAAACCGTGTAGGTACCCGTGGCTGAGCAATCGCTCGTTGCCGGGGGAGAGGAGCCCGAGGAGCGCGTCATTGAAGCCGCCCTCCGGCCCAAAAACCTGCATGATTTTGTCGGCCAGCACCGTGTTCGCAAGCAGCTTTCGCTGGTGCTTGAAGCTTCGCGGATGCGGGGCCGCAGCGCTGACCACGTACTGCTCTCCGGTCCTCCGGGCCTGGGCAAGACCACCCTTGCCATGATCATTGCCGCGGAGATGAACGCCCCACTGCGTATCAGCAGCGGACCAGCCATCCAGCATGCCGGAGATCTTGCAGCAATTCTTTCCTCGCTGTCCGAAGGGGAGGTGCTGTTCCTTGACGAAATCCACCGCATGTCCCGCCCGGCTGAAGAGATGCTCTACATGGCCATGGAAGACTTCCGTGTGGACATCGTGGTCGGCAAGGGGGCCGGCGCCACCGCCATTCCGCTTGAACTTCCACCCTTCACGCTCGTTGGTGCAACCACGCGCGCCGGGCTTCTGCCGGGCCCTTTGCGGGACCGGTTCGGATTTACCGGCCACCTGGAGTTCTACTCTGTGGCAGAACTCGAACTCGTGCTGCGCCGCTCGGCGGGATTGCTTGACCTGAAGGTCAACTCCGCCGGATTCACGGAGATTGCCGGACGCTCCCGCGGCACGCCACGTATTGCAAACCGCTTGCTTCGCCGCGTCCGCGACTGGGCCCTTGTGCACGGAATAGAACAGATCGAAGCGCGTTCGGCGTCGGCGGCCCCTGGATATGTACGAGGTGGATGAACGGGGATTGGATCGCCTTGACCGTGCCGTCCTTGAGGCGTTGATTACCAAATTCAATGGCGGACCGGTGGGTCTTTCAACGCTGGCGATCGCCGTGGGTGAGGAGCCGGAGACTGTCGAAACCGTTGCCGAACCGTACTTGGTGCGCGAAGGACTGCTCGGGCGCACACCCCGTGGCCGTATCGCCATGGCATCCGCATGGACACACCTTGGTTATGCCGTACCGGCGGGCGTATTCGGCCAGGAGACACTTGCCTTGTTTGACGAGGATGAAAACCACGCCGAAAGCGTAGATACCATCGGTTAACACGCTGTATTCAGCTTTTCCCACTAGACTGGTATGACGCTCGGCACGTTCGAGTCCTTGATCCATGCGCCCGCTTCGCGGTGAAGCGCGTTGCTGTGCGGGGTTTACTCCCGGGCCGCAGGATCTGCCGGGGACGTTGCCGTGGACCAAAACGTAAGTAAAGAATGGAACTTCCCTGTGGATCCAATGACCATATTGCTGTTCGTCATGCTTGGACTCTTTGTCTTCATGATGTTCCGCCGCAACAAGAAGACCCAGCAGCAGCAGGCTGCGATGCAGTCCAAGTTCGCTCCGGGCGTCGATGTGATGACCAGCTTCGGTCTTTTCGGACGCATCGTGTCCATCGACGAAGCTGAGAACAAGGTTGTTATCGAGCTGTCTCCCGGAAACGAAGCTACGGTTCACCGCCAGGCCGTCACCAAGGTGATCGAAAAGGCTGAAGAGGAAGCCCCTGTCGTTCCGGACGACGCTTCTTCGCTGACCGTTGCTGATGAGACCCCGGCTGCGACTGAGACGCCGGACGAAACCATCGCGCGCCTCAACAAAGAGGACAAGAAGGACAACTAGCACCGTCAGTCGCGGCAACACCGCGCAAGGACACTTCTACGGCAGCCGAAAGCCGCCGGCAGACGCTTACCAGCGCCCGCCGGCGGCTGTCCGGCGATAAAAGGAAGATCGATAATGGCACGGACCGGCCCCAAAAACTCAGCCCGCAGGGTGCTGACTTGGCTTGGAGCAATATTCGTTGTACTCACCGCTGTCCTGGCTGGCGGAGTCATTTCCGGCCATGCAAGCTGGGCTCCCAAGCTTGCCTTGGACCTTGAGGGCGGCACCCAGATGATCCTGGCACCGCGGGTAGAGGGTTCCAGCGAGATCACCGAGGAACAACTCAACCAGGCAGTTGCCATCATCCGGCAGCGTGTAGACGGCTCCGGTGTTGCCGAAGCCGAGATCAGCACCCAGTCGGGGCGGAACGTGGTGGTGAGCCTCCCGGGAACTCCATCCAAGGAAACCCGTGACCTTATCCAGGCGTCGGCGGACATGAACTTCCGCCCGGTGATCGCTGCGGCTGATCCTGCGGCCATCCCTGTCGAATCCCGTACGCCGGATGACAAGCTGCCCAAGCCCACCGCAGAACCCACCAACGCGAGCGACACCAACTGGGTGACTCCGGAGGTCTACAAGGAATTCGAGGCGCTTGACTGCGTCAACCCTTCCACCGAGAAGCGGGACCGTTCCGATCCGGCGAAGCCGCTGGTGACTTGTGAACCGGCCACGGACAAGACTCCCGCCATCAAGTACATCCTTGGTCCGGTGGAGGTCAAAGGCCAGGACATCAGCTCCTCGTCCTTCTCACAGGTTCAGGGCGCACAAGGCTCGGTGACAAACTCCTGGGGCGTGAACATCACGTTCAACGCCGAGGCAACTGCCAAGTTCAAGGAAGTTACGGAGCGGCTAAACCAGTTCTACACCGCGTCCCTTGCCCAGGGCGGCAACGACCCCAAGGCACAATTCGCCATTGTCCTTGATGACAAGGTCATCTCAGCACCGAGGTCCCTTGCTGTCATCACTGACGGAAAACCGCAGATCACGGGTAACTTCACCCAGGCCCTCTGCAAAGGCGCTGTCCGACCAACTCCGCTACGGCGCTTTGCCGATCTCCTTCGAGATCCAGTCCCAGGAACAGATCTCTGCCACGCTCGGTGGGGATCAGCTCCGGCTCGGCCTGCTGGCCGGCCTCATCGGCCTGTTGCTGGTGGTTGTGTACTCGCTGTTCCAGTACCGCGCCCTTGGCTTTGTCACGATCGCTTCCCTGGTTGTCGCCGGTGGCTTGACCTACCTCGCCATCGCCATTTTGGGTTGGACTGAAAACTACCGCCTTTCCCTGGCAGGTGTTGCCGGTCTGATCGTTGCCATCGGACAGACGGCGGACTCGTTCATCGTGTACTTCGAACGAATCCGCGATGAACTTCGTGAAGGCCGCGGGCTCGTGTCCGCCGTCGAGAATGGCTGGAAGCGCGCCAAGCGGACTGTGCTGGCTTCCAAGGCAGTGAACCTGCTGGCAGCGTTGGTCCTTTATTTCGTGGCTGTCGGCAATGTCCGTGGCTTCGCCTTCACTCTTGGCCTCACGGCTGTCGCTGACCTCATCGTGGTGTTCCTGTTCACGCATCCGATGCTGCAGGTCCTTGCCCGCACGAAGTTCTTTGGCGAAGGCCACAGGTTCTCCGGACTCTCACCTGACCGTCTGGGGGCTGTCCCGTTGTATCGGGGAGCCGGACGCCTCCGCACACCTGCCGAGAAGCCGGCCGTTGTCCGTGCACGCAATACAGGTGCCGCGGCCGAAGCAGAACGCCGCATGACCATCGCCGAACGGCGCCTCGCCGAGAAGGGCCAACTGACCGGTCCTTCCAACGGCACCAAGGAGGAGAAGTAATGACCACGAGCTTCGCAACCTTCGGCAACGAGCTTTACACGGGCAAGCGCTCCTACAACTTTGTTGATTCCAAGAAGATCTGGTTCATCATTGCTGCGGTCGCTGTGGCCCTCTCCATCCTGATCCCGGTTTTGAAGGGTGGCTTTAACCTCGGCATCGAGTTCCGCGGCGGCTCGGAGTTCACGGTCTCCAACGTGAAGACCACCGATGCAGGCCTGGGCGAAAAGGCTGTCCATGACGTCGTATCCGGTGCCGTTCCCCGTGTCGCGAACGTGGCGGGCAACACCATGCGGATCCAGACGGATCAGCTGACCGATGACGAGACCAACCGCATCAAAGAGGGCCTGACCACCGCTTACGGTGTAACGGACAACGAAGTCACATCAAACTTCGTTGGCCCCACGTGGGGCCAGGATGTCACACGTCAGGCACTCATCGGGCTGGTCGTGTTCGTTGGCCTCGCAGCTGTCCTCATGGCTCTGTATTTCCGGACCTGGAAGATGTCACTCTCTGCCTTGGTGGGCATGCTGGTCACGATGTTCACCACAGCGGGCGTCTACGCCCTGAGTGATTTTGAGGTGACGCCATCGGCCATCATCGGATTCCTGACAGTCCTGAGCTATTCGCTGTATGACACCGTGGTGGTCTTCGACAAGATCCGCGAGAACACAGCAGACATTTCCACTTCCACGCGCCGGACCTTCGGTGAAGAGGTTAACCTCGCGGTCAACCAAACTCTGGTCCGCTCCATCAACACCATGATGGTTGCCGTCCTTCCGGTTGCGGCGATCCTCTTCATCGGGGCCGGATTGTTGGGCGCAGGAACGCTGCGGGACCTTTCCCTGGCGCTGTTCGTCGGAATCCTCATAGGAACGGCAGCGACCATCTTCATCGCGGCACCGCTCTACGCCTGGCTGCGCCAAGGCGAGCCGGACCTCGTGAAGCAGGCCAAGAAGGTGGCCCACCGCAGGGCCGAGGCCACTGTTTAGGCTCTTTCCATCAGGCATTACGCGCTGGAAAAGGACCCCGCTTTCCAGCGGGGTCCTTTCTCGTTGACTTGCCGGGGCGCGCGTCATGTGCTGTCCGGTTGCGGAAGCATTCGCCTGCGGGAATAGACTGGAAGAATTAAATAGGTCGTGAGGGGTACTTCTGTGGAAGAACGTGCGACGTCGGCACCACCGACGGGCGGGGAGGACAGTCACCACGGTGTGACGGTTCCGGCAACAAGCGTGGCTGGACGGACTGCTGGTACGGTTCCAGTCGATACTCCCGGCGTGCGTCCAACCTTTCCGGGTCGGCGGGAGCGCACGCGATCCAGGCTTGCGCGGTTGACCGGGCCGGGGGATGGCGCCGTACTCGCCGATTCTGGAACCGCTCCTGCGAACGGTGCGGGCCAACAACCCCAAAGAAGACTTCGACCTCATTCAGCGCGCATTCGCGGTAGCAGAGCGCAGCCACCAGGGGCAGAAGCGCAAGAGTGGTGATCCGTACATCACCCACCCGGTGGCAGTAGCCACCATCCTTGCTGAGCTCGGGATGACAGGGACCACCCTGGCCGCTGCGTTGCTCCACGACACCGTGGAGGACACCCCCTACACACTGAATGACCTCACCCGCGACTTCGGCCCGGAAGTTGCCATGCTTGTGGACGGCGTGACCAAACTGGACAAGGTCAGCTTCGGCGAAGCGGCCCAGTCGGAGACGGTCCGCAAGATGGTCGTGGCCATGGCCAAGGACATCCGTGTCCTGATGATCAAACTTGCCGATCGCCTCCATAATGCCCGTACGTGGCGGTTCGTTTCGGCAGAATCCTCGTCCCGTAAAGCCCGCGAAACGCTGGAGATCTTCGCTCCCCTTGCACACCGCCTGGGTATGAACACCATCAAGTGGGAGCTGGAGGATCTGTCCTTCGCGGCGCTCTACCCCAAGGTGTACGAAGAAATCGTCCGCATGGTGGGGGACCGCACACCCGAACGTGAGAAGAGCCTGAGCGTCATTCGCAACCAGATTGCCGATGATCTTCGGACTGCGCGGATCAAGGCGACCATTACCGGCCGGCCCAAGCACTACTACTCGATCTACCAGAAGATGATCGTCCGCGATAAGGACTTTGACGACATCAACGACCTCATGGGCGTTCGCGTCCTGGTTGATTCGGTGCGGGATTGTTACGCGGCACTTGGTACCCTGCACTCGCGATGGAACCCTCTCCCAGGGCGGTTCAAGGACTACATCGCCATGCCGAAGTTCAACATGTACCAGTCCCTTCACACCACGGTCATCGGCCCGGGTGGAAAGCCCGTGGAAATCCAGATCCGCACCCATGAGATGCACCGCCGGGCGGAGTACGGCGTCGCAGCCCACTGGAAGTACAAGGACCAACCCAACCGTACTGCGGTGGGCCCGGGCAGCCCACGCGACGGCGATATGGGCTGGCTGCGGTCCTTGGTGGACTGGCAGCAGGAAACTTCGGACCCGGGCGAATTTCTTGATTCACTCAGGTACGAGATCAACGCACGGGAAGTCTTCGTCTTCACGCCCAAGGGCGAAGTCATGGCCTTGCCTGCTGGATCGACCCCTGTTGACTTTGCGTACGCGGTTCACACGGAAGTGGGGCACCGGACCATCGGAGCCCGCGTTAACGGCAAGCTTGTGCCGCTCAACAGTGAACTGAACCATGGCGACTGGGTGGAGATCTTCACCTCCAAGGCCGAGGGGGCGGGTCCGAGCCAGGACTGGCAACACTTCGTCAAGTCGGCACGGGCCCCGGAACAAGATCCGCCAGTGGTTCACCAAGGAACGCCGTGAGGAAGCGATTGACCGCGGCAAGGATATGCTGACGCGGGCAATGCGAAAGCAGAACCTCCCACTGCAGCGACTCATGACGCATGATGCGCTGTCTGCCGTCGCCGAGGACTTCCACTACGTAGACATCTCCGGTCTGTACGCAGGAGTGGGTGACGGGCACACGTCTGCCCAGTCCGTCATGGAGAAGCTCGTAGAGCATCTTGGTGGACACGAGACCCCGGATGAGGACCTTGACGAGGTCAGCATTCCTACGCAGGTAGCCAAGTCCAAGTTTTCCGATTCCGGTGTCATTGTTCGCGGCGTGGGAGACGTGTGGGTCAAACTGGCCCGATGCTGCACTCCTGTGCCCCCTGACCCCATTCTTGGATTTGTCACCCGCGGTTCCGGCGTGTCGGTCCATAGGACTGATTGCACCAACGTCTCCGGGTTGCGTGACCAGCCGGACAGGATCGTCGAGGTCGAGTGGGCACCAACACAGTCCAGCGTCTTCCTGGTGGAGATTCAGGTGGAAGCCTTGGACAGGAAGTCACTCCTGTCCGATGTCACGCGTGTCCTGTCTGAAAACCATGTGAACATCCTTGCGGCTTCGGTGCACACCTCAAGCGACCGGGTGGCGATCTCCAAATTTGCTTTCGAAATGGGTGACCCAAAGTATTTGCACCATGTTCTCAGCGCGGTGCGGCGTATTGACGGGGTCTTCGATGTGTACCGCACCACGGGTAACAGGCGCAGGAGCTAGTTCGGGGACACGAGCCGCGCGAGCGTAGCGAGCGCACGCTTCTTGTGGGGAACCCGTGGCGCTGCCTCCACGGCAAGGGTGAGCAAACGGAGCCTGATGCCCAGATCGGGGTCGTCCAGGAGTCGCCGCAGTGCCGGCACGGCCTGGTCCGGCTCAACGTGCAGGGCAATGTCCGCTGCTGTTCTCAAGGGGCTGCTCACCAGCATGCCACCAACGCTTACAACGTCCAGTTGGCCAAGCCGCACCTCATGGAGGTTGCACCCCCGGGCGCTGCGCACGCTGGAGATACGATGCTTGGCATCCACCAGGAGTGATAGGCGCTCCGGAGGGCTCGCACACCCGTAGATCCAGGCCGCGGTAAGCCTGCCCGCCACCACCTTGGTGCGCATCCGGTCCGGGACGGTCAGGGCAGCTGCACGGGCGCGGAGGCGGGGCGTGACTGCAACGCCGGGCGACGCGTAGCTCCTGCCGTACAAGGGAAGCAGGACGCCATCCAGCGCCATGCCCTGCAATTCAGGCCAGGTGAAGATGCGGCTGGGTGCGTAGAGCTCGGCAAGCACGGGTTCCTGCAGTTGCGGGGCTGTGACGGGTGGGACCATTCATTGATCATTCCGTGTCTTGGCCGCAACAGTACAGGCCCTGCACCGGTCATGTGGATAACCGGTACAGGGCCTGCAGATAAACAGGGGCTCAACATGAACCCAAGGCTGCGTCAGGCGAGGTCGCTCGCTGAGCGCTGGATCTGGTCCAGCCACGCCTGACGTGCTTCAAGAGCTTCCCGCGCAGCCTTGATGCGGCGCTGGTCTCCGGCTTTTTCAGCTTTCTCCAGATCCTCCTTGAGCCCGGCAATCGCGGACTCAAGCTGCGACAAAGCGCTGTTGGTGCGGGCCTTGGTCTCCGGATTGCTCCGGCGCCACTTCTCCTCCTCAGCCTCGCGGACTGCGTCCTCCACCTTGCGAAGGCCGGCCTCGATGCGGCCCATGTCCGCCCTCGGGACCTTGCCGGCATCTTCCCAGCGGTCACGAATGGACTGCAGGGCCTTCTTGGTTGCGTTGAGATCGTTGATCGGCAGCAGCGCCTGGGCCTCAGCTACCAGCTGCTCCTTCACTGCAAGGTTGGCGGTGTACTCCTGGTCGATCTGGTCGTTCGCAGCCTGCCGATTGCTGAAGAACACATCCTGCGCGGCGCGGAAACGGCCCCAGAGGGCGTCGTCATCCTTGCGGCTGGCGCGCGGGGTGGCCTTCCACTGATCCATGAGCCTGCGGTATTCACCGGCGGCGTAACCCCAGTCAGTGGAAGAGGAAAGCGCCTCGGCCTCTGCGATCAACGCTTCCTTGGCTACCTTGGCCGCAGAATTGTTGCTGTCCAGCTGCGAGAAGTACGCGCGGCGATGGCGATCGAATACAGTGCGTGCCGAGCGGAAGCGCTTCCATAGTGCGTCTTCATTGCTGCGGCCAAGACGGACACCGCTCTTCTGCGCAGCCTTCCACGTCTCGAAGAGTTCGTTCATCCGCGCACTGGACGTCTTCCATTGGATTTGCGCAGGATCCTGGCCAGCGATGGACTCCGCCTCTGCCACGATGGCTTCGCGCGCAGCAAGCTCGTTGGCGCGGACGGCTTCATGGGCCGCTTTCTCGGACTTTTCCAGCTCGGCGATCTGTTCGGACAGCGTGTCCAGGCGTGCTTCGGCCGAACGGATATCGCCCACCATGTTGCGCTCTGCGAGCTGCTCGCGGAGGTGGGTCACCGTCTTCTGCATGTCCGTTGCCGGGGCTTTGGATTCCACGCGGTGTTCCAGCAGGACTATCTGGGCAATGACGTCGTCGTACTTCCGGGCGAAGTAGCCCAGGGCTTCGTCAGGGCTGACACCGGGATACTGGCCAACGGCAATCTCTTCGCCATCCAAAGTGAGGAATACGTGGCCGTCACCTTCGGCGCGTCCCCACTTGGCTGCCTCTGCAAGCGAGGCGGCAGACACTGCAGGCGCAGCAGGAACGACGGCGGCAGGCGCCTTCGGGCGGGCCGCGAAGGCAGCCGGGGAAGGAGCGGGACGCGAATCGGCAGGCTTGGCTTCCTCCGCTGCGGGTGCCGCCTCAGCCGCTGGTGCTTCCTCCGCTGCGGGTGCCGCCTCAGCCGCTGGTGCTTCCTCCGCTGCGGGTGCAGGCGTTTCTTCTGTCGCAGGCGTTTCTTCAGCGGCAGGGGCCTCGGTTGCTGCCGGTGTTTCGTCGGCCACAACTGCGGGAGTTTGTTCAGTCGCAGGTGCTGCTTCAGTGCCGTTCAGGCTGTTTGCCTCGACTGCGTCTTGGTTGGCCACTACTGCTGTTTCGTCGGATTTCTGACTGTCTGTCACCGCTAAAAGTCTTTCGCTTGGAGGGACTGCTAAGGTACTGCACCCCGGACCGGGGCCAAAGGCTGGTTACTTCAGAGAAAACGAGTCTATCGTGACAGGTGCCACAGGGGCGCCGTCGGTCGCGTTTTCGCCCGGTTTCAGGCCGGCCGCAGCGATTTTCGTGACCACGTCCAAACCACTGGTGACTTTGCCGACCACTGTGTAACCACCGGCCGTGTCCGCAGGAATTGTCGTGTCCTTATACACAATGAAGAACTGATGACCGTTGCCGTGGGCGTTGTTTCCCGAACGGGCGACGGCGATTGTTCCAGCCGGGTATGTGTTGTCCGTTGGTGTGTTCTCCAGGGGACCCCAGCGGTAATTGGGATCATCTGAGCCGTCTTCGGACTTGGCTCCGCATTGCAGGAGGCCGAACGTGTCGGACGTTGTCAGGCGGTGGCAGAAGGCTCCGTTGTAGTAGCCGGCATCGGTGAGGGACTTGATGACGGCCGCCGCCTGGGGTGCAGCAGTTCCGTTCAGTTCCACTCCCACAACGCCGCTGTTCAGTGCGAGCTCACCGGTGAAGGTCTTACCGGCTGCGGTGTCCGGGCTGGGTATGTCTGCGCTGTTGGAGGCCGAAGGAGAGGCCGACGGAGAGTTCAGTCCGGCCTCTGCGGCGGCGAACTCTGCCTCAGTGGGGTTGGAACTGAAAACAGTCAGTTGCAGCACCACCGCGAGGATCACAGCCGCAGCGCCCGCGCCGATGGCAACAGTGTTGTCGCGTTTGCGCCGCTTGCCCTGTTCCTGCCGCAGGGCACGCTTGGCTTCCATCTGCCGGATACGGCGTCTCGCTTCGCGGTCATCCCGCGACCTTGTTGCCAAGAGTCCTCCTGATTGTGTCCACGTTCGCCGGCCGCCTGCAGGGACCGGGCATGCTGCATTAGATGTGCACGCGCGGAAAGCATAAACTGGCTGCCGCACATAGTTTATGCATGACCGGCTGGACGCCCGCCCCATAATCGCCGAAAAGGCCTTTAAAGCTGCGGTGCTCATTCCTGAGTCAGCTTTCATCGAGGAGATTTATCCACCATGGCACGTACCGCCTCCCTGTCCGGATTCCCCGAGTGGCTTCCCCAGGAGCGGTTGGTGGAGCTCCACGTGCTGGACACACTCCGGAAAACGTTCGAACTGCACGGTTTCTCCTCCATTGAAACGCGTGCCGTTGAAACGGTCGGCCAGTTGCTGCGGAAAGGCGAGATCGACAAAGAGGTCTATGGCCTGAGTCGCCTGCAGGACGACGAAGAAGATTCCCGGTCAACCACTACGGACAAGGCAGACAAAGCTGATCCGAATGCGCTTGCCCTGCACTTTGACCTCACTGTTCCCTTCGCACGCTACGTCGTGGAGAACGCGGGTTATCTGGCCTTCCCCTTCCGCCGCTACCAGATCCAGAAGGTCTGGCGTGGTGAGCGTCCGCAGGAAGGCCGTGCCCGCGAATTCACCCAGGCAGATATTGATGTGGTGGGCGATGGCGAGTTGCCGTTCCGCTACGACGTCGAAATTGCGCTGGTCATCGCCGGGGCCCTGAGCGCCCTCCCGATTCCGGACTTCCGCCTCCGGATCAACAACCGCAAGCTGGCTGAGGGCTTCTACCGCGGTATTGGCCTGACTGATACGGCCGGAGTCCTGCGGAGCATCGACAAACTCGAAAAGATTGGCGAAGGCAAAGTCGCTGAGCTGCTCAAGAGCGAGCTTGGCGCCTCGGATGAGCAGGCGGCACTGGCGCTCAAGCTTGCCACCATCCGCACCGAGGACACCTCGTTCGTGGAGCAGGTACGTGCCCTTGGGGTGACTGATGACCTTCTCGAGGAAGGCTTGAGCGAACTCCAGCAGGTCATTGAGGCCGCCGTCCAGCGCGCACCCGGCAAGGTGGTCGCAGACCTCAGTATCGCCCGGGGACTTGACTATTACACGGGAACCGTCGTCGAAACCGTCCTGGTAGGACACGAACAACTTGGCTCCATTTGCTCGGGCGGCCGGTACGACGCCCTGGCCAGCAAGGGAAACCGGAAGTTCCCGGGCGTCGGCCTGTCCATCGGCGTCACCCGCCTGGTCTCGCGGATCCTGAGCCAGGAGCTTGCAACGGCTACCCGTGCGGTGCCCACTGCTGTCCTGGTCGCTTTGAACAACGACGACAGTTGGTCCGCGGCACAGGACGTCGCGGCACAGCTTCGCGGCCGCGGTATTGCTACTGAAGTTGCCGCGAAAGCTGAAAAGTTCGGCAAGCAGATCAAGTTCGCGGATCGTCGCGGAATTCCGTTTGTTTGGTTCACTGACGATGACGGCAAGCACCAGGTCAAGGACATCCGGTCCGGCGTGCAGGTGGACGCGGACCCGGCCAGCTGGTCGCCGTCGGAGGAAGATCTGCACGTCCGTGTCATCACCGCCTGACCCAGGCCAGGTGATTCAGCCGCGGCCGGGGCGGGTAAACTCGGACGGGATCGTCTTTGCAATGATCCCTTGAAAATTCATGCTGAAAGGAATGCTGTGCTGCGCACACATGACCTCGGATCACTTCGCTCCGAGCACATTGGACAAACCGTTACCCTGGCCGGCTGGGTGGGCCGCCGCCGTGATCACGGTGGCGTTGCATTCGTTGACCTTCGTGACGCTTCCGGTGTCGCCCAGGTGGTTGTCCGTGAAGAAGAGGTCTTCCACGGCCTGCGGAACGAATACGTCCTGCAGGTGACGGGTACCGTCAACAAGCGTCCTGAAGGCAATGAAAACCCTGCGCTGGCTACCGGCGAGATCGAGGTCATTGCGGACAAGGTCATCATCCTGAATACCTCGGACCCCCTGCCGTTCCAGATCGACGAGCACGTCGAAGTGGGCGAAGAAGCACGCCTTAAGCACCGCTACCTTGACCTTCGCCGCCCTGGCCCCGCACGGAACCTCCGCCTCCGCTCAGAGGCAAACCGCATTGCCCGCGAGTTGCTGCACCAGCGCGGCTACGTCGAGATTGAAACACCCACGTTGACGCGCTCGACGCCGGAAGGTGCCCGCGACTTCGTCGTCCCCGCCCGGCTTGCCCCGGGTTCCTGGTACGCGCTGCCGCAGTCGCCGCAGCTTTTCAAGCAGCTGCTCCAAGTGGGTGGATTCGAAAAGTACTACCAGATCGCCCGCTGCTACCGTGATGAGGACTTCCGCGCGGACCGCCAGCCCGAATTCACCCAGTTGGACATCGAGGCCAGCTTCGTTGACCAGGACGATGTCATCGAGCTCGGTGAAGCAATTGTGAAGGCCCTGTGGCAGCTGATCGACGTCGAGGTCCCCACGCCCATCCGGCGCATGACGTACCTGGACGCCATGGCAAAGTACGGTTCCGACAAGCCGGACCTGCGCTTCGGCCTGGAGCTGACCGAGTTGACGGAGTTCTTCAAGGACACCAACTTCGGCGTCTTCAAGGCACCTTATGTTGGCGCCGTCGTCATGCCAGGGGGCGCTTCGCAGGCGCGCCGTGCCCTGGATGCCTGGCAGGAATGGGCAAAGCAGCGTGGCGCGAAGGGACTGGCCTACGTTCTTTACAAGGAAGACGGCGAACTCGCCGGCCCCGTGGCCAAGAACCTCACCGACGAAGAGCGGGCCGGCCTGGCCGACGCCGTTGGTGCCAAGCCGGGTGACTGCATCTTCTTCGCCGCCGGCGAGAAGTCCGCATCACGGGCCCTCCTTGGCGCTGCACGTGTTGAAATTGGCCACCGCACTGGCCTGATCGATCCCAACGACTGGGCCTTCGTCTGGATCGTGGACGCGCCGATGTTCGAGCCCGCTGCCGCTGCAGTTGCCTCCGGTGACGTCGCTGTGGGTGCCGGGCAGTGGACAGCCGTGCACCATGCCTTCACCTCTCCCAAGCCGGAGTTCCTTGACACCTTTGACAAGGATCCTGAGTCGGCTCTGTCCTACGCCTACGACATCGTGTGCAACGGCAACGAAATCGGTGGTGGCTCCATCCGTATCCATGAGCGCGAAGTCCAGGAACGCGTCTTCCAGCTCATGGGCCTGGACAAGGAGGACGCCCAGACCAAGTTCGGCTTCCTGTTGGAGGGCTTCAAGTACGGCGCGCCACCGCACGGCGGCATCGCACTGGGTTGGGACCGCGTAGTGGCTCTGCTCGCCGGTGTCGAGTCCATCCGCGACGTCATCGCCTTCCCGAAGACCGGCAACGGTTTTGACCCGCTGACTGCCGCTCCTGCCCCGATTACGGCACAGCAGCGGAAGGAAGCCGGCGTCGACTTCAAGCCGGAAACCAAGCCTGCGGCGAAGCCGGAGACCAAGTCCGAATAAGACGGTAGCCAAGGGCTCCCCACTCATGTGGGGGGCCCTTGGTGTTCCTGCAGATGAAAGGCGCCGGGATGTTGGAACAAGCATTCTTGGAAACCCTCATGGATAGGGCGTGGCCGGCCGTGGAGCGCAATGACACGGGGGAGTGGGTGCTCCGCGCGTCCTCCGGGGTCACGCAGAGGGCGAACTCCGTGTGGCCGAGGAACCTGCCTGGTGCGGCCGGAACTGCAGGCCTGGGCGGAACTGAAGACATAGCGCGGTCAGTCAGTTCCGCATCAGCCTGGTACAGGCAGCGGCGTCTCCCGCTCATTTTCCAGATATTCGATGACTCCCGTAGTGCAGGCCTTAACGCCGTCCTGGACGGGCAACGCTTCACCAGACAGTCCGAAACCCTGATTATGGTCCGGGGCATGGACGCCTTGGAGACCTTAAGTGCCGGGCCCAGGGGCGTAGAGGTCTCGGACACGCCCACCGATGAATGGCTTCGCTTGTGGTGGTCCGTGGATGGTCGCGGTGGCGAGGTGGAACTCGAGGTTGCCCGCACCATTCTTACCGGATGCAAGTCTCTGTACGCGCTGGTGAGGGACGACGACGGCGTGCCGGCCGCCGTCGGACGCCTCGCCCTGGTGGACGGCTGGGGAGGCCTCTACACCATGGCGACCTCGGTCACCCACCGCAGGCGGGGATACGCGACGATGGTCCTGTCAGCGCTGCTGGAGCAGGGGGCGGCCCGCAATCTCCAAGGTTTTTGGCTGTTGGTCACTGCATCCAACCGCGGTGCCCAGGCGTTGTATTCGCGGGCCGGGTTCGTGGAACAAGGAAGCTATCTGTATCGGCAGGCTCCTTTGAGGCGGGCGCCGGGAGGCTGCTGAGCCGCAGTTACGGTGCTGGATCAGTCACCAGGATCCGGATGGAACAAGCATCCGAAGCAGCTTTTGCAAGCGCAGCAGTTTTGGGTTCCTGTACATCCAGGAAGGCAAGTTGGCTTCGGCTGGCCAGGGCCCGCAGGGAGGGTTGCGCCAGGACCAGGTCCACCAAGGCTCTGTCCCCGCCGGGAACAATGTACTCAACACGGTGGCCGCCGAAAATGCGCGCGGCCTGTTCCGCTGCGGAGTCCACCAATGCGTCCGCCTGGTTGGAGCGGCGCCGGGCATAACGTTGTTGGGATTGGCCACCTGCAGCCGTTCTGGACTGAACATAGCGGTTACCGCTTTTGGATTCCACGACCTTGCTGCCGCTCGCCACGGCCACAGCGAAACCGCCCCGACGCACCAGCAGGATACCCAGACCACGTTCCTGGCCTGCAAGAGCGGCAAGCCGTTCGATGTCAGTGGCGCCACGGCCTGGACGTCCATCGACCGGCCAGGGTGCCTTCAGGAGGGCAGAAGCCCCGTCAGCGGCGCGGAGGAGGAGGCCGCCGTCGTCAGTCTCTTCAGTGAGTGGGCCATGGCTTCCGGCAAAGCGATCCACCCAACCCACCAGCCGTGATGCCGGCACGAGGGCCGTGCGGCCGGAGGCCCTCGGCGGCCGTTGTTGCGGGGCGGATGCGCGGCGGTCCACGTCGATGTCTCCTTTGTTGGAACTATGAGTAGCCTATCCATGTGGAAGATCTCTTTGGTGCCGGTGTAAACAACGACGACGAGTCGGAGGATCTGCCTGCCGCAGGGGGAGCCTCCGACGCCGCGTGGATGGCGTCCCAGCGGAGCCCGCTGGCAGTTCGGATGCGCCCCCGGACCTTGGATGACGTGGTGGGTCAACAGCACCTGTTGGGACACGGTTCCCCGCTTCGCCAGCTCGCCGCGGGCGCAGAAGCTGCCGGCCCGGCAGGGCCCAGTTCAGTCATTCTCTGGGGGCCTCCCGGAACCGGGAAAACGACGTTGGCACATGTCATCGCCCGCGGACCGGGGCGGAAGTTCGTGGAATTGTCTGCCATTACTGCCGGTGTGAAGGATGTTCGCCGGGTAATGGATGAGGCTTTGACCGCCCGGGACCTTTACAAGAAGACCACTGTCCTGTTCCTCGATGAAATCCACCGGTTCAACAAGGCGCAGCAGGACGCACTGTTGCCTGGCGTTGAAAACCGGTGGGTGGTCCTGGTGGCGGCCACCACGGAGAACCCGTCGTTCTCGGTGGTATCACCGCTGCTGTCCCGCTCGCTTCTGCTGACGCTGAAGCCACTGACGGATGACGACATTGCCGGGCTGTTGCAGCGGGCTGTTGCCGATGCCCGCGGCCCTTGCCGGGCGTGTGGAACTCAGTCCCGAGGCTTTGGATCACTTGGTGCGGCTCTCCGGAGGTGACGCCCGAAGGGCCCTGACTGCCCTGGAAGCTGCGGCCGGCGTCGCGTTCGGAGACAGCAATGCCGTTTCAACCGTCGTCGAAGGGGAAGGCGAAACCGACGGGACCAGCGTCACGGACGGGACCAACGTCACCGACGACGGCGAACCGGGGCTTGCCGGCGACGGCGCCCCCGACGCGCCGGTGCTGGTGGAACTCAAGCACACCGAGCGTGCCCTGGACGCCGCTGCTGTTCGTTATGACAGGGCCGGCGACCAGCACTACGACGTCGCCAGTGCGTTCATCAAGTCCATCAGGGGCTCGGACGTTGATGCCTCCCTTCACTATCTGGCGCGGATGCTGGAGGCGGGAGAGGACCCGAGGTTCGTGGCGCGGCGCATCATCATCTCCGCGGCGGAAGACATCGGCATGGCCGATCCCACCGCTTTGCAAACAGCTGTGGCAGCGGCACAGGCGGTCCAGTTGATAGGGATGCCGGAAGGCCGGATTGTCCTGGCCGAAGCTGTTGTCCACCTTGCCACCGCTCCCAAGTCCAATGCGGCGTACATGGGCTTGAACAAGGCAGTTGCCGACGTCCGTGCCGGTTTCGGCGGCGGCATCCCCATGCATCTGCGCGACGCGCACTATCCAGGTGCCAAGCAATTGGGACATGGCAAGAGCTACAAGTACGCGCATGATGAACCGCACGGGGTGGCGACCCAGCAGTACCCGCCGGATGACCTCGTGGGAAAGGACTACTACGAGCCAACCAACAACGGCGCCGAACGCGATATAGCTGCCAGGCTGGAACGGCTCCGGAAGATCATCCGGGGACAGTAGCGTGGTAGGATAGTTCCTTGTCTGGCATGACCCGACGCACAATCCCTTTGAAGATTCCTTCAATGGAGTTGTGCCGCGGGCCAGTAGCAAAAGGCAGCGGTTGGCCGATGCTCTCCCTGATGGAGGCCAGTAACACTGACACACCGCAGTAATTTGGAAGGACACAAGTGGCTAACAACACTCGTGCTCGCCGTACCGCACGCCTTTCGCGTGCACTCGGCATTGCTCTGACCCCCAAGGCCGCCAAGTACATGGAGCGCCGCCCGTACGGCCCCGGTGAGCACGGCCGTGCCCGCAAGAAGCAGGACTCCGACTACGCCGTACGTCTGCGCGAAAAGCAGCGTCTCCGCGCCCAGTACGGCATCCGTGAAGCCCAGATGACCCGTGCCTTCGAAGAAGCACGCCGCACCAAGGGCCTCACCGGTGAAAACCTGGTTGAGCTGCTCGAAATGCGTTTGGACGCCCTCGTACTGCGTGCAGGCTTCGCCCGCACCATCGCACAGGCCCGCCAGCTCGTTGTGCACCGCCACATCATGGTTGACGGCATCCGCGTGGACCGCCCGTCCTTCCGCGTTGGCGAAGGCCAGCTCATCCACGTTCACAGCCGCTCCGAGGTCATGGCTCCGTTCCAGGTCGCAGCTGCTGGTGCCCACGCCCTGAACAACGTGCCGGCATACCTGGACGTCAAGCTGGACGCCCTGCAGGGCCCGCCTGGTTCGCCGCCCGAAGCGCTCCGAGGTCCCCGTGATCTGCGAAGAGCAGCTCGTCGTCGAATTCTACGCCCGCTAAATTCAAGCAGCGATTACAAAGAAAGCCCGTGGCACACGCCGCGGGCTTTCTTTGTAGGTAGGGTACTGACGTTTTTTCGATAGGGTACTGGGGAGGCCTTGGTCGAAGCCGGATACCGGCCGTGCCGGGCAGCGCAACAATCTAGGAGATGAATTCTATGTCTGGTGGCGACATCGCCGGCCTGATTGCGGCAGGAGTGTTCGCACTGCTGGTCCTGCTGTTGGCCGTGCCTATCCTGAAGCTCGGTGGCGTCTTTGACGAAGTGCGCACCACCATCCGATCCATCAGCGACGGGGCGACGCCCCTCATGGACGAAGTAACCGCAACGGTTTCCACTACCAACCAGCAACTGAAAAAAGTCGACGGCATCGCATCGAACGTGTCCGACGCATCGGCGAACATTTCCGCCCTGTCCTCGCTGGTGGCTGCGACAGTTGGTTCGCCGCTGATCAAGGTTGCAGCCTTCAGCTATGGTGTCCGTTCGGCCTTCGCGGGCCGTCGCGCTCCTTCCTCCGGCCGTCGCAGCCGCTGAACCAATTGGAGACCAGGAACACATGAAAAGAATCGTTTGGATGGGCATTGGGGTGGCGATTGGCATTATTGCCTTCCGCAAGGTCACCGAGGCCAAGGCCACTATCGGCCCGGATGGCTTGAACCGTGCAGTTGGGCGCCTTGCCGACGGCTTGTTCGATTTCGCGGATGCGGTGCGCTCAGGCATGCATGAACGCGAAGAGGACTTGAGGTCCGCGCTGGGCATTCAGAGTGCGGATATCAACACCAGCCCCGCCCGGCGCTAGCGAACACGGTTCGCTCCAGAGCCCACAACAAGGCAGAATGGAAAGCTGCGGAACGGCAACAGCCGGTGCCGCGCACAACGTGTGCAGTGAATTGAGAAGGGTAAGTAATCAGCTAATGAAGTCGCAGGAGATCACCAAACGCTGGGTGGACTTTTTTGTCAGCAAGGGCCACACCGCCGTTCCCTCCGCGTCGCTCGTTTCCAGCGACCCGTCACTTCTCTTTACTGTGGCAGGCATGGTGCCGTTCATTCCTTACTTGACGGCCCGCGAAGAGCCTCCCTACACACGCGCCACGAGCGTCCAGAAGTGTATCCGCACCGGCGACATCGAGGAAGTCGGCAAGACGGCACGGCACGGCACGTTCTTCCAGATGTGCGGCAACTTCTCCTTCGGGGACTACTTCAAGGAAGATGCCATCAAGTTCGCTTTCGAGCTGCTCACCAAGAGCGTTGACGACGGCGGCTATGGGCTTCCTGCCGAACGCCTCTGGGTGACGGTCTACGAGGAAGACGACGAAGCCAAGGAACTGTGGCTCAAGAACACGGGCATTCCGGCAGAACGCATCCAGCGCATGGGCAAGTCGGATAATTACTGGCACACGGGCCAGCCCGGTCCCGCAGGCCCCTGCTCGGAGATCTACTACGACCGCGGTCCCGAGTACGGTATTGAAGGCGGCCCCATCGCCGACGAAACGCGCTACATCGAAATCTGGAACCTCGTGTTCATGCAGTACCAGATCGAGAACGTGCGTTCCAAGGTGGACTTCGACATCGTGGGCGAACTGCCGAACAAGAACATTGACACCGGCCTGGGCATGGAACGCCTCGCGATGATCCTCCAGGGCGTCGAGAACATGTATGAGACAGACCAGGTCCGTCCTGTCATTGACAAGGCTGCAGAGCTGTCCGGCCGTGAATACACCTCTGCCGAGTCAGCAGATGACCCCCACCACACTGACGACGTCCGGATGCGCGTTGTTGCCGACCACATCCGCTCGGCCCTGATGCTCATTGCTGACGGAGTAGCACCTTCGAACGAAGGCCGTGGCTATGTCCTGCGCCGGCTGATCCGCCGGGCCGTCCGTGCGATGCGCCTGCTCGGTGTCGAGAAGGCCTGCCTGCCGGACCTTCTTCCTGCTTCCCGTGACGCCATGAAGGGTGTCTACCCGGTAGTGGAGACGGATTTCGCGCGCATCAGCCGTATCGCTTACGCCGAGGAAAAGGCGTTCCTGCGCACCATTGCCTCGGGTACAGCCCGCCTGGAGGATGCGGTGGCCGAATCGAAGGCTGCAGGGGTTCCCTTGTCCGGCGCCGATGCTTTTGCGCTGCATGACACCTACGGTTTCCCCATTGACCTCACCTTGGAAATGGCTGAAGAAGCCGGCCTTAAGGTTGACGAAGCCGGCTTCCGCTCGCTCATGCTTGAACAGCGTCAGCGCGCACAGGCAGATGCCAAGGGCAAGAAGGGCGGCCACGCCGATCTCACCGCCTACCAGGAGATGCTTGGCCAGGGCGAGACTACGTTTACCGGTTACGACGAGCTTGAGGGCGAGTCCAAGGTCCGCGGCATCGTCAGCGGCGGTCGGCGCGTGGCCCACGCTTCCACGGGCGACGAAATCGAAGTGGTCCTCAATGAGACGCCGTTCTATGCAGAAGCCGGTGGACAGTCGGCCGATACCGGCCTGATCACCGGCGACGGATTCGTCGTCGAGGTCCTGGACGTCCAGCGCCCGGTAAAGGGTCTGAGCGTCCATAAGGCAATCGTCCGGGAAGGTGAGATCGCCACCGATGCCCTGGTGCGCGCCGCCGTCGATCGTGAACGGCGCCACGCGGCCGAGCAAGCGCACACTGGTACGCACATTGTGCATGCCGCGTTGCACCAGATCCTGGGCCCGGAAGCTACCCAGCGCGGTTCCTACAACAAAGCCGGCTACCTCCGCTTCGACTTCGCCTGGGGTGAGGGCCTGAGCCCCGCCACGCGTTCGGAAATTGAAGAGGTTTCCAACATCGCCATCCGGAACAACTACCGGGTAGACACCAAGGTCATGGGCTTGGCCGAGGCCAAGGCCCTGGGCGCCATGGCCCTCTTCGGCGAGAACTACGGCAGCGAAGTACGCGTCGTGGAGATCGACGGCGCGTGGTCCCGCGAGCTTTGTGGTGGCACGCACGTGTCCAATACTTCCCTTATTGGCAGCCTTTCCCTGTTGGGTGAGCAGTCGGTTGGTTCCGGAAACCGTCGTGTGGAGGCCTTCGTGGGCTTGGACGCTTTCCGCCACCTGGCGGCCGAGCGGGCACTCGTTACGGAACTCACGGAACTGTTGAAGGTTCCCTCCGGCCAGCTCGCGGACCGCATCTCCAGCACCTTGAACAAGTTGAAGGCAACAGAGAAGGAACTCGACCGCCTTCGCAAGGAGCAGCTGGCTGCAGCGGCCGCCAACCTGGTGGGTACCGCCAAGGACGCCGCGGGTGTGCGGGTTGTAGCCCACGACGCCGGCCAGGTGGGTGGCGCAGACGATCTCCGGAACCTTGCCCTGGACCTCCGCAGCCGTTTGGGCTCCGAAGCCGCCACTGTGGCCGTAGCCGGTGTCAGCAACGACCGGCCCGTCATTTTGATCGCCACGAATGAAGCTGCCCGTGAAGCCGGCGTGAAGGCCGGAGCTTTGGTGCGCCTTGCCGCGGGAATCCTCGGTGGTGGCGGCGGCGGCAAGGACGATGTCGCCCAAGGCGGCGGCACCGACGCTGGGAAGGTCTCTGAGGCCCTCACAGCGGTGGTGGATGCGATAGCCAAGCGCTAACGGTGAATTCCAGTACGAACAGCGGCGTCTACCCCCAAGGCATCAAGCTGGGGGTAGACGTCGGCACCGTCAGGGTTGGGCTGGCCATTTGCGACCCCGACGAAATCCTGGCCACGCCTTTCAAGACAGTGGGCCGCGACGCCAAAAAGAACTCCGACGTTCGCGTGGTGGTTAAACAGGCTATGGAAATGCGGGCCGTGCAGATTTTCGTGGGCCTTCCAAAGACCATGAAGGGCGAGGAACGAAGCTCCGCGCAGATGGCAACGGAGTACGCCGAACTGCTTGCGGGCGAGCTCGCCCGAACCGGTTTGGACGTTCCCGTGAACCTCGTGGATGAGCGTCTTTCCACTGTTACGGCGCACCGCAACCTGCACGAAGCTGGCATGAGCAGCAAGAACCACCGTAAAGTGGTTGATCAGGTTGCCGCTGCTGGAATACTTCAGCACGCGATCGACATGCAAAAAGCCAGAGGAACGGACGTTGGCCGCCGCGTAAATGCACCGGGGCCGTCCGATACATCCAGCAGTGCCCCAACGCTGCAGGCTTCCTCCGGCCCTGAACCAGATTCTTCTACGAGGGGACTGCAACTGTGAGCCCGGTCAACAACGACCCCTCCAGCGGAACCGCCGGCGGCGGCATGCCGCTGACCCGCAAGGAACTGCGGGCGCGGGAACGATTCCTCGCCACCCAGAACCAGAACGTCGTACCCGTTCCCGAAGCGACGCCGGGGGAAGCAGCGCCTACGGCTGATGTCGAGCCTGAACTGCCCCGCCCGATCCCCGCGGTTCCCAAGCCAACTGCTGCGCCTGACGCCCCTGCGCCTGAACCGGTTGCGCCTGAACCTGCCGCGCCCCAACCGGCTGCGTCTGAAACCCCGGCCCCGGAACCTGTGCGGGCGGCTGCTTCTCCGGAGGTCCCGCCAATTCCGGAGGAGTTGCCGACGGTTGCTCCTGCCGAACATGTGGAGCCCGTGCTTTCGGAAGAGGAGCACCATGACGATGCCCTTCCGGTCCCGGCTGTTGCACATGTCTATGCCGGTCATGCCAATGAGGCCCACACCTACGGCGTCCACGAAGGCTCGGTCCACGTGGATGATCATGCGTTTGAAGACCATGCGCCCCAGTACGATTACGAAGCCCACGAAGGGCACATGGAGCTTCACGACGAGCTTCATGACGAGCACCACCACCTCATCGCTCCGGTAGAAGTCACGGCGGCGTCCAAGGCCGCGGCCAAGAAGGCGCGGCGTCGCCGTCGGGTCCTTGCCTTGCTGATCACGCTGGGAGTCTTTGTTGCCGCCATCGCGATCGGGGCACAATTCCTCAAGCCCCTCCTTGGCATGGACAAAGTCACCGATTACCCCGGTCCCGGGACGGGCTCCGTCAGCATTACGGTCCCGGAAGGGGCCGGCCCCAAGGCTGTGGCAACCGCGCTGGTGGAAAACCACGTCGTGGCGGACGCCGATTCCTTCGTCAAGGAGTTCGTGACCGAGGGCGGCGAGCTCTCGCCGGGGGAATTCACCTTCCGTACCGAGATGAAAAACTCCGACGCCGTTGCCGTCCTCGTCAACAAAGACGCTTCCAAAGTGATCTACTTCGCCCTGAGTGCAGGTCTGAGGATCAACGAGTCGCTGGAGGCTATCTCCAAGGGCTCCGGCATCCCCATGGCACAGCTCAACAGCTTCAACCAGGCGCCCGGACAGTTCGGGGTGCCTGCGAAGGCCAAGAACCTGGAGGGCTTCCTCGCTCCCGGAGAGTATCGCTTCCCGCTGGGAACATCGGGTAAGGACATCATCCAGAAGTTGGTCTCCAGCACCCTTGATGAGCTCAAGGCCCAAGGAATTACGGATCCGGCCAAGCAGTACGACACCGTAACCATCGCCAGCATCGTCCAGGCGGAGGGCGGCCAGGCCGACTATGGGAACGTCGCTGGTGCGATCTACAACAGGCTCAAACCGAACAACACCGAGACCAACGGCCTTATCCAGTCCGATGCCACGGTGACTTATGGCCTGGGCAAGAAGTCCTTCCACCTCACGGACGAAGAGAAGGCCGATAAGTCCAACACCTACAACACGTACGCCAACCCAGGGCTGCCCGCCGGTCCGATCGGTTCTCCGGGCAAGACGGCGATCGACGCCGCAGCAAAGCCGACGCAGAACGATTACCTGTACTGGGTCACCATCAACCTGGACACCAAGGAGACCAAGTTCTCCAAGACGCTGGCCGAACACAGCAGGTACGTTGAGCAATACAACGCATGGTGCCAGGCCAACGCCGGACGGTGCGTGTGAGTCGTCGCGCCGCTGTCCTCGGGCACCCGATCTCACATTCGAAGTCCCCGGCGATGCACACTGCCGCCTATGCCAAGCTCGGCGTGGACATCGAATACTCGGCAATCGACCTGACGGTCGATGGGCTTCCGGCCTTCATGGATTCCCTCCGCGGGGACCAATCATGGTGCGGGCTTTCGGTAACCATGCCCTTGAAGTCGGCCATGGTCAGGGAAGTTGACGAGGTCCGTGGCGCTGGCGCCCAGTTGGGCGTCATCAACACTGTGGCCTTTGAGTACGACGGCGGTTCGGCTCGCCGCATCGGTTACAACACCGATGTCGTGGGCATCGTGGAAGCAGTGCGTTACGCGGGAATCTCTTCGGCACCGCATGCTGCTGTCCTCGGCGGCGGAGGAACCTCCGCGGCTGCCATTGCTGCCGTACACGAGCTCGGGGCCGGGCACGTGGACGTTTTCGTCCGGGATGCCACGCGCGCCGTCGACGCCCAGGCCGCTGCGGCCGCCGTCGGAATTTCCCTGCGGCTCCGCCCCCTCAGTGAGGCGGCCACTGCCGTGGCTGGGTCCGGGCTGGTCATCTCCACCTTTCCACCGCGCGCGGCCGATGCGCTTGCGGAGGAGCTCGCCGCCCTGCCAGGAACAGGGGCAGGGGTTTTGCTGGACGTCGCTTATGACCCGTGGCCCAGCCGCCTCGCCGAGGTTTGGCACGGCCATGGGGGAGCGGTGGTTCCCGGGCTTGAAATGCTGATGTACCAAGCGGCGGAGCAGATCCGGCAGTTCAGTGGCTGTGACGTTGACGCCTCCGTCATAGATGTGATGTGCGACTCAGTTGGGCTTCCCCGGCGAGTGTTCTAGAGGCCTTACATGGCAGGATTGGTTATATGTTGCGTTGGTTGACTGCCGGTGAATCCCATGGTCCGGCTCTGATCGGAATTGTTGAAGGCGTGCCCGCCGGTGTTGAACTCACCAGCGGGCAAATCCGTGATGCTTTGGCGCGTCGTCGCCTGGGCTATGGACGTGGCGCCCGCATGAAGTTTGAGCAGGATGAAGTCACGATCCTCGGTGGCGTGCGCCACGGCATCACCCAGGGTGGTCCGGTCGCCATTCAGGTGGGCAACACCGAATGGCCAAAGTGGGAGCAGATTATGTCTGCTGATCCGGTGGACCCTGAAGTCCTTGCCGACCAAGCCCGCAACGCACCTCTGACGCGCCCGCGTCCGGGGCACGCCGATTTCACCGGGATGCAGAAGTACGGCTTTGATGAAGCCCGTCCGGTCCTTGAGCGCGCAAGTGCGCGTGAAACCGCCACCCGTGTTGCTCTTGGTACCGTTGCAGCCCAGTTCCTTAAGCAACTGGGCGTGGAATTGGTAAGCCACACCGTTTCCATCGCCAGCGTCACAGTACCCGAGGGCAAGGCGTTGCCCCTGCCCAAGGACGTCATCGCCCTTGATGCAGATCCGCTGCGCTGCTTCGACCGCGAAACATCCGATGCAATGGTCGCCGAGGTGGATGCCGCCCACAAGGAAGGCGAAACCCTTGGAGGCGTGGTTGAGGTCCTCGCCTACGGGCTTCCCCCCGGATTGGGCAGTTACGTCCATTGGGACCGCCGCCTTGATTCCCGCCTGGCCGCTGCGCTGATGGGTATCCAGGCCATCAAGGGCGTTGAGGTCGGTGACGGGTTCCTCACCGCTGCCCGCCGTGGTTCTGCAGCGCACGACGAAATCCTCAAGGATGAGAACGGCAGAATTATTCGTCAGACCAACCGTGCCGGCGGCATTGAGGGTGGAATGAGCATCGGCGAAGTTCTGCGCGTGCGCGCCGCCATGAAGCCTATTGCCACTGTTCCCCGCGCGTTGCGCACCATTGATGTCAGCACCGGGGAACCCGCCAAGGCGCACCACCAGCGTTCGGACGTTTGTGCAGTTCCGGCAGCGGGCGTTGTGGCCGAGGCCATGGTTGCCCTCGTCCTCGCAGAAGCCATCGCCGAGAAATTCGGAGGTGACTCTGTTGCCGAGACCACGCGTAACCTGCAGAGCTACCTGGACAACATTCCGGCAACCCTGGACTCGGTCGGCCGGTAGTGGGCCGCACTACCCAGGACGGCTGCGCTGGCCGTCCCGTTGTCCTGGTGGGTCCCATGGCAGTTGGCAAGTCTGCCATTGGCCAGCAACTGGCGCAGCAACTCGGCGTTCCCTTCGTGGACACCGACGCCGTGGTGGTCGCGGCGCACGGCAGCATCGCTGACATTTTCGCTGGGCGGGGAGAACACGCGTTCCGGGAAATCGAAGCCCGGGCAGTGGCGAAGGCCATCGAGGCCGCCAAGGAACAACCAGCAGTGATTTCGCTGGGTGGTGGAGCGGTCCTGGACTCGGGAACCCAGCAATTGCTGGGGGAATGCACCGTGGTTTATCTGGAATGCGACGCCTCGACTGTTGCTGACCGGATCGCGCGAAACACCGGAAGGCCTTTGCTGCAGGGCGACGCAATGTCCCGTTGGGAAGCTCTGTTTGCCACCCGGCGTCCAGTGTATGAGCGTCTCGCAGACATTGTCCTGGACGTCCGTTCGGGATCCGTGGCTGAAATCGGCCTCCGGTTGGAGGAACGGCTGCGCCAGCATGCAGCCTTGAAAGAGGAAGTTGAAAAGTGAGCAACGAAGCAACTGTCATCAAGGTGACCGGCCAATCAACCACGGAGAACTACGACGTCATCGTGGGCCGTGGACTCCTGCAATCCCTTCCCGCCAAACTTGGCGAGCGGGTTCGACGCGTGCTTGTCATTCACCCACGTGCCCTTCGCCTGACCGGGGACACCGTCCGCGATGAGCTCGAAGCTGCCGGCTTCACCGCGCTGACGGCCGAGATCCCGGATGCCGAAGAAGGCAAGCACATACAGGTTGCCGCTTTCTGCTGGCAGGTGCTGGGGCAGAACGACTTCACGCGCTCGGACGCTATTGTTGCCGTCGGTGGCGGGGCCGTGACCGACCTCGCCGGATTCGTTGCTGCTACCTGGCTTCGCGGAGTCAAAGTCATCCACATGCCCACCAGCTTGTTGGGCATGGTGGATGCCTCAGTTGGCGGCAAAACAGGTATCAACACTGCCGAAGGCAAGAACCTGGTGGGATCGTTCCATCCTCCGGCGGCTGTACTGGCGGATCTGGATACGCTCAAGACTTTGCCCAGGAATGAGTTGATTTCCGGAATGGCAGAGGTCATCAAGTGCGGCTTTATCGCCGATCCCGCGATCCTTGACCTCGTGGAAAAGAACACGGACGCCGTGATGGATCCGGAGTCGGACGTTGTCCGTGAACTCATCGAACGCGCCATTTCGGTCAAAGCCAACGTCGTCTCCCAGGACCTGAAGGAATCCGGGCTGCGCGAAATCCTGAACTACGGACACACCCTGGGCCATGCCATTGAACTCGTGGAACGGTACTCCTGGCGCCATGGTGCGGCCGTTTCGGTAGGCATGATGTTCGCTGCTGAACTGGCCCGAAGCGTTGGACGACTCTCCGACGCCGACGCCGACCGGCACCGCACCATCCTTGAGAGCCTTGGTTTGCCCATCACCTACCGCAAGGACCGTTGGCAAGGCCTGCTGGATGGCATGCGCCGGGATAAGAAGTCCCGTGGCGACCTCCTGCGCTTTGTTGTACTGGATGGCGTAGCCAAGCCCGGCATTCTGGACGTCCCCGATACGTCCCTGTTGTTTGCTGCCTACCAGGAGATTGCTTCATGATGACCACCCTCAGGGAAGGGGTCAGCGATTGGCCAACCGCAGGATTCCCGGGCGTCCGCACAAACCCCGATACCTTGCTCCCCGTAATCGTCAACGAAGACGCACTGGAATCTGCGCTGGCCGCTTCGGAAGATCCTGCCGACCGCATCATGGCGCTGCTGCTGGAAAACCAGCCAAAGGAAGCGGCGGAATTGCTCGCCGAAGCCCGCTACAAGGACCCGGAATCCTTCCGGTTGCGGATTTTTGAAGCTGAAGTCCACCGGGCCACCAACCGCCTGGACCGTGCCATCCAACTGTTCCGCCAACTGCTGCAGGAAGTCCAGGGCACATCCAAGGAAGCGATCGTCCACCAGTATTTGGGCAGGGCATATTTTGTAAGCGGAAATGCGCTGGCCGCGTCCGAAGAGTTCGCCAAGGCACTGGACCTGAGGGTTGCCAAAGCCGCCGATGCCGCGTTGATTTACTCGTCCGCGGTGGCACTCCAACGGGCCAGGGATGTGCTGGAACTCGCGTCCTGATCCAGGCTGGAACCACCCGAAGCCAAGCCACTTCCCATTTGCCGGTAGAATGGTTCTTGGATTTTTGATAAATACGCGCTGGCACGCCTTTTGGCATGCTGGCTGGCATACCCGGCTGGAAGCTAGAAACCGTAGCTAGAACCAGTGAGAGAAACCAGAGGATACGAGTGGCAACCACAAACGACATCAAGAACGGAACCGTACTGAAGCTCGAGGGCCAGCTCTGGAACATCATTGAGTTCCAGCACGTCAAGCCGGGCAAGGGTGGCGCTTTCGTTCGCACCAAGATGCGCAACGTCATGTCCGGCAAGGTGGTTGACAAGACCTTCAACGCCGGCCTGAAGATCGAGACCGCTACGGTTGACCGCCGTGACTACCAGTACCTGTACCAGGATGGCGAAGACTTCGTCTTCATGGACACCCAGGACTACGACCAAATCACCGTTTCCGGTGCTACGGTCGGCGACGCCACAAACTTCATGCTCGAGAACCAGATGGTGAACATTGCCATCCACGAAGGCACGCCGCTGTACATCGAGCTGCCGCCGAGCGTCGTTCTCGAAATCACCTACACCGAGCCCGGCCTCCAGGGCGACCGCTCCTCGGCGGGCACCAAGCCGGCAACCGTGGAAACCGGCTACGAAATCCAGGTTCCGCTGTTCGTGGAGCAGGGCACCAAAGTCAAGGTTGACACCCGCGATGGCAGCTACCTGGGCCGGGTCAACGACTAGTGAGCGCACGCGGTAAAGCCCGTAGCAGGGCACTTGAAGTACTTTTCGAGGCGGAGCAGCGTTCCGTTTCGGCTTTTGACGCGCTCAAGGCGCGTCGGGAGAAAACGGATCTCGTCATTAACCCCTACACGATGGAAATCGTTGAGGGTGTCGTCTCCATGCAGCCGACTATCGACGAGTTCCTGCAGACCTATGCCCAGGGCTGGACGCTTGAGCGGATGCCTTCGGTAGACCGCATCATCCTCCGCATTGGTGCCTGGGAACTCCTCTACAACGACGAAGTCCCGGACGGTGTGGCAGTCAGCGAAGCTGTGGCCCTCGCCAAGACAATGTCCACGGACGAATCACCGGCCTTCATCAACGGCTTGCTTGGCCGGCTCCAGAAGCTCAAGCCGTCACTGCTGGCCTAGGCGTCGCTGCAGCTTATTCAGAAAGAGGACCCGTGTCCACAGGAAACTGTGGGGCGGGTCCTCTTCTTTGAGCGGGTCAATTCTTAGGGCGGGTCAATTCTTAGAGCGGGTCAGGTCAGCACTGCCGCCCGGAGCGCCGGAATCCCGCGAAGATGGTCAAGTTCGTCCCGCTGATGAACGGGCACGTCACGGCCGCTGAGGATGCGTTGGCGCGTGAACGCCAAGGCCGTGGCGCCCTTGATGAACGCCCGCATCTGCGCGGCACGACCACGCGAGGCTGCCCAGCGAACCGCCTGCCGCCTTCCTTGGGAGGTCGCCAGCATTTCAACTTCGGCCGGGGTGAACCATCCGGCCCTGGCATATTCGAGAAGCCGCTGGCGCGTGAGTTTGCCTTCGGCAATACGCAGGAAAATGATGCCCACAGCCGCGATCAGGAAGATCGGCACCTGCACCACGAAGTAGTCCAGCAGGAAGTCCTGGCCCATGCTGTTCCACCGGTTATGCAGGAACATGGCCGGCAGGAGTCCGATGGCGAAGGCGAGCACTGCATAGCCGGAATGCCATCGACGGGCGGCGAATCCCATAATCAGGCCGGTTGTCCCCGTGAAAATGGCGTGGGCGAAGGGTGACATGACCCCGCGAAGGATGAAGATCCGGACTAGGTCGGTGCCGGGCTCCGATGAGGAGGCGATCTCACGGCCGAAGTAGAGGATGTTCTCGGTGAAGGCAAAGCCGGCCCGCGATGGTAAAAGCAAAGACCACACCATCCACGGGACCATCGAAATACTTCCGGGCTCCAAGGATCAGAAGCAACAGGCCAAGCGATTTGGTGAATTCCTCCACGATGGGAGCCTGGACCGTGGCCATGAAATAAGTGAATGCTTCTTCGCTGGTGGTGGGAGCTGCCAAGGCGAAGAGGGGCTGGATCAACAATGTTCCGGCGATTGAGACTGCGGCTCCCCATGTGAAAGCGAACCAGAGCAGCCTGTTTGGTTCGGGCTCCCAACGGTCAATGAGCCGCACGGTCAGCAGTACCACCGACAACGGGATCAGCGAGGCGATGAACCCGATCACGAAGCCTGCGATTCCTGTATTGCCCAGAAGGAAGGGAACTACCAGGAGAAGGCTGCCGAAGACCAATATGGCGCCCGCCAGGAGCAGGGGGAGTGTACCCGGCGACCTGCGTCCCTGGGGTGCCGGTGGAGCCGGCCAGGCCGGTTGGGGAAGGCTGCCGGGGTTCCCGGGCGCTGGTTGGTAGTTTCCGGGCTGTACGTGTCCGATCCATGTGGGATTGGCTCCCGGTTCCAGATAGGGCCGCGGGTAGGGTTGATGCCCGCCGGGGTGCCCAGGATGGTCGCTGCTCATGGCTTAGAGCCTATTGCAACGGGCCGGATGTGAGCTTTAACTCACGCCTCGTCTGCGGCCCGGTGAGGCGGCTGGTTTTCGCTGTGGTAGTTTTGAAAGGCAAATATTCCTTTTTTAATTCCGTCCCGTGAGGCGGGGAAAGGGGAGACGAGCGAATGACTGAAGTCACTTCAGCGCAGGTACCGTCGCGGGTTGTTCTCAACCAAGCGGACATTGATCGCGCGCTGACTCGTATCGCCCATGAGATCCTCGAAGCCAACAAGGGTTCCCAGGATCTGGTTCTGTTGGGCATTCCCAGCCGCGGTTATCCCTTGGCCGTGCGGCTCGCCAACAAAATCGCTGCGGCTGACCCCGCCGTCAACGCGGAAACGATCGTCGGGCAACTGGACGTCACCATGTTCCGTGACGATCTTTCACACCAGCCCACCAGGCCGCCCCACCACACACGCCTGCCACTGTCCGGTATCGACAACAAAGTTGTTGTCCTCATTGACGACGTCCTGTATTCCGGCCGCACCATCAGGGCAGCACTTGATGCCCTGGTGGACCTTGGCCGTCCCAGGATTGTCCGCCTGGCAGTCCTGGTAGACAGGGGCCATCGTGAGCTTCCCATCCGCGCGGACCATGTAGGCAAGAACCTGCCCACTTCTTCCGCGGAAAAGGTCCGCGTCCACCTCGAGGAAATCGACTCGGTGGACGGCGTTCCAGTCAATGAAGTAGTAATCGAGGCGGGCAAGTGAAGCACCTCCTCTCCACTGAGAACCTCAGCGCCGTGGACGCCATCCGCGTTCTGGACACCGCCGAAGAAATGTCGGCCGTGGGCGACCGCGAGGTCAAGAAGCTCCCTGCCCTCCGTGGCCGCACGGTAGTGAACCTCTTCTTCGAGGACTCCACCCGTACCCGGATCTCCTTCGAAGCCGCAGCAAAGCGGCTTTCAGCCGATGTCATCAACTTCGCGGCCAAGGGTTCCTCCGTGTCCAAGGGCGAGTCCCTCAAAGACACAGCCCAGACCCTGGCCGCCATGGGCGCGGATGCGGTGGTCATCCGTCATTGGGCTTCCGGCGCTCCGCACCGGCTTGCTGCAACGGACTGGATCGACGCCGCAGTGATCAACGCAGGCGATGGCACCCACGAACACCCCACGCAGGCGCTGTTGGACGCGTTCACCATGCGCCGGCACTGGTCCCGGCTCAACGGGACGAAATCCACCGGGGCGGACCTTCGAGGCATGCGTGTCGCGATCGTCGGAGATGTCCTGCATTCCCGCGTGGCCCGGTCGAACGTCTGGTTGTTGCGCACCCTGGGTGCCGAGGTCACGTTGGTTGCGCCACCCACACTGCTGCCGATCGGCGTCGAGCACTGGCCCTGCAAGGTCAGCTACAACCTGGACGAAACGCTCGAAGCGGGCGTCGACGCGATGATGATGCTGCGCGTCCAGGGTGAGCGCATGCATGCCTCGTTCTTCCCCTCTACCCGTGAGTACTCACGGCGCTGGGGCTTCGACGATGCCCGGCTTCGGGCACTGGATGACCTTGGCATGAAAGACACAATCATCATGCACCCCGGCCCCATGAACCGTGGCCTGGAAATTTCCTCGGCCGCCGCCGATTCGCCCCGCTCAACAGTGCTTGCACAGGTGCGGAACGGTGTTTCAGTGCGCATGGCCGCCCTTTACCTGCTGCTCTCCGGGGATTCCCGTGAAGCAACTGCCGCAACGGCAGCGACCACCCACGCTGTAAGCCAGTCCACCAAGGAGAGCAACTGATGGCCGAGAACACGTACCTGATCCGCGGGGCCGCCATTCTCGGCGGCGAAGCTGAAGACCTGCTGATCTGCGATGGCGTCATCGCAGCCAGGGGCAAGGATCTCCACGACGACGACGCCACAGTGATCGACGGCAAGGGCCTCATTGCCCTGCCTGGCATGGTGGACGTCCACACGCACCTGCGCGAACCCGGCCGCGAAGATGCTGAAACGGTCGAGACCGGCACTCGTGCCGCAGCCCTGGGTGGCTTCACGGCCGTCCACGCCATGGCCAACAGCAACCCCGTTGCTGACACGGCAGGCGTCGTCGAACAGGTCCACAGCCTCGGCCGCGCGTCGGGCTGGGTGGACGTACGACCCGTTGGCGCTGTTACGGTGGGCCTGGCCGGTGAACAACTTGCGGAACTGGGTGCCATGGCGGATTCCCGCGCCCAGGTGCGGATGTTCTCCGACGACGGCATCTGCGTGCACGATCCCGTGCTGATGCGCCGCGCCCTGGAGTACGTCAAAGCGTTCGACGGCGTGGTGGCCCAGCACGCGCAGGAACCCCGCCTGACCGCCGGGGCACAGATGAACGAAGGCGCCGTCTCGGCGGTGCTGGGTCTTGCCGGTTGGCCTGCGGTGGCAGAGGAAAGCATCATCGCCCGCGACGTCCTGCTCGCGCAGCATGTGGGTTCCCGCCTCCACGTCTGCCATGTCTCCACCGCCGGATCCGTTGAAATCGTCCGCTGGGCCAAAGCCCGGGGGATCAACGTCACAGCCGAGGTCACGCCCCACCACCTGCTCCTCACTGACGAACTGGTCCGCAGCTACGATCCCGTGTATAAGGTCAACCCGCCGCTGCGTACGGATGCCGACGTCCAGGCGCTCCGCGAAGGCCTCGCCGACGGCACGATCGACGTTGTGGGCACGGACCACGCACCGCACCCCAGCGAGCACAAGGAATGCGAGTGGGCGCAGGCGGCCATGGGCATGACCGGCCTGGAAACGGCACTGTCCGTGGTTCAGGAAACCATGATCGAAACCGGACTCATGACGTGGGCAGACTTCGCCCGGGTCACCTCCTTCACCCCGGCAGTTATTGGCCGCGTAGCGGACCAGGGCCGGCCGTTGGAGGAAGGCGAGCCCGCCAACGTCATCCTGGTGGACCCGGCTGCGCGCTGGACGGTTGACCCCCATAAAATGGCCACCATGGGCCGCAATTCACCGTTCAAGGGCAAAGAGCTGCCCGGATCCGTGGTCGCAACCTTCTTCAAGGGCCACCCCACGGTTCTCAACGGCAAGCTCAACACTCCGTACAGGTACGCCGGAAACTACCCAACCCCGGATGCCGCCGGGGCAGTCAGCGGTAGCTGATGAACAACCAGACACTCACCGTGCTCATCACGGTGCCGCTGATCATCCTCGTCCTGGTGTTGATCTGGCTGGGGTGGCGGAACCGGCTCAGGCGGCAAGCCGACGTCGAACGCCTCCCCGAGGTGCCGCAGCAGCTGACACCGGCCACGGCGGTAGCGGAGGGCCAGTACGTTGCCACTACCACCGCAGGTGACTGGCTGGACCGGATCGCAGTGCAGGGCCTTGGCATCCGCACCAACGCGGAACTGAGCGTCCATGCTGAAGGCATCCTGTTCGACCGCCCAGGCGCCGCCCCGGTATTCATCCCACGCTCCGCAGTGGCTGACAGCCGCCAAGCCGCCGGCATGGCCGGGAAGTTCGTCGAAAAAGACGGACTCCTGGTTATCAGTTGGAAGCTGGGCGGCAAGGAACTGGATACCGGGTTCCGGACCAGGCATGCAGCCGACAAAGAGCTCCTCCTCGAAGCCATCCAAGAATTGATCTCCGCAGCCCCTCAGGCAGATGCCGATAGTGGAAAGTAATAAAGTGACGGACAGTAAAGCAGCCACCACACCCACCCCCTCAGCAGCAGTACTGGTGCTCGAAGACGGCCGCATGTTCCGCGGCCGTAGCTACGGCGCCCAGGGAACGGCCCTCGGTGAGGGCCCGTCTTCGCCACCGGAATGACCGGCTACCAGGAGACCATCACCGATCCCTCCTACGCCCGCCAGCTCGTGGTGCAGACTGCACCCCACATCGGCAACACGGGCGTCAACAGCGAAGACGCTGAGTCCCGCCGCATCTGGGTGGCCGGCTACATTGTGCGCGATGCCGCCCGCCGCCCCTCCAACTGGCGCTCGGAACGCAGCCTCGATGATGAACTCCTCGAGCAAGGCATCGTGGGCATCCAGGGCGTCGATACGCGTGCCATCACCCGCCACCTCCGCGAGCACAAGACCATGCGCGCAGGCATCTTCTCGGGTGAGGCCGCACAGGCATCGGACAAGGAGCTCCTGAACGCCGTGCTGGCAAGCGCCCCCATGGAAGGCGCAGCGCTGGCTGAAGAGGTCTCCATTGACGAGGCTTACGTCGTGGAACCCAAGGACCACGGCTGGGAAGGCGAGCCCCGGTTCTCCATTGCCGCCGTCGACCTCGGCATCAAGGCCATGACCCCGGTCCGCTTCGCCGAACGCGGCGTGCGTGTGCATGTCCTTCCGGCGACGTCCACCCTGGAAGACGTCAACGCGGTCAACCCGGACGGCTTCTTCATGTCCAACGGACCTGGCGACCCCGCTACGGCGGACCACCAGGTTTCCTTGCTGCGCTCGGTGCTGGACGAGAAACTCCCGTACTTCGGCATCTGCTTCGGGAACCAGATCCTGGGACGCGCCCTGGGCTTCGGCACCTACAAGCTCCGGTACGGCCACCGGGGCATCAACCAGCCGGTGATGGACCGCCGTACCGGAAAGGTTGAAATCACCTCGCAGAACCACGGCTTCGCCGTCGACGCGCCGCTGAACGGTGCCACTGTGGCACCGGAAGAGCGCTTCGGCCGCGTCGAAGTCAGCCACGTCTCCTTGAATGACGACGTCGTTGAAGGCCTTGCCTGCCTGGACATCCCGGCGTTCTCGGTCCAGTACCACCCTGAAGCCGCGGCTGGCCCGCACGATGCTGCCTACCTGTTCGACCGCTTTATCGACCTCATGGCCGATACCAAGTCCAAGGCCACAGACGCCAACTCCACCGAATCCAAGACTGAGGACAAGAAGTAATGCCAAAGCGTACAGATCTCAAGAGCGTCCTTGTCATCGGTTCCGGCCCCATCGTCATCGGCCAGGCAGCCGAGTTCGACTACTCCGGGACCCAGGCTCTCCGCGTCCTCAAGGAGGAAGGCCTCCGGGTCATCCTCGTAAACTCCAACCCCGCCACGATCATGACGGACCCCGAGTTCGCCGACGCCACTTACGTCGAGCCCATCACGCCCGAGGTTGTTGAGAAGATCATCGCCAAGGAGCGTCCGGACGCCATCCTGCCCACCCTGGGTGGCCAGACGGCCCTGAACACTGCCATCGCGTTGGACAAGAACGGTGTGCTGGAGAAGTACAACGTGGAACTCATTGGCGCAAACATTGCAGCCATTGAGCTCGGGGAAGACCGCGAGAAGTTCAAGGGCGTTGTTGAGCGTTGTGGCGCGGAGTCCGCACGCAGCCACATCATCCACACCATGGAAGAGGCCTTCGCTGCTGCTGAGGACCTCGGCTATCCCGTGGTGGTCCGGCCGTCCTTCACCATGGGTGGCTTGGGCTCAGGCCTGGCTTACAACGAGGACGACCTCCGCCGCATCGTCGGCCAGGGCCTCCAGTACAGCCCTACCACCGAGGTCCTGCTCGAAGAGAGCATTCTCGGTTGGAAGGAATACGAGCTTGAGATGATGCGCGACAAGAACGACAACGTCGTTGTTGTTTGCTCCATCGAAAACTTCGATCCCGTGGGCGTCCACACCGGTGACTCCATCACGGTTGCGCCGGCACTGACCCTCACGGACCGCGAGTACCAAAAGCTTCGGGACGTCTCCATCGCCGTCATCCGCGAAGTGGGCGTTGACACCGGTGGCTGCAACATCCAGTTCGCCATCGACCCCGCCACTGGCCGCGTAGTGGTTATCGAGATGAATCCGCGCGTATCCCGTTCCTCCGCGCTGGCTTCCAAGGCAACCGGCTTCGCCATTGCCAAGATCGCCACCAAGCTCTCCCTTGGTTACACCCTGGATGAGATCCCGAACGACATCACGCAGAAGACGCCGGCGTCGTTCGAACCGACCCTCGACTATGTAGTGGTCAAGGTTCCGCGTTTCGCTTTCGAGAAGTTCCCGGCAGCCGACAACACGCTGACCACCACCATGAAGTCTGTTGGCGAAGCCATGGCCATGGGCCGCAACTTCACCGAAGCCCTGCAGAAGGCCCTTCGCTCACTGGAACAGAAGGGATCGCAGCTGGACTTCAGCTCCGTGCCGGAGTACGAGGTTGCCGAGCTCATCGAGAAGGCCAAGCGTCCTACGACGGACCGCCTGCACCAGGTGCAGCGCGCCCTGCTGGGTGGCGCCACGGTGGAGGACCTCTTCGAAGCCACCAAGATCGATCCTTGGTTCCTGGACCAGCTGCAGCTCCTGAACGAGACCGCGCAGGAGATCCGCAAGGCCGGCGTCCTCACAGAGGAAATGCTGCGCAACGCCAAGCGCCACGGCTTCTCCGATGAGCAGATCGGTGCGTTGACGCACAACAATGAGGCAGTGGTCCGCGGCGTCCGCCAGGCCTTGGGTATTCGTCCGGTCTACAAGACGGTGGACACCTGTGCCGCTGAGTTTGCCGCTTACACCCCGTACCACTACTCGTCCTACGACGAAGAAGATGAAGTGGGCCTGCACGCCAAGCCCTCCGTCATCATCCTTGGCTCTGGGCCCAACCGCATTGGCCAGGGCATTGAGTTCGACTACTCCTGCGTCCACGCCTCCATGGCGCTGCGCAAGGCCGGCTACGAGACCGTAATGGTCAACTGCAACCCCGAGACTGTCTCCACGGACTACGACGTCTCCACGCGCCTTTACTTCGAGCCGCTGACCCTTGAGGACGTCCTCGAGGTCATCGCCGCTGAGGAGCGCACCGGTGGCGTCATGGGTGTCTTCGTCCAGCTCGGTGGCCAGACACCCCTGAAGCTCGCACAGCAGCTTGCCGACGCCGGCGTGCCCATCCTGGGCACCTCGCCTGAGGCAATTGACCTCGCAGAGCACCGTGGTGCGTTCGCCCGCGTCCTGGACGAGGCCGGCCTGACCTCCCCGAAGAACGGAACCGCCGTTTCCTTCGAGGATGCCAAGAAGATCGCCGACGAGATCGGCTATCCCGTGCTCGTCCGTCCGTCCTATGTCCTGGGCGGTCGCGGCATGGAAATCGTCTACGACGAAGCCAACCTTTCCCGGTACATCGCCAATGCCACGGAAATCACGCCGGATCACCCCGTACTGATTGACCGCTTCCTGGAAGACGCGGTCGAAATCGATGTCGACGCCCTCTTCGATGGCACCGACATGTACCTGGGCGGCATCATGGAGCACATCGAAGAGGCGGGTATCCACTCCGGAGACTCCGCTTGTGTCCTTCCTCCGATCACGCTCGGCAACAACGTGATCGAGCGCGTTCGCACCGCAACGCGGGCCATTGCCGAGGGTGTGGGCGTCCGTGGCCTCATCAACATCCAGTTCGCCCTGGCCTCGGACGTCCTGTACGTCCTTGAAGCCAACCCGCGTGCTTCTCGGACTGTGCCCTTCGTTTCCAAGGCAACCGGGGTGCAGATGGCCAAGGCTGCTGCCCTCATCGGTACTGGCGTCACCATCAACCAGCTGCGCAGTGCCTACAAGATGCTGCCGGAAACCGGTGACGGTTCCACGTTGCCCCTGGACGCACCGGTCGCTGTCAAGGAAGCTGTCCTGCCGTTCAGCCGCTTCCGTACGCCCGAGGGCAAGGTTGTCGACTCCCTGCTCGGCCCGGAAATGCGGTCCACGGGTGAAGTGATGGGCATCGACAAGCACTTCGATACCGCCTTCGCCAAGAGCCAGGCCGCCGCAAACAACGCGCTGCCCACCGAAGGCAAGATCTTCGTTTCCGTGGCCAACCGCGACAAGCGCTCGGTGATCATGGGCGTCAAGCGCCTCTCGGACCTCGGCTTCGAGATCGTCTCCACGGGTGGTACGGCTGACGTCCTGCGCCGCAACGGCATCCAGGCGACTCCGGTCCGCAAGGTGGCCGAGGGCAGCAGCGCCGAGGGTGAAGGTACCATCGCAGACCTCGTCATTGCCGGCGAGATCGACATGGTCTTCAACACCCCGTCCGGCGGGGAAGCCCGCAGTGACGGCTACGAGCTCAGGGCAGCGGCTACATCCATCGGCATTCCGTGCATCACTACCGTGGCTGAGTTTAACGCGGCCGTACAGGCAATCGAGGCACTGCGCACCTATGAATGGTCGGTCACCAGCCTTCAGGAGCACGCAGTCAACCTCAGCGAATCCCAGGCCGCCGTCAATGCCTGACGTTGTTGGTGCGCACGAGGCCCGGAGTGCACAGCAGCCGGTCCGGGAGTCATTCGGCTCCCGGCTGGCTGCCGCAATGGCCACCCGTGGCCCGCTGTGCGTTGGAATCGATCCCCATCCCCAGCTGTTGGCTGACTGGGGACTGAACGACGACGTCGCCGGGCTGGAGCGCTTTTCGCTCAGCGTTGTGGAGGCTGTGGCTTCCCTCGCTGCCGCGGTGAAGCCGCAAGTGGCGCTTTATGAGCGCCACGGTTCTGCGGGCATGGCTGTCCTGGAGCGGACGTTGGCCGCAGCTGCTGATGCGGATGTGCTGAGCATCGCCGATGCCAAGCGCGGTGATATCGGGTCCACCATGGCTGCCTACGCAGATGCCTGGCTGCGTGACGGCTCGGCCCTGGCTGCGGACTCAGTGACCCTGAGTCCCTACCTGGGCTTCGAATCCTTGCGCCCGGCGTTGGACCTTGCTGCGCAAAACGGCAGGGGAGTCTTTGTGCTCGCCTTGACATCCAATCCGGAGGGAAAGTCTGTCCAGCACGTGGGCGGAAGCAATTCCGTCGCCCGCGGTATCGTCACTGCGGCCGCAGCCGAGAACCAGCGGTACGCGGGTGTCCTGGGCTCAGTGGGACTTGTTGTAGGCGCCACCATAGGTACGGCACTCGAGGATCTGGACATCGACCTCGGGCCCGGTCCGCGGAGCTATCCTCGCGCCCGGGTTGGGGGCGCAGGGTGCTACACCCGCGGATCTCCGCTCGACCTTCGGCGCCGCCTATCCCACAGTGCTGGCTACGTCGAGCCGGGGCATACTTGCCGCCGGTCCAACGAGCGCTGCGTTGCGGGCGGCTACCCAGGAAACGCTGGACGGCCTGCGGGCGGAATGATTCGCTGGCGCCTCATTGCGCAACCCGCCGCCTGCCGGTAGGTTCAGGATCAGTTTCGCGTGACGTGAATCACAAATCCGATCTGACAGGGGTTTGGCCGTGGGTCTGAAAGAGCTGACACCGCAGGAGCGTTCCGATGCTTTGGATAAGGCTGCAAAGGCGCGCGCTGTGCGGGCCGCAGCCAAAGAGCGGCTCAAACGTGGTGAAGTGAGCATTGCTGAGCTGATCTCTTCAGGCACTACGGTTGAAGCCATTGCGCGGATGCGGGTGGTGGAACTCCTGGAGGCCCTCCCAGGCATAGGACCTGTACGTGCGGCCGGGATCATGGCGGACATAGGCATCGCCGCATCCCGGCGCATCAGGGGGTTGGGCATTCACCAGGCCCGGGCGCTGGTAGATTTTATGGATACCCAGCAAAGCGTTTGACGCATCTCCCCGAAGGAATCCGTGAGCAAGAAACCTGGACTGACTGTCCTCGCAGGCCCAACTGCTGTTGGCAAGGGAACCGTATCCACCTACATCAGGGACAACTATCCAGAGGTTTGGCTTTCCGTCTCCGCCACCACCCGCGCCGCGCGTCCAGGGGAGAAGGACGGGGTTCACTACTTCTTCAAGTCCGCCGAAGAGTTTGACTCCCTCGTGGCTGATGGCGAACTCCTGGAGTGGGCCGTGGTGCACGGCCAGAACCGGTACGGCACGCTCCGGAGCACCGTGAATGCTGCCATTGCGGAGGGGAAATCGGTGCTGCTCGAGATTGACCTCCAAGGTGCACGGCAGGTAAAGGCTGCTGTACCGGATGCCAAGTTCGTCTTCCTGGCACCGCCCAGTTGGGAAGAAATGGTGCGGCGGCTTGTGGGCCGCGGCACTGAATCTGCCGAGGAACAGCAGCGCAGGCTGGAAACCGCTAAACTGGAACTTGCTGCTGAACCGGAGTTTGACCACACCGTCATTAATGACGACGTTCGCCGGGCAGCGGACGAGCTTGTTTCACTCATGGGGCTAACCCCGCACGAGCGCTAAGCGCTTGCACTTGTAGGCCCGCTAGAATTTGGAGATTTCGTGTCCACGAACCTTGAAGGCATCATCAACCCGCCGATCGATTCGCTGCTTGAGGCTGCCGATTCCAAGTACGGCCTTGTGATCTTCGGCGCCAAGCGTGCCCGTCAGATCAACGCCTACTACGCCCAACTGCACGAGGGCCTCTTCGAGTACGTCGGTCCCTTGGTAGACACCAAGCTGAACGAGAAGTCATTGTCGATCGCCCTCCGCGAGATCAACGAAGGCCTCCTGGTTTCCACGCCGATCGAGCCCGCAGAATAAAACAGACTGCCTGTTGACGGAGGTCACGTGCGCATAGTCCTCGGAGTCGGGGGAGGGATCGCAGCCTACAAGGTTGCATCGCTCCTCCGGCTTTTTACTGAAGCCGGACACCAGGTGACGGTGATCCCAACCGAAGCAGCCACCCGTTTCGTCGGTGTTGCCACGTGGGAGGCACTCTCCGGAAACCCGGTGAGCAACAGCGTCTTTGACGACGTCGAGAAGGTCAACCATGTCCGTCTGGGCCACGAGGCTGACTTGATCGTCGTTGCACCGGCCACTGCGGACCTCCTGGCCAAGGCAGCCACAGGCCAGGCCGGTGACCTCCTGACCAATACGCTCCTCATGGCTCACGGGGCCGGTGCTGTTCGCTCCTGCAATGCACACGGAAATGTGGCAGCATGCTGCAACCCAGGCCAATGTGGAAACCTTGCGGAGTCGAGGGGTAACAGTCCTGGAACCTGCCAGCGGCCGCCTGACCGGCGCAGATTCGGGCCCCGGCCGCCTGCCCGAACCCGAAGCAATTTTCACGGCCGCCATGGCGTTGGCCGAGGCCGGCACGGAGGTGGATGCGCCCAAGGCCGTACCCGCGGCACACGCTTCCCTGGCTGGCCGAACAGTGACGATTTCGGCCGGTGGTACCAGGGAAGCGCTGGACCCGGTGCGTTTCCTGGGTAACCGGTCCTCGGGAAAGCAGGGTGCTGCCCTGGCCGCGGCTGCATTGGCTGCCGGTGCCACCGTTCGTTTCCTTGCCGCGCATATGGACGTCGAGCCGCCCGCCGGCGTCGAGCTCGTCCGCGTTGAATCAGCCCTGGAACTGCGTGATGCAGCGCTGAAAGCGGCCGTGGATTCCGACGTCGTCATCATGGCTGCCGCTGTAGCGGATTTCCGGCCGGCCGAGGTTTCGGACACCAAGATCAAGAAAGTCGACGGCGAGGACGCGCCGTTGGTGCGCCTGGTTCGGAACCCGGACATCCTGCATGAGCTGGTCGAACGGCGCAACGCTGAGGGTGGCCGCCAGCTGATCGTGGGCTTTGCGGCCGAAACGGGCGATGCCCAAGGTGATGTCCTGGAGCACGCCACCGCCAAACTCAAGCGCAAGGGCTGCGACCTCCTGGTGGTCAACCACGTCGGGGTAGGCCGTGTCTTCGGCCAGGACGATAACTCGGTGGTGATCCTCTCCGGGCACGGCGCCGAACCGCAGTCCGCGTCCGGATCCAAGTTTGATGTCGCCGCGGCCGTTGTGGATCGGGTGGGCGCCGAATTGGCCAGGGTTTTTCCGGCCCGGTAATGTCCACGGGCGGTAGCTTCCGCCCCGAAATTCTTAGCATAGGGACACACGGCAGATGCCGCCGCCCCGCAACACAGTAAGGTGGTCGAGTGACTTTACCGCTGCACCATGAACATCATGGCACCCCGTCCAAGCTCCGGCTCTTCACGTCCGAGTCGGTCACTGAAGGGCATCCGGACAAGATCTGCGACCAAATCAGTGACGCGATCCTGGATGGGCTGCTGGCTGCTGATCCTGAATCCCGGGTGGCTGTCGAGACCATGGCCACCACCGGCCTGGTCCATGTGGCCGGTGAAGTAACCACTGACGCTTACGTCGAGATTCCGCAGATTGTCCGTGAGACCATTCTCGGCATCGGCTACGACTCTTCGGCCAACGGTTTCGACGGGGCCCGCTGTGGCGTTTCAGTGTCGATCGGACAGCAGTCCAACGACATCGCCGGTGGCGTCTTCAACTCGCTCGAGGCGCGTGAAGGCCGCCAGGAGGACGACTACGATCTCCAAGGTGCGGGCGATCAGGGCATCATGTTCGGCTATGCGAGCGATGAAACTGCGTCCTACATGCCGACGCCCATCTGGCTTGCCCACCGTTTGTCCGAGCGCCTTACCGAGGTCCGCAAGAGCGGCGAACTCGCATACCTCCGTCCGGATGGCAAGACGCAGGTCACGGTTGGGTATGACGGCGATCGCCCAGTTTCGGTTGAAACGGTGGTTATTTCCAGTCAACACGCCGAAGACGCGAGCCTGGAGCAACTGCGCGCCGACCTCGCGAGCCATGTCATCGATCCCGTTCTGGCGGCATCCAACCTTGACATCTCCCATGTAGCCAACATCCTGAACCCTGCAGGTGCCTTCGTCATCGGTGGCCCGGTTGGCGATGCCGGACTGACCGGTCGGAAGATCATTGTCGATACCTATGGCGGATTCTCCCGGCACGGTGGAGGTGCCTTCTCCGGCAAGGACCCGTCCAAGGTAGACCGTTCGGCCGCCTACGCCATGCGCTGGGTTGCCAAGAACGTGGTAGCCGCAGGTCTGGCCAAGCGCGCGGAGATCCAGATTGCCTACGCCATTGGCCAAGCCCGTCCGGTCGGCACGTACGTAGAAACCTTCGGCACGGAAACTGTTGACCCCGCCCGCATCAGCGAGGCCATCAACGAACTTTTCGATCTCCGTCCCCGCGCCATCATCGACGCCTTGGACCTCAAGCGTCCCATTTACACCAAGACGGCGGCTCACGGACACTTCGGGCGCGACGAGCCCGACTTCACTTGGGAGCGCCTGGACCGCGTGGCGGACCTGAAGGAATTCTTCAACGCCTGATCTCCTCGATGTTCGGCCGGTGCCGGCCCCTGGGTTTACTGCTTTGTCGGTGGTCCATGATTGGCTGGAGCCAGAGAGATGCCCGCAGTGGGTTTCCCCTACTGCGGGCATCCGTCGTTTAGTCTGCGCTAGAAACCCATCGTGACAAAGAGTTGGAGGTAGAGAGCATGGCGGGAAATGATGCCCAGCCCACCCTGCTTCAACCTTCTTTGCTTCAAGGGTTCCCTGACAAGTCTCCCGTCAGCGGACCTCCGTTGGCGGCGGTGAATCCCGTTGCCCGTGTGGTGCTGGAATCTTCCCTGCCACACCTGGACCGGCCGTTCGATTACAGCGTGCCCGCTGAGCTCGCTGATTCTGCTGTTCCCGGCGTGCGGGTGAAAGTGAAGTTCAACGGCCAGGAGCTTAACGGCTTCGTGCTGGAACGCATCGATGCTTCGGATGCCGGCCACCCGCTGACCCCACTTCACAAAGTAGTCTCCACGCTGTCCGTCCTGACGCCCCACATCGCGGAGTTGGCTGGAACGGTAGCCGCGCGCTACGCCGGAACCTTGAGCGATGTCCTGCGCACTGCTGTTCCCCCTCGCGTTGCCAAAGTTGAGAAGGAGCTACTCGCGGGGGACGCAGCACCGGAACCGGACCTTCCGTCAAATGCGCCGGATGCCACCGCCTGGGCTTCCTACTCCAACGGAGCCCCGTACCTCCACCACCTGGCCGGTGGCGGAGCGCCCAAGGCTGTCCTCACGGCGCTGCAGGGATTCGGCCCGGGGGGTTGGCCTTCGCTGGTTGCCGCGGCTGTTGGGGCAGTCCGGGCATCGGGCCGTGGTGCAGTGGTGGTCGTTCCCGATTACAGGGATCTTGAACGGCTGGAGGTAGCCCTGGCCAAAGTCCTGCCACCGGGTGACGTCGCGCGGTTGACGGCCGACGATGGCCAAACTCCCCGCTACCGGAGCTTCCTGCGAATCCTTAGTGGTGAAGCGCGTGTAGCCATTGGTACGAGATCCGCCGCCTATGCGCCGGTTCGGGAGTTGGGACTTGTGGTCTGTTGGGACGACGGCGATGACCTCCATATCGACCAGCGGGCTCCCTACGCGCACTCGCGGGAAGTACTGCTCCTGCGGGCCGAGCAGGAGAACGCAGCCTGCCTGATGGCATCCCATAGCCGCAGCACCGAACTCCAGCGCCTGGTTGAAATGAAATGGGCTGTGCCGATCGAGGCGCCGCGAACGGTCATTCGTTCCACTGTTCCCCGTGTCCTGAACACAGCGGACAGCTTTGAACAGGAACGGGATCCTCTGGCCCGGATTGCACGTTTGCCCGGAGCGGCATGGCGTGCAGCCAAGGAGGGGCCTCGAGCACGGCCCTGTGCTGGTGCAGGTTGCCCGTGCCGGCTATGCGCCCTCTTTGGCTTGCGAAACGTGCCGGGAGCTCGCCCGCTGCAACAACTGCCAAGGACCGCTGGCTATCTCCAGCAGTTCCGCCATGCCGCTTTGCCGCTGGTGTTCCACGCCGGCACCGCAGTGGCACTGCAACCATTGCAACGGCACACAGCTGCGCCGGGTTGCGGCGGGAGCCGTGCGAACGGCGGAGGAACTGGGCCGGGCTTTTCCTGGCCAGACGGTTATCACCTCATCCGGGGAAAACATCAAGGCCACGGTTCCTGATGCTCCGGCATTGGTCATTGCCACGGTCGGCGCGGAACCCGTGGCTCCCCAGGGGTACGCGGCCGCGCTGCTTCTGGATGGTAATTCATTGCTCCGCCGGGAAAACCTGCGGGCCGGCGAGGACACTGTTCGGCGGTGGTTCAACGCGGCGTCGCTGGTGAGACCCTCCAACCAGGGCGGGCTGGTAGTCATCACGGCAGATGACACAACCGCTACCGGAGCCCTGCTGCGCTGGGACGCACCGGGCTACGCGTCGCGTGAACTGGCACTCCGCAAAGAACTCCAGCTTCCCCCTGCAGTGCGGGTAGCTTCAGTGACCGGGCCAAGGGCCGACGTCGCGAATTTTTCCGATACCTTCGAGGCAAGCGTCAAGCTGAAGTCGGGTTCGAAGGTCCGCAGCGCCGGTCCGGCGCCACTTCAGGCAGATGTTCGCACCCTGTACTTCATTCCCTACGCAGACGCCGCAGACGTTACCCGTGCCATGCGTGCCGTCAAGGCAGCGAACGCGGCGAAACGCACAGCCGGGCCAGTCCAACTGCGGCTCGACGGCGTGGACGTTTTGTAGCCTTCAGCTGCTGGTTTCGGCGGGCACGCTAGCGCTTACGAAGCGCCACGACCTCTTCTGCCGCAGCCAGCAACTGCCGGGCGGATTCGTCCCAGTTGAAGTCTCCAGCACGTTCCACGGACCTGCGGGAACGTTCCTGCCACAATGCGTCATCACCCAGCGCCGTGACAGCCGCAGCGAACTCCGAGGGTGAACCGGGGTCAACATAGCTGACCGCATCGGCGCCCACTTCCCGGAAAATTGGAATGTCGCTGGCGATAACGGGCGTACCCAGGGACATCGCCTCCACCAGGGGCAAGCCATATCCCTCGGCCCGCGACAAGCTGATGAGTGCAGTCGCCCTGGTCAAAAGCTCTTCATACTCGGCGTCTGTTACACCGTTGTGGAACAGGACCTTTGCCCCGTGGGGCACCATGGCCTCGAGTTCGGCCCGACGCTGGGGCGTAATCCGGCTGAGCAAGTGCAGTGTGTAATCCTGCAGGCCTGCCATTCCCCGAATCATGGTTTCCACGTTCTTGTAAGGCATGAACGAACCCATGTACAGCAGGGTCTTATCCGCTCCGGCCGAAGGATCGCGGGGAGTCTGGCCGGGCTGCGGGGCGTTGCCAACGATCCGTACGGGGCGGCGGGTCAAGGTGTACTTGGCCATTAAAGCCTCTGTGGTCCTGCTGATGGTTGCCACCACGTCAGCCCGGTTCAGCAGAAGGCGCTGCGGCCAGAACGCCTTGTGGTACAGCCTCCAGAGCAGGCGCACCGGAGCCGGAAGGAACCCCGGGGGAGCGGGGTGTTCGTAATAGATGAGATCGTGAAGCGTAAGGATCAGGCCATACTTCCGCCCCAAGGTTCCCATGGTTTGCATCGGGCACACCACGACGTCGGCCTTCAGAGGGTTGACTTTACGGGCCACGAACAGCTCGAGTGGGGACAGCGGGCTGTTGACAATCACGTAGGGCACGTCGGGAAGCAAAGCCAGCTGGCGTTCGTCATTGATGAGCATGGTGACATCCGCAATTTTGGATGTTGCTGCAATGAGGCTTGAACCGTACCGGCTGATGCCATCGTGGTGGTCCGTCCTGGTGAAGCGGGCGTCGATGACAATTTTCACGCGGGGTGTTCCTCCAGGAATGTGCGGATGGCTGCAGCAGCCGGGGCCGGAGTCTCGTAGTGGATCAAATGCCCGACGTCGGGAATCACTTCCAGCGTGGCCTCCGGAAGGCGTTCCATCAGTTTGTGCTGGTTGGGCAGAGTGGCGATCTCGTCCTTTTCGCCCGCGATCAGCAGCACGGGGAGGCGCAACTCCCCGGCGACGTCGGCCACTGTTCCCGACACGGATGCCTTGAAGGATTCGAGCAGGCTCCTCCGGTCCGCGAATGCGCTGAAGTAGGCATCGTGCTGGCCATGTATGAAGCGACGCAGGTTTTTGTCTTTGGTCTTGGCCATGGTGATACTCATGACGCGGACAATGGCGCGGTTGCGCAGGAGGGCAAGGCCAAGGCGCCTTGGAAGCCTGGCAGACACCTGATAGTAAAACACCGCGAGCTTGGTCATGATCCCCTTGGGACCCTCCAAAGCGGGTGCAGCGATGGGGTTGATAAGGATCAATGGATAAATGGCGCCGGGATTCCGGGCCGCAAAATGGCTCGCGACGATGGAGCCGAAGGAATGGCCCAGCAGCACGGTCTTGGGGCCCAGGCCCAGCGCGGCCATGAAACCGGAGATGAAATGGCCGTAACGCTCAACCGTGTGTTCGTCGTAAAGGAAAGGATCCGAACTGCCAAACGCAGGGAGGTCAGGCATGATGATCCGCATGTCCGGAAGCAGGTCCGCTACACGGAGCAATCCGTGGTGGTCACCCCGAAAACCGTGAATGACCAAAATCGTGCGGGCATCCTGTGTGGGTTTGACGGGTTCGTACGTCCAATACGCCACATTGCTGCCATCGACGTCCACATCAGAGGCGATAGTGCGTCCCTGCAGGGATTTGCTGATGAATTCAAACGGGGCATCTGCGCCTTCCGGGGTTTGCGCGGTGTCCACTTTTTCCATTCGGCCGTTCCTAATTCACGTTGTCCGGGTGCGAGCCCGTGCGGTGGTGGCGTTCAAGCGCCGCCATGCCGTCCATGTCTGCTGCCTCGAGTTCGAAGTCGAAAACGGCAAAGTTCTCCTTGATCCGCCCCGCGGAACTTGCTTTCGGAATGACGAGGTTCCCAAGCTGGAGATGCCACCGGAGGATTATTTGGGCCGGTGTCCTGCCGTACTTGTGAGCCAAATCCGTAATCGCAGGATCGGCAAGGACCTGCCCACGGCCGAGGGGACTCCATGCTTCGGTTCGGATCCCGAGTTGTTCATGCAGTGTCCGCAGCCTGGGCTGCTGAAGCCAGGGGTGCAGCTCTATTTGATTAACGGCCGGGACCACTTCGGCTTTCTGCATGAGTTCTTCCAAGTGCCCGGGCTGGAAGTTCGAAACCCCAATGGCCCGGACTTTGCCTTCCCTGTACAGGGTTTCCATGGCTTTGTAGGTCTCCACGAACAGGCCTCGTCCGGCACACGGCCAGTGGATGAGGTAAAGATCCACGTAGTCCAGTCCGAGGTTGGCCATGGATGAATCGAAAGCCCGGAGCGTGGAGTCGTAACCGTGGTCGTCATTCCAGACCTTGGTGGTGACAAAGACGTCTTCCCGGGTCAGGGCATGCACGGATTCGCCGGAACCACCCGTGCCGAGATTTGCCTCATTGGCATCGCCGATTGCACCACCGATCGCGCGGCCTACGCCTACTTCGTTGCGATACATGGCGGCGGTATCGAACCGCCGATAGCCTTCGCCGAGGGCAGTGCTCACCAAAGCTTCAGCTCCTTTGGGCGGCACCTTATAGAGTCCGAATCCCAGGCGGTCCATCATCACGCCGTTGTTCAATGTCAGCCGGGCCGGGAATCTCATATCAACGACTCTACCCATTCCCCGGCCGAAAGCCTCAGGACTGGCCATTGAAACTCACCAGGCGTCGCGCCGAGGCTTCGTCGAGGATGAGGTCAGTGGCAAGTCCGGCTGCCAGGGCGCCCTGCAGGCCGTTGATTTTGGAGGCACCGGACACGACGCAAATCCGGCGTCGTACCTGCCGTAGCTGTTCATGGCTTGGACCAGTCGACCGCTCGTTCAGGGTAATGCCGTCAGATGATCCATCACTGCGGAAGAAGACCGTGGCTACGTCGCCCACCACGTCGTCGGCGGCCAACATGCTGAGGTCTTGTTCGTCGAGGTAGCCGCCGGCATACACATGGCTTGGATAGTCCGAATCAACGGATCCAACACCGAAAATGGCGATGCTCATGCGCGCCTGCAGATCCAGGATGCGTTGAACGCTGCGTTCATTCCACATGGCCGTCTTGGTGGCCGCGTGATCGAAAAACGCCGGCACGGGAAATTGTTCGACCCGCGCTCCGTAGGCGCTGCCGAAGCGCCGCATGATGTCGCTCGCGTAGGTGATGCCGGTTGTTTGCATGTTCCCGGCGCCGTTGAGTTGGACAACGATGGTGTCGTGCGTGACTTTCCGGGTCAGGTGCCGGCTTACAGCGCTGAGCGTTGCACCCCAGGCAATGCCGATGATGGCATTGGAATCCACCAGGGGTCCTATGGTCCGAGCTGCCTGCATGGCCACGCGGTCCAGCGTCTCAGCCTCGTTCAAGGTGTCAAGCACGGGCACTACGTGGACGTCCACCTTGAATTTCTCGCGAATCTGGCTCTCAAGCTCGGGGGCGGTATCAAACGGGCTGCGGATCTGGACCTGGACCAAGCCTGTTTCCCGGGCGGAAGACAAGAGCCTTGAAACAGTGGAGCGCGAGGTCCGCAACTCACGCGCAATGGCGTCCATGGTCAGGTCCTGCAGGTAGTACATCTGTGCGGCCCGGAGGGCATCCGAGTGACGTGAGCGTCCCATCTCATTTCCTTACTGCACGTTTGTGCATATAGCTTGACTCCATTTTCCACCTTCGCCAGATTAGTGGTGAAAGGTGCAGCGAACGTAACGCCGCGCACAAACCAAGCCCAAGGGAGCAGTTTTGGGACACAACAGGATTTCTACCTCCTCTGATGCGCATCGGCGTGAGTCTGTAACCGCCTTGCGGGAGCGGCCGTCGGCGAAGGTGCTGATTATCGGCGGGGGTATCAACGGCGTAGGGACCTTCCGTGACCTGGCCTTGCAGGGCATTGATGTTGCGCTTGTGGAGCGTGGTGACTACTGCCAGGGCGCAAGCGGTGCATCGTCGCACATGATCCATGGCGGCATCCGCTACTTGGAGAACGGTGAGTTCCGCCTTGTCAAGGAATCAGTGGTGGAGCGCAACCGCCTTCTTCGGATCGCCCCGCATTACGTCAAGCCGCTGCAGACCACCATTCCCATCTTCAGCACCTTCTCCGGCATCCTGTCCGCGCCCATTCGCTTCCTCACCCACAAACAGGGCAAACCGAACGAACGCGGCGCCTTCCTCATCAAGCTCGGCCTGAGCATGTACGACTTCTTCTCCCGTGACGGTGGCAGCGTCCCCCGGCACCAGTTCCGCGGCAAGGACAAGGCTTTGGCGGAGCTGCCCAAGCTGCACCCGGGAATCAAGTCCACGGCAACCTACTTTGACGCGTCCGTCCACAACCCTGAGCGGCTCACCCTGGACGTGCTTCAGGATGGCGAGAAGGCCGGGCGCGGTGGTGGCCTGCCTGGCGGGACGGCCCGGGCCAGCAACTACGTCTCGCTGGTTTCCATGGGTACTGACGGAGTCCGGCTACGCGACGAATTGAGCGGCAAGGAGTTCGATTTCCAGGCAGACGTCATCGTCAACACCACCGGTGCGTGGGTGGACCTCACCAACCAGGCCATGGGAGCCGCCAGCCAGTTCATGGGCGGCACCAAGGGCTCGCACATTGTGCTGGACCACCCTGGGCTGCTGGCCGCCTGCAATGGCCGGGAGATCTTCTTCGAACACACGGACGGCCGCATCGTCCTTATTTACCCGATGGGGGACCGGGTGCTGGTGGGCACCACGGACGTCGACGCCGACATGTCAGAAGACGCCGTCTGTACCGAATCCGAAATCGACTACTTCTTCGACCTGATCGGCCACGTGTTCCCCACAATCAAGGTGGACCGCGACCAGATCGTCTACAGCTTCGCCGGAGTCCGTCCACTGCCGCGCCACGACGCAACCCAACCGGGATTTGTCTCAAGGGACTACAGGATCGAACGCAGCGTCCGCACCGGCGAAGGTGCCATGGCTACGCCAGGCGGCAAGGCCGCCGTCGTACTGAGCCTGGTAGGTGGCAAGTGGACTACTTTCCGGGCACTGGCCGAACACATGACCAACGACGTTCTTCGCGAACTTGGTCGGGAACGGAAAATTTCGACGGCGAAACTCGCCATCGGCGGCGGCGCTGGCTTCCCTGCCACGGAACAAGGTGAGCAGGAGTGGATCAAGAAGCACATGGGGCCCGGACTGGACGCGGACCGCGTGGCTGGACTCCTGACGCGGTATGGAACACGGGCAGAGACCGTCATCGATTACCTGAACGCAGGACACGACGCGCCGCTTCGTTCAACCCGGGAACTCAGTGTTCGCGAGTTGGCATTCATGGCCGAAAACGAGCAGGTCGGGCATCTGGTGGATGTCCTCATCCGACGTACGTCCCTCGCGTTCCGCGGCCTGGTGACCGGCGAGTTGCTGAACGAAATTGCTGCAGCATTGGCTGAACCGCTTGGGTGGGATGCCGCTGACCGTGAGGCAGAAGTGCGGCACGCCCAGGAAGTGCTGCGGCGGTTCCACAAGGTTGACGTGCACAGTCTCGTGGCTTGAGGCTGCCCACACAAAATGCTTGATCGTCCCACTGTGTGGCCAGGAAGCCAGACGACAGGGACGGCAAACGGGGTAGGTGAGCCCCTTGGGGGCTCACCACACCGGGATGGTTGCGGAAAACGGAACTGTCCCAACAGCCTCTTCAACCCGCGAGGAGGCTGACAACAGAAAAATGAGGAGTCAAAGATGTCTCTTGGAATAGTTTTCCTTTCCGAAGTATTCGGAACCATGATGCTGACCCTGCTGGGTTGTGGCGTCGTGGCCAACGTTGCGCTCAAAGGCACCAAGGGCAACAACGGTGGATTCTTGATGGTGACCTGGGGCTGGGGTATTGCGGTCTTCGCGGGCGTTTTCGTGGCCGCCAAGTCCGGTGCGCACCTGAACCCGGCTGTCACCTTGGGCCTGCTCGTCAAGGGAAGCAAGGAATACGCGCCCGATGTCAGCGTGGACTTCGCTTCCACCTTGACGTACTTCGGCGGCGAACTGCTGGGGGCATTCCTGGGCGCCGTTGTTTGCTGGCTCGCTTACAAGCAGCACTTCGATGAGGAGCCGCTGGCAGCAAACAAGCTGGGAACGTTCTCCACCGGGCCTGCCATCCGTTCAACCCCGTGGAACCTCATCACCGAAATCATTGGCACGTTCGTCCTGGTTTTCGTCATCCTGACTTTCGGCGGCACCCCCTCGGGCCTGGGCCCGTTGGCGGTAGCGCTGCTCGTGGTCGGTATCGGTGTGTCCATCGGTGGCCCCACCGGTTACGCCATCAACCCGGCACGTGACCTTGGACCCCGCATCGCGCACGCCATCCTCCCCATCAAGGGCAAGGGTTCCAGCGACTGGGCCTACTCCTGGATCCCTGTCGTTGGGCCCCTTGTCGGCGGTACGCTGGCAGGCCTCATGGCCAACATCGTTCCAGGGATCATGCCGTCCGTCGCCGGCTAGACACCCTTACGCGGCAATACGCCCTACCCGATCAATAATCGCCAATAACCACTGAGACAAGGACGTCACCATGAATCAATACGTCATCGCCATCGACCAAGGCACCACCAGCTCCCGCGCCATCGTCTTTGACCACTCCGGCAACATTGTGTCAACGGGACAGATGGAACATGAGCAGATCTTCCCGCAGGCAGGTTGGGTCGAGCACAACCCCGCCGAGATCTGGAACAACACCCGGGAGGTCATAGGTTCAGCGTTGTCGAAGGCGAACTTGACGCGGCACGATATTGCCGCCGTCGGAATCACCAACCAGCGTGAAACCGCCGTGGTCTGGGACAAGAACACGGGCGAGGCGGTTTACAACGCCATCGTCTGGCAGGACACACGGACCCAGCCCATTGTGGACGAGCTTGCCAGGGACGGTGGACCTGAACGGTTCAAACAGAAGGTTGGACTGCCCCTGGCTACCTACTTCTCCGGAACCAAGATCAAGTGGATCCTGGACAACGTCGACGGCGCCCGCGAACGCGCAGAAGCCGGCGACCTCTTGTTTGGGAACACCGACGCCTGGGTTCTCTGGAACCTGACAGGTGGAGTCGACGGCGGCGTGCACGTCACTGACGTAACCAACGCGTCCCGCACTATGTTCATGGACCTTGAAACGCTGCAATGGGACCAGGAAATTCTTGACGTCTTCGGCGTCCCGGCCTCCATGATGCCCGCCATCAAATCCTCCTCCGAGGTCTACGGACACGTCCACACCTCCCAGTTGCTGCGCGAAGTTCCCGTGGCCGGCATCCTGGGCGACCAGCAAGCCGCGACATTTGGTCAAGCCGCGTTCCAAGCCGGTGAAGCGAAAAACACCTACGGCACGGGTTGCTTCCTGATCTTCAACACCGGCGAGGAAATCGTCCACTCCAAGAACGGTCTGCTCACCACCCTGGGATACAAGCTCGGCGACGACAAGCCCCACTACGCCCTGGAAGGTTCCATCGCCGTCACCGGTTCCCTGATTCAGTGGCTGCGTGACAACCTCGGCATGATCAGCTCCGCACCCCAGGTGGAAGAACTCGCCGCCGCAGTCGAAGACAACGGTGGCGTGTACATCGTCCCCGCGTTCTCCGGATTGTTCGCTCCGTATTGGAGGGCTGACGCGCGAGGCGCGATCGTAGGCCTCACCCGCTTCGCCAACAAGGGCCACATTGCGCGTGCTGCGCTTGAAGCGACTGCGTTCCAGACCCGCGAGGTACTCGACGCCGTCAACGCGGACTCGGGTGTGCCCCTCACCGAACTGAAGGTCGACGGCGGCATGGTCGCCAACGAGGCACTCATGCAGTTCCAGGCCGACATCCTCGGCGTACCGGTAGTCCGCCCGAAGGTGGTTGAAACCACCGCCCTGGGCGCCGCGTACGCTGCAGGCCCTGGCCGTCGGATTCTGGAAGGACCTGGGCGAACTCAGCGCCAACTGGGGCGAGGACAAGCGCTGGGAACCGCAGCTGCCTGCCGAAGAGCAGGAGCGTCAGCTGCGGCTCTGGAAGAAGGCCGTGACCAAATCCATGGATTGGGTCGACGAGGACGTTAAGTAGTTCAAAAAAGGGGCCGATGACTCCCGCCCGCCCGTCCCCAGCTGCTCCCGCCGCTCGCAAGCTCGCGGTGGGACCCTCGCAGCTGGGGGCCCACCGCGGGTGCCCACCACACCATGGCGGGGAGTCATCGGCCCCTTTTTTGATGCGGGCCGCTGCGCCGCCAACCATGCTTTGTCGGCGAGTGGAAGTATGATCGTGCGCTATTGTAGATCTATGCGTGCGATCCTTCTGCTTAGCTAGCCGCCCGGCAATCAACAGCCGAGCGGCCGCCCCTCCATTGTCGAGGGGCTTTTGTGTGTCCGGGGCTTTACCTGGAGCGCAGCAGGAGGCAAAACCGCCATCGAAGAACAGAAGAGGGCAGCAGTGAGCGTTCAGCCGGAGACAGAGACCGGAACAGCACAGACAGCCGCAGCTGGAGCGCCTGAAGAAGGCGTCTACAGCTTCGCCGCGATGGAAGCCAAGTGGCCGCAGGTCTGGGAAGACCTCAAAGTGTTCACTCCACTTGACGATGGTTCGCGGGAACGCCGCTACGTGCTGGACATGTTCCCCTACCCCTCAGGCGACCTCCACATGGGGCACGCCGAGGCCTTTGCCATGGGCGACGTCGTAGCGCGCTACCTGCGCCAGAAGGGCTACGACGTCCTGCACCCCATCGGTTGGGACTCGTTCGGCCTCCCCGCTGAGAACGCGGCAATTAAGCGCAACGCCCACCCCAGCGAGTGGACCTACGCCAACATCGACACCCAGGCTGCCTCGTTCAAACGCTACGCCATTTCGGCCGACTGGTCCCGGCGCCTGCATACGTCCGACCCCGAGTACTACCGGTGGACCCAGTGGCTGTTCAAGCGCTTCTATGAGCGTGGCTTGGCGTACCGCAAGGACTCGCCCGTCAACTGGTGCCCCAAGGACCTCACCGTCCTCGCGAACGAGCAAGTAGTCAACGGTGCCTGTGAGCGCTGTGGCACGGCCGTCACCAAGAAGTCCCTGAACCAGTGGTACTTCAAGATCACCGAGTACGCCGACCGCCTGCTCGAGGACATGGACCAGCTCCAGGGCCATTGGCCCGAGCGCGTGCTGGCCATGCAGCGGAACTGGATCGGCCGCTCCGAGGGCGCCCACGTCCGCTTTGTCATCGAGGGCACCCAGGACCGTGCAGAGCGCGAAGTCACCGTCTTCACCACCCGCCCGGACACCCTTTACGGCGCAACATTCTTCGTGGTTGCTGCGGATGCGCATTTGGCCCTGGACCTCGTTACACCTGAACAGCATGACGAACTCATGGCCTACCGGGAAAAGGTCAAGGCCCTCTCCGAGATCGAGCGCCAGTCCACGGAGCGCGAGAAGACCGGCGTGTTTACCGGACGCTACGCGATCAATCCGCTCAACGGTGAGAAGCTTCCTGTTTGGGCCGCCGACTACGTTCTGGCCGACTACGGCACTGGAGCCATCATGGCTGTTCCGGCGCACGACCAACGCGACCTCGATTTCGCCAAGGCGTTTGGCCTGCCCGTGCGCGCCGTACTTGATACAGGCGAGGAAGACCCCGCCGAGACCGGTGTGGCCACCGCGGGCGAAGGACAGCTCAAGAACTCCGGCGACTTGGATGGCCTGTCCAAGTCGGAGGCCATCCCGGCCGCCATCGGGATTCTGGAGAAGTTGGGAACCGGCGAGAAGTTCGTCAACTTCCGGCTCCGCGACTGGCTGCTCAGCCGCCAGCGCTTCTGGGGCACGCCCATCCCGATCATTCACTGCGCCGAATGCGGCGAAGTGCCCGTTCCCGACGACCAATTGCCCGTGAAGCTGCCCGAAGACCTGCGCGGAGAGGCGCTGGCGCCCAAGGGCACCTCACCGCTGGCCGCCGCCGTCGAATGGGTCAACGTCGAGTGCCCCAACTGCGGCAGGGCAGCACAGCGCGACACGGACACCATGGATACGTTCGTGGACTCTTCCTGGTACTTCCTGCGGTTCGTCTCGCCCCACTACACCGAGGGCCCGTTTGATCCGTCGAAGATCAATGACTGGATGCCCGTGGGGCAGTACGTGGGCGGCGTGGAGCACGCCATCCTGCATCTGCTCTACGCCCGGTTCTTTACCAAGGTCATCAAGGACATTGGCCTGATCGACGCCAGCGAGCCCTTCAGCGCGCTGCTCAACCAGGGCCAGGTGCTCAATGGCGGCAAGGCCATGAGCAAGTCCCTTGGCAATGGTGTGGACCTTGGCGAGCAGTTGGACAAGTTCGGCGTTGACGCCGTTCGCCTGACCATGGTCTTCGCCTCGCCACCTGAGGACGATGTTGACTGGGCGGACGTCTCGCCGTCCGGTTCGGCCAAGTTCCTGGCCCGTGCCTGGCGCCTGGGCCAGGACGTCACCAGCGAACCCGGAGCCGATGCCAGTGCCGGTGACCGCGCCTTGCGCACGGTGACCCACAAGACCATCGCTGATGCCGCTGAACTGTTGGACAACAACAAGTTCAACGTCGTAGTGGCACGGCTCATGGAGTTGGTCAACGCGACGCGTAAGACCATCGACTCCGGAGCGGGTGGAGCAGACCCCGCCGTGCGCGAGGCCGTTGAGGCCGTCGCTGTGATCCTGAGCCTTTTTGCCCCGTACACGGCAGAAGATCTCTGGAACACACTGGGACACCCTGCCTCCGTGGCCAATGCCGGCTGGCCAAAGCACGACGACGCCCTGCTCGTCCAGGACACCGTCACCGCCGTTGTGCAGGTCCAGGGCAAGGTCCGCGACAGGCTCGAAGTATCGCCGGACATCAGCGAGGACGAACTGCGCGAACTGGCACTCGCATCCGAAAATGTCCAGCGCGCCATGGACGGCCGTGGCATCCGCACCGTAATCGTGCGGGCGCCTAAACTGGTGAACATCGTCCCCGCCTAACCAGGCATCACGGACTTTGCGGCCGCCGGCATTTGTGCCGGCGGCCGGTCACCATTGTTGGAGGTTGCGTGCCCGAGCGAGAACCACCTGCCTGGATGTGGCTCAAGGAACGGCTGTCCCGCCTCCGGCAGCCCGCGCTCCCGGTTCCCATTGCCGATGAGGCGCTTCCCGCCGTAGTAAAGACCGCCGTGGTAACTGATTCGGCAGCCGCCCTGCCAGCGGACTGGGTGGCGGCCTTTGCCGCGGACGGGCGCCTGGCCGTCGTTCCCATGCCCGTCATGGTGGGAAGCGAAATCTACGGTGAGGGCGAAGACGACATCACCGAAACGTTGGCCGTTGCCTTGGCGTCGGGCGCATCCGTGAAGACATCCCGGCCCTCGCCCGGCCAGTTTGAACAGGCCTATCGTGCCGCGCAGAACCGCGGGTTCGAAGCCGTGGTGTCCATCCATATTTCCGCCGAATTGTCCGGAACCGCCGATGCCGCGCGTCTTGCTGCGGCACGGGTTGGTATCCCGGTGGAGGTACTGGACTCACGCACCGTCGGAATGGCGCAAGGCATGGGAGTGCAGAGCGCCGTGGTTGCTGCGGCCGCTGGCCTGCCCGCAGCTGAAGTCCGCGCTTTTGCGGAAAAGCGCATGGAACGTACCAAGGTCTACTTCTACGTTCCGAGCCTGGAGCAGCTCAGGCGTGGGGGACGCATTGGAGCCGCGGCATCGCTGCTGGGGACGGTGCTGGCCATCAAGCCAATACTTGCGGTCGACGGCGGCAGGATCGTTCCGTTGGAAAAGGTCCGCTCCGCTGTGCGCGCTGTAGCCCGGCTTGAGGAGATCGTGGCGGCCGATGTCGCTTCCAGACCTGCTGGTCAGCAACGGCTGGCGGTTCATCACTTTGGTAACCAGCTGGAGGCCGAAGCGTTGGCCGCACGCCTTCGGGACAAATGCCCGGACTGTCCTCCCGCCCAGATCAGTGCCCTCCCCGCAGTCCTCGCGGCGCACGCGGGTTTGGGTGTACTGGCGGTTATCGTGGGGGAGAGCAGCACACCCACGTGAGCTTTTCCACATAGCCCAAGAGGCCCAGTGCACTCCTTTCGCGCCCCTCGTAGGCTCGAATCATGCCACGCTGGAATCGGGATGGGTCCCCAGACGCCGCAGCACTGGCAGCCAGACGGCGGCTCGCCGCGGGACTGAACCCTCCGGATGATCCGGCTCCCTTGCTTGCCATGCCTCCGCTCGAAGAGCCCGCGCCGGAGGCTTCGGCTTCGGACCCCCTCCAAGGCCAAGAGACAATGGCGGCGCGGTTTCGGTGGCGAACGTCCTGGAGGGTTGCGATTGCGGTGTCGGTCGTTGGTGCCGCCTGCGCGGCGTGGTTCCTTCTCCAGGCGGCCACCGGACAACCCACTACAGAGCCCCTGAGTCAGTCGGTACCGGTCGAGGGAAGCGTGACTGAACCTGACGGGCTGAATTCCAGTGGACCGACGCCGCCGTCTCAAAACACGAAGATGCTGCTGGTCCATGTTGCCGGTGCGGTACAGAATCCCGGTGTCGTTTCGCTTGCAGAAGGAAGCCGGGTCTTTCAGGCGATCGATGCTGCAGGCGGGGCAACCGCCACTGCTGACCTAAACGGCCTTAATCTCGCGGAACTAGTCACAGACGGGGCAAAGATCCATGTTCCGGCTGTGGGGGAGGCGTCCCAGCAGGAGACTTCCCAGGAAACAGGGAGCGGAAACGGCGCAGGTGGGCCGGCAGAGACCCAGGTCAGCCCGGGATCCGGAGGCGCCAAGGTCAACATCAACACTGCCTCCGTGGAAGAGCTCGGGACACTGCCCAGGGTTGGTCCCGTGATGGCCCAGCGCATCGTAGATTGGCGCAAGGAGCACGGAGCGTTTGCCTCAGTGGAAGAGTTGGATGCCATTGATGGCATCGGACCCAAGCTCATGGAGTCGCTCCAGGATTTGGTGACGGTGCAGGGTGGCTGAGGATTCACACGGAAATCCCTTGCTGAGGCGTCTGGATCTCCGTCTGGTCCCTGCCGTTCTTGTCACCTGGGCCGCGGCACTTGCCTGCGGTGTTCTCGCCGCTGCGTGGTCGGCGACTATAGGCGTAGTCCTTGCCGGTGTTGCCAGCGCCTTGCTGCTCTCTTCGCGCCTGCGGGCAACGGGGACATCACGCGCCAGGACAGTTCCGGCCACTCTCGCCTTGGCCTGTGTGCTGGGTGCTGTGGCTGCTGGTCATTGTGCCTTGGCTGCCGGCAAGCGGGACCAAGGCCCCCTCGCCGCAGCCGTCGACGCCCACGCTGGCGTGGTCATCCAGGTCCGGGTCACTGGCAGCCCTTCAGAGGCGCCCCAACCCGGCCACTCCGGCGACACCCGATGGTCGGTTCCGGCCAGCCTGGTCGACCTTACCTCCGGAGGGAATGTCATTCGAGGTTCTGCCTCCCTTGTGGTCATTGGCGACGATGCGTGGCGGGACGTACGCCCGGGACAGCACGTGCGAACAACGGGCACGCTGAAGGAGATCCGGCCCGGACAATCAGAAACGGCGATGCTGACAGCCACCACCGGACCAGTTGTGATGGGCTCTGCCTTCGACCTGCAAGACGTGGCCGCCCAGCTGCGCGGGCACTTACGCGATTCTGCAAGTTGGTTGCCTCCCGATGCTGCCGGTCTGCTGCCAGGAATGGTGACTGGCGACACCAGCGAGCTTTCGGAGAGCCTTGAAGCGGACATGAAGACAACCGGGATGGTCCACCTAACAGCTGTAAGTGGGGCGAATTGCAGCTTAATTTTGGGCGGCTTCATCCTGGTTGCCAGAAGCCTGGGACTGGCTCGTCCGTTCGCTGCCGCTTTCGCAGGGTGTGGGCTTGCTGCGTTCGTAGTGCTGGTAGGGCCGGAGCCCAGCGTCCTGCGCGCGGCGCTCATGGGACTGGTCGGGATGGCTGCATTGACGGGCGGGCTGCGGGGAAGGCCGCTGACTTTCCTATGCTTGGCTACGGTTGTTCTTCTCCTGCTGGATCCCACCCTAGCCAGCAACTTTGGCTTCCTCCTCTCCGTCCTGGCTACGCTTGGCATCGTGCTGCTCGCGGGCCGGATAGCGTCGTGGTTTCCTGACACCATTCCCAAGTGGTTGGCAGTAGGGGTTTCCGTGCCCCTGTCCGCCCAGGTGCTCTGTGGGCCAGTCATCGTTGCACTCCAACCCCAGTTCTCGCCGTATGCACTCCTTGCAAACGTGATGGCTGGTCCGCTCGTGGCTCCCGTGACGATTTTGGGGACCCTGGCCGTGCCGCTCTCCGCGATCCATCCCTGGGCTGCGGCAATCCCCATCGCCCTGGCGGGTGCCAGCGCCAGCGGTGTGGCGGGCATAGCACGGTTCTTTGCCGGACTACCCGGCGCGGCACTCCCGTGGGCGGAAGGTCCGGCGGGCATTGTTGCCATGACCTTTTCCTCGGTGGTCACCATACTCGTTGTCTGGACAGCCCTGCATCCAAGCGGTGTGCTCCGGAGGATCATGGTCCTTCACCACCGCCTGATGGTTGTGTTGGAAAGGCTGGACAACAACGCAAGGTGGCTGCCTGTTCGGGTTGCTGCGCATCCGCCCAGGGTGGGACGAGCCACGCGCGGCCGCCAAGGCATGGCAGACTTGAAGTCTGCAAAAAATCCTCCGGAAGGAACCAACTGTGGCTGCTGCCCAAAACACCCGGGCCAAGAGCGTCGCTGCCAACACCGTCAGTTGGCGGGACGCGACGCCCGCCGCGGTGGTGCTGATCACGGGCCCGGAGGAATACCTCGGTATCAGGGCCATGGACCGCATCAGATCCCTCGTCCGGACGGCAACACCTGATGTTGAACTCAGCAGGCTGAATGCTGGTTCCTACGAGGCCGGTTCCCTGGCGATGACCGTAACCCCATCTCTGTTCGGCGAGGGAAAGCTGATCGAAGTAGAGGGCTTGGAAGCCATGAATGATGCGTTCCTGGCTGACTCTTTGTCCTACTTGTCCCATCCCGAGCAGGATGTGGTTTTGGTGCTCCGCCATGCCGGCGGTGTTCGCGGGAAAAAATTGCTGGACGCCGTGAAATCCGCTGGATGGCCTGTGATCGATTGCCAGCCTCTTAAGAAGGAAGCGGACAAAACTGCGTTTGTTGTCTCGGAGTTCAAAGCCGGTGGTCGCCGGATTGAGGGCGAAGCCGTCCAGGCCCCTCGTCAATGCGGTGGGAGCCAATCTGTCCGAGCTTGCGGCCGCCTGCAACCAGCTGATTGCCGACGCCACCACAGCTGTCACGGCCGAAACCGTGGAGCGCTACTACGGCGGCCGGGTGGAAGCTACGGCGTTCAAGGTGGCCGATGCTGCCATGGCCGGCAACGGACCGGTGGCTTTGTCCACCTTGCGGCATGCCCTGTCCACCGGGGTTGATCCAGTCCCCTTGGTGGCTGCGCTTGCGGCGAAACTGCGGACGCTGGCCAAGGTGGCTGGAGCGAACGGGTCTCCGGCCACCATCGCCAGGAACCTGGGAATGCAGCCGTGGCTTGTGGAGCAGGCCCAGCGCGATGTCCGCCGTTGGACCCCGGAAGGCCTGATCCGCTCCATCCAGGTCATCGCCGAGGCGGATGCCCAGGTGAAGGGTGAGTCGCGTGATCCGGTCTACGCCGTGGAGCACGCGGTCACGGTGATCGCCACGTCGGCCAGCCGTCGCTGAAGCTGGCGCATTCGCGCCGGCTTTCGGTTAAACCCAAAAGGCCGGCACCCGAGGGTGCCGGCCTTTTGATCAGCTCAGTCGAACTGGAAAACCTTAGAGTGCGTTGACCTTCTTGGAGATCGCCGACTTGCGGTTTGCAGCGTTGTTCTTGTGAATAACGCCCTTGCTGACAGCCTTGTCCAGCTTGCGGCTGGCAGCAACAAGTGCAGTTGCAGCAGCATCCTTGTCAGCAGACTCAACGGCGGTGGCAACGGCGCGGATGGCCGTCTTCAGCTCGGACTTGACGGCGTTGTTACGCAGACGAGCCTTCTCGTTGGTGAGGATGCGCTTCTTCTGGGACTTGATATTAGCCACGTATGAACTCTCTTTTTAATGCGGAAATGGTCTAGAGGGTTTTCAGGTTGGCCATCGACTGAGCGGCGTGGGGATGCCTATGGCAGCCAACCATGAGTGGCCGTCGACCTGCACGGACACACAGCTATAAAGGATAGCAGAAAGCGGGGCCCAGTGTGGACCGATTGATCAGCTCCAGCCATGAAGTTCCCTCAGGGACGGGAAACCTCAAGGAACGCCGGCTTGCCGAGGACTGCACCTTCACGACGGATCGCCTCCGGGTTCACCCGGATCACACGGTCAAGTTTGACTTCACTCGGGCGCCCTTGACGGTCCCACTGGCCCACTCCAACATCAACGTAATCCCCGGCGCGCCTGCCGTTGTCGTGGTCCTTGGACGTCAGCATGAGGCCCAGCAGCCACTCGCCATCCCTGCCAACCAACAGCACCGGGCGATCCTTACCCTGCGAGAAATCCTCTTCGAACGGGACCCAGGTCCACACAATTTCTCCGGGATCGGGCCGCCCATCCGGTTTGGGGGAGTAGTGCAGTTTTGCTGCTCCCACGAAGTCGCCGGGGTAGTCGCCCGGGTAGGCAGCCGGTTGAGGCCCGACGGCGGATTGCCGGCTCTTCTGCCTCGGGAAACCAGCGGGAGCGTTGTTCCTGCTATTGGTGCTGCCGCCGCCAAGTGTCTTGAGGGATCGAAGGATGAGTTTGCCCAGTGGGCGCAAGTCCAAAGCCATGCGGACAACGCTACCGCGATGGTCCGGCGAGCGAACGTACGCGGCGCTTCATCGAGACCGGCAGGAATGTACGGGGAACCGCAGGTTCGTGGGAGACTAGAGGATCAGATGCGCGGCGTGTCCCGGCTGGCCTTTGCCCAGCCGGTGGATATGCCGCGTGAGTGTCGACAGTAAGGATCCTGCGTGTCTCCCATGGCCCGCACCGCACCGGTGCCCGCCGCAACAGATCCGGCCATCATCCGGAACTTCTGCATCATTGCCCACATCGACCACGGTAAGTCCACCCTGGCCGACCGCATGCTGCAGTACACCGGCGTCGTTCAACAGCGCGACATGAAGGCCCAGTATCTGGACCGTATGGACATCGAACGTGAGCGCGGCATCACCATCAAGTCCCAGGCAGTACGTATGCCATGGGAACTCGATGGCACCAGCTATGCCCTCAACATGATCGATACTCCTGGCCACGTCGACTTCACCTATGAGGTATCGCGCTCCCTGGCAGCCTGTGAAGGCGCCGTGCTGCTGGTTGATGCAGCGCAGGGCATCGAAGCCCAGACGCTTGCCAACCTCTACCTGGCGATGGAGAACAACCTCACCATCATCCCCGTGCTGAACAAGATCGACCTTCCGGCTGCCCAGCCTGAAAAGTATGCGGCAGAACTGGCCAACCTTATTGGCGGAGACCCGGAAGATGTCCTGAAGGTTTCGGGTAAGACCGGTGTAGGCGTGGAAGCGTTGCTGGACAAGATCGTCCGCGACCTCCCTGCCCCCGTCGGCAATCCCGACGCACCGGCACGTGCCATGATCTTCGACTCCGTCTATGACACCTATCGTGGCGTGGTCACCTACGTCCGCGTTGTGGATGGCATGCTGCATCCGCGGGAACGCATCCAGATGATGTCAACACGGGCCACGCACGAGCTCCTGGAGATCGGTGTGAGTTCCCCGGAGCCTACACCGTCCAAGGGGCCTCGGAGTCGGTGAAGTGGGTTACCTCATCACCGGTGTGAAGGATGTTCGCCAGTCCAAGGTGGGCGATACCGTAACCAACCTCGCCAAGCCGGCATCGGAGTCGCTCAGCGGCTACGCCGACGCCAAGCCGATGGTGTTCTCGGGTCTGTACCCGCTCGATGGAACTGACTACCCTGTTCTCCGCGATGCCCTCGAGAAACTGATGCTTAACGACGCCGCCCTGGTCTACGAGCCCGAGACGTCCGCCGCCCTGGGCTTTGGCTTCCGCGTTGGCTTCCTGGGTTTGCTGCACCTCGAAATCACCCGTGAGCGCCTTGAGCGCGAGTACAACCTGGACCTCATCTCCACAGCTCCCAACGTTGAGTACGAGGTCACGCTGGAGGACAAGAAGGTGGTCCACGTGACCAACCCCAGCGAATATCCCACAGGCAAGATCGCAGAAGTCCGCGAGCCCATGGTGTCCGCTACGATCCTGGCGCCCAACGAGTTCGTGGGATCCATCATGGAGCTCTGCCAGAGCCGCCGTGGCCAGATGCGTGGCATGGACTACTTGTCCGAAGACCGCGTGGAGCTGCGCTACTGGATCCCGCTGGCCGAAATCGTCTTCGACTTCTTCGACCTCCTGAAGTCCAAGACACGCGGTTACGCATCACTGGACTGGAAGGCCGACGGCGAACAGGTCGCGGACCTTGTGAAGGTGGACATCCTTCTCCAGGGCGAGCAAGTGGATGCTTTCAGTGCCATCACCCACCGTGACAAGGCCTACGCCTACGGTGTGATGATGACCGGCAAGCTGCGCGAACTCATCCCGCGTCAGCAGTTCGAGGTGCCCATCCAGGCTGCCATCGGATCGCGCATCATTGCCCGGGAAAGCATTCGGGCCATCCGCAAGGACGTTCTTGCCAAGTGCTACGGCGGTGACATCACCCGTAAGCGCAAGCTGCTTGAGAAGCAGAAGGAAGGCAAGAAGCGCATGAAGATGGTGGGCCGGGTTGAAGTGCCCCAGGAGGCTTTCATTGCCGCGCTGACCACCGACGAGTCCAAGGACAAGGCCAAGAAGTAGATGCCCAGCGTCCTTCCTTTGGGCGACCCGGCACCTGCGGATGGCTTGTTGCCTCCGCAGGTGCTGACCGGCGTCGAGCACCGCAAGTTCGGGCTGTATGTGCATATCCCGTTCTGCGCGGTGCGGTGCGGCTATTGCGACTTCAATACCTATACGGCCACGGAGCTCGGCGGTGGGGCGTCGCAGGATGCTTATGCCCAAACGGCCGTCACCGAGCTGGACTTCGCGGCAACGGCCCTGAATGCTTCCGGCTTGCCGGAGCGGCCCCTGAGCACCGTATTCTTCGGCGGGGGAACACCCACGTTGCTCCCTGCCGAGGACTTGGCACATATCCTGCGCGCCGCCGTCGGGCATTGGGGACTTGAGCCGGGCGCAGAGGTGACCACCGAAGCCAACCCCGACTCCGTGACGCCGGAATCACTCAAGGTGCTCGCTGATGCCGGCTTTACGCGCGTCTCCTTCGGCATGCAGTCCGCGGTGCCGCACGTGCTCAAAGTGCTGGATCGCACCCATACGCCCAGCCGTGTTCCGCTGGTGGTCCAGTGGGCGCGCGAGGCTGGCCTGGCCGTTAGCCTTGACCTCATCTACGGCACGCCGGGAGAGTCGATGGCGGATTGGCAACTGTCCCTTGAGACTGCCCTCTCCTACGAACCCGATCACATCAGCGCGTATGCCCTGATCGTCGAAGACGGCACAAAGCTGGCGGCCCAAATCCGCCGCGGCGAAGTCCCCGGAATCGACGACGACGACCACGCCGCCAAATATGAGCTCGCTGACAAATTGATCTCCGAAGCCGGCCCTGACGTGGTATGAGGTCAGCAATTGGTCGAAAACGCATGAACAAGCCTGCCGCCACAACCTTGCCTATTGGCGGGGCGATGACTGGTGGGGTATTGGTCCCGGCGCCCACTCCCACGTGGGCGGTGTCCGCTGGTGGAACGTTAAGCACCCCACGGCTTATGCCAACAGGCTGGCTGCAGGAGACTCGCCGGCAGCCGGCAGGGAAACCCTCGACGCCGACACCCGGGAAGTCGAGCGCATCATGCTTGAGGCGCGGCTCGGTACAGGGCTAGCGGTGGATGCGTTGGACAAAGTTGGCCGCCATGCGATGGCGGGACTTATCGCTGAAGAGCTGGTGGACCCGGTTGCGGCCTTCAAGGGTCGCCTGGTTCTTACGCTCAAAGGCCGGCTACTGGCGGACGCCGTGGTGCGCAGGATTCTGCCGGACTAACCGTCGGAAGAATCCTGCGGAGGCCCGGGACTACTTAATCCAGCGCAGGTTGAGCTTGTAGCGGTGGGGCTGCCCGTGGTTGACACGAATACCAGCCGAGACTGAGAAGCACGTAAGTGCTACCCAGATGCCCGTGGCGATGACTGCAAAGATATTGCCCACCACTGGAAGCAGAACAAGGATATTCGCCAGGACTGCTGCGAGGGTCGGAGGGAGCGTGAAGTTCAGGGCTTCCTTGGATTCCTGCGCCGTAAACGGCCCGCGATCACGGAAGATCAGATAGATCAGCAGGGAGGGCAGGCATCCCAGAATTCCCCCGAAGTGCGCAAGGGTGGCCCACTGGCGGTCTTCGCTTGCCGTCAGTGGGAGTGCGTTTGCGGGCGCGCCATGGTACTGGGGCTGGCCTGCGGCGCTGCCCGGTTCTTCAGGAGCGTTCTCTGCCACGGTGTCTTCCCTTTGCTGTAAAGATGCTGCAGTGTTGCTGTCCCAGAATACTGGGTTCCGGGTCATCCCGGGACCAACGCCCCGTTACGTCCCCGGGAAAAGTGCGTTCAGGAAACGTAAATTCAGGACAAGACCGTCAGGCAGTGGTGAGGAAATCGATGACTTCCTCCACCCTTCCCAGCAGCGAGGCTTCCAGATCGGCGTAGGTGCGGACCGCACCAAGCAGGCGCTGCCAGCCGAGTCCAATGTCTTCGGCGGTTTCGTGCGGCCAACCGAAAGCGGTCAATATTCCGGTCTTCCAGTCAGTGCCTCGTGGAACGTCCGGCCACCGCTCAATACCCAACACTTTTGGCCGGATCGCTTGCCAGACGTCTACGTACGGATGGCCCACGATCAGCACGTTTCCGGCGGCTCCGGGCACCGTCATGGCTTCTGCGGCGATGCGTGATTCCTTTGAGCCCGCTACCAGATGGTCTACCAGGATCCCAAGCCTGCGGCCGGGCCCAGGGGAGAACTCTGCGATCGCTGACTTGAGATCGTCCACGCCGTGCAGCGGCTCTACGACGATGCCCTCAATGCGGAGATCATCGCCCCAGACTTTCTCCACCAGTTCGGCGTCGTGCTTGCCTTCCACCCAAATACGGCTCGCCTTGGCCACCTGGGCACGCTGGCCCAGGACCCTGACGGACCCGGATGCCGTTCGACCCGGCTGCAGAGATGAACCAGGAGTCGAACCAGGAGCCTTTGTCGCCGGCGGCATGAGGCGGATGGCCTGTCCTTCAAGCAGGAAACCGAATCCGAGCTGGAAGGACTTGGTTTTACCACGCCGGTCCTCAAGGGAGACGATGTGCATTCCCCCCGATTTCTCCACGCGGGTGACTTCGCCCACCCAGCCGGACTGGACGTCTTCAAGGACCATCCCGCGCTGGACGGCTACCTCGGGGAGCTGGCGTTTGGCAGGAGCGGACAGATCCTGCGGGCCCCACGTATCGAAAGCCAAGGACTTCATACCCCTTTGTGCTGGTTGTGCTGGGAATAACTCCCGCGGGCGGTTTCAATGCTAGCAACGTGCTGGCTCATACTAGACTTGTTAGCACTTGGGCATGTTGAGTGCTAAGTATTGGTCCGAAAAGCTATCGGTCCTACACAGGCCGGGACAGTCGTCAGGAGGTGTTGCAATGAGTGAGCCACGCAAGCTTGAAGTACTGCGCGCAATTGTTGAGGATTATGTGCATTCCCGTGAGCCGGTTGGATCCAAGGCACTTGTGGAGCGGCACCATCTCGGCGTTTCAAGCGCCACCATCCGAAACGACATGGCCGTACTTGAAGAAGAGGGCCTGATCGCGGCGCCGCACACCAGTGCCGGCCGGATCCCAACGGACAAGGGCTATCGGCTGTTCGTGGACAGGATCTCGCAGGTCAAGCCGTTGTCCGCCGCGGAGCGTCGAGCCATCCACTCGCTGCTGGAAGGGCCGGACGACCTCGATGACATCCTTGAGCGCACCGTCAGGCTGCTGTCGCAACTGACCAACCAGGTCGCCGTCGTACAGTACCCGCACTCCAACCGCGCACTTGTCCGTCACGTTGAATTTGTCCTCCTGGCGCCCAAGCAGGTGCTGGTGGTACTCATCGCAGATACAGGAAGCGTTGGCCAGAAGGTCATCGAGGCTGGCTCCGATGTCAGCAACGAGGCCTTGATGGCCCTGCGCTCCCGGTTCCTTGGCAGCATCGCGGGAACCCAGCTGGCGCTGCTGTCGCAGGTGCTGCCATCCGTCGTGGCGCTGTGCCCGCCGGACCTTCGCGCACTCGCGCAGCATCTTGCCCATGGTCTCCAGGCTTTGAGCGACACCAGCCGTGAAGAGCGCATCGTCATGGCCGGAACAGCCAACCTTGCCCGCTCCAATGTGGATTTCCCGTTGAGTATCGGGCCAGTGCTGGAAGCTCTTGAGGAACAAGTTGTCATGCTCCGGTTGTTGTCCGATATGGGGGATGATCCCCGCGGCGTGACAGTCAGCATCGGTCGCGAGAATCCTTACGATGGCCTGGCCGAGGCCTCGGTCGTGGCAACGGGGTACGGCTCCGGAGCCAAGGTCGGAATCCTTGGACCAACCCGGATGGACTATCCCACCACCATGGCTGCCGTGCGCGCCGTGGCCCGCTACCTTTCCCGCATTCTCGGCGGCTGACGCCGGCCCCCGAGGTAAGAACCGTTTTACAACAAGGAAGAGATACCGACTTTGAGCAGCCACTATGACGTTTTGGGAGTCTCACCGGAAGCCACCGGGGAAGAGATCAAAAAGGCGTACCGCAAGTTGGCGCGAAAGCTTCACCCGGACGTCAACCCCGGGGAGGATGTCGCGGAGCAGTTCAAAGCCGTGACGCATGCTTACGAAGTGCTGTCCGACCCCCAGAAGCGCCGCGTCTACGATGCCACCGGAAACGAGAATGGCACTGACAACGGCTTTGGCGGCGGCTACTCAGGCCAAGGCTTTGCCTTCCAGGACATCTTCGACACCTTCTTCGGCGGTGCCGGCGGACAAGCGGGACCAGCCTCCCGTGTGCGTCGGGGCCAGGATGCACTCATCAGCGTCCGCATCGACCTCAAAGACGCCGTGTTCGGTGTCAACAAGAAGCTCGAAGTTGATACGGCAGTGGTTTGCCCCACGTGTGATGGCAGCTGCTGCCGGCCGGGCACCCACCCGGAGCGTTGTGACATTTGTGGCGGCAGTGGCCAGGTCCAGAGGGCCGTTCGATCCATCCTGGGCCAGGTCATGACCACGGCCCCCTGTGGTTCCTGCGAAGGCTTCGGTACCGTCATCAAGGATCCCTGCAATGAGTGCAACGGCCAGGGCCGCATCCGTAGCCGCCGGTCCCTCACCATCAAGGTACCTGCCGGTGTTGCCACGGGTACGCGGATCCAGCTCTCCGGCCAGGGCGAAGCAGGACCGGCAGGCGGACCTGCCGGCGACCTCTACGTAGAGATCCGCGTCAACAGTGACTCCACCTATATCCGTGAAGGCGACGATCTGCACGCAACACTGAGCGTTCCGATGACGGCCGCTGCTTTGGGTACGGAACTGAGCCTGGAAACCTTTGACGGGCCCCAGGAGATCGACGTCAAGGCCGGCACCCAGTCCGGCGAGGTCATCACGCTTCGCGGTTTGGGTGTTACCCACCTCAGGGGCTACGGTCGCGGCGATCTCAAGGTGCACCTGCACGTTGAGACGCCGGTCAAGCTGGATCCGGCACAGGAAGAGCTTCTGCAGCAGCTTGCCAAGTTGCGGGGCGAGCAGTTCAGCGAAGGCAAACTCGTGGCCAGCGGCGGCATGTTCGCCAAGCTGCGGGACAAGCTCGGTAACCTGTAGCGGTGAGCAACCCCGTTTTCTTCACGCCTGCCGGGAGCCTGGACGGTGTTGAGCCGGGCGCGTTGTTCGTCATCGACGGTGCGGAAGCCCGGCATGCCGTGACGGTGAAGCGCCTCACCGTCGGTGAGGCCGTGGACATTGCCGATGGCGCAGGAGCCCGCCTGACAGGCACGGTGGCAGAGACCGGCCCTGGAAGTTTGTCCGTCATGGCATCCAGTGTGATTTTCGAGGACCAGCCGGATGTGCGTTTGGTGCTTGTCCAGGCATTGGCCAAGGGTGACCGTGACGAGTTGGCTATTGAAACGGCCACCGAACTGGGCATTGATGCCGTGATCCCTTGGCAGGCCGAGCGATCCATTGTCCGCTGGAAGGGGGATCGCGCTGCAAAGGCCCACGCCAAGTGGCAGTCTGTGGTCACTGCCGCGGCCAAGCAGGCCCGCAGGGCATGGATACCCGAGGTACGTCCCATCCTGGATTCCGCGGCGCTGGCAAAGGCTGTTGCTGCCGCAGACCTGGCTGTGATCCTTCACGAGGACGCCAAGAACCCTTTGCGGACCGTCCTTGAAGCGCCGCTCGTGGCTGAAGGCGGCGGGCTGGGGTCGCCGCGTGAAGTCCTCTTGATCGTGGGGCCGGAAGGTGGCATCTCGCCGCGCGAGGTGACGCGCCTCAGCGACGCCGGGGCGGTCACGGCTCTCTTGGGCCACCACGTCCTGAGGTCATCGACGGCGGGACCCGCCGCCGTCGTACTCGCCTCCGACGTCCTGGGCCGCTGGTAGGTGGTGTGGGCTGGCAGGGGAACTACCCTGGGGACGCTGGCTCTAGCCGACGCTGAAAAGACGCGTATCCGTGGTGGATGTGTCTGCTTGCCCGGAGTCCTGAACCTGGGTCACGCGTAATTCGTATTTCCCTGGTTTCAGGGTTGCGCTGAAGGAGAACACACCGAATTGTCCCGGCTCGCCGGTGGCTTTTGTCTGGCCGGTCAACAGGCTGGTTTTCTCACCGCTGCCGTTGTCCCGGAGAATCTGCCAGCTGACCGGCTTGGAGCTGTCGGTGCTGCGGCCATTGAACTTAACGGCGCCGGCGGGCAGCGAGGTGTCCTCCTGCGGATCGATAATCCACAGTGGCGCAACCAAGGAAGCGTCCCTGGCCATCGGTTGACCGAGCCGCACCTGGCCGAACGCCATGAAATCCGTGTGGCCCTCGACCAGAATGACCACCTGGATTTGCTGCCCTGAATTGATCAGGGCCCCGACGACGACGCCGCTGCGGTGGCCGTGTAGACCAGCTGCTGTACAGCCCGTTGCGCCATACCTGCATCAAGGTTGGAATTGAAGGCGTCCCGCGAGATATCAACCGTGATCACGTTCTTGCCCGAAATGGAGGTTGCCAGGCTGCCTGGGTCCTGCCAGGGTGTGAAGAAGTCGTGGTCCAACGGCTTTTCGGCCATCATGATCCGCAGAGCTGTGGTGACGGGGTTTCCGTCGCCGGAAATGTCCCTGAATTCGCGGTACAGGTAGACGTCTTCCTTACTCCGTCCAATCCAGTAGACCGGGATCTTGGTGGACGCCTGGGTGGTCTCCAGGGGAGCATTGCTGGCCGGAGCTTCCTGGACGCTGACGGGCGGCGCGCTGGAGGTAGCTTGGGTGGGTCCACCGTTGGCGATACAGCCGGTCAGCAAAAGGACAGCAAGCATCGCAGGCGCGGCGACGGCGGACTTTTTCCGCTTTCGCCCGCCGGGCTGATGGCTTACTGACTGCACGATGGGGATTCCTTGCCTTTGCGGCCGGTGGTTGTCGCCGACGCCTCGAACGGGCGTAGTCTGACTACCCGCTCTGCCAGCTTGGCATATCGTCGACGGCGGCTGGCCGGGTTTGCGGGCACTGGCGGCAACTGAAACAGGATTGATACCCGCTTGATGCCGAGTTGAGACAAAAAGTCGTCCCCCCCCGCGGCCCGTGCAAGGTGGACGAAGCCCGCGGGTACGCCCTTGTCGTTCCGGGCTGGCGTAGGATTGAAGGCATTCCGGCATATGGCCTGGCGGTTCAGCCAGTCCCGTTGTCGAAACGATGGACCAACTGTATTCCGACCGGAGGAGAAGAGGCCGCACGGCCACCACTATGAGTGAATCCCTGAATGGGCGGTTGCGGACCGGAAACGGGAACCCAGCCACCACCGAGTTCCCGCACACCTTACCGGGCACGCGCACGGAAATCGTCACGTTCGACAACTCCGATCAGATGGTTCACTCATTGGGCAGCCATGACGAAGCCTTGCGCTACATCGAGGAGCAGTTCCCGGACGTCAATTTCCACGTTCGCGGCAATGAATTGTCCATGTCCGGTCCATCCACGGTCATTCCGCGCATCATGCGCCTCCTTGAGGAGGTCCGCGGACTGGTTGCCAGGGGAACCGTCGTTACCCCTGATGTCCTCCAGCAGCTCGTTTCCCTCCTGAGGACACAGTCAGTCCAGAATCCCGTGGATGTCCTTACCCACAACATTCTCTCGAGCCGTGGCAAAACCATCCGGCCCAAGACCCTGAACCAGAAGAACTATGTGGATGCCATCGATGCGAACACAGTGATCTTCGGTATTGGCCCGGCAGGTACTGGCAAGACCTACCTCGCCATGGCCAAGGCCGTGCAGGCCCTGCAACTCAAGGAAGTAAGCCGGATCATCCTGACGCGGCCCGCTGTAGAGGCGGGGGAGCGGCTGGGTTTCCTGCCGGGAACGCTGAGCGACAAGATCGACCCCTACCTGCGGCCGCTTTACGACGCCCTGCACGACATGATGGATCCCGAATCCATTCCCCGGCTGATGGCTGCCGGCACCATCGAAGTCGCACCGTTGGCCTACATGCGTGGACGGACGCTCAACGACGCCTTCATCATCCTGGACGAGGCCCAGAACACCACGCCTGAACAAATGAAAATGTTCCTGACCCGTCTCGGATTCGGTTCCAAGATGGTTGTTACAGGCGACGTAACGCAGATCGACCTGCCTTTTGGCTCCACGTCCGGACTACGGATCGTACGCGAAATCCTCACCGGGATCGATGACGTCAATTTCTCCATCCTGGAGGCCGCGGACGTCGTCCGGCACCGTTTGGTTGCAGACATCGTCTCCGCCTACAGCAGGTGGGATGACGCGCACCGTACGGATGGGGCTGCCGGCACACATCACAAACGTGGAGAACGAAAATGAGCATTGAAATCAACAACGAATCCGGCGTGGAGGTGGACGAAGCCCAACTGGTGACATTGTCCCGGTTCATCTTCGAGCGCCTCTACATCCATCCGCAGGCTGAGCTGTCCATCCTCCTGGTGGATGAACCCGCCATGGAGAAGCTGCACATCGAGCTTATGGACGAACCAGGAGCCACCGATGTGCTCTCGGTGCCCATGGATGAGTTGACGCCGGGCACGCCCGACAAGCCCACGCCGCAGGGAATGCTTGGAGACATTGCCATATGTCCCCAGGTGGCCGAGGTGCAGGCGCGGAACGCCGGACACACCACCCAGGACGAAATGCTGTTGCTCGCCACGCATGGCATCCTCCACCTCCTTGGTTTCGACCATGCCGAACCGGAGGAAAAGGAAGAAATGTTCGGTCTGCAGCGTGAGTTGCTGTCTGAGTTCCTGGGCAAGGATGCCCCCATGGAGACCATGCAGTGACCTCGCTCATCCTTGTCGGCATGGCGCTGGTTTTCCTCAGTTTCGTCGCCTTGCTGACGGCAGCTGAGGCTGCGTTCAATTTCCTGCCCCGGCACGAAGCTGAACAATCGGTAGTCCGCAGCAAGGGCAAGGCCTTGGCAAGCATCCTGAAGAACCCCGTCGCCCATATGCGTGCCCTGCGGTTCTGGCGGGTGTGGTTCGAGATGGCAGCAGCGGTCGCCGTCGCTGTCGTTATGCACAGTTTGCTGGACAACGTGTGGCTTGCCGGCCTGGCGGCGACTGGCATCATGGCCGTCATCGGGTTCGTTCTGGTGGGCGTCTCGCCCCGGCAGTTGGGACGCGCGCATTCCGGCCCCATCGTCCGGTTTACCGCACCGTTGATCAGGTTCCTCTGCTGGATCCTCGGACCGATTCCCGGCTGGCTTGTCGCGTTGGGGAGCGCGGTCGCGCCCGGCGCCCCCGGCGGTGATGACGCGTTTGTCAGCGAGGAAGAATTCCGCGAGTTCGTGGACCGCGCGGCAGAATCGGACATGATCGAAGACAACGAGGCGGAGCTCATTCATTCGGTCTTTGACTTCGGCGACACCTTGGTCCGCTCGGTCATGGTTCCGCGCACGGACATCGTCAGCATTGGGACCGGTTCGGACCTTGAAGCGGCCATGGCCCTTTTCCTCCGCTCCGGCTACTCCCGGATACCGGTCATTGGCGAGAACACGGACCAGATCCGCGGCATTCTCTACCTCAAGGACGTTGCTGCGGCGATGCATCGCGGCGAACCCGGACTGCAACCGCACGACGTCGATTCCCTCGCCCGGGATGTTCGGTACGTCCCGGAATCCAAGCCCGTGAGCGACCTCTTGAAGGAACTGCAGAAGGAATCCACGCACGTTGCCATCGTTATCGATGAGTACGGCGGCACCGCGGGGCTGGTGACTTTGGAGGATCTCATCGAGGAAATCGTAGGAGAGATCGTTGACGAGTACGATTCTGCGGCGGAAGAAGCGGTGGATCTCGGCGATGGCACCTACCGTGTCAGTGCCCGCATGAGCATTGATGACCTCGGGGAGCTGTTCGATATCGACCTCGACGACGACGAAGTGGACACCGTTGGCGGCCTCCTTGCCAAGGCCCTCGGCCAGGTTCCGATCGTCGGGAGCTCCGTTGAAGTGAACGGTGTGTCGCTAAAGGCAGATAGGCTTGAGGGTCGCCGAAACCGGGTCAGCCACATCATTGCGGCAGCCATGCCAAAGGAAGACACTGACTTTGAAGACCTTCTCGATGAGGCAGACACAACGCAACAGGGAGTTCCACGTGAGCAAGCAAAATAAGAAATTCGACGCCGATGACGATTTCGGTGGCTTCCACGCCGGATTCTCGGTCCTTGTTGGCCGCCCCAACGCGGGAAAGTCCACGCTGACAAATGCCTTGGTTGGGCAGAAGGTGGCCATTACATCGGCCAAACCGCAGACCACGCGCCACACGATTCGTGGCATCGTCCACCGCGAGGATGCACAACTGATCCTGGTTGATACCCCGGGCCTCCACCGGCCCCGCACGCTTCTGGGAAAGCGGCTCAACGACCTCGTGGCTGACACGTTGTCCGAGGTGGACGCGATCGGGTTCTGCTTGCCGGCAAATGAGAAAATCGGTCCTGGCGATAAGTACATCGCCGCCCAGCTGGCTGCCGTGGGCCGCAAGCCGATCGTTGCCATTGTGACAAAGACTGACCTCGTGGACCGTCAGGCCCTGACGGAGCAGCTGCTCGCAGTTGCTGCCTTGGGCCGTGAAGTCCTCGGAGACCAGGGCTGGGCGGATATCGTTCCCGTTTCTGCCGCCGACGGTTTTCAGGTATCCACTGTTGCCGACGTCCTTATCGGGCACATGCCGTCATCGCCCCCTCTTTACCCGGATGGTGAACTGACCGACGAGCCCGAGGCCGTCATGATCGCTGAACTTATCCGGGAAGCCGCCCTCGAAGGTGTCCGGGATGAACTTCCCCACTCCCTTGCCGTTGTCGTTGAGGAAATCGTGCCCCGTGAAGGACGCACGGAGGACAACCCCTTGCTGGACGTCCGGGTGAACCTTTACGTGGAGCGGCCCTCCCAAAAAGCCATCATCATCGGTAAGGGTGGCAGCAGGCTGCGGGAAGTCGGAACCAACGCGCGCAAGGGAATCGAGACGCTCCTGGGAACCAGGATCTACCTCGATTTGCATGTCAAGGTTGCCAAAGACTGGCAGCGGGATCCCAAACAATTGGTAAAACTCGGCTTCTGATCCGGCGTCACGGCAACGGCGTGGCTGGGGCTCGATAAGGAACTTCCCAGAATCGGCCACTATGATTGCGGGGATCCACGTGTTTGAGGAAAGGTAACCGAATAGTGCGACGTCGTGACGCCCGCCCGCTGGGCCCCGGCACCGCTGCTCCCGATGCGGCGCGCCATGGGGAGGACCCCGAGGGAACTCCGCGCCACATGAACGCGCCCAAGGGGCTGCCTTTGTGGCTGAAGATTGTGACCGGCCTCGTGTCGGTGGCACTCGTTGCCGGCGTTGCTTTTGCAGCCTTCTGGTTTATCCGACTACAGACCAACATCACCAAGGCCCCGCTATCGGCGGCCGAATCACGCGATAGCAGTGATGCCGTGGTCAATGACAAATCGGACCGCCTGCAGATTCTTATCCTCGGCTCGGATACCCGCGATGGGAAAAACTCCCAGTACGGCAACGCAGACGATTCCACAGGCTACGGCCACTCGGATGTCATGATGCTGCTGGACATTTCCGCGGACAATAAACGGGTCAGCGTCATGAGTTTCCCACGTGACCTCCTGGTTGACGTGCCCCAGTGCACGGACCACACCAACAACCAGACGTTCCCCGCGCGGAGCGGTGTGATGATCAACGAAGCCATGGCAGAAGCCGGGATCGGCTGCGCGGTGGACACCATCAATAAGCTCACCGGCCTGGAAATTGACCACTTCATGATGGCCGACTTCAACGCGGTGAAGGAACTCTCCAAAGCCGTCGGCGGAGTGGATGTTTGTGTCAGTGATCCCGTCTTTGATCCGGACTCAGGTCTTCGTTTGGCGAAGGGCAATTCCCAGGTCGAAGGCGAGCAGGCGCTGGCGTTCCTGCGAACCCGGCATGCCTTTGGAGATGGTGGCGACCTGGGCCGAATCAAGGGCCAGCAGGCATTTCTTTCATCGCTGACACGTAAGCTCAAGGCGGACGGCACGCTGGGCAACCCGCAAAGGCTCCTGCAGATCGCTGACGTCGTCACGCAAAACCTCACCGTTGATGACGGGTTGGCATCTGTGCCGTCGCTGTTGACGATCGGTGGGAGGCTGAAGGACATAGATGTCTCCAAGGTCGCATTTGTCGCGGTACCCACGCAGCCTGCCACGTTGGACCCCAACCGGTTGGAGCTCGTGGAGCCCCAGGCATCACAGCTTTTCGCGGCCCTTCGCGCAGATCTGGACCTGACGAATCCCGGGGCGACGTCCAGTCCGGCTCCAACAGCGCCTGCGGAAGGAACTCCTTCGGCGGCTCCAACCACTGCTGCCCCGACAGTCCCGGCGTACAACAAAGCCATCCAGCCCGTGGCAGTCGCCAACGGCAGCGGAGTTGGGACCAGAGCACAGGAAATCCTGGCAACGTTGACCGGCAATGGATTTACACAGTCGGTGTCATATTTGGCAAACCCAGTGGAGAAGACTGTGGTCTACTACGGTCCGGACTTCGCTGACGTTGCTACGGACGTTGCCACGCTGTTCGGCATCCCTGCGGCACAGGTTCAGCAAGCCCGGGGAGTCTCGGGCGTGCAGCTCTACGTGGGCACCGACTTTGCAACGGGGACCGCCTATGGAGCGGCCTCGGTCCCGCCCGATGTTGTCAACCAGACGGCCAAAGAAGCAGTCTGCCAACAGGTGAACCCGCTCTACATCACGCAATAGCCGTCACAGCAGGGCAATCCGGCGCAGGGCACTGGGCGGCAGGGTAACTCCGCAGCATAGAACAGGGCCAAAGACTAATGGCCGGACCCCGGGTCATCCAGGGGGCCGGCCATTCGTCGTAGTGGCTTTACCAGATGCTGACTCTGTCCTCAGGTGCCATCCACATCCGGTCTTGGTCATTGACCTGGAAAGTTTCGTGGAAGGCATCGAGGTTCCGGGCAATGGCATTGGTGCGGAACTCGTTGGGGGAGTGTGGATCGGTAGCAAGCCTGCGGATCGCTTCCTCGCTACGGATCACCTGGCGCCAGCCGGCAGCCCAGGACATGAAGAACCTCTGCTGACCTGTGAAACCATCCAGGACCTCAGGCTCGGCACCATCGAGGCTGATCAGGTAGGCCTTGTAAGCAATGGTGAGGCCGCCCAGGTCACCGATGTTCTCACCCAGCGTCAGTTTGCCGTTGACCTTGTGCTCAGGTGCTGCATAGGGGGATAGCGCATCGAATTGGGCAACCAACTTTGCCGTGCGGGCTTCGAAGGCCGTCCTGTCCTCTTCGGTCCACCAATTGCGGAGGGCTCCGCTTCCGTCGAATTGGGATCCCTGGTCATCGAATCCATGGCCGATCTCATGTCCGATCACCGCGCCAATCCCGCCGTAGTTCACGGCGTCGTCTGCTTCTGCCGTGAAGAACGGCGGCTGCAGGATGGCGGCGGGGAACACGATTTCGTTCAGCATCGGGTGATAGTAGGCGTTCACGGTCTGAGGGGTCATGAGCCACTTGTCCAGATCCACCGGCTTGCCGATCTCGTCCAGGTGTCGATCGACGTCGGCGTCGTGGGCCCGCTCAACGTTGCCCAAGAGGTCGTTGGCGTCGATCTCAACGGCGGAGTAATCGATCCATTTTTCGGGGAAACCAATCTTGGGGCGGAACGCGTCCAGTTTCTTCAGGGCTTCGGCCTTTGTGTCCTCACCCATCCACTCAAGGGAAGAAATGCTGTCCCGGTAGGCCTCGATCAGATTGGCGACGAGGGTTTGCATCCTGGCCTTGTGTCCGCCGGGGAAATGCCGCTCCACGTAGATTTGGCCCACCGCCTCACCAAGTGCTGCTTCGACGACGGCTACGCCGCGCTTCCAGCGCTCCTTGTTCTGTGGGGTGCCACTGAGGGTGGTCCCGTAGAAGTCGAAGTTCGTGTCCACGAACTCCGAGGAGAGGTAGGGCGCCGCTGAGTTGAGCACCCTTAGGGTCAGCCATTCCTTCCAGACGGCAAGGGGTTCCGATTCGAGAAGCGCGGCCGCGCCGGCAAAGAAGTCCGGCGTGCTGACTACTATTTCGCCGCGTTTGCCGGCATCGACGCGGCCGGCCTCAAACCAGGTATTCAATAGCGGGAACAGCTTCGCTGCTTCTTCGGCCGTTTTCAGGTTGTATGTCTTTTGGGGATCCCGAAGCGTGACGTTGTCCCAGTGGTGGGATGCGAGGGCCTTTTCCAAGGCAACGATGCGACCAGCAGCGCCCTCTGCGTCAGCAACGCCGGCGAGGCCGAGCAACTTGGCGACGTATTCACCGTAGGCTGCCACAATCGGGGCAAACTTTTCATCGCGGTAGTAGGACTCGTCCGGGAGGCCGAGGCCGCCTTGTCCGATGTACAGAAGAATCCGCTCCGGGTTTCCGGCGTCAGGTGCCGGGTAGATGGAAAACAAGCCGGAAACGTCGCACCGGAACAGCCGGCCCAGCAACGCCGCAAATTCCTCTGCGGAACCCACTGACCGGACTTCCTCCAGTCGCTCCCGCAAGGGCTCGAGTCCCTTCGCCTCTGCCGCGGCCTCATCCATGAAGCTCGCGTAAAGTCCGCCGACCTTCTGTTCGATGCCGGAGGCCGATGCTCCCTTGTTGGCGGCTTCCTCGATGATCGCCTTGACGGCCAGTTCTGCCTCGTCACGCAAAGCCGTGAAGGTGCCTTCCAGCGGGCGGTCGTCAGGGATCGTCGTGCTGTTCAGCCACGCACCGTTGACGTGCTGGTAGAGGTCGTCCTGCGGCCGGACGCTGTGATCGATGTTGGAAAGAGTGATCCCCGACTGTGGCACTGTGGCTCCTTGAATGGACGCTGCAGCCGGCGTTGCCACCGTCGCTGCGTCTGCATAGTGGACGTTGCATGAGGTGTTGCAATGTCATCATACGCATCGTGTTACTGTGAACTTGTGCGTGCGGGAATGCTTCTTCTTAGCTGCCGCGGCGAGGCCTGAAAGCTATCTGAAAAGCTGGGCCACCCTCGCCGCGGAGTTTCGTTGTGCCCGGCTAAGCTTTCATTTAGATCTTAGAGAAAAGGCCACACGACATGCGTAATGCACAAAAGCCCTCCGGTATGCCGATTCACCGTTACCTGCCGTTCCAGGACCAGATCACTGTCGAAGTTCCGGATCGTACCTGGCCGGACAAAGTCATCACCAAGGCCCCGCGCTGGTGTGCAGTGGACCTGCGCGATGGTAACCAGGCACTGATCGATCCCATGAGCCCGGCGCGCAAGCTGAAGATGTTCCAGCTGCTGGTCAACATGGGATTCAAGGAGATCGAGGTTGGGTTCCCCTCCGCTTCCCAGACCGACTTTGATTTCGTTCGGCAGCTGATCGAAGGCGGCCATATACCGGACGATGTCACTATCCAGGTCCTCACCCAGGCGCGTGAACACCTGATTGAACGGACCTATGAGTCCTTGGTGGGTGCCAAGCAGGCGATCGTGCACCTGTACAACTCCACTTCTGTGCTGCAGCGCCGGGTTGTCTTCAACCAGGATGAGGACGGCATCCTCGATATCGCCCTGCAGGGTGCCCGGCTGTGCAAAAAGTATGAAGAGACGCTGACCGATACCCACATCACCTACGAGTACTCTCCGGAGTCGTTCACGGGAACCGAGCTGGAGTATGCAGCCCGGGTCTGCAATGCAATCGCAGATGTGTTTGAAGCGTCAGCGGACAAGCAGGTCATTATCAACCTGCCGGCCACGGTGGAGATGGCAACCCCCAACGTCTATGCCGACTCCATTGAGTGGATGCACCGCAATCTGCATCCCCGTGACGGCATCATCATTTCACTGCACCCGCACAACGATCGCGGTACCGGCGTTGCTGCCGCGGAACTCGGCTACCTTGCTGGAGCAGACCGCATTGAGGGCTGCCTGTTCGGCAATGGGGAGCGCACAGGAAACGTTGACCTCGTCACCCTGGGCCTGAACATGTTTGTCCAGGGCGTGGACCCCATGATCAATTTCTCCGACATCGACGAGATCCGCCGCACGGTCGAGTACTGCAACCAGTTGCCCGTTCCCGAACGTTCGCCGTACGGTGGCGACCTCGTCTTCACAGCCTTTTCCGGTTCGCACCAGGACGCCATCAAGAAGGGCTTCGAAGCACTCGAGAAGGATGCGGCTGCGGCAGGGGTGCCCGTGGACGACTTCACCTGGCAGGTTCCGTACCTGCCTATCGACCCCAAGGACCTGGGCCGAAGCTATGAAGCTGTCATCAGGGTCAACTCTCAGTCCGGCAAGGGCGGCGTCGCCTACCTGCTGAAGAACGAGCACAATCTCGATCTCCCGCGGCGCGCCCAGATTGAATTCTCCGGCGTCATCCAGCGCCGCACAGATGCTGTTGGTGGCGAGGTCAGCGGGGCGCAGCTCTGGCAGATCTTCCAGGACGAATACCTGCCCTCCGATGAGGAACAAGCCCAGTGGGGCCGTTACTCCCTGGGCAGCGTAAGCACTGAAACGGATGAGTCCGGCGCTATGACCATGAACGCAAACCTGCGGATTGATGGCGTAGAGGTGCGCAGGACCGGCCACGGGAATGGTCCGATCGCCGCGCTCCTGGACATCCTGCACCACGACGGCGTCGATGTCCGTGTGCTCGACTACAGCGAACACGCATTGTCAGAGGGCGGCAGCGCAAGTGCGGCTGCTTATGTTGAATGCGCAGTGGGCGAACGCGTCCTCTGGGGCGTGGGAATTGATCCCAGCACCACGACGTCCTCGCTGAAGGCGCTGATCTCGGCTGTAAACCGGGCAGTTCGGGACGCCCAGGCCTAACGCCAAGACCGTGTGGTGACGGGAAATACCGTCACCACACGGTCTTGTGGTCCTTCCAGACCACTGGCTTAGTGCGAAGATTAGTTGTGGCCAATCCCTCCTCATTTGCAGCGCGGTCCTACCGGGACGATGCCGTTGTGCTCCGCACCCATAAGTTGGGCGAGGCAGATCGGATTATCACCCTGCTGACCAAGCATCACGGGCAGGTACGTGCGGTCGCAAAAGGTGTGCGGCGGACCACCAGCCGTTTCGGCGCCCGGCTGGAGCCGTTCATGGTGGCCGACTTGCAGCTCATCTCTGGCCGAACCCTGGATATCGTCACCCAGGCTGTTGCCAAAGGCGCCTATGGAAGCAGCATTGCGGCGGACTATGGCCGCTTCACTGTAGCTGCTGCCATGACAGAGACGGCCGAGAAGCTTACGGACGCGGACGCCGAATCCGGCACGGCCCAGTACAACCTCTTGGTAGGTGCCTTGGCGGCGCTCAGCCGCTCGGACCATGCCCCCGAACTTATTCTGGACTCCTATCTCTTGCGCGCATTGGCCACGGGCGGATGGGCGCCGAGCTTTACTGATTGCGCCCGGTGCGGCAAGCCCGGACTGCACACGGCCTTTGCTGCGCCACTCGGGGGTATGGTGTGTGGCGATTGCCGCCCGCCTGGCTCACCGGCTCCGGCGCCGGAAACCGTGGTGTTGCTCGGAGCCCTCCTGACCGGGGATTGGGGCGTAGCTGACGCCTCGGACCCGAGGCATCGACGCGAAGCAGCCGGACTGGTGGCCAGTTACCTGCAATGGCATTTGGAACGCGCCTTGAAATCACTCAAACACGTGGAGCGAAGCTGACTGTGGCACTTGGAAAGAAAAGCAAGACAACCCCGGCGCGGACTTCGCCCGTAGTGGCCCCTTACGGACATCCTTCAGGTGCCGTTCCGCCCAACATTCCAAGTGAACTTATTCCGCAGCATGTAGCGATTGTCATGGATGGCAATGGACGTTGGGCCAACCAGCGGGGACTGCCGCGAATCGAGGGGCACAAGGCCGGCGAGCCGGCACTGCTGGACGTTATGGCCGGCGCCATTGAGCTGGGCATCAAGTACGTCAGCGTGTACGCGTTTTCCACGGAGAATTGGCGGCGATCCCCGGAGGAAGTCCGCTTCCTCATGGGATTTAACAAGGATGTGCTACGTCGCCAACGCAATCAGCTCGATGAATGGGGAGTCCGGATCCGCTGGGCCGGTCGACGCCCCAGGCTCTGGGGCTCGGTGATCCGTGAGCTTGAAGAGGCCGAGGAATTTACCAAGGCCAATGACACCTGCACGTTGACCATGTGTGTTAATTACGGTGGCCGGGCGGAAATCGCCGACGCCGTCTCAGCCATAGCTGAGGACGTTGCCGCCGGGCGCCTTAAGCCAGGATCGGTGACGGAAAAGACCATCCAGAAGTACCTGGACGAGCCCGACCTCCCCGACGTAGATCTCTTCCTGCGCAGTTCCGGGGAGCAGAGATTGTCAAACTTCCTGCTGTGGCAGTCCGCATACGCCGAATTCGTCTTTATGGACACGTTGTGGCCGGACGTAGACAGGCGCACGCTCTGGGACGCCGTCGAGATTTACGCCAAGCGGGACCGCCGCTACGGCGGGGCAGTTGACGCAGCCCCAGCCGGAAAGTGAGCGGCCCCAGCCGGAAAGTAGCGGGCCCGCTACTTTAATACGGGTAGGACGAAAGCCAGACCGACACATCACGGTACGCCTGTTGGCGGATGGTCCTCCGCGACAAGAAGATGTCGTGCAGCGCCCCTGGGTAGCGGAACACAGCTGTCCGCCTGCCCAGGCCCAGCGCGCGCCGGGATGTCTCCTCGACGTCGATCACGGCGTCGGCCCTCATGAGGTCCGACGTCCATTCGGCCTGTATCCGGGTCCGGCCCGATAAAAGGACCAGCACCGGGGCATCGATATTGAGTTTGCGCTCTACCGCTTTGTGGCCGGCAAGCACTGCCTTCGTCCAGCCAGCGCGGATGGGGAATGAGCCGCGCGGACGCCAGACGGGATCCAGCGGCCACTCGCCGTGGGCCTGGTTGCTGACGCTCTCCCAGTACGCAGGCATTTCAGGGAACCTGAACGGGCGCTTGGGGTCGGTCCGCGCGAAGGGCTCCACCACATGCATGGCGATGCTGCGAATCAGGCTGCTGCCTTGGAGCTCCAGCCATGGCGAGTTCAGGACAAGTGTCCCGATCCTGCCTGGATGGCGGTCCGCCCACAGAGAAGCAATCAGACCTCCCAGGGAGTGCGCAAGCATATGGATGGTTGGTGACGCTGGACTGTTGGTCCTGGCCACAACGTCCCGTTCGATCTCCAGCAAGGCTGCTTCGATGTCTTCGTCGTAGACAGCCAGATCGGTTGTGTATCCGGGAGTCTGACCAGGCAGCAGGCTGCGCCCAAATTTCCGAAGGTCCAGCGCGTAGAAATGAAAGCCGGACGCCGTCAGGTACTCGGCGAGTTCGGTCTGGAGGAAGTAGTCAGCCCAGCCGTGCAGGTAGAGGACCACCCGCGGTGCCCCCGTGGGATCCATGGACGCCGCACGACGCCTGCGTTGCGTGAAGGTGGAGAAGAAATCAAGGATGCCGTGAGGGGTTGCGGCTGTGACGGGCGGGGCATGCCTGACGAGTGTTGCTTTGACCGGGCCCCTCCTCGTCAGGAGACAGGGGGAGTTCCAGACGTTCGTATCCGGTGCCCAGGATGTCCGGTTGCCAAAGATGTACCGATTCTTCGGTGGTGGTCATGCGTCCCCCTCCTGCCGTACCTGCGGCAAGTCACTCTCCATGTACCCGCGAATCCATCGTGAAAGCCTCGCGTAGGCATCTGCCCGGACGTTGGGTGCGGACAGGAAGACATCATGCAGCCCGCCATCCACTCTTTCCAGAGTCACACTGCGACCCAAGGCCATGGCACGCAGTGCGATGATGCCGACGTCCAATACAGCATCCGAACGCCGCATGGACTCCTGCCACACCATTCCGTTGGCGCTGGCTGTCGATGTCAGAACCAGCACCGGGATGTCCAGGTCCAGGCCGCGTGCAACCTGTGAGTGGCCGGCCAGGACGGCGCTCAGCCAACCGGCCCTGACGGGAAAGGCCAGGGGTGGCCGGTACTTTTCATCCAGCGGCCATTCGCCTTCGGCGGTATTGCTGATGCTGCGGAAGTAGAATCCACGCTCCGGCAGCCTTAGGACCATCTCGGGCCGGACCCTGGCAATGGGTCCCACCATTGCTTGGGCGGCGCGCCTGACAAGTGAGCTGCCATGCATTTCAAGCCAAGGGCTGTTCAGGATCAGGTGCTGCACCCGGCCTGGGTGCTTGCTCGTCCACAGTGCTGCGATGAGGCCCCCGGTGGAATGGCCCATCAGGGCAACACCATTTCTGAGAGGTCCTGTGCTGTCGCTGTGGATGACCTCAAGGGCACGGCTGATTTCGGCGTCGTAGTCCCCAAGATTGGCCACGTACCCGCCCGGCGAACCTGAAGTCAGGCTCCTTCCATGGTTATGCATGTCCAATGCATAGAATTCGTACCCGTGCCCTGCCCAAAACCTGGCAAGTTCCACATTGAAGAAGTAGTCGCTCCAGCCATGCAGGAACAGCAACGCGCCGTGCGTGGCCTGGCCCTCCTGGGTGGTCGACTCCGGCCGGTGACGGACCAGGGTTGCACGGCGCACCACGCCGTCAGGCCCTTCCACGTCCAAGGCGCATGACTGGAAGTCCACTCCCAGTATGTCGGTCGACCAATCCATGCCTTCAGCTTAGACACTCGCCGCTGCGTCGCGTCCCGCGGCCCTGCCTGTGAAAAGACATCCACCCAGGAAGGTTCCCTCCAGGGCCCTGTACCCATGGATGCCGCCTCCGCCGAAGCCCGCCGCTTCACCGGCTGCATAAAGGCCCGGGATCACCCGGTCTTCCTGGTCCAGGACCCGGGACCTGAGGTCAGTCTTCAGCCCTCCCAGGCTTTTCCTTGTGAGGATGGACAGCCTGATGGCAATGAGCGGTCCGTGGGCAGGATCGGCCAGGCGGTGTGGGGGAGCCACCCGCATCAGTTTGTCAGTGGCAAAACGGCGGGCCGCGCGGATAGCAGCCAATTGGGGGTCCTTGCCCAGTCCGCTTGCCACTTGAAGGTCGCGGGCGCGCACCAGCGCATCCAGGTGGTCAGCGCTGATCAGTTGATTGCCCGTGAGTGCGTTCATTTTCCCGGCCAGATCATGGGGCGAGGATGCCTGAATGAAGTCGATGCCTTTGTCCAGGAAACGTTGTATGGGGGTATCGCTGCCTGGCTTCAGTCGGGAAACGAGCAGTGAAACGTCCCTCCCGGTCAGGTCCGGGTTCTGCTCGGATCCCGAAAGCGCGAGTTCCTTGAGCGCAATGGTGCGGTTCAGGACGAACCACGAATAACTGTGACCGGTGGCGACGATGTGGCGCAGTGCGCCAAGGGAATCGAAGCCTGGAAACAGAGGCGCCGGCAGCTGTTGCCCATCGGCATCCAACCACAGTGATGACGGACCGGGAAGGATGCGGATGCCGTGCTTGGGCCACACGGGATCGTAGTTATGGATGCCCTCGGGGTAATGCCACATGCGGTCTCCGTTCACCAACGATGCACCGAGGGATTCCACAACTGGAAGGAAATTACCATCCACTGAAGCGGGAACACCACTGAGCATGTCAGCCGGTGCAGCGTTGTCCGGCCATTGCCGGCGCACGGTCTCGTGATTGCCGCCGATGCCGCCTGTAGTCACTACGACAGCGCCCGCCCTGGCCTCGAAACCCCCGACGGCGGTTCGCGAGGACGCTTGGCCGCGCACCGCCGTCGAGGGTTCCAGAATCTGGCCCGTGACACCTGCCACCCTGCCGGCCGTCGTCGACAGCCCAGTAGCCCTGTGCCGGAAGTGCAGCGATACCCTCCCCGTCTGGACACCTTCCTGCACCTTGGCCAAAAACGGTTCCACGAGGGCGGGGCCCGTTCCCCACGTGACGTGGAACCGGGGAACGGTGTTTCCGTGTCCTTGGGGGCCATAACCTCCGCGTTCTGCCCATTGCACCAAAGGGAAGATTCCGACTTCGAGGCTTTTCAACCAGGCGCGCTTCTCACCGGAGGCAAAGTGGACATAGGCTTCGGCCCACTGCCGCGCCATCGCATCGTGTGGCCGGTCAAAGCCTGCGGAGGCCACCCAGTCCGCGAGCGCCAATTCAGCGCTATCCCTGACACCGAGCCGGCGCTGCTCCGGCGTGTCGACCATGAACAGGCCCCCGAAGGACCAATGTGCCTGTCCACCCAGGGATGCCGACGGCTCCTGGTCCAGGATCGCCACGCGCTTGCCTGCCGCGTAGGCGGTTGCTGCCGCTACCAGTCCGGACAAGCCGGCACCTACGACGATGACGTCGGCGAGGATTGGATTCCCATGATCTGCATCACGATCTTGTAGCGGCATGCGTACATGCTAGCCGCAGGCAAGGTCACGGGTTTGGTGTGTTGTCAGTAAACCGGAAAACTAGGACCATGCGTGTTTACCCCACCTTCTTCAAGCTCGCCTTCTCCTGGATGGATGCCGAGAAAGCCCACAAGATCGGCTTTCAAGCGATCCGGGCGGCCCACCGCACCGGCGCAGGCAGGGTTCTTGCCAGGATCACAGCTCCGGATGCATCCCTTCGAACCGAGGCGCTTGGGTTGACGTTCCCCTCTCCCTTCGGTTTGGCAGCCGGCTTTGACAAGGAAGGCCACGGAATCGAAGCGCTGGCCGATCTGGGATTTGGCCATGTTGAGGTGGGAACCATCACCGGGCAGGCGCAGCCTGGCAACGAAAAGCCGCGTTTGTTCCGATTGATTGACGACCGCGCCGTCATCAACCGGATGGGCTTCAATAACGACGGTGCAGCAGCGGTGGCTCCGCGACTCAAGTCGGCGAAAGCTGCACTGCAGCGCCTTCACGCCGATGTACGGCCCGTGATTGGTGTCAACATCGGCAAGACGAAAGTTGTTGAGCTGGATGAGGCCACAGAAGACTACCTCGTCAGCGCCCGGAGCCTCGCTCCTGCGGCCGACTACCTCGTGGTCAATGTCAGTTCGCCAAACACGCCGGGACTACGGCTGCTCCAGAACGTGGAAACTCTTCGGCCGCTGCTCCGGGCCGTGGGGGATGCCGCAGATGAAGCTGCTGGCCGCCATGTTCCCCTGCTCGTCAAGATAGCGCCTGACCTGAGCAACGAGGACATCGACGACGTCGCCCGGCTTGCGCTTGACCTCAAGCTGGACGGCATCATTGCAACCAACACCACCATCGCCCGGGACGGCCTCGTCACTGACGCTGCGAAGGTTGGATCGCTGGGAGCCGGCGGGCTTTCAGGTGCCCCGCTGAAGCAGCGGTCACTGGAGGTCCTGCGACGACTCAAGGACGCCGTCGGTGACCAGCTGGTACTGATTGCCGTGGGCGGCGTGGAGTCCGCCCAGGATGTCCAGGACCGTTTGAATGCTGGGGCAACCCTGGTGCAGGGCTACACCGCGTTCCTCTACGAGGGCCCGTTCTGGGCATCACGCATCAACAAGGGCCTCGTGAAGATCCGGAAGCGGGACTCCCGCTAGTCAAAACGTCCACCTGGGAACGAATCGAAACGAAGGCCCATACGAAGAACCCCGGACCAATGGTCCGGGGTTCTTCGTATAAGTAGTGGGGTCGGGGCCTCTTTGCGTGCCGCTACGCGGGGTACTGGCCTCGCTTGACCTGTGGCTTGGGAAGGCGGAGTTTGCGGAACTGCAGGGCACGCATGCATCCGTACCAGATTGCACCGCGCTCGACTTCGCCGAACTTCTCGCCCAGGCGCTTGCGGAGCTTGCGTGAAAGGATGAAAGCATCCACGAAGACGGCAAGGAACATGATCCAGAATCCAACCAGGACATAAGTAATCTGTGCACTGTTGGCCGGGACGATAAGCGAGATCACCACGAAAAGCAGGGCGCCGAACATCAGGTATTCGCCGAGGCTGAACCGGGCGTCCACATAATCCCGAACGAAGCGCTTCTGGGGACCCTTGTCCCTCAGGGGCAGGTACTTTTCGTCACCTGTATCCAGCGCCTGCCGCATCTTCTGGCGCTGGTCCTGAATCGCGACGCGTTCGGCCTCCTTGGAAGCTTTGCGGTCGTTGGGCACCAGTGGGCGCTTGCGGGCTGCCTCTTGGTCCTTCCGCTTGGGGGTAGGGGCGCCCTTTCCGGCACCCGGCTCCTGGGCGGCGGCTTGGGCCTGGTCTACTACTGCTTGAGCGCTGGGCTCTTCCTTTTTGCGTCCGAACACCCATACAGAATACCCCGCAGGAAGGTGGCGAAGATTACGAACGTCCGGGGTCTCCCTCCAGCCTGGGAGCCCACCGCGCCTTCCTTTGCCTCCCGAAGTCAGCTGTAAAGTTTGGGCATGACATCAGAACATGCGGAGATCCCGCAGAATCAGCGACGGAACTCCGGCCACAGCACTGAGCGCCCGTCGTCGAACGAGGCCCTCCACTCCGAAGTTGTGGCCGCTTTGGCCAAAGCAGTCGATGAGTCATTCAGCGCGACTCTTGGCTCCCTGAAGGATCTTGTCGGTATCCCGGGAATCGCGTGGCCAAGCTTCGAACCCGCCGAACTGGATCGCAGCGCCGAAGCTGTCGCCTCCTTGGTAAGGGCAACGGGAATGGATGACGTACGAATTCTGCGCTGCGACAAACCGGACGGGACGCCCGGGGGTCCCGCCGTCGTCGCCCGCCGTCCGGCCGGCGATGGCAAGCCCACGATTCTCTTGTACGCGCACCATGACGTCCAGCCGCCAGGCGATCGGGCGCTTTGGGCTTCCGAGCCTTTCATCGCGGAGGAGCGGGAAGGGCCGGCTCTATGGTCGCGGCGCGGCTGACGATAAAGCCGGCATCATGGCACATCTGGCTGCTTACGCGGCTGCGACAAAGGTCCTGGGGGATGACTTTGGCCTCGGCGTGACGCTCTTCTTTGAAGGCGAGGAAGAAGCGGGCTCGCCCACCTTCAGGACATTCCTTGAGGAACATCGCGAGCTTCTCCGATCCGATGTAATCGTCGTGGCAGACTCCAGCAATTGGAAGGTCGGCATTCCTGCCTTGACCACCAGCCTGCGTGGGCTCGTGGATGGCACGTTCGAAGTCCGTGTGCTGGAGCATGCGGTGCATTCGGGAATGTACGGTGGCCCGGTGCTGGACGCTCCGACCCTGCTGTCCCGCCTCATCGCGACCCTCCACGATCACGAAGGTAATGTCGCGGTGGCCGGGCTCGTTGGAAATGACAACGTTGCGGTTGACCTGACGGAGGCCGAATACCGCGCCGACGCCTCAGTGCTCGACGGCGTCAAACTCGCCGGGAGCGGGACGATCGGCTCGCGTTTGTGGACCAAGCCGGCGTTGTCCATCATCGGCATGGATGTTCCTGCCGTTGCCGTTGCCTCCAATACGCTCATTCCCTCAGCCCGCGCCAAATTCAGCATGCGCCTGGCTCCCGGACAGGATCCCGACGCCGCTATGGAGGCTTTGAAGAGCCATGTTGAGTCCCACGCACCATTTGGCGCCGAAGTAACATTCACGCCAGGGGAGAGGGGCAATGCCTTTTCGACCGATACCTCGTCGGCAGCTGCCAGGGTGGCACTCTGGGCCTTGGGGGAAGCCTGGGGAGTCCAACCAGTGGAAATGGGAATCGGCGGTTCCATCCCGTTCATTGCCGACCTGACCGAGATGTATCCCGACGTCCAGATTCTGGTGACAGGCGTAGAAGATCCGGATTCCCGCGCCCACAGTGCCAACGAATCGCTGCACATCGGCGATTTCCGTAATGCTGTGCTGGCCGAGTCGCTGATGCTCGCGCGGCTTAACGCCGAAGGCCTTGATGGCTGAGCAGCGCAATGGCGTTACAGGGTGTCGTTTATGGGCGGCGGGGCAGGTCGGGAACAAGTGAATGCGGTCCGTGGTTACGTCAGAAGTTATAGCTCAGCGTCTGCGCGACGTAGCATGGAGCTATAACCCGTACGTAATTGGGTAAGGGCAGGCTGCGTTCCGGCGCCGCCGCCAGGAGCGTCATAAGAAGGTAGGCCAATGAGCACTGCAACCAACGAAAACAGCACCGGAGCACAGCTCGTCCCCGACGAGGAGCTTCCCACGCACGAGGTCAATCTGACCGATGTCGCAGCAGGCAAGGTCCGTAGCCTCCTCGAACAGGAAGGGCGCACCGATCTGCGTCTGCGGGTTGCAGTCCAGCCGGGCGGCTGCTCGGGCTTGATCTACCAGCTCTACTTCGACGAGCGCCTTCTCGACGGCGATGCCGTCCGCGACTACGACGGCGTCGAGGTGGTAGTGGACAAGATGAGCGTGCCCTACCTGAGTGGGGCAAGCATTGACTTCGAGGACACCATCTCGAAGCAGGGCTTCACCATTGATAACCCGAACGCCGGCGGGTCTTGCGCTTGCGGCGACTCGTTCCACTGACGTGAGCTATCGCCGCATGTCGGCGCCCCTCTGTATGCGTTCCAACGCATTCGGAGCCACGGCGCCGACATGTGCGCGAAAACCGCTTCATAGCGGTAAGCTCTACATCGGGTAGTAAAACTTTTAGTGTGCCCGGTGGCCTTTGGCCTGCCGGGAGACAGCAACAAGAGGAAGGGCCGTCTGTGAGTTCGCAGAACCGAACCGGCAGCCGACGCATAAAGATCACCTCGATCACTGGCTTGGCACTAGCCGGCGCGTTGGTTTTGACCGGATGTTCACCAGAGGTAGAGAAGGGTTGGCTGCCAACTGAGCGCGGCACGACCAACCACACTGACCGGATCATGGACCTCTGGGTCAACTCATGGATCGCCGCCTTGGCAGTCGGTATCATCACGTGGGGCCTTCTGGTCTGGTGCATCATCGCTTACCGCCGCCGTAAGGGCACCACGGGATTCCCGAAGCAGCTCAGCTACAACCTGCCGCTTGAGGTCTTCTATTTGACTATTCCGCTGTTCATGGTGCTGGTGTTCTTCTACTTCACCGACCAGGACCAGCGCGCGATCGATGACCGCTCACAGCCGGCAGACGTCGTCGTTGACGTCCGCGGCAAACAGTGGGCTTGGGACTTCAACTACAAAAAGGGCGAGGTCATCAACGAAGACCTCCACGAGGCCGGCGTTCAGGCCCACCTGACAGGCAACGAAGTCAACAAGGAACTGCTCCCCACGCTGTACTTGCCCGTTGGCAAGTCGGTTGACCTGGAGCTGAACTCCCGCGATGTCATCCACTCTTTCTGGGTTCCGGCCTTCCTGCAGAAGCGGGACATGATCCCCGGCAAGACCAACTACATCAGGTTCACCCCCACCAAAGAGGGCACCTTCGATGGCAAGTGCGCCGAACTCTGCGGTGAATACCACTCCGAAATGCTCTTCCGGGTCAAGGTTGTCTCCGAGTCTGAATTCCAGGCCCACATGGACAAGCTTCGCCAGGACGGCAACACGGGCCTGCTCGGTGCGGAATACGACCGCAACCCGGACCTGACCGAAACCAAGTAAGGGGAGCGACGTGGCTACTTACACTCAATCCGCCGGGACCCTCGAGGCTCCCGTAGTTCCTAAATCCAAGGGACGCATAGTCGTCAACTGGATCACCTCCACGGACCACAAGACCATCGGGTACATGTACCTCATTGCGTCCTTCGTGTTCTTCTGCCTCGGTGGCGTCATGGCGCTGCTGATCCGTGCTGAACTGTTCGAACCTGGCATGCAGATCCTGCAGACCAAGGAACAGTACAACCAGATGTTCACGATGCACGGCACCGTGATGCTGCTGATGTTCGCGACGCCGCTGTTTGCGGGCTTCACGAATGTCATCATGCCCCTGCAGATTGGCGCTCCCGACGTCGCCTTCCCGCGATTGAACGCGTTGGCCTTCTGGTTCTTCCTCTTCGGCTCCACCATTGCAGTGTCCGGATTCATCACGCCGCAGGGTGCTGCATCGTTCGGCTGGTTCGCGTATGCGCCACTGTCGAACACCACCTTTACGCCCGGCGTCGGCGGTGACCTATGGGTCTTTGGCCTTGCACTGTCCGGCTTCGGCACCATCCTTGGTGCAGTGAACTTCATCACCACGATCATCTGCATGCGCGCCCCCGGCATGACCATGTGGCGCATGCCGATCTTCACCTGGAATGCCCTCGTGACGTCCATCCTCGTCCTTATGGCGTTCCCGCCGCTGGCCGCTGCCCTGTTCGCCCTCGGTGCCGACCGCAAATTTGGTGCTCACATCTTCGACCCCGAAAACGGCGGCGCCGTCCTCTGGCAGCACCTCTTCTGGTTCTTCGGCCACCCCGAGGTGTACATCATCGCCCTGCCGTTCTTCGGCATTGTCTCCGAGATCTTCCCGGTGTTCAGCCGGAAGCCGATCTTTGGTTACAAGGGTCTTGTATACGCAACCATCGCAATTGCCGCACTGTCCGTCACTGTCTGGGCACACCACATGTACGTGACCGGTTCCGTGCTCCTTCCGTTCTTCGCCTTCATGACCATGCTGATCGCCGTGCCTACCGGCGTGAAGTTCTTCAACTGGATCGGTACCCTCTGGCAGGGCTCCATCACCTTCGAGACTCCGATGCTCTGGAGTATCGGCTTCCTGGTGACCTTCCTCTTCGGTGGCCTCACGGGTATCATCCTTGCGTCGCCGCCACTGGACTTCCACGTCTCGGACTCCTACTTCGTGGTGGCCCACTTCCACTACGTGGTCTTCGGTACGGTTGTGTTCGCCATGTTCGCCGGCTTCTACTTCTGGTGGCCGAAGTGGACCGGCAAGATGCTGAACGAGCGCCTGGGTAAGATTCACTTCTGGCTTCTCTTCCTTGGCTTCCACGGCACCTTCCTTATCCAGCACTGGTTGGGTGTTGAAGGCATGCCCCGCCGTTACGCCGACTATATGCCGCAGGACAACTTCACCTGGATGAACCAGTTCTCCACTATTTCGTCCTTCGTACTGGGTGCTTCGCTGCTGCCGTTCTTCTGGAATGTCTACATCACGTGGCGCAGCAACAAGAAGGTTGAAGTTGACGACCCCTGGGGCTTTGGAGCCTCGCTTGAATGGGCGACTTCCTGCCCGCCGCCGCGCCACAACTTCACGTCGCTGCCCCGTATCCGTTCGGAGCGCCCGGCACTGGACTTGCACCACCCTGAGTTGGCCCAGGTCCACACCGCCCAGTCCCCCGGACCCCGCAGCAGTGCTGCTGGGCAACGCTGACCAGAAGGACGTTCGCAAGTGAAAATCGAATCGTGGCTCTTTGGAGCAGGAGCATTCTTCTTCGTCCCCGTCGCCATCGCCTACGGCCTCCTCACGGAATGGCATGAGTGGGTCGGCGTTCTGGGCATTCTCCTCGTTGGCGGTCTCGTAGGCATGATCGGCGCCTACTTGGGCTTCACCGGCAAGCGGATCGGCATGCGTCCGGAAGACCGCCCGGATGCTGAAATCCACGAGGGCGCGGGCGAGCAGGGGCACTTCAGCCCGTGGAGCTGGTGGCCGCTGGTTCTTGGCATTGCGTGCGCAAGCGGCTTCCTGGGCCTTGCCGTGGGCTTCTGGATCACCTTCATCGCTGGTGGCCTTGCCGTTGTGGCACTGGTCGGCTGGGTGTTCGAATACAGCCGTGGCGACCACGCACACTAACGGCACAACAACATAACGACGACGGGCCCCACCTTTTGGTGGGGCCCGTTCTCGTGTTTGGGGCGTCAACGGGCCTGAGTGCCCTCCAGAACGGCAGAAAGGCCTACGAGGGCATTGTCGGCTTCGGAAACAGTTTGATCGTCCTGGAGGGCCTCCACGGCCACCTCAAGGAGTACCTCGCAACCATGGCCAAAGTCTTCTGTCATGACTTCAAGGAGCGAGCGGGCGTCGACCGGAAGGCCATCCTGCTTCCGTATTGTTACGGGCAGGCCTGTCTCGGTTACTGCCCGGACAAATACCGCTGCTGCTCGAGCATGCAAGCCAATTTCTGCTGCGACGAAGGATTTCTGCTGCGGCAAGCCAGCTCCTTTGCTAAGACGGAATAGCCGTCCGTGAAATTTGATCCATACAAGCGTAGCCGCCCGCGGGCCAGCTCTCCATATCGCTCAGTGCGGCTGGTCTAGACCTGTGCCCTGGCTGATCTACCCTTAAGGCATGACCTATTTGATGTTGGGAGCTCGTCATGCCTGAAGCCACGAGTATCGCCGGTGAAATTGACCGGACCAGCAGCACCCCCATTTACATCCAGCTCCGGGAGATACTCAGGAGTTTCATAGCCCAGTCATGTCCGCCAGGCTCGTCGCTGCCGTCTGAGCGGGACCTTTCCCTACGATTCGGTCTTGCGAGGATGACCGTACGGCAAGCCATTGATGCCTTGGTGGGTGAGGAAGTCATTGAGCGGGTGGTGGGACTCGGTACGTTCGTTAAGAAGCCCAAACTCGATCTCCAGGTGAAGCTGACCTCATACAGCGAGGAGATGCAACGACGAGGGATGGTTCCGGCTGCAAAGGTGTTGAGCTTTGAACAGATTGCCGCCAGTGCTTTTCTGGCGCGGGAGCTTCAGCTTGAGGAAGGCACGCCGTTGGTCCGTTTCCGGCGGTTGCTGTTGGCCGACAACGAACCCATGAGCGTCGACGAGAACTTCATTCCGGCACACCGCGTCCCGGGGCTGTTGGATGAGGCGCCCCCCACTTCGCTCTACAACGTGCTCAGCGAACGCTACGGCCTCGTCATGGAATGGGGCGAGGACATGATTGAGGCCACGGCGGCATCCCCTTCAACGGCGAGGTTGTTGAACGTGGACGTGGGCTCACCCCTGTTAAAGATCCAGCGCCATGCCTTCGTGGCCCGGGCAATGGTGGACTACTCCGTTTCCTACTACCGGGCCGACCGCTACAAGCTTTGGATTCCGCTGCAGCGGCCAGGGGTCCGGCCCACACGCAACTACTCCTCCGGTTACCGAACCCAATAGAGCCGGGAGCGGTCCGTATCGGGTCCATCACACACTGCAAAAACAACAGGGAAGGGCACGATCCTTATGGATCGTGCCCTTCCCTGTTTTCAAGCCGTAACTAGTGGCTGAGGCTCTTCTGGTCCTCGCCAGCTTCGATGGCCTCGTGGTGGCCATGCGCGTGGGCTGCTTCGAGTTCCGCCGGAGTTGCCGGAGCAACACGGTCTTCGAAGAACCACTTGGAAAGCGCTGCACGGCGCTTTTCCTTGCGGGTTACGACACCGTGCTCGTTCGGCGTCGCCGGCAACGGAACCGGAGATTCGAATCCAACGAGCTTGTAGCGCTTGTACTCGTCCAGGGGAGCGTGTACTTCGATGAACTCACCGTGGGGTAGCCGTACGATGCGGCCGGTCTCACGCCCGTGGAGGGCGATCTCGCGGTCCTTGCGCTGCAGTGCCAGTGCGATTCGCTTGGTCACGATGAAAGCAAGAACCGGGCCGATAAAGAACAGTGTGCGCAGCCAGTACGTGACATCGTTCAGGGATACGTGGAAATGCGTTGCGATGAGGTCCGAACCTGCCGCAGCCCACATGACGCAGTACCAGGTGAAACCGGCAACACCGATCGCGGTACGGGTAGGTGCGTTGCGGGGACGGTCAAGGACGTGGTGCTCGCGGTTGTCCTTGGTGACCCAGCGTTCGATCCACGGGTACATGAACAGCACGGTGAAGATGATGCCGGCAGGCACGAGTGCCGGAAGCAGGACGTTCAGGGTCAGCGTGTGTCCGAAGACGATGTACTCAAAGTGGAAGTTGTTGACGACACCAGGCATGAGGCGAAGTGCACCATCAACGAATCCGATGTACCAGTCAGGCTGGGTACCTGCGGAAACCGGTGAGGGGTCGTAGGGACCGTAGTTCCAGATCGGGTTGATCGTAAAGGCAGCTGCCATTAGGGCCAGCACACCGAAGACGATGAAGAAGAACCCGCCGGCCTTTGCTGCGTAAACCGGGCCGAGGGGGTAGCCGACGACGTTGCCGTCGTTGCGTCCCGGGGCCGGGGTACTGAGTGTGCTTGTGAACGACAACCATGAACAGGTGAATCACGATCATCAGCAGAATCAATGCCGGGACCAGAAGGATGTGAAGCACATACAGACGACCAATGATCGCTGTGCCCGGGAATTCTCCACCGAAGAGGAAGAACGAGATGTAGGTACCAATGACCGGAATGGACTTGATCACGCCATCGATGATGCGCAGGCCGTTGCCGGAAAGGAGGTCATCGGGGAGGGAGTAGCCAGTGAAGCCGGCAGCCATGGCCAGAATCAGCAGGACGCCGCCCACTACCCAGTTCATTTCACGGGGCTTGCGGAACGCGCCAGTAAAGAACACACGCAGCATGTGGACACCAAGGGAAGCCACGAACAGCAGTGCCGCCCAGTGGTGCACCTGACGCATGAAGAGGCCACCGCGGACATCGAAGGAGATGTTCAGCGATGAGCTGTAGGCCACCGACATTTCGACGTTGTACAACGGCGTGTAGGAACCCTGGTAATGGGTTTCAGCCATCGAGGGGTCGAAGAAGAAGGTCAGGAACGTACCCGACATCAGCAGGATGACGAAGGAGTACAGCGCCACCTCACCGAACATGAACGACCAGTGGTCCGGGAAGACCTTGCGGCCGAACTCGCGCAGGATGCCGGAGCCACCTACACGCTCGTCCACGAAATCAGTGAAACGGCCAACTTTGGTCTTCGCTACGAAGGGGGCTTCAGCTGTTGATGAGGCGCTCATGCTCGTCACGCTCCCAGTAACTCGGTCCTACAGGTTCTTTGAAGTCGCTGGTAGCGACGAGGTAGCCTTCTGCGTCAACTGCGATGGGCAGCTGGGGGAGCGGACGGCTGGCCGGTCCAAAGATGACCTTGCATTCCTGCGTGAGGTCGAATGTGGACTGGTGGCACGGGCACAGCAGGTGGTGGGTCTGCTGCTCGTAAAGAGCAACGGGGCAACCAACGTGCGTGCAGATCTTGGAGTAAGCAACAATGCCGTTGTAGCTCCAGTCCTCGCGGCCCTCGGAAGGGTTCAGCGAGTTCGGATCCAAACGCATCAGCAGAACGACGGCCTTGGCCTTTTCGTTCAGCTTGCCCTCGTGAAGTTCGTTGAGGCCCTCGGGAATGACGTGGAAGGCCGAACCGATGGTGACATCCGAAGCCTTGATGGGAGTGCCATCGGGGTCGCGGGTAAGTCGCTTGAGCTTGCCACCTTCAGGAGCCCACATGGTGTGTGCGAGCTTGTCATCCGGACGCGGTCCCAAGTCGCCGAAAATGGCGAGGGCAGGGAGCGGAGCAAGGGCAACGGCACCAAGAAGGGTGTTGCGGATCAGCGGGCGGCGCTTAATGCCGGTTTCCTCGACGATGTCGTCGACGATACGCACTGCAGCCTGGCGATCTTCCTCATGACGGATAGCGTGGCGCTCCTCCGACACTTCGTGATCGGGCATCAGGGCCTTGGCCCAGTGCACGATACCAGTGCCGATGCCGAGCATTGCGAACGCCGTACCCAGGCCCAGGAGCAGGTTCTGGGTACGGATGTTTGCAATCGTCGAATCGTCGCCCAGATCGATGGCGAAGTACGCCACCAGGAAGATCAGCGTGCCAATGACGGAGGTGCCAAACAAAATGGCTACCTGACGTTCGGCTCGCTTTGCGGCTACCGGGTCCGTGTCAGCCAGGCGCAAACGATGCGGAGGAAGTCCAGGATCCTGGAACTTCTCCACCTCATTCTGACCAGCCGTAGCTACGGTGCCCGAGTGGTTCGGACTGCCGTCACTATGGTTGCCCATAATTCGCCTCATCCTTCTCTCGTTGTCTCGGCCCTGAGCCGAGTTAATTTTCAGTTCGAAACTGCTGACCATGCAGCAGAAGTTTGTTGTCTCGTCCGGACTATGACGTGCGTGACGTCAGCCAGATGGTGAAGGCGATGATGACGCCCAAGCCGGCAATCCAGACGAAGAGACCCTCTGATACGGGGCCAAGGGAGCCGAGATCGGCACCGCCCGGCGAGCCGTTGGCTTCGATGGTCTTGAGGAAGGTGATGATGTCGCGCTTACCTTCGGGGGAGACGTTCGAGTCGTTGAACACAGGCATGTTCTGCGGGCCTGTGGCCATGGCTTCGTAGATGTGCTTTCCAGTGACATCGGCCAGCGCCGGAGCGAACTTGCCGCGCGTCAGGGCGCCACCGGCTGCTGCAGCGTTATGGCACATGGCGCAGTTGACTCGGAAGAGCTCGCCACCATTGGCTGCATCTCCCTTTTCGTCAAGGAGGTGCTCTTCCGGAATCGCAGGGCCTGCGCCGAGCGATGCAACGTAAGCGGCCAGTTGGCTGGTCTGCTCCTCGTTGAACTGGACGGGCTTCTTCTGCGCCTGGGGGCCGTTCATCTGCATGGGCATACGGCCGGTGCCAACCTGGAAGTCAACTGCTGCGGCACCCACGCCGACCAGCGAGGGGCCGTCCTTGGTTCCGCTTGCACCCATGCCGTGGCAGGTGGCGCAGTTGGCAGCAAACAATTTGCCGCCTTGTTCTACGTCACTGGCGCTGTAGCTGGTGGTGTCGGCCTTGGCCTGGTTGACAGATGTGGCAACGGCGTACAGCCCACCAGTGAGGAGGAGGCCCATCAGCAGCAGCGCAATGGCTGCCAGTGGGTGACGTCGCTTCTGCGAGAGTGCCTTCACGTGGTGGTTCCTTTATTCGATCCTGCGTCGGCTCCGCGAGCCGCTTCTTGAAATTCTGCCTCTTGTAGAAAAAGAGTCAAAGCCGGGCTACTTCAGGACGTAGATGACCAGGAAGAGGCCAATCCAGACGACGTCAACGAAGTGCCAGTAGTACGAGGTGACGATCGCTGATGTCGCTTCAAAGTGCCCAAACTTCTTGGCGGCAAACGCGCGGCCAATAATGAACAGGAACGCGATCAAACCGCCGATGACGTGCAGGCCGTGGAAGCCTGTGGTCATGTAGAAGGCGGAACCGTAGGCATTGGATGACAGGGAAACGTGCTCGGAGACGAGCATGGCGTACTCCGTTGTCTGTCCGGCCACGAAGAAGGCACCCATGATGAAGGTGAGAACGAACCATTCGCTCATGCCCCAGCGGGTGAACTGCAGGCGTCCGCCGGTGCGGCGCGGTTCAAGCCGCTCAGCGGCGAAGACGCCCATCTGGCAAGTAAAGGAACTGGCCACGAGGACGATCGTGTTGACGAGCGCAAACGGGAAGTTGAGCTTGGCCGACTCCTCGGCCCACATCAGTCCCGATGTGGAACGCAGGGTGAAGTACATGGCAAAGAGACCGGCGAAGAACATCAACTCACTGGACAGCCAAACAACGGTTCCAACAGAAACCAGATTGGGGCGGTTCAGCGTCGGGTGCGCCGGGGTACTGGGGGCATGGGTCGCAGATGTCACAAGGACATTATGTCTGTAAAAGTCCAGAGTTCCCAATGCAAACCACCGATTCGGGAGACTTTTTCTACAAAGACGCGAAATCGCGCGGAAAAGTTCCCGGTCAGGTTCACATTGGTCATCGGCGTAGCCCGGTCGATAGCATCAGGGGGTGACTTCTCCGGCATCGGCACCTGCAGCCAGCAATACCTGGCCAGGGCTCATCTCAGCACTGATCAACGGCGACGACCTTTCAGTGGGCAACACTGAGTGGGCCATGAACACGATCATGGCCGGCGAAGCAACTCCTGCCCAGATCGCGGGTTTCCTGGTTGCCCTTCGCGCCAAGGGCGAAACAGTGGAAGAACTGGCCGGTCTTGTGGAGGCGATGCTCCAGAATGCCAACCCGATACAGATCTCCGGTGAAAAGCTGGACATCGTGGGCACGGGCGGGGACAGGCTCAATACCGTCAACATCTCAACCATGGCAGCCCTTGTTGCGGCCGGTGCGGGCGCGAAAGTCGTCAAGCACGGAAACCGGGCGGCGTCGTCTACGTCCGGCTCTGCTGATGTATTGGAAGCCCTGGGTGTCCGCCTGGACCTTTCCATTGGGCAGGTTGCCCGGAATGCGGAGGAGGCGGGAATCACATTCTGCTTTGCGCAGGTTTTCCATCCCTCGTTCCGTCATACTGCGGTACCCCGGCGGGAGCTGGCAGTACCCACGGCCTTCAATTTTCTCGGCCCCATGACCAATCCTGCTCATGTCCAGGCTTCGGCAGTCGGCGTCGCCAACGCCCGGATGGCTCCTCTGGTAGCGGGTGTCCTTGCCCGTCGCGGCAGCCGTGGCCTCGTGTTCCGCGGTGACGATGGGCTGGATGAATTGACGCCCACGGGACCATCAACTGTTTGGGAAATCAGGAACGGAACTGTCACTGAACAGGTCTTCTCACCCGCCGAGCTCGGTATCGAACCGTCCACCGTGGCCGATTTGCGGGGCGGGGACGCCGCTGCAAATGCAGTGGTTGTGCGTGAGGTCCTTGACGGCAAGACAGGTCCTGTGCGTGATGCTGTCCTCTTGAATGCCGCCGCTGGCTTGGTGTCCGTTGATCTAAACGCCGAAGGCGACCTTTTGGACCGGATGCGGAGAGCCTTCGCACGGGCAGCGGAATCCGTGGATTCGGGTCAGGCTGCCGGGGTTCTGGCAAAGTGGATCGCCCTTAGCCAGGGCTCCAAGGGCTAGTCCAGGGGTCCTTGGCCCTATTCGAATCCCAAGGCAAAGGCGGCGTCGAGATCGTGCTGCGAGTACGCCCGGAACGCTATGTGCGTAGTGGTGTGGACCACTGAATCCACCTTCGACAGGCGGTCGGCAATGACGTCCGCGAGGTCTTCATGCTTGGACACTCTGGCTACAGCGATGAGGTCCCATTCTCCAGTGACGGAATAGACCTCACTGATGCCCTGGATGGCCGAAATCTGCTCGGCAGTTTCCGGAATTCGCGAAGCGTCGGTCTTGATCAGGACGAAAGCGGTGATCACGTGGGGCCTTTCCGGAAAAGCTTCATTGCGGACGCACTTCAGCCTAGTACATGGGAGAAGCGGGGAACCTTTTCAGGCCTTGGAGCGGCGCTTTCGTGACGCACGCAGAATTAGCGCGAGAATGGCGCGGTAGCCGAGCAGGAAAACACCCAGGCTGATAAGTGCCACGATGACAAAGGGCAACACCACCGTTTGGCCGGTTACCGCCCTGAGCAGCATGCCGATCACTGCGGCACCGATCCAGACAGAAACGCCGGAAGGCCAGAGGGCATAGGGCGCACGCCACACCCTTGCGACCAGCCAGGCAACGCCGGCACCGGCGAGGAAGGGCCAGGCTGTGACAAAGGCGCCCGTGATGATGTCGCCCCGGGCATGGGCATCCCGGCCCTATTGCGGCGAAGACAAGAATCAATACGAGGTCGGCGGCGGCAGCAGGGAACCAGGATCTGGGCGATGACGGCATGTTCTGACATTATCCGGGTGGAAGTGCTGGCGCGAAGTTGACGGGCCGCAGGTTCTCTCTTGCGCTTGGTTTCTGCTGCGTCCACGATGACTGACAGGAACAAGGACGCACCCCACTTACTGGAGGAGATCATGCGATTCGTTCAAGTCGCCCAGCACGCCGAGGACCTGAAGCGGGCGGCGGCCTTCTACGCTGCACTGCTGGGCGCCGATCCCAAGGCCTTGTACGACCCTGCCGGGCTCCTCTTCTTTGACGTGGGTGGCGTGCGGCTTCTGCTGGAGAAGGGAGCGCCATCATCCCTGCTCTATTTCGAGGTCGGAGACCTGCATGGCACGGTGGCGGCAATGAGGAACAGGGGTGTGAAGATCATTTCGGAGCCGCACATCATCTTCACCCATGAGGATGACCTCCTCGGACCGGCCGATTCAGAGGAGTGGATGGCCTTCATCGAGGACAGCGAGGCCAATACTGTAGGCCTGGTCAGCCGGATCAGGACGGCAGGAGACTAACTCGTGCTTGATCTGCCGGCCGCGCTGGCTGGTGCGCATCACGCATCCGGCGACAACCGCCGTCGGGCGCCTGTTGCCTCACGTCAATACCTCCGGGAAGGGGCATACGTTGCGTCATTGGAAAACCTCCGGTTGGGTCGGCGGTTCCAGTCCTCGTTGACGGGTGGTTTGAGCGGTGCCGGCTGCTTTGCGGTGGAGAGTGTTTCAAGCCTGCGGGTGAGGGACAGGATTTGGCGGGACAGGGCGGCGGGTCTGACTTTTTGGTATTCGGTATTCATGCGGATCAGGGCCATTGGTGAGACATTGGGAGCAGCGGCCGTGCGCCGGTGCGCAGTGGCCGGGGCGTCATGTCTCTTGCTGACCTTGGCTCCCACTCGGACCTTGGATACGAGTTTTTGCTGGGGCAGCAGATAGTTGGTGAAGATCCGGTCCAGTTCCCAGATCTGATTGAGCAGTTCCAGCTCCGCAGGCGTGTCGTAGCGCAGGTAGCCGACCAGCTCGCGGACCCTGGACCAGTTCTTCTGCTCCACGTGGGCCCCGTCGTTCTTGTTGTACGGACGCGAACGGGTGAAGGTGATCCGCTGGTCCTGGCAGAAGTCGAAGAGCTGGTTGTTGATGAATTCGCCCCCGTTGTCCGAGTCGATGCCGATCACCGGGAATGGGAACACGGATATGGCATGCTGCAGGGCCGCGAACACGTGCTTCTGCGCCCTGTTCGGCACGGACCGGTTGACCGTCCAGCCGGTGGCGATGTCCGTGACAGTCAGCGTGAAGCAGAACTGCCCCGAGCTGTTGGCTCCCTCGTGGCTGACCAGATCAATCTCCACGAACCCGGGCACAGCGTCATCCCACTGAGCCCAGGTGCGGATCGGAATCTGCGACTTCAGCAACGATCCCGGCTTCGTATGGGAGCGCCCGCGCGGCAGCAGCTTGGCCCGCTCCCCGGCCAGGCGCCTGTCGATCGTCGCCGCGCTCATCCGTGCCAACAGGGCCGCCTGAGCATCAGTGACCTGCAGCGCCTCCTCTGCCCGCAGCAGCGGAACAAGCTCGGGCAATTCCGCGGCCAGCAGCCTTCCCGCCGGAGCCCGCAGCACCGCCCAGCAGAGCACCAGCGCCTGCTGCAGATCCGCCCCGTACACGGGCGCCCGTCCGGGGCGAACGGGTCGCGGCCTCGGCGGATCGAGGGCGTGCCGCAGCACCGCCCGGGCGTAGTCCCGGTGCCAGCCTGTCAGTTCAACGACCTCGTCCAGAATCCTGCCCTTCCGGATCCGGTCACCGGCCCGATAGGACCTTGCCAGCTGCTTCGTCACGGCCTTGCGCTCCGCCATCGTCAAACCCATCCACCCTGCGTAACCCGCACGCACCCGCCCGGCAACCCCGCACCAGCCGGAGGCTTATTTATGAGGCAACGTATGCCCCTTCGCGGAGGTTTTTTATGAGTCAACGCGGGGCGTTGTGTGGTGGAACCCACGCGACTAGCCTCAGTCGGGGGACCAAGGGTTCCTCACGATCCTGGAGGACTTGCAGAATGCAGAAGATTTCCACCTGTTTGTGGTTTGACGGCCGGGCGGCAGAGGCGGCGGAGTTCTACACGTCGACATTTGATGATTCATCCATCCTGACATCGATGCCGGGTCCAGGCGGAGACGTTCTTACGGTCGACTTTGAGATTGAAGGGCGTCAGTTCATGGCACTGAACGGGGGACCAGCTTTCACCTTCAACGAGGCAGTTTCCCTCGTGGTGAACTGCGATTCGCAGGACGAGGTGGACCGCTACTGGAATGCGCTCTTGGAAGGAGGAGGAGAAGAAAGCCAATGCGGATGGTTGAAGGACAAGTTTGGCTTGTCGTGGCAGATCGTCCCTGTTGGGATGCCGGGCCTGTTGAATGGTCCGGATCCGGCTGGTTCCCAGCGGGCAATGGAAGCCATGTTGAAGATGCGGAAGCTTGACATCAACGTTCTGCAAAAGGCGTACGACGGCGACTGAAAGTTCGGGGGACAGGCGCCTTTGGCGCTGCTAGCATTACCGCACGGTGACGTGCGCACCTATTACAACCATGAGGAGAACTGACTAATGACAACCCGCCTCAACCCATATATCTCGTTCCGCGATAATGCCAGGGACGCAATCAACTTCTACGAGTCCGTCTTCGGCGGCGAACTGACGCTCAGCACTTTTGGCGAATATCAGGCAAGCGAAGACCCCGCCGAAGCGGAGAAGGTCATGCACTCAATGCTGGTAACGCCCAACGGCCTGACGCTGATGGCTGCCGACACGCCGAACAGCATGGACTACAACCCGGGCAACAACATCTCGGTGTCGCTAAGCGGCCAGTCCGAGGATGAAGCCGAACTTCGTGGTTACTGGGACAAACTCGCCGACGGCGGTACCGTTACCATGCCGCTCGAAAGCGCACCGTGGGGCGACACCTTCGGGATGTGTGTGGACAAGTTCGGCATCGCCTGGTTGGTCAATATTGCTGGAGAGCAACAGGGGCAGTAGCAGACCAAGCCTGGAACAAAATACAAGCGAATGCCTCGTCCGACACGCGTTGGACGAGGCATTCCCATTAAGGCCTTATATGATGCGGCGGCCGGAAGGATCCAGCCTGATGCCGACATGCTTTGGTGTTCGCAGTACGACCGAGCGGTCCATGATTTCCACCATGGGCAACTTTTCACCCAGTTGCCGCTCGAGAATGGTCATGTCATCGAGACGGCGCAGCCAGACGGACATCACAATCGAATACAGCCCGCCTGTGGTGGCTACCAGACGCACTTCTCCGAGACCCACCAACCGGCCCGCCACTGCCTCCGTCTGCGTGGCTGGTACGCGGAGGAAATACCAAACGTTGACCGGCCAAGGGGACAATGAACGGGCGATTTCCAGACGAACCACCAGCCGGTCCTGGGCCAGGGGCCGCATCCAAAGCGCTCTTCGCGCGCGGGGGGCTGATTCCCAACTTTTGGGATATTTCAGTTATCGAGGCTCGACCATCAGCGCGAAGGATCCAAAAAAGCCGCTCTTCCAGATCTGCCGATGCGCCCTTCGCGGCCGCACGTGGTTGAGGTGCTTCGCGCTCTATGAGTTTTACCTCGTGGTCCTGCAGGGAGCGCAACCGCCAACTCCGCGCATCCGCCAGGAGATTGATGACCGGATGCGTTCTTGTACTGCGGATTCCTTTGATGGCTGGCAAGCGGTCCAAAACGAATCGTGCGAGGGAAGCTTCATCGCGGCTCACGACCGTGATGACCATGTCCCTGCCACCTGCGGTGTGATCCATCGAGAGCACGTCCGGATCGGCGTCAAGCTCTTCGGTCACGCCTGACATGTCGGCAGGTGCGCACTCGATTTCCACCAGGGCAAAAGCGACATTGGAACCGATGCCACGGTAGGTCGCTACCCATGCCAGCCCTTCCGCAGAAAGAAAATTCCAGCGTCGGGCCAAGGTGACTGCATCGGCACCCACCCCGGGTGCCAAGGTCGTCCATGGTGCCCGGGGACGGATTTGAAGGGCGTGCAGGAGTTTGAGGTCCCGTTCATCAAAGTCGAAATCCTGCATGGAACGTCTACTTCCAACAAATTGTCTGCGTTTTGAGTGTGACCAATCACTTGCTGCCTAGATTCTAGGCGTCATTGCTCAAGCACTTCGGAAGGCAGCCATGCTTGCTCCCGTCCGGCCGTTCGGCCGCGTCCAATCTTCGTCGACGGCTCAGCGAGTACAAGTGCTTCCCAATCCTGCACAAAGTCACCGGGGGAGGGGAGCGGGCCAACACCCGTTGGCGGCGGGGGAGAGTGACACAATCCTGCTCGCTGCCGTGCGTGGGGGCGACTCTGGATCCTACGAGGAACTTTTCCGCCGTTACCAAGGGATTGCCACCCATGTTGCCCGGGCTGAATCGGATAATCCAATGGATGCCGACGACGTGGTCTCCGAGGCGTTTGCATCGATCCTGGAATCCCTGCTGGCGGGCAGGGGACCCGTGGACTCATTCAGGGCTTATCTGTTGACCACCGTTCGGCGAATGTCGCACCGCCGAAATCTGCAGGTCGGACGGGCAGCGACGACGGTGAGAGGCGTTGCGGGTCAGGTCGTGGTTGCTGATGATGATCCTGTTCTCAAAGACTTCGAGAATACGATCCTTATGCTGGCTTTCCGTTCCCTTCCATCCCGCTGGCAGACCGTACTTTGGCACGTGGACGTTGAAGACACGAAGCCGGCTGCAGCGGCACAAGCCATGGACCTGACTCCAAACGCTGTGTCGTCATTGCTCATCCGTGCACGGGAGGGTCTCCGGCAGGCGTACCTCCAAAAACACGTGCAGGAATCAGCTGCGGACCCCTGCACGGACTTTTCACGCTACTTCGGTAAATACGTCCGAAATGCCGTGCGCCAGGCCGCCCAGGACAAAGTTCGCCGGCACCTGGACGATTGCCTGCGTTGCGCAGGGGTGTTGGCCGAGTTGGTGGAAGTTCAGGCAGGAATGAAACGGGCACAAGTGCTGTAATCGACGTTTACTTTACATAATGTAGATTATCGGCGTTAAAACAACGGGAGTGGAAGTAGCTGCGAGAACTCCCGTCCGTTAACGAATCCGATGTTCCGCAGGTGAGGAGGCATTTGGCTGGATCCGGACATTGGGCCTTTCAGGGCTGATGAGCGGGTTTTCACGGCCATGCTCGACGGCTGGCGGGCGCAGATGCTGGCACGCGGCCTCACGACAGAGACCATCAAGAAGCGCTGCCAGCTGCTGGAGCGTTTTCAGCGCTTTACGGGTGAATTTCCGTGGCAATGGCGCCCCGCCGACATCAAAGAATTCCTAGGAGATCTGCGCTCGGGCGACAAGCCGATCAGCCTGAAAACGTTGCGCTCGTACAGCAACGCCGTGGCGATGTTCTGTTCATTCCTGACGCATTCTGGCTATGGCTGGGGCGAGTTCTGTGAACGGACCTTCGGTGATATTCCGAGCCAGATCTGCTTCCAGTGGAACATGCATGGCGGGAGCTCGTCGCAAACCCGGGCCACGAACTGACTGCCGCGCACCCCAACACCAAGTGGGTATTCCGCGGAGCATTACCCGGACGCCACATCAACCCAGGGCACCTCGCAACCCGCCTCAGCAAAACTCTTCAGCACCCGCGCCGCACGCCTGGAAACACTCACGAACTCACCAAACTCGCACCAGTGGCCATCATCGCCGAAACCCTCGGCTACTCCCCCACAACCATCGAACGCCACGCCACAGACTCAGCCGCCGCCTACGCGCAATACATTGCCGCCCGAGCGGAGATCCGCCGTTAAGTCAGTGAAATGCCGCTAATCGGTGTTCCCGGTGGAAGGTCTCGAACCTGGCTGTGAATTTGACCCGTGAGGTTGAGGGCAACGACAAAGTCGCTCACTCCAACGTTGCTCAGTTCGGTCGCACCGCCGAGAACCGGCGGGATTTCGAACCCGTAAACCTCGGAGGCACCTGGCTTCAACCCCGCTTCGTCAGCAGCTTTCGCCAGTCCGATCATGAGGTACTGATCCTGGCCAGCCCGAGTATTCAAGGACTCCGAGAATTCCTGCTCTGTGGACCAGCCATGATTCAACTCTCCGCCAACTACGTCAAGAAACCAGAACCCATCGGCGCTTTGAAAGAAAACATCCCCAAAGGGTGATGTGAACAACGGCTGTTTCCCAGCTAGGTCCAGAAATGCCCAAGGCTCGAGTGCGGCAACGTAGGCATCAGCGGGAAAGCGTCGGATTGGTTCCATGCTCTGACAGTACTTGAAGCGGCGCTTGTTCACCGCGTCCACCATCCGCACGACTTAGCCCATCCGGAGAGGAGACGAAGGGTTCAGAACGAGGGGCCACTCCCGGCTCATGAATACCCGCGCATGCCAGTTAAGTCACGGGAGTAGAAGGGGTGCCTGACCCAGTCTGACTCAGTGGACACGGTCTGTCTGATCCGGGATAAGGCTGCCGTCCTCGCGCAGCACGGGACCCTTGCTGCTGTCCGGGTTGGTGTACCCCTTGGTGCTGCATGGATACGGCTCGCTGCGCTGTGGTTTGGGGTCGATGAACATTGGCGTGATTAGCCACTTGCCGTCCTCGTTGTCATACGCGCGGCACATGATTTCCGCGTTGTTCCGGTTCACCACCAGTCTGGCTTCGGTGGCGTCGGCAACGAAGGTTACGTCCGTGCCGGAGTCGCCGGCGGCCAGGATCTGGCGGCGTTCGGCAGGCAGTTGCTCAAAGGCTGAGGGACCCTCGACGCCGAAGATCACCTGATTGGCCCAGCATCGTTTTCCCTCGATGTAGGTCATGACGGAATCTTCGCCGTCGGGTATGCCGCCGCAGCCTTTCAGGTGGGAGGTTTGGATGCCGTCCTCGTATACGCTGCGGACACCTACGACGTGTCCGGCGTCGATGCCAACCTCGCCGGCCCACGCCTTGACCACCGGCTCCGGCGATGCGGAAACCGCCCAGGTTTCGATGCCGTGTGCCTGAAGGACACCGATGAGGTCCTTCATTTGAGGGTATATCCGGATATAGCCGTCCACCTGCTGGCTTCCAACGGTCTGCATGCTGCCTTCTGGTGCTAACAGGTTCTCCTGCTTCATCGCGAGTGCGAACCCGCCAAGTTGCTCCTCCGTATATCCGGCAGAGAGGGCCGTACCCCAGGCGTAGGCGCCTATGAGGTGGCGGGCATTGAAGCCCTCAAAGGCCGGTTCGCCGGAACGCGTCTTGTCCTCAAGGATGGCGAGGATTTCATCGGCACACTCCGTGTTGCTGCTGGTCTTCAGGGGTTGGCCTGCGGGAGTGTCTGTACCGCATGCCACAGCCAGTGCCTTCGCTGCCGCATCGGTCAGGTAGCGGTTTGTGCTCTTCCAATCCTTATTGGCTGGTTGCAGCACTTTGTCGTTCCGCAGCATCCAAAAGTTCGTGCCGTAGCCGATGTCGTTCTTCACCACGGTGTTGTCCCAGTCGAAGATTGCGACTGGAGCTTTATCTCCGCGGGCTGTTCCGGTGCAGCTGCTGTGGGCGTCGATGGTCTTTTGCAATTGTTCGCGGACCTCGCCTGGCCATGGCAGTTGGGCGTCGAGTTGGCGGCATTCGGCTGCCGGCCGAGCGTTGGTGGCAGGAGGTGTTGCGCACGACGTGGCTGACATAAGGGCAGCCACTACGGCCGCGGTGGTCGCAAACCGGAAATAGTTCTTCCTGAGGGTTTCCTTCCTGTAGCTCTTGTCATCCTTGACTGACGCTGACGAAAATGTGGACATGCTTCCCCCGATTCTCAAGATCCTTAATGGTATGTAAATAGTCCAAAGTCCTGAGTAAGTGTGTGTCATGTCACAAGGGATAGTCAAGAGATGGGGCGGAAACTTCTACTAGGAAGCTTGGGCTGGCCACTCTAAAACAAGTCGTATTGGCATTTTTTCAGGCCAGTCAAGTATCAAGCGCCGACGTAAGCCGCTAGGTGCTTGCCGGTCAGCGTCGGGCGGTCAGCCACAAGATCAGCGGGCGTACCGGAGAAAACGATCTTGCCGCCGTCGTGTCCGGCACCTGGTCCGAGGTCGATAATCCAGTCGGCATGTGCCATGACGGCCTGGTGATGTTCGATCACAATGACTGACTTTCCCGACTGAACCAAGCGGTCCAGCATTCCCAGTAGGTTTTGGACGTCGGCCAGGTGCAGGCCGGTAGTCGGCTCGTCCAGGACGTAAATATCGCCCTTTTCGGACATTTGCGTAGCCAGCTTGAGCCGCTGGCGTTCCCCGCCGGAAAGTGTGGTGAGCGGCTGTCCGAGCGTCAGGTAACCGAGTCCGACGTCGGCGAGGCGGTCCAGGATCTTGTGGGCGGCAGGTGTGCGGGCTTCACCTGCGCTGAAGAACGTCTCAGCCTCGTCGACAGACATTGCAAGCACTTCTGCAATATTGCGCCCGCCAAGCCTGTACTCCAATACGGAGGCCTGGAAGCGTTTGCCTTCGCATTCCTCACACGTTGATTCCACCGTCGCCATGACGCCAAGATCCGTGTAAATCACGCCAGCGCCATTGCAGGTGGGGCACGCGCCCTCCGAGTTGGAACTGAAGAGAGCCGGTTTCACATTGTTGGCCTTGGCGAACGCCTTGCGTATCGGCTCAAGTAGCCCTGTGTAAGTTGCAGGATTGCTCCGGCGGGAACCCCGGATGGCACCTTGGTCGATCACGAGGACCCCGTCACGTTTGGCCACCGAGCCGTGAATGAGCGAGCTCTTGCCTGATCCGGCCACACCCGTGAGTACACAGAGCACGCCCAGTGGAATATCCACGTCCACGTTTTGAAGATTGTTGGTGGAAGCTCCACGTACCTCAAGAGTGCCGGAAGCTGTCCGTACCTGCACTTTGATGGATGCGCGATCGTCCAGGTGGCGTCCAGTGATGGTGTCACTCCCCCGCAGCCCATCCAGATCGCCTTCGAAGCAGACTGTTCCGCCGCCGGTGCCTGCGCCAGGTCCAAGATCCACCACGTGGTCAGCGATCGCAATCGTTTCAGGCTTGTGCTCGACTACCAGCACAGTATTGCCCTTATCCCGCAACTGCAGAAGCAACTGGTTCATGCGCTCGATGTCATGTGGATGCAGGCCGATGGTTGGCTCGTCGAAGACGTAGGTGACGTCAGTCAGCGATGAGCCCAGATGCCGGATCATCTTGGTTCGCTGCGCCTCTCCCCCGGACAAGGTTCCGGCAGGCCGATCGAGGGACAGGTATCCGAGACCTATCTCGGCGAAGGAGTCCAGGAGGTGCTGCAGTCCTTTGAGAAGCGGAGCCACTGAGGGCTCATCAATTTCCCGGATCCAAACGGCAAGGTCGCTGATCTGCATCTTGCAGACATCGGCAATGCTCTTGTCTTTGATCTTGGAAGAACGTGCCTCCGGGCTCAACCTGGTGCCCTCACACTCCGGACAGGTTGTAAAAGTGATGGCCCGCTCCACGAAGGCGCGGATGTGGGGTTGAAGTGCGTCGACGTCCTTGGAGAGCATCGATTTCTGGATTTTGGGGATGACGCCTTCATAGGTGAGATTGATGCCTTCAACCTTGATTTTGGTCGGTTCCCGGTACAGGAGGTCGTGGAGCTCCTTCTTGGTGAACTTCGCGATTGGCTTGTCCATGTTGAAGAAGCCCGATCCGCTGAAGATCCGGCCATACCAACCATCCATCGTGTATCCGGGAATGCTGAGGGCGCCTTCGTTCAAGGACTTGCTGTCGTCATACAGTGCAGTGAGATCGAAATCGTTGACCGAGCCCATTCCCTCGCAGCGTGAGCACATACCGCCCAGGCGATTGAAGCTGGCCTTCTCCGTCTTCGTTTTGCCCTCACCGCGGTCCACTGTGATGGCCCCGCTGGCCTTGACGGTAGGCACGTTGAAGGAGTAAGCGTTCGGCGATCCGATGTGGGGTTGCCCAAGCCGGCTGAAGAGAATACGGAGCATGGCATTGGCATCTGTCGCAGTGCCCACCGTTGAGCGCGGGTTCGATCCCATCCTCTCCTGGTCCACGATGATGGCCGTCGTCAGGCCTTCCAACATGTCCACGTCCGGCCGCGACAATGAAGGCATGAAGCCCTGGACAAAAGCACTGTAGGTCTCATTGATCATGCGCTGGGACTCAGCGGCGATAGTCCCAAAGACCAACGAACTCTTGCCCGAGCCGGAGACACCCGTGAACACCGTCAGGCGACGTTTGGGGATCTCGACACTGATGTCCTTAAGGTTGTTCTCGCGCGCACCCTGCACCCGTATGAGGTCGTGGGTGTCTGCTACATGCGACGCAGGAGACTGGGTGTCGGTGCTCGTGGCAATGCTCATAATCGCTCCATCTGTTAGGCGGCGCCACCCAACAGTCCCCCGTCGGCGTCGCCTGGCCAGGTCTGACCAGCCTGAGGTCAGTACGTAAAATTCTCGTTCGTCGTCGCGAATGCGGCAACGGTCAGTGTCCACACTAGCGGCCAGCGTCACGGGCCTCGGGGAGGACGCGAAGCCTGAGCCGCTCCAACCATTGTCATCAGCCGCCGACTCGCTAAGAATGAAGCATGCCGGTATACATGAGGTCCCTTGAAACCGCAGTTCCGCCAACCATCCTCGTGCAGTCGCAGGCACGGGACGTCTTTGCAGCTCAACCAGGACTGACGCGGCTCGGGTCGCGGTTGGTCTCCACGTGCTTCGACTCAGCAGCAATAGATACCCGGTATACGGCGGTGGAAGAGCTGAGTCTCGACGCACATCCGGAAAATCCACGGTTCTTTGACCCCTCGAGCAATCAAGTGCTCAGCCCCAGCACCAAAGTCCGGAACGAGATCTTTGCTACGGAAGCCACCAAACTCTTCATCGAGGCCGGCAAGGCTGCGGTGGCGCGGGTCCCTGACGTTGACCTCGATGACATCACCCACGTCATCACCGTTTCCTGCACGGGATTCTTCAACCCCGGTCCCGACTACAAGGTAGTCCGGGCACTTGGACTCAACCCCGCCGTGCAGCGATACCACCTGGGCTTCATGGGCTGTTATGCCGCTTTTCCAGCCCTGAAGGCAGCCAAGCAGTTCTGCCTGGCTGATCCAGCCGCCGTCGTTCTGGTTATCTGTGTGGAGCTTTGTTCACTGCACGTGCGGACCTCCAACGACCCGGACACCATCATGGGTTCAGCGATATTCGGCGACGGCGCGGCGGCGGCCATCGTAACGGCCAAGGAACCCCAAGGGCCCGAACCCGTGATCCGGCTGGACCACTTTGAAACGGTCCTCACGCCCGTGGGCGAAGAAGCCATGGCCTGGAACATCGGCGACGAAGGATTCGAAATGGTGCTGGGTTCCTACGTGCCCCACATCATCGAGGAACACATCACTGGCGCGTTGGAGCCGTTGCTCGCCAAAGAGCCACAACTGGCGGGACTCCCCTACCGCGAAATAACGCACTGGGCCATCCATCCTGGTGGGCGAAGCATTTTGGACAAGGTCGAATCCAAGCTCGAACTAACCGAGGAGCAACTGGTCCCGGCAAGGGAAACACTGAGGGAATACGGCAACATGAGCAGCGCCACGGTGCTCTTTGTCCTGAAATACATGCTCGGACAAACGCCAAGCCAGCGCGAGGAACCAATCTGTTCCATGGCTTTTGGCCCCGGACTCACGGTGGAGACTGGCCTCTTTACGTTGGTCTCTCCCACTCTGTGAGCCCGTGGGGGTCCCTGAAAGACAGGGACGTGGATGCCATCGAGGACATGGACCGGTCTGACTGCGACCTCCAGCGCCTCAACCGTAGTTATGCCCGCTTCCCGGTGGTCAACGGCCTCCTTTCGGGATGGCACCGCATTTACCGTGACCGCTTTCGGCCGATTCTGGCCTCTACCGGTACGGCATCGGTGCTGGACATCGGATGCGGTGGTGGGGACGTTGCCCGAAGCCTGGCCGGATGGGCCGCGAGGGATGGGTTCTCTTTGCTGGTCACGGCGATCGATCCGGACCAGCGCGCCTACGACTTTGCCAGCCGCTCCCCAGCCGTTGAGGGTGTCCGTTTCCGGCAGGCCCATAGTGCCGAACTTGTCGCGGAAGGCAGCGCGTTCGATATTGTGCTGTCCAACCACATCCTCCACCACCTCGACGCCGATCAATTCACCGCCGTCGTGCGGGACTCCGAGGCTCTGGCCAAGCGTCTGGTGCTCCACAACGACCTCAAACGCAGCAACGCCGCTTACCTCCTTTTCGCCGCCGGCTTCTGGCCGTTGGGTATCGGCTCCTATATTTGCGGAGACGGCTTGGTTTCCATCAAGCGAAGCTTTACCGCCGCAGAGCTCCAACGGGCGGCTCCGGTGGGTTGGAGCGTGGAACGGAACGGCCCATGGCACAACCTGCTCGTCTACCAACATGCTTGACGTCGTCATCGTCGGGGGCCGGGCCTGTTGGGTTGTTCATGGGCGTTCTGCTGCTCCAACATGGGCACCGTGTACGCATACTGGAACGCCGATCGAACCGGAGCCACCGTTCACGGGCAATTGGGATTCACCCTCCGGCTCTAAAGGAACTGGACCATGCCGGTCTCGCGGCGACTTTGGTGGCATCCGGCGTCCGCATCGAGCGGGGCGTTGCGTACAGCAAAGGCGCCAGGGTGGCCGGGTTGCCCTTCAACGGGGACCCGGACTTTCCGTTCATTCTTGCCGTCCCACAACCCAAAACGGAACAGGTGCTTGAACAGGCGGTCATGGCTTTGGATCCGGACGCGATCATCCGCGGCGCCGCTGTCACGGAATTCGCCGACGACGGCGGTACGGTCAGCGTCCTGGCCGACTCGCCGTCCGGTGGCCTCGCCTACACAAGCCGCCTGCTGGTGGCAGCCGACGGAGCCCACTCGATGATTCGCCAGCGCCTTCTCCCGGGCCTTTCCGTACGCACCTATCCGGACTGCTACCTGATGGGAGACTTCATCGACACCACAGGGCACGGAGATGAGGCAGTTCTTTACCTGGAGCCCGAGGGGATCGTCGAGTCGTTCCCCTTGCCCGGGGATGTTCGCCGGTGGGTGGTACGGCTTGGAGCCCCCGCAAGAAGCCCGACGGCGGCAGGCCTGGCTGCGTTGGTGGAAGCCCGGACGGGAGTTGGCGTGGACCCCGGCAGCAACACCATGCTCAGCGCTTTCGAGGTCCAATCACGGCTCGTGAAGAGAATGGTCCATGGCAGGACGGTTTTGTTGGGCGATGCCGCCCACGAGATCAGCCCTATCGGAGGCCAGGGAATGAACCTTGGATGGCTTGACGCCGCTGCCTTGGCACCTCTCGTTGATGCCTCCCTCAGGGGACATAACGTCGGTCGGCAGCTTCAGTTGTTCGAGAAGGAACGACGCCGGGCGGCATCCCGGGCTTCGCAGCAGGCCGGGTTGAACATGGCCCTTGGCAGGCCCCTGCATCCGGCAATCATGGCATCCCGAAACGCGTTTTTTTGCCCATGCCTTGGAACTGCCGGGTGTCTCCGCCCTGGTCGAACGGCGATTCACCATGCGCTAGGTGGCGCGTGTTCATTCATGACGTTGCCTGTTCAGGAAGGGTGTAGTAACAGTCGTAGGTGTCTTGGCTGACGATCAAACCGTCCCGCAGCTCAAAGACAGCGGTGCTCCGCGCACGTATGGTCTCACCCGCATCCCAGTGCGGGAGGTCCAGGAGCAATGTGGCTGACCAGTTCATCTCCAGGACCACCCGGTTGCCTTCGCAGGTGGTACGGACCACCTCAAAGCGCTGGTTCGCCACGATGTTCTTACTGTGGTCCGCGCCTGTGAGAGTCTCCTTAAGGGTCCGGGTGGACCCGGTCCTGGATAGTGCGTGCGGCCATTCCGTAAGGGTGAAGTCGTGGGCAAGGTACGGGCTGATCTCGGCGGCGCCGCCGCCGGATTCAACCGTCCTGATAAACCCGAGTACATGGTCCAGAGGGGTGCTGATACTCATCCGACGAGCCTAACTGAACGTGGAGACCCAGGCCCGGCAAGGGCGCACCCCGAGTGCAGGACACAGGCACGAAGGGCAGCCTTGGCGTTAGGCTCAAGTCATGACGCAGCAACCTCACTCCGAGGCGCCCAGCCCGGCTACTGACTTTAATCCCCTCCAGATCAGGGACGCAGTCCTGCGGTTACTTGAAACAGAGGAGCTTCCGCCGATCGTTCAAGCCGGGCACCCTGTCCTCCGGCAACAGGCGGCGCCATATGACGGGCAGCTTGATGGCACTGAATTGGCGGCGTTCATCGAGCGGATGCGTGAGGTCATGCTTGCCGCGCCGGGGGTTGGGCTGGCGGCTCCGCAGTTGGGCATTCCGCTGCAGTTGGCGGTACTTGAAGACAAGTACGAGGTGGATCCCGAATCGGCAACGGTCCGTCACAGGGAGCCACTGGAGTTCATGGCTGTCCTTAACCCGCAATATCGGCCTCTGGGAAACGAGACAGCGTCATTCTATGAGGGGTGCCTGTCCGTTAGCGGCTACCAAGCGGTGGTCACCAGATACCGCAATGTGGAATTGAGCTATCTGACTCCAGAGGGGCGCCCAGTGGAAGAATGGTTCTCAGGGTGGCAGGCACGCATAGTGCAACACGAAACGGACCACTTACAGGGAATTCTCTATCTGGACAAGGCGGAGCTGCGCTCGCTTTCCAGCAACGCGGAACACTCCCTGCGGTGGTCCAATCCGGACATTGGAGATGCGCGGCGGACCCTGGGTTTCCTGCACAGCTAGCCGGTGCGTGGCCTGCCTCAGTCCGGCAGGCGGTTTGATGCCGTAGGGAGGTGCGCGGCCCACCATGCAAGGATGTGCTCGAACCGTTGCTTGCGGTGATGCGGCGTACCGGAGCGGGACAATTCATGGTCCTCCCCCGGAAAGACCAGCAACGAGGTCTCAATCCCTCTCTCCTTCAGCACGGCGAAGTAACGCTGCCCCTGTTCCAGAGGACACCGAAGATCGTTTTCGCTGTGGATTACCAATGTCGGTGTCTCCACCGAGTCTGCTACGGCCAAAGGGCTCTGTGCCACCAGCTGCCCGGGCGTCGCTCCGGCGTACTCGCCACCAAAAAACCAGCCGATGTCGGACGTTCCCGCGAAGCTGACCGGATCCAGGAACCCGCGCTCGACAACTGCCCCTTTGAAACGGTGGTCGTGTGCAATGGTCCAGGCCGTGAGATAGCCGCCATATGATCCGCCCATGATGCCCATACGATCTGTATCCAAAGTTGTATGCGTGGACAACGCAGCGTCCAGGAAGGCGAGCACGTCCTGCATGTCCAGGGTCCCCATGCGCTCCTTGATGGCGCGCCCATGGGTCTGTCCATAGCCCGACGATCCCCGCGGGTTGCACATGGCTACTGCGTATCCCGCAGCCGCATAGACTTGCGCTTCGTCGAAGAAGGCTCCCGTGTATTGGGAGAACGGACCCCCGTGGATAGTGAGCAGGACAGGGTGTGGCCCTGGTCCGTCAGGCAGCAGCAACCAACCGTGCACCGGGTACCCGTCCTTCGCATCCGCCTGGAATTCCATGGGCTCACTGACGCGGGAACTATTCCGCAGTTCCGCCGAGAAGTCCGTCAGCAGGCGCAGTTCACCTCGCTCCAGGGAGGCGACGTCGCCAGCGGTGGAGGCGTCCTGGAAGCTCACGGCTATTTCGCCGTTGGCGGCTACGGTGGCTCCATTGACTACCCGGGCTCCATGGACCAGAGGAGTAACGCTGCCTGCCGCGGTGATATCGAGGAGCTCCACGCTGCCCAGCGCCGTGTTCAGTACAAGGACGCTGTCAGGTCCGCTCGGTTCCAGCGGACCTGAGACGTCCAAATGCTCGACGTCGGTGAGGGCAACCGCATCTCCCCCGCTGACAGGCATTGAGTAGAGAACGCCGTTGCGCGCCACAAAATCCCGACCTGTATCGCCCAGGTCCTGCGCGGTGAAGAAGAGCGATCGGCCATCGGCGGACGCCCGCACGGCCGTGACGGTCTGCAGTTTTGGATTGTTGGGTTTGATGGGCTCTGGCTCGCCGCCTGTTGCCTTAATCCGGTACACGGACGTTACGAGGTCGTCATCATGCCCGTCATGGAGAGCCGCTACGAAATATATGAAGCTGCCGTCAGCCGAGAAGCACGGCGCCTCGTGGTCCGATTCGCCGAACGTCATCTGCATTGCAGTGGGGACTCCGGTTACCTTGGCGCCAGGCTGTTCGCGGGCGGCTCTGCCACGGGGAATGACAACAGGCTCGCCACCCAATTCCGGCACGTCAACCACGAACAGTTGCTGGCGTTGGTCCAGGACGTACCCCAGACCGTTCATCTGGTACTGGTTCACGGCGATAAGCCGGGCGTCTTCGCTTCCGGAAGCAACGCCGTCGACCGTTCCATATCGGCCCGGTTCCGCAACACGGCTGGTGAACACCACGCGATGGGAATCGGGAGACCACGCAAACCCGTTCACCCCGCCGTGCTGATCCGTGACCTGCTGTGGTTCGCCCCCTGCCGACTCCACAACGAACAATTGTGCTTTTCCCTCAAAGTCGCTCCGCAGGAAGGCCAAAACCAGGCCGTCAGGGGAGAAAGCCGGTGAAGTGTCCCTGAACCCACGGGTGATACGTCGCGGGCGCTTGCTGGTGTCCAGCGGTACATTGCACAATTGACCGACGTAGGCATCGGCGTCGAAATCAGGCCTGACGACGGATACCACGGCTTTGGTGCCGTCCGGATGGATGGCCGGGGCGGAGACGGAGTTCAACAAAGGCAGTTGCTCGGGTTTCACCTTGGTGAGCCTAGCCCCGCAGCCCTGGCGCAGGCACCAGACACTCCGGCCCAACGTAGGATTGAATCCATGTTGTCCGATGCCGTTGCCGCCCTCCGCTGTCCCGTTTGCGAAGGGCGGTTCCAGCTGGCCGGGGATCCACAGCGGAGGCTTGTTTGCGATTCCGGGCATGTCTTCGATGCCGCAAAACAGGGTTACTTCAACCTGCTCACGGGTAAGGGCACAGTCTTCGAAGCTGATTCGGCGCAAATGGTGGGCGCCCGGCAGCGATTCCTGGACAGCGGACATTACGCTGCTTTGGCTGACCGCGTCGCGGGTCTGGCAGCCGCATCGCTGCAGCGGCCCGGGGCCGTGGTTCTCGACGCCGGAACCGGCACCGGGCACTACCTCCACCGCGTTCTGGAAACCACCCCGGCTTCTGCAATCGGGCTGGACATTTCCAAATTCGCACTACGGCGGGCCGCACGACTCAACGGGGATGCTGCCAACCTCGTCTGGGACATTTGGCGCCGGTTGCCCGTCGCCGACGACGCCGTGGATGTGGTCCTTGTGGTGTTCGCCCCGAGGAACCCGGCAGAGTTCGCCCGGGTGCTGCGGCCCGGGTGGACAGCTGATTGTGGTGACGCCGCAGCCAGGACATTTGGCTGAAATCGCTGCCCGAACTGGAATGCTCAGTATTGAGGAAGGCAAGGCCGAGCGCCTGGCTGAATCCTTGGGCGGCTATTTCCGCGCGAATTCAGCGTACAACCTGGACATGCCCCTCACCCTCAAGGGCTCCGAGTTGGCCGACATCGCCTACATGGGGCCGGCCGGTCACCACATCAAGCCCGAAGAACTCGCACAGCTGGCCGCTGCGGATGGACCCGTAGCAACCACGGCGAAGTTCCGTATCAGCCTCTTCACCGTGGGTGCTTCGGCTTCCTGACGAGGAACTCAGCGTCGGGCTAGGATGGAGGAACAGCGACTGTGACCCCGTCTACGGCGGGGTCCGGGACCAAGGGGGAAATGATGTTTGAATGGCTCGGCGAGAATTGGTGGGCCCTCTGGCTCACGGTCTTCCTCGCGTTCGCGGTGGTGGAGATGCTAACCCTCGACCTCTTCTTCATCATGCTCGGCGGCGGCGCACTGGCAGGGCTCATTGCCGACTTCGCCGGGGCCGATTTCTGGCTCCAGATCGTCATCTTCAGCGTGGTCTCCCTCTTGATGATCGCCTTTGTCCGGCCGGTTGCCCTGAAACACCTGCATAAAGGACCAGCAGAACAGCGGACGAATATCGACCGGCTCATCGGTCAGCCCGCCCTGGTCATTGAAGCGGTCACGGGCACCAGCGGTCTGGTCAAGATCGGCGGCGACGTCTGGAGCGCGCGCAGCACCGCCGGAGTCCTGGACGCCGGCGCTACCGTTCAGGTCACCAGGATTGACGGCGCGACGGCGGTAGTTGCCTCGCCTGCCGAAAACAGCCCGCGCTGATTCGAACCGGAAAACCAGAATTCTGCGGACAGGTTGGCAGCCTGCCCGCAAAAGGCCAAAGCAAGCCACGCAATTGGGGAATCAAGGAGACGCATGGACGGTTTAGGAGGAACAGCGGCAGCAGTTGTGCTGATTGTTCTCGTCATTTTTGTCATCATCGTGTTGGTCCGCTCGGTAAGGATCATCCCGCAGGCGCGTGCCGGCGTCGTTGAACGCCTCGGCAAGTACCAGCGCACGCTCAACCCGGGCCTTACCATCCTGATTCCATTCGTCGATCGGCTCCTGCCGTTGCTCGACCTCCGTGAGCAGGTGGTGTCCTTCCCGCCGCAACCAGTCATCACCGAGGACAACCTCGTGGTTTCGATCGACACTGTGGTCTACTTCCAGGTGACGGACCCACGGGCAGCCACGTACGAAATCGCCAACTACATCCAGGCGGTTGAGCAGCTGACCACTACCACGCTTCGTAACGTTGTAGGTGGCCTCAACCTCGAAGAGGCACTGACCTCCCGTGACCAGATCAATGGCCAGCTGCGTGGAGTGTTGGATGAAGCAACAGGCCGCTGGGGCATCCGCGTCTCGCGTGTGGAACTGAAGGCTATTGATCCGCCCCACTCCATCCAGGACTCGATGGAAAAGCAGATGCGTGCAGAGCGCGACCGTCGAGCAGCCATCCTGACGGCTGAGGGAACCAAGCAGTCACAAATCCTTACAGCAGAAGGCCAGCGCCAAGCTGCCATCCTTGCAGCTGAAGGTGATGCCAAGGCCGCTATCCTCCGGGCAGACGGTGAAGCCCAGGCCATCCAGAAAGTCTTTGACGCCATCCACAAGGGCAACCCGGACCAGAAGCTCTTGGCTTACCAGTACCTGCAGACGCTACCCAAGCTTGCTGAGGGCAGTTCCAACAAGCTCTGGATCATCCCCAGTGAAGTTGGCGAGGCCCTGAAGGGCATTGGCAGTGCGCTCGGGGGCGCCAATGGTGACTCCGTTGCTGCCGGCTTCTTTGGCGGCAGCAACAAAGTTGCTGCTTCGGAGCCGGTATCTCCCGTGGAATCCACTACGGCATCACGGTCAAGGCCCACAGAGTAACTCTGTTTGAGGCAGGTGAGCGGTCAGCCAAACGGCTGGCCGCTCATCGCGTTGTGCATTGCTTTTGGGTACTGACCATCGATCCGCGTATAATGGGATATTTGTCCGGCTGGTTCAGTGTGGATGGAACATTAAAGCTTGGCCAGGCGTTGCAATTAGTGATGCAAGGTGTGCAGAAGTAGTCCGTAGGGACCGCGAAAACGGCTTACGGCTAGCGCGGAGTTCAGGCTCCGCGAACAGACAGAGGGAGTAATCATGAGCGATCGCAGCCTGCGGGGTATGCGTCTTGGCGCCCAAAGCATGGAAACCGAGTCCGGCGTTGAACCGGCACCGCGCCAGCGGGTTGAATACCGCTGCGAGGATGGCGAGCAGGTCTTCGTCACCTTCTCTGCTGAAGCCGAGATCCCCCCTGTTTGGGTTTCCAAGACTGGCAAGGAAGCCTTGCTCGTAGACGGCGAGCGTCCCGTGGACGCCAACGAGAAGGCCGTCCGTACCCACTGGGACATGCTCCTGGAACGCCGCAGCCTTCCGGAGCTGGAGCAGATCCTTGAGGATCGTTTGAACATCCTGCGTGAGCGCCGCGGAGAGCGCCGCTCAGCTTAGTCTTCGGACTCAAATGGAAAGGGCCGGATCGGTTCCTTGCGGAACCGGTCCGGCCTTTTCTTTCTGATAGCTACTTCTACTTTGCGAGGGCCGGCTGTTTGCCGGTGAGCTTGGCCCAGCGTGCTGCCAGGCCCCATTTGGTGACGTTGATCATGGCTTCCACCACGATGTTGCCGCTCATCTTCGATGCGCCAAGTTCCCGCTCAACGAAGGTGATGGGACGCTCCTCAATGCGGAGGCCGAGCTTGGCAACACGCCACGCAAGGTCAACCTGGAAGCCGTATCCCACTGAATCCACTTCGTCCAATTTGAGGGCTTCAAGTGTGCTGCGGCGGAAAGCACGGTAGCCGCCGGTGACGTCCTTGATTTTCAAGCCAAGCATGATGCGGGCATAAGTGCTGCCGATGCGCGAGATTGCCTGGCGGTAGAGCGGCCAGTTCACAACACTGCCTCCCGGTACCCAGCGCGAGCCCATGGCGAGGTCGGCGCCTTCTTTCACCGCATCAAGGAGGAGGGGCAGTTGCTCGGGCTTGTGGGAACCATCGGCGTCCATCTCCACGAGGACGTCATACCCGGCGGCAAGGCCCCACTTGAAGCCGGCTATGTAGGCCGCGCCAAGGCCTTCCTTGCCTTTGCGGTGCAGTACGTGCACTTGCTTGTCCTCGGCGGCTATGCCGTCAGCAAGTTGTCCCGTGCCGTCCGGGCTGTTGTCATCAACCACCAGGACGTCCGACTCAGGCACTGCGGTCCGCAGCCGACCCAATGTCTTGGGGAGCGATTCCAGCTCGTTGTAGGTAGGGATGATCGTCAGGACACGCAAGAAGAGGCCTTTCCTTGATGGAGCGGTCAGTGTGCCGGACCAGCCTCAAGGCTGGCGTTCTGGCGCAACTCTCCATTATAGGACGATCCTGTGCACTGCTAAGGGCAGCTGTGGCCCCGGCCACACAAACTTAAGCGCTGCGGGCAGGTCCATAGACCCAGGACCAGTGTTGTCCGGACAGGTAAATTGCCGGACGAACTGTTTTCTGGGGCCCTATGGGCCTGCCCACTCGCGTACCGCCACCAGGCTACGTCCTGGCCGCGACCAGACCATTACTCCCGGGATCCCCCAAGCCTTAACGATCCGTTGAGCCTCAATGTTACGGACTTTACAAAAGCTGTCAACCCGCGGTTGACCTGCGCGTTCGTGCATCGTCCCAGTTCAGGCGGAGCATTCGAAGGCAAGGAAATAGTGCCCTCAGACCCGGAGGGATTCGTGAGCGAAGAGCTCCTGGCCTTCCCTCACCGTCTGCAGGCAGACAGGATCACTGCCGGTATCCAGGGCCGGGAGCAAGGGCGTGCGGGCACGCGGATCGGTGCTCCAGGACTGCACACGGCTATCCGCCACCTGCACCATGAGTTCCTCGATTTCCCATACCGCGAAGCTGGCTGGCGCACCTGGGACGAGTTGGCCCATCAGAGGGTTCCTGTGTTTGGTTGCCCGCCAGCCGGCCCTGGTGTGGCCAAGGAAAGCCGCGCGGGCTGAAATGCGCTGGTCCAGGTTGCTGTGTTCCAGGCAGGCCCGGATGCTTGACCAAGGGCTGAGTGGTGTCACGGGGCTATCGCTGCCAAAGGTGATTGGAACTCCGCTGGCGTAGAACGCAGCCAAGGTGTTCATGGCCTTGCTGCGTCCGCCAAGCCGTTGCTCGTAGAGACCTCCGGACCCTCCCCACATAGCATCGAATGCCGGTTGCATGCTGACTGTCACCGAGTATTTGGCCAGCTTCTCGACTGCAGCCTGATCGGCAAGCTCAACATGTTCAAAGCGGTGGCCTGCTGCGCGAATCCGCTGCTCCCCCACCTCGGCGGCTGCGGCGTCCAATGCGTCAAGCGCAACATCAAGGCCGGCATCGCCAATGATGTGGAAACCGGCCTGGACGCCCAGGAGTGAGCACGCAGCAAGGTGCTTGGCGGCCTCATCCACTGAAAGATACAAAGTGCCGCGTTGGCCCGGCGCATCGGAATAATCCTGTCTCAAGGCAGCTGTCCGTGACCCGATGGAACCGTCGATGTTCAGGTCACCCGCCAGGCCCAGGACCCCGGGGCCCAGGCCGTCCAGGATCGTGCGGGCGTGATCCTCCGATGACGCCAGCTCGCCCCAATATGGCAGCACCTGGGGTTTTCCGGTCTGCCTGTTCCAGGACATGGCCATCCGAAGATCTTCCGGGCCGCAAATGTGCGGTGCCGACATTTCAGCCAAGGCAACGTAGCCGTTGGAAGCCGCATAATGCAGGGCCCGCTCCTGATACCCACTCCTTTCGGCGTCACTGAAGCTCCGCGCCGCGAGACGGGCGGCGGTGTGGGCTGTCCTGACTACGCGACCACTATCCCCGGAGAAGCCGTCCATGCCGGCAAGGCCTGCCGACGCCGCCAGAGAGGATGAAACCAGGGCGGAGTGAACGTCAATGCGGGAAAGGTAAACCTGCCTGCCGCCGGAGGCCTGCTCCAGCTCTTCCAGCGTTGGAAGGGTGGCATCCTGCCAGGTTGTTTCATCCCAACCGTGGCCAATGACAGTTCCTGAACCGCTGGCGGCAGCAACGGCGTCGAGCAGTTCCCGGGCAGACCGCACACCCGTCAAGGACAATCCCGCCAAAGCGAGGCCCGTCTCCGTCAGGTGCGCATGGGAGTCAACAAAGCCCGGTGCCACGAGGGCGCCCCGAAGATCAATGACGTCCATTGTGGAATCCTCGATGGACGTCGCTGCCTGTTCGGATCCCACCCACGCGACCGTGTCACCATCCACCACCATGGCGGTAGCGAACGGATCGGCAGCGGTATAGATCGAACCGTTCCGGTAAAGGGTGACCTTACGGACGTTTTCGTCGGGACGGTCGCCGGCGGACGGGCCTGGCTGGTTCATGCGGTGTGCTCCTCGAGCGTTTGAAGAAGGTCTGGGTCTCGAAAACGGTTCCGGGTCAGGCGACGGTTGAGTAAGCCACGACACCCCGGCGGACCAGGTCGATGGATTCACGGCAGATCCGCGCCAAGCGGGGATCCAGTTGTGGAATTTTGGCGAGTTGGTCCAGAAGGTCAACCACTTGCTTTGCCCAACGGACGAAGTCGCCCGCAGCAAGGTCAGTGCCGCTGAGCACGTCCTGAAGATGGCGGCCTTTGGCCCACTTATACATGGGCCACATGAGGCCCAGCTCCGGTTCGCCGGTCAGCGGAAGCCTGTTCTGTTCCTCAATGTCCTCAAGTTGCGACCATTCCCGAACGACGATGTCGACCGCCGTTTCCAGTGCAACCGAGGGCATCCTCGGGCGAAGGCCCCGGTCTTCGCGCTTTGCCTGGTACACCAGAGTGCTGGCCAAGGAGGCCAGCTCGGCAGCATCGAGATCGTTGATGGCACCACGCCTGATGGACTGTGAAATAAGCAGGTCCTTCTCACCGTAGATGCGGCGCAGCCGCTGCCCATCCGTGCTGATGGTGACCTTCCCGGTGTCGTCGGTTTCGAGGTAGCCATAGGCGGAGAGGACGTCGCATACGCGATCGAACGTCTTGGCAATCGTGTTGGTCCTGCTTTGGATCTGGCGGACCAGGCCGTCGGTCTCCTTGCGAAGTTTCCACCAACGCTCCCCCCAACGGGCGTGGTCCTCGCGCTCACTGCAGCCATGGCAGGGATGCGCCCTGAGCGCCCTGCGTAGTTCAGTGATCTTCTGTTCCTGGTCCTGGGCACGCGAGCCCAGACCGAAGTCCTCGTGCCTGCTGTTCCGCCTGGCGCGCGGTGCTTCATCGCTGATCGCGTTCCGCATGGAGGCTGCAAGATCACGGCGCGACTTGGGCACCTTGGCGTTGAACGACTTGGGAATCCGAATGCGGGTCACCGGGGAAATGGGGCCGTCGAGGTCATGGACGCCGATACGACGCAGCTGGTTGTCCGAAGTGAGGACAGACGGCCGCGGTTCGCGGGCATTGGGATCGACATCAAGCACGACGGCGTGTCCGGCCAACCTGCCACTGGAGACGGTAATGACGTCCCCGGGTATGAGCCGGGTCAAGGAATCAGCCACTCTGGACTTCCGGGCGCGCTGGTGGTCGCGCGCCGCGAACTGCTCAGCGTCGCTGAGTTCGCGGCGGAGCCGGGCATACTCCGTGAAGTCGCCGAGGTGGCATTCCATGGACTTGGCGTAGCCGGCCAATGATTCTTCGCGTCCACGGACTTGCCTGGCGAGGCCCACCACGGAACGGTCCGCTTGGAACTGCGCGAAGGACGACTCAAGGATCTCGCGCGCCCGCACCCGGCCGAATTGGGCAATCAGGTTGATGCTCATGTTGTAGGTGGGCGTGAAGCTGGAGTTCAGCGGATACGTGCGGCGTGACGCCAAGCCAGCCACTGCCGCCGGGTCTGTTCCGGGCTGCCACAGGACCACGGCGTGGCCCTCGACGTCGATGCCGCGGCGTCCGGCCCGACCGGTCAGCTGCGTGTACTCCCCCGCCGTGATGTTGACGTGGGCTTCCCCGTTGAATTTTTCGAGCTTTTCCAGCACCACGCAGCGCGCAGGCATGTTGACTCCGAGTGCCAAGGTTTCAGTAGCGAACACCGCCTTGACCAGGCCATCCGCAAACAGCTTCTCCACTACCTCCTTGAAGGTGGGCAGCATGCCCGCGTGATGAGCCGCAAAGCCCCGGATGAGGCCGTCGCGCCAGCCCCAGAAACCCAGGACATCAAGGTCGTCTGCAGGAATTTCGTGGCTTGCTTCGTCCACGCGCTGGGCGATGATCTGCTGTTCGCGCTCAGTGGTGAGCCACAGGCCGGACGCCGCGCACTGGGCCACCGCAGCATCACAACCTGCCCGGGAGAAGATGAACGTGATGGCAGGCAACAGGCCCTGGCGGTTAAGGCTCTCAATGACCTGCGGACGGCTTGCTTTCCGAACCGGGCTGCGCTGCTCCGGGCTCTGCCGCTCATCCCGGTAGCGGTCCTGCCGACGGCGGCTCCGGCCACCATGGCCGAAGCGGCCGTTGAAGTTCATACGGCTCTCGGATCGGGCCATTGCCAGCAGATCCGGGTTCACTTCGAATTCAGGGCCGGTAACTGCCTGCCTGGCCGTGGAGGTCACAAGACTCTTGGCTGCGATCTTTCGGCTTTCTGCCGGAAGGACGGCCTCGTCAACGGCATCCTCAACATCGCTGAGATCCGGTACCTCGGTGTCCGGTATCTGTGGGGCGATTTCGTCGAAAGTGGTATCGCCGGCAAAGAGGTCAACGATCTCCCTGCCCACCATGACGTGCTGCCACAGTGGCACGGGACGGTGCTCGGACACGATGACGTCAGTATCGCCCCGAACGGTATCCAGCCACGCACCAAACTCTTCAGCATTGGACACAGTGGCGCTCAGCGAAGCAACCTGCACTTCACTGGGCAAGTGAATAATTACTTCCTCCCAGACGGCTCCGCGGAAGCGGTCTGCGAGGTAATGGACCTCGTCCATCACGACGAAGCCGAGGTCGCCGAGTGTCTCCGAGTCGGCATAGAGCATATTGCGGAGGACTTCGGTGGTCATCACCACAACGGGCGCCTCACCGTTGATGGTTGTATCGCCCGTCAGCAGGCCAACGTTGGCAGAGCCATACTTGGCGGCGAGCTCGGAGAATTTCTGGTTGCTCAGCGCCTTGATGGGTGTTGTGTAGAACGCTTTGAGGCCACGTTCCAGAGCCAGGTAGATGGCAAATTCGCCAACGATCGTCTTGCCGGCACCGGTAGGCGCCGCGACGAGGACGCCTCTGCCCTCCTGCAATGAGCGGCACGCCTCACGTTGGAAGTCGTCCAATTCGAAGTCCAGGGAACGGGCAAAGGCACCAAGATATGTCTTGGCCTCAGCTGCCCGGTGAGCGGCCGCCTGGTAGCGGTCTGATGGTGATTGGGACCCGGAAATGGAGGACATGCACCAAGCCTAATGGCCTGAGGTCTAGAGATTCTCCAGATCCGAGGCCGGGGTGGCAATATCTGCCGTGGCTTCGGTCTCAGCAGCACGCTTGATGGCACGACGTTCCCGCCGGCGGTCATTCCAGAGACACACACCGATGGCAGCAAAGAACAGAAGAAGCATGGGCGCCGCCAAGTAGAACATGCTCATGGCGTCGGCACCCGGGGCAGCCATGGCCGCAAACAGGCAGACCAGGAAGATGGTGATCCGCCAGCTTTTGACCAGTTGCTTGCCCTTGATGATTCCGGCCAGGTTCAGCCCAACCAGCACCACCGGCACCAGGAAGGCGATTCCAAAAGCCAGAAGAAGCCTGAGGACAAACGCAAGGTAGATTTCGGCACTAATGAAGTTTGAAGCGCCGGTGGGTGTGAAGTCCGTGAGGACACGCACGGCGTTGGGCAACACAAGCCATGCCAGCAGGACGCCGCCGATAAACAGCGGAACGGCAGCTGCTACAAACGACAGAGCCAACCGGCGCTCTTTCTTGTGCAGGCCCGGGACTATGAATGCCCACAGCTGGTAGATCCAGACAGGACTGGAAAGGATCACGCCAAGGAATACGGAGACCTGGACCATGAGGTCGAATGAGCTGGCTACGCCATCAAAGTTCAGGCTGGCAGCGCGGCCTTCTTTTTCATTGAGGTCTTTGATCGGCTTGATCAGGGCTTCCAAGAGGGGTTGGTAGACGATGAAGCCCAGCACCGTCCCAAGAATAACGCCGATGGCAGCCTTGAAGAGCCGGTTCTTGAGCTCCTTAAGATGGTCAAGGAGCGCCATCCGGGCTTCGGGGTTGGCCTTGCGCCCCTTCGTCTCTACCACTTCTTCTTAGACGCGGTTGGAGGGCGGAACGTCGGTCTCGCCGTTGTTCTTGGCCTTTACGTCCGGGTGGTCTACAACCCTGCCTTCAACGGCGTCAGAGGGTTCCTGCGTTTCCTTCTTCTCGGAGGAACCGTCCTTTTTCATTTCCCGGACTTCAGACTTGAAGATACGCATCGACTGTCCAATGCTGCGCGCCATGGACGGCAGCTTCGGTGCGGCGAAAAGCACCAGAGCCAAAACGATGATGATGATGAGATGCCAGCCTTCGAGCCTCATGTGGGGAGGTCCTTTCCTTTTGGATACATCCTACGTCTATCTGAATTCAATGTCGTGCAGGGATTGGGGCTGACCCCGCTCTGCTTTGCGCTGAACGCGCTTCTGGCGACGAACTTCCTGGCGGAAGGCTTTGGCCGTCAGGTAATCATGACGCATCTGCTCCGGCGAGGCAAAAATTGCAGATCCCGGCTCCGGGTGGCGTTCCGGAGCCTCAACATCGGAGGTTTCTGCGGCAGGAGAAAGATGGCTGAAACGTTTGCCGGCGTCCCCTAATTCATGAACAGTGGCCATGAATTTCCTGAACAGCCGATAACCCAGGGTCACATGGAGGAGCAACGACAGGGCTATGAGCGCGATCCACAGCAGGATCCAAAACCACCAAGGCATCTGAGTAGTCTAGCCAGCCACGATGTCCGACGAGGAAACGGCACCGTATTGGTCAAGCGCCGCCGTGAGCCAACCCTGGACTTCCTGGCGCAACTGCGCAGGGTCCAGCACCCGCACTGTCCCTCCATGTTGGGACACAAACATCGGTAACCACTCCACATTTCCAAAGCGCACCTCGGCAAGCAGCCCGCCGTCGGGCAATTCAGCCGTGCGTTCGGCGTAGTAGTCATCAGCCAGGCCAGCGCCCTGCCGGGTCAACTCAAGCACCACCAGGACGTCGTCGTCACTGGGCGTGAAGAGCCTTGCCGGAAAGTCTGCATCAGCAGTTGCTGTTCCGGAGACGGGACGGCCATTGGGTTCCAGGGATTGCACGCGGTCCAGCCGGAAATTCCGCAGTCCCGACTTGCTATGGCAGTAGGCCTCGAAGTACCAGGTGTTGTCCAGGGAGTACAGCCGCAGGGGATCCACGTCGCGCTCGGTTACTTCGTCCCGCTGCGGGGAAAGGTAGCTAAGGCGCAGTTGCTGGCCGTCCCTGATGGCGTGGGTAATGGTTGCGAACGCCCCCGATTGCTCGGGTGCCACCGACTGGCCCGCAACTGCCCCGGCCAGGCGTCCGGCCTGTCCTGCAGCGCCCGTCAATTTGATGGTCACAGACTCCAGGGCGCTGCCCGGTTCGTCCTCGGCCAAACCTGCCAGTGCAGGTAGATCGCCGAGCATCGACAATCCAGTCAGCAGCGCGGCGGCTTCGTCCTCGCTGAAGCGCACAGGACGGTTCAGGTCCAGGTGCTCGGTGATGTACACATGGTCGTTTTCCCACTGGATGTCCAGGAGGTCGTCCGGGTAGCCCCCGGGCAGCCCGGAACAGATCAGTATCTTGAGGTCGTCAATGAGGGCTTTGCGGCTGATTCCAAAGCGGTCCGCTACCTCCTGCACGTGCAGGCCCTGATGGTGGACGAGGAACGGCACCAACTGCAGCATGCGCGTGAGCTGGTCTTCGGACGTGCGTTTCCTCGATCGCTGCGCGCGGGCAGCCTCGGGAAATTCCACGGGGATGGCCGGAGACGCATTGAAGTCCGCAGCGCTTTTGAGCCGGCGTACGACGGCGGCACGCAGCTCGGCCGGTTCAAGCACTTTGACGTGGGGACCATACGAGGCCAGTTCCTCGGCGAACTGCCCGGGGTCCCGGAAGTCCACGACCAGCCTGTCCCGGCCGCCTGTTCCCTTCCCAGCCCGTTCCTCCCCGGACGCGGTGGAAACAGCACGTTTGCGCAGGGCGAGGAGGCGTCCCTCGTCTACGTCCAGGACAGCCTGCTGCAAGGGAAGTTCGTTGAGGGAATCCAGCTCCGCCCGGGCGTTGAAACCGGCTGGCGGCTCGAAGGAACTGCCCGGTATGACGGAGACGGCGGTGGTCATGCGTGACAACCTGAAAATCCTCTTGGCGGCCCTCCCCCGGTCGAAACCCACGAGGTACCACTGCCCGAACCGGCTCCCCAGGCCCCACGGCTCCACCTCGCGTGCTTCCTCACGGCCGGTACTTCCGGCGAGGTAGCCGAAGCGGACCGCATGCCGGCCGTGCATGGCTCCAACGACGTCGTCGAATGCTTGTCCGGCTGGCTTGATCCGCGGCTGGACGCCGGCAGGCAGGTCGACGTCGGTGAATCCACCTGCCGCCTGCAGCTTGCGCACGGCATTGACTGCGGCGTTGCCGAGGGCAGCACGTTCCCACAACTGGGCGGCAAGGAGGAGGACAGTGGATTCAGCCGGAGTCAGGCTGACATCAGGAAGTCTGTTGGAGTCCTTGCCGATGCGGTAGCGGGTTGATGCGGGGTCCTCGGACCCGAAATTGCGGGGGTCCGTTAGGGTCTCGATCTCAAAGCCGAACTGTTTCAGATCCACTTTGTCGCGCTCGAACATCCGTCCGAACGCGACGTCGTTTTCGGCGGTGTCGTGATAGACCTTCTCCCGCAGGACGGAGCGCGGAAGGCCCACCCTGGTATTGAGCAAGGCAAGCAGGAGGTTCAGGAGTCGTTCAGTGCGGGATGCGGACACGGTTGCTACGTTACTAAAGTCCTGGGCGAAAGCAGCAAGGCGCGTCACCGGCCCGGCAAAGCCGGGTGGTAACGCGCCTTGGCAGGAAGCTTGCGCCCTAGCGGACAGCTACGAGGTCAACGACGAAGATCAAGGCCTCGTTGGGCTTGATTGCTCCGCCGGCGCCACGGGATCCGTACGCCAGTTCTGAAGGGATCTCAAGGCGGCGACGGCCGCCAACCTTCATACCCAGCAGGCCCTGGTCCCAGCCCTGGATGACCTGGCCCACACCAACACGGAAGTCCAGCGGAGCGCCACGGCCCCAGGAAGCGTCGAACTCTTCGCCCGTGGACCAGGCGACGCCAACGTAGTGGGTGGAAACGGTGTCGCCGGCTTTGGCCTCGGCGCCGGAACCCTCAATGAGGTCCGTGATGACGAGCTCGGTGGGAACGTCGCCTTCCGGGAAGTCGATTTCGGGCTTGGTGCGGTCGAAGTCACGCTGACCAAATGACATGGTTGCTCCTTGGTGTGAGGGACGAATGGTGTCAGGAACCAGCTTAGCCAGTCCCGGATCAGGTGGCTGCCTACTTGACGCCGAGGATGTCAACGACGAAGACGAGATCGCCCTTGGCTTCACCCTGTCCAGCAGCGCCATAAGCAAGGTCCTGCGGGATGACCAGAAGGACGCGGGAGCCGACGGTCTTGCCTTCCAGGGCCTTGGGTCCAGCCCTTGATGACACCGGAAAGCGCGAAGCTTGCTGTCTGTCCCCGGTCAAAGCTCGAGTCGAACTTCTGGCCGCCCACAAGATTGACGCCAACGTAATTCACCGTGAGGGTGTCAGTAGCCTTAACAGCAGCGCCGGAGCCCTTGATGAGGTCCTGTGCGATGAGTTCCTTCGGAGCGGCTGCGCCTTCAACGGAGATCTGCGGGATGCCCTTGTCGTCTTCCTTCACGGTGGGGAGTCCAGCCGGAGGAGTGACGGTCTCGCCTTCCGGCTTCGACAGGACCGGAGCGGCTTCCTTGGCGGAAAGCAGCTTGAAAACCACCAACTGCGTAGAGCCGGCGGCAGCGCCCTGGGCTGCCGAACCCGGCGCGGCGAACGCGATGTGGGAACCGATCTTGGCGCCAACAATGGCGTTGTAGATCAGCTCGTTGCCCTTCTTGAGCTCGTCATTCAGCTCAATGGGCTGGGGGCCGTTCTTGTAGACGTCTTCAACGGTCTTGCCGTCATTGCCATCCACAGCGATGTATGCGAGCTCGGCAACCTGGCCGGCCTTGATACGGTCGCCGTTGCCTTCGCTGACTACCTTGATGGTAGGTTCAGCGACGGTGAGCGGCTTGGTGAAGTCCAGGCCAGGGGCCTTGTCATCTCCGTTGTCGGTCACCTTGACGGAATCGAGTTTGGAGACATCGCCCGATGACTGGCTGGTGGGCTCGGCGGCTGGCGTGCCCCCGCCCCCACACGCAGTGATGAGCAGCAGGGCAGGAAGAAGAATTGCTAGGAGTCGGCGCACAAAAAAGACACTTTCGTCGGGGCAAAGGACACTCGGAAAGGCGCATGGCAGATCCAAGGCAATGGCCTCTTGGAAAGAGGCCACGGTCCAGAATAGCCGGTGAAGCTGGGAGTACGCTCAGAAAGGCTGTTAGCCCATGGAGTCCAGGAGCGCATCAACGCGGTCGTCCACGCTGCGGAAGGGGTCCTTGCAGAGGATTGTCTGGTGTGCGCGGTCGTTGAGCTTCAAGTGCACCCAGTCCACCGTGTAGTCGCGTCCGAGCTCCTGCGCCCTCCGGACGAAGTCTCCCCGCAGCTTGGCCCTGGTTGTCTGTGGAGGAGTGTCAACAGCGTCCTTCACTTCGGTTTCGGGAACCAAACGCCGCGCGGCATCCCGTGATTGCAGCAGGAAGAAGAGGCCGCGCTGGCGTGAAATGTCGTGGTAGGTGAGATCCAGTTGAGCAATGCGCGGCGAATCCAGGCTGAGGTCGTGCCGGCGCATGTAACCGTCCATCAGCTTCTTCTTGATGGCCCAGTCCACTTCGGTGTCGATAGTGCTGGTATCGCCACTTTCGATGGCGTCCAGGGTCCGCTCCCACAAGTCGAGAATAAGCGGCACGTGGGCATTATGTGCGCCGTTCGCGGCCACGAACTCTGTGACCTTTGCAAGGTACTCGCGCTGGATATCGAGCGCCGAGAGCTGCCTGCCGTTTGCCAGGCGGACTAAAGCGCTGCCCGTGAGGTCATGCGAAATTTCCCGGATGCTCCGGATGGGGTTCTCCATTCGCATGTCCCGCATGATCACCCCTGCCTCGATCATGCGCAGGATCAGGTCCACCGTCCCCACTTTGAGGAGTGCGGAGGTTTCGGACATGTTGGAATCACCCACGATCACATGGAGCCGACGATAGAACTCGGCATCGGCATGCGGCTCGTCACGGGTGTTGATAATGGGGCGTGACCTGGTGGTGGCAGAAGACACACCTTCCCAGATGTGGTCTGCCCGCTGTGAGAAGGCGAAAGTTGCACCATGGGGTGTCTTCAGGACTTTGCCTGCTCCCGCGATGAGTTGACGGGTCACCAGGAACGGGATGAGGATCTCGGCCAATCTTGAGAACTCTCCCCGACGCGGTATGAGGTAATTTTCGTGGCTTCCGTAGGAGTTTCCGGCGGAGTCGGTGTTGTTCTTGAAGAGGTACACCGTGCCATTGAAACCCTCCGCGGCGAGCCGGGCCCTGGGCCTCATCAACGAGGTCGTCCAGGATGAGCTCTCCGGCGCGGTCGTGCGCGATGAGTTGCGCGAGGTCGTCGCATTCCGCGGTGGCGTATTCCGGGTGCGAACCAACGTCCAGGTACAGGCGTGAACCGTTGGTCAGGAAGACGTTGGAAGACCTGCCCCAGCTCACCACCTTGCGGAACAAATAGCGGGCCACTTCTTCGGGGGCCAAAGGACGTGAGTCGGGGCTGGAATAGGAAATCCCAAACTCCGTCTCGATGCCGAATATGCGTTTGTCCATCTCAAGCCTCCTCTGTGAGCAGCTGTGTCATGTCCTCGGGGAGCAGACGCCGGAAAGCCCGGCGGGAACCCCGGTGACTCTCCGAAGCGCGGTCCAGAACGGCAGCTTCGACGGCGGTCGCCGGGAGGGCGTCGGCTTCCTTGTCCGTCGCCAAAGCGCGCAAAGCCAATCTCATGGCTCCGGCAAAACCAAGCTCGGGCTCCCAAGCCCCGCTTACGACGTCGGAAATCTGGTCGGCAAGTCCACCCATCACCACGAAGCCGTTCTCGTCGGCAATCGAGCCATCAAAGGTGAGCCGGTACAGGTGGTCCTGCTCCTGCGCCAGGCCGACTTCAGCCACGGCCAGTTCCACTTCGAACGGCTTTTGTTCGGCGGTGAACACAGCGCCGAGGCTCTGCGCGTAGACGCTTGCCAATCCCCGGGCGGTCACGTCTTCGCGGTCGTACGAGTAGCCACGGACATCCGAGTACCGCACCCCGGCCTGCCTGAGGCTTTCGAACTCGTTGTACTTGCCCACTGCTGCGAAAGCGATTTTGTCGTAGATCTCGCCGATTTTGTGCAGCGACGGTGACGGGTTCTCAGCGATCAGTGCGATGCCATCAGCACAACTGATCACCACTACGGAGCGTCCGCGGGCAATGCCCTTCCGTGCGAAATCCGCACGGTCCTTCATCAGCTGTTCGGGTGAGACATAGAACTGCTGCGTCATGTCAGGCCTCCCGTCCGGCGATGGCACGGGATTCGACGATGGCACCGGCTATCGCCGCCAGGTCCCGTTCAGGTACCCGGCGATTACCGGCACGGTTGACCGTGTAAACCACTGGCCACAGCTGGCGGACGGGGTCCGGGCCTCCCGTTGCGGAGTCGTCGTCCGCGGCGTCGTAGAGCGCCTCAACCGCGACGGCCACAGCCTGTTCTTCCGAAAGGTTCGGCTTCCAAAGTTTCTTCAGGGCTCCACGTGCAAAAACTGAACCGGAACCCACGGAGTGGTGTTCCTGTTCTTCATAGCGCCCACCGGTGACGTCGTAGGAGAAAAGCCGTCCGGTGCCCGATACGTGGTCGAAACCGGCAAACAAGGGAATCACCGCCATTCCCTGCATTGCCATGGGCAAGTTGCCGCGGATCATCGCACCCAAACGGTTCGCCTTGCCCACGAGGCTAAGAAGCGTGCCCTCAATTTTCTCGTAGTGTTCCAGTTCCACCTGGAAGAGCCGCGTGATATCGATTGCCAGGCCCGCCGTACCGGCAATACCCAGGACCGAATACTGGTCCGCGGGAAAGACCTTCTCAATGTGCCGGCTGGCGATCACGTTTCCCATGGTTGCCCGCCGGTCCCCCGCCATCAGCACGCCGCCGGCATACGTCAAGGCGACGATGGTGGTCGCGTGCGGCGAGGACGGAACGGTACCGGCCGGCAACGTTTGGTTGAACGGAAGGAGTTCGGGACGCGAGCGTTGAAGGTGCTCCGTGAATGAAGACGTTGCCTGGGTGGCCAGGGGGCCGGTTGATGGGTCCTGCATTGCTGCACTCCTTCGACTCTGCATTCCGATGCCCGGTGGCCTCGCGCCAGCCGGGCAGTACATGGTTTGTCCGGGTCCGCTTACTGGCCGCCCTTTTGGACGAAGGCCCCTGACGAACTCTTCAGCGTTGGATTCCAGGACGCCATCGATTTCGTCAAGGAGGTCGTCCACACCCTGGGTGGCATCCGAGGCCTGGGCTTCGGGTGCTGCCGGTGGTGCCTCCGGGACGTCTACTTCAGTCTCAGTATCCCGTGACTGCGGTTGCTGCTGCTCCTGAGCTGCCATTTCCATCTCCCTACTGTCAGCCCCCGGTTGTGGGGACTTCCTACTGCCATATTGCCACGCCGTGGGCTGCTGCGCCCGGCTTTGCCAAGGCACCATTTTTGCCCGTGGCTGAATGCCTCAGTCCTTGGGCGGCGGCGGTTTTTGGCCCAGCAATTCGGCCAGGAACGAGCCCGCCTCCTGATGCCGGTCAAAGAGGGCTCCTGTGAGCGCTCGGGTCCCCCGAAGTGGTTCGCGGGTGGGAACACGCTGCAGTTTCCCAAGTCCCGGAACATCGAAGATGACCGAGTCCCAACTGGCGCCAACGACGTCCTTGCCGAAGCTTGAAACGCACCGTCCGCGGAAATACGCCCGTGTGTCCGACGGCGGTTCACCCACCGCCCTGGCGATGTCGGCGTCGTCGACGATCCGGATCATCCTGTCCCTGGACAGCATCCGGTAGTAAAGGCCCTTCTCCGGCCGGATATCGGACCATTGGAGATCGACCAACCCGAGCCGGGCATCGTCCCAACCAAGGCCGTCGCGGTTCCGATACCCCTCAAGGAGGGACTTCTTGGCTATCCATTCCACGGATGACGCCGCAGCAGCGGGATCGCTGCCCAGCAGTGACAGCGTCGATTCCCAGCGTTCAAGTACGCCGTGCGTGTGCCCGTCGCCAGTGACGGAATCGGCAACTCCGGTCTCCTGCGCCAGCTTTGCGGCAGCTTCGTAGTACATCCACTGGATATCCAGGGCGGTCACCCGCCGTCCATCCAGCAGTCTTACGGTAGTGGCCAAAGTTGTGTCATGACTGATGGCCTGCAGTGCCTGAACGGGTTCATGGACTTCGATGCGGGGCGCCTGGCCGGCTTCAATGAGGCTGAGAACCATGGCCGTGGTGCCGAACTTCAGATAGTTGGAAACCTGGCTGAGGTTCGCATCGCCGATAATGACGTGAAGCCGCCGGTACTTATCCGCGGTCGCGTGAGGCTCGTCCCGGGTGTTGATGATGGGGCGTCGGATAGTGGTCTCCAGGCCCACCTCAGCCTCGAAGAAGTCTGCCCGTTGGCTGATCTGGTAGCCGGCCGTGGAACTGTCCTGTCCGATCCCCACACGCCCGGCCCCACAAATCACCTGCCGGGACACGAAGAATGGTGTGAGTCCCCGGATGATGTCGCCAAAAGGAACTGAACGGGGCATGAGGTAGTTCTCGTGCGAGCCGTAGGACACCGATTTGTTGTCCGTGTTGTTCTTGTAGAGATTGATCGGCGGAAGGCTGGTGTCTGCCGCTACTTTCCTCACCGTGGCAAGTGCTACGAGATCGCCGGCAGCGTCCCAGGCCACCGCATCCCGCGGGTTGGTGACTTCAGGGCTTGAGTACTCCGGGTGTGCATGGTCCACGTAAAGGCGGGCGCCGTTCCCGAGGACCATGTTCATGAGGAGCGAACCGGATTCGTCCTGGCCATCCAGTTCCAATTCCTGGCGGCCATACGCCAACGCGACTGCCTCGGCGTCGAGCACTGGCGGCTGGTCAGTCAGCTGGCTGGGATCGGCACTTGCCCGGTTAACCGTCCAGCCGCGGGCATCGTGCAAGGGTTCTTCGTCCGTATAGTCCCACCGCGTTTCCGCTCCCCCGGCGGCACGTTGGCGGGTGACCGTCGCATAGGCCTGGATGATCCGGGCGGACATCATGGTGGCGTTCGCCCCCGGCGCCGATGGCGCATGGATTCCGTACTCGGTTTCGGAACCCATGACGCGCATGGCGCCGCCTACAGGCAACCTTTCCGCGGGTACACCCTCGGTTTTGGCCGTCACAGGTACTGACCCGTGTTGGCTGTAGTCTCGATCGACTTGCCAGGTTCCTGGCCTGCCTTGCCTTGCACGATCGTACGGATGTACGTGATCCGTTCGCCCTTCTTCCCTGAGATTCTTGCCCAGTCGTCAGGGTTCGTGGTGTTCGGCATGTCCTCGTGTTCCCGGAATTCGTCCACCACTGCACGCAGCAGGTGATCGATCCTCAGACCCTTCTGATGGTTGGTCAGCAGATCCTTGATCGCGTACTTCTTGGCTCTGTCCACGACGTTCTGAACCACGGCGCCTGAGTTGAAATCCTTGAAGTAGAGCATTTCCGTATCACCGTTGGCGTACGTGACTTCAAGGTATTCGTTCGACTTCTCGGTGGAATACATTGCCTCCACGGTGCGCTGGATCATGGCGTCGACAGTAGCTTGGACGTCTCCGCCATACTCCGCCAGATCCTGTGCATGGAAGGGAAGGTCAGTGGTGATGTACTTGCCAAAGATGTCTGCAGCAGCTTCGGCATCGGGTCGCTGGATCTTGACCTTTACGTCAAGGCGGCCCGGCCGGAGGATCGCGGGATCGATCATGTCCTCGCGGTTTGAGGCACCAATGACGATCACATTGTCCAAACGCTCCACGCCATCAATCTCGCTAAGCAGCTGCGGGACGATGGTGGTTTCGACGTCGGAAGACACGCCGGTTCCACGCGTACGGAACAGCGAATCCATTTCATCGAAGAAAACCACCACGGGGCTGCCATCGGACGCTTTTTCGCGGGCACGGGAGAAGATCAGCCGGATGTGCCGTTCGGTCTCGCCAACGTACTTATCCAGGAGCTCAGGACCCTTGATGTTGAGGAAGTAGCTCTTGAGGTCCGTGTTGCCTGCGCGCTCAGCGGCACGGGCAGCCAGGGAATTGGCCACGGCCTTGGCGATGAGGGTCTTGCCGCAACCCGGCGGACCGTAGAGAAGGATTCCCTTGGGCGCCTTGAGCCCGTGTTCCCGGTACAGGTCCGGATGCAGGAACGGGAGTTCAACAGCATCGCGGATCTGTTCGATCTGGGGACCAAGGCCGCCGATATCCTGATAGGTGATGTCCGGAACTTCTTCCAGGACAAGGTTCTCCACCTCAGCGCGCGGGACTTTTTCCAGCGCATAGCCGGTGCGCGAATCCAGCGACAGCGCATCTCCTACCTTCAGGTGCACGCTTTGCAACGCTCCTGAAAGGCGGACTACGCGTTCCTCGTCGGCGCGGCCAACTACCAACGCACGGTCCTTGCCCAGCATCTCCTTGAGCGTAACGAGTTCACCCGCCCGTTCGTAGCCGAGCCCGGCAACCACCAGCAGGGCCTCATTCAAAAGGACTTCCTGGCCAACTGCGAGTTGGTTGACATTTACCAGCGGGCTGATGCCAACACGCATCTTGCGGCCGGCATTGAAAATGTCCACGGATTCCTCCGTTGCCGCCTGCCCGGAAGATCCCGGGCCCCGGCTGCCTGCGGGGGTTGATCTGTACCACCGTTCCGAAGCTGTAAGGCGGCTGCCCTTCCTGCTCCAAAGCACCCTTCAAACGAAGGATCTCGCCCTTCGCCGTTTCTAGCATGCTGACGAGCTTGCTGTTGTTCTGGGTGGCGGCGGCAAGCTGGCGGTCGATGTGGCGAAGCTTGTCCCGAAGGATGTTGATCTGGCGTTCGGCCACGGTCAATTCACTGGATGGGTCGGGCGGCTGGATGGCGGCAAGCCTCCGGTTTGCTGCCTCTTCAGCAGCGGCGTTAGCTTCCTCCGGCGTCGGCCGTCCAATGTCGTTGTTGTTCGACGTATCCACGATTCATCAGCCCCTTCCTGCGCTTAACAAGACCTTAGTCCCGAAAAGCTCAGGGTGCTTGGTGACATCCGGAATGCGGACCCTATTGTGACCTTTTCAGTTTGTGACCGGGGGGTCGTCCTGGACATTGGTTCCGGCGATGGCGTCACGTGCGGCACGACGGAGTTTCTTGTCCGAAACGGCACGCTCCCCTACCGCTCCCGGAGTCCATGCGTTCAGGTCTTCCTCGCTGAATTCGGTCTTGGACGGGCGCCGCTTGACGGAGATTCCAGTGACGCCGTCGGCGAGCCGCCTCGTGACCAGGAGGAATCCCGTATGGGCCACCATGCGGTGGTCCGGGCGTACTGCGAGTCCTTCAAGGTGCCAGCCGCGCACCATGGATTCCCAGGCATCAGGTTCAGTGAAACGTCCGTCGGCCCTGATGGCCTCGGCGGTGCGGGAAAGCTGTGTCACCGTTGCGACGTAATTGATCCAGACGCCACCTGGGGCCAGGACCGTTGCCACGGCGTCAAGGCACTCCCAGGGAGCAAGCATGTCCAGCACTACGCGATCTACGGAGCCGGGCGCCTCGGCACGGACCACTTCTTCCTGGAAGTCACCAAGGGAGATCTGCCAAGCGGGGTGCGGGCCACCGAAAATCGTCTCGACGTTCCCCCGGGCGATATCGGCGAATTCTTCGCGGCGCTCAAAGGAATGGAGATAGCCGCCGTCACCGACTGCACGGAGCAGGGAAATCGAAAGCGCGCCGGAGCCCACGCCGGCTTCAACAACCCGGGCACCCGGGAAGATATCGGCCATCGTGACAATCTGGCCCGCGTCCTTCGGATAGACGACCGCAGCGCCACGAGGCATGGACAGGACGAAGTCCGAAAGCAAGGGACGCAGCGTTTGGTACTGCTGCCCGATATTGTTACTGACTACCGAACCATCAACCTTGCCGATGATTTCATCGTGGTTCAGGAAACCGCGGTGGGTATGAAAAGCTCCCCCCACCTCAAGCGTGATGGTGTTCATCCGGCCACGCTCATCGGTGAGCTGCACCCGCTCGCCCACGCGGAACGGCCCACGGCGGCGGGCTGCCCCGGTTGGTTGCGTGGCAGAGTCAGTGGCTGGCTTATCGGTGCCTGTGTCCGCGCCCGTGACAGTGCCTGCGCTTGTCTCAGCCGCGGCGGTTTCGCTGCTCATGTGGTGTTCCTCGCTCCTGGGCGGTTGCGCCGCCATGTGTTGCTGCCGTATGGGCGCCGAAAAGGATGGTTTGTTTTGTTTGTTTTATGGACCGGATCGTAACTCTACCGGCAAGGGCGTTAGGCGCGCCCGCTGCCCCGGGCTTCTTTACCTGTAATCGCTGTCACTACTGCCTGCTGGCGGAGCAACCCGGTCACGGTTCCGTTGTGGTCCACCACAGCGTATTCGCCGCCTTCCAGCCGCGCCAGATACTGGATCAGCTCCTGGCCCTTGGACCATTCCGGGACGTAGGCGCCGGCCGCGAGGGCGTGCGCTACGGCGGTGACCGGCGTCGTCGCTACCGCCTCGGGAGGGACCGCGGCAGCTGCCCCCGGATCCACCACTCCCTGCGGTTTTCCGTCGGGTCCGCAAATCACGACGGCGGGACTCCCGGCCGGGGATACCGCCAGGACGTCTGCCACACTGGCCGCGTTCGGCAGGCCCACTGCCGGCTCCGCGAGCCCCGCCGCGCTCACGAGGTAAAGGCGGCTGCGGAGCTTTGCGTGGTTGATTGAGCTCGATGCGCCCATCCACAGGAAGCCACAGACGAGGACGGTGATAAGCATGAGGCTGATGTCCAGGGGTGCTCCGCTGAGGAGCGGCACCCCGATGAACCAGATGACAAGTGCGGCGACGATGACGCGGCCTGACCATCCTGCGGCTATGGTCCCCTTGTCCTGGCTGCCCGTGGCCTTCCATACCGCCGACTCCACCAACCGGCCGCCATCCAATGGCAAACCGGGAAGAACGTTGAAGATGCCAATAAGCAGGTTGGCCCACATCAGGATGTTTGCCAGGATTTCCGCGACGCCACCGAGGACGCCTGAACTTAGGACAGCCCACATGCCGCCGGCCAGGATAAAGTTCGACACCGGTCCGGCAAGGGCGACGATGACAGAGCGTCCAGGGGACGCGGTGAAGCTCTCGAACTGGGTGTGCCCGCCCCACAGGTTCAGGACAATCTTTTCCGTTGGCCAGTTGAACGCTTTGGCACTGAGCGCATGGGCAAGCTCGTGGACCAGGACGGAGAGCGCGAGCAGCAAGGCATAACCGAGGGCAACAAAGTAGGCCCAAATGCCCAGGTTGGGCATGCGCACCAGCAGGGCGGGCCCATAGACGATGATCGTGAAGCCGGCGATAACGAACCACGAGTAAGCGAGATACACACGGATTCCCGCGATTTTCCCCAATGGAATGCCGTCCTTTTTGATGGCAGCATGATGGGGCGTGGAGGAGCTGCTCACCTAGTTTGCCCCTTCAAACAGGTTTCGCTGTGCGACGCGGTCGGCAATCAGCTGGCTGACGTCCGCTGCGGTCCGGCCCACCAGGGTCTCCCACATGACCATGCCCGGATACTCGGGCAAAGGAACCTGGTGGGGAATGCCCACTGTCAGTACGCCCGATGCCAGGGCAGCCGTAGCGCCCGGAATGGAATCTTCCAACGCAACACAGTGATCGATGGTCAGCGACGGGTCATCGAGGCGGAGCCGTTCCACAGCCGTGAGGTAGGCCTCCGGATGGGGTTTGCCGTTGGTGACGGTGTCTCCCGTTACCAGGAATTCGAAGTAGGGCTTGGCAAGGCTTTCGACGATAACGCCGGCCAGTGGGCCCTCGGACATGGTGACCAGGGCGCAACGGACGCCTGCCTGGTGCAATTCGTCCAGCAGTTCGCGTGCTCCCGGGCGCCACGGAACTTCATTGCGGACGTGCATGATCACCTGTGCGCTGAGGGTATCCACGATTTCCCGGGCTTCAAGGCGGACTCCTGCGGCTTGCAGCACCGCGGCAGAGTGCAGCAGGGACTGACCCACCAACTGCATGGCCTGCTGGTGCGACCATGTCCCACCGTGCGCCTCCACGAGTGCGCGCTCGGCGGCGATCCAGTAAGGCTCAGTGTCCACAAGGGTGCCATCCATATCCCAGAGCACGGCTTTGATGAGGGGCTGAACGGATGACGAAGGCATGGTTTCAAGTCTACGTGGAACGCGGGGCGCTTCCGGCCGGGCTTGCGCTGTGGGCGAATACAGGACACGCTCCGGCGTGAAATGCCATGCATCCACAAGGGTCTTGGACGTAGGGTGAGTGGATGAACAGTGTGGACGGGACCCCCGAAGGACAGGACATCACCGCGGAGCCCGAGCGTTTCCTTAAGGAACCCGCGGAAGGCCAACGCGTCACCGTAATGATCGCCGCGTTTGAAGGCTGGAACGACGCCGGTGAGGCCGCCAGCGATGCGCTGCACTACTTGAACAAAGTCTGGGACGGCAAGAAGGTTGCCACGGTAGACGCCGAGGAGTACTACGACTTCCAGTTCACCCGGCCCACCGTGCGCCGCACGTCCTCGGGTGCGCGGAAGGTCAAGTGGCCCTCAACGCGGATCTACAAAGCGTCAGTTCCGGACAGCAATGTGGACGTGGTTTTTGTTCTTGGCACCGAACCTTCGTACCGTTGGCGGGCATACACCACAGAACTCCTGGTCCATGCGGAAGCACTGAAGGTGGACTCGGTCATCCTTGTCGGTGCGCTGCTGGCCGATGTTCCCCACAGCCGGCCAATTCCGGTAAGCACCACCACGGAAGACAGTTCGCTGCGGGAACGGCTGAATCTGGAAGCCTCCCAATACGAGGGACCCGTGGGAATTGTTGGCGTCCTGGCCGAGTTCGCCATGCTGGCCGGGCTGCCAACCGTTTCCCTGTGGGCAGCCGTCCCCCACTACGTCGCACAACCACCATCGCCCAAAGCCCAGCTGGCCATCCTTCACAAGATCGAAGACCTGCTCCAGGTTCCCTTGGACAGCCAGGCACTGGCAGAAGAGTCAGAGGCTTGGGAACGGGGCGTCGATGAGCTCGCCACTGAAGATCCTGAGATTGCCGCCTACGTGCGGCAGCTGGAGGAAGCCAAGGACACCGCGGACCTCCCGGAAGCATCGGGCGAATCTATTGCACGCGAATTCGAGCGCTACCTCAAGCGACGCGGAAAGGACCGGCCCTAACGCAGGACCGGCCCTAAAGCAGGACCAGCCTTAAAGCTCCACCCCGAGCAGGGCGTCTACGGCATCGCCCATAAGGGCGGCGTCAATCCCGGACATTGGTGCGTTCTGCCGCAATGCTTCGTCAGCCCAGCGATCGACGGCGGCAATGGCCCCGGGAGCGTTGAGGTCATTGGCCAATTCCAGGCGCATGGCCTCAACGAGTGTTGCGGCCGAACCGGCGGGGGCAACGTCACGGGCATTGCGCCATCGGGCCAGCCGATCCTTTGCTGCCGCAAAGTCCGCCTCAGTCCACGACCAGTCCGAGCGGTAGTGGTGGGCGAGGATTGCAAGGCGGATTGCGGCTGGTTCTTCTCCAGCGGCGCGGAGCTTGGAGACAAGCACCAGGTTGCCCTTGGACTTGCTCATCTTTTCCCCGTCAAGGCCCACCATGCCGGCGTGGGCATAATGCTTGGCGAGCGGAACGCCTGCCAGCGAGTACGCGTGTCCGGCTCCCATTTCGTGGTGGGGGAAGATGAGATCCGAGCCGCCACCCTGCACTGTGAATGGTGCGGGCAGGTATTTCTGCGCGATAACCGTACACTCGATGTGCCATCCGGGACGGCCGTCGCCCAGGGTGGCCCCCGGCCAGCTGGGTTCGCCTTCACGTGCTACGCGCCAGAGCAAGGGATCGAGCGCCTGGCGTTTGCCTGCCCTGTCCGGATCGCCCCCACGCTCTGCAAAGAGGGAAAGCATTTCCGCTTCGCCGAGGCCTGAAACATCGCCCAGGGTCCATGCATCCGTGGCGTCGGATCGTTTGCCGGCCATTTCGACGTCGTAGTAGACATCGCCGTCGGGTTCGCCGTCTGTGCCTTGTACGCGGTAGGCGACGCCGTCGGCAATAAGCCGCTCGATGGCGGGCACAATATCCGGAATGGCTTCGACCGCGCCGATGTAGTGGTTTGGAGCAAGGACGTTGAGGGCGTCCATATCCGTGTGGAACAGTTCAATCTGGCTCTGCGCCAGTTGACGCCAGTCCACGCCGGTGGCGGTGGCGCGCTCAAGCAGCGGGTCATCGATGTCCGTAACGTTCTGAACGTAGGCCACCGGGATCCCGGCATCGCGCCAGGCCCGGTTGAGGAGGTCGAAGGCCACGTAGCTTGCGGCGTGTCCCATATGGGTGGCGTCGTAGGGCGTAATACCGCAGACGTACATCGATTGTTCCGGCTGCGGCTCAATCTCCACGACGCGGCCGAGGGCGGTGTCGAAGAGGCGTAGTTGGGGCATACTGCCGGGCAGCTCAGGAACAGGGCGGGAAGTCCACGATTTCACGACTCAACCTTAGTGCTAGGCGCTGATCACATTGAAACCGAGCAGGACATACAAGGCCAGGCCCAGAAGAATGCGGTACCAGACAAAGAGCCTGTAACTGCGTGTGGAGACGAACTTAAGGAACCAACCAATGATCACGTAGCCCACTACGAAAGCGATGACTGTGGCCAGCGCCGTTTCCGGGAGGCCGTAGGGACCGGCCAGGCCCTCCTTGGAAACTGTTTTGTAGAGCTGGTACAGGCCGCTGCCGAAAACCGCTGGAATGGCGAGGAGGAACGAGTAGCGGGCCGCAGCTTCACGCGTGTACCCCATCAGCAAACCGGCAGTGATGGTTCCGCCGGACCGCGATACGCCGGGAATAAGGGCCATTGCCTGGGCAAAACCGTACAGGATGCCGTGCTTGTAGCTGAGCTCCGTGAGATCCCGTTCCTGGCGGCCGACGGCGTCGGCAACCGCCAGGATCATGCCAAAGACAATGAGCATGGTGGCGACTATCCACATGCTCCGCAGGACAGACTCGATCTGGTCCTGGAACAACAACCCGAGCACGATGATGGGAAGGCTGCCCAGGATCACCAGCCATCCCATTCGGGCGTCCGGATCATTCCGTGGGACTTTTCCGCTCAGGGACCTGAACCAGGCCCCAATGATCCGCACGATGTCGCGCCAGAAATAGACGATGACTGCCGTCTCCGTACCCAGTTGGGTGATGGCCGTGAAGGCGGCTCCGGGATCGGCCGCATTCGGAAGGAATGAGCCCACGATCCGCAGGTGTGCGCTTGAGGAGATCGGGAGGAATTCGGTGAGGCCCTGCACCAGGCCCAGCAAGGCTGCTTCTATCCAGTTCACGTGAATAGACCCTACGTCATGAAGACTGGGAACTCCCCGTAAGCTATCAGCATGCAGCAGCGTTATGTCGGGAACAGCGGGTTCCGTGTCTCCTCTTTGTCCCTCGGAACAATGTCCTGGGCGCAGGAGACGGATGAGCAGGACGCTGCCGAGTTGCTCCACGCCTTCGTGGACGCAGGCGGCACCGTCATCGACACCGCTGCATCGTATGCACAAGGCCAGGCTGAGGCGATGTTGGGCTCCATGTTGGGCGATGTCGTGGCTCGTTCCGAAGTCGTGATATCCACCAAAGCCGGCGTCTCGTCGTCGGAATCCAGGCGCAGCATCAATGCATCGCGGGGTGCCCTGTTGTCGGCGTTGGACGCCAGCCTGGCAAGGCTTGGAACCGATTACCTCGATATCTGGTTCGTTCATGAGTGGGACCCAAATGTTCCCTTGGACGAGACTCTGTCAGCGTTGGAGCTCGCGCAGAGGACGGGACGTGCCCGCTACGTGGGAATTTCCAACTACAACGGGTGGCAGACAGCCAAAGCGGCGGCAGTCGCTGGTTTCACGCTGGTAGCCAACCAATCCGAATATTCCCTGGTGCAGCGAAAGCCGGAGGAAGAGCTCATTCCTGCCGTGGAGGATGCCGGGCTCGGCCTGATGGCCTGGGCTCCCTTGGGCCGTGGTGTCTTGAGCGGAAAGTACCGGGGCCAGATTCCTGCTGATTCCCGGGCTGCGCAGAGCAGGCTTGCTGCGTACGTTGAGACATACCTTGAACCGAAGGCATCACGGGTGGTGGAGGCCGTCGCCATGGCCGCGCGGGGTTTGGGACGATCACCCCTGGACGTATCCCTGAGTTGGTTGCTTTCGCGTCCCGGCGTTGCCACGGCGATCGTGGGAGCCCGGAACGCCGTCCAGCTCAAGGAATTGCTGGATGCCCAGTTGACGGTTCTCCCGGCCGAGATCTCGCGCGCTTTGGAAGACGTTTCTGCGACGTAGTGTTGCGGCTTATTGGCGGTCGAGGATATCCAGCAGGTAACTGCCGTAGCCGCTCTTGGCGAGCTTGGAAGCCTGCTGGCGGAGTTCGTCGTCGTTCAGGTATCCCATCCGCCAGGCCACTTCCTCCGGCGCTCCAATCTTCAGGCCTTGCCGGTTCTCGGTGGTGCGGACATAGTTTGACGCGTCGTTGAGGTCGCTGAAGGTTCCCGTATCCAGCCAGGCAGTCCCGCGCGGAAATTTTTGCACGTGGAGCCTGCCGAGCTCCATGTATTGCCGGTTGATATCCGTGATCTCCAGTTCCCCTCGAGGCGAGGGTTTGAGGTCCTTTGCCATGGCGACGACGTCGTTGTCGTAGAAGTACAGGCCCGGGACCGCGTAGTTGCTCTTTGGGGACGTTGGCTTTTCTTCGATGGAAACGGCCAGCCCGTCGTCGTCGAATTCCACCACGCCGTAAGCACTCGGATCCTTGACCCAGTAACCGAAAATCGCGCCTCCTTCAACGTCCGCGTACTTGCGGAATTGGTTACCCATCCCGGGACCGTTGAAGATGTTGTCTCCCAGGATGAGCGCTACTTTGCCGCTGCCAATGTGCCGCTCCCCCAGGATGAATGCCTGGGCCAATCCATCAGGGGTGGGTTGTTGTTCATATGTGAGGTTTATGCCGAATTGGGAACCGTCGCCCAGTAAGTTCTCGAACTGTGGCGCATCCGTGGGCGTAGTAATCACCAGAATGTCCCGAATGCCGGCAAGCATCAGCGTGCACAGCGGATAATAAATCATGGGTTTGTCGAATACGGGGACTAATTGCTTGCTGATTCCAAGCGTTATTGGGTGTAGCCGGGAGCCCGTGCCGCCTGCAAGAACGATGCCGCGCATATTAGCTGTCCCTTCCCGCTGCACATAGCCGCAATTGGCGGCTACGCTATGGCCATGCAGAGAATCCTTGTCACCGGCGGGGCCGGATTCATTGGATGCAACTTTATCCACTACATCATGGAGCACTCACGCCTCCATGTCACGGCCCTGGACAAACTCACCTATGCGGGGAACATCGAGTCCCTCGCGGGGCTGCCTCCTGAACGCTTCGAATTCGTCCAGGGCGATATCTGCGATGCCCCGCTGGTAGACCGCATGACGGCAGCCGTTGACGCCGTGGTCCATTTTGCTGCCGAATCACACAACGACAATTCACTGCAGGACCCCCGGCCGTTCGTGGACACGAACCTCGTAGGTACATTCACGCTCATCGAAGCGGCGCGGAAGCACAGTACCCGCTTCCACCACATATCCACAGATGAGGTGTATGGGGATTTGGCCCTGGAAGATCCGGAGCGTTTCACCGAGTCCTCGGTCTATCGGCCCACGAGCCCCTACTCGGCAACCAAAGCCGGTTCAGACCTGCTGGTCAGGGCATGGGTCCGTTCCTTCGGCCTCAAGGCGACCATCAGCAACTGCTCCAACAACTATGGGCCCTTTCAGCACGTGGAGAAATTCATTCCGCGACAGATCACCAACATCCTGGATGGCAACCGTCCCCGCCTCTACGGCAACGGCCACAATGTACGGGACTGGATCCATGTGGAGGACCACTCCGCAGCCGTGGCCGCAATCCTGGAGCGTGGGCGGATTGGTGAAACGTACCTGATCGGCGCTGATGGTGAGCAGTCCAACCGGGACGTCGTGGAGAAGCTGCTTCGGCAAATGGGACAGCCTTCAGAAGCCTACGATCTGGTGACTGACAGGCCCGGCCACGATCTTCGATATGCGATCGATTCCAGCAAGCTTCGAAAGGAACTTGGCTGGGTCCCCCGGTTTGCAGACTTCGACGCCGGCCCTGGCTGACACCGTCCGCTGGTACCAGGACAACGAAGCCTGGTGGCGGCCGCAAAAAGCTGCGACCGAGACCAAATACGCAGGCCAAGGCCATTAACCATGGGACCCGCTGAATTGACATCCCGTAGTACACCGATCCCCGGGCTGGTGCTTTTCGGGCTGCCGGTCCACGGGGACCACCGGGGATGGTTCAAGGAGAACTGGCACCGTAGCAAGATGATGGCTTTGGGCCTCCCCGACTTTGGGCCGGTGCAGAACAACATCTCCTTCAATGCCAAACGCGGGACTACCCGGGGTATCCACGCCGAACCGTGGGACAAGTTCATCTCGCTCGCCTCAGGGCGGATCTTTGGTGCGTGGGTGGACCTGCGTCAGGGCCCGACTTTCGGCACGGTATTCCACGCAGAGATGTCCCCCATGGAAGCCATCTTTGTTCCCCGGGGCGTGGGCAACGCCTTCCAGACCCTCGAAGACAATACCGCCTACACCTACCTGGTCAACGATCATTGGAGTGCCGCAGCGCAGGCCGACTACACGTTCCTCAACCTTGCCGACGAAGACGTCGGTTTACCATGGCCCATCCCGCTGGAGGAGGCCGTGGTGTCTGACCAGGACCGGACCCATCCACGATTGGGCGACGTAGCTCCCATGCAATCCAGGCGGACGTTGGTACTCGGTGCGGACGGCCAATTGGGGAAGGCGCTCAGAGAAGAGTTCGACGGCGACCCAACGGTGGACTTTGCGGGGCGGGCCCAGTTCGACATCTCGGCAGAGAACTCCTATCTCGCCACCGATTGGCGTAAGTACTCCACCATCATCAACGCCGCCGCCTTTACGGGAGTCGACGCCGCGGAGACAGCGGAAGGCCGCACTGCTGCCTGGAGCATCAACGCAGCCGCAGTGTCCCGCCTGGCCAGGACCGCCGTCGAACATTCACTGACGCTTGTCCATGTATCCAGCGACTATGTGTTCGACGGTACCGCCGCTGTGCATCGGGAGGACGAGGCGCCCACTCCCCTGGGTGTCTACGGGCAAAGTAAAGCGGCCGGAGACGCTGCCGTTGCTGCGGTGCCGCGGCACTACATTGTGCGGAGCAGTTGGGTAGTGGGCGAGGGCCGCAACTTCGTCCGCACCATGGCTGGGCTGGCCGCAAAAGGCGTAGCACCCGCAGTGGTGGGTGACCAATGGGGGCGGCTGACGTTTGCTTCTGATATTGCCGCAGGCATCAGGCACCTGATCACGCAACAGGCACCTTACGGAACGTACAACCTCACCAGCGACGGCGAGCCGCAGTCCTGGGCGGAAATTGCGCAGGAGGTCTATCGCCTCTGTGGTGTGGATCCTGGGAAAATTAGCACCATCAGCACGTCCGAATACGCAAAACCCGGGATGGCGCCGCGTCCAGGCAGCAGCGTCCTGGACCTTTCGAAAATAAAGGGAACGGGCTTCAGTCCGTCCATGTCGCATTCCCGGTTGGAAGCATATCTGCGGTCCGGAACGCTACTTTGAGACGAAGCCTCCCGCTTTCCGCGCTACGAGGGTCTTGGCCAGGTCCCTAAGCCGCGATGGCTTTCGGAGCAGCCGCAGGAGAATTCTCCAAGCGCCCAGGATCCTGTCCACGCTGCGGCTGACGAAGCGATCATCCACATCGAGGGAAACAGAAAAGTGCGGGGCAATGCGTCGGGCACTCGTCCGCAGGCCCACAACCTCGTTGAGGACGTTGCCGCCGTGGATCACCTGCAACCACATCGGGTGTGCAGTCCGCGCATTCAGGACGGGGGCATAGGCATCGATCCGGTAATGGTGTTCAACGAACACCGTGGCCGGAGCGTGGTTCGCAACCCGCTCTATCAAGCTCGAAAATGGATTCATCGTGTACGGGCGGACGTAAACTTTCCGCCCGGCATACTGCGCACCATTCACCAGATTTACGAACGTTTTGTCCTGTTCCCTGAAACAACTTTGAATTGTCTCAATAAAGTCGTTTGCTACTGCGTCGTCGTTGTCTACCCGTGTGGTAATGACGTAGGGCGTGGCACTAAGTTGGCCAATTGTCCGGCTCAGGAATTCCTGCGAGAAGGCACCCTCAACGTAAACAGCCCGAAAGACGCCTTGGGACAATTTGTCAATCTCCAGCCGCAACCATAATGGCGACAGGGAGTCAAGGAAAACCAGCCAGGTAAACCGGGTTTCCGTTTGATTTCGGAAGCACGGGATGCAGTACATTTCAAACAGTTGAAGGCGCTCGCGAAGCCATGCGTCCGTGGGCTCTGCCTTGTGATAAAAGCTGCGGACATTGAAGCGTGTGAGAACAAAATGCGTTGCCTGGCCCCCCAAACAGTCTGTGATCTCGCTGCCCATGTCCGTCCTCTACGTGGTCAGGGTTGGTCCCTTGGTGTCGACACAACGCATCCTCTCCCGACAGAGGCCGGCAGGCAATACCCTGATGCCGCACAACGCAAGATGCGCGCTCTGGCGCACGCAGGCAAATCGTCCTAAAGTAGCCCTACGGCAGCCTCGAAACAGTAGGGCCGGGAGACAACTCAAGGAAGTAAGTTCGGGCGGCACCCGCCGTCCGGCATCGGCGATCCGGGAAGTGCAGCGACTTGGATCGCCGGCACGTTTTTGTGCCGTGAGTTGGATCATCGAGCCTGGAGCCGAGAATGCTGCACCAAGAGACTGCGCCCTCCCGGGTCGCCACCCGCCACAGTTCCATGCGACTCCGGCCGGGGGAAGCCAGAGGGCACGGTACCCGACCACCAACCGTTTCCCCAGCCGGGCAGGGCCTGTGGGTGAGCCTGGGCGGAGTTCCCGTCAAGCTCTTGGAGTTTGATGGCGCCCTGCGGGAAATTATGGACCGGGCAACGTCTGTTGGCGCGTCACCTCTTGGCGTTTGTTCTGCGAACCTGGACCATATCCTGCACTTTGGGGCCGGAAGCAGGTGGATGGGCGCCATGGCTGAGCACGCCTCCGTGGAGTGGTTGACGCTGTTGGATGGAGCCCCGCTGGTTGCCGAAGCCCGTCGTCTCACGGATCAGCCGTGGCCCCGGCTGGCAGGAAGCGATCTTGTGGAGCCCTTGCTGGACGAAGCCGAACGCCGCGGCCTGAGCGTGGGATTCCTCGGTGGCACGGAGCAGGCCCAGGGGCTTATCCGCAGCAGGTTCGCAGCGGAGCGTCCGGATTTGGCGATCGCAGGCTGGTGGGCCCCGGACAGGTCCGTGATCAGCGATGAGCAGGCTTCGTTGGAACTCGCCGCGCAGATAGCGGACACGGCTCCGGACATCCTGGTGGTGGGCATGGGCAAGCCTCGCCAGGAATTGTGGGTCAGCAAGTATGGCCGCCTCACGGGAGCCAAGATTCTGCTGGCGTTCGGTGCTGTCGTCGATTTCCTGGCTGGTCGAATCCGGCGCGCCCCATCCTGGATCAGTTCCCACGGGTTTGAGTGGGCTTGGCGACTCATGCTGGAGCCGCGCAGGCTTGCCCGCCGGTACCTGATAGATGGACCCGAGGCCTACCTGAAATTGCGTCAGGTCAGCGCTGTGGACGTCCCTCCCACCGCACTGCCCGTGGGCCGTAAGCCGGAGGATCCGATAACCTCCCCTGCCCCGATCAGCAACCAGGCCCCGCAGCCCTTCCTCCCGGCTGAAGCGAGGGCGGAGGTGGCCGCAATAGTTGTTACCTATAACAACGCCGACGACGTCGGGCCCCTGGTTTCGAGCCTGAGGGCCATGACGGGCGAGCAAACCATGAAAGTAGTGGTGGCCGACAATTCTCCTGATGACCGCACCATGACAGAGCTGGCGAAGCATTCGGATGTCATCTCTTTGCGGACGGGCGGAAATCTCGGCTACGCCGGTGGCATCAACGCGGCGATGCGCGTGGCGGGCCCCGCCGACGCCTACCTCATCTTGAATCCGGATCTACGGGTGGAGCCGGGCGCAGTAGCAGCATTGCGCAAAAGAATGAGGCAGTCCCACGCTGGGGCGGTTGTGCCGGTCCTGCTGGAAAGCGATGGCAGTGTTTACCCCTCGTTGCGCCGGGAGCCGAGCGTGATGCGGGCCCTGGGCGATGCCGCACTGGGCAGCCATCTGCGCCGTCGGCCGGCCTGGCTCTCGGAAATGGACTTCGACGTGGAGGGCTACCAATACGCTCACCGCATCGAATGGGCCACAGGCGCGGCTCTGCTGATAAGCGATGACGCAGCCCAGGCCGTTGGTGAATGGGACGAGCAATTCTTCCTGTACTCGGAAGAGACAGATTATTGCCACCGAATCCGTGAAGCAGGGAAATCAATCTGGTTCGAGCCGACAGCAAGGATGTTTCATGAAGGCGGCGGTTCGGGTACGTCGCCCCAGCTGACGGCGCTTCTGTCCGTGAATCGTGTTCGCTATGCAGCCAAACATCTCGGGCGGAGCAGGGCTGCGCTCTTCCGGGCCGCTGTTTGCGCCGCTGAGATGGCACGAATAAACAAACCTGGCCACCGGGAAGCAGCGCGGGCCCTTTTGAGGAAACGGCTATGGCAGACGTTGCCTCATGCCACCCGATTCCCTGATTTTTCGAAGGGCCTTCCAACCGGCGCCGTCATCATCCCGGCGCACAATGAGGGAAAAGTGATTGGCCGGACACTGGATTCTTTGAAGGAAGTCATAAATGCCGGAACTGTAGACGTCATCGTGGCGTGCAATGGCTGCACCGATGAGACGGAATCCATTGCCTCGCAATATCGGGGCATTAAAGTCCTGCACGTTAACGAAGCGTCCAAGACAGCAGCACTGAACGCCGCGGACGGTGCTACGGAACTGTGGCCGCGCCTGTACCTGGATGCCGATGTGGAGCTCAACTCCGAGGCCCTGCACGCCGTTTTCAAGGCCCTTGAGGCCGGCCCCCTTCTGGCTGCCCGGCCGGCCTTCCGCTACGACACGAGCGGAGCCTCCGCATTGGTCAGGGCTTATTACAGGGCCCGGAACCGGATTCCTGGAAACGCGCAGGGACTGTGGGGGGGCCGGAGTCTACGCAATGAACGCGAAAGGACATGAACGGCTCGGAGAATTTCCAGCTCTGACCGGCGACGACTACTACGTGGACTGCTTGTTCCAGCCCGGCGAAAAGGCGGTTCTGGCGACAGACCCGGTTGTCGTGAGGACGCCCCGCTCATCGAGGGCATTGCTTGCGATTCTTCGGCGTACCTACCGCGGTAACCACCAACAAACACCCTCACGGGGCCCTCTGTCGATGTCATCCGGCGCAGCCTCCTCGACGGCGCGGACTTTGCAGGAGCTGGCCGTTTCAGTACGCGGGCCGGTCAGTGCCTTCGATGCACTCGTATATGCAGCTTTCGCTGTTATTGGCCGGTGTGGAGCATTCTTTACGGGGAGAGCTGGCGCCTCCTGGGAACGCGATGAGAGCAGCAGGCAGTAGAACCCCTGTGGGCGGGGTCCAGGCGGGTGGGATTGTCTTGCATCCGGGGCGTTGACAAAGCTATAGCCAGCTAGTGCTGGGCGGACCCTAGCGGTACGCCGCTCCTCCGGGACCAAAAGCTTCTTCTGCTTGGCCGTGCCGACAACTCGAGCACATTGCTTCTGACATGATCTATGAAGTCTTCCAAACGGTGATTTTGCTCCACGTAGGCGCGACCACGACGCCCCATTTCCTCCGCAGCGTCCGGGTCGGCCAGGAAAGACTCTATGCGGCTCCTGAGGGCCTGGGAATCTTTTGCTGGCACGAATACTCCGGTGTCGCCGTCACGGATAACGTCCACCTGGCCTTGGGTTTCAGAGACAATGACAGGTCTTCCCATGGCCATGCCCTCCAGGATGACGTTCACGCCTGCGTCAATGTCGGTGGGTAACAGCGGAACAACCACCACCTTGGCGGCGGCATACGCGTCCCGCAGTTCAACGGACGTGAGTGGCCGGACCTGGCAGTTCTCCGGCCAGCCCGGTTCATCACGAACGTCCCGGGTGATGATTTTGTATCCGTCAAGGGCAACCACCAGGGATGCGGCTATATGAACGGGCACGTCCAATCCCCGGACTGCGTCTGCGAAGGTTGGAAAGTCCCGTTGGGTGGAGCCCGCCGAGAAGATGATCCCACGCTCGGAATCGACTGGTTTGAAGAATTCCAAGTCCACGGGATGGCGAACGAGGACTACGTCATCGGGCTTAAACCCGATCTTTTCAACCGCCACGGTCTGCTGGATGGAGCTCCATGTCACGATTCTGTCTATACCGGTCCGGAAAAGCCTGAGAGGCCATCGAACTGCGGGTTTTGAAAGCCAGAACATCATGGCTAAATGCGGAGTCCTGATCCGGAGGATGGCGAACAGTGCCGCAATGGCAACTGAATGTCGTTCAGACCACGTAATAATGACATCGTAGGAGCTGCTGAGCCGTGCGGCTTCGAAGGCTTGGGCGGCAAAGGCCGGTAGGCGCTTGTAGATGTGTGCCCGGAGGCCCGCTGTGTGTTGAATGGTGTTTTCATCGAGGACGTCGCAGTTCAGGGTTTTTTCAAACAGGAGACTGCGCGGCTCTGCGCCGGAGGACTCCAGACGCTGCCGTTCAGCCCGCTCCACGGTCGAGCGTCCCCTGGTCTTAACGAGGAGGATTCTCGGCGCATCTCCGTGGAAGACCTCATCTGTTCGAACCATCATCAACTCCGTCTCGATGCAGGCGCAGTAATCCAAATACAGCAGTCTTTCCGGCGGGCAGCGCATGCAGCCTTCCCGCAAGCAGGCCACCCCGTTCGTCCTGCACGATGCGCCACAAGGCTCCTGCGAGTCCAAGCATGAGGAACAACATCGCGGCAGCCATGGGAAAAGAGAGCCCGTCGAAGAAAGCAAAAGTGACAGCTACGGCTGCCAGTGACGCAAGGACTGCCTGGCTCAGTTGACGCATGTCGTTGTCCACTGCCAGGTGCCGCGCGCGCCAAGCGCACGTTAGCCCACTGACGATGAGGGCCAGGAACATGGCCAGTCCAAGAACTCCCAGTTCCACAAGCAGTCCCAAATACTGGTTGTCGACGATGATGTACTCGGGCAGGAACGTTCCGAACGCCCGCCCAATAAGGGGATTGTTTTCCAACATGCCCAAGGCCGTGGAGTACCCATTGGTCCTGGACGTAATGCTTGTGTCGTCGCCCCCGACCGTGAACAGTCCTCGAAGCGTGCCAAGCAGTCCAGGAGTGACGACATAGATGGCCCCCACGAGGCATATTGATGCCAGATAGGCCCGACGCCGCATGGACTTGGACCATGCAGGGATGAGGATAACGAAGGCGATGGCGACCGCGATCAATGCGGAACGGGAGACGGACAACACGGAAGCAACGGCGATAGCGATGACCGGTAGCCACCGCAGCAGCCAGTTCCTGGTGGTCTGTGTCAGTGCCAAGGTCAAAGCGATGGGAAATGAGGTCGAAAGTACAACTCCGTACTCAAGCGGGTGGGACGCCATGGCGGCGGCCCGGACAAATCCGCCCCTGACGTCAATGTTGGAGAAGTCCGGACTCGATGACATACCCGGGATGGTGATCCAGTCGATGAGGGACGCTCCGGTAGCAAACTGGAGAAGTCCAAGGACTGCGGTGAATGTTCCCATCATGACGACACTTCGCATGATGGTAACCAGTCCACGTCGATCCTTGAGGCCATCGTGGATCAGGAGGAGAATCCCGGCCCAGGCAAGCAAACGAATGAGTCCACCATCTGCAGGACTGGATTCCTTTTCGGGCAGGCCGTGGAGCATCGCCACCGCGTAACTGGCTACCGCAATAGCTAAAAAGAGGGCCAGGGCGAGACGGACGGGGCGGCGCCCCACAGCCTCCGGCCTGGTCCTGTGCACCTGGTAGAGCACCCACCATACGAGTGCCAAAAGGGCCCACAAGGTAGTCAACCGTCCTACGGTTCCCAAGGCCGATATCGTCAGGTTGGAAGGAACGGCGCACGTGACCACCAGATATATGGTGACGAATGTGGCGACATCCGAGCGCTCGCGCTGCGTCCCCATCCGGGCCACGCTTACTTCACGCGGGTCCCAACTATCTGGTGTGTTCCGCATATCTACTGACCTGCCCCTCGACGTACCCCATGGCGCCGGGCAATCTGGCGTTCAACAGTGGCGGCCGCGGCCATGGCGGCCGCGCAAGCGAGGGCGAGCCAGGCGCTGGCACCCTTGAGGCGGTCCGTGGGCGTACCTCCGCCGAAGATGATCTCCGGACTTGACGGCGTGGTCACCGTGGTTATCACTGCGCCGTGAACGTCGGTTTCCTTCTGCAGCGACGTGGATTCCTCCTGGATCCTCTTAATGACCACGGACAGTACTTCGTTCACCCGCTCCGCGCTCGAGTCCACCACCTGAACCGCCAGCACCGGCCTGGAAAAGCTCTTGGTCCACTGGCCTCCGGTATTGGGCAACGTTACGGAATATCCTTGCTTCACACCTGCTCCGTAGAGGGTCCCCCGGGACAGGACCAAATTCACTGAACCGGAGTCGTCGTTGACGCGTTTCTCCACCAAAGCGGCAAAAGGCACGAGCGCCGCCACATCGCCTCCTGGAACCCAGTAGGCAGGTTCGCCCGTGGGTGCAACGAACGAGACCTCTGCCTGCGTCCAATAGACAGGATCCAGGGACCGGATCGCCCCCAGCCCTGCGAAGCCAATCAGTAGAACAGCGACGGCGGCGTACCACCTCCTTCGCAGGACCTGGAGCAGTGTCTTGGGCGTCATGGCTACGAGGGCCTGTGTGAGACTGGCAAGGTGACCGGGACGTCGTCGTGCGCTGGTTCGAGTGCTGGCGCTGTAGCCGGCACACTATGCTTGGTCTCCTCCGGGATCCGGGAATCCTTTTCCCTGTGGCGACGGGCCTTGCGTGATTTCAGCAGGCTGTCCAACAGGACGGTAAGCACCAAGGTCAGCCCTACTCCCCCGGCTGCTGCCACGAGGAGGATCTGGGTCCTTGCCTTTGATTCCGGTGTGGCCCGGGTGTCGACCAGAAGGGTCATGGTTGAGATCCGCGACTCCTCCGGAACGTTCAAAGCGCCCTGCATGTTTTCCAGCAACAGCGGGGCTTGGTCCATGACGGCCCGCATGGTGCCCAAGGATTCTTCCGGGTTCGGTGCCGTGGCTGTGACGAGGAGGATGGCTCCGCTGGTGCCTCGATCCGTTTCAGCCGTATATGTTGCGTTTGAAAAGTCCTCCGCGATCTTGTGGCGGATGTCCTCAGCCGAGAGCCGGCGCGTGAGGATGTCCAGCGCCTCACCCATCCCGCCCAGGTTCAGGTACGGATTACCGTCTGCGCCAACACTGTGTGCGGATGGCATCAACACGAGGCTTGCTTGCGCTTTGAATTTCTCGGGAGTGTTCTGTTGGACCTGAAAGCACAACACAAGCGTCATGATCAGGCCGAGGACGAGGAAGTACCACCTTCGTCCGAGGCTCCTTAGAATCGTTCGAATTTTCATGATCCGATCTCCCGCCTGTTCTGTCCCAGAAAAACTTTCACCCTGTCGATTCCACTTCTGCCGAGGAGCCTGATCGTTGCCGTTTTGATGGCGCTGCGAAAGCCATCGCGGAGCAGGCGCACTGGCCCCTCAACCAAGGCGTCGCGCACCAACGCCAGCGTTTGGACGGCCGCCACGTCGTCGAGCAACCCGGGGAACCTGTCTGCGAATGGATCAGCCGCCACAAGTCGTCCGCGGATTCTGTTACTGACATTTGCCCCGTGCACAACCTGCAGCCAAGCCGGCGGCCCACCGACCTCCTCGGTGGCCATGATTTCGCCCAGCTGGTTATGCCAGGCCGACCAGCATGTCACCGGAGCACTCCACGTGGACCGCACCGAGCAAAACGCGTTCCGGTCATCGTGCCTCAAGTAGACCGAGGCACCGCCTTTGACCAGGCCGGCGGAGAGATAAATAGCCGAAGGCAGCTGCGAGCACTGGACGTCCTGTACCTGGGCCACAAAGTCAGCTGCCAGACCGTCGTCGTTATCCACGTTGGTGGTCAGCAGATTTTGGGTCCGCCGCCCCGTGACTTCCTGGATGTCCGAGAGGAGCTCGTCGGCAGAAACTTCCGCCCGGAAAATCGGCGTGAACAGACCGTCGGCACTCAGGTCCTGAATCCTCTCCAACAACCACTCAGGAGACTCGGGATCGAAGTAGACAATCCAATGAAAACCTTTGCGTGTTTGGGCACGAACCGAGGGAAGACAATATCTCTCGAAGAGTTCAACGCGGTTGTGAAGCCACCCGTCTTTGGCCCTGACAAGGCTCTCGAAGCCCTTCGACGGAAGGTTGAACCTGGTCAGGAGCGCGTGGTCTACCGTTGGCTGCCCGTCATGCTGCAGCCCTTGCGTGGCAGGACCTGACAGTTGTAGTGGCTGCCCCGCATGGCCATTCCGGACCTGCTTTCCCGTGGCCAGGAGTCCCCGGATTTTAGCGGCCCGTGAGTCCCAGCTATGTGATCTGGCGGTTGCGTCCATATCTTTGCGGAGTTCCTGTGTCATCGGCTCACGCAGGGCCTTGAGAACGAGTTGCGAGAATTCGGTCGGTGTCCTGGCTGCCGCAATGGCGGGCGAGTCGATCCATCGGGTGGACGGCAGGTCCGTGGCTACTACCCGAAGCCCTGCAGCAAGGTATTCAAGGGTCTTCAAAGGAAAGCTTGATCGGTTGAACTCTGTGTCTGCATAAGGAGTGATACCGACTGACGCGGTTTGCAGCAACCGGGCAACGTCGTCCTGGCCCACCAGTCCCCTCCAATCCACGTTTGGCCTGGACAACAGGGCATCCAACCTGGAGCGGACAACTGGATCGCCCTCCGCCCGGGGCCCAATGATGAGCAGCGCGACTTCCGTTGCAGCCACGGCTTCCAGGGCGTCCAGATCCAACCGGTTGTTGAGCTGACCAACCAGGGCCACGACGGGACTGCGGCTCGCACCTGGTGGAGTGCTCGCGGGAGTGCAGCCATTGGGCAAGACTTCGACCGGCCGGCCGGAAAATCTGGAGATCTTGGCTGCCAGTTCCTCAGAGACGGCGCTAAGAGCGTCGGCACATCGTATGTTCTCTTCCAGCACGCGGATCAAATGGGACGAAGTGAAGCCCATGAGGTTCGTCCCCGCCAACCAGTCATCGGTCACGTGCAGGAGCCGTGTCCCTTCCGGCCGGCGGGACGGAAACAACATGATCGGTGATGAATTGACGATGCCGGCAACACACCCGGCAGCCCGATCCAGGGCTGCATTCACACATCGGCGAACAAGAACATCCGTAGAGCGACGCACCATTGGTTTGCTCACGCCGGGCAACGCCGGAATCCGGAGGCGGCTGATATTCGTGCCCACATCTTCGCCAACACCACGAAGGCTCCGGATGAGGTGGCGTCGGACATCCTGGTAGCTGGTCAGCGGAACCGGGTGATCAACCCACAGGATGTGGTGTGTCCTGGCCAACGAGGTGGCCAGCATCTTGTCCGTACCCGAAAGGCTGTCCCAGCGGGTCCCGGACATGTAGACGATCGTTTCCATCAGATGTCCCGTCCGCGCACGGCCAACGAAGGCATCGAGGCTACCGGTTTGGCATTGAAGTCATCAGTTGCGTTGTGTCCGAAATAGCGCTGAAAGCGCCGACGCCCCACGTAGGCGGCATATTGGGCACCAGCTGCCGCCTCGGCCCTCAAGGAAGAGAAAGTTCCTGTGCTTTGTTCCATTGAACGCCGGTAGAACTGCACCTGTACCCGGGCTGCGTTGGTGAGCGAAAACCTCTCCTGAACAATTTCGCGTCCAAAGGAGCCCAGCCGGGCTCGTTCCTGCTCGTTGTCCAGCAGGAATCCAAGGACGGACATCAAGTTTTCGCGCCCCGCCTCCGTACCGCGGCCTACGCCGTACCATCCCTGCCAGAGGAAACGGTCAAGGGTTTCGGGGGGTCAACAATTCCCAGAAGCCCCGCTCCCCTTGAACCACCAGCGGCTTCCCAAAGGAAAGACCCCGCAAGGCCGAGCCGCCCATTCCCAGGACAACATCGGCAGCCGCGTACGCTGGCCTGGGGTCCTCAAGTTCCCCCGTTAGCAGGACCACGCGTCGTCCCAGCCCATCATTGATAACGGAAGCCTTGGCCATCGCGTCGCTCATGCCCGGACCGTCGCCAACGATCACCAGTCGGACGTCTCTCAGCCGTGCCAATTCAGCGACGGCGTCCATAGCGGACAAGATGCCCTCAAGCTTCAACTCCCGGGCAAGCCGTGAAACGCAAACAACTACGTGGGCCCTGGTCGATCAGTCCAAACCGTTCCCGGAACTTGTCCTGCCCTGCAACGGCCGTCAGACTGTTCGCGACGACATCTACGGGGGGCTCCAGAAGCCCCACGCGCTCGCGACCAAAATCCGACTCGGCCTTAAGAATCTGTTCAGTTCCTACAAGAAGGGGCATCGTCCTGGGGATAAACGGAGCGACTGCCATCGACATGACAGTCGCCATGCTGCTGCAGCCGGGTACCAATCTTGAAGCAATCAAGCACTCAAGGGCCGGTGGCCATTCATAACCATGGAGTACGTCAAGCATGCGTCCCCGGGCGAGCTTGCCCAACGCCGCGCACACTGATGGGGACGGCCGCTTCCGGGGAGCCGGTGCCTGAATGAACTCCAGATCAAGCTCCCGCACCTTGCGGGTAAGGGTTCCGGGCTGCCCAAAAATAACCACGCTATGGCCCAGGTCCCGGACAGCGGCTCCCAGCTCAATGGCGTTGACCTGGCTGCCACCAATTCGAAGGTCATGCGGATAGATAAGAATCTTCACCGGACAACCTCTTTTTCCCAACCCATTCGACGCAACTGCTGAATGTCTCCCAGTCGGAGGAACACCGAGACCGTAATGGCCAGCAGACCAACCAGCAGGCTCGCACCCACTGCCACGAAGGGCGAAGGAATCGAAGAGGACAGCACGAAACAGGCCACTCCGGCAGCTACCGAGATACCGGTGGACGCGCTGACGCTGACCGCAAGGCTCCTTAAGGGAACGCCTGCCCGGGAGAGTGCGCCTAAATAGAGCGGCGAAGTTACCGCCACTGCAATGAATAGCGGAACTGCCGCCAAGCCTTGGAGGCCGCCCAGTTGTGCGCCCAAAACAAGAGCCGGAATCAAGGCCAGGAGGGACAAGAGCTGGACCCTCAGAATGGGAACCGACTGCTTTATCACCACCAGGTAGTCATAAACGAGTTCGTGGAAAACCCTGAAGACGGCAACCGGTGCCAGCCAGGCCAGGGCCACGGCAGCCGGCGCCCACGCCTCCCCATACAACAGCGTCACGACCGGAACAGCGCAGGCAGTCAGGACGGCCGAAACCGGCAGCATGGCTGATGCAACCACGGCAACAATTGACAGCATGGCGGCACGCATCTCCGCGGGAGCATCCTGCAGCCTGGCAAATGTCGCAGGTGCCACGCTGCGCAGAGGCTGCGACAACAAGCTGGCTGGCCAACCTGCCATATTCGTGGCCATCACATAAAACCCCAACACCACCGGACCGAGCATCTTTCCAGCAACCAGTTGGTCAACGTAACCCACACCAAAGACCACCATGCTCGCACCCGCCAAGGGCAAACCGAACCCCAGCAGCTGTTTCGCCAGCTTCCTGGAGAACCCAAAGCGATAGGGCAACGGAGAGTAGATCAGGAAAAGGACAGCGGAAACAAGGCTGGCCAGCACACGTCCTACGGCAAGACTCATGGCACCCATGCCCATGATGACGAGAACCAGGGAGACGCCTGCCCCAAGCCAAACGTTGACCTGGTCAATGATCATGCGTTGGCCCTGGCGGAAGTTCCGCTGCAGAACGGCCGCAGGCGTAGCCACGAGCCCATTGAGGACGATGCAGAAGGCGAGCGCCCTGACGACGTCGGTGGCGGCTTCGTTTCCCATGGCTGCTGTGAAGTATGGCGCCATCACATAGGAGCCTGCGAAGAGAACAATGCTGCATGCCGTTGAGATCGTAGTCACGGTCGCGGCGATTTCCTTGGGATCCCCTGGCCATCGAACGATCGCCAGGCTGACCCCAAGTTCGTTGAAGCTCAGTACAGCCATCAGCGCCACAAAGGCCACTGCGTATGTTCCGAATTGTTCGGGCCCCAGTAACCGCGCGAGTGCTATGCCGATTGCGATTGTTCCCAGGCGTGTCACGACTGCGTTCAGGACGCTGATGACGAACGCCCGTGTTGGAGTGGGCGTTCGCGGGTTTGCAGCACGGCTGCGGAGGGTCACAGGGCGTCCTCCAGTTCGGGTGAATAGCCGCGGCGGATGACGCGTGCGGGCACGCCGGCCCATGTTTCTTCGTCGGGAACATCGGTTAGTACTGCCGCTCCCATGCCGATGGTTGCGCCGGCGCCGACGGTGCGGCGCTCGCGGACGCTGGCGTTCATGCCGATGTAAGCTGCGCGGCCGATGTGGACGTTCCCGCCGAGGGATACGCCTGCGGCCAGGGTGGCGAAGTCGCTGACGACGTCGTCGTGTGTGAGCGTGACGCCGGGCATGGCTACTACGTGGCTTCCGACTGTGACGGAGGCTGTCATGGTGACGTTGGCCAGGAGGATGCTGCCCAGGCCGATTCTGCATCCTTCTGGTGGATGTACTGATGAGTCGATCGCTGTCGCATAGCGGTCCTCTGCGAGGCCCAGGGTGCGTAAGCGCATGACGACGCTTTCGCGTCCCCGGCCGGATCCAATACAGACAAGCAGCATGGCGTGTGGGAAGGTCAGGGCATCGCGGATGGGGCCCAGCACGTGGGCGCCGTCCACCACGCGTCCGAGTTTGTCTTCGTCGTCGTCCAGGATTCCGATGACGTCGTATTGTCCGGTGTTGCGGACCATGGCCAGGACTTCGCGGGCGAGTCCGCTGGCGGCGATGAGGAGGAGCTCGGTCATTGTCCCTGTCCTGCCGCGCGAAGTACTGAGTCGATGACCCGGACCTGGTCAGCCAGGGCGAGCTGGTGGTAGAGAGGCAGGATGAGCGTGTGGTCCGTCAGCCATTCAGTGGCAGCCAGTGAAACCGCGGCCTTGGCTTCCCGGGCGTAGGCAGGTTGCCGGTGTGCGGCCATGATGCCGCGTCGTGCCGATATTCCGTCCTCTGCCAGGCGGCTCATCAGGGCGTCTCTTCCCAGGGGGAACGCCGTGCCTACTTCCAGCCAGCAGGACTGGAAGTTTCCGGTTCCGTAGCCTGGGTCGTCTACTAGGCGGAGGCCTTCGATACCTGCGAAGGCCTGTGCGTAGTTGGCGGTCAGTTCGCGCCTGCGTTGTACTGCCTGGTGCAGGCGGCCGAGTTGGACGATCCCGACGGCGGCCTGGAGGTCGGTCATGCGGTAGTTGAAGCCGACTTCGAGGTACTCCTCGGCGGGGGCCAGGACGCTGGCATGACGGTCCGCCGCTGAGACGCTCATTGCGTGTTCGCGGAGGCGGCGGGACCGGTCTGCGAAGTCCCGCCTTGGCGTGGAGAGCATCCCGCCTTCGCCGGTGGTGAGGATTTTGCGGGGGTGGAAGGACCATGCGACCAGTTCGGCGCCGGCTCCTACCGGCCGGCCGCGGTAGCGTGAACCGATGCCGCAGGCTGCGTCTTCCACCACGGTGATCCCGAGGGGGTCGCACAGGGCCCGGATGGGATCGAGATCCACGGGTACTCCGCCTTGGTCCACTACTATGACGGCCCGTGTGGCCGGCGTCAGGGCGGCGGCGATCGTTTCGGCGGTGACACAACCCGTTAGGACGTCGACGTCGGCGAAGACCGCCCGGGCGCCTACATAGCTGGGGGCGTTTGCGGTGGCGATGAAGGAGAAGGAGGGAACTACGACGTCGTCTCCCGGGCCGATACCGGCGACGGCGAGTGCCAGGTGCAGGGCTGAGGTGCAGCTGGAGACCGCGACTGCGAAAGCGGCTTGTTGCTCCAGGGCGAAGGCTTCCTCGAACTGCTTGACTTTGGGGCCTTGGGCCACCCAGCCGGAAGCGATGACCTCGGCGACTGCTTGGGCTTCTTCTTCCCCTAGCCACGGTTTCATGACGTCGATTCGTGCCAGGGAGGTTTCGGAGGTTGTCATCGTGCACCCACTGAGGGTGCTTCGGGATGGGCAAGCTGCCGGGAGGCTGCGATTTCTTCGCGGAGGGGACGCCACCAGGTGACGAGTGAGCGGAGTCCGTCTTCAAGTTCTATGGCGGCTTCAAAACCGAGGTCCCGCTTGGCGGCGGTGACGTCTGCGAGCCGGCGGGCAACTCCGTTGACTGCCCGTTCGGGTCCGTGGTCAAGGTGCAGTGGGGACTGCATGACCCGCAGCAGTGTTTGTGCGAGTTCTGCCAAGCTGGTTTCCGTGCCGCTGGCTACGTTGTAGACGCCCTCCCGGACGTGGCTGGCGGCTGCGAGGATGTTGGCCCTTGCGACGTCGGCGGTGTGGATGAAGTCCATTGTCTGGTGGCCGTTGCCGAAGATCAGGGGCGGAAGGCCGTCGACTATCCGCTCCATCCAACGGACAAGTACCTCTGTATAGAGTCCGTGCACGTCCATGCGGGGTCCGTACACATTGAAGTACCTCAGGAGGACGTAATCCAGGCCGGACATGGCTCGGAAGCTCCTCGCCATTCCTTCGTTGAAGGATTTCGCGGCCCCATAAAAGGTGTCGTTGTTGTGGTGGTGGTGTCTCTCGGTGGTGGGGAATTCCTCTGCCATTCCGTAGACGGAGGCACTCGAGGCCGCGATGACCTTGTCCACCTTGTGCCCAACGGCGGCTTCGAACACGTTGAAGGTTCCATCCACCAGGACTTCAAGCGCCAAACGTGGCTCCTCGGCGCATTGGGTGATACGGATCGCAGCCTGATGGAAAACCAGGTCTTTGCCCCTGGTGAGGTCGTGGACCAGGTCCCGGTCCCTCAGGTCACCTTCCACCAACTGCACGAGTCCGGTGGCCAAGGCATCGTTGAGGTTTGCCCGGCGCCCCCTGACGAGGTTGTCCAGGACGTCCACGTGCGCCGCACCGGCGTCGAGCAGTTGGTCTACCAAGGTGGATCCGATGGTTCCGGCGCCTCCGGTGACCAGGACGTTGGCGCCGAGCAGCTTGTTCACTGTGCGACCTGGAGGGCGACCTCGTTGCCGGCAACGATGGTTGACTGGCCGTCTGTTCCAAGGCTTTGGGTGACGGCTTCCAATACAGAGAGGACCCTGAGCCCGGATTCGCCGCTGGTGCGCGGTATGGTGTGGTTCCTGATGGAGCCGGCCAGCTCGGCGACGACCTGGCCCAATGGTTCGCGTTCCTGCAACGCCGGTGACCACGTGTCGCCCAGTCGATACGAGATGGCAGAGTTCTTTTTGTCCGCCGCGGACCGCGGCTGTTGTTCCAGGCTGACGCCGCGATCGTAGACGCTGAGCCGCTGTTGCGGGTTCAGGTCGTCCCAGACCAACGTCCTCTTTGAGCCGCCAATGATCATCTGGCGGATTTTGGTGGGACTGAGCCAGTTCACGTGGATATGCACCATGGCGTCGTTTGGCAGGCCGAAGGTCAGGTGGCCTACACAGTCGCGGCCCGTACCCAGCGGATCCGCGCCGTGGGCAGAGATCTCGGTGGGGTGCAGGCCTCCCGGCAGGACGAAGTCCAGGATCGAGAGATCGTGGGGTGCAAGATCCCAGAACACATTGACGTCCGGTTGGACAAGTCCGAGGTTGATGCGCACGGAGTCGACGTACAGGATGTCGCCCAATGCCCCACTTGATACGAGTTCCTGGATCTTCAAAACCGCGGGAGTGAAGCAATAGGTATGGTCTGCCATGAGGACGAGGCCGCGGGCTTTGGCTTCCTCCACCATTTCCAGGCCCTTGGCACGGCTATCCGCGAGTGGCTTCTCGACGAGCACGTGCATGCCGGCCCGCAATGCAGTCATCACTACTCCGTGATGCGTGTGCGCCGGGGTCGCCACGGCGACGGCGTCCAGGTTGTAGGTGTCCAGGAGTTCGTCCAAGGACTCGACGACGGCGACGCCGCCTACTGTTTCGGCCAGCCGAAGTCCGCGCTCCACGTCAAGATCGCAAATTGCCACAAGTTCCCAGTCCGGGCTGGCTTTAAGGTTCCTGGCGAGGTTCGGGCCCCAATATCCCGCTCCGACCACGGCGATCCGCAATTTCGGGGTCATCCCGTGGCCGTTAAGGTGGCCTGATGGAATAGTTCCTATGCTCATTTTCCACTCGGATTCTGTGTTGGATAGCTCGGTTCTTTCTCAGGTAATGCTTGTTGTGTTGCTCGGCGTGTCTCGTGTCGGTCAGTAAGTTCCAGCAGGTCGTTCAATAGGCGCCGGAGGGCTGGATCATGGCCCTGAAGGTGCGCCACATGATCATCAGGTCGCCTGCTATCGACCAGTTTTCGACGTAATACAGGTCCAGCCGGACGGCTTCATCCCAGGGAAGGTCCGATCGTCCATTGATCTGCCACAAGCCGGTAATTCCGGGTTTGATTAGCAGCCGGCGATGGGTATGCCGTTCGTAGCCACTGACTTCGCGAAGGAGCGGCGGACGGGGGCCCACCAAGCTCATGTTCCCGGCCAGCACATTCCAGAACTGGGGTAGCTCGTCCAAGGAGTACTTGCGCATCCAACGGCCGCACTTGGTGACCCGGGGATCATCACGCATCTTGAAGAGGACGCCTGCTCCCTGGTCCTTTCCGCTGAGTTCTTCCAGCCGCGCTTCGGCATCGACCACCATGGAACGGAACTTCAGCATCTGGAAGGTGGTGCCTCGCCTACCGATCCGTTCCTGCCGGAAAAGCACTGGACCCGGGCTGTCCAGCCTGACTATCAGCGCCAAAACAGCCAGCAGGGGCGCCAGGCAAAGCAAAGCAGTAGCCGAAACCACAATGTCCATGAGGCGCTTGAGCGTGTGTTTGCCACCGGAGTAGTGCGGAATATCCACGTGCATCAGGGGCAGGCCCTCAACGGGGCGCCAGTGGATACGTGGGCCAGCCACGTTGGTCAGCGTTGCTGCCAGGACGAGTTCGGCGGCATCTTCTTCCAGGCGCCAGCCCAACTCCTGGATGAACTGGTTGCCGCCAGGGACCGGACCGGCAACGATCACCGCGTTGGCGCCCGTCTGACGCACAGTATGGGCAATGCCGTAAATCGACGACAAGACGGGGACCCGCACGTTATCCACCACCAGGACGGCGCCACGCCGGGCCCCTGGAAGGCACGCCCCCAGGATGTTGTACGCGGCACCGGACTTCCGGTTGATTTGCTTGATGACGTATCTGACGTCCTGTGGCTCCCCCACCACAATGGCACGGGAGAGGCAGCGGCCGCGCGACTTTTCGAACGTTAGCCAGCGGCGGAACATCCACCGGCTGCCTGTCAGGGACACCAAGCCCACGGGCAGGGACACCAGGACGAAGGAGCTTGCGGACTCCAGCCGGAATACGACTGCCACGAGCCCCAGAAAGCCGAAAACGCGCAGGCTTGCGGACAGGACCCGCTTGTATTCTTCGGGCCCCACGCCGAGTACTTTCGGATCCCGTGTCCGGTAGACCTCCAGTGCTCCCAGCCAGGCAATGCCAAGTATGAAGCCGAGCATAAGCTGGCGCTCGTGTCCCGCGCCGCCCGCCGCAACGGCAAGGCCGTCAGTGTTCAGAAGGAAACCTGACGTGACTGCTGCCGCTACCAGGGCGCTGTCTGCCAATCGAAGACTGTTGGTGAGCAACCGTGTCCAGCCATACCGGCGGGCCAGGGCGGAGGTGCTGCGGGAGTGGCGGTGGGTGACTGGCGGCTTGAGATCCAGGGTGACATCTGCCCTCAATGCCGCCAGTCCCGCCTTTTCAGTCCGTTGTGCAGCAACGGACTTGTCAATCCAGGGAGACACCGGCGGATTGACATCGGCGACGGCAGGTTTGGCTGTGAACGCCGCGCCCAAGGAAAAGGGATGCGCACCCTGTGGTGCCCCCACCTTGCCCGAACGCAAGACTGGAACCTTTACCATGTCAGCCTTCTTCGCAGACCTGCCATTGCCTACAACCCAGTGAAGCGGCGGCGGTCAGGAGGCGCACCAGTAGTCTGTACTCAAGTTTGCGCAGCTTTACCCATGGCTCCTACGTGCGAGTACCTACCTGGCTGATGCAGGACTACGTGCTCCAAGCGTCACGAAACCAGCGAAAACCGCTACATTCCGGGCTGCAAGCAGGACAAACAGGGCGCGAAACGACACAAAAAACCGGCCACCGCAGGTGGCCGGTTGTTGCCGTTATAGAAGGCTCCTAGTCCTCCAGGCTTTCGAGGTCTTCGTCCAGGACCTCATCATCGTCCTCTTCCTCGTCATCAAACACCTGGAGCGGAGTAACCTCGGAATATGCCTCGTACAGGGCGTCTTCGTAAACCTCGAAGGCATCTGCGACGGCGAAGAACGCCGCCTCGACGTTGGGGTCACCCTCCCCCCGGCGGGCTGAAGCGGCGGCCAAGTGCTCTTCCAGGGCAGCAGTCAATGACTGAAGCGCGACACGCGGATCGATGCTCATGACTTCACGTTAGCCCGAAAAGGACGAAAATGGAGAGGGATGAAGGAACAATTTCGAGGCAGCTCCGAAGAGCGCCAACGTGACTATGCACGTCAGTACGAGTACCTCGTACTGACGGTAGGACCTGACGATTCACTGCCCGAAGCCCGGCGTCGGCTCGCAGAGCACTCCGAGTACGGGAAGTGGGAGCTGGAACGCAGCCGGCTATACCTCGGCGGCGGCAGACGCTTCTGGTTGCGCCGAAAAGTCTATTCCGTGCAGCGCACGGTCTAGTCAGCTGTCCCGTTTCCTCAGCCGTCCAGGGGCCCAAGCCAGGCGCTCGCCACTGTGTTGTGCGCCGATTCGTCATTGGACGGGTGGAAAATTCCAGCGAGTACGTCCCGGTAGAGGCGTTCCAGTTCCGAGCCGCGGAAGTAGCTGGATCCTCCCGTGACCCTGATCGCCAGATCCACCACGTAACGGGCATTTTCTGTGGCACGCGACTTTAGTCCAACAAGCTTGGGGAACCACTGGGCTCCATGGTCCACCAGGTTGTCGATGTCGCGGGCAACGGTCGACAACTGGGGATAAATGCCGTCCATGGCCAGGGCCGCGTCGGCAACTTTCCAACGGATGTCCGGGTCCTGGGCGAAACTGCGTCCTCCGTGTTTCGCCGAGACCCTTCGCTTGACGCTTTCAATGCCCAGCATAAACGCACGCTCCGCCAACCCGGTGTAGACCGCTGCCAACAAGGTCTCAAAGCAGGCAAAAATCGCGAATATCAGTAAGTCCTGGTTAGGCCCCGACAGGCAGTTTACGGAAGATCCGCTCCGATGGAACCGCCGCTCCCTTCAACAGGGTGGTGTTCGAGGCACTGGCCCGCATGCCCAGGGTGTCCCAATCGTTGAGGGTTTCGTGCCCGGGTTCATCACGATGGATGAATCCGAAAACCAACTCGCCCTCTCCGTTTCTGGCGTTTGCGTCCTTGCCGAACGTTCCCAGACGGGTCCAACCACGGGAGAGGCTCGTGAAGATCTTCCGTCCGGTGAATCGATAACCACCGTCAGGCAACGGCTCCGCAAGGGTCGTGGAATCGAACAGCATTGAATCGTTGCCCGCTTCCGAAATTCCGAAAGCGAACACTTCCCCCTTGCCGGCTTCCTTCAGCACGAAGTCCAGCGAGTCGTCCCCCCTAGCAGCCATGACATGCGCGACGCCGGTCCAGACCAGATGCATGTTGACTGCCAGTGCTGTGGCCGGGGCTGCCGTGGCGAGGCGCTGCTGCAACGCAGCTACCGCTTCCAGACCAAGTCCCAGACCGCCGTCGGCGACTGGCACGAACAGTTTCAGGTAACCGGCGGCAGCCAGCTCTTCGAGGTCTTCATGGAAGAAGAGATTGTCGTGGTCATATCCAGCCGCCCGCCCGCGGAGCCGCTCCAACAGCGCATCCGGAAGGATTTCCTCTGGATTCATAGCCCACCGTCTTTCCTGAAGATTGCGTTTAGTAGTTGCTCAGCAGCTTGTTGAGGACCCGCGCGCCGAACTGCAGGGACTCTGCCGGAACCCGCTCGTCCACCCCGTGGAACATGCCCGTGAAATCAAGCTCGTCGGGCAGCATCAGTGGAGCGAAGCCGTAGCCGGTGATGCCGATCTTGCTCAAGGACTTGTTGTCTGTCCCTCCCGAGAGGGTGTAGGGAAGCACCTTGGCGCCCGGGTCCTCGGAGTGCAAGGCGTCGATCATGGAGTCAACGAGGTTGCCGGCAAACGGCACCTCCAGGGAGACATCCTTGTTGACGTAGCTGATCTCGATGCCATCCCCGGCAAGCTCCTTGATGGTTTCGAACACCAGTTCCTGCTGGCCCGGCAGCGTTCGGCAATCCACGAAGGCCTCGGCCGATTCCGGGATGACGTTGTGCTTGTAGCCCGAGCGGAGCAGGGTGGGGTTGGAGGTATTTTGCAGCGTTGCTCCCACGAAACGGGCGACGGTGCCAAGCTCCTTGAGCAGGATGTCCGGGTTGTCGGCGTCAAACTCCACGCCAGTGAGTTCGGTGACGCCGTCCAGGAACTGCCTGGTGGTGGGAGTCAGTTCCACAGGCCACTTGTATTCGCCGATTCTGGTGACGGCCGCCGCGAGCCGGGTGATCGCGTTGTCCGTATTGATTTGCGAGCCGTGGCCGGCCCGTCCATGGGCAACCAGCCGCAACCAGGACAAGCCCTTTTCGGCAGTTTGAAGCAGGTACGTGCGCTGGCCACCGATAGTCGCGGAGAATCCACCCACTTCGGAGATGGCCTCGGTGGCGCCATCGAACAATTCGCGGCGGTGCTCCACGGCATACCGGGCGCCATAGGTGCCGCCGGCTTCCTCGTCCGCGAAGAAGGCGAAAATGATGTCCCGCTTGGGCCTGCGGCCAGTCCTGGCGAAGTCCCGCATTACCGAAAGGATCATGGCATCCATGTCCTTCATGTCCACGGCACCGCGACCCCAGATCAGTCCGTCCTTCAGCTCACCGCTGAAGGGGTCAACGCTCCACTGATCCTTCAGGGCCGGTACAACGTCCAAGTGTCCGTGGACCACCAACGCGTCAGCTGAAGGGTCCTCCCCCGCCATGCGCGTGACGACGTTGGCACGTCCCGGTGCAGACTCGAAAATCTCGGCCTCAAGACCTACTTCCGTGATCAGGCCAGCCGTGTACTCCGCAGCAGCACGTTCGCCCGGTCCTGTGTCGTCGCCGAAGTTGGAGGAGTCGATCCGGATGAGCTCCTGGCAGATCCGGACAACTTCGTCTTCGGGGCGGATGACAGACATGGAAATTCTCCTTGCGTTGGCTGGGCTGCAGGTGCCGGCGACGCGCACTGCGGACCCCGCAGCTCTACCGTCCCGTGTTTCACCAGCCTACTCACCGCAAGCGCCTTCAGTTGAGCAATTCCGGGCGCCGCCACGCGTTGAAAGCCTCTAGGCCGTCCTGACCAGCACCGATTTTTTAGTTGCTTCAAACCGTGTTAGAGTTTTTCTCGCTGCTTCGGAGGAAAGTGAAGCACCGGAAGGTGCAGATTGGCTTCTCTGAACACCACCTGCGCGGGTGGCGGAATGGCAGACGCGCTAGCTTGAGGTGCTAGTCCTCGAAAGGGGGTGGGGGTTCAAGTCCCCCTCCGCGCACAAAGAAGGCCCCGGGAAACCGGGGTTTTTTTGTTCCCTCAACCATGCTGGGTCCATTCCAGTCATGGGTGGCGTTTACTAAGCCAACGGCCAGCCCCTCCATGACTCCAAGGCCACCCGTTTGATCTGTCCGGCCGGAAACCATTCCACATGATAGTCCCGCCGATCATCCATCCATTCCACAAGGCCGTAGGTCCGTGTGTACTTGATGGCCCGTCCATACACCTCACCAACACGGACAAGCGGTTGGGCGGCCGGCTCAAGCTCCATGATCTTGCCATCGTCAGGCTTCGGGTGGTTGGCCTCCGCCTCGGTCTGCAACATCATGCGGGCGAAAGCTTTGGAGTCTTGCTTGGGTCTCATAAACCAAGAATAGAACATATGTTCGAATGCGGCCGACCGTTTGCCCAGGGCCCCTCTCAATTGCTTTGGCTGGCAGCTTTCTCGACCGCTGCCAGCATACTTTCGAAGGTCGCCCTCAGCATTCGGTCAATCAAAGGACCCGTCAGGCGGCCGACGGGCCCACCTCTGGGCACATAGCGGTAGTCAAAGGTGAGCGCGGTCCCTTCGCCATCTGGCTGGAGGACGAGCCTGGAGTCGGCTTCTTTGAAGGGCACCAGCGCCGATGGCTCGTTCCTCGTGGCCAGGGCGCGGCCTTGCTCCCATTCGGTGACGGTTTCGATCATCGAGCCGACGGGCGACAAATGTACCCGACGGCGGGCACCCAGCCCTTGGGTCCTGTTACCGATGGTTTGTGATGCCCTTAGGCCGTTCCAGACGTCAGCGAGGTTGCCGAAATCCGCTAAAACAGCCCAGATGGAGTCACTGGTTGCAGCTGCTTGTCGCCGTACGGTCAGGTGGCGTTCCCTCATGATCATCACTCCGCGCCAATGGAAATTGCCTGGCTCATCGCTTGAGCGATATGCCGCGCCCCTGAACGTGCCGCTCCTGCGGACTACGTCGAACTGCAAGAACGGGGTCGGCCGCGTCCAGCGTCAAACGGGGAAGCTTGGCAAGTCTTCTCCACAGAAGGTAGATCCGGACATCCACACCGTTGCGTTCGAACCGCGACATGAAGACGTCCCTGCAGGATGAGTAGCACAGTCGAAGGGATTCCCGAAGACCACCAAATTGCGCCGACCTCACCAGCAGAAGACCCACATGACCTACGAGCACCGGCACCAGAAACAGAGCTGGCGTGTGGCACCACTTGAAGCGAAGTTCGCTACGCCAGCGCAGTTGGCGCCTACGCAGAGGTTGGCGGTCAGCATTCGGGCAGTGCTGCACCGGATCCGAAGTTCCGTGCCTGACTACGAGGCCCGAAGCCAACAGTCGAATCGATAAATCCGATTCTTCGCAATAGAACCTATAGGACTCACGCAAACCACCGCAGGCAAGCACAGCATCGCGGCGCAGAGCATGCGCCGCGCCGATAAAGCTACGGGCAAGCTGAACGGTACCGCTGGATTGGTCGCCCTGCATGAGGGCGCCGTTCTCGGCAAAGGGGACTGCAACTGCGGCAATCGCAGGCGACGAGAAATCGGCCACCGTTTGCCGGGCCGTGGAGGCAGATGTGAAGTACGCGTCATCATCGAGGATGAGGACGAGTGGAGTTGATGCTGCCCGGATACAGATGTTCCGGGCAGCTATCAAACCGACATTCTCCTGACCCGTAATAAGGTCGACGGCGGGAAACTGCTCTCGAACCACCTCTGAAGTGCCGTCCGAGGATGCATCGTCATAGACGATGATGGGAATTGCGGGTTCCTGGGCGAGGGCGCTCGAGAGCAGCCTCTTCAGGTCATCAACTCGGTTGTAGGTCGAGACGCACAAACTTATCTGGTTCATGTGGCAAGACTCTCCTCCTGCGGGCTGTCCGTCTGAAGAGAATATCCCGCCCCCAAGGATTTAAGGAGGGCCTAAGACAAGGGAGCCACGCTGCCCCTGAAGTGACGCCGGCCGCTGCGCGGGTTCCACGCCACGTAGTCCGAATGCTGCCAAGCCCCGGATTCCGCCTGGATGGTGGAGATGTCCAGCGCCACCCGGGCCGGCAGGAATACCGGCGCTTCAAACGTCACGTCCCAGGCGAAGGCATCAGACTTGACCGCTCCGACATCTGCCAACGCCCGGGAGGCAAGGTACATGCCGTGGGCAATGGATCCCCTCAGGCCCAATGCTTTGGCCGATAGGACGCTCAGATGGATGGGATTGAAATCGCCCGACACGGCGGCATAACTGCGTCCGATGTCCAGGTCCAGTTGCCACAGGGCCGTGGGGTCCGGAGGGGAAAAATTGCCATTGTCCCCGGAGCCGCTTGAGTTTCCGGGCTTGTCGATACCAGGCAGGAAGACTCCTTTCGCAAGGTATGTGGATACTCCCCGCCACAGCAGTTCGCCTGAGGAGCTGGAGCGGACTTCGGCGATGACATCCACTTGCGTACCCGCCCGATGACCCGAAAGGTTCTCTGACCAGGACCTGATGTCCAGGGCTTCTGTGAACTGAATGGGAACCTGCTGCTCTACATGGTTCCTGAGGTGGATCATCCCGAGCAACGGCAACGGAAAATCATCCCGGTTCATCACACTCATGGCCACCGGAAAGGCCAGTGCGTGCACGAATCCTGCTGGCAGGATGTCACTGGCGGTTTCCCCCAAAAGGTGCTGGTAGGCGGTCAGGTTGGCGACATCCGCCTGGACGCCCATGACCTCGTGGCTAACTGCCGGCAATGTCGCCTGCCCCGCCGATGACCCCAGGACGCGGCGGCGGGCGGCAGTTGCCGCTGCATTCATGTAAAGCTTGGGCAGCGACGGCAGCTCCCCAAGGATGACCGGCTGCGGTTTGCTCATGCTCCCACCAGTTGCTGTCCACATACGCGAAGGACTTCGCCCGAGATTCCTCCCGCGGCATCGCTCGCAAGGAAAGCGATGGCCTCCGCCACGTCCTGTGGCTGGCCACCCTGCCTGAGGGAATTGGCCCTTCGCGCTGCTTCCCGTATGACGAATGGCATCCGGGCGGTCATCTCTGTCTCAATAAACCCTGGCGCTACAGCGTTGATCGTCCCCCCGAAGGACTCCATGAGCGGCGCTGTTGATCGCACCATTCCAATCACGCCACCCTTGGACGCGGCATAGTTGGTTTGGCCCCTGTTGCCGGCAATGCCGCTGGTGGATGCCACCGCAACGATGCGCGGCTTTTCCTTGAAGTGCTCCGATACCAGGAGGGCCTCATTGATCCTCAGTTGCGCGGCGATGTTGACGGCGATGACAGACTGCCAGCGGCCCTCATCCATGTTCGCCAGGAGCCGGTCGCGCGTGATGCCGGCGTTGTGGACTACGATGTCGAGCCTGCCATGGCGTTCCACTGCGTGGTCGATCATCCGGTGACCGGCGTCGTCCCGGGTGATGTCGAGTTGGAGGGCGGTCCCACGGACCTCGTTGGCTATTGCTGCCAGATGATCCCCCGCGGCAGGGACATCCACCAGCACCACCTTTGCCCCGTCACGGTGGAGCGTCCGCGCGATCGCGGCACCAATGCCCCGCGCGGCACCAGTGACGACGGCTACTTTTCCGGCGAGGGGCTTCCCGGCGTCAAAGGGCAGGCTGCCGGAGGAGGAGCTGATCGTCAGGAACTGGCCATCCACATAGGCGGAGCGGCCTGAAAGGAAGAACCGGAGGGCTCCCAGGGCTGACGGGCTTGTGGTGGCTAGATCCTCATCGAGGAGAATGCCATTGGCGGTGGCACCGGCGCGCAATTCCTTGGCCAGTGAACGCAGCAGGCCATCGATGCCCTGCCGGGCCGCCGCCGCAGCAGGAGCTGGTGCCGACCGGGCCGTTCTTGAGAGCGTAATGACGCGTCCGTTGGGCGAGAGGTCCCGCAAGGAAGCGCCAAGTGTCAGCATTGGCTTGCCCAGGTCCTCCGGGTGCTGCACGGCGTCGAGGACAACGATGATGGCCCCGAGCTTTTCCTTTGGCAATGCATGACGGCGAATGTCCAGACCCCAACCAAGAAGCGTGGTGGCAAGGTCATCTGCGCCCAGGCTGTCGCCGTTGACCAGCACCGGTCCAGTGATAAGCGGTGCGCCCGGCTGGTATCGGCGGAGTTCAACCGGCTGCGGCAGGCCGAGCCTTTTGGCGACGTCCTTTCCCAGTCCCTTGCTGACGATTTTGGCGTATTTGTCTGTCATCACGCTCCCCTAGGCTGCTTCCAGAATGGCAACAACGCCCTGCCCGCCGGCGGCACACACGGAAATCAGGCCACGTGCCGGCCTTCCATCCACAGCTCCCTTTTCATGGAGCATCTTTGCCAGCGAGGCCACGATCCTGCCACCGGTTGCTGCAAATGGGTGCCCGGCAGCAAGTGAAGAACCGTTGACGTTCAGCTTGGTGCGGTCCACCTTCCCCAGCGCGCCGTCCAGCCCCAACCGCGTTCGTCCGAAGTCCTCATCTTCCCAGGCGGCCAGGGTGCTGAGGACGGTCCCGGCGAAGGCCTCATGGATTTCGAAGAAGTCGAAGTCCTCAAGGGACAGCCCATGGCGGGCGAGGAGGCGCGGTACGGCAAAGACCGGCGCCATCAGAAGTCCGTCCTTGCCGTGGACAAAGTCGACGGCGGCTGCCTCACCGTCCAGGACGGTGGCGAGCTTGGGCAGACCCCGGCTGTCCGCCCACTCCTCGGTGGCAAGCAAGACCGTTGCGGCACCATCGGTCAGCGGCGTCGAATTGCCGGCGGTCATGGTGGCCTCGGATCCCAGGTTCCTGCCAAAGACAGGCTTCAGTGTGGAGAGCTTCTCCAACGTGGTGTCTGCGCGAAGATTCGAGTCCCGGTTGAGGCCGCGGTACGGAGTAATGAGGTCCTCGAAGAAGCCGCGCTCGTACGCGTCGGCGAGGTTGCGGTGGCTGTTAAAGGCCAGTTCGTCCTGTGCCTCCCGACTGATCTTCCACTGTGCCGTAGTGAGGGCTTGATGTTCGCCCATGGACAGCCCGGTGCGTGGTTCGCCGGTGTTGGGAGCATCCGGGGCCAGGTCCTTTGGGCGGATGCGCGCCAGGACCTTCAACTTCTGGACGGAGGTCTTTGCGCGGTTGAGGTCCAGCAGGATTTCCCGCAGCCCCTCGCTGACGGCGATCGGGGCATCGGAAGCGGAGTCAACGCCACCGGCGATCGCGGATTCGATCTGGCCCAGCTTGATCTTGTTGGCAAGCCCAAGCACGGTTTCCAGTCCCGTGGCACATGCCTGCTGAAGGTCGTACGCGGGTGTCTCCGGAGATAACGCCGAACCCAATACAGCCTCACGGGTGAGGTTGAAGTCCCGGGAATGCTTCAGCACCGCTCCGGCCGCTACTTCACCGATCCGTTCATCCTGCAACCCGAAGCGCGCGATCAGTCCATCCAGCGCAGCAGTAAGCATGTCCTGGTTGGAGGACTTCACATAAGCGCCGCCCGTGCGGGCAAACGGGATGCGGTTTCCCCCAACGATCACGGCAGAACGCGTGCCTTGTATGCCCTTGCCCCGCTCTGCGCTTGCGAAGCCGTCTGTACCTGTTCCCGCGGTACCAGTCCCGGCAGTGCCTGTGTTCGTGCCCGCGGGTGCGTCTGCTGCAGCCATGCTTGACTCCTTCGATGAATACCAGTTACTGATACCCAGCGTACCTGATACGCTGGGTATCGTGAACCGTCGCCGTACAGATTTTCCGAACGCACCTGCCCCTTCCCAAGCTGGTGCTGTTGATGCCGCCACGGAGTCCGGCAACGCCAACCCGGACCCTGCGGTAGATGGGCGTGCCGCCAGATGGCAGAGCCATCGCGAGGAGCGTCGGCGCGAGCTCATCAAGGCAGCACGCAGGGCTGTGCATGCCTTGGGCAGCGAGGCGTCCATGGAAGACATCGCCGGTGCCGCGGGCACGTCAAAGTCGGTGTACTACCGCTATTTCGGCGATAAGGCAGGCCTTCAACAGGCCATGGGTGAAGTGGTTCTGGGGCAAATGCAACGCCGCATGAAAGAAGCGGCCCAATCGGCGCAGACACCACGCGAAGGCCTCTACGCCATGGTTTCGGCCTACCTGCAAATGGCGGAATCCAGCCCCAACGTTTATGCGTTCATCACCCGGTTGACGCCCGGGGAAGCTTCCTCGCAGGATGCCATTGCCGCGTCGGGCGCGCTGGGAAACTTCTTCGAACAGATCACCGACATGATCGCCACGCCCATGCGGCAGTACCTCGGTGCAGAGAAAGAGGCCTTGATCGAGTACTGGCCAACTGCAGCCATTGGGCTCGTTCGGAATGCCGGTGAAATGTGGCTGGGAAGCCCTGCCTCCGGCAGTAAACCGAACCAGGCCACCATGGCCGGGCACATCACGGACTGGCTATGCCTGGGAATCGCTCCTGAACTCAAAGCAGCCAACTGACATGGGCAATGATCCATCAGTTGCAGGAACCAAAGAAGGAATCAACATGACTGAAGTAGTGGACCGGGCGCCATCAGCCCGTCAACCATCCGGCCGCGAGGATGCGGCCAAGCACACCAGCGGCTCCAGCCAGCAGGGTGGGGACCCGGTGGTGGATGTCGCGGCACTGGGTGAACAGCTCTTGGGCAAGTGGGCCCACATCCGGCGCCAGGCCCGCCAAATCGCGGGTCATCCTGATGTCCGGAAAATTGAAGGCCTCCATCACACCGAACACCGGTCCCGCGTGTTTGAACAGTTGAAGTTCCTGGTGGATAACAATGCCGTGCACCGGGCGTTTCCTACCCGCCTGGGCGGCTCCGATGACCACGGCGGCAACATTGCCGGGTTCGAAGAACTCGTCACGGCCGATCCCTCCCTCCAGATCAAAGCAGGTGTTCAATGGGGCCTCTTTGGCTCTGCTGTCATGCACCTTGGGACCCGGGAGCACCACGACAAATGGCTCCCCGGCATCATGAGCCTGGCCATTCCGGGCTGTTTCGCGATGACAGAGACGGGCCATGGCTCCGACGTCGCAAGCATCGCCACGACGGCCACCTATGACGAAGCGAACCAGGAATTCGTCATCAACACCCCCTTCCGGGCAGCCTGGAAGGACTACATCGGCAACGCAGCAAACGATGGCCTGGCCGCCGTCGTGTTTGCGCAGCTGGTAACCAAGAACGTTAACCACGGCGTCCACGCCTTCTATGTAGAGCTTCGCGACCCCACCACCAAAGAATTTCTGCCAGGCATCGGCGGGGAGGATGACGGCATCAAGGGCGGCCTGAACGGCATCGACAACGGCAGGCTCCACTTCACGGATGTCCGTGTCCCCCGCACCAACCTCCTGAACCGCTACGGCGACGTAGCTGTGGATGGCACCTATTCATCAACCATCGAGAGCCCGGGCCGCCGCTTCTTCACGATGCTCGGAACCCTGGTCCAGGGCCGGGTCTCTTTGGACGGGGCAGCCGTGGCGGCCAGCAAGGTGGCACTCAAAACAGCCATCCAGTACGCCACCGAGCGCCGTCAGTTCAACGCTTCCTCCCCCACCGACGAGGAAGTCCTGCTGGACTATCAGCGTCACCAGCGGCGCCTTTTCACCCGGCTTGCTACGACCTACGCCGCCGGTTTTGCCCACGAGCAACTCCTGCAAAAGTTCGACGACGTCTTCTCCGGTGCCCACGACACCGACGCCGACCGCCAGGATCTGGAAACCTTGGCGGCCGCGCTGAAGCCCCTCAGCACCTGGCATGCTCTGGATACCCTGCAGGAATGCCGCGAAGCCTGTGGTGGCGCGGGCTTCCTGATCGAGAACCGCTTTGCCTCGCTGCGCGCGGACCTTGACGTTTACGTGACTTTTGAAGGCGACAACACAGTCCTGCTGCAGTTGGTGGCCAAGCGGCTTCTGGCTGACTACGCCAAGGAATTCCGCAGTGCCGACTTCGGCGTGCTTGCGCGCTATGTAGTGGACCAGGCCGCAGGTGTCGCCTTGCACAGGACGGGCCTGCGCCAAGTTGCCCAGTTCGTAGCTGACACGGGCTCGGTGCAGAAAGCAGCACTGGCTTTGCGCGACGAGGAAGGCCAGCGGACCCTGCTGACCGACCGAGTGCAGTCCATGGTGGCCGAAGTAGGTGCTGCGCTGAAGGGTGCCAACAAGCTGCCGCAGCACCAGGCGGCAGCCCTGTTCAACCAGCACCAGCATGAACTCATCGAAGCCGCTCAAGCCCATGCCGAGCTCCTCCAGTGGGAAGCCTTCACGGAGGCGTTGGCGGAGGTTTCCGATGAGGGAACCAAGCGGGTCCTCACCTGGCTGCGGGATCTGTTCGGGCTTTCGCTCATCGAGAAGCACTTGTCGTGGTATCTCATGAACGGCCGGCTGTCGATGCAACGCGGCCGGACCGTAGGGACGTACATCAACCGGCTGCTGGTCAAGATCCGCCCCCATGCGCTGGACCTCGTGGACGCCTTTGGGTACGGACCCGAGCACTTGCGCGCGTCAATCGCGACCGGCGCCGAAGCACGCCGCCAGGATGAGGCCAGCACCCACTTCCGTAAGCAGCGCGCCAGCGGCTCCGCGCCGGCCGACGAGAAGTCGTTACTGGCCCTGAAAGGGTCAAAGTCCCGGTAGCAGGATGTGATTTCCGAACGGTGAACTTTTTTGGAAGTTTCGCCAAAGCGCGACGGCGCCGTCCCCACTCAAGGGGGCGGCGCCGTCGTCGTTTTGCCTGCTTTCCAGGACGGTCAGCTGCTCAGCCGAGCACGGACCGGTACACCTCAAGCGTGGTTTCAGTGATGGACTCCCACGAGAAATGTTCCTCGGCACGTCGCCGGCCAGCAATGCCCATCTTGCGGGCGCGCGCTGGATCCGCAACTACATCGTTCAGGGCTGCAGCGAAATCGGCCACGAATTTTTCAGGATCAAGCGGTGTTCCCGTGCCGTCAGTGACCTGCTCCAAGGGAACCAGGAGGCCGGTCTCGCCGTGCTGGACAACCTCTGGAATGCCGCCCGTAGCACTTGCCACCACTGCGGCGCCGCAAGCCATGGCTTCAAGGTTCACGATGCCCAGCGGTTCGTAAATGGAGGGGCAGGCGAATGCTGTTGCATGGCTGAGGACCTGGATGAGTTCCCGGCGTGGCAGCATCCGCTCAATGAGGATCACGCCCTCACGCTTGCTTTGGAGCTCCTCAATGAGGCGCGCTGTCTCAGCTGCCAATTCGGGAGTGTCAGCTGCACCAAGGCAGAGGACCAGTTGAACATCGGCGGGAAGGCTGGAAGCGGCGCGCAACAGGTAGGGGACCCCCTTTTGGCGCGTGTTCCGGCCAACGAACACCACACTTGGCTTGGCGGGATCCATGCCCAACGCGCGGATGGCGTCGTTTTCTTCGTCCCGTTCCCACAGGGAAACGTCGATCCCGTTATGTACCACCCGGACTTTGTCGGGATCAACGTCAGGGTAGCTGCGCAGGATGTCCTGCCGCATTCCATCGGATACGGCGATGATCGCCGCGGCAGCTTCGTAGGCTGTCTTCTCCACCCATGAGGACAACGCGTAGCCACCGCCGAGCTGTTCGGCCTTCCACGGACGCAACGGTTCCAGGCTGTGTGCGCTCAGTACATGGGGAATGCCATGCAAGAGCGAAGCGAGGTGTCCTGCCATGTTCGCGTACCAGGTGTGCGAGTGGACGAGATCCGCTCCCGCAATATCCGGAACGATCCGAAGATCCACGCCCAACGTCTGGAGGGCAGCATTGGCGTCGCCGAGGTCGTGGGGTGTGGCGTAGGAGTCCACGGTGGCCCCGTGGTAGTCGGCCTCACGTGGGGCGCCAAACGCCCGGACATGAAGATCCACGTGCTTCGCCAGCACACGGCTGAGCTCGGCAACGTGGACACCGGCACCGCCATAAATTTCCGGAGGGAATTCTTTAGTCACAATGTCTATTCGCACGTTACCCAACGTAGTCGTTCCGGCTTATGTGTTCTAGTGTGAAAGGGTCCGGAAAATCGGACTTTTGGGGGCTACGAAGACGTACGGGGAGCTATGACCATGGCGTTGAAGAAAGTATTGGCAATCGTGTTGGCCGGCGGCGAAGGCAATCGCCTCATGCCTTTGACGGCGGACAGGGCGAAGCCAGCGGTTCCGTTTGCGGGAGGCTACAGGCTTATTGACTTTGCACTATCGAATCTGGTCAATTCGGGATATTTGAAAATCGTGGTTCTGACGCAGTACAAATCGCACAGCCTTGACCGACATATCTCCGAGACCTGGCGCATGTCCACACAGTTGGGCCGCTACGTAGCTTCCGTACCCGCGCAACAGCGCGTCGGCAAGAGCTGGTTCCTTGGCAGCGCCAACGCCATCTACCAGTCCCTGAACCTTATTCACGATGACGCTCCGGACATTGTGGTTGTGGTCGGCGCAGACCACGTCTACCGCATGGACTTCTCACAAATGGTGGAACAGCACATTGCCAGCGGCGCGAAGGCTACCGTAGCAGCCGTGCGGCAGCCGCTGAACATGGCCAACCAATTCGGTGTGATTGAAGTTGACCAGAACGATCCCCAGAAGATCGCGGCATTCGTGGAGAAGCCGGCCAGCACGCCCGGGCTTGCGGCCGATCCCACCCAGTTCCTCGCCTCCATGGGCAACTACGTCTTCAACGCCGACGCCCTGGTTGAAGCGCTTCACGTTGACGCCGAGCGACTGGATACAAAGCACGACATGGGCGGGGACATCATTCCCTACTTCGTGGACAAGGGTGAGGCCGGGGTCTATGACTTCACACTGAATGACATCCCTGGTGCCACCGAACGTGACCGTACGTACTGGCGGGACGTTGGCACCATCGACTCCTTCTACGACGCCCACGTTGACCTCATCTCCCCCGTTCCCATCTTCAACCTCTACAACTCCGAATGGCCCATCTACACCCGCCAGAGCATCTCGCCTCCCGCCAAGTTTGTCCGCGGCGGCAACAGCACGGTGGGTACCGCCCTGGACTCCATCGTGGCCAGTGGTGTGGTCATCTCAGGCGGCATCGTTGAAGGTTCCGTGCTCTCCAACGACGTCTTCGTGGAGGCTGGCAGCCGTGTCCAGGACTCAGTACTGATGGATAAGGTCCGCGTCGGCGAAGGTGCAGTGATCAAGAGGGCCATCCTGGACAAGAACGTCAAGGTCCCTGCCGGCGCCGCGATCGGACTGGACCCGGCGTTGGACAAGGCGCGTGGCTACAAGGTCACCGAATCCGGGATCACCGTCCTTGCCAAGGGACAGCTTGTTCCTGAACCCGGCGAAGAGGAGCTCGCGTTGTCCGCGGAGTACCGGCGGAGCCTGCCGGAAGCCGTTAAGGCTGCCACGCAGGATGACCCCGATATCCGGGATTCTGCGGAAAAGGTAGCTGCCGGCATCCAGGCCCGCGTAGTAGACACAGCATCACAGGGCGCCGGCCGCTAGGCTTCCGTCCATCACCGGCTGTGCTGGTAGAACCCGAGGCAGGCCCCAGGCTCCCAAGGCTGTAAAATCAGGTCAATGAGCTCCACCGATCTGACGCCTGAAGAGATCCAGGCCTGCCTCAAGGTTCTGACCACAATCCACGTCTATGACGAGGAGCACCCGGACTACGTCGCGGTCCGTCGTGCAACGGGCAAGATGTTCAAAGCAGTCAAGCGGCACCGCCGCGTCACCAAGCGGGACCTGATCGCGGAAGCCGACCGTGCAGTCATTGCCCTCACCGCAACAGCTGCGCCGGACCGCATCGATGATGAAACCCGCGGCAACAAGCTTGCTCCTTCAGCCACCGGCGAGGTCGCGGGCCATCTGATCCGCTCACGTCCCTGCTACATCTGCAAGCAGCACTACACCCAGGTGGATGCGTTCTACCACCAGCTATGCCCCGAGTGCGCTGCCTTCAGCCACAGCAAACGCGATGCCCGCACGGACCTGACCGGCCGCAATGCCCTGTTGACCGGTGGCCGCGCCAAGATCGGTATGTACATTGCGCTCCGGCTGCTCAGGGATGGCGCCCACACCACCATCACAACACGCTTCCCCAAAGACGCGGCACGTCGGTTTGCCGCGATGGAAGACAGCGCGGATTGGCTGCACCGCCTGAGGATCGTTGGCATCGACCTCCGTGATCCCGCCCAGGTGATGGCCCTGACGGACTCCCTGAACAAGGCCGGCCCGCTGGACATCATCATCAACAATGCCGCGCAAACCGTGCGACGCTCCGGCAACGCCTACAAACCCTTGGTTGACGCCGAGGACGAGCCCTTGCCGGCCGCATTGGACGCTGCCAACGGAGGCCCCGAACTCGTCACGTTCGGCCACGCCCATGACAAGCATCCACTGGCCCTGGCCAGCAGCGTCACCGAACATCCTGTCCTTGCCGGAGACGCCATCACTTCCCTGGCGCTTTCTACTGGTTCGGCGTCTTTGGCCAGGATCGAATCCGGAACGGCTATCGATGCCGGCGGGCTGGTCCCCGACCTCGCCACTATCAACAGCTGGACGCAAGTAGTGGACGAAGTGGATCCGCTCGAAATGCTCGAAGTGCAGTTATGCAACGTCACAGCTCCGTTTCTGCTGGTCAGCCGCCTGCGCGATGCCATGAAACGCTCAACGGCACGCCGAAAGTACATCGTGAACGTTTCGGCCATGGAAGGGCAGTTCTCCCGTGCCTACAAGGGTCCGGGACATCCTCACACCAACATGGCCAAAGCCGCCCTGAACATGATGACGCGCACCAGCGCCCAGGAGATGTTGGATTCCGATGGCATCCTCATGACCGCCGTGGACACCGGCTGGATCACGGATGAACGCCCGCATTACACCAAGGTGCGGCTCATGGAAGAAGGATTCCACGCGCCCTTGGACCTGGTGGACGGTGCTGCCCGCGTGTACGACCCCATCGTGATGGGCGAGAACGGCGAGGACCAGTACGGGGTATTCCTCAAGGACTACAAGCCCTCCCCCTGGTAAATCCAAAGTCGTCGAGTGTGCTTACAGATATGGCCCCCAAGTCCTTCCTGGGGGCCATATCTGTACACTGACTACTTACGCGAGGCGGGTGATCTCCACGGAAACGGATAGTCCCGAACCTCCGCCACCGGAAAGAATGCCTTTCAGCGGTGGAACATCCCCGTAGTCCCGGCCCCTCGCCACGGTCACGTGGTAGTCACCGGCAGGCTTATGGTTGGTGGGATCCCAGCTGCGCCATTCGCCGTCCCACCACTCCAGCCACGCGTGGGACTGCCCGGCAACCGTTTCGCCGATGTCAGCGGATGACCGCGGATGGATGTAGCCCGAAACGTAGCGCGCTGGTATGCCGCGGCTACGCAAGGCGCCAATGGCCAAATGCGCAAGGTCCTGGCACACACCCTGGCGTTGCGTCCACGCCTGTTCGGCATTCGTCGTTACACCTGTGGTGCCCTTCATGTACGTCATCTCGCCGGCCATCCACGAAAAGATGGCCAACGCCGCCTCATGGGGATTCTTGCCGTCCACCACGCCTGGAATGATGCCGAGGACTTCCTCACCCGGGCCGCTCAACCGGGACTGGGGCAGCCAATCGCTGAATTCGTCCTGGATCTTTTCCGAGGCGATGACGTCCCAGCCCACGATGTCGTCCTCGGATGCCACACGTTCGGTCCGGTGCACTTCCACTGTGGCCGTGGCAAGGACCTCAAGGCTCTCGTGAGGCATCTGCATATCGAAGGCAGTGACGCGCGTGCCCCAGTAGTCGCGGTAGGTGCTGACCGAGGCCCTGATTGGGTGAAACCTTCAGCGAGGATTCCAGGACCACCTGCTGGCCGTCGGTCAATGGAGTCATCCGCGCCTCGTTGTAGGACAACGTCACGCGTCGGTTGTATTTGTAGGCCGTCTTGTGGACGATGCTAAGCCGGGTCATGAAACTTCTCCCACCCAGGCGTGCTCATCAGCCTGATTGAAGTACTTACGGGAAATCGCGTCCGAAGCCTGGGTTACAGCCTTCTGCACACGTTCCATGTGCTCCGGCAATTCGGACATCAGGTCATCCGTCCTGTGGAACTCAAGGAACGTCCTGGCCTGCCCAACAATCCGACGGGCATCGTTGATGAAGCCGACCCGCTGTGCTGAAGGATCCAGCTTTGCCAGACACTCGTCCGCGTCCCGCAGGGCGTAGACGATCGAGCGCGGGAACAACCGGTCCAGAAGCAGGAACTCGGCCGCGTGCTGGTCGCCAAATGCGGCCCTCCGGGTCCGGATGAAGGACTCGTACGCGCCAGCACACCGCAGCATGTTCACCCAGGACATTCCCGCGGACTGCACATCCCGCGTGGACAACATGCGTGCTGTCATGTCCGCACGTTCAAGCGAACGCCCGAGAACCATGAACAGCCAGCTCTCGTCATGGCTGACGGTGGTATCCGCCAGTCCGCGCACCATGGCGGTCCTCTCAAGGACCCAATTGCAGAAACGGTAGGTTCCCACGACGTCCTTGCGATGCTGGCTCAGGCCGTAATAGGTGGTGTTGAGGCTTTCCCAGAGTGACTGCGAGACGGTCTCCCGGGCCCTGCGGGCGTTCTCGCGGGCGGCGCCAAGCGAGCCGGCAATGGAGGACGCGCTCTGCTTGTCATAGGCAAGTGCATGCAGCAGCTCGGGCAGGCCGAAGTCTTCGCTTTGAGGTTTCGCACCCATGACGGCGAGGAGTTCGCGGGCCACACTGCGTTGCTCTTCAAGGGGCAGGTGGTTCAAGCGCTCCAGGTGTACGTCCAGGATCCTGGCAGTGCCGTCGGCGCGCTCTACATAGCGTCCGATCCAGAAAAGTGACTCGGCAATACGGCTCAGCATGAAACTGCGCCTCCTTCGCGTGGTGCTTGTCGAAGTTCAGGGGTCAATTCAACGGTGGTCCCGAGCCGGTTCACTGCTGCTGCTCCGTCTGGCGGTCCCGCCAATTGCTTTCCACGGGCCACACGGAAACCTGCTCGCGGACCGTCACGGACTGGCGCGGAATGATCTCGGCAGGCATTTGTGGCGAATTGGCCAACACCCAGGTGTCCTTGGAACCGCCGCCCTGGCTGGAATTCACAATCAGGGAACCTTCCTTGAGTGCCACCCGGGTCAGGCCGCCGGGAAGGACCCAGACGTCGTCGCCGTCGTTGACTGCAAAGGGGCGGAGGTCCACGTGCCGCGGGCCGAATTTGTCTCCGGAGAGCGTGGGCACCGTGGAGAGTTGAAGGACGGGCTGTGCGATCCAGCCACGAGGATCTGCAATCACGCGCTTCCGCAAAGCGTCAAGCTCGTCCTTGGAAGCATCCGGGCCGATGACCAGGCCCTTGCCGCCTGAACCATCGACGGGCTTGACCACCAGTTCCTCCAAGCGGTCCAGAACATGTTCCCTGGCTTCCTTTTCCTCGAGCCGGAAAGTGTCGACGTTGGCAATGATCGGCTCTTCGTGAAGGTAGTACCGGATCAGGTCAGGCACGTAACTGTACACGAGCTTGTCATCGGCTACGCCGTTGCCCACCGCGTTGGCGATGGTTACGCCTCCAGCACGGGCGGCGTTGACCAGGCCAGGGCAACCGAGCATGGAATCGGAACGGAACTGCAGGGGATCCAGGAAGTCGTCGTCGATGCGCTTGTAGATGACATCCACGCGCTGTTCGCCGGCTGTGGTCCGCATATACACACGGTTACCGCGGCAGATCAGGTCCCGGCCTTCCACCAGTTCCACGCCCATGAGTCCGGCAAGGAGGGTGTGCTCAAAATATGCGCTGTTGAAGACGCCCGGTGTCAGGACCACAACCGTGGGATCGTCGACGCCGGCCGGTGCGGTCTTGCGCAGCGCTGAGAGGAGCCTGCGGGGGTACTCTTCCACCGGCCGAATGTGCTGCTGGCCGAATGCCTCGGGCAGGCCCTTGGCCATGGCGCGGCGGTTCTCCAGTACATAGCTCACGCCGGAGGGCACGCGGACATTGTCCTCGAGGACACGGAAGGTGCCTTCCGCATCACGAACGACGTCGATGCCGGAGACGTGGACTCGGACGCCGCCGGACGGTTCGAAGCCGTGAACGGCACGGTGGAAATGGGCGCTTGTGGTGACAAGTTGCCGGGGAATGACGCCGTCAGCCACCACGGCCATCCGGCCGTATACATCGTTGAGGAACGCTTCAAGGGCCTTGACCCGCTGTGCCACGCCGCGCTCAAGGACATCCCACTCGTCAGCGGGGATAACGCGCGGGACGATGTCCAGCGGGAACGGCCGCTCCTCCCCCGCGTAGTCGAACGTCACACCGCGGTCCAGGAACGTGCGTGCCATGGAGTCGGCGCGGGCGGTGACATCGGCCAGGGAAAGCTCGCGCAGTGCACCGGCAACCTGACCGTAGGATTTTCTGGCGACGTGGCCGGGGGCGAACATCTCGTCGTAGGCGCCGCTGCGCGCAGCGGCCTCGGAATAATCCTGAAATAGGTCAGACATGGGAATTAGACAATCACCTTTTTGAGTCAAGCGCATTTCGCACTGATTGTGTCGCGGTTTCCGGAGGCTCCCGGTTCGCCTTTCGGTGCCCCATCCGGCAGGGTTGAGGCATGCCCTTGAACAGTCTCGCGCCCCACCTGTCCCGGCTGGGGCCGGGGCTGGTCCTGAGTATTGCCGCAACGGGGGTTGCCTTCACCGTCCACGCGGTGTTTCCGGCATTGGCGGTTATTCCCGTCATGACGCTCGCTGTCGCACTGGGGCCTGCTCTCTGCAAATATACCGGGCACTGCTGTCTGGGCGGCGGGGCGCGCCCGGCCGGGCCTGGACTTCGCCGGGAAGCACCTGATGCGTGCAGGGATCGTCCTGCTTGGACTCAAGGTCAGCATGGGCGATGTCCTCGGGTTGGGGTGGTTGTCACTGCTTCTGATTGCGGCCGTGGTGTTGCTGAGTTTCGCGGGGACCTATGGACTCGCCAAGATGCTCCGCCTTCCTGACGAGGCGGCACTCCTGATCGCCACCGGGTTCTCCATATGCGGTGCGTCGGCAATCGGTGCCATGGCAGCGGTAAGGCGGGTCAAGCACCAGGACACCGTACTTCCGGTGGCGCTGGTGACCTTGTGCGGCACCCTGGCGATTGGGGTGCTCCCCCTCCTCATGCACCCCTTGGGTTTGAACCCGGAACAATTCGGAGCGTGGACCGGTGCGTCCGTGCATGATGTCGGCCAAGTGGTTGCCACGGCCCAGACTGCGGGGACAGCGGCGCTGGCTGTCGCCGTCGTCGTCAAATTGACGCGCGTGGTCCTCTTGGCGCCGATCGCCGCGGCAGCAGGGCTGCACCAGCGGGTGATGCACGTACGGCGGCGGGCGAACACTGAATCAGGCCAATCAGGAAAGCACGACGGCGATGGCCGGTTTCCGCCGATTGTCCCTTTGTTTGTCCTCGGCTTCATCGCGATGGTGGGTGTTCGCACCTTGGGTTGGGCGCCCCCGGCAGTTCTGGAAGCCGCCGCCGGTGTGCAGGACATCCTGCTCGCGACCGCCCTGTTTGGGCTCGGCTCCGCGGTGCGTGTGCGCACCCTCGTTAATACCGGGGGGCGTGCCGTTGCTGTGGCGCTGGGATCGTGGCTGCTGATCGCAACGCTGGGCCTGGGCGCCGTATGGATCATGATTAGATAGCTGTGTGTCGAATCACAATCTCTCGCGCGACGAAGCCGCAACACGTTCAGCCCTGATCACCACCCATAGCTACGACGTCACCCTCGATGTCCGCGACGCGGCAGATCCCGCAACCGCCGGCTACCCGAGCACCAGCACCATCAGGTTTTCTGCCAATCCCGGCTCAGCTACTTTCCTGGATTTCATCAGCGGCGGAGTGAAGTCCGTGATGCTGAACGGCAAGGCCCTGGACGTTGACCGGGTGGTGGACCGGGACAGGATCATCCTGGAGGACCTGGCCGCCGAAAACACGGTCACCGTTACAGGAACCGCGCTCTACAGCCGCTCCGGAGAGGGCATGCACCGTTTCGTCGACCCCGCCGATGGCCAGTGCTATCTCTACACCCAGTACGAACCGGCCGACAGCCGCCGCGTCTTCGCCAACTTTGAGCAGCCCGACCTCAAAGCCGAATTCATTTTCCACGTGATAGCTCCGGCAGGCTGGGAAGTTGCCTCCAATGGCGTAGAGACCGCCCGAACGCCCCTGGCGGATGATGCCGCAGCCTGGAACTGGGATTTTGCCACCACCAAGCGGATGTCCACCTACATCACCACAATCCTTGCCGGGCCCTACTTCAAGGCCACTGACCATTGGGGAGCAACGCTCGACGACGGCAGCCGCCTTGACGTCCCACTGGCCCTCTACTGCCGGGCGTCTTTGGCGGAGTCGTTCGATGCCGATGAACTCTTCCGGCTGACCAAGAACGGGCTGGCGTTCTTCAACGAACTTTTCGACTACCCCTATCCCTGGGGCAAATACGATCAGGCGTTCGTGCCCGAGTACAACCTCGGCGCCATGGAAAACCCGGGGCTGGTGACGTTCACCGAGAAGTACGTCTACGCTTCCCGGGCAACAGACGCCCAGTACCAGGCGCGCGCCAACACACTGATGCACGAGATGGCCCACATGTGGTTCGGTGACCTCGTCACCATGACCTGGTGGGACGACCTCTGGCTGAAGGAGTCCTTTGCCGACTACATGGGGACCCTCGGCGTGGACCGGGCCACTGACTGGGATACGGCATGGGTGAACTTCGCCAGCAAACGCAAAGCCTGGGCCTATGTACAGGACCAGCTGCCTACCACGCACCCCATCGTTGCCGACATTCCGGACCTCGAAGCGGCCAAGCAGAACTTTGATGGAATCACCTATGCCAAAGGGGCCTCTGTTCTGAAGCAGCTGGTGTCCTACGTAGGCTTTGACGACTTTATCGCCGGGTCCCGCCAGTATTTCCGGGACCACGGGTTCGGCAACACCTCGCTACAGGACCTTCTGCACGCGCTCACCGTCGCGTCGGGAAGGGACCTTGCCGGCTGGGCGCGCCAGTGGCTGCAGACATCAGGCATTTCCACCATCACGGCAGACATTGTGGATGACAACGGGATCATGGGCGCCGTGACGCTCCAACAGGATGCGACCGACCCTCTGACGGGCAAGCAGGAGTTGCGGCCCCACCGACTCCGGCTGGGCCTGTACAACCCCGATTCCTCCGGCAACCTCGTCCGGAGCGAGAGCATCGAGCTGGACGTCTCTGGCCCGAGCACGCTGGTGGCCGAACTTGCAGGAAAGCCCCGGCCCCGCCCTGTTGCTGGTCAACGATGAGGACCTCAGCTACGCGAAGGTGCGTCTGGACGCCCTTTCGGAGCACACAGTCCGGAGTTCCCTGGGCACCATCCAGGACCCCATGGCACGTGCGCTGTGCTGGACCGCACTGTGGGATTCGGCTCGCGACGGCGCAACCCCAGCGGTACGGTACGTTGCCGCCGTCGAACAGTTCGCACCCACCGAAACCGGCATCGGCGTCCTCCTGAACGTGCTGGGCAATGCAGCCACGGCTATCGAACGTTATGTCCCCGCGGTCATGCGGGAAGGCGTGCGTAAGGACTTTCTGGCGGTCGCCGCGGCCCAATTGCAATCCGCAGCCCCTGGATCCGACCACCAGCTTGCCTGGGCCAGAACCCTGGCCGATGTTTCCAGGCACGGCGACAGCGAACTTCCCCTGCTGCGGGCCATCCTGGAAGGCGCCACGATCATTGACGGCCTGGCGGTCGATGCCGAACTGCGCTGGAGTTTCTGGCAGGCCCTCGCCGCCCACGGACAAGCCATGCAGCGCGAGCTGGATGCTGAACTTGAGGCCGACAAGACGGCCTCCGGCCGGGAAGGCCATGCAGTAGCCTCCTCAGCCCGCCCCGATGCCTCCGTAAAGGCGGCAGCATGGGACGCAGCCGTCAACACTACCGGGCTGTCCAACGAGATCCTCAGTGCAACAATCACGGGTTTCACCATTGCGCCCAGAGAGCTCCTGCAGCCGTACACTGAGCCCTACTTCGAATGCCTGGAACGTGTCTGGGCTGAGCGCAGTATCGAAATTGCAGGCAGGATCGTCAGGGGCCTCTACCCCGGCGCCCAGGATTTGGCGGCCGGAATGGAGCCGGTCGCCCATCCAGTGCTGGTGACGACCGACCGGTGGCTGCATGAACATAGCGACGCACCCCGTGCTTTGCGCCGCATCATCATCGAACAGCGTAGCCATCTGCTGCGGGCGCTGACCGCACAGGCAGCCGGGTAAGGAACCCTGTTTAAGGAACCCGGTTCAACCACTCCTCCGTGCCGAACTTCGTTTCCACCCGCTTCCTGGCTTCCGAAAGTTCATCGTCTGAGAGGCGGGATTCAACTGCGCCGTAGCGTTCCACAAAAACTTCCTGCATGGCCTCAATGATGGCGGCGCGGGCCAAGCCGGTCTGACGGCGCAACGGGTCCACTCGCTTCTTGGCGCTGCGCGTGCCCTTGTCTGAGAGCTTTTCCTTGCCGATGCGCAGGACCTCCACCATCTTGTCGGCGTCGATGTCATAGCTCATGGTCACGTGGTGCAGCATCCCTCCGTTGGCCAGCCGTTTCTGGGCCGCACCCCCGATCTTGCCCTGCTCGGTGGCGATGTCATTGAGGGGAACGTAGAAAGCCGTGATGCCAAGCTTCTCCAGCGCCGCCATGACCCATGCATCAAGGAAGGCGTAGGAATCAGCGAAACTGATGCCATCCACCAACGTCTGCGGTACGTAAAGGGAGTAGGTGATGCAGTTGCCTGCTTCCATGAACATTGCACCGCCACCACTGATACGGCGAACCACCGTGATGCCATGCCTGGACACGCCTTCAGGATCGACCTCGTTCCGGACGGACTGGAAACTCCCGATGACAACTGAAGGTTCTTCCCAGTCCCAGAACCGCAGGGTGGGATTTCTACGGCCTGCTCCCACCGCCTCGGTGAGTACTTCGTCCAGTGCCACGTTGACGTGGGTGGGCAGGACCGACGGCGGTATCACTTCCCATTGGTGGTCGGACCACCCCGTGGCTTTGGACAGCGCACGGCGGACAGTCACGGCAACCGCCTCTGCAGAGAATCCAAACAGTACGGACTCCGGGGGCAACCCTTGTGAGACAGCCGCAGCGATGTCTGCAGCCGGGGTCGTCACGGGCAGGCCAGTCAGCGCGGCATTGATGTCCTGCAGGGCTTCGTCGGGCTCCAGGAAGAAGTCCCCGCTCAGTGAAACGTTGGCCAGCCGGCCATCCCGGACATCCAGGTCCACCACCACGAGTTTGCCCCCGAGAACTTTATACTCCCCGTGAAGGCGGGTGACGCCGTCGTGAATGTCGCTAAGGTGTTCTTCGGGTGCGGGCTGGGACGTCATGCGTTCCATCTTGCCGGAAAACGAAAAAGCCCGCACTGCCGGAAATTCCAGCGATGCGGGCCTTCGAAAAAGCCTTGGGGTGAAGTGGTTACTTCGAGCCGCCGAAGCCCTTGAAGCGAGCGTTGAAGCGCTCGACGCGGCCAGCGGAGTCCATGATGCGCTGCTTGCCCGTGTAGAACGGGTGGGACTCCGAAGAGATTTCGACGTCGATAACCGGGTAGGTGTTTCCGTCTTCCCATTCGATGGTCTTCGAGGAAGACACGGTCGACTTGGTCAGGAACTTCGTGCCGGAAGCCAGGTCGTTGAAAACAACAGCTTCGTACTTCGGGTGGATATCAGACTTCATAATGGGACCTTTTGTTCACGCAACTGGATTTTGCCAGCTGCCAGGTATGAATGGAGGTGGTCCGCCTGCTGCAGGTAGAAATTTCAGCGGCCGGGCCAACAATCAATCATAGCCGAAACCAGCCGGGTGCACGAACCAGCCTCAGTCCTGCGGGCGAAGCCGGGTTTGGGTATGTTGCGGGCAGCGTGTTCGCCACGATCAATGGCGTCTTCGGTCAATTCCATGGCGGCAACAGTGAAGCCCTTTCCCCTGCGCAGATGGCCGGGTTTACTGTAAGTGCATGCGCGGGCGCATCGAAGCCGACTATCTGGTGGTCGGCGCCGGGACAGCGGGGATGGTCTTCACCGACCGGATCCTCGCGCATTCGGATGCAACGGTCGCGATCGTAGATCGTCGGCACGCGCCCGGGGGACACTGGCAGGACGCATATCCGTTCGTTCGGCTGCACCAGCCCGCGAACCTCTATGGCGTGGAATCCGTGCCATTCGGAGCCAGCAGGCGCGACGTCAGTGGCACGAACGCAGGCATGTACGAACTGGCCGGGCCCGAGCGAGATCTGTGCGCATTTCGAAGAGGCGATGACGCGGGTCTTCCTGCCGAGCGGCCGTGTAATGTACCTGCCCGAGTGCGAGTTCGTTGACGAGGATCGGATCGTCTCCCGCCTGGACGGCCGCACCGTGCCCGTCACCGTGCGCCGCCGCGTGGTGGATGCCAGGTATCTCGAGGGGCGCATCCCCGCCACCTCCGCCCCGCCGTTCGCCGTTGCCGATGGAGTCCGCTGCATCCCAACCGGTGGGCTCGCCCGACTCGCCCACCCGGCCGGACGCTTCACCGTGATCGGCGCAGGAAAGACCGCCCTCGACACATGCGTGTGGCTTCTTGAGCGGGGTGTGGATCCCGCCGACCTCACGTGGATCAAGCCGCGCGAGGGCTGGTGGCCGAATAGACGCTACCTGCAGCCGCACGATCTGGTCGTCGACCAGTACGTCGCGAACGCTGCACAGATCGAGGCCATGGCCCAAGCAACGACGCTTGACGATCTCTTCGCACGGCTCGACGAACAGGGAATCCTGCTACGGGTTGATCCCTCGGTGCCACCCACGATGTTCCACGGCGCGATCGTCGGAGAAGCCGAGATCGCCCTCCTCCGGCAAATCGAGGATGTCGTCCGACTCGGCCACGTGCGTAGTGTCGAGCGCGACCGCATCATCCTCGACGACGGCGTCATCCCCACGACACGCGAAACGCTGCACGTCCACTGCGCGGCGACGGGGCTCGTCCGGCCTCCACTTCGTCCGATCTTCGAACCTGGCCGCATCACGCTTCAGCCGATGTTCTGGGGCACCGTCTCGTTCCAGTACGCGATGCTTGGCGTCGTCGAAGCCGAACTCCACGACGACGACCAGAAGAACAAGCTGTGCCGCCCGCTGCACCTCTGGGATCGGAATGTCGACTTCCTTATCGCCTACGCCGCGCTGATGGCGAACTCCCGGGCACGCGGCAAGCATCCGGCCGTGTCCGCATGGTCGCGCACGAGCCGGCTGTATCCTTTCGCCGAGCTGCAGCGTTATGCCGACGACCCACGCATCCCCGAGGCTCAGGAGCGCAGCCGAGCCCATGCCGCCGGAGCGCTCTCCAACCTCCCCCGCCTCATCGCCTCAGCATGACCCGGCCATCGTCGGGCCGCGATCGCTGGGGGGCCACTACTTTGTCGCGTAGAACGCCACAGCGGATGCCGCGGCAACATTCAGCGAATCCACGCCATTCATCATCGGAATTGTTACGCGCGCGTCGAGCACTTGGTCGGTCTCAGGCTTCAATCCCTCACCCTCGGTGCCGAAGACCAGCGCGAGGTTCGGATGGTCCTGGGCGACCAGCTCATCGAGTGTTATGGCCCCTTCGCCAAGCGACATGCCGGCAACGAAGTAACCTGCATCCTTAAGGACTCCAAGGTCTCCAGGCCACGACTCGATCCGCGTCCACGGCACCTGGAACACGGTGCCCATCGACACCCGGATGGAGCGTCGGTACAGCGGGTCGGCGCACTGGGGCGAGACCAGTACAGCGTCGACACCGATGGCTGCCGCGCTGCGGAAGATCGCCCCTACGTTCGTATGGTCGGTTAGGTTTTCAAGGACCGCGATCCTCGATCGTCCTCGAAGAGGAGCGGTTTCGTCCCCTTGCACTTTGGAACCACCGACGTCGGGGTGGTCCACGCTGTCTTCCAGCACGGCAACCCGGCGCGCATCCGCCAGCAGCTGCGAGAGCGGCACAGGTGCCGGACGGTGCATGGCTGCCATCGCTCCGCGGTGCAGATGGAAACCCGTGATTTCTTCCAGCAGCTTGGCTTTGCCAACGAACACCGGGACGTCGGGATAAGCCTGGAAGACGTCGTCGAGGTCTTCCAGCCACTTCTCCGCCAGGAAGAACGAGCGTGGCTGATGACCTGCTGCCAATGCACGGCGGAGGACCTTGGAGGATTCGGCAATGTACATGCCTTCCTCCGGCTCGCGAACCTTGCGAAGGTGCACATCCGTCAGCGTGGTGTAGTCGGTCACGCGGGGATCATCGGCGGACTCAAGATAGTGAAACGTCACCGGCCGATTATTTCAGCAGATTGGCGATCATAAAGCCAAGGGCCACGATCCCAAGCGTAAAGATGACCGCCCTCAAGACGCGTGGCGAAAGCTTGCGGCCAACCTTGGATCCGACCAGGCCGCCAATGGTTGAACTCACGCCGATCAGCAGGACCACGAGCCAGTTGATTCGATCGAAGGCGAAGATCAGGTAGGACACAGCAGCCACCATGTTGACGCCGAGCACCAGGATGTTCTTCATGGCGTTGGCGTTCTGCATGGTCCCTGTGAGGAACACGCCCAATATTCCTACAAGCAAAATCCCTTGAGCCGCTACGAAGTAGCCGCCGTAAACGCCGGCGAGGTAAACCAGGACCACGAGGAGGACTCCGTGGCTCCGGTCCCTGAGGGCATGTTCCGGATTTTGTTCACGGTTTCGCACCGAGGCTTGGAGACGAGGCTGGAACATCACCATCAGCAGCGCCAGTACCAGCAGGACGGGGGCCACAAAGTGGAAGACTTTGTCCGGCAGATGAAGCAGCAGCCAAGCCCCCGTGATACCGCCCAGCAGAGAGGCCGGAAGCAGCTTCATCAACTGCCTGCCGCGGCCCGCGAGTTCGCGGCGATACCCCCAGGCTCCGGCGGCAGTGCCAGCCACCAGGCCCATGGCATTGCTCATGGAGGCAACCACCGGAGTCACGCCCAGCGCGATGAGCACAGGAAAAGTCACGAGGGTGCCGGAGCCGACCACCGCATTGATGGTGCCGGCCCACAAGCCCGCGAAAAAGATCAGGATGCTGCTAAGAATCTCCACCGTCGACTACTGGCCCGCCTGGCGGCGGGCGGTTGCCGTGTAACGGCCGGCGTTTTCCGTGACGTCCAGGGCCAGGCCGAAAGTGTTGCTCAGGTGCTCGTCCGTGAGTACGTCCTTAATGGCACCGGCTGCCACTACTCCACCTTCGCGCAGCAGCATGGCGTGGGTGAATCCCGGGGGAACTTCCTCAAGGTGGTGGGTCACCAGGACCATCGCCGGAGCTGCCTCGTCCTTGGCAAGTTCACCGAGTTTGTGCACGAGCTCTTCGCGCCCCCCAAGATCGAGTCCGGCGGCCGGTTCATCCAGGAGCAGGAGTTCGGGATCGGTCATGAGTGCGCGTGCGATCTGCACCCGCTTCCGCTCACCTTCGGAAAGCGTGGCAAACGTGCGGTTGAGCAGCGGTCCCATCCCCCAGTCATTCAGGAGGCCAAAGGCACGACGCTCGTCGTCGCGCTCGTATCCTTCACGCCAGCGGCCGGTGACGCCGTATGCCGCGGTCACTACGACGTTGAGGACGTTCTCGTGTTCCGGGATCTGGGTAGCCAGTGCGGCCGAGGAAAGGCCGATGCGGGGGCGCAGTTCAAAGACGTCAACCCGGCCCAGGGTTTCGTCAAGGATCCCTGCCCTTCCGCTGGTCGGGTGCATGCGGGCTGCAGCAATCTGGAGAAGCGTCGTTTTGCCTGCGCCGTTGGGGCCAAGAATGACCCAGCGTTCGCCTTCGTTGACCTGCCAGTCAACCTTGTCCAGCAGGGTCTTCTTGCCTCGGACAACGCTGACGGAAGCCAATTCCAGAACATCACTCATAGCAGTAGACACTAGGACAAAAATACAGATGACTGATAACCGGGCGTACGTGCTGGCTGCTGCGGAGAAACGAATTCGGGTGGAGGTAGCACGCTCAGTAGGATTGGGACCATGACTTCGAACTTGGCTGCGGTCAGCTATGGCGTGAATTTGTCCCCTGAATCGCTTGATAACGTGCGCAAAGTGCTGGCTGATGCCGGCGCCGAAGTGTCATCGGAATCACAATCGGGGGACCACCGCTTTCGTGTTCACACGGCCGGTCTTGCCGTTGATGCCATCACGCCCGAAGCCCTGACAAGTATTCGACGGCGGGTGGCTGAGGCCGCGGATGCCGGCGTGGATACTGCGATCGTTCCGGAGGACCTTCGCCAGGCTCCACGGAAGCTCCTCATCATGGATGTGGATTCCACGCTGATCCAACAGGAAGTCATTGAGTTGCTTGCCGCTTATGCAGGCAAGCGCGACGAAGTTGCAGCCGTAACCGAAGCCGCCATGCGTGGGGAACTTGATTTCGCACAGAGCCTCTACGCCCGCGTTGAGGTCCTCGCAGGGCTGCCGGCCGCCGTCGTCGATTCTGTACGCGCGGAGGTGCGCCTCAGCCTTGGCGCAGCAGAACTGGTGGCTGCCTTCAAGGAAGCGGGCCACGCGGTGGCTGTGGTTTCCGGTGGCTTTAACCAGATCCTCGGGCCCATAGCCGAAGAACTCGGCTTGGATTACTGGATTGCCAACGAGCTGGAAATCGTCGATGGCGCTTTGACGGGCAGGGTGCTGGGCGACGTCATCGACCGCGCAGCGAAGGAGAAGTACCTGCGCAAGTGGGCAGCTGCCGAGGGGATCGACCTTCAGCACACCATCGCAGTGGGCGACGGCGCCAACGACCTCGACATGCTGGGAGCGGCCGGAATTGGCGTTGCCTTTAACGCCAAACCGGCCGTCCGTGCAGTGGCAGACGCCGTCATCAACATGCCCTACCTTGATGCGGTGCGGCACATCGCCAACGTCTGAACCCCCTAGCTGTTGCTACCTGCCCTGCGGTTGCGGACAAACAGCAGGCCGGCACCAATGACCAGGAAAGCGCCGGCTCCATAAAGCAGACCGGTTCCCACTCCTCCCGTCAGAGGCAGCTCGAACCCGGCGTTGGACCGCATGTTCTTCACGCTCAGGTCAACGCCAACGGTTGTGGTTGTGGAGTTGATCAGGAAGGACAAAGGTTCAGCAAGCAACTCGTAGCCTGCCGGCGCCGTGGTCTCCACCAGGTAGTAGGTGCGGTAGTCCAGGTCCCCAGGGGCAACGGCCGCACCGTTGGCCCAATCCGAGTAGCGCAGCCCTGAAATGGTCAAGGTTCCATCGCCGCCAACGGTGAAGACAGTCTGGCCGTCAATATCCACAGGGTTGGTGCCTGCGTTGGCATCGGGCCTCATTGGTGTAGACCGAGAAAGAAGCGCCAGCCAGGGCGGCAGCATTCTCGTCTACCTTCTGCAACGTCATCCCGCCCCACTTGGTAACGACGGGCGGCGTTACTACCGGGCCGCCGGGCTGGCCGGGGGTGATGGTGAAGCTCGCAGCGTTCGGGTAGGCAAGTGCGACGTTTTCAATCTCACCTATGGTGTTGACCTTGGTGCTCACAACTATCTGCACACGGGTATCGGTGCGGGCGGCCAGGAAGGCACGGCCGTCATCGGTGAAGACCACCGAGACAGTGTTGGTTGTGGCATCGAAGCTCACAACATAATCGGCACCTTCCGCAAGTGCGGTCCCATCCTCCAGCAAGGCGGTGGCACCAACATACGTCAGTTTGGTGTCGAGCTGATCCACCACTTTGTAACCGTCGATCACGGCCTCGTTGGGGATATCAGCGGTGATCGTCCAATCGACCTGATTGCCGAGCTTGACGTCGGGAGCATCAGTGACCGTCTTCTCCGCACCGGAGACGGAGTTCTTCGGGTACACGTCGACGTCGTAGATCCAGTTGTCAAGGTTATCCGGATCAGTTGTCGGCACCGAGATAAGGAACGGAGCCGATGGGGTGACACCGGCCGGATAGTTCGTCTCGGTCACTAGATACACGCCAATGGGCAGGTCGGCAAAGACGGCAGTGCCGTCGGCAGCAGTGACCTGCACCTGGCTGGCACCCAGGGTGTATCCAGCGCCAGTAATGGAACCGGAGGGGTCAGACGGCACAAAGACATTGCTAAGGTTGTGTGCCGCGTCCCAGCCTGCATTGCTGGATAGGTCAATCGTATTGACCTGCTGGATCGTGAATTCAATACCAGGCAAGGGCGTCAGGCCCGTGGTGTCCGGAACGACGCGGGAAAAGTTATTGCCTCCCCCGCCGTGGCCGCTGCCATTGCCACCCCCGCCGTGGCCACCGCCGCCACTGCCACCAGGGATGGGCTTCTCGAACTTGTGAACGGTGATGGAACCGGTCTGGTCACTATTGATCACCGGGGCTGCCGAGGGCCGGCGCGACGGAGAGTGACACAGACAGCACTGCCCCTGCCAAGGCGGCAGTGGCGGCTCGCCAATGTCGTGAGGCGCGTTGATTGATCACACTTTTCCCCTTCGATTGATGGTGCCCAGGACACTTGGCCGAGGGCCTCCACCATTCGAGTAGCGCTGGGACGGTGTTCATGTTGCGGATTCCACGACCTTTCAGCGAAACGATTTGCGCTTTCAGGACACTCATCAGATGTGGCGCTTGCCGGTTGGCGCACGTCGCCTTGCCGATCCGAAGGAGATGCGTTGCTGGAGCATGAAACCCTGTGCAAGTCTGTTGTTTCGGCTGACCCTGACGGTGTGCTGAGGAAGCACTTCACGTCCTGGTGTGCGCGGTTCAAGATCTTTCCAACAGAATCCGGCTTCGCCACCGAAACCGGCCACATCGTGTACCCGGCCCACGGGGTGGTCGAGGCAGATGGAACTGTCTGGCTGTCTACCTTGGCATCCTTTGATCATTCGGGGATCCGTGGGCACGTGGAGAACCATCCGGGTTTTCGGAGCATGCTCGCACATGCGTCGCGAACGCCTGACAGGGCACCTGACGGAATAGCCCTGTTGATTGGGCACACGCCCTATCAAGTGATCTTCCAGAACACGGTGGAGGCCGGTGGGGACCACATTATTAACGTTGCCTTCATTAATCGAAAGGCGATGAACATAAACGCCCCTGAAACTCATGAACGTATTTCGTGACGCCAACTTCGGAATAATTTATGCGATCGTCACTAACTGGTTCACTTGTTGAGACAGTGCATTCCAGTGTGTTCCCAATGTGTAAAGTTGGAAACTCCAAGACGGAGCCGTGATGCATTAGGCAGCCGGGGATCAATACCAGCAGGGGCAGAAAGTGAATCGTTCGCGGCACGCACGGAGATGGTGGAAACGTCAGGAAAAGTCTGTATCTGCTGGAGTGCTTGCCAATGAGGATGAATCACTTCCCAATGCGCCGGTGTACCAAGAGATCCGGACGGACTACTTCACACATATCGGTGATGATAAAAAAGAAAAGGAAGAACATAATATGAGCACGCTTGACGAATCCATAAAGCAGTTGCTGTCCATAGAGGGCGCAACGGGCGCGGCCGTCGTGGACTACTCCAGCGGAATGGCTTTGGCCCAGGGTGGAAACCCTGGCTTTGACCTGGGTGTGGCAGCTGCCGGCAACTCAAATGTTGTCAGTGCAAAACTCCGCACCATGGCGGACCTCCACGTGGACAGTGATATCGAAGATATCCTCATCACCCTCGGTTCGCAGTACCACCTGATTAACGTCCTGAACGCAGGCGGTTCCAAGGGCCTGTTTGTCTACTTGGTGCTGGATCGAACGTACGCAAACCTTGCGCTGGCGCGCCACAAGCTCAACAACCTGGCCAAGGGAATTACCGTCTGATCTTCCCCGGAACAGTGAAAGGGGCGGCCGCGCATTCGCGGTCGCCCCTTTCGGTTCGCGTCAGGAAGAGAGGGCCGTCAACTCTTCACCCGGCGGGCTTCCCCACTGCCGGAAGTGAACTTCTCGCCCAGCATATGGTGCACCAAGGCGTCTTCGTTGGTATTGGCATTGGCCTCGATGGCCACCATTTCGCCGTTGCGCATCACGCCAATCCGATGGCACCAGCTGACCAGTTCCGACAAATCCGACGACAAGAGGATGATCGCAACCCCCGTGCGGCTGAGCTCCTGGAGCATCCTGTACACGGTCTCTTTGGCCCCAACATCTATACCGCGGCTGGGGTGGCTAAGAATCAACACATCGCAGTCACTGGTCATCCATTTGGCAAGCTGCACCTTCTGGCGATCGCCGCCCGAAAGAGTGGTGATGGCGCCATGAATGTTCGTCGTGTTGATGCGCATGCGGCGAACCAGTTCGATCACGCCACGAAGCTGGGTGATCTCATCCTGCAAATTCGCGCCCGCAGCATCGTCAGTACGCTGGAGGGCCTTCAACGATTCCGCTTGCTGATTCCAGGGTGTCTGCGGTGTCTGACAAGTAACCGATCTTCAAACGCAGGGCATCCTGCAGCCCCTGGATCTGTACAGGTTTCCCTTGTATGAAAATCTGGCCCGAGGTACTCGGGTGGATACCTACCAGCGCTTCGAGCAATTGATAAATGCCTGAGCGATGTGTTCCGGCCAAACCGAAAATCTCACCCTTGGACACGCTGAAGGAAATATCGCGGATACTGTCTTCGACAGTGAGCTCCACCACCCGAATGGCCTCATCTCCGGGTGCCGGATCCGTGGGCCTGGAGTTGTTGGCCAGCTCGTGCTGAAGCAAGAGGAAGGCGAGCTCGTCGACGTCGGTCCGGCTGGCTTCCAGGATTTTGTGGACCCTTCCATCCCGCATGACGGCGATGCGGTGGGCTATGGACCGGACCTCATCAAGGCGGTGGGTGATGTAGATGATGGCACGTCCCTGCCCGACCAGCATCCGCAGGACTTGATGCAGGACGGCGACGTCATGATCCGGCAGCGACGCAGCAACCTCGTCCATGATCACGAGTTGGGCTTCCTCGGCAACCATTCTCAGAACTTCCACGAGGGTCTGCTCGGCACGAATCAAAGTGCCCACCTTCACGTCGGGATCCAAGGTGATTCCGATGTCCTGAATGAGTTTGATTGCTTGACCCCGGAGTTCATCATGGGATCGATTGGCTTGAAACGTTCCCCGGAAAATTGCCTCGGCGACGGTCAGGTCAGAGTCGAGCCGGAAGTTCTGCGGGATGAGGCCTACGCCGCAAGCCTGGGATTCCTCCATCGAATCCGGTCCATATTTCTCGCCAGCCAGCATGATGTGCCCGCCATCGTGCTTATGGGAGCCAGCCAATACGCCCATGAGGGTGGTTTTGCCGGCGCCGTTGGTCCCGATTAATCCCAGGATCTCGCCGCGGTGGAGTGAAAGTCCAACACCTTTGAGGATGCGCCTTTGATCGTAGGACGCGTGAATATCATCAGCATGCAGTAACAGGTCCAAAGATGCTCCTAGTTCACAGTAGTGGGTTCGACCCTGGACACTGCCATAAAGTTCCTGCCTTGGCCTAATACAGTTTGCTTACCTTAGGGACGATGACGCCTTGGAGATTCAATCAGATCGATTCCGTAAATGCAAAAGCTCGAACTTGAAACAACTAATCGAATTTCGTGTCGCAGAAAGCTGAACAATTTATGAAATTGTCATCCCCCACCTTTGGTTGCCATTTGAACGGTTAAACAGTTGTGGCCCGGACGCGTGTCCGGGCCACAACAAATTTTGGCAGGATGCCTACTCGGCGGATTTGCCGAAGTAGTCTGCTCCACCCACGTATTCAGTGTGGCCGGATTCGACGTCGGCCGTCACCATCTTGGCGACCTCGGCCGCAAATTCTTCAACCGAGTACAACTTGCCGGCTTCTGCACGGCGGGCTTCGATGGCGCCCGGGTTGGAGCGGTCAAGCAAGGTGGCCGTGACGGTGCCCTCGATCATGTCACCGGAAACAACCACCAGCGAGATGCCTTTGGCGGCGAGGTCGGGCAGGAGTGCACGCAGGGCGTCCTCGCCGGGCCCCGCTTGCTCTTTGCCACCGGCTCGTATTCAGGCATTGTGGGGACGGTCTCCACGAAATGCGCCTGGTGGCTGGTCACGAAGACGACGCGCGAACCTTCGCGCATGAGGGGAACAGCCGCATTGAGCATGTTGATCTGGGCATCGCGGTTGAGTTTGAGGGCGTAACCCTCCTCCATTCCGGACTCCATGCCTCCGGAAGCATTCAGGACCAGGACATCCAGCGAACCGAACTGTTCCATGGCGGTGCTGGCAAGCGCGTGTACGCCTTCATCGGTAGTGAGGTCTGCGCCGACAGCCGCAGCGCGGCCGCCCGCTGCCTGGATTTCAGCAACTACCTTGTTGGCGCGCGGTGCCTTCTGACGGTAGTTGACGACGACGGCGGCACCCTCGCCCGCGAGGATCTTGGCGACTTCAGCACCGATACCACGGGAAGATCCCGTGACGATCGCGGTCTTGTTATCCAGCATTCCCATTCGTGCTCCTTTTGTTCACTTCAGCTAAAAATGTGCGGGCCTGGGTTCCATCATGCCAGTGGTGGGCTCGAACGCCTTTGTCGGGTCGCGACAAAAACTGGCTGATGGCCTCAGAGCGTGCCGCTTTAGTGGCCCATCCCGAGGCCGCCGTCAACCGGAATCACAGCGCCTGAAATGTAGGCGGCCTCATCGCTGGCTACCCAACGCACAACGTTGGCTACCTCGGAAGCCTCGGCGAAACGGCCCGCCGGCACGTTTGCCAGATACGACTTCTGGGTTTCCTCGGGTAGTTCTGCCGTCATGTCCGTATTGATGAATCCGGGAGCTACCACGTTGGCCGTGATGCCCCGGCTGCCCAGTTCGCGGGTCAGCGAGCGTGCGATGCCCACCATGCCCGCCTTCGATGCGGAGTAGTTGATCTGGCCCGGAGCTCCATACAGGGCCGGACACCGATGAGATGAGGACTACGCGGCCCTTGCGGAGCCGGATCATGCCCTTGGAAGCACGCTTAATGACGCGGAACGCTCCGGTGAGGTTCGTGTCCAGCACAGAGGTGAAGTCGTCCTCACTCATGCGCAGGAGCAGCGTGTCCTTGGTGATGCCAGCATTGGCAACCAGAACCTCCACGGGGCCGTGCGCTTCCTCTACTGTCTTGAAGGCGGCATCAATCGAGGCTTCGTCCGTGACGTCGGCTTTGACTCCCAGGATGCCTTCAGGCAGTTCTGATTCGCTTCGATAAGTCACTGCCACCTTGTCACCGTTTGCAAGGAAGGACTCGGCAATGGCCAGACCGATGCCCCTGTTGCCGCCGGTAATGAGGACGCTGCGGCCGGTGGATACTGCTTCAGACATACTTTCGCTCCAGGTTCTGCGGCATGGGTGTGCTGCGGTGAAGAGGGGATTTCCTGCCTCGATCTTATCGGGCACCTGCTCCAACCCGCGGGTAACCGGCCCGTCCCGCGGTTTGGGCGGCTACCGCCTTGGTGAGAGAATTGAGTGAAGCCTTTGGAGCGTGATGATTCAGCTGTGACACGAGAAAACAGTCCCCTGCAGCAGGTGCCCGGGGATCCGGACGCTGTCTCCGGCGACCCCGAAGTCCACAGCATCACCGATGCCGCTGCTGCCCACTCGGAAGACATGCGGGAACGCATGATCAAGTACGCAGTGGCCATGGGTATTCGCATGGTCTGCATCATCCTGATCTTCGTGGTGGACGGCTGGTTCAAGATCATCGCCGTGGCCGGCGCCGTGTTCCTTCCCTGGATAGCCGTTGTCATCGCGAACGGTAGCGATAAAGCCGAGGACCACAGCGATTCCCTCCTGGATTATGTGGCAGCAGCGGAAATCGAGGGCTCGCCCCAGTCCACCTACGACGAATCGACAGACAACATCACTGTGCTCAAAGGCGAACTGGTAGACGACGAGCCAGCAGGTCAGGGAACAGAGCCTGACGCGACCCAGACACCCAAGACCGGGGATGCCGGCAACGAACGGGCGGCTTCATGAACATCTTCAACCTTGGCGGCACCGGTTTGGGCAGCCAGGAGTCCGATCGCGCCACTGGCCCTGCCCTCTGCTCCCGCAAGGGGTGCCGGGAGGGCGCAGCCTGGCAACTCCTGTGGAACAACCCGCGCATCCACACCCCTGACCGGCGGAAGGTTTGGCTTTCGTGCGACGAGCACCGCGATTGGCTTGAGGACTACCTTCAAACCCGGGGCCTCTGGAAAGAGACCATCCCTTTCGAGGCAGATGACGCTGCCGTTGGCGAGGCCCGCTGAATGTATCGGTTCCTGTTCTCCAGCAAGTGGCTGGGTTACTTCGTTCTGGCCGTTATCTTCGCCACAGCATGCGTGTTCCTCGGCCGTTGGCAGATGGATCGGCGGGCGGAGACGCTGGCTGAGATCAACCGCGTAGTCAGCAATTACTCCGCGACGCCAGTCCCCTTCGCTGACATCAAAGACCAGTTCCACACCTTGGACCCTGAGCGCGAATGGACCCAGGTAGAGCTGCGGGGTAGCTATGACCTAAACGGCCAGCGCGTTGTACGGAACCGTCCATTGAATGGGCAGCCAGGTTACGACGTCGTGGTTCCTTTCCGCCTCAGCACCGGCGAAGCGGTGGTTATCGACCGCGGCTGGTTGCCAATTGGCAACAACACTCCCGGCCGTCCCGACGTCGTTCCGGCCCCTCCCGTGGGTGAGGTCACCGTGGTTGCCCGCCTCAAGCCAACGGAACCGAAGCTGGACCGTGGTGCGGTGGACGGACAGCTGCCATCCATTGACCTTGCCGGCTTCGCGAGCGAACTCCCCTATCCCATCGCGACGGGCGCCTATGGGCAGCTGGCCAGCGAGGACCCCGCAGTCCAGCCCATGCCAACGCCCTTCCCCAAACCAGCCACGGAGGAGGGCACGCACCTCTCCTACTCCCTGCAGTGGTTTGCCTTCGGCGTCCTGATGTTCATTGGCTTCGGTTACGCAGCCCGACAGCAGGCCCGTAACGCTGCCATCGACGCGGAAGAGGAAGAAGAAGGCGAGGACGAAGTCATTGCCGTCAGTAGCCCACCCAAGCGTCGTGCGCCCGCAAACCGAAAGAACAAGCGCCCCACGTCAGAAGAAGAGGAAGACGCAATCCTGGATGCCCAAGGTTACTGAAGCTATTCCGGACCCGGTGCTCAACGTGAAGTCGGCCCTCACGGCGGCCGGCGTTGAGGACACCGTCCGGATCTTCACGGACAAGGTGCCCACGGCCGCAGCGGCCGCCTCTGTCCTTGGATGCGAGGTTGCAGCCATCACCAACAGCCTGATTTTCGACCTCGACGGCAAACCCCTGCTGATCCTCGCCAGCGGAGCCGCGAGAGTAGACACAGCACTGGTGGCCAACCTGCTCGGCACCGGAAAGATCCGCCGGGCGAAGCCTGATTTCGTGCTCAAACACACCGGCCAGGAGGTGGGAGGTGTCGCCCCGGTAGGTCACCCCAACCACATCCGCACCATCCTGGATGTCTCGCTGAAGCAACACCCCGTCCTATGGGCCGGCGCCGGAGACCACAATTCAATGTTCTCCATCACTTACGACCAGCTGCAAAGGATAACGAACGCCGAGGCGTTGCAGGTCCGCTAGCGCGCCGCGAAGCGGACGCAGAAGTGAACGGTCCCTACGCCAGCGTGATCAGGTCCAGGTAGTCCTCGTTCCAGTGGTCTTCGACACCGTCCGGAAGCAGCACCACGCGCTCCGGGTTCAGGGCCGATACGGCGCCCTCATCGTGGCTGACCATGACGACAGCGCCACTGTAGTTCTTCAGTGCACCAAGGATTTCCGCGCGGCTGGCGGGGTCCAGGTTGTTGGTGGGCTCGTCGAGGAGCAGCACGTTGGCGCTGGAGGCCACGATGGTTGCAAGGGCTAGCCGGGTCTTCTCGCCACCTGACAAAACACCCGCCGGCTTTTCGACATCGTCACCCGAGAACAGGAACGAACCCAGAATGCCGCGGACTTCGGCGTCCTTCATGTCAGGTGCGGAGGAACGCATGTTTTCGAGGACGGTGCGATCGTGGTCCAGGGTTTCGTGTTCCTGGGCGTAGTAGCCCACCTTCAATCCGTGCCCCGGGATGATGTCGCCGGTATCCGGCTTGTCCACGCCTGCAAGCATTCGCAGGAGGGTGGTCTTGCCCGCGCCGTTGAGGCCAAGGATCACCACTTTGGAACCGCGATCGATCGCCAGGTCCACGTCAGTGAAAATCTCCAGGGAGCCGTAGGACTTGCTGAGACCTTCGGCAGTCAGCGGGGTCTTGCCGCAGGGTGACGGATCCGGGAAGCGCAGGGCGGCGACGCGATCGTTTTCACGAACGGCTTCCAAACCGCCAAGGAGACGCTCAGCACGCTTTGCCATGTTCTGTGCTGCGACGGCTTTCGTTGCCTTGGCGCGCATCTTGTTGGCCTGGTCGATGAGGACCTGGGCCTTCTTTTCCGCATTGGCCCGTTCGCGCTTTCGGGCCCTTTCATCCGTTTCGCGCTGCTGGAGATAGCGCTTCCAGCCCATGTTGTAGTAGTCGATCTGGGCTCTGTTCGCGTCAAGGTGGTAGACCTTGTTGACCGTGGCCTCCAACAATTCAACATCGTGGCTGATCACGATCAACCCACCCTGGTGGTCCTTGAGGAAGTCGCGCAGCCAGGTGATGGAGTCGGCGTCGAGGTGGTTGGTTGGTTCGTCAAGGAGCAGGGTTTCTGCCGAGGAATAGAGAATACGGGCGAGTTCCACGCGACGGCGCTGACCACCGGAGAGGGTCTTCAGCGGCTGGTTAAGGATGCGTTCCGGGAGCGCAAGGTTGGAGGAGATCGCGGCTGCCTCAGCTTCAGCGGCGTATCCGCCGCCAGCCAGGAACTCAGCTTCCAAGCGATCGTAGCGGTTCATGGCCTTGCGCTGGATGGCGTCATCCTCGCTGGCCATCTCAGCCTGCGCCTTCTTCAGTTTCCCTACCACCACGTCCAAGCCACGTGCAGAAAGGATGCGATCACGGGCGAGCTGTTCCATGTCCGGGGTGCGGGGATCCTGTGGCAGATAGCCGATCTCGCCGCTCCGGGTCACTTTGCCGCCCGCCGGGAGGCCTTCGCCCGCGAGGACGCGGGTCAAAGTGGTCTTGCCGGCGCCGTTGCGTCCAACAAGGCCGATTTTGTCGCCTTTGTCCACCCTGAAGTTGACCTTGTCCATGAGCAGGCGTGCGCCGGCGCGGAGTTCGAGTTCCTGGACGGTAATCAATTCGGGTGATGCCTTTCAATGGGGAACGCCTGCGTGACCGGTTGGCCCGGTAGTGCGGCGGGGACGGCTGTGAGAACAGCCTGTTCAAGTCTACCGGCACCATGCCCTCCCCCGGACCTCACATTGCCCGGTCGGCGCGTTGTGCCATCACCCACAGAATTTAGACCCACGGTTGTGGAGAGGCTCCAAAAAAGGCCGTTCCCAAGCTCCGTATCCTCACTGTTGGGGGAAATAAACGTCAACCTCGCACCCACAGCATTTCCTGATAGGACCCGTCATGAGCCAAACCACCTCCGCCTCTGTGGAACGCAACTCTTCGCGTAAGCGATGGACCGCCACGGACCTCGGCCTCATTGCCGTCTTCGCAGCCCTTGTGGCCGCATCCGCGATCGTTCCCGGCATTCCGGTTGGCGCCCTTGGCGTGCCGATCACCCTGGTGACCCTCACTGTGATGCTGAGCGGCCTGGTGCTTGGCCCCGGGCGGGGATTCGCCGCCGTCGGGCTTTATGTCCTCCTTGGGCTCGCCGGGCTGCCGATCTTCAGCGGCGGCCGCAGCGGACTGGGCATCCTCGCTACAGCTTCGGCAGGCTACATCATTGCCTTCCCCCTCGCGGCGGCCGCCACGGGCTATCTGGCCGCGCTGATTATCCGTAAGACGGTGCGGAACCGCTCCCTGCTCCTGTTTGCTGCAGCTATGGCCAGCAGCATCGTCCTCATCCACGGCCTGGGCGTCCTGGGCATGATGGTCAACGGCAAACTGGACTTCACCAAAGCCTTCATTGCCGATCTGGCGTTCTACCCCGGGGACATCCTCAAGAATGTCCTTGCAGTGATCATTGCTGTGGCTATTCACAAAGCCTTCCCCGATGTCCTGGTCCGCAGGGTCAAATAGCCTGCGGCACGCAAAGTCGGAAACAATACCTCTATGAACTCCATCAGCTTCAGCAGGGTCTCGGTTCGTGTGGCCATTGACGGCTCCAGCACGTCCAAGACCCTGCTGGAGGATGTTTCCTTGAGCCTTACGGAGCGGCGCATCGGCGTCATTGGGGCCAACGGTTCCGGAAAGTCCACACTGTTGCGGCTGGTGAACGGCCTGGTTGAGCCCAGCGACGGAACTGTTGAAGTCCACGGCGATGACACAGTCAAAGCTGTGCGCAGGGTTCGTGCGAACGTCGGCTTCGTCTTCACTGATCCCTTGTCGCAATTGGTGATGCCTACCGGGCGGGAAGACGTTGAACTCTCGCTCCGCCGCACCATCAAGAACACGCGCGAACGCGCCACACGCGCGGAGGCGGTTCTTGACCGGTTTGGCCTGCTGCCCCTGGCGGACCAGAGCATTTATGAGCTCTCCGGTGGCGAGCGTCAGTTGCTGGCCCTGGCTGCGGTCCTCGCCGTCGACCCCAAAGTGCTGGTCCTCGATGAGCCCTCCACCTTGCTTGATCTGCGTAACCGCGAACTCCTTCGCCGCACGGTGGCGGCCTTGGACCAGCAAGTGATGATGTCCACGCACGACCTCGACCTCGCCCTGGATATGGACCGCGTCCTGGTGGTGGACTCAGGGCGCATCATTTTCGACGGCGGGCCGGCCGAAGGCGTCGCACGGTACCGGGAGCTGTGCGCAACTGCCCTCGACGAGGTCCCGGGCTTTGGCGAACGTCCGGGGAGAGGCCAGTCATGAGGTGCCGGTTATGAGGGGCCATGGCTTCCTGATCGCAAACTTTGTGCCGGGAAACTCGCTCATCCACCAGATCCCGTTGTGGCTGAAGTTCCTCGTAGTGGCTGCCTGCGGAACGGCGTCCTTCCTGATCGTCGACTGGGCGGTGTCGCTGGTGGTCTTCGCCCTGATGTGCGGCTTGTTCCTGCTCAGCGGGGCCGGTTTGCGCCGACTGATGCGTGCCATATGGACGGTTACGCCCATCCTTGTGGTGATCGGCTTGTTTCAATGGTGGCAATTGGGTGCCCCCACGGCTGCACGCATTGTCCTGAACGTCCTGGTGTGCGTCGTCGCCGCCTCGGTTCTAACTGCCACGACACCCGTGCAGGACCTCTTGGACGGCGTTGTCTCCCTCGCCAAACCGTTCCAGCGCTTCGGTGCCGATCCCGAGCGTTTCGCGCTGACCATCGCCGTGATGCTCAGGAGCATCCCGTTCATTGCGGGAGCCTTTTCGGACGTCAGGGATGCGGCCCGCGCCCGCGGACTTGAACGCAATCCAAGGGCACTGATACTCCCCGTCTTTATCTCGACGGTCGCTTATGCGCGGCAGACCGGCGACGCTTTGGCCGCCCGGGGACTCGGGGAACCGAACGAGCCCAACTAGGTCGCAGCTGAGCGCGTTTTCACGGCTCTAAACGCGCTCTAATGCGACTCAGTTGGTTCAGAGCCGGGCGTAACGCAGGAGGGCTGCCGTGCCCATGCCCCCCGCGATGCTGATCATCGCCAAGGCCAGCGGTGCGAGTCCGGAGTTTTCGGACAGGCTGCGCGCCTGGGTGAACAGGCGCGTAACCAGGACAGCCCCCGAAGCGCCGTAGCCGTGGCCAAGCGCCAGCGCTCCGCCCTCTGCATTGGCCTTCCCGGGATCGATGCCCAGATGATCAAGGCAAGCGATGGCCTGCGAGGCAAAAGCTTCATTGAATTCGATGAGGTCAACGTCAGTGGCAGCAACGCGTTGCTGAGCCAACAACCGTTCCGCAGCATGCGCGGGCCCCCGATGCCGAGCAACTCCGGATGCACCCCCGTCGTTTCACAACCCAAAACCAGCAAGCCGTCAACCGCGCCCATCTCCCGGGCACGCTTCAGGGACGTTATAACGACGGCGGCAGCCGCGTCGGCATCGAAACATGAGTTGGCTGCCGTGACAGTTCCGTCAGGGACGAAAACTGCCGGGAACCGTGACATCAGCGGAGCGCGCAACGAACGCTTGGGGCCGTCGTCGGCCTCGACGAGCGTCCCGGCATTTTCCAGCGGCACGATTTCGCGTGCGAGCTTGCCCGCTGCAACAGCCTCAAGTGCCCGCCGATGGCTGCGGAGTGCGTACTCATCCTGCCGCTCACGACTGATACCAAACGTGCGCGCCACATTTTCCGCAGCAACACCCATGTCGGGGTCACCAAACCCGGGTGGCACAAAGGTGGCCCGAGAGTAAAAGTCCAGGCCGCCGTCGTCGGTCCTGTTGGCCCGTGCTGGAGCGGTACTGATGCTTTCCACCCCGCCGGCCACATACAGCGGATCTCCACCGGCGCCAACCAGACGCGCAGCAAGTGCAATAGCATCCAAGCCGGAACCACACTGCCGATCAACCGTGAGCCCGGGCACGGTGATGGGCAGGCCGGCCTGCAGCGCAGCGAATCGCGCCACGTTTCCACCACCACCAACAGCATTGCCCACGATGACGTCGTTCACCCCTGCCGGATCAATGCCTGCCGACTCGACGAGGGAACGGATGACCGGCGCCAGGAGGTCCGGCGCCCGGAAGTGCTTCAGCTGCCCGTTGGCACGGCAGATCGGAGTCCGTAGCGCCGCTATGATGACCGGCTGGCGGGACTCGTCCACCTCCTGCATTGAAGGGCCGCTACCCAAGGGGACGCCGCTACCCAAGGGGACGCGCCCGGGCATCATGGTTTTTGATCCAGTCGAGTAGCACCATCCGGCTGACCTTACCGCGATCCGTGATGGGTAACTCGGACAGGACGTAGTACTGCAGTGGCCACTTGTCCCGTGCGAGAAGGCCATCAAGGCCGGTGCGGAGCTGCGTCGCCGTGACGGCACCGTAGGCGGGAACGACGCCGGCAATCACCTTTTGACCGCGGACGTCATCCGGAGCGCCGGCTGCTACCGCAACTTCGATGCCCGGAACGGAGGCGAGGGCGAGTTCGACCTCGTGCGGATACACGTTCTTCCCCGCAGTGATGATCATGTCCGAACGACGTCCCAGAATGTGCAGGGTCCCGTCGGCGAGATAGCCTTGGTCCCCCACGGTGTACCAGCCGTCCAAGCAGCGGAGGGCCTGGCCGTCGTCACCCCAGAGGTAGCCGTTGCTGACCATCCCACTGCGGACGCTGATGTTGCCGTGCTCCCCGTCCGGAAGGTTCCGGCCGGTGTCGTCCAGGATCCGCAATTCCACGCCAGGAAAAGGCCGGCCAATCCCCGTACCCCCGACGTCGAGGGGTTCCCCCGCAGCCAACCGTGTGCCGGAAACGAAGCTCAATTCGGAGGCCCCGTAGTATTCGAAGATGGCAGCATGCGGGGCCCAGCGGCGCGCCGCTTCCAACGTACGGCCATCGAGCTTGGAACCCGCGCAGACAATGCTGCGGATGCCGGAAGCATCCACGTCTCCAGCCAGGGCCCCGTTCACTCAGCAAACGAAGCATGGTCGGCGTAAGAACCAGCCTTGTGATGTTGTCATGGCTGATCGAAGCGTGGGCGTCACCCACGTCGAATGACTCCAGCGTGTGGAATGCGGAGCCCGCGTACAGGCACTCGGACAGGGCGTAGAGGTTCAAGCTGGAGGAGAGCGGACCTGCTGCCAGGGTCCGGTCGTCCTGCGAGAGCCCAAAGAACTCGATCGATGCCTCGAAGGAAACCTGCCAGGAACGGCGGGACCGCGTGAACGCCTTCGGCACCGAAGTGGTGCCGGAAGTAAGCCCAATCAGGAACGTCGTGGAGGGATCGCCGTCAGTGAGTTCGACGCCGGATGCGACGGAAGAGTCGACGATCCGGGACGTCACTTCCTCCACCATTGCTGCGGGCCACTGTGGGTCCAGCACAGCACAGCGGCGCTCTCCCGCCACCGCCGCCGCGAACTTGGCGATGAAGTCAGTGGAGTTGGGCTCGGCAAGCACCGTAGTGGCCATCGCATGGCCAAGCAGGCCCGCCGCGGCGTCGCGGAGCTCGGCCCAGTTGAGCCGGCTGCGCCCCACAACGACGGCGGTGTCGTGGGGACGCTCATCGGCCCAGAGCTGAATTTTGTCCAGGAAAGGCATCCCCGCAATTTTACGGCAGTGTTCTCCCTACGGCACCAACGGTGACGTCTATTCTGACTGTATGAGTTTCAATGACGGTGCGCAGCTTGACCCATCCCAGGTAGAAGACCGACGCGGCGGAGGCATGGGCCGTGGGACGAAGATAGGTGGCGGGATTGGTGGTGGCATCGTCGTGCTGCTTCTGGCCCTCTTCGGAATCAACCCCAACATCCTTGGTGACCTTACAGGCGGCGGAACGCAGCCGCCCGCCGTGGAAGGCGGGAGCGGCGGTGTGCAGGAGTGCCAGACGGGCGCTGACGCGGATAAACGACTCGACTGCCGGATCACAGGCACGGTCAACAGCCTTAATGCCTTCTGGCCGGAATACCTCGCCCAATACAACGTGCAGTACTCCCGGCCCGGAACGGTCATCTTCGACCAGGGAACCAATACGGGATGTGGCCCTGCCACCACGGCTGTAGGACCCTTCTATTGCCCGGCGGACACCAAGGCATACTTCGACCCCGGGTTCTTCGATGAGCTCGTGACCCGTTTCGGTTCATCAGGGGGTCCACTGGCGCAGGAGTATGTGGTGGCCCACGAATTCGGCCACCACATCCAAAACATCCTGGGCAACCTGGACCGGGCACAACAGGATCCCCAAGGACCACAATCCGGTGCAGTCCGTGTCGAACTGCAGGCGGACTGCTACGCCGGACTATGGGTTCGCCACGCCACCACCCAGAAGGACCCGGCAACGGGCAAGCCGTTCCTTGACCCCCTCACCGAGCAGGACCTGCAGGACGCGCTGTCCGCCGCGTCCGCCGTCGGCGATGACCGCATCCAGGAAGCCGCAACCGGACGGGTCTCGCCGGAATCATGGACGCATGGCTCAAGCGAACAGCGACAGAAGTGGTTCTACCAGGGGTACGCCACAGGCGACATCAACAAATGCGACACCTTTGGTGTTGCAGCACCGTAGCTGCTGGACTATCGGTTAAATGCAGAAATGGTTCCGGGCCAATTGGCCCGGAACCATTTCTATTTGCCCTTCAAAGGCGAAAACTGCTGATCAGATGTTGAAGCCGAGGGCCCGCATCTGGTCCTTGCCGTCGTCGGTGATCCGCTCAGGACCCCATGGCGGCATCCATACCCAGTTGAGGCGCCAGTCATCGACGATTCCGTCAAGGGACTTGCCCACCTGCTCCTCCAGGACGTCAGTCAGCGGGCAGGCCGCAGTGGTCAGCGTCATGTCGATGAGGAGTGCGCCGTCCTCGTCCGAGTACTTCAGGCCATAGAGGAGGCCCAAGTCAACGACATTGACACCGAGTTCCGGGTCAATGACGTCCTTGAGCGCTTCCTCGACGTCCTCGAGGCTGGTGCGCGCCGCGTTGATTTCGGTCATGGAACGATCCTAACTAGGCCTGTACGGCAGGAGCAACGGCAACGCCGGCGCCAGCGGCGTAGCGGTCGTAGCCTTCTTCTTCAAGGCGGTCAGCGAGCTCGGGGCCGCCCTCTTCAACGACCTTGCCGTCAACGAAGACGTGGACGAAGTCCGGCTTGATGTAGCGCAGGATGCGGGTGTAGTGGGTGATGAGCAGCGTGCCCATGTTGCCCTCTGCGTGTGCGCGGTTGACGCCTTCGGAAACTACCTTGAGGGCGTCGACGTCCAGGCCTGAGTCGGTCTCATCCAGAACCGCGAACTTCGGCTTGAAGAGCTCGAGCTGAAGGATCTCGACGCGCTTCTTCTCGCCACCGGAGAAGCCTTCGTTGACGTTGCGCTGTGCGAAGTCGGCGTCGATGCGCAGCTGCTGCATGGCAGCCTTGACGTCCTTGGTCCACGTGCGAAGGGCGGGTGCTTCGCCGTCGATCGCGGTCTTGGCGGTCCGCAGGAAGTTCGTCATGGTGACGCCGGGAACCTCAACCGGGTACTGCATGGCGAGGAAGACGCCTGCACGGGCGCGCTCGTCAACGCTCATTTCGAGAACGTTTTCGCCATCGAGGGTGATGGTGCCGCTGGTTACCGTGTAACGGGGGTGGCCGGCAATGGTGGAAGCGAGGGTGGACTTGCCCGAGCCGTTGGGGCCCATGATGGCGTGCGTTTCACCGGTCTTGATGGTGAGGCTGACGCCCTTCAGGATCTCCTTGGTGCCCTGCTCCGTCTCGATGCTGACGTGCAGGTCCTTGATCTCAAGAGTAGACATGCTCTTCTTTCTTTTCCGTTCGTAAGTCTGGTGATACCGGGCGCTCAGTAGTTATCTACCGAAGCACCGTTCACAACGTTGGTCACGTCCACGTAGACGTCGTCACCATCGATGGTGACGGCGAAAACGGGAACGGGGTCGTAGGCAGGCAGCTGGAGAGGCTGTCCGCTGCGGAGGTCGAACTGGGAACCGTGCCCCCAGCACTCAATCGCACAGCCGTCAATCTCGCCTTCGGACAACGAGATGTCCGCGTGCGAGCAGGTATCGCCGATGGCATGGATCTCACCCATCGAGTCCCTCACGATGGCTACGGGATAGTCATCGATCAGGACGCGCAGCGCCTGCTTGACCTGGATGTCATTGGCGTTGCATACCAGTTCGCCCTTGGTTTGTTCACTCATGGTTGCCTGCCTGGTCTGCTAGTTGTCGGTCGCGGCGAGTTCGCGCTCAACAGCTGCGGTCAGGCGTTCTTCGATTGCCGGGACGTTGATCTGCTGGATGATCTCGTTGAGGAAGCCTCGAACCACCAGGCGGCGGGCAACCTTTTCCGGAATGCCGCGCGCCATGAGGTAGAAGAGGTGCTCGTCGTCGAAACGGCCGGTGGCGCTGGCGTGGCCGGCACCCTCGATGAGTCCCGTCTCGATTTCCAGGTTCGGCACAGAGTCCGCACGTGCACCGTCCGTGAGGACCAGGTTGCGGTTGGCCTCATAGGTGTCGGTGCCTTCGGCTTCCTTACGGATCAGGACGTCGCCTACCCACACAGTGTGGGCGTTGCGGCCCCTGCAGCGCGCCCTTGTACAGCACACGCGACTTGCAGTTGGCCACTGCGTGGTCAACAAACAGGCGCTGCTCAAGGTGCTGACCGGCATCGGCGAAGTACAGGCCGAACATCTCGACGTCGGCACCAGGGGCCGTGAAACGGGTGGACGGCGTAACGCGAACAACATCGCCGCCGAGGCTGACCACAATGTGCTTGAACTTCGCGTCGCGGCCGATCTTGGCCTGCTGCGATGAAGCATGTACTGCTTTGTCGTCCCATTCCTGCAAGGACACGACAGTCAGTTCAGCGCCATCTTCTACGATGATTTCAACGTTCTCGGAAACGACCGCGGTGCCCTGGTGGTCCAACACAACAACAGCCTTGGAGAAACGCTCTGCCACAATCACGATGTGCTGGGCAGCCGGAGCCTCGCCGGATCCGGTGATCAGGACGGAAACTTCGCCCTCTGCCTGGAGCTCAGCCGGAACCGTGACAACGGTAGCCTCGGTGAAGTTCTCCCAACCGTTGGCGGACACGCGGTCTTCGGGAATTGCTGCCTGGCCGATCCGCTGATCCTCGCGGCCAACCGTTTCGACAACGACGCCGGAAGGTGCAGTCACGCTGACAGCGGGAGCTGCACCGTCAAGGACCTCGGTGTGGAGGCCGCGCAGGCGCTTCAGCGGTGTGAAACGCCAGTCTTCTTCAAGACCGGTCAGGGGCTTGAAGTCCTCCAGCTTGTAGGACGTGAGGCGTCCGGCGCGGGAGCTGTCCGGAATACCGACGCCGCCGCCATGCGAGTGGCTCTTTACCGATGCGCCGCCGAGCGGACCAGCAGCAGGCTGCTCCGACGTCGTGCTGGTGTTTGTTCCGGTGTTTACGGGCGAAAGGTTTTCGCCTTCCTCGGTGAAGCCGTCGATAAACGGCTGGGCCGAGGGCGCGCCGATGCGTGCCTTTTCAGTAGTGATATCAGTCATTGTTAACCGACGGACCCTTCCATCTGCAGTTCAATCAAGCGGTTCAGCTCAAGGGCATATTCCATGGGCAGTTCACGGGCGATCGGCTCAATGAAGCCGCGCACGATCATGGCCATGGCCTCGTCCTCAGGCATACCGCGGGACATCAGATAGAAGAGCTGCTCTTCGCTGACGCGGGAAACGGTGGCCTCGTGACCCATAACGACGTCGTCTTCACGGATGTCGATATACGGGTACGTGTCCGAGCGGGAAATGGTATCCACCAGAAGGGCGTCGCAACGGACCGTGTTGGCCGAGTGCTTTGCACCTTCGCGGACCTGGACCAAGCCGCGGTAAGCTGCACGGCCACCGCCGCGCGCCACGGACTTGGAAATGATGGAGCTCTTGGTGTTCGGTGCGATGTGCACCATCTTGGAGCCGGTGTCCTGGTGCTGGCCCTCGCCGGCAAAAGCGATGGACAGGGTTTCGCCCTTGGCGTGCTCGCCTACCAGGTAAACAGCCGGGTACTTCATGGTCACCTTGGAACCGATGTTGCCATCGATCCACTCCATGGTGGCGCCCTCTTCGCAGATGGCACGCTTGGTGACGAGGTTGTACACGTTGTTGGACCAGTTCTGGATGGTCGTGTAGCGGACGCGGGCGCCCTTCTTCACGATGATCTCCACAACGGCGGAGTGCAGGGAATCCGAGGTGTAGATCGGAGCCGTGCAACCCTCGATGTAGTGAACGTAGGAGTCCTCATCGGCGATGATCAGGGTGCGCTCGAACTGGCCCATGTTCTCCGTGTTGATACGGAAGTAAGCCTGGAGCGGGATGTCCACGTGCACGCCCTTGGGCACGTACACGAACGATCCACCGGACCATACTGCCGTGTTCAGGGAAGCGAACTTGTTGTCGCCCACGGGGATGATGGTGCCGAAGTACTCCTGGAAGATCTCCGGGTGTTCCCGCAGCGCGGTGTCCGTGTCCAGGAAGATAACACCCTGGGCCTCGAGGTCCTCGCGGATCTGGTGGTAGACAACTTCGGATTCGTACTGGGCAGCGACGCCGGAAACGAGCCGGCTGCGCTCAGCTTCCGGGATGCCGAGCTTTTCGTAGGTGTTCCGGATGTCTTCCGGCAGGTCTTCCCACGTGGCCGCCTGCTTCTCAGTGGAACGCACGAAGTACTTGATGTTGTCGAAGTCGATGCCCGAGAGGTCTGCGCCCCACGTAGGCATGGGCTTACGGTCAAAGTACTTCAGGCCCTTGAGGCGCAGATCGAGCATCCATTCGGGCTCGTTCTTCTTCGAGGAGATGTCGCGGACAACCTCCTCGTCGAGGCCACGACGGGCGTTTGCGCCTACGTCGTTCTTGTCGGCCCAGCCGTACTCGTAGTTTCCGATACCGTGCAGTTCGGGATTCTTCTCCAGAATCTCCGAGATCACAGTGCCGTCAGCTACCGCTTTCTCTGCTAGTTGGTCCGTCATCACGGCCTTTCTTGCTGGTTGTTTGATTCCTGGTACGGGTTCCCGGACTGCTCTGCGGTGCTGTGGGGCACCGTGGCAGCTGGTCGCCCGGTAGGTATATGGGTGGTGCAGACGTGCCCGCCTTGCGCCAGGGTTGAAAGACGCCGGACGTCGACGCCCACCAAGCGGGAAAAGACTTTGGTTTCGCTGTCACAAAAAACCGGGAATTCGGCTGCGAGCTGCTGGATGGGGCAATGTCCCTGGCACAGCTGGACACTGGAAAATTCTGCCGGCAGAGGGGCTTTGGCCTCAATGGAATGGGCAGAGGCTACGTAGCCGTCCCGGCTGAGGGCCTTGGACAAGGCCAAGGCGCGGGCGGCGATGTCCTGCCCGGCGGCCGCAACTTCGGGGGCATAGCGGCGCTCCATTTCAGAGAAGCGCTCTTCCGCATATTCGCGGACTGCATCCTCACCGGCAATTTCCTGGAGTCGACGGAGCGCGGAGCTGGCGATGTTCAAGTAGTCATCGCCAAGTTTGGATTGCCCTTGTGAACTCAGGACATAGCGCCGCGCAGGGCGTCCCGCACCGGCTCCAGCCTTGGCGACGCGCTTGACTTCGATAACGCCATTGCGCTCCAAGTGATCCAGATGCCGGCGGACTGCTGCAGGCGTGAAGCCAAGGAGGTCACCCAACTCGGCAGCACTCACGGGGCCGTGCTCCAACACGGCACCCAGTACGCGGTCCCTTGTGCGGTCTTCCGCGTCCGGCAGCGCAGACGAAGGCGCGAAGGCCTCCGCCGCTGCAGCATGCCGCCGTGAGGGCATGGAAATTGGACTGCTCATGGAATACACAACACAATCATGTCGTAATTTGTTTCATGCATCCAGTAAGGCAAGACTGACCTTAGTCACCCGCAAGGTGCGACCGTACTACTTCACGTAGAATACTCTGGTGCGATCCACCGATTCCCCTGTCCTCACTATAGACGGACTCATTAAGGATGTAGGGCCCCTGGCCTCCCTTGACGGCAAAATGCTCCGGGTTGTCAGTGGGCTGTCCATGGTGGCTGAGCGGGGCCGGATTACCGCGCTCCTTGGAGCCAACGGCGCCGGCAAGACCACCACCCTTGAATGTGCCCAGGGTTTGCAGAGACGGACCGCTGGAACCATTTCACTTCTGGGGGAAGACCCGGATACTGCCGGCGCTGACTTGAGGTCCCGGGTAGGTGTCATGCTCCAGGATGGCGGCCTCCCGCCGTCGGCCCGTCCCATCCCTCTGTTGCGTCATGTTGCCGGTATGTACCGCAACCCCATGGACGTCGATGCCCTCGTGGACCGCCTGGGCATTGCCCAGTTCAGCCGCACCAGCGTGCGGCGCCTCTCAGGTGGCCAGAAGCAGCGGGTGGCCTTGGCTGCGGCATTGATTGGCAACCCCGAGGTCCTCTTCCTCGATGAACCCAGCGCTGGATTGGATCCGCATTCGCGGCAAGTGGTTTTCGACCTCATTGCGGAACTGCGCGACGCCGGCATGGGCATCATCCTCACGACGCACCTGATGGATGACGCCGAACGCCTGGCTGACTACGTTTACATCATCGACGGCGGACACAACGTCGCGGAGGGAACGGTCGCCGACCTCCTGCGGCACGATCATTCCACCGACACCGCAATCACTGACCGGACCCTCTTCTTCGATGCGCCGCCGGGGCTCGAGTTCAAAGACGTCCTGGGAGCAGGCCTGCAAGTCCTTGAAACCCGGGCCGGCAGCTACTCGATTACCGGCGCCCTGGGGCCCGACGACCTTGCCGCCCTGACCGCCTGGTGGGCCGCACGGAACATTATGCCCGCGTCACTAAGACTCGAGGCGCGGAGCCTCGAGGACGTTTTCCTGGACATTTCCGGAAGGGACCTCCGATGAGCAAGTTACTGTCCCCCAACGCCGGACCCGCTTCCCTGCCACGCCGTATTCTGCAGCAAGGCCGGTACGAGACCATCACGATGCTGCGGAACGGTGAGCAACTGATTCTTGCCGTTGTCCTGCCACTTCTTGCGTTGGCCGGGCTGACTGTCACTCCCCTGCTGGATGGGCTCGGAGGCTCTCGTGTCGACGTAGCCACGCCGGGCATTCTCGCCCTATGTGCCATGTCCACCGCCTTCACTGGCCAGGGCATTGCCACGGGATTTGACCGGCGCTACGGCGTTCTTCGCTTTCTCTCGACCACCCCGCTGGGGCGGGGTGGCCTGATCGCCGGCAAGATACTCGCCGTGCTGGTCGTCCTCTTCCTTCAAGTACTGGTAGTCGGGGTAGTCGCTGGACTCCTGGGCTGGCAGCCGCGGCCGGAGGCATGGCTTCCGGGCCCTTGGCATCCTTGTCCTTGGTGCGGCTGCGTTCACTGCGCTGGGACTCCTCGTCGCTGGAACGGTGCGACCGGAAGCCACTCTGGCCATCACCAATCTTCTATGGATCCTCCTCGGAGCGCTGGGCGGGATCGTTGTCCCGGCAGAACGGCTTCCCGCCGTGGCCCAGGGCATCGTGCACTTCCTGCCCTCCGGCGCCCTGGGCCAGGCATTGCGGGACGCGTTCCTGCTGGGCATTGTGCCCTTCCCCGCCGTCCTGGTCCTCCTGGTGTGGACATTGCTGGCCGGCGCCGCAGCCATTCGCTGGTTCAAGTGGAACTGACAACAAAGCAGAACTGAGAGTTGAGCAAACTGTGAGCACGGCATCGCGCCTCCCTAAATCCGTCCAGCGATTCACCACCAAGCTGCCGACGCAGGTAAACCGCACTATCCGCCGGCTATCGGTACTTTCCCTGATCGGACAGACGGTACTCGTGGTGACCGGTGGTGCAGTTCGCCTTACGGCTTCGGGCCTCGGTTGCCCCACGTGGCCTCGATGCACCAACGAATCGCTCGTCAACACGCCTGAAATGGGCATTCACGGTTTTATCGAATTCGGCAACCGTATGCTCACGTTCGCGCTGGCGGCGGTTGCAGCACTCATGCTGGTCTACTTGTGGAATCTCCGCAAGGAACGTCGGGACCTCTTCATGCTCGCTCTTGGCCTCCTGGCGAGCATCCCTGCCCAGGCCATCATCGGCGGAATCACCGTCCTGTCCAACCTCAACCCCTGGGTCGTGGGCCTGCACTTCCTCGTATCCATGGCCTTGGTTGTCTTCGCGACCCTGCTCGTGAACCGCGCCTTCGGCCGCACCGGCCGATTCATGAAGCAGGTACTGCCTGCCCTGCCTGTGGTTGCCCGCCCCGTTATGCTGGCTGTCGCCGTCTTCTCTGCAATAGCGGTCATGCTTGGCGTGGTTGTCACAGGCGCCGGTCCGCATGCAGGCGATGCGGATGCGCCACGCAATGATCTGGACTGGGACCTTTTCTCACACATTCACGCTGTGCCCGCTTACCTGATTACGGCCGGGACACTATTGGCTGTGTACCTTGTGGTGCGGCATAGGATCGGCGGCCCGTTCCGAACCGCTTCTTTCCTGCTGCTCGCCGTGACGTTGCTCCAAGCCGTCATCGGGTTCACCCAGTACTACAACGGAATTCCCGCCCTTCTCGTGGGCGCACACATGCTGGGGGCAGCCCTGCTGATGAGTGCATCGACCAACGCAGCTGATATCGCCAAGTACAGCCCCTCCAAGTAGCACCCCAAACACGCTCGCTCACATCCTGCGCCCCTGGGTGCGCTCGTCAAGTTTTTGAGACAGTTCTCGTTGTTGTTGGTTAGGCGGCCAGGGGTCCCTGAACGGTGGTTTGGTAAGCGGTGTGGGCTGTTACGGGTGGTGCGCCGCCGGCCCTGCGGTTGGGTCGGCGGCGGTTGTACCAGCCCTCGATGTAGTCCATCACGGCGGTCCGGGCGGCGAGCCTGGAACCGAAGCGGTGGTGGTGGTAGAACTCGGTTTTGAGGTGGGAGAAGAAGTTCTCGGCGACCGCGTTGTCCCAGCACACCCCTACCTTGCCCATGGACTGAGTGACCGCGTTGGTGCCGCACCATTGCTGGAATTCCTCAGAGGTGTACTGGGCGCCGCGGTCGGAGTGGAAGACCACAGAATCCTCGGCGAAGCGGCCGTGGTTCCGGGCCATCTGCAGGGCCGCGGTGCACAGGCTCGCACGCATGTGTCCGGCCATGGACCAGCCAATGACCATGCCGGAGAACAGATCGATGACGGTGGCCAGGTAGAGCCAGCCTTCGCCGGTGCGCAGGTAGGTGATATTGCCGACCAGACGGGTCCCGGGCACGGTGGAGGTGAAGTCGCGTTTGCCGTCGGTGTCGAGCATGTGGTTCTCGATGTGGGCGGTCTTGGCCTGCGGGTCCTGGACCGTGGTCTGTTTCCAGGCCCGAGTTCGGATGGCACGCAGACCGGTCTCGCGCATGATGGCTCCGACGGTTGGGGCGGAGACCTTGGTCCCGGCCGCGTTCAGCAACAAGGCCAACTGGTCCCGTCCGGCACGGCCTTCCTCCTTCGTATAGAGGTCGGTGACCGCGGTGACCAGATCCTCATGCCGCACGGCACGTGGTGAGGGCCCGGCGGGGTTGCGCCACCGATAGAACGAGGCCCGTGAGACCTTCAATGCCCGGCACAGCCACACCACTGAATGGTTGGCCTTCTCCGCTTCGATGAACTCGTAGAAATCCTCTACTTTTGCTTCGCGGCAAAGAAGGCGCTGACTTTTCCCAGGAACTCGACCTCGGCCTTCAACCTGGCGTTCTCGGCCAAGGCCTTTTGGTGTTCTTCCCAGGCAACCGGGCCCCTGTCCTCGGACGGGACAGGGGCATTTGGTTGACGTTCCCGATGTCGGTGAAGCCAGTTCCCCAGCGTGCTTTCCTTCACCCCGATCTCCTCGGCGACCTGCTTCACCGAACGGTTCGTGGACAGCACCAGCCGCACTGCTTCCTCACGGAAAGCGGCATCATATTTTCTTCTGGGCGTGGTCATCTGAAACGAATCTCCCATCAAGCTGTCTCAGAAAACCATACGGCCGCAGGGCCGGGTGCTCTATCAGATCGTGCGGCCCTGGGCCGGGTGCTCTCGCAGATCGTGTGGCCCTGGGGCGGGTGCTCGCTCACATCCTGCGGCCATGGGGCCGGATGCTCTATCAGATCGTGGGGTGTGGGTCGGGTGCTGTCGCAGATCGTGTGGGTGTGGGGCCGGATGTTATCGCAGATCGTGTGGGTGTGGGGCCGGATGCTCTATCAGATCGTGTAGTGGCTGTTCGCTATCTACAGCACCGCCACGTCCGAGCGCAGACGACGTGCATGCATAAGTGCCTTATGAAAACATCCGCTTTGGACCGGTGGGATGTGAGAGAAGACCCGCTTTGAACCGGCAGGACGTGCGAGAGGATCCGGCCGAAAACGGGCAGGATGTGCGAGAGCATCCGGCGAAAACGGGCAGGATGTGAGAGAAGATCCGCTTTGGACCGGCAGGATGTGAGAGAAGATCCGCTTTGGACCGGCAGGATGTGAGAGAAGATCCGCTTTGGACCGGCCGGATGTGAGAGAAGATCCGCTTTGGACCGGCCGGATGTGAGAGAGCGTCCGCCGAAAACGGGCAGGATGTGAGAGAACATCGCTGGGGAAACGAGAAGGCACGACGCCGGAACCCGGGTGGGTTCCGGCGTCGTGCCTTCTTTGTTGAAGCGGTCGCGGTGGTTAGCCGCCGATGATTGGTGATCCGATGAACGGGTCCACGGCCAGCGCGATGAAGAGCAGCGTCAGGTAGCTGATGGAGCCGTGGAAGACCTTCATGGCGCCCTTGTTGGAGACGTCGCCGCCCTGTGCGCGCTTGTAGAGGGCGTGGCTTTCGTACAGGAACCAGGCGCCAGCAGCGACAGCGGCAACTGTATAGACCCAGCCGGCGCCGCCAACGGGAATCATGAGCAGGGAGCAGGCAACCATGGCCCAGGCGTAGAGGACCACCTGCACGGAAACAACCTTGGCGCCGGCGATCGCGCCGAGCATGGGCACCTTGGCGTTGCGGTAATCCTCGCCGTAGCGCATGGACAGCGGCCAGTAGTGCGGCGGCGTCCAGAGGAAAATGACCATGAACAGCACAATGGCAGGCCATTCAACGGTGTTGGTGACCGCGGCCCAGGCGATAAGTACCGGGAAGCAGCCGGCAGCCCCGCCCCAAACGATGTTCTGTGCGGTGCGGCGCTTGAGGATCATGGTGTAGATGACCACGTAGAAGACGATGGCACCCAACCCAAGCCATGCGGACAAGGGATTCGCACCGAACCACAGAATTGCGATCGACGCGGCGCCGAGAATCCAGGCGAATACCAAAGCCTCCCGCGGGGAGACTTCGCCGGTTACGAGCGGGCGCTTCTCGGTGCGGTGCATCAGTTTGTCGATGTCGCGGTCGATGTAGCAGTTGAACACGCCGGCGCTGCCCGCCGCGAAGGCGCCGCCAACGAGAGTGGCCAGAATCAGCCCGATGGACGGGAAGCCGCGCTGGGCGAAGATCATGGTGGGGAGCGTGCTGACCAGGAGCAGCTCGATGACACGCGGCTTGGTGAGAGCCAGATACGCCTTTAACTTACGGGAGATTCCGATGCTTCCCCGGGCCGGGGACGCGTTGAGGGGCGTATCAGTTGTGCTCACGGCGGCAGTCACTCTGTTCTATGCTCTGGGGTTCTCGCAGCGGTCGCAGTCCGGGTTTCCGAGGTGGAACCGCAGGCGCATGAACCGCTGGTGGCCTCCAGATATCATACCGTGGCTGGAAGTGCGTCCATGTCCGCAAAATACGCCAATGTTTCGGAAAGTTCACTCTGCGGGGGCGCCATCGTGATTCATATAAGGGAAATTCTGTCCAGTTAGTGGGATTCCCTGAGTCTCAGGACACGTTTGGGGCTAAGCTGTTGAGCAGATCAGCACACGTTGACAATCCGGGAAACCGTATTCTCGGAGGAGCCGTGCGTCTGGATGAAGGATCAACGTTTCAATGGTGAACGGCTGGTAGACACATTGCAGCGGGCGCCATCCTGTGCTTCCTGCGTGCCGTGTCCTTACACCTGCCGTCAGCACAGAGAGGGGCTCGGTTTTCGTGCCACATTTGGAAGAGCAAGAACTGTCATGGACCGATCTGGACAAGAAGGCTGTTGACACCGTTCGCGTGTTGGCCGCTGACGCCGTGGAGAAGGTCGGAAATGGCCACCCTGGCACGGCTATGAGCTTGGCTCCGGCAGCATACTTGCTGTTCCAGAAGCTGATGCGCCATGACCCGAAGAACCCTGACTGGATTGGGCGTGACCGGTTCGTCCTGTCCCCCGGCCACACGTCACTGACGCTTTACATCCAGCTGTTCCTCTCCGGATACGGCCTGGAGCTGAAGGACCTCGAGGCACTGCGTACCTGGGGTTCGCTGACTCCGGGACACCCCGAGTACAAGCACACCGCGGGTGTGGAAATCACTACTGGCCCGTTGGGCCAGGGCCTGGCTTCGGCTGTTGGCTTCGCTTACTCCCAGCGCCGCCAGCGTGGCCTGTTCGACGCCGATGCTCCCGCTGGCGAGTCGCCGTTCGACCACACGATCTGGGTTATCGCTTCCGACGGCGACCTGCAGGAGGGCGTGACCTCAGAGGCGTCCTCGCTTGCCGGCCACCAGGAACTGGGCAACCTCGTAGTGATCTACGACGAGAACCACATTTCCATTGAAGACGACACCGACATCGCGTTCACTGAAGATGTCCTGAAGCGCTACGAAGCTTACGGCTGGCACACCCAGCGTGTGGACTGGACCAGGACCGGGGAGTACGTCGAGGACGTCCAGGAACTCTACTCGGCACTGTTGGCAGCGAAGGCTGAGACGAACAAACCGTCCATCATTTCGCTGCGGACCATCATTGGCTACCCGGCCCCGAAGAAGCAGAACACCGGCAAGATCCACGGCTCTGCCTTGGGCGCCGAGGAAGTCGCAGCACTGAAGACCGTGCTCGGTTTCGACCCCGCGAAGTCCTTCGATGTTGACGAAGAAGTCCTGGCCCACGCCCGCAAGGTCCTGGACCGCGGCGCCGAGTCCCGCGCCGCATGGCAGTCCTCGTTCGAGGCATGGCAGTCCGCCAACCCGGACGCCGCTGCCCTGCTTGAGCGCGTCGAAGCCAAGAAGCTTCCCGTCGGCATCGACGCTGCACTGCCGGTCTTCGAAGCCGGCAAGGACGTCTCCACCCGTGCGGCATCGGGCAAGGTCCTGAACGCCATCGGACCTGTCCTGCCGGAGTTGTGGGGTGGCTCGGCCGACCTCGCGGAGTCCAACAACACCACGATCGAAGGCTCGCCGTCGTTCATTCCGGCCTCGCGCTCCACCGAAGCCTGGAAGGGCAACCCCTACGGGCGGGTGCTGCACTTCGGTATCCGTGAGCACGCGGCTGCCTCGATCGTGAACGGTATCTCCCTGCATGGACGTACCCGCGCGTTCTCCGGCACGTTCCTGATCTTCTCGGATTACCAGCGCCCGGCCATCCGCCTCGGCGCTCTGATGGGTGTGCCGTCCCTGTACGTGTGGACGCACGACTCCATCGGCCTGGGCGAAGACGGTCCCACCCACCAGCCCGTGGAGCAGCTCGCTTCCCTGCGCGCAATCCCCGGCCTGGACGTAGTCCGGCCTGGTGATGCGAACGAGGTCTCCGCAGCATGGAAGGCCATGCTGGAGAACCACGAGAACCCCGCAGGTATTGTCCTGACCCGCCAGAACATCCCCACCTACGCCCGCGGCGAAGGCACTGCAGAAGGTGACACCTTCGGTTCCACCGCTGGTGTGGCAAAGGGCGGTTACGTCCTGGCTGAGGCTTCCAAGAACGGCGAAACCGTTGACGCCCAGGTCATCCTGATCGGCACCGGCTCCGAAGTCCAGCTCGCCGTTGCAGCCCGCGAAGCACTCCAGGCTGAAGGCATCGCCACCCGCGTTGTCTCCATGCCGTGCGTGGAATGGTTCAACAAGCAGGACGAGGCTTACCGCGAGTCCGTGCTCCCGGCCGATGTGAAGGCACGCGTTTCCGTTGAAGCCGGCCTCGCACTGGGCTGGAAGGAATTCGTCGGTGACGCCGGCCGTTCGGTCTCCCTTGAGCACTTCGGCGCCTCGGCAGACTACAAGCGGTTGTTCCAGGAATTCGGCATCACTGCCGAAGCCGTTGCCGCCGCCGCAAAAGACTCCCTCGCAGGCCTGAGCGCCTGATACCTCTATCAAGGAGAAAACAATGACCAGCACTGCCACGCAGCAACTCTCCGACGCCGGCGTTTCAATCTGGCTCGATGACCTTTCCCGCAACCGCCTCGAAACGGGTACGTTGCAGAAGCTCATCGACGAAAAGAACGTCGTCGGTGTAACCACCAACCCGTCCATCTTCCACGCCGCCATCACCACGGGCACGGACTATGACGCCACGATCGCCGCGCAGGCCGCGGCCGGTGCAAGCGTCGAAGAAACCATCTTCGAGATCACCACTACGGACGTCGCAGACGCCTGCGATCTGTTCGCACCGATCGCTGCCGCCACCAACGGCGTGGACGGTCGCGTATCCATCGAAGTGGATCCCCGCCTGGCCTGGGACACCCAAGCCACCATTGCCGAAGCCAAGCACCTGTACGGCAAGGTCAACAAGGCCAACGTCCACATCAAGATCCCGGCAACCCTGGAAGGCCTGGAGGCCATCACGGCTACCCTGGCCGAGGGCATCAGCGTCAACGTGACACTGATCTTCTCCCTGGAGCGCTACCGCGCCGTCATCAACGCCTTCCAGACGGGCCTGGAGCAGGCCAAGGACAACGGCCACGACCTCTCCAAGATCCACTCCGTGGCATCCTTCTTCGTTTCCCGCGTGGACACCGAGATCGACAAGCGCCTGGACGCCATTGGCACCGATGAAGCCAAGGCCCTCAAGGGCAAGGCAGGCGTCGCCAACGCACGCCTCGCCTACGAGGTCTACGAAGAGCTGTTCTCCACCGAACGCTGGGCCTTGCTCGCAGAAGCCGGCGCGCTCCCCCAGCGTCCGCTCTGGGCTTCGACGGGCGTCAAGGATCCGGCCTACCCGGACACCCTCTACGTCACCGAACTCGTCGCCGCCGGCGTGGTCAACACCATGCCGGAAAAGACACTCGATGCAACGTTCGACCACGGCGTAGTCACCGGAGACACCATCACCGGCACTTACGCAGAAGCGAACCAGACCCTCGACGCACTCGAAGCACTCGGCGTCTCCTACAACGACGTCGTAGCCGTCCTTGAGACCGAAGGCCTCGAGAAGTTCGTGGCCAGCTGGAAGGAACTCCTGGCCGACGTTGAAGGCGCCCTCGCCACCGCACGGAAGGCTTCCTAACCAACCATGAGCACAATCAGCTACGACGCCAGCGGTGCCGCGCAGCAGGCCATCGCCCAGAACATCTCCAGCCTGGTAGACGACAAGGTCGCCACACGGATTTTCGCCAAAGACCATACGCTGTGGGGTCCTGAAGCGGAGTCCGAGTCGGCAATCCGCCTGGGCTGGGTTGAGGCTGCCGCCGTATCGCAACCTTTGGTGGAGAGCATTCTCGAACTTCGCGATGCTCTCCGCGCCGAGGGCGTCTCCCGTATTGTCCTCTGTGGCATGGGCGGCTCCTCCTTGGCTCCCGAGGTCATTGCCGGCACCGCCGGTGTCGAGCTGACTGTGCTGGACAGCACGGATCCTGAGCAGGTCAACGCTGCTTTGACGGACCGGTTGGTGGAGACCGCGATTGTGGTTTCCTCCAAGTCAGGTTCAACCGTTGAGACTGACTCCCAGCGCAGGGTGTTCGAGAAGGCGTTCAACGACGCCGGTATCGATGCGAAGAGCCGGATCATCATCGTCACGGATCCGGGTTCTCCGCTGGACAAGGCTTCCCGCGAAGCCGGCTACCGTGCAGTCTTCAACGCCGATCCCAACGTCGGCGGGCCGGTTCTCTGCGCTCACGGCATTCGGGCTTGTCCCATGTGGCCTGGCTGGCGTGGATATCCAGGCTTTCCTGGACGAAGCTGAGGAGGCTGCCGAGATCCTCAATGAGGATTCGGAGGACAACATTGGTCTTGCTTTGGGCATTGCCCTGGGTGGTACCAATCCTCTGCGCAACAAGATCGTCATTGCCGAGGATGGTTCCGGCATTGTCGGCTTCGCCGACTGGGCCGAGCAGCTCATCGCTGAATCCACGGGCAAGCTGGGCACGGGTGTGTTGCCTGTTGTTGCAGGACCTGATTCCCCCGAGGCCCTCAACGGGGCCGAGGATGTCCTGGTGGTCCGGCTGGTCAGTGCGGACGCCGACGTCGAACTTCGTGAAAACGAAGTAGCCATCGCTGGTGGTCTCGCTTCCCAGATGTTCCTCTGGGAATTCGCCACCGCCGTAGCTGGACGCCTCCTGGGCATTAACCCGTTTGACCAGCCCGACGTCGAGGCTGCCAAGGTGGCCGCGCGCGGCCTTCTGGATGCCCGCCCTGAGCCCACGCCCGCGGCTTTCACTGACGGCGTCGTAGAGGTTCGCGGCGGAGATTGGCTCGGTAGTGCGTCCACGACACCTGAAGCCGTGCAGGCCCTTCTGGCCCAGCTCGGCACGGATGGCTACCTCAGTGTCCAGGCTTACCTGGACCGCATCTCCCACGCACCCCTTGAGGGCATCCGTGACGAACTTGCCGCAGTCTCCGGCCGTCCGGTGACGTTCGGATGGGGCCCGCGGTTCCTGCATTCCACGGGACAATTCCACAAGGGCGGTCCGGCTATTGGTGTGTTCCTCCAGATCACCGCAGCGTCGTCCCTGGATCTGGAAATCCCGGACCGCCCCTTCACATTCGGGGAGCTCATTGCTGCACAGGCCTCCGGGGATGCCCAGGTCCTGGAAGGCCATGGCCGTCCTGTGTTGCGCTTGCACCTCACCGAGCGTGCTGCCGGCGTAGCCCAACTCCAGGAAGTCGTCGCTGCTCTGGCCGGCCAGGCCAGCGCACTCGAAAGCTAAGGCACAAAACCAAACATGCCAGAAACTGAAAACGGCAGGAAGAACGCCGGCCTGCGGAATCCCTTGCGGGATCCGCGGGACCGGCGCCTGAACCGCATCGCCGGGCCGTCGTCGTTGGTGTTCTTCGGAGTCACCGGGGACCTCGCCCGTAAGAAACTCATGCCAGCGGTCTATGACCTCGCGAACCGCGGCCTGCTTCCGCCCAGCTTTGCCTTGGTTGGATTCGGACGCCGTGAGTGGGATAACGCCGACTTCGCCGCAGAGGTGAAGGAGAACGTCAAGGCCCATGCACGGACCAAGTTTGACGAAGCTGTCTGGGAACAGTTGGCTTCGGGCATCCGCTTCGTTCAGGGCGAATTCGACGACGACGACGCCTTTGAGCGCCTCGGTGACGTGTTGGAGGAACTGGATGAAACCCGCGGCACGCGTGGCAACCACGGCTTCTACCTCTCCATCCCGCCCAAGGCGTTCGAGCAGGTCTGTCGCCAGCTGTCCAAGCATGGCCTGGCCCAAGCGAAGCCCGGGCAATGGCGGCGTGTAGTTATCGAAAAGCCGTTCGGCCACGACCTCGAGTCTGCCCGTCAGCTGAACGACATCGTGGAGTCTGTGTTCCCGCAGGATGCGGTGTTCCGGATCGACCATTACCTCGGCAAGGAGACGGTCCAGAACATCCTGGCGCTGCGCTTCGCGAACCAGCTGTTCGAGCCCCTCTGGAACGCCAACTACGTTGACCACGTCCAGATCACCATGGCCGAGGACATCGGCACGGGTGGCCGCGCAGGCTATTACGACGGCGTGGGTGCTGCCCGCGACGTCATCCAGAACCACTTGCTGCAACTGCTGGCGCTTACGGCAATGGAGGAGCCCATTTCCTTCAACGCCGATGACCTGCGGGCCGAGAAGGAAAAGGTCCTGGCCGCCGTCAAGCTGCCGGATGACCTCTCCACCCACTCCGCCCGCGGACAGTTCACCGGCGGCTGGCAGGGTGGCGAGGAAGTCCTTGGCTACCTGGACGAGGACGGCATTCCTGCTGATTCCAAAACCGAAACGTACGCCGCGATCCGTGTGGATATCAACACCCGCCGCTGGGCCGGGGTGCCGTTCTATCTGCGTGCCGGGAAGCGCCTGGGCCGCCGCGTGACCGAAATTGCGGTTGTCTTCAAGCGTGCGCCCAACCTGCTGTTCCGCGATCACAACGATGACGACTTCGGCCAGAACGCCGTGGTGATCCGTGTCCAGCCTGATGAGGGCGCCACGATCCGTTTCGGTTCCAAAGTCCCGGGCACGCAAATGGAGGTCCGCGACGTCACGATGGACTTCGGCTACGGCCACTCGTTTACCGAGTCCAGCCCCGAAGCCTACGAACGGCTCATCCTGGACGTACTCCTGGGCGAACCGCCGCTGTTCCCGCGCCATCAGGAAGTTGAGCTGTCCTGGAAGATCCTGGACCCGTTCGAAGAGTACTGGGCGGGCCTGGACGAACAACCGCAACCCTATGCACCGGGCAGCTGGGGGCCGGCTTCAGCCGATGAGCTCCTGGCCCGCGACGGACGAACCTGGAGAAGGCCATGATCGTAGATCTTCCCGACACAACCACCTCCAAGATCTCCAAAAAGATCATGTCCCTGCGGGAACAGGGCGGCGTGATCGCCCTGGGCCGGGTCCTGACCCTGGTGGTCGTCACGAAGTCCGGACAGGAAGAAGACGCCATCGAGGCAGCCAACGAGGCCAGCCGCGAACACCCCTGCCGCATCATCGTGCTTGCCGATGCCGGGGCAGAAGCACCGGACCGCCTCGACGCGCAGATCCGCGTTGGCGGCGACGCCGGTGCTTCCGAAGTCATCGTTCTCCGGGGATTCGGCCACATGGCCCACGAAAGCGAGTCCCTGGTATCAGGCCTCCTGCTTCCGGACGCACCGATTGTGGCGTGGTGGCCCCACGGCGCACCGGAAAGTGCCTGCGAGACGTCCATCGGTCGTATTGCACACCGTCGCATCACGGACTCCGCGAATGAGCCCGACCCCGCCCAAGCACTGGAGAACATTCGTCGGACCTACAAGGCAGGCGACACCGATCTCGCATGGACCCGCCTGACGAACTGGCGCATGCAGCTTGCTGCCGTGTTCGACCAAGTGGACGGCGATCCTGTCTCGGCCGTTGCGGTGGAAGGTGCTTCGGACTCTCCGAGTACCCTGCTACTGGCAGCCTGGTTGAGCCTTGCCCTGCAGGCGCCTGTAACGATCGTTGCCGATCCGGCCGGTACGGGAATCCGCCGCGTCCGCATGACGCGTGCCAGCGGTGACGTCCAACTTTTCCGCCCGGGATTGTCCGTGGCAGAGCTAACGCAGCCGGGTCAGCCCGCGCAGCGCATCACCCTCCCCCGACGCAGCCTGAAGGATTGCCTTGCCGAAGAACTCCGCCGGCTGGACCCCGACGAAGTCTTCGGAGAAGTGATTACGATGGGACTGCCATTAACCAGTCAGAGGAGAGTCCAGACCAGTGCACGCTGAGCCCAGAGTAAGCATCCACCCCGATTCCAAGGTGCTCATGGCGGCCATTGCGGCCCGCCTTATCACCAAGCTTGTGGATGTCCAGGACAAGCACGGTGAGGCCACGGTGGTCCTGACAGGAGGAACTGTCGGGATCGGCACCCTGAAAGCGGTGGCGGACTCGGCCGCGGCACCAGCTGTCGACTGGTCAAAGGTGAACTTCTGGTGGGGTGATGAGCGCTTTGTCGCAGCAGACAGCGATGACCGCAACACCCGCCAGGCACACCAGGCCCTGCTCGCTCACCTGCCGGTTGACCCTGCCCGGGTCCACGAGCCCGGTTCCTCGGACGAGTTCGTTTCAGCTGACGACGCTGCGGCTGACTATGCCGACAGGCTGAAGGCAGCAGCTGAGGCAGAGCACGCAGCTGACATGTCCGATACCCGCCCGGAGGAGCCCGGCGTCCTTCCGCGTTTCGACGTACTCCTGCTCGGTGTAGGTCCGGACGCCCATGTCGCGTCCCTCTTCCCGGAACAGGCTGCCATCAGGGAGAAGAACCGGACAGTGGTGGGCGTTGAAAACTCACCCAAGCCGCCGCCGTCGCGCATTTCCCTGACCTTGCCCGCCATCAACACGGCGCAGGAAATCTGGATGGTGGTAGCGGGTGAAGACAAGGCCGGTGCTGTGGGCCTTGCCTTGGCAGGTGCCAATCCTGTTCAGGTCCCCGCAGCGGGCCCCGTGGGGCGCTCCAGGACCCTGTGGCTCATTGACGAGAACGCTGCGTCACGTGTCCCCCAGCAGTTGGTCCGGAAGGACCCCGCGGGCGCGTAACCGCTCCAACGCTCCAGCCAGGACGATTTCGGCGTCCTGGCTGGAGCGTCGTTCTTTAACGTAATCCAGGTGGGACTTGAAGAGGTCGTCGTCCGGCCGGGCTTCCGTAACCTGGCCCGGGTCTCTGGATGCCACAAGGCCGCATTTGGGGCAGTCCCAGGTCTTGGGTATTTGTTCGTCCGGCAGCTTAAGAAAAACAAGCCGCGTCTCGTGTCCCTTGGCGCACCAATATGGGACACGAATACGCGGCAGTTGTTCTCCATCGCCGTGGTCGCTTTGATGTCGAGGGGCAGATCCCAGTGCTACACCAACACGGGTGCCCCGGTAACCAGGCGTGCCATGAACCATTTTCGAACCCCTAGCGACTCGGTGGTTGGCCGTCACGGCCCGTAGGCCTTACGGCCAACAGGGCCAGTCTAATGCGAGGGGTACGACGGCGGCACTGGTGTTTGGTGCCGAATGATCCGGAAGTGCCGGGAAGGCTCCCTTGCAGGAGCCTTCCCACACGAACTTTTAAGAATCGCCACCCGAAGTGAAGCGCATGATCAGGCCAAGGCCGATGATGACGACTCCCCAGGTAACGCCAAGAATGATGGTGAAGCGGTTCAGGTTCCGCTCAGCGACACCGGAGGAGCTCAATCCGGAGCTCATTCCCCCACCGAACATGTCGGACAAACCGCCTCCACGTCCCTTGTGGAGAAGAATGAGCAGCGTCAGCAGAAGGCTGGTTACGCCCAGCAGGATCTGCAGAATGACATGAAGAACGTCCACGACGGCCTTTCGAAGAAGCGGAAATCGGGAGCCGGACTAGTCCGTGACGAGGTGGCTCTCGAACCTGACAATGTTAGCAAACTCAGCTGGGTCCAAACTGGCGCCACCCACAAGCAGGCCGTCAACATCGTTTTCCGCCATGATGGCGGCAGCGTTGTTTGCCTTGACGGAGCCTCCGTACAGAAGGCGCGTCTTCTCAGCTACGCCCTCGTCGAAGAGCTTGGCAAGTTCGGCGCGGATAGCTGCACACATTTCCTGTGCGTCGTCCGGACCTGCGACTTCACCTGTTCCGATAGCCCACACAGGTTCATAGGCGACCACAAGCTCAGCGGGCCTGTTCCGGAGTGAGGCCTTCGACGCCGGCGCGCAGCTGCGCCAGCGTGTGCTCCACGTGCGTTCCTGCCTGACGGATTTCGAGGCCTTCACCGACACAAAGGACCGGTGTGACACCGTGGCGGAACGCGGCTTTGACCTTTGCGTTCAGGACGTCGTCGGACTCGTTGTGGATGGTCCGGCGTTCACTGTGCCCTACCAGTACGTAGGTGCAGCCCAGCTTGCTGAGGAACTGTCCGGAGATGTCACCGGTATAGGCTCCGGAGTCGAACTGGGACAGATCCTGTCCGCCGTAAACAACGTCAAGTTCGTCGCCCTGTACGAGCGTCTGCACGCCGCGGAGATCAGTGAACGGAGGGAAGACGGCAACCTCTACACGGTTGTAGTCATGCTTGGCGTCAGAGAGGTTCCAGGCGAGCTTCTGTAGCAAGGTGATGCCCTGGACATGGTCCATGTTCATCTTCCAGTTGCCTGCGATGAAGGGCTTTCGGACAAAGTTGCCGTTGGCAGAGGTAGTCACATGAACTCCAAGAATGCGTTGATAAATGGAAACAGCCGGCAGGACGCGAGGGCGTCCTGCCGGCCGGATTGCTGTTTAGCGGTCCAGGACGCTGAGGCCCGGAAGTTCCTTGCCTTCAAGGTATTCCAGGCTTGCCCCGCCACCGGTAGAGATGTGGCCAAACTGGGAATCCTCGAAGCCGAGGGTCCTTACTGCTGCGGCGGAGTCGCCGCCACCGACCACTGTGAAGGCCACAGTGTCAGTGAGTGCCTGCGCGATAGCCCGCGTGCCGCTGGAGAATGCTTCAAATTCGAAGACGCCCATGGGGCCGTTCCAGAAGACGGTCTTGGCTCCTTCAATCTGCGCTGCAAATGCAGACGCGGATTCGGGCCCAATGTCCAGCCCGATGCCGGAGGCACCAAAGGAGCTTTCCTCAATGGCATCCGCCCGGACGACTTCGTGCTCGGCATCCGCCGCGAATCGGCTTGCAACCACAACGTCCGTGGGAATCACGAACGAAGTACCGGCATCAGCCGCGCGCTTGAGGTAGTCCTGGACCACCGGAATCTGGTCTTCTTCCAGGAGGCTGCCGGCAACCTTGTGGCCTTCGGCGGCCAGGAAGGTGAACAGCATGCCGCCACCAACCAGGATGGTATCTGCCTTGCCAAGAAGGTTGTCGATGACTGCCAGCTTGTCCGAGACCTTGGAACCGCCCAGGACAACGACGTAAGGCCTCTGGGTGTCCGCGGTGAGCTTCCGGAGAACTTCCACCTCGGTGTGCACGAGGTCGCCGAGGTAAGACGGCAGCCGCGTTGCGACGTCGTAAACGCTGGCGTGCTTGCGGTGGACTGCGCCGAAGGCGTCATCCACGAACGCGCCGTTGTCGCCCGTCAGGGCAACCAGCTCGTCAGCGAATGCGCCGCGCTCGCCGTCGTCCTTGCTGGTCTCGCGGGCGTCAAAGCGGACGTTCTCCAGGATGAGTACTTCGCCGTCCTGCAGTGCAGCTGCAGACTCCTTGGCGGAGTCCCCAACTGTGTCGGCAGCCAATCGGACGTTGAAGTCCGCAAGTTCCGCGAGGCGGGCTGCTGCGGGCTTCAAAGAGTACTTTTCCTCGGGGGCCCCTTTGGGGCGGCCGAGGTGGGCGGTTACGAGCACACGGGCACCGGCGTCCGAGAGCTTCTTAAGGACCGGGAGGGAGGCCTTGATGCGGCCGTCGTCGGTCACTGTAGAGCCGTCGAGCGGCACATTAAGGTCACTTCTGACCAGAATGTACCGCCCGCGGACACCTTCAGCGATGAGTTCGTTGAGGGTGTGAGATGTCATGTGTCTACCCTAGCCCAGCTTGGATGCGACGAGCTCCGTGAGGTCGACGAGGCGGTTGGAGTAGCCCCACTCGTTGTCATACCAGGAAACAACCTTGACCTGGTTGCCGATGACCTTGGTCAGGCCGGAGTCGAAGATCGAGGAAGCGGGGTCGCCGACGATGTCCGAGGAGACGATAGGGGCATCCGTGTAGCTCAGGATCCCGGCGAACTGATCGGACTCAGCAGCGGCCTTGACCGCGGCATTAACTTCCTGGACCGTAACTTCGCGGGAAACAGTGACCGTGAGGTCCGTGGCGGAACCGGTGGGGACCGGGACGCGGATCGCATAGCCATCCAGCTTGCCCTTGAGCTCCGGCAGGACCAGGCCGATGGCCTTTGCGGCACCGGTGGAGGTAGGAACCATGTTGATGGCGGCAGCGCGCGCACGGCGGAGGTCTCCGTGGGGGCCGTCCTGCAGGTTCTGGTCGGCCGTGTAGGCGTGGACCGTGGTCATCAGGCCACGCTCGATGCCGAAGGCGTCGTTGACTACCTTGGCCAGCGGCCCAAGGCAGTTGGTGGTGCAGGATGCGTTGGAAATGATGTGGTGTGCCGCAGGATCGTAGAGCTCGTGGTTCACGCCCATGACGATGGTGATGTCTTCATCGCTGGCAGGTGCCGAGATGAGCACCTTCTTGGCGCCGGCGTCGATGTGCTTCTGCGCAGCTGCAGCCTTGGTGAAGAACCCGGTGGATTCGATGACGATGTCAACACCGAGCTCGCCCCAGGGAAGGTTCGCGGGATCGCGTTCAGCAAGAACCGTGATGGACTCGCCATTAACAACGAGGTTGCCCTCTTTGACTTCCACGGACTGGGTCAGACGGCCACCGACGGAGTCGTACTTCAGGAGGTGGGCGAGGGTCTCGGGGCTGGTGAGGTCGTTGACTGCGACGATCTCAAGGTCTGCGCCCTGGGCCAGTGCTGCGCGGAAGTAGTTACGGCCGATGCGGCCGAAGCCGTTGATACCAATACGGGTGGTCACTATGTGTCAATCTCCTTGGTGCTCTTGCAAGCACGCCTAGTGAGTCGGATCAATATTTCCAACTAACAGACCCCGCACGTCATTGGGCAGAGGTGATTATCAGATCGGAGGGCGACCAGCCACGTTGCTGAAGGCTAACCGCCTTCCGTGACCCATCTTACGTTTAACTAAGCCTGCCCCCGCAACTGCGGGGGCAGGCTTTCCAGTATTTGGTCCCATTTCACCGTTAATGTGACTTTTGTTACATCAGCGTGAACCGGGCCTCACCAGCTACAGAACGATGAGGCCCGTAGCGTTGGCGCGGGCTGCTTCGAAGCGCTTGGCGACGTCTGCCCAGTTCGCGATGTTCCAGAATGCCTTGACGTAGTCAGCCTTGACGTTGACGTAGTCCAGGTAGAACGCGTGCTCCCACATGTCCAGCATGAGCAACGGGGTGGTGCCAACGGCGACGTTGCCCTGCTGATCGTAGAGCTGCTCGATGACGAGGTTGCCACCGATGGGCTCGTAGGCCAGGAAGGCCCAGCCGGAACCCTGCAGGCCCAGTGCGGCAGCGGTGAACTGGGCACGGAAAGCGTCAAACGAACCGAAAGCGTCCTCGATGGCTGCTGCGAGTTCGCCTTCAGGCTTGTCGCCGCCATCCGGGGAGATGTTGTTCCAGAACACGGAGTGGTTGATGTGTCCGCCGGTGTGGAACGCGAGGTCCTTGGAGAGGCGGTTGATGTTGGCGAAGTCGCCCGATTCGCGGGCTTCAGCGAGCTGCTTGAGGGCGTTGTTGGCACCTGCAACGTAGGCGGCGTGGTGCTTGCTGTGGTGCAGCTCCATGATCTTCGCCGAAATGTGCGGCTCAAGAGCTGCGTAGTCGTAGCCGAGCTCGGGCAGAACGTACTCTGTCACGAAATCCTCCAATGTAATGGACCGAAGTCCGGTTTGGTAACTCTCGTTGTGTTCATCCGGCCGGCAGGCCAGCCGGAAATCTCTGGGGAAGAAGCCTGCTCCTGCCACCAACGGGAACAACCCGCCGCGCCCTCGCAGTATTTCCTCCACACGATCTCGATTCTATGGGCGGGAACTATTCGTCCATCATTTCCGGAGTCACATTTGCTTCCGTACCCGGAATTCCGAGATCAAGCGCGCGTTTGTCAGCCATCGCGAGCAAGCGACGGATCCGGCCTGCAATGGCGTCCTTGGTCATGGGCGGATCGGCAAGGCGGCCCAGTTCGTCCAGGCTGGCCTGCTTGTGGGCGACCCGGAGTTCGCCTGCGTACTTCAGGTGGTCCGGAACATCATCGCCCAGGATTTCAAGTGCCCGGTCAACCCTGGCGCCGGCCGCTACGGCGGCCTGCGCCGAGCGGCGCAGGTTGGCGTCATCAAAGTTGGCCAGCCTGTTGGCAGTAGCCCGGACTTCCTTGCGCATGCGCCGCTCCTCCCAGACCATCAGGGCGTCATGAGCGCCCATCCGGGTGAGGAGCGCGGCAATAGTGTCACCGTCGCGGATGACCACGCGGTCTACGCCGCGGACTTCTCGGGCCTTGGCCTGTATGCCCAGACGGCGGGCGGCACCCACCAGTGCCAGCGCGGACTCCGGTCCGGGGCAGGTTACTTCCAGGGACGACGAACGACCCGGTTCGGTGAGGGAGCCATGGGCAAGGAAAGCTCCGCGCCAGACGGCTTCCGCATCGGCCGCGGACCCATTGACAACTACGGAAGGCAGGCCGCGCACCGGGCGGCCGCGACCGTCCAGCAGACCTGTCTGGCGGGCAAGGGCTTCGCCGTCGCGGACAACCCTGACCACGTAGCGGCTCCCCCGGCGCAGGCCGCCACCTGAAACCACGATGATCTCGCTCTGGTGCCCGTACACCTCTGCAATCGCGGCACGCAGCCGCCGAGCGGTGGAAGCCAGGTCCACCTCAGCCTCGATAACGATTCGTCCCGAGATAATATGCAAGCCCCCTGCAAAGCGGAGCATCGCCGAAACCTCAGCTTTACGGACTGAAGATTTCTTTATGTCCAGCCGGGACAGTTCGTCCTTGACCGACGCGGTAAGTGCCATCGCGTGTGTATTCCTAACTGTTCCCGAAAATATCGTGGTACGCCGCTGCCAGGAGCAGTGGATCATGGACAGGGCGGCGCCTCGAAGCCCCTACTCTACCCAACACCACCTCCGCACCGATCATCCCCGCTGCTTTCTCAAAGGCCTTCAGGTCCTGGATCGCGGAGGGATCGGCGAGTACGACGTCGACGCTGAACTCCGGCGCATAGCGTCGCAGGACATCCAGGTGGTCGGCCGCCGTCATGCCGGACGTTTCCTTGGTTTCGACGTCAAGATTCATGGTGAGGCAGCGCTTGGCAGCGGTATCCCCCAAGGCCTGCCGAAGCTCGGGGAGCAGCAAATGAGGCAATACCGAGGTGTACCAGGACCCTGGTCCGAGGATGACCCAATCGGCGAGCTCGATCGCGGTGAGGGCCTCGGTGCAGGCCCGGGCGTCCTCGGGCAGCAGCCGCACTTCGTCCAGTTTTCCCGCAACGGCGCACTTTGCCTGGCCGCTGACGGTCTGCAGTTCATATCCACCGCCGGGCAGTTCCACCCGGGCTTGGCCCTCAATGGTCAGGGGAACACTGGACATGGGCAGCACCTGGCCCCGCGCGCCCAGCAGCGCCCCGGCCCATTTGAGGCCGGCCACGGTATCCCCCAGCAGCTCCCAGAGCGTGACAATGAGCAGGTTGCCCATGGCGTGGTGGTCCAACGAACCGCCCTTGGCGGTTCCGGCAGTGAAGCGGTGCTGCATGACGTCCCGCCATGTCCGCCCCCAGTCGGTGTCGTCGCAGAGCGCGCTCAGTGCCATGCGCAGGTCGCCGGGCGGGAGGACGCCGTACTCGTCCCTAAGACGCCCGGAGGAGCCGCCGTCGTCAGCTACCGTGACGATCGCCGTCAGTTCCGACGTCAACAAACGAAGTGCGGAGAGCGACGCGGCCAGTCCGTGTCCGCCGCCGAGGGCCACGACCGAAGGACTTTTGTTTTGCTGGCTGCCCGGAACGCCCTTTGGCGGGATGAGGGGCAACGGACCTGTGAGGACTCCCATTACTCACGCCCCAGGTCGCGGTGGGTGGTTGTCACGGTAACGCGCGGATATTGCGCGAGGCGTTTGGAGAGCTCGACGGCGACTGCCACCGAACGGTGCTTGCCACCGGTGCATCCCACGGCCAGGGTGGCGTAGTGCTTGTTCTCCTGGCGGTAACCGTCCAGGACCGGCTCAAGGGCCTTGACGTAACGGTCGACAAAATCCTGCACCCCATCGGCAGAGAGCACGTAGTCGCTGACGTCCTCATCCAGTCCTGTATGGGGACGTAGCTGCGGCACCCAGTGCGGGTTGGGAATGAAACGGGCGTCGGCTACGAAGTTGGCGTCAACAGGCAAGCCGTACTTGAACCCGAAACTCATGACATTCAGCCGTAGCGTCACAGGTCCGGTATCGCTGAACAATTCAGTGATGGCTGTTGCAAGGCCGTGCACGTTGAACTCACTGGTGTCCAGGACAACGTCGGCATGCTCCCTCAGTTCGCGCAGGACTTCACGCTCTATGCCGATTCCGTCAAGGATCCGTCCCCCGCCCTGCAGCGGATGCGGCCGCCGGCCTTGTTCGAACCGGCGGACCAGGACTTCGTCGCTGGCATCGAGGAACAACACCCGGAACGTGATGCCGGTGGCGCTCAAGGCCCCCCAGAGCTGTCTGGATGTCGGTAAAGAGGTCCTTGCTTCGGACATCCACCACTACGGCCAGCTTCGGGATGGATTTGGGCGCGTGCGAGACAATTTCCGCCAGGGTGCCAAGCATCTGGGGAGGAAGGTTGTCCACAACGTACCAACCGTGGTCCTCCAAGGCGTCCGAAGCGGTGCTGCGGCCCGCCCCCGACATGCCGGTAACCACCAGCAGTTCCGCCTCCGCCGGCTTGACGGGCGTTAGTCCGTCCTGCTCCGCGCCGGCTCCTGCCGTTGCCTCATCCATCAGTGGTCCCCGTTTCCTCGACAAGTGGTTGTTACGGCCTGACCGGTGGCATCGCAGTTGCGGCCACCGGTCAAGTTCTTACCCTAGCTAAGATTCGAGGATTTCGCCGGTGGTCATGTTCACGGCAGGAGCGGTTTCACCTGCGTCTTCGCTGGAGCCCAGATGCTGCACGACTGCAGCTGCCAACGCCGGACCGATGCCCTTGGCGGAGGTGAGTTCCTCCACACTGGCCGCCCTGATCTTCTTGAGGGACCCAAAATGTGCCACCAAGGCCTTGCGTTTGGCTTCTCCCAGGCCCGGAACGCCGTCCAGGGCAGACACTGTCATGGCCTTGCCGCGCTTTTGCCGGTGGTACGTGATGGCAAAGCGGTGGGCTTCATCGCGGATGCGCTGGAGCAGGTACAGGCCCTGCGACGTCCGGGGAAGGATCACCGGGAAGTCGCTGTCGGGGAGCCAGACCTCTTCAAGGCGCTTTGCCAGGCCAACCACGTAGACGTCGTCGATGCCCAACCCGGCCAATGCACGCGCTGCAGCGTTGACCTGCGGCTGCCCACCGTCCACCACCACCAGGTTGGGCGGGTACGCGAACTTGGCTTTGGGGGCCGGCATGGTGGGGTCCGACGGCGGCGTTTCAGTTCCAGGGGCAGCCGCGGCGGTGCCCGCACGGGTTGGGTTGATGATTTCACCGGAGACGGGAACCTGGGCGGCCTTGTCGGTGAGGTAGTGGCGGAAGCGGCGCGTCAAGACATCGTGCATGGCGGCGGTGTCATCGGTTGCCGCCGCTCCCGTGATGGAGAACTTACGGTAATCGGACTTCTTGGGCAGGCCGTCTTCCACCACCACCATGGACGCCACCACGTTGGTTCCTTGGACGTGCGAGATATCGAAGCATTCGATCCGAAGCAGCGGAACCGGAAGCTCAAGGGCCTCCTGTAGCTCCTGAAGGGCCAGCGAACGGACGGTGATGTCCCCGGCCCGGCGCGTCTTGTGCAGCTTCAGCGCCTGCTCGGCGTTCTCGCGGACCGTTGACATGAGCGCAGCCTTGTCACCTCGCTGGGGCACGCGGATATCCACTTTTGCTCCGCGGAGCCTGCCCAGCCATTCACTCAGCTCGGCATGGTTGCTCGGATTCTCCGGAACGAGTACTTCCCGGGGAATGCGGCCCTGGACCTCGCTGTCTTCCCCGTACACCTGTTGCAGCAGGTGCTCGATGAGTTCGGGCGTCGTGGCGTCTTCGACTTTCTCCACCACCCAGCCACGCTGTCCACGGACCCGGCCGCCGCGGACGTGGAACACCTGCACGGACGCCTCGAGCTCGTCTTCATGCAGCGCGAAGACGTCGGCGTCCGTATCCTCGGCGAGGACTACGGCGTTGCGTTCGAAGACCTTGCGCAAAGCGATGATGTCGTCCCTGAGCCGTGCGGCGCGCTCATAGTCGAGTTCTGCGACGGCGGCCGCCATATCCTTTTCCAGCCGGTTGATGAAGCGTTTGGCTTCCCCGCCCATGAAGGCGCAGAAGTCCTCCGCAAGTTCACGGTGCTCCTCCGGCGTCACGCGGCCAACACAGGGTGCTGCGCATTTGTCGATGTAGCCAAGAAGGCAAGGGCGCCCACTGGCTTGTGCGCGCTTGAAAACGCCCGCGCTGCAGCTGCGGACCGGGAACACGCGAAGGAGGGTGTCCATGGTTTCCCGGATAGCGCCCGCGGTATAGGGGCCAAAATACCTGGTGCCCTTCTTGCGTTCGCCACGCATGACCTGCACCCTGGGGTACTTCTCCCCCATGGTGACGGCCAGGTAGGGATACGTCTTGTCGTCCCGGAAGACCACGTTGAAACGCGGCTTGAATTCCTTGATCCAGGTGTACTCCAGCTGTAGCGACTCCAATTCGCTACCCACAACCGTCCACTCCACGCTGCTCGCGGCATGGACCATGGCATGCGTCTTGGGTGGAAGCCCGGACGGGTTTGCAAAGTAGGAATTCAGCCTGGAACGGAGGTTCTTGGCCTTCCCCACGTAGATAACCCGGCCGTGGGGGTCGCGGAAACGGTAGACGCCCGGGGTGGTGGGAATTTCACCCGTTTGGGGCCGGTAACTTGCTGGATTTGCCACGATTCCAGTCTAGTGAACAGGATCGGCAGCCTACGCCAGCCCGCTCACTCCACCGACTTGCTTTGGTTGTAGCTTGAGGACCGTTCCTGTCCGCTGAGGGCAGCTATGGCATCCATGATCTTGTCCGTCACCTGGCGTCGTGCTGGAAGGGAATGGTCCGGGCCCCGTCTTGTCGAAGTAGAGCGGCTCGCCAACCTTCATGGTGAAGTGCTGGGGGCGGACGGCGTTCTTGTCCGCTGGCTGCAGTTTCTCCGTGCCTATCAGGCCCACGGGAATTACAGGTGCGCCCGTGGTGAGCGCCAACCAACCGACGCCGGTCCGGCCGCGATAAAGGATGCCGTCACGGGAGCGGGTGCCCTCCGGGTAAATTCCAATGCCCTTGCCGGACTCCAGGATGTCCAGAAGGGTTTTCAGGGCCTGCACGCTGGCAGCCTGTTCACCGCGTTCCACCGGGATGGAACCGACGGCTTCGAAGAAGGACTTCATCACGGCGCCCTTAACGCCTTTGGTGGTGAAATACTCCGCCTTGGCGAAGAACGCTACTGGACGGGGCATGAGCGCCTGGACAATGACGCTGTCCAGGAAAGAGAGATGGTTTGGCGCCACAATGAACGGGCCTTCTGTTGGCACGTTCTCCAGTCCAATGACCGTGGGCCGGCACGTGGTGGAGATCAGTCCACGCGTTGTCCAGCGGATCGCATCAAAGACTGCCATCGTTTTGTACCTCGCTCAGGGCCGCCGCGCGGACAGCGTCAAGTTCTTCAATTTTGGTTCGCAACTCAAGGGTGCTGCCGACCACGGCAACCGCACCGGCTTCCTCCAGTTCGCCGTCCGAAGCGAAACCCCAGCCAACACCAATGCAGTCAAGGCCATTGGCCATTGCTCCGGCAACGTCCTGGTGCCGGTCCCCCACCATCACAGCAGGCTGGGAGTGGAGATCAGCCAAGGCCGCGCCAACAATCCCGATCTTTCCGGACGCGGAATTGGCTGCCAGCGATTCGTCGTCGGAAGCTCCCCTAATGGAGACAAAGAAATCCGCAATACCGTGATGCTCAAGGACAATCCGGGCAATACCTTGAGGCTTCTGGGTTGCAACGGCGACGGCCCGCCCCGTTTCGGCAAAGAATTCAAGGAGGTCGAATATTCCCGGATACAACTTGCTCTGGCCAATACCGGTTTCCCTGTAATGCCGCCGGTAACGGGAAATGGTTTCATCGACCAATTCGGTCGGAACATTCGCCAGATGCAGGAGTGCATCGCTGAGCTTGGGGCCAACCATGGCGTTCAGCACGGCCTGTTCCGGGACCGGGAGGTCCATTTCGCGCAGGGCCGCGGATATTCCTCCTGTGATACCGCCGGCTGGATCGACAAGGGTGCCGTCCAGATCGAAAATTACGGGCACCGTTGTTTGAGTCACCGGGTTAGTTTCTCACGAGTAGCGGCATGCCTGAAACTCGCATGCCGCTACCGGAATACTTCTGCCCCGCTGAGGATATTCTTTAGGCGTCCAGGAAGGCGATCTGGGCTGTTAGCGCAGAATTTCCGCAAGGAACGTTGCGGTGTGGCTGTCAGTGGACTTGGCTACCTGCTCAGGCGTGCCCGTTGCGACGATCTTGCCGCCACCTGAACCACCGTTCGGCCCGAGGTCCACAATCCAGTCCGCGGACTTGATGACGTCCAGGTTGTGCTCAATGGTGATCACGGTGTTGCCCTTGTCCACCAGTCCTTGCAGGACCATAAGCAGCTTCCGGATGTCCTCGAAGTGCAGGCCGGTAGTGGGTTCGTCCAGAACATAGATGCTGCGTCCGTTGGACCTCTTCTGGAGTTCTGCAGCCAACTTCACGCGCTGCGCCTCGCCACCGGACAGGGTTGTGGCCGGCTGGCCCAGCCTGACATAGCCCAGTCCCACGTCCACCAAGGTGTTCAGATGCCGCGCGATAGGGGTGAAGGCAGCAAAGAATTCAGCGCCTTCCTCGATGGGCATGTTAAGGACATCGGCAATGGTCTTTCCCTTGTAATGCACTTCAAGGGTTTCCCGGTTGTAACGGGCGCCATGGCACACCTCACACGGAACGTAGACGTCAGGCAGGAAGTTCATTTCGATCTTCAATGTGCCATCTCCGGAGCACGCTTCGCAGCGGCCGCCCTTGACGTTGAACGAGAAGCGGCCGGGCTGGTAACCGCGGACCTTTGCTTCGGTGGTTTCGGCAAACAGTTTCCGGATGTTGTCGAACACGCCTGTGTACGTTGCCGGGTTGGAGCGGGGTGTGCGCCCAATGGGGCTCTGATCGACGTGGACCACCTTATCCAGGTGCTCCAATCCATTCACGCTCCGGTGCCGCCCGGCAACCTGCTTGGCGCCATTGAGCTTGTTGGCGAGGACCTTGTAAAGGATCTCGTTCACCAGCGTGGACTTGCCCGAACCGCTGACACCCGTCACTGCCGTGAAGAGCCCCAGGGGGAACGTGGCATCCACATTGTCCAGGTTGTTTTCCCTGGCACCGATGACCTTTAGTTCGCGTTTTTTGTCGTACTTGCGGCGCTTGGCCGGGACATCGATCTTGCGGCGGCCGGACAGGTAGTCGCCAGTGAGGGAGTCCTTGTTTTCCAAGAGCTCCTTGTAGGTACCTGAATGGACCACTTGCCCGCCGTGCTCCCCGGCGCCGGGTCCAATGTCAACCACCCAGTCCGCTTCATGGATGGTGTCCTCGTCATGCTCCACCACGATCAGTGTGTTGCCGAGATCCCGCAGGCGGGTCAGCGTCTCGATCAAGCGGCGGTTGTCGCGCTGGTGCAGACCGATGGAAGGTTCGTCAAGGACGTAGAGGACTCCCACCAGGCCGGAACCAATTTGCGTAGCCAGGCGGATACGTTGGGCTTCACCGCCGGACAAGGTCCCGGAAGGACGTTCCAGGTTCAAGTATTCAAGTCCCACGTCCAAAAGGAACGTCAACCGGGCCTGGATTTCCTTCAGGACCTGGTGGGCAATCTGTGCCTCGCGGTCGGTCAGGGTCAGGCTGCCCAGGAACGACGCACATTCACGCATGGGAAGGGCCGCGACTTCAGCGATCGACTTCCCATTGATCAACACCGACAACGAGGCAGGATTGAGCCGGGCACCGTTGCACTCGGGGCAGGGAATCTGGCGCATGTACTCTTCGTACCTGTCCCGTGCCCAATCCGAGTCAGTTTCGCCGTGTTTGCGGTGAACATATTGGATGGCGCCCTCAAAGCCGGTGCTGTACTTGCGTTCCCGGCCGAACCGGTTGCGATACTGGACCACAACCTTGTGGTCCTTGCCGTGCAGCACGGTGTTCCGGACATCCTTGGGGAGTTTTTCCCACGAGGTGTCCATGGAGAAGCCGAGTTCATGGGCCAGGCCCTCCAGGAGGCGGTTCCAGTACTCCGTGGTGGCGGTGCCCAAGGACCAGGGGGCGATGGCGCCTTGTGCCAGGGAAAGCTCCGGATTGGGAACAATCAGTTCCTCGTCCACTTCAAGCCTGGTTCCGATGCCACTGCACGCCGAGCAGGCGCCAAAGGGGTTGTTGAACGAAAAAGAGCGTGGCTCGATTTCATCAATGGCCAGGGGGTGCTCGTTGGGGCATGCGAGGTTCTCGGAGAAAGCACGGATACGTGCGGGGTCCCCGGCGTCAAGGTCCACGAACTCAATCAGCACCCGGCCTTCTGCCAAGCCCAAGGCAGTTTCAATGGAATCTGTGAGCCGTTGGCTGATCTCTTCCTTAACCACCAAGCGGTCCACTACCACCTCGATGGTGTGCTTGAACTGCTTGCCAAGCTTGGGCGGCTCGCTGAGCTGTACCAGTTCGCCGTCCACCCGTGCGCGCGAATAGCCTTTGGCCGTGAGTTCCTTGAAGAGGTCCACGAACTCGCCCTTGCGCCCGCGAACCACAGGAGCGAGAACCTGGAATCGTGTGCCCTTTTCCAGTTCCAACAGCTGGTCGACGATCTGCTGCGGGGTTTGCCGGGCGATGGGCTCGCCACAAACCGGGCAGTGCGGACGGCCTACGCGCGCCCAGAGCAGGCGCATGTAGTCGTAAATTTCGGTGATGGTGCCCACGGTGGAGCGGGGGTTCTTGCTGGTGGATTTCTGGTCGATCGACACCGCGGGCGACAGGCCCTCAATGAAGTCCACATCCGGCTTATCCACCTGGCCGAGGAACTGGCGGGCGTAGGCGGACAACGATTCGACGTACCGACGCTGCCCCTCGGCAAAGATCGTATCGAATGCCAAGGAGGACTTGCCCGAGCCTGAAAGGCCCGTGAACACGATCATCGCATCCCTGGGGAGGTCCAGGTCTACATTGCGCAGGTTGTGTTCCCGCGCGCCCTTGACTACCAGCCGGGACAGGTCCGGCCTGGTGGGCTTGGTATCGGGGACGACGGCTACACTCTTCAGGGCATCGATGGCTGCATCTTCAGCTAAGGCTTTGGGCACCTACCAATGCTAATCGAAAACTTCTTCGAATTTCCATGTCGTGCCTCACATGCTACCGATCGGTACTAATCAGCGTCATATGCGGCCGCAAGAAGCTGTACAGCCTCCGCGAATGAGGCTCCTTGGGCCTTTGCCGCAGCAGCATACTGGGCGGCAACTTCCGCAAGCGCGCCCCAGCGGTCATCCCGTGCACACACGATGGTGCCGTTGCGTCCCCTCGTGGCGACGACGCCGGCAGCCTCCAGTTCCTTATAGGCACGGGCCACTGTATGTGGGGCTACATCCAACACACCCGCCAGGTTGCGAACCGGCGGGAGCTTCGCTCCAACTGCGAGGACGCCGGAGTCAGCGAGTTCGATGATGCGCAGCCTCAGCTGCTCAAAAAGGGCAACTCCGCTGCTGGTGTTGGGCCGCCAGTTCCCGGGGAAGCCGTCCATGGCAGTCATCGCGAAAACCGGCCGGGTACCGGAAGCCATCCGGGCGTTTGCTGCTCAATGAAGCGTCCATGGTCCATGCCGAGAATTAGACCAGCGACGCGGAAAGGGTACAAGCCACGGGCGGCAGGAAACTTAATTGCTACGTCCGGCAACACGTCCTGCCGGCTCATTTGTCCTTCCGGGCCACCGCGAAGATACGACGGAACGGGAACACCGTCCCGTGGCCCGTAGGCGGATATGCCTCGCGCAGCAAAGCGGAGTATTCCTGCTCGAATTCGGCGGCATCTGCAGGAGACAGCGCTGCCAGTACAGGCCGCAGTCCTGTGCCGCGCACCCACTCAAGGACGGGGTCCTTGCCCGGCAACAGCTGCTGATAGGTGGTTTCCCAGGCGTCAGCTTCGCAGCCGGCGTCGAGCATAATACCCAGGTAGTCCGCAGGACTGCCCACAACGCCATCATGCCGAAGGACGCCGCCAAGGCGGGAGGACCATTTGGGTGACGCGGCAAGCTCCCTCATCAGGGTGTGCGAAGGGGATGTGAAGTTCCCCGGGACCTGGAGCGCGAACCAGGCGCCTGGTTTAAGTGCACGCAGCCAGTGACCGAGCATGGCCTGGTGCCCGGGAACCCACTGGAGTGCGGCGTTGGTTACTACGACGTCTGTCTCCTGGTCAGGCTGCCAACCAGCAATATCTGCCTGCTCGAATTCCAGGTTGGCGAATTTCCGGGCCTCTCCATCTGCCTTCGCAAGCATGTCGCCGGAGGAATCGAGGCCGACCACGCGCGCATCGGGCCAGCGGACAGCCAGTGTGGCTGTGAGGTTGCCGGGGCCGCATCCAAGATCCACCACTTTCCGCGGCGATTCAGCCTGGATCCTGGCCACCAAGTCATGGAACGGCCTGTCCCTGTGATTGCCGAACTCCACATACTTGGACGGATCCCACCTCATATAAGCCTCCTGGCGTTGGGCAACAGTGCTGGGGCGAGCCTAAACCGTCCGGGGACTAAGCTGGAAACCAATGAAACTTCTTGAGCAGCTCCCTGGTTCCACCCCCTCCAACCCGTTGGGTCCGGACGAGATCTATACACGGTTCGTTGAGTGGACAGAAGGCCGCGGCTTGCAGTTGTACGCTGCCCAGGACGAAGCCATCATGGAGCTCGCCTCCGGAGCCAACGTCATCCTGGCTACACCCACCGGGTCGGGTAAATCGCTGGTCGCCATTGCAGCCCACTTCGAGGCCATGGCCCGTGGCCAGCGCAGTTACTACACCGCTCCCATCAAGGCTTTGGTCTCGGAGAAGTTCTTCGCCCTCTGCGACATCTTCGGTGCCGAAAACGTTGGCATGATTACGGGTGACTCCGGCGTAAACCAGGATGCGCCGATAATTTGCTGCACCGCTGAGATCCTGGCCAATATTGCCCTCCGCGAGGGAGCTTCCGCGGAACTTGGCACCGTGATCATGGATGAATTCCACTTCTACTCCGATCCCCAGCGCGGATGGGCCTGGCAGGTTCCCCTGCTTGAACTGCCGCAGGCCCAGTTCCTGCTCATGTCCGCGACGCTGGGCGACGTCAGCCGTTTCGAAGCCGGCCTCACTGAACTCACCGGGCGGCCCACCACTACCGTTAGCTCTGCCGAGCGTCCGATTCCACTGCATTACTACTACCACCTCACTCCGGTCCACGAGACCCTGGAAGAACTGCTCTCCACCAAGCAGGTCCCGGTCTACGTTGTGCACTTTAGCCAGGCAGAAGCGATCGAGCGTGCCCAGAACCTGATGAGCATCAACATGTGCAGCCGGGAGGAAAAGGACCGCATCGCTGAGCTCATCGCAGGCTTCCGGTTCGCCGCGGGCTTCGGAAAGACACTCAACCGGCTGGTCCGCCATGGCATCGGCGTCCATCACGCCGGCATGCTGCCCAAGTACCGCCGCCTGGTGGAGCAACTCGCACAAGCCGGGCTCCTGAAGGTTATCTGCGGCACGGACACGCTGGGCGTGGGCATCAACGTTCCCATCCGTACGGTTCTGTTGACGGCGTTGAGTAAATACGACGGCGTACGCACCCGGGTGCTCAACTCACGTGAGTTCCACCAGATTGCCGGCCGCGCGGGACGCGCAGGGTATGACACCGCCGGCACCGTGGTGGTGCAGGCTCCGGATCACGTAGTGGAGAATGCCAAGGCCATGGCAAAGGCCACGGCAAAGTTCGGCGACGACCAGAAGAAGCTTCGCCAAGTGGTCAAGAAGAAGCCACCGGAAGGTTTCGTTTCCTGGGGTGAATCAACGTTTAAACGGCTGGTGGAGTCGGTTCCGGAGCCTTTGGGTTCCAGCTTTACGGTCACCCACGCGATGCTCCTCAACCTCATGGAACGCCCAGGAGATCCGTTCCAGGCAACCCGGCGCTTGCTCAGTGAAAACCACGAGAACCGCCCGGCGCAGTTGAAACTCATGAAGAAAGCGCTGGGCATCTACCGTGAACTGCTGGCCGCGGGTGTGGTTGAACGCATTCCGGAAGGGGAACAACAATCCGAAGGCCGTTCTGTCCGCTTGACGGTCCACTTGCAGGCCAACTTCGCCCTCAATCAACCGCTTTCACCGTTTGCGCTTGCCGCGCTGGAACTGCTGGATCCAGAGTCACCGTCGTATGCGCTGGACGTTGTTTCGGTTATCGAGGCCACGTTGGAGAAGCCGCGCCAGATTCTCTCTGCCCAGCAGAAGAAGGCCCGTGGCGAGGCGGTTGCCGCCATGAAGGCCGATGGCATCGAATATGAGCAGCGGATGGCCATGCTCGATGAAGTCACGTACCCGATGCCCTTGGCGGAGATTCTTGGCGAAGCCTTCGAGGTGTACCGAAAGGCTGCACCATGGGTGGGCGACTTCGAGCTGGCGCCGAAGTCAATTATCCGCGACATGTATGAACGTGCCATGAACTTCGGAGAGTTCGTGCAGTTCTACGGCCTGGCCCGCTCCGAAGGCATCGTCCTGCGCTACTTGGCGGATGGATTCCGTGCACTCAGGCAGACTGTGCCCCAGGACTTGCTGCGCGAGGACCTCGAAGACCTCATCGCCTGGCTGGGCGAACTTGTCCGGCAAGTGGACTCCAGCCTCCTCGATGAGTGGGAGGAGCTCACCTCAGGGCTCACGCCAACGCCGCATGACGCTCCCCCACCTCCGCCGCCGCTATTGACCACGAACATCAGGGCTTTCCGGGTCATGGTCCGGAACGAAATGTTCCGCAGGGTGGAGCTGTTTGCGGACGAAGACTCTGCCGCCCTGGGTGAGCTGGACGCCGACGCCGGCTGGGACGCCGAGCGCTGGGAAGAGGTTCTGGACGACTACTTCGATGAACACGATGACATCGGCACGGGACCTGATGCCCGCGGACCCGGATTGCTCATCATCACCGAAGAACCCGGCACGTGGCGGGTCCGCCAGATCTTCGATGACCCCGCCGGAAACCACGACTGGGGCATCTCAGCCGATGTGGATCTCGCGGCTTCCGATGAGACGGGCACAGCTGTGGTTCGCGTGACGAACGTCAACCGGCTCTAAGCCAACCGGCTCCCAGGTCCAGCTCAACCGGCTTAAGGAAGTCCCATGGAATCCGTCCCCGATCTCGGCAGCAGCTTGCGGGCGCTGGAGGTAATGAGCGCACAACCTGCGGCTCCCTGGACCGGATCGCGACGATGGTGGCCCTGCGCAGATGGCGTTCCTGCACTGGACGTGGAAGGGCTGGCTTTGGGCGCGGTGCAGGCTACAGCTACGGCCCTGAATGCCTTGATGGGAACGACGCACCGGTATTCTGTCGCAGCGGGGCCCACTGCGGCCGCGTTCGATTCCCTGGGGCACCTGCGCATAGGTGGCCGGAAAGCTGAAGGGTTCGCTCCCTTGTCCGGTTTTCGAAAAACCGCTGATGGCTGGATCCGCCTCCACGCAAACTATCCACACCACGCGGCCCGGCTCATGGAAGCGGTCTCGGCCAGCGAACCTGCCGACGTGGACCGCGCACTTCTGGCAATGACGGCTTTGGAAGCCGAACACCTTATTGCGGGAAACGACGGCGTAGCGGCCGCTGTCCGTACCAGGGAAGAGTGGGTAGCCGCCCCTATGTTTGAAGCGGCCAGTGAGGGGCCGTGGATCACTTTCGATCAACCGGGACAATCCGCTGAAGCAAGCCGCCCGTCGTCGTGGGTTCCTGCCGCGGAACCGGAACGTCCTTTGGCAGGTCTCAAAGTCCTTGACCTGACCCGGGTCATTGCCGGCCCCGTGGCAACCCGGCTCCTTGGAGCCTTGGGCGCGGACGTCCTCCGGATAGACCCTCCCCAGCTTCCGGAGCTGACGGACGCCTTCATTGACTCCGGCTTTGACAAACACAGCGCCGAAGCAGACTTCCGGAATCCCGAAGATCTGGCTGCGGTAATGGGCCTCCTGGAGACGGCAGACGTTGTGGTGGTGGGGTATCGCGGCGGCGGGCTGGATCGTTTTGGATTGACCCCCGACGCGCTGGTGCGGCGCCGCGCCGACCTCGTCGTGGTTGCCTTGGACGCATGGGGCCACGGCGGTCCCTGGCAGGCGCGACGAGGTTTTGACAGCCTCGTGCAGGCAGCATGCGGGATAGCTGATCGATATGGCCAGTCCGGCGACGGCGGGTGGAGGCCTGGGGCGCTACCGGTGCAGGCACTGGATCACGCCACGGGTTATGGCCTTGCGGCGGCAGTGTTCGCTTTGCTGGTCCAGCGACTGGGTACGGGACGTGGCGGAGCGGCCCGGCTTTCGCTGGCCCGGACAGCGGAAGAGTTACTTCTCCTTTCGACGGGCACGGCGACTGAAGTCGAGCTGCCAGAGCCCGATTTCCACGAGATGGACAGCCCCTACGGCCGTCTCCGGTACGTTGGCCCACCCATCACGGTGGATGGTGTTCCCCTTGGTTATCAAGAACCTCCTGTCACGTACGGGTCCTCCGCCCTGCGCTGGCGGTAGGCGACCCGGGCCCTAGTAAGCTCGGAAGCATGAGTGTAATCCGCCCTGCCACCGTTGAAGACGTTCCCGCCATCCTGCGTATGATCCACGATCTTGCGATCTACGAAAAGGAACCCGACGCCGTCAGGAACACCCCGGAGCTCCTGACCGAGGTGCTCTTCGGAGAGAACCCCCGGGTGTACGCCACCATGGCCGCGAATGCCGCCGGGACAGTGCAAGGTTTCGCCCTGTGGTTCCTGAACTACTCAACGTGGGAGGGTGTCCACGGCATCTACCTGGAGGACCTTTACGTTATTCCGGAAGCGCGTGGCGAGGGCCATGGCAAGGCGCTCCTGCAGCATCTGGCCGCGACCGCCGTCGAACGCGGCTATGCCCGGGTGGAATGGAGCGTCCTGGACTGGAACGAACCGTCCATCAAGTTCTATAAGAACCTTGGCGCCCTCCCCATGGATGAATGGTCGACGTTCAGGCTGACCGGCGAGGCGCTGGAAACGTTCGGGGCAGGTGCCACCAACGGAAGCAAGGCTCTTGCCCATGGCTGATCTGCAGGCCGTGGCCGACGCACACCGCATCCGCGCCCGGCACGAATTCCGAGGCCTCCGAACCGCTGAGCACTACTTCACGGTCCCCCTGGACCACGGTTTGGCCACATCTGCTGTGGACGGCCAGACGACCGGCGAAACGATCACTGTATTCGCGCGGGAGTATTCCTCCACGGAGTACTCCGCGGAGGAGGCCCGCCAAACTTCCGTGGCTGCTGTTCCTCCAGGGTGGACCCGGCGGACGCGGGAACCGCGTCACTTCCCTCTCAGGTTGGATGAAGGCAGCGGCCAAGGATTTTCGGATCCTGATGCTGGACCAGCGCGGCACAGGCCTTTCCACTCCGGTGGAGCGGCAGTCATTGGAGCTACGGGGTGACGCCGCAGCCCAGGCTGACTACCTGACGCACTTCCGGGCCGATTCGATCGTGGCTGACGCCGAGTTCATCCGGCATGCCCTGGATTCCGGCCCATGGTCGGTGCTGGGCCAGAGCTTTGGTGGATTCTGTGCGTTGACCTATTTGTCGTTCGCCCCGAAAGGGCTGCGGGAGGTTCTCATCACGGGAGGACTTGCCCCGCTGCACGGCCCCGCCGAGCGCGTTTACCGCGCCACTTTCCGCCGGGTGGCGGAGCGGAACGCGGAGTACTTCGCCTGGTATCCGGAAGACCGCGAAACTGTCACCAGGATCGTCCGCCACCTCGGGCAGCATGAGGAATTCCTGGCCAGCGGAGAACGGCTGACGCCCGAGCGGTTCCAGATGGTGGGATCGTTCCTCGGCGGCAACACCCGGGTGGACTCCCTGCACTACCTCCTGGAGGACGCTTTCATCGAAACGCCTTTGGGCGAACGCCTGTCGGAGGTGTTCCTTGAGCAAGTCCGGACCCTGGTGAGCCGGGCCGGGAACCCTCTGTACGCGGTCCTCCATGAATCGATCTACGGGCAGGGGCAGGCCACGGACTGGGCAGCATGGCGCGTGCTGGAAGAATTCCCGGAGTTCAAACCCGAAGCAGAAGCCCCCCTGCTCACGGGCGAAATGGTCTACCCCTGGTACTTCGAACAGGATCCGGCACTAATCCCGCTTCGCGACGTAGCCGACTTGCTGGCAGCCAAGTCGGATTGGTGTCCCCTCTACGACCACCAGCAGTTGGCGGTCAACAAGGTTCCAGTAGCAGCCGCCGTCTACAAAAACGATATCTACGTGGACCATGACCTCTCAATGGAAACCGCCGCGGCAGTCCGTGGGCTTCAAACCTGGGTCACGGACGACTTCCACCATGACGGCATAGGGGAAGACGGCGAAGGCATCTTCAGGCGGCTCTTCGGGCTTGTGCGGGGTTCCCGCTAACCCACCCGTTTCCAGCGCAGGGATTGTTCCCGCACAGGGATTCTTCCTATGCGGGGAGTGAACGGCGCACCCGGGCAGCGGTGGCGGCCGTTAAGGCCAGCATGACGGCGGCCAGCACGCCAGCGGCTATGTTCAGTCCTTCGTAGCCGAGCCAGGCGAGGACGAGTCCGGATGTCGCGCCGCCCGTGGCACCCGCCGCGCCCATGAGCGTATCGGAAACGCCCTGCACGGTTACCCTCTGTTCTTCGGCGACGCTCTCCGCAAGCAGGGTGGATCCGGCAATGGTCGCGGCGGACCAGCCAAGGCCAAGGATGATCAGCCCGGTGGTGACCAACACCGGCTCTTGCTGGCCGATTCCTGCGATCAGCACTGCGACCAGCAGAAGCCCGTGGCCCATGGCGATGGTTTGGATGCGGGCCGGCTTTGTCCGTCAGCCAACCCCAGAGTGGCGATAGGGCGAACATGCCGGCGATATGCAGCGAAATGGTCAGCCCAATAACTACCAGGGCATCCGTGCTGTCAGTTGTTCCGCCGTGATGGCCGGCATGTGAACCGCCAACCAGCTGCTGCAGGTGCAAGGGTGTCATGGACATGATCGCCACCATGACGCCGTGTGCTGCGACCACGGCCGCAAGCCCAAGGATGGCCCGGGGCGAGGAACGAACAGCCTGCAGGCCGGAACGGATTGTGCCCCTGACAGGCAGGGTCCCGGCGCCTGCGGATTGCTGGACCAAGCGCCGTGCCAGCAGCAGCGGGTCGGGCCGCAAACCGGCAAACAGCAGCACCGCCGCCAGGAACAGCCCTGCGGCCGAGAAGACAAACGGTCCGGCAATCGGCGGCAGGCCCAATGTGGCCCCCACTGCGGCGCCGGGCTGGATGAGGTTCGGCCCCGCGACAGCCCCAATCGTGATGGCCCAAACAACAGTGGACAGTGACCTGCCGCGGTGCTCAGCGTGGGCGAGGTCGACGGCGGCGAACCTCGCTTGGAGGTTGGCGGCTGTACCAAGACCGAGGAAACCGGCAGCGAACAGGAGCAGCGGGAAGGATCCGACCACCACGGATGCCATCACCAGGAGCGCCCCGATCATGGCAGCGACCAAACCGGAGACGAGGCCAACCCGGCGTCCGCGTGCTTCCGCGAGACGTGCCAGCGGTAGGGCAGTCAGGGCTGCAGCGAGGGTCAGCACAGTAGTGATCGATCCAGCCCACGCCTCGGATCCGGACAGGTCCACGGCCAGGAGCGATCCAATGGATAACGTGGCGCCGTTACCGATTCCACTTAGGAGCTGGGCCGAGCTGAGCAGGAAAACAGTACGGCGCTGAACCCGTTGGGGGTCCAGCGCCGTAGTAGAAGTGGTAGTCACTTCACGAGACTACAACCTTCACAGTCCGGTTACTCTGCTTCGCTCAAGCTCTTCTTCGCGTCTTCTTCCAACCGCGCGTCCAGCTTGGACTGGCGGGCGGCAGGGCTAAGCAGGCTGGCCACGACGGCTACGACGATCGTGCCGATAATGACCGCCAACGAAACGAAGGTGGGAATCTCTGGAGCCCACTCGATGTGGTGGCCGTTGTTGATGAAGGGAAGCTCGTTGACGTGCATTGCGTGCAGGACGAGCTTGACGCCAATGAAGGCAAGAATGACTGACAGGGCGTGCTTCAAGTAGATCAAGCGGCTCATCAGTCCGCCCAGCAGGAAGTACAGCTGGCGCAGGCCCATGAGCGCGAAGATGTTGGCCGTGAAGACGATGAAGGCACTCTGGGTCAGGCCGAAGATCGCGGGAATGGAGTCCACCGCGAACAGGAGGTCGGTCATGCCGATGGTCACGAAGACGATCAGCATCGGGGTGAAGACCTTCTTGCCGTCCACCGTGGTCCGGAGCTTGCCGCCGTCGAACTTTTCAGACATCGGCAGGACCTTGCGCAGCCGGGCAACCAGGGGGTTTTCGGCACCTTCTTCTTCGTCTTCACCGGAATCCGTGGCCTGCTTCCAGGCAGTCCACAGCAGGAACGCGCCGAAGATGTAGAAGATCCAGCTGAATTGCTCGATGACTACCGCGCCCAAGGCGATGAAAATACCGCGAAGGACCAGTGCGATGATGATGCCAACCATCAGCACTTCCTGCTGGTATTTCCGCGGCACCGAGAAGCGGGCCATGATGATGATGAAGACGAACAGGTTGTCGATGCTCAGGCTGTATTCCGTAACCCAGCCAGCGACGAACTGGCTGCCGTATTCGGGGCCAGTGAAGTAGAACATGGCACCGGCAAAGACCAGGGCCAAGGCAACGTAGAAAGCGACCCAAAGGCCGGCTTCCTTCATTGTTGGTTCGTGGGGACGCTTGACGACCAGAAGGAGGTCGATGAGCAGGATAATTCCGAGGGCGACAAACGAGCCGACCTCAAACCAGATTGGAAGCTCCATTAATGCGGGCCTTTCGCAGGGTACGGGAAAGCGGTGTAAGTCTCTCCGGCCTGCCAGTGCGGTGAATGCACGTTCAGCGGCCCACTAAGTCCGGCGAGGCATCTGTGCCTTGCGTGCTGACGGACGTAGCGCTTGGGATACTCCCCTACGTGACCATAACCTTACCTTAGGCGTGCCCTGCAGACTGCATTTGACGCAATTCCCGCTTCAACTCCCCCACTTCGTCACGGATTCGGGCCGCCACCTCGAATTGCAGTTCGGCAGCGGCGCCATGCATCTGTTCCGTGAGTTGTTCGATGAGGCCAACCAGGTCTTCCGCTGGAGCTGCGGCCAGCCCGTCCTTCCGGACGGTGGCTGCACCTTTGGCGCCGGACGTACGTTTGGCTCCCTTGGCCAGCCTGTTGTTGTTCAGGAGCTCCTGGGTATCGGCGTCTTCGCGTGCCAACTGGTCCGTGATGTCAGCGATCTTCTTGCGAAGCGGCTGGGGGTCAACCCCGTTGTCGGTGTTGTACTTGACCTGGATGGCGCGGCGCCGGTTGGTTTCCTCGATGGCGTGGGCCATGGAGTCCGTGATCCTGTCCGCGTACATGTGCACCTGGCCGGACACATTTCGAGCGGCACGGCCAATCGTCTGGATCAGGGAGGTGGAGGAACGCAGGAAGCCTTCCTTGTCCGCATCCAGGATGCTTACGAGTGAGACTTCAGGCAGGTCCAGGCCTTCACGCAGGAGGTTGATGCCGACCAAGACGTCAAAGACTCCCATCCTTAGCTCGCGCAGCAGCTCCACCCGGCGAAGAGTATCGACGTCGGAGTGGAGGTACTGGACCTTGACGCCATGGCCCAGGAGGTAGTCCGTGAGGTCTTCGGCCATCCGCTTGGTCAACGTGGTGACCAGGACACGTTCATCGCGTTCAGTACGTTGGCGGATTTCGCCGAGGAGGTCATCGATCTGTCCCTTGGTAGGCTTCACGATCACTTCGGGGTCGATCAGGCCGGTGGGCCGGATGATCTGCTGGACATAGCCGTCTGCCTTCCCGAGCTCGTACTTTCCGGGCGTGGCCGACAAGTACACGGTCTGCCCGATGCGTTCAAGGAACTCGTCCCACTTCAAGGGCCGGTTGTCCATGGCGGACGGCAGCCGGAAGCCGTGGTCCACCAGCGTGCGCTTGCGGGACATGTCCCCTTCATACATAGCGCCGATTTGCGGAACGGTGACGTGGGACTCGTCGATGACCAGGAGGAAGTCGTCAGGGAAGTAGTCCAACAGGCAGTGCGGTGCCGTACCGCCGGCGCGGCCATCAATGTGCCGGGAGTAATTCTCGATGCCGTTGCAGAAACCCATCTGCTGCATCATTTCGAGATCGTAGGTGGTCCGCATCCGCAGGCGCTGGGCTTCCACCAGCTTGTTCTGGCTCTCCAGCACCTTCAGGCGTTCGGCGAGTTCGTCTTCGATGGCTGTGATCGCCCGGCCCATTCGTTCCGGTCCTGCCACGTAGTGGGAAGCCGGGAAGACGTACATCTCGGTTTCCTCGCGGATGACCTCGCCGGTGACTGGATGCAGTGTGTAGATGTTCTCGATTTCATCGCCGAAAAATTCGATTCTGAGTGCGAGTTCCTCGTACATGGGAATGATCTCTACGGTGTCTCCGCGGACGCGGAAGGTGCCGCGGTGGAAGTCCATGTCGTTTCGCGTGTATTGCATGGAAACGAACTTGCGAAGGAGGTGGTCGCGGTTCATTTCAGCGCCCTTGGTGAGCGTCACCATGCCCGCAATGTATTCTTCGGGCGTTCCCAAGCCGTAAATGCAGGAGACTGTGGCCACCACGATGACATCGCGCCGGGTCAGCAGTGCATTGGTGGCCGAGTGCCGAAGGCGCTCAACTTCCTCATTGACCGAGGAGTCCTTTTCGATGAACGTATCCGTCTGGGGTACGTAGGCTTCCGGTTGGTAGTAGTCGTAGTACGAAACAAAATACTCCACCGCATTGTTGGGCAGGAGTTCCCTGAACTCGTTGGCGAGCTGGGCTGCCAGGGTCTTGTTTTGAACCATGACCAACGTGGGGCGCTGCACCTGCTCAATGAGCCACGCAGTGGTGGCGCTCTTGCCCGTGCCCGTTGCGCCAAGAAGTACGACGTCCTTCTCGCCGTTCTTGATGCGTTCCGTCAGTTCCGCAATTGCCGCCGGCTGGTCTCCGGCGGGTTTGTAGTCGCTGACGACTTCGAAGGGCGCGACGACACGGTTGATCTCCTGGGCAAGACTCATGACACCAATCTACCCCTGCACCCCGACAGTTACTGTCCTGCTTTATGTCCCGCTGCAACGGAAGAATACGACGGCGGTTGCCAGCCGGTGCGGCTGGCCCACTCATCCATCAGCGGCCAGGCCACCTCCGTGAACCAGGGCTCTTTGGCGTCGGCGTATCCAGCGGTGCCGGGGTCGGTGGCATGCTGTGCAGCCACTTCGCGTTTGTGCGCCTCGTACACGGCAAGAGCAGAAGGTTCCGCCGTCAACCAGTCGCGGAACAACAGCGCGTATCTCCAACCCGGCGTGCCGGCAACGCGCACATGAAGGTTGGTTGGGCGTCCCGGATCAGCATTGGCATGGAAGCGCTTTTGCCATTGGCCCGGATCAGGGTGTGATGGCTTCGGGGTGTCCGCGGTCACGCCAGGAACACGTGGGTATCCAGCAGCGGCCAGGCGAGGCGCGATCCGATCCGCTGTGTCAAGGTCCGCAACGGTCACTTGAAGGTCGATAACATCCTTGGCGGCCAGTCCGGGCACGGACGTAGACCCAATGTGGTCCACGGCGAGGATGTCATCCGGTGCTGCCGCCTGGATGCGCGAGGAGAGCCGGGCCGCTTGCAGGCCCCAGTCGGTTCGCGGGGCGGACAGGACCGGACCGTTTGTCCGCCGGGCACGAACCCCACGCCTGCAATTCTCAGCGAAGGGCACCAACCGCCCGAACCACAGGTCATCCACTTTGGCGAGCAGTTCCTCCCGGCTACCGGAATTTTCCAGGACGATGTCCGCTGCGGCGATTCTTGCCTCCTGGCTGGCTTGGGCCGCCATTCGGGAACGCGCGTCCTCATGGGTCATTCCGCGAAGGCCGACCATCCGTTGAATCCGCACGTCATCCGGGGCGTCCACCACGATTACCAGATGGAAAGCGCTCCCCTGCCCTGTCTCAACCAACAAGGGAATGTCCTGGACCAGAATGTCTTCATCCGTAGCTTCGGCGACGATTGCCGCTGCGGACTCCCGGACCAACGGATGGATGATGCCATTGAGCACTTCCCGCCGAGCGGGATCCTGGAAAACTATGGCGCCAAGGGCGGGCCGGTCCAGCCTCCCCTGAGGGTCCAGGATCTCCGGCCCAAAAGCCTCTACTACACGGGCCAGGCCCGGAGTTCCCGGCTCCACCACTTGCCTGGCAATGACGTCAGCATCAATGAGCACAGCCCCCAGCTCTTGCAGCCTGGCCGCCACCAGCGATTTTCCCGAGGCGATGCCGCCCGTCAGCCCGATCTTCAACACCCCTCCACACTAGACTGAAGCGGTGGAAATTGAGGATGACAGCCGCGCGACGGCCTACACAACGCTGGCCGAGGGTCCTGATTTCCGTCACGAGCTGGAGATCCGCCGCTCCCGCTTCATCACCGTCCTCCGCCGCTCTCCTGACGAAGATACGGCACGCTCACTTGTGGCTGCGCTGCGGCGCGAGTTCCATGACGCACGGCACCACTGTTCGGCTTTCGTTGTAGGTCCGGACAGGATGGTTCAACGATCCAGTGACGACGGCGAACCTTCCGGCACGGCTGGTATCCCCATGCTGGAGGCACTGCTCAAGCGTGAGACAGCACCCGGGGTGACTAATCTGAGCGACGTGAGCGCCGTCGTCGTGCGCTATTTTGGTGGGATTCTCCTGGGCACCGGCGGGCTGGTCCGCGCCTATTCGGAGTCGGTCTCGGCTGCCCTTGATGCCGCCCCGCTGGTGCAGCGCCGCAGGCTGCGGCTACACGCCGTCAGCGTTCCGCATGCCGCCGCCGGGCGACTGGAAAATGACCTCCGCTCGGCCGGGTACGTAATGGCGGAGACCGGCTACGGAGCCAACGAGACGGTCCTGCGATTGGCGCTCCCCGATGAGCCGGCAGCAATGGCCGACGCCGGTGCACGGCTCGCGGCGTTAACCGCCGGGTCTGCGGTGCTCCAGCCGGAAGGAACGGAATGGATCGATGTGCCCTGAATCAACTGTGGCACCCCGCGTGGCACTGGCCGACGTTGATGAGGAGATGCTCAAGGAATTGCTTGCGTTGGCGCTCGTACAAGCCAGCGCTGATGAGGTCACTCCCCCTCTGGGCTCGACGCCGTTCTGGAACCCTGAGCGGATCGCCTGGTTCCACACCTATCACCGGGCCGCTGCAGCCGGACTTGAAGGACCTGCGCGTGAGAAGACCTGGGCTGTGGTGGCAGACGGAGCGGTGGTTGGCTCCATCAGGCTGAAACGAACGGCGCCCGGTTCCGCAGAAACCGGCATCTGGTTGGGCCGGAGTTTCCGCGGCCAAGGCCTTGGGCGGCTGGCCCTCCACCTGGTGGCAGACGAAGCGCGTACTCGGGGCTTCGCCGTCCTGCAAGCCTCTACGACGCCAGGAAACAAGGCTGCACAAGCCCTGCTGTCTTCCCTCGGTGCCGAACTCATAGTCGAGGCCGCTTCAGTGGAAGCGCGGCTGGCGCTCCGATAGGCAGTGCTCTTTTCACTTGTGCCCATCGCGCCTGACTTAAGCAGAAGGACCCCTGCCGCAAGGCAGGGGTCCTTCTTTGGCTATTCAGCGCATCCCGTGAGGGGTGGCGGAATTAGTTGCCGGTCAGCTTCTCACGCAGTGCTGCGAGAGCTTCGTCGGACGCCAGGGTACCGGCGTTGGACTCAGCAGCAGCCGGCTCCGAGGAGTAGCTGGTGGTGCCGGAATCGCTCTCACCGGACGTTGCAGCGGCAGCGTCGTCAGCAGCGTGCTGTGCAACCTGCTTCTTGTGGGCTTCCCAACGGGTCTGGGCGTCAGCGTACTGCTGCTCCCAAGCGGCGCGCTGGGTCTCGTAGCCTTCGAGCCATTCGTTCGACTCGGGGTCGAAGCCCTCGGGGTACTTGTAGTTGCCCTCTTCGTCGTACTCAGCGGCCATACCGTACAGAGCGGGATCGAACTCGGTGCTGTCAGCGTCAACGCCCTCGTTAGCCTGCTTGAGGGAGAGGGAGATGCGACGACGCTCGAGGTCGATGTCGATGACCTTGACGAACAGTTCGTCGCCAACGGAGACAACCTGCTCGGCGAGCTCCACGTGGCGGACAGCCAGCTCGGAGATGTGAACGAGGCCTTCGATGCCGTCTTCGACGCGAACGAACGCACCGAACGGAACCAGCTTGGTGACCTTACCCGGAACAACCTGGCCGAGGGCGTGGGTGCGGGCGAAGGTCTGCCACGGATCTTCCTGCGTAGCCTTGAGCGACAGGGAGACACGCTCGCGGTCCAGATCCACTTCGAGGACCTCGACGGTGACTTCCTGGCCAACCTCGACAACCTCGGACGGGTGGTCGATGTGCTTCCAGGAGAGCTCGGAAACGTGAACGAGGCCGTCTACGCCGCCAAGGTCCACGAATGCACCGAAGTTGACGATGGAGGAAACGACGCCGGGACGAACCTGGCCCTTTTCCAGCTTGTTGAGGAACGTGGAGCGGACCTCGGACTGGGTCTGCTCGAGCCATGCACGGCGGGACAGCACAACGTTGTTGCGGTTCTTGTCCAGCTCGATGATCTTGGCTTCGATCTGCTGACCGATGTACGGAGCGAGGTCGCGGACACGACGCATCTCGACGAGGGATGCGGGCAGGAAGCCGCGCAGGGCCGATGTCCAGGATGAGGCCACCCTTGACAACCTCGATGACGGTACCGGTAACGACGCCGTCTTCTTCCTTGACCTTCTCGATGTCGCCCCAGGCGCGCTCGTACTGAGCACGCTTCTTGGAGAGGATCAGACGGCCTTCTTTGTCTTCCTTGGTGAGAACCAAAGCTTCGACCTGATCGCCAACGGCAACAACTTCGCCGGGGTCAACGTCGTGCTTGATGGAAAGCTCGCGGGAAGGGATGACACCTTCGGTCTTGTAACCGATGTCGAGCAGGACTTCGTCGCGGTCGACCTTGACGACGGTACCTTCGACGAGGTCGCCGTCGTTGAAGTACTTGATGGTGGCGTCGACAGCTGCGAGGAAGTCCTCAGCGGTACCGATGTCGTTAATGGCGACTACGGGGGTACCGGGCTTCTCGGTGGAGGTGATGGTCATGTAGTAGGGGCTCCGTTGTGGATAGTGTGTCGGTCAGGCAAACCGCTGCCGCCCGGGTCCGGACGGCAGAACACGGCAAAATACCGGGTCATCCTGATTTGTGGATTAATACAAAATGGACGCATGCACGTAGTACACGCCCGTTTATTCTAGTCGTATCTGCAAAGCAGGGTCAAAAGGACCCCGGCAGGACTACGAAGGCCTTCACACAGGCAGGACGTCTCCGAGCCGCGCGAACGTAACCCCGCGGTCCAGCAAGCGAGGCAAAGCCTTCGCATAACCCTCGGCAGTTCCCGAGGCCGGCCTGTTGAAATGCGAAATCACGATGTCCCCCGCAGCAACCTTGGCCACTTCCCCGGCGACGGTTACCGGCGAGAAAGTGGCTCCGCCGTCGCCGTTCACGGTGAAGTTGACCGGGAGCATCCCCAACCTGCGGGTCATGCTCGCAGCGACTTCGTCGTAGAACGCCGTTCCCGGCCTGAAGAAGCGCGGCGAAACACCGGTCAACTCAAGCATCAGGGCTTGGTTGCCCATTAGTTCCTCGTACACTGCGGCCGGGTTTGCCGTTCCGGCAATGCCGTAGGCGGACCTGCCGTTAACTGACAAGGGCAGGTGCAGTGTCCCGTGGTTCGCGAGCTCGAAGAGAGGCTCGGCGGCCAGTTCCGAGGCAAGTGACCTGTTGGCGGCAATCCAGCGGCTGTTGATGAAAAGCGTGGCCGGGACGTTGAGGCTGCGGAGCGACTTCAGCAATTTGTGGTCACAGCCGGTTCCGCCGGGGCCACCGCAGGCGTCGAAGGTCAGGGCCACATGCTGCGAGGCAGAATTGTTCACCACACCCGTAACGTGAAGGCCCCACTCCTGGGGCCGCAGGGGACCAAATTCCGCCAGGATCTGCGGCTTGCCTGGGATTGTGGCTGGCGATGCAGGAACGCTCGACGGCGGAGCTACAGTGCTGTCGCCTCCCTCACCGCTGCCTCCTTCACCGCCGCCGGGTTTGGCGGCGATGGCCGCGGCGGCCTGCTCGCTTGAGAGTGCAGCGATCGAAGGCGGTGGCGTCGCAGGGCCGGCACCCGGTGCGCTTGGCTGGGTGACAGGCGACGCCGGCCCTGCTCCCGCGCCGTCCGGGAATGCCGACCTCCCATTGTCCGCGCAAGCCGCCAGAGCGGCAGATGCCAGTCCCGCCATTCCAAGCAGCACTGATCGCCGGCCGGCCAGCGGCCGCCGCTTGGAATCCCCCATGGATGTCCTTGTCTATTGGGTCTGTGAGCTCTTTGTAGAAGTGTATTTCTAGAAATGGGTGAGGCAGTGTGCCGGCCGCTCCACAGCAAAAAGCTGCTGGGCTGCGAATGCGGCACCGGGCTTGCCTTCACGCATCCGCCCTGCAGCAGTGAGCGTCACCGGGGACACAGCACCAAGATAGATGGACGCGAGATCGGCGACATCCATCCAGAGATCCGGTTCCTGGCCGGATGCCTCGGTGACGGTCGCGGCAGCACCGCCGTCGGACTCCAACGCCCACGTGCCACCAGCCATGCCAAGCGTATCCGAGACTTCCATGACCAGCTTTCCGGCAGCCGGGTACCGGCGGGCGGACAGCGCTGCCGGAACGTCCAGGATCCGTAACCACAACATGTCCCGCACGTCCGAGGAATCCAAGCATCTGGGATCTTCCAGGGCCCACGTCAACGGATCATCCACGGGGGCCTCGGCCCACGTCACCTGGTCAATGAGATCGATGCTCCCAAGGAAGCGCCAGAGATCGAGGTAGGCCGCATTGGTACCAGCAACGAGGTCCACGATTTCCATGGTGTAAGGCTTGGCGTCCCAGCCCTTGAAGCGATAGGAAACGTAGCCGTCCGGTGTCCCGGAGGAGTCGTAGTGCAGGGCGCTTCTGACCCCGGTGTCCGGCTTCCCGTCATGGCCGATCGCTCCGGAAGCCAGCAAGCGATAGTACTCTTGACGGTCTACTGAGCCAGGAGTTACCCGCTGGACGTGTTCGAAGACCTGTGGCGCAACGTCCAGCAGAACGGCCGGATCAGCCACCTCTACCGTTCCTGTCGCTTGCCCCTTGAGGCGGAAACGAGGGCCGGTATCGACCTTGATGCTGCGCTCAAAAGTAGCCACGCCAAAACCGAAGCGGCCGTAGATGGACCCCTCCGAGGCCGTCAGCGCTGCCATGGCGAGGCCATCGTCCTTTGCGCCGGCAAGGTCAGCGGTGATCATGCCCCGGAGCAGCCCTTTGCGCCGGTGCGTTCCACGCACAGTCACGTTGGTCACCAGGTTTGATTCCAGTTGCCGGCCAAACCCGATGTTCAGGGATTTGCGCATGGTGCCGTACGTGGCCACCGGAACCTCCGCGCCCAGAGCGTACTGGGGAACGTCTCCTTTGATGTAGACCCCGGTCAATTCGCGGCGGTCCGTGCGGTAAGCCCCCAGCGTCTTGGCGATGTAGTCGTCGTCGCGCCTGTGCTGGTGGAAGCCGTGCGAGACTGCCTGGACCCACGCGGCACAGCGGGAGTAGGCGGGGTCCTCGCGATCAGCTACGGCAGGGAATTGTTGAACCCTGTATTTCCCGGCATATTTTTCGGCGGAACTCGTTTCGGAATATCTTTCATTGGGATCAGCCACGCCCCGAGCCTAGCCAGACGCCGGAGGGCGCGCCACCATTCAGGCGGCGCGCCCTCCGACGATCCTTGGAAGGTCTCGCGGCTAGTGGCCGGCCTCATACCAGCTGGAGCCCACGCCGAGCTGGACGTCCAACGGGACTGACAGCTCAGCAGCAGCCCCCATTTGCTCCACCACGAGTTTCTCGACAGCCTCGCGCTCTCCCGGTGCGACCTCGAGTACGAGTTCATCATGGACCTGGAGGAGCATCCGCGATTTCAAGCCCTGGCCCGCAAGTTCGGCCGAAACACCCAACATTGCCCGCTTGATGATATCGGCGGCGGAACCCTGGATGGGCGAATTAAGGGCAATTCGCTCGGCTGCTTCCCGGGCCTGGCGATTGGTGCTGGTGAGGTCCGGGAGGTAACGGCGACGACCCTCAATGGTGGCTGTGTAACCGTCCACCCTCGCCTGGTCCACAACGCCCCTGAGATAGTCGCGCACGCCGCCGAAGCGATCGAAGTAGTCCTTCATCAGCGTCCGGGGCCCTCGTCCACGGAAATTTCCAGCTGCTTTGAGAGGCCGAATGAGGTCAGCCCGTAAGCCAGTCCATAGGACATGGCCTTCACTTTGGATCGCATCGCGCTGGTGACCTCGGCAGGAGCGACGTTGAAGATCCGCGAGCCCACGAAGCGGTGCAGGTCCTCCCCGTCCCTGTATGCCTGGATCAGTGCTTCGTCACCGGATAGGTGGGCCATGATGCGCATTTCGATCTGTGAGTAGTCAGCGGACAGAAGGCATTCATACCCTTCGCTGACCACGAAGATCCCGCGGACACGGCGACCTTCTTCGCTGCGGACCGGGATATTTTGCAGGTTGGGGTTGTTCGAGGAGATCCTGCCCGTGGCAGCAATGTTCTGCGCATAGGTGGTGTGGATGCGCCCATCGTCCGCCACGGACTTCTTAAGGGTTTCCACCATCTGGGCGAGCTTGGACGATTCCCGGTGCGCCATGAGCTGCACCAGGAACTCGTGGCCGGTCTTCTCCAGCAGGGCCTTCAACGATGCCGCATCCGTGGTGTAGCCGGACTTGATTTTCTTGGTCTTCGGGAGGCCGAGTTCCTCGAAAAGGACGGTCTGCAGCTGCTTGGGCGAACCCAGATTTACCTCGTGCCCGATCGCGGCGAAGGCCTGCTCCTGGGCGTTCTCGATCACCTTGGTGAGGTCCGCAAGCTGCTCGTTCATGCGGTCCATGGAGACGTAGATACCAGTCAGTTCCATCTGTGCCAGGACGCGGGACACAGGGAGCTCCAGCGTGGTCAGCAGGGCGTCGGCCTTGCGGTCGGCGAGTTCCTTCTCGAAGTGCTTGCTGAGGGCATGCACGACGGCGGCCTGCTGGACGAGCGCTGCGGCTGCGGCTTGGTCGCTGCCTCCCATGAGGTCCAGCTCCAACTGCCCGGCCGACGCGGTTACAACGCCCAGGGAGATCTTGAGGTGGACCTGGGCGAGTTCAGGGAGGTCGTAGCTGCGGCGGTCAGGCTGGATCAGGTATCCGGAAACCGAGGTGTCATCAACCACGCCTTCCAGTCCCAGGCCACGGTTGTGCAGGGCCTTGAGGGCGGCCTTGAACTCGTGCACCACCTTGGCTTCTTCAGGATCCCGGAGCCAGTTGGCCAGCACCGGCTCGGCTGCTGAATCCAACTCCGTGAGGTCGATATAGGCAGCGCCATTGTTCCGGACCACTGCCAACGCGTTGGCATCCTCGCCTATGCGGCCTTGGACGGGCTGGATGGCAATCGCGGAACGTGTGCCGGAGCCGGCGCTGAAGAAGGCCTCCAACTCAGCGGCGTCCTTGAGCGTGGCAAACTCAGGGGCTTCGATGGTGTCCGGGGCGGCACCGGTGGTGTCGTCACCGTACAGATCGAACAACCGGGCGCGCAGGGTGCGGAATTCCAGTTCCTCGAACAGTTCCTCGATGGCCTGCCGGTCGGGGCGCGGCTCGTGGAGGTCCTCCAGCCCGACGGGCAGTTCGAGGTCCGTCAGCAGCTGGTTCAGCCTGCGGTTACGTTTGACGTTCTCCAGGTTCTCCTTGAGTGCCCCGCCCACCTTGCCGCCGATGGCGTCCAGGTTCTCCAGGATGCCCTCCAGGCCACCGTAGAGGTTGATCCATTTGGCGGCGGTCTTTGGCCCCACGCCCGGTACGCCCGGAAGGTTGTCCGCGGATTCGCCCACCAGTGCGGCGAGGTCCGAATACAGGGCAGGCTTGACGAAGTACTTCTCCTCAATGGCCGCGGCATCCAGCTTGGGGATGTTGCTCACGCCCTGTTTGGGGTAGAGCACAAACACGTTGTCATTGATGAGCTGGAAGGAGTCCCTGTCCCCCGAGACCAGGAGGACCTCAAAGCCGGCGGCATCCGCCTGGGCAGCTAGAGTGGCCAGGATGTCATCAGCCTCGTAGCCGGGCAGTGCGATGGTCTTGATACCCCAGGCCTCCATGACCCTGGCGATGAGGGCGATCTGGCCTTGGAACTCCGCAGGCGTCGCGTTGCGGCCACCCTTGTACTCGCTGTACTCGGCCTTGCGGAAGGTGGTGTCGTCAGAGACGTCGAACGCCACGGCGACGTGCGTTGGCTTCTGGTCCTTGATCAGGTTGATGAGCATGGAGGTGAATCCATGCACGGCGTTGGTGTGCTGGCCTCTGGCGGTAGAGAAGTTTTCAGCAGGAAGGGCGTAGAAGGCCCGGAATGCCATGGAATGGCCATCCAGGACCAGCAACCTGGGCCGGCCCTCCCCCGTGGTGCTGGATGAAGCGGTGGAAGAGGGGGTGGGTGCTGTTGCAATGGCAGCAGCTTGGGCCGTTGGAACCTGGTCCGGTTTGGTTGTTTCACTCACAGGTGCCAGCCTAGTTGGCATGATGGACAATTTCACGCCGAACCGGTTTGTCGACGAACTGAACGAGGCAGGTGTGCCCGAAGAGTTCCATGATTGGCTTTCGGGGCACGGCGTCGGCTCCCTTGTGGTGAAAATGGGGATCCGGTTTACCGAGCTCAGTGCCGAGCGGACTGTGGCAACCATGCCAGTGGAAGGGAACACACAGGTAGCCGGCATCCTTCACGGCGGAGCCCACGTGGTCCTCGCCGAAACCCTGGGTTCATTTGCTGCCTCGCTTCACGCCGGCAGGGGACGGCACGCCGTAGGAATCGAAGTTGGCGCAACGCACCACCGCTCCATTGCAAGCGGCACGGTAACCGGCACATGTACGGCGATCCACCTGGGCGGGACGTTGGCCACCCACGAGATCGTTATCACCGATGAAAAAGGTCGCAGGCTTTCAACCGCCCGGATTACCAACATGATCCGGAACAACCGCCACTGATCCGGGAGTTGCTGCCTAACAGCTACCGTGGCGGCATACGGTAGTGCAGTTCAGCCGCGGCCCCCGCCAAGGATGCGCGAGGAGAGCAACTCAAGTGGCGCCGTCGGGCCCTTCAGCGGCAGCAGCCGCTTACCGGCGCCAAGGACAACCGGGATGATGGTGACGATCATCTCGTGGAGCAAGCCGGCGTTGGCGAACTGGGCCACGAGGTCGCCGCCGCCCACCAGCCAGACGTTCTTGTCTCCGGCGTCGGCGAGGAGATCCGGTGCGAACTCGCGCACGTCCCCACGGACGAACGTGACATTGGAACCGGCCGGAGCTGAGTACTCATGATGCGTGAACACCCAACAGGGGATGTCCGGGTACGGCCACTTGCCGGGCTCGTGCTCCATGAGCCAACGGTAGGTCCCGCCGCCCATGGCGACACAACCCACACCTGCGAAGAAGGACTCATAGCTGCCGCTCACGCCTTCAACCTGGTCGAATTGCAGGAGCCAGCCGAGATCGTCATCCTCGGAAGCAATGAAACCGTCCACGGTGGACGCCACGTAATACTGGAAGATCGACATGGCCCCACACTAGTCAGTTGGCGCTGGCGTTCCCATACTCCACACGCACACTGCCATCATCACGCAGTACCACCACCCGGCCCTGGGCAAGCGTCCATCCATCGTTCAGCAGGAAGATCCTTCCTCCACTGACCACCAGCAGCCGCAAACCCGTGTACCGGTACAACGGCTCAGCGTCCGTACCAGCCGAGTCCTCATGGACGTTGGGCGCTGTCACGGCCAACCGCTCCTTGCTGTAGACCACGGCCGTTGGCAGCAGGCTGGATCTTTCCTGGTAATCGATGGCCGCGCCCCGCCCAAGGGCCTGCGCGTAATCGGAGGTACCCCAGAAAAGGAGCAGGGTGACCAGGACGAACACAAGGGACCTTTCGAGCGATCTCGGAGTGGTGGCGCGGAGGATCCTCTGGGCAGGATCAGCGGCCCGCCGACGCACGCTCAGCCCCCATGCCCCCACGAGCAAGCCGGCGGCGATGAGGAAGGGTGCGTAGAGCAGGATCCGTCCCGGCTGGGTCACGATCGCCACCCACATCACCGCCGCGTAGGCGAAACCAACAACCAACACCACCAGGGCGGCCCTTCGCAGAAGCGTCCGGTGGCGTGCGGCGCCCAGGAGCCGGGAAACGAGCCGGTCCACCATGAGCCACAACAACCCGATCACCACGAGCCAGGCCAGCGGCTGGAAGAGCGACTGGATACTCCGCAGAATAAAGTCCTGCACGGTATAACCAAACAGGCTGACGTCCAGGCCCATGGCCTTCGCCTGGGCATCCGTACGCGCCCAGCCGAAGTAGACCAACAACGCCGTGGCCACGGTCAGGGGCGGACCTATGACGGAGAGGACGTCCAGGGTCCGCTGCCAGCGGTTGTTGACCAGGCTCCGCTCAGCGGATTCTTGAGAGGCAGCGGATTCTTGTGAGGCAGCGGGCTCCTGGGCGGCGCTCATGGAGTTGCCGTGGGGGACGCACCGACAGAAGGGATGGCCGGCGGGGCGCTCCGCGTGGGCTCAGCGCTTGGCTGGGTTCCATTGGTTTCGGGCGTTCCACCCGGGCCCGTGCCGGTGGGTGCGGAATCATCATAGAAAAACGTCACTGTTCCGCTGATGTCCACGGTGTCCGTAATGGAAATGCGGACGGCGGCGCGGCCATCGGACGGCGGCATCCTCAGATACAGCGTTTCGTAGTCCCCTCCTCCGGCAACTATTTCGGGAGCTGCGGGGACGCCGTCGAACAGGATGTCCCCGACCCTGACGTAATAGCCATCCAGCCTGACCACAGTGCCGCCTGACCGGGGGCCGGAGGCACGCGCTGTGCCTGCCACTGGCTTCAGGTCGTTGTCTACTACCGTGAGGCCGCTCAGGTGCCGCGGGCAAGCTTCACCCGGGGCGGTTTCAGGCTTTAGTTGGACTCCCGGGTTGCTGCGGTGTTGGGCGACCGCAGAAGCTGACGTTGCGGCGACGGTGAACTCAAGACACTGGGTCTGCGGTATGCGCGGTGTAGCTGCAACGGCATTCGAAGCGCGCTGCCAGTCCTGCTGCACACCACTTTGCAGTGCCTTGCAGACAGCGGCGGCGGCTTGCCACACGGCAACATCTTCGGCGCCTTCCAGGCTCTTGGCCAGCGCATCGCATTGGAATTGCTGCAGCAGGAGATAGCGTTGACCGGCTGTGGGATCGTTGGGGCCTACCGGCCCAATGGGTACCCAGCGCACCACCGGCGCTTCTGCCTGGGGTGCTCCCGGTCCGGCCGGACCTGCGGGCTGCCCGGCGGTGGGAGCGAGGGCGGTGGGGACCGCTGGTGATGTTGCGTTGGTGGCGGGCGGAGCCGGATTGGGAGATGGACTGCCCTGTGGGGTGTTGTTGGGAACGCACGCAGAAAGTGCCAGCATCAGGACCGGAACGAGCGCCAGTCCGATGCGATGTCTTCGGGAATGGCACTTCATGACAGCCCCACATCTGCCGGATCACGATCACGCAGTGATGTAACTTCACTGCTGATTATTCTCCCGAATGGACTTTGCTGCCAGAGAGGCGGTTACTTTCCGAAGTAGGGCACGATCAAGTAGATGCCGAACAGCACGGCGAGTCCGCAGATGCCAAAGCATACGGCCGCCAGGGAGCGAACGAGTCCGGGCGACTTCTGCTGGGCGTCACCGGCAATTGCGGTGAGGCGTACTCCCAGGGAGTAGAGAACCACCAGGGTCACAGCAGCAACGAGCGTGACGCCGGCAACCTGAAGCAATTCCAGCCACTTCATCGCTGCACATCCTTGTTGTTGACGGACTTTCGGGATTTCTTTTTCTTGCTGAACTTCACGGCGTGGCCGGCCTCTTCAACTTCCACTGCGTTGTGGTGGCCAACATGCGATTTACGCGACGCAACAAACATGAAGACGACGGCGGCGCTACCGACGACCGCGGCAATGACGACACCCACGACGCCGATGTTCACCAGGAGCGCGGTAAGCCCACCCACGATGGCCGACGCCGGCAGGGTGAACAGCCAACCCAAAGCGATCTTGCCGGCAGTGCCCCAGCGAACGGAGGTGCCCTTTCGGCCCAGACCTGAGCCAATGACGGAACCGGAGGCGACCTGCGTGGTGGAGAGCGCGAAACCCAGGTGGGAAGAAGCCAGGATGGCTGAGGCCGTGCTGGTTTCGGCCGAGAAGCCTTGCGCCGGCTTTACTTCGGTCAGGCCTGAACCCATGGTGCGGATGATGCGCCAGCCGCCAGCATAAGTGCCGATGGCGATGGCCAAAGCACAAGCAGCCACGACCCAGAACTGCGGACCGGATCCCGGAGCCTGCGTGCCTCCTGCAATGAGGACCAGGGTGATGATGCCCATGGTCTTCTGGGCATCGTTGGTGCCGTGTGCGAGGGCTACGAGGCTGGACGTGAAGATCTGGCCGGTCCGGAAACCACCGCGCTTCTGCGTGAGCTTGTCACCCGTTTCGGGGTCGTGCCGGGAGGTCAGCGCGTAGGCCAGGCGGGTGCAAAGGTACGCTACGGCCCCGGCGATGAGGGGTGCAAAGACAGCTGGCAGGATCACCTTCTGCAGCACTGTTTCAAAGTTGATGGAGTGCAGTCCGATACCCACCACCGCGGCGCCGATAAGGCCACCGAACAATGCGTGCGAGGAACTGGAGGGCAGGCCTTTGAGCCACGTGACCATGTTCCAGAGGATTGCACCCATCAGACCGGCGAAGATGATGTCCGGTGTGATGTGGATTCCGTCCGAGCCTTCCCGGATGAGTCCCCCGGAAATGGTTTTTGCCACTTCGGTTGAAAGGAACGCCCCAACAAGGTTGAGCACGGCTGCCAGGGCAACCGCCGTCTTGGGCTTGATCGCCCCCGTAGCGATAGGCGTAGCCATCGCATTGGCTGTGTCGTGAAAGCCGTTGGTGAAGTCAAAGAATAGGGCCAACGCTATGACAAGCGCGACCATGAAGGTGATTTCCACCTGTTGCCCAATCTGCAGAGTCGACGTTCAGCAGTTCCACTTCCCCATACCTGCCATGCACAGCATAGTTCAGCCATTGTTCACCTGACTGGACTTGCCGCACTCTATCCGGCGGGCTTGAAACCTTAAGAATCCTACGTGCCAACCACCGAGCGGCCAAACAGGTACCGTCGCTTCGGTCAACCGAGGAAGGTACGGACCGCGGCAAGATCGCGGCGGGAGAGTCCCTTGCGTGGATCCGGTGAGATGCAAAGCACACGGTCCTGGTGGTATTCAGCCCAGGAACGGGCGTCTGACTCCTGGCCAAGTTGGTCGTCAAGCCACACGAAGCGCTCGGCTCCCATCGCGGCCAGGTCCTTCTGGAGCGCCCCGAGTTTCCACCATTCCGCGCTTTGGTCCCACCCCTGGCTGGTAAGGACAGGCCAATCCTCGCCCTTCAGTCCAATGGCAGGACAGAGAAACTCCGGGGCAAGGCGTTCCCAGGTGGTGAGCCATACAAAGCGGGCGAAGGGATGCTCTGCCAGCTCGTTGAGTTCGGCCACTGCCTCGGGCGCGAACGCGACGTCAAGGATGCCGGCGTCGGCGATTTTCCATTCACCACCCCAATCAGTGACGCCCTGGGGGCCGAACGGGTTCACCACGCCGTCGACGTCCAAATATATGGACACCGGCATGTTGGAGGCCATGGTCGTCCTCCCTTCCCCGCGTTCCGGTCTACCAAGCCCAGCGTACGGCACTGCGGCGAACGTCAGGGGAAAGAACGTGCGGGGCGAAATCATTCGCTTGACGTTCGTCATGGAAGTGATAATCTCGAAGGTATGGAAAAGCCCCCAGTCCATTCCTCCCAAAGTGTCCGCCACATAGAAGACTCAGTGCGCACCGATTTCCGGCATGCAATGTCCTATGGCGGTTATCTGGACCTGGACCACCTGCTCAACTCGCAGCATCCGCTCAGCCAGCCCGAGCACCACGACGAACTGCTGTTCATCATCCAGCACCAAACCAGTGAGCTGTGGCTCAAACTCGTCCTGCATGAGCTCCTGGAAGCCCGCAGGCTTTTTGACCAGGACAACCTTGGCAAGGCGCTCAAATGCATCGCCCGCGTCAAGGCCATCCAGCGCACCATGACAGAACAGTGGTCGGTCCTGGGCACGCTCACGCCCCGCGAGTATGCACAGTTCCGCGGATTCCTGGGTAGTTCCTCAGGTTTCCAGTCGTATCAATACCGCGGGGTTGAATTCCTGCTGGGCAACAAAAACAGGGGCATGCTGCGCGTTTTCGAAAGCGACCCCGAAGCACATGCGCTGCTCAGCCGGCTCCTGGATGAACCCACCCTGTACGACGCCTTCCTGGCGGTGCTCGCCCGGGCCGGATACGACATCCCGGCCGACATTTTGGAGCGGGACACCAGCGAGCCTTGGACGTTCCGAAAGGATCTGGTTCCGGTCTTCCAGAAGATCTACGAATCGGATGATACCCAATGGGGCCTATACGAGGCCTGCGAAGACCTCGTGGACATCGAAGACAACTTCCAGGGCCTGGCGGTTCCGGCATCTGCGCACCGTCCAGCGGACCATCGGGTTCAAGGTGGGCACCGGCGGCTCCTCAGGTGTCGACTTCCTCAAACGCGCCCTTGACCTCACCTTCTTCCCCGAGCTGTACGCCGTCCGTACTGAGATCGGCAACTAAGCAAACACCCGCCAAGCCTTTCCCAAGGAGGGAACCATGACTACTGCCCAGCAGACCCAACGGCCAACGTCGGCCGAGCTGGACGCCGCAGATCCTCTCGCCGCCCAGCGTGAGGCCTTCTACACGCCCGACGCCGGCCAGCTCACCGCTTATCTCGACGGCAACTCGCTCGGACGTCCGCTGAAGGCAACCGCAGCGAACCTCCAATCCTTCGTCCATGATGCCTGGGGCAGCCGGCTGATCCGCGGCTGGGACGAACAGTGGATGGATGAGCCTACACGCGTGGGCGACCGCATCGGCGAAGTGACTCTTGGTGCCGCTCCCGGGCAGGTCACCGTGGGCGACTCCACCTCGGTCATGCTGTACAAGCTGATCCGGGCAGCGGTAGATGCCCAGCCTGGCCGTGACGAGATCATCATTGACAGGGACAACTTTCCCACGGACCGCTTCATCATCGAAGGGATCGCCAAGGAACGCGGGGCAAGCATCAAATGGATCGCCACCAACCCCGCAAGCGGCGTTCGTGCGGCGGACCTTGACGGGCTCCTTGGCGAGCGGACCGCCGTCGTGGTTCTTAGCCATGTGGCCTACCGCTCCGGGTTCCTTGCAGACGCGAAGGCAATCACCGGCAAGGTGCATGCCGCAGGTGCCCTCATGCTCTGGGACCTGTGCCATTCCGTAGGTTCCGTGCCGTTGGACCTTGATGCCTGGGACGTCGACCTGGCCGTTGGCTGCACCTACAAGTACCTCAACGGTGGTCCGGGCTCCCCCGCATTCGCGTATGTCAACGCCTCGCGGCAGAACCTTCTCCAGCAGCCCATCTGGGGGTGGATGGGTGCCGACAATCCATTCGGCATGACGGATTCATACCGTCCCGCCGCGGGAATCCGGCGGTTCATCACGGGTACTCCTCCTGTTCTTGCCATGCAGCCGATCAAGGACATGGTGGAGCTGATCGCCTCTGTGGGCATGGATTCGGTCCGGGAGAAGTCGGTCAAACTCACGGAGTACGCGATCGCCCTCGCGGACGAGCTCCTGGTTCCACTTGGAGTAGAAATCGTGAGCCCCCGCGACGCTGCCGAGCGTGGCTCGCATGTCACGGTGGACCACCCACTGTTTGCCGATGTGACGGCGAAACTGTGGGAGCGGGGCGTCATTCCAGATTTCCGTCCCCCGCATGGCCTGCGCATCGGGTTGTCTCCCTTGAGCACGAGCTACGCCGAGGTTGAGCTGGGAGTGAAAGCTATCCGCGACGCCCTCGCCGAACTGCTGTGAGTGCCGTTCTTGACGATATGGACTCCCGTCCCGGGAGTACCACGTCGTTGCTGCGAACCGTCATCGGCTTGTACCTGCGGGAAGCGGGCGGTTGGATGTCGGCCAAGGACATCGTCGTCCTCATGGAAGCCCTTGGCACGTCCGGCACAGTGACCCGGACGGCCCTGGGCCGCCTGCGGAAGAAGGACGTTGTCCTTCAGGAGACGCGCGACGGGATCCCCGGTTTCACGCTGACCGAAGGAGCCGCATCCATGCTGGCCCGCGGCGACCGCAGGATTTACAACCCCACCAGCATGTCACCGTCCGATCCGTGGTGCCTCGTCTCCTTTTCGATTCCGGAGACGGAACGGGAGAAGCGTCATCAGTTGCGGCGCAGGCTCCACTGGATTGGCTGCGGGACGGTGGCCGCCGGCCTGTGGATCTGCCCGGATACCCTTCGCGGCGAGGTGGAGGAAATCCTCGCCGACCTCGAACTCCGGGGAATGGCCACCCTCTTCGTGACGGAAACCCCGCTGGTGGGCGGTAGCCTGGAGGATGCCGCCTCGAAGTGGTGGGATCTGGACGCGGTAGCGGAACTCTATAAGGATTTCATCCGCGAGCACGGGTCTGCCGTGCCCGCCCAAGACGGCGACGGCATCGATGCCGGCGCCTTTGCCAGGTATGTCCAATGCATTGACCGCTGGCGGATCATCCCCTACCTCGACCCCGGGCTGCCCGGGACATTCCTGCCCGAAGACTGGCCCGGGGCCCAAGGAACTGCGTTGTTCAAGCAGATTATGGACGCCTACGCACAACCAAGTGCGGACTTCGTGCGCCGCACCTTGCAGGGAAGTACCGCGGTTACTGTTTCCTAGCGGCCACTCCGCGCCAGCTCCCCCGACGGCGAATTGGCCATCTCAGGCGCCCGACTTCACCCGGGAGACGAAGCGGAACCGGTCGCCACGGAACGTGCTGCGCGTCCATTCGACAGGGACCCCTGCAGCATCCCGCGCCAGGCGGTGGACCACCAGCAACGGCGCCCCCATTTCGATCCCGAGCAGCCGGACGTCCTCCGGTCCAGCCAGTGCTGTCTCCACGGTGTCCTCGACGTCGGAGATATGGATGCCGTAAATGTCGGCCAGGGCCGCATAGAGAGAACCGGCCTTTTCCAGGTTTGCCTTGAAGCGTGGCAGCTTGCCCGGTAGGTAAGCCACCTCGTGGGCCAGGGGTTCGCCGTCGATCAAGCGAATTCGCTCAAGGCGTGTGACGCCATCGCCAGGATCGATTCCCAAATGCGCTGCGACGTCGACGTCCGCCTTGGCCACGGCCAGGGACAGGAGGTTGGAGTCAGGCCGCAGGCCTTGGTTCCTTGCGTCGTCGGAGAAGGACGTGAGCTGCCGCACGTGGGTCATCTTTGGCGGCGCCACAAAGGTGCCATGGCCCTGGATACGGCCCAGTTTCCCCTCCGCGACGAGCTCGCTGATCGCTTGCCGAACGGTGGTGCGGGACGTCTTGTACTTCTCCGCCAGAGCCCGTTCCGTGGGGATGAGGGTGCCCGGCTGGAGTCCGGCGATCGAGGCAAGCAGCTCGGTCTTGAGGACGTAGTACTTGGGCATTGCCGCCGCGACATCTGTGGACATATTGGACATCCTACTTGTAGACAAGGTGATTGGTCTATGCCAATCTAGTGCAGGTTGGTCTAAACCAATTTTGGAGAATCTCCGCTAAACCCCTACTTTTCCACAGATTCAAGGGACAAAGATGTCGATCCTGCAAGACCTACGGCAAACACCCAAGCTCGGGCTCCTGGTGGGCGGCGCCGCCGCCACCATCGGCGTGATTTACGGCTACGACATGTCCAACATTGCCGGCGCCCTGCTGTTCATCACCAAGCAGTTCAGCCTCACCACATCCCAGCAGGAACTTGTGACCACCGCAGTGGTTGCGGGAGAGGTGCTGGGAGCCCTGGTGGGTGGCTGGCTATCCAACCGCGTGGGCCGCAAGGCGTGCATGGTGGGCCTGGCGATCGGATACGCGCTCTTCGCAGTGCTCAGCGCCATGTCCAACGATGTGCCGACACTGCTCATTGCCCGACTACTGCTGGGCCTCACCATCGGCATCTCCGTGGTGGTGGTTCCCGTGTTCGTCGCGGAGTCGGCGCCAGCGAAGGTCCGCGGCGCCCTGCTGGTTGCGTACCAGGTGGCCACCGTCTTCGGCATCATCGTTGGCTACCTGGCGGCCTACGCCCTGGCAGGCACTGGCTCATGGCGGTGGATGCTTGGCCTTGCAGCGATCCCGGCAATCCTTGTGCTCGCCATGGTGGTCAAGCTGCCGGACACTGCCCGGTGGTACATGATGCGGGGCAGGACGGCGGAAGCCAGGCGGACCCTGTCCGCTATTGAGCCCGGGAAGGACGTGGACGCCGAGTTGGCAGAGATGCAGCGGGCCATCAGCGAAGAACGCGGCGGCGGCGTGCGCGAAATGCTGGGCGTTCCCTACCTCCGCGCAACGGTGTTCGTGGTTGGCCTGGGCTTCTTCATCCAAATCACCGGCATCAATGCCGTGGTCTACTACAGCCCCAGGATCTTTGAAGCCATGGGCTTCAGCGGCAATGCAGCGCTCCTGTTGCTTCCCGCGGCAGTGCAGGTTGCCTCGCTCGTCGCTGTCTTTGTTTCGCTGTCATTGGTGGACCGTCTGGGCCGCCGCCCGGTGTTGTTGACGGGCATAGGCATGATGGTGGTGGCCAATGTCCTGTTGGTAGGTGTCTTCATGGCCGGCCAGGACTTCGGCGGCCTGCTCACCGTCCTTGGCTTCCTGGGCGTTCTTCTTTTCACGGTCGGCTTCACGTTCGGGTTCGGTGCACTGGTGTGGGTATACGCCGGCGAGAGCTTCCCCTCCCGGCTCCGCTCGCTTGGTGCAAGCGCGATGCTGACCTCCGATCTGGTGGCAAATGTCCTGGTGGCAGCGTTCTTCCTGACCATGCTCCAGCGGTTGGGTGGTGCAGGCACCTTCGCAGTGTTCGGTGTTCTGGCTATCCTCGGCTTTATGTTTGTCCGCAAGTTCGCTCCCGAGACGAAGGGCCGCCCCTTGGAGGAAATACAGCAGTACTGGGAAAACGGTGGGAAGTGGCCGGAGGCCGATGCGGCCGGACACATCCCCGTACAGGAAGACACCGAACCGGCGGTTGTCCGGTGACGCCGGCGGTGTTGGGCCTTCATATTGGAGGTTCCAAGACACATGCTGTCCGTTCGGAGCTGGATTCGGACCCAGGCCAGGGCACGGACCCAAGCAATGAGGCACCTCTCGAGATCACCGAGGCGAGCGCCAACCTGTCCTCAGTGGGTCACCAGGGAGCAGACGCCGTGTTGCGGCGGATCGCGGCGGCTGTCGGTGACGGTGTCCAGGCGGTTTGCGCCGGTGCCGCAGGGGCTGATACGCCTGCCAGCAGGGCAGTCCTGAGTGCTTTGCTGACCGAGCGCTTTCCGGGTGCCAGGATCGAGGTGGTCCATGACACCCGCATCGTCCTCGCCGCAGCAGACCTCGACGCCGGAGCGGTCCTGGTCGCAGGCACCGGCTCGGTAGCTTGGGGCCGGAACCGGGAGGGACGGGAGGCGCGCAGCGGAGGCTACGGCTATTTGCTCGGCGATGAAGGCGGAGGGTACTCCGTGGTTCGTGACGCGGTCCGGGAGGCCCTGCGCGAGTACTACGCGGGGCTGGAACCCGGCACGATGGTCAGCGCCCTTTTGGCTGCGACGGCGAGCGCGGACGCGCTGCAGCTCATGGATCTTTTCTATGCCAAGCCAGAGCCGGACCATTGGGCTGGCCTTGCACCGTTGGTCCTGGATCTTGCGGTTGAGGGTGATCCCGCTGCGTTAAGGATTCAAGCCGAAGCCGCGCATTCCCTGGCCACGTTGGCCAGGCAAGTACTGGGCGAGCTTGGATTGGACCTGCCTTTGGTGATGGCTGGTGGTCTCCTGGTCAATCAAGAACAACTGGCAGGCGCTGTTGCCCGCAAGGTTGCCTTGGAGGATCCCTCACTGATCAGGATCCTGGGCCAAGCCCCGGTGCACGGCGCGGTAAAGCTGGCCCGGCAATTGATCGCTCCCTGACTCCCAGAGATTTTGTCCCTTCGAAAAACAGACAGGAACCATGACCATCACTCCTACCTCCCCAGGCGTCCCGCACTCTGTTCCGGCCACTCCAGGTGCCAAGATGGCCCATGAGATCAGCGAGCAGCCCCACGTACTCGCCGGACTCCTGGATTCGGGCCGCAAGCAGTTCGTTGCCGTGGCGGACATCATCAAGAGGACGTCCCCGCGGTTTGTCCTGCTTGCCGCCCGCGGCACGAGTGACCACGCGGCGTTGTATGCGAAGTACCTCATTGAAATCAGTCTGGGATTGCCGGTTGGCCTTGCCTCGCCGTCGACCCTTACTGCGTATGGAGCCACGCCCCAACTGGAAGGTGTGCTGTGGTTGGCGGTAAGCCAGTCCGGCGGTTCACCGGACCTGGTGGAGTCGACGGCGGCAGCCCGCCGTCTTGGCGCCCTCACCGTGGCGGTGACCAACTCTCCAGGGTCCCCGTTGGCCGGGGCTGCGCAACATCACGTGGATATCCTGGCCGGGAGCGAAACTGCGGTGGCGGCTACCAAGAGCTACACGGCACAGCTTCTGGCTCTGTGGTTGTTGGTGGATGCGTGGCGTGGTGGAACGTCCACCAACGCGGCGGGCATTCCTGACTGGGCCGCTTCGGTGCTGGCTGACGATGCCGTGTTGGACGTGGCCGGCAGTTACCGCTTTGCCGAGCGCATCATCACTACGGGTCGCGGCTATTCCTATCCCACTGCGAGGGAGGGTGCCTTGAAGCTCATGGAAACTTCCTACCTTCCCGCGCAGGCATTCTCTGGCGCAGACCTCCTGCATGGACCGTTTGCGATGATCGACTCCCAGCATCCTGTGATTGCCGTTGTACCGGAGGGAATCGGGGGAACGGCCATGCGCCCGGTCCTGGAGAGGCTCGCAGAACGGGGTGCCCACGTGTGCGTGGTGGGTGACCTCTCTGCCGCCCTTCCGGGTAGTTTGGTTGTTCCTTTGCCTGCGGGCGTTCCGGAGGAGCTTTCTCCTATCCTGCAGATCCTGCCGCTCCAGCGGCTGGCCTTGCAGTTGTCGGTGGAACGCGGCAACGATCCGGATGCTCCGCGTGGCCTGATGAAGGTGACTGAGACCTGGTAGACGCCGTTGCGTGCGCGGCTGGATGTGCACACTGCATCCAGCCGTGCATCCAGCCGCGCACCGATGATCCGCACAGGTAACCGGAGTAGTCTGGATTCATGCCTCTCACGTGTGGTGGTCGGTAGTCATGGCGCGGGCCAGGCAGCGGTGGCTGCCAGCTCTCCTGGTTCCCCTTGCACTGGCGTTGGCGGCGCTCATCGGCTCCGTCCAGGCTGGCGCGAGTGTTTCCCTGCCGCCCAAAACAGCGGACGAGATCCTGGCCATGATCGCCCGTACCGAGGTGCGCGCTTTATCCGGCACTGTGGTGCAAACCGCTGATTTGGGTCTGCCTGAGATTCCCACTGCTGGCCCGGGAATCGTACCTGGGGCCACCTCGGCACTTGAACTGCTCACAGGTTCGCACACCGCCCGCATTTATCTGGACGGACCCTCCAAAGCCAAGCTGCAGATCCTGGACAGGATGGCCGAGCGTGACTTTGTGGTCAACGGCGGCGATGCCTGGTTCTACAATTCCGCTGACAACAGCGCTACGCATCTGAGCGTCCCTGTGCCCTCATTGGCAGACCGGGGAAAGTCCCTTCCGACTGAATCAACGCGTCCTGACATTCCCACTCCGGAGGCAATGGCACGTCACTTCCTGTCAGCCATCGATTCCAGCACTGAGGTAACGGTGGGCGAAGCTTCCACCGTTGCGGGTCGAAGCGCTTACCGGTTGAGCCTGGTGCCGCGCAGTGACGGGACACTGGTTGATTCTTTGTCGATCAACGTCGACTCCGAAACTGGATTGCCGCTGGGCGTCGAGGTTCGCGCGAAGGGCCAGCCGGAGCCTGCTTATTCACTTGCCTATACCGAGGTGAACTTCTCCACACCTGACGCGGCCTTGTTTAACTTCACTCCTCCGGCCGGTGCAACTGTCACGGAGAAGCCGGTCCCCATGAAGCCGGTCCCCATGAAGCCAATGCCGCCGGAGATGGGAGATCCTGCCGTCCCGGCACCGGATGAGCCTGTTCCGACACCTGGGGGATCGTCCATTCCCGTGCTCCCCCGCCCCAGCAGCCCTTCAGTGACCGGCGAAGGGTGGGACACCGTGATCGGGTTGCCCGCTGGAACGGCCCCCGCTGATCTCACATCCAACCCGCAACTCGCCCAGGCCCTGCAACCCGTGAATGGCGGACGGGCGTTGACCACGGCCCCTGGTGAGCGTCCTCATTCTCGACGACGGCCGCGTGTATGCCGGCTTGGTGCCTTTGGACCGGCTCGAATCAGCCGCGAATGCCCAATGACCGGTGCACAATGATCGGTCTACAACCCAGGGCAACCTGTGAACAGCGCCCCATGATCGGCATCCTGTGACGGAGATCCGCGAAGCTGCTCCCGGCTCCCAACCGATGGACCTTGCGATAGAAACCCATGGCCTCGTGAAGCGCTTCGGGCACCGTTCCGCAGTGGATGGCATTGACCTCGCGGTCCCCCGCGGCGCGGTGTTCGGCTTCCTGGGGCCCAATGGGTCGGGAAAGACCACCACGATCCGCGTCTTACTTGGACTGGCTTCAGCGAACAGCGGCGAGATACGGGTGCTGGGCAAGGAGATGCCCCGGCAGTGGGCCTCGGTGTTGCCCGATGTAGGCGCGCTGGTGGAGGGGCCGGGGTTCTATCCGTTTCTTTCCGGTGCGGCCAATCTGCTGCGGCTGGATTCAGCGGACCGCCATGCATCCTCTTCCACCCGACGCCACCGCGTCAACGAAGCGTTGGACCGCGTTGGGCTGGGTCACGCCGCCGGAAAGAAAGTACGTGCCTACTCACTGGGCATGAAACAGCGCCTCGGGCTGGCCAACGCCATGCTCCGGCCGCGCGAACTGCTGGTGCTCGATGAACCAACGAACGGGCTGGACCCCCAAGGCACCCGGGAGGTTCGCAGCCTGGTGCGCTCCCTTGCCGCCGGCGGGACCACCGTCTTCGTTTCCAGCCACCTCCTGGCCGAGGTGGAACAAATGTGTACCCACGTGGGGGTGATGAGTGCCGGACGGCTGGTGGCCCAAGGACCGCTGGATGAACTGCGGTCTGCCGGGCAGGCGCACGTTCTGGTACGAACGCCCGACGTCGAACGTGCTGCCCGTGTCCTGGCCCGGCTGGGGCTGGTGCCCGGCGAAGCGCCTGGCCACGGGGTGATCCAGGGAAACGGACTGGACGGCGTTGAGCCCGAAGAGATCGTTGCAGCCTTGGTAGCCGACGGCGTACGGGTCCGGGGCTTCTCTGTGGAGAACGCAAGCCTGGAAGAGCGGTTCGTGTCCTTGACCGGAGAGGGGTTCGACGTTGTCGGCTGAAACTGGTGGCACTCTTGAGAGGGTTGGAAGGGCTGGAACAACCAGAGCTTCCAATGACAATGCTCTCCATACCGGGATGGGGTGGGCGTTGCTTGGCTCGGAGTTATCCGTGCTGTTTCGTCGCCTCCGCACCTGGGCCATGCTGGTGGCCCTCGCTGCCGTTCCCATCCTGATTGCCCTTGCCGTCAAGCTCTCGTCCCGGCCGGCGACACCTGGCCGCGGGCCACTGTTCCTGGATCGCATCACCCAGAACGGCCTCTTCGTTGCTGTGACAGCCCTCGTGGTGTGCGTCCCGCTGTTCCTCCCCCTCACCGTCGGCGTGGTGGCCGGAGACACCATCGCCGGAGAGGCCAACCTGGGAACTTTGCGGTATCTGCTCCTGGCACCGGCGGGGCGCATCCGTCTGCTCCCGGTCAAGTACACCGGGGCCGCTGCTTTCTGCTGTGCCGCGACGGCTACCGTGGCAGCGGCTGGGACCTTGGCCGGCGTCGTGTTCTTCCCGATCGGTCCTGTCACGCTGCTCTCCGGCGACACGATCGGGGTTGGCGAGTCAGTCCTGCGCTCCTTGCTGATCGCTGCCTACATCACGGTCTCGCTGCTGGGCCTGTCCGCGATCGGGCTGCTCATCTCGACCTTCACGGACGTACCCGTGGGCGCCATGGCCGCCACGATCGTCCTCTCGGTGGTATCGCAGGTACTGGACAACCTGCCACAACTGGAATGGCTGCATCCTTGGTTGTTCAGCCACCACTGGCTGGGCTTCGCCGACCTCCTGCGGCAGCCGGTTGTCTGGACATCGTTTGGCGAAAACGCGCTTCTCCAAGCGGGTTATATTGCCGTCTGCGGCGCGCTGGCCTACGGGAAGTTCACTACCAAAGACATCCTGTCCTAGCTTTGACGTAGGCTCTCTCCATGGCCAGATTCTTTGACGTCCACCCTGAAGATCCCCAACCACGCGCCATCGGCCAAGTGGTTAATATGCTGCAAAGCGGCGGGCTGATCGCCTACCCAACCGACTCCTGCTACGCCCTGGGCGCCCAGATCGGCAACAGGGAAGCCCTGGATCGCATCCGGACCATCCGGCAACTGGACGACAAACACCACTTCACCCTGGTCTGCAAGGACTTTGCCCAAATGGGGCAGTTCGTGATGATCGATAACGATGTTTTCCGCAGCATCAAGGCCGTCACGCCCGGCAGCTACACCTTCATCCTTCCGGCCACCCGCGAGGTTCCCAAGCGCCTGCTCCACCCGAAAAAGAAGACAGTGGGCGTACGCATCCCGGACCACAAGGTGGTCCAGGCACTCCTTGCGGAACTCGGTGAACCCTTGCTGTCCAGCACGCTTCTGCTGCCTGACCAGGAGGAGCCACTGACCCAGGGCTGGGAGATCAAGGAGCGGCTGGACAACGAAGTGGACGCAGTGATCGATTCCGGCGATACCGGTTCAGAGCCCACAACAGTGATCGACTTCTCCAGCGGCACGGCAGAGGTAGTGCGGCGCGGAACGGGCGATCCTTCACGGTTCGAATAGGGTCCCAGCCCTCCGTAGGAGCGGCGTCAGCGGAACTGGAAACGGCAGCTCGCGTTCAAAGCGACCTGGGCCAGCCCTGTCAGTTCCAAGGCGATGGCCGAGGGTTGCGTGGACAGGGGCAGCGGGGGGTACGCCAAGGAAATGGTGAGCTGACGGTTGCCATCAGCACTGCTGATCGAGATGGTGCCGTAGCCGGGTATGTCACCTGAATGGCCGTAATAGAGGCCGTTGGTGCACGTGTCGTGCCAGTGGTCCAGCCCCAGTCCGTAATCGGCGAAAACCGGGCCCTTCATCTCCACGAGACTCTCCGGTAGCAGCAGCCGCCCTTTGAGCAACGCTGCGTAGAAGGCATTGATGTCTGCCACGCTGGCGATCACGCCCTCTGAAGCCGGGCCGCCAGGCTGCGCGGAATGCGTGACGTCCACGGTTTTACCCCGCAGCACTGCATAACCATGGACCAACGCGGCCGGAAGGGGGCCCTCGTCCAACACCATGGTTGAATGCAAATTCAAGGGATCCAGGATGTCCGTTCGCAGCACGGTTCCCAGTGGAGCCCCCCGCAGCCGCTCCACCAAAAAGCCAAGGACCGCATAATCCGAAAGTCCGCTGGCATAGGGAGTCCCTGAGGTGTGGTCCAACAATTGCCGGACGGTCACTGGCTCTTGCCCCGGCGGCAGGAGGACGTCGATCCCCGGCAGGTATCTGGCGATCGGATCCTCAAGTACCAGCCGGCCTTCTTCCACCAGCTTCAACACGCAAACTGCCACCATGGTCCGCGTCAGCCCGCCCACCCGGATCGGATCATCCGCCTGCACGGGAGCACCTCCGTCAAGGCTCCTGACACCTGCCGCGTGCCTCCACACTTGTTGCCCGGCTCTGGCCTCCATCAGCACCGCCGGCGCACCGTTCTGGAGCATCTCCCGACTAAAGAGTTCCAAAGTTGCCTGCAGCTCGCGAAAGGCAGGTGTTACCGGTGGTGACTGTGATGTTGATGTCGGCGGCGGCGCAGGGACCGTGGGAGGGGCCGCCGTCGAGCTTGTCACTGGCGTCGACGGCAGCGGGTTGGGCCGCGGTTCGCCCGTGCAGCCAGCGAGGAACAGGCCGCATACAAGCGTTGCGGTCACAATGCCCCCGCGTGAACCTGGATGCACACCCGCTCCTGCGTTTACTCCTCCTGCTTGCGCGCCCGGCTGGGCTGCACCCGCATTGGCTCCCCCGGCATCTTGGGAAATTCCGGTGGGAACGGCATTTCGCCTTGGCCGTTCTTGACGTCGCGCTCCCACCATTGCAGCAGGACGTCGATGTCTCCGGGCTTGTCATGCATGGTTGCCCACGGGTCACCTGTTGTCTTCAGCCTGTCCGGGACAGTGGTGATGGTGTATTTGGCCGGATCGGAATTCTCCAGCTCTTCCCACGCCAACGGGCACGATACCTGTGCATTCGGCACGGCACGCGGGCTGTATGCGCCGGCGATCGTCCGGTCCCGGTTGGCCTGGTTGAAGTCCACGAAGATCCTGGTGCCGCGTTCTTCTTTCCACCATGCTGTAGTGACCTTCTCGGGCATCCGTCGCTCCAACTCCCGGCCGGCAGCGATCACCGCGTGGCGCACTTCCAGGAATTCATGCTTGGGGTGGATGGGCGCATACACATGCAGTCCCCTGTTGCCCGAGGTCTTGATGAAGGCCGTCAGCCCCGCTTCGTCCAACAACGCACGGAGTTCCTGCGCAGCCGGTATGGCGTCATCAAAGTCGGTTCCCGGCTGGGGATCGAGGTCGATTCGCAGCTGGTCGGGGTTATCGGGATCGTTGGCACGGGAAGCCCACGGGTGGAAAACGACCGTGTTCATTTGCGCTGCCCACACGGCGGCCGCGGGTTCATCGATCACCAACTGCGGATGCGTCCGTGCGCTCGGATAAGTCACCATGACCGAGCGGACGTAGTCCGGCGCACCCTTGGGAGGGTTCTTGGAGAAGAACATTTCGCCCTCGATGTTGCCCGAGTACCGCTGGAGACTGACGGGCCGGTTGCCGTTGGCCGCCACAAAAGCGTCCCCCACGTCCACCAGGTAGTTTGCCAGGTCCAGTTTCGTCAGCCCGGCCTCAGGCCACATGATGCGGCCTGGACTTGAAATCCGAACTTCTCGGCGGCCCTCGGGACCGGGCACGGAGACTGTTGCTGATTCGCTCGCCATGGCCACAAGCTACCCCGTCAAGGGTGTTCACGTCAGCATCCCGCGTTCCTTTTTTCGGGCGGCGGGGAGTATGCCTGACAGCTCCAAGGCCAAACTGCTTCATGATGGATACATGCCAAACACTGAAACCGCCCTGACTGTTGCCATGGGAGACACCAAGGTATCGGGAATCCACGTCCGTCCGGAGAAGTCGTTCGCCACCCTCGTAGTTGCCCACGGCGCCGGAGCAGGAAAGGAACACCCCTTCCTGCAGGGATTTGCCGAAGCGATGGCGGAGGAAGGCGTCAGTACGCTGCGCTTCAATTTTCCGTACCGGGAAGCCGGGCGACGCTTCCCTGACCGCCCGCCGGCAGCCATAGCCACGTGGCGCGCTGTCATGGAAAAGGCCGCGGAACTGGCAGGCGATGAACCGTTGTGGGCGGGGGGAAAATCCTTTGGCGGACGGATGGCCTCCATGGCCGTGGCTGAGGGAATGCCCGCGGGTGGCCTGGTGTATCTCGGTTATCCACTCCACGCGCCGGGCAAACCGGAGAAGCTCCGCGATGAACACCTCTACGGCATAACGGTGCCCATGCTGTTCCTCCAAGGCACCCGCGATACCTTCGCGACACCGGAACTCCTGGAGTCTGTGGTGGCCAGGATCGGCCCGACGGCGACTCTCCAGTGGAGCGAAAATGCAGACCATTCGTTCGTGGTCAAGGGCCTCAAGCGCAGTGCCGCCGAGATAGGTGCCTCGCTTGCACCCGCGGTGGCAGGATTCATGAGGGAAAACAGTTGAGGAACTACTTCGGCACCGGCTCGTGGCGCAGGTAGGATCTCCGGAAGCGGCCGGTGCCCGCTGTCAGGGCGCGAAGTTCCACGGCGTAGCGCCGAAGTTCCTGGTCAGGGACCTCGGCGGTGATCTCAGTGCCTTCGCCGTTGGCTGCCGTCGTGCCTGTCACCCGTCCCCTTCGGCCGGACAAATCACTCATCACTGCCCCGACATGTTCGTCCGGGACACTGACCACAACGGCTGACACGGGCTCAAGCAACTGGATTTTGGCCGTTGCCGCGGCTTCGCGGAGGGCCAAGGCGCCGGCGGCCTGGAAGGCTGCGTCCGAGGAATCCACACTGTGGGTTTTTCCGCCCACCAAGGTGACTTTGATATCCACCACGGGGAACCCGGCCGAAACGCCCTTCAGCATCTGGGAGCGGACGCCCTTTTCCACGGAAGTGACGAACGTACCGGGAATGACACCGCCCACCGTCTTGTCAGCGAATTCAAACCCCGCCCCGCGCGCCAGGGGCTCGACCTCGATGTCGCAGATAGCGAACTGCCCATGTCCGCCGGATTGCTTGACGTGCCGGCCGTGCCCGGCTGCCTTGCTGGCGAAGGTCTCCCGCAACGGTGTGATGACCTCCACGGTTTGAAGTTTGACGCCCTGGTTGCGCAGCCTGTCCAGGATCACCTCGGCATGCGCTTCACCCATGCACCACAGGATCAACTGGTGCGTGTCCTGGTTTCGTTCCACCCGAAGCGTCGGATCTGCCGCGACTACTTTTCCTATGCTTTTGGCCAGCGCGTCCTCGTCGCTACGGGACATTCCTTCGATCGCTATGGGCATCAGCGGTTCAGGCATGTTCCAGGTTTCGATCAGCAGCGGGGCGTCCTTGTCAGATACCGTGTCCCCGGTTTCCGCGTTTGCCAACTTGCTGAGGGCGCAAATGTCACCTGCGATGCACTGGGAGACAGCCTTCAGGCTTGATCCGACGGGTGAGTACAGATGCGTGACGCGTTCATCGCTGTCGTGGTCCTCGTGGCCCCTGTCAGCCAATCCCCTGCCGCCGATGTGGATGGCTGTATCTTCACGGAGGGTTCCGGAAAAAACACGGACCAGGCACACGCGGCCCAGGAACGGGTCCACAGTCGTCCGTACCACCTCGGCAGCCAGGCGTCCTGCGGGGTCGCAGTCCAGCGGTTTCAGGGACGAACCGTCGAGCTTCATCACCGGGGGTGCGGTTCGTTCCAGCGGCGACGGCAGCGCATCGATCATCAGCGCCATGAGCTCGGGAAGCCCCAAACCCGTTTCCGCCGAGGTAGCCATCACCGGGAAGAAGGAGCCTCTGCTCACAGCGGTCTCCAGGTCCTTGATGAGGTCCTCCAGCGGCAACTCTTCACCGCCCAGGTAGCGGTCCATCAACGTCTCGTCTTCGCTCTCGGCAATGATCCCTTCAATCAACGGACCGCGTGCTTCCTCCACGGCAGGATCATTGCTGCTTCCGTGGAGCACGCCTGCCAGTTCTCCCCCGGAAGGCAGGTACAGCGGGAGAACGGACTCGCCGAAGGCTTCCTGGCAACGCACGACGGCGGCGCTGAAGTCTGCGCGGGGGTGGTCCAGGCGGCTGACTACGACAGCCCTCGGCATGCGGATCTTCTCGCATTCACCCCACAAGGCGATGGTGGCGCCGTCGATGCCGTCCACGGCGGACACGACAAAGAGGGCCGCATCGGCGGCCCTCAACCCTGCTCGTAATTCCCCTGTGAAATCCGTGTACCCCGGAGTGTCGATCAGGTTCACCTTGACCTCGCCCACCAGTATCGGGGCCACAGACAAGGTGACGGACCTCTGCTGGTGGATGGCTGAAGGGTCTGAATCACTGACGGTGGTCCCCTCGGTGATCGAGCCCATCCTGGTGATGGCCCCGGTCGCCGCCAACAGCGCCTCTACCAGCATCGACTTCCCTGCACCTGAATGCCCCACGAGTGCCACGTTGCGTATCTTGGCAGGATCGCTTGCCGCCAGAGCCGTACCGTTCTCGCTTCGCCGGGACTCGGGTGTGCCGGGTCCGGCCGCCTTGGCCGTCTCCCGTGTGCCCTTCGCGGACATGAGCACCTCCTGGTGTCGTATCCAAGCTCGGAGTTCGAACGCGTCGAAAGGTTCGAACGTGTAAGAGGATTGGACACCCTGAGGCGACCACAGGGCAAGACCCAGTTGCGGACGAAGAGTCGCCGGCGAAGCGGCCAACGGGTACTAGGCCGGCACCATGCCCCACAACAACCATGCTGAGGTGACTGTGCTTCCTGTGATGACGACTGAGAATCCTGTCAGCCACAGGAATGACGGGACACCCGTAGTTTGGCCAAGGATGTAGGCGTCCGAGGCTGCGAGCCGGTCCCGGCGCCGTGTATGGACACCGGCAAGCTTGAAAAGGTCGCGCATGGCACCCACTGACAGGGCGATCCCCAGGGCCAGCACAGCGTAGTCAACGATGGTGGGCGATCCGAAGAAGACCAAAAGCTGGGCGATAGCTGCGCTGACCACCGCCACGAGGATCCCTGTCAGGTTGCGCAGGAAAATCAGGGAGACCAGCAGGATGAGGGCGCCTACAGACATTGCGGCCCCTGACCGGCCGGCGGCGAACGCAGCGATCAAGGCAAGTCCCACGACCGCGGGCGCGGGGTATCCCCAGAACCCTGACCAGGCCGCACCAAAGGGGCTCCGGCCGCTGCTGACGAGACGGCCCGAATGATCCAGTCCGATGCGGAGGCTGTGGACGAATCGCCCCGTCATGAGGGCGGCATAGGCGTGGCCCAGTTCATGGACGAAGGTGACGTAGAGACCGAACCATCGCCATGTGGCTCGAGGGATGCTCAAAATGGTTGCTGCGGCAAGAATCGCCACCAACGCAGATAGGGGCACGGCCGTCGTGTGGACGTCGGTGAAGCCACGGACCACAGCCGCCCACCAGGTTTGTAAAGGATTCACAGCGCCGTTCACAGCGCTGTTCACGGCACCGGGGAGTTGAGGCGTGAACGGAGCCCTGCTACCAGGATCTCCAAACCGAAATCGAAGGCTGCTTCACCCCGCTTGTCCGGCGGACCCGCGTGCGTTAACGCCTGGGTAAGGGCCGGGTAGCCGTCAACGGGAGGGGCCCACACGACGTCGGGAGCGGCCAGGTCCAACGCAAATCCCAAGGCAAAACTGTCGATCGTGGAGATGGCCGAAACCACATCCTGTCCCTGGAAACCGGCATTTTCGAGGGCGACCGCCAGACTCTCATAGAGAGCCAGCACCTGATCGTCCTGCACAGTTTGCAAGACCAGCAGGGGCGCCAGACGGGGGTGCCGGGCGAAGGCGTCGCGGTAGGCGCGGACGATGACCCTGAGGGCGTCCTCCCAGTCCTGCCCTTCATGGAGGGCGTAAGGGCTCTGGGCGATGATCCGTCCCCGCATCAGCTCCAGTATTTGTTCGCGGCCGCTGACATGGTTGTAGATGGACGATTGACTGACGCCGATCCTCTTGGCCAGTTTGGGCAGGCTGAAGTCCCCGGCCTCGTCCACCAGTTCCAAGGCGGCCGTGACGAGTGCGTCGATGGATATCAGCGGAACCAGCGGGCGTGGCATTCGGGTTCTCCAATCAATGTGTTGTTACGACTCTAGCCAGAAGTTTGGGCAAAGGTATTGTGCGCCCAATCACAAGGCCCTACGATAAACGAAAGCCTTTCGCTTATCGATCGGCTCCCCCCAAATCTCCCCGCATTAGATCTCCGAGGACACCATGTCTGAAATCGAAACCCGCCCTCCTGCAGCGGATGCTGGAAACGGGCTCAAGAAAAATGCCATCGGCACAGGCGGCATTGCCTTCCTGGTCATCTCCGCAGCAGCCCCCCTGACCGTGATGGCAGGTGTGGCACCTGTGGCCATTGGCATCGGGGGCATTGGCGCCCCCATGGGCTACGTCATCGCCGGCGCCGTTCTCTTGATCTTCGCTGTGGCTTTCATGGCCATGACCAAGCACGTCAAAGCAGCCGGCGGCTTCTACACCTACATCACTCTTGCCATGGGAAAAACGGTAGGTCTGGCCTCCGCCATCCTCGCCATCGTCTCCTATAACTGCCTGCAGATTGGCGTCTACGGGCTCTTCGCAGTCCAGACCCAGGCCATGCTTCGAACACTCTTCGGCCTGGACGTACCATGGCCGGCAGTCGCCTTGATGGCCGTCGCCGCCGTCTGGTTCCTTGGCTATCGGGGCATCGACGTCGGGGCAAAGGTCCTGGGTGTCCTGCTCATTGCCGAGACCGCCATCCTTGCCGTCATGGGCGCCGGCATCCTGGCGAACGGGGGCGCCCAAGGCATCAGCCTTGCCTCCTTCTCCCCCGAGCATGCGTTCACCCCTGGCGTCCTGGCCATCCTTGCCATCTGCTTCGCCGCTTTCATGGGCTTTGAATCCACCGTGCTGTACCGCCGTGAGGCCCGAAACCCGGACAAGTCCGTCCCGCGGGCAACCTACATCGCGGTCGGCTTCATGTCCGTGTTCTATGCGTTCATCGTGTGGACGGTCATCCAGGCCTACGGCGATGGTGACGTGATGGCAGCTGCAGGTGAGTTGGCCGACGGCATGTTCTTCGCCACGATCAATCACTACGTGGGTCCGTGGGCCGAGGTTGTCATGTACGTGCTGATCGTGACCAGTGTCTATGCCTCCCAGCTTGCCTTCCACAATGCCATCAACCGCTACGTTTACATGCTGGCAAAGGACGGCGTCCTTCCCGCTTTCCTCGGGAGGACCCATCCGAAGTACAAGTCCCCGCACCGCGCCGGACAGATCCAGACAGCCCTCGCAGCCGTCGTCATCATTATTTGCGCCATCGCCGGCGCCGATCCTTACAAGCAGCTGCTGATCTGGGTCAACACCCCCGGCATCTTCGGCATTGTCGCGTTGCAGGGACTGGTGTCCGTGGCAGCTTTCATCTACCTTCGGCGCAACCCGGAAGCTGTGACCAACCGGCTGCTCATTCCTTTGAGCATCGCTTCAGCCATCCTGCTCTTCGGTGTGGTTGCCCTGATCGCCATCAACATCGAACTGCTGACTTTCGCCGATGCCCTTACCAACACCATCCTCCTGCTGGTGACCCCCCTTGTTTTCCTGGCAGGCCTGCTGACAGCCCGCAGATTGCGCAGCGCCCGCCCACACATCTTCGCTCGGATTGGAAGCTTCGAAACCCATGACTCCTGACCTCATTGTCCTTGCCGACACCATCCACACGCTCGACGACCACCCGGATAACGGTTCCCGACCGGCCATTCAGGCCGTTGCCGTCCGCGACGGGTTGATAGCCGCCGTCGGAACCCGGGAGGATGCCCAGCAGTGGCGTGGGCCAAGTACACGGGTAGTGGACCTTGGCGGTGCGACACTTACGCCGGGCCTGGTGGATTGCCACATCCACCCGGTGTTTGGCCTGGACCTGACCATCGGCTGTGATCTGTCCGGCGCGTCGACTTTGGCTGAAGTACGCGCGCTGCTGCAGTCAGAATCAATGAACGGCGCAGAATCAATGACCGGCGCAGTGCCATCGGACGACGGCGGCTGGTTGCGTGCCTGGGGTCTGAATCCGAACGCGTTTGGCCCAGTACCCCTGCACCGGAGTGTGCTCGACGAAGTCTCCGGAGACCGGCCGGCGATGATCCGTTTGTTCGACGGGCATTCGGCGTTGGCGAACAGCCGGGCACTGGAATTGGCCGGGATCAGTGGCCGCGTTGAATTCGACCAGTCCGCCGAGGTGGTCTGCGACGCCGACGGCGTCCCCACCGGGATGCTCCTCGAAGCGGCGGCCATTGAACTGGTGCAGCGTCACATTCCCAAGGAATCGTTTGAGGACCGCAAGACCCGCCTGGGTGTCTTGCTCCGCGACTTCGCCCGGTCCGGCCTGACCGGCGGGCACGTCATGGACCATGACGAGGAGTCGACGGCTCTACTTCAGGCTTTGGAAGCCGACGGTGAGCTGCCGCTGCGGTTGCGGAGTGCGCCGTGGTGCATGCCGGGCACTGGCGTGGCCGAATGGAAGCAGCTTGCCCGCACTGTAGGCACCGGCGGACGCCGCTGGTCGGTCGAGGCCATCAAACTGTTCGTTGATGGAACCGTGGACAATGGGACGGCGTGGCTTTACGAGCCGGACCTGTACGGCCAATCCACTGCGCCATTCTGGCCACGGCCGGAAGAATACACAGCTGCGGTACGCTACTTTGCCTCCCGGGGAATCCCGACGGCGACACACGCCATTGGCGATGCCGGCGTGGAACATGTCCTGGACGCCTTGGAGTCGCTCCGCGGTGTTGTGCCCTCGGACGTGCTCCGCCAGACAGTTCACAGGATTGAACATATCGAAACGGTGCCCGACCAGCTGGTGGAACGCTTCCAGCACGCCGGAGTCGTGGCGAGTATGCAGCCGACGCACTGCACGCATTATTCCGTGGCTGACCACAGTGACAATTGGTCCACCCGGCTAGGCAAGGTCCGTGCCGACCGCGCATGGCGTTGCAGGGACCTCCGCGAGGCCGGAGTCACCGTGGGCATCGGCTCCGACTGGCCGATCGCTCCGTACGCACCCTTGCCGATCATTGCAGACGCCCAGTTGCGGCGCCGTTCCGGACATCCGGAGCAGGAACCCATCGCACCAGCCCAGGCGCTCACCGCACTCCAAGCGCTTGAGGGCTACACCTCGCACGCGGCGCGGGCTGCAGGACTGTGGGACGTTTCGGGCTCCATCACGGTGGGCAAACGCGCCGACTTCACCGCGTTCGAGCGGGACCCACTGACAACGGCCCCGGATGAGTTTGCGGCAAGCAGCGTAATAGGCACGTTCGTGGACGGCGAGATCCAGTTCATGTTGGAAAGGCTTGCCTAGCAGTTTTTCTCATCGGTCGGGTTACATGCGGTTCTTGGTTTTGGCCGTAGCCAGTGCCGTCCACGGATCTTCGGGCCAGGGATGCCTGGGGTAGCGCCCACGCATCTCTGCCCGAACCTGGGAGTAGGGCCCGGACCAGAACGAAGCGAGATCGGCTGTCACTGCCAACGGCCTGCCTGCGGGAGACAAAAGGTGGAAAAGCACCGGTACCCTTCCGCCAATTAGGCGGGGCGTGCGGTCCCAGCCGAAGCATTCCTGCAGCTTGACCGCTACAACCGGGCTACCGCCGTCGTGCTCCGCATTCTTTCGATCCGGCCCCCCGGAGCCGTCAGCGACCTCTGGGTACTCGATCCTCACCCGCGAGCCGCTGGGCACCTGAAGGCGCTCAGGCACCAGGCTGTCCAAGGTGGAAGCCTCGGGCCACGGGAGCAGGCGCCGGAGTGGATCGGTGAGGTCAATGGTGGCGGCCTGGGTACCGGTGGCCATGGATTCGAGCTCCGGGGCAAGCCAGTCATCCAACCTGGCCAACAGGGCGGATTCGCTGACATCCGGCCACGGATCGCCCAGCTCCCGGTGCAACAAGGCCAGACGCCGGCGCAGCGCATCTGCCCCAGCGGACCACCCGATCATCGAGAGTCCTGCCTTTTCCAGCGCAATTGCAACAGCATGTCGGCCCTGCTCGACGCTGGGGCGCACGGGCGTCGAGGACAGCACAAGGGCTCCCAGCCTCCGCTCAAGCCTGGCGGTCACCCGGCCTTGGGCGAAACGTGCCGTTACTTCCTCCACCGACAGCTCCGGCGCCGCAGCCACCGCCAGTTCGGCGGACAGGGGCGCCGCCGATCGGATCACGGCTCCCGTGCCCGCGGCATCCCTGCCTTGGGCGCGGGAAACCTCGGCCACGGCCAACCAGTCATGACCGGCCAGGGAGCTACCCGCGGGCAAACCAGCCCTGGTGCCCGATGTCAGCAGATACGTGGGTGCCCCTTGGCCGGGAACCCGCCTGGCAATACGGTCCGGGAAGGCCAAGGCGACCACGAACCCCGCAGCCTCCCTCGCTGAAACGTCCAACGGCGCTTTCACGACGTCGGAGGTCTCCTGACGCGCAAACGATTCCATCCGTTTGACGTCCTCGGCGAACCGTCGGGCTGCCGGGGCTGATCCGGAACGAACTGCGGCCAGGAGTTTTGTGAGATCGGCGCCAGGTGCGCGTTGATCACCGGCCACCAGTGCCACGGTTTCAGCGGCAAGGCGGCGGCCAACCAGCGCGGAACCGTCCAGCAACGCGCGGGCCAGCCGCGGGTCTGCCGGGATCTTCGCGAGTGTCCTGCCCAGGTCCGTGACAGTTCCTTCCACTGTCACAGCACCGAGTTCCCGAAGAACCTCGACGGCGTCATCCATAGCGGCACGCGGTGGTGCGTCGGGCAGTGCAAGCCCCCGGCCCCCGGGTGCTCCCCAGCAAGCGATGACCAGAGCGGCGCTGGTGAGGTCGGCCACCGAAATCTCCGGGGTTTGATGTGCTGGCGCAGCAGCGAAGGCCTGCTGGTCGTAGCACCGGACAACCCTGCCTGGTCCTTGGCGCCCTGCGCGGCCGGCCCGCTGCTCCGCAGAAGCCTTCGAGCAGGACACCGTCACCAGTCCGGACATGCCTCTGCCCGCGTCACGACGCGGTTCACGTGACAGGCCGGAATCAATAACGAGCCGGACGCCCGGCACCGTGAGTGACGACTCGGCCAACGCCGTTGACACAATAATTCGAGGAGGGCCGCCGGGTTCCCGGCCCGAAACCGCCCGGTCCTGGGCATCCGGACCGATCTGGCCGTGCAGCTCAAGTACCTCAACACCGGCCTGGACCCGCCCGCGGAGGCGGCTGGCGACGTCGGACACTTCACGGACGCCTGGGAGGAAGACCAAAGCGTCAACGTCGGGGTTCTCCACGAGCGCTTCCTCGTGGGCAGCCACCGTTGTTTCGGCAACATGGTTAAGGAAGCTGTATGCCACGCCGCGATCGTCCAAGCGCTGGCCCAGGGCCGGAACCCACTGGACCTCCAGGGCGTGCAGCACGGAAGGACAGTCGACGACGGGAGCCGGCACGCCGCCGTCGGCCTCCCCCAAGCCGCCTCGCTCCAGCCCGTTTTGACCCAGCAGGCTGGCGAAACGCTTCGCGTCAACGGTTGCCGACATGGCCACCAGCGTGAGGTCGCCCCGGAGTTCCTGGACTTCCGCGAGCATGCCCACCAGCAGGTCGGTTTCGAGGCCTCGCTCGTGGACCTCATCCAGGATCACCGCTTGCGTGCCCTCAAGTCCCGGATCAGCCAGGAGGCGCCGCAAGAGAATGCCGGGAGTGACGAATTCCACCACAGTGTCCGGGCCCGATTTGCTCTCGCCGCGGACTGTATAACCCACCCGGCTGCCCAGACGGCTGCCGTCGAGCGAGGCAAGGCGGCGGGCGGCTGAACGCGCGGCCACCCTGCGCGGTTGGGTGACGACGACGCGGGGCGGGCCCGGGCGCCCCTCCTCCACGAGGTTGGCCAGCAGCGGAGGAACCAAGGTTGTCTTTCCCGTCCCGGGTGGCGCCTGGACGACCACCGTTCCGCCGTCGCCCTGGCTTTTGAGCGCGGCGGTGAGCTTTCCCAGGGAATCAGCGAAGACCAGATCTGCGCCAATGGTCTCCAGTCTAAAAGTCACCACACCATTGTCCCTGCTTGCCAGTACTAAAAAGGCCACGCCCCTCGATCAACCTGACGGCTGCGAGGAGGCGTGGCCCCTTCAGTGGTCTTGCTGTTGGGTCGGCGTGCTAGCCAATGGTGGACGCGTCAATGACGAAGCGATAACGCACATCGGAGGCGAGTACGCGCTCATAGGCATCGTTGATCTTGCTGGCGGGGATGACCTCAATCTCGGCACCGAGCCCGTGCTCGGCGCAGAAGTCCAGCATCTCCTGGGTTTCGCGGATTCCGCCAATCATGGAGCCGGCGAACCTGCGGCGCCCACCGATGAGGGCGAAAGCATTCACGGGCAGCGGCTCGGCCGGCGCGCCAACGTTCACCAGCGTGCCGTCAAGGCTCAGCAGTTGCAGGTAGGCGCTGATATCGATGGAAGCACTGACCGTGTTGATGATGAGGTCAAAAGTACCTGCCAGTTGCTCGAACGTGGCAGGATCACTGGTGGCGTAATAGTGGTCAGCGCCAAGATTGAGGCCATCTTCCATCTTCTTCAGGGACTGCGACAAAACCGTCACCTCGGCACCCATGGCGTGGGCAATCTTGACCCCCATGTGGCCCAGGCCGCCCAGGGCCCACGATCGCGACCTTCTTGCCAGGGCCGGCTTCCCAGTGGTGCAGCGGGGAGAAAGTCGTGATGCCTGCGCACAGCAGCGGTGCAGCAACGTCGAGATCCAGCGCTTCAGGGATGGTGACGACAAAGTCCTCGTTCACCACCACGCTGCTCGAGTAACCGCCCTGAGTGACGGTACCGTCACGGTCAATTGCTCCGTAAGTGCCCACGTTGCCGTTGAGGCAGTACTGTTCCTCGCCCGCCAAGCAGTTCCGGCACTCCTTGCACGAGTTGACCATGCAGCCAACACCAACCCGGTCGCCGACTTTGTGCTTGGTGACGTTCGGGCCAACTTCGGTAACGATGCCGGCAATCTCGTGGCCAGGGACCAGCGGGTACTGCTGGGGACCCCAATCGCCGCGCACAGTGTGGATGTCCGAGTGACAGATGCCAGCGAATTTGATGTCAATGTGGACATCGTGAGGTCCAACCCCGCGACGTTCGATGGTGGTCAGGGTGAGGTCGCCCGTGGCCGAGGGTGAAGCATAAGCGTTAGCGGAAGGCATGTTTCTCCTGCGTGATGAAGATCAGTGGATGTTTCCATCTAACCCTCTTTTCCACAATGCAAGGAGTTACTGCTGTTAGGGGTACTGACAGGGACTCCCTTGGGAGACCAAAACCCCTACCGTTGGAAACATGGACAACCGTACCGAGACGCGCGATTTCCTCTCGACACGAAGAGCGAAGATCACCCCCGAACAAGCTGGGCTTGCCGCCTATGGCGGCAACCGGCGCGTCCTGGGGCTCCGCCGAGGCGAAGTTGCCATGCTTGCCGGCGTCAGTGTTGAGTACTACACCCGCTTGGAGCGGGGGAACCTCTCAGGCGTCTCGGATAGCGTCCTCGAATCGCTCGCCAATGCCCTGCAACTGGACGACGCCGAACGGGCGCATCTCTTGGACCTCGCCCGTGCGGCCAACGACGGCGGGCGGTTGCGGCGTCGGCCGGTACGGAAGCAATCCATCCGGCAGGGCGTCCAACTCACATTGGACGCAATCACCCATTCGCCGGCATTCGTGCGCAATGGCCGGCTCGATATCCTCGCTACCAACGCCTTGGGCAGGGCACTGTACTCGGAAAGCTACGACAACCCTTCCGGACCACCCAACCTTGCCCGCTTCCTCTTCCTCGATCCCCGCAGCCATGACTTCTACACCGATTGGGAACGGGCCGCCAACGACACGGTGGCCATTATGCGGACTGAGGCCGGGCGGGACCCTTACGACCGTGGACTCACTGACCTCGTAGGCGAGCTGTCCACCCGCAGCGAAGAATTCCGTGTGCGCTGGGCTGCGCACAACGTCCGGCAGCATTACACCGGCAAGAAACAATTCCGTCATCCGATCGTCGGGGACCTGCACATGCTCTACGAGGCGTTTGAGTTGTCCGCTGACGACGGCCTGACCATGACCATCTACAACGCGGAGCCCGGCACCGGGACTGAGGATGCCCTGCAACTGCTTGCGAGTTGGGCTGCCACCACGCCCGCCTCTGAACCTGGCACGCCTGAACCCGGCCACGACCTCCGCGCGACGAAACGCAAGACGAACCGCAACTAATTCCGCAACGAAAAAGGAACGATGGAGATTACCCCCAAAACCAACAGCACCAAGGGGCCATCAGGGCTCTTCACCGGCGACGTATATTTCGACGTCATCGCCAAGGGAGACGAGCCCTCCCGGCTGCGGGTGAACATCGTCCGCTTCGCACCGTGTGCGAGAACGGCGTGGCACACCCACGCGGCTGGACAGACGCTCTACGTGACCGACGGTGTGTGCCTGGTGCAGGCGCGCGGAGGCGAGGTCAAGGTGGCCCGTCAAGGTGACACCATCTACACACCGCCGGGCGAGTGGCACTGGCACGGTGCTGCTCCGGACCATTTCATGAGCCACCTTGCCATGTGGGAAACCACCGGAGCCTCAGACGGTTCCGAAACAACCTGGGGCGAGTTGGTATCTGATGAGGAGTATGGCTATCCCGGCTGAGCCCTTGGAGGTGCTTCCTAAAAATGTCAGACCCTGGTGAGAGGGTTTATTCATGGGAAGCATTGGGGAAATTATGGCGCGTCGGGCAGCGATGCCTGGTGTCGCGGTGCGCCCCCGGGGCCTTCCCCGAGGAAACCACACCGGTCCTGCCAGCGGCCATGCCGGCTGTGAAAGCCCGAGGGCGTCGGCTGCGGCAAGCGGCGATTCGGAGAAGCTCAGGGCCATGGCGCTGCTTCGCGGCATTGAACCGAAATCCTTCGCCACCCTCAGCGAAATGGACCGTGAAGTCGAGCGTGTTCACGGCCTGGAACCACTGCCCTTCGCTGGCCTTGAGGGCGATCCTGAAGTTGAAGTCGATCCAGGAATTAGGGTCGATCCTGAAGTCAGCCCTGTTTCCCCAGGAGTGGGCGGTTCCCTGGGACTTGGGAGTCCGCTAAGACATCAGGGCGCGCCGGGGCATGAGGATACGCTCGGGCTTGGGGATGCGCTGGGGCTTGGGGATGCGCTGGCTGAGAGCGTTGAGGCCTTGGAAAGTCTGCGTTCCGTCACCGTGGCCGGTGCCGCGGGGTTCGGGTTTGCCGAAGCCGCGGGGTTCGCCGGGCGGGTGGAGGAGATCGCCCGCACCGTGGAATACCTGCAGGTCATCGCAGCCCACGCCGTGGAACGGACCCGCACCCAAGCCCAGCAGGCACGGCCCTCCTCCGCGGCAGGCACGGGATGGCAGACAGGCTGGACCAACCCCGCACCCACACGACCAAACCCCGCCACCGCCACCGCCACAGCCACAGCTGCAGGATCCGATACTGCTGCTGGATCCGCCGCCGTTGCTGGCTTCTCCACTGCCGGCGGATCCGCCGCCGCTGCTGGCTTCAATACTGCTGCTGGATCCGCCACCGCTGCTGGCTTCAATACTGCTGCTGGGTCCGCCGCCGCTGCTGCGGCGGACGCTGCTGCGGTGGCCGATGATGGCTACCGCAACGCCGCGGAATTCCTGCGGGCCCGTTTGCGTATCGGCATCAGCGAAGCCCGGCGCCGGCTCGCCCTGGCCTCCCAGGTCCTCGCCGGGACCGGAATCGCCGGGCAACACATCCCGGCCCGCCGCGAAATCCTGGCCCAAGCCCTCGAATCCACACAAATACCCACCCGGTCCGCGAGCATCATCAGCACCGCCCTGGATAAAGTACGGCTCCTCACCGACGAGGAAACCCTCACCCGGATGGAACACGCCCTCACCCGCACCGCCGCCGGGTCCGACCCCGACTTCGTCCTGAAAATGACCAAACGCTGGAACGACCTGATCGACCAGGACGGCCCGGAACCCAGCGAAGAAATCCTCCGCCAGCTCCAAGGCACCTTCATCCGCAAACCCCGCCACGGACTGCACCACCTGGAAATCTTCGCCACCACCGAACAATACGAAACACTCACCACCGCCATGAACACCGCCACCAACCCCCGCCTCACCACCGCAACCAACACAGCCACAGCCACCGCGGCCACCGCAGCCACCGCAGCCACCGGCGAAGGCAACGTCACCGGGGAAACCAACGAGAGCATCGACGGGAGCGGCCATGGGAAGGGCGACGGTGACAGGGCCAGCGACGGGGCCGGCGGCGGGAGCGAACCAGCCGGGCCGGACCTGGACCGGCGCTCCCGGGCCCAGAAACTCCTCGACGGCCTCGTCGGAGCCTGCGCCGTCGCCATGACCACAGGGAAACTGCCCTCCAACGGCGGACTCCGACCCCAGCTCGCCGTCACCATCGACGAACGCGACCTCTTCCAACGACTCACGCGCATGGCCCCCACCCGGACCACAGGCACAGGGACCGGACCTGACCCGCAACACCCCCGGCTCAGCTCCGGCTCCGCCACCTTCGCCGGCCCGATCCACCCCGACACCATCCGCAAAATCGCCTGCGACGCCGACATCCTCCCCGTCCTGCTCGGAACCGACTCCCGCATCCTGGACATCGGCCGCACCACCCGGATCTTCCCGCCCCACATCCGCAAAGCCATCACCGCCCGGGACCAAGGCTGCGCGTTCCCCGACTGCACCATGCCCGCCCCCTGGTGCGAAGCCCATCACATCACCTACTGGTCACACGGCGGCACCACGTCAACCGACAACGGCACCCTGCTCTGCAGCCACCACCACCACCTCATCCACAAAGAACAATGGACCATCACCACCACCACCGGCGTACCCTGGTTCACCCCACCCCCACACATCGACCCCAACCAAACACCACGACGCAACCACCACCACACACCCCTCAGAACATAAGAGAGCCTCCGAACATGAAGAGTGCCCGGCTATAAAAGTGCCCGGCGCACATCGAGGGGCTAGCATGCACCCGTTTGAGCGCTTACTGGCGTTCTCCGGGTTGCAAGTCCTTGATTTTTCGCTCAAGGACCAAGCGTTCGGCGCCGCTGGAGCACAGTTCAAGAGCTTGGTGAAATGCTTCCCTCGCTTCTTCATCGCGTCCAAGCCGCCACAGCAGCTCGCCTCTTACCGCCGGCAAGAGATGCGAGCCCTTGAGTTCCCCCCTGCGATCCAATTCGTCAACGAGGTCCAGTGCGGCGGCAGGGCCGGAAGCCATGGACACGGCGACGGCACGGTTCAAATCGATGATGGGCGACGGCGTGAGTCGCCCGAGCGCCTCGTACAGAACCACGATTCGATCCCAGTCCGTCTCCTCCACTGAGTGCGCCACAGCGTGGCATTCGGCGATGGAAGCCTGCAGCCCGTAGGCGCCGAGCCCACGGCCGGAACCAGCCGCCGTCGAAAGTGCTGCGCGTCCGCGCCGGATTGCTGACTGATCCCATCGACGCCGATCCTGGTTTTCCAGCAGGATCGGCTGGCCATCCGCGTTGAGCCTTGCCGGGAACCGCGCCGCTGTGAGTTCCATGAGTGCAAGCAACCCGAATGCTTCGGGCTCCGGTGCCACGCGGACCAGCACTCGGGCAAGTCGACGTGCTTCACTGGCCAGCTCGGTCCGCATCCAGTTTTCTCCTCCGGAAGCGTAGGCTCCTTCGTTGAAGATCAGATAGACGACATTCAGCACCGAACCAAGCCGCTCAGGGACCTGTTCGGCTTCGGGCACTGCGAAGGGGACGCGCGCAGCAGCGAGCGTCTTCTTGGCCCGGGTGATGCGCGCCTGGATGGTTGGCACCGGGACCAGGAATGCCTTGGCGATCTCTTCCGTGGTCATGCCGCCCACAACGCGAAGAGTCATGGCTATCCGGGCTTCCCTGGTCACCACGGGGTGGCAGGAAATGAACATCAGGGCCAGGACGTCGTCGTCTATGGCTTGGGGGTCGAACAGCGCATCCACGCCCGCTTCTTCCTCCGTGAGGTCGCGCGCCAGCAGCGCATATTTGTCGTCCAGAGCGGCCCGCCGCCGGAAAGTATCGATGGCACGACGGCGACCCGCTGTGAGGAGCCATCCCACGGGATTGGCAGGTGCGCCGTTGACAGACCATGACACGAGGGCCTCTGCGAGTGCTTCCTGTGCGAGGTCCTCTGCCAGTGGAAAGTCTCCGGTATAACGGGCAAGGGCGCCGACAATACGGGCGGATTCGCTGCGCCACACCGCTTCGACGGCGGCCCTTGCCTCGTTACTGCTCACGTCAGGTGCTTCTCACGTCAGTTACTGAGTGCTGCCCAAAGCAGTGCCCGTCCGGTCTAGAGCTGTCCGGTCTGTTCGCGCCAAGCCCGCTCCTTTTGGATCCATTCGTTGTCCTGGGGGAATTCGTCGATGCTGGTTACTCGTCGGATCTCCGTCTTGGTGCCCGCGGTCATCGGCGCACGCTTGGCCCACTCGACGGCTTCCTGCTTGGACGCAACATCGAGGATGTAGTAACCGGCAAACAGTTCCTTGGTTTCACCGTACGGACCATCAGTGACCACCGGAGTGTCGCCGGTGAAGTCGACCACGACGCTTTCCTTTGCATCGTCCAGTCCTTCTGCAGCCAGGAGCACCCCGGCGCGAATCAGTTCATCATTGAACTTGCCCATGGCTTCGAGGATTTCGTTGAAGTCAATGTTCTCGAACTTGGCGAACGATTCGTCGGTTGCCCGCATGATCAGCATGTACTTGGCCATTGCACTCAATCTCCTGTGTTGTGGAAGGTCGCCCTTCGACCTTCTCATTCATGGGTCGAACAGTGCGAGACGAAATCGACAACCTCTCAAAAGAATTTTCCTGGTTCTTCCAGAAGCTGTTTGGCCTCAACGATAAGGATCCCCTGGAGCTGTCCAGGGGATCCTTATTGCTTTCGGAGCATCGCGGGGTGGTTACTCCTGCCCGGGGGGGCAGCGCCTTAGTGGCCGCCGCCTCCGATGACTCCAGCTTCAACAGCTTTGGTCACGGCATCCGCTTCAGCCTGTGTGAGCTTGCCGTCCGCCACGGCCTTGTCCAGCCGGGTCTTGAGGGCAGCGGCTCGCTCCTGCTGGGCGGCAGCACGAATTTCTTCCAAGGCGGTAGTGACCTTGGATTCGTCAATGCCCAGGGCTGCGGCCAGGGACTTGGCCAAGGCTGCTTCCTGCGCCGCCCGGTCCGGCTTGGTTCCTTCGGTGCCTTGGGTTGGTGGCGTGGTGGGCTTATTCGCTTCTCTGAAGGCCTTTAGTGCGTCGGTGACTTTGGCTTCGTCCACTCCCAACTTGGCGGCAAGGTCCGCTGCGAGCTGGCCGCGGTCCGGACCGTGGCCTCCGGGCCTTCCGTGGCCCTGCCCGGGCGTGGTGGCATCGGCTGACGACGTTGCGCTCGGCGTCGTGGTGGCTGAAGCGACACTGGTGACACCCAGCCCTGCGCCCAGCGCCAACGCTCCGGCTGTGATGCCCAGCGTGATTCTCTTGGTCTTTGACATGGTGCCTCTCCTCAATCCGCCGTCAATTTAACGGTGCTGAGCCGTCCGAACGGCTGGTAACTTCCAGACGATCTGTAAACATCGTCCTGTTACTACAGTGAGGCGATCACCCAAGCCCACGCTGTTCTGAAGCTGTCAATCAGCTGTGAAGGTGTGGTTGGGTGTCCAAGGGCCGCAAGCAATCGTTTGACTGAACCACCCAGGTTCCATTCGTTGGCCAAGCGCTCAAGCTCGGCGCGTGCCTCGCCGGTCACGGGACGCAGTTGGGCGCCTGCCTCCTCAAGTGTGGGCACCTGCAGGTCGCGAACCACATTGACGACGGCGGGAGCTACCTTAAGGTATCCGGCCGCTGCGGAAAGCTTGGCGCGTACGGAACTGGATAGTCCGCCGTCGGGATCCTCTGCTGCCTCCAGGAGGCCCTCAAGGGAGCCGTGTTCCGCGAGCAGGGACGCGGCCGTTTTCTCGCCGATACCGGCAACGCCCGGCAGGCCATCGGATGAATCGCCGCGCAGTGTGGCGTAGTCCGCGTATTGTTGCGGCAGCACGCGGTACTTGCCAACGACGACGACGTCGGTGACCACTTCCAGGTTCTTCATGCCACGAGCGGTGTAAATGACGCGGACGTCCCGATCATCGTCGACGAGTTGGAAAAGGTCCCGATCACCCGTGACCACATCGGTGGGCAGCTGCGCCTGGCTGGCGTATGTTCCTACGACATCGTCGGCTTCATGGTCATCGATGCCCACCACAGCAATACCCGCAAGGTCCAGCACGTGGCGGATCAGCGGGATCTGCGCTTCGAGAGGATCGGGGACGATTTCGACGTCGGGGCCCACCGGCACGATTTCGGCCACCCTGTGGGCCTTGTAGCTGGGGATGAGCTCAACACGCCACTTCGGGCGCCAGTCATTGTCCCAGCAGGCGACCACGTGGGTCGCTTCATAGTCCGTGGTGAGGCGGGCAATCATGTCCATCAGGCCGCGGACGGCGTTGACGGGTGTGCCGTCGGAGCGGCGGATGGAGTCCGGAACACCGTAAAAGGCGCGGAAGTACAAGGAAGCAGTGTCCAGGAGCATGAGTCGAGGCATATCTGATCCTGACACGTCCTGGCCGGATTCACCGTGAACCTGCGCTAAGCCTCGTCGGCCGGCTACATAAAGACTTGATCCTCACTGTGAGCCGCATTACGATTGGGTGAGCGATAATAGAACAAGGTGTTCAACTATAGAACACAATAAGAATTCAACCCACAAAGAAGTGAGGAAAGCCCGTGCAGTTCCACCACCACGGTTACGTATCCGGTGACCCTCGGGTCGAGCCAGCCGCCGGCGTCGGAATCAACCGCCCGGCCGAGCTTCCCGATGAAGTCGACGTTCTCATCGTCGGTACAGGCCCTGCAGGGATGCTGGCGGCCGCGCAACTGGCTCAGTTCCCGGATATCACGACGCGTATCATCGAGCGGCGCCCCGGTCGTCTGGCCATCGGCCAAGCCGACGGCATCCAGGCCCGCAGCGTGGAGACCTTCCAAGCGTTCGGGTTCGCCGAACGCATCACGGCTGAGGCCTACCGCATCACCGAAATGGCGTTCTGGAAGCCGGACCCCGCCGACCACTCGCGCATCGTCCGCGCGGCCCGCACAGTGGATGACCCCACCGGTATCAGCGAATTCCCGCACCTGATCGTGAACCAGGCCCGCGTGCTGGACTACTTCGCGGAGTTCATGGCCAACTCCCCCACCCGCATGAAGCCTGACTACGGCTACGAGTTCCGCAGTCTTCAGGTCACTGGTGTCGGTGACTACCCGGTCACCGTCACCCTTGGGCACACTGCGGGGCCGGACGAAGGCCAGGAGCGCACCATCCGGGCCAAGTACGTCGTTGGTGCCGATGGTGCCCGCAGCAAGGTCCGCGAGTCCATCGGGTGCCATCTCGCAGGTGACCAGGCCAACCATGCCTGGGGTGTCATGGACGTTCTGGCCGTCACCGACTTCCCGGATATCCGCACCAAATGCGCTATCCAGTCCGGCGCCGGCGGCAGCATCCTGCTGATCCCCCGCGAGGGCGGGCACCTGTTCCGCATGTATGTGGACCTTGGCGAGGTTAAGCCTGAGGATCACGGCGCTGTGCGGAAGACCACCATTGAGCAGATCATCCAGAAGGCCAACGACATCCTGCACCCCTACACGCTGGATGTCCGCAACGTCGCGTGGCACAGTGTTTATGAGGTGGGGCACCGGCTCACGGACAGGTTCGACGACGTCCTGCCGGAGGAACGCGGGACGCGGACGCCGAGGGTGTTCATCACCGGCGATGCCTGCCACACGCACAGCGCAAAGGCCGGCCAGGGAATGAACGTTTCCATGCAGGACGGCTTCAACATCGGCTGGAAACTCGGGCATGTCCTGGAAGGCCGAAGCCCTGAGAGCCTCCTGGACACGTACTCCGCTGAGCGTCAGGTGGTGGCCAAGAACCTGATCGACTTCGACAAGCAGTGGTCCACCTTGATGGCCAAGAAACCCGAAGAGTTCGAAGACCCCACAGAGCTTGAAAACTTCTACACAAGCACGGCCGAGTTCCCTGCCGGTTTCATGACCCAGTACGCTCCGTCCATGCTTGTTGCCGAGCCCACGCACCAGGAACTCGCCACGGGCTTCCCCATCGGCAAGCGCTTCAAGTCGGCCCCGGTCCTGCGGGTCTGCGACACGAACCCGATGCACCTGGGCCACCACGCCAAGGCAGACGGCCGCTGGCGGATCTACGTCTTCGCCGATGCCGCGCAGGCCGGCGCCCCGGGCCGCCTCGCGGACTTCGCCGAGTGGATCGCGAACTCGCCGGACTCGCCGCTTGCGGCTACGCCGTCGGACGCTGACCGCGACGCCTGGTTCGATGTGAAGGTGATCTACCAGCAGGACCACACCAACGTAGACATCAACGCCGTCCCCGCAGCGTTCAAACCCACCGTTGGACCATTCAAGCTCACCTACCTCGAGAAGGTCTTCGGCACGGACCCGGCAGCAGACATCTTTGAGCTGCGCGGACTCAGCCGCGACGGCGTGGTGGTGGTGGTCCGCCCGGACCAATACGTCGCCAACGTACTCCCCCTGACCGCGACGGCGGAACTCGGTGGGTTCTTTGCCACCGTGCATTCCCGGGAGCGGGAAAAGTCGAACACAACGGACGCCGATCTGGTCAGCCACCAGGCGTAAGGATGGATGCAGCTGCCGGGAGCGGGACCAGGCTCCCGGCAGCGAAACCTTCCCCGGGATCTGGCGGAGGCCGGGCAAGCGGACGAGAATGAGCGTGTGGTCACACCTGCCAGCGCTGGCGGCGACACCCTGAACGACGCCGCCAGAAAGATTCAACGTGTCTATCTCACGCTGACGCTGGGCAACACGGTGGCAGCTTCCTTCATCTGGGGTATTAACACGCTTTTCCTGCTTGATGCAGGCTTGAGCAACCTCGAGGCCTTCGCTGCCAACGCTTTCTTCACAGCGGGGATGGTCCTTTTCGAGGTACCTACAGGCGTGATCGCGGACGGCTGGGGTCGCCGTACTTCTTTCCTGCTTGGCACGATCACGTTGGCGGCCTCTACATACTTGTACTTCGTGCTGTGGCAGATCTCTGCACCGTTTTGGATGTGGGCCGTTGTCTCGGTGCTCCTTGGCCTCGGGTTCACGTTCTTTTCCGGAGCTGTGGAGGCCTGGCTTGTGGACGCCTTGCGCTTCTCAGGCTACGAAGGCGGTCTTGAAACCGTTCTGGGCCGCGGCCAGATGGTGCAGGGTGTGGCTATGCTGCTGGGTTCGGTGGCAGGTGGGGTGATCGCCCAAGCCACCAACCTTGGTGTGCCGTTCCTCTTACGGGTTTTCGTTCTGGTTGCCATGTTCGCCGTGGCGTTTGGGCTAATGCACGACGTCGGATTCTCACCTGAGCGGTCCACGCACCCCTTCCGTGCCACCCGCGCAGTGCTTACTGCCTCGATCGAGAACGGCCTCAAAAACCCTCCGGTCCGATACGTCATGCTCGCCGCTCCCTTTAGTGCCGGCGTCGGGATCTATGTTTTCTACGCCCTGCAGCCATACCTCCTGGACCTGTTTGGCGACCCCCATGCCTATTCCATTGCGGGCCTCGCCGCTGCAATTGTGGCGGGCTCGCAAATCCTGGGCGGTTGGCTTGCGCCGCATGCCCGGCGCTTGTTCCACAAACGAACCTCGGTGATGATCCTGGGCGGTCTGGTGGGATTCGTGATCTTGCTGGTCCTCGGTTTCACCCGTGTCTTTTGGGTGGCACTGGTGCTGCTGGCACTGTGGGCTGTGGTTGGCTCTGCGGCAACTCCCGTCCGGCAGGCGTACGTCAATGACATGATCCCCTCGAAGCAGCGCGCCACAGTGCTGAGCTTCGATTCGCTCATGGGATCCAGCGGTGGCGTAGTGATACAGCCACTCCTTGGCCGTGGGGCTGACCTTTACGGCTACCCGGCGTCGCTGGCCATCGCGGGCATTATTGAGCTCATTTCGGTGCCGTTCCTGCTGGCGAGCCGAAGGCAGGGGGCATCCGCAGACCGTGCCAACACCGAAGCCGTTCAGTCACCTTGAGCCGGCAACGAGGGCTTTATGGGCAATCTTCCGGTCAGGGGAAGGTGAATGAGGCGGCAAGTCCGTCGGCATGACACAGTGGGACTCACTCCATGAACGTGTTTAAACGCAAATGTGGTGAAACCAGATACTGAAAGCGTGGACAAGCAATGATCTCCCTACGGCAGGATTCCCAAGGCTTCATCCGGATGAGCAGGCATTTTCCCGCCAGCGCCGCTGTTTCCGTCACCTTTGCCGACGGCACCCGGAAGGTTTTCCCGGGCAAGTGGCTCAACGAGATCTTCGACGACGCCCTGGCTGCGTTCCGGGCGGGAAACAACCTGGACGCCAAGGGCTTCGACCGCGGACCAAAAAAGAAGGTCCAGCATGGCATCGAGTTCGTGCCCATCAGCCCTGACATGGCGTGAAGCGTGCCTGGCTGGTCTCTACCCGTCGGGTTTTCCTGTTGCCTGGGTTTCCTGTTTGTCCGGGTTCTAATGTTTGCCTGAGGCGTGCTTGACGCAATAGGGCGTCCACGGCCTCGCTTCGAGCCGGCCCTCCGGAATAGCGACACCACAAAGCGCACATATGCCGTAAGTACCATCGGAAATCCGCTGCAACGCGGCCTCAATCTGCTCAAGGCCCACACGGCTCTGGTCAAGCAGCGCGGAGGCCCTGTGAGAGCTCGAAGGCGATGGTGGTGCCTTCAGGATCATGCTCGTCGTCGACGTTCGAGTCCTGGCGGGCGAGGCTGACCGATGTGATGTCACTGCGCAGCGCCTTCAGCAGGGCAAGCTTCCGGCCCCGCTCCTCCTCCAGCAGAACCCGGAACCGCTCGACGTCGACCATGTGAGCAAGCCTACCCATCGCCCCGCCCCGTTCCTGACCCGGCCGGGATCATCACAGCAGGGCACGATAACAAGACCGGCCGAATGATCAGCTTTTACATCAACGACGATGTACCTACCGCACCCCTCATCGCTATGCTGCGACAGATCGCCGCCAACAATCGCGCAGGCGGGTGGCGGAAAATCAAAGCAGGTTTGCAAGAGACTTCCGGCCCAGCGTGAGCGCCGGCCTTCATCGCGCGGCGGCCGGGAATCATGCGGAACAACGGCCCGTTATGTCTACAACGGCCATCTCTACAACGGCCGTTTCCGCCGTACAAATAACGACGGCCGTTTCCGCCATACACATAACGACAGGAAGTTTGGGGACTGACCATGACGTTGAACGAAACGATTGCCCGACTCCGGGCGGCCCACCTCATGGTCCGTGACGCCAAGGAGTGGGACGAACTGTCCGTGAATCTGTGGACTGCCTACCAGGCCAACGATGAAGAACTCGTTGAGCAGTTTGCGGCCACCGTTCCTGCAGTCGTGGCGGACCGTCACGCGGTACGTGCTCCGGGACACCTTCGACGCAGCCGGCATCTCGGTCGGCGAACCAACGCGTCCATGGGGAATCGCGACGCTCACCGCCAATGGAACCACCAGCGAACCACTCCTCTGCCCCGCTGAAGGATTCCAGCTGCTCACGTTTGCCGAAATAATGTCCAGCTATTCGGATTCGCTGGAGCCTCTTTTCACGGCTGCCGGACAGGCGGACCGCTGATCAGCGTGGGTATGTACTCCAGCAGCTGCAGCTGACCATCGAAGGTCCTGCTGTTCACCATTTGAAGCGAAACATCAGGATAGCCGTCATAGATCCGTTCCCTGCCAGTGCGGCCAGTGATCACCGGAAAAACGACGATCCTGTATCGGTCCACAAGTCCGGCACTCAACAAAGAGCGGCAAAGGCTGAGGCTTCCCAGTGTGGTCAGGGTGCCGGTCCGGGTCCGCTTCAGCTCTTTGACAGCTTCCACAGCATCCCCGCTTACCAGCTCGGAATTCGGCCAAGCCAGGGGTTCCTGGAGTGTGGACGAGAAGACGACCTTCGGCAGGGCAGCCAGCCCTGTCAAGGCCTCTCCCTCTTCCTTGGAGAACCCGGAGTCTTCGCCTGCGGCCTGTTCCGACATGCTTGACATCACCCGATAGGTGTTGGCCCCCATCAGCGTTGTGAAATCCTTCTTCCCTTCTTCCTCAAGCCAGGCAAGGTATTCCGGGGATTCAAGTCCCCACCAACCGGGCCACCCCTCCGCTGAGGCATACCCATCAAGGGAAATGATCAAATCCACCATCAACTGCGCTGATGTCGCTTCTGTAGTTGGCTCGCCCACGGCTGCTCCTCACGGGATTTCAGGTTGTGCCTAGCATTGTCCTCCCGAAGGCCGGTTTGCACCACGACTCATGTGCTCCTGATCCGGTCCAAACTCTCACGCAGTCCGATCACCGGAATTTCAGGGAGCGCGGCACGTTCCACAGCCGGATCGAAGGCCGCAGCGCCTGATTCCATCCACAGCGCAGCCCTGGCCATCCGGGCCATGAACGGCGAAATCGGACCTGCAACTGCGGCCATCACCCGCAACGCTGCCACTGGGATCCTCTGGATCGAGCCCTTTCCAGCGTCTGCGAGGATGGCTTCCGCGAGCGTGTTGAAGGGGTGCGTTTCGGACCCCCACTCAACGGTTCTTCCACGCAAGGAAGGTCCGGACAGAGCCAACCGAACAGCGGCAGCAGCGTCCGGCGTCGACGTAAATGTCACAGGTGCCCGTCCCGAACCGAAGACAAGCACCCTGCCCTTCGTGTGGAGGGGCTGGCTCATTGAGTCGAGGAACTGCTCAAGGTTCGCTCCCATCCGGATTACTGTCCATGCCATGCCCGAGGCCCTTCAATGCCTCCTCCGCTGCGTACTTCATGCGCAGGAAATCCAGAGGGGCATCGGGAGCCGCCCCATGCATCGACATCATCACTACATGTTCCACGCCCGCCCGGGACGCGGCATCGATGACCCGAAGTGCGCCGTCGCGGTCCACACTGCGTGGGTTGCCGCCTCTTTTCAGCCCAAAGCCCGACGCCGCGAACACCACGTGGCTGCATCCGGCAACGGCCCGTCCGCAGTCCTTGCCCGAGGCGAGCGTCCCGCGGACAAGCTCGACGCCGTCGACGTTCTTCCTGGGGAAGGGCTGGGATTCACCCCTGGCCATGACCCGTACGGAAGCACCGCGCCGAACCAGTTCCCCCGTAAGCCGCGAACCCAGGCGGCCCGTACCGCCCACTACGAGGATCATGACTCCTGCGATATCGGAAGTACGGCCCCATCCTGAAGGCCCGTGCCCGCAGTGGTGCGGACGGCGTCGTCGATGTCACCCGAAGAACGTTCCACAGGTTCGAGATAGAAATGGACGGAGGCGATCCGCTCCTGCCGCACAGTAATAATCGCCACTCCGGCAAGTTCCACCGGCGTCCCATCGCGTCTTGTGCCCCGGGCGCCCCATTCAACCCAAACGGTTCCGTGCCGGCCTTCAGCGGCGTCGGCGATTGCCGGTGTGAGGTCAGGAATGCCAGCAAAAAGGCTGGTCCAGTTGGCACGGACCTGGGCGCGGCCGGTGAAATTACGTTCGGGATGAATCGGGGTGATGTTGACGTAGTCCGCGGCGAATTCGGCGACCAAGGCGTCAAGGTCGTGGCGGCCGGACGCAGCGAACATCCGGCGAACGGGCCCTTCCGGAAGGCGCTCCAGGCCCTCCACGGTTTCCATGGTGACTCCTTGGTGCGGTATCTTGAATTCAATACAGTTATCTGTATTGATTGGAGTCTAGGAGTCATGGCAACCGGAATCAAGAGTCCCGGTGAAACATCCGGGGGTCAACGCAGCTACGATGCCAGCCGTCGCCGCCAAGCCGCCGAGGCGTCGCGGCGCACCATCCTCGCGCACGCCCGCGAACTATTCCTCCTGCAGGGCTTCGGCGCGACCACCATCTCCGAAATTGCCGCTGCGTCCGCAGTATCGACGGAGTCCATCTACAAGAAATTTGGCGGCAAGGCCGGCCTCGTCCGGGCTCTCCACGAGCAGAGTCTCCTCGGCAAGGGCGGGCCGCCAGCCGAGCAGCGCTCAGACCTCGCACAAGTAGCGGCAGACGACCCACGGGAACTGATGGAACAGTTCGGCCGGTTCACTGCAGAAGTCCGCCCCCTTGCGGCACAAATCAGCCTGCTGATCCGTGACGCCGCTGCAACAGGGGATGCCGACATGGCCGGCCTCCTGAAGGACATTGACGACGCCCGGCATCGCCGGATGCTGCACAACGCGCGTCAACTGATTGCCCGAGGCCCTGCTCCGTCCGGGCTTGGGCGCTGAAGAGGCCGCCGACATCATGTTCGCGTGCACCACGCCCGAACTGTTCGAAAGCCTCGTCCTGAAACGAGGGTGGAGCGCAGTGCGGTACGGCCGGTTCATCGCCTCTGCTCTCGCCGCAAACCTGCTCTGACACGCATGCCGAAGCACCGCCCGGCTGGGAAGACCCGCCCCGACGTGCAACGCTTGTTCAATGGACTTGGAAATCTCGCCCTCCCTCACGATTCCAGCCTCGGAACTCGGTTGGCGGTTCTCGCGTTCATCGGGACCGGGCGGTCAACACGTCAACACGACCGACAGCAAGGCTGAGCTTTCCTGGAACGTAGCTACGTCTGAGGCATTAACAGAAGGCCAGCGGGAGATCTTGCTGCGTCGCCTGGAGAAGCGACTCGTCGACGGAGTCATCACAGTTACAGCCTCCGAACAGCGCTCGCAGTTACGCAACCGCGAGAGCGCCCTGGCCAAGCTCGCTGGCATTGTGGTGGCGGGCCTTGCCTCACGGACTGTCCGCAGGTCAACTAAACCCACACGCGGGTCCGCCCAGCGGCACCGCGCCGCAAAAGTACAGAGGGCAGCAACGAAACAGCAACGACGGCGGCCCTCGCCTGAGTGACGAACACCTGACTCACGAGCACCTGAGTGCGAATACGCGACTGACGAGGCGTGGCCAACCGGAGCATTGGGGTGCACCCCCTTTTGGCAATTGGCCGGGGATGGCAGCATACAGTCATGTCACCTATCCAGCGCATCCGGCCCGAGGGACTTGTCTCCAGCCCGGCATTCAGCCATGTAGCCGTCGTCCCTCCAAACGCCACCACCATCTACGTCGGCGGCCAGAACTCCGTCGACAGCGGCGGTTCGCTCGTAGGCGAGGGTGATGTTGGAGTGCAATCTGCCCGCGCCCTGGCGAACGCAAAGACCGCGCTCGCGGCTGCCGGGGCAACCCTTCGCGACGTCGTGCAGTGGACGGTCCTCTTCGTGGACGGCGCCGACCTCGCCGCAGGGTACGGCGCCATTGCATCCGACCTCGCCGCCGACGAGCCGCCGCTCGTGACAGCCGCGTTTGTCTCCCGTTTGGGCGTTCCCGGGGCGCTGGTGGAGATCAGTGCGGTAGCCGCCGTCGAGCGGTAAAGAAGGCCATTGCACTGGAAGATGTTCTCCATCCAATCCCAACTGGGGGCAGCACCGCGGGCGTTTAGGCATGGTTGGCAGCTTTTTTGGGCGTTTCGTCATCCTTGGCGGGCGATTCGCATCTAGGGAACTGACACGCCTGGAACCGAGGCTTAAAGGACAGCACCACCGCCCTACCAAGGAGATCACGTGACTACCTACAACCTGGCCCTCATCGGTTTCGGAGGCGTTAACCGCGCTTTGGCCGAACTCATCCGTGATGAACCCCGGCGATTTGCCTCACTCGGATTCGAGCTTCGCGTCGTGGCCATCACCGATCTTGCCTTCGGCTCACTCGTACAGGTAGACGGCATCGACCTGGCCGCCGTGTTGGCGATGCCCCGCGGGTCCTCGTTCGAGGGACTGCCAGGTGGCAGCCCGGATCCCCGCAATGAAGACGTCATCAAGAACAGCCCGGCCGACATCGTCGTTGAGGCTACATTCACCAGTCCGATCGACGGCGAACCCGCAGTTTCGCACGTCAAGTGGGCCATCGAGTCCGGCAAGCATGTGGTGACCACCAACAAGGGCCCGGTGGCCTTGCATGGCATGGAACTGGGCCGGCTTGCGGCAGACAATGGTGTCCGTTTCGAGTACGAGGGTTCAGTCATGAGTGGCACGCCCGTCATTCGACTAGCACACAAAATGCTGGGCGGCCTCGAATTGAACTCCGTTCAAGGCATTCTGAACGGAACCAGCAACTACGTCCTGGGCCGGATGGAGGCCGGGCTGGGCCTGGAGGAAGCGATTGCCGAAGCCCAGGACCGCGGATACGCCGAAGCGGACCCCACTGCTGACATCGGCGGCTCGGACGTCCGGTTGAAGGTCGCCATCCTGGCCAACGAGCTGCTCGGTGCCAACATCCACCCCAATGACGTGGAAACCACCGGTATTCAGGACATCAAGAGCGAAGACGTGGCACAGGCCCTGGCAAGCGGCTACCGCTGGAAGTTGATTGGCGAAGCCCGGCGGCAAGACGACGGCGGCATCGTAGCTACCGTCCAGCCCATCGCCCTTCCGGGTGAACACCCGCTGGCTGGTATTTCCGGTGCCACCAATGCCGTGTCCTTCAGCACGGATTTGCTGGGAGCCGTCACAGTATCGGGTCCTGGGGCCGGCCGCGTGGAAACTGCCTACGCCCTCATCTCGGACATCATCGCCGTCAACGAATTCGCCAAAGGAGCGGTCCGTGCCTGAGTCAGCCATCGCCGACGCCACAACCGCAGCCGCTACCACCGACCTGGCGGTCTACGACAAGTTTGACGGTTCCATCCTGGCGACACTTCCACAGTGCACCGAGGCAGATGTGCGCGTGGAGATCATCCGGGCGGCGGCCTCCGCTCCGGCAGCAGCGGCTATGCCGCGTCATGAACGTGGGCGGATTCTGGATACGGCTGCAGACCTTCTCCAGCAACGGACGCAGAAAGTGGCCGGGCTAATCGTCGCCGAGGCCGGGAAGACCATCACACAGGCGCTCAAAGAGGTCTCCCGTGCAGTGAATACGCTGAAGCTCTCGGCAGCGGAAACCCGCCGCAACGTTGGCGAAGTAGTTCCCTTCGACTCCTTCTCCGGCTCCGAAAACCGCCAGGGCTGGTTCACCCGTGAACCGTTGGGTCTTATCGCTGCCATTACCCCGTACAACGATGCCCTGAACCTGGTGGCGCACAAGTTGGGGCCGGCGATTGCCGGAGGGAACACCGTCATCCTCAAGCCGTCCCAGCTGACACCTTTGACGGCCATCCTCCTCGTGGACCTGTTGCGCGAGGCAGGCCTGCCGACGGAGTTCGTCACCGTTGTCCTGGGCGATCGCACCATCGCGCAAACCATCATCTCGTCCAAACTGGTTCGGATGGTCTCCTTCACGGGCGGCTTTTCCACGGGCCGGGCCATCGCCGCCAATGCCGGTATAAAACGCCTGTCCATGGAACTCGGCGGCAACGCACCCGTCATCGTCTTCGACGACGCGGACATTCCTGCCGCCGTCGAGGCCAGTGTTTCCGGTTCCTTCTGGGCCGCGGGACAGAATTGCATCGGCGCCCAGCGGATCCTCGTCCAGCGGCCGGTCTTCGACACCTTCCTTCACGCTTTTGTCGCCCGAACGGCCGCCCTCACGACAGGCGATCCCCGAAGGCAGCAGACCGACGTCGGACCCATGATCAGCGCCTCCTCTGCCGCAGAAGCGAAGCGCAAGATCGACGAAGCGGTGTCGGCCGGTGCGCGACTGCTCACTGGCGGCACCTTGGACGGCGCGCTCCTGACACCTGCTGTCCTTACCGAAGTACCGCGCAGTTGCGAGGCATGGAGCGAGGAACTGTTCGCACCCGTGGTCCTCGTGGAACCGTTCGACTCCGCCGAGGAAGCCATCGAACTGGCCAACGACAGCGAATACGCGTTGCAAGCGGGGGTATTTACCAAGGACCTGGCCCGGGCGCTGGCCACCGCCAAGGCAATCGACGCAGGCGGAGTGATGATCAACGATTCTTCGGACTACCGCCTCGATGCGATGCCTTTTGGCGGCTCGAAATACGGCAGCATGGGCCGGGAAGGCGTCCGCTTCGCCTACGAAGAAATGACGCAGCCCAAGGTCATCGCGATCACGTCATGATGATCGCCTGGCGTTACCGTCAATAAAACAGGCCGTGCCTGTCCGGCGCTGCGTAACCTCCTCGGTTCCGCAGCGCCGGAACCATTTAAGCCCGGCATGGTTCGCGCCGCCCTAGCGGGGTGACTGCCTGTCGATGACCGTGGAGAGGGACAAGGCAGTGGTGATGTCGCGGACTCCAGGAAACTCTGAGACCTGCCTCCAGATCTCCTGGATCCGTGCAGCGTCGGGGGCCTCCACCCTGACCACGATATCCAGTTCGCCGCTGACGACATCACAAGTGGCGATCTCAGGAATGGCCTTGAGTCCGGCAATCACGTCTCCGCCCCGCATCCTGTCATGCCGTTGGATCAGGAGCACCGCATTGACCGTGGCCGAGCCTTCCCCGGCTGATTCCTTGATGGTGTACCCGTGGATATACCCGTCCCGTTCAAGCCGCTCAATCCGTTGCCTCACTGCGTTTCGGGAGAGCAGCACCTTCTCGCCCAACTGGGCAAGGCTGATACGGGCATTGCGCCGCAGCTCGGCCAGAATCTGCGCATCTATCTCATCACGTGGACTCTTCGGCACGGACGCTCCTGTCTGAGGGGATGTGAACATGTGTTTGGGGACAACGCCCTTCGAAGCAGGAATGCCGCTGCGGCTACCGTGTCCGGCGAGTTGGCCGGTTCAAACATATCCCATTGATCTGTTGCTTCTTCGGGCATAGTTGGCAGGACCTTGTTTGGTGCTCGGTGTGGGCCTGCCGGACCTGGTCCAGTCCCCCGAACCCAAGAGCGTCAAGGTGACACGAAAAGGTGATGGTGCCCTGCTGTGGAGAAGTGCGGCAAGCGGCTTTCTGCTCCAGTAGAACCCTTATATGTCTTGCGGCCCTGGCCTGCCTCAGGGCCGATCCCGCTGTTTGGGACCGTTCACGACGGCGGTCAAACAGGGAAGCGCTCACGGCCACCGCAATAAGGGCGGACGCCAAAAGCAAGGGCAGGTGTGTCATTGGTACAACCATGGCCCCTGCCAACGCTGTGCCGGCAGAACCCGCTGTGATCTTTAAGGCTCCGATCCACACGAAGACCTGACCTCGTGCCCCGGCTGGTGCATATTCGCTGCGCGCGGCCAATGTTGCGGCGAAAAAGCAGGAGTTGAGCACTCCGGCCAGGGAATAGACCACCGCTGCCACGGGGAAGATCCCGGCGAAGACCGCCCCACACAGCGCAACGCCAACAGCAGCTCCCAGCCAGGTCATGAGGTGGTCCGCATCGCTTCGCAACGGCCGGATCATGACACCAGCGGATCCTAGAAGCCCGCCAAGACCATATGCGGCAGTCAGGACCCCTGCCGCGGCTGGCCCGACCCCCAGTTGTGTCGTCGAAGCCACTGCGGTGACAGGCAGCGAAGCGACCGACAAGGCGACGACGACCGTCAGGTAGAGCGTGCGACGCAAAGGACCGCTGGACAGCATCATTAGCAATGTCGGACCCGGGCGCGGTACCTCCGAGGGAACTGAAGTTTGAGGAGAAGAGGGCAAAAGCCTGACCAGGGCGGCGGCGACAAACGTTAGTCCGGCTAGGATCAATGCCGCCAATGCCGGATTCGCCCAGCCCGAAACAGCTGCGACCAAAGAGGGACCAATGGTTCCGCTGATGCCATATGTTGCTACATCCCATCCATGTGCGCGTCGCTGACTGATTCTGCTGCCCCCAGCGATCGCTGAGAGCCGGCTGCTAATGCCGCCCGTCAATAATGGACCGACCAGTCCGGACGCAATGAGCAGAAGACCCGGCACGATTGGAGGAGTCAGCGGGTACAGCAGGACAGCAGCGGCCAGGGTAACGCCGTGCATCAGGCACGCCCAGGCGATCACCGTTCTGCCGTCCCGGGCAGTGTCCAGTGTCCTGGCAACGAACGGACCGAAAAGGTGCGGTGCCGTGATGCAGGCACCCAGGATTCCGGCCAGCCAACCCGGCGCCCCACTGGTTGTCACCAGCAGGACAATGGCGACAACCGCACCCCCATCGGCGCTGCGCGCCAGGGTGGCCGCAGCGACATAGCGGGCCAATCCGCCCGGAGACGTCTGCTTACCCCTGGCAGCACGGTTGGTTGTGCGCCCGTCGATGAGGCTCATGTCCCTCTCCCCCGTTCTTGGTCCGACCCCATTCATTTGCGTTGTTTCCAGCCAGGTGACCAGCCCTCCAAGCCACCTAGGCCTCCAATCCACACTGGCGGATGGCCTCGGTAACTCTGGTGCGCCCTTCGGTATCCAAGCCGTGCAGCGGCAACGGCAAGGCTGACGACGGAATGAGCCCCAGGTCTTCAGCCAGTGCGACGGTGACCCGAAGGCTCCCATAGGTTCGGAACAGGGACCAGACGGGTTCCAACGCGGCGGAAGCTGCCATCGCATCATCGCGCCGGCCAGCCAAAGCGTGGTCAACGATTTCCCGGGCCTGGCGGGGAAGGATCCCGCCAATCACCGAGTACCAGAGATCGCAACCAGCAAGCAGTGCTTCGGCGGCAATCCAATCTCCGCTGATACCCAAAAATGTTTGCCCGGGCAAAGCTGCGCGGAGCTTGCCGAGCCTGCTCTCAATGTCAGTGGCAGCCGGCGGCGGAATCTTGATGGAAGCTATTCCCGGGATACGTGCGATCCGGGCATGCAGTTCGTCCGTGAAGGTAAAGCCCGTGGTGCCGGGATTGTCATACACGACGACCGGAAGGTCTGACTCTGACGCGAGGTCCTCAAACAACCCGAAAACTTCCCCTTCCGACAGGCGTTGATAAGACACCGGAGCCAAGAGCAGTGCCGAGGCGCCAGCGGCATGGGCATCGCCGGCAAGAACGAGGACGTCGCGGGTACGCACTGCCCCCACACCGGCCAAAACCGGCACGCCCCCCGCAGCCTGAACGGACGCTTCAAGGACCATGCGTCGTTCTTCACGGGAGAGATAGGCGTAGTTTCCCGTCGAGCCAAGGACACCGAGTGAATCCGCCCCTGACTGTGCCGCGCGGGCCGCCAGCCGGGCAACGGCGTCCAGATCGACACTTTCACCGTTCATGGGTGTCAGGGGGAATGCGCTGAGGCCGTTGAACACTACAGTCCTGCTTTCTTGTGGCTGTGGCCGGGTGCGAGCACAGCAAATGGGTGAGTACGCGTCTCATGCTGCCAAAGGGCTTGGTCCTACACTAGATCCAAGAATGAACAACTCCGGAGGTCCAATGAGCGAATCGGAAATACCCATCGAGGTGGATAGGCAGAGTCCGGCCTCCCTGTCCGCCCAAGTTGCAAGCCAGCTCCGTAGCGCCATCCTCAGCGGACTCCTCCAGCCTGAGCACACGCTCCCCGCAACCCGAAGCCTGGCCAAGGACTTGGGGATATCCCGTGGCGTGGTGGTGCGGGCCTTCGAGCAGCTCTCCGGGGAAGGTTTCCTGGAAAGCAACGGTACTGGTGGGACCAGAGTGGCTGTCCGGCCGGACATTCAAAAGCGCCCGGACGAAGTGAAAGCGCAGCGCAGCAGCCCTGCCAACGCCGAGGTGATTGACCTGACCCCCGGCCGCCCCTCGGGATCGCCGTTCCAAGACAGGGAGTGGCGCAACGCGTGGAAGAGGGCCTTGGCGGAGCAAGGAAACACGCATCTGCCACCAGCCCTTGGAACGCTGGAGCTTCGGGAAGCCGTGGCCGGTCATCTGGCGGTGTCCAGGGGTTTGGCCGTCGACCCGGAGGACGTCATGATTACTGCCGGCACCAGTGATGCACTGCATCTGGTGGTGTCCATGCTTCGCGGCAGGAGGAACAATCCGCGCATCCTGGTCGAAGACCCGGGCTACCCCACGGCGCGGCGGGTGATGAGCGCGGCCGGTGCCCATCTTCAGCTGCTTCCCGTGGACGAGGACGGCCTGAAGAGCTCCCAACTCGCCGGACTCAACGTCATTCCCGACGCCGTCCTCATCACCCCCAGCCACCAGTACCCTCTCGGTGGCAGGATGGCAGTCCAGGAACGGCTCGGCCTGCTGAAGTGGGCGGACCGCCATGGCGTGCTCGTGTTGGAGGACGACTACGACAGCGAATTCCGCCACAGCAGAATGCCCCTGCCTGCCGTCGCCTCCCTGCCAGCAGCTGCCGACGTCGTACTTCTCGGAACGTTCTCAAAGAACCTCAGTCCTTGGCTGCGCTGCGGTTATCTGGTGGTCCGGGGCGATGCCGGCCAGCGCCTCAAGGCCGTACGTGAAGCCTTGGACACTCCGGTGGCCGGGGTCCTGCAGTCGGCCCTCGCCCATTACCTTCAGGGCGGCGGACTCTCCCGACACATTGCCCGGGCCCGGAGGGAATATTCGCACCGCCGGTCCTTGCTCATTGAGCGCTTGGGCCCGCGGACCGATGTGGAGCTTGCAGGACTCGACGGCGGGTTGCATGCCGTGATCCGCTTCGAACACCCTGACGCGGCGGATCTGGCTGGGAAGGCGCTGGAACGGGGTGTACGGGTCATCCCCCTGGCCGGATATTACGCTGAGCGCCCACCGGTGAATGGCTTGGTCGTCGGGTATGGCGCAGTGTCCGACCTCCAACTGTCAAAAGCCCTCGCTATTCTGGGCACCCTTCTCGACGAGCATCCGTAAGCCAGGGAATTCCTGCGTTCCGTTTGAGACTGCCGCCGGCACAGACTCCCGTCACCGCCGGGGAATGTTGCGCAGATTGCTGCGGGCCATGCTTACAGCTTCGCCGGCGCCGCGGTTCAAGACCACTTTGGACATGGCCGTCGCGAACCCGATGACTTGTTGCCCCGAAATCTTCGGCGGGATGGACAGCGCATTCGGATCAGTGATGAGCTCCACCAGCGAAGGGCCCGGGTAGGCGAACGCCTCCCGATACGCTTCCTCGATGTCCGCAGGATCTGTCACCCGGACAGCATGGAAGCCCAAGGCCCTTCGCGACGGCGGCATAGTTTGCGTCAGGTACGTCGACGCCGAAATCGGGCAGCCCATCCACCAACATTTCGAGCTTGACCATGCCCAGTGTTGAGTTGTTGAAGACCACTACATTGACCGGCAGTTGATGTGCAGCCACGGTAATGAGCTCACCAAGCAACATGGCCAAGCCCCCATCACCAGAGACAGAAACCACCTGGCGCCCGGGATAGGCCATCTGTGCACCGATGGCGTGTGGAAGGGCGTTGGTCATTGACCCGTGAAGGAAGGAACCGATCAGCCGGCGCGTGCCCAGGGGGTTGATATAGCGAGCCGTCCAGACGTTGCACATACCGGTATCCGCGGTGAAGATGGCGTCTTCCGCCGCTACCTGGTCCAGCAGGGAAGCAGCATACTCAGGATGAATGGGCTGCTTCTTTTCGACCTTCCGCGTGTACGCGCCCACAGCCTTGTTCATCAGGCGGTCGTGCTTCTTCAGCATCTGGTCCAGGAAGCGGCGGTTCTTCTTTGGATTGACCAAGGGCAGAAGAGCGGCCAAGGTAGGCAGGACGTCGCCGTGGACGGCAATGTCGACGTCGGTCCTCCTCCCCAGCCGCTGTGCGGCCCGGTCAACCTGTGCCGTCCGGGTGTCCGGCAGGAACTGGTCGTAGGGAAAATCGGTACCAAGAAGGATCAGCAGATCGGCGTCCTCGATGCCCTCCGCAGCAGCACCATAGCCCAGGAGCCCGGTCATGCCGATGTCGAACGGGTTGTCGTACTGGACGAAGTCCTTGCCTCGCAGCGAGTGGCCAATCGGGGCGTTGACCAGCTCCGCCAAAGCGATCAGTTCGTCGTGGGCTCCCTGGACGCCCGCCCCCGCGAAAATGGCGACTTTTCCGGCGTCGTTGATGGCGTCAGCCAGTTCCTGGACGCTCGACTGGTCCGGGATCAGGCGGGCGGGCCGAAACGTAGCGGGTAACGGCGTCGGCGCGGTGGCCTCAAGTCCGGCGATATCGCCGGGAAGAGTCACGACGGCGACTCCCCCAAGGGCTACAGCGTTCTGGATGGCGCTGTGCATAACGCGGGGAGCCTGCTCGGCCGTGCTGACCAGTTCCGAATACACTGAGCATTCGGTGAAGAGCCGGTCAGGATGGGTTTCCTGGAAGAACCCGCTGCCGATCTGCTTGCTGGGGATGTGCGAAGCGATGGCAAGTACGGGCGCGCCAGTGCGGTTGGCGTCGTAGAGTCCGTTGATCAGATGGAGGTTGCCCGGTCCACAGGAGCCGGCACAGACTGCAAGCTTGCCAGTCAGTTGAGCCTCGGCGGCCGCAGCAAAAGCGGCCGCTTCTTCGTGGCGGACATGGATCCAATCGATACCGCCTTTGGCCGACCCTCCCGTTTGACGTACGGCATCCACTATTGGGTTGAGGCTGTCACCGACGATTCCGTAAATGCGCTGCACACCGGCAGCCTGGAGTTGTTCGATGAGCTGGGTAGCAAGTTCCTTGGCCATAGTGTGCAGACTCCCGCGATTGTGGTGGTGGACTGACATGGTCAATATAGTCGCCGCCCTCGCCCTTGGTCTGGCTGGGACCGCCGATCGTTGCTAGCGTGGCGGCATGAACCCGTCGAAGACTCCGGCAGAGATTCTGGACATTGGCGACGCCGAAGTTCGCGTCTCGAATCCGGACAAGGTGGTTTTCCCCGAACCCGGGCTAACGAAGCTGGATTTGGTCCGCTACTACCTTTCAGTTGCGGAGGGTGCGCTGCGGGGCGCGGGCGGCCGCCCCATGGTGCTCAAGCGCTTCCCCAAGGGCATCGACGCTGAGCCGTTCTTTCAGAAGCGCGTACCCGAAAACCATCCGGAGTTCATTGATACGGCAACGTTGCACTACTCATCGGGGACGTCAGCAGAAGAAACTGTAATCCGGGACGCCGCCGGTTTGGCGTGGGTGGTGAATCTTGGCTGCCTGGACCTCAACCCCCACCCCGTACGTGCCGAGGATCTGGATCATCCCGATGAGCTGCGGATCGATCTTGATCCCATGCCCGGTGTGGATTGGTCGCAGATCGTCGACGTCGCCTATGTGGCGCGCGAGGTGCTTGACGACGTCGGGCTGGTTGGTTGGCCCAAGACAAGCGGGTCCCGGGGACTGCACATTTTGGTGCGGATCTCCCCGGAGTGGTCCTATAGCGAGCTGCGGCTCGCCGCGGAGACCCTTGCCCGGGAGGTCGAGAACCGGGCCCCCGGGCTCGCCACGGCGCGGTGGTGGAAGGAGGAACGCGGCGAAAGTGTCTTCGTCGACTTCAACCAGAACGCGAAGGATCGGACTGTCGCCTCCGCCTACTCTGTCCGGCCCCCGGCCGGATGCCCGCGTTTCTACTCCCCTGACATGGGCCGAGGTCACTACCACCAGGCCCGAACAATTCACCGTCCGCTCAGTGCCAGAACGCTTCGCGGAGCTGGGCGATCCCCACGCTGGAATCGACGGCGCCGTTGGATCCCTCGAGGGCCTGCTGGCCTTGGCCAAGGAACTTGGCCCCGCCGAGAAGGCACCGCGCGCCGGCGATGGGTCGGGCCGCCGTGTCTCAACAATGCCACTCATTGAGGTAGCCCGCACAAAGACCAAGCCCGAAGCGCAGGCCGCCCTCGATGAATGGAAAGCCCGGCATGCGGACCTTGTCCCGGACCTGCACCCCGCCGATGTACTCATCGATGGGATGCGCGGTTCGAGTTCGCTCTGGTACCGGGTCCGGGTGAACCTGCAGCACATCCCCGGAGCAAAGCGCCCGGCCCAGGAGGAGCTCATCGCGGACTACGATCCCTGGGCCGGCAAGGAATGGCCAGGGCGTCCAGGATCCTGATGCCCTGCGCGACGGTCGGCTTCAATGGCCTTTGAAGGCCTCGGCGAGCCACCACGCGCCACCGTCGGAAGCGATGCGGGCGTCAATGACGAGCGGCATATCCCGGGGACCCGCAACCCATTCCTCCACTGGAGCCAAATCCGCGACGCTTCGGACCGTCACGGTGGCAACACCGTAGCCCGCGGCGATGGAGGCGATATCTGTCGTGGGGAATCGAACCACTTCCAGGTCTTCATCATCTGCATCAAAGTGATGGACCTCGGCGCCGTACGCGGAATCGTTGTAAACAATCACCACCATCGGAATCCGCTCACGGACCAGCGTCTCCAATTCGGAAATGGCCATGAGGAAGCCACCGTCGCCGGTGCCCAGGACAGGTACGCGCAGGGGTTGGGCGACCGCCGCGCCGATCGCAGTGGACAACCCCAGCCCAATCGACTGAAAAGCCTGGGTGAAGCAAAAGCCATACTCATCGGGAACGGACAGGTAGGCGCTCGGGTACCCCATGAAATTGCCGGAATCAACGGAAACGATTCGATTGTGGGGCAGGATCCGGTCCAGCTCGCGGCTGAGCACCCGGGGATCGATGGTCCCCGCAGTGGACAGGTCTTCCGTGGCCACCGAGTTCCAGCGCGCATGCACGGCTATCCGGTCAGCCATCTGGTTGGTACGCAGGCCAACCGCCTGGTGTCCGGCAGAGCGCAGTTCATGGAGCACAGCAACGGCCGTCTCGCCGCAATCCCCCAGTACCCCCAGATCGATGGGCCTGTTTGCCCCCAGGGCCGAGTCATCAAGATCCACTTGCACCACTTTTGTTCCCGGGCCAATGAGCGAACCATGGCGCATCGTCCACATGTTCAGCGCACAGCCCCAACCGACGATCAAGTCTGCGTCCCGCACGGTGTCCGCAGTGAATGGCGAGGAGAATCCACCGGAGATTCCTAGATTGAACGCATCGCCGTTGAAGAGTCCGTGAGCGACTGCGGATGTCGCCACGAGCGCGCCCGCGGTTTCGGCGAGCGCTGCGATGTCCGGCCCTGCATCGCGGCCTCCACGGCCAGCCACAAAGACGGGCTTCTTCGCAGCTTGGATGAGTTCTGCCAGTTTGCTGGCAGCCGCCCGTGGAGGCCTGATCCGCTGCCGGGGTTCCAAAGGCTCCACGTGGCCTGTTCCTGCCGGTGCCTCTGCGCTTTGGATGTCTGTCGGCAGTGAAAGGACCACCGTGCGGCGTTCATTTACGGCCGTCCGGTAGGCGCGAAGGGTGTCTGCTACTGCGCTTTGCGGCGAGTGGACCCGCTCAGCCACTGCCCCGACGCTTCGGGCAAGGGCATCCTGATCGATCGTGAAGTTGGACCTGACGGCGGATGCAGCCGTGTCCGCGGTTAGGACGATCATGGGAGTTCGGCTCTTCGCTGCCTCCCCGATTCCAGTTACAGCATTGGTCAGCCCGCAACCCTGATGCGTAGTGACGACCCCTACCTTGCCCGACATCCTCCCGTAGGCATCGGCCATGGTGGCGGCGCCGCCTTCGTGCCTTGCTGCGGTATAGGGAACTCCTGCCCTGCGCAGTGCGTTTGTCACGACGAAGTTCCCGCTGCCCACTACTCCGAAGACGTGGCCGATACCAAGCCGGGCGAGGGTGTTCCCCACGAGTTCGGCAACATTGACGGAGCGGGATGCAGGGACCAGCGCGGTGGGGTCCTGTTTGAGAACCGGGGTGCTGGTGGTGACGGTCATCGTGTTTCTCCTTCTTTGAGCGCGAACACGCGGGCCGGGCTTCCGGTTCCGCCAACGATTGGCAAGGGCGCGACGATGAGCGCGGCTCCGATTGGGGGCAGTTGGTCGAGGTTTTGCAATGAGGTTATTCCGTACTTGTCGTTACCCAGCAGGAAGTGATGGGCCGGAAAGGGAGGTTCCTGTCCACCGGCGGCCCCGGCATCGATACCAACGGTTTCCACGCCAATGCCGGACAGCGCAGACTCCTCGGCAATCCATCGGGCGCATTCGACCGTGAGCCCGGGAGAATGTGGCCCAAACTCGTCCTTGTTCAGGAAGAGCTGTCGGTCATGGGAGCGCTTGTCCCATCCCGTTCGAATGAGGAGCCAGCCGCCGTCGGGCAGTGGTCCGTAGGTTTCCTCCCATCGGCGGATGTGGTGGAGGTCCAGGAGGAAGTCCGGGTCCGCAGTAGCTTCCCCGGTCGCGTCAAGGACGATGGCCGGGCCCACGAGCCTGTTTGGTTCTATCCGGGCGACGTCTTTGCCGTTGCGCCCGGTGATCCAGTGCACGGGCGCGTCCAGATGGGTGCCTATGTGTTCGCCGGTGTGGATATTGTGATGCTTCCAGAAGGGCCCGGGGCTGTTATAGGCGGAGACCTCTTCGAGGCTGAAGTCGATGAGGTTTGCGAAGGGCTCGGGTAGTTCGAGGGTTGGAGTGTTGTTCGAGAGCCTGGTGGTCAGGTCAATGACATCGATCCCGCCCGCGGCGAGGCCGGCAAGCACCTGGGCTACGCTGCCTTGGCGCACGTCAATATTGCTGCTGGTATCCATGAGAGTTCCTTGGGGATGGGTCCGCCGTCGATGAGGGCGTTGAGGGTCCCGTGGCGGTGCGCAACAGGACTTGTGGCTGCGACATTAGCAGCACATTCATACGCACCGGAACAGCGTTTTCATCCCAATTGCAAGGGTTACCCGGAAAGGCATAGCCCCTGGCAAAACCGGCATTCGACGTTCCCCTGCCCTCGGTGGAAACTGAAATCAGCAGCTGTAACGCCCATCACAATTGACCGTTTCGATCATGAAGCGGACAACCTGATCCGCAGAGTTGCAGCCAGGACGGTACGTCCAATTGGCCGCACGATTGCCGGAGCTTTCGCCCTAAGGAGCAACAATGTCCCATCCACAGCACACCTTGCCCGGACAACGTCCCGGAGTCCGTCGGTACGTTGTTGCCTCCCTCGTGGGCAATGCGCTGGAGTGGTATGACTTCTTCCTCTACGCCACTGCATCGGCAGTCGTCTTTGGACGGTTGTTTTTCCCCTCCGACGTCGACCCCCTGGTTGGTACCATGGCCGCCTTCGCCGGCTTCGCCGTCGGGTTTGCAGCCCGTCCTCTGGGCGGAATCATTTTCGGACACATCGGCGACAGGCTGGGGCGCAAGCGCGCCCTGGTCATGACGCTATCCATCATGGGAATCAGCACAGCCCTCATGGGCTTGCTACCCACATATGCGCAAGTAGGGCTGTGGGCCCCTGCCTTGTTGATCCTGCTCAGGGTCATTCAGGGCATCGCGGCCGGTGGTGAGTGGGGCGGAGGCGTCCTGCTGATCAGCGAGAACTCCTCCAATGCCCGCCGGGGCATGCTCTCTGCCTTCAGCCAGGGAGGAATTTCGCTCGGTTTCGTGCTGTCGTCCATGGTCTTCTTCCTGGTCCAGTTGATGCCGGACGCCCAGTTCCTGGCGTGGGGCTGGCGCGTTCCGTTCCTCCTGAGCGTTGTGCTGCTGGCAGTGGGCGCGTACATTCGCTTCCGGCTACCGGAAAGCAAGGAGTTCACCGCCGTCAGCCACAGCAAACAACACCGCCTCCCCGTGCTTGCGGCCATCAAAACCCACCCCCGCGAAATCCTCGTCGCCATGGGACTTCGTGTGGCAGAGAACGGCGGCTCGTACATCTTCCTCTCCTTCTCCATTGCCTATGGAGTTCACGTGGGCGTGGACAAGGGCCTGCTGTTGATGGCAGTGGCAGTATCCATGCTTGTCTCATTTGGCACGTACATCTTCTTCGGCCATCTCTCGGACAGGATTGGACGGCGTCCTGTCTACGCCCTCGGGGCAGTTGGCATGGGCGCCATGGCTTTCCCGTTCTTTTCCATGATTGATTCCAACACTCCCGCCATCGTCATGTTTGCCTTCCTCCTGGGCAATGGCCTCTGCCACGGAGCAATGATCGGAACGCAGCCGGCATTCTTCCACGAACTGTTCTCCGCCGAGGTCCGGTATTCCGCGATGGCGATCGCCCACGAGCTTGCAGCGGTCTTCGCCGGCGGATTCGCCCCTTTGATCGCCACAGCCTTGCTGCTGCAATACGGTTCCTCCATACCGGTGTCCCTTTATGTGATTGGCCTGGTCCTGGTCACGCTCGTAGCACTGGTCTTCTCGCGCCATGGCATCAAAGCCGCACAGAAGGAAAAGGCTGGCCATCAGGCACAGGTTCTCTTGTAGGCACCCAAAGTCCTTCTGCTACTGCTTTCATTCTTTGGAAAGGATGGCCATGACGGTCTCCATCATCGGGACGGGACAGTCCCCCTACACCAGGCACCCTTCACCAGGTACCACCACGTCCCGGCTTATTGCCGGGGCCGTGAGCAAGGCATTGCATGATGCCGGCCTCCAAACCAGTGACGTGGATGGGTTTGCGGTATCCAGCTTCACGCTCGCACCCGATCACGCCATCGATCTGGCATGGCGCATGGGCCTTCGACTCTCCTGGCTGATGCAGGACACCAACGGCGGCGCCAGCGCAGGTGGAATGCTCCAGCATGCCATCCGTGCCATTGAAGCAGGCGACGCAAACGTTATCGTCCTGGCCGCCGGTGACCTCATGGACCAGGCCGCGTTCTCCCGCCTTGTTGCCAGTTACAACAAGGCGACGGAAGTCCATCTGACGCCCCTGCCGATGAACGGACCGAATGCGCTCTTTGCAATGCTTACTTCCCGCCAGATGGAGCACTTGGGACTCTGCCGGGAAGATTACGGCCGCATCGCCGTTGCGCAGCGCCAATGGGCCATGCATAACCCAGCTGCTGTCTACCGCACATCCCTGAGCATGGACGAATACCTTAACGCTCCAATGGTTGCCACCCCCTTGGGCCGGTACGACTGCGTACCTCCCGTTACCGGGGCGGACGCGGTTGTCCTAATGGCAGATCGTAGCAAGGGAACTCCCCGCGCCAAGGTGCTTTCCGCAAAGGCCTCGTACAACTCCGACCAACAGTCCGGCGACGGCCTCGCTACGGGCCTGCAAGCCTGCGCAACCAGCGGCTGGGAGCAGGCGGGGATCGGTCCCAGCGACGTAGGTCTCGCCTGCGTCTATGACGACTACCCGGCCATGGTGGTCGCGCAATTGGCGGACCTGGGCATTCTTTCAGAGCAGGACGACCCGGCCTACTTCATCGAACACCGAATTGCCACGCGCCAGTTGCCGGTCAACAGCTCCGGAGGCCAGCTTTCGGCCGGGCAAGCTGGTGCAGCGGGTGGAATGCACGGACTGGTTGAAGCGGCCACACAGCTGATGGGACGGGCCGGGGCCCGTCAGGTCACGGCACGCCACGCAGTCGTCAGCGGTTATGGGATGGTCCTTTACCGTTACGGGGCCTGCGCCACGATGTCGGTGCTGGAGGCAGCCGAATGAGCGCCGCCATCCAAGCCTGCGTTGGATGCGGGAGCCTCTTCTTTCCGGCACGTCTCATTTGTCCCCGCTGCGGACAGGATGACTTTTCGACGGTCCAGGCCGGGCACGCAGACGTCCAGCAGACAACGCAACTGGCTGACGGCACGCTTCTGGCCACTCTGAGTATCCCGAACGGGCCTCATGTCATTGCCAGGGTGACCGGCGGCACGACAAAGCCCGGTCAAAGCCTGCCGCTCACCAACAACCCAAACGCCGGCCCCGGCGTCCACGCCTTCATCCCTGTCCACTCAAACGTAAATGAGAATCAGCCATGAACCCTCAGGTAACAGACCCAAACCGCCGCCCCCTGACCATCCCGGAAATGCTCCTTGAACGAGCCCGGAAAGCACCCACGGCGCCTCTGTTCCGCTGCGGTGAAATTCGTCGGGACAGCCAGACGATGGCAGACGCAGTTGCCCGCGCTGGTGGGCTGCTGCGCAGTGCCGGGATCGAGGCTGGCCAAACAGTAGCCCTGATGTCCTCCAACAGGATAGAGCTGCTGGACTTCATCCTGGGCTGCGCATGGATCGGCGCTGTCGCTGTCCCCGTAAACACTGCAAGCAGGGGCGAGCAGTTGCGGCACGTCCTGATCAACTCCCGACCGGCGCTGATGGTTGCTGAAGCTGAACTGCTGCCCCATATCTCCGCGGTTGGTCCAATACCGGACCTGCAGAAGGTGTGGGTACTTGATGGTTCGATGACGGACGTTACCACCGCTTTCGAGGCCACCCCCGCATTTGAGGTTATGCCTGTTCCCGAGGCCGTTTCCGGAGTGGAACCAGTGGAAGCGGGACCGGCAGACACAGCTGCGATCCTTTACACCTCCGGCACCACCGGGGTATCCAAAGGTGTGCTGTGCCCTCAAGGGCAGTTCTATTGGTGGGCCGAAAATATGTCAGACCAGCTGGGTCTCAAGCCTGATGACGTGCTCTACACCTGTTTGCCGCTGTTCCACACGAACGCCCTCAATGCCTTCATGCAGGCCGTCGCTTGCGGCGGTGAGTACGTACTCGGCCCACGGTTTTCGGCCTCGCGGTTCTGGGCAGATGCGTCCTCGGCGGGAGCGACCGTGACCTACCTTCTCGGCGCGATGGTCGGAATACTCGCCGGCAAGGAGCCTGCACCCGGCGATCGGAACCACACCATTCGCCTGGCCCTTTCCCCGGCCACGCCTTCCCGCCTGGTGGAGCCCTTCCAGGAACGGTTCGGTGTGCTCCTCCTGGATGGCTACGGATCCACCGAGACCAACTCCGTGATCGGTTCCACGCCCCATCGGTGGCGTCAAGGGTACATGGGCCAGGTGCGGCCCGGGTTCTCCATCCGCGTTGTGGACGCGCACGGAGTGCCCGTTCCCAATGGGCAGCCGGGTGAGCTGCTCATCCGCAGCGAGCAGCCCCATGCACTGGCCACCGGATACCATGCCATGCCCGAGGCGACAACGAAGGCGTGGCAGGATCTCTGGTTCCATTCCGGGGACAGGGTGGTTCTGGAAGAGGACGGGTGGGTCCGGTTTGTCGACCGGATCAAGGATGTCATCCGGCGCCGCGGGGAAAACATCTCTTCAGTGGAGGTTGAGCAGGTTCTGCGGCAGCATCCCGCCGTCCAGGAGGCTGCCGTGTACGCGGTGGATTCCGAACTCGGTGAAGATGAAGTCATGGCCGCACTTGTCCTGCGTGAACCTGTGGATTTTGAGGGGTTGTGCGAGTTCTGTGTTCCCCGGCTCGCTTCCTTCGCCATCCCCCGCTTCCTGCGGGTCGTGGATGAACTGCCCCAGACCGAGAACGGCAAAGTGCGCAAACAGGTGCTCAAAGCCGCTGGCCGGGAGGCAGCACAGTGGGACAGGGACGTTGCCTCCCCGCACCGGGCCGCGTCTGTAGGCACCCGCTGATTGCCACTCCCGCTGGGGTTGGCAGCAGCCCGCAGGATATCGACCCGTAGGATGAAGGCATGGACCTGCGGGCGCTGCTGACCACCCACGTAAAGCTCCGCCACCTTGTCATTGTGCTCACCGTGGCGGAGCAAGGCAGCTTGGTCCGGGCGGCCGAAGAACTCTATCTAACCCAACCGGCGTTGAGCCGCGCTTTACGGGAAGCCGAACACGCCATCGGAGCACCCCTTTTCGAACGAACGGCGCGTGGGATGGTCCCTACGCCGGCCGGGGAGGCATGCCTTGAGCATGCAAAGGCCATCGTCGGTCATCTCAGCACCCTGCGGCGCCGGGTAGAGGAACTGGCCGACCCTGCCTCGGGCCTGGTTAAGGTGGGCGCACATGTCACCGGCGCCAATCTCCTGTTGCCGCGCGCTGTCGCCCGCCTCACCGCCGAAAAGCCCCGCGTGGAAGTCCGTCTCCGCGAAGCGCCGCCTGAGACACTGATCCAGGAACTGGGCAATGGTGACCTGGACCTGCTTGTAGGGCGTGTGACTGAGCATCCCAGTACAGCACGGCTGCGGCTCGTCCCCCTGTACCGTGAGGACTTTCGCATCGTCGCCGCTCCGTGGCACCCCGCCCACGCCATGCCCGACGTCACCCTGCAGGACCTGGCAGATCAGCGCTGGGTGGTACCACTTGCCAACACTCCGCTTCGCGATGAGCTCGAACAGAATTTCAGGAATGCCGGGCTTGCCCCACCTGCACAACAGGTCGAATCCGGCGCTCCGGCCACCGTGCGTACGCTCGTGGTGGAGGCGGGGTTCCTGGCCCTCATGCCTGAGTCCATGGCCTTGGCTGAACCGGATGTGAAGATCGTCGACCTTCATCTGAACGGACTGGCTCAACAAGTAGGGCTGCTGCTCCATCCCGATAGGCCCCTGGCCCCCAGCGCAGCACTGCTGGCAGAAAAACTCCGCGAAGTCGGGGACGAGATGGCAAGCGAACTTGCTCTACGGGCGCTGCCTTCGTCCGAGGTTCCCGGAGAAGGCTGAACGAAGGCAGACTGCAATTCGAAATCCTTGGTAATCGTCAACAATTGACGATATTGTTGTTGCATCCGTCTGCGAAAGGCAGCCCCCCATGCGACAACGTCGTCGTCTATCGCCCTGGAAGTTTTGCAAGCCGGCGAAGGTTCTGGCGCCATGCTTAGCTTGAGCCTCATCATCGCCGCGGCCTTGGTGACCAGTTTCAGTGCAGTGTCCCTCATTCCGCGCTCCGCGCCAGGAGGATCGCGGCTCTCCAAGGACGGCCTCCTCTTGCAGCTCGGCGCGGGAATCCTCGCGCTGGCGTCCGTGGTGCTTGCCGTCAACATCCAGCTGGGCGCGTTTGGGTGACGGAAGCACTGCGTCCTTGTTTCCCTGCTGGATTGGGGATCGGGACGCCGTGGTGTTTGGCACAAATCGGCCATAAGTCAGCTAAGAACGGATAGTCCAGTCACTTTGCGGCCCGTCATGCGGCATTGGCCCTCCGGGGTCAGCGTCGTGATAAACCGCTGCGGGTGGCCGACGGGCGAAAAGTACGAGGAGTTTCCATCCGCTATGCGTCCAGGGATTGTGGAATTCCTAACAAGAATCCATGAGCCTGACTACTCACCCAACTCCCCCCTGCGCATTCCCTGATCCGTCGGGCCTGGCCTGAGCAGGAGTGCCCGGAGTTCCTCCAGCAGTTCCAGCTGCTGGTTGTTTACCGCCATGAGCCGGTCGATTTCTGCCTTTGCCTGCACATCTGTTTCAAAATCATGCAAAGCCATGGCGGCAGCTATGGAATCCTGACGCTTTGCGGCAATGAGCAGTATGGCGCCTTGGAGCCCCGCCAGCATTGATAAGAAGAGGTTCAGCAGGATGAATGGATACGGGTCCCAGGCCTGCGCAGCGAACAGATAGGTATTGACGGCGGCCCATGCAGCCATGAAGGCAACGAAGAGCCCAACGAAAGTCCAGCTGCCCATGCCGTTCCGAAGGGCGTCGGCCGCGCGCTCACCACGGCTCAACCCAGCCTTGTGCTGTCCATGCCACGTTCTCATTCGCTCACTCATGAGCACAGCGTAGAGCGCGGAAGGCAGTCCAGGGACTTTCAGCACTTGTTGAGCGTTGCGATGTCGCGCACGCAGCCCCGGAGTATCAGCACGCCGTCCAAACAAGCTATTCGCTATGGGAGGGGTGCTTGTCATGACGTGTGTTGGCATACGGAATGTTTGGGTGTTCCTGCGGGGGCTGCGGATTGTCATCGGACCGGCAATACTCGTGCTTCTGGTGGTCCTGATGTGAGGATCAAGGGATGTTGGCGTCATCGAAGTCCGTTAGGAATCCGGCTCCGACCATGTCCAGTCCCTGATCTCTGGAAGGTCTTCGAAATGCTCCCGTATGTAGGTTGCGTGGGCGTCAAGCTGACTCAGACAGTGCTTCACAAGTTCTTCCGAACCTGCGAAGTGCCCACGGGCCCGGCGTAGCGCCTCCATGACCAAGTGGTAGCGGCTAACCCTGTTCAGGACCACCATGTCAAAGGGTGTGGTGGTGGTCCCTTGTTCGTTGTAACCGCGGACGTGGAATCTCTCGGGATGTGGGCGGCCGTGCAGGAGTTGATGGAGAGCCCGCGCGTATCCATGCCACGCCATCACCACGTCCACGTCAGTAGTCAAGATCTCTTCAAACTTCTCAGTTGAGAGCCCGTGGGGATGCGCACCCGCAGGCGGGAGCACCATGGCATCCATGACGTTGACCACCCGCAGAGTCAGCTTGGGGACGTAACGCTGGAGAAGCCAGGCGGCGGCCAGGGTCTCCTGGGTGGGAACATCCCCGGCACAGGCAAGGACGATGTCAGGTTCTGAAGCCACGGGTGAACTGCCGCGCGGTTCATTCCCGGCCCACCCCCATATGGACGCACCAACGGCAGCGTGCTCCCTGGCCTCGGCAAGCGTCAGATACTGGGGGTGGTCCTGCTTGTCGATGACAACGAGGTTTACGTAGTCCTTGCTCCCCAGCATGTGCTCCGCCGCCACTAACAGGGTATTGGCATCCGGCGGGAGGTAGACCCTGATGACACTTCCGGACAGCGATAGGACCGTGTCGATGAGCCCCGGTCCCTGATGGCTGAATCCGTTGTGATCGTTTCGCCAACAGGTAGAGGTCAGCAGGATATTAAGGCTCGGGACTGGCTGCCGCCATTCCAGCTCCCTGGAATGCTGCAACCACTTGGCGTGCTGGACTGTCATGGAGGCGCTCACCATCGCAAATGCCTCGTAGCTTGCGAAGAGGCCGTGCCGTCCTGTTAGCACGTATCCTTCAAGCCAGCCTTGGCACAGGTGTTCGGAGAGGACCTCCATAACCCGGCCGCTGGCCGAGACATGGTCCTCGGCCAGTGCGGCGGCACTGTTGGCGGGCGACTCCAGCAAGCACCTGTCCGTGGCTTCAAAGACTGCACCAAGCCGGTTGCTATTGGTTTCGTCCGGGCAGAAAAGGCGGAATTTGGGATCATCGGCGGTATCGATATAGATGTCCCTGAGCATCTCCCCGAGTGGTCTGGTGCTCTCGTTCATCAACGCTCCGCGAGGAACAGCCCGGACGGCGTACCGGCCAAGGTCGGGGATCACGAGTTCTCCACCACCCACCCCACGGCTCGCCGGCAGCGCTCCCATGCGAAGGTCGCCGTCGGGAGCCAAGGCCGCCAGTTCAGGGATAAGGCGCCCTTGGTCATCGAAGAGGTCCTCCGGACGGTAGGAGCGCATCCAGGCCTCCAGTTGCGCCAGATGCCCGGGCTTTTCCCTTACTCCAGCCAACGGCACCTGATGTGAACGGCTGGTTCCTTCAACCGGCACTCCGTCCACTGCGACCGGCCCCGTCCAACCTTTGGGAGTGCGAAGGATAATGGCAGGCCATCGGGCCGGACCCGTAACGCCTTCTTGGCGGGCATGCGATTGTATGGCCCGGATGGAGGCGTACGCCGAATCCATCGCGGAGGCCAAGGCTGGGTGTACAAGGTCCGGATCGTCTCCGGCAACAGTGACAGGGTCCCAGCCATGCGCCGCCAGCAACGCCGCGACGTCCATGTCCGTGCGACGGCCCAAGACCGTGGGACCAGAGATCTTGTATCCATTGAGGTGGAGAACAGGAAGGACCGCGCCGTCGCGGAGCGGGTTGATAAATGCCGGCGCCTTCCATGAACCCTCCAAAGGCCCTGTTTCTGCCTCTCCATCCCCAACCACACAGGCCACAATGAGGTCCGGATTGTCCATGGCGGCTCCAGTGGCATGCATCAGCGAGTACCCCAGTTCACCGCCTTCGTGGATGGAACCGGGCGTGGCCGGTCCGACATGGCTGGCGATCCCGCCGGGCGTCGAAAATTGCCTGACAAGGCGCCTCAGCCCTTCAAGATCCCTGCCAACAGCCGGATAGACCTCTGAATAGCTGCCCTCAAGATACGTATTGGCAACGACGGCGGGGCCTCCATGGCCAGGGCCAGTCACCAAGAGGACTTCCGCCTTCGTGCGACAGATAAGCCGGTTCAGGTGGGCATAAATGAGAGACAGCCCGGGGCTGGTTCCCCAATGGCCCAGAAGCCGGGGTTTGATGTGCCGTGCTTGCAATGGTTCGCGCAGAAGAGGATTTTCCTGAAGGTAGATCTGAGCCACGGTGAGGTAGTTCGCGGCAGCCCAGTAACGGTTGAGCAATTGAAAGTCCTCGGACTCCGGCCCATTGACCTGGCGGGTGTCCGGCGTGCTTGGCCTCATCTTGCAATCCTTCCTATTCACGTTCAGCGAGGAATGAAGCAGTGGCTTCTGCGATTGCGCGCTCCTCGTCGCTGGGCACCACAAGCACAGGAAATGTGGAATCCTCCGTGCTGACGCCGTGGATGCCTTTCACATCAGCTGAGTTCCCCTCCGCGGCAACGTGTAGTCCCAAGGGGCCCAGCCAGGAAAGGACCTTGGCCCTGAACACATGGGAATTCTCACCCACGCCCCCCGTGAACACTAAAGCGTCGGGCCGATGAACCACCATCGAGTATGCCGCGATGTACTTGGCCAGACGGTAGGCAGCAGTCTCGAGGGCCAGAACTGCCCTGGGCTCTCCCCTCTCTACCGCAGCGCCAATTTCGCGCATGTCCGCCGTTCCTGCCAATGCCAGGAGGCCCGATCGATGATTGAGGACAGCATCGACTTCGTCCGCAGTGGCTCCCGCACGTTGCATCAAGACGATGATGGAAGGGTCCAGGTCCCCTGATCGGGTACCCATGACCAGCCCTTCCAGCGGTGTCATACCCATGGAGGTGTCCACGCTCCGGCCGTCCCTGACTGCCGTCACCGATGCGCCATTACCCACGTGCGCCACTATTGCGTTAAGGGAAGGACAAGCCACATCAAGAAACGCAGCCGCATCACGGCATGCCATCTCAACGGAAATGCCGTGGAATCCATAGCGCCTGACGGGGTGCGCTGTATAGCTGTCTTCCGGAATCGCATAGCGGGCTGCGAACTCGGGGATGGAACGGTGAAACCCTGTGTCGAACACAGCCACTTGGGGGATCCCCGGCCAGCGTTCTCCGGCAGTCTTCATACAAGCGGCGCTCGCGGGGTTATGCAGCGGCGCCAAGGGACTCAGCCGTTCAATGGCCGCCACAACGTCCGACGTAACGCGTACCGGAGTACTGAACCGGTCACCGCCGTGAACGACGCGGTGTCCGATTGCCTCCGGAAATCCTGTCCCCGCGTTCTTGGCCACTGCGGCACCGATTTCTTCAAAAGTCTCCAGCAGGAGAGAAGGATCATGGCGGCCATCCGGTGGCAAATTGACCTGTCCCGAAGTCAGGACGCTGTTGTTCCCAGCGGGGTGCATAGTGTCCCTCAAATGGTATTTCAGCGATGAGGAACCGGGGTTCAGCACAAGAACTTGCACATTGTGATCCTTCCCGCCTATGTCCAGTGGGAGCCTCCAGCCCTCTGCTGAGGACCCTAACGCACTTCTGCAGGCGGCGGAAAGGTCTTCTGGCCCTTGCGACCGCGACTTCTCCCGCAGATAGTGGAAACGATCACTGTTGGGACACGCGAGGGGGCGCCGTTACGTGAAGAAGCAGATCGTGGCAGCCCTTGATGGTTCCAGGGCCGGCCGGAACGTCGCAGACTGGGCGGCGGCACATGCAGATGCCCTTGGTCTGGGGCTCAACCTCGTTCATGTCGTTCCGCCCGACTGGGCGTTTCCCGGGGCGGATGAACGAAAGTTGGCCCTGGAACGGGCTGGCGACCTGTTAGGCAGCGAAACCAGGCGGCTCGCCCAGGCGTACCCTTCGTTGGAGGTCTCATCCACACAGTTGACCGGAGAACCTGCAGAAACCCTCGCCGGCCTGTCCCCGGAAGCAAACATGCTGGTCGCAGGAACCGACCGCGGGCCGGGGACGGAAGGCCAGGGATACGGATCCGTCAGTTTCCAGATCGCAGTCACAAGCAACTGCCCTGTCGCGGTGGTTCCGGACATGGCATCCGGTGTCTGCACGGGCGTGGTGGTCGGAGTCGACGGCTCCGCCGATTCGCTCACTGCCCTGGATCTCGCGGCGAGTGAGGCACAGCGTATGGATGAAGAACTGATCATCGTTCATGCGACGGGTCCGGATCCCCGATCTCCCCGGAACGGTGGCATCCTGGCCGAGGCCGTCCGCTGGGTCCACGAAAACTACCCCGGGGTATCCGTGCAGGAAGAGCTGGAGGACAGCCTAGGACCTGGGGACGCGCTGGTGGATGCTGCCAGGGAGGGCCCCGGCTGCTGGTCATGGGCTGCCGCGGGCGGGGCGGCCTACGGGTGCTGCTGGGATCCGTGGCACAGCACGTTCTCCTCAATGTCCAGTGCCCCACCATCCTGACGAGGCCGTCATCCTGACAAGGCCGTCCTGAAACCAGACCGCCAACCCCGGGCCGGCGCGCCCGCTACTGGTGTCCGGCGTCGTTCCCTTCCGCGGCCCCGTCGTCAGATGCGGCAGGATCCAGCGGCGGCCACCACTTGGAGGGTGGGGTGATGACAAACCGCCGTCCACTGATTTCCGTTGGCGTCACCCGCACCAAAATGTCCTTCGGACCGGGCTGCCACGGGGACAAGCCTGCATCCACCGCTTCCTGAATTTCTTCGGGATGGGTCACGAACTCGGGGCGTCCCTTAATGATGACGCTCCAAGCGATGGTCCCGTAACGGTTGAACCCGTCAGCTTCCATAGCAAGCACGGACCCTTCGCGGAGGGCGTTGTGTTTGGTCCCCTGTCCGGTCCTGAACAGCAGCGTCCCGAAATTAGGGATGTAGTTGACCGGGAAGATCTCCGGAACGTCCCCATTGATGAGTGCCACCCTGCACGTAGACGTGGACTGCAGATACTTCCAGCAGTCGTGGACGCTGAGTTCTTTCGTTTCCTGGTCCGGTGATGTGTTCTCCATGGCGCCGAGCCTAACGCCTCAGACGCGGCACGTGTAGGGCAGAAGGTCCTTTCCCAACCGTGCCCTTTGGCCCTAGACACGTCAGGGCTGCTGATGGAGCCTTCCATCGAACAGGCATCCCGTTTTGGAGAAACCATGTCCTCTATGTCTCCCTCCACACCTGAACGGGCCCGCTTCACAGCTTCTCGCGGACAGGCCCGGGAGGCCAGAGCCGAAGGTCATGGTGCCGCACCTTCCCGCAGGACCTTCGACCCTGTTGCGGTCAACATGGCCCGCCGTAGGATCACGGACATCAGCTGCGGCAGGCCATCCAGCCGGGCAGCCCCTACGTCAGGTGCAGGAGAAAGACCGTGGAAAATGACGAGCGACCAGGCACTGTCCTGTCCGAAGCCGACTCATGGAAGGTCCTCGAACGGAACCAGCATGGTCGTTTGGCCGTCAGCGTCCTGGGCGAGCCGGACATCTACCCCTTGAACTTCATCGCACATGGGAAGCGTTTGCTCCTCAGGACCAATCCGGGAACAAAGCTAGCTGAGTTGACTGTCAATGAGAAGGTTGCCTTCGAAGTGGAAGAGATCGTTGACGCCGAAGCCTGGAGTGTGGTCCTCAAAGGGACGGCGCGCGTCATCGAGTCGCAGTCGGAAATCGACGAGGCCGACAAGTTGCCCCTCAAACCGTGGATCCCGACCCGCAAATACACCTACGTGGAGATCACTCCGACGCGTGTCCAGGGCCGCTATTTTGAACTTGGGGATGAGCCCGAGCGCTACTGAACGCGGGGCCAACGGCCCTTGAACGTGCGCTGGCCAGCCGTGGACCAAGCGCCCTGAGCGCATTCAGGATAGTCGCCAAATCCACGAATTCCTGAAGCAGCGCTCCGGCCACGGCGGGGATCACACCCAACGTTGCCACCGCCATCAGGCCTAAGCTTAGGAGGATGCCTGTCCAGATGCTCGTGCGGGCGATCCGCATGGTGTGCTGGCCGATGTCCACCGCGAAGGCGGCTCTTGAGAGGTCGTCGAGCATAATGACCACGTCCGCCGATTCGCTTGCCGCAGTGGCACCTTTGGCGCCCATGGCGATGCCGACGTCGGCCGCCGCCAGGACAGGGGCGTCGTTGACACCGTCACCAACCATCATGACCGGCCGCACAGTGAGGGCTGCAACGGTGGCGACCTTGTCCGAAGGCAGACACTCCGCCTGGACATTCCCGATCCCAGCGGTTTCAGCGATGTGATGGGCGGTCGACGAAGCATCGCCAGTCAGCAGCATGGTTTGTGCGACACCGAGCCTGCGGAGCTCCGTGAGTGTTTCCACAGCATTTGCCCGCAAGGGATCACTCATGATGAGTGTCCCGGCAAACTTTCCCTCCACACCTACGTAGACCGCGAGTTGCCCTCCTTCCAGGGGCGCGCTTTCAAAGCCTGCCGTATTTTCCTCGACGAACGCCGGCTTTCCCACCACCACCCTCCGGGTTCCGACATCGGCAGCCACGCCATTGGTGGCGTGTTCGCTGGCGTTCGTCGCCGGCAGCAACGGTAAGCTCCGCTCGCGCGCCGCCGCGATGACGGAGGCTGCAAAGATGTGCGACGAGTACTGCTCAGCCGATGCCGCCAGCTGCAACAGCTCGTTTTTTGACAGGCCTGCCGCGGCAGAAAGGCGAATCCCGGTCAGGACAGGCCTGCCTTGGGTGAGAGTACCGGTCTTGTCGAACACAGCAGTCTTCACGCGGCTGAGCTGCTCCAACGTACCTGCATTCTTGATGATGATGCCGGCTTTGGCGGCCCGGCTGGTACCGGCAAGGAAGGCGACGGGCGCGGCAATCAGCAAGGGACACGGAGTCGCAACAACGAGCACCTCCACAAACCGGACTGGATCGTGGCTGAGCCACCAGGCCGCCCCGGCAAGGACAAAGGCTACCAGGGTGAACGGCACGGCATATCTGTCAGCCAGGCGAACCGTAGGTGCACGACTCGCCGCGGCTTCCCTCACCAACGCAACAATCTGGCTGTACTGCGAATCGCCCGCGGAAGCCGTGGCCACCATCCGGATCGCGTCGGCCCCGTTCACGGAGCCACTGAGCAGCAAGTCTCCCGCCAGTCGCTCCGCCGGAAGGCTTTCGCCTGTCAGCGCAGACTCGTCAAAGGTCCCGACGTCGGACAGCAGCCTGCCGTCCACGGGAACAGTTTCAGCCGGCTTCACCAGCAGAATGTCACCACGAGCAACGGACTCGACGCCGACGTCTTCCACTAATCCACCGCTTTCCTCACGGTGGGCAATACGCGGGGTACGTTCCAATAGTGCGCGGAGCTCCTTGGTGGCGCGGCCGTGGGCAAAGTCCTCCAACGCTTCGCCACCGGTCAGCATGAGAACAATGACCAAGGACGCAATGTACTCCCCGACAATTGCGGTTGAACAAATGGCCGTAACGGCCAGGAGGTCAATGCCCCACCGTCCTTGAAAAAGGCCCTTGACCATGCTCCCTGCGCGGTAGACCGCTACCGAGAGCGAGTAAATGGTTGCCGTCCCCTGGGCTGCAGCATCGTGCCCGCTGATAATCAGTGCCGCAACGACGAGCATGGCCAGCACAGTGCCGGCCACCAACGGAAAGCGCGCTACCAGCGTCACCAAACGATGTCTCACGATGAATGTTCAGTCACGGGGCGTCCTGCTGAGCACCACTTTCAACGCCTCCGTTTCGGCGGCCCTGGAAAATGTGTCATAGGCGTCCATGATCCGGTCGAGGGAAAAGTGATGGGTGGCGAACTTCTCTGCGGGCAGCTTGTGCTGGGCAACCAAGCGCAGGAGCATCGGAGTGGTGTTCGTGTTGACCAACCCCATGCTGATATTGATATTGCGGATCCACAAGTCCTGCAAGGGCAGTTGAACAGGCTTTCCGTGAACGCCGATATTGGCCACATTGCCTCCTGGACGTACCAGCCGCAGGGCCATCTCGAAAGTCTCCGGAATCCCCACCGCTTCCATGGCAACGTCAACGCCGGCACCATCCGTGAGGGCCAGGACGTCGCTGATCCAATCCTGGCTTTCAGGGTTGACGGTGTGCGTCGCACCGAAATCGGCGGCCCTTGAAAGGCGGCTTACGTTGGGGTCGATGGCGATGATCGTTGACGCTCCGCAGAGTCCCGCCGTCGCCATGGCCGCCAAGCCAATGGGCCCGGCCCCCACTACGGCGATAATGTCGCCGGGAGCAACGCGGCCATCCAGCACGCCGATCTCAAAGGCTGTGGGAAGGATGTCGGACAACATGACGGCCTCATCATCGTTGACGCCGTGCGGAAGCTTGTGAAGTGAGTTGTCCGCGTAGGGAACACGAACGAACTCCGCCTGGGTCCCGTCAATGAGATGACCGAAAATCCAGCCCGTACCCACTTGCCCTTCATCTCCAAGGCAATGCGAGAACAGCCCTTTCCGGCAATTGGTGCAGTGTCCGCAGGACTTGATGCAAGAGATGATCACACGGTCTCCTGGCCTGACGTTGCCAACTGAACCACCAACCTCCACGACGGTACCCACCCCTTCATGGCCGAGGATCCGTCCAGGTTCCACTGCAGGTACGTCGCCCTTGAGGATATGCAGATCGGTGCCGCAAATGGTGGTCGTGTCGATGCGCACAATTGCATCCGTGGGCTCAGTGATGCCCGGATCCGGAACATCCTTCCACGTCTTGGTGTCTGGACCACCGTAAACAAGGGCTTTCATAGTGCTCATCCGTCCTGTACGTGGCGTTGCAGGCTACCGCTTAGCAGGCGTGCAAGGCACTTTGGGAGTGGGTTAGTGGAAGGTTTCGGTACGCGCGTCGTTCAACGGGGTTCCCCAGAGATCCGGTCGCTGGGTCTTGAAGCGGCGGCCGGTGACGGCGTCCGGAACGAGGCGCAGGTAGTAGTTCTTGCTGCCAGGTTGCCAGGGATCGAGTCCCAGCGCGTCAACCTTGGCCCTTTCCTGCCGGTCCAGGATCAGGGCTGTCCGGCCGCGAACGACCACGCTCCAGGCCTTTCCGCTGAGTGCCTGGTAACCGTCGATTTCCAAGGCACAGGACGTGGTCATGGTGCTCCAGAATTTCGTACCGGCACCTGTACGGAAGACGATGCTGTCTCCTTCCAGGACGTAATTCACCGGAAAAACATCAGGGTGTCCTTCAACCAGGACGGCCAGCCGGCCAACGTTGGTCTCACCCAGCAGGTCCCAACATTCGTCAGGGGCCAACCGCTCTATGACTGCATCAGGCTTTGTCTTCATGCCCTCGACGCTAGCGGCGGCAGGTCGCCGTCGTTAGGGCCGTTGGACCCGGGGCAGCGCGGGCCTGGATGCTGTTGGACCGACCGCAGCGGGCCCGCCCGCTATTCCAAACTTGCGCGGGTGGCATCGTCCAAGGGGCTCCACCACGTCAGGGGCGGCGTCACCTTGAAGCGCCGCCCGGTCATGGAGGTTGGGACAATCCGGACAAAATGGTCCTTCCGGCCGGCCTGCCAGGGAAAGAGCAAGAAACCAACAGTGTCCAGTACATCCTGTGTCAACTTGATGCTTTCCGTGGTCCCCTTGATCACTACGCTCCAGGCAATACCGGATCCGGAGTCCACACCGTCCGCCTCCAGCGCTTCAGGCGTTGCCCCCAGTGCCGCATGGAGCTTTGTGCCTTCGCCAGTGCGGAAGACCAAGGTTCCGTGATCAACTTTGTAATTGATGGGGAAGATGTCGGGGTGGTCGCCTGCCCAGACTGCCAAGCGCCCCACCGACACACTGCGGAGCAGTTCCCAGCATTGTTTGATGTCCAGGTTCTCTGCCTCGGGGATCGCTGGTTTGTTCGTCATGCGACGACACTAAGGCGGCCCAAGGGAATGCGACAGGGCCCAAAGCCCCCTACCCGACAACGGTTTCGGGCGGAAGGGCCCCGGAGTAGGCTGGCACCAAAGATGGGTGAGGCACCTCCCGTGGTGTTGCCGGTCCTGGTCGAAAGGCGACAATGAACGATTCTCCGGAGGAAGCACGCAACGAGGCGCCGGGCACGCCGGGAGTCCAGTTGGAAGACCTCCTGAAAGAATTCATGGCCCGGGCGGGAGAACTGCTCCAGGCCCCAGGAGAGAACGCGGGGGCTGCTCGAAGCGGTGGTGGCCGTAGCCGAGGACCTGAGCCTCGAATCCGTGCTGGAGCGGGTTGTCAGATCCGCCTGCGATCTCCTCCAAGCACGCTACGGCGCTCTGGGCGTCATCGGCGAGGACGACGCATTAAGTCACTTCATCACCGTCGGCATCGATGACCACCTGGCCAGCCGGATCGGCCCGCTTCCCACCGGCCACGGGGTCCTCGGTCTTCTGATCACTGAGCCCGCACCGCTGCGGCTCCATGATCTCAGCCAGCATCCCAAAGCCCATGGCTTCCCCCGGAATCATCCTCCCATGAAGTCGTTTCTGGGCGTCCCGGTGCGGGTCCGGGATACGGTCTTTGGGAACCTCTACTTGACTGAAAAGGCCGGCGGCGAGGACTTCACGCCGGAAGACGAGGACCTGGCAATTGCTTTGGCGGCCGCGGCCGGCGTGGCCATTGAGAACGCCCGCCTCTACGAGGACGCCCGTCGCCGCACATCGTGGCTCGAAGCCTGCATGGACGTCACCGGCAGGATGCTGGAGGACGGCCAGCCCGAGAATGCATCCCTGGACCTGATTGCAAGCAGGGCTTTACTGGAATCCGGGGCGAAGCTGGCCTTGGTCCTGTTGCCTGCCGCCGAGCGGCACGGGGTCTACACCGTGGAGGGTTCCGCCGGAATAGACAGTGTTGCACTCAGAGGCCGGGTGCTATCCGTGGATTCCACGGATACCGGCGCCGATACCTTCGACGGAGCAGCGACCGCCCTCGACGATCCCTGGAGACTCGTTGACAAGACAGGCCATGGGCAGCCCGGCAAGCTGCTCATGGTGGACCTCAGCGCCCAAGGCGCCCATCAGGGATACCTCCTACTGGGCCGTTCGCCCGGCGCCGGGGCCTTCTCCGCCACCGATATTGATATGGCATCCGTCTATGGCTCACACGTGGCCCTGGCTTTGGCCCTTGACCGTATTCATCGCTTACGTGAACAGTTGGTCGTCTTCACTGACCGGGACAGGATCGCGCGCGATCTTCATGATCTGGTGATCCAACGGCTCTTCGCCGCAGGACTGAGCATCCAAAGCCTGCGTCGCTTCACCTCCACAGGATCAGCTGCAGGGCGGATCGATGCCATAACGGACGAGCTCGACACCAGCATCCGGGATCTTCGGAATACCATCTACTCCCTGCGGGCGACTACCAGTGAACCTGAGCTCTTGAGCAGCCGGATCCTGCGGACCATACAAGCAGGGGCAAAGACTCTGCCACATGCACCACACCTGACACTGACAGGGGCCGTGGATGCCTTGGAGGACGAGGTTGTCGTAGAGCACCTGTTGGCAGTCATTACGGAAAGCCTGAGCAACGCCGTACGCCATTCGGGGGCAGAAACGATCACAGTGGCCGTGGCGGTGGAAGACGGCGCCCTGATTATGGAGCTGGCCGATAATGGCTGCGGATTCAAGGAGCCCCGTGCCGGCAACGGGCTGGGCAACATGATCCGCAGGGCAGCTGAACTCAATGGTTCATGCACCATCACCAGTGCCCCGGGCAAGGGTACCTCGCTGACATGGACCGTTCCGTTGCGGTGAGCCGGTCAACCTGACAGTCAGTGACCTCTTCCTGAGTCCTCCCCCGGCGCCTGGGCCATGAAGACCGCCGCCTGGGTCCGGCGTTCAAAACCCAGTTTCGCCAACAATGACGAAACATAGTTCTTGACAGTCTTCTCTGCCAGTAGCATCTCTTCACCAATCTGGCGGTTGGTCATGCCTTGGCCGACGTACTCCAGGACACGCCGCTCCTGCGGCGTCAGTGACGCTACGCGCGGATCCAGCCTCTTGGGCTCCGTGAGTCCCTTGATAATGCGGGCCTTGACACTCTCATCGAACAATGATTCGCCGCGGGCTGCGCGTCGCAGGGCCCCCAGGAGATCCGTGCCGCCAATTTCCTTGAGAATGTAACCGGCCGCACCGGCAAGCACCGCGCCACGCAATGCCTGCTCGTCGTCGTAGCTGGTCAAAATCAAACAGTTGAGGCGAGGGTCAACGGAACGGACGTCCCGGCAAACTTCGATTCCCGTCCCGTCCGGAAGCCGCGCATCCAGGACCGCGACGTCGGGGTGCAAGGCTGGTATCCGCCGAGTCGCCTCCTCTGCAGACCCCGACATCCCAACCACCTCGAACCCCTCGCTTTCCAGAAGCTCCTGCAAACCCCGGCGTACCAATTCGTGGTCGTCGAGTATGAACACACGGATGGGCTGCACCGTGATATCCGGGGCGGATTCCTCTAGGGGATACATCGCTTTCCTCTCCGGCGGCGGCACCGCACTTGCCGATCTATCAACTCCCCCAAATTGTTGCGGACCTCCTCCCCGGGTCACAAGGGCCCAAGGACCCTGCCGCGCCCTCGTGACTTTCGGCCCTGTACTTTCGGCCCTGTTGCGCTTCGAGGTTTGAACTGAATCTGGGAATACGGGAGACCGGAAGCCGCCCTGCAGAGGCAGGCGGTGTTTCCAGACAATGAAGGAGCAAGAAAACCATGAAGAAATGGACGCGATGGCAGGACTGGACCGTTGTCGCAGCCGGCGCCTATGCGGCCCTATCCGTGTTGTGGACCAGTCAAATGGGATCCTCGACGGCAGTCATGGTCACCCTGGGCATACTCCTTGTCATCGGCGGGGTGGTTAACCTTGCCGCGCCAGGGTTGCCTGCTGCGGAATGGGCACAAGCCATCATTGCGGTGGCCCTGCTGCTGGCGCCGTGGGTAGCCGGCTTCACTTCGGCCACAGGCGCAGCCTGGAGCGCGTGGATTACCGGCGCCGTTGCGTTGGTAGTAACCGCGTTGGCAATAAAGCCCAGTACTGAGGGATACCGGCATCACCACGCCGTTCCGTCGTCCTAGCGAGGACAAACACCTGGCGCCGGAGCATCGCCCGGCGCCAGATGCTTCCCCGAATCCCGCTGCTTCAGCCGCCGGCCCAGCGCCCACTTGCAGGAAGAGGAAGCCCGCTACGCAGGCCAAATGGGCTCCTCAGTCCACGTGCTGGCAGCAGGATCCTGCACCCTATACAGGCGTAAGGGTCCGACCCGAATAATGCCCTGGTGCTGAGCGGCTACCAGCCGCCGGAACCCGCGAAGCCAGATCCCCGGCCCTGGACAGCAGCGGGACCAGCATCCACTTAGTAGGACTTCCGGCCCTAACTCCAAGGAAATGGAAAGCAGAAACTGGACTGACAAAGCCCCGGCCTCACCCTTCCGGGGAAATATCCAAGAAGAATGGGATCAGCCATGAAGGAAGCAATTGTCGTTGGCGTCAGCGATTCCCCCGGTAGCGAGGCCGCCACACGGTGGGCCATGCAGAGGGCGGCCGCCCTGAAGTTGCCGGTGCAGCTTGTTCACGCAGTGGATGACCGCTGGGCATATGACGCCGTTGGGTATAACGAATGGATCCGGGAATCCGGGGACAAATTCCTGGTCACAGCCAAGGACCGTGCCAGCAAACTTGAGCCGACTGTCGAAATCACCACAGACCTGGTCTCGGGAGGGGCCGGATACGCGCTTCGCAAGAAGTCAAAAAGGGCCTCAATGGTGGTTATAGGATCCGGGCACAGCTGGGTTGGGGGCTCCCTGACTGACCGTGCGCTGCAGGTTGCCGCCGTGGCCCACTGCCCCGTGGCAGTAATAGGGGAGCATGATCTGGCGAACCGGCACGGCGTCCTGGTGGGCGTGGACGGTTCGGAAGAATCCACGCAAGCCGTGGCGTTTGCCGCAGCCGAGGCGGATCGGGAAGGACAGGAGCTTACCGTGCTCCACGCCTTCCGGCTGCCCGAGCCGGTGGTGGCCCGCGGCATGCCGCCAGGAAACTTCTCAGAAATCGTTGCCGAGGAAGAACGCGTGGTGTTGGCCGAAACGGTTGCAGGGTTGGCAGACACCTACCCTGACCTCATTGTGCATCAGGTTCTGGAGACACACACGGGACCCGCAGAGGCACTTATCGCAGCCGCCGCTACTGCACGCTTGCTGGTTGTCGGCAGCAAGGGGCGTGGTGGTTTCAAGCGTCTTCTGTTGGGATCAACGGCACACTCAGTACTTAGCAAGCTGCCGTGCCCGACCATCATCACCCGCCTCCATACCGTGAAGCACTCCGAATAGCCTGAGTGCTGCAGTTTGGCTGATCGCTGTAGTTTGAAGGGCCCTGGACCCACACGTTCCAGGGCCCTTCAGGTTCGGCGGTCCTTCGCTGCAACGGCCGGCATTCTCTTACGGCTTCGTGTACCTGACTACTGCTTGGGGTGCCTGACGACAATCACCGGGCAGCCGGCGTGGTGGAGCACGGCATGGGCAGTCGAACCAATACTGCCTTTAACGAGGCCGAGGCCGGAGCTCCCCACGACGACAACCTGCGCATCGCTTGTGGCGCTCAAGAGTGTTCCTGCGACGGATGTTCCACTCAGCAGGACATCCGCCACCTCCAGCCCCGGCGTCGTGTTGCGTACAGAACGTATTGCGGAGTCAAGCATTTCCCGGGCGCCAGGGCCCTGAGCCGGGTCATGACCGTCGTGCTTTCTCCGAACGTGCACAATCCTTAGGCTCGCTTGGGTCTGGGATGCGAAGGTCGCTGCATACCGGAGCGTCGCTTCCCAGCCTTCCCCATCGATTCCGACAACGACGGGTCCGCCGGGACGCTGCACGGGCCCGATAACGGCCACGGGACAGGCCGCCGTGGCGGCCAGTTCGAGGCTGACCGATCCGACCAGCAGGCCCAGGAACCCACCAATGCCGCGGGTGCCGACAACCAGGAGGGAAGCATGTGAGGCCAATTTGCGCAGGTTCTCGGCCGGCCAGCCGTACACCAGGCTCGTTGTGACCTCGACGTCAGCCGACACCTCGTGAGCGCGCGCTACTCCTTCGGAAACGACCGACTCGGCCGCGTGGCGCAAGCCGCTTTCGGCGATTCCAGGCACAGGTTCCATGTTGTGGGTTATGACCGGCCAGAGCGAGCAATGCACAATTTGCAGCGGGCATTTTCTCCTGTTGGCCAGCCTGGCGGCCCACTGCACGGCCGTGTCTGCCTCGTGCGAACCGTCGTAGCCAGCGACAATCGGCTCGCTGTCATTCATGGTCAAATCCTCATTCCGCCACGCATGGCCCATGGCTCCTGTCAGGCCAAATAGACATGCCGGCCTGTCATCTCGACGACCTGAACACGGACGAAGAGGTCACGTCCGCCGCCTGCCCAAGGCTCGGCCATGGCCTTGCCCCAGAGTTCGGTCAACAGCTCAGGCTCTACCACATGGGAAGACGGACCACTGGCGAGCACGGACCAGCCTTCACTCCTGTCGACCCGGAAGTCATCAACCTGGAAGGACACCTGCATCCGTGCATATGGCTCACCGATAAGCCCTTCGGCAGCTGTGCGAAAGTAGAGATTGTTCTTGTGGATCACGTGGTTAACGGGAAGGATCATCACCCTCCCGTGGTGCACGAATCCAACCCTGCCGGTAGTCTGCGAACGGAGCAATTCCCAGCACTGGTCTTTGCTGAGGTCTTCGCTGACATGCCTTGCTCCATCAATCCGGCCAGGCTCCGTGTTTGGATGTGCCATCTTCATCTCCTCCATTGGGCGGGTGCGTTCACCCACCGTCTACCGTGAGCCTAGGAAGCCCAGGGCACCGGGGCGTAGGGCCAAAAGACCCCGGAACACCAGTTACTGGCTCCTGCCGTTGTCCGACGTCGCATCCACCTCAGGCTCATGCACAACGAGAACCGGACAGTGGGCATGTGCGACGCACGCTGAGCTGACCGATCCCACCAGCAGCCCACCAAACCCACCATGTCCGCGCCGTCCAACGACAATCAGATCCGCGTCGCGGCTTGCCTCGATCAGCCCTTGCCGAGGATGATTACGGACCAAACGGGAAACGACGTTGTCCGGAAGGGCAGGTCCGAATGCTTTTTCTACGGACTTCTTGAGGATCTCCCCCGCAGCTTCCTCGAAGCCGGTGATTCCCATGGCTACGTAGCCCTCATAAACACGGGGATACTCCCAGAACGCCGTGGCAACCACCTCAGCGCCCAAGGGCACAGCCAGGCGTTGGGCTTCCTGCAGGGCAGCGATTGATGCCTCCGAGCCGTCGACTCCTACGATAATGGTGCCTGCGGAAACTGAACTGTTCATAACCGTCCTCCCACCGAGCAAAGCATTTGCACTGCCAGATTCTCGTGAAAGACCGACGTCGACCAGAGTCCTAGGTCACAACGCCACTCACGGGACGTCCCTGGATTCGTCCGAGCGGAGTTGCTCGATGGTCTCCCGGAGCGTTCGGATGGTTTGGTCGAGGTCCGATGTTATGTCCTCCATGCGTTCCAGGGCTGCAGGATCCTCCATGAAGCGCCGAAGGTTCTGAATCCCCAGGCCAGCGGCAAAGAGGCGTTGGATCACGAGGTCGTGCAGATCCCGGGCGATTCGTTCCCGGTCCGTCAGCAGGAGTGCTTGCTCGCGAAGGGCGCTGACTCGCGCAAGGTCCAAGGCGAGACCGACCCTGCTGCCAAACAAGGCGCTCGATTCGACGTCGGAGCGCGTGTACAGAGGGCCACCTGCAGATCGCGCCAGCAGCAGGACTCCGTTCCCGGCCCCGCGGTGACCCAGGGCGGAGACCAGTACGCTACCCAGCTTTTCCGACACGCCAGCCCCAAACACCGTCGCCGCATCGCGCACCAACTCGGATTCTCCCGTTTCCAGCACCGACGCGACAACGTCAGAGCTTGGAAGTTCCTGGCCCGAGTACAAGCCCTGCACCCCGACGGCCGAGCGGCAGCGCAGAACTCCTGCAGGAGTCGGGACGGCTACGACGCCCAGGATAGAGTCCGAGGCCCGTAAAGCAGTTTCGGCAACATGGTCAAGGTTGCCCGGGCCACTCTCGGACTGATCGGCAATCAGGCGTCCGCCCAGCTCCATGCCGGCCTCCAACCACCGCTGCCGGCGGCGACTCTCCTCGAAAAGGCGGGCATTCTGGATGGCAACACCGGCCGCCGCTGCAAGAGCGATGGCAAGTTCCTGGTCTGATGCGTTGAAGTCCTGGCCATTGCTCTTTTCCGTGAGATACAAATTGCCGAAAACGATGTCTCTGACCCGGATCGGAACGCCAAGGAAAGTCTTCATGGGCGGGTGGTTTTCGGGGAATCCCACGGCCATGGGATGATGGCGCAGGTCATGGAGCCGTAGAGGCTCCGGCTCCCGGATCAGATGTCCCAGAACCCCATGCCCGGTCGGGAGATCGCCGATGGACCTGATGCCGTCGTCGTCGATACCTACTGTGATGAAGTGGCTCAGACGCTGGTCTTCCCCGATCACGCCCAGCGCTCCGTATTTTGCATCCACCAGCGCGCAGGCCGATTTGACGACGCGATCAAGAGCGGCTTCCAAGCTTAGGTCTTCGGCAATTGATACGACTGCCGCGAGCAGGCCGTTCATCTGTTCCTGGGCATGCAACAATTCGTCTGCACGCTCCACGAATTCGCGCAGAAGCGTATCCACACGCCCTTTCACCGGGGAGCCCCAAGTATGTTCTTCGCCCATGGGTACCGAACTTCCTTACGTCGGTCCAGGAGTGCCTTTTGGTTGAGTCTAGGGGAAATCGCAGAATACAGGCACACGTCCCTGCAACTCCGGGGTGGGCCCTTGTACAGAGCATTCTTCTCCCGACGTTGCAAACTATCGTTGAAAACTATGTTGTGACTTTCGGTCATCCGTGCAAAACGTCTTTACGCTCTTCAACTGCATCGTCCTGTCGGGCTTTCGCTGTTGCTGTTCCTCGGGGAGTGGCAAGACGCGCTGTTGGGGTTGGCGGCCATCGGGAACGCCCTAATTGTGGTGATCCAGCTGTCATAGCCGCAACGTATACCGGCACAGTCACTGTATTCACGTTCCCGCTGCTGAGTGACTTCTTCCGGCTCGACTGGCCCCCGGGGGATCTTTTGCCGGTGACGATCGGAGTCGCGGTGGCGTCCAGCGCCGCCGTCGAGATCGCGGGGCGATTCCGCAGGAGGGTGCCCCCCGGCCCCAATAACCGGACCCCGTGACCTTTGGCTCTGGTTTGTATCCCTGCAGCCTGCAAACCTCGTGGCATTGAATCGCGGAAGGATTTGGCAATGCATGCATGGTGGGTAGCAAATCCCGGACCGATGCCGACCCGGCCCTTGGTGCAGGGGAAGCGGAAAGATCCCCGGCCGAAAGCCGGGGAATTGTTGATCCGGGTGAGTGTTTGCGGTGTATGCCGGACAGACCTGCACTTGGCTGAGGGTGATCTGCAGCCGCGCAGCGCTAATGTGGTTCCGGGCCACGAGGCCGTCGGAACTGTGCTCGAAACCGGCTCGAACGACAGCAGATTCGCGGCGGGCGACCGCGTGGGCGTGGCATGGCTCGGTGGCACCTGCGGAACGTGCACCTTCTGCCGACGGGGCAAGGAAAACCTGTGTTTGACGCCAACTTTCACTGGATGGGACCGCGACGGTGGCTTCGCGGAACTGATGACGGCCCAAGAGGATTTTGCCTACGCTGTCCCAGCCGACTTCACGGACGAACAAGCCGCTCCGCTCCTATGCTCGGGAATTATCGGCTATCGCGCACTGAAGAGGTCCTCCCTACCACCAGGAGGGCGCCTGGGCATCTACGGTTTCGGAGGTTCTGCCCACCTCACCGCGCAGATTGCCCTCCATCAAGGAGCATCGGTCTACGTCATGACGCGTTCAACTGAAGCCCAGGCCCTTGCCCGTGCCCTTGGCGCCGAGTACGTGGGCGGTGCCAAGGATGTTCCTCCGGTCAAACTCGATTCAGCCATTCTTTTCGCACCGGCAGGAGAGCTGGTGCCCTACGCATTGAGGTCGCTGGACCGCGGCGGAACGCTGGCAATTGCCGGCATACACCTCACAGAGATCCCGTCACTCGACTACGCCGACGACCTCTTCTACGAACGTCAGGTGCGGAGCGTAACTGCCAACACACGCACGGACGGGGAGGAACTCCTGGCTCTCGCGGCGGACATGGCATTGACACCGACCACAACCTCGTACGACTTCGGGCGTGCAGATCAGGCCCTGGACGATCTGGCCAACGACCGTATTACCGGAGCGGCCGTACTCCGCGTCCACTGACCACCTGAGTCCCGGCATGCTTCCGTGGTCGGTTCCTCGGCGGAGTACGGGTGGCTATTCGGCATGCCTTGATTCTGGAGGTAGGCCCGCTGCATGCGGAGGGTCTTGGTCCTCTGGCCCCTGGTGACTTTTGGCCCTGTTACGCCACCTGACGGCCGCCCATGCTGGACAAGAGAGCAGGAGGTAAACCATGGAACCATCCAACTTCGGGAGGCTGGAATCGGGCGCAACTCTTGTGAGCAAGCCCGTGCCCTTCTACGTGGAGGGCACGGAAGGTCCGCTCCTGGCCGGGGAGACCGAGCGGGCACGTACATGGGGCGGGGAGCTCCTAACGCTAATCAAGACCAATGCAACGAAGAGGAGTGCCTGATGGCTGGACGTTTGGATTCCAGCAAGATCATCGTCGGCGTCGACGGCTCCCAAGCTTCAGTGGAAGCTTTGCGCCAAGGCCAACATTTGGCAACGGCCCTCAACGCGCCCATGGAGGGCCTGGGCTTGTTGGGAACTTCCCCTCGGATACGAGACCTACCTGGCGATGGGCATCGACGGGTTCGCCCATGAAGCCGAGAAGCATTTGGAGGACGCCCTTGTAGAGGCTTTCGGGGCCAGGCTGCCAAAGAACGTCAGCTGGCGACTTGTCCAAGGCTCGGCCCGTGCCGCCTTGGTGGAGGGCAGCAAGCATGCAGCACTCGTCGTCGTCGGCCGCCGCGGACATGGTGGCTTTGGTGGCCTCCTTCTTGGCTCAGTGAGTTCCGCAGTCGTCGCCCACGCCCACTGCCCTGTCGTCGTCGTTCATTCACGCGAGACGGCCACGTGAGATGGAGCCGGACCGGTCACGGATGCTGGTTTGGCGCCGGCCGCCAACGCAAGGCTGGTGGTGGTGGGGAGCCGGGGACGCGGAGGTTTCGCCCGTCTGCTGCTTGGCTCGACGGTCCATGGCGTTCTGACTCATTTGCCATGCCCCACCATCGTCATCCCGCCGGACAACACTCCGGGGATGGACTAGCCTGCGCTTCTCCATCCTCCCACCTGCAACCGACGGTGCAGCAGCGCCGCGAAGGTCTCTGCTACCGGCGAAGGCTCTCCGAGGGCAACTCGCCGAACGTGTCCAGGTACAGCGCCGAGAAGCGCCCTTGGTGGGAGAAACCGCAGCGCTCGGCGATCGAAACAATGGTTTCCTGTCCAGGGGCGGCAGCGAGAAGCAGTTCCCGGGGCCCGGTCCAGGCGCACCCTCCTCAACAACTCTGACGGCGTTGCCCCAACTTCGGAGCGAAGAGCCAGTTGCAGGGTGCGCACCGACACTCCCAGGTTCTCTGCGATGTCCGGAACCGCCAGGTCCTCAGAGGCGTGCCGTTCCAGCAGTTCGCGGAACTGGCGGATCAACCGGCTCTCGGCGGCAGGGCTGGAGCGATCAGCCTCCGTCACAGGATTCATTGCCAAGAGCAGCCGTGAAACCATCGTGTCCGCGAGTAGCTTCTGGACGAACCCTGGAGCTGTCTTTTCCCGCTGGCTGATCATGTCGTCGTGGAGTTCGACGACGGACCTCAAGAACGCCCGGCCGGCCGAGCCCGTGAGGTCCATCGCGTAGCCGAGCTTCACGCTCTTCTCCGGGTCTGCGCCCGGATCATTGCTGCCCAAGTCTTTACCCTGCGGATCCCCGCCGTAGAGCTGCGCTGCAACGGAGGCAAGGGCGAGGCGGCTCACGTAGACAATCAGGTGCGGGGTTCCGCGATCCCACGTCATGGTGAACGGGCGGTCGATCGGCGGAACTGTCGCGGTTTTGGGGCTCGAGTCCACCGAGGATTCGCCCACATCCATGTGCGCGTGGCCAGCGAGCGGAATCTGGATCAGATGGAAGTTCTCCAGGCCTTCCGGACTGATCCGGACGTCCGCACCGTAGTCGAGGAATTCGATGCCGACATCACCGCGATGCAACGAGCGCAGCTTCATGTCCACGGACGTCCCGCGGGTCTGCGGAACGAGGTCGTGACCGCAGAATAAGTCGGCAATTTTCTGGTGCGCATCCTCGACATCGGTCGTGGTCACTGTGGGCAGACCCCGGAGGACGTCACGGGGAAGGATCCTCACCATTGCGCGTTCCTTCCCCGGTTTTCGTTTTTCGGATGAGCCCTGCGCCAAGCGGATAGACCCGTTTTTCGCCTGTGAATAGAGTCGCTTTTAGAACAAGTATGACGCACGTCATAGAAACGCAGCAACGAAACCGATGGAAGGGGTGAGCAGAGATGAAGAACGTCAAGCTGGTGCATGACCGCCGAATCGAGTGGGAACGGACTCATCCGAAGCCCGCGCCCAAGCCGACTGTCAAATAGGTCCAGGCCGACTGTCCAATAGTCCTGGCTCGGTCAAATAGGCAGTGAAACGGGCCCTCCGTCGGCAATGACGAGCGTCAAGCGTACGTAAGACTTTCCACCTCACAGATTCACTACGAAAGGTTTGGCCATGTCAGAACTCTCGGGCAGGACCGCTGTCGTCACTGGCGGCGTCACCAAGATCGGCCAAGGCGTCGCCATGGCGTTGCACGATGCCGGTGCCACCGTCGTGGTCGCCGACATCGACGCCGACGGCGGTGCCCAGCTCCACACGTTGGGAAGCGGCATCAGCTTTTCACTCACTGACATCACGGATGACGTAGCCATTGCGCGGCTTATGGACGACACGGCAGCCTCGCACGGGGGTATCGACATCCTTGTCAACCTTGCCTGCACCTACAAGGATGATGGTGCGGCTTCGGACAGGAACGATTGGCTTCAGGCACTCAACGTCAACGTGGTGAGTGCCGTCATGGCAAGCAACGCGGCGCGCCCCTACCTCAAGGCATCCCAGCGCGGAGCCATCATCAACTTCACCTCGATTTCGAGTTCCGTTGCCCAGACAGGCCGGTGGCTCTACCCCGCGGGCAAGGCCGCCCTGGTCCAGCTCACCCGGAGTATGGCCGTAGATCTTGCCGACGACGGCATTCGCGTCAATTCGGTCAGCCCTGGATGGGTGTGGAGCAACATCATGGACACCCTGTCCGGCGGCGACATTGACAAGACAGACTCGGTGGCAGCCCCGTTCCATGCCCTGAAGCGGGTGGGCCGGCCCGAGGAGATCGGAGCCGTGGTCGCTTTCCTCGCCAGCGACGCCGCAAGCTTCGTGACAGGAGCTGATTGGGCCGTCGACGGCGGCTACTCCGCTTTGGGGCCCGAGCGCGCCGAAGAAGCCATCCCATTACTCGCCGCTGAAAAGAGGTGACGACACATGAATGACATCAAGCTCGTGCACATCGGCCTTCCCGGCTGGGAACAAACCCATCCCGAACGAACGCCGAGGCCCGGCCAAATATCTTCCCCCATCATTTACGGATGCAGAGACAGCAGAAAGACAAGGTCAACACTATGACACAGCGCCACATCACCATCGTCGGAGCAGGGCAGTCAGGTCTGCAACTTGGCATCGGCTTGCTCAAGGCAGGATTTACGGTCACCACGATCTCCAACCGCACCGCTGAAGAAATCCACGAGGGAAAAGTCTCCTCCAGCCAGTGCATCTTCCACGATGCCCTTGAACACGAGAGGGCGCTTGGGTTGGACTTCTGGCCAGAAGCTCCCACCGTGGACGGAATATCGTTCACGATCCCCCATCCTGAAGTTCCTGGTGAGAAGGCCATCAGCTGGGCATCCCGCCTGGATAACCCGGCCAAGTCCATTGACCAGCGGGTCAAATTCCCGCGGTTCATGGAAGAGTTCGTGGCGCAGGGAGGCGAGCTCGTGTTCGAGGACGCCGGCGTGGAAGAACTGGAACGCTACTCGCTAAACTCCGATTTGGTGATTGTGGCAGCCGGCAAGGGAGAAATTGCGCAGCTCTTCACCCGGGATGCCCAGCGCAGCGCCTACGACGCACCCCAACGCGCTTTGGCGCTGACGTACGTCACTGGAATGGAGCCCAGGGCAGAACATTCGGCAGTTTCCTTCAACCTGATTCCAGGGGTGGGCGAATATTTTGCCTTCCCTGCGCTCACCACAACTGGTCCCTGCGAAATCATGGTTTTCGAGGGCATCCCGGGCGGACCCATGGATTGCTGGAAGGGCCTGACTCCCGCGGAACACCTGGAGACGTCCAAAAACATCCTGAAGCAGTACTTGCCGTGGGAAGCCAGCCGGGCAGCCGACGTCGAGCTGACCGACCCCAACGGGTTCCTGCAGGGCCGGTTCGCACCCACTGTCCGCCATCCCGTCGCCACGCTCCCCAGCGGCAAGAAGGTCCTGGGACTCGCCGACGTCGTTGTCCTGAACGACCCCATCACCGGACAGGGCTCCAACAACGCCAGCAAGTGCGCGGCTTCCTACTTGCAGAGCATCGCGGCGCACGGCGAAGGTGCCTTCGACGCAGCGTTTATGCAGGCCACTTTCGAAAAGTATTGGAACTACGCCCAGCACGTAGCACAGTGGACGAATGCGCTGCTGGCTCCGCCGCCCCCGCATGTCCTTTCGCTACTGGGAGCGGCCGGCCAGTCGGCCGAAATCGCCCACCGCTTCGCCAACGGATTCAACAACCCGCCGGACTTCCAGGAATGGTTCATGGACCCGGATAAGGCGGCTGCATACCTTGCAAGCGTGGGCTCCGCCGTACCCGCGACCTGATAGTCGTTCCACTTCCCCTGGCAACAACGTTCCTCGAAGGAAAACCAGACATGCGAAAGATCGCAATTATCGGAGCCGGCGAATCCGGCGCTCAACTCGCCTTGGGCCTGCAGCGGGAGGGGTATGAAGTCACGCTGTTCTCGGACCGTTCGGCCGCCCAAATCCGCACCGGCAAGGTAATGTCCAGCCAATGCATGTTCCCCACGGCCCTCGCCGCCGAAGCACAGCTGAGTTCGGCCCTGACCAGGCTTTATGACGATGAAGCCGTGCCCGGGATCAGCGCTATCCAATTGCGTGTGGAAGGCGAACCCGGCTTCGGCGCCATCGAGTGGGAGGCGCCCCTTGAGGGAACCGCCCATTCGGTGGATCAGCGGATCAAGAGTGCTGCCTGGATCGAGGCCTTTGTGGCTGGCGGCGGTGATTTCCGTATAGAGAAAGTAACGCCGCGCATGCTCGAGCAGCTCGCACGGGACTACGAACTGGTTATCGTCAGCACCGGAAAGGGAGAGATCGCCCAGATCTTCCCCAAGGACAGGTCCAAGTCCCCGTTTGACCGGCCGCAAAGAGTCCTCGCCCTGAACTATGTCTGCCTCGATACCGTCTCTCTCGACACAGCCTCTCTCGATGCATCCACCAACGAACCGGCCGATCAGCCCAGCGACAGCATCCGCATGTCGGTAGTCCCCGGCGTGGGGGAATTCTTCACCTTTCCCGGACTCACCGTGTCCGGGCCATGCCAGATGATGGTCTTTGAAGGCGTCGTGGGCGGCCCGATGGATAAGTGGACCGACGTCACCAGTCCGGAGGAGCAGCTGAGTCGATCTCTGGAAATCCTGGAAGAGTATTTTCCCCACGAGGCGAAGAACTTCGCCAACGCAAGGCTCACCGACGAGGGCGCAACCCTCCTGGGCCGGATCACCCCGACGGTTCGCTCAGCAGTGGGTGAGCTGGGCAACGGCAACCTCGTCTTCGGCCTGGGCGACGCCGTCCTGCTCAACGATCCCCTCACCGGCCAAGGGTCCAATAACGCGACGCTGGCCGCCAAGTACTATCTGGATTCCATCGTGAGGCGAGGCCAGCAGCCCTTTGACAAGCAATGGATGGAACGCACCTTTGACGAGTTCTGGCGGGGCTGGGGCCAGTGGGCGGTGGCATGGACAAATGACATGCTCAAACCCCGGCGGGAACACCAGCAGACTGTCCTGGCCGAGGCTGCAGACCACCCGGCCCTGGCCGCAAGCATCGCTGCAGGATTCGATGATCCCCGCACGTTCTACCCATGGTGGTTCGATCCCGCAGCTGCCGCCGAGTTCGTGCAGGCACGCAAGGACGAAGATTCGTCGGCTTTTGACCTGAGGGACTTCCGCGGCGCCCTGGGACAATTCGCCACCGGCGTCACGGTGGTCACCACCCTCGGAACCGACGGCCGGAAAGTGGGCATGACTGCCAACTCCTTCACGTCCGTTTCCATGGAACCTCCACTGGTGTTGTGGTGCCCCAGCAAACGGGCTCCGAGCCTGGCGGACTTCGAGGACGCCACGCACTTTGCCATCAACATCCTGGCCAGCGACCAGCACGTCCTCTCGCGCCAGTTCGCAACACCCGCCACAGACAAATTCGCCGGCGCGGAAACCACGGAAGGAATCGCCGGGATCCCGTTGCTGGACGGCGCTGTCGCCACGTTCCAATGCCGGACCGTCTCGCGACACGATGCCGGAGACCACGTCATCTACGTAGGCGAGGTGGAGAAGTACGAGAATGCTGGAGGGGCGCCCCTGGTGTTCCACAGCGGGAAGTACCACGCCGCGACCAACCACCCGGACTTCTGAGATGACGGCGTCCTCCATGACGGACTCGACCGATATTGCCATCGTTGGTTCGGGGATCAATTCCCTGGTAGCCGCCGCGGAGCTTGCGATGGCCGGGAAGCGCGTCTGCCTGATTGAACGTGCCGATAGGCTGGGCGGCTTCATCCATTCAGCGGAACGAACGCTGCCCGGGTTCATCCATGATTCCTTCTCTTCCTGGCACCCCCTGTTCGTTTCCGGAGGGGCTTACCAAGCTTTGGGAAGCGAGCTCCATGCGAGGGGGTTGGAATACTGCAATTCCGACGGCGCGGTGACCGCCAGCGTGGCAGCCGATCCAAAGACAGGGCAGCACAGAGTGGTCGTGGCGCACCGCGATCCAGAGGTCACTGCAGCCGCTTTGCAGGCAAACGGAGACGACGGCGCCTACCTGGCGATGCTGGAGGACCTGGGCCGCAATGCCGGGACCATTTTCGGTGCGTTCGGTGCTGAACTGCGGTCTTTCAGGGAGGTCCTGACGATCGCCGCGGGCGCCCTGCGGCGAGGCAAGGTCAACGGCACCGAAGCATTCGTCCGCGATTCGGTGATGAGTGGCCGCAACTACCTCCGCAGCCGCTTCAATGGATGGCAAACCGACCAGCTCTGGTCCCCTTGGCTCCTTCACGCAGGCCTCGGCCCGGACCAAGCGACCGGCGGCGTCATGCTTCCGGTCATGGCCTTGAGCATGCACAGCTTTGGCCTCCCTGTCGTGAAAGGCGGTGCCTCGAACTTCATCGCTGCGTTTGAGGCCCTCCTGAGGGATAAAGGCGTCCGGATCCTGCTGGACACAGAAGCCGAGGAAATCCCGGTCGATTCCAAAGGTGCAACGGGAGTGAAAACCTCCAATGGCCTGATCAGCGCACGAACCGTCCTGGCAAACGTGTCGCCCCAGGCCTTGTATTCCAAACTGTTGCGTCAACCACCAGCGGGCTTGGCCGAAGCAGCCGCGCGTTACCAGAACGGCCGCGGAGCCATGCAGATCCACCTGGCCCTGGACAAACCGGTCCAATGGCTCGATCCCCGTTTGGATTCCGTACCCCTGGTGCACTTGAGCAACGGTTCGGACAGTACTGCAATTGCTTGCGCCCAAGCCGAGGCGGGGCTGTTGCCTACGGAACCTACCGTCGTCGTCGGCCAACAGTGCATCCTGGATCCTACCCGGGCCCCCGCAGGCAAAGCGACACTTTGGCTCCAGCTTCAGGAAGTGCCCTTCTCGCCTGTGGCGGATGCCGCAGGCGCGCTCGCCGTGGACGGCGGCTGGACACAGGAACTTAAGGAACGGTACATGGAGCGCGTCCTGAGCAGGCTCGAACAATTCGCGCCGGGCACCAGGGCGTCCGTCCTGGCCTGGGACATCCTGGCACCAACCGATCTGGCTGCGGAAAACCCCAATGCTGTCAACGGCGACCCGTACGGCGGATCCGCCGAACTCTTCCAGAACCTGCTCTGGCGGCCCTTCCCCCAGGCCGCAAACCACAAAACCCCGGTCAAGGGCTTGTGGCACATCGGCGCGTCCACCCACCCCGGCCCCGGACTGTCCGGCGGGTCGGGGCATTTGGTGGCCCAAAAATTGAAATGAACCCATACATCAATCCGACAGGAGAACAATGTCTGTTCTAAATGAGCTCACCGCAGCCTTGTCATCCGGCGCCATCGACGTCGTCGACCTCACCACGCCGCTCAGCGGTGACACTCCCATCCTGAATCTGCCGCAACCCCTGGCCAACACGGTTGGACTCTCGCTGACTCCCGTCAGCAATTTCGACGACGCCGGACCGGCCTGGGCGTGGAACGACGTCACGGTGGGCGAACACGCCGGGACGCACTTGGACGCTCCCGTCCACTGGATCACGGGCAAGGACGGGAAGTCGGTGGACCGGATCGAGCCGCACCGCCTGGTGGGGGCCGGCCGTAGTGATTGACAAGACCGCCGAAGCTGCACGAGACGCCGATTTCCTGCTGGAGCCCGAACACTTCGAGCAGTGGCAGCAGGAGCATGGCCCTTTCCCGGAAAACTGCTGGGTCATCTTCCGCACCGGCTGGTCCGCACGCGGCGGTAACGCCGCGGACTTCATGAACGCTGACGACGCCGGCCCCCACACGCCGGGGGTCTCCGCGGCCGGCGCCAAGTGGCTCGCCGGCAATGCCTCCATCAGCGGCTTCGGCGTGGAAACGGTGGGCATCGACGCCGGCCAGGCCGCCACGCTGGACCCTATGTTCCCTGTCCATTCGTTCCTGCTCGGCGCTGACAAATATGGCGTGACGTCGCTGCGGAACGTTGACCGCCTCCCGGTCACCGGCGCGACGCTGGTGGTCGCACCCCTGCCCATCGTTGGCGGGACGGGCAGCCCCAGCCGCGTTTATGCTCTGGTTGACAACTCAGCACATACGGCAAGCACGGTATCGGAGCCGGGCGCATGAGCGAGCAGGCAAGGGTCTCCACCCTGGTGGGCCGGACACTGGCAAAACTGGGAGTCGGCCACGTCTTCGGGGTGGTGGGAAGCGGCAACTTCGACGTCACCAGCACCCTGATGAACGCCGGTGTTCCCTACACCGCGGCCCGCCATGAGGGCGGCGCTGCCACCATGGCCGATGCCTACTCCAGGATGTCGGGCAAGGTGGGCGTGGTGACCACACACCAAGGATGTGGCCTGAGCAACGCGATCACCGGCGTCGGAGAGGCTGCCAAGAGCCGCACCCCCATGATCGTGCTGACGGCTGATACGCAGGCGGCAGCCATCCGGTCCAACTTCAAGATCGACCAGGATGCTCTGGCGCGCAGCGTCGGGGCCGTGGCAGAACGGATCCACTCCCCCGAAACGGCCGTAGCGGATACCGTCCGGGCCTTCCGAACGGCGGTGAACGAGCGCAGGACCGTGGTGCTCAGCTTGCCTTTGGATATCCAAAGCGGAACCGCCGCAGACACGGTGGGTACCGTCGTCGTGCCTGTGCCGGCGCGGCTTCGTCCGGATACCGGTGCGGTGAACCAGCTGGTAGAGCTGATCTCGAATGCTAAACGTCCCGTGTTCGTCGCAGGCCGCGGTGGCCGGGGCGCCCGGGATTCCATCCTGGCCCTGGCCCGGCACGCCGGGGCGCTGGTGGCGACCTCGGCCGTGGCCAATGGGCTGTTCAACGGCGATTCGCATAATTTGGGCATCTCCGGCGGGTTCTCCTCCCCATTGACCGCGGAGCTCATTACCTCAGCGGACCTGATTATCGGGTGGGGTTGCACGCTGAATATGTGGACTATGCGTCACGGCAGGCTCATCTCTGCCGGAACAAAAGTAGTCCAGATCGACGTCGAAGACTCCTCCTTGGGCGCCAACAGGGCGATCACACTGGGCGTGCTGGGTGATTCCGCCCTCACCGCGGAGGACGCCCTGGAAGTCCTCAAGACGATCCAGCCTGCTGCGGCTGAAAAGTACCGTACCGAGCAGAACGCCCTCGCCATCAAACAGAGTGCACGGTGGCGGGACGTGGAGACTCCGGACCTGGGCACTTCGACGTCCATCGATCCCCGGGTGATCAGCCGGGAACTGGATACAATCCTTCCGGCAGACAGGATCGTCGCAGTGGATTCGGGCAACTTCATGGGCTACCCCAGCCAGTACCTGGCGGTGCCGGACGAATTCGGATTCTGTTTCACCCAAGCGTTCCAGGCGATCGGCATTGGCCTCTACACGGCAATCGGCGCTGCAATGGCGCAACCACAGCGGCTGCCCGTCCTGGGTGCCGGAGACGGTGGTTTCCTGATGGGCATCAGCGAACTGGAGACCGCCGTCCGGCTTAAGCTGCCGCTGGTTTGCATCGTCTACAACGACGCCGCGTACGGCGCTGAGGTGCATCACTTCGCTGAGCATCACGCCGAGGAGGAACTGGGCAGTGTCTCGTTCCCGGAGACCGATATTGCCGCAATCGCCAGGGGATTTGGGGCCGACGGCGTGACAGTCAGGACCCTGGAGGACCTTCAGCCAGTGCGGGAATGGGTTGCGGCCTTCCGCGACGGTGGCCAGGACCGGCCCTTGGTGATCGATGCCAAGATCGCCTCGGATGGTGGCTCCTGGTGGCTGGCGGAGGCCTTCCAAGGACACTGATCCCGGGATGGGTGGTTGGAGAAGGGTTGGGGCGCGATGCTGCCCCAACCCTTTTCACGGTTGCGTACTTTCACACAGTTGTTAAGGGCTGCGACTGCCGGCACATCCGATGTCGCAGGTGAACCAACGATGGACAGCGCATCATCATGGGCCTTCGGACCCAGGAGACCGTGAAGCTTGGTGAAGAGCTCCTTGGCGGCCAGCCCATGCAGTTTCACGGCCCTACCTGCTGTACGTGCTGTACACGCAAGGAATTTGTTCAAGTGTGTCTAGATGAAGATGAGGCCAGCCCACGGTGTGGCAACCGGCGTCGTGCCGTCGAACACGGAGCGGAACTCTTCATCGAGCAGAGCGCCCATGGTCAGTTCCTGTGAATGTTCATTGATCTCATCAGAGCGTGAACCAGACATCTTTGTCTCCTTAGTTCGGACATGAGGAGCGGGCCACCATTTGCGGTGCCCCCATGCTTCCAGACACAAGTTTATATCGATACTATGACGCTCGTAAATGGATCGACATATATATTTCCGGGCTAGAGGGGCTGGAGTAGAAGGCTGATACAGCGTAAATTGGCGGCAGGTTCGGAGCAGAAGGAGACCGGATACGTCCGGGACCTGAGCTGGAAGGGATAGCTGTGCTGATCTGCGCAACCTGTGCCGTTGAACGTGACGAGCCGACGCCGGAACTCTGCCCGATCTGCGCCGACGAGCGCCAGTACGTGCCCGAGGACGGACAAACGTGGATTTCACTCGACGAATTGGCGCAGGCTGGCCAGCAGTTACTGCTGGAAGAGAACGAGCCGGGACTTATCGGCATCAGAGCTGCGCCGAAAGTCGGGATCGGTCAAACTGCCCAGCTTGTAGTGACACCACAGGGTTCGCTGCTGTGGGACCCCGTTGGATTTGTTGATGACATCAGCGTGAAAGCAGTCCTTGAACGAGGCCCGGTTGTGGCGATTGCAGCCAGCCATCCCCACATGTTCGGGGTGCAGGTGGAATGGTCACGCCGGCTTGGCGGCGTCCCCGTGCTTGTGGCGGACGCCGACCGGCAGTGGGTTGGTCGGAATGATGCGGTCATCTCCTACTGGTCCGGCAGCAGGACCATCACCGAAGGATTGACGTTGCACCAGACCGGAGGCCACTTCCCCGGGAGCGCGGTAGCGCACTGGACTGCGGGAGCAGGAGGCAAGGGGGTCCTGCTGACCGGAGATAGCGTGTTTCCAAATCCGGACCGCCGCTCCATCGCCTTCATGCGTAGCTACCCGAATCATCTGCCGCTTTCGGGTGCGGTAGCGTTGCGGGTCACCGCACAACTGGAAGAACTCACGTTCGACAGGATCTACGGCAACTTCAACAACATCATCGCCTCCGAAGCCAAAGCCGTTCTGCACGATTCAGCCCAACGGCATGCTGCCTGGGCGCGAGGCGACTTTGACCATTTGACGTGATGGGGCAACCTGGCGCCCAAAGACACTCGGCTACGGGGCGATGTTGACGATCCCCTGGCCGATGGCATGCGTGGCTGCTTGCGTTCGGGAGCTCACGCCGAGCTTTTCGAGAATATTGGTTACGTGCCGGTGGACGGTCCGCTCGCTGATGAACAACTCGCCGGCAATTGCCCGGTTCGTCCGGCCACGCACGATCAAACGGAGCACCTCCAATTCGCGCGGCGAGAGCCCGTATTGAGGGGAAACACCCTGCTGCCGGAGCATGTTCTCAACCTCGGCCAGGTCGGCACGGGCGCCGAGACGCCTGAATTCCTGTCGCGCTGATTCAAGCTCAAAGCCTGCGGCCTCGTGGTCCCGCACACCCCGGCAGGCCGTCGCGAGGAGGACCGAGCACCGCGCGACTTCGTAGGGGACATCCAGCCCACGCCATAGGTCAGCGGCCCGTCGAAGTTCGGGAAGTGCCTTCTGACAGTCACCGTCGGCAAGAGCAAGCTCGCCCAGGGCCCGCGCGTGGGCTGCGCGAACACTGTCAGAGGCGAAATGCTCGGCGAGGCTGCCTATCTCCTCGGCAGCGGCCGCGGCCTCGCGGCCAGCCCCGGCCGCAAGAAGGACCGTCACCGCCGCGGGCAGCAGGTCCACGCGAGCACCTGATCCCGCGGATTCCCCGAGTGCGCGCCGGATACCCGCGGCCGCCGCTGGAACATCGCCCAGGGAAAGCCTGAGCAGTGCCAGCCCCGGCTGCGTAGGACCTCCCGAGAAGGCGGCCGCCCGGAAGGACGCCTCTGCCTCGGGGAAATCCCCGAAAAGACGATGCGATTCACCGAGTTCGTAGCGGGCGTGGCCGATAAGGCGTGTGCCCGCACCGTCGGCCAAACTCCGACATGCCTCCTGAAGCTCAGCGAGGGCCGCCGCCCATTGTCCCGCGAGCCGGAGATGGACTGCCCGGTATGTAAGGCAATTGCCATAGAAGGGCCCGCCGAATGGGGGCACCGCATCCAACCACGATCCAAGGGCTATGCTCCACTCGCGGACCCGCGACACATCCCGGGCCTCCATCTGGCACGTGCCGATCGCCGCGCAGAAGAGCAGGCTCGTGGTCCTGGGGGTGGTTTCGCCCACCACAACACGGAGCATCGCATCGTCCAGCCAAGCCAGTCCGTCCGCGAGGTGGCCGGACTTGACCAGTGCGCGGCCGGTAAGAAGCGTCGAAAAAGCCAGCTGATCGGCGTCGTGCGCGGCAGTGGCCGTCGCCCGGGCGCGCGCGAGAAGTACGCCCGCCTCGTCATACGCGCCCGCCGCGATGAGACCGTAAGCCTTAGTGATGAGCAGCCAACCGGGGTCTCCCCCCACGTCATCCGGACCGAGTTCGCGAGCCCTTGCCATCCAGCCGCTGGCCTGGGCGAACTCATTATTGAGGTTGTACGCCTGCCACAGCCAGAACGCTGAGGCGAGCGCGGCGCGCACCTGACCCTCCGCTGCCCGCACTTCGAAGGAACGCTCAAGCGCGGGTATCGCATCCTCATTCAGCCCTGCGATCTGTGCGCACTCCGCGAAGCGCTCCACATCCTCTACCCCGAGTGCCGGCAGTCCGCCGGCGGCGCGAAACTCCTCGCACGCCTCCCGCCACTGGTACTCCATGTGGAGCGTCCGGGCCCTCGCCAGGTGATCTGCCTCGTCGGCCACGTCCACCTCCTGATCACCAGTATGCATCGGTGGACTGGGCAGAACTACCCAACGCCGGGACGGCGAAGCCGGCCCGAACTCCCGATGTCCGGGCGGGGCGCCAGCGGGATCCTGAAGGTAATCCGCAAGGTGCGGATCCCTTGATTCAGGAGGCAATCATGTCAGAGCCGTTCATCTACTTCAGCACATATAAGGTGCGGGCCGGTCATCTGGAGGAAGCCCTCGAAGCATGCCGCGAGGTGTCGCGGCTTGTGGAGAGCCGCGAGCCCAGGATGCTTATTTTCCAATTCTTCGGCGACGAATCAGGCCGGAAAATCACCTGCCTTCAGGTCCATGCCGAAGCAGAGTCCATGGCCAATCACATGTCCGTGATCAGCGATCATCTCGCACAGTCCGGTTCATGGATCGAGTCCTTCACCAATGCCGTCACACTGGGCGAGCCACCAGCCGTCCTGACGCAGTGGTATGAGGAGGCCGGCGAGCAACTGGATCAGTTCCCGCGGCGCATAGCGGGCATCACCAGAGTTGGGTCGCCCGTAGGGTGAGCACAGGCCCTGATGAAGGTCGCCATTGAGGACCACCGCGGAACTGCCCAAAGTCGCTGGATAAGGCGGCGACGTGCAGTTCACCTGGCTAAGCAGTTCCTGGGTTTACACTAAAGCCATAGCAGATCCTCAGGTTGCTTAGTGTCGGTGGCGGGGAGGAACGCATGGGTGCATGTCGAAGGTTCGGTTGCCTGGTCCAGTCTCTTAAGCTGGGGCCCATGCGCAGAATAATCCCCGCTACTGCCGCCAGCCTTCTCCTCTTTGCTGCGACAGGTTGCGCCGTAGATACTGCCGGCGCAACCAAGGTCGCTGAGGATTTCCATCGTGCCGTAGATGCCTCGGACTGGGCTGCTGCCTGTGATTTGCTGCAGCCCACGGTCCGGGACAAATCTGAAGAGCAGGACGGTGACGACTGCCAGACCCACTTGGCGTCACTACATCTTCGAGCTTCCGGAGAAGTGGTCAAAACCGAAGCCTATGGCCGGGAAGCATTGGTGCAGTTCGAGAGGGATAACGTTTTCGTCGCTGTTTCCGGCTCAAGTTGGCGTGTGACAGCTGCCGGATGCACTCAAAGGGAGGAAACCCCCTATTCCTGTGAAGTAGGAGGAAGATAGCAATGCGTGTCGCCTTTAGCCTCTATCTCATTCTCATTTTCGGTGGTCTTGCCTACCTGGCCTCCGTGGGACTGGTTCACGGATAGGACGCGACGTGAAAAAAGCCTTGAGGAACAACGGACTAAGCCTATTTTTCGGTCTGATCTTCATCCTTGCGTTGGCGGGTCAGGCCATTACTGGACAGGCCGTCTTCAACGAAGACCAACTCACTGCCGGCCTTGATGAAATCACCTTCTTCCAATACATCACTTCTTCCAGCTTCGCGGTTGACGTGTCGGAAAACTGGCAATCCGAGTACCTGCAGTTTCTCCTCTACATCACAGCTACCATCTGGCTGCTTCAGAAGGGATCCCCGGAATCAAAGGAGCTGGACAAGCCGGGCCTGGAATCCGACGAAGAACAACTCGTCGGTGAGCATGCCGACGCCAAGTCCCCCGCATGGGCAAAGGCAAAAGGTTGGCGCCTGACCGTATTCTCGAACTCGCTCGCCGCAACAATGGGTCTGATTTTTATCCTCTCGTGGCTGGTCCAGTCCATCACAGGCCACGTTGCCTTCAACGAAGAGCAACTTCGCAACTTCCAAGAGCCACTGTCCTGGGCTGAGTATCTGGTATCACCTGACTTTTGGAACCGTACTCTGCAGAACTGGCAGTCGGAGTTCCTTGCAGTCGGATCCATGGTGGTCCTTTCCATTTACCTTCGCCAGCGGGGATCACCGGAGTCCAAACCTGTTGGCGCAGCCCATGATGCCACCGGAACCAGCGGCTGACCCGGCCGGGAATACCTCGTGGTGAGGCACGGTTAAAGATTGCGCCCACAATGAGTCAGGCCGTGTGACCCTGGCCGAGCCGGAGTCCGGCGCGCATGGCTCCGGCGCGATTCCGGCATCCGTAGCTCAGTGGTCAGAGCAGGGGACTTTTAATCCTCGGGTCGTGGGTTCGAACCCCACCGGATGCACCGAAGTGGAAACTACCCCGCCTGCGCACGCGTAAGCTACCAGCATGCTCGACCTCCATCGCCTCACCCTCCTCAGGGAAGTCAAGCTGCACGGCAGCATGAGTGCCGCCGCCCGCGAACTTTCCTATAGCCACTCCGCGATCTCACAGCAGCTCGGTTTGTTGGAAAAGGAAACAGGTGTCGTTCTTCTCGAACGGGTGGGGCGCAATGTCCGGCTCACCCCTGCAGGCGAGGAACTCGTACGCAATACCGAGGCAATACTGACCGCGATGGAGCGCGCCGAAGCTGATCTTGCGACCTCCCATGAACGGCCCCAGGGGATTGTGACCATAGCGGCATTCAGCACTATCAGCCGAAGCGTAATGCCTTTTGCGCTGGCCGAACTGGCCCGAAACTATCCCGGACTGGACGTCAGGTTGCGACGCGAGGATCCCGAGCAGGCAGTCGTTCAGCTGATCTCCCGGCAGGTCGATGCCGTGGTCAGCGATGCGTTTCCCGGGACTGCAGTGGCTCCGCCCGGAGGAGTGCACACCACCCTGATCGGCCAGGACCCAATCCGCGGCTATCTGCCGCACGGCCTGGAGTTTGCTGACTTTGACGATCTGAAGCAACTGCGCTGGGTAGCAGAGCCACCGCACACCGCCTCATCACAATGGGCCGTGCGCGTCTGCCGCGAGCTAGGCATCGATCCGGTTATCTCCTATGTTTCTTCGGACCTTCTTTTCCACCTCCGCATGGTTGAACAGGGCCTCGCCGCGGCCTTCCTGCCTGACATGGTGCTGCGTGAAGCCGGCAGTGTGATGACGCCCAGCTCCTGGCTGCCAGCGGATCAACAGCGCAGCATCCAGTTCCTGGTTCGGTCCGGCTCTGAGCGCAGCGCTTCCCTGACTGCCGTGCGGGAAGCAATAACCCAAGTGCTGCACGCCAAGCACAACATGTAAGAAAAACTTACATAAGTACGTCAAAAAGGTTCGCTTTTATTTACTTTCGCACGTAATTACATTGGCTTTAGGCACAAAACCATCATGCGTTGGTTATCGATCGCGGCGAAACGCAGATCATCCGTTGGAGATGTACGCGTCTTCGTACCGCCATCGACCAGGCCAGTACTGAAAGAGAGAATCGATGAGCCTCATATCCGACGTCGCTGCACCCCTGATTGCGGCCGACTCCGCCAGCGTCAAACACGCCGATGCCGTCATCCGATCCATCAGCCTTCCCAGCTCGGGCATCGAAGTCCAGGACCCCGCGACAGGCGAAACCATAGCCCATGTCCCCGACGCCGATGTTGAGGCCGCGCTGGAAGCTGTTGCGACGGCCGACAAGGCTGGAACGCCCTGGGCCAGGTCCAGCCTCCGCCAACGCGCCGACGTACTCCACGCCTGGTACAACAAACTCGTTGAACACACCGAAGACCTCGCCCACCTGATCTCCCGCGAAATGGGCAAGCCCCTCGCCGAAGCCCGCGGCGAGGTCAAGTACGGAACCGATTTCGTCCGCTGGTACGCCGAGGAAGCAGTCCGCCCCGCAGGAAACTTCCGCGAAACACCGGATGGTGGTGCGAGCCTCCTGACACGCCGCTCCCCCGTCGGCCTGGCGGTCCTGATCACGCCATGGAATTTCCCCTTGGCGATGGCCACCCGAAAAATCGCACCCGCCCTGGCTGCGGGATGCCCCGTAGTCATCAAGCCTGCGACCCTCACTCCCCTCACGACGTACTTTGCCGTTCAACTCGCCGTCGAGGCAGGGGTACCGGAAGAACTTATCCAGGTCATCACGACCTCAAAATCAGGTGCGTTCAGCGAAGCCGTCCTGCTCGATCCCAGAGTCAGGAAAGTTTCTTTCACCGGATCGACGCCGGTGGGACGCCAGCTGCTGCAGCTTGCCTCCCAGAATGTCCTCCGAAGCTCAATGGAGCTTGGCGGCAACGCACCGCTCATCGTCTTCAACGACGCCGATCTGCAGCGGGCAGTGGACGGAACGTTTGCCGCGAAACTCCGCAATGGCGGCCAGTCCTGCATTGGAGCCAACCGGATCTACGTCCAGGACGGAATAGCCGATGACTTCGTAGCAGCGCTCACCGAACGCTTCGCCCAGGTCGCTGTGGGAAGCGGCCTCGGACAGCAGACCGGACTCGGCGCGCTGATCGATGACCGTGCAGTCGCCCAAATGCAGGCCTACACCGAGAACGCCGTGGCTCTCGGAGCCACACTGCTCACCGGCGGCCACGGTTACGACTCCGCAGGCAATTTCTTCGCCCCAACCGTCCTGGACCGCGTCACGGAAGATTCCGACGTCGCCCGGTCCGAAATTTTCGGCCCCATCGCGGCGATACAGCGCTTCAACTCCGAAACCGAAGTAATTGCCCGCGCCAACGCCTCGGAATTCGGCCTCGCCGGCTACGTCTTCACCGAGAACCTGGACCGCGCCCTTAATGTCGCCGACAGTCTCCAGACAGGAATCGTCGGCATCAACCAAGGCGTCCCATCCAACGCAGCCGCCCCCTTCGGAGGCGTCAAGCAGTCAGGCCTCGGACGCGAAGGAAGCGCCGAAGGCCTCGAAGAATACGAGAACATCCGCTTCTACAACGTAGCGCGACGCGCCACATCCTAGCCCGTGGCAAGGCTAAGGGCCGGACATCTGCATTGCTGCAGTTGTCCGGCCCTGGCCGACGGAACCCTTGGGCACCAACCGCCAAACGTTGGGGGGTTATTGGCAGTTATTTGGGCTCCGCTGCATCCAGTAAAGACCAACGGGCAGTCTTGGTGCACGAGTAGTTTGTACTCGTCTTTCGTCCCTAACCGCGGCCACGCTACCTGTCCCGCTATCTCCGCAGCTGGAAGCTAGGCATCGATCACCATGTCGGTCCGGGCTGTGGAGCAGCAGGGCAGGAACTTGCCTGCATCGATTTCCCGGGCCCGGATCCCGCCCTGGTGGTTCATCTCCACCTCCCCGGAAAGCTTGACGACCTTGCAGGAGCCACACATGCCTTCCTTACAGTTTGCGCCGATCCTGACGCCCGCACGCTGGGCCGCCCCCAGGATGTGCTCGGTGGGATCGATGCGTACATTGATTCCCGTGCGCATGAAGGACAGCGTGAGGCTTCCCGTTCCGACAGTGTCGAAACTTGAGGCATCCGGGGTCGCGGTCTCCGGCTCGGTGTCCGAACCGCCGTCGAGGGCTTCCGGACCAGCCGCATCCGCATCGACGGTTTCCAGCGGCAGTCCCCCGGCCTTCAGGGTTCCCTCGGCGTCGTAGCCTGGCTCGTAGAGCCCAAAGGCTGTGGGCTGGCTTTCAAAGTAGTCCTCGGCGGAATCAGCGATTTCCTCCGCGATTTCCTCGGCAATGTCCGCTGCATGCGCCAGCTCTGCCTGGTATTCAAGGAGCGTCTGGCGGTCGCCGGTGAAGAACTCCATGTAGATGGAGGTGTCGTCGACGCCCACCTTCTTGAGGAGCTCGGTGGCAGTGTTCAGGTAGCCCTCGGGACCGCAGGCATAGACCTGACGGCCGTTGGCATCAGGGGCCACCTCGTCGAGCATGGCCGCCGTCAGCCTTCCGCTGAGCCCTTCCCACCCCTCGGGTTTGCTGCGGTCACCCAGGGAATAGAAGACCTTTACGCGCGAGTCCACGGACGCGATGTATGCCAATTCCTGGTGGAAGGCAAAACCCCCGGCTTCCGCTCCGTGGTACAGGACAACAACGTCAGCATGCCCCGGCAAGGAGTGGATGGTCCGCACCATGGACATGATGGGCGTAATGCCGGCTCCAGCAGCGAGCAACAGGTAACGAGCACGCCGGTCCGCGTCGGGCAGGTGGAACGCGCCGACTGGCCCGAGCATCTCCAGGACGGTACCTGGCTTGACGTTTTCGTGCACCCACGGCGAAACCAGGCCGCCACCGTCGCGCTTGACGCTGATGCTGAAAGTCCACGGCTCGGTAGGCGAACTGGACAGCGAGTAGCTGCGGTCCACCGGTTCCTTGTCCTCGCCGTTCACGGGAAAGGCCACGTTGACGTACTGCCCTGCGCGGAACGCCAGAGGGGCGCCGTCGCAGCGCCGGAACACGAACGTCATGAGGCCGCCCGCTTCCGGAACGGTTTCCACGCATTCAGCCATGAACTCCTGCGGGTGCCAGGGACCCAGGGCACGGGCAGCACGGGCGGGTGCCTCGGTGCTGCCCATCACCCTGTTCCACGGCATTTCAAGTCCACGGATCCGCTGTGGCTCCTGGATTGCCGTCTCTGTGAGGAGTTCAATCATGCCAAGTGCTCCTGCACGCGCTGTACGTACCAGTTGATGAACGCCTCAACCTGGTATTCGCTCTTCATGTACGGGGCCGGGCTCGTAGGCGGGGCTGCCGGCGCCCTGCTGGCACAGCTCCACGAAGGCCTTGTCCTGCAGGTTGGTCTGCTTCCAGGTGTAGGTCAGCTTCTCGAGGTCGTAGTCAACGCCTTCCACGGCATCGTCGGCTACCAGCCAGGTGGTGCGGACCAAGGACTGGTGCTCATTGATCGGGAAGACACCGAAGGTGATCACGTGGTCGCCCAGGAAGTGGAACCAGCTGTTGGGCTGCAGGTGCATCGAGCAGCGGCCAAGGCGGAAGTCGGGCAGGTCACCGAGCAGCTTCTTGGACAGCCGGCGGCCATCGGCGGAGAACGATTCGCCCTCACCGTCCAGGGATTCGCGCGAGATGCGGATTCCGGCGATACGGGTGTCCAGTTCCTCAACTACCTCGTAGGGCAGGCCGTAACGGCGGCAACGCTCCTCAAGCGAGGACTGTGCTTCCTTGTTGCGGTCCCAAACTTCCTCGAGATGGGCCGGGATCAGCCCCTCGGTCAGGCCCCACGTGGGGAAGAGCGAGCAGGCGAGTTCCGGATGCCCGTCGCAGTGGTAGCACTCACGGTTGTTCTCCATGACGAGCTTCCAGTTGCCCTCTTCGATGATGTTCTGCTGGTAGGCAATCTTCGTCTTGGACAGATCGTGGGGCGCGAGATAGGGCTCGAAGATCTTGGAGGTCTCGTCAAAGTCCGTCGGCGGTTCATCAGCGATGCAGACGAAGATGAGGCCGGCAACTTCGCGGCTGTGCGCACGCTTGAGCGCGAAGCAGTTCTTGTCGAACTTCGCTTCGCCGGGAGCGGAGGCGTGGATGAGGTTACCTTCCGCGGAATAGGTCCAGGAGTGGTAGCCACAAACGAGGTTGCCAGTGGACCCGGCAGCTTCGGTCAGGACGCGGGCGCCACGGTGGCGGCACACGTTGTGCAGGACGTTCACGCCGCCGTCGTCGTTCCGCAGCACAATCAGCGAGTAGGGGCCATAATCCACAGTGATGTAGTCACCCGGCTCCGGGAGTTCTGCGACGCTGCCGGCAAAGATCCAGTGCTGGCCAAAAATGGCCTCCATGTCGATCTTGAAAATCGTGGGGTCTGTGTAGAAGGGGGCATCGAGGGAATATCCCGTGCGCCGGAACTCGAACAACTGGCTGATCTCTGCCAGCTGCTCTGCAGGCAATGATGAAGCGAGTTTTCCGCGTGAATTGAGGGGCAAGACTGGAGCAGACATGTGTTTCCTCCCGGGAGGCCTGGGTTAGCGTGCGATTCATGGCGACCAAGGGTGCTTGGGTGCAACCGATGTTGTATTCAAAATCCTTGTAGTCATGAGATTAGGGACGAATGCGCTGCAACAAAAGCGCAACATTTGGAAGATAACCGTGCACAATAGGTGCATGATCGATGCGAGACTCATCACACTTCGAGTGTTTGCCCGCTGCGGCACCATTGGCGCCACCGCGGAGCTCACAGGTTATTCTCCCTCCGCCGTGTCGGCGCAGTTGCGGGAGCTCCAACGCGTACTTGGAATGCAGCTGCTGACGAAGGACGGCCGGGGGGTGCGGCTGACCGCCACTGGCCGCTTTCTCGTGGCGGGTTCGGACACGCTCATTGCCGACTGGGAGAGCCTGCGCGCCGCAGCCATGAAGGCCGGGGACCAGGTCCAGTCACATTTTGGCCTCGGCGGATTCTCGACGGCGGCCGCCCAGTTGCTTGCGCCACTCGCCGCGACTCTTCGCTCAACGCGCCCCCAACTGGAAGTGCAAGTGCTCGAGGCCAACCCGGCCCGCTGCTTCGACTTGTTGGTTGCCGAGCGAATCGACCTTGCAGTCATCGTCGCCATGCAGTCCGACACTTACGCCGAGGACGATCCGCGCTTCGAACAGACCGTCCTGCTCGATGACCCCCTGGACGTGATCATTCCCTCTGATCATCCGTTGGCATCGCGGGAGACAGTGACACTCCAGGAGCTGGCGTCGGAACCCTGGATCACGGAGGCCGCCGGCTCCACCTACCATTCCCTCTTCACTGCGGCGTTCACCGCGGCCGGGGTAACACCACGAATTGCCCACGAGGCCGTCGAGTGGGAAACCCAAATCGCCTTCGTGGGCGCAGGGCTGGGCGTGGGCCTGCTGCCGAGACTGGCGCCGCTGCGTAGTGCAGAAAACGTAGTTCGGCTCCGTATCACGGGCAGGGGTAAGCCGTCGCGCCGCATTGTCGCTGCCGTACGCCGCGGCAGCATCACCTCTCCCCTGATCCAGGAATCGCTCGGCATCCTCCAGTTGAGCGCCAATCGAATTCTCACTGCCCGGCCCGAAGACGACCTCTGAGATCCTCACACCGGTCAGAACCAGTACGGGCCAATGCCGTCATACGACTCGACGGCACCGTCACAAAGCAGCTTCCCTCACGGCGACCCTTCCCTTGACGTGGTCCAGCGCCCAACCCGTCAATCATTGGGATGGCGCAAGCGTCACCCACGGTGGCTGTTGGCCATCGTTTTTATTTATTTCCAAACCTTGACAGGTGGAGTGAGATACATCACTGTTGCGTATTACGGGTGATGTTGATGCATGCACAACCAGCAACATGCAGATCAAGTCCGTTCGCAGCGAAGAAGATTTACAGTGCCCTCGCGACATCGCGCAAGGATTTGCCCGCGGGCGTCTGGAGCATGGCGTTGAGAGCGCTGCCTCCACCGGCGTATCCCCCAGCTTTCCCCAAGCTCAGTGGGGGACTTCGGCGAAAAGGCAAGCAGCAAGACATCCACTCAAAGCCCGGCCATTGGTTCGAGCCGCCATAAGCAGGAGTACAGCAATGAACAGCCCCGACATCTCAGTACGGAACCTCTGGAAAGTCTTTGGCCCCGCTGGTGAAAAGATCCCTGGTGATCCCCGGCTTTCGTCCCTTAGCTCTGCTGAACTGTTGGCAGCCTCAGGCTGCGTAGCGGCCGTCCGCAACCTAAGTTTCGACGTCGCAAAGGGTGAGGTCTTCGTCGTTATGGGTCTCTCGGGATCCGGCAAATCAACCCTTGTCCGCTGCCTTACCCGGCTTATTGAACCCACTTCAGGGCAGGTAATGGTGGACGGCAAGGACGTCCTGCAGGCAGGCGTTGGGGAGTTGCGGGAACTTCGCCGGCGGAAGATGTCCATGGTGTTCCAGCACTTCGGACTCCTGCCTCACCGGACGGTTTTGGACAACGTATCCTACGGGCTGCAAATCCGCGGGGCGGCTAAGAACGAGCGCTACGGCCGGGCTCGGGAAATCATTGAACTGGTCGGCCTGAAGGGGTACGAACAGCACTATCCGGACCAGCTGTCCGGCGGTATGCAGCAGCGTGTCGGCCTTGGCCGGGCTTTGGCAGGCGACCCGGACACCATCCTTTTCGACGAGCCCTTCTCTGCATTGGATCCCCTCATCAGGCGTGACATGCAGGCCGAGGTGATCCGACTCCACAAGGAAATGGGGAAGACCATGGTGTTCGTCACCCATGACCTTTCCGAGGCACTCAAGCTCGGGGACCGCATCCTGATCATGCGCAACGGCGAGATGGTCCAGTGCGGCACCGGGGATGAGTTGGTGGGATCTCCGGCAGATCAGTACATTGAGGATTTTGTGTCCGAAGTTCCCCGCGCGGACGTCCTGACCTTGAAGTGGATTATGCGTCCCTTGATGGATGGAACGCCCCTGGATGCTCCGGTCCTCAGTTCCGGCATGATCATCCGGGACGCCATAACAACCGTGATGCATTCCTCCTGCCCCGTCCTCGTGGAGGATGAAGCAGGCAGGATCATCGGGCAGATCGACCGTGACAGCATCCTCTCTGTGCTGCAGCCAGCGGAAGCAGCGGCCTGATGACTACGCTTGTCCGGGATCAGGAAAAGATCCAGCCAGCCTCCTCCCCTGTTAAGGAACCGCGCCGCCTGCCCAGTCGCCGCACCATGCTGCTGGTTGGCGCGGGCGTCATCTGGATCCTGGGCTTTCTGATCCTGCACGGGACGTCCACCCTGACTTTGCCTGCCTCCGAGTTGACGGATCTGCACCGCTCACTCAACCAGTTCAACGCCTGGGTTGCGGCCAACCGGGCCGACAACCCCGTCTTCCTGTATATCTTCACACCACTGCGGGCCGTGGTGGACAACGTCGCCAACCTCTTCATCACGCTCTTTGCGGCGAGTTCCACCGGCCTGCGGCTGCCTGAAATTGGCTGGCTAGGAACCGTAGGACTACTTGGCTGGATTGCGTTCGCCGTCGGGAACGTCCGCGTGGCTCTCCTGACCCTATCCGTCTTTACCTTCTTCGGCATCCAGGGTCTGTTCGTTGAGGCCACCTACACGTTCGCCTTGGTTCTTACCGCTGTGCTGCTGACACTCCTGATTGGGATCCCGCTCGGTATCCTCGCCGGTGTCTCCACCCGGGTTGCCACAGTGATCACGCCGGTACTGGACTTCATGCAGACGCTGCCCACATTCGTCTACCTGGCCCCCTTGGCGCTCATCTTCCTCATCGGCCCGGCCTCGGCCGTCATTGCCACTGTCATCTACGCCGCGCCTCCGGTAATCCGCCTCACGGCCCACGGTATCCGAAGCATCCCGGAGAACACCCGGGAAGCCTCGGACTCGCTGGGTACCACGGGCCTGCAGCGGCTGCTTACCCTGCAGCTTCCCATGGCCAGGCGCACAGTTGTCATGGGAATCAACCAAAGCACCATGGCGGCTCTGTCCATGGTCACTATTGCGGCACTGATCGCCGCTCCAGGACTCGGCCAGGTCGTTGTCCGCGCGCTGCAATCGCTCGACGTCGGAACTGCAGTAAATGCCGGCCTCTCCATCGTCCTGCTCGCGATCGTGCTGGACCGGGTAACCACTGCAGCCAGCCGCCGGGCGGAACCGGGCGCTGCCCGGAACGGCCGGATCTCGCGCAGGAACCGATACATAGTCCTGGGTGTCACGCTGGGCCTGGCCCTGGTCATGGTCCAGTTGTCCAGGAGCTCATTGTGGGCCGCGGCTTTCCCGAAGGACTTCAACATCGGCCCGGCGATTGTCCAGGCGGTGAGCTCGGCAAGCCAGTGGATGCAGAGCAACCTGTCCCTGTTCACAGTGTCCCTGCGTGAATCGGTCACCACTGGAATCCTGAACCCGTTCCAGTCCCTGCTCACAGACACCCCTTTCTACATCCTCGTGGGCGTCATTGCCCTGGCCGCTTACGCATTGGGCGGTTGGAAGCTCGCCGCCGTAACCACCGCCTGCCTTGGTGTCATCATCTACCTTGGCCTCTGGAGCGATTCCATGGTCACCCTCGCCGGAACGCTGGTGGCCACCGCGCTTGTCATGGTCCTTGGTGTGGTCTTCGGTGTCGCGATGGGCCGTTCCGAAAGGGTAGACCAAGTCCTTCGGCCAATTCTGGACGCCGGCCAGACGATGCCCGCGTTCGTTTATCTTGTTCCGTTCCTGGGACTCTTCGGCGCTACCCGTTTCACGGCGATCATCGCAGGCATCATCTACGCAGCTCCTGTCGCCATCAAAATCACCGCCGATGGCATCGCAGCAATCTCACCCACTGTCCTTGAAGCTGCCATTTCCAGCGGCTCAACGCCTTGGCAGGTCATTACCAAGGTCCAGTTGCCGATGGCCAGGAAGTCCCTGGCACTCGCCGCCAACCAAGGGCTGATCTACGTCCTTGCCATGGTGGTCGTGGGTGCCCTGGTCGGTGCAGGCGGACTCGGGTACGACGTCGTCGCCGGCTTTGTCCAAAGTTCACTGTTCGGCAAGGGCCTGGCCGCAGGCCTTGCCATCGTGTTCCTCGGCATCCTGCTCGACAGGATGACCCAGGCTGCGGCAGCAACCCCGCTGCGGAAAATTGCCGCGGCCAAGACCCCATGAACCTGGTCGCTCCAATGAACAAACATTCCCGCCATACTCCCACCCCCCAACAAGGAGACCCAACAATGAAAAAAGCCGGACCGCTGTTGAAACGAACTATCCCCCTGATGGCAGGAGTCGCCGCGGCTGCTTTGCTGCTGACAGGCTGCGGGGGTGCTTCCGTGAACCAGGTGGCCGCCGCACCCGCAGGTGCCTCGGATGCACCCTGCGGAGCTGTTAGTGTCGCGATGAACGCCTGGGTCGGCTATACGGCCAATGCTGCCGTGTACAGCTACGTAGCGAAAAACCAGCTTGGTTGCACTGTGGTGCAGAAGGACCTCAACGAACAGATTTCCTGGCAGGGTTTCGCCTCCGGTGAGGTGGACGTCATCATGGAAAACTGGGGTCATGCTGACCTCACCAAGCAGTACATTACGGATCAGAAGGTGGCTGTAGACGCCGGACCCACCGGCAACGAAGGCCACATCGGCTGGTACGTACCACCATGGATGGCAGAGAAGTACCCGGACATCACGGACGGGAAGAACCTGAACAAGTACGCGTCGATGTTCACCACCTCCGAGTCCGGCGGAAAGGGCCAGATCCTCGACGGCGACCCCGCTTTCGTCACGAACGACGAAGCACTGGTGAAGAACCTGAACCTGGATTACAAAGTGGTGTTCTCCGGCTCGGAGGCTGCCCTTATCCAGTCGTTCCGGACGGCGGAGCAAAACAAGACGCCGCTGCTGGGCTACTTCTACGAACCGCAGTGGTTCCTGTCCCAGATTCCCCTCAAGAAGGTCTCCCTGCCGGCCCTGGACCGAGGGCTGCGATGCTGACGCAGAAAAAGTGGCCTGCGACTACCCGACCTATACACTCAACAAGATTATTTCCAAGAAGTTTGCGGACAGCGGCTCACCGGCAGCCAAACTGGCCAAGGGCTTCAAATGGACCAACGATGACCAGAATTCAGTCGCCACGGATATTCAGGGCGGCATGAGCCCCGAAGCCGCAGCCAAAAAGTGGGTGGACGCGCACCAGGAAACGGTGACGTCCTGGCTTAAGTAACAGGAATCGTGCGACGGCGGCACTCGGCAAGTACCGCCGTCGCACTTTTTCCTGTCCATAAACTTTGCCTACGCTGCGCAAAACCGGGGTAACTCTTGATCCAGGTGAAGCATGGTTGAACCAGCAGGATGCAGGAGGAGCCATGAAGCGCATAACAGACACCCCTACCTTAGGCGGAGCCCCCAAGGGAAGCTCGCCGGTCAAAGTGTCGAGCGGTGTCACATGTAAGGCGACCGCGTGGCGGACTCCCCCCGCGACTGGGCTGCGATCCGAATCCCGTGGTTTTGGCATTCAGGAAACGAGCCATCAAATCTGGCCCGACTGCCGTGATTGAAGGCTTTCCGGCAGCGTGCCACCACCTCGAGCCCGAGGCGGCGAGAAGGTCTCTACTTCAGACCAGCCAGCGCCACCAGCGTGACTGTTGCCGTTCCGGCGTCGCTTCCGTCTCCGGCTCCGGCTCCTCACCCAAGGCCAGTGCGGCCTCGGCGATGTCGTCCGCGGTGAGCGTCATGACGGCCTCACGATCGAGGGCGTCGAGACTTTGTTCTTCATCGAGCGAGAGCCGAAGCGCCTGGCGGTTGAGCGCCTGCTCGAACAGCGTGCGTGCGAACCGCGCGTTGCCGGAGTCCTCGCCCGCGTGGAGTCCGGTGAGAATGCGCCGCAGCATCTGGTCCGCACCCGACTCCAGTGTGTACTCGTGCTGGGCAAGCATCTGGTGGAAGATCGTATCGAGCTCGTCCACGGAGTAGTCCGGGAACGTAATCTCCCGGGCGAACCGGGAGCGCAGTCCAGGGTTCGAGAGCAAGAAGGACTCCATCAGCCGCGGGTAGCCGGCCACGATCACCACCAGGCGGTGGCGGTGGTCCTCCATCCGCTTGAGCAGGACCTCGATCGCCTCAGGGCCGAAATCCATCCGGCCGTCCTCCGGGGCCAGCGCGTAGGCCTCGTCGATGAACAGGACACCGTCCAACGCACGCCGGATCACCCGGTCCGTCTTGATGGCGGTCGCCCCGACGTACTGCCCCACCAGGCCCGAACGGTCGACCTCGACCAAGTGTCCTTTCTGCAGCAGCCCGACCGCGCGGTACATCTCGGCCAGGAGCCTCGCCACGGTGGTCTTGCCTGTGCCCGGGTTTCCGAGGAACACCAGATGCTGGGATGTGGCCACCTCCGGCAGACCGTGCGCCTTACGACGGGCCTGGACCTGGAGCAGTGCGACCAGGGCCCGCACCTGTTCCTTCACGGTCCCCAGTCCAACCAGCGCGTCGAGTTCGGCCTGCACCTCGGACAGCGGGCGGGCCGGCCCGGGCCTCGCACCGATGAGATCGCCCACGAGGTCGTCGACGCGTTCGGAACCAGGCAGCTTGAGCTGATTGGCCAGATGGCCGATGGTTTCGCGCAGGTCATCGAGCGGATTGCGGCTGGCAGCCATACATCAACTGTAGTACTCGTTTTCCCGCTGAGTGGGCTTGGCCCCCACCGGTATCACGATTTGGTGGTTGAAGCGCTGAGGGCTCTTTAGGAGTGGCGTATAAACCCCTGGTGGCGTTGCTAATCCAGTACCGCGGTTGCTTCAACTTCGACGAGCCCATCCGGTTCGAACAGATACTCGACGCCGATCAGCGAGGACGGTGGCATCGGCGAGGGCAGTCCGATCTCCGCAGCGACACTTTCGATACCTTCCATGAAAGCGCTGATCTTCTCCGGAGCCCAGGCGGTGACGTAGAACGTCAAACGCACGACGTCGTCGAAGCTCGCCCCGGCGCCGGCCAGCGCGGTCGCGGTATTGCGGAGGGCCTGGGCGACCTGGCCGGCCAGGTCGTCCGGAGCGACGGGCGTAGCATCAGCCAGGCGCGAGATCTGGCCCGCGACGTGAACGTGACGGGTGCCGGTGCCGACGGCGACGTGGTGGTACGGGGTGGGCTGCATCAGGCCTTCCGGGCTGAAACGGTGAACAGGCATGAGACTCCTTGGGAAAGAGGTAAACGTTGGTATATCTTTGATACCTGGTAGATGCAGGACACTTCAACGAGACCAGGTTTCATGCCGGATACCACTAGCCACGATGACCGTCTGGAGATCAGCACGCCCCATCGGGAATTGCTCGATCAAGTTCTCGACAAGTGGTCATTGAGCGTGCTCAACGAACTCTGCGAGCGGCCTTGCCGGTTCAGCGAACTGCGACGGGCCATCCCGTCGGTGTCGCAGAAGTCCCTGACGGCGACGCTGCGTCGCCTCGAACGAAACGGCATTATCGAACGCGAACTGCTTAGCTCGCGCCCCGTCGCGATCGAGTACCGCATCACACCTTTAGGCAAGACACTTCGTTACCCCATCGATGTGCTCCTGGAGTGGGCCGCAAAGCACATGCCCCTCATCGAACAGGCGCGCGAGACCTTCGACGTCCAGGACCTGGCCGAAGACACCTGACCGTCTCTGACCTTCCGACCGGCGTGCCTCCCGATGTTCATGATCTACATCAACCATGGGTTGCGAGACGACGACACGCCATCAGTGATGCAGCTGCATTCGTTGGAGCACCGTGGCAGATATTTCTTCCACGGACATGGACGCGGAGTTGACGTAGGGAATGTCATTGGCCCGGTACATGTCTTCGGCGTTGCGCAGCTCAAAGGTGCACTGGTTCAGGGACGCGTAGTTACTGCCCGGGCGGCGTTCCTGCCGGATTTGGCTGAGCCGGACAGGCTGGGATGTCAGCCCGAAACACTTGCCCGCGAAAGGCAACAAAGGCTTCGGGAGCACCATGTTGTCAAAGTCTTCCTCCACCAGCGGGAAATTGGCGGCGAGGATGCCGTGCTGCAAAGCAAGGTACATGGTGGTGGGAGTTTTCCCGCACCGCGAAGGGGCAATGAGTATCAATTCGGCGCGTTCAAGCGCCCGGAGCGATTGGCCGTCGTCGTGCTCTATGGCATATTCCACCGCGGCCATGCGGGATTGATAGCGGACGGCATCGCCCACGCCGTGGGCCTGGCCGGGCTTGCCGTTGGCCTGCGCACCGAGGGCTTGTTCGAGTTGCCCTATATGCGTACCGAACAAGTCGAAGAATTGCCCGCGGCTCTGGGAGAGTACGGCACGGATGTCCTGCCCCACGGCGGTGGAAAAGATGATCGGAACAGGACCTGTGGCAGCCACCCGGTCGATCAGCGCCACGACCTCACGCGCTTGCTGGATGGTGGTGATGAACGGGATGGTCCGCCGTTCCAGCCGCTGGCCCGGGAACTGCGTCAGCAGCGTATTGCCGAGCGTTTCAGCGGTGATTCCGGTGCTGTCCGAGAGGAAGAACACCGTGGGGGCGGGCGGGGAGCCCGCCCCCACGGTTTGGTGGTCTGCCACTTAGACCGTGGTGCTGGTGGTGCGGGCCAGGCGCAGCCAGGTTTCGGTCACGGCGTCGGGGTTGAGCGAAATCGAACTGATGCCCTGCCCGAGCAGCCACTCGGCAAAGTCCGGGTGGTCACTGGGGCCCTGGCCACAGATGCCGACGTAGCGGCCCTTGGCGCGGCACGCCGTGATCGCCATCTCCAGCAGCTTGGTCACGGCCGGGTTCCGTTCATCGAAGCCTTCGGCAACCAGGGCAGAGTCGCGATCCAGGCCCAGGGTGAGCTGGGTGAGGTCGTTTGACCCGATGGAGAAGCCGTCGAAGTACTCCAGGAACTCGTCGGCAAGGAGCGCGTTGGCCGGCAGTTCGCACATCATCACGATCTCCAGCCCGTCCTCGCCACGGCTAAGCCCGTTGGCGGCGAGCAGTTCGGTCACGCCGCGGGCCTCGTCCAGGGTCCGGACGAACGGGACCATCAGCTTGATGTTGGACAGGCCCATCTCGTTCCGCACGTACTTCAAGGCTTCGCATTCGAGTTCGAACGCTTGCCGGAAGGACGCCGACAGGTACCGGGACGCGCCGCGGTACCCGATCATCGGGTTTTCCTCCTCCGGCTCGAACGCCGGACCACCGATCAGGTTGGCGTACTCGTTGGACTTGAAATCCGAGAGCCGGATGATGACCGGTTCCGGGGCGAAAGCCGCCGCGATGGTGGCGATGCCTTCGGCCAGGCGCCGGACGTAATAGTCGCGGGGACCGTCGTAGGCGGCTGTTTTTTCCTGGATTTGCCGGATGGTGTAGTCATCCAGGGTCGCCGGGCGCTCGATCTCACCAGCCACAGCCAACAGGGCGTTGGGATGGACACCGATCTGCCGGTTGATGATGAACTCCAAGCGGGCCAGGCCCACACCGTGGTTGGGGAGCTTGGCGAAACTGAACGCCTGTTCCGGGGTACCCACGTTCATCATGATCTTCACCGGAGCTTCCGGCATGGTCTCCAGGCTGGTTTCGTGCAGCGAGTACTCCAGCAAACCTTCATAGACGAGCCCAGCCTCGCCCTCCGCGCAGCTAACGGTGACCGGAGTGCCGTCCTTGAGGATCTGGGACGCGTATCCAGTACCAACGACGGCTGGAATACCCAGTTCCCGGGCAATGATGGCGGCGTGGCAGGTCCGGCCGCCTCTGTCCGTGACAATCGCGGCGGCCTTCTTCATAATCGGTTCCCAGTCCGGGTCCGTCATGTTCGCCACCAGGACATCGCCTTCCTGGAACGAGGCCATCTGGTCGATCGAGGAGAGCACCCGCACCTGCCCGGCACCGATCCGCTGACCGATCGCCCGGCCCTCCACCAACACGGTGGACCGCTCAGTAAGCGTGTACCGGGAAGTGGTCCCCGCGGCTTTTCGGGACTCTACGGTTTCCGGACGGGCCTGAAGAATGTAAACCTCCCCGTCCACACCGTCCTTGCCCCACTCAATATCCATCGGACGGCCGTAGTGCTCCTCGATCGCTACCGCGTGCCGGGCGAGCTGTTCAACCTCAGCATCGGTCAGGCTGAGACGGTTCCGCAGATCCTGCGCCACCGGGACGAAGTCAATCGTCCGGCCAACTTCGTCCGAATCCGTGTAGACCATCTGCACGGCCTTTTCGCCCAAGCCGCGCTTGAGCACCGCCGGGCGCCCAGCTGCCAAAGCGGGCTTGTAGACATAGAACTCATCAGGGTTCACAGCCCCCTGGACCACGGCCTCCCCCAGCCCATACGAGGACGTGATGAAGACAGCGTCCCTGAAGCCGGTTTCGGTGTCCATCGTGAACATGACGCCGGAGGCACCGACGTCGGAACGCACCATCCGCTGAATACCTGCCGAGAGCGCCACTTCCGAATGCGTGAAGCCGTGATGTACGCGGTAGGCGATGGCGCGGTCGTTGTACAGGGAAGCGAACACATCCTTAATGGCCAGCAGGATGTTCCCGATGCCGCGGATGTTCAAGAACGTCTCCTGCTGCCCTGCAAACGACGCATCCGGAAGGTCCTCAGCCGTGGCACTGGAACGTACCGCCCACGACACATCCCCACCATGCTCCTGGGTCAGTCGCTCATAAGCCGTCCGGATGTCCTCTTCGAAACCGGCCGGAAACGGCGTCTCACGGATCAGGGTCCGGATTTCCTGGCCGGCCTTGGCCAACGCGGCCACATCGCCGCTGTCCAAGCCCTCAAGAATGCTTTCAATCCGGGCATCCAACCCCGAGTCCGCCAGAAAACGCCGGTAAGCGTCCGCCGTCGTCGCGAAACCGCCTGGAACCTTCACCCCGGCAGAGGCGAGATTCCGGACCATTTCCCCAAGCGATGCATTTTTGCCGCCAACCTGGTCAAGGTCGGACAAGCCAAGCTCAGAAAACCAAAGAACGTTAGTCATAAATTGTGTCCTCCATTGGGCACGCTCTGACAAGCGCTAAAAAAACTAGGTCATGCAAGGATCCAGCGCACAGGTCGAGGGAAGCAAATAGATGTGATGAGCGCAACATGACCGGGAAGTAACGAAAGGTCACCCACCCGGTCTCGGAAGCCACTGCGTAAGACCATTGCCGGACTCAAATGCCCAGGGCGTTTGGCGTGAAGCGCGCGGTGTCCTACTGTGCAGCGTCGAATCCGGCGAGCAGGCGCCGCGATGCCGTGTCCATGTGGGAACGCATCGTCTCGGACACTGCTGAGGCGTCCCTGGAACGCAAAGCCTCGAAGATCGCAGTGTGTTCGCGGAGCGCGGCTTCGGCGTGGCCTTCGTCGGTCAGGGCACGGTCCACCCAGATACGCAGGAGCGAGCGAATGCTTTGGAGGAGCTCCTCCAGGACCATGTTGCCGGAGGCGGCCGCAATTTCGCGGTGGAAGGCCGCATCTGCTTCAACGAATGCTGCGAGGTCATCGAGGTTCTTGGCCATGACGTCCAGGTCGGTCTGCATGCGCTCAAGCGCCTCGTCAGTAACCCTAAGCGCGGCAAGCTCGACAGCTTGAACTTCCAGGCCGCTGCGCAACTCAACCAGTTCGCGGGTACGCGGCTCACCCAGCATCAGTCCCCAACTCAGCGTCCGGGGCAAAAGTTCGGAGACGCCGTCGCGCAGGTACGTTCCCGAACCTGGGCGCACGATGACGATACCGAGGATCTCCAACGCGGCGAGGGCCCTCGCGGATCGCTGAACGCCCAACCCCCAAGGAAGCAGCCAGATTCCGCTCCGCCGGAAGGCGGGTTCCCGGTGCGATGTCACCACTCGTGAAGTAGGCCAGCAGCCTTTCTGCAACTTCGGACACAACGGAGCCCTGCTCCATGGGGGCAAGCGCTGCCGTCATGTGTGCCGCTGCTGCGGCGGTGTTCGCTGACATGCTCTCAGCGTAACAACCGGATGACCAATTGAGCGTTTGGGGATCCGGAACAAATACTTGAGGTCAACCGGTTGACCAATTTGCCTCGAGCGCCCTATGGTTTAACTCACAAGCTTCGCCATCGCCGGATCCCCACCGGCATGACATGAGTCAGCCCGGCGCATCCAGTGCAGGATCCGCAGGGATACCAACATCTAGGAGTCAATGTGGACACCACACAATCGGTGGTCGAAAAATCCGCAATCAAGAAGGTGGCAATCCGGCTGGTGCCGTTCGTCGCCCTGATGTTCTTCATCAACTACCTTGACCGCACGGCCATCTCCTTTGCCGGCCCCAACGGTATGAACAACGATTTGGCACTCTCTGCGGCCCAGTTCGGCTTCGCATCCGGAGTCTTCTTCATCGGCTACATCCTTCTCGAAGTCCCCAGCAACCTGGCCCTCCACAAATTCGGCGCCCGCCGCTGGCTGGCACGCATCATGGTCAGCTGGGGCATCGTGTCCCTGCTTTTCACCTGGGTAGGCAACGTTGAGCAGCTGTACATCCTGCGTTTCATCCTGGGTGTTGCCGAAGCCGGTTTCTTTCCCGGCGCCATCCTCTTCCTGAGCCTCTGGGTTCCGTCCAAGCACCGCAGCAAGATCCTTGCCCTCTTCTACTTGGCACAGCCACTCACCACCGTGATCGGCGCCCCGCTTGCCGGAGCTTTGATCCAGCAGCACGGCGTGTTCTTCGGTCTCGAGGGCTGGCGCTTCATGTTCTTCGGTGTCGCCATCCCGGCAATCGTCATCGGCATCATCGCCTGGTTCTACCTGGCGGACTCCCCCGCCAAGGCCAAGTGGCTGACATCCGAGGAAAAGACCTGGCTGACCGGCGCCCTTGAAAAGGAAAAGGCCCAGACCGCCGCAAGCAACAAGCACGTCAGCGTCCGCACCGTATTCGGCAATGGCCGCGTCTGGATGCTCTCCCTGATCTACTTCGGATTCATCTACGGCCTGTACGCCCTTGGCTTCTTCCTGCCGACCATCATCGCCGGCTTCGAAGGCCTCTACGGCACCAAATTCGATGTCTTCCAGAAGGGCCTGATCACGGCCATCCCGTACCTGCCGGCAGCGTTCGCCCTGTACTTCTGGTCCAAGGACGCCACAAAGCGCGGCGTAAAGACCTGGCACATCGCCCTTCCGGCCCTCATTGGCGGTGTCAGCATCCCACTGGCGCTGTTCGCCGGATCCCCCACGGCAACGATTGCCGTCATCACCATCACGGCAATGTCCATCTTCGCGGCACTGCCCAACTTCTGGACGGTTCCCACCCAGTTCCTTACAGGTGCAGCGGCCGCCGCAGGCATCGCACTGATCAACACGGTGGGCAACCTGGCAGGTTTCAGCGCCGGATATATCACGGGCTGGCTCAAGGACCTGACCGGCGGCTACACGGTACCCATGTTCGTCGTCGGAGGCTTCATGTTGCTCTCCTCGATCCTCATGGTCACCCTCAGCCGCCAGCGTAAGTCCAGCGACGGCATCCCCGCCGAGGCACTGGACCCCGCAGGTGCCGGCCACCACGCGGAGCCGTAACCACGCCAAGCAGCAGGTTGTGCCCTTCCAGCAGGGAGGGCACAACCACCACACCTCACACCTTTAGTACAGCCCAGGAGATACCCCATGACCCGCCTATTCAACGAGCCCTCAGCTTTCGCTGACGAAATGATCGAAGGCTTCGTCGCATCGCACGGCCGCTGGGTCCGGCGTGTCGCCGGTGGCGTCGCCAGAAGCACCCGCAGCATCCCGGGCTCTGTGTCCTTGGTGATCGGGGGCGGCTCCGGTCACTACCCGGCTTTCGCTGGCTTGGTCGGCCAGGGCATGGCCCACGGTGCAGCGATGGGCAACCTCTTCGCGTCCCCTTCCGCCCAGCAGGTCTACAACGTAGCCAAAGCCGCGAACAACGGCGGCGGCATCCTGCTCGGCTACGGCAACTACGCCGGCGATGTCCTGCACTTCACCCAGGCCCAGGACAAGCTCCGCGCCGAGGGCATCGACTGCAGGAGCATCGCCGTCACCGATGACATTTCCAGCGCGCCCTTGGCCGAACGGCACAAGCGCCGGGGCATCGCCGGCGACCTCACGGTCTTCAAAGTGGCCGCAGCGGCCGCCGAAGCGGGCTACTCCATGGATGCCGTGGTGGAGATTGCCGAACGGGCCAATGACCGCACCCGTTCCTTCGGTGTCGCGTTCACCGGCTGCACGTTGCCGGGCGCGGACCACCCGCTCTTCACAGTTCCCGAGGGGCGTATGGCCGTGGGAATGGGCATCCATGGGGAGCCCGGTATTGCCGAGACGAACATCCCGACGGCGGATGAACTCGCCGAACTGCTGGTCAAGGACCTCCTCGCCGAAATCCCGGATGGACTCTCCGCCCACGGCGCACGGGTGGTCCCGGTCCTCAATGGCTTGGGCAGCGTCAAGTACGAGGAACTGTTCGTGGTCTACCGCCGCGTGGCCCAGCTCCTGGCCGAGGCAGGCATCCAAGCCGTGGACCCACAGGTGGGCGAGCTCGTCACCAGTTTCGACATGGCCGGGACGTCCCTGACGTTGTTCTGGTTGGACGCGGAGCTGGAGGCGTTGTGGCTCGCCCCCGCCGATGCCCCGGCTTTCCGCCGTGGTGCGGTCACCGCAACACCGCTCGACGCCGCACAACTCGCCGCCGGCAGCGACGTGGCGGAGCGTTCCATCCCAGTTGCCTCCGTGGTCTCCCGTGATGCAGCAGTCCGTGTCCTTGCGGCACTTGGTGCCGCGAAGGCAGTCATTGACTCAAGCGTGGACGAACTGGGAAGGATCGATGCGATCGCCGGCGACGGCGACCACGGCATTGGCATGGAACGCGGAGTCCGGGCCGCCGTGGAAGCCGCGGAAGACGCCGTCGAACGCGGTGCCGGCGCCGGAACCGTCCTGAACCTGGCCGCCGATGCCTGGGCAGACAAAGCCGGTGGCACGTCCGGCGCCCTCTGGGGCATGGCCTTGCGGGCGGTGGGTGACGCCTTGGGTGATGTCAACGCGCCCGACGCCGGTTCTGTCGCCACCGGTGTGGCCGACGCCGCCGCCGCGATCATGAACTTCGGCAAGGCCAAGGTGGGCGACAAGACCATGGTTGATGTCCTGGTCCCTTTCCGCGACTCACTCAGCGAGGGTGTCCACCACGGCCAGTCCCTGACCGAGGCGTGGGGCCTTGCCGCCACCATCGCCGAGCAGTCGGCCGAGGCGACCGCGAACCTGCTGCCCCTCATGGGCCGCGCCCGCCCGCACGCGGAAAAGAGCCTTGGAACGCCCGACGCCGGAGCCGTCTCCATGGCTTTGATCGTCCGGGCCATCCACAACACCCTCGCCGGGAACACCGCCGGGAAGATCTCAGTAAAGGAATCAGCATGAGCACCAAACTGCGCTTGGTCATAGGATCGGACGACGCCGGATTCGAGTACAAGGAGGCCCTCAAAGCCGACTTGGAAGCCAACGGTTTGGTGGAATCCGTGACCGACGTCGGCGTCGACGCGTCAAGCCACACTCCGTACCCGTCCGTGGCCATCGCAGCGGCTGAACTGATCGCCGCCGGCAAGGCCGACCGCGCGCTCCTGGTCTGCGGCACCGGCCTCGGCGTCGCGATCGCAGCGAACAAGGTTCCCGGCATCCGCGCCGTCACCGCCCACGATTCCTTCTCCGTGGAACGCTCCGTCCTTTCGAACAACGCACAGGTCCTCACCTTCGGACAGCGCGTGGTTGGGCTGGAACTCGCCCGCCGCCTCGCCAAGGAGTGGCTCACGTACACCTTCGACGAAACCTCTGCCTCGGCCGAGAAGGTCACACTGATTAAGGACTACGAGGGTGTCACTTCCTGCTAACAACCCCGGGGTGAAATCCATGGCGGTCATCGGCGTGAGCCTGAAGATGTACTTCGGCTACCAGCGCTCCGTGGACTATTGCCGCGATGTCGCCACGATCGCTTTCAAGCACCCGGCCGTGGTGAGCGGCGACATCGAAGTATTCGTGCTGCCTACCCTGCCGGTCCTGCCCGAAGCGGCCCGGATCCTGGGGCAAGCCAACGTTGGAACGGGAGCGCAGGACATCTTCTGGGAAGACGAGGGCGCGTACACCGGGGAGGTCGGCGGCAAGACCGTTGCCGAGCTCGGTGGCAGGTACGTCGAGGTCGGACACGCGGAACGCCGCAGGATCTTCGCCGAGGACGATCGCGTGATCGGCCTGAAGACTGCAGCTGCCTACCGCAATGGCCTCACGCCCGTGCTCTGCGTGGGCGAACTGAACGCCGGCTCCCCCGAGGAAGCCGTTGCCCACTGCACGGCAGAGATCGACGCCGCGCTCAACCGTGCCGCAACCCTTGGCCCCACAAACAGGACCATCGTGGCCTACGAACCGCAGTGGGCCATCGGAGCACCGGAACCTGCAACACCGGACTACATCAGCGCCGTGGTTCGTGGCCTGGACGAGCACCTCCGCTCGCTGCCGGGCCAGGAAAGCAGCCGGGTCATCTACGGCGGCAGCGCCGGACCGGGCCTGATCACGGAACTGGACACCGCCGTCGCGGGCTTGTTCCTGGGCCGCTTCGCGCACGATCCGCAAGCGCTGAAGACCATCCTGGACGAGACAGCCGCACGGCTCGCCGCGGATAAGGCGGTGGCCGCATGAGCAGGATTGGTTTAAGCAGCTACGCGTTCTTCTGGCAGCTCTCGGATCAGGTCTCCCAACCGCTGAGCATCCATGACGCCCTGCGGAAGGCCGCGGACCTGGGCGTGGACCTGTTCCAGATCTGCGATTACGCGCCGCTGGAAGACATGGACGACGCCGACCTCGCCGCCGTCCGCCGTACGGCAGACCAACTGGGAATCACCCTGGAAGTGGGGACGAAGGGCATCCGCCCGGAGCACCTGCGCAGGTTCCTGCATATCGCCCGGGTGCTGGGCTCGGACCTTTTGCGGACCATGTTCAACGTTCCCGGCCACACCCCGGACAACGAGGAAACCGTGGCGATCTTTACCGAGGTGCTGCCCGAGTTTGAGGCAGCCGGGGTGAGGATCGCCGTCGAGACCTATGAACAGGTCCCCACGGAACGGATCCTGGACGTCGTCCGCCGCGTCAACAGCCCGTATCTCGGCATTTGCAGCGACCCCGCCAATACCGTGGCGGCGCTGGAGATGCCGCGGCAGGTGATTGACGCCGTCGGGCCCTTACGTCCTGAATATGCACATCAAAGACTTTGCGTTCAGCCGCAAACAGGGATGGGTCGGGTTCACGTACTCGGGCGCACCCCTGGGCGAGGGCCTTCTCGACTACGACTACATGGTCGAAAAGATCCAGCCCAAAGAAAGAAACATCAACCAGATCGTCGAACACTGGCTGCCATGGCAGGACACAGAAGCGGAAACCATCCGCCTCGAAAACCAGTGGACCCAACAAAGCCTCGATTTCCTAAGGAGCAAGTGAAATGTCAGCAGAACAATTGACCGTCGCGGTTATCGGAGCCGGTGGCAAAATGGGGATGCGCGTTTCCCGCAACCTCCAGAAGTCCAGCCACACCGTCTTTTACAGCGAGAACTCCCCCGCCGGCCAGGAGCGCGTCCGCGCTGAAGGCCGCGAGATCACGGCAACTGACGACGCCGTCAAGTCCGCCGACGTCGTCATCCTCGCCGTCCCGGACACCGTCCTTGGCATTGTCTCCGAGGGCGTCGTCCCGCAGATGAAGGCCGGCGCGATCCTTCTGACCCTTGACCCGGCCGCCGCGTACGCAGGACTGCTGGCCAAGCGCGACGACGTTGTCCAGGCCGTCGCCCACCCGTGCCACCCGTCCGTGTTCCTGGAGCGCACCACCAAGGAAGAATGGGCCGATACCTTCGGCGGCCAGGGGGCCTCGCAGAATGTCGTAGCAGCCATTGACGACGACGCACCCAGCACCACCCGCGACGTAGCCGAAGCGGTCATCCGCACCATTTACGCACCCGTGATCGACGTTCACTGGGTCACCGTCAAGCAGCTCGCCATCCTGGAACCCACCCTGGTGGAAACCGTGGCCTGCATGATCGGCACCCTGCTCAACGAAGCACTGCACGAGACCGTCCACACAGCCGGGGTTCCCGAGGAAGCCGCCAAGGCCATGCTGTTCGGCCACGTCCAGATCGCACTCACCAACGCCCTGCGCGGGTCCAATCCCTTCTCCGAAGCCTGCGAAATCGCGATCCAATACGGCAAGGACACCATCATCAAGGACGACTGGAAGAAGATCTTCGACGACTCCGAACTGGACGGCGTCATCGCCAAGATGCTCAAGCTGGACGCCGTCAAGCGCTGAAATCTTCCGGGAGGTGCGGTGGTCACCATGCCACCGCACCTCGGGCCATCCCGGGCTGCGGCCCAGGCAGGCGCTTTGCTCAGCCTCACGGCACCGGCGGCGCGTCTCCCGGCTCCACGAAGCGATGCGTCCGCTCGATCTCGGCAATCTTCGGATCGGTTTCATCGGCGCCATAATCCGATGGCCGGGTCTTGTCCGCCCCTGCCGGCACCTTCAGCGCGCGCAGCACCAAGGTGAGGACAGCGGCGACGATCAGGTTGAGGGCGAAGGCCGTAACGGCGATATACACGGTGAAGTCGGTTCCCGGGATGAGGGCGACGGATCCACCAAAATGCGCGTGGGTCACCGGGTTGACGACGTTGTAGGCCGAGACGGTACCGAAGGCTATGCCTACCGCCCATCCGGCAAGCAGCGCCCAGCGGTCAAACCATCGCGTGTATAGACCGGCTACAACGGCCGGGAACGTCTGGAGGATCCAGATGCCGCCCAGCAGCTGCAAGTTGATCGCCGTGGTCTGGTCCATGGCGACGACGAAGATGAGCGCGCCAACCTTGACCACCAGCGAGACGATCTTGGAGACGCTCGCCTCTGTCTTGGGGTCGACGTCGGGCCGGATGAAGTCCCGGTAGACGTTGCGCGTGAACAGGTTCGCCGCGGCAATGGACATGATGGCCGCCGGCACCAGGGCACCGATGGCAATGGCCGCGAGGGCAACTCCGGCGAACCACGCCGGGAAGTGGTCCAGGAACAACTGCGGGACCACGAGTTGGGGATTGACCGATCCATCGAGGTCAGTCGGCTTGGTACCGGCTTTGATGGCCACGTAACCCAGCAGGGCGAGGAACCCGAGCATGAGCGAGTAAAGCGGCAGGATGGCTGCGTTGCGTCGGATCGTGTTGCGGCCTTTTGACGCGAGGACGCCAGTCACGGAGTGCGGGTACATGAAGAGGGCCAGGGCTGAGCCGAGCGCCAGGGTCCAATATGCGGAGTAGTTGGCGCCGCCTGGGATGAACACCCCGGCCGGCTTGCCCGTTGCCTGGTTCACTGTGCCCAGCTTGGTTTCCGCCGCACCGAAAATCGTGTCCCAACCGCCGAACTTGATCGGAAGGTAGATGACCGCCACGATGACGGAGAGGTAGATGAGCAGGTCCTTGACGACGGCGATCATGGCCGGCGCCCGCAAACCTGAGGTGTAGGTGTAGGCGGCGAGCACGACGAATGCGAGGATGAGCGGCAGGTCCGTTAGCAGCACGTTCTCGGAGCTGCCGAGGCCGAGAACCGTGAGGACTGCCTTGATGCCCACAAGCTGGAGGGCGATGTAAGGCATCGTCGCCACAATGCCGGTGATGGCGACGGCGAGCGACAGCCACCGGCTCCCGTACCGGCCACCAACGAAATCCGCGGAAGTGACGTAGCCGTGCCTGTGGGACACGGACCACAGCCGGCTCATGATGATGAAGATGATCGGGTAGAGGACGATCGTATACGGCACGGCGAAGAAGCCGGTCACCGCGCCCGTGGCCCACATCGCTGCAGGCACGGCCACGAAGGTGTAGGCCGTGTAGAGGTCGCCGCCCAGCAGGAACCAAGTGATCCACGTTCCGAAGCCGCGGCCGCCCAGCCCCCATTCATCGAGGCTGTGGAGCCCCTCGTCCGACTTGCGCCACCGAGCGGCAAGGAAGCCCATAACAGCAACAATGACGAACAGCACGATGACGATGATGAGGGCGATCCAGTTGATCTCGCGTCCGTTCATGGCCTGTCCCCTCCGTTTCGGTTCCCGGCGCGGGCCGCTGTCCGCCGTCGTCGATCCTCCGTACTGACCAGCCAGTAGGCTATCCCGCTGAGCCCTGCGGAGATGGGCACCCAGAGCAGCTGGTACCAGTAGAAGAAGGGCATACCGCCCAGGCGTGGCGCGTCGAAAGAGTACAGCTGCGGCATGAGTGGGAGCACGATCGCGGTGACCAACAGTACGCCTGCCACCACGTAGGGTAGGGGCCTCGCCGGTCCTCGGGTTGGCGTCTCGCGGGTTGGCTGTCCGCCCGGCGGAACTGCGGGGAAGGGGCCCTGATCCGGACCCGCACCATTTTGATTGGACACCACGACCTCCTTGTCGACCATGGTTGGAGGGCGAATATGCCCTCCTCAACTCTTTTGTACCGCTGTGTGTCCCGCTCGGGAAGGCCTCTTCGGCCTATCCGAAGCCTGTTTGTTCATCGCAGGATTCTCTTCCTTACCGAGCCAGGAATGATGCGACCCGGCATGGTCCACACCACCAGCGGAGGGTGGCTAGGCTGGGTGGATGGCAACACTAATTCTCGTGCGGCATGGCCGCACCACAGCCAACGCCAGTGGACTGTTGGCGGGTAGGGCCGACGGCATCAGCCTGGACCAACTGGGCTGCGATCAAGCAGCCCTGGCCGGTGACCGGCTCGCTGCTGTGCCCGTCGCCGGGGTGGTATCGAGCCCTCTTGAGCGTTGCCGGCAGACCGCCCGGCTCATCATCGATCGCCAGGCCGGCTCGCCGCAGGCAGTAGTGGATCCCGATCTCACCGAGTGCGATTACGGTCAGTGGCAGGGCCGCAAGCTCGATGACCTGGCCACCGAGGATTTGTGGCCTATGGTGCAGTCGCAACCGTCCGCCGTCGTCTTTCCCGGCGGTGAATCCATGGCCGCGATGCAGGCCAGGTCCGTGGCAGCAGTTCGACGCCACGATGCTGCCTTCGAAGCCCGGAACGGGCCAGGGGCCGTGTGGGTGGCCGTGAGTCACGGTGACGTCATCAAGTCAATCCTTGCGGACGCGCTGGGCATGCACCTTGACCTGTTCCAGCGTATTAACGTCAGCCCCGGTTCCGTATCAATCGTGCATTACAGCGCGAGTCGCCCCAGCGTCCATGCGACCAATACCGAAGCTGGTGACCTGTCGTGGCTGTCGAACGGCATCCGCTCGGGCGATGCACCGGTGGGCGGCGGCGCAGGACAGAAGACGACGTGAAGGTCATGTGCCTAAACTACTGGCATGCCTACACGCGTTCACGAGTTTGCCTGGCCTGATCGGGTTGTCATTGGCACCATTGGCCTTCCCGGAGCGCGCACGTTCTACCTGCAAGTGCGGACCGGGGCGCAGATCGTGAGTATTGCCCTTGAGAAGCAGCAGTCGGCCCTGCTCGCGGAGAAGATCGACGAACTGCTCGATCAACTCCTCACCGTCGACGGCAACCCCTTCAGCGTCCCTACGGGTACACCCATTGAACTCGTCGACAATGACCCGATCGAACCTCCTGTGGAGCAGTTCCGCACCGGCGCCATGACCTTGGATTGGGACCCAACCACAGCCCAGATCGTCGTCGAGGCATACCCCCTCATCGACGTTGATGCTGACGACGAGGACGAACCGCTTGTTGAGGACGGCTCTAACGAAACCGAAATGATGCTGGTGCGAATGCCGGTTGGGACCGCCCGCGCATTCGCCAAGCGCACACGTGAGATTGTGGACGCCGGTCGGCCGATATGCCCCCGCTGCGGGTACCCCATGGATGCGGACGGGCACGACTGCACCTTGCCCGAGGTCTAATGCCGGCGCTGGACCTGATGACCGCCGAGCTGACGCTTTCAGGGCGCATCACGGCGGCCTCAAACGCCACATTCCTCGGCAGCATCGGCGACGTGCCGGTCGTCTATAAGCCAATAGCGGGCGAGAGCCCCCTATGGGACTTTCCCGACGGCACCCTCGCCCACCGGGAGGTGGCCGCGTACCTGGTCTCGCAGGTCCTCGGCTGGAACGTCGTGCCGCACACCTGGCTGCGTGACGGTCCTCTGGGCGAAGGGATGGTGCAGCTCTGGCAGGAGCAACACCCCGCCCAAAGCGCGGTGGACCTGATTGCAGCGGACCACCTGCCAGAGTCAGGTTGGAAACACGTTCTCGAGGGACAAGATGAAAATGGTCGGATGGTGGCCCTCGTCCACGAAGACTCGCCGGCGCTGAGACGTATGGCGGTGTTCGACGTCGTGGTCAACAACGCTGACCGCAAAGGAAACCACATACTTGCCATGACGGACGGACACCGGCACGGTGTGGACCACGGACTCACCTTTCACAGCGAACCTAAACTGCGTACCGTGCTATGGGGATGGCTGGGAGAGGCCCTGACAGCGGAGGAACTCGACGGGATCGATCGCGTCACCGAAGGACTAAAGCGCGAGCTGGGCCGGAATCTGGCGGACCTGCTCACTTCCGAAGAAATCGCATCGCTCATCGCGCGCTGCGCTCGGCTCCGGCTGACGGGACGATTTCCGGCCCCGGTCAGTGGAATGCCGGCGGTCCCCTGGCCGCTGTTCTAGAGTCGGCTACCGGCTACCGGCTTCGCGGGCTGAGTCGTCCGGTACTCCCCTGTGCCAAGTCTTACCGTCAGGGGTTCTCGGCCTTACGACTGATTTGTGGGCTCCCAGCCCCTTCCTTCCGCCCGGTCAGAACAGAGCCTGAAGGCGATGTCTGCCGCCTTGCTAGTTGCCACGGCAGGTAAAACGTCCGATCCCCGGCTTCCTTTCCCGGCTTCAAGCCCGGCAGCGTAACCGACCATGAAAGCCGTCACCGGCGCTGCTGCATGGATCACGGAGTCTGCAGATTTCCTGGCCAGATCGAGGACAAGTTCCTGGTCAACCTCAAGGTCCAGGATGTGCAGCGCCCTTGCCAGTTCCTGGCTCCACTGGGACAGAACCTGTGCTTCGTTGTCGCTGGGCATGATTTCTCCTTGCCGAAAGTCTCAAGTGGTTCGGGGGTGGTGCCGTGGTTCGGTGTGGTGCCATGAGAATACAAGGCATTGCTCCACAAGTCAGGGGTTGCCCGGCAAATTGGCCGGGGACCGGGCATTCGCCCGCGCCGCTTCTGGACAGGGATTAATCGCTGTTCATGGACGGCGGCCGTGACAGACTGGTGCCATGCTGCTCGATGAGCTCGTGAGGACCTCGGAAGCCGTCGCGGCCACCCGCTCCCGGGTCGCCAAGATCAACGAACTGGTAGGCCTGCTGCTGCGCCTCGACCCCGCGGACATCCCGACGGCGGTCGGCTTGCTCACGGCGAAGCCTCGCCAAGGGCGGGTCGGGATCGGCTGGAGCGGCATGAGGGCGGCCAAGGGCAAGCCCGCTGCTGAGCCGACTCTCACCATCGCCCACCTCGACGCTGCCTTGGACCGGCTGCTGGCGGCCGCAGGCGCTGGGTCGACCGTAGAACGCGCCGCCATCCTTCGGACCCTGATAGCGGAAGCCACAGAACGAGAGCAGACCTTCATCGCCGGCGTGCTGCTCGGGGAGCTTCGTACCGGTGCGCTTGAGGGCGTATTAACGGATGCCGTTGCCCGTGCCGCCGATCGCCCGGTCGAGGCCGTACGGCGCGCAGCGATGCTCTCCGGCGATCTCGGCGGGACTGCCCTGCTGGCGATCACAGGCACCGCCGCCGAGCTTGACGCAGTCGGCCTCGTCGTCGGGCGTCCTGTCCAGCCCATGCTCGCCGCAACCGCGGCCAGTGCCAGCGAGGCCCTGGAGACGACGGGGGAAGCGTCCGTGGAATACAAACTCGACGGCGCACGCATCCAGGTGCACCGTGCCGGCGACGACGTGCATATCTTCACCCGCACCCTGGCCGAAGTGACCCATCGGTTGCCTGAGGTGGTGGAGGTGGTGCGCGGACTGCCGGTGCGCGATGTGATCCTCGACGGCGAGACACTGGCACTCGACGAGGACGGCGGGCCCAGACCATTCCAGGAGACCATGTCCCGGTTCGGGGCAAACGCGGCGCGCACCACACTGCTGCATCCGTGGTTTTTCGACGTGCTGCACGTCGACGGGCGCGACCTTCTCGACGAGCCGCTGGCAACGCGAATCGGCGTGCTCGAGCGGATCGTCCCCGATCACCGCATCCCAGGGAAAATAACTGCGGATGCAGCTGTTGCCGAGAGCGTTTCGCGCGATGCCCTGGAAGCCGGCCATGAGGGTGTGGTCGTGAAGGCGCTGGGCTCGTCCTACGCCGCCGGGCGGCGGGGTTCGAACTGGATCAAGGTAAAGCCGGTGCTCACCTACGACCTGGTGGTGCTCGCCTGCGAATGGGGGTCAGGACGACGCGCCGGGCTGCTGTCGAACCTGCACCTCGGAGCCCTGGACCCTGTTGGGGAGTTCGGCGAACCCGGCGATTACGTGATGGTGGGCAAGACTTTCAAGGGCATCACCGACGCGCTGCTGAAGTGGCAGACTGAAAAGTTCCAGGAGTTGGAGGTGCGGCGTACTGCGGGCACCGTATGGATCGAGCCGGTCACCGTGGTCGAGATCGCCATCGACGGCGTCCAACACTCTCCCCGCTATCCGGGTGGAATCGCCCTTCGATTCGCACGCGTCAAGCGCTACCGTGACGACAAGACCGCCGCCGAGGCCGACACGATCCAGGCCTTGCGCGCTCTGCTCCGTACAACAGGGGGTAGAAAGGTATCGCCCGCACCGGCGGAGCCGGATCCCCGGGCCCTGGCTGAGGAGCCTTAATCTGGATGTTGGTTGAGTTCGACCAGTGTGGCGGTGGCCGCACGGGCCGCCGATCGAGAGCAAGGCACTTCCAAAATCCGCACCAAAGGTTCCCTTGACAGAGCCCCCCATCGGCCCTAAGTTTATTGCAACCGATCTCAGCAACCGATCTCACTGCTAATTTCGTAAAAATGCAACCGATCTCAAAGGAGAGACTCGATGATCAACTGGCTCCTCCCGATCGTCGGTGGCCCACGTTTGGTAGGCATCGATTGAGCACGGCATGCTCCCGCATATGCAACCCAGTTCACAGGAGAAATTCATGATCAAAAAGCGATGGGGCTTGGCGCTCGTCACAGCTGTCGTGGCCGGCCTCGCCCTCAGTGGCTGCTCCCCCTCGGCTTCGGAACCCAAAGGTCCCGTGACGCTCAATTACTGGGACTTCCTCGATCCCAGCCAGGCGAATCCGCGCTCGAAGGCACTCAAGGAAAACATTGCCAAGTTTGAGGCGGCAAACCCCGATATCAAGATCAACCTCTCTGTGGTTTCGCTTGGCGACATGTTGAACAGACTGCCGCAAGCGGCGGCAGCAGGTCAGGCTCCTGACGTCTTCAAGATGTTCACTCCCGTAGTGCCCCAGATGGCGTCTGCCGGCGTCTACGCACCGCTGCCTGAGGCTGCTTCCAAGGTGACTGACTGGCTGCGTCCGACCGACACTCTTGCCGGCCCCTGACGGCAAGCCGGTTGCCGTGCCCTATGAATACCGAACCTGCGCCCTCTACTACAACCAAAAGATCCTTGACCAGATAGGCGCGACCGTTCCCACCACGTACGACCAAGTTGTCGACGTTGCCCGGAAAGCTGCTGCTGCAGGATTCACCGGCTTCGGGACCGGCTTCTCGGACACCGACAACTCGGCAATCATCAGCACCTTCTTCAACTGCTTCATGACACAGGTTGACCAGGAAATCTGGAACAAGGATGGGAAAGCGGATTTCGCAACAGCCAAAGGCAACGAGTTTGGTAACTTCCTTGCCAAGCTCAGGGACGCAAAGGCTTTGGGTAGCAACGTCGTTTCAGACACGTACGGCACAGTAGCTGACGGCATGGCGAGCGGCACGGTCGCCATGGCAGTTCTGGGCACGGAACGAGCAGTTTCCTTCGGCTCGCAGAACAAGGACCTTAAGTGGACGGCCTTGCCTAAAGCGAGTACCGGCGATACGACAGGTACCACCATTGGCTGGACGTTGGGCATAGGCAATGGCAGCAAGAACACCGACGCCGCCTGGAAATTTATCGAGTACATGACCGGGCCGGAAGCCGGTGCCCTCATGGCAACCGGCGGTGAGGTGCCCACCCGGGCAGCCACCTACCAGCAACCGTTCTTCTCCACGCCTGAGGCAAAGACCGTCAATGACATCGCAGCCTACGTCAAGACCAACAGTGAGCCACGCACCTATTCCAACACCTGGACCGCACTTGCCACTGGTCTGTCCCAAGCCGGGCAGAAACTGACCCTCAACGGTACGTCAGGCAACGACTTTATCCGTTCCGCGCAGGACGCGGCCAACAAGAAGTAGCCGCCCGATGTCAGGGGAGCCTGACCAAATCAGGCTCCCCTCGGAAGGAACACAGATAATGTCAACAAAAAGCCCAACCCGCACCTCACGCCAGACTGTGGCTTCCCCTTCAGGCGTCGATGCTATCCGCCGGGTCCGTAGGGATCGAATGGTATGGCTCTACGTCGTCCCCGTCAGCGCCGTCTTCCTCTTTGTTTTTGTGGGGCCGCTCATCTACACAGCGTGGACGGCCCTCCACGAGACGACTTATTACCAGATAGGGAAATTCTCGGGTCTGAATTCGTTTGTCCGACTGTTCTCAGACTCCGAACTCCCGAGCCGCATCTGGACAACCTTGGTATTCTCGCTCGGCGCCCTGGTTATCGCCTTGCCGGCCGGGCTTCTGTCTGCGATCGTGCTCAACAATCTTCACCGCTTCAAGCGCTCCGTCCGGAGCCTCTTCCTGCTGCCTTGGCTGATGTCACAGGCCACTGCAGGAACAATCTGGCTCTGGTTCCTCAATCCCAATTACGGTCCCGCTTCCGCTATCACCAAATCCCTCGGATTCGGACCTACTGATGTGTTCTCATCACCCGGCAGTGCGCTTGTTGCAGTAACTCTGATGACAGCCTGGTGGTCCTATCCCCAGGCCATGCTCCTCTTCCTGGGCGCCCTTCAAACGATTCCTGAAGAGCTTCGCGAAAGCCTGAGGGTAGACGGCGGCGGTATCTGGCACCAGTTCGTGAATATCACTCTGCCCTACCTGCGCAACACCATCGTCTCCGTCGTCGTCGTTCTTCTCATGCTCTATGTGCAGATGGTCACCATCATTTTGGTCACCACAAGAGGAGGCCCCATCGGGTCTACAGAGACGCTGTCCATGCGTGTCTACAACCAGATGTTCGACAAGTTTGATCTCTCCGGAGCATCAGCAACGGCAATCCTTCTTTTCGCCGTCAACATCGTCCTGACTCTCGTCGCCATTCGCTTCCGACGGAAGGAAAGCCTGTGAGCATCACAACCCCGCGCCGCCAGCGACGCCTGGGCAATGTCATTCGTGCGGTCCCGTCCTGGGCGTACGTCATTCTCTCAGCCGCGGTGGTCCTTCCTCCGGTCGCATGGATCCTGTCCACTTCGCTCAAGACCGCCTCGAGCACCCTGGAATTTCCTCCAAGGTGGATACCGGCCCCATTCTCTGCCGAGGGCTATATCGGCCTGCTGACGTCGACCAACATGCGCTTTTTCGCAAACTCCCTCATCTATGCGGTCGGCTCTATCGTCCTTGCCCTGGCAATTTGCATCCCGGCAGCGTACGTGGCAACGCGGTACCGGAGCCGCCGCATGGAAACACTGATGACCGGGATTCTGGTCCTGTCCATGGTCCCGGCGATCGTGGTTTTCATCGCGCTGTACTCCATGTTCGTCAAGACCGCCTTGATCAACACCTACCCGATGCTGATCATCGTCTACACGGCAATCATCTGTGGACAAACCATCCTGTTCCTGCGAAATTTCATCGAGAACATACCCGTCGAAATCGAGGAAGCGGCGGCAATCGACGGATGCTCCCGAATGCAGATTTTGTGGCGCATCATCCTCCCGCTCATCCGGGCCCGGTATCGCTGCTGTGGCAATCTTCATCTTTGTCTTCGTTTGGAACGACTTCCTTGTGGGCACCGTCCTCGCCACCACAGAAGACATGAAGACCGTCCAGAACGGCATAGTGCGATACATAACCACCGGCTTCGGTAGCTTCTGGGGACTCTTCGCCGCATTCATCGTCGTGGCTTTCATCCCCGTACTCTCAATCTTCCTCGCATTCCAGCGCTGGTTCGTTGCCGGCATGACCTCAGGTGGTGTCAAGGGGTAGCCTATTCGCCGAGGTTTGGTCCTCAGGCGGGCGTGGTGCCACGGTAAATGCAACATTGGCGGGCAGGGTGCACCCTGCCCGCCAATTCGCTTATGAATTTTCGCTCGAGCGCCAGTCGGGCGGCTGAATCAGTTCTACCCGATTCCCATCCGGATCGAGTAAGTAGATCAGCAGACCTCCTGCAACCGGTCCGGACGTGGGCGCGACCGGTTCGGACAAGGCCCTGTATCCGAGCTTCGTCATTCTGGCGTAGACCTCGCGCAGGTCAATATCCGTGAAGGCAAGATGTGCCGTGCCAGGCTGCGCTTCCGAGGGATCAACGGCAGGCGGAGGATCCTCAACCTGGACCAGCTCCAGGTGAAAGGTCCCATCACCGGCTGTGAGCATCATGGCTTTGACCTTGACGATAGGACGGCCGTACAGCTCGCCGACGTAGGGGCCCGAGGTCCACTCATTCAAACGGGTCAAGCCCAGCCCTTCCACGTAAAACCGGGCGCTGCGCTCCAAGTCTGCAACGTGCAGAGCAGTGTGATGATGACGGATTGCTGTATGCATTTTTCCTCTAATTCCTGACTGAATCGAAATATCTGCTCAAAGATGCGCGCGGGTCAGGTTCCTATTCCCAGATGTGCTCCGCCTGCCACGTCGAGGGACACTCCAGTGATGTAGCGATTGTCGGGATCAGAAAGGAACAGGATGGCACGGGCAACTTCATCGGGTTCGGCAAAGCGGCGCATCGGTAGCTGCGCTGCCCGCTTGGCCCGGTTTGCTGCTGCGTCCGGGCCGGAGTCCCTGGCGAATTGAGCCCACATGGGCGTGTTCACCGGTCCTGGCGCAATGGCGTTCACTGAGATGCCGTTGGGTCCAAGCAATTCGGCGAAAGACCACATAATATGCAGGACCGCAAGCTTGCTCGCGTTGTAGGGCAGATAGTTGAGCCGTGCTTCTTTGGCCGCAACTGAGGACAGGACTACGATGGCGCCGGATGTGCCGGTCTCAAGCATCGATTTTGCGGTCTCCCGGACCATGGTGAAGGTCGCGGTGGTATTGATCCTCAGGATGGAGTCGAACTCTTCGGTGCTTGTTTCCATGATGTCCGGTGTGGGGCCGAGCACTCCCGCTGCGTGGACGAGGACATCAAGACGGCCATATTTGGCTTGGATGTCCTGGATAACCGTTGCGCACTGTTGTTCAGAGGTGATGTCGAGGGGATGGAACGCCTCCAGGGACTGGTCCTCTTTCGGGGAACGGTCTGCGCCGATGACGATGGCACCTGAGGCTGTGAGTGCGCTGACTGCAGCATCGCCGATTCCTCCGCTTGATCCGGTTACCAGAACCACCTGGTTTTTGAGGCTCATCGGTTCCCTCCGCTCTGGGCGCGGCTCATCCGCGGCGTTCCTGTGGTCGGGGCGTGAGGTGCTTGCGTCATGTTCATTTCCTTACTCGATATTGCTCGGTTCGGCCGGTCGCCATTGGTTCGCGTTTTGTCTATTTCGCGTTCTGCTGATGCTGCGTGATGAACCGCCCTGGCATCAGGGGCTGCCCCTGCACGGATTGCGTCGGCGATCTCTGTGGCACGGAGTGCCTGGGCGAATGAAACGGCCGGCGTTTCACCCGCACAGAACCTCAATGCCGCTTCCGCCTGGCGGAGGAAGAGGTCAGAGGGATCGAAGGTCTGCTCTTGTTGGCCGCCGTCCCGGTCCCACACGTGCAGGGAATCGTTTGACCACAACATCCGGCCGCCATTGGCAAGGACATCGACGGTCAGGCTCCAATCGCCCTGATTGAGACCTTCGGGTTCTTGCCAAGGGGACCAGTAAGTCTGCAGAGTGAACACCACTCCAGAGGGGAATTCGAGCGTGGAGACGACGTGTTCCGGCACCGGAGATCCGTAAAGGCTGTTGCTGGCGCTGGTGGCCAGGACCTTCGGGTCACCCTTGAACCACGACGAAACCAGTTCTATGGCGTGAATGCCGTTCACTACCGCAACGCCACCCTCCTTGGGATCAGCACGCCATGAGTCAACGTTCTGCTTATGGGCAACCGAACGAACAGTAATGGCTATAACGTCGTTGTCGCTGACCCACTGCGATACGGCTGGAACGCCTGGATGCTGGTGGAGTGTGTATCCCACCATGAGCCGTTCATTGACTCCCGAAGCAGCGGCCATGATGGCAGCACCTTCTGCATCTGCCGCCACCGGCTTCTCCGTCAGCACCCGGAATCCCCTGTTCAGCAGATCCGCACAGATGGCCGGTTGCAAGGTTGTTGGCAACGCGACGACGACCAGGTCAAGGTGATCAGGCAGCTCCAGGACGCTGGGCACCAACTGCGAACCCAGCTCCTGTGCAAGCGCGAACCCCCGCTCGTCCGGCTCCACAAGGTGGGTGACATTTGCACCGGCTTTGGCGAATGCGCGGGCATGCCGGGATCCGGCCCAGCCGGCCGCTCCCACCACAGCGACGCACGGTGCCTGTGCCGCCGTCGTCATGATGCGGGTCCTGCGAAGGTCAAGCCTCGGGTGAAAGCGTAGGTCATGAAATCTCTCCCTTGAGTTCATTCAAAATGTCGATGAGATCGGTTGTATTAATGGGCGGCACCCACATTTGGTGTCGCAGTAAGGGTGTCAAGGGCCTTTATCAAGCATGCGTGGCTTGTTGACCATGATTGCCCCTGCCACAAGCACCACGAGCCAGGCACCGAGCATGCCAAATGAGGGCAGCCAGCCGTCCCCTGGACTGTGCAGGAGCGCGAAAAGAAAAGGGCCGATGCTTGCGAAGGCGTAGCCGGTCCCCTGGGCGAAGGCGGATAAACTTCCCGAGCCGGATTGCGTTCGTGTCCGCTTGTTGATCATGGTGAACGCAAAGGCATAAGCGCCTTGGCCCAGGCCCGCAATGACGACCCAGACCGCTGCAGAGGCTGGTGGGGCGAAGATTATGCCTGCATAACCGACGGCAAACGCGAGGACAAAGAGGATTGCCACAGGTAGCGGGCGTGGCATTCTTACGACAACCACAGGCGCAACCAGGGCGACCGGCAAAGCGAGGATCGAATAGAGCGCCAGCATGGATCCAGCAGCGTCCGGGCCCGTCCCTCTGTCAACGAGAACCGCCGGAAGCCAAGTCAGCGCCGCAAAGGTGTTGCTGGAGCAACCAGCAAAGATCATCGCTGTGCCCCAGCCGATTGATGATCTCCATGGTTTTATCGCGTTCGCAGGGGGCAACGGCCTATCATCGGCTGGTGAGGTCCGCGAACGGGCTAGGTTCCGTTTGGCCGCCGGAAGAATCAGCCAAGGGATCGCAGCAAGCGCACTGAAGGCAGCCCAAATACCTATGGAGAACCGCCAGCCATATAGATTGCCCAGAGGGATGGCGAATTGGGCGGCCATGGCCGTGCTGCCACCCAGGAGACTGATGTGAAGCGCTGCCAGAACCCCGATCCGATCGGGAAAATACTTCATCAGTAGAGGCGGAGCCACGACATTGACCAGGCCAATCCCAAGCATGGCGATGCAGGTGAACACCAAGAATGCCACGACGTTCCATCCAAGTGCACGGCCCACCTGACCTGATGTTGTCAACAGGATCGCGACCAAGAGCAGGTGTTCCATCTGGAATTGCCGCACGAGCGGCAGCGCAAAGAAGCCCATCATTGCGAAGCCTGCGGTCGGCAGCATCCCGAGGATCCCCGTGGTTACCGCGTCGAACGGAAGGTCCGCACTTATTTGGCCAAGGAGCGGGGACACCGCCGAGACCGCTTCTCTCGCGCTGAACGCAACCAGCAGGACTCCAGCCAGCGCGGTGACACGCCCCCGAAGTGGCCGCTTCTCTGCTTCCTTGCCTTTCAGTGCACCCATGTTTCGTAGGCGAAGTAGAGCTATGTTCGCACCTCCCTATATCCGACAGGCGGCTCTGGCCACTGCGTCTAAAGCGCCCGCGCCAGACACCTGTGCAACTTTGGCAGAGGTGAACGGTTCAGCTTGCGTTTACCGCGTGGCTTGCCCATTCGCGGCCGGTCTGCTCCTCTGTCGGCAGGCCGGCGGCTGCAAGGATCTGATCGAGCAGACGTTGGGTGTGAACGGCTTCCCGGCCTGAGGTAAGCGGCTGGCCCCTGTCGGCGACCCGGTCCAGGAAGTGGTGAACGGCGGCCGAGAATCCGAGGGTGTCTGTCGCCGTAGCCCAGCCGTATGCTTCCGCGCTCAGTTCCCGTGACGTCGTGACGCCGTTGATGGTGGTGGAAACCGTTTCCGGTGCCCTGACTTCGACCGTCTTCCCGTCACCATAGGCGTCCAGTTTTTCGTTCCATGCCCCCGCTGTACGGGGCCGCCATCAGGACGCCGGTATTCCCGGTGCTGAAGCGGATGGTCGCTGCGAGTCCGTCTTCTTCCCAAGGATCCTCACCCGCGGCATGGGCGGCCACGTGTTCCGGTTCGCCTCCGCAGTACCAGCGGAGGAGATCGACCATGTGGATGGCGTTCTCGAAGGTCGCGCGGTATTCGGACCCTGGGCGGTTCTTCTGGGCGACGCAGAAAGTAGCACCTTTGTCGCCAAAAACTTCGCGGCCGGCCGTGTATACGGGTGCATACCGGCGGTTGAAGTCAACCATCAATATCCGTCCCCGCTCGTCGGCGAGATCAGCCAGACGTTCCGCTTCATCAGTTGCCGGAGCCAAAGGCTTCTCGCAAAACACATCCACGTCGTGATTGAGGCAAAGCTGAACGGCATGGGCATGCTCGGAACGTGGGGTCAACACGAAAACTGCATCCAGCTCCTGCGCAGCCAGCATGTCCTCCACCGTTTTGTAGGCATCGTTGAAGCCCCACCGCCGGACCAGGCTGCTGGGATCCTCACGCCGGGAAACCAAGGCAGCCAGTTCAATGTCATCGCGTTGCACGAGGGTGGGCAGCTGGGCAATGGTGGCGATGTTGCCGGCGCCGATAACTCCGACGCGGAGGCGGTTGGTATTCATCAGGCGTTCCTTACTTTGGCCGAATCAGCGAGCATTGAGCGCAGGACGGCGACGGATTCCCGGAATCCATCCTCCGGCGCAGGGAGGTCTTGCGGGTGCCAACGGTATTCAAGCTCGACGCTCAGTACGTCGTCATAGCCGTGCTGAAGCAGCGCGACGAGGATCCGGGCCCACGGAACAACACCGCTTCCTACAACGCGGGAACGGACTGCCCGCTCTGAGGCGTTGACCCTGGCCGTTTCAGTGGCGCGGAAGGCCGCATTGGGATCCGTGAAGACAAGGTCTTTCACGTGGACGTGGCCGATCAGGTCACCTTGAACAGCGAAGGCTTCTTCGTAGTTTTCGTCGTGCGTGAAGGTGAGGTTCGCCTGATCGTAGAGCACGCGGACGGACGGCTGGGCAATTTCCCGGACCAGGGCCGCTGTGTCCGCTGCCGTCTGGGTCATGGTGCCGAAATGGTTCTCCACGCAGAGGCGGACGCCAGCCTGCTGGGCCACGGGGGCAAGGGTCTCCAGCGCCTTCCGCAGCTGTCCCCAGCGGGCCGCGTGATCGGTGTCTCCTGGGTGCCAGGAACCAGCGTAGACACGGACGCGGTCAGCGCCGAGCAATTGTGCGGTGTCAATGGCACCACGGAATTCGTCAACGGCTTTGTGCCATTCGGCATCGTCGAGTGAGTTGATAGCGGTGGTGTAAGGCGTCAAACCGACGATTGGTACGCCTTCGCCTTCGGCTGCTTTCAGCGCCTCCATTGCCGAGCGCCGGTCGCCCAGGGGCAAACCGGACTTGTAGTCATCCTGGTAGATGACCTCGGCGGCATCGAGCCCTGCGGCCCGAAAGAGAGCAAGTGCTTGGGGAACGGTGTGGTTCGGAGTACCTAGAGTGTGACCCGCTAGCCGCATTGTTTATGTCCTTTCTGAAGTGTTTGGAGCTGCCGTCCAGTCCGTAGGACCGACCAGCCGGGGCGGGGCTGCGACGCGGGATCTGTCCACGATTTCCATCAGCAGCCCCCAAGGGGTGACGAAGTAGGTCCAGCGGTTGCCAGCTACGCGTGGGCTGTCGCCAGCGACTTCCTTGCGCTCACCGAGCACCCTGACGCCAGGTGTTTCCTGCAGTACGGCGATGGCTTCGTCGACGTCATCCACGACGAAGCACAAGTGGTGCCCACCGGCGTCGCAATGACGCGGTGGCGTCTCACGCCGCTCAGCGCTGCTCCACTCGAAAAGCTCGATGTTCAGGTTCGGCGGCAAGCGCAGCATGGCAAGCGTGAGCTTGGCATCTGCCGGCACTTCGAAGTTGGTGGGCATGAATTCTTCATCGGGGCCGCGCTCGGAGCGGTACAACTCCTCGGCGCCGAGGACTTCGACGAAGAAGCGAATGCCTTCATCAAGGTTCGGAACCGTCAGACCGACGTGGTCTGTGTGCCGTATTCCCGGCAGGCGCCGGAGCGTCTGTTCCTGCGCCCCGCTCATTTGCGCGGTCCAGCGGTGGAGCGTCGGACCAGAAGCTCAGGCTCGAGGACTATATGCTCAACCGCCCCATCCACGTTTTGCTTCTCGGCCAGCTCGATGGCAATGTGCCCCATGTCGGCAATGGGCTGCCGGATGGTTGTCAGGGCAGGGTTAAACCGGGCACCAAGAGCAAGGCCATCGAATCCGATAACCGAGACGTCTTCCGGAACCTTCACACCGCTGCCGCCCAGTGCTGAGATCACGGCGAAGGCCACCATGTCGTTGGCTGCGATGATGGCCGTTGGCGGATTGTCCATCTCCAGGAAGTGCTCTGCACCGCGAGTGCCCGCATCAAGGTCTGAACCGCTGTCCAGCACGATGGGCGTGCTCCCGCTTTGGGCGGTGAGTTCAAGGTAGGCGTCCATCCGGTCTTGGGCAGTGTGTGTGCCGGCGATGCCGGATACGTATCCGATCGATGTATGCCCCAGGCCGTGCAGGTGGTCAAGTGCGAGCATGATCCCTTGACAGCTGTCGACCGTGACGGTTGGTACGGAGGAATCCCCTTCCACACGGTCGATTACCACCACCTTGTGGCCGAAGTCGAAGCGTTTCAGGGCCTCGGTATCGACCTTGGTCGAAGGTGCCACAATCCCGAAGGGGGCGTACATCGCCTGCATGGCGGTGAAGTATCCGTCGGTCTTGGCCGGGTCGCCGTTGGTGACGCAGAGCATGAGCTGGTAGCCGCGCTCGTCGGCTGCCTGTGTCATCGTCTTGGCAAGTTCCGCGAAGAACGGGTTGGTGATGTCGGGGACGATCAGCGGAATGATGTTGCTTGTCTTCCGTCGAAGCGCCTGGGCGAGTGGGCTCATCGTGTAGCCGAGTCCTTCGGCGACCCGGAGGATATGCTCGCGTGTTTCGCTCTTCACCGCCTCTGGGCGAGAGAACGCCCGGGAGACGGTTGACCGATGGACACCGGCGGCTTTCGCGACGACGTCGATACTCAAGTCAGGCATGTTCTCTTCCTCCGTGCTGGTTGCCATAGGCCTGCCAAATGGGGCGCATGACATTTTCGAGCTGGGCCAGCGTCGGCAGGCCCCGGAATCCATCTTCCAGCGTCCGGGCGACGTTCCGCACAAACGGGTCGTAGAGCGGGTCGCTGTCGACATTGATTTCGTCGGTTTCCGTAGTTCCGTCCAGTCCCGTGAAAGTAGCTGTGCCATCGGAATTAACGGAGGCGAATCCGGCCTCGCCCACTGAGGTAAAGCTGCAATACCGCTTCAATGGCGAGCCAGGGAATGCGTAGCCAACTTCCACGATGGCTTCACGTCCCTCCGGCGTCGTGATGATGAGGCTGGCATGATCCTCAACAGCCTGGCCGTGGAGAACCGAAGAGAGCCGGGAATCCACGTCCGCTGCCGGCTCATCGCAACCTCGGAGGAACAGGTCAACAAAATGTGGACCCAGGTTCGCGAGGCAGCCTCCCCCGGCCTTGACCGGATCGAGCATCCAAGGATTGGAGTTCTCCAGATACCGGGATGGCGGCCCGGCAATGAATGAGGCTCGCTGATAACTGGGCCTACCCGCCTTGGCAAGCCATTTCTCTGTGGGTCCACCGCGCTGAACCAAGGGCACAGTGGCTGGCACACCTGCTGCTTCGGCGGCCTGGCGCACGGTGGCAAGCTCCCCGAGGGAAGTGCCCACCGGCTTTTCCACGACGAACGGAATACCCCGCTCAATCAGGGCCATGCACTTTTCCGCCATCCCCTCGTGGGGACCAAAGACGTACGCGAGTCCTACGTCGGGAACATCAACCAACTTTTGCCAATCGGCTTCAGCGTCCGCCTCCCAGCGAGCGGCCAGTTCCTTTACCTGCAGACGGGAGACATCTTCGTCGCTTACTCCAACCACGTCGTGTTCTTCGGCGATAGCCTGCGCGCAGAGTGGAACGTGCCAATGGGAAGCGCCAAGAATAATTGTTCGTACATGAGTCAACCGCAATACCCCCTTGTATGAGATCGGTTGCTGAGATCGGTTGCAATAACAGTATGGATGGTGGGAGAGTTTGTCAACGAAACATCAATACGGTCGGGCCGCTCGTGAAGATGACGCCGCCCGGCCAGAGAGAGGCCAGCTATGAATAAGAAACTTCGCACCCTGCAGACCATCCATGAATCAGGAGCCGTCCTCATCGTGCGGCTGGAGAGCGCCGAACTTGCCGAGCAGGTCGCTGAAGCTGCCATCGAAGGAGGCTTCCGGGCCCTGGAAATTACTCTTTCCATTCCGGGGGCCGTTGAAGTGATCCGCCACCTGGCCGCAAAACACGGACCCAGCGGCGTGGCGGTCGGGGCGGGGACAGTGCTTGATGAGCACTCCGCATACGAGTGCATCCGGGCGGGCGCCGAGTTCCTGGTCAGCCCCCAACTGAACCCTGCCATGATCAGGACAGCCAACCGGTACCAAGTGCCAACAATCAGCGGAGCCTACACGCCAACCGAGCTCGTCGAGTCCGCCGAGGCAGGTGCCGACATCCTCAAGCTCTTCCCCACCGAGGCTGGAGGAGTCGCGTACGCGAAAGCAGTGCTGGCACCGCTGGCGCACCTGCCGATCATGCCGGCTGGGGGCGTAACCCTGGACAATGTGGGCGAGTGGTTTGCCGCGGGTGTGGCAGGCGTCGGCGTGGGGAGCTATGTGACCAAGGCATGGCAGCCGGACGGCGACTTTACCCGCGTCAGCGAGGCAGCCCGGGCTTTCCTCGCAGCTGTAGCAGAGGCCCGCCGTTAATGTCTCCCCAGGTCTTCATTGTCATAGGACCGGGCCGGCTCGGGGAAAACGACCATTGCCCAGCAAACGGCAAAGGATCATGAGGCCGCGTATCTGGACAAGGACCGGGTCAGCGGGCGATTTGTCGAATTCGCCCTGGCGGCGACCGGACACGATCCCACCGACCGGGAGTCCAACGACTACTACCGGGACAATTTGCTGCCCCTTGAATACGAGACACTCATGGATGTGGCGGGAGTGAACCTGCGCCTAGGCAGGTCCGTAGTCCTCGACGCCCCTTTTGGGGCCTATTTTGGGGACCCTGACTATTTGACCCGCACGGCAGAAAGCTTCCACTGGCCAACGTCCACGATCACCGTAGTCCGGGTACGGGTGCCTAAAGACGTTCTGCGTACTCGGCTTATCCGCCGCGGACTGGAACGAGACCAGTGGAAACTTGCCCACTGGGATGAATATTGGTCCTTATATGGCCGCTTGGAGTGCGCCTGGTCCGGCGTGGAATACCTGGACTTCAATAACGAGGCACCCCTTCCCGTCGATTGAGCCCCCTGCTCCTAAACGACCGCATGTTGGATACGACGCGAAGCTATGGCAAAACACATTGACAATGATCACATTGCATCCGTATCGTTGACTGCAACCGATCTCAGCAACCGATCTCATTGGAGATTCCGGATGTTGCATATGCTTCTTTCCGCTTCAAAACCAAGCAGCGCCCACCGCGCTGCCCGGCTGCCCGGCGTTGGAATTCCACCGACCGGGCCAACAAAATCTACAGCCGGCTGAAACCCGCACACCGACGTGTCCGGGAACCCGCAATATACCCACAGCACTAAACGTGAAAACATGGAGAGTTCAATGAAGACCTCAAAGGAAGCCGTTGACAGTCCCGGCACTTCGGAGCGACCCGAAGCGTCTGAACATCCTCGTCGCACACTGAACATGGTGGCCGGTACGATCGGCCACTTCGTTGAGTGGTACGACTGGTACATTTATGGACTGCTGGCGGCCGTGTTCTCGTCACAGATTTTCCCCAGCGATTCCCCCTTCGCCTCCCTCATCGCAGCACTGCTCACCTACGCGGTCGGGTTCGTGGTACGCCCGCTCAGCGGAATCATCGTCTCGCCACTGGCCGATCGATTCGGCCGGCGGGTCATTCTTACACTGTCTATCTCCGGAATGGCCCTCGGCTCGCTCATCATTGGCCTCACTCCTTCTTTTGCAACCATCGGTTACGCAGCGCCTGTACTCTTCCTGGTTGCACGCATCCTCCAGGGAATCTCGGCCGGCAGCGAGGGACAGAGCGCCATCGCATTCATGGTTGAACACGCTCCCGCGCGCCGGAGGGGCCTGTTCGGTTCGTTCACCAACATGGCAAGCGGTCTGGCGACCCTCGCGGCAACAGGGGCCGCTGCAATGGTCACATCATCCTTTACACCGGCAGACCTTGCCGCGTGGGGCTGGCGCATCCCCTTCGTCATTGGAGGCATCCTCGGCATCGTAGGCCTCATCCTGCGGTCCCGCGCGGAAGAAACCCCTGAATTTGAAGCAGGGAGCCTTGTCGATCAAAAGTCCGCAGCTGCGCGCCTGATGGACCTGCTTCGCGAACACCCGAAGGCGCTGCTGCAGGCAGCAGCGCTCTCTGCTCCGGCCGTGGCCTACTACACCTGGGCCACGTTCCTCCCCACCTACGCCAAGCTGACCTCCGGCCGGGACCTCGCTTCCACACTGGCCGGCAGTGTTATCGGGCTGGCCTTGCTGGTTATCATCGTGCCGGCATGCGGCGCGATTTCTGACCGTCTCGGCCGACGCAAGATCTTTCCGATCATCGGCGCCATCGGCATGATCGTCCTCTTCTACCCCTTGCTCCTGCTCCTGAACCAGCCGGGCTTCGGCGTTTACGTCCTCGTATCGGCGTCCGGATGGGTTGTTCTCGGTATCTGGCAGTCGGTCTATCCGACCATTCAGGCCGAGCTGTTCCCGGCCTCCGTCCGCGTATCGGGCATCGGCTTCGCACACCAGATCGTGATTGCCGTCTTCGGGGGTACCGCTCCGCTGATTGCGGCCGCATTCGTCGGCGCCGGGCAGCCAATGCTTGTCGCGGTCTACATGATCGTCGTCGTCGCTATCTGCCTCGCGGTCTACTTCACGCTGCCGGAGACCGGAAACCGCGGTGACCGCGCCACCGTGGCGCTTGCCGACCCTGAGGTACTCGAAGGCGAACACCTGGTCTCAAGCACGTCCTCGCGTACCAGCTAGGGCAGGCCTGGCCGTTAGGCGCGCCTGTCCTTTGAAGGCCGGCACAGCCCGACGAGGCATCAGCGGGTGACCCCGATTTACCGGGCCGCCGGCTCGCGCAGCAAATTGCCGGGTGGGATCGAAAGTTACAGTACGTGCTATCTAAAAAGCTCGTTCCACGTTGGCTCAGAACTGAGAGGAACTCTCCAAGTGAACCAAATGATTATCAATACGTTTTCCTACCTGTGGTCATCCACGGCAATTGATGCGATTGCCGAGTTGGTTGAAAACGGGCACAAAACCTTTGAAGTCCCAATTAGCTCTCCACATTGCTGGCCGGAGGAAATCTCCGGCCCCGAGCGGTCCGCGATCTACAGTCGGCTCAATGGCTACGGCGCCGAAATCAGGTCGCTGAATGCCGGTGGATACGACATCAATCTGGCCAGTCCCGGGGCAAATATGCGCCGGAAGAGTATCGAGCATATCAAGTCAGTGATTGAGCTGGCCGAAGCTTGGAAGGTCCCGGAGGTGGTGATCTCCCCCGGGACGCGACGCCCTATGATTTCGCCCTCTCTTGAAAAGACTTACGGGTGGATGTACGAGAGTCTGGAAAGCCTGATTCCGCTGGCCAAACAGGCGGGCACGCGACTCCTCTTCGAAAACACTCCGTATTGCTTCACCCCCACGATCCAGGACCTGGCAGGCGTCGTTAAGACAATCAACGACGACGCCGTCAAGATCGTCTATGACGTCGCCAACGCCGCCTACATAGGTGAAGACCCCGTACAAAGCTTGCTCTCCCATCACGAGCTAATTGGGTTGGTACATATTTCCGATACGGGTACTGACACATGGGGTCATGATCCGATCGGCACGGGAGTGATTGACTGGTACGGACTGGGCAAGGCGGTCAGCGAAACGTGCGGCGTCAACAACGTAGTTCTCGAGATTATTCGCGAAGAAAACCCCGAACAAGAATTCAAGAAGGCGATGCAGGACCTCAAAGATCGGGGCTGGGAACTGGCCAATTAACCCGGATTTGGCGATCGCGACGCCTGCGGGCCCGTAGATCGAATTTAGAAATTCGAAATAGTTCACATTGCGAATCAGGTGGCCGGTAAAATTGGGCAGATCTTGATTCTCAGGCAATAGAAGTATTTCTCAAGTGAACCGATGATAAGGACTACGTTTAATGAGAGCTTTGGTCAGTGGTGGAAGCAGCGGCATAGGAGCATCTGCCTGCCTAAGAATCGCAGAGGCGGCTCTTGCCCGCGGCGTACACCCCATGATCGCAGTCGCAGGACACGAATCGAACGGCAACCAAGACCAGGTGGTGCGTTCGATCCAGTCAATGGGCGGTACCGCGATAGCACTGGCGGGCAACCTCGGCGATCCGGATGTACCAAGTCAATTGGTGGAAGCTGCGGTAGCGGAGTTTGGTGGGTTGGACGCCCTGGTAGCGAATGCCGGGATCGCAAATCCTGGTGCTATCTGTGACGTGACAATCGAGGACTGGGACGAAATGTTCTCCGTCAACCTTCGCGGACCGTGGCTTCTTGCCAAAGCAAGCCACCCGCATTTGAAGCAGAGCCGCGGATCCGCCTGCTTTACCTCTTCAATGTCTGGCCAGATACCACACGCAGGATCAGGTGCTTATAGCCCCAGTAAGGCCGCGTTGACGATGCTGGCCCAAACTCTCGCGTTGGAATGGGCGCCTGAAGGAATTCGCGTCAATGTGGTCTCGCCCGGAATGACTCACACACGGATGACCGAAAAAATGTACGCCGATCCCCAAATCAAGAAGGCCAGGGAAAACATCATCCCCTTGGCACGAATTGGAGATCCCATGGACATTGCCAACGTGATCGAGTTTCTCGTAAGCCCTCTGGCGGGCTACGTCACCGGGCAAGACATTTGTGTCGACGGTGGCTTCACCAAATCTATTCTTAGCCATATCCCTGGACGACCAAGCTCCAAATCCTGAAGCCTGCACTGCACCTGCAACCCGGAGCAAAGGGCCAGCCCCGCCACCGTCACGTGCTTTGAAAGCACCGTTACGTTGGCGGGGGCCCGACTCACCTGGGCCGCAGCACATCGCTCAACTGTCCATGACAACTACACGAGGAGGCGCCGTGTACATGGCAAAGAACATTTTGGATGGCACGGAATGGACCGCCCCGGAGTTCGCGGTTCTTCTCCCGGAACAACAAAAAGCAGCCCGACAGGAACTGGCATGTCTGTCTTGTGGCGGCCCCGCCGTATTTCGAGCGGGAGCGAAGCGGCGGCCATCGTTCGCCGCCCATCATCAGTATGGCTGCCAGTTGGTTTCGCCAACGTGGAGTGCTTTCAAATACTTGGCAGGCCAGGGATACGCGCTGGACCAAAAGGCCCGAATGTCAATCGGGTGACCCGTCGAAATATGAAGCATGAGGGGCTCGTTCGTGATGAACGGAGTACGGATCATCTTCATGGCTGACAAGTCATGCCGCCTACTCCCCCACCCCTGCGGCAGGGCCCCTCTATGGTGCGCCACGCTCCCACGCAATAACGGGACTATCCCTCGGTACTTGGGTTCCTTCAAGCCAGGCACTCCTGCCTGGGACCCATCGCGCGGCTGACTCTCACTCGGAACTGAATTTCGGGCCTTCGGGTATGATAACTATCAACTCAGGAGTTACATCGGTAGATCAGTTATTGAGTCAACCCCAGAAAGGCGGTGGGACAATGCGCAGCCGAAGCAGCTTTGACGGCATGAAATGCAACGTCGCCCATGCTCTCGAAGCCATCGGTGACGAATGGAGCGTGCTGATCATCCGGGACGCCGTTGTCTGGGGCAAGAGCCGCTACGACGAATTCCTGGAGAGTCTTTCCATTTCGCCTACGGTTTTGTCCAAGAGGCTGGCAACCCTGGTGGACGCGGGCATTTTCGAGCGCTCTCTGTACAACGAAAGGCCTCCCCGATTCGAGTACAAGCTGACGTCCGCTGGCAGGGAACTCGAGGTGCTGATAAAGGTTTTGGATAACTGGGGATACGAACACGCCCGCACGCCCGATGCCGCTGACCCCATCATGGTCTCAGGCTATGCCCAGAACGTCATATCCCGCTGGTTCAGCGAGCCCGTAGCCGTCGGGTCAGGCGCCTCCAGCCGTTAACCGGCATCGGCGACGTTCACGGCGGTCTGGTCTGCACCATGCCGGAGCCGGGGCGTCGGCACCAACTCAGGCAGCATCGGCGCCAGTCGTTTGCTGGCCGGCGCCAGCAGAACGGTCCAACACACGACCAACTCAACGACCCGCGCCACAAAACGGTGCGAGAGCGGGCCGGGCCCCGCACGCGTCGCACCTCCATTGCCAAGTATGTCCACGAACAGCCCCAACCGGGCCTTTTTCAACGAGGCAACCTATGCCCCGCCGAGGACCTTTTCCGTGAGTCAACGTGAGGGGTTGACAGGCGCACTGTGACGGAATAATGTATCTGCCATCACCACTTACTACTGAAAACGTAGCAACCCTCCGAGTAACTATCGAAAATGGAGTAAGTGCGATCCGGAGGCCATCGCGCTTGTTACATTCCCCTTCGCGATTCGGCCGCGGTTGGCCTTCACGCCATGTTCCCGGCGATTGTTGATTCGATTCGCTGGAAGTTCCACTTCGAACGCTGTTCAAGCCCCAGCAACTACAAAGGAAAAGTTTTATGCCCATATTTCACGCGTATATTCCAGCTCAAAAATTCTCAAGCGAGGAGAAGCGCGCTCTTGCCGATGCCTTGAATCTTGCGCTTCATGAAGCGATGGAAACGCCCATGGATGATCGTTTTGTCGTCATCAGCGAGCATGGCGTGGATGAGCTCTTCATCCACCCAACATTCCCGGCCCAAAAAAGGTCCGACCGGCGCCTGATCGTGACCGTAACCTTCGGTGACAGCAGGACTATCGAGCAGAAGCGCAGGCTCGCCGAGTTGGTCACCCGCTACGCAGTGGAACGCGTGGGCGTCGACCAGGACGATGTAACTCTGCTTATGCATGCCATTCCGCTGGAGAACATGAGCTTCGGCGGCGGCAATCTGGTTTCCGACATCGACCTTTCGATGCCCTGGGTGGAAAGGTAGGAAAGTTCGCGGATGGGATGCTGAATCCAATCGTTGACAGCCACGCTGCCACGGAATAGTGTTGCACGCATCACCATCGACTACTGAAAACGTAGTGACTTCCGAAGTAACTACCGAGAATGTAGTCATTGCGGGCTGTCGGGCATTGCCCCTGCATTCCCAATCTGAAAGGAAAGGCATGTCCTCTCTGTACCTTGCTACCCCTGTGCGCTCTGTCGACGTTGACGGCACTGGGCTGGCATACCGCGAATTCGGAGACCAAGCCGGCGTTCCGCTGGTTTTGTTCAGCCGGTTCCGCGGAAGCATCGACGACTGGGATCCCACTGTCATCGAACTGCTCTCCCAGCATCGCCGCGTGGTCACCTTCGACAACGCCGGCGTGGGCTTCAGTGACGGTGAGGTTGGGGCCAACATTACCGAGATGGCCAAGACTGCCATCGAGTTCATCAAGTCCCTTGGTGTTGAGAAGGCGGACCTGCTTGGCTTCTCGATGGGCGGGTACATCGCCCAGCGCATCGCCCTGACCGAGCCGGAGCTGGTCCGGAACATCATCCTCGTAGGCACGGGTCCTGGTGGCGGCGAAGGAGCCACCTACCCCGGGCCGGAGGTTGAACACTGGGTGAATGCAGCACGAGACCCGGAACTCACCTTCCAGGCATTGTGGTTCAACGGTAAATGGACCGGCAGAGCCGCCACCCGCGCCTACATGGACCGCATTTACACTCCCGAGCGTCCCGGGCGCGCCAATGTAACTGCCGAGGCCGGCGCAAAACAGCGCGCCGCCATCGTTGACTGGTGGGAAGGCAACGGCTCCACCTTGCCGGAGCTGGCGAACATCCAGCACCCGGTCCTGGTCGTCAATGGTTCCAATGACGTCATGGTGCCCACCCCGAACTCCTTCCTAATGGCCCAGCGCATTCCCAATGCCCAGTTGATCATCTACCCCGACTCCGGACACGCCTCACTCTTCCAGTACCCGGAAACCTTCAGCGAACATGTCCTGAAGTTTCTCAGGGACCAGGACAACGGCGGCCTGAAGTGATCCATTCCCCCTTCGAATGTCGGGGAAGAGTTTTGGTCACCGGACACGACGCCGGGTCAGGGACTGGCCAGCGCCAAGGGCTTTGATCCCAGGGCCGGCCCAGCAGAAAGGTCCCCGTCGGACGCATTGGCGAATGCAACGAAGTCATCGGGGCAGCCCTGGCACGTCATCCGAAACCCCTTTCTATCATTTCTCCTCTAATTAGACAGGACTGGAATTCAATGGAGACTTCCACAACACCTACGACATCCAGTGGCAATGGATACTCAGCCATCGCGAGCGGCCATCACGCCGCTCTATTCCCTCAACGACAACAGGAACTCTCCGAGCCCATGCCCTCAATGCACCAGGGGGCCACTGCGCCCGGCAGCCCCTTTGAACTCCGCGGCAAGCGCGCCGTGATCACGGGGGCAACTTCCGGCATGGGACTTGCTGTCGCTCGAGCCTTTGCACTGCACGGGGCAGACACCATCATCTCGAGCTTCGACGCGGACGATGTTAGTAGCACAGTCGAGATGCTGGCCAGCGACGGTATCGAGGTTTCGGGCACAACATGCGACCTCTCGAGTTCGGATAACGTGCGCTCGTTCCCAGCGGCCGTCACCGACGAATTCGGGCCCATCGACATCCTGATTGCGCATGCCACGCCATTTGCGCCAATGGGCCCGATCGAACAGACTACCCGCGAGGAACTCGACCGCCTCTTCAACGGGGTCCTCAACAACTTCGAGCTGATGCGCGGCTTCCTGCCGATGATGTCGAAGAACGGTGGCGGGTCCATAGTCGCAACTTCAAGCATTGCCTCAGTTCGCGCCAGCATTTCGCTTGGCGCGTACGGCGCAGGCAAGGCAGCCACGGACGCCTTCGTTCGAAGCATCGCGGCGGAATGGGGCAGCCGCGGCATCCGAATCAACAGCATTGCTCCCTCGATCGTGCGCACACCATTCGCCGCTCCCGTCTGGGACGACGACCAACGCGGCGACGCAGCCGCGCGCAAGACGGCCCTCGGGCGCATCGCAGAACCGGAAGAGGTGGTGGGTGCTGTCCTGCTGTTCGCCTCGCCGGCCGGCTCCTACATCACCGGTCAAACACTCGTGATCGACGGCGGTCGTTCGATTCTCTAAGAGATCCGCAGTGCATGTCACCTACGAATTAGACGTTCCCTCACACTCATCTACCGGGTCAATGCTGATCCCAAGAAAGGCCGATCGTGGCTACTTCTGACAAAACCTCGCCGATCGTGGCGACCACTGATACGACCTCCGCGAAAACGACCATCCAGGGTTTCCTCGACTCGCAACCCGTAGGAAGAAGACGCTGGTCCATCGTGGTCCTTGCGTTCCTGGTGATCACCCTCGACGGCATCGATGTCCAGGCGTGGAGTTTCGTCTTTCCGCAGATCGTGGCCAAATGGGGGACGCCCCTTGCCGCGATTACCGCAGTGGTTACTCTCGGTGTAGTGGGTATGGCCGTTGGCGCCATACTCGGTGGCCCCCTCGCCGACCGCTTCGGACGACGGACAATCATCTTGGTGGGGACCGCGTGGTTCACAGTCTTCACGCTTCTCGGTGCCGCTTCGCAAACTGTTGAGATGGTTGGCGCCACCCGCTTGTTGGCGTGTCTTGGCCTCGGCGCCGTCCTGCCTACAATCGTCACTCTCGTAGCCGAGTTTATGCCGGCGGCGCGACGTTCCACTCTCATTACCATCGCCTTCTCCGGATTCACTTTCGGTGTAATCTTGTGCGGCTACTTGGCAGCAGCAATCGTTCCGACCCTCGGATGGCAGGCGCTCCTGGTCACTGCAGGGATACTCTCGCTCGCGATCATCCCCTTGCTCGCGTGGAAAATCCCGGAGTCGGTTACCTTCCTGGCGCTCAAGGAACGCTCCCCCGAGATGGTCAAGCACACTCTCCAGGCAATTTCGCCATCGGCTGACGTTGAGAACATCAACCTCGGCATCGATCGCGCCGAGCCTGTACGGGAGGGCGGCGTCCGAGTCGTGCTGTCCAAGCAGTTCCTGGCCTCGAGCATCCTGCTATGGGTCTGCTACTTTATTGGGCTTTCGGTCACGTACCTCCTCGTCAACTACTTGCCCCTCATCATCAATGCCTACGGGCTGACCGCTGCAGATGCCGGCGTGATCGTCGCAATGTACGGTTGGGGCGGCACGGTGGGCTCGCTGCTCGTCGGTTTCGCCATGGGCAAGCTCGGCAGTTTCCGGGTGCTCGGTGTCATGTTTAGCCTCGGTTCCCTCTCAATCTGGGCTGTCGCGGCGTTCACACTCGGGTTATCCGGCCTCTTGGTGGCCGCCTTCGCCTGGGGACTGTTTCTCCCCGCAACGAACACGGGCGTCAACGCGCTTGCCGCGCTTGTCTACCCAACAAGGGCCCGAGGTACGGGAGTCTCGTGGATGCACGGATTCGGTCGCGTCGGCACCATTGTCAGCGGCATTGTCGGCGGCGTCATGCTCTCCCTCGGCTGGAGCACCGGGCAGATCTTCTTTGCAATCGGCTTCCCGCTCCTCATAGGAACGATCGCAATGATCCTGCTCGGGGTCGCGTCACGTCGCCGGGAGGCGCGCGCGCTGGCCGACAACACCCTCAACTAAATCCCGCCGACAAGGAAGCTACACCATGAACGAGACAACCGATCGCTTCCGCCTTGACGGCGACGTCGTCGTCGTCACAGGCGGCGGGAGCGGCATTGGAAAAACCTTGGCCGCGGCATACGCCGATGTGGGCGCGACCGTCATCATCACCGATGCCAACGAGGAGGCCGCCGAATTGGCCGCCGCGGAAGTTGGTCATGGCGCAACTGCGGTCGCTATCGATGTCACTAACGAGGCATCCGTAACCGACGGTTTCGCGCGGATCGCCGACGAGCACGGCAAACTCGACGTGCTCTTCAACAACGCCGGCGTCAACCGGCGTGTGAAGACCACTGAGCTCAGCATGGCGGACTGGCAGTTGGTGATCGCGGTGAACATGACTGGATCGATGCTTGCCGCCCGGGCCGCGGCCGCAATTATGTTCACTGGCGGAGGTGGCAGGATCGTCAATACTGCCTCGGCACTGGGGCTGTCCGGCGGGTGGTACCCGAACCTGGCTTACCAGGCCACCAAGGGTGCTGTCGTCAACATGACGCGATCGCTGGCAGTTGAATGGGGGCCGCAGAACATCCGCGTCAATGCGGTTGCACCGTCCCTGGTACGCACACCGTTCATCAAAGCAATAACGGATCAACCGGATCAGGTGAAGTTCTTCGAGGGGCTCTCTCCGCTCGGGCGCATCGGTGACGTGGAGGACCTGATCGGGCCGGTGATTTTCCTGTCATCGCGTTCCTCCGATTTTGTAACCGGACACATCCTGCTCGTCGACGGCGGCCTAATGGCCTCCTAGTGCTGATGGTCTTGCGCGAGGAAACCTATTCCCTGACCATCGGCGGTCGAACGATACATGTAGAGCACCGGCACGATGGGTTCCCCCGATTTAGTAACTGCACTGACAATGACAAAGGAGTCAGCCATGTCCAATGATCAGCACCAAACGCCGCGATCGCAAACCCAGGGCAAATTCACGATCGAACGGGTCGGCTTCCGTGCCGACGGCGACGTTGAGCTTCGGGGCAATCTCTACATCCCCACGACAGGTGATGGCCCACACCCGGCACTGACACTTTCCATGGGGTACGGAGGAGTCAAGGAACAGGGCGCACTCCCCTATGCCGAAGCCTTCGCCAGCGCCGGCTTCGTCGTGCTCTTCCACGACCACCGCGGCTTCGGAGAAAGCGATGGAACACCGCGCCAGGACATCAACCCCTGGCAGCAAATCGAAGACTGGCGCAGGGCCATCACCTACCTTGAGTCCCGCCCTGAAGTGGATCCGGATCGGATCGGCCTATGGGGCTCGAGCTACTCGGGAGGCCACGCACTCGTCCTGGGCGCTACCGAACCCCGGTTGAAGGCGATCGTCTCGCAAGTGCCCACCATCAGCGGCTATCAGCAAGGACTCCGGCGGGTCAGCCCGGAAAAACTGGCAGCATTGCAGGCCTCGTTCGCGGCCGATGACCGTGCACAACTCGCCGGTGAGGAACCGCACCGTATCGCCCTGGTCTCTGACGGGTCCGTCCCTGCCAGCTACACCGATCCGGAAGCCGTATCGTTCTACCTGCAACCCATCCCCGACGGGCTCTGGGAGAACAACGTCACCATACGCTCAACACGGGCGGCGCGGGCCCTACGAACCCGGGATCTTCATCGGACGCATCTCACCGACGCCTCTGCTGATGATCGTCGGGGACAGCGACACGGTGACACCAACGGATCTGGCACTGGAGGCCTACCAGCGCGCCCTCGAACCCAAAGAGCTGCTGGTCTTCCCCGGGGGACACTTTGACGCCTACCTCGGCGAATTCGAAGCGACCTCCGGTGCAGCCCTGCAATGGTTCACCAAGCACCTCATGCCGGAACAGTAGTGTAGGGAGAAACATCTGACCATGACTGACGGATCCGGACGCTACATGGCTTGGCCCGCTACCACCCGCTACGGGCTCTCTGTCGCGCCCGGAACCCTCGGTCTCGTTCAGGACTTCCTCAACACCATCACAGAGGGAACCATAGCTCCCCCGACCTGCTCGTCACCTTGGACACCGCCCACTACTTCGAGATGGCACTGCTGCTGCTCATCTGCCACCAAAGTCAACTCGAAGGCGTCCTACGGCGCATGAAGTCATGCAAGAGCGAGACGTGTGACGTCGTCTTCTTCGACCGTTCCAACAACAACAGCGGCGCCTGGCATGACGTCAAGGTCTGCGGAAACCGGGCCAACGTCCGGGCCCACCGGGAACGCTCAGCAGCGGTCTAAAGCCCTCACCGGGCAAGCTTCCCCCTCCCCCCGCATTAGTTGCGCCCATACCTTTGGACCACACCACTACGGCTGAATTCCAACACGTCCGCGCCGGCCACTGGGGCATCAATCGGTGCGCTGAACTCCCTTTCCGTGACAGTCCAAGCTGTGTAGCCTTGCGATTTTTCGAAGAGAACGCGAGGTTCCACACCATCGCCAAGCATCCATAGCATGTCAGCCTTTGGTGTTACTGCCTCTACTTTTCCAATCCGGCTATACCGGCTCCCTCTCCGTACACAAATGGTGCGCCCGGCCAGATGAGTCCAGTCATCAATACGTCGACCCGTCATATCAGCGACTCCATGGTTGGTAGGGCTATCTTGATGAAGCCAGTGAGTTCCTGGCCGCTCGAAGTGGTGCAACATCAAATTTCGAACCACCATCCAATCCACGCTGCCGAGCCGAGGAGAGGACCCTCTGGCATCATCTCTTCGTGCACAGATGCAGACGGGAGCGTAAGATTCTCCAGCCCGCGTTCGGTATACATAGTTGGTTGAGGATGCTGGTCGGGCAATACAACGCTCGTACAGAGCTCCGCGGGGGCAGTACCGTGATGGCACAATTTTCCGTGCAGATTATTTGACATGGGCGGATCCACTTGGCTTTGCGCGCCATAAAACTGCCTGAGTGATTTGGCCATTGGCATCAGCATCGTAGGGGCCGAGCAACTGTATCTCGGGCGGGATGTGTTCAGTGCATGTCAGTGGGAGTCTTATGACCGTTGGAGTGCTCCCTGTCGGATGATTGATTAGCCGCCGGGACTTCATGGCGGTTCCCTTCTTTCCTGTTGGTGGTGTTGTTCAGCTGTGCAGTCGCGAAAATTGAGCAGGGCAAACCCTTATTCAGCGGCTGAGGAGCAGGGCTTCCCCCTGGCCGCCGCCGCCGCATAAGCCGACAGCGGCCTTGCCGGTGCCGCGCCGTAGGAGTTCGTAGGCGGCGCTGACCACCAGCCGTGCACCGGAAGCGCCGATAGGGTGGCCTAGGGCGATCGCTCCGCCGTTGATGTTGATCCTCTCCATCCCGACGCCAAGCTGTGCGGCAGAATGGAGCGCTACCGAGGCAAAGGCCTCGTTGATCTCCACGAAATCCAGTTCAGCGGCGTTCCAGCCCTCCTTTGCCAGTGCTTTGCCGATTGCACGGGCTGGTTTGTCCGGCAGTGACGTGTCGGGACCGGCTGTCTGCCCGGGGGCACCGAGTACGGCCAGGACCTCAAGTCCATGGTCATTCGCGTAGCGGCGGGTAGTAAGGACGACGGCGGCCGCACCGTCGTTGAGGGGTGAGGCATTACCGGCCGTGATTGTGCCGTTGGGTGAGAAGGCCGGCCGGAGCCGACCCAGCAGTTCTTCGCTGCTGTTCGGGCGTACGCCCTCGTCCATGGTTGCCAGTTCGGTCTGTCCGCCCCGATGGGGCACCTTAACAGGGACGATCTCGGCGTCGAAGAGCCCGGCAGCCTGTGCGGCAGCAGCCCGGCGGTGGGAATCGGCCGCAGTCCTGTCCTGTTCCCCGCGGGTAATCCCGATAGCCTCATTGACGCGGTCCGTCGCCAGGCCCATGGCCTCGTGGTCGAAGGCATCGGTAAGTCCGTCATGAGCCGCCGAGTCGACTAAGGCGGCGTTTCCGTAAAGATGTCCGGCGCGCGAGCCTGCCAGAAGGTGTGGGGCGTTGCTCATCGACTCCTGTCCGCCTGCCACCACTACATCGGCTTCTCCCAACTGCAGCAGGCGGCTCGCCTCGATAATGGCACTCAGGCCGGAGAGGCACACCTTATTGACGGTGGAGGCGTGGGCGGCAAGCGGAATCCCCCCGGCGACGGCCGCCTGGCGGGCAGGGTTTTGTCCCGCCCCGGCCTGGAGGACGTGACCCATGATGACGGCGTCCACCACATCGGGGTGGATTCCAGCCCTGTCCAGAGCCGCCGAGATTGCTTGGCCGCCGAGCTCAGTGGCGGACAGTGATGCAAGCTGTCCCATAAGCCTGCCTTGCGGGGTGCGTGCTGCCCCTACGATCACAACATCTGACGTCTTCTTCATATCTTCTCCTTGGGAAACGCGCAGGCCGGGGTGGAAAGTGGTGCCAACTTTCCGGTCCAGCAGCGGCGTCAGCCCTCCTGCATGGAAGGGATAGTTGGCGCCGAGGATCATGCACAAATCGATCTGCTCCGGTCCGGCCACCACGCCCTCGTCGAGCATGGCTGTGACTTCCTGGGCCAGCGCGGACAGAATCCTGTATTGGACGGCGACGGGATCGACGGACCTCGGCACAGGCAGGAGGTCGACGGCGGCAGGTGAAATCCCGCCTTCGTCGTCCAAATAGCCGGCGCTCCCGGAGGCGACGAGCGCAGCCAGGCTGGTGCTTACTGGGAAGCGCACCGGATAGGCCGCATGCATGGCCTTGCAGATGTGCAACTGCACGGCCGGGCCGATGTATTGCAGCAGTTGCAGTGGAGTCATGGGCAGGCCCAGCGGTTCCAAAGCACCGTCCACGGTGGCGGGATCGGCGCCGTCGTCAATCATCGAGAGCATCTCGCTGAACAGGCGGGTCAGCACACGGTTCACCACGAAGCCGGCCGTATCCGTTACCAGCACGGCGGCTTTGCGTAGACGCCGGGCAAGCTCAAACGCCGTCGCAAGCGAGGAATCGTCTGTGCGAGGTGAGGTGATGATCTCCACCAGCGGCAGCACGGCTACGGGGTTGAAAAAGTGGAAACCGACCAGCCGTTCAGGATGCGCGAGGCCGTGGCCCATAGCTTCAATCGACAATGAGGAGGTGTTGGTCAGCAGCAGAGTGTCCGGCCGCAGCATCGGTTCGAGCTCAGCGAGCACTGCCCGTTTCACCTCTAGTTCTTCAAAAACTGCTTCAATGACGACGTCGCAGTGGGCAAAAGCGGCCTTGTCCGTGCCCCCCGTGATCAGGTCGCGGACGGCATCCGCATCCCTTTCGTGAAGGATCCCCCGGTCCACCAGTTTGCCCAGCTCCGCGCCGATCCGGCCCAAAGCTGAGTCGATGCGCTCCTGGGACAGATCGGTGATGTGTACTGGGATGCGCAACTGCTGGGCGAAGACGAGGGCGAGCTGACTGGCCATGAGTCCGGCACCGATGACGCCAACCGCGCGCACGGACAGCGGCTCGGCGTCCGGCCTGCCCGTGGGCCTCTTGGCCATGGACTTCGTGAGGTGAAAGGCGTAAATGCTTGCTCGCGCCTCATCGGAAAGCAGTAGCTCTCCAAAGGCCCGGATCGTTGCTGCTGTCTGAGCAGCGGCGCCGGCGGTGACATCGGTCGCTGCGATCAGGTCCAAGGCGCGGTAAGGAGCAGGCGCAGCACCATGGAGGCGGGCGTCGAGTTGAGTCAGGACCGCCTCCAGCGCTGTGGAATCAGCGAACCCGGCGGGCTGCCCTTCCTCTTCGGCTGGGCCCGGGCGGCTCGGGGCTCCAGCAGTGCCGGCGAGGATCCCGGCGGCAAAATCCAATGACGCTACCAGGAATCCCTCCTCCGGCAACACCGTATCGACCAAGGCAAGCCCAGCCGCGGCTTTGGCTGACAGGTTCTTGCCAGCGAGCGAATCCGTGACCACCAGCCGGGCCGTCCGGGCGGGTCCGAGTAGCGCTGCTGTTCGCGGTATGCCGCCCCAAGCTGGAACCAGCCCGAGCCGGACCTCGGGAAAGCCAAGGGCCTGAACCGAGTCTGCGACAGTACGGTAGTCGGCGTGGAGGGCCAGTTCGAGCCCGCCGCCCAACGCGATTCCGTTGACGAACGCGAAAGTTGGCACGGGAAGCGCCGCCAGCCTGCCCAGCGCATCGAGGCCCTGGCGCGCCACGTTCTCTGCCTGCTCCAGGGTGGTGGCCTCTGTCATCGACTTCAGATCGGCGCCGGCACAAAATACCGCGCCCTTACCTGTAACGGCGACCGCGTCAACTCCATCCAGTCTTAGTGAAAGCACAGCGGCCTTGAACCTGGCCAGGGATGCCGGGCCCAGGGTCACGGGCCGGTTGCCAGGGTTAGCCAAGGTTAGGACCGCGAAGCGGAAACCGGCGTGGTCCATATAGGTCGTGACGGTCTCGGTGACGGTTTCTGTGGGCTGTGTCATGGGACTAGGAGAAGCTTGGAATGCCGGTGATGGCACGGCCCATGATCAGGGTGTGGATCTCGTCCGTGCCCTCGTAGGTCCGCACACTTTCAAGATTGTTTGCGTGCCGCAGCGGCGAGTATTCGAGCGTGATCCCGTTTCCGCCGAGGATGGTGCGCGCGGAGCGGCAGATCTCAATTGCCTGCCGGACATTGTTGAGCTTCCCGAAGGAGATTTGCTCGGGACGCAGCCGTCCGGAGTCCTTCAGGCGCCCGGTCTGGAGGGCCACCAGTGTCCCCTTTTGGATCTCCAGCACCATGTCCACCAGCTTCTGCTGCGTGAGCTGGAACGCAGCGAGCGGCTTGCCAAACTGGGTCCGCTGGTCGGCATAAGCCAAGACGGTTTGGTACGCATCGCGGGCGGCGCCCATGGCGCCCCACAGGATGCCGTACCGGGCTTCATTGAGGCAGGAGAAGGGGCCCCGGAGACCAGTGACTTCGGGGAGTACGGCAGTGGCGGGCAACTGGACGTTCTCCATGGTGATGTCGCACTGGATTGAGGCCCGCATGGACAGCTTGTCCGGGATCGGGGTGGCCATGAAGCCCTCGGTGTCCGTCGGGACGACGAAGCCGCGGATGCCGTCGTCGGTAGCTGCCCAGACGACGGCCACATCCGCGATGGAGGCAAGGCCTATCCAGCGCTTGGCCCCATTCAGCACCCAGCCGTGCCCAACACGTTCCGCCCGGGTGACCATGCTGGCGGGATCACTGCCCGCAGTTGGTTCGGTGAGGCCGAAGCAGCCGATGAGCTCACCTGCAGCCATGCCTGGGAGCCATTGGCGCTTTTGCTCCTCTGACCCGAACTTGGCTATGGCGCTCATAGCCAGGGAACCCTGCACGGAGACAAAAGTTCGGATGCCTGAATCGCCGGCTTCAAGTTCCATAGCGGCTATTCCGTATTCGACGGCGCTGCGGCCGCCGCAGCCGTAGCCGTTCAGGTGCATGCCGAGCAGGCCCAGGCTTCCCATCTCTTTGACAAGGTCCTGAGGGAAAACCGCGTCCTCGTACCAGGCGTTGATGTTGGGCCGAATGCGGTCATCGACGAACTGGCGGACCTGGCTGCGCAGGTCGAGCTCCTGTTGGCTGAGCAGTGAGTCGATGTCAAGGTAGTCGGTGGCGAGGTCGATCACGGGTGTGCTCCCATTGGCTGGTCGTTGGTGTTCTTGCTGTGGAGTTGTGGGGAATCTGTGACTGGCAGGCTGTTGAGCCAGGCACGGACTTCGTCGGCGTGCTGCCCAAGCCGGGGTGGCCGCCGGCGGTAGGACACTGGGGTGTCGGATAAAGTGATCGGATTGGCGGCCAGGTCTACGCTGTCCTGGCTCACGCCATCTCGGTCGGTGTTGTCGTGGCCGGCTCCAACGCTTACGCGGGGGCTGAGACCAAGTTCGCCGGCCATGGCAAAGGCTTCGGCGATGTTGTTGACCGGCCCGCAGGGAATCCCATGCGCTGACAGCAACCTGTACCAGTGGTCGGCGGTTTCGCCGGTTGTCCGTTCCGTGATGATGCTGTCGAGCTCATCGATGTGGGCGACGCGGGCAGCGTTGGTAGCGAAACGTGGATCGTTTGCTGCCTGTGGAACGCCAAGTGCGGTGCAGAGCTGGGTGAACTGCCGGTCGTTGCCAACAGCGATGACCACTGACCTGTCCGAAGCGGGAAACAGCTGGTACGGCGCGATCGACGGGTGCCGGTTGCCCAGGATGCCCGGAACCGAGCCCGCGGCGGTGTAGCCCACGCTCTGGTTGACCATGCTGGACAGCAAAGTGCCTAGCAGATTCACCTCAACAAGCTGGCCCCGTCCTGTTGTCTCCCGCGCCCGCAGGGCGGCCAGCACACCGATCGCGGCATGGAGCCCCGTCAGCACGTCGACCAGGGCGACGCCGGCCTTGACCGGCTCACCAGGTGCGGGCCCTGTGACGCTCATCAATCCTCCGACGGCCTGCACCAGCAGGTCGTAGCCCGGCAGGTCCGCCGCGGCGTCGTGGGAGCCGAACCCTGTGATGGAGCAGTACACCAGCCGTGGGTTGATCTCTGCCATCTGGTGGTAGGACAGCCCGTACCTTGCCATCGTGCCCGGCCGGAAGTTTTCGATCAGTACGTCGGCGCGCCGAATCAGTTCGACCAGGTCCTCATGGTCGGCCGCCGCTGACATGTCTGCGGTAAAGGAGCGCTTGTTGCGGTTGACCGACAGGAAGTACGTCGCCTCATGATCATCGGTAAACGGCGGACCCCAGTGCCGGGTATCGTCACCCGAACCGGGACGCTCGATCTTTATGACGTCGGCGCCAAGGTCACCGAACAGCATCGTCGCGTACGGCGCCGCCAGCACCCTGCTGAAATCTGCGACGATGATCCCCGCCAGCGCGCCGGCAGGCGGGCGTTGCGGACCGGTGTCAATCATTGGAACTCCTTAGTTGGTGATCAGCGGGGTGATCAATGACTGGCTGCGCGGACCGCGTTGTTGAAGAGCGGCGTCCGGACGATCAGCATGATGGCGGCGGCCGCCAGCGGCAACACGGTCACCTGCAGCAGGCCGGCCCCTTGCCAACCGACGCTTGGCACCAGCGCAGCGAACAGCAAGCCGGAAAAGGCTGCCGATCCGTAGTAGCAGGTGACGAAGAGACCGGCGGCACGCCCCACCTGGTGCGGACGGACTGCCCGCTGGATGGCGCTGTTCATGTTGGGGAAGAAGACGCCAGTACCGAACACCCCCATGAGGCAGGCGAAGACGCACTGCCAAGCGAACGGTGCCTTGAGCTGGTAGATCAGCACGCCGAGCACCGCCATGACAGCCAGGGAAACGATCAGCAGGGTCCGCTGGTTGATCCGGTCCCCGATCCAGCCCCCGAGCAGACCGGCGAGGCCGCCCAGACCCACGAAACTCAGTGCCACGGCGGACTCTCCGGTGGAAATGCCCAGTTGAGTGGTCAGGAATGTGGGGTACAGGCCCAGGAATCCATAGAGCGCGATGGAGCCGCAGCCGGCGGCAGCCGCGATCGCCAAGGAGTTGCGGTTGTACGCCCTGTCCGGCATGTAGTCATAGGATCCTTCGACGCCGGTCAGGCTGATGGCCCGCTCGGTGAACTTGCGGCTGACGGTGAACGCGACCACCACTGCGAGCAGCAGACCGAGTGCCCCGAAGATCGTAAAGGGCGCACGCCACGTTCCGAACTGGCCGGCGAACATGATGCCGAGGGCGGGCCCCGAAGGTTGCACCCAGGCCGAATGCGAAGCCCAATATACCCAGGGCGAGGCCCCGCCGGAGGTGGAAGAACGACCCGACCGCGGCGAACAGAGCTGCGGCCTGCATGCCCTCACCCAGCCCGGAGATGACCCGGTACACGGCCATGTCGCCCCACGAAGCGGCAAGCGGTGTGGCCAGCGTGCCCAGGGAGTAGATCGCAATGCTGACTATCAGGACGGTTTTGCGCGAGAAGCGCTCCACCAGGAACCCCGCAGGGATGCCTGCAATAGCCATCCCCAAGGTGAAGATAGTGGCCAGCAGTCCGCCGGCCTGCAGGCTGAACCCGTACTCAGTGCTGATAGTGCCCAGCAAGGGAAAGAAGACCTGCCTGTCCATCGCGTTGAGCATAAATGTGATGGCCAGTACCGCGAGCGACACACCAGCAACCACCTTGGTGGGCATGCCCTCGGGATTGTCCTTGACCCGTGATGGTGCAGGGCTGGACGGAACCGCATCCATGGAAATAGCGTCCATGGGTTCCGGGTATGTGGGCACGGCGGGGTCGGTGGAAGGTCCAGCTGGGGCCGAAGCCTGGCCTGTGCCGAAGGGGGTCGAGTGGGACATCTTTGTCTCCTAGTCGGGAGGATTTCGTTCTCATGTGGATTTGCTGGCCGAATCGGCCAATGATCAACGGAATGACATGAAGTACGGCAGGTGGCCGGATCCTGACCAGGCCCGGAAGTCTCCTCCCCTGGTCAGGTGGGACCCGCCTCGTGCGTCGCAGTGTATAGAAGCTGCCCGTTTCTGCTCGTGCAGTCTGTGCAGATTGGATGCGACGAGATGTGGAACTTGTGCTAACGATAGCACACACACTGGCCGAGTCAAGAGCATGCTGGTACTTCTGATCACAAAAGTCATCCGCCTTGACGACTACCGCAGGAGTGCTATCGTTAGCACTAGTAGTCCTCGTCGCTGGCACGATTTGAGCCTTCATGCCAGTACGTTGAAATGGACTGGCGCTCGGGATGGCGCGTCAGTCCAGGCCGCATCAGTACACTGATCCCAGCCCGGTTCCCGATAGCAACCGCTCACCGGCTTCACAGGAGGAACGATGGTCACCACCAAGGATATCGCTGCACACCTGCAGCTGTCGGTCTCCACAGTGGGCCGCGCACTAGCCGATGACGCGCGCATCAGCGACCAGACCAAGGCGCGGGTGCGCCAGGCGGCTTCCGAGCTCGGATACGTAGGCAACCATGCCGCACGAATGATGCGCGGGGCTCCCAGCAACGTGGTAGGGCTGGTCATCCCTGATATCCGAAACAGTTTCTACTTCACGATTGCCCATGAGCTGTCTACGATCATGGCCGGCGAGGACTATCAGCTGATGCTGGCCGAGACTTTCGATGACCGCCTCATTGAGAGGCGCCATCTTCGCGAGCTCTCGGCGAGCCGTGCGGCAGGGGTCGTTATTGCCCCCACCCCAAATCCCCACAGCGATTCGATCAATATGCTGAGCGGAATGCCGCACGTCCAACTACTGCGCAAGCATTCATCTCTGGGCGCCCAGTGGTTCGGCATCAACGACCGTCGTGCGCTCAAGGATGCCACGACGCACCTGCTCGATCTCGGCCACTCCCGGATCGCCTATATCGGAGCGCCCGCCGACCTGCCCACAGGCCGGGAGCGGCTCGAAGGCTACAGCCAGGCCCTGCACGAAAGCAACGTTCCACAACGCTCGCAGCTGGTCGAGCTGGGCCCACCGGCGTCTCCCGAGCACGCCCGGGAGGCCATCCGCCGGCTACTGAACCGACCCAGCCCGCCCACCGCCGTCGTCCTTGGCTCCGTCCTTCACACTGTGGGCGTTCTGGACGGATTACTGGAGATGGGCATCGACGTTCCAACGGAACTGTCCGTGGTGGGCTTCGGCGATCAAAGCGGATTCTCCTGGTGGGGGCCTGGCCTGACTACCGTCAGCCTTCCCATCGGCGATGTGGCCACCTCCTGCGGCCTATGGTTCATCCGCCGGCTCAACAATCCGCCTGCTGGAAATGACCCCTACGAGTCGGCGTCAGTGGGCTGGCTCGTGCAACGGGGCAGCACTGCCCCACCTCCCGCGGCATCGCGCGAGCGCTCCGCCTGAAACCGAATTACCAACCAAAAGCTGCGCCCCTTGCGCGAACTTAAAAGTAATGATGCTAACGATAGCATGACATAAATCACATTGGAGATGGACAAATATGCTGCCACCGGTCGATCTACGTCCGCCATTCAACATCACCCGAACCAGCCACCTGCGCCTGAATGTCGCCGACCTTGCCGCGAGCCGTGACTTCTACACCACTGTCCTCGGCCTGGTGGTGACCGAGGAGGACAACTCCACCGTCTACCTGCGTGGCCTCGCCGAGGCCTGTCATCACAGCCTTGTGCTGGAGAAGAGCAAAGACGGCGGCACCGCCCGCCGGATAGGTTTCCGCGTCTTCTTTGAAGAGGACCTGGACGAGGCCTACAGCTATTTTCGTGAGCGGGGACTCCCGGCCGAGTGGGTGGACATGCCACATCAAGGCCGCACCTTGCATGTTGCAGACCCCGCCGGCACTCCCCTGGAGCTGTGCGCAACCATGGAGACCCGGCCACGGCTGCACATCAACTTTGAGCAGTACAAAGGCGCCCACTCCCAGCGGCTGGACCACTTCCAACTGCTCACGCCCGACGTATACGGGTTGTGCGCGTTCTACAGCGAACTGGGATTCCGCAACTCGGAGTACCTCGAGCATGGCGATGAACTTGTGGGAGCCTTTATGTACCGCAAGGGCACCTGCCTCGACCTGGCGATGGTGCCCGGCGCTGGTCCAAGCCTCCACCACTTCGCTTACACAGTCTCGGAGAGCCACGACATCTTCACCGCCTGCGATTTCGCCGGCATCCTGGGCTATGGCGACCAGGTGGAGCGTGGTCCAGGCCGTCATGGCCCGGGCGGCATGCTGTTCGCGTACCTCCGGGACCCGGACGGCCACCGTGTTGAGGTCTTCAACAGCCACTACCAGACCATCGATCTTGAGACCGAGCCTGTTCGCTGGGACGCCGCATCGGTGAGCACCAACGCACGCTGGGGCCTGCCGGCCCTGGAACAGTGGTACTTCGAAGCCTCGCCCTTCGTCGGCACACCACTGAAGTCCCCGGCTGTCCGCCCTGCCCCCATGACGCTGGAAAAGTTCCTGGCCAGCCCCCAACTCCCCTGATTGCCAGCCCCGCTGACACCCCAACCCGACTGGAGCACCACACTATGTCCCGAGTTCCCTCCCTGTCCCGCGACAACGCCGTCTCGGTCCACCAGCAGCCGCTGTGGGACCGCATCGAGGCGGAACGCAAAATGCCCACAGCCAACATCTTCCGCTCACTGGCGAACGCCCCGGTGCTGCTCGACGCGTTCCTCTCCTACGCCAACGCCATGCGCGACAGCTCCCTGCTGAGCCCGAAGCTGCGGGAGCTTGCCATCCTGTCCGTGGGTCACGCCACCGGCTCTGAGTATGAGATCGCGCACCACCAGTCCCATGGCCTCAAAGCCGGACTCACGGATGAGCAGCTTGCCGCAGTGGCCGACGGCACCAGCACTGAGTTGTTCAATGACCTCGAACGCGCAGTGATAGCGCTGGCGCGTGAATCCACCATCAACGTGAATGTGTCCGATGAAAGCTGGTCAGCTGCAGCCAAGCACCTCGATGACCAGCAGATGGTGGAGCTCACGTTGACCATCGCCTGGTACAACTCAGGCGTCCGGATAATGGGCCTCCTCGGCATTGAACTCGAGGACAGCTACCGTAAGTAGCTGCCTGCCTCCCTCCCCCAGAACCACACCCTTTTCCCAGAAGGAGCCGTCAATGGCGACGATGCGCGCAGCCAGACTGCATCAGATCGGCGATCCGATGTCGATCGACACCATCGAAGTACCCAAGCCCCGACCCACGGATGTACTGGTCAGGGTCAAGGCCGTCGGCATTGTGCCGAACATGGCCAACGTGATCAATAGTTGGCCCACTTGGTTTCCGCACCAACCGATCCCCAAATTTCCGGCGATCTTCGGGCTCGATCCCACCGGGGTGGTGGAAGAAGTGGGCGAGTCCGTCATCAACATCAAACCCGGAGACCGGGTGTATGTGAGCCCGCTCCGCTCCTGCGGCAGCTGCTACGCCTGTTCCGGGGGAACCCCCAGCCGCTGCCGCTACTACACCCTCAACGGGTATTTCAGCACCTCCCGCGATGGCCAGAGGATCTTTGATCTCTACCCTTACGGCGGGTTCAGTGAGTTCATGACCGCGCCACAACAGGCTCTGGTTAAGATTCCTGACAACCTTCCGTTTGAGCTGGCAGCCCGTTTTGGCTACATCGGCACCGCTTACGGTGCCCTGCGCCTGGCCGATGCCGGACCCGGCACGGTGGGCTTGATAGACGGCATCACCGGTACCTTGGGCGTGGCTGCTACCGTGCTTTGTTTGAGCATGGGCGTTGCGAAGATCCTGGGCACGGGGCGCAACGCGGAGCTGCTCCAGCGCGTGAAGGCGCTCGCCCCGAACAGGATAGAGGTCATGAACCTCGGGGAGCAGTCCTCCGGGGAGTGGGCCAAGGCTCGGACACGGGGCGACGGTGCCCACTTCGTGATCAGTGCGCTCGGGGCCAGGGCTGACGCCGCAACCATGGTGGACTCCATGAAGGGGGTCCGGCGTGGCGGCCGCGTGGTGAACGTCGGCGGAGTTGCCGACGAGGTCCCAGTGGACATGAAGTGGCTGATGGACGAGCAGGTGCAGATTATCGGTTCGAACTGGTTCACCGCAGCCCAGGGCCAGGAGATGGCAGACATGGTCGAGACAGGAACCCTGGACCTCACCTACCTTGAGACCGAGGCCTTCCCGCTGTCAGACGTTAACAATGCCATCTCAGGGCGGTTGAAGGACCCGCGCGGTGGCTTCAGCAACTATGTAGTCATTCCCTAGTGAAGTTTCCGGCTGGCCGTCCCTTCGGGGACGGCCAGCCGAGGTGTCCCTGAGACACGGGACAGTACTCAGGCGCCGGCGCCGGTGAGCACAAATGCCACCGTCGCCGGCGTCTTTGTCTTGTTCCGCCAGGCATGGCGGGCGGCAAGCTGCACTATGGTGTCACCCGGGCTCAACAGCACCTGTGCGCCGTCGTCGAGCTCCAGCCACAGCTCCCCGTCCAGCACCACTCCGTAGTCGACGCTGGGCGTGCGGTGCATGCCGTCCGGCTCGAACACCTCCGCAAGGTCAGGGGCGTAGGCCGCCATCTCCTGCCCTGCGGCGCCCGGATCGAAGCCCGGGCTCATCACCACGGATTCCGGTGCGTAGCTCACGATCACGAAGCTGGCCCCGCCTGGCCCCGGCACCACCGGGCCGTGGTTGTCGGTAGGTTCCCCCTCCGGCAGGGAACCTGATGGCACCCCCGGTGTAAACCAGACCCGGACCTGAGCCTGTCCCGGCATACTCGCGAACGCATGGCTGTTGGGCACTGGTCCGTCGGAAACAAAAACGGACTTTCCAGATCCGTCCATGCCGGTCACCACTCTGCGTACAGTCATGGCTTGTCCTCTCTCTATGTGCAATCGTTAGCACTATTCCCCCATGACGCTGAGGTGTCAAGGGATGGGATCAAAACCGGGAGTGATTTAGCGTCGACCGTTTACTTTCACGGGGTAAGCATCTGGCATTTGCCTCCATCTGTGCTATCGTTAGCATTATGCTTGAAGAAGATAAGATCGACGACGGCGTCGCTCCCGCAGGAATCGTCCTGACCCAGGCGGGCCTCCCCCACGAAAAGGCAGCCATCTGGCTGGTGCACAGCGGCAAGGCACTTCCGTTGCAGGCGTGGGCCGGACGCTGGGCCTGCGCCGGATTCGCCTCACTCACTGAGCTGATTGCCCACTGGGGCAGCGTCCATGCGGAGCTTCGCCGGCTCATCGAGCTCCCTCAGACTTCAGCGGCGATCAGCGAAGACGGCGTTCCGGTGGCTTCCCTGCGGCTCAAGGCTCCCATCCAGCCCACCCAGGTTTTCTGCACCATCGGGAACTACCGCCGCCAGGTCATCGAAGCCGCAGTGGACGCCGGCGACCCCGCCGACGCCGGGCAATTAGCGGCCGACACCGCCCAGGCACTAAAACTCCGACGCCGGGACGGCAGCCCCTACGTCTGCTTGACCAGCAACGACAGGGTTGGCCCCGCTGATGGTGAACTCGCCCTGGAGCCGGACATGGACACCCTTGACTGGGAAGTGGAGATCGGCGCCGTCGTCGGAGGTTCCGGCTACCGCTTGACGCTGCCGGAGGCTGAGGCGGTGGTCGCCGGCTACTGCGTGGTCAACGACCTGACCATTCGCTCCCGCATCTTCCGGCCCGACTTGCCCGCGCTGGCCTCGGATTGGCTGCAGTGCAAGGGAATGCATGGGTCGCTGCCGCTTGGACCCTGGTTCGTGCCAGCCTGGCAGGTCCCCGACCCCTCGTCACTGCGGCTTCGGCTCTCGCTCAACGGCTCGCCCATGCAGGACGACACGGCCGACGACATGCTGTTCACCATCCCCGAACAGATGGCTTACCTGTCCCAACACACCCGTCTTCGCCCCGGAGACCTGCTCTGCACCGGCTCCCCCGCCGGGTTCGGGATCCACCACGGCCGGTTTCTGCGGCCCGGAGACTCCGTGAAGGCCTCGATAACCGGGCTCGGCGAGCAGCGCACCCGCTTCGTTGGTCCGACATCCATTCCCACCCCATCCCCTTCAACCTTGGCCGATCCAGGCCTGACCACCACATAAGGAGCAGACTCATGACGCTGCAGCAAACAGTCCTGCTGACAGACCGGGCCCTGGCCCGACGACAGTATTGAACGCGGCATCATCGAAGACGCCGGCTTCCGTCTTGTTGCCGGTCCTGCCGACCCCGCACCAGTTGAGGCCATCGACGCGCTGATCGCCGAACACCAGCCCGCCGCCATCCTCACCTGCTGGGCAACAGTGTCCGCCAAAGCAATCGCATCCTCAGCCCCGTTGCGGGTTGTTGCCCGGATGGGCGTTGGCCTGGACAACATCGCCGTGCCCGCGGCCACGGATCATGGCGTGCAGGTGACCAACGTGCCCGACTACTGCGTCGAAGAGGTCTCCGACCACGCCGTCGGTCTGGCCCTGGCTTGGACGCGCGGCCTCGTGGCCGCGGACCGTGAGGTCCGCGCCGGACGTTGGAACCCCGCCGGGGCCCGGCTTCGCCGCCTGTCCAACCTGACGTGCGGCGTGGTCGGATACGGCCGCATTGGCAGAACCACCGCAGCCAAGCTCAAAGCGCTCGGAGCCCGCGTGGTGATCAGCGATCCACACCCACCGGCCAAAACCGACGGTATTGAGGTGATGGCATTGGATGGCCTCCTGGCAGCCAGCGACATCGTAGTCCTCCACGCTCCCCTGGTCCCGCAGACACATCACCTTATCGGGGCCCGGGAACTGGCCCTGCTTCCGCAGGACGCCTTCCTGATCAATGTCAGCCGCGGCGGGTTGGTCGATACCGACGCCCTGACGGCCGCCCTGCAATCAGGCAAGCTCGGCGGAGCAGGACTGGATGTCCTGGAGGAGGAGCCTGCAGTTCCGTCAGGGCTGCTGGCCTTTCCAGGTGTGATTGTCACACCACACATCGCTTTTGCCTCCGACGCTTCGGTGATCGACCTGCGACGCAGCGCCGCCGAGGAAGTGGTCCGCGTCCTGCGCGGAGAACCCGCAAACTATCCCTGTAACACCCCGTCCGCCCTCGCAACAGGAGTGTCATCGTGAGCAACATCCGCACCGTCCACGGCCGCCAGATCTTTGATTCCCGAGGCCGCCCCACTGTTGAGGTGGACATCATCCTCGAAAACGGTGCCAGCGCCCGGGCGTCAGTACCTTCCGGAGCCTCCACCGGCACCCACGAGGCACACGAATTACGCGATGGCGACGCATCCGTTTTCGACGGCCTCGGAGTCACCTCCGCCGTCGAGCATGTAAACGGCGAGATCGCAGCGTCGCTGCTCGGCCAGGATGTTGACGACCAACGGGCCATCGACGAAAGGCTGCGGAACCTGGACGGCACCTCCACGCTGTCCCGGCTCGGTGCCAACGCAGTACTGGGGACCTCGCTGGCGGTCTGCCGCGCCTCGGCCGTGGCCAGCGGCCTGCCGCTGTACCGAAGGATCGCCCAGCTCGCCGACGTCGACGAGCCCGTACTGCCGATGCCGATGGTCAACATCCTTTCCGGCGGCCTCCACGCCGGACGCGGCATGGACGTCCAGGACTTCCTCGCAGTACCGGTCGCGGCAATGTCCGCACTCGAAGCCATCCAACTTACCTCCCGTGTCCGAACGGCCGCCGCTGCCCTCTGCGCCGAACGGGGACTGCCCACGCTGTTGGCCGACGAGGGCGGGCTGAGCCCTGGCTGCCGAACGGGCGAGGAGGCCCTGGAGCTCATCACCGAGTCCATCCTGGCCGCTGGCCTGCAGCCGGGTACGGACATTGCCATCGCCATCGATGTCGCCGCTGCATCCCTGTACGACAGTGAGGCAGGCGACTACCACCTGCGGCGACAGGGACAACGCCTCAGCACCACCGAGATGATTGACATGGTGTCCTCATGGGTGGACCGCTTCGCCATTGTCTCGATTGAAGATCCGCTCGATGAAGATGACTGGACCGGCTGGCGGACCCTGACGAAGCGCCTCGGCCACCGGATCAGGCTGATCGGCGACGACCTGTTCACCACAAACAGCGAACGGCTCGCCCGGGGCATTTCCCAGGGCGTTGCCAACGGAGTCCTGGTCAAAGTGAACCAGAACGGCACACTGACAGGCACCCTTGACGTGGTGGCCCAAGCGCGGGCCGCAGGCTATGCGCCGGTGGTATCAGCCCGCTCCGGGGAGACCGAAGATGACTTCCTCGCCGATCTGGCTGTAGGCACCGCATCGGGGCAGATCAAGGTCGGGTCGGTACGGAATTCTGAACGGCTCGCCAAGTACAACCAGCTGGTGCGCATCGCCGAGGACCCGGCCCTGGGCTTCACGAACCTCCCGGCGCTGGCCTTAACCGCGGACGGTGGCCGGTGAAAATCGCCGAACCCCAGGAGCGGGTTCGGGAGTTCCTGCTCCGCCATGGACTGATGCAGCCTGGTGAGGAGCCGGCACTACACCCGTTGACCGGCGGCGTGAGCTCGGACCTCTGGCAAGTGTCGCTGCCCGGCCGCACCCTGTGCGTCAAGGGAGCATTGGCCCAGCTGAAGGTGGCCCACGAGTGGCTCGCGCCCCTCTCCCGCAACCGGGTTGAGTACGACTGGCTGCAGTTTGCCGGCAGCGTTGCCCCCAAACAGGTCCCCCAGGTCCTGGCCTACGATGGGGAGGCCGGGTTGTTCGCCATGCAGTTCCTCCCCTCCCGGGACTACCCGGTCTGGAAGGAAAGCCTCCTGGCCGGGCACGTGGACCCGGCCGCCGCTCATGCTCTCGGCGTCCTCCTCGGCAGGCTGCACTCGGCAAGCGCCAAGGATCCAGCGCTGGCACGTAGGTTCGCCACCGACAGCAACTTCGACGCCCTGCGCATTGAGCCATACTTCCGCGTCACTGCACGCGCCAACCCCAACCTCGCGGACAGGATCGAGGTTCTTGCCGAGAGGACCGCCGGCACGCATATGGCGTTGGTACACGGCGACGTCAGTCCCAAGAACATCCTCCTGGGTCCGGACGGGCCGGTCCTGCTCGATGCCGAGTGCGGCTGGTTCGGCGACCCTGCATTCGACGTCGCATTTTGCCTGAACCATCTGATGCTCAAAGCGATTATCCTGCCGCAGCACACAGCACAGCTGCACACTTCCGCAACAATGCTGCTGGACGGCTACGCCCACCATATTGACTGGGAACCGTCCGCGGACCTGATGGCGCGTGTCGCTGGCCTGCTGCCGCTGCTCGCCCTGGCCCGGGTCGACGGAGCCTCCCCGGTGGAGTATCTGACATCTGGGCAACGGGGCCAGGTGCGCGACCTTGCACGGGAGCTGCTGGCCCGGCCCGCAGTTGCCCTCCACATTGTCCTCAAGGAGTGGATGCTGGTGGCGGCCGCTCCAGCGGCCGGCAGGACCCATGTGAAGGAGCAGACCAGGTGACCTTTTCCTTGTCCACTCTGCGGGTCGACGGAGTGCCCACCCCGGTGCTCCGGCTCTCCGACGGTCCCATATACCGACTCGCCGACGTCGCACCCGAGGTACTCCACCACCATCCGGTGGGCGGGCTTATGACAGTCTTCGCCAATTGGGAGACCGCCGAGCCCCGGCTGCTTGCCGCCGTCGAGACCCTCACTGAGGGCACGGCAGCCCAGTTGCCCGAGCCGGCCGAGCCTGAAGACTGGCTCACGCCGCTGCAGTATCCGAACAAGGTCATCTGCGCCGGCGCCAACTATTACGACCATGTGGTCAACGACGGCGGCCATGCTGGCTTTTCGAAGGAAGACAACATTCCGGTCTTCTTCCTCAAGCCGCCCACCACCACGCTCGTCGGCCAGGGCAGAGCCGTCCATTACCCCAGCCAGACGGAGAAGTTCGACTACGAGCTTGAACTTGCCCTTGTCATCGGCCGGCGCGGCCGGAACATCCCGCTGGACCGGGCGCGTGACCACATCGCCGGCTACACCATCGCCCTGGACCTGTCGGCCCGTGACTGGCAGCGCCACCCCAAGCACCTCGTCAAATTCGATCTCTTCGGCGGCAAAGTCTTCGACGACAGCTGTCCGCTTGGTCCGGGAATTGTGCCCGCCCGCTTTGTCGATGACACCAACCTGCAGCTGCAGTTCCGGCTCAACGGTGAGCTGCGCCAAAACGCCAACACGTCCGACCTGATCTGGTCTGTTCCCGAGCTGGTCTCCCTGATCAGTGAACACGTGACCCTCGAACCTGGCGACGTTGTGCTCACGGGAACTCCCGCTGGGGTGGGCCTCAGCACCGGAACCTGGATGCACCCCGGAGACCGGCTCGAGGGACGCATCAGCGGCCTTGGAACCATCAGCGTGCAGATCATCCCCGCCGACACCGACCAGCCAGACTGACACACACACCAACATCAAGGAGCAGACCATGAAGGCAGCCGTTCTGACCCGGACTGGAACAGTCCCATCTTACGAAGACTTCCGAGATCCAGAGCCCCACAGTGGACAAGTGGTCGTCGAGGTAGCGGCGGCCGGGGTCCATCACCTCGACCTGGCCAAGGCCTCGGGAGCATTCGGAGATCCCGACACCCTGCCTTACGTGATTGGCGCCGACGGCGTAGGCAGGACCTCCGCCGGACGTCGCGTCTTCTTCACCTCACCGGTTTCGCCGCATGGTTCCTGGGCCGAGCGCACCGTCGTGGCCGAGGAAGACCTGCTGGACCTCGCCGACGACGTGGACGACGTCACCGCGGCTGCGCTTGGCAACACCGGACTTGCCGCCTGGCTGGCCCTCACCTGGCGGGCCAAGCTGCAGCCAGGCCAGAACGTGCTTGTGCTTGGCGCAACCGGCGCACTGGGCTCCATCGCCGTCCAACTCGCAAAGTCCCTTGGCGCCGCAACGGTGGTCGCTGCCGACCGTGACACCGGCCGCCTCGCCCTGTCCCGGGAACGCGGAGCCGATGCGAGCGTGACCATCAGCCCGGGCACCGACCTCGTGGCAGCCTTCCGCAGCACAGTGGGTGACAGCGGGTTCGATGTCATCCTTGACCCGGTGTGGGGTGAACCCGCCCTTGCCGCAATGCATGTTGCAGCCCGGGGCGCCCGCCATATCCAGATCGGCCAGTCAGCGGGAGCAACTCTGGAGCTTCCCGCCGGGATCGTCCGTGCCGCCCGCCTGGAGCTCCTCGGCTTCGCCCATATGGACCCGCCAGCACAGATCCGGAGAGAGGCTTACCTGAATCTGACGGCGCTCGCGGCGACAGGCGCTTTGTCCGTCGACGCAATGACCCTGCCTCTTTCCGCTTGCCAACAGGCCTGGGAATTACAGCAGCAGGGGGCCCCGCGGAAGCTCGTGCTAACCCCGTAGGGGCCCACATTCCTTCCAACCACGAAAAGGCTGCGATGGAACCCGGCTACACCGAGACGGCCAAGTCAATACACGACCACAGAAATAAGAACGAAGGTTTTACAACATCATGTCCCGTCCAGTACGGCTCAACATCAGACACCGCAATGATTTAGACAACGGACTCAATCTGGAAGTGGCTGCCGCGATCCAGAAGGCCCTCAAAGACCCCGGATATGGCGTGTTGGTAACCCGCCATGATCGCGAAACCTTCACAATACAGCTCTCCCCTGATGTCCCTCACGGAATGACCCACGAATTGGATCTTTTCTCCCGCTCCTGATCGAGCGCTTCGTCCCTGGCCAAACCCTATTAACGGCAGTTCCGTCATGAATTCGATGCTCCGGGGGGTACTTGTAGGCGGCCAGCCTGGTCTTGGCAAAGGCTGCCAATTCCTCCACCCTGAGGCTGGGGTTCTGCCAGGCCTCAGGCGTGGGGAATCCGGAGCAGCTCTTCGAGGGCATCGGCTCCAGCCGCCGCACCCCCGGCGGCTGCGTAGCCAGCAGCGACCCGCCGGGCTCCTTCCTTCTTTGTCAGGGCTTCGTGAACTGCGGCGCGAAGCTTCTCCGCAGTGAGCTTCTTCCTGCTGAGCCGCACACCCGCGTCGGCGGCCACCACCCGGGCCGCAACCTCATGCTGATCGCGGCCGAACGGAACCACCACCACCGGAACTCCCTTGGACAGTGCCTTTTGGGTGGCTCCCATACCGCCATGGGTGATGGCAACCGCAGCGCGCTCCAACACCTCTGAATGGGGCACGAACCGTTCCAGCCGGGCATTGGCAGGAAGGGGTCCAAAATCCACCGGTCCGGCGGACCGCTGGTCTCCTGCCGATCCGCTCCCCTCCGCAGGCAGCGTGGCAACGACAGTGAAGGGCTCGTTGGCCATGCCCTGCAATGCTGCGCGGACCAAATCCTCGTCGGCCTGGTACTCGGACGAGGTGGTCACCAGGATGACCGGGTCCACGGCGTTCTCAAGCCAAGCTGGCGGAGAGAAGGGCGGGTCCCATGACAGCGCCCCGATCATCCGGACACGGTGTCCCCAGTCCGGGTGCGGGTATTCAAACGGCTCGGCACTGGTAACGAGGAGGAGCGGCGCGGTGAGGAAGAAGTCATCCACGTTCCGCGACGGCGGCAGTTTCCCGCCGGAGATTTCGGCCCGGGCCCTGTTGATCCCGGGCATCATCAGCTTTTCGACGGCGCCAGTCACCAGGGGTCGGATGAGCGCGTCCCGGAGCCTTCCCACTGGACCTGGCATCGGATCCAGCCCGGGTCCGAACGGCGGGGTTCCCCGGGACGTCAGTGGCGGTGTGTAGGGGCAGAAGCTGGCCCACGGGAGCCCGAGATCCTCAGCCACGATACGTGCGCCCCACGCATTGATGTCCACGAGCATCAGATCCGGACTGGTATCGCCGATGGCGCGGCGAAGGTCAGGGGCGTCGAAGCGGGCACGCGCCGTGAAGGTCTCAGTGCTCGCGGTCAGCCCATCCTTGATCGATTTCGCCAGATAGTCCCGGTGCCTGATCTCAAGGAGGCGCGGGTCGACGGATTCGGCCTGGAAGCCGGCGCCGCGAAGGGCCGTTAGCTGTTGGGGAATTGTCCGCACGTGGACCTCATGTCCCCGGGCCTTCAGTTCCAGTAACAGCGGGACCATGGGAAAGAGATGGCCGATGGCGGGCGAGGTGTAGGCGAGAACGGTGGACATTATGGCCTCCGGGTGAAGGGCTCAAGCATTTCGATTAAGGAAAGGGCCACCTGGTCACGGGTCAGGCCAGCGTCCAGCCGGAGCAGCTTCCAGGTGTAGACGTCACAAAGAGCGACGAACTGGGCAAGACGGCGGCCCCGATCCGCCCCGTCCGGGAGAAAATCATCCTCAAGGAACGGGGCGAAAACCCGCTCGCACCACAGGCGGTGAAGGCGTCTGCCCGTTTCAGTCATGTCCGCCACGGCCGCTGAGGTTCCCTCCTCGGACAGCATCTTCAAGGCGAGAGCGCCCGTGGTCTCATAGTGTTCGAGCAGGTTCTCGATGGCGCCGGGGACGTTGCCGGCAGGCGCAGCATCGCGCTGGGCCATCACCTGCGCAGCGGTGTGTTCGACCGTTGCATCGATGAGCCCGCTGCGGTCGCCGAAGCGACGGATGACGGTCTGCACGGTGACTCCGGCACGATCAGCCACCGCGATCAAGGTGATCTCCGAGAGCGGTCTTTCCATGAAGAGCTCCCGTGTCGCCTCAAGGATCCGGCGCCCCGTGTCAGCGGCGTTTGACGCCCGTTTCCGGTTGTCGTAGCGCCGGGCTGTACCCCCGCCAACATTCATGTTAATCATGTTAACTCCAATATTGACGACAGGTCCAGAGGTGCAGAGCGCACGGATATCTCCGGGCTTGGTGTACTGACGCCAGCCTCTTTGAGTCTTGCCGTAAACCCGGGCGGTGCGACAACCAGAGCTGCAACGGGTACGGGGCTGCCCGGCTTGTGCTGGACAGCCCGCCACCTATCGCGTCCTAGCTGGATGCCCGAAGAGCCTGGACATATGTTTCGACTCGTTCCAAGGTGTCTGCATCGTGCGGTCCCCATTCCGGGTGAGGTGTGCCGGGACCCGCGTAGGGTTCGTCCCGGTAATGATGCTGGTACCCGGCTAGTTTCTGTTCGAGCTCGGCTCTGACGGAGCGGTAGCTGGGGTCATCGGCTACATTACGGACTTCGGTGGGGTCGCTTCTGAGGTCGTACAGTTCCCATTCAGCCTCAAAGACACGATCAGAGGCCCCGGGGACGTCCAGCCCGGCGTTGTAGTAGTGGATCAGCTTGTAATCGGAGGTCCGGATGCCGTAGTGGCCTGGTGCTGAGTGAATAGGATCGTCGTGCTCCCAGTACCGGTAATACGCCGCGTCGGGCCAATCGTCGATCTCCTCACCCCGCAGGAGAGGCCGGAAGCTCCTGCCCTGCGATGTGGGAAGTGCCTCGTCTGCCTTGATTCCGGCGATGTCCAAAAAGGTGGCGGCGAAATCGACGTTTGTGATGATTGCCTCGCAACGGCTGCCGGCAGAGATTTCGGCGGGCCATTTCATCAGCATCGGCATCTGCAGGGACTGGTCAAACATCAGCCGCTTGTCGAACCAGCCGTGGTCACCGAGGAAGAAGCCCTGATCGGATGTGTAGACGACGAGGGTGTTCTCGGACAGTCCGCGCTCATCGAGGTAATCGAGAAGCCGACCGACGTTGTCGTCGATGGATTGGATGCACTGCAGGTAGTCGCGCATGTAGATCTGGTACTTCCACCGCATGCGCGCTTCCCTGTTCTCAGGTCCGCGGAGTTCCTCCGGGACCTCAGACTTGAGGTCCTCGGCACCCATGTCGTCGGCAATGGTCATGTGGACGTTCCGTACAGCTTGGCTGCGGGTGGCGTAGTCATCAAAGAATGTTTCGGGCTCCGGGATCTTCCCGTCAGCGTAGAGGTGCTTGTGTTTCTCGTCGGGGATCCAGGGGCGGTGCGGTGCTTTGTGGTGGACGAGCATGCAGAAAGGCTCCTCCCCCGTGAGTCCATCCAGCCAATTGATGGAGAGGTCGGTGACGATGTTCGTCGCATAGCCGGGAACGGTCGCGCTGCCCATCTCGTCGATCATCTCCGGATTGAGGTAGTCACCCTGTCCAGGAAAGATCTTCCAGGCATCGAATCCGCGCGGCAAGGACTTCCCGTGCTCACCCAAGTGCCATTTCCCGAAAAGGGCAGTCTTGTAGCCCTGTTCGTGGAGTACGTCCACGAATGTGGGTACCCGGTAGTCCATCTCGGTCCAGATGGAGGATACGCCGTTGATATGGCTGTAGGTCCCTGTGAGGATAGACGCCCGGGAGGGACTGCAGATCGAGTTGGTGCAGAAGACGGCATCCATGCGCATGCCTCCTTGGGCGATGCGGTCAAGGTGCGGCGTTTGGTTCACCCGGCTGCCGTATGCCGAAATGGCGTGGGCGGCGTGGTCATCGGACATGATGAAGATGATGTTCGTCCTCGACATCGTTCTTCCTTTCGTACGTTTGGTGCTGATCCTGGGGGCTGTCGCTTATCAGTGCTCTGGCTGGGTGAGCCGAACAACCCTGGTGATTGGAAGCTCTGAGACGGAGGTGCCGATCCTGAGGGTGTATTCGCCGGGTTCGTAGGTCCATCCGTTGTCCCAGTACGCCAGCAGACGGGTGGGGACCTCCAGAGTCGCGGTTACAGTTTCGCCGGGTTGGGGCCCAGACGGGTGTGGAGGCAATGAGCCAGCGGACCGGGCGCTCGACGGCGGAGTCCTTCTTTTCGGCGTAAACCTGGACCACCTGCTTGCCGCTCCGTTCGCCTTTGTTGGTGAGGGTGACGCTGACCGGGATGGCCTCGCCCGGAGTGAGGGGGCCGTCGGGTCCGTCGACGGTGTCCAGGGTCCAAGTGGTGTAGCCGAGGCCGTAGCCGAATTCGTAGGCTGGAGTAGCCCCGGTCTTGAGCCAGGCGCGGTAGCCGATGTGGATGCCTTCGTCGTACCGGAGCTTCCCGTCGGCGTCGGGTGTGGTGTTAAGGACCGGGACGCTGCCTTGGGTGGCAGGCCAGGTGGTGGGCAAGCGCCCGCCTGGTTCGACGGTGCCGGTGAGGATGTCGGTGAGGGCGTTGCCAAATTCCTGGCCGCCGAAGTAGCCGATAAGGATCGCGGCGACCTCGTGCCGCCACGGCATAATGACCGGGGACCCGGCGTTGACGATGACAATCGTGCGGGGGTTCGCGGCGGCGACGGCGTGGACCAGCCGGTCCTGCAGGCCGGGCAGGTCCAAGGTGGTGCGGTCGTAACCTTCGGATTCCACCCGGGCATTGGTCCCGACGACGACGACGGCGACGTCGGCTTTCCGGGCGGCCTTGGCTGCTTCAGTGATCAGCATTTCAGGGTCCGCGTCGGCGGTCTCGGTGCCGAGGGTGACGCTGAGGGCATTGTCTAGAGGCCCGGAGCGTTCCGCGGTGTCCAGGTCGACGCGGACGTCCAGGGGAACACCGGCTTCCACTGCGATTTCGGTGGTTGAGGAGGGTGGGGCGAGGAAGGATTCGGCAATGTCCTTGCCCTCCACCTCAATGTTTCCCTTCGTGGACAAGAACGTCGTTGACGTAGAGCCGTGTCTTACCCACGGTCGCGGCGCCCAGTCGGACGGTGCCGGTTTCGTCCGGTGTGTAGATGGTGTGCAGCCGCACAGTGGAGGAATCCCGGACCGGGGCATCACCGCCGAACCAGACCAGGGCCGTGGAACGGCGGTCTTCGGTGAACAGCTCAGCCCCGGCGCCGTTGAGGAAGGTCACCCGCAGGCCGGGTTCGCCGGTGACGGGGTTGGTCAGCTGGTCCAGGGGTAGTTCGGCGACCCCTTCCTGCACGATCGCGCCGATGCTGTAAGTGACGTTATCGGCTCCGAAGGCTGCCCGGATGCCGTCCAGCGGTGAGGCGACCTTCTCCGGCAGGACCGTGGCCGAGCCGCCACCCTGGGTCCTGGCGTGCTTGGCGTTGTGCCCGATCACCGCCAGAGGGCCCGTCGCGGCAGGATCCAGCGGCAGCACGCCGTCGTTCTTCACCATCACCGTGCCGGCGGCCGAGGCTTCCCGGGTGAAGGCGACAAGGTCTTCCTTGTCCACGGGTTCTGCCTGAACGGGTTCGAACCCTTCCAGCGCGCCGACCCTCGCGGCGAGCTGTAGGATCCGCAGCACCTTCCGGTCAATGCTTGCTTCCGGGATCTCCCCTGCCTGGACTGCGGCCACGAGCGCCCCACCCCACGGCCCATCCGGTCCCGGCATGACCAGGTCCTGGGAAGCCTTCGCGGCATCAACGCTGCGGACCGCGGTCCAGTCACTGATCACCACCCCGTCGAAGCCCCACTCGCTGTTCAGCGGGGTCTCCAGCAGGTCGTTTTCGGTGGCGGTGGTGCCGTTGATGGAGTTGTACGCGCTCATCACCAGCCACGCACGGGATTCAACGACGGCTTTCTCGAACGCCAGCAGGTACAGCTCGCGCAGCGGCCGCTCGTCCACCTGCACGTCAACGGTGAACCGGTCGGTTTCGGAATCGTTGGCGACGTAGTGCTTCGGTGTGGCGCCCACGCCGTTGCGCTGCACCCCGTTCACATACGCCGCGGCAAGCTCAGCCGTCAGGACAGGGTCCTCACTGAAAGCCTCGAAGTGCCGGCCGCCCAGCGGGGAACGGTGCAGGTTGATCGTCGGGCCAAGAACGACGTCGACGCCCTTGCGCCGTGCCTCCACCGCCGAGGCGGCACCCAGACGGTCAGCCATGGCAGGGTCCCAGGTGGAGCTGATGGCCGTCGCGGACGGGAAATTCACCGACGGCTGCCGCTCATCCCACGCCTCACCCCGCACACCCGTCGGACCATCCGAAACCAGGATCCGGCGCAGGCCGATTTTCTCCATCGGCCATGTCGTCCAAAAATCCCGGCCCGTCAGGAGCTGGATCTTTTCCTCCAAGCTCAGTTCGTTGAGCAGTGCTTCCATGCGTTGGTCTACGGTGAGGGTTTCCATGATTCCTTCTTTCGCTGCACGTTGTTGTTTGCCGCCTCAAAGGGGCAGTTCTTTGCTTTCTTGGAGGTGGCCCTCGCAGGAATGCGGGGCACGTCCGGGCAGTGGGGCTTCCAGCCGTGCTTCTTGGCTTGGCGTGAAGCCGAGACGCCAGGCTTTGAAGCGCAATGAAGTGGCCCCACTGACGCGTACGGGGCCTGTGTAGAGGTTCCAGATACGTCCGTCTTCCCCGGGACTGCCAGTTACCCGGTCCATGAGTTTCCTCGGCTCTTGCGGTTGCCACGGGAGGGCTGTCCATCCAATTGACGCGCCTGGTGTCTCGCAGTCAGCTGTGGCCCCTTCGGCGGTCAGCGAGACGGTTGGAGTAGCGGTCACCGGCGCCTGGCCGTTAGGGCGCCATGTCTCCATCAACTGTCGTTCCGGCAGCATGCCCATGTCTTGGATGCGGTCCTGCCATGTTTGAAGGACGCGACGCAACGTCGCCAGAGCTTCGGCACTTTCAGGGTCTTGCACGAGGTTGCACGTTTCGTGGGGGTCCTGCTCAAGGTCGTAGAGTTCCTCTTCGGGCTTTGAAGCTGCGACGAGGCGCCGTTGAAGCTCGCTCAGAAGGCTGGGCAGTTCACCGCATGCCAGTTGCCTGGCTTCCTCCCCCCTTAACCGCCTGAGCTCTGCCCAAGTGGCTGTGTGGTCGGGGTAGTCGATGTGCGGCATGGGCGAACGGTCCGGATGGAAGTTCCTGACATAGCGGTACCGCTCGTCGCGGACGGTCCGGGTCGTGTCCTCCGACTCGTCCATGCGGTCCCGGCCGCCATAGATGTAGGCGTTGGGGTGGCTGATGAAAGTGCCGTCCCGTTCCAGGAGCGGTCTTCCGTGCATGTGGGCAGGAATGCCCAGCCCGCTGACGGCAAGCATTGTAGGAGCAAGATCCATGGTGTGGACAAGGTCAGTCCTGACTGTCCCGGGGTCAATGACACCTGGCCAGCGCAGGAGAAGGGGTACACGCAGGCCCGCTTCCGTCGCCCAACGCTTGGCGCGGGGCATTCCCCTGCCGTGGTCGCTCCAGAAAACCACGATGGTGTTGTCGGCAAGCCCGTCTTCCTCCAGTTGGCTGAGGATATCGCCGACCCAGTGGTCCATTTCGGTAATGAGGTCCGCGTACCGTGCCCACGCTTTGCGGAAGATTTCGGTATCCGGGTAGTAGGGCGGCAGCGGCGCGGCTGCCATGTCGTGCCGATCCTGCGGCGCTACATGCGTGGTGGCGCGTTGGAAGGACTCCTCATCGAGATATATCTGTGACTCATGGGTGGTCATTCCATGAAAGGCTGCGAAAAACGGCGCGTCCTTGTCCGGTCTGTTGCGCCAATGAGCCGTTGGGCTGCAGTCGTCGAAAACGACCGGCGGTACGTCCACCTGGAAGTCGGTGAAGTAGTTGTTGGTGCAGTAGTAGCCCGCTTCGCGAAAATATTGCGGCAACAGCCTCACTTCGGCCGGGGGGACGGCCTTCGTTCGCATGTGCATCGTGCCAATTGCATTGGGAAAACAGCCGGTCATGATTGCCGATCGGGCAGGCGAGCAAACCGGTGCAGAGGCGAACGCCCGGTCGAAACGGGCGCCCTCTGCGGCCAAGCGGTCCAGATTAGGCGTCAGCGCATATTCGGCACCTGGCCAGATGCCCCGGTAGCTGCCGAGATCAGGGTTGATGTCATGCGTGGAAATCCAAACTATGTTGGGCTTGTTCATGCGGTGGGCGCCCCAGTGAATTCAGTTGCCTGCCCGATTCCTGAACGAAATTGGCTGGTCATCGGATCGCCGGTGCCGGTCATCCAGCGGGACAGGCTGTTCCCTTTTCGGGTGCGGACCGGTGCCATGTCAGGGTTTCCCGCGAGGTTAGTTGTGCTGCCGTCCATGTCGTCGGCCGTGATCAGGAAGCTGCTTGTCACGCTGTTGCCTTTGTTTGCTTCTGGGCTCATGGTGGTGGTTGTCTGCACCGCTTCCTCTATGCGTTCTGGGCGGCGAGCAGCTGTCGGCGTTCTTCGCGGCGACGTGCCTGGGCCTTGGGGTTTGCCACCGGAGCGGCGAAGAACAAGCGCTGGGTATAGGGGTGCCGGGGTCGGCTCGTGACCTGGTCTCCGTCACCGAATTCGACGATTTCCCCCCGGTACATCACTGCAACGCGGTGACTGATGTGCCGCACGACCTCAAGATCATGGGAGACAAAGAGGTAGGCGACCTGGGTTTGCTCCTGAATGTCTTTGAATAGTTCCAGGACCCGGGCCTGGGTTGAAAGGTCAAGGGCTGATACCGGCTCGTCGCAGACGATCAGGGCTGGTTTGAGTGCAAGGGCGCGTGCAATGGCGATGCGTTGCCGCTGACCGCCGGAGAACTCCCGGGGAAGACGGCTTCCCGCGTCGGCCGGGAGGCGGACCATATCGAAGAGGTCCTTGATTCGCTTGGAAGATTCGGCCTTGGGGACCTTACGTACGTCGAGGGGTTCGGACAGGATCTGCTCGACTGTCAGCGACGGGTTCAGGGAGGTGTAGGGGTCCTGGAAGACCACCTGGATGTCGCTGGCCAGCCGTCGGCGGTGGGCACGGTCGGCATGCGCGATGTCTTCTCCGCGGAACAGCACTTTCCCTTCGGTGACCGGCGCCAGGCCGAGGACAGCTCTGCCCAGCGTGGTTTTGCCTGACCCGGATTCACCTACCAGGCCTACGCACTCGCCTTTTTGAACATCAACGGAGACACTGTGCAGGGCCCGGAAGGGTTTGCCACGGAAACCATGGCCGGGGTACTCAACTGTGACATTCTGGATATCAAGCAACAACTCGCTCATCGAACTGCTCCCTTCGGGGACGGGCTGGCGCTGCCGCCAGCACCAACGAGCGGGCCACGCGGTTCAGCCTCGCTAAGGATGGCGCCGAGCAGCTCCTGGGTGTAGGGGTGGCGCGGGGAGTCAAAAATCGGCTCAGTCGGGCCGGTTTCCACGATCCGGCCGAGACGCATGACGGAAACCCGGTCGCAAAGGTCCGCGACGACACCAAAGTTATGCGTAACGAGGACCACTGCCATCTGGAACTCGGACTGGAGGTCCCGGAGGAGGTCCAGGACCTCGGCCTGGACGGTGACGTCGAGGGCGGTAGTGGGTTCGTCGGCGATCAGAAGGTCCGGGTTACAGGAGATGGCGCCGGCGATGAGGACGCGTTGGGCCATACCGCCGGAGACCTGATGAGGGTAGGAGTTATACGTTCGCTCGGGGTTGGGGATGCCTACTCGTGCCAGGAGGCTCAGCGCACGTTCTTTGGCCTCTTTGGCCGATATGCCAAGCTGAATGCGCATGGGCTCAACGAGTTGGCTTCCGATGGTGAAGGACGGGTCCAGGTTGGACATGGGTTCCTGTGGAATGTAGGCGATCTTCCGCCCGTGCATTTTTTCGATGTCCCGTGACGACAGCTTCGCCAGGTCTTTGCCCTGGAAGTGGATGGAGCCGCCGACGATCTTGCCGCCTTCGGGGAGTAGTCGGAGGATGGACCAGGCAGTCTGGGTCTTGCCCGAACCTGATTCGCCGACGAGCCCATGGACCTCACCCCTGCGGACAGTGAGGGAGACGTCGTGGACGACCCTCTTGGTGCCACCGTCTGGGCCCTGGGTAGCCAACAGAGAGGTTGGCGACTTCGAGGACGACGTCTCCTTCGGAAGCTTCAGGCTCCGGGTGCCGGATGATGTCGTCCACGGTCTTCGGGTCGGTCGTGGTAACTGCGGCCTTCTTCTTGCGCAACTGCTTACGGGGTGCGTTGGCGCGTTCAAGCTCGTCCCTGAGGCTGTTGGCGAGCAGAGTCAGGGCGATCAGGGTCAGACCGATGGCCAGGGCCGGCCAAAGGATCAGCATCGGAGCGGTGTAGAGGTTGGTGAAGCCATCGCTGAGCATGGAACCCCATGTAGGGACGTTGATGTCCCCCAGGCCGAGGAATTCGAGCCCTGACTGGACGGCCAGGGCGATGCCGCCCACTATGGCGGACTGGATCACAATGGGGGCCCGGACGACGGACAGGATATGGATGGTGATGATGCGGGCATCACTGAGTCCCGATACACGGGCGGCGTCGACATAGAGTTCGTTGCGTACCGCGGTGACGGAAGCGTAGACCAGCCGGAAGAACGCCGGGGACAACATGATGCCGAAAATGAGCATGGACACCCACAGGGACGGCCCAACGACCGCGCGGGCGGCCAGGAGTACGATGATCGCGGGCAGCGCCATCAGCAGGGAGATAACCCATGTCCAGACGGTGTCGATCCACTTGCCAAAGTAGCCAGCCAGAAGGCCGCCGGTCACGCCGATCACCATCGCGGTCAGCAAGGCGACCAAGGCTCCGGCAAGGCTGAACTGCGCGCCGAATATCAACCGGGACAGGACATCGCGGCCTGAACCGTCGGCCCCCAGCGGGTTGTCCCCGCCTGGAGGGGCGAGCACATTCTGGATAACGGCGTTGTTGGGGTCATGCGGGGCAAGGAACTGGGCGAACATTGCCGTGAGCACAGCAATGGTGAGGAACACCATCGAAGCGAGGGCGAGGGGATTGCGGAGCACTCGGCGGAACAGGGAGACCCTTGTGCCGTCGCGGGGTGCGACGACGATCTCGGGATCGGTGGTGTGTGCCGGAGTTGTCATGACAGACGCACTTTCGGGTTGAGCCAGCCCTGGGCCAGGTCGACCAGGAGGTTGAAAACGATAACGATGACACCGGTGGCGACAAGCAAACCCATGACGAGGGGAATGTCGCCCTGGGTTGTGGCCTGCACGGCTACTTGTCCCAGTCCGGGGATCGCGAATACTTGCTCCACGATGACTGCTCCACCGAGGAGTCCAACGAAGATGACGGCGAGGACTGCAAGGGCAGGGCCTGCAGCATTACGCAGAACGTGCTTGAGGATGACGGTGCGCTCGGGGATTCCGCGGCTGCGCAAGGTGCGGACGTAGTCGTTGCGGAGGGCATCGATGACGGCTCCCCGGATCTGCTGGGTGACGTTGGCGATACCACCCAGCGCCAGGGCGATTACGGGCAGGGTCACGGTCTTGAGCCATCCCGTCGGTGATTCTGTGAAGGGGACGTACCCAGTGGGGTCGAACCAGCCCAGGGCAAGTGCAAAGAACAGAACCAGGCCGACGGCGAAAAGGAACCCGGGGATTGCGTGGCCGAGGACGGCGAGCAACTGGGCAAGTTTGTCGACCCAGCCCCGTTTCGTTGCCGCGAGTACGCCAAGAACCACCGAGACGATGGCGACCACAACGACGGTGCCGATGACAAGGGACAAGGTGACGGACAGACGGGAGATGATCGCGGCGGAAACGGTCTGGCCGCTGAACCATGAATAGCCGAAGTCTCCGGTAAGTGCGTGGACTACCCAGTCGCCGTATTGCATCAGGACGGGACGGTCCAGGCCGAGTTCCCGGGCCTTTTGGGCGACCGTTTGGGCGTCCGCGGACTCGCCGAGAATCTTCCTGGCGATGTCCCCGCCACCCAGGTACAGGAGCGTGAATCCGACTGTGGTGATAGCAGCGAGCATGACGATGCCCGTGAGCAGCCTTTTCACGATGAATGAAATCATGATGATGATCTTTCAGTGGGTAGGGCTGCCGGGGGCCGTGGGAGCGGTCCCCGGCAGTGGTCCTATGCCTTGGGGGTGATGTTCCAGAGGTTGGGCCAGGCGTTGCCCTGGTTCAGTTCAACGTTCGTCTTGGCATTGGTGACGAAGAAGTTCGTTGGCGTGTACCAGGGGGCAAACCAGGCTTGGTCAACTACGTACTTGTTGAGTTCCTTCAGGGCCGCGTCACGGTCCCCGCCCTCGGCGGTACGGATCTTGGAGATCAGTGCATCAACGGTGGGATCCTGGTACTTGAAGGTGTTCCAGGTTGCTGTAGGGGCCAGAAGGAAGCTGATGAGCTGCCATTCATTCGCATCGCGCTGGAGGGTGAAGTAGGACACCCCGTATTTCTTGGCCTGAAGGTCAGCAATGATGTTCTGTCCGACGTCGGTGTAGGAGACCTTGATACCTACATCACCGAGCTGCTGCTGCAGCAGCGGCCACATCTGCTTCGGGAATCCCGGGGAAGTGGGGATCGTCAGGTCAAAGCCCTTGGGGTAGCCCGCCTTGGCGAGCAGTTCCTTGGCCTTGGCGGGATCGAACTTGTACGTGTCGTTCAGCTGGCCGTCGAAGGCCGGGGAGTCTTCACGGAAGACCTGCCCGGTCACCTTTCCGAAGCCGAGGCCGACAACTTTGAGGAAGGCGTCACGGTCGACGGCATAGTTGATGGCCTGCCGTACTTCGACTTTGCCCAGCGCTGGGTTGCTTTGTCCTGCGCGGTCAAACAGCATCAGGCCGGCGAAATTCAAGTCGCTGCCGTTATCGGTGAAACCGGCGGCCTTGACCTGTGGGATGATGCTGACGTCGTTAATGGCGGACGCGTCCAACTGCTTGCCCCGCAACGCGTTCAGCAGTGAGGTGGCGTCGTTGTAGACGTTGATCGTCAGGGTGTCGTACTTGACCGCATCCGGATTCCAGTACTTGGGGTTCTTGTCGAATTTATACGACGTCCCGACGACACTCGAGCCGGAGTTAAGGATGTACGGTCCGGAGCCGACCGGATTGGTCTGCACATCGGGCTTGTCGAAAGCGGCAGGACTTTCCTGCATGCCGGCCGCCTGGGCCAGGTAGATCAGGAACGCCGGGTTTGCCTGCTTGAGCTTGATTTCCAGGGTGTTTTTGTCTTTGGCGGTGGCATCTGCCAAGTCCACGACCTTGCTCTTCTGGGGGGAAGTTCCATCGCGGAAGCGAAGAAGGTTTTGTGCTGCTACGTCCGCGGTGAAAGCAGTGCCGTCGGTGAAGGTGACGCCATCACGCAGTTTCATTGTGAGGACGGTCTTGTCTTCGTTGTACTTCCACTCCGTGGCCAGGTTCGCTTCGACGTCCTTGCCGTTCGGTGAAGGCTTGAGGAGGCTGTCGTACACCGCCTGGAAATACACTGACTGGTTGCCCCAGTTGATGTTCCGCGCCTCAAACGTTGCCGGAGGGGTGATGTTGCCAAGAACAAGGCTGGGCGAAGATTTCGCCGCACCACCGGTCCCACCGCCGCCGCATCCAGCCAGCGCGAGACCGGCGGCGATCGCGGCTGCAACGGCGGCCTTCTTAAAACGCATCATTACGTCCTTTCAGCTGTGGAGGTACCCAGCCGTTTTCGCCGCAGTACCTGCCGCTCAGCATTGAGCAGTAATTCGAGAATGACACACTGTGAGCCACAGCACAAGACCTTTGATAGTCAACTTGTGAAATAGTGCTGTCCCTTGTTTACCGTGAAATACCTGTTCAAGCATTTCCACTAGTGCTATAAAGGATGACATCAGCGGGATGTCCCCACCCACACAGCGACCTCCCGGCTTTAGCGGCAACCAGCAGACAGGAATGGATCGATGAAGATCATCTACGTGGACGTGGACTCGCTCCGCCCCGACCACACCGGCGCCTACGGCTACGCCAGAAACATCACGCCCAACTTGGACGAGATGGCCAAAAGCAGCGTGATCTTCGACCGGTACTACTGCTCCGACTCGCCGTGCCTGCCCTCCAGGACAGCGTTAACCAGCGGTCAGCATGGGATCACAAACGGGGTCATCGGACACTTCGGCGACGACGCCCGGTTCCGCCTCGACGCCGGCCACGCCCCTCACCCTCACCGGCCACTTCTCGGCCAGGCGCTGAACATGGCCGGTTACACCTGCGCCGCAGTCTCATCGTTCGCCGAACGGCACCGGGCCTACTACTTCATGGGCAACTTCCGGGAAAATGTTCAAGTCACCCCCGATATGGGCGACGAACCGGCAGACATGATCACCGATGCTGCCCTGGAGTGGATCGGCAAGCACCGCGACCTAGATAACTGGTACCTCCATGTCACCTACTGGGATCCGCACACCGACTACCTGCAGGACGAATCGTGGACACGGAAAGCCGCAGAGTCCGGCCCCGCGCCCGCTTGGCCAGACCAGAAAGCCATTGATGGGCACGCCGAGGTTTATGGCGCACGCAGTGCCCTTGACCTCCACTATTCCGGGGGACCCCGTAAGTCACGTGTGCCCCACAACATGCCGGACGAGATCCGTACCCGGGCCGACTTCGAACACCTCATCAACGGCTACGACGGGGCAATCCACTTCTGGGATTCCGAGTTCGGACGGCTTCGCCGGTCCATCGAGGAGATGGGGCTGGCCGAGGACGTCGCCATTATCGTCTCCTCGGACCATGGCGAATCCTTCGGCGAACTCGGCCTCTACGCCGAACATGGTCTGGCGTCCGAACCCGTGCATCGCCTCCCCATGATCATTCACTGGCCGGGCGTCACTGACCAGCCCGCCGTAGCGGCGACCCACAATGACGCACTGCTCTACAACATTGATTACGCCCCGACCATCCTTGACCTGCTGGGGCTGCAACAGCCCGAAAAGTGGCAGGGCGCGTCCTACGCTCCAGCCGTACGCGGAGAAGCCATCCAATCGCGCCCCTATCTCGTCTGGGGACACGGTGCGCACACATACCAGCGGGCCGTCCGAACCCGCGACCACCTGTACATCCGCACGTACCACCCAGGCTGCTTTCGCGCCGAACTCGAGTCACTGTTCAACGTCACCGAAGATCCCTACCTCACCAACAACCTGATCGACGCAGACCCGGCCCTCGCAACGCAGATGCGGTCCAACCTTATGGAGTGGCTCGGTTTCTATGCGGGAACCCCAGGAGCGCTTCCGGACCCCATGCAGGGAGCCCTTCAGGTGGGCCCTACCCTCTACAATCAGCCCAAAGACTATATGCGGCATCTGCGTAACACCGGGCGGAGCCACCTCGCGAAGCATCTCGAGGAACGTTTGAACCCGGGCAACTCGGCGACACACGTCTCCTGGCACGCGCAGGTGCCGATCAGCGAGGAAGATCGAGAAGCAATGCGGAAGCGGTTTGCTGCAACGGTCATGGCGGAGGAGTAAGACAAGTGGTGACTGTACCTGTCGAAAAAGTACCGACACTTAAGCGGTCCCGTGCCGAAACCGGTGCGTCACTGGGCAGGCTCGAGGTGATCCTGCTGAGCCTGCTAAGCACCAGCGCGCGTACCGGATACGACGTGCGCAAATGGCTTGACCGCCACGGTCCGTACGTTGGCTACAGTGCCCAAACCTCCCAGATCTACCGCCAACTCGGCAAACTCGTGGATCGCGAGTGGGCTATCCCGGTGCCGGATCCCCGCGAATCCGGACCGGACGCCAAGCTATACGAGATCACCGACGAAGGCCGCCGGAAGCTGCAGGAATGGATTGACTCACCCTATGCGCCGCCCATCCGGCCCCTGGACCCCGATTTCCAGGTACGGCTTAGGTTCGCGGGAACCCAGAGCCCGGAAAAAGCTCTGGAGCTTGTCCGCACCGAGTTGCGTTTCCGCCGCGAGCACCGTCAAAATCACCTCTTTGCCAGCGCCCTCGCAGAAGAAGACTTCGCCCCCGAGGAGGACGACGACGAGCGGTACTGGCGCGAGGAACTTGTCAGACTGCAAAGTGAGAGGGGCCTCTACATGGTGAACAGTCTGATGGCGTGGCTTGAAGCAACAGAAGTCCGGCTGGAAGCCTTGATACGGCAACGGGACCTGAGGAGAGAAAAGTGATACCTCTGTCCTTGAGTGATTCCAACACGGCACTTGGCAAGAGCTGCTGTGCGCCGACTCGGAAGCCGGGTGGAACGCGGCAGCAAGCTCAGACAGATTCGCCATCGACAGGGTTCTTGAAACCAACCCACGAGGACATCTCAATTCCCGGAGGAACGTACACCATGGGGGATGCTTTCGGGGAAGGATATCCCCGTGACGGGGAATCACCTGCCCACCAAGTGCGCGTCGACTCATTCACTATTGACGCAACCACGGTCACCAACAAGATGTTTGCCGCCTTCGTGGAAGAGACCGGCTATCGTACCGAAGCGGAGGTCTTTGGCTCATCCGCTGTCTTCCACTTGATCTCGACCGCCAAGGCAGACGACGTCCTCGGCGTCGCTGCGGGAGCACCTTGGTGGCTGAACATCCGCGGCGCCGAGTGGGCCCATCCCACTGGCCCGGACTCGCAGTGGGAGGACATTCCGGATCATCCCGTCGTCCACGTATCGCACACCGATGCCCTTGCCTACTGCGACTGGGCTGGACGGCGACTGCCCACCGAGGCGGAGTGGGAGTACGCTGCCCGGGGCGGCCTGGAAGGCATGCGCTACGCGTGGGGCAACGAACTGACACCCAACGGCGAACACCGCTGCAACATCTGGCAAGGTACGTTCCCCCAAAGGAACACCTCCGACGACGGCTACCTGGGAACGGCGCCGATAAAGTCTTTCCCACCCAACGCATACGGCCTCTACGAAGTAGCGGGAAATGTCTGGGAATGGTGCTCGGACTGGTTCCTGCCCAAGTACTACCGCAACTCACCAACCGATAACCCCCAAGGCCCCTCAATCGGGGCGGGACGCGTCATGCGTGGTGGCTCCTACCTCTGTCACGATTCCTACTGCAACCGGTACCGCGTTGCGGCACGTACGTCGAACACTCCCGAATCCTCCAGCGGCAACTGCGGGTTCCGGACCGTGGCCCTTTAGGCGTCCTGGGCGCGTGCCTGCCGGACTCGAGAATGAGGCGGGCAGCGCTGACACAGCGTTTCAGGCCCAGATGTCCCTTGGCTGGATCGTCACCACCTGGAACAGGCCGGTTTCCTCGCTGGCGTCTGCCCCGGCCATGCCAACGTCGGCGACGGGCGTGTACGTCACCAGCAACCCGCTCGGCTGCAACGATCACGTCCAATCACCGAAGGGTTAAAGACCCGCCCGCTCAACGGCAGTCAGTCGAGTAGCGCTACGCCGAACTCAGCGACGACGGCCCGCAATTCCCTGAGGTAGTGCTGCGCTTGGTCGGTAAGCGGAATCGCGGCGTGGCCGACCCAGCCGATCTCGATGCGTTCGTCAACGTCGAGCGGGATGGCGACGATCTCCGGGTCGAGCTGCCCGCTGATGATGCCCGTCGAGATCGTGTAGCCGTGGAGTCCGATCATGAGGTTGAAGATCGTGGCACGGTCAGAGACCCGGATCTCCTGCTTGCTGGACATGGTGGAGAGAATCTCCTCGGCGAAGTAAAAGGAGTTGTTCGCACCTTGATCGAAGGTTAGCCGCGGCAAGCCGGCGAGATCATCGAGAGTCGCACGCTCTTTTGAGGCGAGCGGGTTGTTCCGTGAAATGAAAATGTGCGGATCGGCGAGGAAAAGCGGAGTGAACCCGAGCCCGGATTCCCGGAGCAGCTTGTCGATGACCTTCCGGTTGAAATCGTTCCGGTAGAGGATGCCTATCTCGCTGCGGAGCGTCCGGACATCCTCGATGATGTCCCAGGTACGGGACTCACGCAGCGAGAACTCGTATTCGGCCACATCGGTGGCCTTGACCATCCGGACGAAGGCGTCCACCGCGAACGAGTAGTGCTGCGTCGACACCCCGAGCAGACGTCGCCGCGGTGGCCTGCCAAGGTAGCGCTGCTCGAGGAGAGCGAACTGCTCGACGACCTGCCTCGCGTAGCCGAGGAACTCTGCCCCGTCGGCGGTCAGGGTGACCCCGCGGGCGGAGCGAACCAGGAGCTCACGGCCCACCCGGGCCTCAAGATCCTTCATTGCTGCGGACATTGTCGGCTGCGCTACATAGAGAAGATCGGCAGCCGCGGAGATCGACCCCTCAGCTGCAACTTCTATGAAATAGCGCAGCTGCTGCAGGGTCAATCCGCTCGAAATCTGGGGCATAGGAAAATTCTATATGAACGCATAGTAACCACGAGTTACTTGATACCCCACGGAAGGCTGCACCATGGATACATCACCTTCTGAAAGGCCGTCTCCGGCCCATCAACGGATTGGCAGCACATGGCAGACGACTTCACCTTCAGCATCACCACCACCCCCTTCGATGAGGACTACTCCCCGTCGGAAGGCTCACGGATCACGACGAATTTCGCCAACCTGGCACGGGGCGAGCACCGCCAGGAGAACCTCCGCAACGCCTTGACCATGATTCGGCGCCGCTTCAACGATCTCGCAAGCTGGGACAACCCGGACCGGGACCGTTACACGCTCGAGCTTGAGATCGTCTCTGTGCAGATAGAGTTCACTGCAGACGGTACGGATCAGCAGTTCCCGCTGTTCGAAGTTCTCGACATCCAGATCATCGACCAGCTGAACGGGGTCCGCCACCAAGGGATCGTTGGGAACAACTTCTCCTCCTACGTCCGTGACTTCGACTTCAGCATCGTACTGCCAGCGGCAGCAGGGGACTCAGGCAAGCCCACCGTTCCCGAGGACTTCGGCGATCTTCACGGCAAACTGTTCCAGCAATTCCTCGATTCCCCGGCATGCCAGGAACGCTTCCCGCAGCCGCCAGTGGTCTGCATCAGCGTCTCCACGAGCAAGACGTACCGGCGAACGGAGAACCGTCACCCGGTCCTGGGCGTCGAGTACCAGCAGGACGAGTTCTCGCTGACGGACGCGTACTTCGCAAAGATGGGGATGCAGGTCCGCTACTTCATGCCACGCGGCAGCGTCGCGCCGCTCGCCTTCTATTTCCGCGGCGACCTGCTCAACGACTACTCCAACCTGCAGCTCATCGGCACAATCAGCACCATGGAGACGTTCCAGAAGATCTACCGCCCGGAGATCTACAACGCGAACTCCGCCGCCGCCCACGTCTACCAGCCGAGCCTGGGAGAGCAGGATTACTCGCGGACCCAGATCGCTTACGACCGCGTAGAACGCAGTCAGCTCGCGATCACGCAGGCGAAGTACACGGAGGAACACTTCATCACGCCCCACAAGGACCTGTTGGACCAGTGGACCGCCAAATACCCCGCTCTCGTCAACTGACCCACGGAGAATCGTCAATCATGAACACACTTTTGCCCACCACCGTTGTCGGAAGCCTGCCCAAACCATCGTGGCTCGCTCAGCCTGAGACTCTTTGGTCCCCGTGGAAACTGGAGGGAGATGCGCTGCTCGAGGGCAAGCAGGATGCTCTGCGCATTGCCATCCACGAACAGAGCCGACGCGGCATCGACATCGTCAGCGACGGCGAGCAAACCCGCCAGCACTTCGTCACCACCTTCATCGAACACCTCAGCGGGGTCGACTTTGAACAGCGGAAGACCGTGCGCATCCGCGATCGCTACGACGCGAGCGTGCCGACCGTCGTCGGAGCCGTGCGCCGCGAGCAGCCGGTATTCGTCGAAGACGCAAAGTTCCTCCGCGCAACCACCGACCGGCCGATCAAATGGACTCTTCCCGGCCCAATGACCATGGTGGACACGCTCTACGATGACCACTACAAGAGCCGCGAGAAGCTTGCCTGGGAGTTCGCCACGATCCTGAACCAGGAGGCGAAAGAACTAGAGGCGGCCGGCGTGGACATCATCCAGTTCGACGAGCCCGCGTTCAATGTCTTCCTCGATGAGGTCAAGGACTGGGGAGTGGCTGCGCTTGAGAGAGCGGCAGAAGGACTGCGCGCGGAGACCGCCGTGCATATCTGCTACGGCTACGGCATCAAGGCGAATACTGACTGGAAGGCGACGCTCGGCTCACAATGGCGGCAGTACGAGGAAACGTTCCCGCTGCTGCAGAGCTCCAGCATCGACATCATCTCGCTGGAATCCCAGAACTCCCACGTGCCCATGGACCTCATCGAGCTCCTCCGCGGCAAGAAAGTCATGCTCGGGGCAATCGACGTCGCAAGCGAGACCATCGAGACCCCGGAGGACGTCGCCAACACCCTCCGCAAGGCCCTGCAGTTCGTCGATGCGGACAAGCTCATCGCCAGCTCCAACTGCGGTATGGCACCGTTCCCCCGGGACGTCGCACTGGCCAAGCTGAGTGCTCTAAGCGCAGGGACGAACATCATTCGCGAGGAACTCGCCCGCTCGGCCCCCAGGGTGTCGTAACGATGTTTCACGCCTACCCCCCAGACACTTGCCTCGGGGCTCCGAAGCAAACCTTCCCGTCCTCCCTCTCCGCCGACGAATTCAAAGCACTGTTCCGTGGCCACCCAGGAGGTGTCGCCGTCATCACGGCCGATGCCGGCGAAGGACCGGTGGCACTGACGGTATCGTCGGTCGTGTCAGTGAGTGCGGAACCTCCGTTGCTGATCTTCTCGGTCTCGGCACTGTCCTCTGCGTCCGAGGTGCTTTCACGCGCCGAAACCGTCGTCGTGCACCTGCTGGACGCGCACGACGTCGACTTGGCCAAGTTTGGAGCGACCCCGGGGGCCAACCGCTTTGACCAGACGCACCGCTGGTCGGCCCTTGCAACCGGCGAAGCCGTCTATGACGATGTCCGCGCCTGGGTGCGCTGCGCCGTCATCAATCGCATGGAGGTGGGGACCTCCACAATCATCGCCGTTCACGCCCTGGAGGCGCGCGTAATGCGTGACGTCTCAGCGGGCGAACCCGGCGACGCTCTGGTCTACCACAACCGTTCATGGCACCGTCTGGGCGAGCATTCCAAGCTTGAAGGCTGAGCGCCGCGCCAGCAATGCGAGGCGGCAAGCCGAACGGCTCACGACGGCGGGAGGATAACTCCCGCCGTCGTCCTCGTTAACATCGCTCATGGGAAGTGACGGAAACATGCGGAATCCGGGCCAGTCCGATGGCTGTACGAGATAGTCCGAGTCCTTGACGCGTTCCTGCCCACCCGTAGGGGGGCCGGGACGCCGGCACAGCCGCCCCTGCAGATTGCATGTTGCGTGGCACCGCGCAGCCCGCCGGATCGATGAAGTATCCAACACAGTGACTACACCGCCGCGCGGGCTGCGAACCGCGATCTCATGACCAACCTCAACCGGGCCACGCCACGTGACTAATCACCAGACCAGCACGAGTGGCCCCATGATTGAACGATGTCCAAACAAGCGTCGACTCGCATAGCGAAGTCGGTTCCAAGCCGAAATTGTGCCGAACCCGGGAAAACCTTCAAACTGAAGCGACTCCAGAAGTGCCTAGGTTCACGGCGTGCTGTGAATCCAATCCACGGGATAGCCGAGTTCCTCGAGCGTGAGGAGTATCGGCTCCAGGCCAAACGCATAGATCGTCCAGTCGAGGTAATGCTTGCCTCGGACGGCGATGCAATCGCCCATCATCAAACCCGGAGCCCTGAAGATCTTGGTGACCTCGGACCGCTCGACGCGCCATGGTCCCATAAACCGGCCGAACCCTAAACGGGCACGGAACTCCAGTCGTTCCGGCGTTGCCACGAGCTCGATAAAAGGGCTACGTAAGCCGAGAGTTCCTGATTGTTGAAGCCGATGACGACACGGAACGGTTCCACGGGTTCGCCAGCCTCCGGGACAGTATTCATGGCCTTGAGGCTGTAGAACCTTCTGCCGGCTTGGAAGGGACGGCAGCGGTAGGCACCCGATCAACGCCGGGGTAATCGCTTGGCCAACACATGTGGCCCACGTTCCAGCGTTGGCCAACAACATTGACTTGCGTAAACCCGGGGTCGGGAAAGGAGCATCTACGACGGACCCTGACAGAACCTTGGAACCGGAACAGCGTTGACGGGCAGCCCTTCAGGGCAATCCAACCATGGCCACCGCGCCAACGTACCGCGAACGTCGCTGGCAGAACAGCTTCCGGAGACGGCCAGGGGAGCACAACACCCCGGGCGGCGATGCGGCCCGGGGTGTTGTTTCATGAACGGCCGTCTCAGGACGCTTACTCAAATGTTGCGGTTCCGAGCGCAGGTCGCCGCGACCGACGTCTGATGTGTCATCCGCGGTTTGCGATGGCAGCAAGTTAGGGACGGATTGCTGGGTCGAAGAGAATGACGGTTTCTCCCGGCCCGACCCTTCGCATGTTTGGCAGTGCTGTCTTTTGCCCGGTACGGCAGTCAATTCCCGTGCCGGTTGCAGGACATTTGTACTCGAAGGTTTGGTCCTTGGTGGTGTTCATTGCGATGTGGTAGCCGGCGTAGGAGAGCCGGTAGAAGGGCGCCCGGCCCGATTCGATGGCTTCCACGCCCAGTGTGGTGGCTCCAAGCTTCGGATCCATTCCCTCCGGTGTGCGGGCGATCGGAAGCTCGTCGCCGGCGTAGGCCTGGTGAAGGGCAGGGCCGGGAGGGGCGAACCCGCCGGGACGGAGTCCGTTCCCGTCGCTGTCGTTGATGGTGTAGTCCCAGCAGACCCAGTCTTGGATAGTGAACGTGCCAACAGGTGTTGCGGACCCGAATTCCACCTCGCAACGGACCGTGGCGCTTCGCTCGGTGTCCGGTCGCAACAGGTGGACCCGGGACCAGCGGTTCACGGCTTGCCGTGCCCGCCAGTAGAGGGAGGCGTACAGAACTTCGTCGCCGCGCTTGATTGCGATCACTCCGGTGGTTGGGTCGGCGAAGGCGAAGTCGGGGCGCCCCCAGCCGGCGGGGAGTCGTTCGCTGCTGGGGGCCGCGGCTTGGAAAGCTGGGAGGTCATGCATGATGAACCGCGAAGCCGTGAGTCCGATTCTTGCCGAGGTATCGGTGTGCAGGAGGGCCAGGGCCGGCCCAAGTTGTCCGTCCTGGATCATTTGCTGGGCCCAGCCGACGAGTTTGGGGCTTGGGAACGCCGCAGTTGCCTGGAGCGGGGTTACGTCCTTGTCAGTAGGAGTTACATAGACCACTTCCCCGGGGTAGTGCTCGTTGCGCCAGCCTACGATGGATTCAAGGCGCATCACGCGGTGGCCTTCCTCATCGAAGCCCTCGTGCCTGAACCATCCCCGGTTGAGGAAGAGTTGCTCCACCCGGGCCCGCAGCTTTTCATCGTCGCGTTTGATGGCGCCGGTGGTCACGGCCTCGTACATCCCCACGAGCAAGTCCGCGGTGATCTCGCCGTAGCCCCCGACGTAGCCCAGCTCGCGACTGAGGCCCTGCTCGCTGTAGATGTAGTACTGCTTTCCCAGCTTCCATTTCTTGCTGCCGTCGGCGTTTTCTCCGCTGGACAGGGGAAGCAGTCCAACGGCCTCGTAGATCCATTCACGCGCGCGTTCCTCCGGCCATGCGTCGGCCGGGGAAAGCAGCTCCAGTCCCTTATTGCAGAGGTATACGCCCAGGCTGGTGAACTGGACCTGGTTGGTGTAGTGCCGCTGGTTTTGCCGCCAGTACTCGCGGCTGGCGAGGAGCATCTCGCGGTACGCATCGCGTCGCAGCGGAAGAGTGCCGGACGTGGGAGGCGTACCGTTGACCAGCTCAAGGGTGACGTCATCGAACCATGCTGTTCCGGTTCCCTCAAGGCGCAGGTCGATGCGGATGCGGGCCGCACCGGCGGGTGTGGGCAGTTCCGCGGTGATTTGCTCCCAGTCGTGGGTGCCGGCGGTTGCAAAGAACTTTCGGTCACTTTGCACCACTGCGCCGGCAGAATTGTAGAAAAGGATGTTCAGGTAGGCCCCCGGCGCTGTTGCAGCTGCGGTCTTACACCAGGCGGAGATGCGGTAGGTTCCGTTGCCGACAAGGGGTCGGCTGTTACCGGCGAGGGTGACGCCCACGACGCTGCCGGTTGAGCCGCTCGGGTTGGCCGTTACTTTCAGGGAACTCTTGCCGGAGCGTGCAACGGCGGGGTCCGCGACGGCGGAGCCGCTCCCCCTCCAGGTGGTGACGGTCCAGCCTGCCGTGCCTGCTTCGAATCCGGGGTTCGGAACCAAGGTGCTCCCTGGCGTGACCTGCTGGTCCAGCAGTGGCCGGAGGTTTTCCCACAAGGTATCCAGGGCCAGTGCTACCCGTCCGAATCCGAGCCATTGCTGGCCGGACGCGGTAAGTACGGCGTTGTTGGCTTTCCAAGCCATGTAGGTGGCGTCAATTGCTTCACAGATCTTGGTGAGTGCCAGTGGAGAGTTGTAGGCCGGGCTTTCTTTCCACTGGTATCCATGGGCGAGTGTCATCCATGCCCAGGGATCGAGCGAGGCTGGTGGTTTGGCGTAAAACAGGGCGTTTTGGTCTGTCAGCACCCGGTCGCGGACACGTTGGATGGCGGCCTCTGAATCATCCGGCCGTGCACCGCGCTGAGACGGCGTTCCGAACGGGTCGTCGGTGGCCGGGGCGAAGTAGGGATCGGTGTGTGAGTAGGCGGCGTAGATGGGTCGTGACGGGCTGGTCATGGGCTTGTAGAAGCTTGTTTCGTCCCCGTAGGCCCAGATTCGTCCGAGGGAACGGATCTGGACTTCCAGCTCTGTTTGGCCGCTGGTGAGCTTTTCGGGAAGTGGAATGGTGTGGAGGTAGAACATCCCGGCTGTCCTTGGTGCCAGGCTCATCTGGTCCAGGCCATCCACAGGGCCCTGGTCCAGCCACCCGACAGACTTGCCGTCGATGAAGAGCTGAAGGCGCCATTCCTGCTCCTGCGCGGCGAAGTCCTCGCCCCAGAATTTAAGCGACAGGTATGTGGTTGCCTTGGGGTCCACCTTGATGCGGAAACGAATGGTGCCACCCCAGGACCCTGCCGGTTCGGTGGGGCTGAGGATCCTGGCCGGTTGGGACAGGGCACCGGTCAGAGTGGATGAGAGGGTGCCGGCCACACCGTGGGCCGTTTCCGAGGCGGCGTCGCCGAATGCGAGGCGGTCCAGGGGCCCGGACCCTGCTGGGGCAGCTTGGGCTGCTGTGGCATCGGTCAAAGTCCAGATGGCAGCTGATGCCAGGGCCGCGGAGGCGGCCTGCACGAAGGTACGGCGGGATAGTTCAGTCATTTGGGCTCCTTTGGCCGGTGAGAGGCACGTCAGACTGCGCCGGGCAGTGAGGCACAGGCTCTGATGTGGTGCCGATTCAAGAGGGCGTCAGTGGAAAGAGACACCGACGATTGGTGGTGAGCCATCCAGGTGGCTTGGTCCCGGGGTGCCGGGACCAGGCCACGGTGGATTCGAGGCTGCGGGGTTTCAGAAGAGCGGTACTTGGGAGGGATCGGTGAAGTACTGTGGCGGGTGCGTGAAGGTGGTGTTTTCGAGGGTGGGGTAGCTCTTCATCAGCAAGAGGTCGCTGTCGGTGTTGGCGAACGTGCTGTTGAGAACGGTGACGTTTGATGCGATCTTCCAGACGCCGCCGCGCTTGTTGCCGGTGATTTTCGATTCGCTGATGATGACATCGCGTGGCGCGTTTGCAGTGTCTTCGGTGTACTGGTTTGGGTTGCTGAATATTTCCGCAATGAACCACAGTGCGGTTTTACCTGAGCCGGTGATGTCGAACTTGTGGAAGAGGATCTTGTCGTCGTTGGCTCCGTCCGCCTGGACTCCATTGACCGTGGAGTTGCGGATTTGGGCTCGTTGGACGATCACGTTGGACGTTGAGGTGTACTTGGCCCCCTTGCCGCGGACCGGGTTCGACATGTCCACATCCGACTGCAGGATGTTGTTGTCGAAGAGCCAGTACACGTTGTGATACAGCCCGTTGGCGGACCCGTTCTGGTGGATATTCGCGTTGGACATGATGATGTTGCTCGAACGCTTCATGTGTACGCCGTGAACGGTGAAGTCTTTGACGGTGATGTTTTGAAGGGCGATACGGCTGTGCCGCGAGGCGACCGGGTCCACCCCTTCCAGGAGGACGCCATGGGCGAGGTTTGCCGAGCCTCGGTCCCCTTTGAGGGTGAGGTCCTTGACGACCACGTCGGAAAGGATCCGCTGGGTGGTTCCGATGGCCGTGCCAGTGCCTTCGTACTGGATGACGGTGTAGTCACGGCCGGCACCGACAAGGGTGATGAGGTTTTTCAGGTTGATGCGTGTTCCGACGGTGTAGACACCCTCGGTGAGCCTGACTACGCCTCCACCCTGTGCTGCGAGTGAGTCGATTGCTGCCTGAATTGAACCTCCGGGGGCCACAGTGAGTTCGTTGGCGAGGTTCTGTTGCGGGTACTGGACATGGTTGAACTGATTGGACCATTTCTCGGTGATCAGAGTGTTCACTGTGGGTTCCAGCTCGACCGTTTCGACTTTGGCTGCTGGAGACGCCGGGGGCGTTTGGGCGGTCTCAAGTGCCGGGACATTGACCTCGAACCTGTCGGTCAGCTTGATCGGCCCGTTGGTGACCGTGACATCGAGTTTTACGGTGGCGTCGCCCACGGCTTTCTGAGGGCGGGTGACCTTCCCGTCATCGCTAATGACGTCTGAGTCCCAGGATGACCACGCGATCGCTTCAGGAGAAAGCCCCCGGCTGGTCAGCGGCAGGTCTGCCGTGGCTGTTTTGTTCGTCTCCAGGAGCGCTTGGGCCGAGGCCAGGTCCCTTTGGGCCTGCTTGACGTCAGAGATCTCCTTCGGGTCCGTCAGCACAGTAGTCAGAACCAGGTGGGGTCGCTGGTCTCCGATCCCTCCTTCGTCGGAGAAGAATGACAGTACCTTGCCCGGGTCTACCTGATCTGCGGTTACGCGCAGGCTGAGCTTCCCATCTCCGGCGCGCTCTGAGAGGGCAGCTTGCCCTACTTGGGCCGAATACTTCGCTGTGCCGTGGCTTACCTGGACCGATGCGCTTGTCCCGGCGATGTCGGTAGCGGGCAGTTTGGTGGCTCCGGTCATTTCGAATTGGGGCTGCTCGGCCCGCTCCCGGGTCGGCACCCAGGTGTCATTATTGACGAACCCCGTGGTCAGGGTCGTCGGACCTGCCGCCGCCGGGTCCTTCAGGGTCATCTCAAGTCGCGCGTCCTTCAACGTGCCCGGAATGTTCGATTTCACATCAAAGCGCAGATAGGAAGCCCGCGATTCAGGGCTTTCGGGAGTGCCCCCATTGGCAACTTCCAAGGTGGGAAGCCAATGGCTGGGGACAGTGGTTGTGCCGTGGACGTCGGTGTCGATGACGGGATAAATGACTTGGGTTACTTCCAACGCCGGTCCGCCGGCTGAACCGTCGGCCGCAGCCGGTACCGTGCTGGCCGTGAGCGCGGAGGCAACGACGACAACCAGCAGGCTTCCGAGCGGAAGTGCTTTCGATGATGGGACCATCTCTTTCCTCACTGAAAGGTGGTGGCGACAATGTCACCGGTGGTGAGCGCAGTGGATCCGGAGGGCGCTGCAAATCTGCCGAACGCTGGATTCGTTGAGTGGTGAGGGCTTTTCGGTACTACTTCTAGGCCGGTCGGGCCGCCTAGGTGATATCGATTTCACCACGGGTTATTCGCTCTGACAAGTGGTTTGGGCGTATTTGATGAATCAATTTTCGTGCCGTCATCAAGGGGCCCAGGATGCGTCCCTATTGACGGCACGACGGACTGGCAGGACTACTTCCAAAGCCACTGATGGAAGTGTTCCTGCCAATCTGCCGTTATTTATTTGATGGACGGGTGCATTCAGGACAAATCGGTGGAATCAAGGGTTGGAATCCAGATGCGCATAGTGGAGCTCCCCCGTTCAGCCCAGGAGTGATAGGGCACCAGGGGCACCTGGTTGGTTGCTGTTGCGCCCGGCTCCTCGTTGTGTGCGATAGTCGGCCAGGGCCGGTCGGCAGGGTTCTGGCGCCGTTTCAGGGTGACCAGGAGGCTGTCTCCGTCTTGGTGGATTCCTTCCTTGGTATCGACCATTGCTTGGTCGAGTTCCCAGCCCTCGGGCAGGTCGACTGATTCAAGCGCGAACACTTCGGGGCCTCGTTCGATGGCCACACAGCCTCGGACGGCATCGATCCGGTGGTCGGGCCAGGAAAACCGCGGGCTCATGGGCAGGTCCAGCACGATCCGCTGCCCGGGCGTGAACACCTGGGTGACGGTCGCGGTGCCCGTTTCCACCTGCTGCGGCCCGGATCCGGAATCAATGGTTGCCCCTTGAGCCCATGCCGGGACGCGGAACTGGATGGACGTGGGGGCTTCCGGTGCTTCTACCACTGCAACGATGACGCGCCCCGAATACGGGTAGGTGGTCTCCACGTCCACTTGCAGGGTTCCACCCGCCAGTTCTGCCTGGATTCGCGCCGCGGCGTATTGGTGGAGCTGAACACCGGTGGGATCCGAGGTTGCGAGATAGCTGCCGAGGCTGGCCAGCGTTCTGGCAACGTTCGGCGGGCAGCAGGAGACTTCGAACCAAGCCTCGCGCCCGCTGGAGCCGCCGCGGATGCACACACCATCCTCGTTCAGCGGCGCTTCTCCGGCAACCGAGCGCTGATGGAGGGTGTTGGCGTAGAAGAATGATCGGCCGTCTGCAGAGGGCGAGGTTGCCACGACGTTGTACAGCGTCCGCTCGATCAGGTCCGCGTACTGAGGTTCGCCGGTCGCCAGCAACAGGCGCCAGCTGAACATGATGGAGGCGACGCCTGCGCAGGTTTCGCAGTAGGAGCGGTCAGGGGGGAGAACGAAGTCCTCGCCGTAGGCCTCGTCCATGTGGTGCGAACCCATTCCGCCGGTGATGTAGGTCCTGCGGGCGACGGTGTTGTGCCATTGGAGCTTCAGGGCTTCGAGCAGTTCGGTGTCTTGGGTTTCGACGGCGACATCCACGGCTCCGGCGGCCAGGTAGAGTGCCCGCACGGCATGTCCGCGCAACACGGTGGCCGCCCGTACCGGGATATCGTCCTGCCAGTAGGCGCGCCCGAATTCAAACAAGGGCAGGGTTCCTGTGCCGCGCCGGTCGATGAACAATTCGGCCTGTTCGAGGTACTTGGTCTCGCCGGTCACCCGGTAGAGCTCCACCAGGGCCACTTCGATTTCGGCGTGGCCGCATACCTTGTTCAGTCCTTCGGGGCCGAACATGACGCATACGTGGTCTGCGAGTTTGCGTGCCACGTCGAGGAGTGTTGTGGCGCCGGTGGCGCGGTGGTTGGCAACTGCGGCCTGGATGAGATGGCCGAAGCAGTACAGCTCGTGGCCCCATTTGAAGTCAGAGTAGCGAGGTTGCTGCCAGGGCCGGCCAAAAAGGGTGTGGAGGTAGCCGTCGGGGTCTTGGGCTGCGTCCAGTTTGCCGATGAAGGTGTCCAGGATGTCATCGAGCCCGGAGGTACCGGCCCGGGCGTGTTCCCAGGACATTGCTTCGATGAGTTTGTAGATTTCGGAGTCCGCGAACTCGCGGCCCCGGTGTTCAAAGGACTCGGTGGTGGCCGCCTTTTCGAGGTTGCCCAGCCATCCGAGTCGGGTTACCCAGGAGAGCCCGTGGGGAATGATCGCCTCCCGGTTGAGTTCCTGCCGGTCACCCCAGAATCCCTTTGAGAGGGTGACGGCGTGGAGGGGCAGTGGCGAGAGGGTGCCACGGGAGGGGGCAACCGGGAGTGCTTCATGGGATGTCTGGGCTGTGTGCAACGGTGACCTCCGTGGTCGTTGATGTGCTGGGCAGTGGATGGTTCGAAGGTGGTGCGAGATTGCTTAGGGCATTTCGGCGGCGAGCCGTTTTACGCCGTGCACCGGATCGTGAGGGGCAACCCGGATGTCGTGGATTCCCCATTCAGCCAGTGCCGCGCGGAACGCTTCCTGGAAGCGGGTTGAATTCCTGCCGAGCCCCCCTCCGAGGATGACGGGACCGGTCATCTCCAGCTGGGTCAGCGTCTGGAAGGTGATGCGGGCCAGGTCCTGCGCTGCTTGGTTGATGATGCGCTGGCTTGGTTGGTGTCCTTGGTCGGCGGTGGCGGCGACGAGTTGTCCGCGCTGTGCCCAGTACCTCCGCCCGGTGCCGGGGGAATGAAAGAGTGCGATGAGCTGGCTGGGTTGGTCAATCCCACAGGCTTCCAGGAGCGCGAGGCCCAGCGCGTCGGGGGCGATGTTTCGGTTCATGAGATCAAGGCTGTGCCGGACTGCTTCCCGGCCAAGCCAGTAGCCGCTGCCTTCGTCTCCCAGAAGGTAGCCCCACCCTCCGGCACGCGCTTCATCGCATTGGCTGTTTCGTCCCCAGGCGGCCGACCCCGTTCCAGCGATGACGGCCACTCCGGTGTCGACCCCGCCGGCGGCCAGCAGGAGACGCGAGTCGTGAACGATGGCGATTTTTGCTTCAGGAACGAACGGTTGAATCAATTGCCTAAGTTCTTCGGCGTCCTCGGCCGTGTCGATTCCGCCTGCCCCTACATACACCCGTTCAATGGGCCCCTGGCCTAGGTGGTGGAACAGTTGTGCAAGGTTGGATTGGGCGGTTTCCCGGCTGACGTTCTGGACATTGGCGCTTCCGGCGATGTATTCCAAGGCCTGTTTTCCGTTTTCGAAACGCAGCCCGTGTGTTTTTGTCCCTCCGATATCAAGGCCGATCATGACTGGAAGGTGCCTGTTGTGTGCGGGCGTGGTTTCCCACACGGTCGTCCCCGGCGCTTGTGTATCTGGCATGGCAGTCCTTGAGCGGTTATCGGTGGCTGGGTTGGCTGGTTGTTGTGGCGTTGACATTGGTGGCGAGGGTTGTCACGAAGGCAGTTACGGTTTCGTTGGTCTGCAGGGTTACGCCGTGCTCCGTTGCCCCGATGAAGGCACTCTGGCCTCGGTGCAGGTGCAGCGATTGGCTCGTTGATGCCACGGTTCCTTGGCCGTCAACGACCAGCACAATGGCAGGGCTTCCTGGTGGCAGTTCGATATGTCGGTTGTCGGCATCCAGCTCAATTTGCTGGAGCTGGAACTCGTTGAAGGGTGGTTCCCAGACACGGCGGCCTGGTTCGGTCATCGAGGAGTTGAGGCATGGCACGGGAAGTGGGGTGAAGTCGACGGTACGCATCAGCTCAGGGATGTCGACGTGTTTGCCGGTGAGGCCGCCGCGGAGCACGTTGTCGGAGGAGGCCATGACTTCGATGCCCAGGCCGTGAAGGTAGGCATGGATGTTTCCGGCCGGCAGGAAAATAGCATCGCCCGGTTTCAGGGCAACATGGTTGAGCATCAGTGAGATGAGCACTCCAGGGTCCCCCGGGTAAAGCCGGCTCAACTCACGTGCCGTTGACAGTGCATCCCCGAAGGGGTGGTGCGCCGGCTGGTCGTGGTCCAGCAGCTCCGCAAGGCTGTTGACGGCCTCTGTGACGGCAGGCCCGCCCGTGAGCAACTGGCCGAACGCTGCTTCTATTGCGGCGGTGTCGCTGCGGCCGTTGAGGGTGAGGGTTCGGTGCAGCTCACCAAACAGCGGCACAGACGATGATTCGCAGCTCGAGGACTCGGCAGCCAGAAAGGAAAAGATGCTGGCAGCCTCGGACACGGAACGGAATCCACACAATGCCTCGAAGTCGGTCAGGGCGACGATCATTTCCGGTTTGTGGTTTGAATCCTTGAAGTTTCGATGTGGGGCATCGCGGGGTATGCCCCGTGCATCCTCCTCTGCGAAGCCGTGCGCTGCTTGGTTTCGCGTGGGGTGGACTTGAAGTGAGAGGGCCGATTCTGCGGCCAGCACTTTCATGAGGAAAGGCAGTTGATCACCGAAACTTTGCCGGGAGGCCTCACCCAGGAGCTGTGGGTTGCCGAGGATGAGCTCATCCAGCCGGCTGTCATGATCGTCCGAAAGGGCAATCGAAGCGGCGCCGGGATGTGCGCCCAGCCACATCTCGGCCTCGGGCTGGCCTGATTTCTCATGGCCGAGGTAGTCCGCCATGAGCGTGGTTGATCCCCACTTGTAATTGCGGATGGTGTTCTTGAGACGATGCATGATGGGAGTTCTCGATTTTCTGGAGCCGCGGCTGGGCGGGTTGTGTCGAAAAGTACGGGGGGTGCCGGACGGTCAGCCGTGTCCTCTGGCGCTGACGGCGAAGGTTCCAGCAGAGATGTCAGCCGCCGTTGCGCTCACCATCAAGTAACCGGTCGTGTCCCACTTGAAATCGAATGCTCCACCCGCGCCGATCCATTCAACGAGGACCTCTTGTCCTGCCCATTGCGGTAAGTGAAGGGCGAATTCGCTTTCGGGTCCTTCCCGTTTCCACACTGTGACGAGGTCGCGGCCTGCGGCCTTCAGACCGACAGCCAGCCACTGGTCCTCCCATTGCGGGATGCCGGAGGGCAGGAATGCCGTGGCGGAGTGGATTTCCGGAAGCAGGTCTTTGTGGGCCATCACTGCGGTGCGGACCATGCTCATTTGTTCATCGGTCATTCGGTCCAGGAAACCTGACAGGCACATTCTGCCGAGCATGCCTGTGGACAGCGTGAATTGTATTTCCGCGCCGGTCATGTCCGCTTGCGGGTAGGCCCAGTGGGCCGCCTGCTCGGGTAGGACGCTGAGGAAGGCGTTGGCCGCGATCGGCGGGTAAAGCAGCAGGTCCTGCTGGTCAGAGGTGGACTGCAGGTCGAGGCGGGACAGGAGGGCATAGTCCTGCCGCATGGCGCCTGAGGCGCAGTTTTCGATCGTCAGAAGTGGATGGCGGGTTCTTATTCCGTCGAGCCAGGCAAGGTAGGCGCGGTTGTGTCCGAGAAGGCCGGCCCCCGTTGAACTGGCATCAATATCTGTTCCCGGTCCGGCCGTGATGTTGTAGTCGAGCTTGAAGTAACTGACGCCGAAGTCATGGACGAGCCGGTCGATGGTTTCGTCCAAGTGTGCCCTGACGGCTGGGTGGCGGAAGTCCAGGTGGTATCTGCCGTGCTCGACCACGCGTGTGCCGTTGCGTTGCAGGAATGCCTCCTGTGGCAGGGCTTCTGCCATCGGACTGCGTACTCCGACGACTTCGGGTTCGAGCCAGATGCCTACTCCCATGCCATGGAGGCCGATGGCGTCGGTGACCTCGGCCAGACCGTTGGGGAACCGTCCCGTGGAGGGCTGCCACTCCCCCACTGCGTCCCACCAGTCAGTTCTGTCGTCGTACCAGCCGGCGTCGATGCAGAAGATGTCGGCGCCGGCAGACTTGGCGCTCTTGATCAGCGGCAGAAGCTTTTCCGTGCTGGGCTCGCCCATGAGGGTGTTCATGAAGTCGTTGTAGACCACCGGAGGCCCTGGGGTGACGGCAGTTCCGCGGAGCGCGCGGCGGTGTGCCGTCATCTCGGCGAGGGCACCGTGGAGTCCTTCGTAGCTGACCGCCACCGAGGCCGGTACCGACGTAAACGTCTGGCCCGGCTGCAGCAGCTGAAGCCACTGGTGCTGGTCATCGGTCGGACCCAGCAGGGCAAGGTTGGCGCCTTGCCGGGTTTCGCTTAGTTCCCAGGCCCATCCGCCGTTGTGCTCCACCTGCCACATCCAGCACCACCTGTCGTCGGCGTCCACCAGAGCCGCTGTGGGCAGTGGGCCGCCCGTCGACCAGGAAGACGTTGAGGCTCGGAGCAGATGCCCTCGCTGGTCCTGGGCATGGAAACCCAGGTTCAGATCGGGCAGAACCTCGCGCAGCGCCTTGAGGGTCCACTGATTCTCACCCAGCCACTGCGACGTTCCGGAGGCAAGGCGCAAGCTGCGCAGGTCCGCCCCCCGCCCGCCGTTAAGGAGCGGTACTGCCAGGGAAGTAACTGCCTGCAAATGGAGGGGTTCTTGCCCGGTGTTCCGTACGGTGGTGACGGCCTGCAGAGCCCGCGCTTTTGTTGCTGTTCGGAACACAACCTCAGCTTCGATCCCGGTCCCTTCGTCACGCTGGCGGACCGTGAGGGTGTGCCAGTGTCCGTCGTTGCCGGTCTCGTGGCCGATGTACCGGAGCCGGGTTCCCACGACCGACTCGCCGTAACGTTGGCTCGTCCTGGCCCTCCCGTGCTGGACCGTCAGGATTTCTACAAGGGCAGGTCCTTGTTGGAACACGGCTTTTGGTTCGGTGGGGCCCAGGTGGGCGACCGCGACGGGGCGGTCCGTGGCGGTTTGCAGGACCAGTGAGAAGGATCCATTGGTCCACGAGATCGAATCGGTCGCCATGTGCTAAGCCATTCTTGCCAGGTCGGACAAGCCGACGGGAAACTTCGGAGATAGCCCTGCCGCGTAGCGCTCGACTTCGTCCAATGCATAGGCGGTGAGACGGTGCAGCTCGGTGCCCATGGATCCTGCGATGTGGGGCGTCAGCCAGACGTTGGGCAACGCAAAGAGGGGGTCTCCGGCTGGGAGTGGTTCCGGATGGGTCACATCGAGGTAGGCATTGATCCTGCCGGCCTGCAGCTCCCGGGTCAGGGCTGCTTGGTCCACGAGTTCGCCACGGGCCGTGTTGAGCAACGTTGAACCGTCTTTCATGGCGGCCAATTGTTTGGCCCCGATCATTCCGATGGTCTCTGGAAGGACGGGCGCGTGCAGGGACACAATGTCGCTTGATTCCATGAGTTCGTTGAGACTGACCGGCCTCGCGCCGAGTCTGCGTGCTTCGGCGTCGGTAATGGTTGGGTCGTATAGGAAGACGTCGAAATCGAACGGTTGCAGGCGTTCGAGCACGAGCCGTCCGATGGTTGACGCGCCGACGATGCCCACGGCCCGTTCATAGTTTCCGCAGCTGGGGAACTCTGCTTCCCTGTCGATTTTTGTTTGTCGTTGCGTGTACAGGCGGCTGGCGGTGACGGCTGACTTTCCTGCGAGCAGGATCATCCCCAAGGTGAACTCGGCTACCGGGATAGCATTGGCTTCCGCAGCTGTCGTGACGGTGATCCCCCGCTCCCAGCATTCGGGCAGGACGTGTCCTTTGACGCTGCCCCCGGCATGGGAAATGAGGTGGAGCCGGGGCATGCGTGCCAGAACATCGGCATCAATGCGTGGGGAGAACCATCCCGTAAGCAGGACATCAATGCCATCAAGGACGCTGTCCGGGACTGCGCTGAAGTCCTGGATGACGTTGCTGAAATCGCAATCGCCGATGGTTTCCAGTCGTGACTGCAGCCGTTTGGAAAAAAGGGCGTCCCGCAGTTCAGCGTCCTGCATGGCCAGGCCGATTCGTGGGCGAAACAGTGCCTGTCCCTTTTGCTGGGCGTTACTGTGCAATGCAGCGCTCACTTTTCTTCTCCTCGCCAGTGCAGGTCCAGCCAGGTGCGGGTGGATTTGAGTGCCAGGTCCAATTGCGGAACCTGCGGGTACCAAGCCTTTTCCCATTCGAGCGTGACAGTGCCTTGATATTTTTCGTTGATCAGCAGTTCGGCGAAATCGTTGAGCGGAAGGTTGCCGCCGCCAAGGAGTTCGGGCGTACTTTCGGGCAGTGCGGCGTCCTTTACTTGCACGGTTCCACGGCCAGTGGAAAACCAAGGCCGGAGTGACTTCCAGGTGTCTTCCAGCGCCTCGCCGACCCGCCAGGGGTGTAGGAGGTCCCAGACGACGCCGACGGTGCCTTGGACACGTGCGAGGATTCGCGCGATGTCGGCCCCTGTCGGGTGCGAGTCGTGCGTTTCGAGCACTGGCATGACGCCTACGACGTCGCCATATGCGCTCACGCTTGTGAGCCGCCGGGCGGCGCGTTCATCAACAACGTCTGCAGGTTCCAGCAGGGCCGGTGCGGTGTTGAACGGGGCGGGAGCTGTCTCGGCTCCGGGGAACACGCGAACCATGGGTGCGCCGAGGTCCCGGCCGAAGTCCAGGGCTTGGATGAGCTCGCGGATAACGGTTTCGTCCTTGCCCGCCGCGGCTACTTGGACATAGCTCGCGATGGACGTCACCTTGATACCGGCGGCTTCTATTGCCTTTCTGAGTGCCTCCCGGGCCTGCCTGTCGAGGTTAGGATCGGCCGCTTCTCCGGGCGCCAGCCGCAGTTCGATGCCAGGAAATTGGACATCTTTGAGCCATCTCAGCACGACCGGCAATGGTGTTCCGGGCGCGCCTAAGGTGGACGCCGACGGCGTGATCATGTGATTCCTTGAGTGTGGGAGGAGGATTGTGTCAGCCCTTGAGCCCTGCGCTGGCCATGCCTTCAACGAACCTGCGCTGGGCGAAGATGAACAGGACGATCATCGGAAGGGTGGCCAGGGTTGCCCCAGCCATCAGGTAGGGCCACTGGACGTTCAGGGGGTCTTGGGAGAAGATCGCCAGCCCGACCTGCAGGGGCCTGAGCTCATCGGAGTTGGTAACGATCAGGGGCCACAGGAAACTGTTCCAGGCTGCTTCGATTTGGAAGACGCCGATGGTGACCAATGCGGGTTTGATCAGAGGTGTCATGATGCGGAAGAAGATTCCGAACTCGCCGAGACCGTCGACCCTGGCGGCGTCGGCCAGTTCCGAGGGCAAGGTCACGTAGAACTGACGTGCCAGGAACGTGTACAGGGGTGCAATGGCGAGCGGGATGATCAAGGGCCCCACCAGGTGTTCAGCCATCCGGTGCCGCCTTGGCCGAAGATGTCGTTGCCGCCAAAGAGCGGGATGGACTTCACCAGCAGGAACAGCGGAACCAGGATGATCTGGAAGGGAACCATCATCAGGGCGATGAAGTAGTTCAGCAGTCCTTTGGCTCCCCTGATGGGCGCCTTGGCGAGGGCGTATCCGGCCATGGTGCAGAACACCAGGGTCAGGGCCGTTTCACCCAGGGTCAGCAGGAGGCTGTTTCCGAAGTACCGCAGGAAGGGTGCGGCGTTCATGGCCTCTGCAAAATTTTCCCAGTGGAACTGTGTGGGCAGCCACGAGAAGGTGCTGACTTCCCCAGTGGACTTCAGCGCGGTCAGGATCATCCAGATGAACGGTCCGATCATCACTACCGAGCCCAGCAGCAGTACTGCGTACAGAACTACCCGGCCGGGCGTGAGCTTTTTGCTATGCATCCTGGTTTTTCCTTTGCGAACGGCCGCCCAGATAGATGAAGACCGCAACGAGTATGAGCATGATGACCGTCTCAGCGGACGCGTAGCCCAGCCGGAGGCCTTCGAAAGCGTTGTTGTAGATGTCGAAGGTCAGAACGGTTGTTGAGTTGACCGGACCACCCTTGGTCATGACGAAGACGAGGTCGAAAACCTGGAAGGTCTGCACGATCGCGGTGATGAGGACGAAGTAGTGTGCCGGTCCCAGGGCGGGCCAGATGACATTGCGGAATACCTGCCAGCGGTTGGCTCCGTCGAGGTTGGCCGCCTCAAGAAGTTCCTTGGAGACGCCTTGCAGGGCAGCCAGGTAGACGATCATTTTGGCGCCGAGTCCTTGCCAGATTCCGACCGCCATCAATGCCGGAAGTGCCATGCCTGGGTCATTCAGCCATTCGGAGCGGGAGAGCCCGAAGAGGCTGCCGACGGCGTTGGCGAGACCAGCGCTGGGGTGATAGATCCACAACCACACCGAGGCCACGGCAACCGTGGCGGTAACCACAGGAAGGTAGTAGACGGTGCGGAAGAAGCCCAGTCCCCGGATCTTCAGATTCAGGCCCAGCGCTATCAGCAGTGCCAGGACCATCGACAAGGGAACCACTACCAGCGTGTAGGCGATCGTGTTGCGCAGTGCAGCCTGGAAACGGGTGTCCTGGAAGAGCTCGATGTAGTTCTCCGCCCCAATCAGCTTCCAGGGCCCCGGAAAAGTCGTAGTCGGTGAAGCTGAGGAACAACGCAGCCACGGCAGGTACGGCAAGGAAGAACGTTGAGTGCAGCAGTGCCGGCGTCAGAAGCCACCAGCCGGCCCGTGACTGCTGCCTGGTCAGGCGTGATCCGCGGCGCCCCGTGGCGCGCACGGCGCGGGCGTTACTGCCCCGCGTCGCGTGCGCCACCGTCTTTGGTTCTTTGAGCGTGCTCACTTGGACTGCTGCTCCAATGCCATCAGTGTGTCCTGGACCGGCTTCTTGCCCAGCAAGGCGTCATCGAGGCTTGTTCCAAACGTTCCGCGCAGTTCCAGCCAGTTGGCAGCGCCTCCTTCGAACTTCGCGTCACCGAGGTTGGACGCGACGAAGGTGCTTGCCGGGTTGGATTTCACAACAGTGGAGTCAGCGGCGTCCTTGGCTGCCGGGACGGCGAAGTTCAAGGTTGCGATATCCGATTCGGCCGCCGGCTTGCTCAGTTCCTGAATGAAGTCCCAGGCAGCAGACTTGATCTTGCTGCTCTTACCCACCGAAGCCAGCTGGCCGCCGGTGAACATGGAGCCTTCCTTGTCCTTGAGGTTGAAGTAGACCAGGTCATCGCACGTGGCCTTGCCCACGCCCTTGTCGGAGCAGTCGATGTAGCCGCCAGTGAAGCCCATTGCTGCTTCCCCGGTGTTGACCAAGGGCGACTTCGCGGCATTCTGCGCACCATACTTCTGCACGTTGTTGACCATGCTCTTCATCCACTCCAGGGTCTGAGCGCCCTCGGAGCCGGCAAACTGAGGCTTGCCTTCACCGTCGTATAGCGGCTTGCCCAAAGACCCGAGCAAGGCAACGAAGTCCTGGCGGTAGCCGCCCGGTCCTGCCCAGAAATCGAAGCCAGCCTGGGTGATGTTGCCGGCAGCGTCCTTGACGCTCAGCTTCTCGGCCGCGGCCTTGATCTCCTCCATGGTTGTCGGGGGCTTGCTCGGATCCAGCCCAGCCTTCTGGAACAGCGACTTACGCAAAGCCAGCGGCTTGGGGCCGGCGATCAGGGGGACCGCGTACACCTTGCCCTTGAACTCTGAGGCCGGGACAAGCGCCGGGTTGGTCGACTTTCCAAGGGAGTCACCTGAGGCTCCAAAAGTAGACAAGTCCTCGAAAACATTCTTCGCCGCAAAAGGCGGTACCCACCCGATACCCGTCACCAGGACGTCATAGCCCTGGCCGCCAGCGATGGACGTGGAAATCTTCTGGTTCAGCGTGTCGAACGTGGCGAAGTCCGGTTCAACAGTGACCTTGGGGTACTTCGCATTGAACGCTGAGACAACCTTTGCGAGAGCGGCTTTGCCCTCATTGCTTGCCGGGTAGCTGGGAACCAGGACCCGGAGCGTACCCGTTACTTCAGCCGGGTTGGATGCGGGGGCGCTGGACGATCCGCCGGAGCCGCATGCGCTGAGAGCCAGAGTGCCAGCCACTGCCAGCGCAAGAAAACCTGCTGCACGTCGACGTGCCATATCAATCCTCCTGAGTGAGCCATCCAACGGTGGACGGCGAGTGGAATCAGTGTATGATATCGATATCAGCGATGCAAGTCACATTTTTTGGAGGCCTCCGGGAACTCCACAGGCGTATCGTCAGCAACGAAGCAGACGGAAAGATGGACGCATGAACAAGGAACAGAACCGCTCCAAAGGAGCTGCCGTTACAAACGCATTCGAGGTCACCGGCGAGGTTCTGCTGCTCCAGCTACTGTTCCTGGTCGCCAGCATTCCGTTGCTGACGGCTTTTCCCGCAGCAATTGCTTTGCAACGGGCCTTCCAACAGGTGGTACTTGACCATAGGCCCGGCACCACACGGCGTTTCCTTAGGGAATTTGTCTGGGCGTGGAGGCGTGTTGGCTGGTGGGGCATCCTTGCCACGGCGTTCGCGGCCGCAGCCACCTTCGCCATTCTGTTTTGGCTTTCCACTCCCGGGATGCTCGGCACATTGGCTTTATGCGTACTGATACCCATATGCGGTGCAGCAGCTGCCGTCTATCTCGCGGTGCTAGGAGGCGCAATGAATGCAGGCCCGGACACCGGGGCCCGGGACCTTTGGGAAGAAGGAATGCGCATCGTCTTCAAAAAGCCACTGTTCCTCGCCGCAGCGGTCATTGCCTTGGCCACTTGGGGAGTTCTCGCGCTCCGCCTGCCTACACTAATACCAGTGTTCAGCGGCCTGGTACCGGCGCTACTGGCATGGCTGCTGGTTCGAAGGCCAGCAGATGCCCGTAGCCGCCAAGGGGGCTGAATCGGACAGACGAACACTATCTTGAGAGCAAGGATGCCATGACGATCGCCAACGATTCCCGCAAACCTGTCATTGCCGACGTCGCACGCCTGGCGGGGGTCTCTGTTCCCACCGTTTCGCGTGTCCTCACCGGGAACATCCCCGTAAGCCAAGGCCTGAGGGAGCGCGTCGAGGCTGCCATCAAGGAACTGGACTACCGTCCCAGCTCGCTGGCACGCAGCCTTCGCAGCGGAACGAAAACTATGATCGCCATCTTCGCGGCCAGCACAGCAGCATACGGCTACGCCAACACCTTGGCCGGCATCGAGGAGGCCGCCCAGGCAGCGGGCTATTCCGTCGTCATATCGGCCGTCAAATCTGCAGACGTTGCAGACGTCCAAGCAGCCTTGGAAGGCACCCTCCAGCAGCAACTCGCTGGGATCATCGTCTTGGACTTCGACCCTTCAGCCGCCGAAGTCCTGAAACAACTCCCGTCCTCCATCCCGACGGTGGCGGCCTCCGGCTTTCCCGTAGGCCAGCCAGGTTTCCCATACGCCTTCATCGACGAGTACGCCGCGGGTCGTCAAGCTACAGAGCACCTGCTGAGCCTTGGACACAGAACCGTGCACCATCTGGGCTTGTTTCCCCTAACCCAGTTCTCGGGACGCTACCAAGGCTGGCACGACGCGCTTACAGATGCCGGCATCACCCCGCCACCCGTCCTCAAAGCCTCCCGCGCAGCAAAGTCCGGCTACGAGCAAGGACTTCGCATAGCAGCGGACCCTTCAGTGACCGCTATCTTCTGCTCCAACGATGGGCTCGCTCTCGCCGCGCTTCGGGCCCTCCATGAGAAGGGCGTGCGGGTCCCGGAAGACGTATCAATCATCGGCTGGGACAATCAGCCCTTCAGCGAATTTACGTGGCCATCATTAGCCACCGTCGCACCTGATTTCCAAGACCTCGGACTAAGAGCTTTCGAACTGCTCCAACAGCGTCTCACCGGAGACACAGTCGTCCGAGACTCCAAGGTCCGACCCGCCCTCCTCCTGCGAGAATCAACAACTACCGCATCACTGCGAAACTGAAGCGACCTTCCCGGGATCCAACCTGTTGCGTTTGGCCTCGGCCAGAGCTGTTGTTGCCAAGTGAGATGACCGGAGCGCGGCCCAACTCGCGGCGCCAGACTTACGAGCCGAGGCTGGTCTTGGCCTTCTGGTAACGGTACAGGGTCGCCCGGCTCCGCCCGACGAGCTGTGCGGCCTCTTGGGCAGTTCGCCCTTTTGCCCGTTCCCGCCGCACAATCTCCAGTTTGCCGGCGACGGCGGTGATGTCCATGAGTTGCTCAGAGTGTGGGAAGACTTCAACCGCGGCGAGACCTGGCGCGAAGTCTCTGCCACCGGCAACGACCAGGCGCGGGTCGCTGCAGCACAGGTCCTTGCCGAGGTAAGGGAAGTTGCAGCGCTGGAGGCGCTTCGTGCGAACGCGAAGGCCGTCGATCTGCTGACGGCAAGGCGCTGATACGTCATCAAATCCGCACGCGCGGCCAGCGCTACGTGGTCCCAGATCGGCGAGGCACTGGGGGTCACGAAACAAGCCGCCCATGACTTCTACCGCCGCAGCATCGCTTCGACGATGATGCCTTAGAACCGGGACGCCCACGCCGGTACACTCCCCCACCTCCGGATCCGCAACATTGTCCACAGCCAGTGCTCCGGCTGCGTCCGGGTTGCCTGGATGAGTGCTGCTGGCGCGGTGGATTTTCCGGCACCGGGAGGGCCGGCAAGGACAATCGCCTTCTTGTCACGGCGGACCTCGGGGCGAGACTCCATGAAGCGTGCAAGGATCTCGTTATGCAGCCGCCGGCGGTCCTGGCGTGGCTCGCCTCGACGGACGTTGAACCGCCCGGGGTTCTGGAAGGTCGCGGTCTTGCTCTGGGCGGTCAGCGGTCCCCCATCTGAACCCAGGCGCTCCAAGGTGGTTCGGTGGGCTGCTGCCTGGTCTTCAGTAGTTACGCTTTACAGCGTAGTCGTCAGACTTCGGGAGCCTCGTCGGAGGCGTCCAGAATCTGGTCGTAGGTGTCCCCGTCGATGAGTCCTTCATCAAAGGCCCGGCCGACTTCCGCGAACGATCCCGGGGTGTCCAGGTAGGGCGTGGAGTCCCACTCGGCAGCAGCTGCGGCCCCGCCTTCGTTCTTCGGGTAAGGCCACGCTGACAGCTCGCGGATCATGGCGTCGCGGTCGATGTCGCCGGCCGCGTAGCGTTCTGCGATCTCGTAGGGGCTGGCACCGCTGAATCCCTCGGGTATGGGCTTCACTCCCCTGGCGTCTGCCTGCGAAAGTAGCCGGCTGATGGCCGGCTGGCTGACGCCCAGGGCGCGGGCGACCCCTCGCTGGTCTGCTGTTTCGACGGCGGCGCGGACGTTCCTGATGTAGTCCAGGCCACCCAGCTCGCGGCGCGCACGGGCCCGGCGGGCATTGGCAGTGGCGTTCTCGGGGCTGGTGATTGTCATATCCAAACCCCTCCCTCTATATAACGAATGTTATCAGGTTTATAACTAACGTTATCCGGCGCGCAGGCGCAGTTCGGGCACGGGGTCAGGTTTGCTCCACTCGATGTTTTGAAGGCTATGTCCGTACAGTCGACGATGGAAAGTCCGCCGGTCCCCCATCGGCGGGCTTTCTTCCTACTTAGAGGCTCACGGAGTTCCTTCCCCTTAAGCTTTCCCGCTGCCTCCAAAAGTTCTCACCGGCCGTCTGGCGGCACGAAGGGCCCGTCCGCGTCGCGCCTGCCTATTGATTCCTGCCGAAGATGCGGGCGATGGCCTCTCTTTGCCATTGCGGTTCGCGTTCGCCAGGGCTCCACCGACTTGTGCTCCTCCTGTCGTGGCTGGGGTCCCAAGAGCGTCCTGGGTGGTTGTGGTCAACACCGCTGAGCCACCGATCCGGGGCATCTTCGGGCAGCTCGTCACTTGCGGCCGGGGAGCCACCCAGGCTACCTGCCACGATGCCCCCAATGGCCGCGGCGATGAGGCCCGTCGTGACAGGAGCTCAGGACGCGCCGGCGATGCCCAGGGAAAGAGGCAGTGCCACGACGAAAACTACGAGGGACGCAGAAAGGTCCGCGCCCAGGCTGCTGAGGAAGCGTGGCTTGGCTGTACCTTTGCCCTGCATGTGAGTCAGTGAGGACGGTGGCGTGTTCGATGGGCTGCGGCATGGGATTCCTTCGGCCCAGTGTTCCCGGCCGTGGACCGCCTACGCAACATTGCGGCGCACGTCACAATCCGGCCTCCGTCGGCTGTAGAATTCGCTGGTTGAAGCGATAGTCGCGCATTGGATTTTGGGGGTTGAGCCGTTGGCTGCTCGGGGTTTTTCTACGTTATTTTCACGCTCAGCAGGGAAACGGATTTCGGCAGGATTGTTGGCCAGCGCCATGACCGTAGTTCTCCTGATAGGTATGCCCCCCCACGGCAGCCCGAGCAGATGTTGAAGTTACACAAGTGCCCGTGGGGTCCAACCCGGGTGGCATGGCCATCAATCAAGTGACAAACAAAATCTACGTTCCCAATGAGGGACACGGGACCGTCACTGTGATCGATGGTGCTACCAACCAGGCCCAGACCCTAACAGTCGGCGGCTGGCCAGGGATCGCTGTCGTCAACTCAAAGACCAACAAGATCTATGTGGGGCATCGCGGCGGACAAGTGGTCTCAGTGATCGACGGGATGACAAACACAGTGGCGTCAATTCCCGTCGGCTCCAGCAGTTGGGGAGTTGCAGTCAATGAAACAACCAACAAAGTCTATGTTCCGTCGGAAGAGGCTCTCAATATCATCGACGGCAAGGACAACGCCGTGACTGTCATTCCACATTCCATAAAAGGCTACGGATATCGATATCAGATAGTGGTAAATCCTGTAACTAATAAAGCATACTTTGGCGGCGATGCGGGATTCTTAGCCGAGTTTGATGGTGCAACCAACGCCATCAACCTCATCGAAAAGGGAACGTACATAGATGATTTGGCCGTTAACGTCGGGACAAACAAGATCTATGTGTCCGGTCAATCGATAACGTCGGGTAGCAAGTTGTTGGTCGTCGACGGTGCCACTCGCGCCGTACACAGCATCCAGACAGGGCGCGCACCCGCGCTCCTGGGAATCAATGAAAAAACCAACACAATTTTTGCTCTTCACCCGAACAGCCAAACGCTGGTTCAGGTTGATGGGGTAACCGAGACACAGAAGAGCTTCCCAGCTAATGACACCGCCAGGGGCATTGCGGTGAATGCGACCACCAACAAGGTGTACGTTGCATCTTCAAGCGGGATCAGCGTCTACACTGCAGCCGCTTTGACGTCCGATCTCGTGAGGACGACGTCGACCAGCTTCCACGAACTGGCCATTAATGAGAAGACCAACAGGATCTACGCGACTAATGGATACACCGCCACCGTCATCGACGGAACCGACAAAGCACCGCAGCTCATCAGTCCGCCGACACCCGCAAAAGGGCGTGTCGGATCGTTCTACACAGGCGGCTTTGGCTTCTCTGGATCCCTCACCCCGAAAATCCAGGTTGTCTCCGGATCGCTCCCCCCGGGCTTGACACAGGTTAACGGCGTACTCAGCGGCGTACCCACAACCGCTGGTGTCTACAGCTTTCGCGTATCAGCTACGAACGGCATCAGCCCCGATGCGATAACCCCGATGGTCACCATCACGATCGCCCCAAAAGACATACGTGCCGACTACAATAGCGACGGCAAGCCTGACGTGCTGGCCCGCGACACCAACGGAAAGCTTTGGCTGTACCCCGGAAATGGCAGCGGAGGGTGGCTAAATCGAACCCAGGTTGGCCAAGGCTGGAATGTAATGACCGAAATCGCGGCGCCTGGTGACTTCACCGGAGATGGCAAGGATGACCTCCTGGCCCGCGACAGCAACGACACGCTGTGGCTCTATCCAGGAGACGGCCATGGCGGCTGGCTCGCACGAAGTGCAATCGGATGGGGATGGGGCGTCGTGAATACGATGTTCCCCATTGGAGACCTTGACCTTGATGGTAATGCGGACATCATAGGCCGCACCAACTACTACGGCTCCTTGATCCACTACCGGGGTAACGGCAGCGGTGGCTGGGCAGGACAGGTGCAGATAGGTCGCAGCTTCGAATCCCTGAATTACCTCGGAGGAATCGGCGATATCAATGGAAACGGCACGCAGGACCTCATTGGCCGGGACACCATGGGAACGCTCTGGCTCTACTGGGGCGGAAGCGGCGCCCTCGGTAACGGCCCTGCCATCGGCTGGGGCTGGAACGCCATGACAGCCATCGCCACCCCCGGCGACTTCAATGGCGACGGCAACGTCGACCTCCTGGCCCGTGATTCAACAGGAACACTGTGGCTCTACCCCGGCAACGGCAAACTGGGCTGGCTTCCCAGAGTCCAGGTCGGGTCCGGCTGGAACGTCATGAACGCCATCATCTAGAAGCCCAACCTTCCACAAGCAAAATCATAAAGAACGACGGCGAGAAGCTCCCGCCGTCGTTCGCTTACCTTCAAGCCCATAACCTAAGTTCCTTAGAATAGTCTTGGCTCCATGAGCGACACCGAAGCCCAGCCCGTCCGCATCAGTTCCGAGCCCGTCCAACTGCAAGCCCCTGGAACCGATGCTGGAAATGGGTCCAGGCAGCAGTGGGCGACGTCCCAGCACTGCTGACACCGGCCGAGGACATCATACAGACGCCCCCAAACCCGGCGAGGGCAACACAGCCAAGCTCTGGGAACTCCTGGCATGCGTCACGGCCGCGGACGATGCGGACGGGCGGGAGCTTGAACCACGCCTCGATGCCATGCCCGTTTTGGAGCAGACGGACAACCCCACGGAACCGGCCGACGCCTTGGTGGCCGTTGCCCCAAAGTCCCTCTCACGGCTCCCCGCCGTACCCTGGGCTTTTGATGTCTACGCAACGCTTGGATTGATAGCCTCGTTGGCCCTTAGCACTTGCGCATGGCTGCCGCACCGCCCGCGGCATACCCAGAACGACGCCAGCGTGAGTTCGGATAGTCCGGTTAGAGCACACCCCAACCTGACGTCAGATCCTGCGAGGTTTGGGGTCAGGTTAGGGCCCGTTTCGCTTACGTCGGACGGCAGACACGCGAGTTCATAGACCTCATCCTGAGAGTCCGCGAGACCCGCGACAGCGAAGCCCTGTCGTCCCCCGTCGTTGGAGTGCGGCTGCCGACCAGTAGAGAGACGAAGCGCCGGCACAGCACCATGGATTCCGTCTTCGTCATGTCGTCGAATCCGCCGGGCAGAATGAACACGTGATGGCAAGAAAGAGAGCAAACCGTGATCAGAAACAAAACAGACTTAAGTGTGCACAATGTGCACACCCCCTTTGGCCCGACAAAGTCACTTTTCGGCGCCATGAAGGGAGGGAAATCAGATCGCTCAACCCGACGAAACAGAAATCTCTCGAAGTCATGTCGTGCCTACTCCCCCCGCCTATGAACATGCCTAGGCCACTCCAGACCTACCGCACAGAACCGAAAGAAGGAATCGACATGGCCCCAGCTCAGAGCCAGCGGAGCGCCCAAACGCCAGGGCACTGATCCCGCTCCCCCACCCAAACTGAACAGGCCGTACCCGGCGGCCAGGCACCAGCCGGACCAACAATTCAGAGACGATTGTCAAGCTTTGTCCACACTTAAAAGCAAAAACCCCTCTGACGAGGGGGTATGCCGTGCCCGAGGTGGGACTCGAAGGTGATTCCAGGCCTTGGGAACGCTGGGATTTCCGGGAATCATGCCGAATCCGGCCCGATCCGACCGATGTACGCCCCAGTCCGACAGGCAAAGTGTGGACAGTGTCCACACCCTCTTATTTGCCTTCCGGCAAGGCCCCACACTTAATGGAAGCAAAGCCGAGCGGGCCGCCGTCGCGATCCGAATCACCCGCGCCGAAACGTTCGGGAACTGGTTTCCGAACGAAAATCTTGGCACAAAGTGCATCGGCTTCCCTCCCCTCCGCTGGTCGTTCTCCCACCGTCCATTGCAGGTCCGGCAGCGCACGACATGACCAGCCCGGCCAGGCACAACGCCTCCAGCAGTCACCGGTGACATTATGGTCAGCCATCTCGCAAAACCCCAGGCGCAGCCCGCGCAGAAGTCGGTGTTGAGACTTCCCGCCAACATCCCACTTCCCGACTCCTGGCGAGGAGTCCGCCGTCGGTGCGGGAACCGGAGCATGTGCACCGAAGGACATTGCAAGGTTTTGTCGAAGAATTGCACAAGATTCGTCAATCCACCACCCAGCTGGGGCGGCTTATGGAAGCATCGTCCTCAGGGCCTTTCCCGTTGGATGTTGGAGGTAGCGATGTTCGTTCCGAATTCCAGTGATCACTTCCGCGAGGAGGATCTGCCGGCCCAGATTCGTGCAATCCGAATGCCACGCTGGGCAGGCGCGGCCCTCGGTGCGGCCCTTGTGGTGATCGCGGTGGCAGCGGTCGCCGGTTCGATCCTTGTCAACGATAGTGACAGCACGATCATCCCGTTTTGGGTCGAGGCGCTCATCATGGCGGGATCAATAATCTCAGCTATCTCGGGTGCCCTCCTGCTTTGGCATGCCGGAGAGTGGGTCACGCTCACACGGTTTGAGGCGATCGTGACGAGGGCATTCATAGTCCAGATCAAGGTCGACCGCACACACCTTGAAGACTTCCACGCCTACCTTCACCAGTACGCTGCCGGCGGGGGAGTTCGCTACCGCATGGTGCCGACCTTCACCACCAAGGACCCATACGACCGGCTGAGGGATCTGCCGCTGCCATTCCTTGCCTACTGGAACCCGGTCGGAGGCACTGAAGCTTCACTCCCGCCCCGTGCTGCGTACATTGAGGCCTGGGCCCGCGCGGGCTATAGTCCGTACTCGAGAGCTATCCCCACCGGCGCCGTGCCCTACACGCTATCGATGCACCGGCAGGCCGTCCGGACTGGCCTGCAGCGCCGCGCGCGCTTGTGGGCGATCCTCCTCCCGGTGGTCTCGATTGGGCTCGGTCTAAGCCTCGGCGTCGGACTCGGACCCGCCACCAAAGCCCTAAGCCACACCCGCAGCAGCGCCGACCCCCAAACAAACCGCACGGGCATCCGCGACCTCGACGACGCGCTCACTCCCGGAGTCTCCGGCTACCAGTGGCATGCGAAGGTCTACCCGACGACCGGCACGAGGGACTTCACCTTCTTCCCAACCTTGCGGCACCTGCCGCCGGCGCCGTACACGGTTCGATACTTCATCCGTGACCCCGCGCAGCACGGCACGGATCTCAGTGTCCCGGAGCAGAAATACGGCCGAATCGTCTCGCAAGGGACAATATCCGTAAGGGACCCCACTATCGAATTCACGCTCGACCACGACGACAGCACCTTCACGTTCGAGGTCTACGTCACTGACAACCGCGGGCACACCACGCGCGACTCGGATCTCTACCGGAACCTCGCCGCGCTCCCGGCATCGACCCCTGCGCCGATGCCTACGCGCTGAGGCGTCCAATGATTTCAGGTTAGAAATTTGATGCAATGGCGATCCGCCCGGGAGATCAGATCGCCGACTGGGTCCGATGAGAGCCGGCGACGTTACCGGCACACATGATAGCCATTAGTATCACCATGCCCACGCCCTCCGAGGTCGAGCCACGAACTCGGAGGCGATCCGGCCCCTGACCGACGAACAATTCGTCGCCATTATGCATTCGTCCCAGGAGACCCAGCGGCGGGTTCTGCCCGCCCGACCTAATCCAACAAGGCAGCCGCCTTCAACGCAGGGTCCGGGTATGCTTCGGCGCCCATGACGGTTGTCGCGGGCCTAGCCAAAGCCGAGGCCAGCAAACCGACATCGCGGATATGCAAGCCGTACCGGTCAACAAGCTGGAGCGCGTCCTCGATGTCCAGGTACGCGGTCACGCGTCCTCAAAACGCGTGAGCAGCTCAGCATCATGCTTCTTAATAGCGCGCTCTTGTGCTGGCAATTGGTGTTGAAGTGCGGTTTCTCTTGCTTTGACGGGGAAGCAGTTCCTAGCATGGGCGTTGTGGAGGAAGCGCGTCGGGTCGCGCTTGCCGTGCTGGACACAACCAGCACGACGGTCAACGATCTCTGGGTCTCGTTCTGGAGCATGGGCGGCAACGCCGACGTGCTGGATTTGGACGCCTATGTCCACGGGTTGGCACCTTTCAGCGCCTCCGACGAGCTGGCTTTGGAGGCCGCCGTCGAGGAAATCAGCGCCCCGAACTGAAGCAGAAATCCCGGCCCAAAAAAGGGCCCCTCATCCGTCTTGCCCCTGTAAATACCCGCTTCTACAATGCTGGATGTGGACACTGAGGAGCAGAACGAAGACTTCCAGCGACTTCACCAACTCATCGCTGGAACCGATGACGTCAAGTCCTTTCTGGACGGAATGACTCGCTGCGCGGCTACGACTTTAAGCCGCGCCACGCAGATCAGGATCGAATGCGCGGTCACCCTTTGGCGCCGGAAGCGGGCCGTGACCCTGGCCGGGAGCAGCGACGAGGCGATCCTCTGGGACGGCGTCGAACAGAGCCTGGGCGACGGCCCAGTCCTGGAAGCACTCCAAACCGGCCAGCCAGTGGTGGTGGCGGACACCAGCGCCGATAATCCGTGGCCCAAGTACACCAGCACTATCGCTGAGGCCGGTGCGCGCAGTGTCCTCGCGGCACCACTGGAGCTGGGCAACGACGCCTCAGCGGCCCTGAATTTCTTCGCCCCCGAGGCGGGAACCTTCACCAAGGAAGTCGTGAACGAGGCCATGGTCTTCGCGGACATGGCTGGCCAGGCGTTGCGGCTGGCGCTGCGGATCGCCACGGCTGATCTGCTCACCGAAGACCTCAAAGCCGCCATGCGTCGCCGCACGGTCATTGATCTATCGACCGGGATCATCATGGCCGAGAACAACTGCACCCAGAATGAAGCTTTCGCGTTCCTTCACCAGGCATCCCAGAATCGGAACCAAAAACTCCACGACCTCGCCGGGAACATCGTCGCCGAACGCAACGGCACCACCACGGCACCGGTAAACCATTTCGACGACTAAGGCCCACCACCCCCTCCAGTCATGTGCCAGCAACTGAGTGGTGGGTTTGTCGCTGAGGGTCCGGGGTACGAAGTATGCGTGCGGCCAGTGCCCTCGACGGGCGTTCAGGACGGTTCTACTGAAGACCTACCCTAATCCTGGCGTGGCAGGCTAAAGGCCCTGCAGGCTTCGGGTTACCGCTATCCAGCCCCTCCCCAAGCCTTACCGAATCCCCGCTATCGGCGAACCGGTCGGCTTCGACGTGGGCGGCCCCGAGGATCGTGTGAAAACTCCCAATGCTCGGCGACCTTGGCAGAGACCGCAAGCTGCGCCGTGCCACTCCCCCATTTGTTCGTAGTCACGCGTCGACGACGCCGACGAGTCCTCCCCCAAAACATCCGATCGACCGCGCCGACTGAACTCTCACGTCGCCGGGGCCCTGCAGATAGTGCGCTTGCGAATGGGCGGCATGTCGCTCGGGCCAATTACAGGCGATGACTAGATGTAGGCCGAACAACGGGCAGGCAATGGCTGTCATCAGTCTCAATAAAGAAGATTTAAGTGTGGACAATGTCCACGCCCTCTTTGGCCTGACAAAACATCGGCCACGCCGGGTACACAACGTCAGCAACGAGCCAAAACCAAGAACTTTTGACGCATTATCACGAAGTCATGTTGCGCTCAGCTCCGCTACCCATGAAAGGTTGTAGGCCAACCAGGACCTAACAGACATACAAGAAAGGATCGCATAACCCCACAACCAAACAGGCGACCCGCGGCGCCAGGCACACCCGCGGCCAATGTCAGAGGGGCCTGACCAACCAGAATGTACACACGTTAAAGCAAAAACCCCCTCTGTTGAGGGGGTATGCCGTGCCCGAGGTGGGACTCGAACGGGATTCCCGGCCTTGCGGACACTGGGAAGTGGCGGAAACATGCGGGATCCGGGCCAGTCCGGCGGCAGTACGGGCCAGGACGAAGCGAGAAGGGTGGACAGTGTCCACACGCCAATTTCGCCGATTCAAGCTCTCCAACCGCCGATCGCACCCCATATGGAAGGGGCGCGGTTTCTCATTGTGCTGGCAAACAATCCGAGGCTCCACCCGGCCTGAACCCACGGCCGAGGGCACGCCCGCAGGCAGTAGCTCCCTGCGTCCAAAACCTTACCCGCATCCAATCTCTCCACGGCGGCTGCACCTCCCTTCGGCAATCTCATGATCCGCTCGGCCGAAACTCACCTGACCGATCAATAGCGTCCACTATGCTTGGCATCCACATACGAGCCAGCTGACCGCCGGACGCCCGCCCTCAAATGCATATGTCACCATTCGGTGACATAATGGACGGTAGAAGGGACGCCATGACACTGGAAAGCACCATCGAGACCCCGGCATCAGCGGGCGCCATCATCCGCGCCCGCCGCACAGCCCGCCGGCTGTCCCAGCAAACCCTTGCCGACATGGCCGGTGTGTCACGGAAGTTCCTCATCGATCTGGAAGCCGGCCATGACCGCGCCGAACTCGGCAAAACCCTAGCCGTCATGGCCGCCGTCGGCCTGACCTTGGCCGCCACAGATCCCATCCCCCGGGGCAGCGACTTCGACCCTTCGCGGCGAGACTACGCGGCAACCTTCACCCGACTCATCTCCGAACGGGACTTTGAGTTCGCCATCAAAATGCTCGCCGACTACGCCACCGCTTCCCTCACCGCCGGCAGACCGCTGCTCCAGCGCAGCCCCCGCCTCAAAGACCCGCACTGGTCAGCGGCCCTCGCCGGAATCACCAACTACACCGCACACCGCCTCGGCCAACCCACGCCATCCTGGACACGACGAATCAAACCCCTCGACAAGGCATGGATGCCGGCAGAGTCCTACCGCACCATCCGCGCACCCATGAAGGAACTCACCCGCACCGAAACCCCGCCGGAACTCGCCGCTTTGAACGTCTTCATCCGCGAACGTAGCCTGGTCACGGCATTACCGGCGGAGAACTCACCGCCGCACAAATCCGGGCTCTCCTCCATGAACTCGGCAGGCGCCTGCAGGCCACCGGTGCTCACGGCGACGTCAAGTTAGTGGGCGGTGCCGCCCTCATCCTTCAGGGCATCGGCAACCGGCCCACCGCAGACATCGACGCCAGCTACGCCGACCCACACACCATCCACACCGTCGTCACGGAAATGGCAGCAGACTACGACCTCGCGCCCGACTGGCTCAACACCAACGCCTCAGCCTTCGTCCCCGAGAACGCCACCTGGGTCGACATCGAACAGCTCGACGGACTCACCATCCAGGGCCGCAGACACCGAAACGCTCCTGGCCATGAAAATCGCGGCCGAACGCGACAAAGACACCCTCGACATCGCCCGGCTCCTGCGCCGACTCAACATCACCAACGCCGCCGACGCCGTCGACCTCGCATACGACAAATACGGCGAACACTCCATCCCACTCGCCGCCGGACGCGACAACTACCTCATCGTGGTCGACGACGCCCTCGACGCCGCCACCGCCCTCGAATCCCGGACCGGACCCGAATCAGGCAGATATCCCACATGACCGTTGCCAAAGGCACAAATTAGCTTCTCCGGACGCCAGTCTGAATGGTATGGGACCGCACGGCGGGACCGGAGCTCACGAGACTTAAAGCTCACAAGGAGCGCCTGTCTTCGGAAATCGTTCCGGCCTCCGGGATGCCTGACTCATCGCCCAATCTCGCAGGTTGCATGGTCGCCCTGGATAGCGGCCGGTATGTCGTGTTGGCGCCGGAGGGGACTGGCTTGCGGGGCTGCCCAGAACTTCGGTCGCAGGGTGAGTGCGTCGCATGCCCCATTACCCCTCCCCTACCGAGCTGTACGAAAGGCCCGTTGTCGGCCTTATAGAAATCCCGGGAAACGCGGGGAGACTCCACCCGCCCCCTCCGTAAAAGCAAGTTGGCGCGCGCGGGCCGCCGGGAGCCCCCAGCCCTCACCTAACGGAGGGCTACGTGCCCTGGTGGGCCCGAGAAGTCCGTTCGGAACCGGCAGCGCTGACAGAACCACGCCAAATACTCCTGCGATTCACACCCGGAGAATTGCAACTAGGGCATCACGTCTCGGTCTCATTACTATGCTTCGAAGTCGCTACTACGCCGAGCGTGACCAAATCACTGTTGCGAGGCACTCAGACCACTAGCGCGCATACAGAAATGCCTCGCAGCAGTAGCTAAATGGGACCGGCACGAACCCAGCTGAGTTTCAGCCGGGTTCTTTCAGTCAATAGGGCGTACATCGTAACCGACGCTGACCGGAAAGGTTTAGAACGGATCTGACCGAAAACAAACCGCTGTTAGCACTATGCGAACTACTTGCAGCTTGTCCGTGTCGGTGCCCGGGGCGCGCGCAAGTACACCATCCGGCTTTCTCAGGCAACCGAAACGTTTAACGGGAGGTCCGCCGCACCCCGAAGGGCACCGGTGGAGATGATCTGCCCATCCTTGATGACGGTCCGCGTCTTGCTTTCGTCCCAGAGGATCGATGGTTCGTGGAAGGGATTCCCGTCCAGCACCACCAAGTCCGCGCACGACCCTCGGGTGATGCGTCCAAGGTCACCGCGTCCAAGCAGGGCGGCGTTGGTTGATGTTGCCGACCGGAGGGCGCCGTACACGCCAAGCACTTCGCACTGAAGGCGGAGTCCGGCCAGTTGCTCGTCCTCCAGTTCACCCATGAGGTCTGTTCCGAATCCGATCCGGACCCCAGCGTCGCGGGCCAGTGCCAGCGCGTTCCTCCCGGCCTCCAGCACTTCCCGATTCTTGGCCGTTCCCGTTTTGGTGAGGCCGACTTCCTCTCCGCGTCGCTCCATGGCCTCGTAGGTCACCAAGGTGGGGACGAGATAGACGTCGTTGTCAGCCATGAGCCGGGCGGTTTCCGCATCCAGCAGATTGCCGTGTTCGATGCAGCGGACCCCGTTAAGTACTGAATGGCGAATAGCCTCGGGCGAATATGCGTGGGCGGTGGCATAGCTGCCCCGCCGGGAAGCCTCGTCCGTTACGACGCGGATTTCCTCCGCACTGTACTGCGGAACCCGAATCGGATCGACCGGCGAAACAACCCCTCCGGAGGTCATGAGCTTTATCGCGGTGGCGCCGGTTCGGAATCGGTGGCGCACGGCCCGCAGCAGGTCATCTGCGCCGTCCAACACTTCGCACATGTGGCCGCCATGGAAGCATCCTCCGTCGTTCGCGGCCCGGATATCGCCGTGGCCTCCTGTTTGGCTTAGCGCCGGTCCCGTGAAGAAGTAGCGTGGACCAGGGTACAGTCCCTCCTCGATGGCGTTGGCAAGGCCAACGTCACCGCCCGCCACGTCACGCACCGCTGTGAATCCACGGAGCAATGCAGCAGCGAGGCGCCTTGCACCGGTAAGTGCGGAATAGCTAAGTGGCCCCGTCTCGTTCGTGGCAGACGTCAGGCTGAGCGCGTAAGCATGAAAATGTGCATCGATAAGTCCTGGAATCACGGTTCGGCCGCCGGCGTCAAGGACGGCACCGGTATCTTCCACCTCCCGCCCCACGTCGGTGATCCGGCCATCCCGGATGCTGATAGAGCCCTCAATCAGGTCAGGTGATTCGCCGTCGAAGATCAGGGCGTTACGTATTGTCAGGCTTTCCGGAGTGGTCACGTGCGGTTCCTTCCTGTTGTTGTCGGCGCGGGCGGGCCCCCAATTGGTGCCCGCCCGCGGTGGAACTAGTTAGTGGTGATAAGGGCTTCTTGGAGCAGATGGACGGACCGCCGTGCGACGTCCACGGCTGCCTCCACCGAACTCTGGTCGTAGCTGCCCTCAGGTGCGAGGAAGTTCATCGATCCGATAGTCCGGCCGCTGCTCACGACCGGAACGTTCACGATGGCCCCGCAGCCCAATGACTCGATCGTTTCCGAATCAAAGAAGAATGCGCGGACCGCTTCCTTGTCCGCCCCCAGGAACGGCTGCTGTCCCTCGAGGACCTGTTCAAGCCACACCCGGTTCGTGTCCCCGGCGAGGGTCTTCTTCCCGCCTACCGGATAGACATCGGGATGGGTGGTGTAGACGCGGGCCATACTGGCGCCGTCGTCGGCGATGACTGAGATGGTAAAGAGGGTGACGCCGACTGCTTTCCGGGCGCTTTCGCAAACGTCGTCGAAGGATTGATATTGGGAACTCATGGAGTCCTCCCTTCTGGATGGGAACCCATCCACTGGTGGGGCTTAGTAGCCGTAGTGCGTCCGGGCAAAGTCGTCGGTGATGAATCCATTGACGATGTCGTAGGTGATGTCCTCGCGGGAGCGCTTGGAGACGTCTCCGAAGCCGCCGCCCCCGCCCACAGCGAGGCGGACGACGTCGCCGGCTTTGACCTTGCGGGCGTTCGCCTTCAGAGTGCGGACCTCATCAGAGCGTCCGGGGTTGATCACAACTTCCGGGCCTTGAGCGTCCGATCCGCCGAAGAGTCCCCAAGCGGGGGTCTTTGACCGTTCGAACCACAGCCCGACCACGCAGTCGGCCAGGAATTCGTATTCGCGCACTACGCCGTTGCCGCCACGGTACTGTCCGGGTCCGCCGGAGTTGGGGCGGATGGAGTACTCGTTGATCCGGAATGGGTAACGGGTCTCCAACATCTCGATCGGCAGGTCCTTGAGTGAGCCGTTGACGTTGTTGATCATGGCTGATTCACCGTCCGTGCCCTGCCAGGCACCCCAGCCGCCCAGGGTGGCTTCCATAGTGACGAAGTTCCGGCCGAAGCGGGTGTCGAAACCGGCGGCGGTGATAATCATGGAGTCACCGTGGCTGGCGCTGGCGACCCGATCGGGCATGGCCGGGGCCATTGCCTTGGAGACGAGGTCAATCAGCAGCCCAAGGTGGGAGAAGTACCACTGGCACGGGGCCGGCGTCACGGCGCCCAGAACCGAGCCGGACCGCACCTGGGTGGTCATTGGCCGGAAGGAACCACCGTTGGAGTTGGACTCCGGGCTGACGAGGAGCTTGTAGCCCACGCGCAGTGCCGAGACGGCCTGGGCGGCACCACAGTTGACCGGACCCAGGGTCTGGTCCGCCGATCCGGTGACGTCAAAGTCAACGGTATCGTCCGCTACCGTGATCCGCAGCTTGATTGGAATGGGAGTGTCCAGATCGATGCCGTCGTTGTCCAGGAAACCCTCGGCTTCGTAGACGCCGTCCGGGATGTTGCGGACGGTCGCACGCTCGATTTCCTCCGTTTGGCGGAAGATCTCATCCCGGGCGGCATCCAACTGCTCCATCCCGTACCTGCCCACGAGCTCCTTCATGCGGGTGGTCCCCATCCGGAGGGCTGCGATCATCGCGTGCATGTCACCAATGGTCTGGTAAGGGAAGCGCACATTAGTCCGGATCAGGTCAACGACAGAAGTCTCTATACCGGCTTCGACCAGCTTGACCGGCCCCATCCTGAAGCCTTCCTGGAAGATATCTGTCGAGTCCATCGAGCCGCCCACATCCTTGGATCCCATGTCCATCCAGTGCGCCCGAGTGGCCGCGAATCCAACCACGGCGCCGTCGTCGAAGATCGGAGCAAAAATGGTCACATCGTTCAGGTGGGTCCCACCCAGGTATGAATCGTTGAGGATCCAGATGTCCCCTTCCTGCCAGACCGCGCGGCCGTACATTTCCTCCACGGCGATCGAACACGTTTCGAGGTTGCCCAGGAACAGCGGCAGGCCTGCGGACTGTCCGAGCACTCGGTGTTCGGTGTCCAGTAGGGCCACGACGCAGTCCCCGCCCTCGTAGAGGATGGGTGAGTAGGCGGAGCGGATCAGGGTGGCGTTCATGTCATCCGCCGCGCTGGTGAGCGCATTGCGGATGATTTCCACGGTGACCGGATCCAGGGTTGTGACTGCTGCAATTGTCATTTTTGGTACCTCAGTTTTCTTCGACGTTTTCAGTGCGGATGACCAGGGAGCCGAACTCGTCGACCTTGACGTTGAACCCGGGTGGAACCACGGTGGTGGCGGTCTGCTCAACAATGATGGCGGGACCTTCGAAAGTGTGGCCTGCTCCGAGGTCGTCCCGGCGGACCACGGTGGTGCTGTGCTCAACGTGGTCAAAGACCACCTGACGGATTTCGTGCTTGAACTCCGGCCCCTGTGCAGTGACGTAGCTCGGAGCTTCCAGCCGTCCCAGGTCACCGACAGCCTGCGTGCGCAGCGTAACGATTTCGATCGGCGCACCAGGGTTGGAGTGGCCGTAGCGCTCGTGGTACATCGCGGAGAATCGGCGGGCGAGGTTGGCGACGAAGTCGGGAGATTCGGGCTCGTCAGCGGACGTCAGCGGAACGTTCAGCGAGAACTCCTGTGACTGATAGCGGACGTCCACGGACGCCTTCGTTGCGCGGCTTTCCTCCGGGACCCCTTCCGAGACCAGTGACGACAAGCCTTCGACTTCCATGGAGCGCAGGATGCCGGCCATGTCGGCCACGTCGATGTCTTCGTCGAGGTAGAAGTAGGGTTCGGAAAAGTCCTTGCGGATGTTGGTTTGCAGCATGCCCCAGGCGGAGAAAGCGCCGGGGAATCGAGGAACGACTGTTTCCGGGATGCCGAGTTCCTTGGCGAGGAAGACTGCGTGCATGGGTCCGGCTCCGCCGAAGGCCACGAGGGAGAAGTCCCGGGGCTCGATGCCGCGGGAGATCGTGATGGTCCGGATCGCCTGGGCCATCTGCGAGTTGGCTACGTCGCAGATGCCTTCCGCCATGGCAATGGGGTCCAGGCCGAGCTGGTCACCGACAGTTTTCAGGGCTGTTATCGCGGCTTCGCGGTCCAAGGCGACCTGTCCGCCGGCGAACCAGTCGGGGTCGACACGGCCGAGGACCAGGTTGGCATCAGTGACGGTGGGTTCCGTCCCGCCGCGGCCGTAGCAAGCCGGTCCGGGGTTGGCTCCTGCGGAACGCGGTCCGACCCGCAGGCCGCCGGCTTCGAGCCAGGCGACGGAGCCGCCGCCAGCGCCGACGGTGTGGATGTTGACAACGCTCATGAGCATCGGCAGACCTTCAAGGTGGGCCTCCGTGGAGACGTCCGGCTTGCCGTCAACCACCAAGGAAACGTCAAAGGATGTTCCGCCCATGTCCACACCGATGAGGTTGCGGTTTCCCGAGACACCTGCCAGTTCGACGTCGCCCATGGCACCGCCGACCGGGCCGGAAAGCAGCGTCTGCAGCGGCCGCTTACGAGCGGATTCGGCGGTGAGTACACCGCCGGAGGACTGCATGATGTGCAGTGGGGCTTCCACTCCCCGGTCAGCGAGTTTGTCTTCCAAGTCCAAAAGGTAGTTGCGTACGACCGGACCCGTGTAGGCCTCGACGACGGCAGAGGACGTGCGCTCGTATTCGCGCCATTCCTTGGCTGCTTCGTGCGATAGGGAGACGGTGAAGTCTTCCCCTAGTTCCTCTATGAGGATTTCGCGGGCCCTGAGTTCGTGCGAGGGGTTCTTGTAGCTGAACAGGAACGCAACGGCGACGGCGCCATAGCCCTCCTCTTTTGCCCGGCGCGCTGCTTGGCGGACTGCCAGTTCGTCCAAGGGCACAAGTTCCCCGCCTTGGCTGTCCAGCCTGCCTTCGACGCCGATGACATCCTTGCGCTCGACCAGCGGGGCGGGCTTGCGGTACTGAGCGTTGTAGAGCTCAAGACGCGGTCCGCGGGCGATGTGATAAGTGTCCTCGATGCCTGCGGTGGCCAGCAGCAGCACGGGAACACCACGGCGTTCGAGGAATGCGTTCAGGCCCTGTGTGGTGCCGTGGACCAGGAAATCGATGTCCGAGAGATCATCGACTATCGATTCGAGGCCTGCGATGACGCCGGCACTGAGGTTCCCGGGCGTGGTTGACGCTTTCGTTGCCGCGTAGGTTCCGGCGTCCTGGTCGTACGCCACAATGTCGGTAAAGGTTCCGCCGATATCCATCGACACCCTGTAGTTCGGCATGTTTATCTCCTCATGGTTCTGGGAATGGCACTTTGTGTGTGGCAATACGCTACATACGGGGCCAACCATGGGGATGGGCATACTGCACCCTTGTGCTCAAGCTGGACGGGCAGACTGCATAAAAGCGGTGGCAGTTACGCCACGCCCGAACGGATGCACGTTTTGGGCGGTAGTGCTTGACGCCCAAACCTCCATGCCAGAAAAGTGCAAGCTGAACACCATCTGTGAGTTCTCGGTTTGTAGTGTGAGGGCAATCACTCGGCGGGAGGCTTGGACAGGCTGCTCCGAGTGGAGGCTTGGATGAGCTGCTCCGAGGTGCACCGTGCATTCCTTGGGATCCGAACTGTTCTCCGTGCACAGAAACGCTGTTTGTCCTTCTTATCCCATTCGCAATATCGGAGGTCACGACATGTCCAATATCGACCCACTCGTTTCAGGGCCAGTGCCCGGGACGGCGAGTCCACCTCTATCCATGGCCGTGGGGCACGCGTTCCGCGACATGCCTTTCGGGTTCATTCACGTCAAGATCTGTGCGGTCCTCTTCGTTGCTTTCGCAATCGAAGCCTGGGAAATGCTCATGCTCACCTACGTTGCCAGTGATCTGGCTACCAGCCTGCAGGTCGGTATGACGCAGGTAGGAATCGCCATTTCGGCGCTCTTCCTTGGCATGATTCCCGGGTCACTCGTTTGGGGACCCATCTCTGACCGGATCGGCAGGAAGGCCACCTGTGCGTGGAGCTTCTTCGGTTATGGCGTCTTTACGCTCCTGAGCTGCTTCGCGCCGAACTTTGAGGTCCTCTCGGTGGCTCGCTTCCTCTCCGGGCTTTTGTTCTCCGGCGTCTTCACGGTGACTTTCCCCTATTTTGAAGAACTGCTCCCCGTGAAGGTCCGCGGAAAGGCCACTGTATATCTGGCTGCAGGGTGGCCGATTGGCATCCTTGCCGCCCTCGGCACCGCTGCCCTGATCGGAGGGCACGGCTGGCGCTGGGTTATTGCTGTCAGCGCGCTTGCCAGCCTATGGGGCATCGTTCTATACAAGGTCGTACCGGAATCCCCCTACTGGCTCGCGAGGCGGGGGCCGGAATGAAGAGGCACACGCTGTACTCGAGCGTCTGGGTGCACGCGGCATCTCCCGGAGCACCATATTGACGGTCTCGGACGGCAAAAAGCTGTCCTTCTGGAACCTCTTCAAGGGGAGGATGGGCCGGATCACGGTTATTCAGGTCCTCATCAACTTCACCTTCTCCTGGGGCTACTGGGGACTTCAATCGTGGATGCCCACGTTGCTTGAAGGGCGAGGACTGAGCGCCTCATCAAGCTTTGGCTTCATCGCCCTGAGCGCGGTGCTCATGATCCCCGGCTATATGTCGGCCTCCTACCTCACTGGACGTTTCGGGCGCAAGTGGATCTTCACGATCTACGTCCTCGCCGCAGCAGCCGGCGGATTCTTCTTCGGGACAGCCTCCACAGAGACCGAGATGTATGTAGGCATGTTCTCCCTGGCTTTCTTCGCCTTGGGAGCCTGGGGTGTCTGGGACACGTGGATGGGTGAGCTCTACCCCTCAGTGCTTCGTGGCTCAGGTTACGGGTCCGGGCTTTTCGGTCAGCGCGTCGCAAATACGGTCGCACCGAGTCTTGTCGGGCTCCTCCTGGCCTCAGCCACCGAAACTACTTCGACAATCCTCTTTATCAACATGTTCTTGTTTGCCACGGTCGTCCTCGGCCTGTTCTTGCCCGAAACCGAAGGAAGTGAATTGGAATGATCAGCCCAAGCGAAAGTCTCGACGTTCTCCCGGAAAATGCCCGGATCCTGTGGATCAACCCGCTGTTCACCGATCTTTACAACCGCGCGATGGCGGACTCCTTCCGCCAGATTGTCCGTCCGGGCACCGAAGTTGATGTCGTCTCACTTGATGGCGTGGGCCCCTCCCACGTTGAGTACAACGCCTTCGAGGCACTCATGCTTCCGCAACTGCTGCGCACGGTGCGCTGGGCGGAAGAAGAAGGCTACGACGCCGCCGTCATCGGTTGTTTCTACGACCCGGCGCTGCGGGCCGCACGCGAAATCACCGATCGCATGGTGGTTGTGGGCCCGGCGCATTCGGCGCTGAGCCTCGCCGGCAGCCTGGGCGAGCGATTCTCCATTCTCGTTGGACGGAAAAAGTGGATTCCCGAGATGGCCGAGAACGTCCACCGTTGCGGCGCGTCAGACCGTCTTGCCTCGTGGCGCGTGCTCGAGATGGGCGTCGACGACTTCCAGGCGGACCCGGCTCTCACGGAGAAGCGGATCATGACCGAAGCCCGCAAGGCCGTGGAGGAAGACGGAGCAGACGTCGTCATCCTCGGGTGCACGGCCGAATTCGGATTCTTCCAAACGGTTCAAGAGGAAATTGGCGTACCTGTGATCGACGCGACTGTGGCCCCGCTCAAACACGCTGAGCAGTTCGTGGACTCGGCCCGCCGTTTCGGTTGGACGCACAGCAAGCGCTTGGGCTACGACGGGCCGACCGCCCAAGAACGTGCGCAGTTTTTCCCGGCCCTCAAGCCAAAGCACATGGTGTCAATGACTTCGGCCCCTGTGTTGACTGAACTCTCGATGGTCCGGCCATGAGCAGGCCGGAATCCGCGGTTGTCTTCCGCGAACTGGGAGGCCCTGAAGTGCTGAGCGTCGAAGATGCTTCGCCACGTCCGGTCGCCGACAACGATGTCCGCATCGACGTCGCAGCATTTGCACTCAACCGGGCAGATCTGATGTTCATCCACGGGGAGCACTACACCATACCGGCGTTCCCCTCGCGCATCGGTTCCGAGGCAGTGGGAACGGTGACCGAGATCGGCAAGAACATCACGGCCTTCAACATCGGCGACCGCGTGACGAGTATTCCCTTCTACACCACGACTGACGGCGTGCAGGGAACGACAGCCGTCCTTCCGGGAGACTACCTAACCCTTGCTCCACCCGAGCTTTCGGATGCCGAGGCCTGCTCTGTTTGGATGCAATATCTGACGTCCTATTTCGCCTTCGCAGAGGTAGCCAATCTCGGATCCGATGACACCGTGCTCGTCACGGCCGCCGCCAGTTCGGCCGGGCTTGGCGCCATCGAGGTAGCGCGCGCACTGGGGGCGAGGGTGATCGCGACGACACGGACGGAGAAGAAGCGGTCGCTCCTCCTCGAAGCAGGCGCAAGCGAAGTTGCCCTTGTGGGAGTCGACGATGTCGGCGAGGTCATTGACCGCACCACCGACGGCAAAGGCGTGCGGGTCGCTTTCGATCCTATAGGAGGAGAGTCCCTCGGCACCTACGTCCATCACCTGGCACCCAACGCAGTGATTTTCGGGTACGGAACTCTGAGCGATCAGCAGCCCGTCATCCCCATGGCAGCAATGTGCAGGACTCAATCGGTGTTCCATCCCTACTCAATGTTCAACCATGTCGGACGGGCCGATGAACGGCAGAGAGGCGTCGACTTCATCCTCGAGCGGATTGGCTCCGACGCGCTGCGGCCCAGGGTAGACAGGGTCTTTGCTTTCGACCAGGTGCTCGACGCCTACCGCTACATGGAGTCGAACGAACAGTCAGGGAAGATTGTTGTCCAGATAGGTTAGCCCTGCGGTCCCTGGATACCGTGTCCACAGAACAGTTGTCCATAGAACAGTTGTCCCTGGAACAGTTCGAAAGGACACGGACCAGGGACCGTTCCCGGGCATGGACCGCGGTCACGGATTGCTGGCGGAACGGTATGCCCGCGTGCTCGCCTAGTCTTGCAAGGAGCGCTGCAGCACTTTGGCAATGAGGTGGACGGACAGCAACTCGGACGGGATATCCAGCCGGACACCGAGTTCCCGTGCCCGGTTAAGCCGGGCCTGCAGGGTGTTCCGGTGCAAATTGAGGGACTTCGCTGCGAGGCTCACTGAGCTGCGGTGATCCAGGAAGGCGGCCACCGCGGTAATAATCACGTCGCGGTCAGGAGATGCCATCAGGCGCGGCAGTGTTAGTTCGGCCACGAGCGCGACGGCGTCCATGTCCACGAAGCTGGTGGCCGCCGCCACCCCGAGTCTGGCGAGGCCTAGAACCGTACCCGGTCCCATCGACCGGGACGATTCAGCAGCCAGCCGGCCCTCACGCACGATCAACGCCAGCGCCGGGCCATCCTCCTGCCACCGGGACAGTCCGGCCACCAAGCCAAGCTCGGCAAGGGCCGGTCCCAGACGTGTCCTGATTCGGGTTTCGAGCTGCGTCGAGGCATCCTGGTCCCCAGCCGGTACGAGCGTCAGCCAACCACCTTGAACCTCGGCCAAGGGACTGCGGGCTGTGACCTTGCGCCAGAGCAGGCGCAGCACAGCCGTCAGTTCGGGCCGATTGTCTTGCACCCGCCCGCCTCGGAACCACACAGCCACGTAATGCTCCCCTTCGCGCCAGCCCAGCTGGTTCAGCAGATGTCGGTGTTTCTCCTCGAATTCCGCCCCTGACGCATCAAGGTCCTGATCCAATTCCGCGATCGCCGCTGTGGGAATGGCACGGGCAGAGCTGTGGAGGTCTTCCAACAACCAGGCGGCCTTCACCGCCGGGGTGGCTACCTCAAGGATTGAGCGCACAAGCCGCAGGTTGTGGACCCCGGATGTGGGCACGCTTGCTGTCAGGGTGAAGCGGAGGGCACTATTGGCCTCGCCGACTTCTACGGTGATGACTTCGTCAGTCTCCCGTGGAGGTATTCCGGCGGAGGCCAGCACCACGCCGTCGTACCCCAGCAAAACTCCCACCCCGTCCAGTTCCCTGGAAATGGTCTTGAGAACGTCACCGAGGGTGGTGTCCTTTGTGACCGCCCGGACTACCCGGGCCAGTTCCGCATCGACCACCGACAGGGCAGCTCCGATCTCTGCCGACAGAGCCAACGCCAATGCCGCTGGGTCCCCGTCAGCGGCCAGGAGGGTGGTGCCCAATCGCTCCGCCAGTCCGACCGCTCCGCTTGCATAGGTAGTGCCGGCCACGACGACGGCGCTGGCCCGCCGCTCCCAAGCGTGTCGCAGTGCCGCGGAAACCAGCCAGCCACCTGATCCCATCTCTGGTGAGAGGACGACCACAGTGTTGGGACGCACCTGTCGGATTTCCTCAAGCTGGGAGACCAGAACTACGCTCTCTACCAACCCGCTCGATGGAGTGAGATACAGAGGCGTTGTGCCACGGAGTGAGCCGTGCGCCAACAGCCCGGCGAGATCGAGCCGGGTTTCATTTTTCGACCTACGCATGTCGCCGCCTTGGGTGCGCTATCGGGATGCCGAAGGCCTTGGGCTCAGTGAGATCAAGCCCCGCCTCTGTGTACCACTGTGTCGCTGCCGTAATCTTCATGATGTCCATGACGTCGCCCACCTGGACGTCGTCGATGTTGACCACCGTGCCCTGCTCGGAATTGAGCAGGGTAACCATGTCCGGGACGGCTGCTGTTACTTCGCCATCCACGAGGACCAGCAGGATCTCATTCTGGATTTCGAGACGAACGATGCGCCCCGTGGTCTCGTCCTCGAGCGTTACGCTGGAGGGTTGCGCCGGCAGGCCGAGGTCCGTTGGCCGCGAGAGGCTTTCGATGTGGCTCACGCGGGCCCGGGCGATGCGCGTGGTGCCGAGGAGCTCGGCGAGCATCGACAGCTTTCTCTCCACTGGGGTGTTCGCGTTGAGGATTTGCCCGATCCGGATCATCCGGCTGATGGAACCGTGGACGCCGTGTTCCTTCAGCTGTCGCGCTGAACACGGGTACATGGCGGTGGCTGCCCAGCCGCCCAGTTCGGTCACCAGTGCACGCACCAGCGTTTCGGCCCTCTGAGGGCTTTCCACCTCGACCACCGCCCGTTCCCCGGTTACCCCCTTGAGTGCGATAGGGCCTATCGCCACGTTTCCAATATTCAGCGTCGTTTGGCTGATCAAGGGGAAAACACGGCCCATGGGGTCGGAATCGATGACGGGCAGCCCGGACTGCAGTCCAACCATGAGGGGGACGATTCCGTTGATATTGGCGGCGGCAAGTGAATAGACCGCCCGCACCGAGCGCCCGAGATTGGCCTCGATGGCACGGATGCAGCCAAGGAACTCATCTCCCACCGGAGGCATATCGGCAATGAAAAGGCCCTGCGTGACCATTCCGACCGCCACCACCAGGTCGTCGGGAGCAAGCTCGTCAACGGTGATGAGTTCCAAAGACCGGCCCTCCATCGCCCGCTGGATCATTTCTGCGTAGATGTAGATGGCCGTCGGGTCGATGGTGCAGGTCAGGAAGTGGGCCCCGGTGCGGAGGTTCCGGACGTCTTCGGTAGTGAGTACGGTGCTCATAAGGTTGCTCCAGGGGCAGCTGTTGGTAGCGTGTGTTCCTCGTGGACGTACGTTTCTCCTGCCGCTTGGACCCGTATGCGAACGATACCCGGGTTGCCATAGGGCATGGCATAGACGTTCGATTCAATGATGCGGGTCTGCCCGGGGCTGGCGCCCAACTGGACCGCCGCTGAGTAGGCGTCCTCTTCGGCGAGGTTCTGTACGCGTTGCAGGTCATCCCGGCCGCGGACGGTCTCGAGCCTGTCGATCCACGCCGTCAGCGGCGCCCCGGCAGACCCTACCAGCGCGGCGTCCTGCGACGCCGGCAGAGTCGCCACCAGCCCGAACGGAAGCGCAGTCTCCTGATGCTCGCGGAGATCGGCAATCACGGAGGGGATGTCCGTGCGAACGGGATGGTGGACAGTGTAAGGCTCAAGTATGGCCGCATTGCTGGCGATGCTCGCGTCGAATCCTTGGCGGATGAGGCTTCTGGCGGCAGGCAAGCCTCCCCGGGTGTGGCCCACGGCGGCTCCGGCCTCCATGCAGAGAATGACTTCCCCATCGGGGATTCCCGCCAACGTGGCCGCGCCAAGGATCGCCATCGCGGACTCCGCGTACAACCCGTGCACAGGAGCCAACGCCAAGCGTGACAAAGGCGCCCGACCGCCGTCGTTCTTTCCAAACGACAAGAGGGTGGCCGGGAACTGGCGCCGGCCTGCCTCCTCAAGCAGGACAGCCAACTCTTCCCCCGTCTCCATCAGGGCACTGTTAAGGATGGCAGTGTAGTCGCGGTCCCGGAAAACGCTGGAATAGAAGTCACTGGAAATACTGATACGCATGTCCCGGTCGTTGCTGAGGATGGCATCGGCTATGCGCGTTTCATGGTCCTTTGACGCCGTCGAACCGACGGAAGTGATCGCCACGTTCCGCACGTCACCGGCAAGGATGCCTGGGAGATCGGCCAGGAACGCCTCCAGGTCCAACCGGGCCAGAGGCCGTCCCCGCAGGTCGTGACCCCCGCGGACATGAACGGTGCGGGTCACTGCCGGCTCAATAAGGGGTGGCAGCACGGTCATATGGAAGCGGTCCGCGGGAGGCCGGGGCGAAATACGGATGGCGACGACGCGGGCCAGCTTCCGCTCCGCCAGAACCCGTCCGACGTCGGCAGTGATCTCCGTGATGCTTGACGCGAACTCCCGACGGAGAGCGGACAGGGACGATTCCAGTGCTTCGGGCAAGCTGTCGGCGTGCACCTCCCGGGCGGCGGAAACTACAGTCCGCCCATCCAGTACAACGGTCCGGCAGCTGGTTCCCTGAAGCCGCAGTCCCACTCTCATTGTTCAGATCCCTGCCTGGCGTCTACCGACATTGAGTACCTGCCGACGGGTGGATATCTTCCATCCACATAGAGTCCACCACTAGTCGTCCTCTAATACTCCCCCAAATCACTGGAGAACAATCTTTGTTCAGAGACCGAGGGGAGCTGGATCAGGACACCACCGAACTTTAGCGCCTCAGGAGTCCCTCCATCTGTTCTCCGATGCGCACTCCATCCCTGTCCAACCAGTAGCGTCGAAGGATCCTGTGGCTGACGCACGTGTCCATGATCTGCACCCCAGGTGCTCTAACACTCCCGACCGCAAGCCACGGCTGATCCGGTTGAAGTCATCGACGTCGGCTCTAAAGCCCGCATGGAAGGGCGCCTTGCGTCTAGGCTGACTTAGGCGAGTGATCCCAACCATGACGACGGAGGACGACCATGACCGAATCAAATATCCATGCCCGGGCAGAGAAATTGAAGGCTCTGCATGAGGCACCGGAAATCCTGAGGGTGGTCAACGTGTGGGACGCCATCAGCGCTTCGACCGTTGCAGCTCTTCCTGAGACGAAAGCCATTGCCACCGCCGGGCACTCGATTGCGGCCGCGTATGGCTACGCCGATGGAACCATGCCCCTGGATGTCGCGCTGGATGGCGTGAAGAGGATCGTCAACGCGGTTGAACTTCCGGTCACGGCAGACCTCGACGACGGCTATGAAGACCCAGCCGAAACCATCCGCCGGGCGATTGGCATCGGCGTCGTGGGCGCCAATGTCGAAGACCGCCTGCGTCCTTTCGATGAAGCCGTCGCCCGCGTGAAGGCGATCGTCGACGCCGCCAACGGCGAGGGCATCGCGTTCCAGCTGAACGCACGCACCGACGCCATTGCGAAGGGCGGCGACCGCCCGATCAAGGACAGAATTGAGGACGCCATTGCCCGTGGTCGCGCCTTCCTGGATGCAGGAGCAGCGTTGGTATTCGTCCCTGGCGCCCTGACACGCGACGTTATCGAGCCGCTCGTCGCAGGCCTCGGACACGGCAAATTGTCTGTGATCGGCGCCCCCGGAGCGCTTCCTGCAGCCGAGCTCCAGAAACTCGGCGTTGCGCGTGTTTCCTACGGTCCCTTTACCCAGCGGGTCGCCTTGCGCGCCCTCCAGGATCTCGCAGCCGATCTGTACGTTTCCGGCGTCATCCCCAAGGACACCCCGGCCCTGAACTAAACCAAGGAAACCGGTCCGGCATCACCGGCGGGGCCGGTCATGAGCCGGATCGCGTGTCGTAGGCTACTCGGGTGGCTGCCGATGATGCACCGGATGAATCATTGATTCAGATCCTGGCCTTGACCCGGCATGTTTACTTCACGTGGCATCGCGAAGTGCCAATAAACCCTGCGGCCACAACTGGACTGCTGGAACGCGGGTCGAGCCCAGGCTAGGGTGCGGCGAGAACTTCAATGATCGCGAGCTCCCACTGGTCCGGATGTTGGGGACGTGTCATTGATCGTCACGGGCGTTCCGGTTGTCGGTGTGGTGGAGTTCTGTCGTTGGACCCAGTACGTGTCTCCCGCAGGCGCGAGGAACTGGTCGACGAGGGTCTGATTCGACCCTGGCGTATGGGATATCGGGTTGGACCAGTCCGTGCCGACGCCCCAGACCCAGGAACCGGCCCTCGTGGTGGTGAGGGTGGCCGTTGGCGCGCCCGAGGAGGCGTTCGCACCCAGTGTTGCTCCTGTCGTGATGTCTGCCCCGCGGAAGGCGACAACCGTCATGGCGGCCTGCCAACTGCCCGAGGCTTGTGTGGCGGTGATGGTCGCATTCGAAAGCGGGCCGGGGGCGACCGCTTGCCAGATCTCGGCGGTGCCAGGTTGCGTGTTGGTTCTTTGTCGGAGCGTCCAGCTGAGCCCTGCGCCGGAAACGGCCGCAATCCGGGCTGAATTGGCGGAGTTCGGTCCATCCGAACTGATGAAGGCAAGGATAAGTTCGTTGGAGGCGGTGGTTGTCACCCCGGTTGTGCTGATCGTCGTCGTGCTGGTTCCTTGGTGAGCGGAGACGAGGGCTCCTGACTCTTGATGAATGCGTAGAGAACATCCATCGCAGGAGGGCTGCGAGCCCTTCAGCTTTCAAGACACAGAATCCGTTTCACCACGCACCACGGAGAGCCGGCAAACGTCGGCGTAATGGTCCGTGCCCGCCGCCGGTACCGTGGGCTGTCGCAGTAGGCCCTGCCGACAGCGCAGGGGTTTCCCGGAGATTCCTCATCGATCTCGAAGCCGGCCACGAACGCGCCGAACTCCGCAAGACCCTGGCCATCCTCACGGCCTCGGTCTGTCGCGGCGACGGTCGCCAACGAACCACCGATAGCCGGACATGCTCGACGATCTGCACGCCTGGTGCCCCAAGGCCATACGGCCCTACCTGATGAACGTCGCACCAGCGACAACAGAACAAATTCCACTCGTGCGTGAAAACCCGCCAGCCAGTCGGCAGCCCAGAGCCTCGACGCGCCACGAGTCCAGGACCACCTGCAGTCCAGTCAGGTGGGGCACTTTGCATAGCGCCACAGGTTGACCAAAGGGTCGGCAAGGCTAGAAGGCGTTAGATTTCCCTCGGGTGAAGCTAGACGTACCGGTATACCCGGATTGGTCCCATAGACATTGAAAGGGCCAAATGTCTTGAATCTAGTCTGCGATTCGCGGGCCTTCTGATACTTCAGTTGAAGAGAAAACTGCCAATTCTCTTGGCAAGCATCATTCCTTACTTTGAATGTCGCTGCAGCATCCTTTGTTACCGAAAACGGTTCGAATGCGCCCCCTTGAAAAGCCGCGAAGCTCGTATCCTGACTCGATGGGCGAACTGATGGTTTATCGATACGCGCCGTCAGGAAAACACTTTTGTCGCCCAGACTGCCACATCCACCATAAGACTTTACGTAAATCCACTGCGGAGGGTTCTCAAGCTTTTTACGGTCAATAACCGTTAGAGACAACACCGTGAATGACGATGAGTCCGCAGCTGACAGGTTGAGCTGCAGAAATCCAGACTCCCATAACCCAGCTCGCACTGGAGCCTGGGCCGTAGACAAAGAGGTCACTTCGGACAGATCGACTTTACCCTCGGCGGCTGGGAGCGGGGACATCATAGCTAATGATTGCAGACCGCAGCCATAATTCGAATTACCCCAGTCTTCCACTACAGCTATATCGGAGGCTTCTGCCTCCATCCTCTGATAAATGATCGGCGTAGCGACACCAGCGACAGCCGCAAGGCAAGCCGCCGCGGCAATAAACAGTGTACGCCGCTGGAATTTGCGAGACTCTTCGCGAACACGACGCTCACCGCGGCTCAAATTGCTCACGGAAGATGGTTTCCCCTTCCGCGAACTCGCGGGCAGGCACGTGAGAAATCGGGCATTTATGAAGCATAGACCGGGACTGCAAATGAGTCGCGGCCATTAGCGCCGGTCTATGGTGGCCTGAAACGGAAAGGCGTCTTTCCCAGCAAAGGATAGGCTCGCCGCGACCAGGTTCTCGTAACTGTTGGCCGCTTTATCCGTTCCGTCACTGCACTGTTGCACACAACATTCCACCTGCATACGCCATTGCGCTACCTGACTGGCCAACCTGTAGGTCGATCTGTCGCGGGACTAAGTTCGCAAGCGGGAACGGCCGAGATAGGCATCGTGCTTGAACCTGGTTTCTCGCCCTGCGATCATGCAGACTTGCAAGAACCGCTAGTCTCAACTCGCTCTGATACACAGGGCATCGTGGGAATACCCGCGTAACGCGGGAACCATCCCGGCAAGCAGCGATACCCCGGGCAGCCGCACGTCTCCAAAGGCAGGATCCGTTGGGTGGAGGCACGCATCGAACGTTTTGGGCTGCGACAGGCGGCACTATCCGGAACCACCGTCGGGCATTTCCTAGTGGTGGAAGGTCGGCAACCGTAGCTCGCCAGAATTGTCACCAGCGGCACGGCCGGCGCCGAAGTCTACGGGGAGTCCATCTCTTCAGAAGCAGCCGAAGCCTTCGGCAGCCAAACCCCCGTCCTGCGCGTTGTCCTGCTCGGGCCAGGGAACGAAGGCAGCCATGCACTGGCCTTCGTGTCCACCAATCCCAGACGCCCAGGTTTTGCACATTGTGCAGAACCTGCTTTTGGTTCAGCAGCCACGCGTGGACACTGTCCACACCCCTTTGTGCTGATATTTGGCCCTCAGCACTCCCTTCCCGGCAACAGGAAGACGGAGACGGGGAGCAATTTCCTCAAGAGATTTCCTTCTAGTCATGTCCTTCCACAACGCCGGGACATGAATAAGTGAGGCCAACAACGGCCACCAACAAGGGTCAGAAAGGAGGCCCAATCACCCCACACCCCATCAGGCGGAGGGTCAACCAGCCACGACCCTGAACCCGCTCCCCCACAACCAAACAGGCGACCGCGGCGCCAGGCACACCCCGCGGCCAGTGTCACAGGGACCTGACCAACCAGAATGTACACACGTTAAAGCAAAAACGCCCTCTGACGAGGGGGTATGCCGTGCCCGAGGTGGGACTCGAACGAGATTCCGGGCCCTGCAAACACTGGGAAGCGGCGGAAACATGCGGAATCCGGGCCGGTTCGGCGGCTGTACGGGCCAGTCCGAGGTGGAAAGTGTGGACAACGTCCACACTTTCTTTTTAGCTCGGTCGACACGCCTCCGAGGCATGACTCATTCCCGCAGGTAGAACAGATTGCACGCCGGCCGATCTCCATCTGCCCGAGCAAAGAACACCTCAACACACTGGGGCTTACAGGTTCCATATTGACGTGCGCTATCGATGGGCCTTGCAGCAAGGGATGCAAGGCCGGTGTATCGTTCAGAGGCTTTTCGGTGCACTAGATGAACTGCCGGTGTGGTTAAGGACCGATAACTAGGGTATGAGAATGCCTTTCCCTTGAAGTCGGCCCTCTTCAAGTTCCTGATGCGCGCGGCACGCATCTGATAGGGGGTATTGTGCGCTTACAAAGACCTTGAGTGCATTGCTCCCAGCAGCAGTGAAGATCTCCGAGGAGCGCCAGCGCCGCTCGACGGGATTTTGTAAATACGATGCCATGGATGGCTGCATCAGGGTGATTGACTTAGCGGCTATCGTTCCTTGCAGATCGACGGGAGGGACAGGACCCGAGCGTTGGCCGAACGACACCAAGGCGCCGCGAACAGTGAGCGAGGCAATTGATTCAGCAAAGGTGTCCCTACCGACGCAGTCGTACACGACATCGACCCCGCGTCCATCGGTAAGGTTGCGGACGTCCGTGTTGAAGTCGGCGCGACGGAAGTTTTGATCTGCTCCGGCTTGCAGAGCGAGGGCTTCCCTTTGGTCCGTCGGCGCAGTAGTTATGACCCGGGCGCCCTTGGCCTTGAGCAGTTGGATAAGGAGCAAGCCCATTTCGTCTCCGCCTGTGTTGACCAGTGCCGTGTGGTGGCCGCCGACAGCAAACGAGGAATTTATCAAGTAGTGGGCAGTCAGCCCTTGGAAAGTTAGTGCGGCCGCGGTGACATCGTCGACGTCATCAGGTATTGGCAAAGCTCTTTCCGCGTCGACCAGGACGTATTCCGCGTAGCAGCCGACGCTCTCTGCCGTGGCTATGCGATCGCCTTCGCTAAATCCTTCAGTCCCTTCTGCTGCTTGTACGACAGTTCCTGAGGCTTCCGTGCCGGGTATGTAAGGAAAAAGGGCCTTGCGCGTGCCTCTGCGTTCAAGGGTGTCTCTGAAGTTAATCCCAGCAGCGGCCACCCGCACCAGCAACTGCCCCCGCTGAGGAACAGGACGTGGAACCGCTAGATAGTTCAATACTTCGGGTCCGCCGGCGCGGGTGGCAACGATTGCGTGTGGCATAGCGTCCTTGGTGTGAGTTTCAGTTGGTTTCGGCCGCCTGTAGGTTCAATGCCACGTCGACGATCATGTCTTCCTGTCCCCCTACATAGCCGGCTTTGCCCACTTCCTGGAGGATCTGCCAGGCCGGCACTCCGTAGCGTTCTGCTGCCCGCTCTGCATGGATGAGGAATGAGGAATAGACCCCGGCGTAGCCTTGCATGATTGAAGCACGGTCCATGACGGGCATGCGGGTAATAATGGGTTTCACAATGTCTTCCGCTGCGGCCATGAGACCCTGGGTGTCTACGCCCGTCGAGATATTGAGCCGGTCGAATGCTGCAGCAAGTACTTCCGTGGGCGAATTGCCTGCCCCTGCTCCCAGGGCAACAAGAGTGCCGTCGATCTGCCGCGCACCGGCGCGTACAGCGAAGACGGAATTGGCGACGCCGAAGCTCAGGTTTTGGTGGCCGTGGAACCCTACCTGCGCATCGGCACCGAGTTCGGTCACCAGGGCCGCGACCCGATCCGCGACATCTTCAAGAATTAGGGCACCGGCAGAGTCGACGACGTAGACACACTGACATCCGGAATCCGCCATAATGCGGGCTTGCTTGGCGAGTTCCTCAGGGCTGGCGCGATGGGAGAGCATGAGGAACCCTACGGTTTCCATGCCTAAATCCCGTGCGTGGGAGAAGTGTTGCGTGGAGATGTCTGCTTCGGTGCAGTGGGTCGCGATCCGCGCAACTGTTGCGCCGACGTCGTATGCCTGGTTGAGGTCGTGAATGGTGCCGAGGCCCGGAAGCATGAGCACGGCTATCCTGGCGCGTTTGGCTTCATCGACGGCGGCCTTGATGAGTTGCAGTTCCGGCGTCAGGGAAAACCCGTAGTTGAAGGACGAGCCACCCAGGCCGTCTCCGTGGGTCACTTCGATCACTTCGACGTGGGCATCGTCGAGGGCCCGCACTACGCTTCTTACGTGCGCTTCGGTGAATCGGTGACTCATTGCGTGGGAACCATCACGCAGGGTGGTATCTGTCAGGCGGATGCTGGAACCGCTGTTTTCGGTAGTGGTCATGATTGGCTCCTGGTGTTCTCGGTGGAGGCTGTGACGAGCTCAGACTCGTCCATTTTCTCGGCAAGCAAGTCTGCAGTGCGGGTTGCTGCCGCGGTGATAATGTCCAGGTTGCCGGCATATTCGGGAAGGTAGTCGGCGGCACCTTTGACCTGGACCCACACGCCGACTCTTCCGGCGCCGTTCCAGTCGTCGCGGGCGCTATCGAACTGTGGTTCGATTCGCAGTTCGTATCCGGGAACGTATTCGCGTGTTTTTTCGACAGCCTCGTTGATCGCAGCCCGGATCCGCTCCTGGGTTGGACCCGGTTCGGCCGCTTCTGCCGGTATGGCGCAGTAGATGGTGTTCCTCATGATCATGGGCGGTTCTACAGGGTTGATGATGATGATTGCCTTGCCTTGCTTGGCACCACCGACGAGCTGGAGCGCCTCTGCGGTAGTTTCAGTGAACTCATCGACGTTGGCCCGTGTGCCAGGGCCGGCAGACTTCGATGCTATGGATGCCACGATTTCCGCGTAATCCACTGGGACTACTGACGAGATCGCGGCGACGATCGGCGTCGTCGCCTGGCCGGCGCAGGTAATCATGTTGACGTTCATGGTGTCGGTGATGGATTCCAAATTGACTACCGGAGCGACGTAAGGACCCACCGCGGCAGGGGTGAGGTCGATGGCCCGGATGCCCGCCTCTCGGTACTTCGGGGCATTCGCGGCGTGGGCTTTAGCGGAAGTACATTCGAACACGAAGTCCGGTTTGTCCTCCTGCGCCAGCAGCCACTCGACGCCTTCTGAAGAGACTGTCACGCCGAGGCGGGCTGCGCGGGCAAGGCCGTCAGAGTTGGGGTCGATGCCGATCATGTATTTGACTTCGACGTTTTTCGAGCGACGCATGATCTTGAACATCAAGTCGGTCCCGATGTTGCCTGAACCGACAATTGCGGCGGTCTTCTTGGCCATGTGGGTTTCCTTTGATTGGTAGCCGTTGTTATGCGTGGGCTAGGTGAAGTGGATTGTCAGGGATCCAAGGTCGCCGAAGTCTGCGGTCGCGCTGCTGTCAGCAACCACCGGAAGGGCCTTGGTGAATGATCCCGGGAGGACAAGGTGTCCGGCTTCCAAGGCAACGCCTTGTTCTCCCAAAATGTTGGCCAACCAAACCAGCGCCAGGATCGGGTCACCCATGACAGCCTGGCCAGTACCGGTTTCCACCGGATGGTCGTCAATGCGCAGGGTGCATTCGACCTGTTTGAGTTCGTCGACGCGGATATCCAGCGGCGTTCGGCCGACTGCGATGGCGCCGCAGGAAGCATTGTCCGCCACGGTGTCCACCAATCGGATATTCCAGTCAGCGATGCGTGAATCGATGATTTCGATCGCAGGGTAGACGGCTTCCACGGCATCAACTGCTTGCTGGTAGGTGACGCCGGGGCCCTGAAGTGCGTCTTTGAGCAGGAAGCCGAATTCTGGCTCAACTTTTGGAGAGATGAAACTGTCGCTGGGGATTTGTGCTCCGTCGTGATGGACCATGTCTTCGAAGAAGAAACCGAAGTCGGGCGAGTCGACGCCAAGTTGTGCTTGCATGGCTTGGGAGGTCAAGCCGACTTTCCTTCCGGCGAGGATCCGACCGGCTGCCTGGTGTTGCTTCAATTGATCGGCCTGAACCTCGTACGCATCCTGGATGGTCATGGCGGCCAGCCGATCACGCAAGGGTGGCACAGGGGCTCGGGTAACTGTGGCGGTAAGCAGCTCTTGGGCGAAGCCCTGCAGGACCTCTTCCCGCCGCTGTCCGGTCTTGGTGGTTATATGCATTGTTGTTCCTATCAGCGCGTGAAGACTTGCCGGTTTGTCGTTGTTGGCAGCTGGAGGTTCCATGGACGGTCCTCGACTGGCTTATCTATGGCCCGTGGGGCTCAATGCCGGCGTGGATAGCTTGTGCGGCTGCGATTCCCTGTCCCATTGGGCTGCTGCAGTGCCCTCTTCTCTCAGCACGGTCTTCCGCACTTTGCCGTTTTCGGTTTTCGGGAGGTCCTGAACGATGCGTATGAAGCGCGGGATCGCGTACTTCGCAAGCCGAGGCTCGCAAAAGGCTTCGATGTCGCTGAACTCCAGGGATTCCTTGGTGATGATTGCAGCCATGACTTCGTCTTCACCGAGTTCGGAGTCCACGGCGTAGACTGCGGCTTCGCTGATCAAAGGGTGTTCGAGAAGGACGTGTTCTACTTCGGCTGAGGAAATGTTCTCGCCCCTGCGGCGGATGACGTCCTTGATCCTGTCCACGAACCGCATCCAGCCGTCTGCTTCCACCACGACGCGGTCCCCCGTATGGAACCAGAGGTCCTTCCAAGCCGCGACGGTGGCTTCGGGCATCCGATAGTAGCCAGTGGCGAAGGCATGGGGTTGGTCGCTGCGCAGCAGCAGCTCACCTGGTTGTCCGGCGGGAACTTCCAACCCGTGCTCGTCGACGACACGGGCACTGAAACCGGGCTGCACTCTTCCCATGTAGCCGGGCCTTTGCTCGCTACGGCTGGAGGCCACGATTGAGTTGGTTTCAGTTGAACCGTAGCCGTCCATCAGGGTGATCCCGAACCGATCGCGGAAAGATGCCAACAACCCGGCAGGTGTTGCCGGCGCGAGCGCGGCGACCACTCCGTGCGCCCGGTCCAGTGGAGTAGGTGGTTTGCTGGCGAGGATGCTCACCATGGCGCCGAGCAGATACGTGAATGTCGCGCCTGCGCTGTGAACATCCGACCAGAACCGCGAGGCCGAGAATCGGGGTCCCAGGACGTATTCGGCACCGCTGACCAATGCCTGGCTGAACGCGTTCAGGGCGTTTGTATGGAAAAGCGGCAAACAGGTGTACAGAACGTCTGCCTCTGTGATTTCAAGCTGACGAGAGACATTTACGCCCCACCAGTAAAACTGCCCATGCGGGCATTGAACGCCTTTGGACACTCCGGTGGTACCGGATGTGTAAAGGATCGCTGCCGTGTCCCCGGGTAGTACGGGCGCAGGCTCAGCAGTGGATGTTGTCTCGGGCAAGCCTGTGACAGGGTAGCGACTATCAAGCGCTGAAGCTGCCTCATCAAACAGCCAAATCTGGCGCAATGCAGGAAGGTCCGGGAGCCTATCCACATGTTCAAGCAGCGCCGACTCCGTAACAAGGAGTGATGACTCGGAATTGGCAAGGATGTGATGAAGCTGCTCTCCTCGTGCGGCCGTATTGATGGGAACAGCAATTGCTCCCACCCATGCGCACCCCAGGATGAGATCAAGAAGTTCGATGCGGTTGCTGGACATCAGTGCGACACGATCACCCGGGCGAATATCGTGCTTCAACAGCACTCCCCCGGCCAAGGCCACAGCTTCGAGCATTTGCCGACCATCGCGTCTAACGGAACCGCAGCGCAAAAGCGGCGCGTCCGGGTGTTCTTGTGCCCGGTCCATCAACAGGCCGGGAACCGTCATGGAGGCGGCACCTGAACCTGCACGGTAGGTATCTTCGGACATGGTTCTCCTAAATTTAATATCTCTGGAAAGGTACGTAGCCAGCCAGGGCCGTCTCTTGGCTGTCCGTATTGGTGAGGCTGATACGGTCGCCCGCCCTGGCTGTCCCCCCAAGAATCCGGGCAATGAATTGAAGGTCCTCCGGGCAGACGATGGTGGCTGTTTGCTGCCCGTTGGAGAGCAGTGTGACATTTTCAACCACTCCAAAATCGATGTCATCTTCGATGAAGGAGGTGTCGGAGCAGTTGGAGCAGATGAGCCGGAACGGGAAGTAGGCAGCCCGGCAATTGGCGCATCTTTGGAATACGGCACTCATTCGGCGGCCTCCAACACTGTCATGTTTGCGCAGGCGCCGTAGCGGTACAACACCATGCCGTACCCGCTTACTGCGGCAAGTCTCGCTTGCACCTGCCTGTCTCCTCCTTGACCCCGCAACTGCCGTGTGGCCTCCACCAGGCCATGCATTCCGCCAGCTGATCCCGCCTGACCGGCGGAGAGCTGCCCTCCTGAAGTGTTGAGGGCGAGTTCCCTGGATTGAATCCGGGCCCGGATAAAGTCCGGGATGTCCGCGCCATCAATAATTGCTCCCATGTCCGCGAGCTGCGCGACGACCATGGCGGGATAGTCGTCGTAGACACTAATGACATCCATATCCTGCGGAGAGACACCTGCCCTCTCCCACGCCAACGGTGCGCACATCCGCAGACCGGTGACCAGACCGTCACCCTTCTGGTGGTCCGAATTATAGGACGCAGTGGTTGAAAGAACTCTCGCCCGGCGGCGCCCACTTGCTCTTTCATCTGCAACCAGCACAATCGCATCGGCACCGGTAACGGGGGGTACACAGTCAAATCGGCCCAGGGGCGTTGCGACCATCGGTGCATCGAGGTACTGCTCAAGCGTCAGGGGCGCTCGATAGACCGCCCCTGGGTTCAGGGCCGCCCACTGCCGCTGGGCCACGGCAATGCGTCCATAGTCCTCCCGAGTCAGACCAAACTTCTCCATCTGGCGGGTAGTCAGCATGGCAAAAAGCGCGTTGGGACCTGACATCGGCAACGGGGTCAAATGGTCAGCCGTGGCCCGGTTGTACTTCGCAACGAGGTTGGCGAAGGCACCATGGTCCATGAGATCGCCCGCAGCGAGTACAACAACCGAGGCATCGCCCGCTTCGATGGCGTGGACTGCGTGCTGCAGCATGTTCCCGGCGCTGGCACCACCGTTGGTATCTTGCATGAGCCACGTCAGCTTCAGACCCATCCTCCATGCGAGGTCGATAGCGTGGTCTGGGTCCAAGGTAAAGCTTGATACTGCGAAACCGTCGACGTCGTTGGGGGGAAGCCCGGCATCTTTGAGCGCGCGGCTCACCGCGTCAACGAGTGTGCCCGATGTTGTGGTCCCCGGTTGTGGATGCCGCGTGTACGGAGATTCGCCGGCGCCGATGATGGATACTGCCATGTCTGGTTCTCTTCTGTTCAGTTGGGTGGAGCCCACGGAGTGCCACAGTGGGGGCTCCACCGGGAATGGACGAGGCTAGCGGCGGCCGACTCTAATGTCGTCGATGTGCTTCTGGGTATCCGTAGGGGATGTTCGGTGCTGGCCCACGTTCCTGGAAAAGGCCAACGCAATCAGTGTGATGGCAGCTAGGCCGATCGCGTACAGGGCAACCGGCGTTGAGCTGTTGTAGGTCAGCAGGAGTGCGGTAGCGATGAATGGTGCCAGTCCGCCGGCAAAAACAGCTGCTACTTCGTGGCCCAGTGCCATTCCTGAATAGCGGACTTCGGGGCTGAACAGTTCGTGGAAGAAGGCGGGCTGGGCCCCGATCATCGCGGCGTGGCAAATTCCGTTTCCGATGAAGTAGGCGAGAACAATAAGGCCTGGCGAGTTCGAGTCGATGAGCCAGAAGAAGGGGAAGGCCATGAGTGCCAGTGCGGTGGCCCCAATTGCGTAGACTTTTCGGCGGCCGATCTTGTCGGATAGATGCCCAAAGAAAATGATGGTGCAGAACGCAAACAGCATCGAGAGCATGACGCCCAACAGCAGCGTTCCCCGTTCGACTCCCACATGCACACCGTAAACAAGGGAGAATGACAGCAGCAGATAGGAGCCACCGTTTTCTGCCATCCGGAGACCCATGGCGACCAGGATTTCCTTGGGGTGTGTCCGCAGTGCCGCCAGTACCGGCAACGCCGCCCGTTCGCCGTCGTTCTTGACCTGTTCGAATTCTTTGGTCTCCGGCAAGCGGAACCGGATGTACATTCCCACGCCGAACAACAGGATGCTCAAGAGGAACGGCAAGCGCCAGCCCCACGCCAGGAATTGTTCCTCTGGAAGTAGCTGGGCGAGATAGAAAGCTGCCGAGGCGAGGACAAATCCGAGGGTAACGCCGCCCTGGCTGAAGGCCGAAAACAAGCCGCGGCGCTTATCCGATGAGTTTTCGCTGATGATCAGAACGCCGCCGCCCCACTCACCGCCGGCAGCGATGCCTTGGAGAACGCGCAGAACGACCAGCAATATGGGGGCCCAGATGCCTACCTGCTGGTACGTGGGCAGCAGGCCCATCAGGAAGGTGGCGATACCCATGATGGTCAGGGTCAACACCAGGGCCGTTTTCCGGCTCACCCGATCACCGATGTGACCGAAGAGAATCCCGCCAAAAGGACGGGCAGCGAACCCAACCGCGAAGCCTACGAAGGCTCCCAAAGTACCAACAAGCGGGTCAGTGCCGGCCGGGAAGAACAGTTTTCCGAATACGATGGCAGCCGCCGTCGCGTAGAGGAAGAAGTCGTACCATTCGAGCGAATTCCCGATGAGGGATGCAACGATATAGCGCTTAATTCCATGGCTTTTGGCGTCGCTGGCGCCTGGGGCTTTTTGTGACATGAGCGTCTCCTGGGAAAAAGGGGGGTTAGGGGCGAAGATCCACGACAGCGGGGATCCTTCGGGTCAGCCATCAAGCACTGGCCGGTGTTTCGTTGAAGGTCCGGACGTCAGCGTCGACGTCCATCCCGAGAAATTTTTGTGCGTTACTGCTCAGGATTTGACTCTGTTGTTCTTGAGTCAAGAAGGCAGACTTTCTGATGAGGTTTCCCGCGGGCCTTTCGCCCAAGGGGTAGGGGAAATCGGATCCCAGCATGATGTGCTCGCTTCCCATGACGTCGGTAAGTAGCCGCAAGGAGGCGTCATTGAAAACTACTGAGTCCACGCTGAACCGGTTCAGGTAGTGAGATGGTGGGAACTCGGATGTGGCGATGAGGTCCGGACGCTGGTGCCAGGCATTGTCCATGCGCCCTACCCAGTAGGGAAAGGAGCCACCTCCATGTGCAAAGCACAGGCGTAGGTGGGCGGGCAGTCTGTCGAAGCCCCCTCCGAGGATGAGCGACAGTATGGACAAGTGTGTTTCCCCGGGCATGCCCACTAACCAGCGTGCCATCCATCGATCGAGCCGGGGTGAAGTGGGCATGTCCCAAGGGTGCACAAAAACGGCGGCATTCCGGTCTGCGCAGTGTTGCAGGAAGGTGATGATGCCTTCATCGTCCAGGTCACGGTCGCCCACGTGGTTGCCGATTTCAACGCCTACGTGGCCGTTCTCCAGTGACCGGTCAAGTTCACGGCACGCAGCATCCGTGTCCTGCAGCGGCACCTGGCAGAAAGGGATGAGGCGTTGGGGTGCTGGATCACAGACCTCCAACGCCAGATCATTGAAGATCCGGCTCACTTTGACCGCTTCTTTTGGATCGCGGGCGTAGGAGAAGAACACTGGGGTAGGTGAGACAACCTGTACGTCCACACCGTCCGCATCCATGGCGGCGAGCCGCTCTTCGGCGGCCCAGGCGTTAGAGCGGAGGGGCCGGAATTCAGCGGAGCCCAGCATGAGCATCGCTTCCCGTTCCGAATCGCTGCGAAGCCACGGCCAAGGCCCGTTTGCGCCAGTTTCCTGGGCAAGGTCGGGCCACCCGTTCGGCACGTAGTGGGTGTGGATGTCGATGGTTGGTGAAAGGTTGGTCACAGGGATCTTTTCCTTAGATGCGTTTTCCGGAGGGGTTGCTTAGCCCCGGCCGGGGTGGACAGCCCCGCAGTTCTTGCACGTGCGCGCGGAAGCGTCGCTGGCGTAGAACTTCTCGAATACGGGCGGCAGGTCTTCCACGATGTCCCGGACCTGGAGTTCGACCTCGTGAATGAGGTCGGAACACTCAAGGCAGTACCACTGGAACTTCTCCGTGGTTCCTTCCTCCCGGATGCGCTCGATCACGATGCCGATGGACCCGGCTTCGGGTCGCTGGGGTGAGTGGGGGATGTTGCCCGAGAGCAGCCACATCTCGCCCTCCCGGACGTCTACCCTCTTGATGCCTTCGTCGGTGACGACGTTGACATGCATGTTGCCCTTTACTTGGTAGAACCACTCCTCGTAGGGATCGACGTGGAAATCTGTGCGCTGGTTCGGGCCGCCGACCACCTGGACGATGAAGTCATCGACCTGGGTCCACATTGCTTTGTTGTTTACCGGCGGCTTCAGTGAGGCCTCGTTTTCGGCCAGCCACTGCTGGAAGTTGAAAACGGGAAGGATGCTTGTTTTGTTGGTGCTTGTGGTCATTGTCCTGCTCCTTGTTGTTCCAGTTGTTGTGTTGGTGTTGTCGGCGGTTGCCTCCTGTGGGCTATCGCCTGGATTTCGATGAGAAGGTGTGGATGTGGAAGTTGATGGACAGCGACGGTGGTGCGGGCCGGCCCGTGCTCGTCGAAATACTGTCCGTACACTTCGTTGTAGCCGCCAAAGTCATTCATGTTGACGAGGAAAGCAGTGACTTGAACGACGTCGTCGAGAGAGGCGCCGACGCTCTGGAGAATGCGTCCAATGTTCTCGATGACCGCTTGGGTCTGCGCACGAATGTCGAGGTTCGTGGTGCCCAGTTCGTCTGCTTCAACACCAACGAAGGTGTTGTCCGGTCGTCTGCTGCTTGTCCCGGAAACGTAGATCACGTCACCGGCAGTCTTGACGTGGGGAAAGCGGCCACGGGGCTTTGCCATGTCCCCTACAAGTTTTGCCCCGCTCATGCGTCAGCTCCTGCCGTCTCCAGTTCAACGCTGCCGATGCCGGCGACGATGGCCGTGATGGTGGACCCTGGTGAGAGCGGAACGGCAGCAGTAGCTGCGCCTGCCAGCAGTACTGCACCGGCCGGGAGGCCGGCTCCGTGGCGGCGGTACATCCGGGCAAACTCCCGCAGTGCGTTCAGGGGGTCACCGAGGATAGCCGAAGTGGTCCCCGTTTCGGTGATGGATCCGTCGACAAGCAGTGTTACCGTCCGGCCGGCAAGATCGTCCGTAAAGGTAGCCCACTCGCCCAGGACGTAGCGACTGGCCGAGGTATTGTCAGCAACGACGTCAGCGAGACTGAACGAGAAGTTGAGATAGCGCGAATCGATGATCTCAAGCGCGGGTGCCACTGCGTCCACGCTTGCAATGATCTGCTCCTCCGATGCATCTGGCGGGACGGCCTGGCCGAAGCGGAAGGCGACTTCGGGTTCAACGCGTGGGTGAACGGACCCGTCAAGCCGAAGCCGGTCGCCGTTGTGCACTTCCATGGTCGAGGTGAGGAATCCAACGATTACTTCCTTCACGCCCATCTGCGCCATCTTCGCCTCACTGGTGAACCCCAGCTTCGCGCCCGTAAGGTGCTCTCCCCGCGCCAAGCGAAGGTCCCGCAATTCGGTCTGTACCTCATAGGCAGCGTCAAGCGACAGCACGTCGCCGAATTGATTTATGGCGATACCTTTACGTTCGGCCTGATCGAGTCTGCGCGCTATCTCGCTGATTGGTGGGGCTGGGTGGGTTGCGGTCATCGTGTTGCCTCGCTCAGGTTTACGCACACGTTGGTGGGTTGGGTGTAAAAGTGGAGGGAGTGGGTTCCGCCTTCGCGGCCGATACCGGACAGACCGGCTCCGCCGAAGGGTGAGCGCAGGTCGCGTAGGAACCAGGTGTTGACCCATGTAATTCCGGTGTTCATGCGGCCAGCAACCCGGTGTCCTCTCTCCAGATTGGTGGTCCAAACAGAAGCAGCCAGGCCGTACTTTGTGTCGTTGGCCAGGCGCACGGCCTCTTCCTCGTCGTCGAAGGGAATCAGGCCCGCGACGGGGCCGAAGACTTCTTCGCGCATCACGGGTGCGTCGTGGCTGAGCCCGGTCCAGAGTGTCGGTTCAATCCAAGCGCCACCGCTGAGTTCGTGGCCCAGATTGGGGATCCCACCGCCCACAATTGCCTCACCGCCTAGCTGCTTAGCGCGTTCGAGGTATGAGAGAACTTTTTGCCTGTGAGTAAGGGAGATCAGTGGTCCGGTGGTGGTCCGGGGATCCATGGGCTGACCGAGCGTCAGGCCTCTGGCGCGCTCAGAAAGTCCAGCTACGACATCGTCAAAGATGGGACGCTGGATGTAGACCCGCTCGGTGCAGAGGCAGACTTGCCCGGTGTTGGTGAAGATTGACCGGGTGAGCCCGTCCACAGCAGCTTCGAGGTCCGCGTCTGCGAAAACAAGTGCAGCATTCTTACCGCCGAGTTCAAAAGAGACCGGGCGGACGTTGGACGCCGCCGCGTGCATGATGGCCGAACCTGTGGACGACTCCCCTGTAAAGGTGATTCCGTCGATGCCTTCATGCGTGGTGAGGAATTCGCCAGCCGATCCTGGACCAAAGCCGTGGACCAGGTTGAACACACCATCGGGTACGCCGGCCCTCGGCCATGATCTCAGCCAGGAGGGTCGCGGACGACGGCGTTTCCTCCGATGGCTTGACGATCACCACGTTGCCGCAGGCGATTGCGGGAGCCACTTTCCAGGTCAACAGCAACAGAGGCAGGTTCCACGGCACTACTACGGCGACTACGCCCAGCGGCCGGCGCAAAGCGTAGTTCAGGGCCCGTCGGCCGTCGGGAAGTTCGGTGAGGAAGGAGTCCAGGCCTTCGGCGGCGATGATGTCTGCAAACGCGCGGAAGTTGGCTGCTGCACGGGCTACGTCGAGGTCCCTGGCAAGTGCTTCCGGTTTGCCGGTATCGGCGATTTCGGCGGCGAGCAGATCGTCGAATCGTGCTTCGATGCGATCCGCGATACGCCGCAGCAGGGCTGCGCGTTCATTGACTGTGGAACTCCCCCAGCGGCCTTGCAGTGCGCTCCGACCGGCCTTAACCGCCATGTCAATAGTGCCGCGGTCGGCCTCGGCAACGTGGGCGACAACGCTGCCATCGACGGGGCTGATCTTTTCAAAAGTCTTGTCGGCGGCGTCGAGGAAGGCTCCGCCGACGAAGTTTCGCAGAGTAGGAATCGCCATGATGGGTGCTTCTCCCGGTTCGTCGGTGTGGGTTGTATCACCAGTCTGCTGGACGCAAACCATGTCCGTCGAATGCCTTTTCGGGTGCAAGCCATGTCCATATGGGCATATCATCATCGGCATGGACATCAGAACCTTACTGAATGGCCCCCTGAAGATCCGTCATCTGGTGTTGGTCTTAGCTATCGCCGATCACGGGACAATCGTCAGCGCGGCCAGGCACTTGTACATCACGCAGCCCGCGGTCAGCCGCGGTTTGCGCGAAGTTGAGGATGCCCTTGGGGCGCCTCTTTTCGAAAGGGGCGCCCGCGGGGTCCGTCCCACACCATTTGCCGAAGTCTTCATCAGTCACGCACGGGCAGTGGTCGGCCACCTCCAGCAAGCGACCCAGCACATAGCAGAGCTGGCGGACGCCAGCGCCGGCTCAGTGACCATCGGCACGTATGTCGCAGGAGGCAACCTGCTGCTGCCCAAAGCGATTGCGCGGCTAAAGCAACAAAGGCCACATGTCAGCGTCCACGTCCACGAAGCGACTCCTGACCGGTTGACCAACGGACTGGTCGCGGGAGAAATCGACATAGTCGTTGGGCGCCTTACCCCGCATCCTGACGTTCCTGAATTGCAGCAGGCGGCGCTGTACCATGAGCCCTTCGAGGTCGTGGCACGACATGGTCATCCTGTTTTTGAGCGGGGGGAGACCGCCTTGAACCAATTACGGAACTACCCGTGGGTCATGCCTGTAGCGCAGACGGCACTGCGCGGGGAACTCGAGAGCGCCTTTGCCCGTGAACGCCTGGACCTTCCCGAACAACAAGTAGATTGCTCCTCTACCATGACGCTTCGTGCCATCGTCGCCGAAACGGACTTTCTTGCGCTCCAGCCGCGCACTATCGGCACCGCCGATCCCCTGCTTCGCATTGTCGGAGCGAGAATCAAAGGCATCAGTCAAACGGTTGGCGTGACCACTTTGCAGGACAGGCTGCCGAGCCCGGCAGTGGTGTTGATGCTGCGCTGTTTTGAACAAGTAGCTGTCGAAATCCGGAAGACCCTTTCGGCTTCCTGATGGCGTGACCTCATCCGCAGCTATGCCTTATTCAGGCTCCCTGACTGAAATAGGCATTAGCCAGACGAGCCCGTCGCAGGCAGCATTTTCGTATAGAGCTTCCAGCAACCAGAACCAGAGGTACCAATCAGATGCGTGTTTTTGAAAAAGTGGCCGAAACGCTGATAGGGCTTGGCGTTCGCCAAGTCTTTGGTGTTGTCGGCAGCGGCAACTATGACGTGACCAAGGCCCTCATTGCCGGCGGCGCCACGTACGTGGCGGCGCGTCACGAGGGTGGAGCCGCGTCTATGGCGGACGCCTTTGGACGAGTAGGCAGCTCAGTCCCTGTAATCTCCTTGCACCAGGGATGCGGGCTGACAAATGCCATTACCGGCATCGCGGAAGCCGCGAAATCCGGCACACCAATGCTGATTCTCGCCGCCGAAGTTGCGTCTTCGGCTATTCATTCCAATTTCCGCATCGAGCAGAGCCATCTGGTTGAATCCGTTGGAGCCGCCAGCTTCCGTATCTCCAGGGAGACTGCCGCCCGGGACGTTGCCCTTGCTTACAGGACGGCAGTGACGCGCCGCATTCCTGTGCTGATCAATCTCCCCTTGGACATCCAAAACTCCGAAACCACTGAGGAGTTTGCTGCCTCAGCTGCCAGCGGGGCCTCCCTTTCAACGGTGACCGCACCAGTTGCCGAAGACATCAGCCACCTAGCCGACCTCATCGAGCGGTCGAATCGTCCCGTCATCATCGCCGGCCGCGGGGGGCGCGGTGCCGGACCTCAGCTCCGCGAACTTGCGGAGGTTTCGGGGGCCCTTTTGGCAACCTCGGCGGTCGCACGCGGGCTGTTCAATGACGATCCGTTCTATCTGGACATTTCCGGTGGCTTCAGTACACCGCTGGCGGCTCGTACCATCCAGGACTCCGACCTCATCATCTCCTTTGGTTCTGCATTGAACATGTGGACCATGCGTCACGGCGAACTCATTGGCCCGGCCACCACTGTGGTGCAGGTAGACGTTGATCCACTGGCCCCCGGCAAGCACCGGCCCGTCGACTTCGGCGTTTTGGGCGACGCAGGGCTTACGGCAGCAGCAACAGCCGTTGAGCTCCGCAGCCGTGGTTTCTCCCGTGTTGGCTACCGAACTGAAGAGATCGCACAAGCCATCAAGTCCGAAGGCCGATGGCAGGACGTCCCTTACGAGGACCTGGGCGATGGAGAGCGCATCGATCCCCGGACCCTCACCATTGCTTTGGACGGGATGCTCGACAAGGAAAGGGTGGTGGCCGTCGATTCGGGCAATTTCCTCGGATATCCCAGTGCCTTCCTTGATATTCCTGACGAGAACGGGCTCGTCTTCAGCCAGGCCTTCCAATGTGTGGGTCTGGGTCTGGCCAGTGCAATCGGGGCAGCATACGCACAGCCGGACAGGCTCCCGGTGCTCGGCACCGGTGACGGCGGCGCCCTGATGGCGGCAGCGGAGATGGAGTCCGTTGTGAGGCTGGGCATCCCGCTGGTGGTCATCGTCTACAACGACTCTGCTTACGGAGCGGAAGTACACCACTTCGGCGAGGACGATGACGCCCTGGGGCTTATCACTTTTCCCGACACCGACTTCGCAGCCATCGCGCGCGGTTACGGCTTTGCAGCTCAGACTGTGCGGAATCCCGGAGATTTGGAGCCGGTGCGTGAGTGGCTCGACGGAAGCCGTGACAAGCCGCTCCTCATCGATGCAAAGACCGTCAGCTTCGCGTCCTGGTGGCTTGAGGAAGCATTCAAGGGCCACTAATGCCCGTAAGGCCATCAAGGAAGGACCCCACATTGACCACGCAGGCATCACGCATATGACCAACACAACGCGAACGCCGGATCTACTGGCCAACCTGATTGATGGCCTTGCCCAGGGGAGCATCCGCGTCGTTGACCTGACAACGCCCTTGACCCCTGACACTCCCGCCCTGCGCTTGCCGGCACCTCTATCCAATGTCATTGATCTCAGGCTCGAAGAGGTCGCGGCATACGACGAACGCGGACCGATGTGGGCGCACAACAACATTCATGTGGGCGAACATTTTGGCACTCACGTTGACGCGCCCATCCACTGGGTCAGTGGGAGGGAAGGACGGGACATTTCGCAACTGCCACCCGAAAAACTCGTCGGCCCCGCCGTTCTGATCGATGCGTCCGCTGAAGCCGCCGCAGATCCCGATTTCCTGCTTGAGGTCCGCCACGTCGAGGCTTGGGAGGCCCGGTACGGCAGGTTGCCAAAGGGTGCGTGGCTGCTTTACCGGACAGGATGGGATGCTTTCGGAGACAACGAAGCTCTTTTCCTCAACTCTGATGAGTCGGGTCCGCATACACCCGGCGTCTCTGCAGAGTGCGCGCGCTGGCTCGCTGAGGAGACCGACATTGCCGGCTTTGGTGTCGAAACCGTTGGGATCGACGCCGGGGCAGGCTTCAGCTTGGAGCCGCCTTTCCCCATGCATCATTTCCTTCTCGGAAACGACAAATACGGGGTTACATCCCTGAAAAACCTCCACCAATTACCGGCAGCTGGCGCTTTCATCGTCGTCACGCCCTTACCCATCGTGGGCGGAACGGCCAGTCCAGCGCGTGTTTTGGCGTTCGTTGAAGAGTCCGGGTCCGGATCCGCTGCCACGGACAGCCCAATCGAAGGAGAGTGATCTCTTGATCCATCCGGAAGGCACCGGCGGGCTCCATGACAGGGCAATTCGATGATGAAGTACCCCCCATCTGAGTGGCATCGCCTGGACGGGGTCCCCATAGAGATACGGCAGCGGGGAGCGTTGGTCCGCGCGGGAAGGGTGGAAGCCGTAATGCCCGATTCAAGCATGATCTGGCTGGCAGCGGACGGGCCTTACGGGCGTGAATTGTTCCTGGCCGCGGACAACTACGAGGTTTGGCTCGAACCGGGCCAGCTCGTCGGCGAGCTTCGATACCGAATGACCGCTGAGAATCTTTACCCGCCCAGATGGCGAGACCGGCCCCAGCGGCGTGTCGACCACACCGTACAAGGTTAGGTGGTGGGTGCGTGAGCCCGAGAGATACCTTTCCGGGCTGAAGCAGGTTCACCTGCGACGGCCCTTTCGACCCTCAGTGCGGACCCGCCCCGGCCACGACGCGAACCCGTTATGCAGCAAGACCCTAGAAGGCTGTACATACAGCGTTTTTTGCCCGTGCTCTCCCCCTGCACAATTTCCACCCGCATTGTCATGGATGGGCGCTATTGCGTCTGTGCTGACTTTGCCTAGTGATCCAACCATGACCACGGAGGACTACCATGACCGAACGCAATATCAACGCCCGGGCAGAGAAATTGAAGGCTCTGCATGAGGCACCGGAAATCCTGAGTGTAGTCAACGTATGGGACGCAATCAGCGCCTCGACCGTTGCAGCCGCACCCGAGACGCAGGCCATTGCCACCGCCGGGCACTCGATTGCAGCGGCGTATGGCTACGCCGATGGAACCATGCCCCTGGATGTCGCGCTGGATGGCGTGAAGAGGATCGTCAACGCGGTTGAAATTCCGGTCACCGCAGACCTCGACGACGGTTATGAAGACCCAGCCGAAACCATCCGCCGGGCGATTGGCATCGGTGTCGTGGGCGCCAACGTTGAAGACCGTTTGCGTCCTTTCGATGAAGCCGTCGCCCGGGTTAAGGCCATCGTCGACGCCGCGAACGGCGAAGGCATCCCGTTCCAGCTGAACGCACGCACGGACGCCATCGCGAAGGGCGGGGACCGCCCGATCGAGGACAGCGTCAAGGACGCCATTGCCCGGGGTCGCGCCTTCCTCGATGCAGGAGCAGCGTTGGTGTTTGTCCCTGGTGCCCTGACACGCGACGTTATCGAGCCGCTCGTCGCAGGCCTCGGACACGGCAAATTGTCCGTGATCGGCGCACCAGGAGCGCTTACCGCAGCGGAACTCCAGGAACTCGGCGTTGCACGTGTTTCCTACGGCCCCTTTCCCCAGCGGGTCGCCTTGCGCGCTCTTCAGGATCTGGCCGCCCATCTCTACGGTTCCGGCGTCATCCCCCAAGACACCCCGGCCCTGAATTAAACGAAACCAACCGGTCCTGCATCACGGGCGGGACCGGTCAGGGGGCCGGATCGCATCTCGAAAGCTGCCGTTCCTCACGCAAGGGACATGCGTCCACGTCCACCGGAACGCTAAATGGCCTTCATCTGTCCACCCCCGGGCGATATCTCGCGACGCAATCCTGGACGTCAAGGATGCCCATCTTAAGCGTGACCTATTCCATACATGCCGTACCAAGCGATATCGGTCAGTTCCCGCCTGTGACTGCCAGTTCAGGATCGCGGATTTCCACAAAGCGGCTGGCGGCATTGCACTCCCGATTGAGCAACCCCTCACAAGACATGCTTAGGGACATTGTGGGTTCGTGGCCACAGGTGGTTGTGATCTGACTGAACGAAGCAAAGTGGCACGTGGAAGGTCACCTCGTAGTTAGTAGATCTGCGTGATTTGTGCGCTGAAGGAAGTCGATGACGGCATCACGGCTCTTTTCCAGGCACACTATTCTGTTCTCCACAACGCGTAGTTCTTGAGCAAGCTCCTCCGCCAGAGCCCGATTGCAGACGTCGGGCTGATCTCGGGTTGCTGGAGTTTCGATGCTGAGCACTATTTTGATCATTCTCGTCGACAAACCGGCCGCTATCAGAGCCCTGACGTGACGGGCATGCTCGATCTGCTCGTCAGAGTACTCGCGGTACCCGTTGGTCGAACGTGACGCATTGATGAGCCCCTGCTGCTCGTAGTAACGGAGCATTCGAGTTTGGACACCCAGTTCCTTGGCGACATCACCGATCTTCAACGTAGGCACCCTTTCGCTTCGACCATCGACTTGACCTTGACACTAATGTCAAAGTTTACGCTGACTTTCATACCGTCCGCTGATCCGCTCTTACGCGGGTCTCGTCGGTCACGGGAAGAGAGACAACGAGTCTCTCGCATGAAATGGAGGACAGGTGCACCGTCGTGCACATCAGATGTGCGCAACGTGAGCGTTCGGGGTTTTACGCTCGGACGCTGCGTACGCGTTACGGCGTCGGGCGGTCCGGCTCCTCCTCCACCTGAGCAATTGCTGAATAAAGCGTGAATACAAGTAAGGACTCTGCGCTAATGACTAAAGAAATTCCGTCCGGCCGCTCGCGGGACATCCTCATCATCGGAGCGGGAGAACTCGGCATGCCCGTCCTGCGCAACGTCGCACGGCGGGCACGAGACGTGGACGGCTCAACTGTCAGTGTGCTCCTGCGGGCGAGTGCTATCGAATCCGTTGCGCCGGATAAGCAGCGCGACCTCGCCGAGATCCGACATCTGGGCGTAAGGATTGTCCAGGGCGACCTGGTCAAGAACTCGGTCGATGAACTTGCCTCGATCTTCGCGAACTACGACACCGTGATCGGCTGCACGGGCATTACCGCCGGGCTCGACACTCCCATGAAAGTTGCGCAGGCCGCTCTCCAAGCGAAACTTCCGCGATACTTCCCCTGGCAGTTCGGCGTTGACTTCGACGTGATCGGCCGGGGAAGTCCCCAGGACATCTTCGACTCGCAACTGGATGTCAGGGATCTGCTCAGGTCCCAGAACGAGACCGAGTGGGTGATCATCTCCACCGGAATGTTCATGAACTACCTCTTCGAACCAGGGTCCGGGATGGTCGATCTCCCTAACGACACTGTCAACGCCTTGGGCAGCCTGGATACAGCTGTCACCGTAACGACCCCCGAAGACATCGGCGTCCTCACGGCCGAGATCCTCTTTGCTGAACCACGTATCCGCAACGAGATCGTCTACCTTGCCGGTGACACCATCACCTACGGTAAGTTGGCCGAAACCCTAGAAGCCGTGCTTCAGCGTCCGTTCCGGGTCGTGGAATGGACAGTGCCTTTCCTGCTGGACGAACTGGCCAACGACCCGGACAATATGACACGAAAATACCGCGCCGTCTTTGCCCAGGGCCGAGGAGTGACCTGGCCAAAGAACGACACCTTCAACGCGAGGCACTCAATTCCAGTCACCACCCTGACCGAGTGGATCAAGGACAACATCGCAGCCTGACAGGACAGAGGACTGGCAAATGCTGCCCCCTTTGCCCCGTGTCTGGGCTGCCCTGACGGGGCGGCCCAGACCCGAGGAAAACAGTTCTCACGAATTCGCTCAGTTTGCAGGGCCCGTGGAGTCCGAACTTCGGCTGGTTATCTGCTATCCGACTCGCGGAGCGAATTGTCGCGGCCATCAACTGCACGACCTGAGCTATGTCGACGTGGTGGGATTTTTCATACCGATTCACCCGAAGCGACGTCGTGACCCTGCAGGGCGGGCCACTGAGCAAGCTCGACTTATTCAGCTTCGAGGGCTCAGCGTCGATGTACTTCAACAGTTATGGCTGCGGGGCAGTTCTGCACAGAGGGCCCTCACGGAAGCTTAGGCGTTGACAATGTCCAAGCCCCTTCTGGGCTGGCTAGGCTCGCGCTCGGTCAAGGCTCTGAGGTCCAGCGACGAGCCAAGACCAAGAACTTTGACCCAGGGCCTGGAAGTCATGCTGCGCTCAGTCTCCCTCTCCATGAAGAGATGCAGGCCAACCACGACCTACCCGACGAACCAAACAACAAAGGAGCTCATCGCCCCAGCACGCAGAGCCAGCGGAGCGCCCACCAGCCAGGGCACTGACCCCGCTCCCACAGCCCTAACTGAACAGGCCGCACCCGGCGGCCAGGCACCATCCGGGACGATGAGGCAGAGGGACTTGTCAACATTTGTCCACACTTAAAAGCAAAAACCCCTCTGACGAGGGGTTATGCCGTGCCCGAGGTGGGACTCGAACGCGATTCCGGGCCTTGCTGCTGCTGGGATTCCGCGGAAACATGCGGAATCCGGGCCAGTCCGGCGGTTGTACGGGCCAGTCCGGGGCGGGAAGTGTGGACATTGTCCACACTTCTTTTTTCGCCTCCTGTAGGCCTGCGCCGGAACACCTTCACGGCCGCCGACCAATATCGTCCCGGTCTGGCTGCAAGAACGTTTGTTCGACGTCGAACAGACACACCAACCCACCAAGTATCCACTAGATTCCTCCCTTTCTTAGGTTCATAGAGAGGATGAGAGCAAGCTACATGCCCAGCAAACGAATTGCGCGGACGGTTAGCGGCGTTCAGCATGCTCGATGGCTTGGTCGACGCCGTAAACGCCGAGTTCCACCAGACGATCGAGAATGTCGAGAAGTGCCGAAATTCGCTTTTTGTCAGGGGCCTGCGCCAACCCACGAACAACTAGGTCCGCGATGTAATGTGCGTCGCCAGCAGCACCAGTTCGGATGTCAGCAACGTCGCTGCCGTAAACATCGAGGAATCGATGCGCGGCTAAATCAACCAGGTCGTCCACCTCATCGGGGGCTTCTTGCAGGGCGATCAGAAGTTGCGGGGTGGCGTGGGCGTAAGTTGGAGACGCGATCAGGTCCGAGAGGAAACCATGGAAGGGACGCAAGGCTTGACCCCTGAGATGGCCAGCAAGCGCACCCACCTCTTTCCGAACGTCATCGGCATCGTCGTGCATGAGTTGGCTCAAGGTTGCCAGAACAAGCTCTGAGTCTGCAGCCCTGTCGAGCCGTGAGCTGCACACGAGGGCTGCGCCCGCCCGAGTCGCGTTGTCCCCGGCAAGCGCTCGTTGCATGAGTTGAGGTCGTTCCCACTGAAGGGCTGCAAATGCTGCCATGGATCCGCCGGCTTGCCGTACTTCTCCATCTGTTGACTTGAGCATTCGGTCGATGACTGGGTCGATTCGTTTAGGGTCGACGTTGCCGATGTACATCATCAAATTACCGACGAGGTCGGCGGCAAGAATAGTGTCGTCTGCGGCGATGAGGCGCTCGAAGGCCTGATATGCCGTTGGCCTTGCATGGCGTAGGCAAGCCGCGATGGTGTGGGCTACACACGACCGTACGCTCAGGGCGGGGTCGCTGGCGAGGTGTAGCATGTAAGGCTTAATCAGCGCCGTCCGCTCGCCGTGTACGTCATGGACGAGGAGGTCGCCGAGTTCTTGGGCGAGACTGCCTCTCGCCGTGTTTATGCCGATTTGACGCAGGTCGCGACCACGGGGTTTCTTATTTTGCCCTGTGACGACGGGCGTGTCGTCTTCTGGGTCTGGTGCGTACTGGGCACGTTTTCTGATTAGGTCGACGACGTCGAGGGGTGCCTCGTCGAGGACTCGCCGGACGGACCATCCAAGCCAGCGGTCACACTCCGTGAGCCCGAGGCTCATGATGTGTCGGATGGCGTCGAATACCGCTGGTTGCGCGTTGGGTGGGATTGTCGCTTCACCGAATCCCCAAAGGATAGAGCTGGGGTAGGCCGCATTGATCGTTGGTGTCATTTGGATGGCGAGGCTTGCAAACCTTTGCGGGTTCTCTGTAGTGCGGTTCTTGAGGACCTGCGACAGTTCGTGGGCACCACCGACTGAGGTGCCTAGATCGCGGTCGTTGTCGTATTTGGCCATGGCGCGAAGCCAGTGCTTGTCCGACATCATCGCAGCCGCTGAGTCGCCGATGGGAGAGCCGACCGTGTAGCTGATGATGCCAGTCGGTGGCGGAGGAGCCTCTAGTCCGAATTTCCTGTGGTGCTCAGCAAGTCGTCGTTTGCCCAGTGCGCTGAGCCGGCGGTAGTCCAGGGCCGACAAAAATTTGAAGGCCGTGTATCCGAACCACTGGAAGCGTTCATAAGGGTTTCGGAGGTCTCTCAGTTCATCTTCGAGACGGATGTGATCCTCATCGGCGACGAGCGGCGCGATAGCTTCGACAACCTCTCTCGAGAGCCAGTAACTGTCTGAAAGGTATCCGCTTCTGAGGCGGCTGCCGCCTTCGAGGATCAGCTCGGCTGCCCAGTCGCTGAAGTGCGCGGGACTGGCGATGAACGCACGGAACAATAGCGCTTGCGCGGAGTCGTGCTCGTTTGCCGCGAGGGTCCGAAGTATGGGCATGATTGCTTCTGGGGCGGATGAGGCCACCTTAGTGAGTGCACTGGCCGCTCCGTTGTAGAGAGCCTCGTCAACGTCGTCAATGCCTGCCGACGATGGAAGACGGAGACTAAAGTGTCGGTCGTAGCTTAGGTCCTCGCTGTGCCGTTCCTCGGATGTCACTTGCATAACGGCGACAAGGTACGGGACGACTGTTTCGGCGAACGCCAGAGGTTCGAGCCTGCTTGTCTCTCTGATGAGTTCAGTGGCACTGTAATCGTGCAGAGCGAGATTACTGACTTTGCCGTCCAAGCCTGTGATAAGTGCCGAAGGACTATCAACAAAGCAGGCTCTCAGCAGGTCGATCGCCCAAAGTGGTTCGCGCGTGGCCAGGTCATGAGCGGACAGCCAGAGATTCTTGTCAGTCGGGTCGAGCTCTCCCGCTCGCAGCGCACTCAGCATGAGGTCGAGGAGGGGCGGCGTTGGTCAGCCAGGTTATGCCTCGGTCACGCAGTATCTGATCTGAACTATCGAGCCATGTCTCGATGAGACCGCGGCGATAGACGACTTCAAACCAACTCGGGCGGGCTATTCGCTGCCATAGACGTCTCATCAGCGTTGAGTCTCCCGCGTTGAATCGGATGACGAGGTCCAAGTCTTCATCCGTCGGGTCGCTTACGTTGGCGAAAACGATCATGACCGTTTCCTTGATGTGGATTCGGATAGACGATTCGGTCAGTATCGCCTCGACTTCCGTGCGGAAGCGTACGGGATCACGTTCACGCAGCAGTTCAAGAATTTGACGCACTTGAGCCCGCCGGAAAAGTTCTTGCTCCTGGGCGCAGAGGAACTCGATCATTGACTGCCCTCGTGTCAACCATTGCCGCGCGAAGGTGTAGTCGAAGAATGTTTCATGGAAGAAGGAAACGCGATCGCCGTCGATAGCCAATATTTGCTCAGACGCTAGCACCTGGGCATCTTTAATGTAGTCCTCGGCATCGAGGATCTCGATACCAACGGAAAGGGCCTGTTGATCGCTTGCCGCGTTAGCAATGCGAGCAAGCACGTCGTTAAAGCGAACCTCGGGGCGATAGACGTTGATAGTCTGGCGCTTGCGCTGCCAAAAGGCCTCGAAAAGTGATCCGCGCGAATTAAAGTTAAGCGCGCCAGGCTGGTTCGCGACGCTTTCAAGTAGAACGAGATTCAGTGGCGAACTCAGCAGCTGTTTTTGCGACGACGTAAGCACCGTGGGGTCAATATCCATCGCTTCTATGGCACCATTGACGGCGTCCTCGGGCAGCGGCCCGATAGTGAGCCGCTCAACGTCCATGCGGGCATCGAGCTTGCGAATACGATGATCGTTCTCAACATCGAAAAGTCGGCAGACCAGGATGACCTTTACGCCCTCAACTGCCGTAGCCTCATAAATCAGATCCTCGATGACGTCATAGCGTTCGGACAGCCGTCCCGATACGAGTGACACGGCGTCGAGCTGGTCGATGACCAAGAAGGCATCTCGGCCGTCGGCGGCCATTCTCAGCGACGCCACAGGCGAGCTCGTCAAGCCCAGCTGCGCCCCCAACTCGGCGGTCGAACTGAAGGCCCCGCGGCGGTCAAGTCGGAACGCCAGCACCTCAGCGCCCCTCGACTCAAGAACTCTCACAGCTTGATAAACGACCGAGCTCTTGCCACCGCCACCACTGCCGACTACTAGCGCCAACCGCGTGCGTCCCAAAAGCTCGACGAGATCAACGGACTCCGCGCGGGGGATGGCTGGTGTGAGTAATTCCCGCTCTACGGTCCGCCGCCAACTCGTCGTTGCAGCGTGGATCTCATCATAGGCAGTTCGTTTCGCTGCTGCCTGGCGGGCGTAGATGCCATAGCTGGCCAGTTCATCGAGCAATTCGCGCCTTGTGAGGCGCTTACGGAGGTTATTCAGAAGCACCGCGCCGACAGCCACGGGCAGCAGCGGCGCCGCGGCGCCCTCCAGCACCGTGGCTGCGAACATAGCGTTCGTCCTAACGAGCTGCTGTTCGTCACCGACCTCGAACCACATGCCGCGAATAACCTGCCAGGCGCCCTCAGCGCTGCCAAAGATGTCGGGAGCTGAAAGTTCATCGAATGCCGGGCCCAACTGATCCGTGAGTTGGTGCCTTATGAATTGGTTTACGTCCGTGGACTGTCGTGCCCACTCGCTAAGCACGCGTAGCCGGCCGCACGGCGTCATGGAGCTGAAGTGATACTCCCGGCCGTTAGTGACATGCCTCGCTGCTGCCGCGAAAATGCCGCGACTCCGCAGGGCTGCGACGGTCCAGTGGTCGTTGATGCTGTGCTGACGTTTCACCTGAGTCACGACAACGGTGCCCCGTTCATCGACGAAGGTGAACTCAGAACCGTCGGAAAGGTCCGGATCGAGATCCTCGAGGGTGATAGCGCGCCGCTCATCTTGGATGCACTGCAACGCGTGGTGGACGGCCCAGGACAATTCATACGTGTTGCCCAACTTGTCGGCAACCCCGCCGCCGGCGCTATTCTTACGCAGCGCCTTTGCTGGTGTCTTATCCTCATCCTTCATGAACACCATTCTCGCTGCTGGACCCCATTAGATCAGCGACCTGACGCATCGGACTCGCCGCTTGACCGATATCTAGTACAGCGCTTCCGCCTTGAGATTGCATCGCTCAGCGGCAACCTCGGAATGGTCGCTTCTGGATGCCGGCCACGGCTTTAGCCTTCCGGAATCTCAACCCCATCACTGAAGATGGCTATTGGCAGTCATTGGGCTGTTCAGTGCATTACATGCCGATCGAGGCCTTTATCGCGGCACTAACGACTGCAGCCCCCACGTCCTCGGCAATAGAGAGCACCCAGTTCCCTGCGCGGGCGAGATGACTCATAGCAGTGGGGCCGTCACCCGCCTCAGCAGCCCTTTGAGCTTTACCGGCTTCAGCTGTGGCATCATCCTCTTCTGGAGATGTTGCAGTCGCTCGAGCTTTGACCCTAACTAGCTCGAGTTCGCTTGCCAGCGTTCCGAGGTCCAGTTCGTCCTTCTTCTGCAGCCAGAGCTGGTTGAAACTTACGTGATGGACGTGGGCATTAGGGCCAACTGCTGCTGCCTGACCACTAACCTCATATTTGTCTCCCACCACTACCTCCGTGACTCGTTCTCGCGTACTAGGTCCATAATGTCCATCTAGCTCTATCAATTGTTGAGAATATCGGGCAACCTCACCCTGATCGTCCAAGTCCAGAAAATCTTGCTCGAGAAGCGAAAACTCCTCGATGAGGGCGGGCTGCAATGCTTCGAATTCGAACGACTCAACTTGACGTGGACGATACTCCACAGGTATGGGCGAAGCGACTGCCGCAGACTTATCTGTAGTGAGAACAATCAATGGTCGAAGGGCGCCGCGAACTGCGCCCAAGGCATATGCGTCGCTTGCACTTGGATCGCCTGCTTCTAGGGCAACGGCGACATCCGCATGCGAGATCGCGTCCCACCAATCAGACTCCAGGACTGGTGGCCCCTCCGTCGGATTGAGAACCAGCGGCTCATACCCTAAGTTGCTATCCAAAAACTGCACAAATGCATCACGCTGCGGCGAGTTATGGTCACCAAGGACCAGGCAAGACCTCTTAGACTCTGATGACTGGTAGCGAGGCCCGGGTTGTTCGCCTAGATACGCGCGGAGCGTTCGAAGAGCTTGTCGATGCTCCCTGGCCTGGCGAAGGAACGACCTGTGTGAAAACCTCTGCTGCAGGACCCGATGAGGAACGATACCCGTGGGCAACGTATCTTCAACAAAAACAAGCAGCGGCCGACGCCCACGAATAGCCAACGAAATTTCGAAGTCTATGTACGGAGAAATTTTCGATCCTCGGTCTGTTAGCACGGCGACCATACCGTCGCTATAGTTGAGGTGCCTTTCCAGTTTCGCGCCGTTAATCGCGTCCGAAGGCGGATCTAGACTTGGCACAAGGTTCTCACTCTTCATGAGGCGGGCAAAATAATCGTTGACAGGCACATCCCGCGACCTATAGCTGTGCGAAAAATAGACTATATTGGGCATCAGTCACCATTCCGGCTGAGTGAAATCTGAAACGTCATAGGCACAGACTACCTTGCGACCGGGACTGTGGATCTAGGTGTAACGCTATCCCAGTGCTTCGTCTATGCTCTGCTCACGGGGATGACGCAAATCCACAAAGTTGCTTAGCTGATCCGCTCTACTATCAATTGAATTGCAAGTTGTGTCGATGAGTTCATCGTTAGTAGCCGAATTCGTAGAGGGCCCCCTAAAGTGGCTTAAGTCGATAGTTGCCAGGATCATTGACTGCCGTCTCGAGCGAAGATTCGCAAACAATGAGGCGGACCTTTCGCCAACTGAGACAGCCCTCCTAGTAACACACGTGGGGCTTAGCCACGTTTACGGGATTGCAGACTCCGACACAGCCGTACAGGACTATTTACCTGAACAAGTAGTTGTCACATTGAATTCCGAGCCTTGGCGAGTTGGTCATTTCCCAGCGGCGCATGCGCCGTCTTTTGAAAATCTTTGGGCGTGTTTGTACCGGCTGGGCCTCGACACTGAAACAGCACGTGTCGAAGTGGCAAAAGCGCTTTGAACTCGCAGCTGGGACGTCGAATGCAAGGAGAAACCCTTCATCGGCTTGATCCAGACTCGGTGGATCGAAATGTTCTCACCTACTTAGAAAAGAACCAACTTACGCCATCTAACCTTGCGTCCTTGGGCTCTTTCACCTGGGGCCGGACGCTATGTCCGGCAGTAAGGCGTCGCCTGGAATAGTCGACCGGGTGTCGTGGTTATCTGGCACCAGCGGACGTAGATGAATAGCTCGCCTGCTGCGCGTCGGCCGCTGCCCTGAGCGGTCGCTGCTGGAGGCAGACGCCTGGCGGCCACGGAAGCGCTGGGACGCACAGGTGTATAGAAGCCGAACACGAGGAGCAATGTTGCTCAAGGAAACTCGAGCCAATTACTTCCAGCCTTGCAGTTTCCGGTTCCTCGAAGGGATGCGCAGCGAGGCCGCAACATGCATCGGCGGTGCCGCCTTTCTAATATGATCGCCTGATGGAAATCGTGGGGGAATCTGCGCACAGGGTTCTGACGTACGTCGAGGCCGTCCGGCGGCAGGGGCATACTTTGCGCCAGGCTGAGTTCGAGGCCTACGCCGCTGGGTGGCAACCAAAAATCACAAAGCCCATGGATTGGTCTTCTTTACGGCTACTTAGCGAGATGGATGAGGAAACTGCTGAGTCCGTCCTTGGAAGGAGACGGGTTGTTGAACCCATGCTGGATTTCATGGTGCGTGTCCGCTGGATGACCCTCAGGGCTGGGGAAGTAGACATTACACCGCTGGGACGAGCGGTGCTGCGGGAAGCCAACGCGCCCCTGCCGGAGTCCGATACGGGGTCGACAGTCGAAGTCGTCATTGATCCAAAAGATCCGTTTGCCTATGCACAATTGATGTCGAAGATCACCAGCCTTAATTCATGCATGGTCATCGACCCCTACCTTGATGTGGATCAGTTACTGACGCTGGCCAACTTCAATACTGTCACCCGCCTCTTGACTGGAACCTCAAAACTAAAGCAGATTGCACCTGTGTTTGCGCTGCTGCACGAAAAGGTGCCCCACCTCGCACTACGGTCTCTCAAGCAAAGCGAGCTTCACGATCGCTTCATCATCCCAGAGCGGGGAAGCGTCTACATGCTGGGCTCGAGCCTGAACTCCATCACCAAACGATTTGGCGTGGCTACGACCCTTGAAGCCTCTTCGTCGAAGTTGACCTCAAGGCACTACAGCACGTTGTGGGAGAAAGCAGATCCACTGCCCCAGAAAGAGGATGAGAAGATCAACCGAAAAGCCGACCAACCGAAGGAAGAAGATTCCAACCGATCCATCGGAGAGCTGTCCGAGCACTCGGAGCACTCGGAGCACTCGGAGCACTCGGAATGAGCGAACCTGATCTGCTTCGTCCGAGCCGGGACGGCGACCAATTTCACTACGCTTGGGCGGCGCGTCAGTCATTACGACTACTCGACGCAACATCTGGACTTGATTCACTGTTTGTCGAAGCAGTTGATCCCAGCGAGCAGCCCGATGTGTCCCATTCAGACGATTTGTCTGACGACGAGCAGACTCGCACGGGTGATGAGGTCATCGACTTGGCGGAGTATTGGGGCTCAAGCGATATTGCATACACGACCAAGGTTGTCTATAGACAGTTCAAGCATTCCACTCGCTACGCGAACGACCCGTGGACGCTTTCGTTCCTGACAAAGACGTTAATTGGCTTCGCACGCAAATACAACACTTTGAAGACCAAAAACCCGGCCGTACTCAATTGTGTATATTTCGAATTCATCAGTAACCGACCACCCGCAGACTCCGCCCTAAAGGCACTCAGCGACCTCCAGAACGGAAACCTCTCGCCGGCAACCAAGAGTATCCGAGAGCGGCTCTCGAAAATCATTTCCACGGAGGACCTCCGGCTCCTATGCGAACGGCTCATGGTCGATGAGCGAGCACCATCCCTCCTCAAACTCCGTCATCTTCTGGACCTGGATGTCGCAGATTTACTCCCCGGGGCACCGGGCGAACAGGCTCTTCTGCTGCGGGAAATGATTTCCAGTCGGGCGACGTCAGTCGCTGGCGACAATCCCATGGTGCGTCGCGCCGATGTGCTCGCCTCTCTTAAAACTTCTGAAGACCTGCTGCTTCCTGCGCCCAATTTGATTGAAGCCCCAAAGCGCTCAATCGATAGGCACCAGTTTGGCGAGATCGCCGCAAAGGTTTGTGAGTCTTCCACTGCCCCAACTCTTGTTCATGGCCCGGGCGGTGTTGGCAAAAGTGTTCTAGCCAGCACGTTGAAGGACAACTTACCCGAAGGCTCAGTCACCATAGTGTTCGACTGCTTCGGTAATGGCTCGTACCGGCGGCCTAGCGCACCGCGCCACCGCTCTAAGCAAGGCTTTGTTCAACTGGTTAACGAACTTGCAGCGCACGCGCTATGCGATCCCCTTATTCCGTCCTCCACTGCGGACGATGCCGATTATGCCCTTACCTTCCATAGGAGACTTAGCAAGGCGGCTGAGATGGTCGCCGCCACAGATACAGACGCACTTTTGGCAATTATCGTAGATGCCGCAGACAACGCGGCCATGATCGCCGATGAGATGGGGGAACGATCGTTTGTTGGCGGCCTTCTTCGAGAGCCGCTTCCCCAGAATGTGAGGCTAGTAGTCACTTGTCGGACAGAGCGGATTGACCTGCTCGGACTTCCCGTCGGCTACCAGGACGTTCCGCTTTCAGGTTTCGACCTCGCAGAAACACGGGCCCATCTTAAGACGGTCTATCCAGATGTCTCGTCCACTGACGCGTCTGAGTTTCACAACAGGACGAGTAGTAACCCTCGGGTACAAGCCGCGGTCCTGGATGCCACCAACGACATCAAAGAAGCCCTGACTTGGCTGGCACCAAATCCAGGTTCCCCCGGGCAAGCACTGGATGCTTTCATCGAGCGCCAAGTTGCCGAAATCCGCGATCGACAACACGGATCGGCCCCGGAGATCGACGCGATCTGCACCGGCCCTTGCTGCACTGCGCCCGATGATCCCCATTCGCGTCTTGGCCGAACTCGCGAAGGTTCACCCGTCAGTGGTGTTGAGCTTCGTCGCAGACCTTGGACGCCCGCTCCTAATTGACGGCGACACAGTACAGTTCCGGGATGAACCGACCGAAACTTGGTTCCGAAATCATTTCCGGCCCGCTGGAGCGAGTCTGGATGAATTTATAGAGCGCCTTTCGCCCATTGCCGAAAAGGATGCCTATGTAGCTACTTCGCTCCCGGCGCTGCTCTTCGAAGCCAACCGATTCGACGATCTTGTGCAGCTCGCACTTTCCGATGATCTGCTTCCTGACAACGCACTCCCACGTTCACAACGGAACGAGGTCCAGCGGCGTGAGATAGCACAGCAGCGCACACACTTCGCCCTGTCGGCCGCTTTACGGGCGGACCGGCACTTTGAAGCCGCCCAACTCGCTCTGCGCCTGGGGGCACTGACGGCCGGACGTACCCGCCGCCTCGACCTAATACGAGAAAACACCGACCTGGCGGCACGCTTCCTCGACCCGAGCGTGCTCGAACATCTCATTGCTACCCGAAGCATCGCGGCTAAGTGGCCTAACTCTAACCTTCCAATTGAAGGCGCTCTGCTGGCAGGTGCCGCGGGCCAAAGCGACCAAGCACGAAACCGACTCCGGAGCGCGATGTCTTGGATGTATGTCTGGGTGGGCCAGGCCCGGCGGAATAACAACCCGTCAGATCTGAATGACCTGGATTTTCTGCAGATCGCTTGGGGGCTGCTGAACACTGACGGACCTGCGGCATGTACTCGTTTCCTACGGGGCTGGCGTCCTCGTGCCCTCGCCTTCGACGTTGGAGTAGATATCGCACGTCGGTTGCTCGATGCCGGTAGAGATGCAGACTTTATGGAGTTTGCCCGCTGCTCCAAAGGCAAGTACCTCAAGTTTGCCATTGCCCACGCCGCGTCGGAACGGGATTTGGAGTTGGACGCAGACATCGTGGCGCACCTTCTTCAACCAGTTCTGAAACAGGATCAAAAGCCGCAACTTAGCCGAAGCAACGACCTTAACCGCAGAAACCGCTCAGGCGACCCGATTCACAGCGGCCTGACGGCCGCGAGTTGGCTGATCAACCAGGCAGTATCCCTCGAAGTTCTCACTGCGGACAAAGCCGCACAGCTCTTGCGGTTGTACCTTCCACAAAACCTCGGGCACCTGAGTGGCTCCTGGTACGACTCTGACGTCTGGTTTCCCATCCTCGGGCTCACACTTTGCGCCCGACTTGAGGGCCGTTCCGTCGATGCCACCGACTTCCAGGGTCCACGAATCCGGGAAGCTAAAGAACGCGAGAAGTACGAGTCCTCCCGTGAACTGCGGACGTACCGTGAGAAAGTTGAACCGCTGACTTCCTGGGCCGTGGCATGGTTGGACCTTCTGGGCAATCCCGGCCCTGAAAACAAGGCCGGATTCTCCCAACGAATATCCGAGTTCTTGCGGCAGGAACCACCTGAATGGCGTGAAGAACGGGTCGACCAGACCAAGATCAACAACGTCTTCACCCTCATCGGGCGCGCACTTGCACGCTTTCCCGATATCGCCGACCACGCGCAACTCCTAAAGTTCCAGGCCGCAAATGACGATGTGATCGCGAGGAGTTCTCTGACGAACGTCGTTCGACAGACCGCCACGAATCCCCTGACCCAAAGGCTCTCATCCGACCTTGCCAAGCGCTGCCATCAGGAAGTGGCCGCTGCCCGGGAGGACGCCAGCGAACTTGCCGCCGATTTCGTCCAACTTTCCCGCGCCACATATCGTATCTCGCCCGACGAAGCGGTTGTTCATTTCCAAGCAGCGTTAGAAATAACGAATGCCATTGGCGATGACGCTTGGAGCCGATGGGAGACGTTCCTGGCAATTGCAAACCAGGCGGGGCAAAGCACAACCAATCAAACCGGTAGAGCCTACAGGCTATGCCAGATAGCAGAACGCCTCGAACCCTACCTCGGGGATTACCTCTCCCACTCCGACGTGCTTGCCACAGCTAGCCGTCTTTCCCTGCCGGAAGCCCTCGCGGCTGGCTCGCGTTGGAGGGACAGGCGCACGGCTTCCATCCGCGACTTGGCCAATGCGATCCTGGCCAGCTCTGATCTCCTACTGGAAAAGGACCCTACTGCCGCTCTAAGTTTCCTTCCCCTCGGAGACCGCTTCCCAGACAACCATGCACTGGCCTCAGCGCTTGCGACCAAACTTCCGGACGCAACCTCCGCGGTAATCGCTTATCTCCAATTCCGACGTCCCACACCGCTTACCCCGGCCGAACAAAAAGATCTTCTTGAACTGACAGGCGTCACGCAAAGAGCAGTTGAACAGAATGACGCCTCACTGCTTCGCACATCGGAGGCTGTAACCAGCGCGTTCGCTTCCGACGAAAGGCCCAAGAAGGACTGGGAGGACTATAAGAACTTCGATCTCACAACGGTGGACGGATGGGCTAAAGCACTTGACCGCTCGGTAGCAGGCAACCGGTCAACAGACTTGTTCGACTACATCGCTGCTATGGATACTGTATCCGCTGGAGTCCTACAAGCATTCAAGGAGTGTCCCTCCGTCAGCTTCTGGGACCTCAGCCGCCTGCTGGATGCACTAGGCAACCATCCACTTTCGATGGCTGCTGAAGCCGCGCTTGATCAGGTCCTCATTGCTCAAATTCCTCGATTTGCGCCCGATATACTCCTCGTTTCCTGGCGTGCTTTCAACTACGAGAACGCGCGTACCTTAACAAACAGCGACACTACCTATGAAGTCATTGCCAGTCGTGCACTGGCCGAGCAGGCGTCTTTCACAACGGATCAGGCTTACGCGCTTGCCTCGAACCTCGGCCGGAGGCTCCCCGTGGACGAGGCCCTCCAACTTTTCGACCTCGCCTCTTCGTCCTTCAAGGACGCTGCGCCCCTGAACAGCCATGACGGCCATCACAGCAACGGAATGACAGAAAGTTGGGAGACTGAACCGGCACTGGCATCTGTAATTTGGACAGCTCTGGGTGACCCGGCAGGAAAGACGCGATGGCAAGCTGCTCACAGCGTTCGCCTTGCTCTTACGCTCGGTCATGCCGGCTTGATATCACGCTTGGTCGATCTCGCCTGCGAACGGATTGTGCCGACTCCTTTCCTCGACTCACGACTCGATTTTTACCAAAAGCATGCTGTCCAATGGCTGCTCATAGGCATCAACCGGGCGACCGTCGAACCTACAGGTCTCGCAGCTGCAACCGTCTGCGAGCATCTATTGAAAAGGACCGCACTAGGAATTCCGCATGCGGTTAACACGCCGCTTGCGCGTGATAGTCTGCTCCGTCTCCACACCGCTGGCCATATCACCCTCAGTTCCGAGGAAAAGCAAGGCATTGAACAAGCCGGCAAGCCTATGGGCCACGCACGCCACTCCTGGAAGGATGAACTCAACGACGACGTCTCGCTGGCGGATATCGCGGGCCCCCATGCATCAGACCAAGGGACACCGCTTCAACCCAACCAAAAAGCAGGTTCGCCAAGCCCAAGCAGATCGGCTCACAACTCCTCAAAATCAACCAGGCTGGGGACGACCAGCCAATTGTTCCCGAACTCGGTGACCCGGCTGAGGAAGAGCGGTTCAGGTTCTTTTTCGACTTCCGCCGGTACTGGTGCAAGTCCCTCGGCGACGCTTTCGGCATCACTGAAAAATCAGTTGAACTGATTGTCGCCGAAGTGTTGATCGACCGTTGGGCGATTTCATCAAGGGGGCGTGTCGAAGACGACATCCGTCACACTCTCAAACTGTATCCCCGGAATAGTTATGCCAGCCGCGGCGAATGGCCTGAAGAAGAGGACCTGGACTTCTACCTCGCCGTTCAGGGGCTGTATGAAGTTGCGGGGCTCCTCCTGCGTAGCCGCCCCGTCATCCTAAGGTACGACGAGGACGATGAGGCCGGGGAGTCTGAATTTACGCGATTCCTCAAATGGCACACTCTCACGCGTGATGACGGCCGCTGGTTATCCGATCGGCGAGATCCGTCTCCACCGAACGCTCGAATAGATCGAGACGATCCGATGGGACTCGGGACAGCGAGCTACGGCCCAACTTGGGCTAACCAGATTGAGTCCCACAGATTCAAGGAGGAGCTATTTCCTTCGCCTGATCAAGTCGTCGTTTCAGGGTTCCGGAGTGCGGACCACTACTCACGGAACGAGCGCGTAAGTATGCATTCGGCTCTCGTCACCCCAACCACGGCCCCCGCTTTGCTTAGGGCGCTTCAGACGTCTCCAGACAAGCATGCCTACCGAATCCCCGACACCGGCGACGACACTTTCAGCTCGACGGTCCCTGGGTTTGAGCTGACCGGGTGGATCGAAGATCACGGCGTTGATTACGGGCTTGACCGCCTGGACCCATATGCACGGTCAATCGACTTTCCACCAGTCAGGGCCCAGCACATCGTTCACACCCATCAATCTTCTGGTTCCTGACCCTGATTTAAGGCATTGGTACGACGGTAATCAGATTGTCGCGACCTCAACCGTGTGGGACGACCATGCCGATAAACGACAAACCACGGGTTCCATCGGGCACAGTATCGTGTTCAATCGTTCCTGGTTGGCAGGGATGCTCCGTGAACTTGATCGTTGGCTCATCTTGGAGGTTGAGATTCAACGGCGCTCGGAGGACATCTCGCGTAGCCGTTCTGAAAATCCTGACGACGAAGAGCTAGGCTTTCCCTCCCCTTACACGAAGTACTTCCTAATCGACACGGCAGGAGAGGTACATGAGTCCTGACACCGACAACGTCCTACAGCTTGGCCGGGACTTGGCTGAGGCCCTTAATCCCAGCGATATTGTTGGCCGGTGGATGTCACATCACCTGGCTGAGCTCATCAACCGTTGCCGCGAAGACCCGGACGACGAGCAACTAGCTGCAACAACGCGAGAGGTCGTACTCAAACTCTGGGAACACAAATCCGGCGCGCCCTGGAAAGGTGAGCCATACGCGTATTTGCGGCCGGTTATGCGAGCGATCGAAAGGCTCGACCCAAGCCCCGCCCCTTGGGCGTACTACCGCCCGTTTGACGAGCATTCACCGAGTGTCAAGGCCATGACAACATACCCTCTTCTGCCCGTAGCCTGCGAAATCGATTCCGAGGTTGGGAACCTGATTCGTTTAGTAGTTGCGCACACCGCCAGGGATGCTATCTCATGTGAAGAGCCATGGGTCATAGCCGGCATAACCACTGCCAAAACAGAGGAAGACCGTGTGGTAAGTGCTCTTGAGCAGCTCATACATCGCTATAGCGGCCGCGGAGAGTCAGCTCCCGACGAACCGCTCGCAGTGGATTTCGAAACGGTTTCACTCAAAACAACTTCAGGAACGGCAAATGACGAAAGTTCCAGTACGGCTGAGACGGATGACACTGAAGGGGTCGAGACCATAGATGACCCTGAAACTACAGAGCCTCTAACAATGGCAGTTCAAGCTGCCGTAATGCGCTGCCGGGCACTTCTCGACAAGTTATCCGCTATGTCCGGAAACGGTACCGAAGAGAACGCAAACAACACCGACAAAATAGGCTAGCCAGCGCCATCAAACGTGTCCTCTAGCCAAGTCGTATTTGAAGACCAAGCAGCCGATAACTTTTAAGCTAGGACCCTTCGGTGTTGGATGGGCAGCGGTGTGGAACTGCAGAACCCAAAAAATTGGGGAAAGTAGCCCGTAGGTCAGGGTAGCTAGGCGGCGAGCAAAGGGGCCTCAGAGCTTCAAATAGGGCCCTCACGGCGGCCGACCCAGCAAAACCCAAGTCATACAGCCTCACGCTCGTGCGTCGGGACGTTTCCAAGACAGCGCGCCAAACCGGAGCGCCAGCGGTCGCAAGCCATTGACGAAATACTCATCCAGGCCGGAAATGCTCTTGTAGCTGTCCACGGCAGCGAGAAGGGCCCCCGCGTGCTGTCATCGATACGGGGTCTTGACCTATTGGCTGCTGATAGAAGTCGAAACCCGTTCTTTGTTCGTACGCATAGTAGGGTGAGGCGCTCAGGAAAGTTGGATGTGATACCTGCGTCTCAAGGAGCCACTGCTGGTACATGAACCCAAACTTGTCCAGGTCTGTATCCACCACATGCTTAAGGGCTTGCAGATGGTTGGAGCTGGCCAATCCTTCGTCTTGCTCCTGCATGGCTGCCTCCATTTTCTCGACGCGCTCCGGGTTGTGCTGCCAGCCGCCGCGTTGGGCCTCGATTATCCTTTCGAGGCTTTTGGAGCGCATACGGAGGGCAACTTCAACAAATTCAGCACCCGCTGCCTGTGCCCACCGCAGCCTGATGGCGTGTTCCAGCATCGAACGGATCAGTGGCGCTGCTTCCTCTGAGTAGCCTGCCGCTTCAAGCCTTAGGGCCGCTTCCCCTGTCCTACTCACCCGAACCATCCAACCCCAAGGCAGGGCAACCGCAGTTGCTTCAGCTCCCTCCTGCCGATTCCAGTCAGTCATGATTTTCTTGGACGGCATGGGGGCGCCTTGCCAGAGCGCCACGAAGTCAGCGTAAAGTAGTGCCGCCGTATCCGCTGTTCCGCTCGTTTGCATCTGCATCCTCCTATAAGCGGAACGACTCCAAGAGTCGGCCCGCTGGAATCGTTCGGTTGCCGGTTCTCGGGTTTGCGGGGGACGATCCATGCTCATGTTGCAGGTTCCCTACTTGAGGCGAAGCTCTCCCGCCTGGGAGTCAGGCGTGTTCACTCTCCCGTGCTCGCTCCAGGCATAGACTGTAGAACCGGGCTACCTCGCGGACAAGAGCCTTTGCCTCTTCGAATGATTCCCGGGGAGTTGTTTCCAGAGAGTAGGACGTAGCTAATGGGGCGGTCGGCCAGGCATTAAGGTGCCTTGCCGCTTCGAGAAGGGGCCGCATAACGTCGCTGGCGTACTCAAGAAACTCGGGAGTCCATTCGTGGAAGGTGCTTCACAGACTGTCCGGTCGTTCCCTGCTTGCCTTTTCCAACTCAGCCCATGCCGATGCGACAAGAGGGAGTGCTAGCGGTTCTTCCCGCCCCTCTTCCAAAATTGGGTGTCCCGGAAAATAAGATCTAAGCCAGGCCAACAAAACCTGCGCCACGAAGCCCTCCTCTTGACCTTCAGACGTGCTGCGTCCAGTCTCGACCATTCGTCTACGTTCACCGCTGGGTTCATAAGGACCCGAGGATATTTGGTCCACAGATGCAGGAGAGTTGGAAGAAGGTCAACGTCAAAAGTGCGTCCAGCGTCTACAGTCAAGGTCACCGATTCGATCTCCTTCTCACCCTTGGCACGCTTTCCCGCATTTCGTCCTTTTCCAGATTGCGAGCAAGCGGGCTAGACCACGCGGTGAGTAGAACGTCTTTTCTTTGTTGTTCTTGATGACAAAAAAGAAGGTTGGGCTGCCGACCTTGGAGCCCGAAACCCAACCTTCAACGGAGGAATCCTCTACGGAAGGCGAACCGCCTTTGGTCATGTTCTTGACCTGAACGTGAGCGGTTCGACCCGATAGTGCCCATTCAGACTCAAGACGACCGAACTTCTGCGGCACCAATGGAAGCTGAACATGCGAGTCCAACCCGTAGTCCGACGAGGTTAGAGAATTCACCGACGCGCCCATCTGGAGGAAGTCCTTTAACGCCTCCGCCTCCCCATCGCCCCGTTGTGTTGAGTCAACTTCCGAGTGGCCATAGCCTTTTCGGGTTACAATCTTTCTCCTTTTACACTGGAATTCTTATTCAGAGTACGGTAAGCGAAACGCGCGATCTGGTCAGAACTGGTCGTGTCAACGCTCTCTAATCACAATCGTTTCTAAGAGACTCCGCTGCTTCTGACCGTCCGGGCCGGGCACCCCAGACATCGGCCCCTATCACCATCCGCTGTCCTTGGAAGCCGATAACGGCGCATATGTTCGAACCTTCCACGCACCCATTTCGAGCTGTTCAGCTGAGGACCCAGGCGTAGAACAAAAGCGCTCGGTACCAGCCCAGAGGACTCGTTTCGTGCGAACGAGCACATTAGCAACCCCCAACGACGACGGCGCAGCTCAGCGGATTCGCAGCGTCCGCGTCGCCGCACGATTGACCACTTGTGTGCGCTCCGTCCCCGAAGTCGGCGGGGTCTCGTCATGGTGCAGGGAGCGCCATGCGCCCATGGATAGCTGAAGCCCACAGCAGAACGGGCCCTTCAACAACACCAAGAACGCATGAGGAGACATGACAATGAATGCGCTCACTATCAAGGACCCCGCCGACCTGCTCAGCTTCATCGGCCACACCCTCGGCTTCTGGCCACAAGAAAGCCTCGTCTGCATCACCCTCGACAAAGACAAAGTCGGCGCGACCCTCCGCATCGACCTCCCCAAACAACCAGGGCTGGAGATCCACTTCGCCCGCACCGTCGCCGCCTACCTCACATCCGACGAACGAGCCACCAGCATCGTCTTCGCCCTCTACACGTCAGAAACCCCAGAGCCAGGCGAGGCAAGGCCGCACCGAAGCACCATTGCAACCCTGACCGGAGTCCTGGCACACGAAGGCATCACCATCCGAGACGGCATCTACGTCACCAACACCACCTACTCCCCCTACGACACGATGCCAAGCAACGACATCGCCATCCCGATCAGCAGCACGGAATATTCCCAAGTCAATGCAGAGTTCATCTACCGCGGCAGCATCATCGAACCCACCAACCAAATCACCCTCCCGTCGGCGACCCACCAGCAAGAGCACGCGACCGCCGTCGAACACCATAAACAAACCATCCTCAGCGGACCGCCTGCTGCTGCCACCCACGACGCGCACCAACTCTGGACAAGCATGCTCAGCAACAAGGACTACCCCACCGACCAGGACACCATAAAGCTCATCGCCTACTACCAATTCCCGCACATCCGCGACCGGCTCACGGCCGACATCCCCGGCATCGACGAACCACCCGAACGCATCCTCTTCGCCCAAACCACCCAGGCACCAGACTGGTCACGCATCGAATGGGCCAAACAACTCCTCACCCACGCATACACCCTCACAGCCCCAGAACACGCAGCACCCATCCTCACCACCATCGGCTACATCAACTGGTGGGAAGGCCGAGGATCCAAAGCCCACCAATACCTCCAACTCGCCCTCGACACCGACCCCGGCTACCGCTTCGCAAGACTCACCGACCAAATGCTCGGAGCCGGCATCATCGCCGGCTGGAACACCAACAAAAGCACTGCCTACAAAAACAACTTCGGCATGCCCTGATCACGAGCCCTGCGGTTCGGCACCGGATAGACCGAGTCCAGCGGACGCATGGCCCATGCAGCCAGCTAGGCCGCGTCTTTCTCGGGCGATGCGATAGATGGAGTCTTTGGAGTCTCTGGCACCGTAGACCTCCTCAAGTGCGCGGCGATTTCCACGGTGGTCAGCCCACAGACGGAGTGCGAGAGGACGGTTTCATGGATCCCGTCCAAACGTCGTTTCCGTTTGGGCACGTCACGGCTTCAATGATCCTTGCCTTTATTCAGACAGCCCCGCTACGGCAGCGTCGACGGTGCCATCCCCGAACGCCCGACTACATCGGGGCGCTGTGGTCTCGGGAGCGCTCATCGTCAGCCTTGGTTGGGCACTGTTCTGCGTTTGAGGTCGTGGCGGTTGGTGCTGCCGGTTTTTGGGAGAATGTTGGAGATGTGGGTGCTGACTGCCATTTAGCAGATGACCATGCTTTCGGCGATTTCTTTGTGCGGCTTTCCCGCAATGACGTGCGTGAGGACGTCTTTGTACCGCGCTGTGAGGTCGCTTAGGAGTTCGTCTCCTTCGGGCTGCTTTTGGGGTGGGGCTGTGTGGGGATCCGGGCGAGGTGGGCCAGTTGTTTCAGGCGCAGTGGGTGGGGAGCGTCTGCAGCCTTGTAGACAGTTCGAGGCCACGCTGCAGGACACCGGCAAGAACTGATCGTTTGTTGTGTCCGTGGAGGAGGAGCGCTTCGGCGATTCGATGCCGTGCACAGGCTCCTTCCCACGGCAGAGAGGACGCGTCGCAGGCGTCTGCGTTGTAAGGAGCTGTTGTGGCCCTGCCGAGTTCGGCTTCGTAGAGCGAGGCGAACGCCGCGAATTGGGTCCGGTAGAGCGGGCCTTGTTCGCCCGGTTCGTGCAGAATGGCGGTAAAGCGGTGCTTGAGGTCTGCCACGGCATCCTGCAAGCGGTTTGTAGGCCGTCCAGCGTCCCTGGCTTTTTTGGATCTAGTCGCCGAGAGCGCAGGCGGTCAGTGGAGGGAGCCACTCGCACGTGGCCGGTGGCGCCTTTCATGGCCCATTCTCACGCCGCTTCAGCATGTCCTGCGGTGATGTCTGCTTCTGCATTTATGGCCGCAAAGTTGAGATTCACGAAGGCTTCGGGCACGGCGTCTGGCGACGCAGTTCCGGGGAGACTTCGGCAACATTGACTTCATCATCCATCGCAAAATCGCACGACCTGAACGTGCTTAGTCTAAGAGGAACACGCCGAAACTGAGGCTTTCTACGCGCACATCGAGCCAGCTACGGACTCAAATTCACCAAAGCGTCTGCACCCTCGGTCCAGAATGACCCTGCTGCTGCCATCAGGTAGCAACCGACTGCATCAGCTGTGTCAGGGGGTGCTCTGGGCAGCACTCTGACACTGAGCAATCTCCACCAACCACGCCGGGGGAGCTTAATTCTTGGGTCAGGAGCCATGAAACCTAAGCCAACTTAGGGGCGTTCGATGCCGTCGAAGGTGCGTAGGACGTCGATCGCGTGGGTGGTGGCGTCGTAGGGCATGTTGCCGATGCCCTTCGTGGTGGGTTCAGTCGTTACGGCGCCCCACAGCTCGTTGCTTCGTCCCGCGGCGAGGGCGAGAAGGGTGTCGCGGACGAAGGTGTCGCGTTGGATCTGCTCGTCGCTGGCGCCGCTTTGCGTTTGGCCGACGATGCCGTACATCTCCGTCCCATGTACCGCCTGCGCCCCGTCGACCGATCCCACCGATAGTAGGTGCGCGTTGCCGCCCGCTGCAGCGTGTGCGAGTGCCCCGCGGGGCCCTGGGGCAGGGTGAAGGAGAAGTTGGTGAGCAGTGCCCCGCGCACCTGGATGGGGGTGCGCCCGTCGACGTCGAAGGCTGCAACGATCTTACGAGCACGGGTGAGCGGGATACGGTTCCGGTGGGCAAATTCTTCGACCAGGCCGTCGATGCTGCCGGGGTCGAAATCATCGGTTCTGTGCAAGACCCACCAGTCGGTTTCATGAGTGGTGCTGCTGAAGAGGATGTCGACGTGTCGGTGTCGTCCGGACTCGAGGACCCGCATGGGGTGATCGACAAGGATGCCGTTGGGCTGGGTCCGGTCATCGACGATGGCGATGGTTTCGTTGTCGACGCCGTGCGGCGCACCGGGGTCTGGCGATAGCGTTTTGCTCATCGTCTCGGCGAGAAGGTGCGCGTCGACGGTGAGGATCTGTTCGGGATCGTCTTTGATGCCAAGTGCGGTGAGGACGGCCAGTGCGCGTTCTTCGGCACCCCAGGCGGGGACTTGGCGTGCGGGCATGCCGGAGAAGGCGGCGAGGTGGTGGTAGAGGCCGTCGGCCGAGGGCGCCGCGAGCAAGGCGAGCGTGTTGAACGCGCCGGCGCTGTGACCGGTAACGGTGACGTTGTTCGGGTCGCCGCCGAAAAGAGCAATATTCTCCCGCACCCATCGCAGCGCGGTGATGATATCCTGCAGGCCGAGGTTCGTGGCTTCCTCCAGTGCACCGCCATATTGGGAGAGAGACAACCATCCGAAAGGGCCGAGCCTATAATTCAGCGACACGCCGACTGCGCGACCGGTCGAGGCGAGTCCGGACGCGTTCGAAGTGGTCTGCGTGTTTGAGCCAAGCACCCATCCGCCGCCGAAGACGTAGACGACCACGGGCAGCAGCTCATCTCCAGCATCGTCGGGTGCCCAGACGTTGAGGTTCAAGCAGTCCTCACTGAAACCGTTATCAGCTTCCAGCCACGAGGTATCCCCGGCCTGAAGCGGTGCAGGGCCTTTCTGATCGTAAGGCAGATTGGGGTCGAAGGGCACCAAGGTGGGCCTGCGAAATCGTTCCGCGGTGGCGTAAGGAATACCCAGCCAGGAACGCACGGCGTGTTCATTCCCAGGGGTGCCAGTGGTTTTAGTCATTTGTGAGTCCTTTCCCAGAGCTCAGTCGGTTTCGGGAGTTATGGAGTTATTGGCGGTAGAAGTGCTCGGATTGGCGTCGCGTTGCTGTGCCCAGAGCTTTAGGCGTTCGGTGATGGAGCGTTCGTACCCGTTGGCGGTGGGTTCGTAAAAGGTCTGCCGGGTCATGCCGTGGGGGAAGTAGTCGGCGCCGGAGAACCCGGTATCGGTGTCGGGATCGTACTGGTAGCCCTTGCCGTAGCCGAGGTCCTTCATCAGCCGGGTCGGAGCGTTGAGTATGTGCGCAGGCGGCATCAGCGACCCGGTGCGTTTAGCTGCAGCGGTTGCCTTGTTGAAGCCGCGGTAGACACCGATGGACTTCGGGGCCGTCGCGAGATACAGCACGGCTTGCGCGATCGCGAGTTCCCCTTCCGGGGAGCCGAGTCGCTCGTATATGTCCCATGCAGCGAGGGCTTGCTGGATGGCGTTCGGGTCGGCCATGCCGATGTCCTCGGTGGCGAACCGGGTGATCCGGCGGGCGATAAACAGCGGGTCCTCACCGCCGTCGAGCATTCGCGCTAGCCAGTACAGGGCGGCGTCCGGGTCCGAGCCTCGCATCGATTTGTGGAGCGCGGAGATGAGGTTGTAGTGGCCCTCTTGCGATTTGTCGTACAACGGTGCGCGTTTCTGCACCGCGGCAGCGAGTGAGGCTGAGTCGACGGGTTCGGCGAGGTGCTGTACCTGCTCGATCATGTTCAGCAGGTATCTTCCGTCTCCGTCTGCCATCGCGATGAGTGCCTGCCGGGCGATTTCGTCCAGTGGCAACGGTGCACCGACAATGTCTTCGGCGCGATTGATGAGGGTGCTGAGCGCTACTTCGTCGAGACGTTTCAGGACGAACACCTGGCATCGGGACAGCAGGGCGCCGTTAAGTTCGAAGCTTGGGTTCTCGGTGGTTGCTCCGACGAGGACGATTGTGCCGTCTTCGACGTAGGGCAGGAACGAGTCCTGTTGGGCGCGGTTGAAGCGGTGAATCTCGTCGACGAAGAGCAGCGTTCCCTGCCCGACCTCTCGCCGACGCTTGGCCGTTTGAAACACCTTCCTAAGATCCGCGACACCCGAGAATGTGGCCGAGAGCGGTTCGAACGCCAGGTTGGTGTCCTCTGCGAGGAGGCGCGCGATAGTCGTCTTCCCGCAGCCAGGAGGGCCCCACAAGATCATCGAAACGAGTCGATGCGCACCGACCATGCGTCCGAGTGGCGCATCCTCTTCAAGAAGATGGTCCTGGCCCACGACGTCGGCCAGGGTACGCGGACGCATCCGATCGGCAAGGGGCCGGGAAGAATCGTCAACGCCGAACAGCGACAGAGGCTGCCCGCTCACGAACGCCGCTCCAAATGCGGGCCCGAGGCGAGATCGTAGGAGTCCTGCACCAACTCCTCGACAAGTCGTGTAGTGACGCCGGGGGCCGGGCCCGATTGAGATCCAGTGCTGTTTGTCCAGATAGTGCCCCCGGGTGATCGAGTCGTGGTCGCGGCGGAGCGCGTCGCCCTCGTGCGGATCGACCTTCACCGTAATGATCTGTTGATCCGGGTCATCCTCGGTGACGATCAGGAACACCTTGCCCCGGACCTTCCACACCTCGAAGTGGGGCGTAAACGGCCGACCCCTGCTGACGTCCCCGAGCGCGCCCGCGGTGTCGCGCGCGGTCTGCTGCAACTGCCCACCAGTGAGGGTCACCGGCCGACCTTGCCAAACACGGCAGGGTCCACAGGGCGCTTCGCCCGGGGCAAACTCTCCACTACGAGCAAGTACGACTCGGTCACGAGGTCTTCGACGAATAGCTTCTGAAACTGCCCGTCAGGATGCAAGGTGAGCCAGTGCCGCTTGTTCATGTGGTAGCCGGGGGTAATGGCCTCGTGCTGCTCCCGCAGCAATTCACCGTCGTCCGGCGAAGCCTTCAGAACCACGATCGGCTCCCCCGTCACCTCGGTAAACAGCATAAACACCTTGTCCCGCACCTTGAACACGTCCCAGTCAGGCCCAAACGGATGCTCCAAGACCGCACCCGGGAGTTCCTCGACACGGCCCCTGGCGTACTCCTGCAAGTCTTCGGCCTTCATACGCTCTCCTCCGTCGTGAGCTAGTTTAGAATCAAGGTACGTACCAGTGTACGTACTTTGTCAGATATTGGAGAAGATGTGCGCCTAGGAAAGCCGAACGACCCAGGAAGACGGTCCCGCATCCTGCAGGCCACCCTTGACGTGATCACGGAACATGGTGTGGCCGGGGCGTCGTATCGGGGCATAGCCGCGCACGCCGGGGTGCCGCTGGGGTCAATGACCTACTACTTCCCCACGCTCGAGGGCCTTATCCTAGCGGCGTTGGATTCGACCCGTAGCGACCTCGGACCACGCTACGGGGAACCTTTGCGAGACGCCCGAACCCTGGCCGACATTGTCGACGTGCTTGTCGAGGCCACGATCGGAGCGACGAGTCCGACTCTGGACGAAATCCGCCTGTATGCGGAGATACGGCACTACGGCGCGCGGAACCCGAAGGTGGCCGCGATCCTACAGGCGGTGGAGGACGATTCCGTCGTGATGTTCCACGGTTTGCTCCCGGACAGCACCGCACTCACCGTCAATGCGCTGCTGTGGGGGTGGTGGAGCCATCGCCTTGCACACCCCGACGCAAGGCTCGATGAGGGGGTGGTCCGCCAGGCCTATGAAGCCCTCCTCGCCCTCCCTGCCCTCGATCACCCATTGCCTACGAAGGAGCAATCATGACTGACACGATGCGCGCAATTCGACTCACGGCCCGGTCGACATCGACGGTCTCGCCGTCAGTGACATGCCGATCCCCGGGGTCCGACCTGGGTGGGTTCGTATCAGGGTGATGGCCTTCGGGATCAACGAATCCGAGGCAACCAGCCGGGTAGGCGAATCCGACGCCGACTTCACCTTTCCCCGCATCCTGGGCATAGAAGCCGTCGGCGTGGTCGACGCAGTCGGTGACGGTGTTGATCTCGAACCGGGCCAGAAGGTCGCCACGATGATGGGCGGCCTCGGCCGCTCGATCGACGGCAGCTACGCCGAATACGCCGTCGTTGAACCTGTGAACGTGATCCCGTTCGAGACTTCCCTGCCCTGGGACGTCGTCGGAGCACTTCCGGAGATGCTGCAAACCGCCCACGGCGCGCTCACCACCGCCCTGCAACTGCAACCCGAGCAGAGCATCCTTGTCCACGGCGGGACCTCCACCGTCGGACTAACAGCGATCGCAATCGCTCACCAGCTTGGCGCCACCATCATCGCCACCACCCGCAACCCGGCCAGCCTCGACCTCCTCAAACTCGCCGGCGCCGACCACGCCATCCTCGACAACGCCGCGTTCGCAGACATGGTCCAAGCACTGGCCCCGACAGTACTCGATGCGGCGCTCGAATTCGTCAGCGCCACTGCACTCCCCACTACATTGTCCCTCGTCCGCCCAGCCGGCACGGTCTGCTTCGTCGGCGCACTCACCGGGAAGTGGACGATCCCTGATTTCTCACCATTCAGCATCCCCTCCGGTGTGCGGCTCACCAGCTACTCCGGTACAGCCAGCGACCTCCCGGCCGCCGCACTCGACAGGTACCTCAAGGCGATCGAGATGGAAAGCCTCCACGTCGCCATCGCAAGCACGCACCGCGGACTGGACGGCGTCGCAGACGCGCATCGCGCGCTCACCTCAGGCGGCCAACCAGGAAAGCACGTTATCTAGCGCTAAACGCAGCCGGCAACGATTCCCTAGAAGTACTCGACCTCTGACGTTGGTGCGGTGGTCCGAAGGGACGAATCGGCGCAATCCGGCCAGATGCTGCCATCACACCATCTATCTAAAGGTGCGACCGCGCCAACCTCTACAACGAAAGTCGAAACATGGACCGATCTGGCGGTGTCCGCCGTGGGCGTCCCGGAGTGGAGGCAGTCATATTGTGTCCCTATGCGCTTCATCGTCCTCGCCCTCATTTCAACTGGTGTTGCGATCACGTACATCCAGTGTGGACATTTCAGCCACTTGACGCAGTCAGAAATTAGACTGAAATTTCGTAGCAGCTTGAGCATTTTCACAAGGAAGTAGGTATTGGCACAAGCACGTTGGATATAGGCCACCCCGCAGGGCCATTGCCAGCATTATGTCGATATGTCGAGACGCCAGACCACCAGACTCTCCCCCTGGTGGGCCGTCACCGAGGTTTGCCTTCCGAGCCTCAGGAGCGCCCAGATGGGGCAGTCCATCATCCGGGAGACCCCGAACCACCCCGACACGCTGCGCCTATCGTCACTGCCAGCGGCCACATCAACTATTACCAAAGCCGAGGATCGAAAGCACAAAGGTTCATGAACCTGCCGCTCGACACCGAGCACCAGCTACCGCTTCACACTGCTCAGCAATCAAATGCTCGGCGTCGGCGTCATCGCTCGCTGGAACGCCAACAAAGTCACTCATACGAAACCAAACGCGACATCCCTCGGCTTCGGCATCGTTGACATCGGAAACGTCTCCGCGCTGACACCCTCCATACAGAAATCAGAACGAGTGTTCCGGACCTGGAAAGCGTCCGGATCGAACATCGCTGCCGTAAGCGGCAGCGGCGTCAGAGAGTATGCGGCGAAGGTCTGCGTATTGCCTAACGAACTTGGCCATCCGCCCGCCGCGCAAACCCGCCATGTCCGGCCACACCAGCACCTGTCCTGTGGTTCCTGCGCCGGCGCCTATGCCCACTGTTGGAACACGGACCGCTGCATCCACGGCGGCTGCTGTCTCTGCGGGAACCATTTCCATCAGCACGCAGAAAGCCCCCGCTTCAGCAAGAACTACCGCATCGTCGATCACCCGTTGCGCATCATCGCCCCGGCCCCTGGATGCGATAGCCCCCCAACGCATGCTCGCTCTGCGGCGTGAACCCAATATGGGCCATCACGGGGATTCCGGCCTGAACCATGGCGCGAATGGTGGGAGCATAGTAACTACCGCCTTCTATCTTGACGGCATGAGCTAGGCCTTCCTTTAGAAACCTGACGCCTGTAGATACTGCCTGCTCCGCAGAAACTTCGTAGCTGCCGAACGGTAGGTCCGCCACGATCAGAGGGCGCTTCGTCGACCGGGCAACTGCCCGGCACAACGGCAGTAGTTCGTCCACGGTGACGGGAATGCTGGTCTCGTTGCCGAGAACATTGTTGGACGCCGAATCGCCAACTAAGAGCACTTCGATGCCGGCGGCATCAAAAATTTCTGCCGCGTATTGCTCGTAGGCGGTCAGCATTGCGAATTTCTTACCGTCGAGCTTGGCTTGCTGTAAGTGATGAATGCGCACCTTGGCAGGGCTTTGACCTGCCTCCGAGTCGACCGAACTACTCGAACCGTTACCGTGAGGAGCGTGAGAGCCAGCTGAAAAGTCCGACTCCGAACTGTTTGTTGGACCCATCTAATTCTCCTTCGGTAGGTGGGCGTCTCCATGCCGTCCGAGCCTCTCCGGACGGTTACCGGATGAGGGTCGATACACCGCGGATGTGCAGTCTTGTGGGACGTAAATGTCACATTACATTAGACCCTCCCACAAGAATGTATACATATAGACCGATTTTCTCACTTTCATTGCCCGCAAACCCCTCCGATGTATACACTCGAAGATATGCGCGCCAGTGACCGGGCTTATGAGGCCCTTCGTGAGGACATCATTGAGTGGCGCCTGCGGCCGGGAACCATGCTCGCTGAAGTGGAGCAGTCCGAACGGCTGAGTGTCTCGCGGACGCCGGTGCGGGAGGCGCTGGGCCGGCTCACCGCTGAAGGATTGACGACGGCGGCTGGCGGCCGCGGCGTCGTGGTCACCGATATCTCGCTGGACAGCATCGACGAACTCTTCGAACTGCGCGAGACGTTGGAGGTGCGGGCGGCGGCCTTGGCCGCCGAACGAGGCGACCCCTCGGTTTTCGCCGACCTCCGAACGCAGCTTGCGGGTGCACCCGGGTTGCTGCGTGAGGCAGACCCTGCCCGGCACGAGTACTACGCCCTGGTGGGACGGCTGGATGAGGCGATCGATGCCGCCGTCGCGAACTCCTACCTGGCCCAGGCCATGCGCGGTCTCCGCGTCCATTTGGTCCGCGTCCGGCGTTTGGCCGCGGACGACGCTGCACGGCTCGCCGACGCTGCGGCCGAACACGCGGCCATTGCCGAGGCCATCGCGGCCGGAAACCCCCGACTGGCCGAAGCCGCCACCACGCTTCATCTTCACCGAAGCCTCACCCATCTCAAGGCCGCCCACACGGCCGCCTAGAACCTTCACCCAAAGGAGCACCATGGTCAAGAACCATCACGTCCGCGTTTACAAGTCCGAAGAGAACCTCCCTCGCGAGGAGCAGCTGGCGCACAAGATCGCCGTGGTCGCCGCCGACCCCGTCGACGTAACCCCGGAAGTCACCGACATGGTGATCAACCGCATCATCGACAACGCCTCAGTTGCCATTGCCTCGTTGAACCGGGCACCGATCGTCGCTGCCCGCGCCCAGGCCCTGACCCACGGACCGAGCACGGGCGGCAAGGGCGCCTCGGTGTTCGGCATTGAAGAGCAGGTCTCCCCGGAATGGGCGGCGTGGGCGAACGGTGTGGCCGTGCGGGAACTGGACTATCACGACACGTTCCTGGCCGCGGATTACTCGCACCCTGGCGACAACATTCCGCCGATCCTGGCTGTGGCCCAGCACGTCGGCTCCAACGGCGCCGACCTGGTGCGGGCCATCGCCACCGGCTACGAGATCCAGGTGAACCTGGTCAAGGCCATCTGCCTCCACAAGCACAAGATCGACCACGTAGCCCACCTCGGCCCCTCCGCCTCCGCCGGGATCGGCACGCTCCTGGGCCTGGACGTGGAGACCATCTTCCAGTCCGTCGGCCAGGCCCTGCACACCACCACCGCCACCCGCCAGTCCCGCAAGGGCGAAATCTCCACGTGGAAAGCCCACGCCCCCGCCTTCGCCGGAAAGATGGCCGTGGAAGCCGCCGACCGGGCCATGCGAGGACAGACCTCGCCCGTGCCGATCTACGAAGGCGAAGACGGCGTGATCGCGTGGATGCTCGACGGCCCGGACGCCTCCTACGAGGTCCCGCTGCCGGAGAAGGGCGAAGCCAAGCGCGCGATCTTGGACACCTACACCAAGGAACACTCCGCCGAATACCAGGCCCAGGCCTGGATCGACCTCGCCCGCAAACTCCACCGCGAACACCCCGAAACCACCACCCCGGCCAACGTGGCCTCGGTACTGATCAAGACCAGCCACCACACGCACTACGTCATCGGCTCGGGCGCCAACGACCCCCAAAAGTACTCCCCCACCGCCTCACGGGAAACCCTGGACCACTCCATCCCGTACATCTTCACCGTCGCCCTTCAGGACGGCGCCTGGCACCACGTGGACTCCTACTCCCCCGAACGCGCCACCCGCCCGGACACCGTGGAACTCTGGCACAAGGTCACCACCGTCGAAGACCCGGAATGGACCCGCCGCTACCACTCCCTGGACATCGCCGAGAAGGCCTTCGGCGGCACTGTTGTCATTACGCTCACGGACGGCACTGTGGTCACTGACGAGATCGCCGTCGCCGACGCGCACCCGCTCGGCGCCCGGCCGTTCGCCCGCGAGCAATACATCAACAAGTTCCGCACCCTCGCCGCCGGACTCGTGGAGGAAGCCGAGATCGAAAGGTTCCTCGCCGCCGTCGAACGCGTCACCGAACTCGGCGAAGGAGAACTGGACCAACTCAACATCACCGCAGCCCCCGGTATCATCAACCTCGAGAACGCACCTAAGGGACTGTTCTAAATGCTGTACTCCAAAGTCACCCCGGAACAGAAGCGGCTGCGCCTGCGCGAACTGTTGGCTTCCGGGACAGTCCAGCAGTTTCCCGGTGCATTCAATCCGCTCTCGGCACGCCTCATTGAGGAAAAAGGCTTCGCCGGGGTCTACATCTCCGGCGCGGTCCTGGCCAACGACCTCGGCCTGCCGGACATCGGCCTAACCACCCTCACAGAGGTTGCAACCCGGGCCGGACAGATCGCCCGCATGACGGACCTGCCCTCCTTGGTGGACGCGGACACCGGCTTCGGTGAACCCATGAACGTGGCCCGGTCCATCCAGGAACTCGAAAACGCCGGCCTGGCCGGACTGCACATTGAGGACCAATTCAACCCGAAACGCTGCGGCCACCTGGACGGCAAGAACGTCGTGGACCTCGACACCGCCACCAAGCGGATCCGCGCGGCAGCCGACGCCCGCCGCGACCCGAACTTCCTCATCATGGCCCGCACGGACATCCGCGCGGTCGACGGTTTGCGGGCCGCTCAGGACCGCGCCAAAGCACTGGTAGATGCCGGGGCCGACGCGATCTTCCCCGAAGCCATGGCCACCCTGGACGAGTTCCAAGCCATCCGCGACGCCGTGGACGTGCCCATCCTGGCCAACATGACCGAGTTCGGCAAAAGCGAGCTGTTCACCACGAAACAGCTTCAGGCAGTCGGCGTGAACATGGTCATCTACCCCGTCACGCTGCTGCGCAGTGCGATGGGCGCTGCGCAACAGGTCTTGGACACTCTGAGAAGCCTCGGGAGCCAGGAGGTGCGCGTCCCGCAGATGCTTACGCGGGCTCGTCTCTATGATCTCGTTGACTACGAGGCATACAACAAATTCGATTCTGGGATCTTTAACTTTCAGATCCCAGGCAATCACTAAACGAGAACTGCAACGAAGGAGTTCAACATGCCTGACACCGAAATCAAAAAGGGCCTTACCGGCGTCGTGGTGGACCACACCGCTGTCTCCAAGGTCAACGCAGAAACCAACTCGCTCCTGTACCGTGGGTACCCGGTCCAGGAACTGGCTGCTAAATGCAGCTTCGAAGAGGTCGCCTACCTGCTCTGGAACGGCGAACTGCCCGACCAAACGCAGCTCGCAGAATTCACGGCCCGGGAACGTTCCGGACGTGCTCTCGATCCGGCGTTACAGGACATTATCGACGCGCTCCCGAAGGCTGCGCACCCGATGGACGTCTGCCGCACTGCCGCCTCGGTGCTGGGTGCCAGGCATGAACTTGCTGAGGACTCCTCGCCTGAGGCCAACATGAAGAAGGCCGTGGATCTGTGGGCGGCCATGCCTGCCGTGGTGGCTTACGACCAGCGCCGGCGCCGTGGTCTGGAGGTCATCGAGCCCCGTGATGACCTGGGCTACTCAGCAAACTTCTTCTGGATGACGTTCGACGAAGAACCCGTAGACGAGGTGGTTGAGGCGTTCAACGTCTCTATGATCCTCTACGCCGAGCACTCCTTTAACGCCTCCACGTTCACCGCCCGGGTGGTCACCTCGACACTCTCTGACCTCCACTCGGCCGTGACTGCAGCGATCGGCGCGCTCAAGGGACCCTTGCACGGTGGCGCCAACGAGGCCGTCATGCACACCTTCGACGAAATCGGCATCCGCAGCGAAGAATCCCTCGAGGAAGCCGCCACCCGCGCCCGTGCATGGATGGAAGACGCCCTCGCCCAGAAAAAGAAGGTCATGGGCTTCGGACACCGCGTCTACAAGCACGGCGACTCCCGCGTCCCCACCATGAAAGCCGCACTGGACAAGATGATCGCCCACTACGGCCGTCCCGAACTCCTGGGCCTCTACAACGGCCTGGAACAGGCCATGGACGAGGCAAAAGCCATCAAACCCAACCTCGACTACCCCGCCGGCCCCACCTACCACCTCATGGGCTTCGACACCCCCACGTTCACGCCGATCTTCATCGCCAGCCGCATCACCGGCTGGACCGCCCACATTATGGAACAGGTCGCATCCAACTCCCTCATCCGGCCGCTCAGCGAATACAACGGTTCCGAGCAGCGATCCATATAACTGCATATCTGCAGCCAAAGTTCCTGCGGTGAGGTGTCGGGTGATCACTGGGATCATCAATTATTCGCAACGTCTGTGACACTTCACCGCAGGTCGCCTCACCAAACCGGTGCTTCGGAGGGCCGCCGACCCGACCACTTAAGCAAACCCACACGGAGTACCTTTTGGTTGGATCAGGGAAATCGATCGAACGGATAGAACTTAAAGGAACTTCAATTGAAACGAACAATGTTCAAGTCGAAAATTCATCGAGCAACGGTTACTCATGCCGACTTGCATTACGTCGGTTCGGTTACGGTCGACTTAGACCTCTTGAACGCTGCGGACATTCTCCCGGGAGAGTTGGTCTCGATAGTCGACGTAACAAATGGCTCCCGTCTGGAGACCTATACGATCGCTGGAGAGCGCGGCTCCGGTGTTATTGGCATCAATGGCCCGGCAGCTCACTTGGTTCAGGAAAACGACATTGTTATCCTCATCACGTACGCCGAAATGACGACGGACGAAGCCATAGCTTTCAAGCCTCGCGTGGTCCACGTAGACAACTACAACAAGGTTATTCAGCTAGGAAGCGACCCTGCAGAAGCATTCACTCCAGGACTCCTGCGCCCACCGCACTCAATGAACAACGCCGCCCACTGAGCTACGACATGCGGGATTTGCACGCCGTGGGTGGTTCGGCCTTGGTGTGGGTGTGCTTCATCTGCGGGCCCACGCCGCGCTCAACCGTAGGAGCGGTCACAGGAGTCGTTACCGGCCAGGACCGTTTGACCGTGAGCCCCCCGCCTCAAGGTAGTTGGCAAGTTCCCAGAAATCAGCGGCGGCTTTCCTCACTTCATCTGTACCTTCTTTGAAGCGGCCAGGATCTCGCGTAAGCCAGCCGGGAATGGTGATCGAGGACTTCGCGCAGGAAGGCGTACCCAGCTTGCACATTCGCCGCTGTGCCGGCCGTCTTCGTGGTTTCGACGGCATTGCCCTGTGGAGGGATGGATCTCGGGCCGAAACTGATCCTTGGGCTCCCTCAGCGGCGGTTGACCCTGATCTCGAGGATCTGCCGGTAGCACCGCACGGGCGTCTGCCACGGCACAGGGCCAGCGGGAGCCTCCCCTTTGGCGTGAGGATCGCGTTGGCATGAGGGACTGAACACCTCCTTGTAGATCGGACTCGAAGACAAGTCGCACTCCACTCGAAGTTGTTCCCTTGTCACCTGTCCGCGTCGAAGGTTTGCTAGCGCCCGTGTTTTAAGTCACTAAGAGCGCTGGTCAACTTGGTTCGTACAGGTTGACCAGCGCCGCTTTGCCTGCTGGACACCGGCGATATCGCGTGTGTCGCAATCGCGCCTCCCCCAAAGGGATGCGGACCGTTGAGTTCGTAGGTTTCTAAGTCCTTCGATCTAGCTAATGCCGGACCTCACTGCCGACCGATCCGGGCATAGGTGCCCGGGCCTCATCCGCCGGTAAACCATGGCAAGGGTAAAGCCGAGGACGAAGAGGCCGACGATCAATACCATCAAGATGGTCGCTAGGACGTTCGAGCCTCCGACCAGGAGGGGGAAATTGATCCCCGCGAGGACCAACCCGGACCCCAACCCGACAATTGAGATGGACGGGAATACGATCCTACTCCATACCGAGAGCCCCCGGCTGTGACGTCTCAGGTAGACAGGGACGGCGACTCCCGCAAGGAAGATGACACCGAGGATCACGAAACTGGTGATCCCGAGCAGTGCCGTGTAGAACTCTATGGCCCCTACCCCCGTGAAAATAATGGCAAGGAGCATAACGAGGCCCGCGCTACTAACGGCGAAGGAGGAGCTGTGCGGCGAGCCGTGGCGGGCGTGCACCCTGCTAAGTGTCCGTGGGAGGATTCCGTCCGCACTCAGATTGAAGGAGTACCTTGCCGAGATGTTGTGGGCCGCGAGGACCACCGCAAAGGTGCTTGTGTTGACGAGGACAGTCGCAGCATCCGAAAGGACTTTCCCGCCGAATGCTTGCAGGCTATGGGTCATCGAACCGGTAGGGTCTGCGGTGGCGGCTTCGACCACGTTGTCGAGGCCGATCGAGTTGATGAACAAAAGCGAGGACAGCCCGTATACGACCGTTGCCAGGGCGATCACGGCATATGTGACGCGAGGAATGGTTCGGCTGGGGTCACGGACCTCCTCACGGAACAGGACAGTCACCTCAAAGCCGGCGTACATACCGAGAGCAAAGAGCAAGCCCAGAGAGAATGAACCGTCAAACCAGTGATTCGGGCTAAGTGGCACTACAGAGATGCCCTGATGACCGGCTCCGCCGTTGATAAAGACGAGGACGTCGTAGGAGACGACGATGACGACTTCGAACAACAGAAAAATTGACAGTACTTTGGCTGACAATTCGACCTTGAGATACCCCAGAACGGCGCTGGCTGCCCAGAAAATTAGACTCCAAAAATACCAGGGAATGTCTGGGCCGTTGAGGGAGCCATGTACCAGCTCTCCAAGTACGACACCGCCAAACACCAAGCTTCCGGCGTAGGCGCAGAAGTAGCCCAGAAAGGCCACCAGACCGGAGCCAAGGCCCATCTGCGGGCCGAGTCCAGCGGTGATCATAGAGTAGAAGCCGCCTGGTTTTGGCATGATTTTCGACATGCGCGTGAAGCCCACAGCGAACGCCGCCAAAATGGCCCCTGCACAGATGAAGGATACTGGTGTGCCGAGGCCTGCCCCGCTACCCACCATGATTGGGATGGCTCCGACGACAACCACCAAGGGTGCGTTATACGCCACTACGCTGAAGAACAGCGAAAGGAATCCCATATTGCCCTTGAGGTGAGGTTGGCTCTGTCGCTGCACCTCCGTGTCCACTGAACTCATTCCGTTCATTATCGATTAGTACCTTCCAAGTAGAGATTGTTGATATCAAGAGATATTGGGGGTGCTTCCGTGGGGTCCGACGTGTACGGCCGCTCGTTGGGGTGCATCGACACGAGGGCCAGTTCGGGTGTTCGGGACCGGCAACCGATAACGATATTCGTTGCTTGGTCATCTGCTCGTAAATAGTCGTTTTACCAACGAGCATTCAGGACTTTGGCGTCCTCCCAACCGAGGCCATTCGTCGCCGGGTTCTAAACGATGCGCTCTCGGTTACCGACCCTTCGATATGTGCAGGGGCTTGCTTTGCCAGGGAATGCGTCCGGGACGACAGAGGGTCGGACGATCACTCACGTTGGATAGTTGCATTTGTTGCCCGGCAACGACCAGAGACCGCCGAGGGTGGAACCAAATGGGACCTTGCGACCGGGCCGGCCGGATCCGACATGGCCCACGCCTGGCAGGACATTGTCGGTGAGGACAAGTTATAGTCCGTCATCAAGCAACAGACCCCGGTGCAAACGCACCGGGGTCTGTTCTGCAACGCAGATGGTGAGGATACTCTCACCTTGGTCAAGCAGCCACGATCATTAGTGATGATGGCAACGAAGGAAAACCTATGCAACAAGGATGGAGACCACTGCTGCAGCCGAATCGCCACCAACCTGCCCGCCAGAATTCTGTGCCAAGGCTACCTTGGCAGACTTTCGTTGCCGTGCACCCGCTTCTCCACGCAACTGATGGACCAGTTCGAATATCTGAGCGGTTCCTGTGGCACCAATCGGGTGGCCCCTGCTGAGCAAACCACCGCTCGGATTGACAGAAATCCTTCCGCCAAGGTCTGTCGCACCACTGCGCAACAGTTCCGCAGCGCCGCCCGGCGCACAGAACTGCATGACCTCGTAGTTGATCAGCTCGCCAGGGGCCGATGCGTCGTGAACCTCTGCAACATGGACGTCCTCGGGGCCAATCGAAGCTGCCTCGTAAGCCACCTTCGCCGCCCGAGACGAAGCGTTCGGCTTGGTCGGATCTGCTGAGCCCGAAACAAGCGCCGAACTGGCTACCCAAACTGGCCTGAACCTTGAGAGCTTGGACGCCACACGAGCCGAACAAAGGATCACAGCTGCTGCCCCATCGCCGATTGCAGAGCACATAGGAAGCGTCAACGGTTCACTGATCATCCGGCTTGCCAGCACTTCCTCGACTGTCGTCTCTTTACGAAACTGCGCGAAGGGGTTGAGCGACGCAGCGTGGCGACTCTTGACAGTTATTCGAGCAAAATCGGCTGGCGTCGTTCCCGTGGCATCCATGTACCTGCGAGTACGTTCTGCGTAAATGTCCATAAAAATGGAGCCACTGCCGGAGCCAACGTGCGAAGGCAGTTCTTCTTCCTTATCTACCGCACCTCCGAACGCTGCGATGGAGACGGTCTTGTCAGCATGGCTCAGCTTCTCCGCTCCCACTGCCAGCACAACATCTGCCTGGCCGCTGGCCACTGTTTGCCACGCCAGATGGAACGCTGTGCTGCCCGTAGCGCAAGCGTTTTCCACATTAATTATTGGCTTACCCATGAGGCCGGTGTTCCTGAGCGCCGCTTGGCCTCGAATCATCTCCTGCCCGGTGATGACTCCAGATGCCGAGTTGCCGAAGTAGACGCGGTCTACTTTGTCCGCATCGATTCCGGCATCCTCCAGCGCCATTCTCACAGCTTCCTCGGAGAGACTCTTCACCGATCGATCAAGAAACTTCCCAAAAGAAGTCATTCCAATTCCAGCGATAGCTACGCGGTCGGTCATAGTTACTCCAATTCACTCTCTTAACAAAAACGATAAGGCTCCGCTGCAGTGCGGTCGTTTGCTCAAGTGGCCTTTGGCTAGTCTAACACTTACTGGTTGGCAATCAAGTGTTTAGTTCGACTCCCGAATCAGCCTAGTCTTGCCAGAGTCACTGGCAGCAGTTTTCCGCCACGGCGAAACGCACATGTCCTCACATGTGCGAGGACGCGAACACCTGTATGACCAGGCGAATTTCGGGCGGAGCTTCTACCGTTCGGCAATGGAAGGACGCGTTACGCTCAGGCTTCTTGGGCGACGGGCTCGACTGCGACGCCGACAAGTGCCTGTTCGATCTGCGGCACACTCCAACGGCTACCGTTCTCGAATGTCTCTACGACCCGCCAACCTTCGTAGACTCCGATCAGATCACCTACGACGCGGAACATATGGCCGGAGAGGGTGCAGCGCTCGGCCGCCAGGAACGCGACCAGCGGTGAGATATTTCCGGGGTGCCAGCTGTCAAACTCCGTCTCGGATTCCGGCTCCGCAACCCGTTCACTGAGCCCCGGCGTAGACAGAGTCAAGTGGGTCCGCGCAGCCGGCGCAATACAGTTGACCCGCACGCCATACCTCTTTAGCTCCTTTGAAGCGACCTGCGTCATGGCAGCGATCCCTGCCTTCGCTGCGGCGTAGTTTGTCTGACCTGCCCCGGGCTGTAGACCCGCGGCCGAGGAAGTATTGATAATCGCCCGGTCTGCGGCCAACCCCAATTTTGATTGGTTACGCCAATACGCAGCCGCGTGCCTGCTGACAGCGAAAGTACCCTTTAGATTGACGTCCACCACCGAGTCAAACTCCTCCTCGGTCATGTTGATCAACGTCCGATCCCTCATGATGCCCGCGTTGTTTACGACCACATGCAGGTCTCCGAATTCGCGGATGGCGGTTTCCACCAGCCGCTGCGCGCCATGCCAGTCACTGACGCTGTCAGTATTAGCCACGGCCTGCCCGCCCGCGGATATGATTTCGGCAACCACATCCTGCGCCGGACCATTGTCCGGGCTCGCTCCCCCAACGTCATTTACCACCACACGCGCACCCTCGGCCGCAAGCAGCAGGGCGTGCTCGCGGCCGAGACCGCGCCCGGCGCCAGTCACAATCGCCACTCTTCCATCCAGAACACCCATAAGCCTGCTCCCATTCATTCGATCGTTTCTTTAAACTGATGCTCGAGCGAGATTGTCCCGAACCACGCTACGATGCGCTGAAATTCCGACGCAGTTGTGTTGTCGCTCAACTGAACATGGAGGAACTCAGACAGCAAACTTCACCTAGGTTGATTGTGAGAAATACAAGATGACCGCAGCGCAAAGCGAATACTGCCACTCGAACATTGTCATCACAGTTGGAATACCAATTACGATGGGTCTGGGCCAGTGTAATTTACCTGGTCGGCAGGAACGTGCCGCCAAGTGTTTCCCTGTGCAACCTCCTCTAAGTAGTGGGCTGCAAGGCCGACAGACCGCGGTGCGACCAGGAATATTCGCGTCGTTTCCCAGGTGAACCCCAGATCAAGAATGAGAGCTGCAATCGCGCCATCGACATTCGCTGGAATCTTGCGCCCAACCGCTTGACTCAGCTCGTGTTCCAGGTGCGCCAGCAATGTCGAGTGATGGGAGAAGACCCCTTCTTCCTTGGCGATACCCATCAGAATAGGAAAGCGCGGATCCGCACCGTGTTGCGGATGACCAAACCCCTCAAGAGGCTCCCGCCTTGCCCTGCTATCAGCCACAATCTCCTTGGCGGCTCGCTGCAGCGATTCGTCGGTGACCTCGCCATCTTCGGCTATTCGATGAACAACCGATTGCAACTTCAATGCCAGTTGTTGTCCAGCGCCACCCTGGATGTCCCCGAAGGTGGTTACTCCGGCCGCAATCCCTACTTGAATGGGAACCCCGTATGACGCGAGCATCCTGGTGATCGTACTCGACGGCGATATTCCGTGTTCCATCACCGAGACGAGTAGAGCATCGAGAACGCGAGCCTGACCAGGTGTTGCACGCTTTCCGGTAAGAACCAGGTACATCATCTCAGAATATGAAGTATTCCCGATCAATTGACTCAGGCGGTGTCCCCGAATAATTACATCGTCCTTTTCGACTTCCCCTATGTCAGTTTCCCAAGCATTGGTATCACGTGTGGTCACTTTGATGTCCTCAGTTCTAGTTTTACCTGTAGTTCAATAGCTTGCGCACCGAATGCTCCGAGCCTGCACGCTGGTTTCTCATGTTGCGCACAACCGCCAACGCAGCGAGGTAGCACGTCTGCGATGCGAGTCTCGTGAGTACCGTGGCAGTACCTCTAGTCCTCCCATGTATCGAGATTGCCGGCCCTCGGAGCCGGCGAGCTAGTAGCAACCCCGTTGGACTAATCGCTTCGCTTGCCAACGTTCTGACTAGCTTTGGAGCGGTACCATGCAAGCAGGATAGCACTTACTGATCAGCAATCAAGTGTTTGGCAGTTGACGGGCACTAAAAGTTCGACCGGAAGGTCTTGCGACGGAGACCAGCGGGACACTCGAGGGCCCACAGATTGCTATACGGATTCAGGCATAGCGAAGACTGCGATATGTTCGTGGAATGGCTCCTTCAACTCCGGGCATGCACAAGTCCTCCGCGCCATCCGACTCCCGCACCGCAGCTTCCCCCGGTGCCGTGGCACCCACGTCGGGTCGCGTCGAGCGGCTCATGCGAACCCAACTACGTGGCGCCGATGACGGCACGGTACCCGAATGCACCGGTTCCATGGTCACTGGAGTTTGGTGCCTGGACCATGAGGGGCGCCCAACGGGGTTGACGGCTGCCTCCCTCTTAGACCAAACTCTCGCAACTTCTATCCGCGCCGCCGCCCCAGACCTTACTTGGATGGTCACGACGGAGCTACAACTGAACTTTCTGGCCCCGCTTCCTACTGACGGCACAGTACTGGAGGCTTGGACACGAAGCGGCTTCGTAGATCCGAGGGGAGGCGTGTCCTTTGGCAGTCTCCGTGGGCCGGACGGCAGGGAGCACGTGCATGCCGTTGGCTGGTTTCAAACAGTCGGACCCACCCCCGCGGGGGCACTTGACCATTTCAACCGATTGGGCGCGCTGCCACTGGGGCCCGAATCCGACGTCACGCTGGACAGATTGCTTGGCATGCGTAGTCCGGCCTCAACCCCTCCGGGCGGGAAGCCAGCGAATACCGAAGGTTTCCTTAGGGGACCGGATTTCCCTGCGGTCGATGAGTTTATGAATCGGAATGGGACCGTTCACGGAGGGGCTATGTCCATGATGGCGGGCCTCGCGGCCCATTCGGCCACTCCGGCTCCTGATCACTTCGATCTCCAGTCCCTGCGGATGGTGTTTCTCCGCCCTTCCACCGGCCCCCCTTGCTACACGCACACGAATCCGACATGCAGGCCGCTCCCTGTGCAGCGTGGACGTGGAACTGTTCAGCATCCGTAGAACTCCACGGAACCCGGCATCACTTGGCTCAAGAACTGCTATGCGAGAGAACCTTGACAAGGCCTTCGAAACCAAGCCCGTCGCACAAGCGCACGCACTCTTCCGTCCGGCCCGCTGACCGACCTAGAGTGACCAGGCGAACAGTGCCGGTGACTCTGCGCGTCAGCGCGCCGGGCGTTTCCGAACGGAATGTCCCAGCCGGAAATTGGCCTTTGAGCGGCCTGTTATTGGGTTTGTTTACTGCGTCACGCAGGGGTCTGCGGTGACTCATGCCCATACTTCAAGCCATCGGGCTGGAGCTCGTTGGACTATTTGGTGACCTTGCCCATACGGTTTGCGATGGGTGTGGTGAACAACGGCTTGGTCAGGAACCAGGCTGCGGCGATGACCAACAGCGAGATCAGAAACACGACGAGGCCCCACCAGTCCACAACGTCCCGGGAGCCGTACATGTGGTTTAGGTTCTGTAAGGCTCCAGTGAAGAACACCAGGAACACATGCACCACCGTAAACGCAACGAAGTAGAGCATCACCGGAAAGTGCAATGCCCGCGCCCATTCGACCGGAAACATCATCGTGAGGCGCCCAGCACGTTCGGGCCACCAAGTCGACATCCGGACGCCCGTCAGAACCGCCAACGGGGCGGCGATGAACACCGTGAGGAAGTAGGCCATCACCTGCAGTGCGTTGTAGTGCACCCAGCCGTTTTCGGCCGGCCAGTCCAGCGAGGCATATTGGACTGCTGCTGAGAGCATGTTTGGAAAGATGTCCCAGCTCATCGGTACGATCCGATTCCAGTGCCCGCTGACAAATAGCAGAGCGACAAAGATTATCCCGTTCGTCACCCAGAGTACATCCAGAGTCTGGTGCAGCCATTGGGACAGTGATACCTTTTTTGGGCTGTTGCCCTTCGGGGAGAAGAACGAGTTCTTCTTCGCTGTCCAGTAGCCGGGAGGCTTACGCTCCGTACGCACTTGAAGGCCGGTGCGGGCGATCAACACGATGAAGAACATATTGAAAAAATGTTGCCAGCCTAGCCATGCCGGGATTCCGACCGGCGCACCTTCGGGCTGCCACGCGTGCCCACTGTAAGTCATAACGAACTGCTGCACACCCTCGAGCGTACGTAGCCAACGCGCGCCAACCACTATCAGCAGGCCCAGAACCAATAAACCAGCAGTAACCACAGCGGGTTTCCGCCATGCCGGGCCGGTCACCCTCGATTCACTTATGTCGCCACCCTCCGCCGCCCCCTTTGTGCCAAGGAGACTAGCCGAAGAGGTCATTTTGGCTGCCGGAGCGACCAAACCGGCCTGCGCGGAACCGGAACCGCTCCCTACCGCAGAATCAGTCGATGGACGCGCGACATCCTGGGCTCCGGCCGCCGGCGGGACAGCGCCCATCCGGCGCTTGCGTGGAGTAGCGTGCTCAGCAGCGGGCTTGGCTTGCTCGCGTTCCCCCTCCGCTGGAAGGTCGATTCCCTGAAGCTCCGTCTTATCGATCGTCGGAGTGACGTCATCGATGGTCGGCGACACCGTCATGGCCTTCTCTGTAACCGACGAATCGTCCGGATGATGCTGCAGATGCCTCTGTACGCGCTCTGCAGACACGGGCGCGGCATCGGTGCGCTCGGGCGCTAGCGGCGTGTATCCTGCCATGCGGCGGCGTCTGGGTGCCTGGCTGGGGTCTCTCTCGCTAGTCATGGATCTCGGTCCTTTGCCTGGGTATCAACTTCGGGTTCAAATGGCCGGAAGGCCTCCGTCGGACCATTGCTCATGGTCCTCACTGGGTAGCGGACCGCCCGGCACCGGCGTCAGCTGCGTCTGTTGTTGATCTCTTCGATCAGCTGTGGGACCACTGTGAACACATCCCCGACGATGCCGAAATCCGCGACGTCGAAAATCGGAGCATGTTCGTCCTTGTTGATGGCAACGATCGTTTTGGAAGTCTGCATGCCTGCCCGGTGCTGGATGGCCCCTGAGATTCCCAGCGCCACATAGAGTTGGGGGGTTACCGTCACGCCAGTTTGACCCACCTGGTAGGACTGCGGCACGTACCCGGCATCAACGGCGGCACGCGAGGCACCCACAGCGGCACCGAGCACGTCGGCTAGTTCCTCCACCACGCTGAACGCTTCCTTCGAACCAACACCGCGCCCGCCGGAGACGACGTTCTTCGCCCCTCTCAACATCGGCCTGCCAGCTTTCGCCGCAGCCTCGCTGACCTCATCGACCGTGGCCCCGGTCGCCGTCGTGGTTAATATCTCCGCGATCGTGACCGAAGGAGAGGCGACGGTTTCCGCCACGCCCTCGATGGATCCCGGACGCACAGTAACTACCATTAGGCCACCTTCCACGGTCGACTCGGTCGTAAAGTCGCCGCCGAAAATTGAGTGGGTAGCTATGAGCTCCTGGCTCTCCTCGTCAAAGCGAACAGCGACCGCGTCAGCGGCTACAGAACCCCCAGCCACAATTGCGAGCCGACCTGCCACAGCGTTGGAATCGTTCGTCGCCGGTACCAACACCAAGCCGGCCCCATACGTATGTACGGCGTCTGCCAGGGCACCGACCAGCGCGGACCCCAATTCGGTGGCGGCACTCTCCGATTCGGCCAGGTACACATTGGCCGCGCCCAAGGTCCCCAGTTCAGCGACTAGGCCCCCGGACCGGCCCGGGGCAGTAACCGCCACCGCAACGGGCTTGCCGAGGTCGGCAGCCAACCTAAGCAGGCCAGCGGCAGTGGACTTCGGCGACCCCTCGCGGTTGGTCTCGATCAGGACCAGAACGTTTCCGGTATATGGCATGGTATTTTCCTTCAGCTGTTTAACTTCTGTGTCAGTAGGGTCCGCTCACGTTCAGATGAGGCGGTTCGCCGCCAGGAACTCGGCCAGCTGCGCAGCCGCGGTGCCGTCGTCGACAACCTTCGGTCCGGCTTGCTTCACTGGGCGGGCCGACGCCGAGACCATCACCGATACAGCTTCCGGCGTGGCGGTGATCCCCACATCGTCCAGCGACCAACTGGCCAGTGGCTTCTTCTTCGCCGCCATAATCCCCTTGAAGTTTGGAAACCTGGCGTCCGCAGACTTCTCTGTAACCGACACCACGGCTGGGAAAGCCGACGACAAGCGCAAAACGCCACCATCAACCTGGGCCACACCGGATATGGCATCCGGGGCGATTGTCACCTCATCCAAGGAGGGCAACACAGGCCACCCCAGGATCTCGGCCACCATCGCAGGGACCATTCCGCCCCGCCCATCCGTGGCCGCGTTTCCGGCGACGACCAGGTCCACCCCTCCGAGCTTTTCGACGGCGGCGGCCAGCACCCGCGCTGTCTGCACCATGTCGGAACCCGCCAAGGACTCGTCCGAGACCAAAACGGCGGAGTCCGCGCCCATCGACAACAACTTCCGAATGCTCTTGCCCGCGTCCTCCGGCCCCATTGCGACCACCACAATTTCGATATCTTTGCGCGAATCCTTCAGCTGAAGGGCGTTCTCCAAGGCCCGTTCATTGATCTCGTCCGGCACAGGCTCGGACGCACCGCGGTCCAGCATTCCGGACTCCAAGTCGATTTTACGATCGGACCACGTGTCCGGAACCTGCTTCGCCAACACAACAATCTTCATGGAGAACCCTCCTCGGTGGGTTAACGCTTTCGCTTTTCGTATCCCAATTTACGGGGAGTTAGCAAAAAATACTAGTTGCTCGACAAGTATTTTCTTGGACGTCTGTGGCGAATTGTTAAGTGGCTGCGGGTTCGCCCTTGAGAAAGCGAAAACGAGCCGCCCCGAGTCAGCGACCAAGGAACGCTGGAATGAGGAACTGAGCCTCGTCGGTGGCCATGCGCTCACCGATAGTCGCGGCCTCGCGTGCGCCTACCTCCGCGCGCGAGAGGCCGAGGCCCTGGCGCAACAGCCTTCGGACATCGCCGAGCGCACCCGGCGCCCCGGCCACCCAAGCTGCGACCACCTCTTGTGCGCGGCCCATGGGATCGACGACCACCTCTGTGACAAGTCCCTGGTTGAGCGCCTGACCCGCGTCCAAAGGCCGCCCGGACAGGGCAAAGGCCAGTGCGCGGTGTAGCCCCATGGCGCGGGGCAAGCTGGCGGAAGTCCCACAGTCGGGAGTCAGGCCAATGGAGGGGTAGGCAAACACAAAGCTTGTACCTTCCGCTGCGATGATGACGTCGGCGCCCAGCATGATGCCAAGCCCACCACCGGCAACGGCCCCGTGGACAGCCGCCACTACGGGCTTCTGCAGAGATTCGAGAGCCTGCACAGCCCCATCAACCGTGGCCGCCAGCTCAGTCAGGAACTGGCCTTGGTCTGAGGCCTCTGCGAACGCAGAAATGTCTCCACCAGCACAGAACCGCTTGCCGTTGCCGGTCAGCAAGACCGCCTTAATCGCGTCGTCCTCCGCAACTCGGTTAACCGCCTCTCCGAGCGCCACGGCCAAGGGCATATTTATCGTGTTGGCCGCCTCCGGGCGGTTGAGCTGCAGGTGTCCGACGCCGCCGACAGTAGTTAGAGTTACAGGCGTTGGCATCAGATCCTCCGGAAGAGTGCTGCGAGCGCCTGTCCTCCACCGATGCACATGGTGACAATTCCAAGTTCCAGATCTCGGCGTGCCATGTCCTTGGCAAGGCGCAGCGTCAGGATCGCCCCGGTGGCACCGACCGGATGCCCTAGGGCAATGGCTCCGCCGTAGGGATTGACCTGGGCCGGATCGAGGTCGGCGTCCCGGATGACAGCGACAGCCTGTGAGGCAAAAGCCTCGTTTAGTTCAATCGAACCGATATCCTTTGGCGTCGTGCCGGTCTTCTCGAACAAGGACCTCAGAGCCAGCGTGGGCGCGTACCCCATGAGTTCGGGTTCCATGGCGGCCGTGGCCACGGCCTCAAGGCTAACCAAGCCCTTCAGGCCCCGCTCAGCAGCGACGGACTCGCGAGCAAGGACGACGGCGGCCGCGCCGTCGTTGATACCCGATGCATTGCCGGCCGTGACTGTCCCGCCAGTGGCAAATGCAGGACGCAATCCCGCCAAGGTCTCCATGTTTGTCTCAGGCTTGGGGTGCTCATCCTTGTCAGCTGTGAAAGGCTTTCGACCCGCGACATAGACTGGCGTGATTTCCTCGGCGAACGCTGCCTGGGCCTCGGGCGCAGCGGCGCGGCGTTGTGATTCGACAGCGAACTCGTCCTGTTCCAAGCGTGAGACGTTGTATTTGCTGGCGACGTTCTCCGCCGTGACTCCCATGTGGATGCCGTGCAAGGGGTCGGTGAGCATCATGAGAGTGCCGTCGCTGAGGGAACGGTCGCCAAGTCGGTAGCCCTGGCGCGCGCCAAAGTCGTAGTACGGCATCCTTGTCATTGACTCGTTGCCGCCGGCAAGGGCGAAGTCAAGCTGGTTCCACTGCATCTCCATGGCTGCCGACCAGATGGCCTGCAATCCGGAACCGCACAGCCGGTTGACGTTGTAGGCCGGAACCCCTGTTGGCAGTCCTGCCGTGACAGCGACTCGCCGCGCGTTATACGCATCGGCCCCCACCTGGCCGATGCAACCCATGACGACTTCGTCGATGTCGTCGACCGTAACATCGGCGCGTTCCAGGGCTGCCTTGCTGGCCGTCGCCCCAAGCACGTGGCCGGGCACATCTTTGAAGATGCCACCGAAGCTGCCGGTGGGGGTGCGAGCACCGTCCAAGACGATGATTTTCTCCACGATTCGTTCTCCGTTGCTTTTAAGGTGAATTGCTGGTGTGACGTAGAAGGTGACTACAGGGGAACCTTGTCAGAATGGAAAAGTCCCACTCCCGAGACGAAGCAGCACCAAGCTCTATAGCTCAAACCCACTGGGTGAAACTATCCACTGTCTCCCGCGGCGTCACGAGTGTGTTCACTGGCGCTGACTCATCGGCGTAGCCAAGTGACATACCGCAAACCAGCGTTTCGTCCGGACCAGCGCCAATGATGGGCTTAATTGTCGACTCGTAGTAGTTCCAAGCCGCCTGCGGGCACGTGTGAAGGCCCCGAGCCCGGGCCATAAGCATGATGTTCTGCAGGAACATGCCGTAATCGATGAGCGATCCTCGCCCCATGACCTTATCGACCGTAAAGATCAGCCCTACGGGGGCATCAAAGAAGCGGTAGTTACGCTGTAGCTGAGCGTGCATCTTGTCCTTCTCGCCCCTGCCGATTCCGAGAAGGTCGTACAAGCTCCAGCCGTTTTGACGCCGCCGGTCGATGTACGGCGAAACCCATTCAGCCGGGTAGAAGTCGACCTTGTCGCGGTGCTTTTCGGCCAAGCCCGGATCAGAGAAGACCGCGTCGTCCACAGCGCACACTTGGTGGACAACGTTATCCCGCTGATCGCCCTGAAGCACGTACACCTTCCACGGTTGTGTATTCGTGCCGGATGCGGATTGACTGGCGACGCGGAGTATTTCCTGGATGTCGCTTCGGGCGACGGCCTTGTCCGGAAGGAATGCCCGGCAGGAGAAGCGGCTCTCGATGGCGGCTTCCACACTCGCGGGGTCCTGCACTTCAGTCGTGACGCGTGATGATATCAACGCACTTCTCCTAGCAGTGTTTAGATTTCGGTAATTCTTACTGAACGCCTTCATCGGCTATCAGGTGGACTCTGGCAGAACGGGCAGTTAGCACCCCGCCGGGCCCGACCCGCCCTGCAACTTCATCTCTAGCCTTCCCAACATTTGCATCACAGCGCCGCGCCGTAGGCTAGATCGTGCCCGCTTTGCGCAGTCCCGCGATATCCGCGGCCGAGAGACCAATGAGTTCACTTAGAACCTCGTCCGTGTTGGAACCCAGTTCGGGAGCTGGTCGCATCGCAGGAGCCGGCGTGCGGTTCAACCTTGGCTGTGGCGCGGGCATTTTCAGCGCACCGTGACGAGGATTCTCGACGGTGGCGATTGTGCCCCGGGCTTGATATTGCGGGTCGCCAACGATGTCCTCGATCGAGTAAATGAGGGAGTATGCTAGACCCTTTTCGTCGAGTATCTGGCAGAGTTCCGGAACGGGCAGAGACTTGATCCACTCCCCAACGAGTCGATTTATCTCCTCGATGTTGTCGATGCGATTCGCGTGCGTGATGAAGCGCTCATCACCGATCAGGTCCGGTATTGCTTCACACAGGCGACGGAACATGCGGTCCGAGGATACTGTGAGGACGATATGCCGCCCATCGATCGTTTCAAAGTGGTCCCCCGGTGCGGCCGCAAAATGCAGGTTCCCTGTGCGCTCCCGCTTGTCGCCAAACTTATCGAACGCGGTCACCATCACATCAGTGAATCGGAAGACCGTTTCATACAGCGAAAGGTCAATCTGCTGGCCCTTACCGCCTCGTACGTCCCTGTTGTACAGGGCCACCATCGTCCCGAAAGCTGCAAGCACCGCTGTCTGGTAGTCGGCGATGGCAACGCCGACCTTAACCGGAGCACGGTCAGGGTAACCTGTCGCGTTCAACACGCCGCCGAGCGCCAGACCCATTCGGTCATAGCCAGCTCGAGGGGCATACGGGCCAGTTTGTCCATACCCGGAGACGCTGAGCATCACCAGCCCAGGGTTCACCTGCTCCAGGTCTTCCCAGGCAAGGTTCCACCGTTCCAAGGTCCCGGGACGAAAATTCTCCACCAGTACGTCAGCGCTCTTCACTAACTCCTTCAGGATCCGCTGCCCCTCGGGTTGACGTAAGTCCAGCGTGATTGATTTCTTGTTGCGCCCCTCGACGTTCCACCACAAGCTCTCACCATCGCCCAAACTCGGGCCGATATGACGCAAAGTGTCTCCCTTGCCGGGTTGCTCGACCTTGATCACCTCAGCACCGAAATCCGCCATCAGAGTTGCAGCCACGGGCCCAGCGACCATGGTGCCGACATCGATCACTCGTATGCCTGACAATGGTCCTTTGACGTTCTGTTCCATAGATCTCATTCCTTAAATCTTGAATACGCAGGTGTGGGGCCTCGGCCCGGGACGCACCGCCATCTATCTACCCTGAAACTGCGGAGGACGCTTTTCCCGGAATGCCGCCAGCCCCTCGACGCGATCGGCAGAATGGCTATAAAGGTTTACCAACGCCCGTTCGTAGCGCAGTCCGATTTGTGCCGGTTGATCCAAAGAGTCGTTTAGCGCTTGCTTCATTTTTGCCAACCCAAACGGGCTCTTACCGGCAAGCTTGCTGGCCAGTGCCGACACCGCGTCATTTAGGTCTTCGCCCGGGACGACCTGGCTTACCAAGCCCATCGCCAGCCACTCGCGGGCGGTAGGCATATCGCCTGTGAACATCAGATACTTGGCATTGTTGAGGCCGATCTTCCGCGGCAAACGCACCGTGGCGCCCGCCCCAGGGAACATAGCGTAATTTGAATGGGCGTCCCCGAGGACCGCCGACTCCGCCGCAATCACAACGTCGCACGCCAGCACCAATTCCAGACCACCGGCGATAGCGATCCCGTTAATCGCCGCGATCACAGGCTTAGTGCACTCTTCGATCAGGTTCGTGAGTTCACCAATTTTCTTCACAAAACGAGCACCCTCCTCGGTACTGCGCTTTGCACTGTCCTTCAAATCCGCGCCGGCACAGAAAGCCCGACCCGTTCCAGTGAGGACAATAATCCGCACATCTGGATCTTCATCAGCGTCCTGAATGACCTTGGTCAGATCATCAACAAGCGACGCGGTAAGCGCATTCAAAGCCTGTGGCCGGTTTAGCCTTAGCCACAAGACGTGCCCGGTCTGCTGCAGATGAAGTTCGTCCGTCTCCGTTGACAGCTCTATAGACATTAGATTTGCCCTTCTTATTTAACTACGCTTGTGCATACTCGGGCGTCCCATTGAAGCCCTCGCTAGGTAGTTCTTGGTGGGTTTGAGCATCACGTTCCATGACACAGGAACCTGAGTGTTCATGGCGAGCCCGCTCATCGCAATCCGAGCCCCTTCGCGACGATGCTGCGCAGCACTTCTTTTGTTCCTCCGCGGATTGTAGAGGAAGGCGCGTTCAAAACCACGTGAGCCAGTGCAGCACGATAGGCGTCAGAGGCGGTGGGATCGGGCTCGGTCTGCAGAGCGAGCCGCAGGATCTCGGGGATCTCCTGTTCGAAGCAGGTGCCCAGATCTTTTACCAGCGCCGCATGAAGTGCGGCATCTTGGCCGTCGGAGATCATCGTCGCCACAGATCGTGACATCCGGCGCAGGGTGGCGAGGTGGGCAACCAGGCGCCCTAGGGCCTTGGCGCCCTCAGTCGACGGATGCCGTTTCAGAACATGGACGAATTCTTCCAAGAGACCGAGGTGAGACAGAAAGCGCTCCGGCCCGCTACGTTCGAACGCCAGCTCACTGGTGACCTGCTTCCATCCTTCACCCTCGACCCCGATAAGCGCCTCGTCGGGAAGGAAAGCATCCTGCAAGTGCACTTCATTAAAGTCGTGCACTCCGGCGATGTTGACGATCGGCTGGCACACGATTCCGGGCGTCTTCATGTCGACCAGGAACTGGCTCAGGCCCGCGTGACGCTCCTGAGTGGCCGGCGACGTGCGGCACAGCAGGATCATGTAGTGGCTGCGGTGTGCATTCGTGGTCCAGATTTTCGCGCCGTTTACAAGCCAGCCTCCGTCCACTTTCGTGGCACGAGTGCGAACCGACGCCAAGTCTGACCCGGAGTCCGGCTCGCTCATTCCAATACAAAAGTAAGATTTGCCGGCAGCGATGCGGGGCAAAATTTCCTCACGCTGACGCTCATTGCCGAAGCGCAGCAGCAATTGGCCGCTCTGGCGGTCGGCTACAGAGTGTGCAGTGATCGGCGCGCGGGCGGCAAGCAGCTCTTCCAAAACAACATAGCGTTCAACGAGTCCGTAGCCGCCACCGCCATAGCGCTGGGGAAAGCCCATACCGATCCATCCGCGCGAGCCAAGCACTTCGCTAAATTCAGGATCGAAGCCACCAAAAACGCTGGCCGTGTGCGGGTCGCTCCGAAAATCAAAATCGTCGAGGAACTCGCGTACCTCTGCCCGCAGCCGTTCGCCGACCTCGGACTGCCTTGGGCGCGGAAAGGACAGGTTACTCATCGCGTCGCTCCTAATTCGAGGGCACTGCCCGCCGGCGTCAGCGTGCGCCAGAGGGTTTTCCCAGATTCGTCGGCCAGAACGCATTGCCCTAGAACTTCGGCCCAAAAGGCTTCGTTGCCGCATTCGTCGCGCCAGGACCAGAGCCGTTTCGTGAAGCGATGCAATTCGTGTTCCTCCGTGAAACCGATCGCACCGAATACTTGGTGGGCGATTGCGGACGCTTGTCCGGCCGCTTCACCGGTGCGGATCTTCGCACTTACCGCATCGATATTGTGCGCGAGAGACTCGTTCGTATCGGCGAGCCAGCCATCAATCGCCTCGCCACCGGCTTCGGACGCTGCCCGCGCGGCCGCTGCCTGCGTGGCCAGTACGGCAATGTTCTGCTGGACCGCCTGAAACTTGCCGATCGGTCGGCCGAATTGGACCCGCATATTCGCATAATCCACGGTCAAGGCCAATGCATGTTCGATTGCACCTGCCATCAAAGCGCTGCGCATGACTGCAGCTATCGCCAGCAGCGAATTGGCCTCGAACGGCACGGGCACCACGGCAAGCGGGACGACGCCTTCGAGCGTCATGTCGTCGCGCGGTTCGCCTGCGAGGTTTTGACCGGGCGTCATCGAGACACCGGCTGCATCGCGGGCAACGACGATCAGCTGGGCCGCTGGGCCCTCGCTCATGAACGCGACGTGCGTGCAGGCGCGTCCCCATGGCACGCGAACGAGAGCTCCGTCGACGTGCCACTCGTCGCCAGATCGGCTGAGCCGAAACGGTTTCGAGGGCGGAGGGAAGGCGATTGTCGGCAACTCGACGTCTTCAATGCCCGCAAAGTTCAGGAGCCAATGCCCAATCATGGCTTCGGCCATCGGCACGGCAGCGGCGTACTTGCCAGCAATCCCCAAGAGCTCACAGGCAGCAACCCAGCTCACGCCGACCCCACCTTTACTCTCAGGCACCAAAGCCTTGTCAAAACCGACGCTTTGCAGAACCTCCCATAAGTCAGGGGGTCCATCGGCGAAAATGCTCGTCGCCGTTTGATGGAGCATCTCGCGCGTTTCGTCATCCATCGTTTGCTCCTTCCTTCTGTTCGCGATCGGTAGGTGCCGCGAACGTATGTTCGACCAACTGCACTACCTGATCCCTGATTCCACGTATGTCTGCTGCAGATCCTTGAATAAGACGCTGGGATGCAAGGCCACGAAGGGCGCCCACGACGAACTCCGCCCCAATTGCAGGATCGATATCCGCACGCACCTCACCTTGGGCAATTCCTATGCGCAGGTTGTCCTCCAGCCACGCAAACATCTCACGGTTATAGACGGCAACAACTTCCGCCGTTTCTGAGTTCTCGAGAAGGGACTCCGCCAGCAGCAGTAGGAGTGTGCGGGTGTTCGTCCACTTCGGATCGCTTCGGCCCAAGTAGACACGGACATAGCCGAGTACCGCCTGCAGGCCAGCGGGGGGCGTCGGAGCATCTCGCATCTCCTGGGCGAAGGACCGATTGATGTGCAGAGTCAGAGCGCGCAACAGCGCACCCTTGCTGCCGAAGTGATGAGCAGCTTGCCCCCGGCTGTAACCTGCCGTCTGGCCGACTTCGGCCAGGGTCATTCCCACCCAACCTTTGCGCGAGAGGAGGGTGCGTGCAGCGGCAAGAAGCCGGGTCTCGGCTTCCTCCCGCCGCTCTTGCTGCGTCCGACGCCTCGGCGCCGGCTCCTGCTCTTCCCTGCCCGCTGGACGGTCACTCCTCCGAGCGGCGGCTGGTCGCTGCAACTCGGTGTTGTTATAGACAGCCTCATTGTGTGAAAGCCATCCGGACGCTTCTTCGACAGCTTGCCCTTTGTCCACGTCTTACTCCTTTGAACGCTCTTGTAGCTTAACAACTTACTGGTCAGCAATCAAGAACTTGTTTGTCGGTTATCAATCAAAGGTGAATCTAGCAGCATGCCACCAGTATGTGGGGACGGTAGTCTCACACGTGTGCCACGACCCCGACGGGCAAGGTGCGCCCTGGATTTGGGGCTTAGCGCATACCCAAGTGAAAGAGCTTGCCATTGACTCTCTCGGAGGCGCCCGTTCGGTCAAGGTACGGAGTGATGCCGCCGAGGTGCAGCGGCCAGCCGGCGCCGGCCATCATGCATAGATCCACGTCCTCCGCGGAAGCGACCACTCCCTCTTCAAGCAGAAGCCCGATTTCTTCTGCCAGGGCATCCTGGACTCGTTCGAGCAATTGTTCCGAGGTGGCCGGGAAGTGAGCGAATTCGAGGACGCCCATGGTGGATTGCGGGATATGCGGGCCGCCATCGTGTTCAGCGGTCCAGAGCGAAGTGATGCCGCGGTCGATAAGTCTTTGTAGATTGGTAGATACATGGAATCGGTCGCCGAAGGCGTTATGGAGAGACTCGATGACATGCTGTGCGACAGGAAGACCAATCATGCCCAACAGCGCAAACGGGGTCATTGGCAGGCCCATGGGCTTGAGTGCTTCGTCCGCTATTTCCGCAGGCGTACCCTCGTCAAAGGCCTTTAGAACCTCCGCCACCGAACGGAGTAGCACGCGGTTGACAACGAAGGCAGGCGCATCGAGGACGAGGACCGTAGTCTTCTTCAGCGCCCTGCCGAGGACAAACGCCGTGGCCAGGACTTCATCACTGGTCCTGGAAGTCCGCACAATCTCCAGCAAGGGCATAGCCGCCACCGGATTAAAGAAGTGGAATCCAATGACGCGTTCCGGGTGCAGGAGGTCTGCTGCCATCTCCGTTACGAGCAACGAGGACGTGTTGGTAGCGAGAATGCAGTTTTCGGAAACGACCGACTCAACTTCTGCAAGTACTTGCTTCTTGACGGTGAGTTCTTCGAAGACAGCTTCGACCACGAAGTCAGCGTCGGCAAAGGCAGTCGTGGAAACCGATCCGCTAATAAGGGTCTTAAGGTGATCGGCGTCGCATGGGGAGATGCGTTTCCCGGCGAGCAGTTTTTCCACCTGAGCATGGACGTAACCTATACCTTTATCCACGCGGCCCTTGGTCGATGTCCGTCATCACAACGGGTACATGCAACTGTCGAGCAAACAACAGGGCCAGCTGCCCTGCCATCAGGCCTGCTCCGACAACTCCGACCTTGTTGACTGGACGGGCAAGCGCCGGATCAGGCGCGCCCGACGGATTCTTGGCTCTACGCTGTAGAAGTTCAAGAAACGCATAAACGGAGTCCTTGAACTGGGGTGACAGGATCAGTTCGCCGAGTGCGTTGACTTCCAAGTCAGCGGATTGTGCCTGATCCAGGCTTCTGCCCAGTTCGAGCAGATCCAGCAGACGAGCAGGGGCAGGTGCGGCATTGGAGGTCTTGGACTCGACGATGACCCGGCCGGCAGCAATGGCCGCATCCCACTCTTCCCGAGAGGAATCAGCAATCGCGGCCCGCCGTTGATCAAGTTCTTCCCGGCGTGCCGCGTCGGTGATAATCCGGTCCGCCCAGGCGAGGGACTGACTCAGGAAATCGGGACTGTCGAATGCGGTGTCTGCTATACCAAGCTCATAGGCTGACCTACCGTCAAGAACCTTGTTGTTAGCCAGTGGGTTCTCGATCATCACCTTCACCGCGTTAGCGGGCCCGATTAGCCGAGGAAGTCGGTACACTCCGCCCCAGCCGGGCAGCAGGCCTAGGTAGACCTCGGGCAGGGAAATCGCATTCGCGTCCGTTGAGACGGTACGGTAGCGGGCTGCCAGCGCGACTTCCAGCCCGCCACCTATGGCCGCACCGTTGATAAAGGCGAAGGTTGGAACGTTCATAGCTTCCAGTGCGCCAAACACCTGATGCCCCAGGCGTGCAACAGCCCGGGCCGACCCCAGGTCCTTCAGGTCCTTCAGAGCCTTAATGTCTGCGCCAGCCACGAAAAAACGGTTCTGGCCAGTGATGCCAACACCAGCTACCTGTCCGGAGTTTACTCGCGCCGCGACTTCCACAAGTATCTCCTGGAGTCCCAGCAGCGACTCAGAGCTAAAGGTGGCCGGCTTGCCTTCACCGCCCGTAAGCGTGATTAGTGCGAAGGTGCCTGCCGCAGGCAGTTGGACCTCTGTCAATTGCGCATAGGAAGAGAGGCCGCGTACGGCGCCTCCCCCAGGATCAGTTTGAGTTGATGTGCGAGTGGGGTTTGTCATAAGTCATTCCTTAGTCAAGGGGGGCATTAGCGGCGCTCCGACACTGCTGCATGGGGCTTTCAACCGAAGGGCATTGCAGGTTCACCAGGAAACCTGCAATCACGGGCTATCCAGGCCTTCGCCGTTAGCAATTGGCCGGACCGGCTCCCCTCAAGTGCGGCGGGGCCGCCTTGGAGGACGAGCTAGGCCACCCTGCCCTAAACACTTCCGCCTAACATAATACTTGGTGAACAACTATGACGTTCCAGCGCATTCTGTGCATAAGACGGTGGCGTGACCGAACGCCAACAGGCGCTTAAGGTTCAGTCAGCGCCCCTTACGGGCCGCCAAACACCAGGGCCCCTCGATGCAGACGCATTCAGAGTTCAGTCGCTGGTCGCCTCAGACGCCAGTTTCCTGAGAACGGGAATGACTGCTGCGAGCGCCTTGCGGTCTTCCGGCGTTAGACGCTCGCTGACCGTTCGGTCCAACCAGCCGTATCCGACAGACACCTCCTGAGCGAGTTTCTGGCTGCCTTCCTGCGTCAGTTCAATCCAAACCCGGCGGCGGTCCACATCGTCGGGGACGCGCGATACCAGCTGCAGCCGTTCCAGCTCACGCGCCGCGAGCGAAATGCCTTGAGGGCTAACCCGTCCAGCCTGAGCAAGCTCCGAAGTGGTCGCCCGTCCATGTTCAGCTAGATATCGGAGAACCCCCAGCTTTCCGGGCGAGAGAGTCCGCTCCACGTTCAAGCGCGCCAGTAGAGGGTGCAGCGCCTCGAAGAAGGATTGTGTCATTTTCTTCTGGTCGATCATTCATCGAATATACAACCTGCTTGATCAACTTTGTTGTTCTTTCATGTGAAGATGCGAAACGGGCCTTCTTTGAATAATGGTGTTCCGGCTTCCTAGTTATTAGGGAAACGATCGCAACTCTGGCTTCATGTGCTAGCCGATCTCGATGCTTCCGGACACGGTTGGGCACCCGACCGTGTCCGGAAACAGCGCGGCGTCACCTGGTGGAAGGAATTATGCTTGGGCGTCGCGAATGGCTCGATTCACGGCGGAGACAACAGCCTTGAGCGCGGCGGTGCTCGTGTTGGCGTCAATGCCGACGCCCCAGAGGACTCGCTCCCCCACCGCGCATTCCACGCACGCTGAAGCCATCGCGCTACCACCCTCTGAGAGGGCGTGCTCGCTGTAGTCCAGCACTCTGAGGTCCACGCCGTCCTCTCGCAGGATGCTCAGCAGCGCAGCAATTGGGCCGTTGCCGGTGCCGGTGCACTGAACCTGCACGCCGTCCACGGTAAGTGAGACGTGAAGCGTCGTGCCGCCGTCGTCATCTGTTTCCGTCTTAATGGCGCCCAGCGAGTAGCGGCCCCACTGCCTATCAGCCTCGACAGATGGCAGATATTCGTCTTGGAAGATCCGCCAAAGCTGCGCCCCGCTGACTTCCCCGCCCACCGTGTCAGTGCGCCGCTGGATGACGCTGGAGAACTCGATCTGGGCACGTCGCGGCAGATCCAGGCTGTGCTCGGTCTTAAGCAGGTAGGCGACGCCGCCCTTGCCGGACTGGGAGTTGACCCTGATGACTGCTTCATAGGTGCGACCCAGATCCTTGGGGTCGATGGGCAGGTACGGCACCTGCCAGGTGAAGTCGGAAACGTCTTTGCCGGCAGCGGCCGCGTCCCGTTCGAGTGCTTCAAAGCCCTTCTTGATGGCGTCCTGGTGTGATCCGGAGAACGCTGTAAAGACGAGGTCGCCGCCGTAGGGGGATCGCTCCGGGACGGGCAATTGGTTGCAGTACTCCACCGTACGGCGGACCTCGTCAATATTGGAGAAGTCAATCATGGGATCGATGCCCTGGACGAAAAGGTTCAGGCCCAGGGTGACCAGGTCCACGTTTCCGGTCCGCTCGCCGTTCCCGAACAGGCAGCCTTCGATCCGCTCGGCGCCAGCCATGTAGCCCAGTTCCGCTGCGGCCACACCCGTTCCACGGTCATTGTGCGGGTGCATCGACAGGATGATGCCTTCCCGGGGGTGCAGATGACGGCTCATCCACTCGATCGAATCGGCGTAAACATTGGGAGTTGCCATTTCCACGGTTGCGGGAAGGTTAATGATGACCTGCCGGTCAGCGGAGGCTTCAAAAACATCGGCCACGGCATTGCACACCCGCACAGCGTATTCCAGTTCCGTGCCCGTAAAGGACTCCGGGGAGTACTCATAGATGATATGCGTGTCAACGAGCGTTTCCTCGTATTTCTTGCAGAGCCGGGCGCCTTGGAGGGCGATATCCAAAATCCCGTCCTCGTCTTGGTTGAACACCACGCGGCGCTGCAACACCGAGGTGGCGTTGTAAAGGTGGACGATCGCCTGCTTGGCGCCCACCAAGGATTCGTAGGTCCGCTCAATCAGGTGTTCGCGCGCCTGGGTGAGGACCTGGATGGTCACATCGTCCGGGATATGGTTGCCCTCGATAAGCTGCCGGACGAAATCGAAATCGGTCTGGGAGGCGGACGGGAACCCGAGCTCAATCTCCTTGTAGCCCATGCGGACCAGCAGGTCGAACATCTTCATCTTACGCGCCGGGCTCATGGGATCGATCAGAGACTGGTTACCGTCGCGCAGGTCCACCGCGCACCAGCGGGGCGCCTTGGCGATGATTTTGTCCGGCCAGGTGCGGTCCGGCAGTTCCACCTTGATCTGGTCCTGGAACGGCGTGTAGCGGTGGGCGGGCATTCCTGAGGGCTTTTGTGCGTTTTGCATTACGTGGGGCACTTTTCTTGAGATCTTCATTGAAGGGTGGCCGGGTAACACGAACTCCGCGACGAGGAGGGCCTGCGCTAGATTGCGCCTGAGGCCTCGCCGCGGCAGCTAAGGGGAGGGATCTCCGTGCGCCCGATCTGAAGGTAGGACGAGTGCTCGGATGAAAGGGCACTGTTGCTATTGAGTCGGACACCAAGGGCATGCAGGTCATGGACGACCATGTCGAGCATCGCACTTCTGTCAGTTGACCTGCCGCGGGATCGGTTCCGCGGCAGTCCGCGTCGGGGAAGTGACTTCTTCGGGCCGGTATGTTCAGATTGCGGACGCCAGGACGGGCCCTGTTTTGTCAGCTCCAGCAAAGGATCGAAAAAGAGGGGCAAGCATGGGGTGTTGGGCTCGACTGCCGCCGGAAAGCTTGCTGCTGGCTCTAACTTCTTCATTGCATTTCACTTCCTGGCGCGCGTTCATCGAGGAGTTCGGCCAGATGCAGGCTTTTGCGGTCCGGGTCCAACTGCTTGATCTGCATGGCACAGCTGAAGCCGTCGGCAAGGACGGGCACGTCGGAGGCTGTTTTGGTCAGGGCCGGTGCCAGGGCTTGTTCGGCCACCTTCATGGAGATGTCGTAATGGTTGGCTTCAAACCCGAAGTTCCCGGCGACTCCGCAGCAGCCGGTTGCTTCGTTGACGTTTGCGACGCCGAGTGCGGCCAATGCCTTGCGTTGGACGGTTGCCCCGAAGGTTGAGTATTCGTGGCAGTGGGTTTGCACGGTGACGTCCGTCGGTACGACAGGTGGTGTCCAGCCGCCGTCGACCCATTCCTTCACAGCCTCGGCGAAACTGCGGATCCTATGAGAGACGCGCTCGGCCGCTTCACTGCCGAGCAGTTCGGGTGCGTCCTTCTTCAACGCCGCGGCGCAGCTCGGTTCAATCACCACGATGGGGGTGTCGGACCCGTCGTCGAGCTTCGCCACCGCCTTGCCCATGAGCTTCTTGGCGGTGTCCAATTGGCCGGTGGAGATCCAGGTCAGGCCGCAGCAGGCGTCTGATTCGCAGGCGACAGTGCGTCCGGTGCTTTCCATGACCCGGGCGGCCGCGCCGGCCACTTCGGGCCTGAAGCCCTTGGTGAACGAGTCGACGAACAGGACGGCATCTGCCGGGGACGACGGATTGTCGTGGGGCGCCAGCTCTTTGCGGAGCATCTTCCGGGAGGCAAACTTCGGCATCTTTCGGTGCGTTGTCAGCCCGCCTGCTGCGGCCACGACCTTGCCCAGCGGACTGGCCAAGACCAGGTTCACGAGCGGGCTGATCAGGGTGGTCAGTTTCAGCCAGCGCGGCAACCAGCCGAGGGTGAAGTGCGACATGGGGCGGAGCTTGCCCTCATAGTAATGCGAGAAGAACTCCGACTTGTACGTGGCCATGTCCACCCCGGCAGGGCAGTCATTGGAGCAGGCTTTGCAGGCCAGGCAGAGGTCCAGTGTTTCCCGGACATCCTTCGACTTCCAGCCTTCATCGATGCTCTTGGCACCGCGGACCATATCCTGGAGCGTACGGGAACGGCCGCGCGTTGAATCCTTTTCATCCCCTGTGGCCCGGTAGCTCGGGCACATGACGCCACCGGCATCGGACCGACACCTGCCTACGCCAATGCAAGACTGGACAGCGTGAACCCACGGGTCAGCACCGGCGGCCGCGGCTTCGACCGGACGGAGCTCAAAGTGGGTTCGCCACTCGCGTTGGGGAATACCTTCGTGCGCCAAGTTGGCATCCATGGGGTCCGCATCTGTCATGGACCCTGGGTTCAGGATGCCGGCAGGGTCCCAAAGTCCACGGTAGGTCTCAAATGCTGCGACCATTTTTGGGGAATACATGACCGGCAGAAACTCTGACCGGGCGCGTCCGTCGCCATGCTCACCAGACAGAGAGCCACCGTGCCGCACTACGAGGTCAGCTGCGGACCGGGTGAACTTGCGGAAGACGGCCCGGCCCTCCTCGCTACGCAGGTCATAAGTGATGCGGATGTGCATGCAGCCTGCACCAAAGTGCCCGTACATAATTCCGGTCAACCCGAACTCAGCAAGAAGGTCACGGAAATCGGACAAGTATGAGGCCAGGTTCTGCGGCGCAACAGCTGAGTCTTCCCAGCCTGCCTGTGATTCCCCGCCGCTGGCCGGCCGGGAGGAAAGACCCGCCCCGTCTTCCCGGACCCGCCAGAGGGTGGCGCGCTGCACGAGGTCGGGAACAGCGCGCCCGTCCACCATCCGTCCGTTTGCCGCCAGCCGTTCGAGGAGCCGTGACGCTTCCCCCGCTACCTGCTCAGGGTTCTGCCCGTCCAAGTCCACATAGAGGAAGGCCTTGCCTTCGGGCAGGCCGAGTACTGAATCGGGTCCGCGTCGCAACTTCATCGTGTCCACGATGGCCTCGTCGATGCCCTCGACGGCGGCGGGGGAAAATTCCAGGATGGTTTCGATATCCTTGGCGGCGTCCACGACGTCGGCGTACCCGAGACACACGAGGAGGGCGCTGGGTGCTTTGGGGACGAGTTTCATGCGGGCCCCGCACGACGATCGCGCAAGTGCCCTCGGTTCCCACGAGGGCTCGGGCCACGTTGAAACTATTTTCGGGCAGGAGGTTGGCCAGGTGGTAACCGGAGACCTGGCGCTGGATACGGCCCAGCTCTACCCGGAAACTTGCCAGGTTGTCCTGGGCGAGTTGCTTAAGCTCCGCCCCCAGCTCAAATGCGCGGGAGACCGAGAACCTATCGGCTGGGTCAGTTGCGCGCAGACCGGTCGCCGTGGCGGTCAACTGTGCGCCGTCGGAAGTGACGACGTCAATCTCCAGCACATGATCAGAGGTGCGGCCGTAGCGTACTGAGTGATTACCGCAAGCATCGTTCCCGAGTGAGCCGCCGATGGTGGCGCGGTTCTTTGACGAAGGGTCCGGTGCAAACGTGAGCCTTCCACTGGTGACCCTCTCTGTCTCAACGGTGAGGTGGGAGAGGACGACGCCGGGGTCGACGTCGGCGGTCTTGGTGGCCTCATCGACGCTATTGATGCGGTTCATGTACCGGGAGAAGTCCAGAACAATGCCGGGGCCTACGGCGTTGCCTGCCATGGATGTCCCGCCACCCCGGCTCACCAGCGGTGTGCCTGTTTCCCGGCATGCGGCCACCGCAGCGACGACATCCTGGACGCTTCGTGGGAAGGCCACGGCAAGAGGCGGAACTCTGTAGTTGGACGCGTCATAGGAATACGCGGCAATACGGTGGCCCGTTTCTTCGGCAAGCACGCCCGCAGCTTCCAGCCGGGCAAGGACCGGTGCATGGCCCGGGGTGGAGAGGACATCTTGAGTCATAGCGTTATCAGGCTCCAGTTTCGTCCCGGAAGCCGGGCACGCACGTCGGATATGCAATATTGAAAAAATCTTCTGGTGACAAACCTGTCCAGTTGGAGAGGAACATCTCCCGGAAACAGCGTGGCTTCCCGCAGAGCCGTTGACGTGGTCCGGAAAGCGTCCTGATCCCCAACGTCGGCCACACCTACTCCTTTACTCATGACAGTTTCATCCGCTCTGCGGCACATGCGTCACGGTACGACGACTGCTCCGGCGACGCTACTGGAATTGCACCAAACCCCTCACCAAAACTCTGGTGAAAATCTTGGTAGTGGGTTGGCAGTGCGGCATCCCCGAATGCGCAGCTGGTATAGGCACGCGAAGCTGCATCAAGACCGCTTCCGGGTATCCGTCGTGCTCTGTTGCCGTAGGCGGTGAAACTCCTCTATTTCATCAAGGCGTAGGCACACCGACTCGATTGCCCGTTTCCGCGAAAGCACTTGCTCGGTGGTGTGCGTTACTGCAATTTCATCCAGAATTGCCAGCGTTGGGGGGAGGAGTTTAAGCCTTCCGGCAGCTTCGTCTGAAAGGATCCTTCGCACCAGCATCCATTGCGCCGATGTTGCCTCTGTGGTGACATGCTGGGGCTCCACATCGGGCGCTATGGCAGTGACAAAAAAGAACGTATCGAAACGTTTGGGAAAGCCCTCCGGTGTGATCCAGTTTGCCCACGGAACCAAGTCTTCTGGTTGTAGGACAATATCGCATTCTTCTGCCAGTTCACGCACGGCGGCAGACAGGAGGCAAGCGGCAGTATGGGGCGCACTCGTCGCATCCGTTCCAACCCTGGTCCGCCGCCATGCCAATGCCTGAGAGTCCAACAGCGTTCTGCTCAGCGCCGAAGGCAAGAAGTCAGCAGCGTCGACGCGGCCTCCTGGAAATGCGACCACACCAGCAGCAAAATCCATCGTTAGTGCCCTGCGTTGGACAAAGACCTCAACTCCGTGCAGGGAATCCCGCATCAGGACCACGCTTACCGCAAGCGGCGGAACTCGCGGTTCTGCTGAGTCCATCTCCTCATCCGCGGTCCCACTCATCGATTCCTCCGTCTTCATGGTGTGTAGGCAGCAGACCGATACAGGAGAACGACCCACAATCCCTCTTGGCAGACTTCGCCTCGCTGATTGAGTATCTGAAGTCTGGTTTTCACAATGCCCCGGTCCGGCTTAGTCGCAGAAGGCCGGAGCTCTACTACCTCTTCCCGTACAGCAATGGTGTCGCCGATGCGAACAGGTGCAATGAGGTTCCAGTCGTGAATGCCCAGAAATGCTATGGCCGAACGTTCCTTCCACCCCATTCCCATTTCCAGGCCAAAAGCGATCGCAAGTGTCCCCGGACCGTGGAAAACCCGTTCTCCAAACTGAGTACCACGGGCATACTCCTGGTTGGTGTGTAGGGGGTGCATATCCCCGGACCACGTCGCGAAGGTAACCAGGTCCGTCTCTGTAATCGTTCGTCCTTGAGACGACCACGAATCTCCGGTTTGAAGATCCTCAAAGAATCGAGTTGCTGAAGGGATCAGACGATTCCCGGCTCCTGCATCCATCTTTGCTCCTATTCGGTTACCGTCTAGGCCCCGGAAGGGCCCCCAGCCGGCTTTGAGTCGGTCCGCGTCAAAATCCCGGCCAGTGGTCCCTTCGTAGGATGCTGAATCTCTCGGGACGATTCGGATTGGCTTTCCTCCGGAGAGCTCTTCGGATACGTGGGCGATAACCCCAGGCAGCGTCGAGAGCAAGGCAACACCTGTACCCTCTTCGGGCGTGAAGCCGAGCCCCAGGAGTATCGCGGCCATAACACCAACGTCATTTATCGGGATGTCCGACTTACCTGGGAGTTTCGTGAAGGCCCTGTGCACTGCCTCGTACACTTCAGCCGCCTGATCCCACAGACCTTCCTGCAGAGCAATCGACCGGAGCCGTTCAGCGCGAGGATCAACAACCTTAAAAATAGGGTGCCCCAAGCCCGGGATGCGTTCCTTTGCTTCACGCATGCGGTTTACCTTTTCCTCAGCGAAAGCTTCGAGTGTGAGGCCGGATCCCAGAAACTCCGCATGCGTAGCCCGGATGAAGCGGCCGCTGTCCTCAGTCGCCAACGTGTGCTTCCCGACAGATAAACAGGCGGCTGACATGCCGATAGCCATACTTGGATTGGCGGAGACAGCAAACCTCGCGGCCACTGTCCCGGGCTTTTCAAGACCATAATCCAGGATTCCGCTGAGGACTGCGTCCAGCGCCCGTATCTCATGGTCCGAAGGGATCCGACCACGGATCACGAGAAATATGGCTGCCGTGAAGGGGATTTGCCCGATCAGGTCCTCAAGGTCATAGCCGCGAACATAAACGTTCGTATCAGTGACTTGGCTGACAGAGGATGACCAATAAGCCCCAGACTGGTCTGCAGTATCCTTTTGCAATGTTTCTCCCGAACCGTCATGTGTTTCAAAAGGCCTGCGGTGCTAGGCAAGGTGACGAGCCAAGCTCCAAATATGTCGGCCATGTCCTTGAACTTTAGAATCAACCGCATCATCGTGGCATTGGAGATTTTCTGAAGCCGTGACGTCCAGGCGGAAAATTACTAACGCATCTGCGCAAGTGCTCGACGGCCCAGTCAAGCGACGAAAAACGTGGCACTGCTTGGAGCCGGGTCCCCCAGCGTACGGTCAGTTGGGGGACCCGGGGTTGGTACCGGCATAATCGCTGCGCTTCCCGTTCTGTGGTCTGTGCGCCTTGATTTGCCGGAAACTGCTGACGGTTTGTCGTACCTGTCACCTTAGAGCGACAAGACGGGTACCGGCCCCGGTATTTTTTCAACGGACGCCACGCACCCCTAGTCAAAGTACAAACGCGGGGCGTCAGAGCCCATCCTCATCCTTCACCTGCGAGTCCATGAGCGGACGGCCCAGATACCGAACCTCCAACCCGGCTCCTGTAGCTTCCACGACAACGTCGCCAAAAAGCCGTGAAGATGACAGTTTCACTCGGAAGATACCCAACGTAGTTTTTAGGGCATGGGAAGCAAAAGCGTAATAATCACCGGATCCGGCTCAGGCATCGGCCGGGCCATTGCCCAGGCATTCGTCGAAGCAGACTACGAAGTCTATGCGAGTGACGTTTCAGAGGAACGTTTGGCGGAGACCCGGCAAGAGCTCGGCTCTCCGGACTCACTCCACACACGGGCCGTAGATGTTAGCGACTATCACTCGGTGTCAGCCTTGGTGGACGAGGTTGTCGAGAAGACCGGCAAACTGGACGTCATGGTCAATAGCGCGGGAGTCTTCGACGGGTACGCCGACGTGCTCGAAACGACGCCCGAGCTGTGGGCCAAGATTATCGGGGTCAACCTGACAGGGACGTTCTACGGCTGCCGTGCAGCGGCGCAGGTAATGACGAAGCAGAACTCAGGTCGCATCATTACAATCGGCTCCGTCGCCGGCCAAAGGGGCGCAGCAGACGGCATCTCCTACGTCGCGTCCAAGGCGGGCATAGAGGGACTGACCCGTCGTCTCGCCATCGATGTTGCCCCACACGGGGTAACCGCCAACGTTGTCGCCCCGGGCGTCATCAAGACAAACCTTCGTGCGACTTCTGAGGAGATCTTGGGTGATCTCGTTTCGACGCAGCAGCGAGGCATCGGGGTGTCGCCTGAAATTATGGACTTCCTCATTCCGGCAAAGCGATCGGGCGAACCATCAGAGGTGGCGAGCGTAGTGCTGTTCCTCGCGTCGGACGCTGCTGGTTATGTAAACGGTCAAACCATCCAAGTCGATGGCGGCTGGAACGCGACGTAGGCCGCCGACGATATGGCGTACTAACAACAGAATCCCCCACCAACTATTCCCTTCTTGGGTCAATGATGAACTATCCGGAAGCCAGGATGATCTTGGGCTCCGAATGAAAGGTGTATAAGTGATCAAGACAGCATTGACGGAAGCCCTGGGCCTCCAATACCCCGTCTGCTCCGCTGGCATGGCGCGTGTCGCGCAGGCGGAACTCGTCACCGCGGTCAGTAACGCCGGCGGCTTGGGATGCCTGGGCGGTGTCAGCTTCATGCCGGATGAGCTTCGCGCCGAAATCAAGAAGATCGAAGCCGGAACCGACAAACCGTACGCGGTGAACCTTCTGTTGCCGGATTCGTTGACGTCTGAGGATGAGGCGCAGTGGGCTCCCGTACGCGAGCTGTGGCAGTCGCTCTCCGGGGCTGACCAGAAGAAACTGGCAGGTGTCGAGGCCATGCTCACACCAGGCGCCGTCGCAGATCAGGTGCAGATCGTCCTGGACGCTGCACCTTCGGCAGTTGTTTTGACGTTCGCTACACCGGATTGGTTCATCAAAGAGTGCAAGGACCGCGGGATCACGGTGTTTTCCCTTGTCGGCTCCGTGGGCAAGGCCCAGGAAGCCAGCTCAGCGGGTGTCGACTTTATTGTCGCTCAAGGAACTGAGGCCGGTGGGCACACCGGGTACGCATCCACTATGACCCTCGTCCCTGCCGTTATTGATGTGGTGGATCAACCAGTCCTGGCCGCTGGCGGAATCGCTGATGGACGCGGCCTGGCCGCCTCGCTCGCTTTGGGCGCAGCTGGCGTCTGGGTGGGAACGCGGTTCATTGCCAGCCCCGAAGCCTATGGGCACGACAATTTCAAGAACCGTGTTCTGGAAGGATCCTTCAAGGACAGCACTATCACTTACTCGTACAGCGGTAAGCGTATGCGTGCCTTCGAGAACAAATGGACCTCTGAATGGGAGTCCGCTGACAAGAAACCGGCAGGATTCCCTGGACAATACGCCGTCGCCGGCACCCGGGTCGAAACAGGCTACCAGGACGGCGACATGGACTTCGGGATGATGCCGGTGGGTCAGACCATGCAGCTTGTCCATGAGATTCTGCCCGCTGGTGAGATCGTCCAAAACATGGCATCAGACGCAGAAAAAATTCTGCGTGGACTCGCGGCCGGAGAATAGCAAGAATAGCCAACGCCAATGTCCAGGCGCCCGTTGAGTCGGCGAGGCCGGCTCAAAGGGCGAACTGGAAATTTCTAACGAATAGATGAAGTGGAGCGGAAATGAATGAATTGTCGCCGGAACTAGCGGATTGCGTCTCCGCCCTGGAACGCATCGCCGATCAGTACCCGGACAACACAGCGATTGTCGACGGCGACACCTTCATGAGCTACAGGGATCTTCAGATATCCATTGAGCAACGCTCAGCTGTGCTGCTTTCAGCTGGCCTTAAGCCAGGCTACCGGGTTGCCCTCGTCGCAGAAAGTTCAGCGCACTACCTTTCCACAGCCCTCGCTGTGTGGCGCAGCGGCGGCGTTCTGGTTACTGTCTATCCTTCTTCGGGTCCGGAGGACCTGGAATATGCCATTGCCACGAGTGATCCTGCGCTGATAGTCATCTCCGAAAGCGTTGATCGTGGGCATATCGCTGCCTCCGCACGAAATGCGCCAATTGTCGAAATCGTCGACTTTCACGTAACCGAGGTTCGGCACGACGCACTTCCCAACCCTGAGGGTCTTCGCGAACCGCTGTCCATGATCTGCTTCTCGTCTGGCACCACGAGCCGTCCAAAAGCGATCATGCTCTCAGCCTTGGCCCTATACAACTGCGCGAACACTTACGGCGAAGTGTGGCACCTCTCGCCCGAAGACAAAGCAATAATCTGTTTGCCGATGGCGTGGCTCTATGGGCTGGCCAGCACATCCTTGGCCGTCCTCCTACGCGGCGGGACGGTTGTGATAGTCCGGAGAGCACGTCCTGACATGATTGCTCCCGCCATCGAGATGCATTCCGCCACTTTCCTCGCCGGTGTGACCGCGACTTTCGGGAAATTGGCCCAATTCGCTGAACTCCGAGGCGGCGATCAGCCTGCTTTCCCATCACTCCGACTCTGCATCTCAGGTGGGGAGCCCCGGAACGAAGTAGCTTTCAGCCGTTGGGAAGCCCAAACTGGACTGCCAGTCTTGGATGCGTATTGCGCATCCGAATGCCTACCGCTGGTGACTTACGACCCCATCGCGAACCCAACACCCAAACCCGGGTCGGCAGGCAAGCTTGTGCCGCGGTCGAAGCTGAAAGTTCTCGACGCCGACGGAACGGAAGTTTCAGCCGGACAGGTTGGGGAAGCATACTCGACTGGACCGGGGTTGATGCTCGGTTATTGGCGTGACGAGGAACAAACTCGCTCTGTCATTACTGATGACGGCTGGTACCGCACAAAAGATCTTGTGCGGGTGGATGAGGAGGGTTTTGTCTATGTCGTTGGACGGCTCTCCGACGTCATCATCCGTGGCGGAACAAACATTTCCCCAGCGGAAGTTGAGCGTGTGCTTCAGCAGCATGCCTCTATCGGTGAAGTGGCGGTCGTTGGTCTTCCAGATGACGTCTACGGCCAGCGTGTAGTGGCGGCTGTCGTCCCCAGGGGCACGGAGCCCCTTGACGCAGCCGAAGTAAAGGGATTCGCTTCCGCCCGTCTGTCGTCGTATAAGGTCCCAAGCGAGTTCATCGTCGTCGACTCACTTCCTGTGAATTCGACAACGGGAAAAGTCAACAGGCGCGACGTCGCGACGCTGTTGTCAGCCGAAAAGAGCCAGGGCAGGGCATAACAGCCCGCTTCATAGGCCGACAAATCACGAGACGGCACCCCGCATGAGTGTTGCTCCAAGACGATGTTAGGAAATGACGAAAATGATCCTCGATAAGGCCGGTGTGGTTGTTGTAGGCGGCGGGATAGTGGGTGTATCAACCGCCTATTTTCTTGCGTCAAAAGGACACGATGTTGTTCTTCTAGAACAGCGGGAACTTGGCCACGGGGCTTCCGGGCGAAACCTCGGATTCCTCCACATGCAGAATCGCCATGGCGACTACGCCGTCGAACTGACCCGTGCTGGGAGGGCTCTTTACGACGACTTTTCGGACCTCCTTGGGCCGTCATTCGAATACCGAAGCAACGGTGCCATGACGTTCTTCTACACGGACGATCAGCGGCGGGTCTACAAGGAATTTGTAGAAGCCCGGATCGCTGATGGCTTCAAAGCCGAGCTCCTTGACGACCAGGCCGCCCACGAAGCCGCCCCGATACTGCCGCCCGATGTTATTGGGGCAACGTTCAGCCCGGAAGATGGCCAAATTCGCACGCCGAAGTTCGTCCGTGCCTTGGCGCAGGAATGCCGGAGGCTCGGTGTTCGAATTCATGAAAACACGCCGGTCCTTGGACTCCTGCGGAATGGCTCGAAAGTCGTCGGAGTACGAACACCCGGCGGCAGCGTTTCAGCTGACAGGGTCGTTTGGGCGGGTGGTGTGTGGTCTACAATGCTCGAATCAGAGGGTATAACCGTACCCATCAAGCCGCACAGGCTGGGTGCTGTCCTACTGGCTCCTGTAGAGGAGAAGCTCGATAAAATCCTGAATGGACCGCTTGCTGCGAAGCAATACGCCCACATCCGGAACCTCCCCAGTTACCGCGACGAGTACTTCACCTCCCCTTCAGAGGACCAATCACAGGGCCTCGAACACATGGAATGTGTGGCCAAGACTGAGGACGGGAACCTATTCATTGGCTGCCCAATGGACTATCCTGAGCAACTCGACGACAGGATGCCTGCTGCCGGTCTAAAACTGGCCATCGATTCATTGCTCAAAACCTTCCCGAACTACAGGGCTCTCGGTATTGAACGTGCCTGGGCTGGCCTCGTCCCCGCCACGGCTGACTCCCTCCCGATCGTTGACGAGGTGGAGGAATTTCCCGGTCTGATTCTGGCCACCGGGCACGTCTACGGCAACTTGGCCGGGCCGATCACGGGAAAGCTGGTGGCCGAACTGATCTCAGGCGACCGCCTCAGCCACTCCCTCGACGAACTTTCCCTCTACCGGTCGTCCCTGACCACCCCGGTAGACGGAGTCATCCGCTATTAGCCCGGGGCACCCGCCCCTGCCACAAGAGCATCAGAAACTATACGGAAGTGAAAGAAACATTGACTACTCATCTACTCGGCACGACCAATGAGTCAGCCGTGCGCTACCTGGACGAGTTGGAACTTGGACAGCAGTGGAACTCGGCAGGACGGACCGTCACAGAGTTCGATGTCGTAACGTTCGCCACATGGTCCGGAGACATGCACCCGCTGCACACCAACGAGGAGTACGCCAAAACGACAGAATTTGGCACCCGGCTCTTCCATGGTCCCGGCGCACTTTCAATTGCCTTTGGGCTGGAAATGGCACTGGGATGGAAGAACGGCTCAGCAATCGCCTTTCTAGGAATTGACAACTGGAACCTCCGTGCGCCGATCCGTATTGGCGACACCATCAGTGTCCGCGAAGAAGTGATTGGCATCAAGCCGTCTGCCAGCAAGCCCGACCGGGGAGTTGTGACCACCCGGGTTCAAATTCTGAACCAGGACGGCGTGATCTGCCAGGAAGGCGACTGGATCGTCCTTCTTTCCCGGCGGCCAGCCTAGGCTGGCCGCTCGAACAAGAACATTCGTCACGGCGAGCTCCCCTTGCCTGGAACAGAAAGTTGCTCGTAGTGCCTCTTCATCTACCCGACGGCAAACGCCTCGCCGTTTCTCTAAGCCCCGATTTTGATGCCCAAAGCGTATGGCTAGGCACTTTTCGATCATCGTCCCAGTCCTTGATGTCCCGAGGTGAATTCGGCGCCTTAGTCGGCGCCCCACGACTCCTTGACGTCTTCCGTCGCTACGGAATCACTACGACGTGGTGTGTGCCCACACACACGATGCAAACATTCCGCAGCTCAGTGGATGCAATTGTCGAATCCGGCCATGAAGTCGGCGCCCACGGTGTCTACCACGAATATGTGCCTTCACTCGATCGAGCCGAGGAGGAACGACTGCTGGAACTTCAAATAGCCCAGCACGAAAAGCTCCTGGGTAAACGTCCTCGGGGATACCGCTCTCCTGCATTGGACGTTACGGACAACACCCTCGATCTCCTTGCGAAATTCGAGTTTGACTGGGATTCGTCTCTCATGGGGAGGGACTTCGAGCCTTACCGGCCCCGGATGGTGGTCGGCGTTAGCGAAGAAGAAGGCAACACCTTCGGCCCGGAGAGCAGCGTACTTGAGTTCCCTGTGTCCTGGTTCCTCGACGATTTCCCCGAACTCGAGTCTTTCAAGGGAAACGCGCTCATGCAGAGCAACGAGACGGTTCTGGCTCGTTGGATCGACAGTTTCAATTTCGCCTATGAGCGATGTGCCGGGGGCGCAATGACGTGGACGCTACACCCGCAGACCATTGGACGCGCACACAACCTTGTAATGCTCGAAAAGTTCCTCGACCACGTCACTTCATTTGAAGGTGTATGGTTTCCAACGCTCTCCGAGCTCTTCAACTGCTGGCAAGACGACACTGCGCCAGCAGCGGCGTCCTCCCCCGCAGTTTCCAGAACCGTCCTCAATGACCTCGATCCGCTAGATAGGATGCTTCCGTGATCAGAATGCTTCTCATAGGTCCTCCTGGAGCTGGCAAAGGTACGCAAGCAAGCTACATTGCAAAGAGGTTCGGGATCGTCAGCATTTCAACCGGAGACATCTTCCGCGAAAATGTCAAAAATGAAACACGCTTGGGCCAATCGGCCAAGTCATATCTGGATGCAGGGCAATTTGTGCCCGATTCGGTGACGAACGCGATGGTTCGTGAGCGCCTGGAACAAAACGACGCGGACAACGGATTTCTGTTGGATGGATATCCCCGCACTCTAGGTCAGGTTGACTATCTCGACGAGATCCTTGCAACCAGGTGTCGCGAGCTTGACGTCGTACTGCAGCTCACTGCCGATACAGACGAACTGGTCCAGCGCTTACTCCAGAGAGCTGAACGCGAAAACCGCTCGGACGACACTGCGGAAGTCATAAGAAGCAGGATGAAACTGTATTTCGACCAGACAACCGCCGTTACGTCCCGGTACGGCGAACGCGGCATCTTGACGGAGGTGGATGGGCTGGGAAGTATCTCGGACGTATCCAGCAGAGTTTCGACCGCCTTGGATCTTACTCTCGGATTGTCATCAATGCCGACCACTGTGGTGGCGGACGATGGCAGACTCGAGCGGTCGGCTGCTCTAGTTGGCACGGCATTCCCCTAGAATTCGTGTCCTAGTCTCCTTTACAGGTCTCGCCTCTTCGAACGAACCGAGTGGATGGATCGTTTCCACCAACTTCAACCTGTCCGGCTGCCGCTTCACCGACCTTGAGGTCATCGACCTGCGGTGTCGTCTTAGCCACGCTCCTGACTTGGCTCATTTGCTTAGTGCGTGAGTTTTGGCCAAGGTCCCGCCGGATCCTGCCGGCATCCAGCAGCGATGTCGGTTCCACCACCCGGGCGACCACCAAGTCACGGCACACCTCGTCGCCGAGCCCGCCGAAACCCAGCGCTGTGAACACCCCGGCCAAGGCATCGAACAGGATCCGCGAGTCCGTGCCGACCACCCGTCCCGGGCTGGCACGACCGGCCGCCGTCACCGTGCCCGCCGCCTCGTACAGGCCCTGGCCGGCAGGTCCCACCAGACCATTCACGGCAGCGTCGGCTCGACGCCAAGATCAAGGACACCCTGGGCAGGATTCTCCAGCAGTTCACGGGCGCGCTCGAGCAGCACACCGAGCTCAGGTTCCGTATGCGCCGAACCGACATGCTCCACGATCCGCTGACGACCTCGTACATACTCGGCGATCTGCACCGCCGTCGCCCCCGAAGCCGTTCGCACCCGCCTGATAAACACCACACCGCGACACTAGAACAAAACCGATTAGTGCGTGAAAAAGCACCATTTCGCAGACATCATCGCAGGTCAAAGCCATCCCCGATCGAAAACCCAGGGCCCGTGATCCAAGTCAGGTCAGTAGCCACGCTCGTTCCCGCCGGCATCAACGTCTGCGTGACGTTCCTGTCGCTGGTCCGGTCGATGCGGTCTCGGCAAAGCGAGGATTCTTTTGCGATGATTGCCTGTGCCCGCCAGACCTTCAGCGAGCAGACAGCGCAGGTCCCGCGCCGGGCACGGCACACAGCCGCAGGCTCCGTGTAGCGGTGTTGGCCGCGCTCATCGGATCCGGCAAGGCCACCGCCAAGGAAGCCGCTTCGTTCGGTTTCTCGTGGCCGCTGGTCCAGCCAAAAAAAGCGGACCCGCGCGGATGCTGGGTATTGATCAACACCGCTACGAAACCAGTCGTCTCTGGCGCACGGTTTGCCGATGGTGGATAGAGATTTAAGTGCTTGTCGGTGCCTGAGCGACACCAGCGAAGTGGCAGCGAGCCAGACCGCCACGAACACCCATCCCGGCAGAACCATCACCAGGGTAGACGTCTCACGTTGGACATCCCGCTTTGATCTTGCGGAAGCGGATTGTTAGGGCTCAGTAGTGCGCAGGCGAAGCGTGGTTGCCGGCGCGGACTAGCCTACTTCTTCATGAAATCAATCAAGTAACAGACGCTACGGCCGCGGAACACAGCTTAAGAGCCACAAATCGCCCGATCGAGCTGCAGCCAGCCGCACTCCCTGAGACCAAGACTTCCGTTCGGTTTGGCCAACGACGATTCCTACAGAGCAAGCGTTTAGCGCCACGAAGCGGACTTCTGGATAACTCCGCCCACGCTCTTAGGATCTCCCGCTCCGCGTCTCACCTCGCGGGAGCACGAACTACGCCGGCCCTTTCGACGGATGGCCTCGAGTAGGGCACTACGTCGCTTGCTTCAACGTCCGATGGCCTTCGGCTTCGCGCAGTATCGCCCGACGACTTGGGCCGCGGCTGTTGAATCCGTCCTAACTCAAGAGCTGTTAGTGCTAAGAAGACGGACGAGACGGCACCCGGTTCCCTGAGATTGATGCCCAGGATTTCTTCAGCTTTAGCTATCCGGTAGCGCAATGAGTTGTGGTGGATTTCGAGATAATCGGCCGCCGCGTTGATGTTCTGAGCATGCTCAAAGTAGGTCTGTAGACCCTCAACAAGCAGCTCCCGCCCCTCCAAGGGCTTCAGGAACTCCTGGGCCCATTTAATCATCTTGTCGAACCCGACATCAGCGAAAAGCCTCGTTGCGTAGTTGAAGTCTTCGTAGGCCATAACTTTTGGTCCTCGCGAATTACGGCGAAGGGTTCGAACCGCCAGCTGCGCATCCTGGTAGGAGTCCAGAATGTCGCCTAACGCATGAACACTGCGGCCGATTCCAATGAGAGCGCCTGGGAGTTTGGAGCCTTCCGCCACGATCATTCTCCTGAACGCCTGAACACTGCACTGCGCCGCTATCGTTATTGTCTTGTCCTTGGCGGTCATGAGGTACGCGATGGACTGTGACTCCAGTGCCTTGCCCAACATTTCCGATAGATCCTCAGCCGCTGGCAACGAGCGCGATGCAACCGCAGGCCGAATTGGCCGGAAAACAATGGTCCGCAACTCGTCGGCGAAAGACAGGCCGAAAGCCGCTATTCGGGCCGCCAATTCCGGATTGTGAGGCTCGCGGCGCAATGCCAGCGCCTCCTCAAGCACGGCAGTGCGTATGGCTCGTTCTTGTTGTCGGGCTGCCACGGCCATTCGCTGGCTGGCCTCCACCAAGGTTGCAGCCACGTGAGCCGCGGAGGTTGAATGGCTATCCGGAAAATTCGTCCGCCGAGCCGTGATGACGAGCCAACCGAAATGCGAGTCAGCCTCGTCAGGCGCCGAAATTCTGGCTGCCACCCCCCTCCATCCGTCCACGTCCACGTTCTGTGAATCGGCCTCGGTGCGGCCGATCTCTTCAAACAAAAGTGACATGGGTGTGGGCCCGGTGGCATGGACAGTCTTACCGAATCTATCGATCAGGACTGCAGTGGCATTACATACGTGCGCCAATCGGCTTAGTAGCGCCGGTATCGGTTCAGTTTCGGTCATCGATTGACTGAGCGCCCGCTGCAAGGAGGCCAATCGCCGGGATACAGATTCCTCCGGCATCTGCATCGATCGAGAAAATGACATCACGACGCTAGCGACGTTCAGAGCTGGATCAACAGCGATGACTACGTGTTGCTCCCCGACGACTTGGATCCCTTCCGAAAGAGAGGAATCTGACGCCGTAACGAAGATGACTCGTCCGGGGCCCCATCGAGCCGGTCAGCGACCAAGTCATTAAAGCTTGCGGCACCTGGGCAAATCACGACCACATCCACGTCGGTCGGTAAGTCTTCCGGCTTCAGCAAGACAACAGCGCCGCGAACTTGCCTGGACTGCTGGGAAGCAGCGCCCGCGACAAGTTTCGCGGCAGGACCCAAGTCCGCTAGAACTGCTCCCAGTGGCAAGGAGGTCGGATCAACTATCATAGGGAACTCTTTCGGGAAGAGACCGGGACGGGCGGTTGGCCTCGCCTAGCGCTTTCGCCCAGACTAGACCAGAAATTTAGCCGTCCCCCTGTGAGAATTCTAACGCTATTCCACGAACGTTGGACAAGAAACAATTACACCTGTGCTGGTGGGCTCCTAACGTCACAGGTGGAGACTCGAACACTGTACGGCTGGCAAATGGGGCCTGCTTGCGTTATCTGGCGTATAGGTCATGTGCATGGGCTTGACCTCCGGAAATTCAAGCGTCAAGGACTTCTCTCCCTGCTATCGGATTCGTCTATCTGGAAGACTAACGAAGAGGGCCACAGGACAGCCCGAGGAAGAAGGTATCTTGCCATGAGCGCTGACACACTTGCGACAGGTGACATTGTCGTCATAGGAGCAGGAATTGTGGGGCTTTGCACCGCTTGGGAGCTGCGCAAGCGGGGATTCGACGTCGTCGTCGTAGAACAGCGGTTTCCTGCCTACGGTGCTTCCGGACGAAACGCGGGTTCCCTGTGGCTGCAGACGCGGCGTACAGGGGATGAACTGTCCCTCGCTAGAGCCGGCAAGGAAAAGTACCAGGACTACTTGAGCGAACTTGGCGATGTGTTCGACTATCGCAATCAAGGTGGCCTCTTTTTCTTCGAAAACGACGCACAGGGCCGGGTTCTTGAAGATTATGCTTCCAACCGGCGGGCAGCCGGCTTGGACGCAACCATGATCAGCCGGGAAGAGGCTCAGAAGCACTCCTCCATCCTTCCGGAAAGCGCGCTCGGCGCCGTCTTTTGCGCCGATGATGCCCAAATAGATGGTGTGCAGTTCGTCAACGCTCTGGCCAGCGCCTGTGTGCGGGCAGGTATCCGAACTTTTGAAAATACGTCTGTCCTTTCGACCCTGCGAAATGGCGAAACCGTAACAGGGGTCCGCACGGTCCGGGGCGAGATCCATGCATCGGGCGTGGTGTGGGCAACGGGCGCCTGGTCAACCAACCTCCGGGCCGAGGGGATCGACGTCCCAATCAGCACCGCAAGAGTGGGGCAGATGCTGACTCAGCCCATAGACACGCGCTTGAACGCCATAATGCATGGACCCCGGGGTGTGTACGGATGCGGGGCGCTCACGGACCTTCCAACTTATGACGCCGCGGTTTTTGCCCGCCCAAACAGTTCCAGCGCGGGAACGAGCCCCGGCGGGAGTTCAGGGTCCTCGTTCGTCGACTATGACGATTCGATCGCCCAAAACCGCGGTGGGTCAATATTCATCGGCAATAGTCTTGACGGACGGGGTTCCCTCAATCCCCACATCAGCATTAATGCTACAAACGCAATGGTTTCAACAACCTTGGACAGATACTCAAGCCTTGCGGAATACGGCGTTACCGGACTTTGGGCTGGACTCGGAAGCGAAACAACAGACCATCTGCCCATCGTCGATCGGGCTGACGGCGCCTATATTAATCTCGGCCACGCATGGGGCATCGCAAGCGCGCCCATCTGCGGCCAAGTGATGGCGGAGGTCATCGCCGGGGAGACCAGCACCTTTGCTGGTGCCTTGAAAATGAACCGGTCCGCGCTCAGAATCTCCGCCGACTAGCTTTCCAGCGTTCTTTCCATGTCAAAAGCCATGCAGCAGGCTCAGTAGTCCTGACCCTTTGGCCTCAGAACCAAATCATTGACTACCCTTTCAGAATCCTCCTAATATTCAGCCCGTCGACGCTCCGTTAGCGTCTATTGCATGAGTCGGACCGGCGCATGGATTGTGACAACAATGCCATGCCCCACCTGAATATTCTTTCTACGATCTGCCGACCAACGCGTCCGCAACCGCGGGAAGAACATAAAGGACGAACCGCCGACCAGAGACGGCCGACTTCTCAGACAGGAGATTCCTATGACCAAGGCGTCACTAAAGGTAGCCACCATTCAGTTCGAGCTTCGGCCGGAGAGGACCCTCCAGCAGTATCTGGATCATGTGGAGCGGCTGGTAAAGCGCGCGGCGGAACAAAAGGCCGAACTCGTGCTTTTCCCGGAGCTCGCAAGCACGGGGCTCCTCGGAGCAGTCGCCGATCACGAAGTGACGACCGCCACAATCACCTCGGACTATTGGAAGTTCCTGCCGGAGTTCACGGATGACCTCGTTGAGGGCATGCGCAGGATGGCTCGGGATTACAACATCGTGGTTGCTGGTGGAAGTCACAACCGGGTCGCCGAGGATGGATCGCTGCGCAATACAGCGTTCATCGCCCACCCGGATGGTCGGATCGAGTCCCAAGACAAAATCCATCTCACCCCACAGGAGCATGCTCTCGGCGCCCGCGGCGGCGATGAACTTCTGGTCACAAAGATTGGGCCGTTTACTGTCGGCCTGCTGATCTGCGCGGACATCCAGTTCCCTGAGCTCTCACGCTATCTGGTCCATAAGGGCGTCGACCTGATCCTTTGCCCCTCCCTCACGTGGAACCGGCGGGGCGTCCACAGGGTGCGTACCGGGTGTCAGGCGCGAGCTATCGAGAACCAACTGTACGTGGTGATGTCACCACTGTTCGGTACAAGCGGCATTCCCACCGATTCCCCGATGTTCGCAGTTGGTAAGGCCCTAATCGCCGGGGCCCGTGGACAAAACAGTAGGAGTCAACGACGGGATTCTGGCCATCACCGCATCAGCCGACGAAGAAGTGCTGGTCGCCGATTTGGACCACGACCTGTTGGTTGCCTCACGTGCAAAGCCCGAAGCACCCGGCCTGGCACTGCGGAGGCTGGATCTGTACGCAAAGCTGCAGGCAGAAATGGGCGCCTAATGTCGCTGTACCAGCATCGCGTGAGGAACCATGAGGTGGACTCTCAGGGGTTTCTCTTCAACAGCCGCTATCTCGAGGTCGCCGACGTCGCTATGACGGAGTTCTTCCGCAGTATTGGTTGGCCCTACCCGAAACTGGTCGCTGAGGGGACGGATCCCTCGGTGGTCAGCGCAGTTCTTTCCTTCAAATCCCCCGCTTACTTCGACGACATTCTCGACGTTGACGTCAAGTGCCGAAACGTCGGGAACTCGAGCTTCAAGATTGACGTTTCGATTGCCCGTGGTGGAACGGAGGTGGCGAACGTCGAACTCGTTTACGTTAACGTCGACCCAACCCAGGCCCGCTCCCGACCGCTTCCAGAAGCCGTCGCGATGGCACTCGATGGCGCCTTGGAGGGCTGATCCAACAAACCTTGCTCCAAGTCCCAGCTACTCTCCCCATCAAGCTCGGCCAGCAAAACGTCGGAGTACGCCTGGCTGGCCATCCAATCACTAACCACAGCATATGGAGCCCCCATGACAACCGCTTTGAACCACAAACCCACTTTTGATCCAAGCAACGTAAACGACTTTGGTCCGGCAAAAATCGAGCATCGAACCGCCGGCTGCGAGCTCCAGCAGCTTGGAACTTACATTATGACGTTCGAGGAGAGCGGTTTCAGCGACCCTTGGACCGTTCAGTATGAGGAAACGATTTACGTCATCGAGGGACAGGCCCGGCTGGTTATCATCAATGGTAAACACAAGGACACCCTGACGGGTGACGCCGACGAATTGCTCGTTCTTCCTAAGGGAACCACTGTTCAGTACAGTGCAACCCCTGGTACACGCCTCTTGCTTTCCATCAGCCCAGTCCACTGGCGTGACGAAGTCGCTTAGGGCGAATCTCAGCTATGGAAGCAACATATGATGAAGGTCTCGGAGGTTCTCCAAAGGCTTGGACGCAACCGTCAACCACCCCTTGGGATCTGGTCGAAGAAGGGCATAACGTGGTTCTCGAAAATGGGAATCACCGTTTCTCCGGAACGGTAGACGCACTGAGTTTTGACCGGACTATTATTTGGGTTACTTCATGGGTAGGGGAACGTCGCCTCTTCCACGCAGCTGACGGTTACGAGTGTTCCGTGAGCAGCCCTCTTTGAACGATCCCCGGCGAACCGCCCACGCTAATACACCCGCCCGGGATTAGCGGGCTGAGGAGACTTGGCAAGACCATGAGCGCTCTGGTGAGTCCGCGACCGGCAGGCTCCGTGCTGAAGCAACCTAGACAAGGTGCGGGTAACAATCGCTTAGACGTCAGGCCGCGGGCCACGCCCTGACGTCTAAGGTCGCTGCTTGTGGTATTTTCCCTGAGCTGCTGACAGGTGAAGCCTCCTGGTCCGCAGTGGTTCTGTTCGAACCGCTCCGCGAGCCATGGAAGCCTACGTCTCCCGCGGTATAGGTGCACTGGCGCTTCGCCCTCAGTACAGGCCCCACCTGACCTCCCACGCTCCGCGGCCCGGGTCCAGGCAACCTTGAGTTGGTCCGGGCCCCTTGTTCTGAGCCCTCCTCCCAGGACGTTCGGCGTGACCGGCAGGCACGGGGACACAGCAGCCTGACGCGAGGACTCGACTGCGATGTGAGTCGTGACGCGCTAATGTCCCGAAGAGGCCGCTGCGAAAATCACTGCACCCCGGATCAGGCGGGTCTCCATATCTGAAGCGCACAACTTGCTGTTCAGTTCGATCCACGGATGAACGACTCGTCCGCTTATCAGTCGCGGCTGAAGATCAAACCAGTTCGAAGCCGTCACCACTACTTAATCGAAGCGGGCGCCAGTATCCTAGTCACGCTCCCGGACAGCCGGCAAAGGGGCCGGCGACGGTTCAACGGGCCGAATCAGCTGCGTTCTCGCTGGTATCTACGCTCAAGCAGAGGCCCCAGGGAACCAAGGGGAGAGCGATTCTTCGTTCAGCCTGATGGGTTGGAGAAAGGATTCCACCGACGAGGCTGGCCGTGTCTGTGGCGATTACGACTTCGTTCTGGTCCACGATGCATGTGTTTGGGGGCAACGGCCGGAGGAAAGGGTCGAATTCGGCCTGGAACTGGCTGACGAAGACGTCTGCGGCAGCGACGCCTGCCATTGTGCCCGCTCTGGTGACACGTTTGCTGAAGTGACGACGTGTTGGTTTGCGCCAAGTGCGTCGATGTAGGCGTAGGTGGCGTGGACTTTGTCATCAGGGTCCGGAGCAGGCCACCATGGCGTTGTCAAGTAGTCGTAGAACTCCGGGCCCATCTCGTATTCGTACCGTTGCGCCGATTCCGGTCCCGACGGGAGGTAGCACCAGATGGAGCCGGGTTCGCCAAAGTAGGATGAATCGGCTCTGAATCCCGTCCCGTATAGTTCCGGCATGGCGTTCAGATTCTGACGCGCCATGTAGTAGACGTTATTCAATTCATCCAGCCTGGCCCTCTTAGCACGGCTAATGGCATCATGGGCGGCTTCTTCGACCGTCCGGATCGATTCGGCGGCGGTCCCTAGGAGGCTCACAGCGCACGATTCGAGTGCGGAAACTGCGCTATCTATGCCTTCGATTCCGGGTGGTGAGTCTGGTGGCGGAGATTCCAGGGACAGCCGCAGGTCAATGAGGCGGTTCATGTCCAGGCGCACAGGCTCTTCGGCGAGGCCTCTGGCACGGGTGGTGTCCCCGGCCCGTATTGCGTCCACAATCATCGTGTGTTCGTACGCCGCCATACGCCGACGGTCAGGCGAGCTGACCCAAACAACCAAGGCCGCCACCTCCGCCTGCGTGGCAATCTCCTGGCGGGTGAAAAGGACGGATCCAGAGGTGGCTGCAAGCCCGGATGTCGCGCAGATCCTCAAGGGAGTACGTAGCAAGGTTGTCCCGCTGGGCCTTGGCGATGTCCCCGGTGTTCGCCCTCACGAAGCTTCCGCCGCCCTTTCCGCGTCGCGATACCAAAAGCCCCAAGTGACGAAGTTCGGCGAGTCCTGCAGGAGTGTTCCAGAACGCTTCCGGGCTACATCCGATCGTGCGAGGGAAGAGCACCGCCTCCGAAAGGCCCCACCAGCGCCGTAACAACACCACCATTTAGCGCTGTAACCCACAAGCGTCCAACTGCCTGGCCAGACATCGAGTTCAGCTTAAACGCCGTCCGGTTACAGCGGTCTCCTACCAGCGCTGTCCAGCCCATGCACGGGGAGGTTGCGTCTCTGTCGTCGAGCATTGGATAGATAACGACCCGGCCCGTCAGAGAAGGGCTACCACGGTCTCGGCATATAACAGCGACGCCGGCGGCGATTCCGGCGACAGTGAAGTGGCCATGTACGGCAGGGTTCACGTCAAGGGGGAGCCGTGATGAACACGATCCGTTGAACTCGCACAGTACGGCTTCAACCTCAAGATCGAAGCCGTACTTGCGACTTTTCAGGTAAGTGAGCTCGTTGGTTCGACTCCATACGTTTGTGGCCTGAACATGGGGATGGCGCCAACGAGTTCACGCGTGTAGTCGTCCGCCGGTGAATCGAACAGTTGGGTGACCGGACCGATCTCCCTGACAACGCCCTTCTGCAAAACGAGCGCGCGATGGGCTATTGCGCGTACTACCGCGAGGTCATGGGTGACGAATACTACAGACGTGCCGTACTCAGCAGACAGTCCGGATAGGAGATCGAGTATTGCAGCCTGCACGGACACATCAAGTGCTGAGGTGATTTCGTCGGCAAGAATCAGCCGTGGATTCGTCACGAATGCCCGTGCGATGGCTATGCGTTGCTTCTGCCCACCAGAGAGCTCACTTGGGTATCGATGGACCATTGATTCGGGAAGATTTACGTCCGCCAGGATTTTACGTGCTCGTTCTTCACGGTCGGCCTTGGATAGCTCGGGAGCAAAGAGATGCAGTGGCCTGGTGACGAGGCTCATTACGTCGTGCCGCGGGTTTAGAGACATGTCGGGGTTTTGGAAGACTATTTGCACGTCGCGCCGCGCGGAGCGTGACCTCTTTCCCACGTCTGGGGCCAGTGTGGCCCCATCAAACTGAATTTCTCCACTGCTGCGTGGGTGCAGTCCTGCAATGGCACGCAGAAGAGTTGATTTTCCACTGCCCGATTCGCCGACAAAGGCGAGCGTCTCACCTGGGGCGACGCTGAATGTGACTCCCTTGACGACCGGGATCGCATGACCACGCGAGCCGTACTCGCACCAGACATCATCAACAGAAAGCAGCGACGTTGAATCCTCGACTGTGCCCAGGACTCCAGGTCGGTCACTTATCGAAAGTGTTTCGTAGTTGCCAGCCCGGAGGCACCGGACGTTGTGTGTTGGCCGCAGCGGCAACAGCTTGGGGTTGGATTCCGAGCAGCTCTTGATACTGAACTGGCAGCGTGGTGCGAAGGGACAGGCCCCAGCTACAACCCCTGGAGGCGGTGCCCCGGGGATCCCTGATAACGCACGAGTGCCGGTTGCATCCGGAACGGGCCGCCAGCAGTGCCCTGGTGTAGGGGTGCTCTGGACGTGACATCAATTCACCCGCTGGACCGGACTCGATGACTTGGCCCGCATACATAATCGCGATTCGGTCGGAGACCTCCGCGAGGAGAGGCAGGTCATGGCTAACGAACAAGGCAGCGGTCTGGTGCTCCTCCACTACGCGTCGGAGAAGTTTGACGATCCTTGCTTGGGTCGTAACGTCCAACCCAGTCGTCGGTTCGTCGAGGATCAACACCTCGGGATTGCATGAGATAGCAATCGCCAGGTTGATCCGCTGTTGCTGACCACCACTGAACTGATGCGGATAACGTCGAAGCGCGGCCTCCGGATTAGGGACGCCGACCTCCTTCAAAAGCTCCACTTGCCTGTCATAGTTGGCTTGTCCGGTTAGCCCGAGGTGGATCTTCATGGGCTCGGCCATCTGACGCCCAATAGTCAAGGCCGGAGTCAATCCATTCGACGATGCTTGGGGCATGTAAACTACCTTGCTCCCCCATATGCGTCGAAGTTGTGCAAGGGGGATCTTCAGAAGATCAATGTCGCCCAGCTTTGACTGGCCGGCGGGCACTTGCATGGCGCCCGGCCGATAACCGATCGCCGCCAACGCCGTCGTGCTCTTGCCACAGCCGGATTCGCCCGCCATTCCGAGGATCTTTCCTCGCTCCAGCACGAAATCGACGTCGCTCACGACCTCTTTCAGGACGCCGTTCCGCAGGCCGTACCCCACTGAGAGGCCTCGCACTTCCAGTGCGACCGAGGTACTCATAGCATGAAGTCCTTCGTAGTGTCTTTGTTGACGTAGGAGATGATCGCATCTGCGATCAGGTTGAGGCCAACCGACAGCGCGGCGATGCCGACTACCGGCGCGAGAGCCGCCCAGGGCTGAACCTGCACGTAGCCCAAGCTGGTCGCGATAGATAGGGCCCAGTCAGGGGAGGGTGGCGTAGCTCCGAGGCCAAGGAAATTGAGGGCTGCAACGAAGAGCACGCCGTAGGTGATCCTGAGGGCAAGATCCGAGACGAGCGGCCCGACGATGTTCGGGGCGATCTCCCGCACGACAATGGAAACAGCACGCTCGCCGCGGGGCCCGAGCGGCTTGGACATAATCGGCCGTGACAACTGCCAGCGTGGCACCCCGGGCGACTCGTCCGATTGGCGGTACGAACACAACAGCCACCGTAATCAACAGAACTGTCGCCGACGAGCCGAACCCAGCTATAACGGACAGGGCAATGAGCAGGGGCGGGAGAGTCAGGAGAATGTCGAAGACTCGGGCAACCACCTTATCGAACACTCCCCCGGCATATGCAGCAACCATCCCCAGCAAGCCCCCGGTGATAGTCGCCAGTGCAACGGCCGCGAGGGGAATCAGCAACACCATCTGGCCGCCCAGTAGGAATCTGCTGAAAACGTCCCGCCCCAAGTGGTCCGTTCCGAACGGCAGACCGCTGCTGGGCGGCGACAGCGGGCGCCCGACAGCAAGCTGATCGTACGCATGTGGAGCCAATGCCGGACCGAGAATGAGCACGAGCAGGACGGCGCTGACAATGACCAGTCCGAAGCGACCCGACCAGGTGTGGGTAATGGGTCTCAGAGGACGAAACTTACGTACTGGCCGACGATGAACAGCTGTGGCTTGAGGTATGGAATCAACGCTCATCGGGCTGCCTTCAATCGTGGGTTGAGATACGTGACGAAGATATCCGCGATGAAACTAAGTGCGATAAATACCGCCCCCAGTAGCACGGTTATCGAGAGAGCAGAGTTGGTGTCACCCTGGGTGATGGCCTGAATCAAAAGACGGCCCAGCCCTGGGAAACCGAACACGTTCTCAACGATGATGGCTCCGCCCAGCAGGTACGTCATGACTAGTGCAACGGCGTGCACGAGCGGGACGGCCGCGGACCGGGTGGCGTGTTGCCATACAACTAGTCGCCTGGGCAACCCCCGCAGAACGGCGTTCCTTGTGAACGGTGCGTTCAATGCCTCCGAAACGGACGCACGTGCTATTCGTGAAACGTAAGGCACGACACTCAGTCCCAAAGTCAACGCGGGGAGGATGAATGCCAGGAACCAGGCAGCAGTAACCTCCCCCGCGGCGGCAGACGAGCCAACGGGCAGCCAGCGAACCTGGACGGCCAAAAGGATCATCAGGCCCAGTCCGATGACAAACTCCGGGAGCGCGGCCAGCACTGTCATCACAACGAATGCAACTCGGTCAAAGAACCCTCCTTTTCGAGCCATGAACACTCCCAGTAGGATGGCAACGGGAAGGGACCAGGCCAGAGATGCCAAAGCGAGCTCTGCCGTGTGGGCGAAAGCAGGAAGTACCAGCGGCTTGATCGGTACTTTTGAGATCAGAGTTGTTCCCCAATCACCCTGGATGTAGTGACCGAGCCAGTCGAAGTATCGAACGAGCAACGGACGATCCAGTCCCTGCACCGTGATGAACGATTGCAACTGCTCGTCGGTGACGTTGATCCCTAGGGCGTTGCGCGCGATTTGCTCACCTGAACGGTTCATTGCTACGAACGCTATGAATGAAATCAGCACGAGCGTCAGAACCGACATCAGAAGCTGACGGCTCAACGCCAAAACGCGAGACATACTCCTGCCGCCAACCACCACCGGGTCGGCTACGGGTTCCGCTGCCACGCTTGTCATGTCATTACCCTTCTCAGTTGCGAATCATCGATCGTGTCTGCCCGTCCCTCGGCTTTCAGGCCAACCACGTCTTTCTGAAATCCACCGTGTCAACAGTGATGAACAGGCCGTTGACTTTGGAGGAACGAGCATAAGCCGCGTCCGCCCACACAGGAAGCAGAATGCCAAAAGTCTTCCTGGCTTGAAGGAAGGCCTTCTGAGTCAGTTCAATCTGCCGGCTCGGATCCGTGGTGGTGTAAAGCTCATCAACGATCTTGTCCAGGGCCGGATCCGAGAAGTGGCTGTACGGCCAAGCTGCGGTGGAGCGGTAGCTGGCATCAAACCGGGACGGAGGGAAGACCTGAGGACAGTACGACATGAAAGCAGGAGTAACCATGTACCCCTTGGACCAGTACGTGTCCGGCGAGTACTGATCCAATGTCACGTTGATCCCTGCACCCTTGACGGCCTGCTGCCATGCTTGAGCAGCGTCCAACATCCCAGGCACCGAATCGGTAACACTCAACTTGATATCCAGGCCATTCGGGAAACCCGCCTCGGCCAGCAACGACTTCGCCTTATCGGGGGCGTACTCGGGCTTAAGGCCAGGAGGATTCCAAGAAGAATCAGGGGCAATAAACACGTCCGCCGCTGCCGAGCCGTGGCCCTGCAGCGCGGTTTCAACCATCTTGTCGCGGTCGGTTGCAAGCTTAATGGCATCGAGCACTCGCGGATCGTTGAACGGCGCGACGCGCTGATCAAAGGCATAAATCCAGGTTCGCTGATTCTTGATCGTTTCGAGCACCAGATCGTCGCGGCCTTGAATCCCTGCCCACAATGAGATTGGAATCAAATCTGTGACATCTGCCGCTCCCGACAGGGCGGACTGCAGCTTGGCGCCCTGATCCGGCGTAATCGTCGCTTCTACCCCGTCCAAGTACGGCGCCCCACCCCAGTAAGCGTCGTTCCGCGCAACCTTCCAGCTGGATCCCGGGCTCCAAGCCGTGATCTTGAACGGCCCCGTGCCCACGACAGTGGTACCGCTGAAATCAGTAGTACCCTCCTTAACTATGTGACTTAGGGAGTTGCCAATAGTCTGCATCAAGACGCTGTTGGGCTTCTTAAGATTGAGCACTACAGTCGAGGCATCGGGTGCCGAGACCCCATTCATATCGACATAAGGCGACATGAATGCGTTCATAGAACTCCCGGACTTTGGATCGAGCCAGCGGCTGATGGTGTAAACGACGTCCTTTGACGTGAAATCAGTTCCGTCATGCCACTTGACGCCGTCCCGAAGGTGGATCGTCCACTGCGTGGCAGCAGCGTTTACATCCCACGAGGTCGCGAGAGCAGGCTGCGCCACAAAGTCCTTGTCGGTAACAGCGAGCGGGTCATAGATCGCCTTTATGATTGTGGATACATTGCCGGTGAGAGCCGTACCAGGATCCAGGGTGTCCGAACTGCTACCATCACTGATCGCGATGCGCAGCGTACCGCCCTTCTGGGGAACTCCCCCGGACTGTTCTGAACCGGTGCCAGGCGAGCTGGTGCAAGCAGCCAGCAATAGTGCGCCGAGGCTGATGCCGCCGACCGCAAGCACCTGCCGTCGGGAAGCCTCCAGCTTGAACGCATTGACGGGCCTGGCTGCGGATGACTCGTGACTGCTGTGATCCATGTGGTACACCTCCATGTTCGGTGCATCGGACAGACCGATGACGATTGATAAAGAACTTATCTGTGAAAAAGATCACCGTTAATTGTTGATTTTCATAAAAGGGAGATCGCCGTTGGTGTATCCCACAAGCCCGATACATCGAGCGGCCGCAGACTACCTTGGTCAAGTTGTTTGGACAGAGAGTTTGCGTCCTTCTAGGCCAGGCGTGCGGAAGCCCCCCATCGACGAAGGGAGTCCCCAAAGCGCCGTTAAGGACGTCGACACCCTCACTTTGCTGCTTTAGACGGCGACGGGGCGGGTAACCCGGGTGTGCTGTGCCTTCACCAGATCGTGAGCGCCGTGATGTGCGGCCGAAGGTCTCCTCGGAGGTCATTGACCACACGGGTGTGTTTGTCGAAAACCATAGTCGGGCGCGAGGCCGTGTTGTAGGCCGGCCAGGCCAGGCTGTCCGTTGAGGGGTCGCCCGTCCTGGCGAAGTTCATCCAGGCATCGAACATCTTGTCCCCTACATTGAACCGGTCTCCATTCGGGTCGGCGGCGGTGCGTGCCTCATTGGAGTCCTAGCCGTCCCAGGCCACACCGTAGTCCTGACGGTTGAAGACGAACGGAAGCTCAACGCCGTGCGGAGACCACCTGCCATCGAAACACGGAGTCCTCCATTGGCATTCATACGCGAAGACCTGGGCCCCTGCCTGTTCGGCCTTGGCAGAGCTTTGCCGCACTGCGCTGTTCCAAAAGCCGATGTCGGTCGTGATCCGCAGCGAAAGCTCCGTCTGTGGCAGCGACGGCATGGCCCGCCGGTATTCATCAATCAGGGGGACGAGCTCCTCAACCTTGACGTTGCTGACGATGGCGTACGGCGCCAGTCTCCGCGCGAACTCGAGATCGTCGGCGGGCGGTATTTCCAGCTCCCCTGGGACGAAGCCGGCAAAACCCACCGTCTCGTGCAGATCGGTACCGATCATCATCGGGATGTGGCGGGCAGACTCCGGAGCACCATCTGCCCAAGAGTTACCCCTCAGGATTCTGCCGTCGATTACCGGCCCGTATTTCAAGGAGGCCGTCAATCCGTTCGGGGTCAAAGGCGGGTCGGTCACCTTCTCCACATACTGCGCAATCGCCTTCGCCGGGGCCGCCTGCAGGGCCTGGAGGTCGCCGTGGCGGATGCCCAGTTCCCGGTAGAGGCCCGCCGTTACGGTTGAGGCATCCTCGGCCGTGTTGGAACTGAGCAGGGAGCCGCTCATCACGATGGCCTTATGGAAGAGGCCTTTGGCCTCCTCCATCGCCATCAGGCCGATCACCTTGGCTCCTCCTCCGGACTGGCCGAAGATTGTGACGTTGTCCGGGTCGCCGCCGAAGGACGAGATGTTCTCCCTCACCCACTGCAGCGCGGCAACGAGATCGAGCTGGCCGACATTTCCCGAGGTAGCGAACCGCTCGTCGGCAGACTCACCGAGATACGTGTATCCGAATGCGTTTAGCCGGTGGTTGACGCCGACGGCGATGACGTCACCCCGGCGCGCCATGCTGCCCCCGTCGTAGAACGGCGCGCCCGCCGAACCCCAGATGAAGGCCCCCCCGTGCAACCAGACCAAGACCGGCAGGTTCGAGGACATGGTCGCGTGGTCCGGCGCCCAGACGTTGAGAACGAGGCAGTCCTCGTTTTCAACGCTGGGGTCCACCCAGTCAGGGAAGTCCGGGTTGATCTGGGGACATTGAGGACCTAGCTCGAGCGCGTCCCGCACCCCCGCCCAGGGCGTGACCGGCCGAGGCGGCAGGAAGCGATTGGGCCCCGCCGTCGATGCACCATAGTGGATGCCCTTGAACACGGCCAGCCCATCGGCGACCCCGCCGCGCAGTCTGCCCGGTTCCGTCTCGACTATCCGGTAGCCTGTCGAGGTTCCCGCGGCAAAACCCGACTCAAGGGGTTTCACCACGGCGATACTGTTACTTTTGCCCGTTCCCGCGTAGTTTTCAGTCGTCATGCTGGTTCAGGCTCCTGTGCTATGGCCGCGGTCGATTCCCGGTCATAGGAGTCAGATGCGGCAGATTTCGAGAAAATTCGAACGTTAGGAAGCTTTCGCTCGGCACATACGCATGAGCGAGTTGCGCTCTTATCCCGACAATGGGGGGCGTAGCCCCACTTAAGGTTCCGACCAGGCAGAGGGATTCCTCCGGGAGCTGCGTGGCTAAATGGCTTGATTTCTTCAGCGAGAGTTGAGAGGAATATATGAGAAGGAGCGACAGAGTGGAAAGTGGAGAATATACGGCAGACTCAGGTGCAGCTCGGATACTCTCCAACGCACGCTTCGGCCTGTTCCCGCTGCCGGGCAAGGACGCCTGCGTCTGAGCAGTATCCTGTTCCGCTGCGCTTGAGGCAGAGGAGGCCCCTCAGATGCCCGCCGGCGTCGACAACTGCGAGCCGGCGTCGTCCTAAGAGCTTGAGCCACGCGGTCGTCCGACTGATGGGCCACCACTCCGAGGCTGTCCTATCCTCAAGCCTTCCCAAATGGACTGCCGGCGCTTCGTCGGGCGCTTCCGCCGCAATGTCAGAGCGTTCGATGGTGGTCAAAAGCTGTCCGTCTGCCGCGACCACTAAGGCCAGCTGCACGTGGCCGTCAGCGAAGAGGGAACGAACTTCGCCAACGGTCGAGGTCCGAGGGAGCGTCTTGGGGAACCTCACCATCGCCGCCCCGACTGTGCCGCTGGCAGCTGGCCGAGTGCCCTGCCGACGTTCCAAACCTTCTCCCCTCCGCATATGTTGTCGAGCGTGTGCTCCCCGCCTCACCGCAGACTACACATCCCAGCCTGTGCAGCAAGCCCTTAAATGAACGGTCACCCCAGGCCGATATGGCGACGACGACCGACGAATGCGTGGATAAGCAGCGCTATGAACACCGCCATGCAGAGCAGCGCACCGATCGCGAAGGTTGCCCGGATTCCGTCCCCGGTTGCGTGGAGGTCAGGTGCCATATTCGCCGCGAGCACAGCGCCAGAAACGGCGGTGCCGAAGGAAGCGCCAACTGATCGTAAGACCTGGTTGAAGCTCACGGAACTTCCCAATTCCGCCCTAGCCACGCTTCGTGCAATGAGAGCAGGCATTGCGGCGTAACTGGCCCCCATACCGACACCGAAAGTGACCATCCCCGCCAGAATCTCCCAGAGTTCATCGTGGGCAAACCAGAGCAACATTCCAGCCCCGGTCATAATGCCGGCACCAATCGGCAGAAGCGTTGTTAGCTTTATTCGTCGTGAGAGCCAGCGGACCAGTCGGTTGGCCGCGAAGCTTCCCACGGAGAGCGGCAGCATCACGAATCCAGCCCAGAAGACCGGAAGGGCGATGCCATACCCGGTGGACAGGGGAGCTTGTGCGACGAGACTTGAAATTGAGAGGCCGATGTACAGTGCGGCGCCTAATCCGGTTCCAGTGGCATTAGCGAGCAAGACCTCACCGTGCCGGAATACTCGTAGGTTGATCAGGGGGTCCCGCAATCGAAGCCCGGTCCTGACCCAAAGGAACAGAAAGAGAGCGGCCAAAGCAAAGCTGCCCATTGTCCACGGAGATGCCCACCCCCACGTTGGTGCCTCGCTCACACTGAGCAGTAGTCCGCCCAGACCTAGGCTGAGCAACGCGGCTCCGCAGTAATCGAACGGTAAACGCGCGGCTTGCGTATCAGGTCCTGCCGGAACTGCAACGAACACCACTACGATTGCGGAAACTACAAAAAGCACTGCAAACCAGAACGCGACACGAAAATCCGTTAGGCCCGCGATCACTCCCGTCAAGGGGTACCCAAGTCCCAGGCCGGTAGCCACCGTCACGGATAGGCTGGAGATAGAAACCTGCACTTTGTCGGCCGAAGCGTAGCGGCGGGCAAGAGCAATCGTCACCGGTACTATTCCATAGGTCAATCCTTGAAGGGCTCGACCGATGAGGAATACCGTAAAGTTTGGCGCCAAGGCCCGCCACCACGGAGCCAACAAGGATGACGGTCAAGGAGACCAGGAGAAGCCGCTTCTTATGGGGGCCATCGCTTAGACGCCCCATTATTGGTGTTGAGATCGCTCCAAACAACAGGTTGACGGTGAGCATCCACTGCGCGTTGCTGACCGAAACATCCATCTCGCGAGATATAGCAGGCACCAGCAACATGCCGAGCGAACTCACGATCGACGTCGAAAGGGCTGCATAAATCAGAGCCGGAACCAATCGGGAGGGCGCAGGCGAGTCAGTCATCGAACGAATGCTCTCGTACGGCAAGCGTGATTCCGTTTGAGCTGACGCGCGATATGCCTGCCAAGTTGGAAGCGGTCGTCCACGGAAAATCGGCAGGACGGTCCAACGATCCATTTGTGCCCACAGGCTTCCTCCGCTCTGTATGAGGTGTATGAAGTAGCGGATTCAGATTCTCGATAGAGGAACACGTTATAACGTCGCTCATTCGCATAATTATACACAAGTAACTTGATAAAGTTGCATGATCTTTTCGATGTTCATCGCCCGGGAAGCATGCGACATTGTCGGATTCACCGCATCAACGTTGGTCGGTCATCTCGGAACCGCCACTGTGGGCGTCGCGAGGACACCTCAAGTTCGGTGGGTACGGCTTTTGATTACGCCGGCAATACATCTGGAACATCGGCCAATGCACCAAGAGCGTTCGGATGACTGTTCGTTCGTGTTCAGTCGCCACATGACATCAGCCAAGCACGGCGATTCGGATCCAAGTCGAAACAGGCACGACGGCGGGCTGCGGCTTCCACGCGAAGCCGCACCGCGCCGTCGAACTGACTTGAAGAAGAGGCAGACTGCTGCGGACGGTCCCATGCCCGCGAGCTGGTCGAATCCTCGTGCTAGAGGCTGAGACCCTCGGCCGCAGCATGCCGGTAAAAGTCGACGTGCTCAGCGGGGAGCGGATCCTTGTTGAGGATGACGTCGGCTGCCTTCTCGGCGATCATCATGACTGGCGCATAGAGGTTCGCATTTGGGATAGACGGCATCACCGACGCATCGACAACTCGAAGGCCCTCAACTCCGTGCACCCGGAAGCTGTGGGGGTCAACGACTGACTGGTCATCGTTCCCCATCTTGCAGGTCCCGCACGGGTGGTATGTCGTCTCGGCATCCTTGGAGACCCAGTCGAGGATCTCCTCGTCCGTCTGAACTTCGGGGCCAGGCGAAAGCTCACCGCCGTTGAATGCTGCGAAAGCGGGCTGATTCATAAGGGGCCCCGGGTAGTGCGAACACCGTCAATCCATTCCTGGCGATCACGTTCGGTGGACAGATAATTGAACGTCGCAACGGGCTGCTCGAACGGATCGCTGTTCCGCAACTTAATGTGCCCCTTCGACTGTGGCTGCTGCGGACCGAGGTTGATTTGATACGCGTGAGGAGTCTCGGCAGGGGTGCCGTCGTTCCGCACCCCAAGCGTGAGCATGGTGAGCATCAGGTTCGGCATGGGGGCGTCATCGAACGAGCGGACGAACCCGCCGCCTTCGAAGTGATTCGACGCACCCGGCCCTGTCTTATTGAACAACCACTTGAGACCTGTCATCGGATAGGTGTGCTTTTTGACGATGCTCTGGTTGGAGACGGGCTGTTTGCACTCGAACATGATGAACGCTTCAAGGTGATCCTGCAGGTTCTCGCCGACACCAGGCAGATCGGCGATGACGTCGATGCCATGCTCCCTTAGCTCGGCGGCGTTACCGACGCCCGACAGCTGCAGCAGCTGCGGCGAGTTGTACGCACCGCCGCTCAGGATGACTTCAGCGCCTCTGGCGATGGTCCGCTTCCGGAACCGGGTGGCAAACTCGACGCCGACTGCGCGTGTCCCCTCGAAGACCACCCGTGTTGCTCGAGCGCCTGTGATGACGTCGAGGTTTTTCCGCTTCTTCACCGGGGCAAAATAGGTGCGCGCAGCGTTGTAGCGTTCGCCGTTCTCGATGTTTGAATCGAACGAGGAGAAGCCCTCCTGGCGGTAGCCGTTGACGTTATTGACGAGTTCGTAGCCCGATTGCTCGGCCGCTGAGAAGAGCGCATCGAACAACGGGTTGCGCGATCCGTTGTGATGGTGCTGATTAACTGGAATAGGTCCAGATTGACCACGGTACTCACCGGTGGGATCCGAGCCCTTGAACGTCTCGATCCGCTTAAAATACGGAAGAACGTGAGCGTAATCCCATTCTTCGGTTCCGGTCTCTTGGGCCCAGCGCTCATAAACGAGTGGATTGGCGCGCTGATAAAACATCCCGTTAATCGAGCTGCTTCCACCCATGACTCTGCCGTGATAGTGGTCGATTCGACGACCCTTAAGCCCTGTCTCCGGCTCCGACTTGGTACGCCAGTCGTAGAAAGGGTGGCCCATGAGGAAGAGGAATGCTGCAGGCACTCGCACGGGGACATCAAGTGAGGAGTATCTGTGACCGGCTTCAAGGACCAATACTCGGTTTTGTGGATCTTCGCTCAAACGGTTCGCGAGGACGCAACCTGCGGAACCTCCCCCAACAATGATGTAGTCATAAGCGTCAAGCTTCATTGTTTGTCCTCACTTGGTAGATGGCGTTGTTCGAACGGCCTCGCTCGACTGAAATCCATGCCTTGCCAACATCCTTCCGCAAGTGCCCGAGCGAGGGGCTAGGGAAGATTACGAAGTAACGGACGGCATCTTGTGACCGATGACAGATCATGAGATCTCCATATTCCCAAACGGGGCGACCCGGAAAGCCGATCCAGATGCCCTCGCATCGTTCTCAGTTGTGCCAGGGCTCACTTTTCTGTGTTCGTTTCAGAAAATCTACGAGGCGGCGTCCACCGCGGCAAGCGATGATTGAGCGTGACAGTGACCCAACCTTGGACGACGACCACGACCACTGAGGAGCAACTCGACAATGACCCTGGAAAGCATGGACTTTATGGCGTTTGCGGAAACGTACCTCGCTGATGAGAAAGGTGAAGACGCTTCGAAGGTATTCAACCCGGCGACTGGCGAAGTGATCGCCAGATTTCCCATAGCGTCTGATTCCGACGTCGATGCTGCCGTGCAGCGAGCCTCGGAGGCGTTCAAGACGTGGGGAAGCACGTCCCCAGCTGAGCGCGCGGCCGCGCTGCTTAAGATCGCTGACGCCGTCGAGCAGGAAATCGACGAGTTCGCGCGGATCGAGAGCCTGAACGTGGGCCTTCCGATCGGAGATGTGCGCGACTTCGTGGTGCCGACTGTCGTGGATGTTCTTCGATTCTTCGCGGGTGCTGCCCGGATCTCTACGGCGCCCGCCGTCGATGAGTACGACAACGAAAGCACTTCATGGGTTCGGCGGGAGCCGCTCGGTGTCGTCGGGCTCATCACGCCCTGGAACTATCCTCTCCTGATGGGAGCTTGGAAGATCGCGCCAGCCCTCGCAGCCGGCAACACAATGCTGCTCAAGCCGGCGACTGTTACACCCCTCAGTACCCTCAAGCTTGTGGAGATCGCCAACCGCTTCCTTCCTGAAGGCGTTATCAACCTCATCCTGGGTAGCGGATCCGCAGGCACCGCGATGGCCAAACACCCCGGAATTCGAAAGATCGCATTCACTGGCGCAACCTCCACCGGCAAGTTTGTGGCAGCAACTGCTGCAGAGACCGTCAAGAAGGTGGGCCTCGAGCTCGGCGGCAAGGCACCGGTGCTGGTGTTCGCGGATAGCCCGATTCGCCAGACGGCCAGGGACCTCGTGGCTTTCGGGTATTCGGGCGCTGGCCAGGATTGCACGGCTGCTTGCCGCATTATCGTTGAAGAGTCTGTCTACGAGGAATTCGTCGAGGCATACTGCCAAGAAGTCAGCGAGCTCGTCCTCGGCGACCCCTCCGATCCTGCCACGACACTGGGGCCGGTGATTTCAGAAAGGCAACTAAAGTCCGTCCTTGGGTTCATCGAACGCGCTCGGGAAGCCGGCAACACGATCAGGCAGGGCGGACGACAGGCAGATCGTCCGGGCTGGTTTATCGAACCGACTGTGATCACCGACGTTAAGCAGACGGACGAGATCGTTCAGAGCGAAGTGTTCGGCCCGGTAGTGAGTATCCAGTCGGCAAAAAGCGACGATGAGATGCTGCAGCTCGCGAACGACGTCAATTACGGCCTGTCGGCCAGCGTGTGGACGACCAATCTTGCGCGCACTCTGCGCTTTAGCAAAGAACTGCGCTTCGGCACAGTCTGGGTCAACCAGCACACTCCCAATGTTTCGGAGATGCCATTCGGCGGATACGGCGAGTCGGGCTACGGCCGCGAGCTATCGTTGCACGGTCTGGATGAGTACTCCCAGCTGAAGCACGTCATGGTCAAGCCTGGGCTCGACCTTTAGAAGCTGGACGACTAAGAGATGACAGAGAGAGCAGTGACCACTATTACGAACATTCCCACAATGATGGCTGCCGTCCAGCTGGTCGGCCACGGCGGCCTCGACCAGCTGGTGTACCGGACCGACGTGCCGACCCCTGTGGCGGGGCCGGGAGAAGTCCTGGTCAAGGTCGGCGCGTGCGCACTCAACAATACCGAGATCAACACGCGCACGGGATGGTACGACCGGGTGGTCGAGGAGTCTGTCTCAGAGGAGCTTGGCCGTTCGGGGCGCGACGACGATGCCGGTGCCACTTGGAATAGCACGAAAATGTCGTTTCCCCGGGTTCAAGGCGCCTCGGTGGCTGGAACGATCGTGGCAGTCGGGGAAGGAGTGGATGAGAGCCGGATCGGTACTCGAATCGTCGTCGACCCGTCCGTTCGGGATCCGAAGCTTCCCCGCCGTGCACAGATTGTTGAGTACCTGGGTGGAGACCGGGACGGAGGTTTCGCAGAGTATGTGCACGTACCGTCCGTGAACGCCCATCCGGTAAGCACTAACCTCAGTGACGCCGAGCTCGCCACTTTCCCCTGCTCTTACGACACTGCCGAGGAGATGCTGGCCCGGACCGAGCTGAGCGACGGCGAGACAGTCGTCGTCACCGGCGCAGCCGGCGGGGTGGGCACTGCGACTATCCAGCTGGCGCAGGCACGTGGAGCCCGTGTTATCGCAATTGCAAGTGCTGGCAAAGAGGCACGGCTGCGAGAACTCGGCGTCGACGGATTTGTCCCTCGAGATGTACCGGACCTGGCGGCTGCCGTAGCAGCTGTTATCGGTGAACGCGGTGCGGACGTCGTTATCGATGTTGTCGGGGGCAGCATGTTCGAGAGTTTGCTTCTCATGCTTCGGCGTGGAGGTCGATACGCGACAGCGGGAGCCATCGGTGGACCGGTGAGCCGTATCGACCTTCGCGAGCTCATCTATAAGGATCTGGAGTTGCACGGGATCACTAACCCTACGCCCGAGACGTTTGCGCGTCTTGTCGGTCTCATCGAGGAGGGAAAGATCAAGCCTCTCGTAGAAGAGGTCTTTCCGCTCTCTGAGCTCAGTAAGGCTCAGGAGACGATGCTGAAGAGAACCCATATCGGCAAGATTGTCGTTACGCCCGACGTTCATTGACTTCGGATCAAGTACGCAGAACTGAAAACTCGTGAAGGCGCTGGCCGGGGACTTGATGGCCCCGGCCAGCGTTTTCCCTTTCCTGCCATGCATCAGTAACGGTTGTTTCCCAATTCGGTGATGGAGGATTTGTTCCTTCGCGGCGGGGACCAAGACCGGCCCGGCGGCGGTGATCGGCCCGGACAGGCCGCAGTTGCACGGCACACGAGGGTGGAATGGATCGCCTGCATGGGCAAGCCTGTGATGACCGGGGTGCCACATACGGGCTGATATCAGCACTGGTCGCCGACGCCATGGCGTTGCTGACAGCGGCTGCTGCTGACTTGTGGAGGGGGAGGCCGCTGATGCGCAGCGTGGCGGGACGAGAGTCGGTACGGTGAACAAACGACGACGGCGACGCCCCCTTCCGAGGTGGCGTCGCCGTCGTCATTACCATGGGAAAGGGACGATTACTGCCGACCGATGCGGCTGTAAATATCAGCGTTCTTACGGCGATGGACGCTCGCCGTCACAACGCCCAAGATGAACACACCGACTATAAAGGCCATGAGTCCAGCGGCTAGTACTTCGGAACCTCCAACCAACATGGGGAAGTTTATTGCGGCCATCACCAGGACGCTGCCCAGACCTACCGCAGCCAGAATCGGGCAAGCAACGGTTGCCCAGGGCGAGGCGAGCTGGCCGCCGTTGCGACGCATATAGGTTCCAACGGAAAGGTTGCAGACAAAGATGATGACCAGAGCGATGAAGCTGGTCATGCCAAGTACCGCCGCGTAGAAGACGAGAGGATCCAGTCCGAAAACAACGGCGGCACCATTGAGAACGAGAGCAGCAGCGCTGGTCATGATGGAGGCGATGTGCGGCGATCCGTGACGCTTATGGACCGAGGCCATCCTCTCAGGCAGTATTTTATCGGCGCTGAGGTTGAAGACATATCGTGCAGTGATGTTGTGCGCAGCCAGGATCACTGCGAAGGTACTTGTAACGACCATCACTGCTGCAAGGGTGGCTAGCAATTCTCCGCCAGAGGAGTGAATACTGGCATTCATTGCCCCTGTCGGGTCTTCCTGTGCCAGACCTACTACGTTGTCGATGCCCAAAGAACCTATGAATACAACCGACGACAATGCATAAGTCGCCATCGCGATGGCAATGACCGCGAAGGTGGCACGGGGGATGACGCGGACTGGATTACGTACTTCCTCCCGGAAGAGCACCGTGACCTCGAACCCACCATACATACCGATCGCCAGGAGAACTCCCAGACTGAAGTTTCCGTCGAACCAATGCGCCGGGCTCAGAGGCTCCAAGGAAATGCCAGCACCATTGGCACCTCCATTAATGAAAACCAAGACGCAGTAGATGACGATGACGGTCAGTTCGGAGAAGAGGAATATCGTAAGAACTTTAGCTGACAACTCGACCTTAAAGTAGCTGAGGACCGCTGAACCCAGCCAAAAGCAGGCCGCCCAGGCATACCAGGGAAGCTCCGGACCATGCAGGGTGTTTGTAATGAGTTCTCCCGCTACGATGCCAGCGAACGAAAAGGTGCCGGCGTAGACGCAGAAATAAGCGAGCAAAGCGATATAACCGGACCCCAGACCAACATGGCGACCGAGGCCTGCAGTGATAAGGGCATAGAAGCCGCCGGGGTTGGGCAGCACCCTTGCCATTCTAGTGAATCCAACTGAGAACAGAGCCAGGATAATGCCGGCCACGACAAAGGAGATGGGAGTTCCGATACCGGCCCCCTCCATGACCATAATCGGGATAATTCCGATGACAACTACCATCGGTGCGTTGTAGGCCATCACGCTAAAGATCAGCTGGAAGAAGCCCATGTTGCCAGTGAGGTGGGGCGATTGGGTGGACCGCTCAGCGGCCGCCGGAATCGTCAAATCCATTTGTTGTCCCTTCTTAGTTCACGATTTTTGGATCACCAATGATCGAGGTAGGGCCACAAGCGGTACCCAAAGCTTGGTGTGACAAAACCTATTGCCGCACCATCCGAGGAGGTGATTTGTCCGCGAGAGGCGCTTTGTGTCGTCCGCCTCGCACGGTCGGTACGTGATTATGGAACCGCCGCTCCAGGCCTCGTTTGGACGCCCAAATTCAGCGGTCTAACATGATATTGGCCACACTCTTACGCATCCGGAATTGGCTGATTCACCAAGATTGGTCGATGGTTTCGTTCGCGTTCCAGCCATCCTCGAGCGCAGGAGGTTGATTCGCCCCGGCACAGCTTTACTGCTTGCCACCCGGTTCGCAACGGTGCTGCATGCGTAGTTCTTGAGGGGATTTGGAGTTTCGCCGAGCACACGAACCCGCTGTCGGCTGTGCTCCAATGTTCACCACTCCGTTTCGACACCTAGTCTGTTCTCAAAGTGGCCTGGTACGTCTAACGACGTGAACGGGAACCAGACCGACGTACACGAAACGACGCAAGGGGACCCGAAGCATGGGTACGCATTTGACACACTGGGGAGCCTTCGAAGCTGAGAGCGACGGAAAGTCTCTACGGTCCGTCAAACCATGGTCTGGAGATCCGGACCCCAGAGACATTCTCGATAATGTGGCCTCAGCGCAACATCATCCAACTCGCGTGCTGCGTCCGGCCGTTCGTTCGGGATGGCTGGAACACGGACCGGGGAGTGGATCAGGACGTGGTTCCGAGCCCTTCGTGGAGGTCTCGTGGGAACGGGCCATAGAGCTAGTCAGTGCGGAACTTAGCCGTGTCTACGCCGAATACGGGCCCATGGCTGTATACGGCTGCTCATACGGATGGGCCAGCGCCGGCCGCTTCCATCACACCCAAAGCCAAATCCACAGATTCCTGAACTCCCTGGGCGGATACGTTGCAGGTGTGACCGACTATAGTTACGGCGCCTCCGGCGTACTGCTTCCGCACGTTATCGCTCCCCCAGTTGAAATCATGGCGAAGGCAACATCCTGGGACGTGGTCAGCCAGAACACAGAGCTGTTCGTTGCTTTTGGCGGATTGTCAGAAAAAAACAGCGGAGTAGGCCCCAGGCGGAATTGGTCGGCACGTCGCTCGCAACGCAATTAAGGACGCCGTTGCGCGCGGCTGCCGCTTCATCGATGTATCACCAATCGCAGATGATACTTATAGGGAAGCCCAAGCGGAATGGATCGCCCCCGTTCCGGGCAGTGACGCCGCTTTGATGCTGGCATTGGCCTTCGTTCTGGATGCAGAGAACCTCGCTGACTCGCAATTCCTGGACCGTTATTGCGTTGGGGCGAACAAATTCTTGTCCTACGTACGCGGTGAAGTTGATGGAGCGCCCAAGAATCCTCAATGGGCAGAAAAGTTGACGTCGATACCTGCTGAGCGAATCGTTCGGCTTGCGCGCGAGATGGCAGCCTCGCGGACGATGATTAACATCAGTTGGTCAATGCAGCGGCAGCAGCATGGCGAGCAACCTGTTTGGCTCGGTGTGACACTTGCAGCCATGCTGGGCCAGATCGGCCTGCCTGGCGGTGGTTTCCAGCATGGGTACGGCTCTTCGGCAGACGTAGGATTGCCATTGCGAGTATCGAGCGCACCGTCCTTTCCTCAGGGGCGAAACGAAGAGCCGTCCTATATCCCCGTAGCACGGATCTCGGACATGTTGCTCGAACCGGGCAGCGAGATCGACTTCAATGGCAACCGCCTGACTTTGCCGAAAATCGAATTGATCTATTGGGCGGGCGGCAACCCCTTCCATCACCACCAAGACCTTGCCAAATTCCGGAAGGCGTGGTCAAAGCCGGCAACCGTCATCGTCAATGAGCAGTTCTGGACGAGTACCGCACGGCACGCCGATATAGTACTGCCTGCAACAATGACGTTTGAGAGAAACGATTACGGGGCCGGCCGCAACGACCCTACGTTCTTTCCTATGCACGCTCTGACGGCGCCCGCTGGAGAAGCGCGGGATGATTTCGATATCTTTGCCGCTGTGGCGGAAAAGATGGGGCGGGGTGATGTCTTCACCGAAAACCGCGACACAATGGGCTGGCTTCGCCATCTATATGACGGGTGGCAGAAGAGGCTCGCTGACAAGGGAACTCCAGTCGTGGATTTCGACACATTTTGGGCGAGCGAGAAGATCGAGATACCGGTGATAAAGCCGGATCAGGTCCTGTTTTCCGAATTCCGGCGCGATCCAATTGAGAATCCGCTGGCCACCCCCAGTGGCAAGATTGAGATCTTTTCCTCGACGATCGACAGTTTCGGCTACCCTGATTGTCCCGGTCATCCCGTTTGGATCGAGCCCGACGAATGGCTTGGATCAGCTGGCGATTACCCGCTGCACCTGATAGCGAATCAACCCAAGACCAAACTACACAGCCAGTTGGACATAGGGGCTACCAGTCAAAAGTCCAAAATACGGGGACGCGAGCCCCTCCGAATGAATCCAGAAGATGCTGCTGCCCGTGAACTCTCGGACGGACAGGTCGTCTTGGTTCGAAACGACCGTGGAAGGTGCTTGGCCGGCCTGGAGATTTCTCCTGCCATACGCAAGGGTGTTGTCCAGCTTTCAGCAGGGGCCTGGTACGACCCTGCACCCGATGATCCTTCGTTCTGCCGCCACGGAAATCCCAATGTGTTGACATCGGACAGGCCGTCTTCAAGTCTTTCGCAGGCCACCACTGCTCAGCACGCACTCGTTGAGGTTGAGGCATGGACGGCCGATATCCCTGAACTGGACGTCCTCACAGCGCCCGTTCTGGTCAGCGACAAGTAGGATGCCGGCTCAAGGGATTCCCCTCTAAGTGTCCGCATTCGGCCCTAAAGAAAAAGGACTAATCAATGTCAGTTCAACCTTCTGCCCTCGGCCCCCTTCCTCCCTATGACCCTGAAGTTGCACCGTTCATGGCCAGCATGGCGGCATACGAAGACCAAGCGGCTGCGCTCGAAGCGATGATTCAACAGAGGGAATTAATTCTGGGGGATGATCAGATTACGCGTAACGGAATGTTCACGGTTCACACGAAGGTTATAGAGGGCCGCAAGGGGCGATCCGTGACCCTGCATGTCATAGGTCCGGCACACCAATCGGCACGTGGTGCCGTTGTTTGGTTGCATAGCGGCGGGATGGTTACTGGTGCGGCGCTCTCACTGGATCTTCCCCAAATTTTGGACATCGCTGAAGATCAGTCCCTGCTCGTCGTTGCAGTGGAATACGGTCGGGCGCCCGACCATCCTGCCCCAGCCGGAATGCTGGATTCTCTTGATGCCTTTTTATGGGTCGCAGCTCATGCAAACGAGCTCAACTATCCGCGGAATGCCCTGTTCCTGCATGGACTCAGCGGCGGCGCCGGCCTGGCAGCAGCAGTCGCTTTCGAAGCGCGCGCGGCTGGCCTGGACTATGCCGGCTTGGTCATTGACGGGGCCATGATTGACGACAGGGCAGGTTCGATCTCCTATCAACAACTCGACAACAGTTCTACGGCTGTTGCCGAGATGTACCGCGTGATGTGGAACGCCGTCCTGGGAAAGGCCTCTCCTTCTATCCTTGATGACTATCCGCACCTCGCTGTTGGCCGTCTGCTTGACGGTGACTTTTCCGGCTTTCCTCCTGTCTTTCTCATGTGTGGCGCGAGTGATGCCTTCCGAGACGACACGACGGCTTTGGCTCAGGCAATCTGGCGTTCCGGTGGCACGGCAGACCTCCACCAATGGGCCGGCACAATTCATGGTTCGGATCTGATGGTGCCCGAAGCCCACGTTTCCAAGGAATCGGCAGCAGTTCGGAGAGGGTGGTACGACAGGAGAATGAGGAGCATTATTGAAGACATCCGGCTGTCGGCGGATGAGAAAATTCAGGCCAATTAAAGTAACTTGTACCCCTTAGCCGGCCAACATGCGCACTTTCGACTCCAACACGCGCCACTTGGGACGCTATGAGGACACCTCTAGATCGGCCGGTAGTGGCGGCATGCTGAGTCTCAACCTGCCCGTTGGTGACAGACACCGAAAGAATTTCGCGGGTCCCACTCTCTAGCCTGAAAGCACAGCCGAGAGTAGCGTCCATTTCGAGGGAATGTTCACGTGAGACCTTGCGGCGTATCGGTGCTAAACGGCGCTGGCCTCTACTGGGAGGTCTGGAATGTCCGCTTGGAATGTTGATAATGCTGCGGGGCCTCTAGGTGCCGGGACGGTTACTCTCGTTGAGGGTTCGTCTTTCTGTATCTCCTTGGCGAACGGTGATATTCATCCTGAGCATCCACATGGTCTTTTCGTCCAAGACACTCGTATCTTGTCGCACTGGGGCTTATCCGTAAACGGCCAGGTGGTAGAAGAGTTGGGGGCTGAAACGAAGGAACCGTACCGCGCGCTATTTGCGGGACGTGTACCCGGCTTTAACGGACGCGCCGATGGCCCCCTTATTGTGGAGCGGCTGCGCGAAGTGGGCGCCGGAATCCACGAACAGATCACCGTCCGGAACTACTCGCTTGTGGCGGCCAACTGCGTCGTTTCGCTAAGAGTTGCCGCCGATTTCGCTGATCTTTTCGAAGTGAAGGAGGCGCGAATAAAAAGGCATTGGGACGAAACCCGCCAGATCCGGAGCGATGAGCTGGTTATTCAGGCCACCTGGCAAGATGTCCAAAAGGGCGTCGTTATTCGTGCCCCTGGCGCGGAGGTTACGGCGGAAGCGTTGACATATAGGTTGACCATCGCACCGCGCGGCCAGTGGAGCACAACCATTACGGTGATGCCCGAAACCGAGAGCGGCAGCCGTCCACCGTCCTTCGTCCACGCGGACGGCGAACTCTCCCCCAGTGACCTTCGCCGACAACAGTGGGTGGCCAAGATTCCGGTCCTGCAGATGGGGAACCGGTCGATTGAACGAACTATGCGGCGCAGCTATGACGATTTGGGCGCACTCAGGATTGAAGACCCTTACCACCCGGACCGAGTTGTCGTGGCCGCCGGCGCACCGTGGTTCATGACCCTTTTTGGTCGGGACTCGTTATGGGCCTCGGAGATGTCGCTTCCTATTGATCCCTCCTTAGCACTGGGCACACTGCAAACACTCGCCGACCGCCAGGGCAGCGTGATAGATCCAATAAGCGAAGAAGAACCCGGCAAGATTTTGCACGAGGTCAGGCTTGATGTCTCAAGCGGACTGGCCCTAGGAGGCAAGGCCACCTATTACGGCAGCGTTGACGCCACCCCTCTCTTTGTCATGGTTCTCGGATCGGTTAGCCGTTGGGGATTCGCCGCGGACACCATTGCCGCTCTACTGCCCCACGCAGACCGCGCACTGGAATGGATCCAAAAATACGGGGATAAAGACGGTGACGGGTTTGTCGAATATGAACGCCTGAACAACCAAGGGTTGATTAACCAAGGCTGGAAGGATTCCTGGGACGGTATTAATTTCGCAGATGGAAGTATGCCCGAGACGCCAATAGCCCTGTGTGAGGTGCAGGCATACGTCTACGGAGCCTACGCGGGCCCCGCGCCTGGATGGCTTATGATGCCGGAGACGATGTTTTGGGCAACCATTACGCCGATCTAATGGTGCAGTTGAAGAAGCGTTTCAACGAGGAATTCTGGATGCCGGAACGTGGCTATTACGCCGTTGCCTTGGACGGCAACAAGCGCCAGGTTGACGCTTGCGCTTCCAACATGGGGCACTGTCTATGGCTCGGACTTGTGGATGAGGACAAGGCACCGTCGGTGGTGAAGCACCTCATGTCCCCCGAGATGTTCAGCGGATGGGGCGTCCGAACTTTGGCCACGGACATGGGTGCGTATAACCCCGCCAGCTATCACAACGGCTCCGTATGGCCCCACGACAACGCCATTATTGCAGCCGGACTGCTGCGGTATGGGTTCGTAGAAGAGGCGCAACGGATCTCGACTGCCCTACTGGAGGCCGCCGAGTTTTCCGGTGGCCGTCTCCCGGAGTTGTTTTGCGGTTTCAGCCGGGATCAATTCGCAGTGCCTCTACCCTATCCGACGGCATGCTCGCCTCAGGCCTGGGCGGCAACGACCCCCATCCTGTTAGTGACGGGCCTGATGCGGTATGACGCTCACGTTTCCCAAGGCGGCGTGTGGATGGACCCAGTCCTCCCCGATTCTTTTGGTGATGTCCACATCACAAACGCACCCATGGCAGGCGGCAGAATTACCATTGACATTTCACAGTCCGTCCCAGTCGTCGATGGCTTACCCGATCATTTGACTTTCCATCGAGGGCATAGGCCGTGGATTACTGAGTTAGTGGAGCAAGCCGATCGACGCCGAAAGAGCTAGGCCTGCCGCCGCCGGCAGACAGGACCGGACAGACGCAAGGTAAGGACGAGATCCTGAAAGCGCCGCCGAGGCCCCAGGCCAGCCCAGAGTTTCTGCGACGAACAGGATCAGTCCAGAGCTTGCTGGTGTAGGGGCCATCAGCCCTAACCATGGCTGGCCCGGGAATACCCGCGGCTTCGTCGGCGCCGAGGGTACCGGCATCACTCAGTAATCGAGCCAACCCGAACCCGGTCGCACCCACTCGTAAACGATGAGAACCGGCCGGGCGACTCACTAACGCCTTCCACCGTGGGGCTCATGCAATCGCTCACGGGCTCGGCGCCACAGTCATCTCAACAACCCGAAACCCAGTCCGGTCTGATCTCCTCATCGAGGTGCGCCGACCATGCTCTGGTCGATGACGACTCCCTGCCAGACGCGATCCGCAAGCTCGCACCGGATGGCCTCGACTCAGCCCTGGAGTTCGTCAGAGCAACAGCTCTCCCCGAGATGCTCCCTCTTATTCGGCCCGACGGCACAGTCTGCTTCGTCGGGCGCTCAGCGCAAAACTGGACCTTCCCGCCGACGCGCTGAACCAGTATCTCCGCAGCATCGAGGCCGCACTATAAAGATTGTCCTTGCAAGCGTCTACGAAGGGCTCGAAATGTGGTGAAACCAAGCACAACATGACCTAGAGTCGGACACCGGCCCCGGGAAGCGGTTGAATTAGTTTCCCGTGAACTCGATGGCATTGAGGTCACCTTTGCTTTGAAACGTCCTCACGGCACGCTTGTGGTCTTCCGTGGCGGCCAAGACTCCCTGGGCAAGCCCCTCGCGGTCCAGTGCATCACCGAGGGTACCGTCAACCGAGCGGTTGGTAAGGAGCTTTGTCAGTCCAAGGGCCAAAGGGGCTCGTCGAGAAAGCGATGCACAATACGCCACGGCTTGGTCGTCAAAAGACTCACCCTCCAGAACCTCAGCTACGAACCCCAACTGTTTGCCTTCATGTGCGGAGAACCTGCGCATGTTCAGCACCGCATCCTTGGCGCGGTGCAGACCGATGGACTGGGCCAGGAAATAAGTACCGCCCATATCTGGCATCAGACCCATTTTTACGAAGGACTGCTGGAACCATGCCTGTGGGGCGGCTAAGATGAGGTCGCAGGCGAGGGCAAGGTTGAAACCAGCTCCAGACGCAATGCCATTCACCGCCGCCACGACCGGCTTCTGCAGGTTGTACAGGCCTTCGGTAATCTGGCGGCCATAGGTCAGCACTTGGTTCATCTCAGCCGGAGTGCGTCGCCCCATGCCCCCAATATCGCCACCGGAACAGAACGCCCGGCCGGTACCTGTCAGCATCAGCACGCGCACCTCCGGTGCAGATGCCGAAAGGACAATTTGCTCCACCAGTGCACGCTTGACGGGATCATCAAGCGCGTTCAAAGTGTCCGGTCCGTCCAGTCGGCAGCGGAGCACTCCTGCTGCTGGGCGGTCAATCCTCAGCTCTGTCATGCCGTCACTCTTTGAAGTGAGCGGCGTTCCAAATTGCTAGGCGTCAACGGCATCGCTGACATCACAGTTCTCATGGATCGGGAGAAATTCGGGAATCTGGCAGGCGGCGCGGTACTCGATGCGCAGGCGTTGAACCAAGTCAGACACTGAAGGAACATCGTCGATGAGGTCGATGCCCTGGCCGGCACTCCAGATATCACGCCATGGCCGCGTCTTCGGCGGCAGATGGTCGTAATTACCGCGGCCGGATGAGACCGGAAGATTCTCAGGATCCAAGCCAATTGAGGCAAGTGAGGGCTTCAACCAATTGGCGGGAACTGCAGTTACACTGCTCGTATAGACCAGATCTGTCGACCTAGCCTCAACAAGCATCTGCCTATAGGCCGGGGGAACATTCGCCTCTTTTGTGGCAATGAAGCGGGTCCCTAGGTACGCGAGATCGGCGCCGAGGATCTCTGCAGACCTGATAGCGGCGCCGGTTGAAATGGTGCCGGCCATAAGTATTGTGCCGTCGAACATATTCCGCACCTGAGGAATGAAGACCAGTGGGCTAAGTAGCCCCGAGTGGCCACCTCCACCGCCGACAATGCAAGTCAGACCGTCGACGCCGGCGGAGATCGCCTTCTCAGCGAAGCGCATGCTCGTGACATCGTGAAAGACCTTGCCGCCCCATCCGTGCACAACTCGTGTGAGCTCGGTCGGATCGCCCATCGCACTGACGATAACCTCTACACCGTACCGAGCGCAGAGATCAAGGTCTTCCTTCATCTCATCAGCTGTCTTGCGTCGAGAAAAATTCACTGCCAGGGGGCCGATGATCGCAGAGGGAACTCGTTCGCGATACTCGTCAAGGTCGAGGCGGATCTGGCGGAGCCAGTCCCCGAATTGTGCGAGGTCGGCGGCGTTGTGTCGCGGTAAGACGCCCATGATTCCCGACTTGCATGCCTCGCGAACCAGGTCGGGCCCGGACACACCTGCCATGGGTGCGCACACAACGGGCAGAACGAGCGAATTACGTTGTTTTGGATCCAATGACATATTGTGCCCTCTGCTCTTTGATCTTGCCGACTTGGTCGGGGGCTCAGGTCTCCGCCCGACTACTATCGGTGGGCCCACCCTAACATAGTTGCTTACTAGAAAGTAAGTTTTTCCAGTGCTCGATCTAAAATCCATGAGCCCAAGATCTCCACAAGCGGCAGGAACCCTGAGGTTGCTCACCCGACTTCATATCGGTCACGCCAGCCGCCGATCAGCGGTCCGAACTAGCCGCCGCAGAACCCAATGGCGAGCAGAACATTTCGGAGACCGCTTTCTCCAATTCACCCGTTGGGGCGGTGCTTGGCCATTGACACACGCCGTTTGTGACCGCAATCATAGGTGTGCCGCCTATTGGAACACTGTGCCAATGTGGCAAATGGGTGGGAAACTACAGACCACCTCGACTAATCGGAGGTTATTTAGTGAGTCATCCAACGCTGCCCAGTGCGGCAAATATCCAGTCAGCCAAGGCCGCTCATCGACGAGTCGGACCCGCGGTTGTCGTAGGCACCGCTCTCGAATATTTCGATTTCTTTCTGTACTCGGCGATGGCAGGACTAGTAATCGGTCCCACGTTCTTCCCCTCTTCGGACTCAACTGCAAGCGCAATGGCTGCCCTTGCGACGTTCGGTGTCGGGTTCCTGGCCCCGCCCTCTTGCGGGCCTGGTGTTCGGCATCATGGGAGATAAGTTCGGACGCAAGGTGGTGTTGTCCTGGAGTCTTATCTTGATGGGCGGATCCACGGCACTGATGGGATTGCTTCCTTCTTACGACACGATCGGCGTGGCAGCGCCCATCGTGCTGGTCCTGCTTCGCATCGTTCAAGGTGTTGGCGCGGGCGCAGAATTCAGTGCTGCGATAACCGTCTCCTATGAACACGCCGGGGAGGGCAAGCGCGGGCGGTTCGGCTCCCTCCCGACGCTCGGAGTCAACCTGGGCGTCTTCTTCGCCTCACTCGCGGTGGCTGGTTTGGCGTTAATCGGCGACGACTTCTTCTACTCTTGGGGTTGGCGAATCCCGTTTGTAGTAAGCTTTCTCGTTGCCGTCGTGGGGTTCGTTATTCGCCGGAAGCTACCGGAGAGTCCCGATTTCGAGGCAATGCCAATTGCCGAAACCCGAAGAAGCTGGTTTCGTGTTTTGGCCGACCTTTTCAGGTCAGACTGGAGGGGCCTGGTAATCGTGTTCGCAACTTACGCCGGCTACGCACTCATCGCGACTCTTTGGAAGACCTTCTCCATTTCTTACCTTGCTGAATTCAAAGATGTTGGTGGTGCCGTCAGTAGCTTCGGCATAACGTTGGCCAGCGCGATCGCAATTTTGTGGACACCCATTTGCGGTCGGCTCTGCGACGTACTCCCTGTTCAGAGAGTCCTGACGTACGGCGGCCTTATGGTCATCGCCTACGCGTTCCCCTTTTTCTGGCTACTCAATACAGGAGTCGCGCTGTACATCTGGATCGCCCTGATTCTCGGGACGGGCATTCTTGCGCCGCTACTCTCCGTAGCGGCAAGCCCATTCATGGCCCGGCAATTTGCTACCAATACTCGTGTCACGGGAGTAGGCGTGGGCAAGGAGTCCAGCGGCGCAATTACCGCCGGCTTCGGTCCCGTGGTGGCTCTGGCACTGATAGCGGCTTCCGGGACCGAAAGCACGGCCGCCGTTTCTGGCATGTTCGTGCTCGGAGGCATTTTGTTCGTGTTCGCCGCCTGGCAAGGCCGTACAACAGCACCGTCCATCGAAAAAGCAGACGAATCTCTGATGAAGAAGGTTTGATCCAATCTTGACGCGATAGGAATGCTGCCATTGAACAGGCGCCGCGTGCAAGCCGCCCGACTAAACATCACTTCGTCAACTGCCCCGAAGTGATGTTTAGTCGGGCAATCTCGGACGCCTTGATCCGTGCATGCTAGCCGCGTCCTAGCGTGCCTAACTGTCCCACCCTGTTGGACGCTAACACGGCTGGGGCGCCCGGCCTTTGTCCAGTCGGGATTTCAGGCCTGGGTGCGAGCAACCTGCCCAGCATAATCCGCCGCTTACAACGCAAGCCTACCCGTGTATGACAAAAGAGCGGGAAAGGCGAGGTCGACATCATCTACGGCTACATCCCGATCGCCAACCATGACCTCGACGCGGCCCTGAAGCACTTCCGCTACGACTCAACGTTCGTGAACGGCAGCGGTGGACACGCCCTCACGCATGCTAGTTCGGTGTTCCCGGACTCCCCTGGATCATCCACGACAAGGACGGCTACAAATAACCCTACTCGGCGGCAGCCGTTATTAGCTGATAATCCCATAATGTCATCCCAGTTCGATTCAACACCGACCCTTGCAGTCAGCTTCGATGTCCCGGCTGGTACGGCGGGACGCAGTAAGCTGGCGAGACAATCTGCAGTGTCGGCAAAAATTGGGAGGGGTCGGTTGGCTAATGAGGGCGTGAGAAGCGTGTTGACCGGAATGCGTGTCCTTGAGCGACTTTCCGAGCCTGGTCTGGTGGGTGTATCGCAGCTGGCCAGAGACTTGGAGCTCCCAAAATCGTCAGTACAGCGGATGCTCCGCACGCTTCAAGAGGGAGGTTGGGCCGCCGAGGTCCAAGGCCAAGTGACACGTTGGACCTTGACACCGAAAATGTTCCAGTTGGGGCAGCGACACCAGGCAGGCAATGATCTCCGCACGATAGCCTTACCGGCGATGGAGCATCTTCGGGAGGAGACGCGCGAGACCGTCCATCTGTCTGTCATAAAAGGGGATTCGGTTTTCGTCCTCGAGTGCCTCGAAAGCCCCCAGGCGGTACGTGCCCACGTCTCACCTGGCATGTCCATTCCACTGTTGGCCTCCGCCAACGGGCAAGCGCTTCTCTCGACATGGTCGGACGAGGAGGTCAACGAGATCCTGTCTCGGGGATTGACCGCCTACACACCGTTTACAATCACGGAACGCGATACCCTGTCCGCTGCCATTGACCAGGCCAGAGTACTTGGCTACGCAGTGAACGACCAGCAGTGGCAGGAAGGCGTCCACGGCATTGCGGCACCCATCGTTGTCGCGGGAGTAGGCGTGGCTGGGATAGGCATCTCAACCCCGGTTCATCGAATGTCGGCTGAGTTGGAAGATAAATTCGGGGGCATGTTGGTGAAGGCTGCCATGGCAATCGCTCACGGCTTAGGAGAAGGGCTGTGAGCCTTGAGTTCCACGAGTCCGTTGTTGCAGTCGAAACATCGTCGTCCCCTCACACCCCCGCGCAAGGTTCCACCTTCTGACTTTGCCGACGTTGTGCCAGAGACGGACAGACGGTCTGACAGTACAAGAATCTGGGCTGCTTGTCGGCCGATGTCGAGTGAAAACCAATGCACGGCAGCTTCATCAGCATCCTGGGCGCGAACACCATGCCCAGCATGGTCCGCCGCGCCCTGCGAAAGCAGACCGAGTCTGGCACCAGACCGGGACGCGCGACGTCACCGTTATCTACGGCAACATCCTCATCGCCAACCAGGACCTCGACGCGGCCCTGAAGTATCGCCCATACGACTCGATGTTCGTCCACTGCACCCGGCGGACTCACCCTCTGGCATTCCGGTGCGGTGTTCCCCAGGGACACCCCGCTGGAACTTCCGCGACTAAGTTAGCTAGGAACGGAACCGCAGAGGGCCCCACACCGCGGGCCCGGTTCACTCGACGAGGACCACCAAACTGATGGCTCACCCAAGGCTCTTCTCGTCCGTGACTCTTCCGCCCGCGGGAACATCGGCTGCTTGTTACGCGGACGTCACCTTCGAACTGGGTCTAGACACTGAAACAACACCAAATCCGTGCTCGTCGATTGGTTAAACCACCACTACCCGAAGCGATTTACGTAGGGCAAGATCAGTGCACGCTGCCGAATACTTACGGACCTAAGGAGACCACCTGAGGATATGTACACAAAGGGAGCCGGCGAAGCGCGCTAAGCCGATCCAGACGATGACTCGCGCCGCCGTCGTCAGAGTGCTTGGTGTTGGTTTTGTGGTGCTTGTCACAACAGAGCGCCAAGACTTTAGGTTGGAGCTCAACGCCCACCGTTACGGCGAAGTGCTCAAGCGACCTTGAGACAAGACCTCGACCACCTTGAGAAGAAGAAAGGTATTTACCATGACTTATCCGCAGGTAGCTGCAACCGAACTCGAACTGGTGGATCTTGACCACTGGGGAATGTTGACAAACGATGATGACTTGGCGCACACGTTGCCGCGCAAGGACATTTCCACTTACGAGTTATCAGAAAACGACACAGCGTCCGAATACATGCTGACGTCCGACTCACTTCCTCGAGACGGCGTTCCTGCCGGGAAGTACTACCACTTCCGCTGGACCAGTCACACCGTTTACCCGGGCGTTACCAGCAGCGTCTACCTGTACCTGCCCCACGGCGCTGAGGAAGCCGAATCGGTCAACCTGATGATCTGCCTGGACGGCCTGGAGTTACGCCGGAGAGCAGTGTCGTGCCACCACAGTGCTGGACAACCTGGTGCATGACGGCGAGATCCCCATGACCGTTGGCCTCTTCCACAACCCGGGCGAAACCGGACCGGGCTACCCGATCTACGGCGGGAGCACCAACCGCGCTGTCGAGTACGACACCGTCAACGATGACTTCGCCCGCTACCTCGTGGAGGAGCTATTTCCCGTCATCCGGACCAAGGTCAGGCTCACCGACGACCCACGCGGCCGCGTGATCTGCGGCTTCAGCTCCGGCGGCGCAGGCGCCTTCACCGCGGCCTTCCATCGCCCGAACGAGTTCGGAAACGTGATCTCGCATTGCGGCAGCTTCATCAACATATTGGGTGCCAACAACCTGCCCAGCATGGTACGCCGCGCACCGCGAAAGCCGATCAGGGTCTGGCACCAGACCGGGACGCGCGACGTCGACGTCATCTACGGCAACATCCCCATCGCCAACCACGACCTCGACGCGGCCCTGAAGTACCGCCGCTACGATTCGATGTTCGTGTACGGCACAGGCGGACACACCCTCCGGCATGCCGGTGCGGTGTTCCCGGAGACACTCCGCTGGATCTTCCGCGACCAGGTTGAAGACAAATGACCCAGGACACGAAAGCGCAGGAAATTGGGACTATGAACGCCGATACTGACGCGGCAACATCAGTGCAAGTGGAGTTCGATGCCCCTGCCCAGATGCGGGACGGCGTCGTGCTGCGGGCTGACGTCTACCGGCCGGCCGGCGAGGGCCCATGGCCGACGTTGGTGGTCCGGACGCCCTATAACAAGAGCGGCGCGGCGGACAACGTCTGGAACGGCTTCTCCCCCACAGAAGTGGCCCGCAGAGGGTTCATCATGGTCATCCAGGACGTCCGTGGGCGTTATGCCTCTGACGGTGACTGGGAGCCGCTGCAGCACGAAGGTGAAGACGGCGCCGACACCATTGCCTGGGCCGCCCAGCTTCCCGGCTCCACCGGGCGCGTCGGGATGCTCGGTGGCAGTTACTGCGGGAACACCCAGTGGCAGGCCGCACTCCAACAGCCGCCTGCGTTGAAGGCCATTACGCCTCTGATGACGTGGACGGAGCCGCGCGAAGCCCTGGTAGCCCGCGGTGGTGCCACCCAGATATCGGTCATCGCGTCATGGTCGTTGGCTGCCGGGTTCGACTGGTTGTCGCGTCAGGGCTTGAGCGGCGAGGAGCTGACCGCCCGCGTCGCGGCACTGGTCGAAGACTTCGACAGTCTTGAGAAAGACGGCTACTGGGGATTGCCAGCCACCGAGCTGGCCGTGCTGCGCCGGCACCGCACGCCGGTCTTCGTAGACCCGAGCGAAGCCAATGATGTGGAAGCCACGCAGCACATGCGTGTCGCCGGAAGCCACTCGCGTGTCCAGATCCCCAGCCTGCACACGGGCGGCTGGTTCGACACCTGCTTGCAGGGAAACATCGACAGCTACACGACAATGCGTGACCTCGGCCAGGAATCACGACTGATCATCGGACCGTGGACGCACGTGGACTTCGGGCCCCGGGTCGGCGCCCAAGACTTTGGAATCATGTCCAGTCGAGACGCGGGAGCCCACCCGAATGGGCGCTGGAGCGATGAAGTGCTTGCATTTCTCCGCGGACACCTCACCGATGATGAAACACCGGTGAGCACCTCGGCGCCGGTACGGATCTTCGTCATGGGACGCAACCAATGGCGCGACGAGGAAACCTGGCCCCTGCAGCGCGCAAAAAACTGGGCGCTGGTACCTGCAGGCCAATGGCGGCCTCAACACGACGACGCCACCGGTCCACGCCGATCCGAGTGAGATCGACTACAACCCCGCCGACCCCGTCCCCACCCACGGTGGCCCAATGGCCGCCACACCAGGACGAGGCCCCCATGACCAAAGTCTCGTCGAATCACGCCCTGACGTGCTCGTCTTCACCTCCGACGTCCTCAAAGAGGACCTGGAAGTAACAGGACCGATCCGTGTACGGCTGCACGTCCAGAGCTCGGCGCCCTCAACCGATTGGATCGCCCGCCTGTGCGACGTGGACCCCGACGGGCGGTCTCTGAACCTAACCGACGGAATCTTCCGCATAAACAACAGGGCAGACGAGACTCAGGAGATCGAGATCGATTTATGGTCAACAAGCAACGTGTTCCTCGCCGGACACAGGATCAGAGTACAAATCACCAACAGCTGTTTCCCACGCTGGGACCGAAACCTCAACACAGGTGATCAGGCCGGAACAGAGCTCATCATCGCACATCAACAGTTATTCCACGACGCCAACCGCCCGTCCTACATCGAACTGCCCGTCGTCCCTGACGAGAATAAACCTTTCGACGCATAAATGTTGTTAGTCCTACTGCGCGGGCCATACCACGCAGTAGGACTGGCTTAGCTCCGGGGCAAGAGTATTTGAGCAGCCCTGCAGCATCCAGAAACCGCTGGACCCGACACCTTTCGCGGAGTGGTCCTCCGCTGATTCCTACCTGGGAGCGAAAAACGCAGGCACGAAATTAGCGGAGTTCTAACCCAGCGCTCGGAGGCGGGGCCTCCCACACGGTTGCTGAGGAAAGATGCATTTGCATTCGAAGAATATGCGAGTAGATGCAACGCCCGGTCGCTATTAAGGTTGGCCGCCGAGGAGTCTTATCGATCTCTCGCGGACACACTGGCCACGTCGAGCATGAAGCTGCGGCGTGCAGATGGCCCCGGCGCGGCTCCCCGCGACTGCTGTCGGTGACGGTCGAAAAGTGAGCCATTGTGACGGTTGAAAACTGAGCCACTCGTTCCAAACGATTGGGTGGGTGATCACTGTGGAGGATTGGGCGCTTATTCGGCGGTTGCATCTTGCCGAGGGTGAGTCGATGAGGTCGATAGCAGCGCGGCTGGGTATCTCAAGAAACACGGTTGCGAAGGCTGTCAGTGCCGAGGGGCCGCCGGTGTATGTGCGCGCGCCGCAGGATTCCGGGATCAAGGCAATCGAGCCGGCTATCCGGGCGTTGCTGAAAGAGAATCCGCGGATGCCGGCCACGGTAATGGCGGAGCGGGTGGGGTGGACCGGTTCTCCGGCTTGGTTCAGGGAAAACGTGGCCCGGATCCGGCCGGAGTACGCACCGCCGGATCCCGCGGATCGGATCAGTTACGAACCGGGCGAGCAGGCCCAGTGCGATCTGTGGTTCCCGGAGGTGCGGATCCCGGTCGGGTCCGGGAAGCCGCGGATCCTGCCGGTGTTGGTGATGGTGTCCTCGCATTCGCGGTTCATCATGGCGAGGATGATTCCGTCGCGCATGACCGGGGATCTGCTCGCTGGCATGTGGGAGCTCCTTGGTGGTTTGGGCGCTGTTCCGCGGCGGCTGGTCTGGGATAACGAAACCGGCATCGGTCGCCGGAACAGTTTCGCGGCCGGGGTGTCAGCTTTCGCCATGGTCCTCGCGACGAAGATTGTGCAGGTCAAGCCCTACGACCCGGAGTCCAAGGGAGTGGTGGAACGGGCCAACGGGTTTTTCGAAACCTCCTTCCTGCCGGGTCGGTCTTTCGCTTCACCGGAGGATTTCAACACCCAGCTCGGCCAGTGGCTGCCCAGAGCCAACGCCCGGCTGGTCCGCAGGACCGGGGCCCCGGCCCACGGAACTGCTTGGCCAGGACAAGGCGGGGATGTTGGCCCTGCCTCCGGTTCCGCCCGTGACAGGGTTCGCTGCGAGGATCAGGCTTCCACGGGATTACTACGTCCGGGTGGGATCGAATGACTACTCCGTCCACCCGCAGGCCATCGGCAGGTTCGTCGAGATCACCGCAGACCTGGACACGGTCCGCATCAGCCTAGACGGCAGAAGCGTCGGCGATCATGCCCGGTCTTGGGGCACGGGCTTGACGATCACCGACCCGGACCACGTCGAGGCTGCCCGGACCCTGCGGAAAGCCTTCCAAAACCCCGCCTCCTCCGCGGCACTGCAGGGCTGCGGGACTTGGCTGACTATGACCGCGCGTTCGGGATCGTCATTGATGACGGGCAGGTCGCATGATGTCCGGGACCAAGGAAACCGTCGGCCAAATCGAGTACTACTCCCGGGCCATGAAAGCACCTCGGATCAGGGAAGCGGCCACCCGCCTCGCCGAGCAGGCACGAGAGGCCGGCTGGACCCATGAGGAATACCTCGCCGCGGTCCTTTCCCGGGAAGTCGCCGCCCGCGAAGCCTCCGGAGCCGAAGCCCGTACCAGGGCCGCGGGGTTCCCGGCCCGTAAATCGTTGGAGGACTTCAGCTTCGACCACCAGCCCGGCCTCAAACGGGACACGATCGCCCACCTGGCGACCGGGGCGTTCCTGACCGAGGCATCCAACATCGTCCTGCTCGGCCCGCCCGGCACCGGGAAAACCCACCTCGCGACCGGGCTCGGACTGCGCGCCGCGCAACTGGGCCACCGGGTCTTGTTCGCTACCGCTATCGACTGGGTCGCCCGGCTCCAAGCCGCGCACCAGAACGGGCGATTGCCGCAGGAGCTCGTCCGGCTGCGTCGCTACGGGCTGATCATCGTGGACGAGGTTGGCTACATCCCGTTCGAGCAAGACGCCGCGAACCTGTTCTTCCAGCTCGTTTCCTCACGCTACGAACACGCATCCCTGATCCTGACCTCGAACCTGCCCTTCGCCCGATGGGGTGATGTGTTCGGAGACCAGGTCGTGGCCTCAGCAATGATCGACAGGATCGTTCACCACGCCGAAGTCATCACGCTCAAAGGCTCCAGCTACCGGCTCAAACACACACAAACGGACTCGCTGCCCTCGACAAGACCGGAAAATACGGGAGAATAACCACGTCAACGTGGCTCAGTTTTCAACCCACGAAATGGCTCACTATTCGACCAGCGCCGACAACTGCTCGAATTCTGCGGGGTTAGACAGCTTGTCTTCGTGCCTCACCGCAGCGTCTAGGGGGATTCCAAACAAAAACATGCAGCGCGTTCGCAGGCTTCGTCATACGGTGCTATCAACGTTCGCGCAATATCGGCTGTTTCCCATCCTACTGAACGCGACGCACCTGATTCATTGGACGACGAGTTTCGAGACTTCACTGTTAGGCCCTCCCCCAGCATGGTTCAACTCGAACTTTTGCAGCCCTTTCCGGCGCTAACTCAAACCTACGAGCCAAAGATTCCACCGTTGACGATGCGCATTTCCGTAACGTAAACCCTTGCCGGTCGATTCGATATACGAACTCTGAAGCGCAGGCCCGAAGACTCGCCCGAGCACGCCTTGGTACCAGGTGTCAGAGCACAAGCCCTTTGTCGCAAGCTAAACCGTACGTTAGCCGGCGAGCTCCACGCCGAACTTGAGAGGAGATCTCCGTCAGGATAGGCAAGAACCTGGCGACCATGAACCCTCTCTGGAAGCGACCGCAGAAGCCATCCTCCGCGTACGAAACACCGGAGAGGTTTCGTTTGGCACCGTGCGAAGAATCGGGGGCTGTACAAGAATGCAAGTGTTCAATCGGGGGCTGTACAAGAATGCAAGTGTTCAGTTGGCGAACGTCTTATGGTTCACCCTGAGGAAAGCTGCTTAGGTATCTAGCGACGCAAGACCGCGTCGCCGGGCTGCGATCTACAGCGACCTCACCTAATATCTGTGAACGAAGGGTACCAATGTCCTCTGGAGACCAAAGATTTGGGAATGCCACGGGCACCCATCTGGGCAAGCGGCGTTTGAAAATAAGCGACATCCGCATAGTCAACAAGGCCGCTTTGAGGCGCGCAGTTGCCGGAACCGTCGTCGGGAATATCATCGAATGGTATGAGTTCGGTGTATTCGCTTACCTCATTACCGTAATGGGCCCTGTCTTCCTGCCCCAGGCCGACCCGACAGTCCAGGGCCCCTGTACCTCTATGGCACCTTCGCAGTAACGTTCGTTGCCCGACCGCTGGGCGGCGTATTCTTCGGATGGCTGGGAGACAGGATTGGGCGACGGAAGGTCCTGACGTTCACGCTGCTCCTGATGTCAGTTGCCACGTTTGCCACCGGCCTGCTACCGGGTCACGCCGTCATTGGGCTCTGGGCTCCGGCGCTTCTCGTGTTCCTGAAACTGCTGCAAGGATTCTCAGCCAGTGGAGAATACACAGGTGGTGCGACTTTCCTGAGCGAATACGCCCCGGATAAACGACGGGGTTTCTATGTTGGATTTATGGGGTCCAGTTACCTCGGATTCGCCTTTGGAGCTGGCTTGGTAGCTGTTCTACAGCTGGCGCTTGGTCAAGACGCGATGCAGTCCTTCGGCTGGCGTATTCCATTTCTTATCGCAGGGCCTCTTGCCGTCATAGCCCTGTACTTCCGATATCGAATCGAAGAGTCGCCTACCTTCAGCGCCGTCTTGAAGGAGAGGGCTGAGGAATCTCGGAAAAACGGTGAGGTGGCAAAGAACCCGGGTATTGTGCAGGTCATAAGATCCCACGGGCGCTTTATTCTGCCCGTCATGGGCGTAGCGGCCGCCGGAAACGTCATTGCCTACACCATGACATCGTTCACGCCCACGTATCTGAATCAGTCACTGGGATTCCAAGGTTCCCTTGGCACCCTTGTGATATTTCCCTTGTTCATACTCGCGGCCTTTGCAACGCAGTTTTTTGCCTCGCTCTCGGACAAAATAGGCAGGAAGCGGATCCTTTTCAGTGGCGCCATCTTGGGCGTTCTGCTTCCGATTCCAGCGTTCGTCATGATGGGGTCCGGCCAGCTTTGGGGCGCACAACTCGGGACACTTTTCATCATGATCTGCGCAACCCTGTTTTCGTCGAGCTACGCTTCTTCGCTGCCTGAGCAGTTCCCGACGCCGTCACGTTCCAGCGCTCTTGGGCTTGCATACAATGTGGGAAATGCCGCCTTTGGCGGTACAGCTCCACTGGTTGTTGCTGCGATTATTGGAGTCACAGGGAACAAGATGGTGCCCGCTTACTACTTGATGGGCGCTGCCCTTCTGGGACTGATTTCCGTCTTCTTCCTCAAAGAAACAAGTAAGAAGCCTTTGAACGGGTCCCTGCCCAACGTAGAAACAAAGGAAGAGGCTCAGTTCCTCGTTGATACCCAGGACACCAACAGCCTCCTCGATCCAGCGAAACTGCCTCACACCCTTGTTGCTCATCAAGTGCGGTCGTCAAGTTTTTGAGACAGGTTCGTTGTTTGTTTTTGGTTAGGCGGCCAGGGGTTGCTGGGCGCGGGTTTGGTAGTTGGTGTGGGCTTTGGCTGGTGGGATGCCGCCGGCTCTGCGGTTGGGTCAGCGGCGGTTGTACCAGGCCTCGATGTAGTCCATGACCCCAGTCCTGGCGGCCAGCCGCGACGGATAGCGTTGGTGGTGGTAGAACTCGGTTTTGAGGTGGGAGAAGAAGTTCTCCGCGACCGCGTTGTCCCAACACACCCCGACTTTGCCCATGGACTGGGTGACCCCGTTATCGCCGCACCACTTCTGGAACTCATCAGAGGTGTATTGGGTTCCCCGGTCTGAATGGAACACCACCGAGGTCCCGGTCAGATGGCCGTGGTTCCGGGCCATCTGCAGGGCCGCGGTGCACAGGCCCGCGCGCATATGTGCTGCCATGGACCAGCCGATGACCATGCCTGAGAACAGGTCGATCACGGTGGCCAGGTACAGCCACCCCTCACCGGTGCGCAGGTACGTGATGTCACCAACGAGGCGGGTGCCGGGCACTGTTGAGGTGAAGTCCCGCTTGCCCTTTGCATCGAGCATGTGGTTCTCGATATGCGCGGTCTTGGCCTGCGGGTCCTGGACCGTGGTGGCCTTCCAGGCCCGGGTGCGGATGGCCCGCAGCCCGTGTTCGCGCATGATCGCTCCCACGGTCGGGGCTGAGACTTTCACGCCCTTCTCGTTCAGGAGCAGGGTCAGCTGGTCCCGCCCGGCACGGCCTTCTTCTTTTTCGTAGAGCTTGGTCACCTCGGCAGCGAGCTGCTCGTGCCGTACCGCCCGCGGTGACGGGCCGGCAGGGGTCCGCCACCGGTAGAACGAGGCCCGGGAAACCTTCAACGCCCGGCACAGCCACACCACGGAATGGTTGGCCTTCTCCGCTTCGATGAACTCGTAGAAGTCCTCTACTTTTGCTTCGCGGCAAAGAAGGCGCTGACTTTTCCCAGGAACTCAACCTCAGCTTTCAACCGCTCGTTCTCAGCCACGGTTTTCTGGTGTTCTTCCCATGACACCGGGCCCCGGTCCGCGGCCGGGGCGACCGAGCCCTCTTGGTGTTTGCCCCGCTGCCGATGGAGCCAGTTCCCCAACGTGCTCTCGTTCACCCCGAGCTCGTCAGCGACTTGCTTCACTGAACGATCCGAGGACAACACCAGCTGCACAGCTTCCTCACGAAACGCAGCATCATATTTTCTTCTGGGACCAGTCATTCTGAAGTCGATCTCCCATCAACCTGTCTCAGAAAACCATACGACCGCAGCATCCGATTCATAGATACCTCGATCGACTATGGAGAGAGCGAGGCGCTCATCGGGCGCCATATAGGTCATCGTCGGTCGGAGTATCTGCTTGCATCCAAAGTGGGCTGTCCCCTGGACCATAAGCCTGAAGGCCCGACTGACGGTCCTCTTGTCCATGACTATTCGCCTGCGAATATCCGGGCAGGTATCGAGCAAAGCCTCTCGCGTCTACGCACTGACTACCTGGACCTGGCACAGGTACACATTGGGCCTTCTGTTGGGATTCTTCAACGTGATGACGTCTTGGGGACACTGGAACGTGCCCGAGAGGAGGGCAAGGTTCGAGCGATTGGCATATCTTCCACTCTTCCAAACCTCTCTGACCACATCGACCTCGGCGTATTCGAGACTTTCCAAATCTCGTATTCCGCACTGGACCGTTCTCTCGAAAATACTCTTCCACTTATCAACGCCACCGGCGCCGGCGTCATAGTACGAGGAGGAACGGCACGCGCCGCGTTGGCCAAACGGACAGTAGACAGCCAGCGGGCGTCCCCGGATCTATTCTTGAACGATCTGCTGGACGGTGACAGCTTGGAGGGATTCCTTCTTCGCTTCGTCATGACCCGCGCCGAAGTCTCCACAGTGATCGTAGGAACGGCGTCTCCCGAGCACGTCCGGGAGAATGCCAAGGCTGCAGCTCGGGGCAGTCTGGCTGTGGACGTATACGCAGAAGCACGTCGAAGATTGGAGTTTGCTGGATTCCACACTTCGGATTCCCGTGATCAAGCCATTTGATTAGTCCCCACTACGGGATCTCGTGTACAACTGAATAGGGATAAAGCATTGACTCTCTGCTGTGTCAGTTGGCTGTTCTTAGGTATTTGACCACAGGCCGACCACAATCGCGCCGCTCGCCGCCGCGCCAACTGACGTCGAGGCGAGCCGGTCTCGGCTACCTTCTGTGGCGTTGCGGAAACACGACGTGTCTTTACGGAGGAGCGTCGTGACTTATTGCCCTGTGCCGGAGGCGGCGTCACCTTCCATCCATGCATATTGGCTCCCAAGCTTCCGCGACCGGGCCACCAGCTGGAGTGACTTTGAACCGGGACACCATCCCGTAGATGAGCGACCTTGTTGGTGAAGTACGGCGCGGTCTGTATGGACCCGCAGGCCACCATCCATTTTGCGTGTATGCATAGACGTCATTTTTCTCACCGAAGACAATTTCTTTAAAATGTATACGCTGATGGCATGCGCGCCAGTGATCGGGCTTACACCACCCTTCGGGTAGACATTATTGAATGGCGCCTGCATGCTGGGACGGTCCTTGCTGAAGTAGAGCAATCCGAACGCCTTGGGGAGTGTCCCGCACGCCGGTTCGGGAGGCGCTCGCGCGGCTTACGGGCGAAGGATCGACGACGACGGCAGGTGGCCGCGGCGTCGTCGTCACCGACCTCTCGCTGGACAGCATCGACGAACTATTCGAGCTCCGCGAGACTCTGGAATGCCGGGCATCGGCGTTGGCAGCGTGACCCTCCACTTCCCGACATCTTTGATCCAAACCGGGAACCACGACACCGGCTTGGCTTCCCGTTCACAACGTGCTTTGGATTGAGCGCCGCGTTGAATTCAGGCACGACGAACAACTCGACCAGCATGGATCCGGGAGCCCTCTCTATATCGACATCAAACTGATGGTTCGACAGAGGTACGAGGGCGCCCCGCTTGACGAGTTGGTAACGGCCACCTTATGCCCATTTTTCCAGTCGAACTCCCTTGACATTCGGCATCGTATCTGCATTTTTGTGCGGAACTTGGGCCGAGCCCAAGGCTGACAGCGCTCCTCCCAAGCCATAGGCGATGACAGCCTTCACCAATATGACCCGAACTCTTCTTGCAACTCAGCGACACTCGTTGAACCGGGATTGAGATGCCTATCCCAGCCACTCCTACCCGAGCGACAACGATGGCCTATGCAATGTCATCGACACCTCTTGCCATCGCTGCTCCCATACACCTACGACCGAGCTCGGCAGGCCGCTCCCGCACGCGCATTGCCATCAACGAGCAATACATGCGGGCACAGGCCACTCGATCCCTCCCATTTTGCCAACAACTGAAGATTCCGTCGCCAGCTTCCGGCGCCGGGCAGCCCGTGCGGTGCTGGTGGGGACGTTGGTGACCTTTAGGAATCTGCGGCCCCGTCCGGGATGATGGGCAGTTCGATGTGTGATGGTTGGTTGGCGTCGTGGAAAAGCCGTTGGTGCGCGGTGATGAAGTCCGTCTTTGTTTGGTGGCCGGTGTTGAGGTTTCGGTCCCATCGGGGGAAGCAGCTGTTGGTGACTTGCACTCTGAGTCTGTGTCCGGCCAGGAAGACGTTGCTTGTTGACCATAAGTCGATCTCTATTTCCTGGGCGCGGTCTGCGTTGGTGTCTATGCGAAGGATGCCGTCGGCGAGGTTCAGCGACCGCCCGTCGGGGTCCACGTCGCACAGGCGGGCGATCCAGTCCGTTGAGGGCGCGGAGCTTTGGACGTGGAGCCGGACGCGGATCCGTCCTGTCACTTCGAGGTCTTTTTCCAGGACTTCCGAGGTGAAGACGAGGACGTCAGATCGGGCCTCGACCGGGGCTTGGTCGATGGGACCCCGTCCTGGGCCGAGGCCGAGGGGGCCGCCGCAGGTTGGGACGGGGTCGGCAGGGTCGTAGTCGATCTGACTAGGCTCTGATTCGGTGAGTGGTGTTTTGGTGCTGAGGCCGCCGTCGGCATGCAGGTGCCAGCGTTGGGTTTGGGAGCGTTGCAGTGGCCAGGTTTCCTCGTTGCGCCATTCGTTGCGTCCCATCACGAATATCCGTACTGGCGCTGAGGTGCTTGCCGGCTGGTTGTCGGTCAGGTGGGGTCGGAGAAATGCCAGAACCTCATCGCTCCAGCTCCCGTTTGGGTGGGCCCCGGCGTCCCGCATGGACATGATTCCGTAATCCTGGGCGCCGATTCGGTTGCCGAAGTCCGTGTGTGTCCATGGGCCGATGATCAGTCGTGATTCCTGGCCAAGGTCACGCATTGTTGTGTAGTTGTCGATGGTTCCCTGCAGGCAGCTGTCGAACCAGCCGCCGGTGTGCAGGCTCGGGATCTCAACCCGCGCGTGACGCCCGGCGACGCGCAGATGTTGCGTCGCTTTCACGTCATTGGCTTCCCCGGGCTCAACGAACATCGGCGTGCCGTGCCGGCGCAGCACCGGCAGCTCGGCGACAGGCAGTGCCCAATACCCGTCCTTCTCGAGATTGTCGAAGTCTTCGATCAGGGCAGCGACCCGTGCGGTCAACTCCTCATCAGTCAGACCTTGCCGGGCCAGCCAGTTGAACCCGGCAGACAGCGACCACGACGCGATGACAGTCATCTGGGTTGCACCACCGCGGGCAACGAGGGCTTCACGGGGCTCGGTCCATGTCATCAGGGGCGTGATCGCCTTCAACGCAGAAGGTTGCTCAAGCGCGGCCTGCCACTGGGTATTGCCGCAGTAGCTGCCACCGAGCATGCCAACCCGGCCGTTGGAGCCGGCGAGCTGGGCGGCCCAGGCAACAGTGTCAGCGCCGTCAACACCCTCGTGCTGCGAGGGCTCCCACTCACCATCTGAGGCGTAGCGGCCGCGGACGTCCTGGATGATCATCATGAACCCGTCCCGGGCTACTTCTGTCGGGGAGAAACCGTTCCACAGGTTGTCCGCTGCGCCGGCCTTGTTGTAGGGGGTGCGCACGAGCAAGGTGGGCCAGGGGCCGTGCCCAGCTGGCTGGTAGACGTCGGCCCGCAGCACGACGCCGTCGCGCATCCGCGCGGGGACATCGAACTGCACCTGCACGGACGTTGGTGCCTCAGCCTCCGTGTTCATGGAACTATTCATTTCATGCATTTCCGTGTCCAGGGTCATTTGTCTTCAATCTGGTCGCGGAAGATCCATTGGAGTGTCTCGGGAAGCACTGCGCCGCCGTGCCTGAGGGTGTGTCCGTCTGTGCCGAACTCGAACATGGAGTCGTAGCGGCGGTATTTCAGAGCAGCGTCGAGGTCGTGGTTGGCGATCGGGATGTTGCCGTAGATGATGTCGACGTCGCGTTTTCCGGACTGGTGCCAGACTCGGATCGGTTTCCGCGGGGCTCGCCGGATCATGCTGGGAAGGTTGTTTGCTCCCAGGATGTTAATGAAGCTTCCGCAGTGCGAGATCACGTTCCCGAACTGATCCGGGCGGTGGAATGCCGCGATGAAGGCTCCTGCACCGCCGGAGCTATGGCCGCAAATAACGCGGCCCCTTGGGTCCTCGGTGAGCCTGACTTTGGTCCGGATGACAGGAAACAGTTCCTCGACCAGGTAGCGGGCGAAGTCCTCGCTGACCGTGTCGTACTCGATGGCGCGGTTGGTGCTTCCCCCATAGATGGGGTAGCCGGGGCCGGTTTCCCCTGGATTATGGAACAGGCCAATGGTCATCGGGATCTGGCCCTTGTGGACGAGGTTGTCCAGTACCGTGGTGGCGCGACACTGTTCGCCGACGTAGTAGAGACCGTCGAGGCAGACCATGAGGTTGACTGATTCGGCCTCCTCGGCGCCATGGGGCAGGTAGAGGTAGACACTGCTGGTGACGCCGGGGTAGACGGTGTGACTGGTCCATCGGAAGTAGTAGTACTTTCCGGCGGGCACACCTTCTTGCGGAAGCGAGGCGGACGTCAGGTGGTACTCGGAGGCCGTTTCGTTCTCTGATAACTCGAAAGTGGCGAGGTCCTTGCTCGGGGTCTGGTTATCGTCCGAGAGGTTTACCTCAGGTGACATCCCCCAATGGTCAAGATTTACAAGTTCGAGCTCCGTCGTGGCTGTTTGCGAACGGTTCATTCTGAATCACCTTCTCCTTTCGTCTGGTCGGGACTTCATACCTGGCTGCGTTGGACTGCAGCGTGGTCTCCGTTTTGTTCCGCCGCACTGTCCCGCGGACCATCGAGGGATCCGACGAGCGTTCGTGCTCGTTCCCGGTTGCCGGCCTCAATCGCGGTTGCCAGGTCGCGGTACCGTCCGAGGAATTCCTCCGCTTGTCCGTCTGCGCTGAGGGCACGGCATAGTTTCGCTCGGGCTTCTTCGACGAGTGTCAGTACGGCGGTGGGGGTAGTATCGGCGGATGTGCGGGGGGCCAGTTCGAGGATGGCAGCCCGCAGCTCAATGAGCCTATCGAGGTCCGCAGTGTTTTCCGGAGCGTTGAGCAGCGCGTGCGCGAGGGCCGTTGCCCTTGGAGTGGGCTGAGCCACGACCTCGGTGACCGCCTGTTGCTCCAGTGCCAAAAGAAGCTCGTCTCCAACGCTGGCGTGCCGGCTCGCGGTGTCCGTGGAGAGACGAGCCATTGCTTTTCGGGTAGCACGACGTACCTGTTGGAGATCTGCGTCGGAGCTGAGGGAGGCCGTGATGAGTTTGCGGGTGTAGGGCTGGGTGGGTTGTTCGGTGACTGCACTGGCTTCGCCTTCTTCGACCAGGTGGCCGTGTTCCAGGACCGCGATCCGGGTACTCATGTGCCGCACGACCGCCAGGTCGTGAGTGATGAAGAGGTACGCGACCCCGCGCTCTCGCTGAAGCTCGAGGAGCAGATTGAGAACCTGGGCTTGTACGGACAGATCCAGTGCAGACACTGATTCGTCACAGACGACAAGCCTGGGCTCTGGGAGCAGTGCACGGGCGATCGAGATCCGCTGGCGCTGGCCGCCGGAGAACTGAGCAGGGAACTTGGCCAATGCCGACCGGTCCAGACCAACGCGTTCCAGCATGGCCACTACCCGCGCACGCTGTTCCGAGGGCGGCAATGACAGAGTCGCCAGCGTCTCGCCCACTGTCTGCTCAATGGTCCGGTGGGGGTTAAAGGAGCTGTACGGGTCTTGGAATACCGCTTGGATCTGCGTGCTCAAGGCCAGCCGTTCGCGCCCGGAGGCGCCGGTGATGTCACGTCCGTGGAAGGCGATGGTCCCCTTCGCAGGCTGCACAAGCCCCAGCACACAATTGCCCAGGGTTGACTTGCCTGACCCGGACTCTCCGACAAGCCCGAGGGTTTGCCCTGCGCTGAGGCTGACGCTGACATCGTCCAGTGCGAGTTTGTCCTTCCGCCGGCCCCGGCCACGGTAAAGAACACTCAGGTCACGTACTTCAAGCAGCGCACTCATTTCGTCACCAATCCGGCTGCCGTTGTGCGGATGCAGCGCGCGCTGCCGCCGTCCTTGAGAGGTATCATCAGGATGGGTGCCGCGAGGCAGGCTTCCTCGACGAGGCCGCACCTGCCAGCGAATCTGCAACCGGTAGGCCAGAATGCCGGCAGCGGCACCGTCCCGGCGATGACCGGAAGCAATTGGCGTGGGGCCGTACCCACAGATGAGGACTGCAGCAGGGCCCGGGTATAGGGATGCTCCGGGCTGGAGATGAGGGAGCGAACATCTGCTTCCTCGACGACTTGTCCGGCGTACATGACAAGGGCCCGGTCGCACGCTTCTGCGACGACCCCCCAGTCGTGAGTGACAAGTATCAGCGCCATCCCGCTTTGCTCGCGCAGCTCGTTGAGCAGGTCAAGGATCTCAGACTGGACTGAAACGTCCAGGGCCGTCGTGGGCTCGTCGGCGATCAACAGTTCTGGTTGGCCCGCAAGGGCACGCGCGATAGCGATCCGTTGCGCCATGCCACCGGAAAGCTCATGCGGGTATTTCCTGGCAATCAGGTCCGGCTCGGTTAGCCGGACTCGTTGCATGAGCTCACGGGCGATCTGCCGCGCACGGCTCTTCCCGACCCTCTGGTGCAACCGAATCGCTTCCTCAAGCTGGTGCCCGACCGTGAACGCAGGATTCAAGCTGGAGATCGGTTCCTGTGAGATGAATGCGATTCCGGTTCCTCTGTACGAATTCAATTCGCGCTCGCTCAGCGACGACAGCTCAACGTCTTTGAACTTGATGGACGCGGACTGGACGTGGGCGCCAGGAGGAAGCACACGCAGTATCCCAGAGATCGTCATCGACTTACCGCAACCGGATTCGCCGACGATACCAAGTGCTTCCCCGGGGCGGATATCGAAGCTCACGGTGTCCACAATAGGAAGTTCGCCTTTGCCGCGCGGGAGGCTGACCGACATGCGGTTCACGCTCAGGACAAAGTCCCGCTTCGGAACTTCTTCCTCAGCACCGACCGTTGCCCCGATCCGGGAGACCCGGGCAGGCAGGCTCCGCCAACTATAGGCCTTGGTAGAACCGCTGGACCTGCCCATGTAGGCGTCACGAATACCGTTTCCGACCAGTGTCAAGCTCAGCGCGACCACAGCGATGATCCCGCCTGTGGGCACGAGCATCCACGGGGCCATGGGCATCGCCTTTTGCGCGTCGGCCACCATGTTTCCCCACGTCGGAGCCGGAGGTGGGACCCCCAGGCCGAGATATCCGATCCCGGCACCGGCAAGGCAAGCGACCACCGCCACAATGCTGATCTGCGTCAACGCAGGGCCGGCCACGCCGGAGAGGATATGCCTCTTCATAATTTGAAGGCTGGTCAGTCCGGCAATTCGTGCACCAGCTACGTAGGCTTCCTCTCGGACAGCGATCGTTGCTGAATAGACAACTCGCGCCAAAGTGGGCGACATGATGACACCGAGCGTCGCCATGGCGGCGGTCTCATTGTTGCCGAAGATGCTAAGGACCACCAGGAGCATGACCAGACCCGGCACGGCGAGGAGCAAGTCGCACAGGCGCATCGCAACCTGCTCCACCCATCCGCCGAGCGTACCCGCCCCGATGCCCAGAACAAGACCGATAACCGTGCACACCACAACGGCCCTGCGCGATCCCCAACAGAGTCGTCTGCCCGCCGAACAGCAACCGGGCCAGGATGTCGCGGCCCAGTTGATCCGTTCCCAGCAGGTGAGCTGCAGAAGGCTTGGCGTAGATATTCAGCAAGTCCTGATCGAGCGGACCATACGGTGAGACGATAGGGGCCAAAATACAGGCGATAATGACGACCAGCAGGGTAAGGCCGCTGGCAACCAGCAGTGGCTGCCGCAGCAGCCGCGAAGCGAAGCCTGAGCCGCGCGCCGCCGCGCGGGCGTCCGCTTCGGATGTAGGGGCGACCATGCTCATAGCGACCTCACCTTAGGGTTCAGGAGACCGTTAACGATGTCCGTGAGAAGAAAAACAACGACTACCATGGCTGTGTAAAAAACAGCCAGCCCCTGGATGACCGGCAGATCGTGCTTTGCTGTGGCCGTCACCAGCTGCGCACCCAGACCAGACATTCCAAAGATCTGCTCCATCAGAATCGTGCCGCCAAGCAGACTCACGAAGACCAGGCTCACCATGGTCAGGACAGGCCCGCCGGCATTCTTGGCGATGTGTTTGAGCAGAATCCGCGTGCCCGAATAGCCATTGGAACGGAGGCTGCGCACATAGTCGCTGCGCATCGCGGTGAGCATTTCAGCTCTGGTCACGATGGCAACCAGGGCAGCTTCGGCGATACCGAGAACGGCGACCGGAAGCACCAGTGACCGGGCCCACTCAGATGGAGAGTCAGCGAAAGGAATATAGCCGGAAACGGGTAGCCAGGCCAGCGTCACACCGAAGATGAGAGCGGCGATCAGGGCAAGCCAGAAACTCGGGAGGCTTCGACCCAAAACGGCAAGGACCTCGGCAACCCGGCCGATGACACCTCCCCGGACAGCTGCCAGTGCTCCCAGGCTGATGCCTAGCACTATGACAATGATCAGGGCACCCGTGGCCAGTGACATGGTCACAGGGATTCGCGCCAGGATGGTCTCAGTCACCGGACGACCGGAGGTAATGGACGTACCCAGGTCCCCTCCCATTGCGTTCATCAGCCAGGCCCCGTACTTCTCCAAAACAGGACGGTCCGCGCCCATTTGCTCATTGAGTTTCGCGACCGCTTCCGGGGAAGCTGTCGGACCGAGTATTGCCTGCCCCACAGTGCCAGGTGTGAGGGAACTCAGCACGAAAACAACAAGCGAGATGATCCCCATCAGAGGAATCCCCATTAACAACCGGCGAGTTACAACTCCCAGCATGATCTCTCCTTCACGTTTAAGAGCAACGCAAGCAACACACGCTGATAAGCGATCGCAATGCCTGCGCCCGTCTCCAAGGCGGTTAGTCCCGGCCCCTTGTGAGGGCCGGGACATCAAATCAGCCCTTGGGTTTCCAAGCCGACACCGCGAAATTGCCCATCGGTTCAGGAGTACCGATATCGACTCCCTTCGAGTACACAAAGTGCGGAGTGTTCACGATGGGCAGGTACCAGACCTTGGAAGAGATCGTCTCGTTGAACTGCTTTGCGTTCTTTTCAAAATCTGATTCAGATGACGCCATCAGCGACTCGTACGCACTCTCAATGTCCGGATCAACAGACGTAAACGGATTCCACACCGCCGAGTACGGCAACTTGTAAAGGCGGTAGGCTTCAAGCGGCTGAATACCATACAGCCCGTAGGAGACCGCCCCCGCCGAGTACTGTTTGGTGGCCATATCCGTCCAAAAACCAAGACCAGCAATGGACTTCAGGTCAATCTTGACCCCGATTTTAGCGAGTTGGTCCACAGCAGCACCCACAGCCGTGTTCACAGCCGTGTCATCGGAGTTGGTGATCATCGTCATCGAGAAACCATCCGCGTATCCCGCTTCAGACATCAGAGCCTTGGCTTTGTCCACATCATAGGTGTACTTGGACGACAAATTGGCGTCATAGCCAGGGAAACCCTCAAGCGTGAACTGGTCCGCGGGCTTCGCCTCCGGCCCAACGGCCTTCGCGATGAGATCCCGGTCCAGAGCCAAAGCCATCGCCTGACGAACACGCACGTCACCCAGCGGCTTCGTTGTCTCCCCACCCCGGTCCCACAGCATTACCGCAGCGGCAGAATTCCGTTGAACCGTTGCGTCGAAGCCCTGCGACCTCGCCTGCGCCACAAGGGAAGTGCCACCGGTCATGTCGACCTGAACCTGGCCCGTCGCGAGGGCACTCAAAGCCGTATTCGGATCCGCGATAACACGCAGAACGATCTTCTTGTAGTTCTGACGGGACTTATCGTAGTAGTTCTGGCGCGGTTTGAAGGCATAGTGATCGCCCGGTTCACTCTCGTCGGCAACGTACTCATACGGCCCAGCGCCAAACATCTGGGTCTTCAGCTTGGCCGGGTCCTTCAAACCAGCCTCACTGATGATCATGCCGTTATTACAGTTCCCGTTATCGGAAAGGACCTGCTCAACTCCCAGAAACGGTTGCTCGGAAGTGATCTGCACCGAATCGCTGCCCTTCGCCTCAACCTTCCACGGCTTGATATAGCCATCATTGACCCCAGGCACAGACTTGTAATAATTCAATGTGTCAACCACAGACTTAGCCGTCACATCAGTGCCATCCGCAAACTTGATGCCAGAGTGGATCTTCATCGTGAACACCGTGTTGCTCTCCGAGTACTCCCACGATTCAGCGATCCCCGGCTCGTAACCACCCGACGAAGAAACCCGGATAAGCGGCTCGTAGGTCAACTGGAAAATCGGGCTACTACACTGCGCATTAAGCTCAAAACTCGTCGGATACTCACCATTAATAGCCACAGTCAAAGTGTCCGACGCCGACGACGACTTCGCAGCCCCGCCATCACAACCAGCAAGCACCCCAACACCAACCACCCCAACCACAGCCGCCGCCGCCCAACGCCAAGACCGGCCCCGGCGCCCCGGCCACACCCTCCACAAACCCACCATCATCTGCACTCCTTCAATCCCTAGGCATTCGAGGAACGGCGTCAAAACCTTAGGGCCGACCTCATCGTCGATGAGCCGATTAACGGTGTCATGCCACTCAGTGGTACGGCGTTCCGAAGAAACTGGCTCGCCAACTATTATCTTGGTCACATGGGCGGGTGTCAATAAACTTTACCTTCCGGATGGTAAAGTATCTTTCATGCGAGAGAGTCAAAGAACCGCAATTCTGGAAGCGGGATTGCGCGTGGCAGGTGGCGCGACTGGCGCCGCCATCACCCTTGAAGGAGTGGCCATCGAAGCCGGGGTAACTAAGCCCGGTTTGATGTACCACTTCCCGAACCGGGAGGCTCTTATGGTTGCCTTGATTGAGCATGCCGCTCTCCAGGTTAAGCGGCGCATGACGGATCTACTCGGCACAAGCGCGGAGGCAGCCTCTGCCAATGCCCGCTACCGCGCCTACGTTCTGGTTACCGCCGAAGGGCACAACATGCGGGCAGAATGGGCGCTCTGGTTTCAGTCTGCGTATCGTCCCGAACTGCAGTCCGCTTGGACCAAGCACCTCGGCCCCTGGCTATCGCTGCCGAACGAAATATCAGATGCGACCAAGGCTAAACTCCTGACAGCTCGATTGGCTTCAGATGGACTATGGGCCGCTAGAGCCAGCGGGGTCCTGGCACCAGACGAACGTGCTCAGACCCTAATTGTTTCCAACTTGCTGAATCTGACCGTCGAGGACGCCCAACCATGAAACCGTGGATTTGTCTAGGCGGAGCGATCACAACGGAGGTGAGCGCAACCCTTGCCCTGAAGGCGGCCATCGAAAATCCCAATTGGTACGCCATCGTCGTTGTCGGATATCTTATTGCTTTTGCCCTCCTAACTGTGTGCCTGCGACTCGGCATGTCCATAAGCGTTGCTTACGGGGTGTGGGGCGCCGGCGGAGTGACCGCCACGGCGGTGCTCTCCGCAATTATTTTTGACGAAGCACTCACCTGGCTGATGGGCCTCGGCGTTGCACTGCTCTTAATTGGAGTCGTGACTGTAGAAATCGGGTCGCAGCATTCTGCCAGGTCTCAAAAGAAGGAGGAAGAACATGCCTTGGGTTCTTTTGAGTCTGGCCATCATCACTGAAGTTGCAGCGACCATGTCGCTTCGTGCCTCCGAGGGGCTGAAGAAGAAAGTCTGGATTCTTCCGATTATCGCTGGGTATGCTAGCGCCTTCGCGTTTCTCAGCCTTGCCCTGAAGGAGGGCCTTGCGTTGGGCATCGCATACGGGATTTGGGTTGCCTGCGGGGTTGTACTTACGGCAATTATTGCCCGTATCCTCTTTAGCGAACCTCTGACGAAGACGATGTTATTAGGAATGCTGTTCATCGCCGCAGGTGTACTTCTGGTTGAAATTGGTGCCACCCACGGGTAGTCATGACCTTTTCAGTGGGTCAGTTCCACGTTCTCCTGGCTGCGGCAAGTACCGACCAAACCTCAACGAAACAAACGGGAGGCTCACGAAGTTTTTCGGCTCCGCCTCATATAAGCCTCGTATCAAACTACTCGCGTGAGGTCGGACGATGAAGTCACCCGGATACTATCTCGGGGGTTGACCGCCTACACCAAAGTGCGCGGTTGCACAGTGAACGAACAACAGTGGCAGGAATGCGTTCACGACATTGCAGCACCCATCGTTGTCGCCGGGATAGTCATCTCAGCCTGGCTTCGGGCTCGATCACGATGTGGGCTTTAAACCTTTTCTGCTGACGGGCTTGGAGTGACACCCCTGACACCCCGTCTTGCCTCGCGACACCTGTCACCGACACCGTTGAATCCACACGGCCGACGCTTGCCCGACAGGACCCCGGTCTCCGCGATGACCCCAGCGATGGCCTCCATGACCCGGTGCGGGTTCTGCAAGACGGATAGGCGACGGCGCCAGCATGTCAACCTGGACGGATGGAACGCGGTATCGGTCAGTCCGTAACCGCACGTAGCCATCCACCGCAGATCGTCGGCCAGCGCCTCGGCGGTTTCCCGGTCCCCAGACCCTGCAAAGCCTGCAGCACAAGCACCGAGCCGATCACGGAACCGGAACCGAGGGCCGGTCCCGGCTCGACGGGAACTAGTCCTTCATCATCGATTCCGGGAACAACCGCCCCCGATGCCTTGGCCAAGGCAAGCGAAGACAATGCCCGGAGCCAATAACTCCCAAGCCAGCGCCTCCACATCGAAATCCCCGCGCTGCGCGGCCTCGCGTCCCTGCACAAGACCAGTCTTAACCACCGGCCCCACCAATCCAGACGACGCGCCTTAGGCCATCGGATAACACACCAGCCTCATAGTGCGTGAGTTCATTCGGTTCAGAGTGTCGTGGCTTCTCGGAAGGGCCCTTGCCGCCTCAGCATTATGTATGCGCCCGGAGACAACAAATGTGGTCCGGCTGACGACACTTTGTGATCTGAGCTAATCTGGCGCAACTAGTGCGTTCCCCAAAGCATGTCCTGCACCGCTCAGAGCTGACCTGCGTCGCCGCCGCGCGCACTGGTTCCCGCGCCGACCCACTCACTCGATGCTGAACTTGTACCTCAGCCGCACGGGCAGCCGGGCCCCTCTTACTTCCCCTCACACCTCTGGCATCTAAGGCCCAGTGTTCCGAATTTGAGTCGAAACGTCATGCACACGGTCGATGACTTCACCATGAACGCTCGTGAAGAAAAATTCGGCAGCATCCGAGAGCACGAGCAGGGACGCCTGCCAAGACGACACCGACCGTCTCACCACCGAACTACGATCCCAATCGACTGAACTCGAACGCCTCCACGCCATCTACGACGAACTCGACACACGCAACGGTCTCCTACACAACGAAGTCCTCCGACTCAAACGCGCCCAGCGCACGAACGTCCAGGACCTCGCACACGTAGCAGCGGCTCTGGTCCACGTGTCGAAGCTCAAGGGCGTCGCCCTCGACCCAACAACGGTCGGCATCCTCCGCCGTCGAGGCTGGCTGCCCAGCAAGAGCAGAACCGGGGCGCTTCGTGCATGACCATGTCCATCGCCCGGCTGTCCGTGAGGTCGGGGCTGAAGTACCTCTTCAAGTCGACAATGCTCGACGACGCCCGTCCCACTCCCGCGGACACGATCAGCTACTACATGGCCACCGGCACACCGCAGGGCCGCTGGATCGGTCGCGGACTCGACGGCATCAACCGGGCACAAGGACAGATGGTCACGGAATCCGACGCAAGGTCAATCTTCCAGGACGCCCAGCACCCCGACACAGCAGCGACCCTCGGCCGCACCTACGGCGAAGCCACCATAGCCCAAAAGAACGGCGGACAATCCACCAACCGCGCTGTCGCCGGCTTCGACCTAACCTTCAGCGTCCCCAAGTCCGTCTCGGCACTCTGGGCCCTCAGCCCACGCCAACTACAAGAACAGATCCTCCAAACCCACCACGAGGCAGTCGAAGCAACGATCCGTTGGCTCGAAGACCTCGTCATCAACACACGCGCAGGACGAAACGGCATCGCCCACCTCGGCACGCGAGGCGTCATCACCGCCGCCTTCGACCATTGGGAATCACGCGCTGGCGACCCGCAACTCCACACTCACGTCGTCATCGCCAACCGCGTCCAGCGCATCACAGACAGCGCTTGGACCACACTCGACTCGCGAAGCCTCTACAAGGCAGTCGTCGCCGCCAGCGAACACTACAACGGCCTGCTCTTCGACGCCCTGAAACAGAACCTTGGAACCGACACGGACATCCGCGCTCCTGCCCAGAACACCCACAACCCGAGCCAACAGCTGACCGGCATCGACGACGCCCTCATCCGCGAATTCTCCAACCGATCGAGACTCATCGACGTCGAGACCGACCGTCTGGTCAAAGCTTGGATCACCGAACACGGCACCCGACCATCGGCAACCACCACAGTCAAGCTGCGGCAACAAGCGACCCTCTCCACAAGAAACCCCAAAGAAGCCACCCCCACTCCCCTATGGGAGCTTTCTGCCACCTGGCGCGATCGTTCACGGACCAAAGGCTTCGACCCTGAGCGAGTCGTCGCCTCGACAATCCGCCGATCGCACAACCGACCCTTCGGCGTAGGCGATTTTGCACCTGACTGGATTGCCGCCGTCGGGCATGTCACCAGGCAACGCGTCGCCGCTAAGCGCTCCACCTGGAATCGCTGGAACCTGATCGCCGAGGCCGAGCGAGTTTGCGCCGAGATCCGTTGCGCCTCGCCGGCGGACCGTAACGCCGTGATCGACGGCGTGGCAACCGAAGCAGAGCACCAGTCCGTGCCGCTCAACGAGTACCGATACAGTCTCCCAGCCGAGGCTGCCGAGGATCTCCATTTCGCGAACCGAAGCGTCTTCGACTTTCACGGATCGCGCCTCTACACGGATGAGGCCACGCTTGCCTTCGAGGACCAGATTCTTGCGGCGAGGAACGACGACGGCGGCCCGACTGTCAGCGCGAATGTCGCTATGGCGTCACTCGCCTTGTACAGAAAGGACGGCACGTCAGAGCTCCACGAAGACCAAAGGGCCGCGGCCGCCGAAATCCTGCTGGGCTCCCATCGACTGGAGGCAATCGTCGGCCCTGCCGGCACGGGCAAAACCACAGCTCTTGGCGCAATCAAGGCGGCTTGGGAAGCGCAGTTCGGTTCAGGCAGCGTTGTCGGATTGGCTCCGGCAGCTGCGAGCGCCGAGGTTCTTGGATCGGAGTTGGCCATGGTTGCTGAGAATGTCTCCAAATGGCTTTACGAGTCCATGGGTAGCGGAGCAGCGCAAAGGAGTTCGTCCTTCTTTGATGCAGAGTCTCAGCTAACCTCATACGGGACTACGAACGCTGCGAAGTCTCTTCTCGAGAAACGGATCGCCCGATTGGCGGCGGAGCAAGCTCAATGGACCTTTAGGGCGAACCAGCTTGTGGTGGTCGACGAGGCGTCAATGGTCTCCACGCAGCAGCTCGCGGCCATCGTGGCACAAGCCAAACAGGCTCAGGCGAAGGTGTTGCTGGTCGGTGATCCGGCTCAGCTTGATTCCATCGACGCCGGCGGGGTCCTTGGCTGGCTCGACCGACAAGGGAAAGCCGCCCGTTTGACTTCGGTCTGGCGCTTCCAGCACGCATGGGAGGCGTCTGCCTCTGTGGGTCTTCGTGAAGGTCACATTTCCGCGCTCAAGGAATACGAGCATCATGGGCGGATCAATCACGGCATGTATCTGGACATGATGGACCGCGCCTATGCTGCTTGGCACTCCGACGTCCTTTCCGGGCACGCTTCGGTCCTGATCGCCCCCGACAACGAGACGGTCAGCATGCTCAACCAGCGGGCCCAAGCCGACAGGGTGATCCTGGGCGCCGCCGACGTAGAACAGACACTCGTGCTCAGGGGTGGGCAGCATGCGGGTCGCGGCGACATCGTCATTGCCCGTCGGAATGATCGATCCCTTGTGGACGACCAGGGCGCATTCATCCGGAACGGGACACTCCTGGAAGTACTCGGTGTCAACCTACGTCACCGATCCCTGCATGCTCAGCGGACGGATACCGGTGCGACGGTGGAACTCGGTGCCTCATACCTGGAGTCATCCGTTGAGCTCGGATACGCCACAACGGCCCACCGATCTCAGGGCATCACGGTGGACTCCGCCCACGTCGTAGTCACACCTGGCCGGCTCACCCGTGAACTCCTGTACGTCAGCATGACCCGAGGACGATTCTCCAACTCGGGCCTATGTCAGTGAGAACGACCCCGACGAAGACGAGATCCTTGACCCAAGCACTCGATCCAACTGGCGGGCGATACTTGGTGAAGTCCTGGCCGCGGAGGGCGCTGAGCGGACGGCCCACGAGGTTCGCGACCGTGAACGCTCCCATGCGGACAGCCTTGAACGGCTGAACCGCGAGTACGACTACCTTGCCCAAATAGCCGCGAGCGCCGATCTGGCAAAGGCTATCGAAGCCCTTTCACCCAGCCTGGCTGACACACTGCGAGCCTCACCCGCATGGGGAGCGGCAGTAGCTGCATGGCGGCAGGCGACAAACATCAATCGCCCAGGGGCGCATCGTGTGCTCTCCGAATCCTTGGCGGCAGACGCCACGGCCGAGGACCTTACCGCAGTGGTCCACTCACGTCTTCGCCGCTACGGCTCCGCTATGCCCCACGCACCCATCGATCCCCTGTCAGAACAGCTCGTCGTCGAACGCGACGACTTGAGAGAGACTCTGAATCAAGTACGACGGCGGATTGGGAACCGCACGGACCACGTCGCCAGGGCTGCACTACTTGAGGAACCGGAATGGAAGACAGCCCTTGTGAATGAACTCGGGGCTCAAACAGATGCCTTCGAGAACGCAGCCTTGATTCGAGAAGTGGCCGTCTACAGAGAACGCTGGGGTATTCACGACTCTCCTCTACCTCTCGGTGCATCTCCCGCCGACTGGGAGTGGGAACAACGATCGCAATGGGAACACCTCCAAGGGGTAGTTCAAAAGGCATCCAAGCCACTACTTGCGCCGACAGCGCTCGTGAACTTCAACGGAATGCAAACGCAGCAAAGCCTTACCAGCGCCGGTTGGCAGCTTTAAACTGGACATGGAGCAACAGATGCAAGTGAACCCAGTACTCAAACCGAAAGTTGCGACACCCACTCTGATCGTCATGAGCGCGGCGACGGTGGCACTTGCTATCACGCTGGCTGCAATGACATTTTCGTTTCCCACTGGCAGCTGGGTCCTAATAGTAGTCGCAGCCTCAGGTCTCATCCTGTCCTTCGTCTGGTACAGGCGGGTCCATGACAGCCGCGTGTGGAAGACTGCAAGCCAGGCGCAATGGCAGGTACTGGAATCCTTGAAGAACACCGCGGTGACCACCGCCGAAGTGACCGTACTCAGTGTCGACTCCCCTCAGCCGACCGGAGCCTGGATCACCATCCGCTGGAACCGCTTCGACTACATCCAGCCCGCTTGGATCGAAGCACTCCCCGAGCCGATCTGGCCTGGCTCCGTTCTGCTAATCCGGCCGGACCCTGAACAGGTGCGCCCCGGCACCCCGTGGCCAGCAACCTACTCGATTGCAGCCGACCACGTCCTCTCGTGGGCGCCACAGCTCTGATCGGTAGGAGCTACCCGTAACCGTTGAGGACGCGTATCCGTTAGCTCCAGCACAAAGTCAGTACGTGCTTCAGAGCGGCCGCCCCCGCCACGATTCCTGGTCCACCCTTTTGATCTGCCCTGCCGGGAACCACTCCACGTGGTAGACCCGCCGGTCATCCACCCACTCCACCAACCCAAACGACCTCGTGTACTTGATGGCCCGACCATAGATTTCGCCCACGCGGACCAACGGCTGCTTACCGAGGTCGAGCTCAATGATCTTGCCGTCGTCCGGTTTGGGGTGATTGTCGTCGGCCTCGATCTGGGCCATCATGCGTGCGAAAGCGATGGAGTCTTGCTTCGGTCTCATAGATCAAGATTAGAACATATATTCGAATGCGTGGACTCGACCCCAGACAGCGAGCTGCCCACGTCACCGACATGCGACGTGGGCGGCGAGTTGCAGGACCGAATCAGGCCGACATCTCACTCCCCGGCGTCCCGCCGAAAGGGGACGACACCACCGGACTCTTGGTCGTCACGTTGTATTCGGGCCAGCCCGTCGCGGTCGTAGCCTCCGGGCCGGTCGCCTCCACCGTGGCTTCTGGCTCAGTCACTGGACGTACAGAACGCTGGTAGGTAGCAGTCCCAAACCGAAGATCAGGACCAATCGTGTCAGCAATGATGCGTCGAGCCTCCCTGCGCTCGCCGTCTTTGTCGTACGACCGGAACTCCAGTTCACCCGAGACTGTCACAGGATCCCCCTTCTTGAGAGACGTGGCCGCGTTTTCTGCCAGCATCCGAAAAGCCGAGACATTGTGAAAGACGGGCTCCCCGTCCCTCCACGTACCATCCGGGTTTTGAATCCGTTGATTCACAGCGACCCGAATCTTCGCATGCGGCGTCCCGGACTCCCCGATTGTAAGCTCCGGGTCCGCGACAAGGTTCCCCGCGATGGTGATGGGAATCTTCGTGTTCATGGTCGGTTACCTTTCTTCGCCGACGGGCCTCTCCCATCGGACATCTGAACGGATCAGGGACCTGCCAACTCAGGGCCAGGCATCGAGGCACCCGGAACGGGAACGCCAGCGTAAGTGGAGGCGGCCGTGACAGCGGGCGAAGCACTGACGGAAGAGAATTTCCCACCAAATCCAGGAGGATCCGAAACAGCGAGAATGCCTTTGGTAGCCGCCGTTACCCGCCCCAGCACGGACTTGGCGAAGTCCACGCGCGACGTCGGAGCACGCCACTCCCGCAGTTCCTTCTCGGTTCTGATGACCGCGTCAGCCCATCCAGCCAAATAGGTAGCGGATTGTGGCCCGCGATCGATGCCGTGAGCCCGGAGAACAGTGTAAGCGACCGATTCGGCTTCTACTTCAGCCATGCCGCGATGGTTCGCGCTGCTTCCATAGAGCCGGCCAACACTGTCGTCCGGACCGTGCAATAGGACGTGACCAAGTTCGTGAGCAAGGACGGCCACCCGCTCCTCGCTGCTCATCCAAAGGCCAACTTGGATTCGTCGAGCATCGAAGTCTGTGTAGCCACTCGTGTAGCCGTATTGGACACCTGAGACCTCCACCCGGAAGCTGCGTTCCTTCGCGACATCACACAGGGACCGCCACAGATCGTCCAGGTTTTCCCCGGAGTGAATGCCCCCGCGCGGCACCAGGATCGGCGTTCCTTCCGTTTGGGTAACGTCAAAGACTGCCTGTCCCCGCCAGCCGGTGACGACGTTCTTCTTACCAAGGCTGATCGCATCGACCGGCGCGGCCTGGGCTACCGGCAGCAGCTTCCGCTGACCATCTGCCATTTTCAGCTCCTGCATGGAAGCGGTCCGCGGTGCGATCACCCAGAGCGCATGCTCGCCCCGCAACACGGTCCGGCCATGACGCGCCCACTCTTTGTAGCCGGCCACCAGCGTCGGCTCCTCGGCACCACGCTGCGCCATCTGTGCCATCAACAGGGCGACGTTGCCCCCTGAATAACGCCACAAAGTGGCTGAGGCGTCAAGCAACACCTGCCATCGAGCCGGCGACTCAATCGCTTGCTCAAGGGCAGTATGGAGCCCTTCGGTGAGGCTCGCGATGCGCTCTTCAGGTGACATTCGAACGCTCGGCGGAAGGCCGACGTCGTCCGTCCCGCCAGGCAGGTGAGCGTTCGATTCAGGTGCAGCGGCCACGACAGCCATCCTTCGTACTTCTGAGTCAGCCCTGAGAAGGGATCACCTATCCATGTCCGGCCCGAACCAGGACGCCATGACCTGATCAGGCCCCAAACTGATGAGCGCTCAACTTCCAGTCATCGAAAGCCGGTTCCGTTGGTACAACCCTGATGACCGGCTCCTTGTGGCTTTGCAGACCAACGCACCCTGCGGTTCTCGTGTGGGTTCGGAGACGCTCGACGGCGTGTGGGAGCCTTTCGTGGAAGGCCAAGGGACCGAAGCCCGAGTCATCGGAAGTAAAAGAAGCCATCTCCGCCCGCTGTAGCGCGTAGAGCTCGGCCACCACTTCCGAATGCCGCCACCAGCAATGGGGCACCACGGAGGTGGTCAGCTGATAGGTGGCGACGAACCATCGAACCCAGTCAAAGAGGCTCTGCCAAACAACCTCAGCCTGTTCAGATGACATATCCCGCCACCGGCGAGTGACTCCCACCGTGCGGGGCGAGGGCTGGAACGACGAGCGAAACAATTCAGCCGTCAGTTCATCGTCCAGGTCAGAGACGCGGCCGACTTCGAAGTCAGAGTCGTCGGCCTGCGTGCTCATGATTCAGCCTCGCTGTTCGATTCCTGCCGATTCAGGTGACCGGCAGCCAACTCCCGCTCTGTCTCTTCCTTCGAACGCCCCAGTTCAGCCGCGTCCTTGCGCTTGTGCCAGTCCCGCAGGTCAAGGAGTATAGGTCGGGTTCGTCGTCCGAGCATGAGGGCAGTGCCAACGGGGAGACGACGGATTTCGTCTAGCCGGATCACCGGAGTATCCCGGATCTGCTCGCCATCCTGGCGCCCTTGAGCGGACCAGGACCGGGTGTTCATGATGAGGCTGCGCTCCCCCAGCAGACCCGCCAGCGAGCGCAGGTCACGCTCGTCAGACCCTCCGCCGAAGATGACCTTGATGATGGCGGAGTCCCAGATTGTCGCTGCTTCCTCGATCGACCATCCACTGCGTGCTTGGGATAAGGACTGAAGGACCACAAGAGTCGAGATGCCAATCCCTCCGCCATCAGAAAGCACCACCGGCAGACCGGGCCAAGGAGAGAGGTTGGCAATCTCATCAAGGATCAGTGACAAGGGTGGATCCAGCCGCCCGCCGGCAGAGACAAAGGCCATCTCACGGGCTGCGTTGTCTATGTCGTCAATGAGCGCGGAAAGGTACGGCCCTGCCGCCGCGGCACCGGATCGCGTCCCAATCAGGTACAGCGTCCCTCGCTGTCTGATAAAGGCTTTCGGGTCGAACTCCTGTGCTTCGTCCTGCGGGTTCAGCGCCGCTAAAACTCGTGGCGAGGACAACGGCGCGACTGCTGCAGAGACCCCGATCCACGAGTTAGAGGTATTGCGCGGATCGTCCTCCAGAATCCCCATCAAGTCCGACTGCCAACCGAGGGCAGCTCCCGTTCTGCCGAGGATGTCCAATGCCTCGCGAGCCAGGACCGGGCTGGAGGACCAACGGCGGAAAGCAGCAATGCCCTCGCCCGACAGAGCCGCCGCGTGGAGGAGACACTGCAGAACGATCAGCGAACGCTTTTGCCACGCTGCGTTCTCCCCCTTCATCTCAGTATCTGCAGTAATAACCAGGGCTCGACGGGTAGCGATGTCTGGATCGCTGCATCCACGGACTGGCGACCATCGAAGCGTGGACGGCAGCCCCGACATGCCTTGCGGATCAAACACAGTCACAGGCCGCCCATCACTCATCCGGGCCCGCATGGTCACTACCAGGTTGTCGGCACGGGTGGACGTCGTCACCACCGCCCCTGGCGCGTCAAGGATCGCATTGATGACCACATACAGGCCCTTGCCCGAGCGTGGTGCACCTTGAATCACCATCGACTCTTCCGTCGAGACATGGATGGTCACTCCCCGCGAGCGCCCGAGCGTCCACGAGACGTCTTGGATACTCGGTCGACTAAGCCCGGGACGCGTGTACAGGCCACGACGTCGAACGGCTCGGGAACCAAAGTCGCGAACGATCTCCGCCCTTCCAGCCACGCCGTCCCTGCTCAGGATGTCCTGCCGGAGCCACGCACCGGATTGTTTCCACATCCTCCAGCCGAGTACTCCCCCGACGGCGAGCGCCGCGACCGAGGCGAATACGCCACCTACGATCCACCAGACTGCAGCCAGGTCAGGCGAACACTCTCGCGATATCCAGTCAACGCGGCCAAGCAACAGCCCGACGCCGGCCACGGGATTGAAGAACGACGGCGGCCTGCCGCCACATTGCCGAGGCGTCACCAGAGAGGCACCGGCCTGGACGAGAAAGCAAAAGACCACGTAGCCAGCAATCGCCCACAGACCGACCGAGACCATCGGGCTGGTACTCGCTGATCGTGTTCTCACAGGTGCATCCGATCATCTGTACCGAAGACCTCAAGCTCATCGGTCGTCACCCGATTTGCGACAATGAACGAGCGGTTCCCTACCTTCCAGAGCCCCACTCCCTTAGGCAGGTTCTCGACGTGGTCGCACTCGGCTTCCGTTAGGCCGAGAGCCTCCTTGGTCAGGCGCATGGCGTCGTGTTTCTGGCGGTAGATGATGCGAGTGTCTGCCTCGGTCAGGAGCCCAAGGGCCTTCTGCCTATGGCCGCTCGTGCCGTCACCGATCTCATTGAGGTCTGCGACCTTGTGCATGATCAGCAGGTTGGCGATCCCGTAGGTGCGGGCGAGCCTCCACTGCTCGCTCATCTTCGCCAACATGTATGGATCGGCGAGCATCCGCCAACCTTCGTCGTACACCACGAGCCGTTTGCCGCCGTCGGGGTTTGTCACCGCGGCCTCAAGCCAGGTGGCGCTGCACGCGGCAGCCAATGACAGCGCCTGCTCAGAGGCGCCGATCAAAGCAGACGTGTCCATGACCATCATCGGGGCATCTGCGTCGAACGCGACCGTCGAGGGAGCATCGAACATACCTTCCAAGTCACCCGAAACTGTCCTTCGCAGCGAGTGACTAACGGCTACGCCCCCGTCCCTGCCGACCAGAGCCAGAGTCTCCGGCGATGGCCGCAGCAGGTGATCCAGCACCATGGGGAGCGTCGGCGTCGAGTTCTCGGCGGTCGTTTCCATCAGCGCCATGTCCAAGGCCGTGTGTTCAACCGGATGCAGCGGAGTGCCCTGCCGCATGAGAGACACGAGCGCCACGAGCAGCTGCCGTCGCCGCTGCCGCACAACGGCCTTCCACTGGTTGTCTGTCAGCGAACTTGGCCGGGGTCCAGCATCCAACGGGTTAACCCGAGCCGATCGACCAGGACCGACAGAAATGACCTTGCCGCCCACTGCATTGGCAACGGAAACCCACTCACCTTTGGGGTCCGAGGCAACAGCCGCCTTTCTGCCCAGTGTTATGGACCGTGCAACCAGCGACTTTCCGCACATAGACTTCCCAGTCCCCACCGTGCCAATCACGACGATCGACGGTCCGCTGATGATCCCTTTGTCGTAAAGGATCCACGGGTCATACGAGAAAGCGCCGGAGCCAAAGACATCCGTTCCGATGTAGGTTCCTTCATGGCCCAGGGCCGGACTCCGTGATGAACGGGTAGGCAGCCGCGAACGTCATGGTCGACGCGCGGTGCGGAGCCGGACGAAGTCGATGCGGCCCCCACAGGGAACTGCTCTCCCTGCTGCCCCAGTCACCGCGCAGGCGCTCGCGGTCCGGCTGTTCCGCCATCTTGTCGTCATCGCTGCGGAACAGCCGTCTCCTCGTTGGAACCGCCTCCGCTGACGCCGCCCGTTTGGCGACCCTCCGCTCCGATCGAGTGCCCGACGGCGTATAGGTCACCTCTTGCGTCTTGAAGCTCATCGCAAACCTCGCCCCAAAGGTAGCCCTCCTGCAATGAACGCAGCCCATTGCTGGCCTGCAAGCAACCGCAGCTCCACGAAAGCGCCAGCGGCCGCTGATTCGAGTTCATGCCGGTGTCGCGCCAGGTCTTCCAACGACTCGGCAGTGATGGTGACGAAGGCCGTGGGCCTGACATCGCCGTGTCCCGCGACGATCTCCTCTTCCCGCTGGGAAACCTCTTCTTCCTCGGCACGCTGCTCGCGGGTAGTCGGCCGATCGAAACGTGCGTTAATCCGCCGTCGTGTTTCGTGGGCTTCTTGAGCGGAACGAATGTCTCGCAGGGCTTCGATGGTCGGCACGGTCCTGATCACCTGGGTCACCGTGTGTCTAAAGTCGCCAACATAGACGAGTGGATGCAGGAAGCCCGGATACACCTTCTGGCGAGGCCACTCGGCGACCCAGAACGTTTGGTGGAATCCAGAGTCGCTTCGGAGGTAGGTCCAGTGCTCCTCGACGGCCATCGGGCCAGAACTTTGGCGAAGTGGCTGCATCTCATCTCTCGATTGACGCTCCGACTTCGAGGATCCACGCGCGAGCGCCTCGGGATCGAATGCACCCCGCAGGACTCCAAGCAGCTTGGACTCAGACAACCATTCATCAACCCTGACACCGTGGGTCGCCAATGAGGTCGTGATCGCACCAACCTCAAGCCGCAACAAGCGTTCGAGCCCGTTCTTCCCTCCGCCCGATTCCTTGATCCTTCGCCGCGACTTTGACGTGTCGACCACCAGCGACAGCAGCACATCGTGACTCATCGCCGACCCTGCCGCCGAGATCAGATCTTGGTAGGCAACCTGCCCCCACGAGCTGCGCTCGCCGTCGGCAGCCGCGACGGTCCGATCGTAGAAGTCCTGCAGCGCTGACGATGGGTACGGGACCGTGTAGTCCTGGACAGCGATCCGTGCGATGTCCGATCGTTGGGCGAGCCCCGCTTGCACTCGGGACCAGGCTTGAGCAGCCCAGGCTTTGTCATCGTCGTCGAGGAGAGCAAAGGATCGGGTGCTACATCGGAGCACCACGATGGCTTCTTTACCCGGGGCGTCGAGGATCACGCATTCCCCACGGGAAAGCGGCTGGACTTTGAGGTTACCCAGTCCCCCAGGCAGCGCAAGCATTCCTGCTTTGACAGGGCGCTCCGGGCGAGCCAGGTAGCGAGTCTGCCCTAGAACACTCCGCACGAAGAACAGGACGATGAGGCTGCCCCAAATCGGATACGGAATCCGCGAGTACTGCAGCACTCCAACCAGCACCAATGAAATCCACATCGGGGCCGTCACTATGAGGCCGCCGGGACCGCCGGCCGCTGAGGCAATTATCGCCACAAGAACGCCGGTGGCTACTAGCAGTAGCTGATACCACTTCAACCCCATGAAGATTCCACGCCGTTCGTACCTGGGAAACTTGACGGGTTCCAGTGCCCGCGATTCATCACTCATTGGACTTGTCCGGTGGTAGTGGCCTGTAGGTGTCCTTGTGCTTGATTGGCGGCAGTTCAGTCGCCGGCAAGGCTGTGTTTGGAGTCCTCACTTCGGGCGCCCGAGGGGTTGGGCGTTGACGGGCGAATGGTGCTTTGCCCGTGCCGCCGGAAGTGCGATTCGTGGGTGCCGAGGTTGTGGAGCCGCTTGAGTCAGTGACCACCTGTCCCCTTACGACTGAGGTGCTGGAGTCGGAACTGCCCGACGGCGACCCCTCCAGAAGGGCGACGTCGCCGCCCGAGCGGTGTACCGGCGTCGTGCTTGAAAGACTCCGCGGCAGCGGCACCGAAGACGGCAGGGCCCTGGTGGGGATATCACGGCGGCTCGACGGAACGGGCCGTGCAATTGCTGAACGGGCCATCATGGATGCAATCGTCAGTCGCCCGCCGAGTTGTCGGCTAACTTGCCGCGAGGCAAAGTTATTGCTGCGGGACAGGACGTGTCCTCCGCCAGCGGTCTGAGCCGCGGCCGCGAGCTCTCCACCCGCGAAGCTGACAAGTCGAAGCGCCATTAACGGAGCTCCGCAGGCAAGAACCATACCGACAGTGCCGGCAGCCAATCCTGCGAACGACTCCGAATCGGCAAACAGCTTGATGGCCGTTGCCAGGACAGTCGCCGCCAGCGGTTTCGCCAGGAGAAGGGCAACGACGATCTCGCACCAACGTCCGGCCCACACCTTTGATTTCTCCCAAGGAAGCATCATGAGGGCGACGGGCGCCACTGCGGCGAGGACGGCGAGCGCGAAGGTCCGGAAAATCATCGAACACATGAGGATGAACGCCAGGATCCACACCACGATGACAGCCATGACAGTGACAATGGCGCCGCCAACGGCACCGCCCTGGTTACCCGGCGCGAGGGAGACGACATTCCATTCTCGGTCTGAGCCCTGAGGAGCTCGTTCAAAGCCGAACAGGCGCATGAAGACTACGTAGGGGTCTGTACCGATCGACTCCAGGAGCGCGGCGGAAGCTTGGTCGCTGGCCCGGGTAAGCTGACGAACGACGTACACGGCCGCCGCCACCAGCGGCACGGCTGCCGCTCCCCCGACCAGGGCATGCAGGAGTCGCCGAGGTTGTTGGCTAAGCAGTCCAGACAAGAGCTGAATGATCATCACCACGACGAGTGGTGTCATCATGACGATGACCCACCAGTTGGTCAGTCCGCCGATCGCGGTCCACTGGGAGTCGTCGACGTCGGAGACCGTGAAGGCGCCCGTGATGAAGCCCCACATCCACGACGCTATGTTCTGAAGGACGTTGGCGAAGATGGATGTGATGGAGCCTTGAATGCCGTCGTTCGCTTGGGAAACGAGTCCGCATCCTGGCGGCCACCAGCCGTTGAGGTCGCAGTCGACTGGCATGGCAGCTCAGAAGCCAAGTGGGAATGCCGTCTGCGACCAGAGGATGTAGCCGTTGATTCCGCCGAGGATGGCCGCGACCGGACCAGTCCACAGCAGGATCACGCCTCCGCCAGATGCGAGCCGCGAGGACTGGCTCAGCTTGCCGGCCAAGAGCATCGCGGCTCCGATGATCGCCACGATGGCGATGACGATGAAGGCGCCGACGAGGATGCCCCCGCCGATCTGCTTCAACGACTCAAGAAAAGGGAAATTCGCGTTTGGTGTGATCCCAGGATCCACCGCTGCCAGAAACATCTGGTGCTCCATCCAGTCGTCTTCCAATGGGATGAGCTGATTGGGCTCACGACTTCATGGATGGTGAGGGAGCGAACGACATGACCATCGTAAGCGTGACGCGGCGGGGCGATCAGGCAGTAGTCGACCCAATTAACGCATGGCGAAGAGGTCCGGGGAAGTCTCGTTGATTATGATTCTTCGAACCAATAGCCAATACGGCGGAGCGTCTGCCCTCCAAGAACTATAGGCCTACGAAGGACAGAAAACTGCGTACATTCCGCAGTTTGGATACTTTCCGCAGTGGTGCATCCATTCATCCTCAAAATTCCCATATCGCCGCCGGAAGCCCTTTAATGACTTGGGCCCGTTGAAACGGGTAAAAGAATCCGCACCGTGCTTACAAGGCTTAGTTGAACCCTCATCAAATCTATCAAACGCACGGGAATTTCCTATTTTTCGATGGAATATTCGATCGCCAGGTACCAAGTCCCTACAGGGCGCCTCGTCAACATTTTGGTTATCGAAGTCTTCTATCAGCGTCAGTGTAATTGACCGCAGCACGTCGTCGAATTTTGCTCCGCGGATATGAAGCTCAATTGGTTCGCGCCTCAGGCTCGAAGGCGGGTCTGCGCGCCTCCCGCCATATGGATCGAACTGAAAAACGAAGGCAGTCTTCTCAGATACGGCGCCGCTAAACGCATCACCAGATCCGACCACATGTGCGTTAAACCCGAACGAAGCCGCCAGTGAGGCCAGTTTCTCACGCCATTTGACCTCCGCATCTACAACTCCCAGGTTTCGCAAATCGCCCAGGAAAACGATCTGGTGCGTTCTTGAACGAGCTGGCGAGGCCGGCGCAGGAAATTCCGCGGACCACTCAGCTAGTGTTAGCAGTAGTTCAAACCATTGAGAGCCCTCTTCTAAGTCCTCAAGCGTCAGTTCGAGCGAAACGTGAGTCACTCTCGGGGGTAGCATTCCCCCGGCCTCCGATTGCACTTTGGGCGAGACTGTAAGGTCGAGTACAGCGAATATCTCGAATGGCATTGCCGAGCTCTCGTCACGGGCCGAAGACAACAGCTTGGCGAATGAGAGTGTCCTTCCCCACTTTTCGCTGAAATGCAACGCTGGGGTTCGCTAATACTTCGAAAGACACCGTTCTGGCGAGACCTTCACCAGACACGCCTATATCAGCAAGCAACGCCGACGCCGATTCAACAAGAGTAGCCAAGAAGGATGAGTCAGACTTGGCTTCCAAGAGTGCGCGCACGGGCGCCTGGCTCTCCTTGTCCGACATCCAATTCTCCGCAAAATCGGACGGATACTTACGAATCTCGCGGACATCCATCAGATCAAGTGCACTGCGTGCCAACTTCGGGGTCGATCGAGCCATGCTTTTACTACTTGTTGAGGAGGTAAGCGGCGGGGATCTGGAGGGCACTGAGTTCAGTCAAACCCATCTGGTCGATGACCTCATGAAGTCGACCCCGTAGAAGGTCGAGCTCGCTTGGCTGCCCAGCAACATTTTTTGGTGTGCGTTTAGTATCTCGGCGTTCAGCAGCCATGGACACTGGCACCGGGTGCTCGCTTGAATGAGGTGCTCGCTCAACAATCCTATTTAGCGGGACGCGCTCCTCCCTCGCCCAGACCTGCGCGTGGGACATGATGTGCTGTTTTAGTCGTACGGTCCATGCTCGATGCAGTCCATGCTTTAGCAGTGCCTTCTTGAATGAACCAGGGCTGGCATCGTCACCAAGAGTCCCCAAAAGCTGCAGCTGGGGCCCTCTTCTGACTGCTCAGCGGCGAATGCTCTCATCCAATCCATCTGTTGTTTCATCGTCACAGGAGAGATCTCCGCGAAACGAAGTGGTTCGGTAAACCACAGTGGAGCCCCCTCTTCATTGAGTGGGACGAAGATTGCCCGCCCATCTGTTCGGTCCCAAAACCTGTGATCCCTATCACCCCAAGTTACGAACGCCGCCCAAAGATCAGAACGGAGCCGGTTTTGAGGTCCAAAAATGGCGTGCAATTCGCTGACATCATCGGCAGTAAGGGTCTTCGTCTTAGCCAGTAGACGAGGGTGGCCCTGCTCGTCTCGGAACAGCTGAAACTTCCCCGTAGTGGCGCCTTCGGTGAGGTAGTCAAGAAACTTGCTGAAGCCATAGGACTTTTCATCAAAGCCTTGAAACCTATCACGGAGGCGCGTCTTCGCTTGAGCTGCCGTGGGGTTTACCCCTCTCGCGTCAGCTTCGAGAACGATCTCTGCCAGAAGGTCGTAAGTGGCCTCCAACTCTGGATTCGCACTCGCGGGACTTGTTTGTGACATATCACATGACTCCTTTCACATGAATATAGCCTCCGCAAGCGGAGGCTATTCCAAAGTTTTTGTGATTCGTCCGCGAAATATATCCAGTGACCACACCTTATGTCAGTCAATGACTTCCAAAAGGTCCCCGTAGGTTGCCGAGTCCACGCTCCGAATACGTCAGAAGTAGACTCGCCGAAAGATGAGATGTTGGATTCGCTTCCACCAGTCACGATCCGGCTGTGGTTTGCCAAGCCCGAAGGCTGACGAAGTCCTTATTTATTTTTGCTCAACTGACCTGTGTTAGTTGGCGTAGCCCAACTGTACCGCGCGACCGCCTTCTCAAGCAACTAGGACCATAACGACGCACAGGTGCGGGGCCTCGCAGACACTCCGTCCGCGGCTTGGGCCCTTTACGGAAGCTTTCGAACAAAGCCGCTCTACCAAGGCCATCTTGGGCGGCGACGCTGCGCTCTGAGGCGATACTGACCTATCTCGGCGTGCACCGATCCCTTCACCATAGGACATTCTTAGGCTAGTAGGTCAAAGTAGGCAGTACCGTGGTTCCAGTCGATAGGATGCATCAGGGTCCCAACCGATGGATTTAGTGCGCTGTACATCAGCCCATCGCCCGCATAAATCCCGACATGCCCCCAATTGTTCGGTCCCTGGGGATTCTGCACAACCAGGTCGCCGATCTGCGGATTGTCTGTCATCTGCCCGACCCGCCATTGCTCCACACGCGGAAGGTCAATTCCGACCTGTCGATAGACCCACTGAACGAATCCGGAACAGTCCCATTCTTTGAATGCAGTCCCGCCCCAGACATAAGAACCCCCGACGCCCATCTTGGTGAAGCGAAGAATGTCCTGGCGGATCTGGCTCAGACCGTCAGCCGAGACGCTGTCAGAGATCACGGCGGGAGCGACCTTGCAGGAAGGAGCGGGCGCGGTCCCGCTAAGGGCATCCACAATTGCAGACGCTTGCGGTTCCCATCGGTCGTATAACTCCGGAAAAGCCGAAACTTGCACCGCTTGCGCCGCCTGCCCCTTACTCAAAGAGGCCCACCCCGGTACATCCAACAATCCGCGCGGGCTTCCGTGATTCGGCCCCGACGTCCCTCCGTAAAACGCTCGAGCGTTGTAAGTGATGTCCATCAGCTCCTGAACACTCCCCCACCCAGCGGCAGGCCGTTGCTGAGCCGAGCCAACGGAGTCGTGATCACTGCCGACTCCATCGTGCGGGTAGTTGAAGGAATCGGGGACGTTAATATTTGCAAGCATTCGAAGACTGGACTCTTGCAGTGACATCATGATGGCGATGACCAGTGCCTCTCGAGGCAAACGGAGTCCTTTCCCGACCGAGACGTACCCCTTGGCGACATTCACCTGGGCCGCCGAAAGCCCGGCGAATTCAACGCCAGGTGGCCGACTGAGTACTTCGAGGGCGTTACCCACATCAGCATCAGCGCCAGAGACACAAGCGACTGCCGCCGTCGGACGATCTCCCACCAGAACAACCGCCACCGCGCTGGCAACCACAGCAAATGCGAGCGCGACCACCGCTACGAAGGCTCCGACTAACCGATAAAGGGTACGTCGTCGCACCAGAACGGCAGCAAGCCCGGGATTAGGCATCAGAAAACGATTCGGTCGGATGACGCGTAGAACGCGACCATCACGCAACGATCAGCAGGTGCTGTCGTAGCCGGAGGACAGTTCACCATCACACTGACGGGTGTCGAGTACGAGTTGGTACTTGCCGAAGTGTGGTCCTGGACAGAAAGTCGCACGGTGCAGACATGTAGCCCTAGCCACGGAGCGGGCCGCTCGCGCACCTTGACCAGCTGCTCGTCACAAGTCAATGACTCCGACTTCGCCTCACGAAAGGCCCCTTGGCCAGCCAAAGTCACGAACGATCCAGCGTTTACGCCTGTAGCCTCGAACTCTTGCACCAGAACGCTCCACGGGTTGGAACCATCCGGAAGCAAAACCCAAAGGTCGCGCAGTCGGCCGTAGACCTCTGAGTAGGACGAAGTCCTCGTATCCCACGTGTAGATACCCTCGGCAGCGGCGGAGGCTACGGCGCGAAAGTCCGTCGGCCGGGGCAGAGGCGAGACAGCCGACGGCTTCGTCGTTCCGGAAGGTTTACCTGAGGGCCGTGGCGCGGCAGTAGATGCGCTCGGCGTAGGAAAGGAAGCCACGGGAGGAACCGCCGGCGCCCCAGTGAATGGCCCCTGGGACGGCAGTGCGATGAGCAGAGCCAAAGAACCAACCATAAGAAGGATTGTCAGCCCGAAGAACCACCGGCCTAAACGTTTCCGAAACCCGTTTGCCTTGCGAAAGCTCATGATTGCCACCTCAGAGGCATTGGTTATCAGGTGCGGAGCAAAGGCATCCGCCGATTAGAAGGAAGCCGCCCTGCGCACTACGCGCCAAGCAGTCTGGTAGAGGCGACGCGCGATGCCGATCTGCACAGCAACGTAGCGATCGGTGACGCCCAGCTCCCGCGCCAGCCGAGCAATCGCTGTTTGCCGTTCCGATCCGTGAATGTCGGGAACAACTATCGCGTTGGCGACCTCACGCAGGAGGACACTTGGAAGGCACTCAACCGCGCGTTGACAGAGCTGGCCGATATCGCCGATGCTGCCCGGGGTGACATCAAGTGCCTGGCTGACCGTCTTCGCGGTCTGGCGGACGGCAGTCACAGCGTTCCAACGACGGCGGTCGTGGGGCGTCGGGAGCGCATATTGGCGAGGCGCCGCGGTGAGACTCTCAACGGCCATCCGCCATGTCGGCGCGGACACGGCTTCTCGAGTCAGCTGCAGGACCATGACCGCCCACTCGTGGTCGATGATCTCTTGGTTTTCGGGATTGTCCTGCGCTATGAGGATCGCTGAGAGGCGTCCCCATGAACCCGAAACCTCGTCACCCGTGGGGTCGAGCAACAAAGGCAGCGTCTTGTGGTTGAGCTCGCGGCGGGCGTGGGCGGCGCAGATGTTCGACGTCACGCCCTGGACCCACGCATCAAAGGGGACACCAGGCAACGCGCGGTAGCTCCCCCGTGATACGCCATTCCAGACAGCCACACGGATGTCCTGCAAGACATCGTCAACATCGCATGCACGTCCGATATGAGCCAGGTGAGAAACGACGTAGCGCCGCACCCCTTCAACAGCTCCCAGCATCTGGTCAACGGACACGGACAACATCGGCTCGGGTGGACCAGTAAGCGAGACGTCCACCGTTCCGGGACGTGACTGCAGTTGTTCGGCCTGCTCAATCTTGTCGTTTAGGCTCATCGCCCTCACCGCTGCGAATAGCTACTATTCTCGAACGTTCGCCGCAGAGTGGCGACGTTGTCGCGGCCGAGCCGACTCAGCCACAAACTAAAGCATCTAAAATTTATTGTCAAAGATACTTTAAGTATCGTCAAGAGTGTGGTTCTTACTTTTTTCATGTTGTTCGGCAAGAATTGAGCCATGCCGCGGATTACGCAACCTCACGACGACGCTTGGTCACCAGACGTCGAGGCAGCCGTGGCCACCTTCGGAAACAGGGCAAGGAACGAAATACTGAGGTTTCTCACGACTTTCGGCCCGGCGACGCGCGGCGACATCGTGGATTCCGTCAGCGCCGGCGAGCCAAGTGTCGCAAAGCATCTGGTCGCCCTGGAGCAGGTAGGTGCGATCGTCGTCGACGTTCCAGCCGGGCGCCGCCACGGCCGGTCCCCGCGGTACTCAGCGAATCCCGCTCGCATCAAGGAGCTGCTGGATGCTCACCTTCGCTATGTCCTGGAGGAGTAGCTGCTGCCCTCTCGCCATGTGGATGGAGATCGATGTCCCTGTTCAGATACTCGGAGATAGCGCGCAACGTTTCCGGCGAGACGTCCCCCAACGTCCTGACGGCAAATGACTTCACCCGTGCCGCCCTCAACGACTTCACAAACTCCAACTGTGAATCTATGCGCTCTGGAATGTCGCCTTCCACGCCGTTCAGCAGATAAGAAGGCTCGACGTCGAACATATCGCAGATAGCGGTGAGCAGCTGAGGATCGCTGACCAGACGTCCAGTTCCATCCTTCATGTAAAACCACCTGGCCCGGGAGATCTTGACACCCCGGGGCCCTGGAGTCCGGCCTCAACTTCCCTGAAAGTGACCGGCGATCCCCTTTCGGCAACAACCACGTCCAACAGGAGGTTCAATCGCCGCGCGAGCGTTGCCTGCGGTGGCTCGCCATTGCGGCTAGCGTCTTTCGCCGGCATGGTCCACCTTTCGATCACCTGTCGCCCCATTACTATGGCTCCTTCGCCATCAGTATTCCGCGAGCGCCGTACCGACACAATCAATTGCAGTTTGAATCTGTTGTGCGGATGATTGCAGGCGTATCCTTTTGCTGTAGACCCGTCTACAGCCGTTATCCTTCTCAACCCTGGCCGTGGTTTGCATGTCGACATCCATCCTGATGAACCGAACACGCACGCAGATACTTCGCTTCTTGATAAGGAGCGGGCCGGCCACTTATACGGTCTTGGCCTCAGAGCTACAGACTTCGAAAGCCACCATTCGACGTCATCTCGTGCTCCTCGAGGTAGCCGGCCTCGTTCACGATTTGGACGGTGAGCGCTTCTCCGCCCGGCCCGCGCTTATTGAGAGCCAGCTCATCGAGTTGGCCGACCAATACTCAGTACAAATGCCTCTTACGACGCCACCGCTTGTTCAGGACTAGCGTCAGCCAACGCGAGGCCGTGGAACCAGTCCTCAACGGAGTGCTCCCACTTGTCGGGGTCGAAATTCCACTCGAGGGAGTGGCCCACGGACTGAAACTCCACCAAGCTAACGAGGTCGGGCCGCCCCGTCGCAGCCCTTTTCGATGCTTCAAACGGGGTGGTGTCATCCTTCCTGCCATGGAGGATCAGGATCGGCTTCTTCAGCTCCCCCGCCCGCGCTAGCCAATCCAGGGCATCTAGGTGTATCGGTTCGGCGAGGCCGGTCACCCACCGAAGCGCTTTCGACTGAAGGATGGCGAACCCCAACTGCACGAGCGGACGTGGCAACCTGGCGGCCTTGGCGTTCGCGCGCAACGTTGTATGCCAGTCAAAGACGGGGGCGTCGAGAACCATCCCCACTATTCGAGGAGCGTGCGCTGAAAGGGCTGCCGCTTGTAGGGCTAAGGCCGCGCCCAATGACCACCCGAAGATCACAATGTGCTCAGCGCCTTCGGCAACGGCATGATTGATAGCCGCTTCGACGTCGCGCCACTCGGTTTCGCCGAGTCGGTACCGGTTATCGGACGACGGCGGTGCGTCGCCGTCGTTTCGGAACGAGACCACCAGCGAGGTCAGTCCCAGACGTCTGGCGACTGGTATGCCTCGAAGACAACCAGCTCTCCTGCCCCCCATTCCGTGGATATGGATCGCCCACGTCCCAGCCCTGTCAGAAGGGGGCGAGTCGAACCTCCAGGCCGGAGCCACGCCGTCGTCGAGGGCAATTTCAACATCTCGGAAAGGCAGGCCTAGTTGTTCGGGTCCGGAGTAGACGTACCCACTCCAAATACCTGCCGCCGCCTGCGCAAGGCTTCCGGAGTCCACGCGCTCCACCACTCGGGTGACCGAGCCTCTTTCCGGGCTGGTTTCAACCACCTGACCCAAGCACGCATGGCCGGCCCCCTGCGCAAACCATAAGCTGTATCGTCCGTCTGCCTGGGTGTGTGTGGTTGCCGGCAGTTCAATGAAAAATTGCCCATCGCTGCCGAGATACACCGACCGAATGGAAAGGTTCTCGCGTCGGCTGAATTTGGGAACGACTACTCGGCGCGCAAAATAAGCCGCTCCCCAAAGACCGGCCAACGAGACCGCTGCCATTGTCAGTCCTGCAACGACAGCCATCCGCCTACGAGCCAACGACACCGTTCTCCCCCTTCTGCTTCCTCCGGTCGTCAATCACCTGGCGGAGCTTCTCCAGTGTTTCTGGAGAGATCCCCTGCAGCTGTCGGGCGGCAAAAGTGCGCACACGCGACTCCCGCAAGGCCCGAAGAAGCTCCAACTGCGCATCCACTAGCCGCGGAATCTCCCCTGCATCGTCGAGGAGGTAGTCGCGGTCCACACCGAAGAACTCAGCCAGATTTCTTAGCAGCGCAGCATCAGTAGCCAGCGAACTATCTCCGCTGCGCATGTACGCCCAACGAGATCGCGACAGCGGGGTCCCCCGCTGACTCATGTGCCTGCTGATCTTTGGGTAGGTCAAAGTCTCTGCGCCACCTGCTTCATAGAGGTCGAGGAGCAGGTTGAGCTTCCGGGCCAACTTGGACTGCGGAGTTTCGGAGACGTTGGCACCATCATCCGTCATAGCGCCCGCTCCCCTCTTCCCTTCCGCGCCTTTGTTCCACGGTCAATCGGTCCAGCTAGATAATTCTCTGCAGCACTCAAGACTCTAAGCTCGCGGATATCCAAGGAGCTCGCTAATCCTGGATCCACGAGGAGAGCGTCCTGCACCTCCACGAGCATTCTATGAAGTCTGCGGGCTGGATCCTTTTGAACTAGCGATTCGATATCTTGTTGCAGTCGAACGTCTTTCCGGGTTCCGGCTGTCTTTTCCCAGACGCCGCTGAGCCCATGAACCAACTCGTTCTCGGTCGCGGCCCTCTTTGCGGTGAAGGATGCGACGCGCAACAGGTGGGATGGCCAGACCCGCGCAAAGGAACGCTATGGCAGCAATAACCGTAAAGTCGTACGCAGGCGATATCGCGTGCATAGCATCGATCTGGCCCTGCAAGTGCAGAGCATCCATGACAAGTACAAGCGTTACAAGGAGCACGGCAAGCGCGCAGCCAATTCCAATGAGTGTGAATGCCACGCGGTAGTAGGGCCTAGACATGCCGGGGCGGAATCGGAAGCATGTAGCTCCGGTGACACTGACCACGTAACCGATGTAGACGAACTGGATCGCTGAGTAAAATGCAGCTGGGAACTGATCGCCGAAATCCAGCATGAAACGCGTCGAGGTTCCTCGCGTGCTGATAAAGCTGAAGCTAGCGGCTAGTCCAAGAATCACGACGCCCAGAGCTACGGCGCCCACAGTGTCTCGTCTCTCTCCAACGTCCTCTGGGGTCGCTGCTCGGATAATCGCCTTCGAGAGAAAGTAGATGCCAACGACCATTGAGATATTGGCCAGGAGGTCGATGTAATTCCGTCCGGCAAATGCCGTGTCAAGGCCCGTGTAGACCGGGTCGATGTTGAGGGTCATTGCCACAGCAATCGTGATGGCCGCAGTCAGAACACTGTGGTCCCGCCGTCGTGTTCCTGGCAAAAGGGAAATGACGAGAAGCCACATCACAACCGCGGCGACAACCTGGATCATCCGAATACCCTCTCGAAGGACCTCGGCTCTCTTGCGCTGTTCCTGATCGCTGCGGCGAAGAGGTCCGCGAGTGATTCCGCAGCCGCCTCGAGCTCATCATCAAAGCTGGTTCGTGCCAGAACACGACGGACTAAACCTGCCGGAAGGTTCGGGAACAGAACGCCGACATAGTCCACCGGAACGACGAGTTCATCGTGCCGTAAGACCATATGCCCCAGTTCGTGTAGCACGAACTGCTGCCGGTGCAGCCCAGACGGGCTGACTGCGTGCAGGATGACTTCGACTTCGTCCGTCGAAAGCCACAATCCGCACACGGACCCACCGTTCAGAAATCCCGCCGCCTCAATTTCGATGGGACGTTGCCGGACACCTTCGACCACACCGACGAGGCGCTCCAAGCTCAGGTGAGTCGGCAGCGCCAAGGAGTCAAAGGCACTCGCTGCTCGTTCTGCCGGCGACTGCCCTGAATAAATTGGGTTCACTTGCATGGGCATTCCCCAGTGACGTTGACCCTCGGTTCGTGGTGACTCAAGCAGCCCCCTGCATAAGCCCGTAACGAACCCTCGATTCAATTGAACGCCCGCGCTCTGGACATGTCCAGAGGTACCAAGGTCTGTGCATTTAGCGCATCGGAGAGGGTAGGTGCGTCTCGACGTGCCTACTCTCCCCCACCAAAGGGGGGCCGAGCTCCTGAAGCCGAGCGGGCGTTGCAAATTAGTGCTGACTCATACAGCGTCGTCCTTTAGCTGAGAGTGAGGCGGCATCATCTCGACAAAGAAGAGAATGCCAGCCGCCACCGATCCCACCAGCAGGTGAGCAAAGGCGGAGGCAGATCCAGTCAAATATGCGCACGAACAATGGAAAATCGCTCTCCTCCAACAAAGCACCGCTCGACAAGCCCACAACTAACCCTGAAACCAAGACGACTAGCAAGACAGTTGGGAGCAGTACCGGTCGCTTAAAAAGCAAACTGTTCCAAGAGAAGAAATTCTGACGCTGGAGATCAACCAGAGGCGAAACAACTTTCCGACCACATGTACCAACTCCGGGTCCTGAGTCTGTGCAGACATTCCAAAAAGTCCGCGCGGCTCAGGTCTTCCGAAGGACGGTAGAAGGCGTGAACCCTCCATTGATCAGTAGCACCGAGCTCCCCAAAGGCTGAACCGCTAAGCTCACTCCTCCACAGCATCTGTAAAAACAGACACCGCTCCTATTGCTCGCGTCGTGTAACTCTTGGCATTGATTCCTCAACTTTCCGCCCGGTTTGTAGGGCGGTAAGTTGAGGAATGAGGAACGCCGCACCAGCTACGGGAGTTGGGTCTGCATCGGTGCTTCTGATTTCGGACGTGTGCCAGCCGAATCCTGTGTGTTCAGCAGATCTTCTGGTGCTCGGTCTATCACGGAACAAAGACCATTGAAGTGGCCTGGGTCTAACTGATGCATGAAAGTGAAGACTGCAGAAATCGCGGGTGCTATTTCATCCGGGTTAATCGTCGCTGTTGTGTCGGGAGACTCGCTGTGGGAGTAAGCGTGGGCATAGCGGGTCAGCTGCTGCCGAAGGGCGTCGGCGTCGCCGGCATAGCCTGAGGCATCCAGCAATTCCGTTGTGTCTCGCATCAATTTGGTGAAGTCACCTACGCCATCGGGACGTTTGAAGCCCATAAATGTTTCCAGTATGCGGCGAATCACATTAGGGAACAACAACTGAGCATCCAACCGGTGCTCGAGGTTGTCGTCCGCTTCAATCTGATCCTTCGCCGCAACGACAGACAAGAACGCATGGTGATAAGTGGAACGAACCTTTTTCCGCATGATTTCGGATGGAGGCCACGAGGTAATCTGAGGGCGTCGACTTGTTCGCCCACGAAATTCCACGTGCTTCGAGGAGATCTCATACAGTTCGGCAGGGTATGCCCTCTTCATAGCGCCGCCCTTATGAAGCGCCTCAATCTGGACATCCCATTGCCTGAAGAGCTCAAAGTTGTGAGTTAGCAGGAACAACTGGTCGACATGAACCTTAGAGATGCACTCGGTCCAAATGTACGTAGAGACTCCCATAAAGATGTTGCTGTCGAGACTGGAGACGGGATCATCAATAATGACAATCGGCTTTCCGTCGGCGGGGTCGTGCCTGGCAACGACTTCCATGAAGTGAATCAGCGTTATTGCGGTGCGTTCCCCTTCGCTCAATCCAACCGCCGGCATACCGTGGCGACTTACCTGATATCGGCCTTCATGTTCCTCGAACTTGAGATCGGCGCGCCCAAGTAGCCTCGTTACCTCACTGTTTAGTACGTCCACCGAGGGCATCGGGTCGCCTTCCACGTTTTCGAGAGCAGCAACACGATCGCGCGCTTCACGCAGGGCTGTCTTTGCGACTTGAATCGCTTTGGAGGCCTCAGTTACTGTCGCTTTGCTGTTATCGGCTTCCTGCGACACAGTCTTCAGGTGGTGCTGTTCGATTCGCGCTGCAGCCTGAGTGACCAACTCGTCGTGCTTTTCGACGCGTTCATTATGTTGCTTTATCAATTCTTCTAGAGGGCTCCCTGTAATGGAAGCGCGGGTCTCGACTTCTGAGTCATCCCCTACCGCAAGGACGTTATTGAGCTTCTGGTTCAGCCGTTCGATGAGACCTTGCGCCCACTTCGATGCGCTGGCTAGCTCTTGTTCATACCTAAGTGCGATTGCTGCAAAGCTGTCGCGAAGGTCCTTATAGAAAGCAGACTTCGAAGGCATCTGCGTTCGTGCCTGGATGGTGGCATTCTCCAGGGTTCGAAGTTCACGGATTAGGTCTCGAAGTTTCGTCTCCGCTTCAGCCACAGCTCCCGAAAAATGGGCGTCGATCGCTGCCTTGCGATCGTCAGAGAGGGTAGATCCACAGAAAAGGCATTGGTCAAGATCCTGATGATGGTCGCGCCCTTCCTGGACCCACCGCGATGCTGTCGGATGGGCCGCGAGAGAATCAAGGACAACAGTTGCGGGTGTTAGGGCTATAAGACTCGCTGCTTCACTTGCAAGACCTTCTCGTATATCAACCGAGAAGAGCCTGGACGGGATCGCGTCAGCGTGGTCCGCTAAAACAAGCTGCTTGTCTGACTGAAGCTTCGCGTCTGAAAGTGTGGCCCAGTTGGCAGACGGAGCACTGAGGCACCTCTCCACTACAGCTTTGGAATACTTGCTTCGCGATTGGTATTTCCCGCCCAGTGTCGTCAGATCATCCACGACCGCTTTGGATGCGCGCCCATAGATCTTCTGCAGAGCAGCATCGGCCGCGGTGAGAGCTTTTTCACTGGCAGATTGCTTAAGGATGAGGTCTGGGAGCTCGGCACGCAGCACTTCCAGCTCGGCTTCCGCTTCGACCGACCGCTCGCCAACTGTTAGCACGGCGGCCATCGTGGGATTGCCATCAGAAAACCTGTGTGCCTTCTTTACGTACTCTTCGTTGAACACGTAGATACGTTCGAAGATGGGATCCGGCTTTCCCTCAGTCGAACGGACAGAGTCGTTTTCGCTCAAGCTGAGGGAGAGGAGTTGCTGTCGCGAACTGTCGTGCCGCGCTATCTCGAAGGCAGAGGACAATGAAGTTTTTCCACTTCCATTGCTCCCGAAGAGCACATTGATTTTTGCGAAGTCACGAGTCGAAGAGGACCATCGAAAATCATCAAAAATGCCCGACGATTTAATGTATTCAAATTTTCTAATCACTAGATGCGCCCCGACATGAGCTCACAAGCAGTTCCGAGTTTGACGTAAAACATGTACGGAAAATTCCCCCTATAACCAATATTCACATTATGACATTGCAGCATTTATCTACAAAGCAGAAGTACGCTGCTCAAGCCACATAAGCAATCAGACGCTGATATGGATCAACAGCAATCGTAGCCCGGGGCACTGACAATATGGCGGAGGTCGGACCCGCCCTGTATCTCTGCGCCCTCCATGCCACAGCCAACCCTGCAGTACATCAAATAGAGGTCGCCATGTTGTCGAGATATCAACAAGAAACGTACCGCAGCCAAAACATCTGACAGGACTCGAATACCTCAACAGGTGCACTCATCGATCACCAGCAAAGCGTAGTGCCGCGAAGCGATCGGTCCGCTACCTAGATGAAGGTCGATGGTGCTGAAGTGCGAGTTCGATGCGTCGATTCGAACCAGGAGCTTCTCGACCGCCGTGTTGGTCTGAGCAAGAAATAGCTTGTCACTGCCATCAAAAAGTCGGCGAGGTGTGTGATCACCCGGGTTTTTCCCATCCCGGCCCCGCCATAGACGAGGGCCACCTTCGACCGCAAGAACAAGTTGCGCAGACCGTGTGCTTTCGATTCGTCGTCGATTTCACCTGGGTTAGTGGCTAGCCGTGCATCGACGGCCGTCGTGTGGCTGGCGAGGCCGCCTGCGGCGATCGCCTGTAGAGAAGATTAGATCGCGAAGGCGTCATTTTCATAGCCGCCGATAGAGACATGCACTCGATCGTGCACCATTCGATCACCCATACATGAAGCCGAGACTAGTGCTTTGGTGGCAAGTCCTTGATATCCTCGCTTGCCGTCCAGATCCGGCTGCGCACCATAAGTATGTTGAGAGCCAGATGTGTGGAAAAGCCAGCCAGCACACCCACCCATACGTTGCTGAGCGATGTGGACGGTTCTTGAGTCGCTGACGCTACGGCTAGCAACACGACGAGCGCTAGCCCTACGAGAACTGTCCAGGCCGCACTAGTTAGTAGCTCATCCACAGGTCGAGCCAGCTTCTCCTCCGGTCACACCTTCTCATCACGCCGAACCTTGACGCTGAGATTGAAGATGTTCACCAGCAGAGAGACCAGGAGGCCGGAGAAGACGGAGGCGCCCGTCAACTGGCTGCCGACTGAATGAATAGGCGGAGCAAGAGCGCTGAGATGACACCCACTGTCAATGGCCATTAGTTTCTGCCCACGGACGGCCAGCTGATGTGCCCGCTGGTGGCCAGTAAAACTGCTCGGTGATGGCCATAGATCTGCCCACTGATTGGTTCGGCGGGGTTGGCCATCGCGAGTTTTGTTAGTTCAGTTGGGTGACTCCTTTCCCGGCGAGGGCTTGGGTGAGGCGGATGGAATCGCCGCTGGTTTGGCAGACGTGGGCGTGGTGCAGGAGCCGGTCCACTGTGGCTGTGGCGAGGGTTTTGGGCATGAGTTCGTCAAAGCCGGCCGGGTGCAGGTTCGAGGAGATCGCGACCGAGCGCTTCTCATAGGCTGCATCCACGACCCTGTAGAGTCCCTCGGCGGCGTCGGTAGCCACCGGCAAGAGCCCGATGTCATCGATCACCACGAGTTCGGCGCGCAGGATTCTGGCCACGGCGCGGGTGACACTGTCATCAGTGCGGTGGGCGCGGATGAGGGCTCCGAGGTCCTCTAGCCTGAACCAGGCCACGCGCATCCCTGCTTCGACGGCTTGCTGGCCGAGAGCTTCGAGGAAGAACGTTTTCCCGGTGCCGGAGGGCCCGCAGACGACCAGGTTCTCGCGTCGAGTGATCCATTCCAGGGTGCGCAGGGCCTGCTGGGTCGGGCCCGGGATGGAGGAGACGGCCGGGTCCCACGCGTCGAAGGTTTTCCCGGTCGGGAAGCCTGCTGCCGTGCGTCGGGTGGCGAGCATGGACCGGGCCCGGCCCGCGGCCTCCTCGGCGAAGAGTGCTTTGATGATCTCTGCCGGTTCCCAGCGCTGGGCGCGGGCGGTCGCGATCAGCTCAGGTGCCAACGCCCGGGCGTGGGGCATCTTCAGCTGCCGCATCAGCGCTTCGAGCTCGGCCGGCAGTGCCGGTGCAGTGGTGTTCGTGGTGCTGACCGGGCTCATCGGTTCTGCTCCTCCTGCGTGGTGGAGGCGGTGACGCCCAGACCTGCCCAGGCGCTGGTGCCCTGGGTCAGGGATCGGGTTTCGTCCGCCGAGTGGGTGGTGGTGCGGGGCTTTCCGGCGTTCAGGATCGAGGCCAGATCCCCGTGGGCGAACCGGCCGTGGAAGGCTGCGTTGCCGAGGGCTTTATCGACTTCAGCGGTGCCGGCGATTTTGGCCAGGGTCACCGCTTCGGCCATTTTCACGTTCATCCGGGCAGTGCCGGCCGCTGCGGCCTCCACCAGCCAGGTCCTGGCACCCTCGCCGATAGCGAGGAACTCTGCTTCGTCCGCGGTGCGGGCCTTCACCGCGTAATCACCCGGGACCCGGGTCCTGGTCCCGGGAAAGTGCTCATCGTTGATGGCGGGGCTGCCGGGCCGTGCCCGGTGATGGCGTGCGACCTCGACGGGACCGGCGGGGCCGTGGTGGACGATGATGACCTGCTCCCCGGGGGCCGGTGCCGTGGGCGCGGACGAACACCTTCGCCCCGAGCAGGCGCGCCGGGACGGAGTACTGGGCGTTCTCGAACGTCACCATCGGGGTGTTCTCCGCGACGGTGCGGGAGAGCCCGAACGCGACCGTGTGCGCGGTATCGGGGATCCGGTGCAAACGCGGGGCCTCCTCGGCCAGGACCGCGGCCGGTTTACGGCGGGTCGCCCGGTGCTCACGGTTGTTGACCTCGTCCATGAACGCCGCGCATGCTGCTTCGAGTTCACCGAAGGACGCGTACTCGGCCCGGAGATTCGTAGCAGTGGGGACCAAGTCGGCTTTGGCCAGCTTCACGGACGCTTCGACGCCGCCTTTCGTTGCGGGGTCTGCGGGCTGGCACGTCAGTACCGTGACCCCGTAATGGCGGGCGAAGTCCAAGGTCTGCTGGTTCCGCACCGGTACCCCGGCGACGTGGGTGGTCGTGACCGTTTTCTCGTTGTCCGTGAGTACATACGTCGGTGCCCCACCGGCGATGCGAAAGCACCGGTCCAAGGCGGCAAACACGCTCGGCGCAGTCCGGTCCCGCAACGGGATCACGATCCGGAACCTGGAGAACGCCAGCCAGGCAACGAACAAGATGGTCTCCACCCCGTCGATGCGGGGACCGTCGCCGAAGTCGTACTACAACCACATCCCCGGCTCTGTGATCCACGGCCGATGCACACGAACATGGCCCAACCGCCACGCGGCCTTGACCTGCGCGACCGCGCGACGGGTGGACCGCTCCGAACCCGCATAGCCCAGAGCGAGGAGCTTCTCGTGGGCCTTGTCAGCACGGATCCGGCCCTTGGAGGCCTCGACCCATTCCTCGATCTTGGGCAGAAACGCGTCCGTGACACGATCCCTGGCGGCGGGTTCGGCGATAGGACGGCCCGCGTCCCGGGCTGCGACATGCCTGGCAACAGTGTGGTGCGAGCAGCCCGTCAGCTCCGCGGTTGCGCGCAACGACCCGGTCAGATCGTAAGCAGCGAGTATTTCCATGATTTCTCCGTCAGACTTCATACAGGGCCTCTTCCTGGCGAAATTTGATGCGACTAGACACCGTCATCAAATCCCGGGAAGAGGCCCCCGCCGCTTAAGACGCGGCAGGACAAGTAAGGAAGTGGGCAGATCTCATGGCCACCGATGGGCAGTTCTACTGGCCATCAGTGGGCACTTTCGTGGCCGCCTACGGGCAGTTTTTCATGGCCGCTAACAACCCACCACAGCAGGAAGTCCTGCGGAGCTTGCATCGCTCGCCTGCCGGAGTCAGTAAAGACTAGTCATGTTTTTAGGCATGAGATTACTCATGAAATAAAAACCACGCGACCTGGAGCGGCCTGAGATGAACTTGGAATTCTTTGAACCTTCGGAAGCTGCGGCGCTCATGCGCTGCAGTGAAGGGTGGCTGCGGGATGGCGCTGCCACCGGTCGATTTCCGCACGCGTGCTGGGGGAAGGGAAAGATCGTGTTCACATCGGAACATATCGAGGAGATAGCCAGGCTCAGCGAGATTTTGCCGGCCACCCATCCGTCGCCAACAGCCAACAGTACCAATCCCAGCGCGCGCCTCATTGGCACACGGGCACGCAACCGCCTCGTCTCCTAGGAGAACATAACAGCATCACCGCATGAACGCCGCGACCTGACGTTCCGTAGCATCCGCCCCGACCTGAAGCGCTTCCGGCATGAGATGACCGTAGACCTGCTCAGTAGTCTTGATGGAGGCGTGACCGAGCCGCCGCGAGATCGTAAAAATGGGCACGCCGTCCTGGATCAACCACGACGCATGTGTATGCCGCAGATCGTGGATCCGAGGTTCCTTCCGTAACCCATGAAGCTGTGCGGCCTTAACCGCCGGCACCCAGTAGTGGTGCCAGTAGAGCTTATGCACGATGCGTTCCCCCTTTGGGGTGCAGAAGAGAAGGGCCTTGCTCGGCCGCCCGGCCACCAACGGAATCAGCAAATCCACGAGCGCAGGATTCAGCCCGATCGTCCGCTTACCCGCGCCAGTCTTCGTCGGCCCGATGTAGAACTGATTCTGCCCGTCGCGTTTCCACGCCTTGTTGATGCGCGCAGTAGCCGGCTTCCCCAACAAATCGATGTCAGCCACCGTTAATGCCGTTGTTTCCCCAAAACGGGTTCCTGTCATCACCAGGAAGTTCGTGAAGTCCCGGTACCGCTCCCCCATTCCCTCCATGATCAACCCGAACTCCGCGTGCGTGAGAAACATCATTTCGTCCTCGGCCTTCTCCACGCTGGGCAGCTGCACACCCCGGCACGGATTGCGCGTGATGTAACCCAGCATCTCGGCAGTGCTCATCGCTGCCGAGATCAAGCCATGCACGTTCTTGATGGTCTTCGGCGAGCGGCCCTTGGCCAACATCGACTTCACCCAGTAAGCGATCATCCGGTAGTCCAGCTTGTCGACAGGAACATGACCGATGACCAGCTTCACATGGAGATCTAGCATGGTCTGGTAGGTCTTCACAGTCCCGCTTGAGGGCCGAATAAGAAGGTCGATGTGCTCCTGGATGACATCAGCGACAGTCGGAATCTTGGCCCTGTTATCCAGGACGGCCTTCTGTGCGATTTCGAAGGACTGGCCGTTCGCATCGAGCAACCGTTTCAGAGTTTCGGCCTCGTGCTCGGAGTCGACAGTTATGCCCTGCTGCTTGCCGAGCTTGGGGTCGCGCCAGACCACCATGAAGGACGAAGAGCCGTCCTTTTTGACGCGTTTCCGGATACTAGCCACATAAAAATGCTAGATCTTTGTCAACGGATTTGGGGCTTTTGTCAACAGTCAGGGGCCATATAGGCCCCTGACCTGCGACAACATCGTGCCCGAGGTGGGACTCGAACCCACCGCCGATCCGCTTATTCTAGGGGTTTTTGGCTAGAACTCAAGGGCTGTGATGTGTCAACGGTGTGCACAGCGTCGCATCATCGCCATTTTTTGGTTACGCGGTCAACACCCGTCAACACCCCCTATAAGCCCGATTGTTACGCAAAAGGCCCCCACCGAAGCGAGGGCCCTCATTACATATTGGTGCTGGCAACGCTACGAATCAGTAAGCGCTGACTGGTCCGCGAGTTCACCTTCTAGGAGCACAGGCGGGGCAACTACTTTGAACGCGAGTGCGGTGTTGAATCCGGGGTCAGTCAGCTGGCGCAGATCAAGGGTTTCCGCTTCCTCGTGCTCACGCATGCTGATTTGCACTTCGCCGCCTAGTTTCGCAACGAGCGCGGCAATGATGATTTCCTGCGGCGTCTTAGTCATAGCGCCCATTCTTGCTGGTAGTCGGGGTGGTCGGAGTACACAGCGGCGAGGGCCATAATGATCGCTTCCCCGGGCGTATGGCTCATCCAGTTGAACGGTGCCTTGCCACTCTTGATCGTCATACTCTTTGACCTCCGCGGTGGCCTGCTGCGCTAGCCCGATGATTGCCCGTTTCGCCGCGCACTCAGCAAGGATCGCGGCGGGCGTCATCATGTTCCGCCCGTAGTTGTCCGTTTCCCAGCGAGTGCTACCAAGCGTCGACCAACCGCTACCAGCATGTTCCTCGTCCTCAGCGATCCTGGCTTCCAGAAACTCGGTGATGGTCATGCGCTGATCCTATCTGCGCCCCGCGCCGCAGCTTCTACCGCTTCGTCAGACACGCTCATGCTTCCTCCTTCTTGCACATGGTCGAACCGTTCCACCAGTGAACCCATTGTTCAAACCCGCCGTCCCAAGTGATTGGGTAGTCGCAGCACCCACATTCCCAGACTCCCGGCGATGCCTGCACCGCAACCTTTGTCGCGCTCATGCCTGCGAGTTGCCTTGCGAGGTTGTCATTCGAGGCCCTGAGTTGCTCGTTCTCTGCCTGTAGGTCTGCGCTCATGGTTTCTTTTCTCCGGTGAGTTGGGTGAACAGTTGGGGGTTGGTGTGGGCGAGGTTGGCGAGCTTCCGGGCCAAAACAGGGGCGTCCGGGAGCGGGTTGGGGGATGGGGTAGTCATGACGCGATCTTCCAAGGATCCATTGCGTTCCCCGGCATCTTCAGTGCGCGACTCGTGCGAAGTACTCGGCGTTGAAGGTAATTCGGCAGCTTGTTCCATTGCTGCGTCGTGAAGCTGGCTCCAGATTCATAGAGGGCTACTACGTGGGATTCCCAATCCCCGCGAAAATGATCCGCCCCATATAGGCGATTAACCTCGGCGCTCGAAACGCCGTACTTCTTTGCCAGTCGCACCCTTTGGGCCCGGTCATACTGGGCGAAGGTGACGATGCTCATATTGCTTGCTCCTGGTCTTCTGCGATGGTGTGTGCGGTGAGTTTGAGTTCCCGGACGAGCGCCCACTGGGTGCCTTCGTCAAGGCCGTCGATGAGTTCAAACAAATGGGTGAGGTTGTGGTGTTCTGGGTGGGTGGTCATGCCCCCTCCCGCAACGCCGCAACAACAGCACGGGCTTGGGTGCGGAACTTCTCCTTGATCAGGCTGTCCTTGTGGTAGCTCTCCCAGTAATCGAGACCGAGGTTATTGGCCGCGCAAAGCAGTTTCGCCGCTCGTTCTATCGCGGCCTCACTAAACATCACCGAATCGGCGGCGGCGAGTGCGGCGTCGGTGATCTTGTCGTGACCGTCCGTGTGCCCGTCCGGGCCATGTTCGATCATGGCGTCAAACACTGCCTCACGCGCAACCTTCTTACGTGCGCTCATTTGGAGGCCCCGCATTTCTTCGTATGAGCTTTGACGCCCTTCAGTGTTTGGAACGGCTTCAAGCATTTCGGGCAACGGATCATGCCGTGTCACCACCCAACGCCTGGACGAGGGCGGCAACCGTGGAGCAGGGGTAAAGCACGTAGCCGATGCTGTTGGAGCAGTAGTGACATGCCACGTCCGAGGCGAAGTAGCCGCCGCCAGGTTTATGCAGAGCAACCACGGCTTCTATGGCTGCGATGAGCTTGGCCTGATCCGTGGGGGACGTGCGTAACTTGGCGAGTCGGTCTTTCATGGGCTGCAACAAGGACGGGATCGTGGCGGTCATGATGCGTGTCCTCGAAGCACTGAGATGACTTCGGCGATTATTTCGTCAGGCGTTCCCCAGACAGCGTTTGCATCGTACTCGCCAACCTTCTCGTCAATGTGGAACACGGACTCAAGGCGGACCCTAGCCAACGCCCTCGCCTCGTCCGAGAACATCACCTTGTCGGCGGCGTTGAGGGCTACTTGTACTTCTTCGCCCATTTCTTCGAGGGCTTCGTTGCCGTAGCGGTCGCCCCAGTGGTGGTCCCATGCTTTTACAGCTGCTTCTAGTCGGTTGCTCATACTGCCACCTCTGATTCGTGCAGGACGGTCGCGGGGAAGGCTTCTTGTGCGAGCATTTCGGGGCTGATGTCTTTGGCGCCGTTGGATGCCCGCCAGCCAGTGAACTCGTTCTTGTGGAGTGACAGGCCACTCCGGTCAAGGATCACTGACCCGCGTGGCAGCGCGTCGAGTTCTTCCACGGTGGTGATCGTGCGCGGTTTCCGGTAACCAAACTCTGTGAGCATCTGCTTCATGGCAGCGATGCCATTTCGTTCTTCGTCAGGGCCGATGGTCAGGATGTTCGCCCAACGCATCCACGCCTCGGCTGCGTCCCGCTCGTCCGGGGCCGCGTTGCTGAGTCCGCAGTCACCGTCGAAGATCTTCCGGTACCCAGCAGCAAGGATCGCATCAGCAACTTCCAGCCCGTTCTCTCGACTGGGGCCGCCAACCATATCCGCCAGTTCGTCACGTTCGGTGCTCATGCGTACCACACACCGTTCATGCGTACCCAGCCCTCGTAGCAGCCGGACATTTCTTCACGTGCCGTGCACGCGTACCGGTAACACCAGCGTGACCCGTTCATGGCGGTGTAGCAGGACGTGTACATGGCGGCTTCGGCGGGTTGCGCCGGTTGGGTGGCTGCGAGGCTGAGGGTGAGAAGACTAGCGGCTGCGAGGGTCGCTAGGGCGCGTTTGGCGCTCATGCTTCACCGTCTTCTGCTGCGGTGCTGATGCAGTCGTGACAGAGAGCAGTTTCGTTGCACAGCTCGTCATCATGGGTGGCGCGGATGGTGAAGGTTTGTGTGCTCATTAACCTAGAATACCCCCTATCTACTTGATTTGTAAGTAGATAGGGGGCGTTTTCAAGTAGGTTAGCGGGTTTTCGGGGGTTAGATACTTAGGCGGCGATCATAGCGGACATGCGCATACCTGACGGGTGACCTGAGTAGCGGGCCTGAATCACAGGACACAACCGACACGACAAACAGCCAGCGATCCTGGCCTGCTCATCAGTCAGGGTCGCGGCACGGTCCATGAGTACCTGCTTAGTCACCCCCAACTCACGAGCAACCATCCCAAGGTTCTTACCGTTCTTACAAACACCGACAACCTTATCCAACGGCAGGAGTCTCTTAGCAGTCTCATACCGGACGGCCATCTCCACCGCCTCAGACTGCAACGTACTATGCCCGTACTCAATATGTGTTAGCTCATGCTCGATAGCGCACCGAGTCTGAATCTCATCCAGGCGATCATCCACCCAAATATCCACACCATCCGTACGCGCAGGCACACCATCAGGCATACGCACCCTGAAAACCAAAGCCACCAGCCAGCCCCCATAACCTCACACACCGACCCCAACGGCCAACGACTGGATTAAGGATAAGGGTGAGGGTCTGACACTTTAGCCAACAACAAAAGCTACCCGGCAGTACCCCTAGTTAGCGCTAGGCCCAAACCCACTAATGTCATCATCCCCGTCATCATCCAAATGCTCAGGCTTATGACCCATCGCAGCCAAACCAAGCATCTGCTGAGTCAAAGCCGAATCAACAGGCACCCCCAAATTCTCTTGCAACCCAGTCAGGCGACGAATCACCTCCTGCAAAAGATCAACCGTGGGCACCTTAGATAACGGATCCTTAGCACCAGAGTCGTAAGCGTCCAGTTCTTCCATCATCACGGACGAAGCCTTACGGTCCTCCTTCTGAACAAACTCCATGAAGGAACCCACGCGCCAGCCCAACGCCAACTCCAACTTATGCAACGTCCTGCTCCGCGGAATGATCCGCCCAAACTCAACATCACGCACAGTCGCATCAGAACCAAGCCCCGCGTGAACAGCGAACGCCGCCCTAGCAAACCCAAGTTCCTCACGACGCTGCTTAGCGAGCTGCCCAAGCCGGCGCTGCATAGCTTCCTGGCCGTACTCCCGCAGATCACCCATTTCGTCTTCCTCAAATTCTGTATTGATGCTCATAGCTTTCAATGTCCCCCTGGTCGTTTCTTCACGCAACGGTTGCATGTACCTGACTTTCTACTGGCAACTACGTAGGGAGTACTCGACTTTTTACCGTCAAGATACTTGCTCAACCCTTGTACCTGCTGAGAAGAGACTCACAAAAAAGTTCAAGTATCAGCAACCATCGCCCGCAGTAGCTTAGACCCTTCCCCTTGGTATCAGGCTGTCAAATGGGGTTCGAATCTACTTTCGAACGATGGGGCTACTTCCTTTAATTGGCGCGGAAGTGGGGCGTAGATACTTTGTGATACTCGAAGAAACTTGCCTCAGATACTTGTGGATACTCTTGAACACTGGCAAGATACTTGACATGAGCACAACAATGGAGGGTTTGAGGGTCGCCCCAGAACAGAAGAACCCCGAAGACATCCGAGTAGGCGAAACACTCAAATCCCTACTCCACCGGGTAGAACAAACCCCCCAGGGTTACTACCTTCCCCGCACCATCACCCACGAAGAACTCGCAAAGCAGGTCCGCACCCGCCGATCACCACGCGGCGTGTCACGCGGCTACATCACCCAGCTCTGCAACGGCGAAAAACACATGACCAACGAAGTCCTCTACGCAATCGCCCACTACCTCGGGATCAACCCAGTCGCCATCAAACAGCCCGACCCCGAACCCCAACTGCAACACCTCTTCGCCGCAGCCTGAACACCATGCTGCTCTACACACTCGAAGACCTCGCCGCCTTGTTCAAAGTCAGCCGGTCAACGATCTACCGAAGACGCAAACAAGACAACTGGCCCCACCTCCAGATCGGGTCAGAGTTCCGGTTCACACCAGAAGACGTAGAGCAAATCATCGCCCTCTACCGCAAAGAAACCCCGACCAAAGAACAAGCCCGGTCACGCCCCAACGTCGGCACCAAAGCGAAACGGAGAAACCAATGAACACCCTCACAGCACCAGCGGCCCGTCCCGAACCAGGCGAAGTGATGCGCGAATACTTCCAAGCCGCCACATGCCTCGGACGCCGCAGCACCACATGGAAGTTCCTCCGCTTCGGTGAAGAGTTCCTGACATACGTCGAACTGGGCAGGCACATCCCGGCAGGGCAAGGACGTCACCGCGAATCCCCTTACAACTCGGCCTACAACGTCGTGGAAGACGGGCGGCGGGACCAACTCAAAGCCAGGCTCATGGGACGCCGCTCCGACTGGGTACTCCGCGCATGAGCAGCACATTCGAGGAATGGCAGAAAGCCAAGCAGCGTCAAGCTGTCCTCGCCTACCAGATCGCAGCGGCAGTAGCAGCCGGCACCACGGCCCGACCCGATGACATCGAACGGTTCCAAAAAACCGAAGCCGAAATGCGGGAACTCGAAACCAAATTCTCGGAGGAATCATGACCAGCGAGATTCGCCAAATGCAGGAGCACCTGACCGTCCTCGAACAAGAACTAGCCCGAATCGAGAACGCACGATGAGCAGCAGTAACAACAACTACCGACAGGCAAACCAATGAGCCACCTCCCCGGCAACCCGCACTTTGATGAGGGCGACTACTACAACGGCAGCGAGAACTACAACCTCGCGCAAGCGACCATGGCCCTCGCATACGAGCAGCGCACCGCCAACCTCATCGCACTCTGGACAGATCCGAACGCGAACGATTCGCCCATGAATGACCTCGACTATGGAGGAATCGCGGCGCAGATCAAGGAAAGGCTGGGGCTCGCATGACCCGCCATCGTGAGCCGCGTGACTTCTTCTACTACACAGACCGGGAAGCCGCCGAAGAACACCAACAAACCCGCTACGAAGACGACGCAGACAACCACCGCAAAGGAGACAACCAATGAGCAACCGACTCCGCAACCAGGAACTCACAACCCGCCCCCGCGTCACCATCACCGGAACTCGGCTTCCTTATGCCGGACTCTTGTACAAGGTCGAAGCGATCAACGTACTTGACGGCGGCAAGCTCTCAAAGGAAGGCAACCTTCCCGAATGCCTGTACTGGGGAACCGTGTGGGCCAGACGAAACGAAACCTTCGAGAGCCTCAAGGTCGCGGCATGATCGCGCTCGTCCTAGCCGGTTGCGTCATGGCGGGCGTGTTCATCCGCTGGGCCGTAATAGAGGACCGCAAGCCATGACCGTCCAAGCAGGCATCGAGGTTGAGACGGACCTTGGGCTACTGGTCGGGGAAATGCCAGCCATCCCATGCGAACACTCACAGCACCAGACCCACCGCCACCACGGCGACCAACCAGCCAGCCATTACGTACGAGGCTTCTGCATTTGCTACGGGTGGACTGAGGCTTACGCCGCCTGCCCGCGATTTGTCGCATGGATCCAGAGCGACGCGCCGAATAGATGCCCCGAATGCAGAGCCACCTCAACAGCTACCCGGATGTTCCAAGTCTTGAGCCCGATTGGGAGCACGTCCAAATGACTTTCAACCCAGCCCCAAACCACGAGCGTTGCACAGCCACTAGGGAATACGTTGGCCCGTTCCCCGTAACAACCACCCACCACCACCCAACCTGCACCAACCCGAACACCGACAAAGAAACGAGAACCCGATGAGCCGCCACCTGGAACTAGTCCCCGCCAACGACCTCGTAAGCGGGGCATCAGTATTCAACCGCGACATGCTACTCAGCAACACCACAACCACCGAACACGAACGCCGCGCCGCAGCAAAATACCTCGCCAAAAACGCACCAGACCTCCGCCAAATGATCCTCGGGAACATCGCATGACCTGGGGATGGTTCAAGCGCAAGGCGAAACCGCAACGCCAGACGTGGGACGGCCAGCACAACCTCAAGTACGTCCTGTTTGAAAGGTTCTACGGCAGCACGCCCCAGGACTACCTCACCGGCTGGATATGGAAGTGCTCCTGCGGCACAGGAACCTCACTGCCTTTCCGATATGCCTACACGGAATCTCAGGCAGCAGCAGAGTTCGTTGAACACGCCAGGCTCTACGCATGACCCCCGCCGAGTACTACGCGGACGAGCACCGCAACCTACTCGCAGCAGCAAACCTCGCCGCAACCGTCCGCAAACAACACAACCCAGACTGCACCTGCCACGAAGACCAAGCCATCACCCAAACCATCCCCACGGAGGAAATGGAATGACCGCCACAGTAGCCGAGCCAGGAACAAGCAGCCTCCACATCTACCAAGACCTCCTGCAGGGTACGGATGAATGGTTGCAAGCACGCTGCGGGATCCTCACCGCATCAGTCATCGGCCAACTCATCACACCCAAAACCGTGAAGCCAGCATCAAACGACTACTCCCGCGCACTCACCACACACCTCGTAGCAGAACGCATCACCAGCCACGTAGAACCCGTCTACATCTCATCAGACATGGAACGCGGCAACCTCGACGAACCATACGCACGCGACATCTACTCCGAGCACTACGCGACCGCCCATGAAGTAGGTTTCATGGTCCGCGAGTACGGGTGGGGGCGCATCGGGTACTCCCCCGACGGCTTGGTGGGCGATGACGGGCTGATCGAAATCAAGTCGCGCCGGCAGAAGAAGCACCTCGCCACCATCCTCGCCGATGAAGTGCCGCTAGAGAACATGGCCCAAATCCAGACGGGCCTCCTAGTCTCCGGGCGCTCCTGGCTCGACTACATCTCCTACTGCGGAGGCATGCCCCTCTACACCAAACGCGTGTCGCCGGATCCCAAGTGGCAGACAGCCATCCTCGAAGCTGCCCGCGAGTTCGAAAACACAGCCGCCGTCATGATCGGCAACTACCGCCTCGCCACAGCAGGCAAACCCGCCACCAAACACATCGACCACTACCTCGAACCGGAGATCAAGTTTTAGCCATGGACATATCAAAAGCGCTCGTAGCCAAATCAGATTGCCTCAACGCCTCAGACCTAACCGGCGCGCCCATCGTTGCAACCATCGCGGGCGCACGGAAAGGTGACGCAGCCAAGCCCGTTGTCATCGACCTCGTTGGCATGGATGGCCGCCCATGGAAACCCTCCAAAGGCATGCTCCGCGTAATCGCCCACGCCTGGGGCGTCGAATCAGACGCATGGATTGGCCGCCTCGTGAAGCTCGTCAACAACCCCGAAGTCATCTACGCGGGCGAGAAAGTGGGCGGGGTCGAAGTCATCGCCATGTCACACATCCCGGCTGACTTCACTATCCCCGTCCGCATCAGCCAGAAGAAAGTCAAACAACACCACGTTGCGGTCCTTGCCGAACCAGCCACCGAACCCTGGCTGGCCCAATGGCAGGCAATCAAGAACGCACTAACCGCCGCGGGATACGACGGGGACTCGAAGCAGTTGCTTGCCACTGCCGGTCAGGTAATCGGCGCCAATTGGGATCACCCGAACAAGATCAGCGCTGAGGATGCGCAGAAGGTACTTGCAGCAGTGCGAGAAGACACCCCTGATGAAGCGCCCGCCTCGTAAAACCTACCCACGGTGCGCCTGCTCCAAAGTCGCCTGTGACGGTATAGACGAAGCCCGCGCAACCCGCGCCGAAATATGGGCAGCACGCGGCGGGCAAACAGAAGTCCGCTTCTACACATGCGCTTACGGGTTCACTCACTGGACCCGCCAACTCGAACCACAACAACAAAGGAACGCCGCTTGAAAACCCGCACCATCACTGTCTACACACAACCGAACTGCCAACCGTGCAAAGCAACAAAACGGTGGCTCGACAAACGAGACATCCGGTTCCAGGAAACCGATGTCACCAAACCAGAAAACGCCAAGGACGCAGAAGCCATCCGCGCACTCGGATTCAAAGAAGCACCCGTAGTCATCGTCTCAACCGGCGACCCAGAAACCGACCTCATGTGGTCCGGATTCATCCCTGACAACCTCACCAAGTACGCACACTCAACGGAAGCGGCCTAACCAAATGGCGAACGTATCAACTACCGCAAACATCGGCACCTACCACGGCCTCAAGTATGGCAACGACGGGAAACCCCGCATCAGCTTCTCAGCCGCCGAAACCGCCCGCATCAAAGACCAGTCCGGCCAATGGGTAGACGGCGGAACAACATGGTTCAACGTCACACTCTTCGGAGGCGCATCCGAAGCCCTGGACCAGCAGATCGCAGGGCAGGGAGGCAAGGGCAAGGTCACATTCTCGGGCCGCATGAGCACCCGCGAGTACGAGCACAACGGCGCAAAACGGGAATCGCTGGATGTTGTGGCTGACTCAGTTGGCCTTGTCCCGCGCAACCAGCCCGCGACCGGTCAGCAGCCGCCACGCACGCAGCAAGCCCCGCAGCAAGACCCCTGGGCCGCTCCCGCAACACAAGACGCAGGCGGCTGGGGCAACGGGCCCACCGCAGGCCCAGCCTTCTAACCCAACCAGCTAAGGGAGTGAACGCATGAGCCTCAAAGACACCATGGCCGACAACCTCGCCAACATCCGCGACTGGCACGAACGCAACCACCACAGCGCTACGTGGGCTACATGCGTTCACTCCCCCTGCAACGTCACCACAACCACATTCAGAGCCAACTGGGACACCAAATGATCACCCTCGCCAACACACGAATCACCGCCACCCGCACCCCACAAAAAGGCTGGGAATACGCCGACTGCAAACGCTGCGGCATCAACTTCCCAACCCGCAACCGCCCAACCAGCGACCGCACCCACTGCCGAGACTGCAAACACTACGCCGGGAAGGAAAGCAACTAATGGCCGGATACACCTACCACGGCAACGACACCATCCGGGCAGCACGAGAACGCAAACAACGCCTCCAAGCAGAACTCGAAGCATCCCGCCAAGCACTCAAAGAAGCACAACGCATCCAACGCGAAAACCAGCGCATCGAACAACGCATCATCGAAACCCAAAACCGCACCGCACAACTCATCGAAACACCCCGACGCTTACCCCACACCCCACTACCCGAACCACGCTACGGCGGACCACAAGGACTACTCGCAGCCACCGCCGAAGCCGCCCAACACGACCGCCAAAAAAGGAAAGCAGCATGAGCCTCGCATTGTGCCCAGTCTCCTTTGCTGCCGCATCCGAATTCGTTGAGCAGTTCCACCGACACAATAAGCCCCCGATTGGTCACAAGTTTTCCATTGGGGTTGAAAATAATGGCGTACTAGTAGGGGTGGCGATGATCGGGCGACCAGTGGCCCGGATGACGGATGACGGGTTGACGCTCGAAGTCAACCGCACCGCCACGGACGGCACGCCTAACGTCAACTCCATGCTTTATGGAGCCGCATGGAGAGCTGCCAAGGCGATGGGCTACCGACGCCTCATCACGTATACCCAACACCAGGAATCGGGTGCTTCACTGCGAGCTGCCGGCTGGGCCGTAATAGCCCAACGTCCGTCGCGGCCTGGATGGTCACGGCCGAGCCGACCGAGAGAAGACGATGGGACTTCATTCGTTCAGCGGACCTTATGGGAGGCATCGTGACCGTAGCGTCTGACCAACTACGCCGGCAGACTCGTAAGGCCGCGGACCAGGCACGCAAACAAACCATGCGGGAACAACGCGAACGCGACAAGAAAGCGAGGGTAGGTGGCTGTTAGCAAACGTCTCCGCTACGAAGTACTAAAGCGGGACAACCACACATGCCAATACTGCGGAGAGAAAGCCCCTAACGTCACACTCCACGTAGACCACGTAATCCCCGTAACACTCGGCGGTACTGACAAGCCTGACAACCTTGTCGCAGCCTGCCAAGACTGCAACCTTGGCAAGACATCAATCCCAGCAGATGCGCCGCTGGTCGCGGCAGTTGGGAAGATGGCGGCAACCTACGCCCTCGAAATGACCGAGCGAATGACCATCATCCGGGGCGACCTTGAACGCGATTCTGAGTACTTGTGCGAGTTCGAAGACGCCTGGAACGTCTGGAAGTATGACGGAACTGAGAAAACCGTCCCCCTGCCGCCCGATTATGAGAATTCCGTCTACCGGTGGGCAAAGATGGGCGTACCGATCCAGCTAATAGAGCGCGCCATCAAGACCGCCATGACTAAATCACGGCTCCGTGGACCCTTCCCGGAATTCACTTACATGGCCGGCATTGTGTGGCGGACCCTGGAAGAAACTGATGTTCCTATCGGACTGACCGAAGCAACGGTGCGACTGTACACAGCCGGCGAACTCGAAGAACGGCTCACTAACGAGCGGATCGAAGCCTACCTACAAGGATGTGCGACACGTGGCGCGTGAACATGCAAGGATTCAAACGGCGATCTGGATTGACGATGATTTCCTGGACCTGACCCCGGCAGCACAACACCTTTACCTTGTGGTGACCACGCAGATGACATTGAACTTTTGCGGGGTAACCACATGGCACGCGGGGCGCATCTCTCAGCTCGCAAACGGTTGGACTGTGGCGGCTGTTGAGGAAGCCGCTGCCGAGCTGTCGGAGCGGCTGTACCTAGTCATTGACGAGACAACAGGTGAAGTCCTCGTCAGGTCATTCATCCGCAATGACGGGTTGCTGGTGAGCCCCAACATCGCCAAGGCCATGTACCGGACATTCAGCGAGATCGGGTCACGCACGTTGCGCGGTGTGGTCGTTCACGAGTTGACGCGTAAGCACGCTGAGGAACCGCATTTGAAGGGATGGGACGTGTGCTCTGACCTGCTCACGAAGCGGGCAGTTGACCCCCGCAGTTTGGAAGTTTTCAACCCTTCCAAAACCACGGTTGAAACCCTTCCCGAAACCCTTCCGGTAACCCTTTCAAAAGAAGATCGAAACCCTTCGCCTGCTCCCTACTCCCTACTCCCTACTCCCAACTCCCCCACTCCCGACTCCCCGCAGCGAAGCAGCTACCCCGACGAGTTCGAACATGTTTGGAATCTCTACCCACTCAAACGGGACAAGAAGGCCGCGTACAAGGCTTACCTGAAAGCGTCAAAGGAAGTGACAAAAGATGCCTTGATCGAAGGGGTTGTCAGGTATCGGGATGATCCGAACCGTAAGCCACAGTTCACGAAGCATTTCAGCACGTGGCTGAACGCAGGCTCATGGGATGACGAAGCACTACCCGCCCCTGACTTGAGTGTTCAGCGCATGGACCACAGTGCGAGGGCTAAGGCGAAGGAAGCGGACATGTTGGCACGGTTCCAGGCTTCACAGGAGCAACAACAATTTTTGGGGATTGAGGCGTAATGCGTATCGAAGAGATTATTCCGATGTTGCGGTGGGTGAATGAGGCTGATCCGCGGGTGCAGTTTAATGATGCGGCTGTTGAGCAGTGGCATTATGCGTTGCGGTCGGTTGAGCCGGCTGTTGCTAAGCAGGCTGTGTTGGAGCATGTGAAGTTGAATGAGGGTGTGCCGGTTAGTCCGTCTGCTATTGCGAAGCGGGCGGCGAATATTCGGACGTCGCGTGAGGCTGGTCAGCGTGCGATTGAGCCGCCGCGTGACCGGGTGCGGCATCCGTTGTCGTGGCGGGCGCGTAATCCTGTTGAGTGGGATCGTTTGTTTGAGGCGGGGCGTGCTGAGGGTAACTCGATACGGGCGTCTGCAACGAGGGCCCGTGAAGGCGACCAGGGTGAGCATGACGATTGGATGGCAGCGTGAGTGAGTTACTGTCAGTCTGGGTTGAATCACCAACAGCCTGGATCAACTCAAACCAGCGCTTACACCGGATGGCTAAGGCGAAACTCACGGCAGCGTGGCGGGAAGCAGCAGCCGCGTCGGTTCCGGCAGGTCTGATCACGTTTGACCGGCCTGTTCGTGTGGTAGCGAACATTTGGAAACCACGACGGGGCAGGTATGACCCGAACAACCTTCACCCGACAACGAAGGCTTGTGTGGATGGTTTCGTTGATGCTGGTTTGTTTGTGGATGATGACTGGTTGCATGTGGTTGGTCCGGATCATCGGCATGGTGGTGTGGGTGATCCGGGCATTATTTTTTTCTTCACTGATCTACTTGAAAATCGCCCATCATACTTGAAAATCAAGTAGAATAGATACTAATCGGCCCGGTAGTTGAGCATCCCGGACCCCGAGCAGGAGCCGGCACAATGCCAACCCATCCGGAGCATCACAACCTCACCCACCTATTCGAACTCATCGACGGCCTTGACGAAGGATCGCAGTGGTCGTTGGTCAGGGAACTCAAACTCACCGCACACACCATCGCAAAAGACCAGGAGCAAACGCTATGAGCAGCAAAAGGCCAAGGTGTCCGATCTCCTGCAACTGTCTCTGTCACGACACCGGAGGATTCCACGGCGGAATGCATGGAGACAACGGGAGATGCCCAACCAAAGACGGAAAGCCAGTAATCGACCCTTTTGAGGACGCGGAATGAAGCAGGAAGACCGAGCGCAGCTGATCGAGATTATCCGTAGCTACGGGATCATTTCGCTGACTGCCGAGATGATAGCCGAATGCCTGGATGATGAAGGCTTCGGAAAGATTCGGGACGCAGCGTGAAACTCAAACCTCCCGCGTATCCGCCGCATTTGGCCCGGAAGCTCGCCACCCTCGCCACCACCAACCCACAACTGTTCGCACTGATTACCAAGGGGAAGAAGCCATGAGCACCGAACACGACGAACTGGCCGACCTGATCAAGTCTGAAGCTCACGTTGATTGGTTCAGCGGAACCCCTGAGGACCTCGCCAAGCTGCACGCTGCACTGGACGCCGTAGAAGACCTCTGCGCGTACTGGGAGACACTGGCAGGCGGCGACCGGCACTACGCCACAGCAGTCCGGGAAGCCATCAAACGCGGGCTAGGAGAAGACGCCTGATGTGTGAAGCAGCCCAACAACTCGCGCGTGCGCGTCACCTACTCGACCTCATGCGCGGAAACGGTGTCTACGACATCCCCCAACTCGCCCGGACCCTCAACCACCAACCATGCGAACACGAAACCAGGAGCAACACGTGAGCGAGACGCTATTCGAAGCCTCCGAAGCATGGGAGGGCGACCCGCTCCAACCAGGGCTTGAAGATCCAACTCCGTGGGAAATCGTTGCAACCCTGACCCGCGCCGAGCGTGAGAAGCGCGTTGAGTTCCTTATCGATCAGGCGCATGAAATCCACTCCGATGCCACGAAGCTTGCGGAGGGCAAACAGATCACCGCCAACGTGATCCTATTCAGCGGCGGCAACGACTCAACCGTTCTAGGGCACCTATTCAAGGACATAGCTACCCACGCAGCACACGCAAACACTGGCATAGGCATCGAAGCCACACGTCAATTCGTTCGCGATACGTGCACGTCATGGGGCTTGCCACTCATTGAGAAGCACCCTCCGACCAGTTACCGGGACCTGGTTATTGAGCGCGGATTCCCTGGCCCCGCTATGCACTTCAAGATGTATCAGCGCCTCAAGGAACGCTGCCTAGAACAGGTCCGCCGCGACCTAGTACCTAACGGACGCAGGCAACGCGTTGTGTTCATCGCAGGGCCGGCGCCGCGCCGAATCAGCACGCCGCAAAGACATCCCTCTCTATGAACGCAACCGATCAGTCATCTGGGCATCACCAATCGCCATGTGGACCAAATTCGACATGAACACCTACAGACTCATGATGGGCGACGTTCCCGTGAACATGGTTTCTGATCATGTGGGCATGTCAGGGGAATGCCTATGCGGAGCCTTCGCCAAACCAGGAGAGCTCGAAATGATCGGCACCCACTACCCGGAAGCCCGCGAACAAATCGAAGCGCTAGAACGTGATGTTCGGGCCGCTGGGCACCAAGAACCGTACTGCACATGGGGCCACGGGCAAGGCGAGCCGTCATACAAGACAGGCGCGATGTGTACCAGCTGCAACCTCGACACTGACCCGCTCTGGGAAATCATCGAACAACAAATTGACAGGAGCGCAGCGTGAGCTCAGCCATAAACCCTGACTGCCGAGACGGGAAGCACCGGGCATGCGCGGGCGACTCATGGGATGTGGACAATGATCAGCCGACAGCATGCGCCTGCGACTGTGGGCACAAGGACCAAGGAGCGGTTGCGTGACAGTAACGGTTGAGCAGTTGGAGCGGGCGTTGACGGTGTTGGATCAGGTGGTGGCGTCCGTGAACATCGGACGCGGGACCATGACCGCATCTTACGGCCCGCGCATGGGTGGCGGCTCACGGGAACACGCGCCGCTGCCCGTTGACGTTGACCTCATCGACAAAAAGGTTGCGGCACATCGCATGCTGATGGATCGGGCGCTCAAGGTGGCTATGGAAACCGACCATCCACTAACCGGACGCGACCCACACTCACTCACCAACTACCTCTACACCCGCGCCGCCTGGATCACCGGACAGCACTGGGCAGACGACTTCCACAAAGCCCTACTCACCCACGCAGAAGGGCTCGACGGGGCACGCACACGCCGCGAACCCCGAGTATTCGCCGGCAGATGCGCCGAATGCGAAACCGACCTCTACGCCACCAAAGGCCAACCCGAAGCACGCTGCACAACCTGCGGCACCACATACGAAGTCCTCAAATGGCGGGCCCACGCAAAAACCGCACTCAACTACTACATCGGCACACCAGCAGAACTATCCCGCGCACTCGCAGCACCCGAATACGGAATCAACATCACCGTAGACCGCATCTGGCGATGGGGAAACCGCAACAAACTCGAACGAGCCAACGACCAACACGACCCACAAGGCCAACCGCTAAAACCCAAATACCGGCTCTCAGACGTACTCGACCTCCACCACAAAGCCAAGAAAAAACCAATCGACGGGACAGCAGCATGAACCTCACCTGGTTCGAGAAGCTACCCGACATGGACGCATACAGGGTCAACGGACAATACGCACCATACGCACTCAACGCCCGAGACGTAAGATTCACCGACGCGGAACTCATGGCCGAGTACCACAAACTCGATTGCCGCCTATACCAGCGGCAATACAACGAGGTCTGCTCAGGCGACGATTACACCGAGGAAAGTTGGGAACGGCACGCCCACATGCAAAACACGATCTACCGCTTCGCAGAGGCTCCACACTTCGACGAAAACCAATCTACTTGAAAATTAAGTAGAAACACCTTGCAATCAAGTAGTTTGTCGAGTATTCTGTGAATAGTGGATCAATAGCACTTCGGTAGCTATCCAGTCCGCACCACCGCAAGGCCGGGAACGTAACAGTCCCGGCCTTTTGCGTACCCACGCACGGGAGGCCCAACATGGCTGCTGATCTGGACAAACCCACGCTCAACGCATCCCACCGTTGCGACGCGTGCGGTAGCAGAGCGTATGTGCGGGTCAACATCGAAACTGGGATCAACGAAGCCGGGTACGTCGATAACGGTGAACTGTTCTGGTGCCGTCATCACGCCAACGAGCACATGCCCGTGATCAAAGCCCGCTGCAACGTCCTCCACCTGTTGGACGAAACCCGGTTCCTCACCGACCACATCAAAGATGATCACTGGGTTGAGGGTCAAGCAGCTAAGAAACCAGGAACATGACTTACAAGCACACGCCGAGTCTCCGCACGATAGCCGAGAACGCCGACGCCGAACTACTCACCGGCTGCTACACAACACTCAACACCGCGCTCGACGGCCTACAAACCCAGCCGGCACGGTCCGCGATCATCCGCGCACTCCAAAACATCAACGGCGCCCGAAAAAACATCGGACCCGCATAACCAACCACACCATAGGAGCAGATATGGCGACGCAAGTAGAAATAGTCAACCCCAAACTTGATGGCACAGAAGCCGCAACCCGAATCATCGGCAGCCTATTCGGGCTCGCGTACCGCGTCCTTTTCATCTGGTGGGCAGTAGCAGTATGGTTCCCGGAACTTGGCCTCACATACTGGCAGCTTGTCCTCCCGGTCTACGCAGTTCGGATGCTCATCGGCAAGGCGAGCATCAAGCGAACCGCTAAGCGCTAATAGATTTCCTGCACATGGTTAAGCGTGGTGACGTACCCCCTGGTTTCCGCCAACGTCAAGCCCGAAGCCGCTGCTCATCGGCGATGGGCTGCCATGTGCAGGAACAAACTTCCCCACCAGTACGGCTGAGGGAAGATCACTTGCCCTCCCCGGGCTCATATAACGATCCTGGGGCTCGGGCACGGGCTGAACGAATACGCGGGCTTAATCGCAGGCGTGCAGGAGTTCAGCAGGTTCGATTCCTGCCAGCCCACGAGACAGCGAACACCCCCAGCTAATCAGCTAAACGCAGTGTGGGCCGAGCAAGTACCTGTCACACCTTCCAATGAGCAATGGAGAACCCAATGAGCAGAGCCAAAGGCTGCATAATCAGCCGAGTCATGAACGAAGGCGACCAAGCCGACCGTGAAGCACTCCAAACCCTGCTCAACTCTGACGCAACAAACATCGGCGTCGCCCGCACACTCACTGACGCTGGTGTGCCACTCAGCGAGCACGCGATACGACGGCACCGGAAAGCCGACTGCTCATGCGGGTGGCTCTAAATGGGTGCCCTCGCGAAACGGTTAGCGCCGAAGATCGCGCCCGCCGCTGCCAAGCAGGTACGGATCCTTACGCTTGATATTGAGAACGCGCCTAACCTAGCTCACGTGTGGGGTTTGTTCAATCAGAACATCAGCCTCTCCCAGTTGCAGGAAACCGCGACCGTCATCAGCGTCGCGGCCAAATGGTACCAAGACAAAGAAGTTCTGTTCTTTAGCGACCACCACGACGGTCACGCCGAGATGATCACTAAGATCCACGCGCTCGTCTCCGAAGCTGACCTGATCGTCGGATACAACAGTGCCGGGTTCGACATGAAACACCTCAACCGCGAATTCATCCTCGCCGGCCTCAACCCGCCCGCACCATACAAAAACGTTGACCTTCTCCAGACAGTCCGCAAGCAGTTCAAGTTCTCGTCAGGGAAACTCGACCACGTAGCCCAACAACTCGGACTAGGCAAGAAAACCAGCCACATGGGCCACGAACTATGGGTACGGTGCTTGGCCGGTGACGACAAAGCGTGGGACCTCATGCGGAAGTACAACATGCAAGACGTTGTACTCACCGAGAAACTGTACGACCGGTTACGCGCATGGATCCCCAACCACCCGCACCTGAGCATGTACACAGGCGAGGAATGGGGCTGCCCAGTCTGCGGCAACAAAGACCTCTCCAAGTTCCGGGCAGGCACCTCATACGCCAACGTACAGCGATACCGCATGTACCAATGCACGTGTGGCCACTGGGTGCGCGGAACCAAGAAACTCCAAGACGCCACACAAACCAGGAGCGCACGGTGAAACGTCCGCTGCTGTACCACAAGCCGCGCCGCTGGTTACGAATATGGGGGCCGCTGAACCCCAAGTGTTGGCATGGGCCACGCTAACCAACACTTATAACCATCGCCGCTATTCTCTGGCTTTGGTTATACAAGCCTAGACAGTCAAGCACGCTGAAAGGTTGGTGGCACTGTCTCCCGCGCAGGGTCAAGCGCACGCCCACGCTGAGAAGCAGTCGGCACACAACTGAATAGTGGCTGGCGAACATGAGCGTCAGCCACGTGGGAGTAGAAGAGTCAAGGTGACAGGGCTGGCTGTAAACCAGTCCACGGCAGGTTCGATTCCTGCTGCTCCCACCGACGCCGCATAGCCGGACCCTTTACGGGTGAATTGCGGAGTACCAGCCCTGTTGACGTAAGCATCTGACGGCGTGCTTACCGAGGGGCTGACTACAACTTACAACCCTACTGACCTTTGGAGGCTGCGATGCTCACTGGTCAGGTAGGGCTCGTAGCGGACAAACGATTCTGGATGGGCCGCGCGATCCTCCGCATCACCCGCTGGCAATACCACCACGTGGTCATAGCGACCAGTGACACGCACTGCATCAGCTCCGAACCAGGCGCCACGCGACGCAGGTTGATAAGCGACTACACCAACATTGTCTGGTCCCAATACGCCATGACCGAGAAACAAGCACACCTCATCGCCGGGATAGCAGAACACTCCATCGGCGTTAAATACGACTACCTCGCCTGTGTCGCGCACGCTGTAGCTGCCATCACCCGCGTTGACACACCACTGCGGATCCAGACGTGGCTCGCTCAACGCGCACCCACCACCTGCTCCGCACTCGCTCAAGTAGCAGTCAACGCGGCAGGGCTACGCACACCACACGCACCACTACCCACACCCAACGACTGGCACCTGTTGTACCGGGCACGAGGATGGGTAGATGCCTGACCCTTGGCGTGTATGCACCAACCCCGCATGCCCCGACCTACACCAAGGAACAGGGCGCTGCCCCAAATGCAGAAGCACAGCAGAACACACACGCAGACCAGACGGCAACCCATACGCAACAGCAGGACACCGCAGGTTCAGGACAGCAGTCCTAACCCGCGACCCCATCTGCGTACTCTGTGGCATCAGCATCAGCACCATAGCCGACCACCACCCACATGAACGACGCGACCTCGTAGCACGCGGGCTCAACCCAGACGACCCCCAGTACGGACGCGGCCTATGCAAACACTGCCACGACACAAAGACTGCCGCGACCAACCCCTCAGGATGGAACCGACCAACCTGACAACACAGGGGCACCCCAGGGGTGGCGGGTACCCCCTCGACACGCCCCATAGCTAACCCGCCGGGGAGGGGAAAAAAACCTCGGGCGGGTTCAAAGGGTTTTTGGCCGGCCTGTCAAGGGCCCTAGTTTTCCTGATTGGAGGGTCTGCGATGTCTCGTGGTGGTAGTAGGGCGCGGAGTGGACCTGCCCCTGATTTGGATGCTTTTGCTCGTGAGCGTGACGCTGCGGATTGGGTGGTGTTGCCTGATTCTTGGCCGCATCCTGCGCCGGAGTGGCCGTTGGATAACCCTGATGATCTTGAGACTGGCGCGCCGTTGTTTCGGCATGAGCGTGAGTTGGAGTTGTGGGGGAAGTTGTGGTCCCAGGGGCAGGCTCCTGCATGGATTTTGGATAAGCAAGAAACGGCTGTTGCGTTGTATGTGCGGTTGTTGACGGTTATTGAGGCGACTATCAGTGTGAAGTCTGCTCCGTTGTTGGCTGAGTTGCGCCGGCAGCAGGAGATGTTGGGGCTGTCTACGGATGGTTTGTTGCGGAATAAGTGGCGCTTCAAGGGCCATTCTGGCGTTTCTGCTGCTGCGGAGGTCGAGGAACCTTCCGGTAAGAAAGCGAAGGCGGGGAACGTGACTGATTTGTTTTCTGGGGTAAAGGTCCGTGGAGCATGATTACACCATCCCGAAGATTCACATGGGCCGGCTGGCTACGGGGTGGATCCGGGCTCACTGTGTAGTCCCTGAGGGTGATACTGCCGGGGATCCGTTTACGCCGACCATCGACCACGCCGTTTACCTTGCTAACTACTATGAGGTTCGTCCGACTGCGAAGGTTGGCGAGAAGAACGTTGCGTTCGCTCATCGTGTTGGTTTGTGGATGGCTGCTCAGAAGATTGGCAAGTCTCCTGGTATCGCTTCGCAGGCTGTGTTTGAGTTCGTTGGCCCTGCCTTGTTTAACGGGTTTGCCGAGTTTGGGCAGGCGTACAGGTGCAAGGACTTCGGTTGCCCGTGCGGTTGGGAGTATGAGTATGCCAAGGGTGAGCCTATGGGGCGCCCGTGGGCTACTCCACGTATTCAGATTGCCGCGGTTGTTGAGGATCAGGTTGAGAACACTTGGGGCGCTCTTGTCCCGATGATCGATAACGGTCCTTTGGCGAACTTACTGAAAACGGGTGAGGCTTTCATTAAGCACCCGAATAAGAACCGTGATTCGCGGATTGAGACTGTGACTTCCAAGGCTGATGGTCGTCTTGGTGCGCGTATTTCGCATGCGTTCCCGGATGAGATTGGGTTGTGGAACGACTCGAACAAGATGAAGAAGTTTTTCCGTACTTTGGCGCGTGGCGCTGCTGGTATGGGTGGGCGGATGTCTTGCTCTACGAACTGTTATGACCCTGCTGAGGATTCGCAGGCGCAGGCGTTGTATGAGTCGCGGCAGAAGGATGTTTATAAGCATTACTTCCCGCCTGATCCGAACCTGAATTTTAAGTTGAAGGCTGATCGGAAGAAGATTTTCGCGTTCAACTATAAGCATTCGCCGTGGGTTGATATCCGTTCGATTGAGGCTGAGGCCGCGTCGGTTATGGAGCAGAACCCGGCTGAGGCTGAACGGTTTTTTGGTAACCGGATCGTGGCTGGTTCTCGGTCGTGGTTGCAGCCTGGTCAGTGGGAATCGCGGAAGGCTGTTACGTCCGTGAAGCCGCGAACTAAGGTTTGTGCTGGTTTTGATGGTTCGGAAACGAATGACGTTACTGGTATCCGGTTGGAGACTTTGGACTTTCATCAGTTCACGCCCCGTTATTTCGATGGGGAGCGTTCAACCATTTGGGATCCGCGGGACTGGGATGGTCGTGTTCCGCGTCCTGAGATTCATCGGGCGTGGGAAGACATCAATAACCAGTTTGAGATTGTTCGCGCTTACTGTGACCCGTTCAAGTTTGAGACTGAGCTTGATGAGTGGAAGGCCCGGTATGGCGAGAAGGTGTTTTTTGAGTGGCGGACGAACCGTATTACTCAGATGCATGCCTCGCTTGAGAGGTTCAAAACGGATGTTGTTGAGCCTGATTCTAAGTTCAGTCATGACGGTTGTGAAACGACTGGGTTTCATGTGCGCAACGCGGTAGAGCGTGCCCGTCCGGGGCAGTCTTACATTCTGGGTAAGGCGTCTGAGATGCAGAAAATTGACCTTGCTATGTCGTCTGTTTTGGCGCATGAGGCGGCGGCTGAGGCTGTGGCGTCTGGTGCTGGTGCGGATAACCCAACTTACGGCGTTTACTTCGGATAGGGAGTGTTCTAGTGGCGATCAGTACCCTTGATGAGGCTTTGGCGGCTGTTCGGAGGTTGTGTAAGAAGCTTGACCCGCAGGCGTCGGATGCTGATGTTTGGCGGCGTTATTACGAGGGTGAGCAGCCGTTGAAGTTCGCTTCTTCGGAGTGGCGTGAGTGGTTCGGGGAGCAGTATGCGGGGTTCTCGGATAACTGGTGTGCTTCGGTGGTGGATGCGACGGCTGAGCGTCAGCGTTGGACTGGTTTTCGCCCTTATGGGGATAAGAAAGCTGACACTGATCTTGGTCGGGTGATGCGCACTAACGGCGCTGACATTGATTTTGGGTTGGCGGCGACTGAGGCTCAGTATGCGCGGCGTGCGTTCATGACTGTTTGGGGTAACCCGGATGACGAGTCAACGCCGGTTGTGGATTTTGATTCGCCTACTCAGATGGTTGTGGAGTACGAGTCTGGTTCGAGGCGTAAGCGTCGGGCTGCTTTGAAGCGGTGGACGGATGAGGATGGCGTAACGCACGTTACGTTGTACACGCCTGAGAATATTTGGAAGTTCACCCAGGGTTCGGCGTTGTTTCTTCCGTCAAGTCTTGCGATGGATTGGCGTCCGCGTGTCTCGGATGAGCCGTGGCCTTTGCCTAACCCGATGAATGTTGTTCCGGTTGTTGAGATAGCGAACCGTACGACGCTGATTGGTAATCCGTTGTCGGCTATCAGTGGTGTTGCTGCGATGCAGGATGCCATCAACCTGATTTGGTCGCACCTGTTTACGGCGTCTGACTTCGCGGCTCTCCCCCAGCGTGTGATTCTGGGTGCTCAGTTGCCGAAGATCCCTGTTCTTGATGAGAACGGGCAGAAGGTTGGCGAGAAGGTCATTGACCTTCCTGAGGCGAACATCAAACGCATCATGAACCTTGAGGGCCCTGACGCGGATATCAAGGAGTGGTCGCCGGCGAAGATGGATGGCTTCTTGGAGGTCATCAGCACTGGCGTGAACCATATCGCTAACCAGACCCGCACCCCGGCCTATTACATGATGGGCGGGACGACGTTCGCGAACATCGGCGCTGAGGCTATCAAGGCTTTGGATGCCGGGTTGGTGCAGAAGGTGAAGAACCTCAACGATGTGCAGTCTGATGCTTTGCGTGAGGGCGCGGTTCTGATTTGCAAGGCGCAGGGCAACGAGGCGAAGGCTAAGGCGATGGCTGCGGGCGCTGTTGAGTACGCGGACATTGAGATTCGTTCTGATGCCCAGCTCGCAGATTCGCTGACGAAGTATCACTCTATCGGGTTCCCGTTTGAGTGGTTGGCGAAGCAGAAGATCAGCGACCCTGAAGAGCTTGCTTGGGTGATGGAGAAGTGGGAAAAGCAGCAGGCGGATCCCACGATGGAGCGCATGGCGCGTGATCTTGGCGGTTCGTTGACAGGGGCGGTTGATGGCAACACCGGCGGCGACCCCGGCAGCGGCGGTCCAGCAGTATAAGGACGTCCAGGCTCTACAGGTTTTAGCTGTTCGGGCTGCGCGTAGGGCGTGGGACAAGGTGATTCCTGGGGCGTTGTCGCGTTCTTGGGAGTTGCTTCTTGTGCGGGATGTTGTGCCGGTTATCGCTGGTGTGCAGTTACAGGCGGCTGTGGCCGGTGCTGCGTATGGTGTGTGGGCTCTTGCTGAGCAGGGCGCATATGTGGCGCCGGATGCGTTTGTGGATCCTCGCGGGTTCGCCGGGTCGTCTGCTGATGGTCGGTCGCTTGAGGGGATGTTGTATTCCCCGGTGACGGATGTGAAGACGGCGATTGCTGGTGGCGCGTCTGTTCGGCAGGCGCTGGCCTCGGGCCGTGGCCGGTTGGATTCCCTGGTTAGCACGGCTGTTGCTGATGCTGGGAGGCAGGCTGCGTCTACGGACATCGCCACACGCCGGAATGTTGGGTATGTGCGGATGTTGAACCCGCCGTCTTGTGGGCGTTGCGTGATCCTGGCTGGCAAGTTCTACCGCTGGAACGCGGGGTTTCTGCGGCATCCCAAGTGCGATTGCATCCATGTGCCGTCGAAGGGTGCTGATGCGCTGAAATCTGAGGGCCTGATCGATGACCCGTACGAGTATTTCAACAGCCTTTCCGAGCATGATCAGAACAAAGTATTCGGTAAAGGTAAGGCGCAGGCTATCCGTGACGGTGGAGACATTTTCCGGGTGCAGAACTCTTGGCGTGGGCGTGATGGTTTGTTCACGACTGAGGGCACGGGTAAGCGCGGTTTCGCTAGTAACATGCGGGGTCAGCGTCTCACCCCTGAGGGCATCTATAAGACCGCGAAGAACCGTGAGGAAGCGGTGCGGCTGCTTGAACAGCATGGTTACGTGTTGCCGCAAGGCCAAGTCTCTGGGGGTGCTGTTGTTGGGCAGCGTGAGGGTTTTGGTGCGCTGGGTCGTGGCGGTACACGGGTTGGTGCTCGTGAGGCTGTTGAGCGGGCTCGTGCGTCTGGTGTCCGTGAGCCGCGGGTTCGGGCGACTATGACTGACGCTGAGAGGCGTCTCAATGATTCCCGGTCACGTTATGAGCAGGTGCTCGATGGCCGGAACCCCTATAGCCGTGATGGTAAGGGGTTGACGCCGATGTTGTCTGCGCGTGCGGAGACTGATTATCGGCGGTGGCTCGCTTCTGGCGGGCAAATCTTTTCGTCCTGATCTTCGCAAGGAAGATCGGAACTACCTCCGTAAGGGAGACAACTGATATGTCCGATGAAGTTACGCCCGATGTTGTTGATGAGACGGTAGACGCCAGCGAGACGCCGGCTGACGAAACCGTTGAAGACAAGGACTGGAAGTCTGAGTATGAGGCGCAGCAGCGCATCAACCGGGCCCTTGAGCGGAAGTCTAAGAAGGATTTCGCTCGTATTCAGGAACTTGAGAAAGCCCCTGCCCCGGCTGCGACTGATGACGCTCCGGATCCTGAGAAGATCCGGGCTGAGGTTCGGGCTGAGGTGCAGACGGCGGCGAATAAGAAGCTTATCGCTGCGGAAGCGAAGGCGTCACTGGTTGGTAAGGTGCATAACCCTGCCACGGTGATGCGGTTGCTTGACCTGTCCGAAGTTGAGGTTGACTCGGACGGCAATGTTGACACCCAGGCGCTTGACGATTTGATCGTGAAGCTTCTGGAAGATGAACCCTATTTGGCGGTTGCGCAAGGCACGCCCCAGCGGTTCCAAGGTAAAGCCGATCAAGGCCCGCAAGGGGCGGCGAAGTCGGAGGAACAGAGCCTCAATGAGCAGCTTGTTGAGGCTACGCAGAAGCGGGACTTTACCCGCGTGATTGGCATTAGGCAGCGGATCGCTGCTCTTGCGAAAACCAAATAGCCTCAGGAGGGCATTATGGCCGGTATCACCGGACTTGGTACTACTTTTAATCTTCCCAACTACCATGGCGAGCTTATTGCTTTGACCCCGGAGGAAACCCCGCTGCTTTCTGCTGCTGGTGGTCTTAACGGTGGCGGTAAGCAGGCTACGTCTACTTCTTTCGAGTGGCAGGATTACGATCTTCGTGATCCGCGGATCGCCTCCCGTCTTGAGGGTGCGGACGCGCCGGCTGCTGAGGCTCGTGTGCGTGCGAACCACGATAACGTGGTTCAGATTTTCCACGAGACTGTGAACACGTCTTACACGAAGCAGGCCGCGACTGAGCTTTACGCTTCTGCTGGTAACGGCGTCGCTAATCCGGTCGCGAACGAGCACGCTTGGCAGGTCACGCAGACCCTTAAGCAGATCGCCCGTGACGTGAACTACACGTTCTGGCACGGTAAGTACAACAAGCCTGCGGACAACACCACTGCCCGTCAGACTCGTGGTCTTATCCAGGCGATTGCTACGAACGCTCAGGTTGCCGATTCCAGCAACCCGCTGACTGTTGGTGCTTCTGCCGCTACGGACACGATCACCGCGACTCACAACTTGGTTGCGGATGACAAGGTTGTGTTCACTGACGTTGGAGCTTCGACCACGATCGTTCCGGGGCGTGCTTACTGGGTGAAGTCCGTTTCTACTACGGTTTCGTTCAAGATCTCCGCTACCAAGGGCGGCGCTGCGATCACCGTTGGTACTGCCACGGTTTCGTTCTACGGGGTGAAGGCTGCGACTGTTGTCACGCCTGACCTTATCGGGAACCTGTTGCAGTCCGTTTACGACAACGGCGGCATCTCCGAGCAGGGCACCGCGACCTTGTTTGTCCCGTCCGGTCAGAAGCGTGCCATCACGAAGGCTTACGCTACCGGCAATGTCGGTGCCCAGCTTCTCGGTGGTACCCGGAACCTTGGTGGCGTGTCCGTTGACACGATCATCACTGACTTCGGCACCCTGAACATCGCGATTGACCGGGCCCTGCCGGCTGACGCGCTCGCCGTTGTTTCGCTGGAACAGGTTGACCCCGTGTTCCTTTCCATCCCCGGCAAGGGTGTCCTGTTCGAGGAAGAGCTGGCCAAGACTGGCGCTTCTGAGAAGACCCAGATTTACGGTGAGATCGGCCTGTCTTACGGCAACGAGCGTTCTCACGGTCTGCTTCGCGGCCTGTTCGCATAACCAGTTAGGGAGGCCACCGTGGCTACAACACTTACCCCGTTCGCTACGGTGGCTGACCTTTCGGCGGCTCTTGGCATCACAGCCCCTACCGTGGGGTCTGCCGCGTATTTGCAGATGGTTGATGCGCTCTCGGACGCTTCGGACGAGCTGCGGGACATTACCGGGCAGGCCATTAACCAGGGGACGTCTACCGTGAAGGTTATGGCGTCTCCTGGTGGTTTGGTGAGGCTCCCTGCCGTGCCTGTGGTTGAGGTCGCTTCGGTGACTTTGGATGGTGCTGCTGTTGAGTTCGAACTCATTGATGCGGTTACGTTGTCTGTTCCGGTTTGCCGTTCAGTGCTGGTCGAGGTGACCTATACGCACGGGTGGGCGGTCATTCCTGGGATGCTGCGGAAGTGGTGCAAGGTTTTGGCGGCGGCTGCGATTGCTGCGGCGAAGTCGGGGAACCTTGGTCTTGCTGGTGGTTTGTCTAGCGTGGGTGTCGATGATGGTCGCGTGACGTGGGCTACTGGTGCTGGTGAGAACGGCGGCGGGGTTTCGTTGCCTGATGCTGTGGCTTTGCGGTTGAAGGCTACGTATGGTTCGCCTTCTATCACTGTGGAGCATCGATGATCGGCGGGATTATTGCCGGGATCATGCCTTTCTTGCGGGAGCAAGCCGACTCGGCAATGTTGGATACGTGTACGGTCCATCGTCCTGGCGTGCCGGTGACTGATGCGGATGGCAACGTTACGGCGTCACTCACCTTGCTTTATACGGGTCCGTGTAAGTTTCAGCAGACGTTGGCTCAGTCGTCTAATCCTGTGGCTGGTGGTCACGCTTATACGGTGCAGGATACGCGGTGGGATACGCCTGTTGGTGAGGGCCCGTTTGAGGTTGGCGATGTGGTGACTGTGGTTGGTGCTGTGTTGGATCCTCAGCTTGTTGGGCGTGTGTTTCGGGTGACTGATCCGTTCCATAAGACGGGGGCTACTGCGCAGCGTACACGGGTTGAGGAAGTGACGGCGTGAGTGATGGTCTTGAGGAAGTTCGCCGGTTGGCTACGAACCTTGGGCGTATCGCCGGGGATGCTGTGAAGGATGTTGATGAGGTCCTTAAGAAGGGCGCTCAGAACATTAAGACGGAGATGCAGGCTGATGTGTCTGGGTCTCCTCACTTCAAGGGCATGGCTGGTGCGATCACTTATGATTCGCATTATTTGCCGGGGCGTGCACGGTATGTGATTGGTCCTGATAAGGGCCGGCGTGGTGGCGCGTTGGGGAACATCTACTATTTCGGCACTAGCCGTGGTGGTGGTTCTGGTGACATTGATAAGCCGTTGCGTTCTGAGGAGCCGCGTACTGTGTCGGCGCTTGAGGCTTTGGCTGCGAGATGGGCGGGCCGGTTGTGACTGGTGATGCTCTGGCGAATGGTTTTGAGGCGTTGCTGTCTGGGTTCACTGTCTATAAGGACAAGGTTCCAGCGTCTCCCACGTTCCCTTATGTGCTGGTGTTGACGAATTTCCCGGCTGTGTCTGGTCGTTCTCATGCTCGTACGGTTCATTCGCGGGTGTTGCGGTCGCGGACTTCGGTGGTTGGTTTGACTGCCGCGTCGGTTCGGATTGTTGCGCAGAAGGTCACGAATGTCCTTGAGGGAAAACGTCCCACCGTTACGGGCTGGACGCTAGGCACTATTGAGTCTGTCCCTAACGAGCAACCTATCCAACCTGACCTTGACGTGACAATCCCCGGCACCGCTGAGAACCCCTTGTATCAGCCGTTCGATTGGGTGCTGACAGGTTCCCAGGTCCCGTAACTTACGCCCTCACTGTGGGGCGTTTTTCTTTGCCCTGAAAGGGGTTCACATGTTTGTCCGCGTTAAGGATTCCACGTCAGGGCATGAGTTTGACGTGCATGAATCTGATTGGCGTATCGAGTCTGGGGCTCTGGTTCCGGTCAAGTCTGACCGTTACCCGCCCACTCATGCGCCCCGCTTACCGAAGTACAACGTCAGCCCAGTAAGGGCTACCAATTCCAATAAGGAGTCCTAACTATGGCTGATATTCCGTCCACTCCCGCTGATGGTATGACGCTCGTGAAGATCGTCACTGCCATCGCTGATACTTCCGCCCCGAAGGTCGCTACTGAGATTAACGCGGCGTCGTCCGTTGACATCTCTTGCTATTTGACTGCTGGTGGTTGGAAGCCTTCCCTGTCTGAGCAGGTAATCACGGATGAGCGTCTTTGCACGACTCAGACGTATGAGCAGAAGGGCCGTTCGCAGCGTGGTCTTGAGGTCGAGTACATCGACAACACGAACACGGCGAACGCGACTACTTATAACAAGGCGAAGGACACTCTTGTCCCTGGTACGCCGATGTTCATTGTGGTTCGTACGGGTCTTCCGTATGACACTGCGGCTGCTGCGGCTCAGAAGTTCAGTGTTTACCCGATTACTCCGGGTGAGTATAACGAGCTTCCGCCTGAGGCTAACAGTGTTTTCAAGATCGCCCAGAAACTATTCGTTACGGGCAAGGTCAAGATTTCGACTGCTGCCGCGGCTTAGCTAGTGCCACCTGTTCGCCCGTGTGTTGTGGGACCGCGGGCGAACAGGTTCTAGTCCCACTTGTCCCGCTAAAAGACTTTGGAGTATGTAATGACTTTGACTGTGAAGCGCCCTGAAACCCGTGTGCAGTTTTGCCTTGATGGTGATTTGAAGGCCGAGCATGAGGCGGCGGAGGCTGAGTTCAACGAGGCGCGCAATAAGTCGTTGGCTGATGCGCGGCTGAATAGTCCTGTGAAGGATTTGGCGCAGCGGGTTGCTGATATTGAGGCTGAGATGAAGGGCGCGTCTGTGACGTTCCTGATTCGGGGGCTGCCGCGTGGTGACTGGTCTGATCTGGTTGCTGCTCATGCGCCGCGTGAGGGTAACACGTTGGATAAGTCTTATGGGTACAACGTGGAGGCGTTGATGGTTGAGGCGTTGCCGCTGTCGATCATCAGTGTTGAGAACGCCGCGGGTGAGGTTCTGCCGTTTGATCCTGCGAAGGAGTGGGATGATCTGGCTGATGATATGACGAACAGCCAGTATGAGGATTTTGTGTTGGCGGTTATGCGTGTGAATGCGGGGCGAAATGATGTCCCTTTTTCGCTCAGCGCATTCAGGATGATTCAGGACTTCGAGCAGAAGTAGAGGCGGCTCATTCGCTTGGTATTTCGTTGAAGCGGTTTCATGGGTGGGAGCCTGTGACTGTTCATGAGTACCGGGCGGGTGTGTTGGTTTCGTCGCGTCCTGAGCCTGAGTGGGATGAGGGCGAGCAGACGATCATGCTTGCTTTGCAGATGTACCGGAATGGGTTGTGCCCTAAGTGTGGTGGCCCGTTGTCTGTGTGTACTGATGCGGCGAATGAGATGCGTTTTGATGCTGGTTTGCCGATTCGTTGTCATGCTACGACGGCGCGGGGTCGTGCGGCTGAGGCTTATCGTGATTTGCCTGGTTCTGAGGCGCTGATGTTTGTTCCGCGTTTGCGGGAGTAGTTACTTTTCGATTGCTGCTAGTACGCGTTTCCCGAAGCCGACGCCTGTAAGGACGAGCCCGGTTGCGAGGATGATCCACGCTACCGGCGTTGGTGCGCCGGGCGTTTCTACTGTGCGGAATGTTCCTGGTTGCAACGTGGCGTGCGTTGTTGAGAATCCAACGATGACTAGTAGCAGCCCGATTGCGGCTAGCACTACCCCGATTATGAGCAGCTTTGTTCCCGGTCGCCTGTTTGTGGTCGCCGTCTTTTCCGTCATCCCGCAATTGTAGGGCATGGCGCCGTCTTTTAGGGGGCCTTTAAGTGGCAGACCGGTCAATAAGTATTGCCCTTGAGGCGCGCGTGCAGGGTTTTGTGGCGGGGATGCGCACGGCTCAGCAGGCGGCTTCTGATTTCGCTTCCCGGACGGCTGCGTTTGCTCGTGAGAATGAAGAGCATTTCGATCGGGTTGGCAAGGCGTCCATGCTCATGGGTGGTGCGTTACTCGCTGGCGCGTTGCTGTCTGTGAAGTCATTCATGGAGTTCGACTCTGCAATGTCTGAGGTCCAGGCGTCCACTCATGAGACTGCCGGGAACATGGACTTGCTGCGTGAGGCCGCGATTAACGCGGGCGCTGACACGGCGTTCTCCGCGAAGGAAGCCGCACAGGGCATTGACGAGCTTGCTAAGGCTGGCGTCTCCACCAAGGACATCCTGAGTGGCGGTCTGGCTGGTGCGCTGTCTCTGGCTGCTGCCGGTTCGTTGGAGGTGGGTGACGCTGCGGAGATAGCGGCAACGGCCCTTACTCAGTTCAAGCTTTCAGGGAAAGACATCCCTCACCTTTCCGATTTGCTCGCGGCGGGTGCTGGTAAGGCGCAAGGCTCGGTCGAGGACATCGGTAACGCGCTGAAACAGTCCGGTCTTGTCGCTTCCCAGTTTGGCCTTTCAATGGAGGACACAACTGGTACGTTGGCTGCTTTCGCCTCAGCGGGTCTGATTGGTTCCGACTCTGGTACGTCGCTGAAAACGATGCTGCTGAAACTCGCGGCACCATCTCAGGAAGCCGCGGGCCTTATGGGCGAGTTGGGCATTGCGGCGTATGACGCTTCGGGCCAGTTTGTTGGTGTCACTGGCCTTGCTGGGCAGTTGAAAGAAAAGCTGAGTGGGCTAACCCAGGCGCAGCGTGACTCTGCTTTGGCTACTATCTTCGGTACTGATGCTATCCGTGGCGCGAATGTTCTGTATGAGCAGGGCGCGTCTGGTATTCAGGGCTGGATTGAGAAGGTCAACGAGGCCGGGTATGCGGCGGTCACGGCGAGCATCAAGCAGGACAATCTTGCTGGTGACTTGGAGAAGCTGGGCGGCTCGTTTGATTCTGTTCTGATCAAGGGCGGTTCTGGGGCGGCTCAGGCGTTGCGCGGGATTGTGCAGGGCGCTGAGGATCTCGTTGACGCTATTGGCAAGATCCCTACCCCTATCTTGAACGCCGCTGTTGGTATCGCGGCTGTGACTGGTGGCACGTTGCTGCTTGGCGGCGCGCTACTAACAGCGTTGCCGCGCCTTGTGGAGTTCCACGGGTCGTTCAATAGGATCGCCCCGGCTGGTTCTCGCGCGAGGTCAGCAATTATGGGCGTGGGTAAGGCCGCTGGTGTTGCTGTTGGGGCGTTGATTGCCTTGCAGGTCGCGTCAGCAATATTCAGTGAGAAGAACACGAAGTCTGCTGAGGACTTCGGGCAGGCTCTCCTTCAGGTTCAGAAGAACGCAACCAGCGGCGCTAAGTCGCTATCGAGTCTGGATACTACGTTTCAGGGTTGGAACAGCCTTGCTGGTGTCGCGCCGGGTATCAATAACGCGGCTGACGCTATCAAACGTTTGACCCATCAGGACTTCACTGATGTGACGCTGAACAAGGGGCTTGATGGGTTCCGTGAGTTCGTGACGGGCTCGAAGGGCGAGATCGGGCAGCTTGAGGACCGTATGAAGGGCCTTGGCGACGCGATGGGTAACCTCGTGAAGAACGGGGCCGGCGAGACGGCGGCTGCGTCTTTCCGGGAGCTCACTAAAGAGTTCCAGTTGAACGGTAAGGGCGCGAAGGAAGCGTTGGAGTTCCTGCCTGGGTATAAGGACGCGTTGTTGGCTTTGGCTAATCAGTCGGGGCAGACGTTGACCGAGCAGGAGTTGTTGGACTTCGCGATGGGTAAGATCCCAGACTCGATGAAGCCTGCTGCTGATTCGGTGGAGATGTACACGACGAAGGTTGGCAATTCGGTGCCAATGACTGAGGGGATGTCTAAAGCTCTTGAGGATGTTGGTCTTAGTGCTTCTGGTGCGGTGACTGATATTGAGAAGTTCACGCAATCGTTGTTCAACGCCGGGATGCTTTCACTGTCTGCTTCTGACGCGACTATCGCTTACGAGGCTGCGATTGATGCTGTTACTGAGTCTGTCAAGAAAAACGGCACGACCCTTGATGTGCACACTGAGCAGGGCCGGGCCAATCAGACGGCGTACAACGACATGGCTAAGGCTGCTATGACTGTTGCTGAGGCTACCGCTGCGGAGACGTTGAAAACTCAGGGTTCCGCCGCTGCTCAGGCCACGTTGCAGGCTGGCCTTTCTCAGAGCTACAAGGACCTGATTACCGCTGCTGGGCAGTTCGGTATTACCGGTGACGCTGCTGATGACATGGCGCGTAAGGCTTTGGGTATCCCTAAGAACGTGAACATTGATGCGTGGATCGCTGACCATGCGTCCACGACTTTGGATGGGATCAAGGGTAAGGCTGATGGGCTTGACGGCAAGAGGGTAACGATTGGCATTTACACGACTGAGTATTTCAATCGTGTGGATCAGCGTTCGGCGCCTACTGTCGTTGATCCGAACCAGCTTGGCGGGCACTACGCTACGGGTGGTCGGGTGACTGGTCCGGGTACTTCCACGTCTGATGATGTTCCGGCGTGGTTGTCGAATGACGAGTACGTGTTGACTGCGGCGGCGGCGAGGAAGATCGGTTACGGGAACCTGGACCGCATGAACGGTGGTGACGTTACCCCGATCAAGCCGATGGGTTATCAGTATGCGCCGGCTGCTGCTCCCGTATCTCGTGCGTCTACTGTCGCGGCTCCTGCTCAGGCGGGCGCGGCTGTGTCTTTGGAGTTGAATGTGCATGGGACGACAGCACCGCGTGAGGTTGCGGATGAGGCTATGGGTTTGATCCGGTTTGAGTTGCAGAAGCAGGGGGTTCGTCTTGGTGGCTGAGCGTATTACGTGGGGTGCTAGGACGTTTTCCGGTGTGGACAGGTTTGGTGAGTGGGTTGTTACGGGTGGTATGGAGGATTGGTGGGGTTCGCCGGATACGAAGGGTGAGGTTGTTGATCGTCCTGATGCTGATGGCGAGCTTGATCTTCCTGTGTATAACCAGGCCCGCCTGCTGACTCTCTCAGGCAGTCTGCACACGGACAGTCATGAGCAGATGCATGAGGCTCAGGCGTATTTTGCGTCACCGATGTTTGGCAGGTTCATGGTTGCTGGTCATGGGCCAACACAGTGGGCTGACGGTAAGCGGAATAGTGGTGCGAAGTTTTTGCCGGTGACTGACAGGTTTGCTCAGTGGCAGGTTCGGCTCAAGTTCGTTGATCCTCGCAAGTATGGGGAGACGTGGACTTGGGCCGCTTCTGTTGGGGCTCCCGCGTCAGGGATCTGGCATCGCGGAAACTACGACGCCACAGCTAGGTTCGTGGTTGCTGGGAGCATGCCCGATGGTTACAAGCTGACCATCAAGGGACTCATCTTCAACGTGACAGCCCCCCTGGTTACCGGCCACCCGCACAGCATCGACTACGGCACAGGCCGACTCAGCATCGACGGGGCCATCGTTCATGGCGGGCTCGGCTGGGGATTCACCCCTGGCATAACACCCGGCGTCCCCACTGCACTGGCTATCGAGCCGAACACTACGGGCACGGGCACGGCAACACTCACACTGCTTGACACTTACATCTAGGAGGCCCCGTGTGGAGATACTTCTCCGTCAGTACGGACACGTGGGCCGGTAAGGTCGAGTTGGAGCCGTCAGAGTTCACCGGGGGCCGGTCGCTGAACAGTGGGCAGGGCGGCACGGCACGGTTCAACGTCCGTGACGCCCGGACAGCGGCACCTCTGACCATTGACACGCTGAGGCCATGGGAACGGATCCTCGTCGCCGAGTGGGATGGCAATGCCGTGTACGCAGGCTTCATCACCGGCGTTGATGAGGACCTTGACGCCGGCACTGTTACGGTACGCCACCAAGACATTTGGTCTTTGTGGGAGTCCCGCCATGTTCTGACTGTCAGGGGTGACGGCGCCCAATCAGCGGCGCCGTTCACCCTGACAAGCAAGACCCTCCCAACTATCGCGTTCCGGCTTGTTGCCAACGCCATGACCGGCGACCCAGCGGCAAGGTACGACCTGCCGCTGATCATGAACGCGGATGTATCCGGCACTGAGACGCGCACCTACTACGGGTACAAGTTCCAGCGCACCGCTGCGGCGTTGAAAGAAATCACGGACGCTGACGGCGGACCTGATATTGACTTTGATACGCAGTGGGACAACGGCACCGAGACGTTCCGGTGGGTGATGCGGTGTGGTGCTCTGACCCAGGGTTTGTGGGAGTGGGACGCCACAGCGGCGAAGAAAGAAGTGTTCGGCCTCACCCTTAAAACCGACGCTTCGAAAGTCGCTAACCGGGTCATCGCCACGGGCGAGGGCTCTGAACGAAACATGATTGTCCGTGACGATGATTCGTTCACGGGGACAGGGCCGGCACTTGAAGCAGTCAAGAGTTATCAGGGCATGCCGGATGGTGGGCAGTTGCAGCAGCGCGCCACGGCGGACTTGAACGCCTCGAACGATCCGACGCAGCAGATGAGTTTCAAGATCCGCGCGAATGGTTCGGTTACGGCTGCGGATTTGATCCTTGGGGGAACGTGCCGGGTGAAGACTTCTGGCCTGTATTTCTTGACTGCCGATTGGCATGAGTGGCGGTTGATCGGGTTCACGTTCGACCGGGACTGGATCACCCTGCAAATCCAAGAGATAGGCGGTTGACGTGACCCAGATCCATGACCTATCCCAGGGCGATCTGCGAGAGATTTGGGACGCGATCCGTGATCTGCGGTATGCGACGAATCAGAACCACATGGCGATTGGCCGTAGCGGAATGTCTGTGTATGACGGTGGCGCGATCACTATCGAGAACGGCGGCTTGTACGTTACAGGCTCCGCGACCATCTCAGGCGAGCTTATCGCCGATGGCACGATCACTATGACTGGCATTTTCACTGCGACTGGTGACGTGAACCTCAACGGGCCTGTTGATATTGCTGGCGCCACCACGATCACAGGTGATGTCACATCTGCGGGGCACTTCACGCAGACCGGCCCCACGGATTTGAATGGCACCACTACCGTCGCTGGTGACACCACTGTGACTGGCGACTTCACAGTGAACGGCCCGATGAAGACGACAAGCACGCTGTCTGTTGAGGGCGTGACGACGCTCAAGAACGATCTGAACGTGACCACGGGCAAGATCGTGGCGGGTGACGTGACGATTGACCCAGGCTACTTCGACGGCAGCCTCAAGTTCGCCAATGGGTCCTACCTTGCGGCTACCCCTAACGGTGCGCAGCTCGTCAAGGGCAGCGGGGCGGTAACCGTCAGCACGAGCCAAGCTGACATGGGTGTTGGGTTGAACGCAATCATCGTGAATTCGACTGGCACGTTCTTGAACAACCTGCCCACAACGACTGAGCCAGCAAACTTGTACATCAGTGAAGGTGGCCGGGTTTACAGGTCTACCGCGTAGCGCAGACGGTTGCCTTTGCTGCTTCTCCCATAGTGGCTAGTGACTCGCCGCCTGATATGCGGAGGTCTTCTGTTGTGAACCCGCTGGCGTAGTGCTCGCACAGGTCATGCCCGATCGCGGCTAGTGATGCTTCCGATTCATGCGAGTACGCAGGTATCCCCGCTGCCGCAGCCTTGAACGCCGGAACTTCCCTGTCGTTGAACTTGACGGTTGTGATGTCGAACGGCTGGCCATCTTTGGTGACCCATTTGGTGGTTGCCGTGGGTTGCGGAGTTGTCTGCACTGTTGGTTCTGGTGCTGCGCATCCAGCAAGGGCCAACGCCGCAACGGCGATGAGTCCCCCAATTTTCCTCATGAATGAATGGTAGCGGTTCGCCCGCTGAATTAATACACCGGGAGCCCCATGAACGCCAAGGATTTCCAGTTGATGCATGACAGCATCGTTGGCGAGTTTCGGCAGGCGTTGGCTGATTGTCAGTTGGCGTTGGCTACGGCGAACGCTCAAAACAAAGTCAAGGACCGCATCATCGCTGAAATGCGAGCCGAGCTAGAGCCGCAAGCGTAACCCTCACTCTTCATACGTACACAGCCCCGCACACCGGGGCTTTTCTTTTGCCCCAGGAGGCGACATGCCAAACGTGACCGGCACGCTAACCGAGGTTGGGGGTGGGCACCTTGTTGGGAAATACCCTGAAATTCATTTCACGCTGAACGCCCCAAATTCCAAGTCTGGCGTGATGCTCCCCACCGAGCCTGTCACAGTCCAGCCGGCGTCTGACGGTTCGTTCACGGCCCCGTTGCAGTCCACCACGGACATGCTGGACGACGCGTGGTACACGCTCTCCATCCAATGGCTAGACGCGGGCGGCAACTACGTGCGAGCTGACTTCCCGGACTGGGCGTTGCAAGTACCGACGGGTGGCGGCTCGTTCAGTGACCTTTTCGGGAAGCCCCCAACAAACACCCGAATGGTTTATGTGTCCCTCACGGCCCCCGAAAACCCGCGCCCATTCACCATGTGGCTCGAACAGAACCCGCTAAACGATGCTGACCCGCTGAATACCGGGAAACTTTACGAATGGAGGCAGCTCTAATGGCTACATGGGGATGGGTTTACCTCGCTAACCTCCGCGGCCCGCAGGGCGTTCCGGGCCCTCCGGGCTGGTCTGTTGGGAACCTGCCCGCTTCGACGGATTTGTTTACGTTCGCGGATGAGGGGCTGTACTATGTGGCGAACGCAACGGGCATGGTCAACTGGCCGACGTGGCTTGGCACTGTTGGTGGGCATGTTGAGTTCCGGAACAAGTCTGGTGTTAAGTCCATTACGATCTACTCGTTTGGTGCGCGTGCCGGGGTTTACTCGACTCAGACGAACAGTGTTGGTTCTAACACGTTCATGCCGTGGCGGCGCATTGACACGGACTACCAGGGCCGTCTGGACTCGGGTGCGGACGCGCTTGACCTGACGCGCCCTGACGGGCGGTACTCCATCGAGTCCGCCACGACAGCGGCGGCGATTACGAACCTCCCCACTGGTGTCGCTGTCCCCGGCTACCTGACGTACCACACGATGAGCAACGTCGGTCTGGGTGTCCGGTTTGTGGAGTATGAGGCGCAGGGCACGGCTGTTGGTGGTTTGTACCGCAACTGGACTGTCACGACGGTTGGCACGCACACGTGGTCTGGTTGGCAGAAGATCGCCACGAAAGCTGACGTTGATGCTGTTTCGGCCACGGTTCAGCCGCTTGGCCTGAATCAGACTGGTTTGCGGGATGAGTTCAGCCGGCGCCGTGGCGGGAAGATCGGCACGAACCCGAAAGCGGTTGTCGCACTCAGGTTTGATGACCCTATCAACGGGCTGATCAACTCTGGTGTGGACGTAACGTTGTCTGACCTTGGGATCCCAGCCAGTTCGGCGCACTGCTCGGGTTCATTCACTGCCACCGATCTTATCGCCCTGTCCAACCTTGGCACATGGGACACCGTGAAGGACTGGGCGCACAAGCAGGGTCTTGAGGTTTGGCATCACGGAGGCAATCATCAGGACGCTTCTGGCACGTCCGCTCTCACGGGACAGATCGTGACCAGCCTCGCCACACTCAAAACCTCACTTCCAACCCTTGAGGTGAACAAGTGGATGCAGCCTGGGGTTGGCGGGACGAACTATGACGGGTTCGCGTCCGCTGACGCGGCGGAACTGTTCTTCGAACACACAGCCGGGAAGCTCTTGTCCACTGGTCACTCTGTCATGTCCGGTTACATGCCAGGGCTGTTGCGGCAGTTGGACGGGAAGCCGCGCAACGGGCTAACCCACTTCACAGTGGATACGCCAGCGAACCTGACGGCAGTGTATGACCACATTGATGCGGCTATCGAGGATGCCGCGGGCCTGTGCATCATGGTTCACCCGAACAACCTTGACCGGGTTGGTGATTTCTCCACATCAGCGGACTTCAAGGACTTGTTGCAGCACCTCGCTGACCTCCGGGATGCGGGATCGATTGAGATCCTTACCGTGTCTGGTTTGTTGTGTGCTGATTCGAGCACACTGAATTGGGCTCAGGTGGTCCGGGATGGCTCGTTTGCTGGCGGTTTGGCGAAATGGCTTGGTACGGGCTGGACAGTTTCCAGCGGTGTTGCTTCAACGGCGGGCACGAACAACCTTTCCCAGTCTCACAGCATGCTCCGTTACGGGTGGATGCGTGGCGGCACGATGCAGCTTAAGGCTGAGGTCCGCGCCACGACGGGCGCTGTAGTTCGGTTGCATCAGTCCTCGGATTTGGATTCGGCTGCGTGGACTGCCGAGAAGGACTTCACGTTGCCTGCGTCGTCAGACTGGGTGACTTTGCGTCTCAATGCTTGCGTCCCGCTGACGTTGAGTGCTGATGACTATGCCTGGACCCGCCTCGCCCGCGTGTCTGGCGGGACGGTTGAGGTCCGCAATGTCGAGTACCGGCCAGTGTAGGGGACGACATCATGATGCCTCAGTGGATATCTGATCTTATTTCGGTGGCTCCCTGGCTCGGGGGCCTTTTTCTTGCGCTCCTTGCGGTGTGGAAGGTTGGGCCGGTCCTGCGCAAGTGGGGCCGGTTCATTGACCGCGTGATCGGCGTGCCCGAGGACAAGAAAACCGGGCAGCCTGCAATTCCGGGGATCTTCGAACGGCTCGACCATCAAGACGGTGTGCTGGAAACGATCCGCCATGAGGTCGAGTTCAACAACGGCACCTCAGTGAAGGACGCCGTTACCCGTGTTGAGAAGGTCCTAACAGATCACATCAACGCGCCGGTCCCGCAAACCACCATCAACGTAAACCCTCCTGGAGTCTAGCCATGGGCTATCTGTTCCCGTTTCCCCGCAGCGTCCGCAGGTCTCAGGACTTCGGCGCTAACCCCGGCTGGGGTCCGAACCCGCCCGGTGGTCACAACGGTGACGACTGGGCCGTACCTGTCGGCACCCCAGTCCGCGCGCCCGGTGATGGTGTGGTGGTGTTCGCGGGCGAGTTTGATGACACCTACGCAGACAACTGGGGCTGGAACCTCATGTACGGCGGCAAGATGGTCATCCTCAACATGGATGGCGAGACGGCCCCGTACTTCGAGTTCGGGCACAACTCGGAACTGCGGGTGAAGACGGGCGACCGGGTTAGGCGTGGACAAGTTTTCGCGCTCTCAGGCAACAGTGACGGGGGCACGGGCGTAAGCACCGGCCCGCATAGTCATGTTGGTTGCCTGCCGTACAACTTCAACCTCAACACCAACACTTACGGTCGCGTGAATCCGCGGCTGTTCATGACCGATTACTGGGACGACGAAGCAGGCTCAGCCTCCATCGGACCAGCCGGCGAAATCATTAACACGGAAGAAGACGACATGCCCACCTCCGCAGAAGTAGTACACGCTCTGCTTAACTCCCCCGCCTACGACGGCGGAAAGACTGTCAGCGAAGTCTTCAAGGGGCTGTTCGAGCATGACTTTGTTGGCGGCACTGCGATGCCCGAAGGTAAGCCTCTCAAGGACATGGTTTATGACAGCTTCACCGCTGTGCGTACGCAGCTCGCAACCATCGGCGGGAAGCTCGAAACGGCCCCAGGTGGTGACGTGCAGGCTGATGCTGCGGCGATTGCTAAGGCACTCGCCCCGGACCTCGCAAAGGCGTTGCTGGTCGAGCTGTCCAAGGGGGATGCGTAATGGCTGACCATGTTGCTGGGACGACTCAGACCAAGTACCCATGGCGAGCAACACTCCGAACGGTAATCGCCTTCATTGGTGGCGCTGCGGTTGCTGCTCCCTTGCTGTACACCGCTGTCACGAACCAGAGCCCCGAAGCCGCAACAGGTGCAGGGCTCACGGCATTGACTGTTGCCGGTGCTATTACCCGGCTCATGGCTAACCCGTTCGTGAATGAGTGGCTAACGAAGCTTGGTCTTGGTGCTGAGCCTAAGCAAACCAACTAACCCCAGCTTAGGAGGCACCCTGTGACCATTGTTCAGATACGGGCGCAAGTTCCAGGGGTGGCTGGTCTTGTGGCTGCTCGTGGGGGTTTGTTGTGGCAGCCAACAGCGCGGCGTGTGGAGGGTGGCGCGGTGGTTCTCCCGGTGGAGTTCGCCGTGTCACTCGTCGCTGGCGCCGCCGACGTTGAGGTTGAGCCTTCAACGCCCGCGTGGGTTTGGTATGTCACCGAGTATTTCGATGGGGTTCCGGCGAAGCAGCGCGCTTTCGCTGTTCCTGACGTGGCCACGGTGGAGTACACGGATCTTGTTGAGATTGACCCTGACACGTTGACCCCTGCGCCTTCGCCTAATCCGGCGTGGCTGGCACCGTTGAATACGGTCGCTGCTGGCGCTGTCACCCCTGACCCGGACCATCCTGGGTTTTATTTGATCGGAGTAACACCTTGACCCAGCGACTTGTTTCGGTAGGCGATGATTTCACCCTGCCCGCGGCGGTCAAAGCCGCCGATATCAACCTCCCCGTACGCCTCCAAGGCGCGGCTCTCAATGCCAGCTACGCGCAAGCCCGTCGCGCCGTATACGGTCCCCGATGGGTGTTCGATGGGGACTCCATCACCATCAATGGGTTCTCAACTGTACTGGGCAACCAAGACAGGTCCCGTTCTTGGACCTCCGAAATGGCACGCCAGTCCATGGGCAGGATCCGGTTCGTCTTCAACGCTGCCGTAGCCGGTTACCGGTCGGATCAGGTTCTTGCCCGTTTTGATACCTATGTCGCGCCCCAGAATCCTGATGTTGTGCTGCTGACCATTGGGACTAATGACATCGGCCAGGGGTACACAATGGCGTCGTGGCTTGCGAACGTGCAGGGCCTACTACGACAAGTGCAAAGCCATCAACGCAGACCTTGTGATTGGCGCGATATGGCCCACTGACGCCACCGACGTGGCAGGGCGCGGCGCCACCACTCGCACATGGAACACTGCTCTTTATGATTGGGCGAACACCAACAAGGTTCAGATCATTGGCTGGGACTCCTTGGCGGATCCAGTCACGGGCGGGTGGCCTGCTGGTTGGTCAACGGACAGCCTTCACCCAAATACGGTCGGCGCCGTAGCGTACGCCACCATCGGCAAATTTGGGTGGAACTCTGTCGAGCCCAAAGCTGGGCCGCCCAACATCCGGCGTGCCACGATGAACGGCGCTGACGGGCTCGCTAACGGCATGCTGACGGCGACCGCCCCGCAGGCAGCACCGAACCTGACAGCCGGCACCGCAGACACAGCAAGCGGCACCCTTCCCGCAGGCACCTACTCCTACAAGTACACTTCCCGCACGTACTGGGGCGAATCGCTGCCGTCAGCCGAACGTCAGGTGACACTGGGTGGAACTGGCAAGATCACCATCACCAACACGACTGTCAGCGGCTCACGCGGGTACCGAGTCTACCGCAAGGCCCCTGGAGACTCGACGTGGAAGTTCCTCACATTCATCTCCCTAAACACCACGACCTCATTTGTCGATGATGGATCGTTGGTAGCCGGGGCTGACATGTCAGGCATCGACACTTCCCCCTACCCCGTAGGGCTCACCATTGGTGGAAGCTCTGTCAAGACCATCGGCCCTGTCCTCACGACAGAAACCGGAGTGAAGGGTAACATCTTCCGACTCATGCCCAACGAGTCCGGAACGGGAACCGCACCCAACGACTACTACGCCGTTTCAGTGGTTCCAGGTGAAGTGTGGACAGCCTCGGTGCTGATCCGCACGTCAGGACTAGCTGAGGGTATGTTCGTGATCCGCTTCCGTGACGCGTCCAGCGTCCTGCTGGGCAGCGTGGTCGTTGCCCGCGACCGAATGGTCAACGGTTGGGGGCTTGCCCACCACCAAATCACTATCCCAGCAAACGCAGCAACAGCACGGGTTAGCTTCGAGCTGTTCGACAACTCATCTGGTTACGCGGAGTTCGCGGAAGTGCAGTTCCGAAAGATCAGTTAGGCATACCAGCATGCCGGCGTGCCTTGCGTAACAATGCCCCCACCCTTCATAGGGGTGGGGGCATTTCGTCGTTAGTTGGAGCAAGCGTGTAGAACAAACGGTTCAACGTGATACGAGTAACCGCACAATTCGCAGTAACCAAACGCCATATCATCAGCGTGTTCGCGCTCTACCGCACGTCTCTGGATTTCTTCTGGCGCCATCTCGCGCTGCATGCCCCCATGCGTGTCAGTCATCGGGCAAGAATACCAGCGGGACAATAAACGCCCTCATCCATCATCGGGTGGGGGCATTTCGTGCGTTAAGCGTCCGTCCGGATGACGATGGGCTTGCAGTCCTCCGGGACCAGCACCAACGCTTTCTCGTACGCGTCCTCATAGTCAGCACCCACAGCGGACACGTAACCGATACCGCCCTCACTATCCTCAACCGTTAGCGTAACTTCCACCCCGTAAGGTTACCCTTCGAGCATCTTGCCCATAACGTCTGCACCCTTCGCCATGCCTTCGTGCATTAGGTGTGCGTAGACGCGCTCTGTGGTCGCTGTTGAGGCGTGACCCAGACGGCGGGCCACCTCGTACAAACTAAGCCCCCCTTGGAGCCCCCATGACGCGGACGTGTGCCGTAGGTCGTGGATGCGTGGGGTCTTTGTGAAGCGTGGGTCTTCTTTGCGGGCGTCCTCAACGGCGGCGGTCCAGGCGTCCCACAGGTAGCGTTGCGCGATCCTGCCACCTGTCTTCGTGCGGAACAGTAGAGTGTCGCCTCGCTGCCCTTCAATGGCCGGGATGAGGGCTTGAACACAGGTGGGTGGCAGTGACACCGTTCGCTTGGATGAACGGGTCTTAGGGGCGCCCACATAATACCCGTTTGACGCGTCACGCTTCCACGACTTACTGATACGGACAGTCGCCGGCTTCCCTGCTGCGTTCAAGTCAGCAACCGTAACCGCTGTTGCTTCACCGAACCTAGCCCCTGACATCACCAAGAACAGGGCCAGTGGTTGGTAGAGCGGGTTCAGGTGTTTGTAGATGAGGTTCCATTCATCCCATGTGAGGAACTGTTCGTGGTCTTCGGCGTGTTCCGTTGTTGGGAGGGTGACGCCGCGGCATGGGTTGTCAGGCCGGTAACCTAACCGCATCGCAGTTTCCATAGCAGCGGAGATGAGCCCGTGCACGTTTCGGATTGTCTTTGGCGCTAGCTTCTTTTCCTGCATGGACCGAACCCATGAGGTGAGGTGGCGTAGGTCCAGGTCTTTGACTGCGATCCCGCCGAGGTGCGGCATGATGTGTTCCGCGAGCATGTGCCGGTAGTTGCGGATGGTTTGCGGTGTTGGTTTGACGAGAAGGTCAATGTGTTCCGCGACAACGGCGCCGACTGTTCGGGCGCCTTTGAGGTAGGCGAAGACTATGGCGTCTGCTATGTCTTCGTTGTTGTTGTTCATCTCTAGCGCGGCTTTGAACATTTCCGCTTCGGCCATGACATCGAACGACCGCCCGCATTGCTTGCCGTTCTCCCGCCATGAGACTTGATGGTATTCGGAGCCGTCAACACGGTTACGGGTACGGATACTAGCCACGGGCGACGTTCATTTCTTGCTCCTGCGGGATTTGATGTATGCGTTGATTTCTTTTTGTGAGCCTACGATCCTCGCGGATGAGGGCTAGCGCCTCTCGAACCCATCGCATCATGGCGTCTCGTAAGCCTGCCGGGTCCTGATGCTCTCTTGAATGGTCGCCTCGCTGCGCGCGATGGTTCTGTTGCTCAGCCGGATAGTTCCAATGCTGTAGATGACGGCCCACGCGGAGAGGCTTAATGACACTGCCGAGAGGGCAACGGTGATGATGTTTATCAGACTCATGCCCCGTACTTCCTGCCCTGCCAGTCAAGGTAAAGCTTGTAGCCGCCCAGCCCAAGTACGACGGACGCGACTAGCCCGATGGGCATCCCAGCCATCCCGAAGGCCCATACCCCCCAGAAAGGGCAACACGAGCGGGGTTGTTGCGAACCACGCCAGGAGGTACAGCAGGCCGCGCGTTATGTAGTCGTCTCGGTCGATCATGCCGCGTCCAGCTCGAGTACCAGCGCCCACCCAATCATCGGGCGCCGGCCATGTCTTCGCGTGCCTGAGCGAAAGAGTGGTCCATGAGCCGGATGAATTCGGCTAGGTTGTTACCGCCCAGCCCTGCTCTAGCAAGCATTTCCATGCCGGTCTTATCGCCGTCCGTGTCGAATCCAAGAGTCTTGTAGCCGCGGAAAAGACATTCGATGAGTTGTTCTTCTGCGTCGATGTCCAGTGCTTGACCAGAGGGGATCATGCGGGCTTGATGTTCGCGGAACTTCCGTGGTGCATCGGACAAGCTCACCGGCGCTTCCTCGTAGTCACAGCCCACGCAGAACACCATGTTGTCGTCTCCAACATGCGCCCAGTCGGGGTGAGCTTCAAGAATCCCCAAGACCCCGCTGTGGCGACGTTCGTGTTCAAGCTGGGCGACGTCTTGAGCCCGGATCACATACTCACCCCGCGCGAGCTTAGGTACGTAGTCGCCCTCCCCACTGCGGGGAACTGTCATGTCGGGTTCGATGCTCATGCGCTGCTCGATCCGGGCCGGGTCGTTAGTAACAGCGTCAACCCTGCTAGGCCAAGTGCCCTTGTTTGCGTCCAATTTTGTACGTGGCATAGGTCTGTCCCCGATCAGATTATTTTGGTGGATCAGTTCCAGTTTAATGCTTTACGTCAACAAAGGCGAGGTTTACGTCAACAAGGGCATGAAAAAACCCCTATTTCTAGGGGTTAATCATGTGCCCGAGGTGGGACTCGAACCCACACACCTTTCGATACCGCATTTTGAGTGCGGCGCGTCTGCCAATTCCGCCACTCGGGCGCGGATTACCGGGAAGTTAATTCTCGCTGACTGCCCTCATTCCTGTGAGCAACGCGATCCTTTCCCAGCACGCGAAACTACTCTACATGCAGATAGGCTAAATCAAAGAACCGGGCACCCGAGTGCAACAAAATCATGTGCCGCAGCGGTCCACACTAAGATGGACATGAACCCGCCGAACCTTTTCAAGGAGATCCCGTGACCGAACAGACGGAGTCCACACCCGCAGCCCAGCCGGCCCGACGCGTCGTCGTAGCCGAGGATGAGACCCTCATCCGCTTGGACATTATCGAGATCCTGAAGGGCGAAGGGTACGACGTCGTCGGCGAGGCAGACAACGGCGAGAAGGCCGTGCAGCTGGCCGAAGAGCTGAAGCCGGACCTTGTCCTCATGGATGTGAAGATGCCCGTGATGGATGGCATCTCGGCGGCAGAGAAGATCGTCAAGGCCCGCATCGCCCCTGTTGTCCTGTTGACTGCTTTCAGCCAGAAGGAACTCGTGGAGCGTGCCCGCGACGCCGGTGCCATGGCCTACGTTGTGAAGCCGTTTACGCCGGCTGACCTCATCCCGGCGATTGAGATCGCGCTTTCCCGCCACGAGGAGATCAAGGCGCTCGAGAACGAGGTGTCCGACCTCCAGGAGCAGTTCGCCACGCGCAAGCTCGTAGAGCGTGCCAAGAGCCTCCTGACTACGAAGATGGGCCTCACCGAGCCGGAGGCCTTCCGCTGGATTCAGAAGACGTCCATGGACCGTCGCCTGAGCATGCGTGAGGTTGCTGAAACGATCATCAACCAGGTCAACTAGCACCAAGCAGCAAACGACGGCGGCCGGTCACCTACGCGAAAGGTGACCGGCCGCCGTCGTGCCTGCTTAAGAGTCGAAACAAGACAAAACAAAGCGGGCCCCGCCAAACGGCGGGGCCCGCTTTCAAACCGAGGGGACTATGCCCTTGTCTTGCTCTTCTTTTCGGGCCACGGACCCACAGGTTCCTTGCGCGATGCGTCAACCTTGGACGTGTCGGCGAGGTCGCCCACTTTGTGGACCTTCAGCGAGTTCGTGGAACCGGCCTGTCCGGGAGGGGAACCGGCGGCGATGACAACGAGGTCGCCTTCGTCGACGATCTTCATATCCAGGAGGCTACGGTCAACCTGTGCGGTCATTTCGTCGGTGTGGCCGACGGAGGGCACAAGAACCGGCTGAATACCCCAGGTGAGGGCAAGCTGGTTCCACACGTGCTCAACGGGCGTGAACGCGAAGACCGGCTTGACCGGGCGCAGACGCGACAAACGGCGTGCCGAGTCACCGGACTGGGTGAAAGTACAGATGTACTTTGCGTCCAGCTGGTCGGCGATTTCGACGGCGGCACGGGTGATGGCGCCACCACGGGTCTTGGGCTTGGTGCCCAGCGGGGGGACGCGCTCGAGGCCGTGTTCTTCGGTGGACTCGATGATCCGGGCCATGACCTTGACGGTTTCGATGGGGTACTGACCCACTGAGGTTTCGCCGGACAGCATGACTGCGTCGGCGCCGTCGAGAACTGCGTTGGCGCAGTCAGAAGCCTCGGCGCGCGTCGGACGCGGGTTGTCGATCATGGATTCCAGGACCTGCGTTGCCACGATGACGGGCTTGGCCCAGCGGCGTGCCAGTTCAATGGCTCGCTTCTGGACGATCGGCACCTCTTCGAGCGGGAGCTCAACGCCGAGGTCGCCACGGGCAACCATGATGGCGTCGAACGCATCGATGATTTCGTGGAGCTGGTCCACGGCCTGGGGCTTTTCGATCTTGGCGATCACCGGAACGCGGCGACCTTCTTCGTCCATGATCTCGTGGACACGCTTGATGTCAGAGGCATCCCGAACGAAGGAGAGGGCTACCATGTCCACGCCGCGCTTGAGGGCCCAACGGAGGTCGTCCTCGTCCTTTTCGCTCAGTGCGGGGACGTTGACGGCAACACCGGGCAGGTTGATGCCCTTGTTGTTGGACACCTTGCCACCGACCGTAACGGTGGCGACGACCTTGACGTCGTCAACCTCGATGGCGCGAAGGGCAACCTTGCCGTCGTCGATCAGCAGGGCGTCGCCCACGTTGACGTCTTCGGTGAGGCTCTTCAGCGTGGTGGAGCAGATGTCCTTGGTGCCGGGGACGTCTTCAGTGGTGATGGTGAACGTGTCGCCAACGGCAAGCTCGTGCGGGCCGTCGACAAAGCGGCCAAGGCGGATCTTGGGACCTTGGAGGTCAGCCATGATAGCCACGGGCTTGTGCAGTTGCGCCGCAGCCTTGCGGACATTCTCATAGGTGTTGTCGTGCACGGAGTAGTCGCCGTGGCTCATGTTCATGCGGGCAACGTCAACGCCGGCTTCCAGCACTGCGAGAGTGTTGTCGTAGCTGGAGATTGCCGGGCCGAAAGTTGCCACAATTTTCGCGCGTCTCATATACCTACCCTAAGTAGTGTGCTGCTGGTTGAGTTAAAGATCATTCCTACCGGCGTTATAAGACCGCGATTGCCCGGTCAGTGGGGGCGACCGGTGCCGGAAGGATTGTGCTTCCCATGAGGAACTTGTCCACTGCCGCCGCGCATGCACGGCCTTCGGCAATGGCCCACACAATCAGGGACTGGCCACGTCCGGCGTCACCGGCAACAAACACACCCTCGGTGTTCGTCATGTAGTAGCCGTCGCGGGCTACGTTGCCCCGACCGTCGAATTCTGCACTGACCTGCTCGGTGATACCGGACGGCTCAGCACCGGTGAAGCCGAGGCTCAGGAAGACGAGGTCAGCGGGAATGATCCGCTCGGTCCCCGCCTTCGGGAGGCGCTTGCCATCCACGAACTCCGTCTCGGCAACCTTGACCCCGGTGAGCTTGCCATTCTCGCCAACAAACTCCACGGTGGAGGCCAGGTAGGTACGTTCGCCACCTTCTTCGTGGGCGCTGGCGACCTCGAAGAGTGTGGGGAACGTCGGCCACGGCTGGTGCCCGGCACGCTCAAGAGGCGGCTGCTTGCCGATCGCGAGCGTCGTAACTGAAGCCGCCTGGTGACGGTGCGCTGTACCGATGCAGTCCGCGCCGGTGTCGCCACCACCAAGAATGACCACGTGCTTGCCACGGGCGTCGATGTGATTCTCCGGGCTCTCCCCCGCCACTACGCGGTTGGAAGGAACCAGGTAGTCCATGGCGAAGTGAACACCTTCAAGGTCACGGCCCGGAATGGGCAGGTCGCGCGGAACCGTTGCACCGGTGGCGATCACAACGGCGTCGTAACGGCGGCGCAGCTGTTCCCAGGTCACGTCCGTACCGACTGCGACGCCGGTGCGGAAGCGGGTGCCTTCGGCCTTCATCTGCTCCAGGCGGCGGTCAACCTGTTCCTTCTCCATTTTGAAGTCGGGGATGCCGTAGCGGAGCAAGCCGCCGATCTTGTCGTCACGCTCGTACACGGCAACAGTGTGGCCAACACGCGTCAGCTGCTGGGCAACTGCGAGACCTGCAGGACCGGAACCCACCACGGCAACCGTCTTGCCCGTGAGGCGCGTCGGCGGAAGGGGGTGGACCCAGTCGTTGTCGAAGGCTTCATCAATGATGGAAACCTCAACCTGTTTGATGGTCACGGCGGGCTGGTTGATACCGAGCACGCAGGACGCTTCGCAGGGTGCCGGGCACAGACGGCCGGTGAACTCCGGGAAGTTGTTCGTGGCGTGGAGGCGTTCGATCGCTTCCTCACCCTTGTCCCGCCAGACGAGGTCGTTCCACTCAGGAATGAGGTTGCCCAGCGGGCAGCCCTGGTGGCAGAACGGTACGCCACAGTCCATGCAGCGGCCGGCCTGGCTCTTCAGGACGCCCTTTTCCTGTGCTTCGTACACTTCCTTCCAGTCCATGATGCGGACCGGAACGGGACGGCGTGGCTGCGTTTCGCGCTGCCGGACTTTCAGAAATCCGCGTGGATCAGCCACCGGTTACCTCCAGGATTCGAGACCATACTTCTTCGCCGTCGGGGTCAAGGCCCTCTTCGATGGCGTCGAGACGGGTTTGCAGGACTGCGGCGTAGTCGCGCGGCAGTACTTTGGTGATGCGGGCGGCGGTGTCGTCGAAGTTCTCGAGCAGACGGCCGGCCAGGACGGATTCGGTTTCCTCGGCGTGCTTGGTGAGCAGGCCATGGACGATGTCGCGGTCCTCGGCGTCCAGCTCCAGGAGCTGAAGTTCGCCGGAGTCCAGCGCATCCTTGTTGACGCGCTCATGCTGCAGGTCCAGCACGTAAGCGGTACCACCGGACATGCCTGCACCGAAGTTGCGCCCGGTGCGGCCAATGATCAGTGTTTGGCCACCGGTCATGTACTCGCATCCGTGATCGCCAATACCTTCGACGACGGCGGTCGCGCCGGAGTTGCGCACGAGGAAGCGTTCACCGACCTGGCCACGCAGGAACATCTCGCCGCTCGTTGCGCCGTAGCCGATGACGTTGCCGGCAATGACGTTTCGCTCTGCCTGGAACACGTTGGTGCGGTCCGGGCGGACGATGATGCGTCCACCGGAGAGGCCCTTGCCAACGTAGTCGTTGGAGTCTCCATACATGCGCAGCGTGATGCCGGCAGGCAGGAATGCGCCAAGTGACTGGCCGGCCGTGCCGTTGAGCGTGATGTCGATCGTGTCCGTCGCCAGCACGTCGGTACCGAACGTCTTGGTCACTACGTGGCCGAGCATCGTGCCCACGGAACGGTCCGTGTTGATGACGTCCAGGGTGATCTTGACGGGCATGCGGTCGCTGAGCGCTTCGGCGGCCATGGTGATGAGCCGCTGGTCGAAGTGCTTGTCCAGTTCGTGGTTCTGGGTTGTCATGTTGCGCAGCGGCACGTCGTCGTCAAACTCAAGACCGTGCAGGATCGGGTCCAGGTCCAGGCCTTCGGCCTTCCAGTGGTCGATCGCTTCGCGGGTGTCCAGTACCTCGGCGTGGCCGATCGCCTCTTCGAGGCTGCGGAAGCCAAGCTCGGCCAGGATTTCGCGGACTTCTTCTGCGAGGAACTCGAAGAAGTTGACCACGAATTCGGGCTTGCCGTTGAACCGCGAACGCAGTTCCGGGTTCTGGGTAGCAACACCAACGGGGCAGGTGTCCAAGTGGCAGACGCGCATCATGATGCAGCCCGAGACAACCAGCGGAGCCGTTGCGAAACCGAACTCTTCGCCACCCAGGAGGGCGGCGATGACCACGTCACGGCCGGTCTTGAGCTGGCCGTCAACCTGGACAACAACGCGGTCGCGGAGTCCGTTGAGCATGAGGGTCTGCTGGGTCTCGGCCAGGCCGAGTTCCCACGGCACACCCGCGTGCTTGAGCGAGTTCAGCGGCGAGGCGCCGGTACCGCCGTCGTGCCCTGAAACAAGCACGACGTCGGCCTTCGCCTTGGTCACGCCGGAGGCCACCGTGCCGATCCCGACTTCCGAAACCAGCTTCACATGTACACGGGCCGAAGGGTTGGCGCGCTTGGCATCGTAGATGAGCTGCGCGAGGTCTTCGATCGAGTAGATGTCGTGGTGCGGGGGCGGGGAAATGAGCCCGACGCCGGGCGTCGAGTGGCGCGTCCGGGCCACCCACGGGTAGACCTTCTGGGCCATCAACTGGCCACCCTCGCCGGGCTTGGCGCCCTGGGCCATCTTGATTTGGATGTCGTCGGCGTTGGTCAGGTACAGGCTGGTGACACCGAAGCGGCCGGAAGCGATCTGCTTGATGGCAGAGCGGCGCTCCGGATCCAACAGACGGTCAACGTCCTCGCCACCTTCACCGGTATTGGACTTGGCGCCCAACCGGTTCATGGCGATGGCGAGGGTCTCGTGGGCTTCCTTGGAGATGGAGCCGTAGCTCATGGCGCCGGTAGAGAAACGCTTGACGATGCTGGAGACGGGCTCCACTTCCTCCAGCGGCACGGCCGGACGGACGTCGCTCTTGAACTTGAGCAACCCACGCAGGGTCATCAGGTTCTCGGACTGATCGTCAACGCCCTTGGTGTAGGCCTTGAAGATGTCGTAGCGACGCTCACGGGTAGCGTGCTGCAGGCGGAACACGGTCTCCGGGTTGAAGAGGTGCGGTTCACCGTCACGGCGCCACTGGTACTCGCCGCCACCCAGGAGCGGACGGTGCGGGTGCTCGATGCCGCCCTCGGGGTACGCCATCTGGTGCCGTGCCGAAACTTCCGCAGCAATAACGTCAAGGCCCACGCCACCCAGTTGGGAGTGCGTACCCGAGAAGAATTCGTCAACGAGTTCCTGCGAAAGGCCCAGCGCCTCGAAAGTCTGGGCGCCGGTGTACGAAGCAACAGTGGAGATGCCCATCTTGGACATGATCTTCAGGACACCCTTGCCGAGGCCCTTGATGAGGTTGTAAACGCCGTCTTCCGGAGTCACGCCCTCGACGTCGCCGTTGGAGATCAGCTGTTCAACCGATTCCATGGCGAGGTAGGGGTTGACTGCCGATGCGCCATAGCCAATGAGCACGGCAACATGGTGCGTCTCGCGGACGTCGCCGGCCTCAACCACGAGTGCCGTCTTGGTGCGGTTCGCACTGCGGAGCAAGTGGTGGTGGACGGCGCTGACCAACAGGAGCGACGGAATGGGTGCCCATTGCGCGTTCGAGTCACGGTCGGACAACACAACGTACTGCACGCCACGGTTGATCGCGCCGGAAACCTGCTCACAGATCTCCGTCAGGCGGGCACGCAGTGCCGCTTCCCCACCCTCCGGGCGGTAAAGGCCGCGTACCTTCATGGCGATGCGGTCGCCGTCGGCGTTTTCGATGTTCGAGATCTTTGCCAGTTGATCGTTGTTGATCACGGGGAACGGCAGGGAGATCTGCGGTTGGCGGACCTGCTTGCCATCCAAGAGGTTGCCGTTGGGGCCGATGGCGCACTTAAGTGACGTCACCAGCTCTTCGCGGATGGCGTCCAGCGGCGGGTTGGTGACCTGGGCGAAGGACTGCACGAAGTAGTCAAACAGCAGGCGCGGACGCTTGGACAGCACGGCAACCGGAGTATCGGAACCCATGGCGCCCAAGGGCTCGGCGCCTGTACGGGCCATGGGGCCGAGCAGAATCTTCAGTTCTTCGGTGGTGTAGCCGAAGGTCCGCTGGCGGATGTTCACCGATGCAGCGGTGTGGCGTACGTGCTCACGCTCGGGGAGCTCGTTGATGTCGATCAGGTTGTCCTTGAGCCATTCGGCCCACGGGTTGGCTGCTGCGACCTCGGCCTTGACCTCGGCGTCGTCGATGATGCGGCCGGCTTCGGTGTCAACCAGGAACATCTTGCCCGGGGCAACGCGACCCTTCTTGACCACGTTGGAAGGCTCGACCTCGATGACGCCCACTTCCGAGGCAAAGACGATCAAGCCGTCTTCAGTGATCCAGTAGCGTCCCGGGCGCAGGCCATTGCGGTCCAGCGTTGCGCCAACGAGGTTGCCATCAGTGAAGGACACGGCGGCGGGACCGTCCCACGGCTCCATGAGCAGCGAGTGGTACTCGTAGAAGGCGCGGCGTGCAGGATCCATGGTGGCATGGTTCTCCCACGCCTCAGGGATCATCATCATGATCGAGTGCGTGATCGGCCGGCCGGAGAGCCAAAGGAGCTCGGCTACTTCATCGAAGGAGGCAGAGTCCGAGGCACCTGGGGTGCAGATCGGGTAAAGCTCTTCAGGGGTGTCGCCAAGCAGCGGGCTGGCCAGCTGCGACTGGCGTGCACGCATCCAGTTGCGGTTGCCCTTGACCGTGTTGATTTCGCCGTTGTGGGCGATGGTCCGGAAGGGCTGTGCCAGGGGCCACGACGGGAAGGTGTTCGTGGAAAAGCGTGAGTGGACGATGGCAAGCTTGGTCTTGAAGCGCTTGTCCGACAGGTCCGGGTAGAACGGCTCCAACTGTGCCGTCGTCAGCATGCCCTTGTACACAATGGTGCGCGAGGACAGCGACGGGAAGTAGACGCCGTACTTGTTCTGGGCGCGCTTGCGGATCCGCCAGGCGCGGGAGTCAAGTTCGTTGCGCTCAAGCTGCTCGCCGGTAGCGGATGCAAAGAAGGGCTGCGAGAAGTACGGCATACATGCACGCGCCATGGCACCCACGAGGTCTGCGACCACGGGAACCTCGCGCCAGCCAAGGACCGTGAGGCCCTCGTCCGCCGCCAGCGCTTCGATACCGGCCTTGGCCGTAGCTGCTTCGCGCGATTCAGCAGGAAGGAAGGCCGTGCCCACCACGTACTGGCCCGGAGCGGGCAATTCGAATTCGGTGACGGCCCGGAAGAACTCGTCCGGAACCTGCATCAGCAGGCCCGCACCGTCGCCCGTACCTTCATCGGCGCCCACGGCGCCGCGGTGTTCGAGATTGCGGAGGGCAGTCAGAGCCGCTTCCACGATGTCGTATCCCGGTTCCCCGCGGAGCGTGGCAATAATTGCCAGGCCGCAGGCGTCCTTCTCCTTGTCCGGGTTGTAAAGACCCCGGGCCCTCCGGAAGCGCAGCAAAGCGCTTGAATGGAGACATGGCACCCTGCGGTTCGATATTTTCGGACCAACCGGGGTTATGAAGATGGGTCATGGGAGACGTCCTTCCTCGTGATCGTGCGTATGGAAGGGACAACGTTGGCCCCACCTTGCATGCCCTTGTGATGGGCACAACAAAGCGCTAGTTATTGGAATTGTAGGCCAGCCAATCAAGCGCAACTAACAGTTACGCAGACCACTGGCCCCGGCTTGACCAGTGAACATCGGTATGCTGCGATCCGGTTTCCGGGGTGCCACGACGCTGTGGACTGGGCCCTACGAGCGGTGACTCTGTTGCCCCTTTGCCGGAAACGACTACTTGGTGTCGTCAGCTTCCAGCGAGGATCCGGGGGCCTTCCTTGCGGCAGTCGCAGCAGATTCGGACTCCGCCTTGGACGTGCCGTCCTTAAGGGAATCCCCTGCTGCATCCTGCGGCTCGTCAACGTGGCCCGGATCGCTTTGGTTATCTGGGAGATTACCACGGGAACCACTATCCGAGACAGATGGGTCCACATCATGACTGGTGACTCTCGTCACGGATGCCTCATCTTTGGCAGGTGTGGATTCCGGGTCCCGACCCGGCAAATAAGGGGTGTCCGGCTGTGGCCGCCCTCCCCTGCCGAGAACAACGAGGATAACCAGCGCCGCAACGAAGACGAAGATACTCGTCCATACATTCAGCCTGGTGGTGATCCCAAAGAGGCTGATTTGCTCGGCATCGTCAATCCTGAGAGCTTCGATCCACACCCGGCCAAGTGTGTAATACATCGCGTACAGCCAGAACAGGCGTCCCCGGCGGAAGTGGAACTTCCGGTCCAGCAGAAGAAGTATGGCAACGCCCAGGATGTTCCACAGGAATTCATAGAGGAACGTCGGGTGGAAGAGCGTGTCCGCCGGCATGCCCGCTGGGAAGTTTGCGTTGGCGGGGTCAATCTGGAGTCCCCACGGCAATGTAGTGGGGGCGCCGAAGAGTTCCTGGTTGAACCAGTTGCCCCAACGTCCGATCGCCTGGGCAAGCAGCAACCCGGGGGCTGCGGCATCCAGGAACGCGGTGAGCTTGACGCCCGCCCGACGGCAACCGATCCAGGCGCCCACGGCACCAAGCAGCACGGCACCCCAAATACCGAGGCCGCCCCGCTGTATCTGCGGAATCAGGGAGAGGTCACCTGTGCCGTCGAACCCAGGACCGAAGTACGCATCCGGCGACGAAAACACGTGGTACAGGCGGCCACCGATAATGCCGAAGGGAATCGCCCAAATAGCGATATCCCACAGGCTGCCCTCCGGGGCTCCCCGTCGCTTCCATCGGGAAGACGTCAGCCACAGGCCGATGATGATTCCCGCCAGGATGCAGAGGGCGTACGCGTGGATACGCAGCGTCCCCCACGGCAGCGGAATGTCGAAACCGGACCACGATGGGCTCGGGATGCTTAGTGGAACCATTGCCGCTGCGTGGAGGACGGTCTGCATTGGGCTTCGCTGTTTCCTTTTTCCTAGGCGTCTGCAGCTGCGCGGCCCAAGCCGGCGCTGAGGTTCTTGGTGAGTTGGCCGACAGCGTCAACGCCGCCGTCGCGGAGGGGCCGCCACGAGAGCGGTGCCGACGATCACGCCGTCCGCGTACTCAGCTATCTCACGGACATGGTCCGGGTTGGAAACACCGAGGCCAACGCAAACCCGTTCTGCACCTGCAGCGTGGGCACGCGCCACGACGTCTTCGGCTGTGCTGCTGACAGACTGGCGCGTACCGGTCACGCCCATGATGGAGACGGCATACACGAAGCCGCGGCTGGCCTTGACAGTCATGTCCAAGCGTTCAGGCGTGGATGACGGGGCCACCAGGAAGACCCTGTCCAGTCCGTACTTGTCCGAAGCCTCGAACCACTCACTGGCCTCATCCGGAATAAGGTCCGGAGTAATAAGGCCGGCTCCGCCGGATTCAGCCAGGCGGCGGGAGAACTCATCCACGCCCATGCGCATGACCGGGTTCCAGTAGGTCATGACCAACACGGCGGCGTCAGTAGCGGCTGTGATCCCTGCAACGACGTCGAAGACATTGGCCACGCGGAAACCGTTGTTGATCGCTTCCGTGGTAGCAGCCTGGATTACAGGCCCATCCATTACGGGATCGGAGTAGGGAATGCCGATCTCAATGAGGTCCGCACCGTTCCGTGCCAGGGCAATCCCGGCATCGATGCTGTCCTGGACCGTGGGGTAGCCTGCCGGAAGGTATCCGACAAGGGCCGCCCGGCCCTCGGCCTTGGCGCGGTCGATGGCGGCAGCGGATTTGCTGGCGAATTGTTCAGTCATCAGTTCTGGTCCTCGTTTACGTCCACGGCTGCTTCGGAGGTGCGCTCTGCAGGACCCTTGGGCTTGCGGGTAGAAAGCGTGGTGCCCTTGACGTGGCCTTCCTCGTCCAGCATGTTGAACCACGCCGCTGCTGTTTCAACGTCCTTATCCCCGCGTCCGGACAGGTTCACGATCACGGAGATCTCGGACGGGTCCTCTTTACCCTCGGTGAGGCGCTTGCCCACTTTAATGGCACCGGCAAGCGCGTGCGCAGACTCGATAGCCGGGATGATGCCCTCCGTCCGGCACAGGAGGCTGAAGGCGTCCATGGCTTCGGTGTCTGTGATGGCCTCGTACGTCACGCGTCCGATGTCCGCCAGGTACGAGTGCTCGGGTCCCACGCTGGGGTAGTCAAGTCCGGCAGAGATCGAGTGGGATTCGATGGTCTGGCCGTCTTCGTCCTGCATCAGGTACGAACGTGCACCATGGAGCACACCGGGACGTCCCAGGGAGATTGCTGCGGCGTGACGCCCCGTCTCAACGCCATCGCCACCGGCTTCAAAGCCGTAGATCTTCACGGAAGCGTCGTCAAGGAAGCTGTGGAACAGGCCGATGGCGTTGGATCCACCACCAATGCAGGCACAGATGGCGTCGGGCAGCCTGCCGGTCTGATCCAGGATCTGGGCGCGGGCTTCCTCGCCAATCACTTCGTGGAAGAAGCGGACCATGGCAGGGAACGGGTGGGCTCCGGCAGCGGTACCCAACAGGTAGTGGGTGGTCTCCACGTTGGAAACCCAATCCCGCAGGGCGTCGTTGATGGCGTCCTTGAGGGTCTGCGAACCGTTGGTCACGGGAACCACGGTGGCGCCGAGCAGTTGCATGCGGGCAACGTTCAAAGCCTGGCGGCGGCAGTCCTCGGCACCCATGTAGACAACGCACTCCAAGCCAAGGAGGGCGGCTGCCGTGGCACTGGCAACGCCGTGCTGGCCTGCGCCGGTTTCAGCAATGACCCGGGTCTTGCCCATGCGCTTGGCCAGGAGGGCTTGTCCCAGGACGTTGTTGATCTTGTGGGAACCCGTGTGGTTGAGGTCTTCACGCTTGAGGAAAATCCTGGCTCCACCGGCGTGCCGCGAGAAGCGCTTGGCCTCTGTCAGCAGCGAGGGGCGCCCGGAGTAGTTCTTGTTGAGGTCCTTCAACTCCGCGAGGAAATCGGGATCGGCTTTCGCTTTCTCGAACGTGTCCTGGACTTCGTCGAGTGCGGCGATAAGTGACTCGGGCATCCAACGGCCACCGTAGTTGCCGAAGTACGGCCCGCTTGCGTTGCGCAGCGAATGGCCACCTTGCAGGAATGCGTCGGCCGCATTCTCTTCCGAGCTGGCTGTTGGCGCGTCCACCATCAGTCTCACCGTCCTGTTCCAGTTAGTTCATCGGGTAGTTCCACGTGCCACAAGGCAGCCGCAGGCACAAGCCCGGGCTGCCTCATGGCTGTCGCCTTGCTTCAGGTACTGCCTCAGTTCCTGACGGCGATGGCGGCAGCTCCAGCTGCCTTGAATTCGGTGATGCGTTCGCGCGGGGTTGAGTCGCTGACCAGCGCCTCCCCCACCAAAATGGCGTTGGCGCCACTAGCGGCATAGTGTGTGACGTCCTCGGCCGTCCGTACGCCGGACTCCGCCACAATCACTGCCTCAGCCGGAATCAAACCGGCCAGTGAACCGAAAACTGAGCGGTCGACGCCGAGCGTCTTCAGGTTGCGGACGTTGATACCGATGATTTTGGCCTGCGCAGCGACGGCACGCTCAATTTCCTCTTCGGTATGCGTTTCCACCAGCACGTTCATGCCAAGCTCATGGCTGAGGGCGTTGAAGTCGGCCAGCTCCGAATCAGACAAGGCCGCAACGATCAGCAGAATGAGGTCCGCACCATGGGCGCGGGCTTCCCAGATCTGGTACTCGTCCACCGTGAAGTCCTTGCGCAGCAAGGGAATATCGACGGCGGCACGTACGGCATCGAGATCCGCCAGCGATCCACCAAAACGTCGCTTTTCGGTAAGGACGCTGATGACCGAAGCTCCGCCATCTTCGTACTGCACCGCAAGCGAGGCGGGGTCATCAATGGGTGCAAGGTCGCCTTTGGACGGGCTTCGACGCTTGATTTCAGCGATGACCTTGAGATCGTCACGATTCGAGGCGGGACCACCCAGGGCAGCCCAAGCGTCACGCGCGGGTGCTGCGGCTGCAACGCGGTCCTTCAGCTCAACGAGGGACACAAGCCGGCGGCGGGCCTCCATGTCCTCCTTGACGCCGACGATGATGTCGTCAAGAACGGTCACGATTAGTGACCGTTGTTCTGCAGCTTGCTGCCACCCACTCCGTAGCCGGCCTTGCGCATGGCCCAACCTACGATGAGGCCGGCCACCATGACCACAACTCCACCGATGAAGATCGGGGTGCTGGCGATGACGAAAGCAATGGAGGAAATCAGGGCGCCGACCAGCATCACAATCACGCAGGTCCAGGCAGCCGGGCTGTTACCGTGGCCGATGGCATCAGCGTGGCTGGCCATGGTGGAGGTAGCTTGGTTTGCGGACACTGTGGTTTTGCTCATGTGGAATCTCCTCAGGATGAATACTGCTTACATTCTGCCATTTATTGACGGCGGCCGGGACATCGTCCGACGTCAGGACCAGCGCCGGCGCTTATGTTGCGCCAGACCGGCCCGAAAGATTGCTGGACCGCCTACGTTGGGTCTTCGCCGCGGGAAAGACTGTCCCAGCTGTCGATCTCGTCCACGGGTCCGCTACCGCGTTCCTTGACGGCAGCGACGTCGTACTTGGTCCGGGTTTTCCAATGCCGTCCTGCCAGCGGCAAGACCACTGCACAGACGGCAAGCAGGGCACCGGCCACGATAGCCAGGACGGGGAAGACCGTTGTGGCCACGTTCGCCTGACCTCCCGAAATGCCCGTTGCCGCAGCGATGGAGCCCTGGGCAGCGCCGAGAGGATCCGACAGGACCGTAGCGGCTGCCAGGATTATCCCGGCAGCGGACAGGGCAAGGAGGGCCGCGATGATCCAGCGGGCGATCCGCCCCGCGATGGAAGCCGCCAACCCACCGGCAAGCGCTACGAGCGCCAGAGCGGTAACGGCCGTGGCTGCCTTGCTGCCCTGAACGTGAAGGTCGCTGTTGGAGGCAGCTGTGGGATCAAGCCGGACCTCGATCCAGGTCTGCGTGGTGGTTCCAAAGACAGCCAGTGCCAGGAGTGCCGTTGCAAGAACAAGCGTTGACTTCCGTGCCCAACGCGGCGGTGTGGTCGCCGCGTGTCCCGTTGCTTCAGCGGTCATGAGGCGGGCGTCCCGCCGTCGACGATTCCTGCGTCCCGGACTGTCTCGGCGGAAATGTTCTGCAAAGAACCGGCCGTGTGCACGGCCCGAAGCGGCGCAGCGGCCTTGTTCACGGTTTCAAGGGCTTCCGATGGCTTGTGGGAATCGGCAACGATCCCGCCGCCGGCTTGCACGTAGGCACGGCCTTCCCGCAGCAACGCAGAACGGATGGCAATCGCCATGTCCATGTCACCGGCGAAGTCCAGGTAGCCCACCACGCCACCGTAGATACCACGGCGGTGCGGTTCGAGTTCGTCCAGGAGGCGCAACGCCCGCGGCTTCGGGGCTCCGGATAGCGTGCCCGCGGGGAAAGTTGCCTTGAGGACGTCGTAGGCCCTTGGCGTGGGGAGCCAACTCTCCCACCACGGTGGACACCAGGTGCATGATGTGGCTGAACCGCTCCACCTCCATGAACTGGGTGACGTCAACCGTGCCGGCCACGCACACCTTGGAGAGGTCGTTGCGTGAAAGGTCAACCAGCATAAGGTGCTCGGCGCGCTCCTTCTGGTCGGCCAGCAGTTCCGTGGCCAGGGCTTTGTCGGCTTCAACAGTCTTGCCACGCGGACGCGATCCGGCGATGGGGTGCGTAATGACTTCGCCGCCGGTTACCGTCACCAATGCCTCCGGTGAGGAACCTACGATCGAGTACTCGCGGCCGTCAGCATCCTCGAGGCTGAAGATGTACATGTAGGGGCTCGGGTTGGTGTTGCGCAGTACGCGGTAAACGTCCAGGGGGTCGGCCTTGCACTCCATTTCGAAGCGACGCGAAATGACGACCTGGAAGACCTCGCCATCGACGATCGCTTCCTTGCCGCGATCGATGGCTTCCAGGTACTTGGCCTCGTCCCAGCGTTCCTGCACGCTCGACGCAAAATCCAGTGCGGCTGGCTCCAGCACAGAAACCGGCTGGGCGACAGGTGTACTGACCTGGTCCAGTAGCGCTTTAACCCGCGCCACGGCGTCGTGCCATGCGTCGTCCACACGCTCGGAACTGTTGTCGAAGTTGATCGCGTTGGCGATCAGGAGGACAGTGCCATCCACGTTGTCGTGCACTGCCATGTCTGTGACCAGGTTCAGGGCCATCTCAGGCAGCTGCAGGTCGTCTTCCGGCGGTGCCGTCAGCTTCTCCCAATGGCGCACGGCTTCCCACCCCAGGAACCCAACGAGCCCTGACGTAAAGGGCGGCAGCCCTTCAAAACGATCAGTTTGCAGGGCGGCGATGGTGTCACGGACTGCCTCCACCGGATTGCCTGCCACGGGCACGCCGACCGGTGGCTCACCGATCCAGTGTGCCTGGCCATCCTTGGTGGTCAGGGTGGCGCGGGACTTGGCACCAATGAAGGAATAGCGGGACCAGGCCCCGCCAACGGCTGCCGACTCCAGGAGGAAAGTACCGGGCTGGCCCTTGGCGAGCTTACGGTACAGGCCGATGGGGGTCTCGGCGTCGGCCAGGACTTTGAGTCGGACAGGGATGACACGGCTGTGGACGGCGAGTTCGCGGAACTCTTCCAGGCCCGGGCTGATGATTCCAAGGTCCTGCATGGCTATTGTTCTCCGCCTTTGGTCTTAGGTGGTGCGTCAGGGAAACTAGGGGATGCCTTAATCGCGGTGGCCCGTTACAACCGAAAAGTCGCGCCCGTCGAAGCAGGTCCGGGTACCGGTGTGGCAGGCTGCGCCGATCTGGTCAACGCGGACCAGGAGGGCATCGCCGTCGCAGTCAAGGGCGACTGACTTCACGAACTGTACGTGCCCGGAAGTGTCGCCCTTGCGCCAGTATTCCTGGCGGGAGCGCGAGTAGAAGGTCACGCGTCCCGTGGTCATGGTGCGGCGAAGTGCCTCGTCATCCATCCAGCCCAGCATGAGGACCTCATGGGTATCGTGCTGCTGGATGATGGCGGCTACAAGGCCTGCGGAATCGCGCTTAAGGGCGCTGGCGATCTCCTGCGGCAGGGTGTCCGCGGGGTCGCTGGAGAGCTCCACGGCAGGAGTTGGACTGGGGGCGGACTGCTCTGACATCAGATCAAGTCTAGTGCCTTTGATGGGAGCCGTATTCTGCGGCGGTTCCACTGCGCAACCTTGCCCTGATCGTGCTAGTTTCACAAGTGATGCATTTCGTCGATCCTTCCCGAGAAGTACTGGCCGAAACCCTGCTGGCGGCCGGACCTGACTCCCCCACGCTCTGCCAAGGGTGGCTCACCCGGGATCTTGCGGCGCACCTCTACCTGCGGGAGCGCAAAGCGGCCGTGGGCATTGGGCTCCTGATCCCCAGCCTCGGCAAGGCTTCGGACAAAGCGACGGCCAAACTTGCCGCCAAGCTCAAGACCACCGACGACTACGCGGAACTCGTCAAGACGTTCCGTGCAGGACCGCCGGCCCTTTCCCCTTTGAAGATCAAGGCGCTGGACGAAACGTCGAATCTCATCGAATATTTCGTCCACACCGAGGACATCCGCCGCGCAAGTGACCGCTGGGCGCCCAGGGCCCTCGACGAAGCGTACTCGGATGCCTTGTGGGATGAACTGATCAAGCGGGCGGCTTTCCTTTACCGCGGTGTGGACCTCGGCATCGTTCTGGTGCGGCCCTCGGGCCCCCGGCACGTTGCCAAACGCGCACCGGTGTCGGTTGCGATTGTTGGTGAACCCGGGGAACTGCTGATGCATGCCCACGGCCGCACCAGCCAGGCCCTCGTCACCTTTGAAGGCCAGCCGGACGCCGTCGCGCTTCTACAAACCGCAGATATCGGCCTTTAAGACAAGCAACGCGGGGTCACTTAGGGCCCATCATCCTTGCGGAGATGGGCCGGAAGTGACCCCGCGTTGCTTTTGGCGATAGAGCTACCTGACTTCGAAGCCAGCCTCGCGAATTGCTGCTTTGACTTGGGCGATCATGTCATCCGGACCGAAGTGGAACACCGAAGCTGCCAGCACCGCATCGGCTCCGGCTTGCACGGCTGGGGGGAAATGCGCAGGCTTCCCGGCACCACCGGAGGCGATTATCGGTATGTTGACTGCCCCGCGCACAAGACGGATCAGTTCAAGGTCAAATCCGTCCTTGGTGCCGTCAGCGTCAATCGAGTTCAGCAGGATTTCTCCCACGCCCCGGTCCGCGGCTTCCTTGGCCCAGGCGATGGCGTCGATTCCCGTCCCGGTCCTGCCACCGTGGGTGGTGACTTCAAAACCGGACGACGTCGGGGCGTCGCCTTCGCGGGTCCGGCGCGCATCCACGGAGAGCACCAGGACCTGGGAGCCGAAGTGGCGCGTGATTTCATCGATGACCTCAGGCCGGGCCACAGCGGCGGTGTTGATCGATGCCTTGTCAGCGCCGAAGCGCAGGAGCTTATCGACTTCGGCCACGCCACGGACGCCGCCACCCACAGTCAGCGGAATGAAGACTTCCTCGGCCGTGCGGCGAACAACATCGAACGTGGTTTCGCGGTTGCCCGATGATGCGGTGACATCCAGGAACGTCAGTTCATCCGCACCGCCATTGTCATAACGGTGCGCCAGTTCCACCGGGTCTCCGGCGTCCCGCAAGCCCTCGAAGTTGACGCCTTTGACCACGCGGCCGGCATCGACGTCCAGGCAGGGAATGACGCGTACGGCTACAGCCATGTGCTTACTCCTAGAATTCTGCTCTGCTCGATGGTGATGCTGGATCAGATACGGCAGGCGTGGATGCTGCTGACCAGGATGGCGCGGGCGCCCAGATCGTACAGCTCGTCCATGATGCGGTTGGTTTCCTTCTTGGGGACCATCGAACGCACGGCCACCCATTCGGAATCCCGCAACGGGGAAACGGTGGGTGATTCAAGGCCAGGGGTGAGTGCGGCAGCATCCTCCACCAGGTCCTTGCGGATGTCGTAGTCCATCAACACGTACTGCCGCGCCACAAGGACGCCCTGCAGACGGCGGATGAGGACGTCGATTTCCTTGGCGGTGCCATTCGCGGCACCACCGGGACCTGTGCGCCTGATGAGCACGGCCTCGGACTTAAGAATGGGATCACCGAAGATTTCCATGCCGGCTGCCTTGAGGGTGTTGCCCGTCTCGACCACGTCGGCAATGGCGTCCGCGACGCCGAGCCGCACCGATGACTCGACGGCCCCGTCCAGTCGGACCACCTTGGCATTCACGCCACGATCCGCCAGATAGTCGCGCAGGAGCCCGTCGTAACTGGTAGCAAGGCGCTTGCCTTCGAGCTGCTCGACGCCGGTAAAGTCACCTACGGGGCCGGCGAAACGGAAAGTAGAAGGGGCAAAGCCCAAGGGAAGGAGTTCTTCGGCTTCCACCTTTGCGTCCAGCAGGAGGTCGCGTCCGGTGATTCCGACGTCCAGGGTTCCCTGGCCCACATACACCGCAATGTCGCGGGGGCGCAGGAAGAAGAACTCAATGTCATTGTCGGGATCAACCATGACCAATTCGCGGGTGTCGCGGCGCTGGCGGTAGCCGGCCTCGGACAACATTGCAGAGGCGGCTTCTGACAGGGATCCCTTGTTGGGGACTGCTACACGGAGCATGGGGAGACTTTCTGTTTGGAATGGAGGTTTTCAGGCACTTCGGCCACGCAGCTGGCTCCGCCTATTGAAGACGGAGTGGCGTGGCTAGAGATGCTTGTAAACGTCTTCCAGGCTGAGGCCCTTGGCGAGCATGAGGACCTGCAGGTGGTACAGCAACTGGGAGATTTCCTCGGCAGCAGCTTCATCGGATTCGTACTCGGCGGCCATCCACACTTCGGCGGCCTCTTCGACCACTTTCTTACCGATGCCGTGGATTCCGGAGTCCAGTTCGGCAACCGTGCGCGAGCCTGCCGGGCGGGTCGCTGCTTTCTCACTCAGTTCTGCGAACAGCGTCTCGAAATTCTTCACGCCCTACAGACTACTTGCTTAGGGGCTGGCACCGCTTGTTGGGGCGTTGCATGACGAAGGGGATGTGAGTGAAGACACACGCACATCCCCTTCAACGCCCGCTGACCAGTGTCAGCTGGACTGCTTCCGCGTCAGCTGTACTGCTTCAGCGTCACCGCCGTGGCAAGGGCCGCGGTCACTGCCTCGTGTCCCTTGTCTTCATTGGAGCCCGGGAGGCCCGCGCGGTCCAAGCCCTGCTGTTCCGTATCACAGGTCAGGACGCCGAACCCGACAGGAACGCCGGTGCGGACGCTGACATCGGTGAGTCCCGACGTCGCGGCCTGGCATACGTACTCGAAGTGCGGCGTCCCGCCGCGGATAACAACACCGAGGGCCACGACGGCGTCGAAATGCGGTGCGAGCCGGGCCGCGGCAACCGGGAGTTCGAAGCTGCCAGGGACGCGCAGCAGGGTGGGCTCGGCGATGCCGGCTTCCTTCGCCGCGCGGAGGGCACCATCAACCAGTCCATCCATGATCTGGGTATGCCAGCTGGCTGCCACAATGGCGAGCTTGAGCTGCGAGGTTTCCTCGGGCTTGAGGGTGGTGAGGTCGATAGTGGGGGCGCCGTGTCCGCTCATTGTTTGATGGAATTCCGTTCAGTCTTGTTCGTTGTCAAAGGGGCTTCGGGACGGGGTCTTTCCGTTGCCGACGGGCTCGGTTTCGAGCGTCAGACGGTGATCCATCCGGTCTTTCTTGGTCTGCAAATAGCGAACGTTCTGTTCACGCGAAGGGACCTCGGTGGGAACCATTTCCACCACCGAGACGCCAGCCTGGGCCAGGCGGTTTTGCTTGTCCGGATTGTTGCTGAGCAAACGGACTTCATGCAGGCCCATCTCGGCCAGGATCTGACCCGCGGCGCTGTAAGAGCGCGCGTCTACGGGCAATCCCAGCTGTTCGTTGGCCTCGACCGTATCGAAACCGGCCTCTTGCAGAGCGTAGGCCTTGATCTTGTTGGCCAGGCCAATGCCTCGCCCTTCCTGGCCCCGCAAGTACAGCAGCGTCCCACCTTCAGCGTGGATGAGCTCCAGGGCAAACGCCAATTGCTCGCCGCAATCGCAACGATAAGATCCGAAGACGTCACCGGTGAGGCATTCGGAATGCAGGCGCACCAGTGGCGCCTGGCCATCCTTGGGCGCGTTGGGGGAACTCACGGCAAGGTGTTCCACACCCGTAACGTGGTCCGTCCAGGCCCTGGGCTACAAAGTCACCAAAGGCGGTGGGCAGCTGGACAATGGGGCCGCCGCTCACCGGGTGGGGCGTGGGCTCGGTGTCGTCGCTGCTGCGCGTTGTCGGTGCGGTCATCGCTTCTCCTCGTCTGCCACTGAAACGTGTGCCGTCTGGGACTCTACCGCGTCAACGTATGCCACCAGATCCTCAATGGAGATGAGGGGGCATCCGTGTTCGGCGGCGAAATCGCGCAAGCTGTCCAGGCGCATCATTTCACCATCGTCATGTACCAACTCAGCGATCACGCCCACCGGAGCAAGCCCGGCAAGCCGACACAGGTCCACGGCTGCTTCCGTGTGTCCCGGACGTTCACGCACTCCCCCCTTAACCGCCCGCAGCGGGAAAATATGCCCGGGGCGTGTAATCGCCGCCGGAGTGCTCTGCGGGTCGGCGAGGATCCGGGCCGTCAATGCGCGGTCCGTGGCCGAAATACCAGTGCTCACTCCGATCGCCGCATCGCAGGAAACGGTGTAGGCGGTGCCTTTGGCGTCCTCATTGACTGCCACCATGGGCGGAAGCGCCAGGTCGTCCGCCCGTTCCGCTTCAAGCGGAACGCAAATGACGCCCGATGAATACCGGATGGTCCACCCCATGAGGGCGGGCGTGGCATGTTGGGCAGCGAAAATGATGTCGCCTTCGTTCTCGCGGTCTTCGTTGTCCACCACGATGACTGCCTGGCCGGCAGCCATCGCCGCGATTGCAGATTCCACGGGATCCAGGCCTGTACGACCCGACGCCGTCGAGACCGTCTTGGTCGGCGTGCTCATCGCGCAACCTCCTGGTTTTCGGCAGACTCGCTGGCTGTTTCCGCGCTGGCCGTCTCTGCGTTGGCGCGGTGCGCCGGGGAGCCCTGTGGAGCAAAGGACAGGAGCCGCTCCGTGTATTTAGCGAGTACATCCACTTCCAGGTTTACCCGTGCGCCAACCGGCTTGGCCCCCAGGCCTGTCTCCTCCAAGGTCGTAGGAATGAGCCCTACCTCGAACCACGGAGCCGCTTCAGCAGCCGCGCTCACTGCCGTTACAGTCAGTGAAACACCGTCGACGGCGATCGAACCCTTCTCGGCAATGTACCGTGCCAGCGGCCCAGGGACGCCAAACCGCAAACGATCCCAGTTGCCCAGCGGCTCCCGTTCCAGCAGCTCACCCACGCCGTCAACATGTCCTTGGACCACATGGCCGTCCAGACGCCCGCCAGCAGGGACGCAGCGCTCGAGGTTCACGGTGTCGCCCGCGGCCAACTCGCCGATGGTGGTGCGGACCAGGGTCTCCCCCATGACGTCGACGCTGAAATCCTGCCCGTCAATCCGGGTTGCGGTGAGGCAGACTCCGTTGACTGCGATGGAACCTCCCAGGGCCAGGCCCTCGGTGCTGGTCGGGGCTTTCAGCCGCAACGTCGCGCTGGCATCGCCGTCGCGGTCAATACCCAGGACGGTGCCCTGTTCGGCAACGATTCCGGTAAACATCAGTGTCCTCCTGTGACGTATTCCGCAGCTTCACTGCGCGGAATGGAATTCTTGGTTGTGCTGGCCGCTGCTGTAGCGACCGCTGATCTCATTGACCGCAGATGCAGCCGGAGGTCGTTGCCGAGGGTCTGTACCGCCCCGCCACCGGCATCGTCCCAGGCCCAGTGTTGGGCATCGGCCAGCGTGGTGATGCCGAGGTCGTTCAGCGCAGGCGTTCCGGATCCCAAAAGGGTTGGAGCAAGATAGACGATCAGTTCGTCCACCAATCCAGCAGCAAGGAACGTACTGAGGATGCTGGAACCGCCTTCCACCATGAGGTGCCTGACGCCTTGGTGGAACAGTTGGCTGAGCGCTTCCGCCGGATCCCTGGTCTGCAGGTGCACGAAACGGCCATCGGTTCCGCGTACCGCAGCGTCTTCGGGAACGTCCCGCAAACCCATGACGGCGCGGAGCGGCTGGCGCTGCGCCAGGCTGCCGTCGGATGCCCGTGCCGTCAGACGTGGATTGTCGATAAGTACCGTGCCAGTGCCCACCAGGATTGCATCGATGAGGCCCCGCAATCCGTGGTTGTCCGCGAGGGACTCAGGACTGGAGATCCATTGGCTGGTACCGTCCACTGCGGCGATGCGGCTGTCCAGCGTCTGGGCGATGTGCAAGGTGACGAACGGACGTTGGGTTGCGACGGCGTCGAACCATTCTCGATTGAGGTCAAATGCCTTGTCGGCGCCGAGGCCGGATTCGACGTCGACTCCCGCCGCTTGCAGCGTGCGGGCACCGCCCGCGGCGGGATCGTGGGGATCATCGACGGCGTAAATCACCTTGGAGATCCCGGCCTCAATGATGGCCTGTGCGCAGGGACCGGTGCGGCCCACGTGGTTGCAGGGCTCCAGGGTGACCACCATGGTGGTTCCTGCAAGATCCACGCCCTGACGGCGTGCCTCAAGAATGGCATCTGCCTCGGCGTGGGCTGTGCCGGCTCCCCGATGGTAGCCAACGGCGAGCTGTTCTCCCCCGGGGCTGAGCACAACGGCGCCCACCAACGGGTTTGCTCCACGCGGCCCGCCCAAGGCAGCTGCAAGGGCCACATCCATAGCCGCAGTTTCGGCGGCATTGAAGAGTTTGGGGTTCAGAGTCACGGAGCGACTCCTACTACAGCAGGGGCCCGTGACGGTCGTGGCACGTTCGCGCTTCTCTGCCCGCCACCACACGAAGAAACCGGTCAACGTAAAGAATCCGTAGAAAAGATACATGACGGCACTGGCGTAGTACCCGGCGCTGAAGAGCAACGGGACGCCGACTATGTCAACGGCCACCCAGATGAGCCAGAACTCGGTCCATCCCCGGGCCATACCGTATGTGGCCAGCAGGGAACCTGTGAAGGTCCAGGCATCAGCCCACACGGGCGGGTAGGAGCCCAGCGCGTCGAAGAGGGGTGTCAGGGCGGCCGTTCCGGCCACCATTGCCCCAAGGAGGGCGATGCGGACTTTGTTACTGGCCCAGCCCGGGACGATTGCGCGTCCCTGGTTGCTGGCCTGCCGCCCTTGCTGCCAGCGGTACCAACCGTAGACGGCCACCGCTATGAACATGATCTGCCGTGCAGCCTGTCCCCATAGGGTTGACGGGGTGGCTGCGCCGAAAACGTTGCCGAGGAAGACCGTCAGCAGGAGGATATTTCCCAGAATGCCTACAGGCCACGCCCAGACTTTGCGGCGCATTCCGCCGAGGGCGCTGGCGAGCCCAAAGATGTTGCCAAGCACTTCGCGTAAAACAAGCGCAGATCCTCCAACGGGAATCTGTGCTTCGAAGAGCCATCGCAGAAAGTCCATGCCGTTCCTTCCCAGTAAGCCGCGATGGCTCCGGGGGTGTACGACAGCGCACTGCGCGGCGTCCCTAAGGACGCACACAGCATGACTGTACGTGCTTCTCCCATCCAGACTTTAACTGTCGGTACCGGAATTCCACCGGTTCAACCGTTTGCCAGCGGGATTCCAATGACTTGGATCCCAAGGCGCGCGGGTCGCGGACTATAACCGCCGGTTCGGACTTACACCGACCCCGGAGCACGTATGTGTGTTGCTATTCTGCCACAACTGCGGAGATGCCTGAGCTATTCCCCGCAATCTTCGTAACATCTGATGACGGTCGTCACGGTTTCGCCGAGCCGCCCGCCATTGCTGCCTTGGACCCGGCCGCTCGGAGCCGATCGATTGCCGCGGCAGGGTCTTCATCCCCGTACACAGCTGAGCCTGCCACGAAGACGTTCGCCCCCGCTTCAGCTGCGCGAAGGATGGTTTCCTCGGTGATCCCGCCATCCACCTGAATGGCCACGCCGATTCCGGATCCGTCAATGGCTGCGCGGGCGCGGCGGATCTTGGGCAAGGTGATATCCAGGAAGGACTGGCCACCAAAGCCCGGTTCAACCGTCATGATCAGGAGCATGTCCAGTTCGCTGAGCATGTCCAAATACGGCTCAACCGGAGTGGCAGGCCGCAATGCCATACCCGCTTTTGAACCACGGGCCCGCAGTTCACGGGCAAGCTTGACAGGCGCCATGGCAGCCTCGACATGAAACGTCACCGACGCGAGGCCCGCGTCCGCATAGGCAGGTGCCCACCTGTCAGCATCTGAAATCATCAGGTGTGCGTCCAAGGGAACCGGGCTGACGGCTTGGATCCGCTGTACCACCGGCAGGCCAAGCGTCAGGTTGGGAACGAAGTGGTTGTCCATGACATCCACGTGCACGGCATCGGCGTTGCCGATCCGCTGCAGCTCCGCCTCAAGGTTGACGAAGTCGGCGGACAGGATGCTCGGGTTGATACAGCACTGAGACAAGGCAGCCCCTTTGGGTCAGTTGTTTTATCGATTTGTGTTCAAGCGAGGATGGCGGGCCAGGACTTTTGCGGAGCCAGGACTTTTTGCGGAGCTAGGGCTAATTACGGAGCTAGGACTTTTTGCGGATGAGCGCCATGAACATGGCATCCGTGTGGTGAACGTGCGGCCAAAGCTGGGCCGTAAGCTCGTGCCCGGCCCCAAGGCTTCCCGAGAGGCTTACAGCGTCCAGTGCCTTGCCGGCGTCGAGCAGCTCAAGGTCATCACGTTTTCCGAGGACATCACCCACGACGGCTGTGGTTTCCGCCGGGTGGGGTGAACACGTCACGTAGGCCACAACGCCTCCGGGCTTGACGGCGTCGATAGCCGAAACCAGGAGTTCTCGCTGCAGCGGACCAAGGTCCGCGATGTCCTTGGGTGCACGGCGCCACCGTGATTCGGGACGCCTGCGCAAGGCACCAAGACCACTGCAGGGAACGTCCACCAATACCCGGTCAAAGGAGTCGGGCTGTTCGTCGCCGACCTCACGTCCATCACCGGTCCGCACCGTCCAGGATTCCGCAGGTACCGCAGACAACGCCTGCTGGACCAGCTTGGCGCGGTGCGGTGCAGGCTCGTTGGCGAGCAAGGTGGCGCCATCACGGTGAGCCAGGGCGGCAAGCAATGCAGCTTTGCCTCCCGGCCCTGCGCACAAGTCCAGCCACCGCTCTCCTTCGCCGGCAGGGGCTCCCAGATCGACGCTTGCAACTGCGCGGGCTACGAGTTGTGAGCCGACATCCTGAACGCGGGTAGTTCCCCTCCGGACCGACTCGAGCCTGCCAAGGTCGCCTCCGGCCGACAGCGCGGAGTCCTCTACCAGCTCTCCAGCCGCAGCCCCGTTTTCGAAAGCTTCCTCAAGGTTCCCCAGCCCTGGCAGAGCAACCAGATTAACCACAGGCGCCGCGTTGTCTGCCTCCAGCAGGGCTTCAATTTCGGTTTTGGATCTTCCATGGTTCACCAACGACTGGCGAAGTGCGCGGACGATCCATTCCGGGTGTGCGTGACGCAGTGCAGCAATCCTGGTCTCGTCAGTCTCCTGCTCCAGCAGGACGTCCATCCACTCGGCCATGGTGTGGGCGGTGACTTTCCGCAAGACGGCGTTGATGAGCGCAGACGGCCCGGCGCCGATGACCGCGCGGGCAAGGCCCACGGTTTGGTCCAGCGCAGCATGGGCAGGAACGCGCATGGAAAGCAGCTGATGTGCGCCGATGCGCAAGGCATCAAGGATCGCTGGGTCGAGTTGTTCGAGGGGCCGGTCCACGCAGCGGGCCAGGATGGCATCGTAGGTGCCCTGTCCCCGCAATGCACCGTAGCTCAGCTCGGTTGCAAAACCAGCGTCGCGGCGGTCCAGCCGATGTTCCCGGATTCTGGCAGGAAGGACAAGATTGGCATACGCGTCTTCCGACGCAACGGCGCGGAGGACTTCGTAAGCTACCAAACGCGCAGGATCAGCACGACGCGTGCGCTGCGACGGGGCGTTATTGGAGTAACCCCGCTGTGGCCCCCTGTTTCGTTCCCTGCCCTGGGCATTGCGCTTGCTGTCGCTACGGGCCCTCCACGATTGGCGTGTCCGCCACCGTCCCGGCTCCCGCTGTTGTTGGGGCCTCGCCGGCCGGACTCGCTCATTGGAATACCACTTTCTCAGGTGCAGCCAAGCCGCGGGCCCAGTCGGCCGGCGACATCATCTTTTTGCCGGCGGGTTGAATCCGCCCCAACTCCACTGCATGGGAACCAGTGCCTACCAGCACTGACTTTCCATCGACCCGGACCGCTCCGGGAGCAATGTCCTTGACGTCGGGCCGGAGCCCCACGGGTTCAAGCTTGATCCTTTGACCCTCCAACGTGGTCCACGCGCCGGGCTCGGGCGTAACGCCACGTGCCCTTCGATTCAGGGCAAGCGCCGGCTGTTGCCAGTCCAATCGTCCGTCCTCGAGCGAGAGTTTGGGGGCCAGGGAAACCTCGCCGGTCTGCGGCTGGGGCGCCGCCTGACCGGCGTCGATGGCCGACAGCGTCTGGCTGAGGAGGACGGCGCCACTCACGGAAAGGCGCTGAAGAAGATCACCAGCGGTGTCAGCCGGCCGCACGGTTTCGGTTAGCGTCCCAAACACCGGGCCCGTATCCAGCCCTTCTTCCAACTGGAAGGTAGCCGCCCCAGTGACGTCGTCACCTGCGATGATGGAGCGCTGCACCGGAGCAGCACCACGCCACGCGGGCAGGAGCGAGAAGTGGAGATTGACCCAGCCGTGCCGGGGAACGCCCAAGGCAGCGCGAGGCACGATTCCCCCATAAGCCACGATGGCGGCTACGTCTGGAGCAATTTCAGCAATTCGTGCCGTAGTGTCAGCGTCCACCTTGGCAGCGCGAATGACCTCGATGCCAAGTTCCTCGGCCCGGGCGGCAACCGGTGACGGCGTCAGAACCCGCTTGCGTCCCAACGGTGCATCCGGGCGGGTCAGGACAGCAACGATGTCAAAGCCAGCCTTGACCAAAGCATCCAAGGATGGGACGGCGACTGCCGGAGTACCTGCAAAGAGGACCCTCACTCGGGAGCCCCGAAACTGCCGCCACCAAAGCTGGAACCAACAGAGCTTGCCCGCTTGGATGTGGTTTGCTCCGTCACAGCGTGGTAGTTGGCGTTTCGGATGGCACGCAGCGCGGCTTTTCGGTCTTCGCCCTCCAGCCTGTCCGTATAAAGGACGCCGTCCAGGTGGTCGGTCTCGTGCTGGAAGCAACGTGCCAACATACCTTCGGCCTCAACCTCTACGGGATTGCCATTGAGATCCACACCCGTGACACGCGTTGCGCGGTGACGGCGCACGGGAAAACCAAGGCCGGGTATGGAGAGGCAGCCCTCAACTTCATCCGGTTGGAAATCTTCGCTGTTTTCCAGGACCGGGTTGATGATGTGTCCCTCTACACCGCCAATGCGATAGGTGAAGACCCGCTTACTAACGCCCACCTGGGGTGCGGCGAGGCCTGCGCCTTCCACGTCCTCCATGGTTTCCATCATGTCTGCTACCAGCTTGGCGAGCTCCGGACCGAATTCAGTAACGGGATCGGCTACGGTGCGCAACACCGGATCCCCAATGATTCGGATACTCAAAATTGCCATCTGCTGTCAGTCCTCACGATCGTCACACTCTGGTCCGGCTGTTGCGGAGCCTAAGCCAGTTTAGTTGAGTGCAAGCTGCTGCCGCTGTCCCTGGTCCCAGCGCCTGCAGGCACCAGGGAGGCGGACTCCAACGACGGCGACGCCGGCTCCAACGAGGGCGAGACGAACGACGGCGGCGGGACGGGCATGAGTGCCTGCCCAGCCGCAGTTACATCGGCAGACATCTCCCACACCCGTCTCAGGGCACAGAACTTCCACCAATGGTGCTTAAGGACATCCGGGTTGGCTCGTTGAGGCCTTACTTCCGTTTCTCCGATAGCCACGGCCAGCAGCATTGGATTCGCACCAAACTTCCACGGCTCCCACTCCCCCGCTACCGGGTCAACGAGGCTCTCTTCCGCCTTCATTCCCGCTACCAGTTGCATGACGACTTTGTCGTCGAGTGCCTTGACAGTGCCATCGCGGGTGGTGCCCTTGGTCTTGTAATCGATCAGGCAGATGCGCCCGTTAATCCTCGCAACAAGGTCCAGCGTGCCGGCATAGCCAACAGTCTTGTTCCAAACAGTGATTTCCGGAGCCAGGGGCTCCACCCTGTACAGCTCCCACCATTCGTCAAAGCGGGCTGCAAAGGCCTGCTCACCGTGGGAGGCAAGCTCATCACGGCATTCCTGCATCCGATGCGGACGACCCAGGGCGCGCAAGGCCACCTGCTCACAGTAATTGTGGACGCGATCGCCTCTTGCCGCAGCTTGGTCCCTGTAGACCTCAGCTGCCTTGGAAGCTTTGTTGACCGCCTGCCGGATCCTCGCCGGGCTGCCAAGCAAGGCTGGAAGTTCGGGATCTGCGGCCAAGCTGCTTGCTCCCATATAACTGAACCAACCGTCCAGGGAGTGCGCCTGCTGCCCTATCACCGTGGTGATGGAGGGGACAGAGAATTGCTCCGTTGTGGAGCGGGCGTACATTCGTCCGTAGTCGGTAGCGTGGGCAAGAAGTGGAGCAGTCATATAAAGACTCTGACACAGAGCACCGACAGAATTCCCCTCAGCTGCCAGGCGCGCCTGCTCTTGCTGGGCGAATTCCGCCTTCGACGGGCCGTTCCCCAAAGATCATGGCCGCCTGTTCAGCCGGCAGGCGGGCGAGCTTTGCCGCGAGGATGGGCGACGTCGTGGCCAAGTCCTTCAGGAGTGCCTCGGAGTCTTCAGGTTCTGTTGTTCCATTCATGTTGACGCTGTGCACTGGCCGGCATTTTTGTGACGCTGGAATGCTCCGCATGCACCGAACGTGGCTCGGTATCGCAGCAGTTGACCATCAACAGGGCTGCGGCGGTTTTGAAGTGCGGCAGTTATGGAGAGTGCTGAGGGGAATGCAAGTGGGGAAGAGCGCGTGGTTGGCGTTCTTCCCCACTTGGGGTTGCTGCGGGGGCCGCGGTAGCGGCGCCCTGCAGTGGGTGTTAGTTGTTGTTGGTGCGGCGGTTGCGGACGAGCATCAGGGCTGCGCCGGCGACGAGGAGGGCTCCTGCTGCGTAGAGGATGCCGGTTCCGACGCCACCGGTCAGCGGCAGTTCAAAGCCGCTGTTGGAGGGGATGTTCTTGACTTGCAGGTCGATCCCGACGCCGGTGGTGGTGCTGTTGATCAGGAAGGAGACCGGCTCGGCGAGCAGTTCGTAGCCTGCCGGGGCGGTGGTTTCCACGAGGTAGTAGGTGCGGTAGTCCGGGGTTCCGGGTGCCACGGCTGCGCCGTTGGCCCAGTCCGAGTAACGCAGGCCCGAGATCGTCAGGGTGCCGTCCGCGGCGACGGTGAAGACGCTCTGGCCGTTGAGGTCGACCGGGTTCGTTCCGGCTTTCGCGTCGGCTTCGTTGGTGTAGACGGAGAACGCGGCACCGGCAAGGGCTGCACCGTTCTCGTTGACCTTCTGCAGGGTCATTTCGCCCCACTTGGTCACGACCGGGGGTGTGACGACCGGGCCGCCGGGCTGGCCCGGGGCGATGGTGAAGCTGGCAGCGTTGGGGTAAACGAGGGCTTCGTTTTCGATTTCACCGATGGTGTTGACCTTGGTGTTGACCATGACCTGCACGCGGGTGTCGGTGTGGGCTGCCAGTTTGGCCAGGCCGGCGGGGGTGAAGATGACCGAGACGGTGTTGTTCGCGGCGTCGAAGTTCACGGTGTAGTCCGTGCCCGCGGTCAGGGCTGTGCCGTCAGCGAGGGTCGCGGACGCGCCGATGTAGGTCAGCTTCTGGTCCAGGACGTCCACGATCTTGTAGCCATCGATGACGGCTTCGTTCGGGATGTCACCGGTGATGGTGAAGTCGATCTGGTCCCCGAGCTTCACGTCCGGGGCGTCCGTGACGGTCTTTTCAGCACCGGCGACGGAGTTCTTCGGGTAGACGTGGACGTCGTAGATCCAGTTGTCGTTGTTATCCGGGTCCGTCAACGGCACGGAGACCAGGAACGGGGCCGAGGGTGTCACACCGGCCGGGTAGTTCGTTTCCGTCACCAGGTACAGGCCCACCGGCAAGGCGGTGAAGGCTGCGGTGCCGGCAGCGTCGGTGGTCTTCACCTGGGCAGCACCCAGGGTGTACCCGGCGCCGGTGATCGAACCGTTGGGATCGGCCGGGGCGAAGACGCTGGAGAGGTTGTGCGCGGCGTCCCAGCCGGCGTTGGTGGACAGGTCAATGGTGTTGACCTGCTCGATGGTGAACTCGATACCGGCCAACGGTGTCAGGCCGGTCGTGTCCACGGACGTGCCGTTGTTCGGCAGGCCCGTCGGGGTGGAGGGACGTTCGAACTTGTGGACCGTGATGGAACCGGTCATGTCCCCGTCAACCAGGGGCGCAGCCGAAGCCGGGGCCACGGAGAAGGACATCGCCAACACCGCCCCGGCGATCGTGGCGGCGGCGGTCTTCCAAAGCCGCCCGGTGTGGTGATTACTCACAGTGTTTTCCTCTTTCATCGTGATGGTTCTTCCTACAGGTGGTACTCGGAGATGGACATGCACCGCCCCGCCCCGCAACACGCACAGGGCCAGGAGGGAACTCTTCTAAGTGGTAGTAGTGGGCTGCTGCCGGCGGTGGTTGGCGGCCAGGGCCAGGGCGAGGGCGGCCAGCAACAGGGCCGATCCTGCGGTGGTGAAGGGCCACCAGCCGATGCCGCCGGACTCGGGCAGCTCCAGGGCCGGAACGTCCCGGACCGTGAGCAGGAAGATCCCGTCACCATCGGCGTCGGTACTGGTCACAACCCCACCGGAGCCGGAGCCTTGACCCGTGGAGCCTTGTCCGAGGGTTACGGTGCCGTTGGTGGCGATGGTGAATTTCACCGGTTCGGCCAGGAGGTTGAACCCGTCCGGGGCGGTGGTTTCTTCAAGCCAGTACGTTCCGGGCTGGATTCCTTCGAGTTGGAACCGGCCTGTTTGCCCCGCCACGGCGGTGATGGTGGGGCTGGCCAGCACGGCACCGGGGGTGCCGGCGTTATCGACGTGCACCGCCCAGGTGGAGCCGGCCATCGGCACCCAGGTCCCGCCGGAGGACTCGCCGATCTTCTCGATCAGGACCTTCGCCGGGGTGTGATGGGTGGTGGTGCAGTCAGGGCCGGCCGCCCCCGAAGAGGGTGCGCAGGTCAGCGGGGGTGTGGTGGTCGAGGTGCCCGTCACGACGTTGACGAGTTGTTCGTTCCATGCCCCGGCCTTGACCAGCACACTGTACGTCAGGGTGGCCGTCTGACCGGCCGGCAGCGTGAACGCCGCCGTGGTCAGCACCGTGGAGGGCGGTACGGGGTTGGCCACCGGCACGGGCGCTCCGGTGCCGATGACCAGGGTCGCTGACCCGGCCACAAACGTCGCGTCATCCAGGACCTCTGCCAGGTTGTCCTTCAGCACCACCCCGGTGATGGTGCCGCTGATACTGGACGCCGTCACCGTATACACGATGGTCTGGCCAGGGCTCACGGACTGGTTTGCGGGAACGGACCCGTTGACCGTGGCGCTCTTCTTGATCTTCCACGCAGCCGGCGCGGTGACCTGCGCATCATCGGTTGCCGAAACAGGCAACCCCAGGGGCGGGTTCCCGGTGACCTTCGCCGTGTTGGTCACCAACCCCGTGGTCACATCCGAAACCGTGACCACATACGTTGCGGTCGCCGTCACGGACTGCCCCGGCAAAAGAATCCCCGGAAGGCCAGGCCAGGCATACGACAAAGCCGACATCGTGCCCGTTCCGGAGAACAGGGTTTCGGTGATCACCACCGAAGTCAGCGTCACGTTGCCCGTGTTCTTCGCCACGAACGTGTACGTCGCCGTTTCACCGGCCACCAGCGTGGTCTTGTTCACCGTTTTCACCAACGTGATCGCCGGAGCGGACGAGGGAGCAACAGTGAAGAGGTAATCCTCCACCTCACCGGAATCCGATGCACCGATCGGGACCTGGACCTGGGCGGTCGTGTAACCGATCCGGAACCGCGCATACGTCGTCCCCGCACCCACCCCGGCAGGGACCGCCCAGGTCAGCGTCGCCGACGTGGCACCGGCCGCGAAGGAGGCGCAGGCCCGCTCGGTAGCGCTGTCGAAGATCCCGTTCCTGTTGAAATCAATCCACCCACACGTCGTGCCCGGCTTGCCCGCCCCGCTGATCGCCACCGTCGTGGAATAACCCGTAGAACCCTGCACCATCGGAGCCAGTGTCACGCCGTCGTCCATCAGGTCCAAAGCCGCCGTCGCACCCGCATTCGGCGAAACCGTGCCGTTCGCCACCGACGCGTTGTCCTCAGTAACATTCGCCCCCAACGTCACATCCGACAGATCCGCCCGCGCAGCATTGTTCTGATCGTAGGAAGCAGGCGCATCACCAAAATCCTGCGGAACAGTCACCGCCATGACGAAGTTGTCCGCGTTATGGTTTGGATCTTGGGCGTCGTTGATCGTGTATGGCGGAAGCGCGCTGGTGGTCTGGACAAAGACCGCGCTGATATCGAACGTCAACGAGGTCACAATGCCATTGATACGGACAGACCCACAGGCCGCAGTCGCTTGGGCATTTACAGGCTGAGGATCGTTCGTTTGGGTGGTCGTCTCGCACCGAGTACCTGCGTTGTCGTTAGTGGCCGTAATGGCATTTCCCGACACGCTAAGGTTTCCACCGGAAAGCTTGGTCATCGTCAAGCCCGCGGTTGCGAGATTCAACACGGCGTGGAGCTGGGACTGGCGGTCGACAGGTCCTTTCTTGTTGTCGTACCAAGTCACGTTTCCACCGAGGCCAGCGATGTTGAGCACAGGATTCTTCACGGGCTGGCTAAACGCGATCGTGACCGTCCCCAAGCCGCTACAGGGACCGGTTGCCGCGCAATTATTGACCGCGTTGGTAGCGAATTCAACAGCCGGGGACCCAGTCCCAATGTTTTGTGAGAAATCAGAGGCCACATATCCACGGCTGCCCATCGTTGACTGTCCCACGAGGTCAGTCAGTCCGGATTGATCATAGGTGGCCGTAAGACCGGATCCTGGCATCGTCAAAATAGCCGCTCCGCCGGTAACGTTTGCCTGGTTGGTTGCTACTTCGTAGGCGTGAGCTGATGGACTTAGGTGGAGCACCCCCATTGAAAGTGCGCCAAAAACGACCATTAATACGGCAACGAAGGCTGTTATTTTCCCAAGCAGATACTTCAAGGGATTCTCTCCAATGAACAGTGACCGACAGACCCCACAGCCGACGGCCAAACATATGTTGCGGAGCCTGACCGATTGCGTCCGGCAAGGTCGGGTCTCCAGTCAAAGGAGTGCGGGATTGGAAAAGTTCATGTCGCGAAAAGCGAAAACTCTTTGAGAAGCTCGGGGCTCCCCAGGAAGGCGACCGGGCCGGAACTCGGACCTTCTGGCAGGATCCTGAGCTGGCCGGAAGAGGCTGTCATCTGGAACAACAGCCTGGTGGACTTTGATGCCCTCCAGCGCAGGATGGTTACTGCCAAAGCCGAACTACCGGCTCTGGCCCATCACCTGCCGGCAACCTTCGCGGCCTTCGATGTCCCGGAGTGCTGGATGAAATCACCACCGAGGAAAGCTTTCTGAGAAAACGCGTCACTACCCTCTGCTAACGCGCACTACGTAGACGCGCGGCTCAAAGGCCACGGAATCTCTGTTAGCAAAACAGACTGTGGCTTCTGGCCCCCGTCACAAGCGCACCGCCTGCACAGTTTGTCCGGACTGAGTACGCAGGTCAGTGCGTACCACGTTGAACAGGGGGACAACCCCCCGTCCTGGCCAACGTGCAGTGTGGCCGGTCACCTCCGGTTGGCCGGTCACACACCCCCGGGCATAAGGCACCGAATGCGACTTGGTGGAGTCCCTATTCTGTCGGTGGAACGGCGTACACTTTAATTCGAACATATATTCGAAAAAAGGTGTGTTGTGGGCGTGATAGTTGGCCCCCGTGTGATAGATGCGGGACTCTCTCTGGTAGCTGTACTGATGGCACCGGTAGCGGTTGCTGCTGGCTACCCCTCACCGGCCCAGGATTACTTCGACGGTCGCATTGACCTGAACGAGCACCTGATCAAGGACGTGACCAGTACCTTCATTGTCCGAGTCACCGGGCAGTCCATGCAGCAGGCCGGCATCAGCGACGGCGATGAGCTGATCGTCAACCGCGCACTGGAGCCCAAGGACGGATCTGTCGTTGTCGCTGTTCTTGACGGCGAGCTGACCATCAAGAGGCTAAGGATCACCGCCCACGGTGTCGTCCTGCAGGCCGACAACCCGGACTTTCCTGACATCAAGGTTCCTGCGCTCTCGGACCTGACCATCTGGGGCGTTGCGACACGGTGTTTGCACCATGTCTAAGCCCGCAATCATGCGCCGGATGCAGGAGATAGCGCATGTGGACGTGAACTGCTTCTATGCCTCAGCCGAGCGTGTCTTCAATCCCGCACTGGAGGGTAAACCGCTCATAGTTCTCTCCAACAACGACGGCTGCGCGGTCACCCGTTCACCGGAAGCCAAGCGTCTGGGCATTGGGCTCGGCGAGCCGTGGTTCAAACTGCGCCCCCGGGCCAAGGAATGGGGCCTGGTGGCCCTGTCCAGCAACTACGAACTGTACGGGGACATTTCAGCCAGGGTCATGGAGCTGCTGGGCAGGTATTCAGCCTGGCTGGAGGTCTACTCCATCGACGAAGCATTCCTGGGCGTCAAGGGTGAACCCGATGAGCTGCTGCAGCTGGGCCGGACGATGAAAGAAGCCTGCAGGCGCCACGTCGGCGTGCCTGTCTGTGTGGGCATCGCGCCCACGAAAACGCTGGCCAAGCTGTGCAACAAATGGGCCAAGAAGAACCCTTGGTTCGATGGCGTCTGCCGCTGGGAATCTGTACCCGTCGAGCAACGGGAAGCACTCATGGCGAAGCTGTCGGTGATCGAAATCTGGGGCGTGGCCACCAGACTCACCAAGCGCCTGAACGCGATGGGAATCTTCTCGATCCTGGACCTCACCCGGGCTAATCCTGTGGCGATCCGCGACAAGTTCTCCATTGTCATGATGCGCACAGTTCTGGAGCTGCAAGGCACTCCGTGCATTCCCATGGAGGAAGAACGCATCGGCCGGGACCAGCTGATCTTCTCGCGGTCCTTCTCCACACCAATCACCACCGGTGCCGGATTGCGGCAGGTCATGAGCGTCTACGCGCAGATGGCCAGTGCCCGCTTGGCCAAGCATGACCTGCAAGCCAAAGTTCTCACCGCGTTCGCAGCAACGTCGCACTTCAAACCAAACGAAAAGTCCTGCCCGTCGGTGTGTTTGGCCCTGCCGATGCCCACCGCTGATCCTGTGCTCCTGACCAGGGCAGCCCACGCCCTACTCCCCCAGGTCCACGAGGGAGTGAAGTACGTCCGCGCCGGGATCATGGTCACCGACCTCCGCCCGACCGGTAATCAGAAGCCCCTGGAATTGTTCGAGAACCCGCACGAAGAACGCGGCATCGGCATCCTCGTCGAAGAGGTCAGCAAACGATACGGCCGTGGCTCCATTGGACTGGGCCATGCCGGCATAAAAAACGGGCCGGACTGGTCCATGAAACGCGACATGCTCTCCCCCAGATACACCACCCACTGGGACGAACTCCCCCTCGTCAAAGCCGCCTGACCGGCAGCAACAGCAGAAAGGAAACCGCAGTGACTCTCGCACCCGAAGCCTGCACCGCGTAGCTGTCGGCGCCGGGGACGTCGCCAGCGTTGAGTACTGGCAGGTCCAGGCCAAAATGCCCAGCACCAACACCGAGCTGCATACGTTCACGCTGCGCCGGGAGCCGCCGGCCACTGGGTGGCAGCTCGAATCCCCGTTCCCGGGCAGCAGTGGGAGCGGGCCCGGCCTGCCTGAGTGCAGCGCGGAAGCTGGTTGGGGCCGATGCGAGCGCCTGGATCCAGTGCGGTGGGTGCTCGCTCCAGCCGTAGGCCAGATCCACTGGGCAGGCGCACAGACCACAACAGTCTGGAGCGGCTACATGGATGGCGCCGCCTGCTCCGGCCGCCGAGCCGCCGAGCCGCCGAGCCGCCGATGAAATCCTCGAAAAACTCTCGCAACCGGCGCTCTCATCCGTCCGGACGGGGCGTGGGCTGTTCCTTCCGCCCCGGGTCAAATCCTCGGCCCGAATGGGATACTGAGCTATGGCTTTTTCCTCGGGCAGGGGCACTCCGGGTGTGGTGGTAGTGGTCGGTGCGACCGGCCGGCAGGGATCGGCCGTGGTCCGTCACCTACTCAAAGACGGTTGGCAGGTGCGCGCCCTGACCAGAAATCCGTCCAGCGACGCTTCACAGGCCCTGCGCGCGCTCGGCGCCCAGGTTCAGCAGGCGAACACCGAGGATCCCGGCTCTCTTCGGACGCCGTTCCAAGGGGCCGACGGGCTTTTCAACGTCCAAAATCCCATGACCAGTGGAATCGACGCCGAAGTCCGGCAAGGCAGCAACGTGGCGGAGGCCGCCGCTGAAGCGGGCATACGCCACGTGGTGTACGGGGCGGCAGGAGTCAGCGACCAGCCAACAGGCGTCGGTTCCTGGGACTCGAAGCTGGTTATCGCCCGGCGCTTTCGCGAACTCGGACTGCCGCTCACCGTGCTCCGGCCAATGGCGTTCATGGAACTAATGACGGACAAAGGTTACTATCCGCAGTTTTCCACCTGGCACCTGATGCCAAAGCTGATGGGCCCGACCCGGCCGGTGGGCTGGCTCTGCGTTGACGATCTGGGTGCCATCGCCGCCCGGATGTTCGCCGACCCCGAACGGTGGAGCGGCGCGGTGCTGGGACTGGCATCTGACGTGCGGTCAATAGACGAGTGCCGCATCTTGTGGCGGGAACGGACCGGACGAAAGCCCCGTGGTTTGCCGATGCCGGAGAAGCTGTTTGAACGGTTCGTGGGGAAGGACCTCACCACCATGTGGCGATGGCTGCGGACCGGGCAGTTCGACATGAGTACGCAGGCAACGCGCGAGGTCCTGCCGGAGGCCCGGACCGTTAAGGAATGGCTGATACAACGGCCAAAGTGAGCGGTACTGAGCACCGCGGAGACCGCGGGGCTGCCGCTTACCTTACCTGGCGGAGGTCGGGGCTCGAACTGCTCCTTGGTTGGAGGAAGGCACGACGCCGAAGACGGCACGGCAGCCGCTTTCCTTGAGTTATGGCGCCGTCGGGAAGGCGTCAGGCTGGTTGATGGTTCGATCCTTCCGTGGCTGTTGGTTACAACGACAAACACCACCAGGAATCTTCAGCGATCAAAGGTCCGCCATCGAAGGCTCTTAGACGCCATTCCCAGACGCAGAGAAGCCGAAGCGGAACTGGATCCGGCCCATCCAAACCACGACTCGTCGATGAATGATGAGGTCGCAGCGGCGTTGGCTGTCTTGAAGCCCTTGGACCTCAGGCTGGTCAGCCTTGTCGTTTTCGAAGAGTTGCCCTTGCCAGCGGCAGCTGAAGCACTCGGGATTTCACCCGGGGCAGCTAAAGTCCGTCTGCACCGTGCCCGCCGGAAGCTGAAGGCTGTGCTGCCTCGATCACCTCACCATGTCCATTCGCCAGTATTGAAAGGAGACCCGTCATGAACCCCCTCGACTGCCGTTTACAGCGGCACGGCAACGATTGACCTTGGACAGGCTCCCGCTGGTGCGACGGGTGTTGAGGTGGAACTCACCTGCCTCACCGAAGGTAAGTTCGTTTTCCCGGATGGCGCCAACGTCTCCTGCTCTTCGTCCGATCTGGGAACACGCGGTGCCTGGTCAAAATGTGTCGTTGCTTTGGAGCCCTCAACACAAGGGGTGACCATCACAACCGATACTGGGAACAGGTGGCAGATCAGCGCCAGATACATCGCACAAGCTCCTACCGAGTGGAAAATCAACGCGAAGGGCGAGAGCTATGGCGTCGAGGTGCCAGGACGCGAAGCCCCGGACCTACTCGCAGTAATCGCCACCAACGGAGCAAAGGGCTACGTGTACTCGGACCAGATGAACGGAACCGATCCGGCAAGCCCGGAAGAAGCTGCCAGGAACCTGCCTAGACACCAACGCGAAATCCCGGTTTACCTCAGCGATGGCACCACGCCTGAAAACAAAGAAACCCCCGGAAAATCCGGGGGTTTCTGTTGGTGGGCGATACTGGGTTCGAACCAGTGACCTCTTCGGTGTGAACGAAGCGCGCTACCACTGCGCCAATCGCCCCGGTACAACGGGTAAAAGCTGCATCAACTCGCTGATGCATACAGAAGACTAGCCCACCCGGGCTGGATTGCAAAACGCGCTCAGACCACTGAACCACAACGGTGGAATTACAGCCGTGAAACTCCCCAAGAGGCCCGTAAATTCAAGGATCCAAGCCCCTTGGGAAGCAAAAGCAAGCAACCGATTTGGAGTTTGAAGCAACCTCCTATAGAGTTTTTACTCGTCGGAAAGCGACGGAATGCCTACTGGGCAGGCCGGCGTAACGGCACTGCGGACGTAGCTCAGCTGGTAGAGCACCACCTTGCCAAGGTGGATGTCGCGAGTTCGAATCTCGTCGTCCGCTCGCAAGGCACTGTCAAGGCAAGAATTCCTCGGAATCTGCTTACACGGTGGGTTGGCCGAGAGGCGAGGCAGCGGCCTGCAAAGCCGTATACACGGGTTCGAATCCCGTACCCACCTCGGTGAAAACCATGTCTTCCAGTCACGGCTGGATGCATGGGCGATTGGCGCAGCGGTAGCGCGCTTCCCTGACACGGAAGAGGTCACTGGTTCGATCCCAGTATCGCCCACCAGAACAAGGCAACTTGTTTGTTGTTGAAGGCCAGGCATTGCCGGGCAGGCAACATGTGCGGACGTAGCTCAGCTGGTAGAGCACCACCTTGCCAAGGTGGATGTCGCGAGTTCGAATCTCGTCGTCCGCTCTCCTTTCATTAGGACCCGGAAACGGGCGATTGGCGCAGCGGTAGCGCGCTTCCCTGACACGGAAGAGGTCACTGGTTCGATCCCAGTATCGCCCACCAGAACAAGGCAACTTGTTTGTTGTTGAAGGCCAGGCATTTGCCGGGCAGGCAACATGTGCGGACGTAGCTCAGCTGGTAGAGCACCACCTTGCCAAGGTGGATGTCGCGAGTTCGAATCTCGTCGTCCGCTCCAACGAAAAAGGCAGCTCCTCGGAGCTGCTTTTTTTATGCCCACGCGGAGCCAAATGCCATTCATCATTTGAGGTAACTGATACACCTAAGAAAAAGTCGCTTTATCTAATGTGATTCCTCTCGCACAATGTAATGCGAACTCATCACCGTTCCACGCCAACTGGCAGGAGTACCCCATGAATCAACAGACGGCTTCCCAATCCGTCATGCGGCGCAAGCCCATCGACGATATCGAGGAAGAAAGCAAGCACAGTGGACTCTTCAAGAGTCTTGGCCTTTGGCAACTGACGGCCATCGGCGTCGGCGGCATTATCGGCGTCGGCATTTTCTCGCTGGCTGGCCTTGTAGCCCACGGCGACGCCAACAATCCGGGCGTAGGCCCTGCAGTGCTCGTCTCGTTCCTTATCGCCGGACTCGCTTCCGGCGCGGCCGCTCTGTCCTATGCCGAATTTGCCGGCATGATCCCCAGGGCCGGCTCCGCCTACACCTATGGCTATGTGGCTTTGGGCGAGATCATTGGCTGGTTCATTGGCTGGGATCTCCTGCTTGAATACATCGCCATTGTTGCCGTTGTGGCAATCGGCATCTCCGGCTACTTCGATGCCTTCTTGTCCGGCATCGGAATCCACATGCCTACCTGGATGACGTCCACAGTGGATGAAGGCAAGGGCGGCATCATCAACCTTCCGGCGATCCTGGTGTGCCTCCTGGTGACCTGGATCCTCAGCAGGGGAACCAAGGCTTTCGGCCGCTTCGAATTGGTGGCTGTTGCCATCAAGGTGGTGTTGATCCTCTTCATCATCGGGTTGGGCATTTTCTACATCAACACTGAGAACTTCAATCCGTTCATGCCCAGTGGTTTCGGCCCGGTCTTTGCCGGTGCAGCCACGGTGTTCTTCGCTGTCTTTGGTTACGACGCCATGAGTACAGCCGCGGAAGAAGCCAAGGACGGCAAGAAGCACATGCCCAAGGCGATCGTCCTGTCCCTGATCATCGCCATGCTGCTGTATGTGGCAGCTACGCTCGTCCTCACCGGCATGCAGAACTACAAGGACATCGATCCCAAGGCTGGCTTCGCATCGGCCTTCACCGGGGTTGGCCTGCCTATCATCGCCACCATCATTTCGGTCTTCGCTGTCCTGTCCATCCTGACCGTGATGCTGACCTTCCTTCTGGGCGTTACCCGCGTATGGTTCTCCATGAGCCGCGACGGCCTGCTGCCGGGATGGTTCGCCCGTACCGACCGTCATGGCACACCCCAGCGGGTGACCTGGATCGCGGGCATCGCCTCAGCGTTCCTCGCCGGCGTTTTCCCGATCAAGGAAGTGGCGGACCTCACCAACATCGGCATCCTGGCAGCATTCGTTGTGGTTTGCATTTCCGTCATCGTCTTCCGCTACAAGAAGCCAAATGCCCCCCGCACCTTCCGTTTGCCGTGGATGCCCGTAGTTCCCGCCTTCGGCGTGCTGGCTTCCGCGTTCCTGATGTCCCAGCTGCATTGGGAAACCTGGCTGCGTTTTGCCGTCTGGCTCATTGTTGGCTTGATCATCTACTTCTCCTACGGCCGGAAGCACTCGCTCATGAATCCGGACAGCCCACGCCACCTTGAGCTCAGTAAGCCCTTGGCGTAGCGCCCCTGGAATCCTTGGCACGTCCAGGATCTGGTGTTAGGGTCGGACGCGGAGGAGCGAACTGGCTCCGCGAAGGAAGGGAGGTGCCCGTGGGTTTAATTGACGACCTGAAGGGTAAGGCTCAGGGTCTCATTCAGGGCAACGAAGAAGCCATTCAGAATGGCATCGAAAAGGCCGGAGACTTCGTCGACCACAAGACAGGCGGCAAGTTCGCAGGTCAGGTTGACGCGGTTCAGAATGCCGCTTCCGACTTCGTGGCTTCAACAGACGGGAACGCCGCACAGGCTCCCGTCACGGATGAGCCTAAGCAGCTGTAGCTGCCTGAGCCCGCCGTACCAGATACGTCAAGGGGGCACCGGTCCCGCCGAGAGGCGCCACCGGTGCCCTTGGCGTTTAACCGGTCTCCAGCTTCCAGTCCGGTATTTTGGTCCTTATGCCATCAGCCTCTTCCGCAGTCCAGCGTCCCTCCCGCCAGGACACGGTGGCGGCACCCATCACCGCCGGCATTGTCACCGCCCTCGTCGGTTTCACGTCCTCCTTCGCCGTGGTCCTTGCCGGACTGAAGGCTGTGGGAGCCAACCAGGCGCAAGCCTCCAGCGGCCTGCTGGCCCTCACACTCACGTTCGGACTGGGCATTTTATGGCTGGCATGGCGGTCGAAAATGCCTGTCACCCTGGCGTGGTCCACGCCGGGTGCCGCGCTCCTCGCCTCTGCAGGAATGGTCGACGGCGGCTGGCCGGCAGCGGTGGGTGCGTTCGTCGTCGTCGGGGTGCTGATCGTCCTGACGGGGTTACTGCCCAGCCTTGGCAGGCTCATGACGAAGATACCCACACCGCTTGCGCAGGCGATGCTCGCAGGCGTCCTCCTCCCCCTGTGCCTGGCTCCTTTTAGAGCCCTGGGAGAAACGCCGTTGCTGTTGGGCCCGGTGGCCCTTTGCTGGTTGGTGATGACGAAGTTCGCGGCCCGCTGGGCGGTCCCGGCCTCACTCGTGGTCGCCCTCGCCGTCATCGGCATCCATATCGTGGCGAACGGCGTTCAGATTCCCGGGGATGACCTGTTGCCACGGCTCGAGTGGACCACTCCAACATTCACGGTGGAGGCAGCGGTGGGGCTTGCCCTTCCCCTGTTCATTGTCACGATGGCATCGCAGAACATTCCCGGCGTCGCCGTGCTTAAATCCTTTGGCTTCACAACACCCTGGCGGGCATCGATGGTCGTCACCGGAGCCGGATCCATTGCGGGCGCCCCGTTCGGAGGCCACGCGATCAACCTTGCTGCTTTGAGCGCGGCGTTGGCGGCCGGAGAGGAAGCAGGGAAAGACCACAGCAGGCGCTGGATCGCGGCATTCGTGGCTGGCCTTGCCTACCTGATACTGGCAGCGTTCTCCGCAGCCCTTGTCACGGTGGTGGCTGCTGCACCCGCCGGCTTGCTTGAAGCGGTCGCAGGCCTGGCCTTGCTCGGCACGCTGGCCTCAGCCATCTCCTCCGCATTGGCAGTTGCCGAAGAACGCGTTCCCGCGTGCATCACCTTCCTGCTTGCCGCCTCAGGGATCAGCTTCGCAGGAGTGGGGGCTGCCTTCTGGGCTTTGGCGGGAGGCATCCTGGTCCGCTGGTTGCTGAAAGACCGGGAACCGCTGACACCTTCACATAAGTAGGGCCGGAACCGGATCAGGCAGGTTCGTGGTTCTGTCCCTCGCGGGCGAGAGCCGTAAGCCTGGACACGGCACGGAAGTACTTCTTCATGTATCCCCCGGTCATCATCTCTTCGGTGAAGAGTTTGTCGAAGGGGACGCCGCTGGCAAGAATCGGCACATCTTTGTCATAGAGGCGGTCGGCGAGGACCACGAAGCGCAGCGCTACTGCCTGCTCGGTAATCGTCTCGACGTCGCGCCACACCACGGCTTCGATGCCTGAGATCAGCTGGCGGTACCGGCTGGGGTGGACGCCGGCAAGGTGGTGCACGAGAGTGCGGAAATCATCCACGGCAACTGTTTGTCCGTCGAACTCGGCGTGCATGCGGTGCTTGAGTTCTTCAGTCTTCAAAGGGGATGGAGCTGCGGGCAGGCCACGGTGACGGAAGTCTTCGCCGTCGATCCTGACGACGTCGAACTGGTCGGCAAGGACCTGGATTTCCCGCTGGAAGTCCACGGCTGCGAAGCGGCCTTCGCCCAAGGAACCCGGCAGGGTGTTGGAGGTAGCGGCCAGTTTTACGCCGGCGTCGGCCAGTTCGCGCATCAGGCGGGACATCAGCACGGTGTCACCGGGATCATCGAGTTCGAATTCGTCAATGCAGACCAGCTTGTAGTTGCTGAGGGCTTCCACGGTCTTGCGGAACGAGAGCGCGCCCACGAGGTTGGTGTACTCAACGAATGTGCCAAAGGCCTTGGGACCAGGAGACCTGTGCCAAAGGGAGGCCAGGAGGTGGGTCTTTCCGACGCCGAAGCCTCCGTCAAGGTAAATGCCGGCCCGAGTGGCGGGGGTCTTCTTGGCGAACAACTTCTTGAACAGCCCGCCGCCGTCATCGGCGCCCACGCCATCGGCAAAAGCCGACAGCAGCTTGACCGCATTGGCCTGGCTGGGCTGGGCGGGGTCCGGGCGGTAGCTGTCGAACGATACCTCTCCGAATCGCGGAGACGGGTAGAAACCCTTGAGGAGTTCCTCCACGGAGACTGCCGGCGTGCGGGCAGCCAGTTGTTCGATCTGTACCACGGTGGTCCGTTCTTCCAGTATTTGGGTCCCCAGCAAGAATACCGGCATCGGGCGTCCCGAAAACGGCGACGTGACCAAGGCCATGTTTCACCATGTGACCAGCGGGGAAGCATTCCTCGCGGCCCGTGGTTAGTGTTGGAGCACGCCGGGCCGGCAACTGATGCAGCTTCCAGGGCCTGGCTCCGCCCGTTGTCAGTGAAAGGCCATCATCATGTCCTACCCCGTTGAACAAAACGAAAAGTTCGCTTCCTACGCGAACCCTGAACGACTCGTGTCCACGCAGTGGCTTGCCGCAGCACTTGCCGAAGGCGCCATCGCCGACGGCAAGCTGGTAGTCGTGGAGTCCGATGAGGACGTCCTCCTGTACGAAACCGGCCACATTCCGGGTGCCGTAAAGATCGACTGGCACACCGACCTGAATGATGAAGTGACCCGCGACTACGTGGACGGCGCCGCATTCGCCTCCCTGGCTGCATCCAAGGGCATCTCCCGCGACACCACTGTGGTGATCTACGGTGACAAGTCCAACTGGTGGGCAGCCTACGCCCTCTGGGTCTTCACGCTGTTCGGACACGAAGATGTGCGCCTGCTGGACGGTGGCCGCGACAAGTGGATCGCCGAAGGCCGCGAATTGACCACGGACGTACCGACGCCGGCCCCGGGAACCTACCCCGAAGTAGAGCGGAACGACGCTCCCATCCGCGCCTTCAAAGAGGACGTCCTGGCTCACCTGGGCAACCCCCTGATCGACGTGCGCTCCCCCGAGGAGTACACGGGCCAGCGCACCCACATGCCCGCGTACCCGGAAGAAGGCGCGCTGCGTGGCGGCCACATCCCCACTGCTGCTTCGATCCCGTGGGCCCGCGCAGCCGCTGAGGACGGCACCTACCGTTCCCGTGAGGAACTGGAAGCCCTCTACCTGGGGGAAGCCGGTTTGACGGCGGGCGACGACGTCGTGGCCTACTGCCGCATTGGCGAGCGGTCCAGCCACACCTGGTTCGCACTGAAGTACCTGCTGGGCTTTGAAACCGTCCGCAACTACGACGGTTCCTGGACCGAGTGGGGCAACGCGGTCCGCGTCCCCATCGTCAAGGGCGCCGAGCGCGGATCCGTGCCGGCCGCCTTGGTCCGTAACTAGCAATGCAATCAGCGCCGTTGTGCGTAAGCTGGAAGTGATGAGTACCAACACTTTGCCCGCCGCACTGGCGGAAATCGTCGATGACTTCCAGGCACTGACGGAGCCTGACCGCCTGCAACTGCTGCTCGAGTTCTCGCGTGGGCTGCCGGAGCTTCCGGAGCGCCTCAAGGACCACCCGGAGTTGCTGGAGCAGGTTGTGGAGTGCCAGTCACCTTTGTTCCTCACGATCGAATCCGAGAAAAACAAGGACAATGCCGAAGGCCCCCGCGCCTACCGGTTGTTTTTCAAAGCGCCTCCGGAGGCTCCCACCACGCGTGGATTCGCCGGGGTACTGCACGAAGGACTCGATGGGTTGACGGCCCGGGAAATTCTGGACGTACCGGATGACATGCCGGAGTTGCTGGGATTGACCAGGGCCATCACTCCCCTGCGTATGCGCGGCATGACCGCCATGCTGGGCAGGATCAAGCGGAAAGTGGCGGCAGCAAGCCGTTTGGAACGCTAAGCCTTTCTGCAAGGCAAAGCCACTTTCTGCACAGCAAAGGTGAGAGGCGTCCTGGCACATGGCCAAGAAGATGGCATCACAGGGAACGCCGGCCACTGCAGCACTAGCTGCGGCCGGCGTTCCCTTCGTGCTGCACCCGTATTCCCATGATCCATCGGCCGCAAGTTATGGGCTGGAAGCTGCCGAAGTCCTGGGCATCGATCCCAAGCGGGTTTTCAAGACTTTGATGGTTGAAGTCGAAGGCAAACTCGCCGTCGGCATCGTCCCCGTTTCAGGAACCCTGGACCTCAAGTCCGTGGCGGCAGCCCTGGGTTCGAAGAAGGCAGCCATGGCGGACCCCAAGGCGGCCGAGCGCCGGACCGGCTACGTCTTGGGCGGAATCTCCCCTTTGGGCCAGCGCCAGCCCTCCCCTACAGTCCTGGATGATTCCGCGTTGTCCTTTGACACCATCCTGGTGTCCGGCGGGCGACGCGGTCTCGACATCGAACTTGCCCCAGGGGACCTGGTCCGGCTGACCAAGGCCGTGACCGCCCCTATCGGCGCCAAGGGCTAGCGTCACCCGACCTGCCCGTCACCCTCTGTTTGCCCGGGATTGTTCCGTGGAGCCAATTGACGCTGCAGCCACGAGCGAACCAGCCGTTCCCATTTCTCCGGGTCAACGTTCCACTCCTTCGTGTGCCGCGCTCCGTGGAACGGTTCGAACGTCACCATTTCCGGGTTCTTCTCCGCAAGGCTGGCAGAAGGCTCAAAGGGGACGTAGTCATCATCGACACTGTGGATCAGCAGGGTTGGGGTTCGTAGCTCAACGGCTCGCGCTTCCCAGTCCATCGCTTTGAAATCCACGGGAGCGGATAGCCCGGTGAGCCGGCGGCCCAGTGGATGTCCGAGCATCAGCTGTCCGTATCGGCCTACGTTGTAGGGGATCCTGTTCATCTCTGCATGGTGGGCCATCACGTTGACCCAATTGATCACTGGCGCGTCCAGCACCAATGCACGGATCAGGTGCCTGTGCTTGGACAGATCGGCTGTTTGGAGGCTGATTGCTCCACCCATGGACCAGCCGAACAGGACCACTTCCCGGGCGCCGTGTGCCATCGCATATTCGATGGCGGCTTCCACGTCGCGCCACTCCGTGGAGCCCAGGCCGTACCGCCCATCAAGTGCCGAGGGCGCAAGTCCGTCATTGCGGTATGAAATCAGCAGGCTGTCCAGTCCCAACTCCCGCGCGGTCCGAACAGCCCTGAGGCCTTCAAGCCTGGTGGCACCGCGGCCGTGCACCATAATCGCCCAGATGGGTGCGTGGGTAGCTGCATCCGCCCGGACCAACCACGCTGGCGCCTTTCCGACGTCGAGGTCAATCTCCACGTCCTCGGCGGCCAGGCCGATGGCAGCGGGATCCGGGTAGGTCGCGCCGCTCCACCAGCCCCGGCGGGCTTCAGCCAGATTGCCGCTGTAGACCTCTTCGACCTCGCGCAGCACCGTTTGTTCAGCTGGTGAGTAGGACACGATCCTGCCGATCCTGGCATGGCCTTTACCGCCCTCGAAGAAGAGGCTGAACACGCCGTCGATGGTGGTGTCCGGGGTGGCCGCAAGGATGACCTGCAGACCCTTGTCTCCACGGATGACGGCGAGAACCTCCTGGTCCTCATGACGGGCAGCGGGCGTAATGACGCGCCGGGCAAAATACACTGCGAGCGCTGAAGATCCGGCACCGACGAGCCCTGCGAGTGTCCCTCCGGTGAGGATTCCTGCGATGGCCCATTTGGTGCGCAGGGACATTTTCTTCTCTGCAGCGTCGCTCGCTAACCGGGTATTCAATGCCATGGCTCCATTGTCGCCGTTCAGTGGCCGTGGTCCATGCACGTGGAGGCAGCGCGGCGGATTGCTTGCGGGAATGGCCTGCGAGAATTGAGGGCCGAAAATCTGCGTCGTGCTGTTCGGCGGGACTACGCTGTAGCCATGAGCGATCCCATCGTCATCCTGACAGAAGAGCCCCTTGGTCCCGACGACCGCGTCAACATCGCCAAATTGGTCGACGGCGGCGACGCACCCTTGGTTGTCCTGGTCCCGGCCAATACCGAGCGACATCTCCTGGTTGATTTCCTGGAGAACCTTTCCATGCTCGATATTGCCAAAGCGTTCCGGGAACTTGGTGGCCAGTCCCCCAACCCGGATGCTGAGAGGGCGGAGGCGTCGGAAACCCTGGCCACTTCGTTGGCTGCGCTGGAAGGTTTGGGCGGGGGTGTCACGGGCGAGATCGTCGACGGCGGTGCCGTGGCCGGCTTGGTAGCGAAGGTCCGGGCACTGGATGCCGCGCAAGCTGTGGTGGTAACACGTCCGCACGCAATCGCGGATACTTTCCACACGGATTGGGCCAATAAGGCGCAGGACCAGTTGGGGCTTCCAGTTCTTCACTTGTATGCGGGTTCGGGATTTATCGGCGACTCGTGAGCGTTGCATAAGACATGAACACTCCTGAGAAAACCAGCAAGACCACGGCCGTGCCCATGGAGAAGTCCGATGCCCAGTGGCGTGAAGAGCTGACTCCGGATGAGTACCGCGTGCTTCGCCAGGCCGGTACTGAGCGGCCTTACACCGGCGAGTACTGGGACACTCATACCGAAGGCGTTTATCAGTGCCGCGCTTGTGGCAGCCAGTTGTTCACCAGCCACGAAAAGTTTGATTCCCATTGTGGTTGGCCGTCCTTCTGGGCACCGTTGGCCGAGGGCACGGTGCGTTACCTCCATGACCGCACGATGGGGATGGACCGGGTGGAAGTCCGGTGCGCCAACTGCGACTCGCATTTGGGCCACGTGTTTGAAGGTGAGGGCTACGGCACTCCCACGGACCAGCGCTTCTGCATCAACTCGATCTCGCTGCGGCTTGTGGAGTCGAAAGAGCCGGCTGGACCCGAAAAGAAGTAGGCCCTTCCGGGGCGGTCTCGCGTGCGGTGCCCGTCCCGGAATGCGCAGCTGCTGCATCTCGGACGCTTTGAAACAACCGTTTCCACCAGAGTTTCTTATGCTCAACCGTTTTTTGGATTAGCTAAACTTTTCGGTTGCTACGCTCACATCAGAAGCATGAACGACTTCTGAAAGGACGAGCATCAATGACTATCACCGCCACCGCCGCCCTCCCGCGTGTCACTGCCGACAACGCGGAGTGGACTGCACTCAAGGCCGCTGCCACCGCACTCCAGGCTTACCAGGAGCAGGACGGTTCCATTAAGGATCCGGCTGCCCACGCTGAAGCCGCCCAACTGGTGGCAAGGATTTCGGACTCCATCAACGCGCTGGCCCCTCATTTCCCCCACGACGCCCGATACCTTGAACTGTTGGTGGAAGACTTCAGCCGCTGGGTCCAGGACGGTTTTGGAGTTCCGGATTTCCTGGACTCCCTCCAGGCCTTCCAGCCGCAGGAACAGCGGGTGGATGGACTCCAGCATCTGGTGGTCTTCCCGATGTACACCCAGAACGGCAGCACCAACCGGCTGGTCGAGGCTGTCTTGATCGAGGTCATTTGGCCGGAGTTCATAGGCGGACTGGAAGCTGGCGAGTACTCCAACAAGCTGTTCGTTCCGATCCGCTTTGTGGACTTCACACCGGGCTACGACACCAACTCGGCAGTCCTCTTCCCGGAGACAGTGGCTGTCCGGGAGACGCCGACATTCACGTGGGGCGCCATCTTTGCCGACCGCGAAGCGGCCCGCTTCCGGCGCGTACTCAAGGCTGCGGCGGCCACCACGTCACTTGAGCTCCCTGCGGACGCCGCGGAGCTGCTTGAAGACCAGGAACTCACCCAGCGCACCTTCGTCATGTGGGACTTGATCCACGACCGCACGCACATGCGTGGCGACCTTCCTTTTGATCCGTTCATGATCAAGCAGCGCATGCCGTTCTTCCTCTACTCTTTGGAAGAGCTCCGATGCGACCTGACGGCCTTCCGCGAGTCCGTGCGCATCGAAAAGGACGAGAACGCCGATCCTGATGCCCGCAAGCACGCCAAGCTCGTGCAGTACGCTGTGATTTTTGACCGGATCTTCCGGTTCGCCATCACAGGCAGCCGGGTCCGCAATTACGACGGCCTTGGTGGTCAGCTCCTGTTCGCGTGGATGCACCAACACCACGTGCTGCACTGGACGGACAGCAAGCTCCGCATCGACTGGGACGAAGCGGCAGATGTAGTCATCGAACTCGGTGCCAGGATCGAAGAGCTGTACTGGCGTTCCATCGACCGCCCGAAGGCTGCCCACTGGCTTGCGGCCTACGAACTCATTTCCGGTACAGTGACTCCACACCCGGCATCGATCTGGGCCAAGGGCCCTGATGCCTTGCCTTTGAACGGTGCCCCCCGCGGCCTTACCGATCAAGTCCTGGACGATGAGTTCCCGCTGTCCATGTTCTACGAAGCATTGGAGAAGAAAATGCGCCCTGTTATCGAATCCACTACCGGCATCACTGGCGCGATGGCGGCCTGATGAGCCCACTGACAGTCCTCGTGACCGGCGGCAGCAGCGCGTCCGGCGTCGCCGCGGCGCGCGCTTTGGCGGCTGCCGGTCACAGGGTTTTCACCATCGGTTCAGACGACGTCCGCATCAAGACCGCAGCTTTGGAGGCCGGAGATGGCGTGACTCCGCTGGTTTGCGACCTCGCAAGCCTTGACGCCGTCCGCGAACTTGCAGAGACGATTCGTCAGCTCGGCATCGACCGGGTAGACGGCGTCATCCATCTTGTGGGTGGCTGGCGCAGTGCGACCGGCATCGAGGACCAGTCCGACGACGACTGGGCCTCCCTTGAAGAGGGCGCGATCACCACCCTGCGCAATGTCTCCCGCGTCTTCTATCGCCAGTTGGAAGAATCACCATATGGCCGTTTTGCCATGGTCTCGTCCACTACTGCGTCTGCTCCCACAGCCGCTACCGCCAGTTATGCGGCTGCCAAGGCCGCTGCCGAAGCCTGGACACTCGCGGTAGCGGACGGTTTCCGGCAAGCGCAGGCCGGAGACGCGCAAGACCCCGCACCTCAGCAAGCCGTCGCACCGCAGCAACACAGCGCCGCTGTTATTTTCGTGGTCAAATCCCTCGTCGATGCCGGAATGCGGCGCGAGCATCCGGAGCGGCGTTTCCCCGGCTATACCGACGTCGAAGAACTGGCCGCTGCCGTCGTCGGGCTCTTCGACAAACCTGCGGCCACCATCAACGGCCAGCGCATCGTGTTGGCCAAATAGACTTGAAAGCGTGAACGAACCAGTGACGAGCACAACAGAGGCAATCCCCAGCGCCACCGCAGCATCGGGGCCACTCCACGATCCCTCGGTCCGGGGGTTTGCCTCGGACAATTACTCCGGGGTCCACCCGGAGATCCTGTCTGCCCTGGCTACAGCCAACGGAGGCCACCAGGTCTCTTATGGTGAGGACGTTTACACTGCCCGGCTCCAGGAGGTCCTGGAACAGCAGTTCGGCAGTGGCATCGAAACCTTCCCGGTCTTCAATGGCACAGGCGCCAACGTCCTGTCCCTGCAGTCGCTCCTCCCCCGCTGGGGCGCCGTCATTTGCGCTTCCACGGCGCACATCAACATGGACGAGAATGGGGCACCCGAGCGCGTGGGCGGCATCAAGCTCCTGCAGGTACCCACGGAAGACGGAAAGCTCACGCCCGCATTGATCGACCGTGAAGCCTGGGGCTGGGGCGATGAGCATCGCGCGCAACCCTTGGTTGTCTCCATCACCCAGACCACCGAGTTGGGCACCTGCTACACGCCTGAAGAAGTGCGCGCCATCGCCGATCACGCCCATGCCAAGGGCATGAAGTTGCACATGGACGGAGCGCGGCTGGCAAACGCTGCAGCTCACCTTGGCGTCCCCCTGCGTACGTTCACGCGCGACGCCGGTGTGGACATCCTGTCATTCGGCGGTACCAAGAACGGACTGCTTTTTGGTGAAGTCGTGGTTGCCCTCAACCCTGAAGCAGCCGACGGCCTGAAATTCCTTCGGAAAATGAACATGCAGCTGGCTTCGAAGATGCGCTTCATTTCGGCGCAGTTCATAGCCTTGCTGGAGGACGGACTGTGGCTGCGGTCAGCGGCCCACGCCAACGCGATGGCGGCACGCCTGCGCTCGGCGATCGAGGGTATCGACGGGGTGGAACCCACCCAGGCGACACAATCGAACGGCGTCTTTGCGATCCTGCCCGCCGGAGTCGCAGACCGCCTGCGCTCATCCTTCGCCTTTTACGATTGGGACGCTGCCCGTGGTGAAGTCAGGTGGATGTGTTCCTTCGATACCACGGAGGAAGATATCGATGCCTTCGTCGCCGCCATTAAGCGGGAGCTGGCCAGCGATTTGGCGGCCAGCTAACAAGTGAACAAGGAATTGTCCGGGGCGGCGAGCCTACAGGGATTCGCCGCCCCGGACGCATAATCTGCGATGGTGAACGCCCTCGCCCAGGTTCCCTCGGAATTTCTTTTCGCCTTGGGAACGCTACGAAAAGCACAATGCCGCAGCGAACTGCGGTTGGACGAAATCCCCGCGCCCGCCCGTCTGGCACCATATGCCGTGGCCCTTGGAGCGGAAGTCTTCAGCCCCACGGCCGCTACCCGGCAGGTACCGGTCCACGGCCCCTGCAGCCAAAGCCTTCGCCGAAAAGCAGAACGCCGGCATTCCAGATGAAGAGGACGAGGAATTGGCCACGGGCCGTTTCATCCTGCTGTACGATCCCGATGGATCAGCCGTATGGGAAGGCGAATTCAGGATTGTCACCTATATCCGCGCCCAGATGGATGCCGAAATGGGAAACGACACCATGCTGGGTTCCGTCGCCTGGACCTGGCTGGTGGAAGCCCTTGAAAACCATGCTGCCCAGTACCGCGCTGCCGGAGGGACCGCCACGAGGATTCTCTCAGAGAGCTTCGGCACCCTCTCCGATCGCCCCGACACAATAGATATCGAATTGCGGGCCTCCTGGACGCCTGCCACGGCCAATGTGCAAGCACACCTGGAAGCCTGGTCTGACATGGTTTGTACGTTCGCCGGACTGCCGCCCCTTCCACCAGGCGTCACTGGACTACCCAACAGGAGGCTCAATTGAATGCCCTGAATTCGTCCGCGAGGGCCTGCAGCAGCAGGAATCGGTAAGCTTAAGCCACCATGACCCCTGAAAACCTGGATAAAACCACAACCGGCGATCCGGTTGCTGATCCCACGACCCACATCAAAGTTGAAGGCTTCGACAGCCACATCCCTGAAGTCATCGATCTCGATACCCCGCGCGAAGGCGTGCCGCTGGTCATCGATACCTTGGCAGGACTGGAGCGCTGCGCCGCGGCCATTGCCGCCGGAACAGGGCCCGCCGGTGTCGACGCTGAACGCGCTTCCGGATTCCGCTACGGCCAACGCGCTTTCCTGGTCCAAATCCGGCGCGAAGGAGCCGGCACCTGGTTGATCGACCCCGAACCCTTTGACAACCTGGACATCGTCAATGACGCCCTGCGGGGTGTCGAATGGATCCTGCACGCTGCCACCCAGGACCTCCCGTGCCTTTCCGAGCTGGGCATGTGGCCGGACAAACTCTTCGATACCGAACTCGCGGCCCGTCTCGCCGGGCTTCCCCGCGTGGGGCTCGCTGCCGTCATCGAACAACTCCTTGGGTTCGGTCTCGCCAAAGAACATTCCGCCGCAGACTGGTCCACCCGGCCGTTGCCAGAACCGTGGCTGCGCTACGCTGCCCTCGACGTCGAAGTTCTGGCCGAACTACGCGAGGAACTTATCGAACTTCTGGAGGCCGACGGCAAGCTCGGATTCGCCGAGGAAGAATTCGCGGGAATCCTGGCTGCGGGCATCGCACCCCCGCGGGTGGATCCATGGCGGAAGACATCCGGACTCCACCAGATCCGTGACCGCCGCCAGCTGGCCGCCGTTCGGGAACTGTGGCAGGAGCGGGATCAACTAGCCCGCAAGCGCGATGTCGCTCCCGGCCGGCTCATCCCGGATTCCGCCCTCGTCGCAGCAGCCAAGGCTCTTCCCACCACCGTTCCGCAGCTCCTGGCCACCAAGGGCTTCCATGGCAGGTCCGCCCAGCGCGAAGCCCCCAGATGGCTGCGGTGCATAACGACCGCCCGCACGCTCACCGAACTGCCTCCCCTGCACTTGGCCACCAACGCCCCGCCCCCGCCACGCGTGTGGGTGGACCGGGATCCGGCCGCTGCGGCACGCCTCGCCACGGCCCGCCCCGCGCTGCAGGAAAAGGCCGACGAACTGAAACTTCCGATTGAGAACCTCCTCACCCCGGACTACCTGCGGCGCGTGGCGTGGCGCCCGCCGTCGGACGTTTCTTTGGAATCAGTGGCCGAAGAGCTACGCACCCTTGGTGCGCGGGAATGGCAAATCTCCTTCGCCGCACCCATCCTGACCGAGGCGTGCCTGAACCCAAAGCCACTCCCCGGCAAGGAGTCCAAGCCGAGGGAAGCACAGCAGTCCAAGGACTCTGACTGAACCACTACCTTGCCTCCGGGCCCGTCACGCGAACTCCGGTTCGAGGTGGCGGGCCTTTTGCGTCCCAGGACGCCCTGGCATTCCCGTGCATATTCCAAGCCCGGCACCTTGCAGACCCAGCACCTTGCACCCTAAGTTACTGGCGAGTAACATTGCATCAATGCCAGCCGGAGATCCGCTCTGCGGGATCCGGCACCATGTCTCAACGAGGAGTTAACACATGAGTCCATCACGCAACGCCCAGAGGAGCGTCCGCGACGTCGTGTTCGTGGATGGTGTGCGGACACCCTTCGGTAAAGCCGGCGAGAAAGGCATCTATGCGGGGACGCGGGCTGATGACCTGGTAGTGAAATGCATCCGGGAACTGATGCGCCGCAATCCGTCATTGCCTGCTGACCGCATTGATGAGGTAGCCATCGCCGCGACAACCCAGACGGGCGATCAAGGGCTAACCATCGGCAGGACGGCTGCCCTCCTGGCGGGCCTTCCCCGCACGGTGCCCGGCTTCGCAATAGACCGTATGTGCGCCGGAGCCATGACGGCAGTGACGACGACGGCGAGTGGCATCGGCTTTGGCGCGTACGACGTCGTCATTGCCGGCGGCGTGGAGCACATGGGCAACCACCCCATGGGCTCAGGCGCTGATCCCAATCCTCGGTTCATGTCCGAGCGGCTCGTAGATCCAGCAGCGCTGAACATGGGCAACACGGCCGAGAACTTGCATGACCGCTTCCCGGCCATCACCAAGGACCGAACGGACGCCTACGCGGCCGCGTCCCAGGCGAAACTGGCCGAAGCCTATTCCCGCCAGCAGATCCAAGACGACCTTGTCCCGGTCGCCACCATGAAGCCAGGCCAGGGTTGGGCACTTCACACCCAGGATGAGCCGCCCCGCCCAGGAACCACAGTGGAGGATCTCGCCGAACTGCGTACGCCCTTCCGGGCCCATGGGCGGGTTACGGCGGGCAACGCAGCAGGCTTGAACGACGGCGCGACGGCTGCGGTGCTCGCTTCGGCAGAAGCCGCGGCGGAATTGGGCCTACCGGTCAAGATGCGTTTGGTTTCCTATGCCTTCGCGGGAGTAGAACCTGAAGTCATGGGAATCGGTCCCGTGCCAGCCACGGAAAAGGCCCTCAAGAACGCGGGCCTCGCAATCGAAGACATCGGGTTGTTCGAGATCAACGAGGCCTTCGCAGTCCAGGTCCTGAGCTTCCTTGACCACTTCGGCATCGCGGATGACGACCCCCGGGTCAACCGCTACGGCGGGGCGATCGCCGTCGGACATCCGCTCGCTTCCTCAGGCGTTCGGTTAATGAACCAACTGGCGCGGCAATTCCAGGAAGACCCCACTGTCCGTTATGGCATCACCACCATGTGCATCGGCCTGGGCATGGGTGCCACAGTGATCTGGGAGAACCCGAACCACGCTGACTTCGAATCCTCCGTCCCAGCTTCAAGCCACGCCACCACAGAAGGAGCCGCCGCATGAGCGCCGCAGAATTCCAGAAGCTCGCCTCCCTCTTCCCTGACGAGATCGTGACGCATTCCTACGTCCAGGACATCCAGCTTCCAGGCGGTGCAGGCACCTTCGCCCTCATCACCCTGGACAACGGACTGGACCACTCCAAACCCACCACCCTGGGTCCAAACACCCTGGTGGAATTGGGACAGGTCCTGGAAGGGCTCAAGGACCGCGCCGCCAAGGGCGAGATCGTCGGCGTCGGCGTAACCGGAAAACCCTACTTCCTGGTGGCCGGCGCAGACCTGTCTGCAGTGAAGACCCTCAAGGAACGCGAACATGGCTTGTGGATGGCGCAGCTTGGACACGCGGTGTACTCCACCCTGGCCAACCTCGGCGTGCCCAGCTTCGCCTTCATCAATGGCCTGGCCCTTGGCGGAGGACTGGAGATCGCCCTGCAATCCACCTACCGGACCGTCTCCACCGGCGCCGGCGCCATCGCACTGCCTGAGGCGTTTATTGGCCTTGTTCCGGGCTGGGGCGGCGTATACATTCTCCCCCGCTTGATCGGACCCGAAAATGCCGTCAAGGTAATGATCGAGAACCCGCTCAGCAACAACCGCACACTCACCGGCCCGGAGGCCTTTGAGCTCGGCATTGCCGATGCCCTCTTCGAGCCGGCCGACTTCGTGGAGCAGTCCCTGGCATGGGCTGCCCGTGTCATTGCCGGCGAAGAAACACCAGCACGGAAGAACGCCGTCGACCCCTCGGACGAGGACGTCGCCCGCCGCTGGGCTGCAGCGGTCTCAGCAGGCCGTGCGTATGTGGAGGCGAAGACATCCAATGCCTCTCCCGCGCCTGCCAAGGTGCTGGACATCATGGAAGCAAACCGCACCATGAGCCAAGGCGAATCGGCCGAACTGGAATGTGAAACCCTTGCCGGCCTGATGCAGACGGATGAGTTCCGCTCCACCGTGTACGCCTTCCTGGACCTCGTCCAGAAGCGCTCCAAGCGGCCTGCAGGCGCACCGGACCGCAAGCTGGCCCGTCCGGTCACCAAGGTGGGCGTGGTAGGCGCCGGGCTCATGGCAAGCCAGTTGGCGCTACTTTTCGCGCGCCAACTCAAGGTGCCTGTCGTGATGACAGACATCGATCAGGCCAGGGTGGACAAGGGCGTTGCATACGTCCACGCAGAGGTCGACAAATTGCTGGCAAAGAAGCGGATCAAGGCCGACGCCGCCAACCGGACCAAGGCGCTGGTCACCGGTTCGGTATCCAAGGAAGTCTTCGCTGATGCCGACTTCGTCATCGAGGCCGTGTTTGAAGAACTGAACATCAAGAAGCAGGTATTCGCCGAAGTCGAAGAGATCGTCTCCCCCGAGTGCATCCTCGCCACCAACACTTCCTCGCTGTCTGTTACCGCCATGGCCGAAGACCTCCGTTACCCGGAGCGGCTGGTGGGCTTCCATTTCTTCAACCCTGTTGCCGTCATGCCCCTCGTGGAAATTGTCAGGGCGCCGAAGACTGACGACGCCGTTCTTGCCACGGCTTTTGAACTCGCCAAGGGCCTGAAGAAGACCGCGGTCCTCGTTAAGGACGCGCCGGCGTTCGTCGTGAACCGCATCCTGCTCCGCCTCATGGGCGAAGTTATCGCAGCCTTCGACGAAGGCACCCCCGCCGAAGTGGCAGACACCGCTTTGCGGCCCATGGGTCTGCCGATGACTCCCTTCACCTTGAGCGCCATGGTGGGACTGCCGGTCGCACAGCATGTGCAGGAGTCCCTCCACAATGCCTTCGGAGACCGTTTCCCCGTTTCACAGAACCTGCAGAAGCTCATCGACAACGGCGTAAAGTCCCTCTGGGTCCCAGGTCCGGATGGACAGCCAATCATCCCGGCTGAGACCCTGGCCATCATGTCCTTCGGCAACACTCCCTCCACACGCGGGGAAGTGCTGCGGCGAACCCAGGATGCCCTGGCCGAAGAAATCGGACTGATGCTCGAAGAAGGCGTAGTTGCCGGGCCTGAGGACATCGACCTCTGCGTCATCCTGGGAGCGGGCTGGCCCATGTTCCTGGGTGGCATCACTCCATATCTGGACCGTGTTGGTGCCTCTGAACGCATCAATGGCAAGCGTTTCCTGGCACCGGGCGTCGCCTCCGCCCCAGCCTAAATCGGCATCGGGGAGGGCAGTGGCCGGAGCGAAAGCCCCCGCCACTGCCCTTTCATGTTTGAATCTTTTGCCGTCTAGAAGAGTGCCACTTTGGGAGCACGCGGGAAGATGTCGTCCAGTTCCTCGCGCTCCTCCTGGCTCGGGACCCAGCACACTGCTTCAGCGTTCTCACGAATCTGCTCCGGACGCGTCGCCCCGGCAATAACACTGCTGACGCCGGGTTGGGCTGCCAACCACGAGAATGCCAACTGGAGTTCGGTGATGCCCCGCTCCTTGGCGAACTGGCCAAAGCGGCCCAGCTGCTGCCAGTCGGCGTCATGCACCAGATTGGTTCGCGTGTGGCTCAGGCGGGAGCCCTCGGGGGCATAACCTGCGGAGTACTTGCCGGTGAGCAGGCCGTTGGCCAGGGGGAAGTAAGGAAGCACGCCAAGCGAGAAGGCGCCCGCGGCAGGAAGTACCTCGAGCTCGGCGCGGCGGTCCAGGAGGTTGTAGTGGTTCTGGGTTGAAATGAAGCGAACCCCTCCAGACTGCCGCCCAACGTACTCGGCCTCGGCGATCTGCCATCCGGCGAAGTTCGAGTGTCCGATGTAGCGGACCTTGCCGCTGCTGACCAGGACATCCAACGCTGCAAGGGTTTCCTCGATGGGCGTCTGTGGGTCCGGGGTGTGGAACTGGTAGAGGTCGATCCACTCCGTGCCCAGCCTGCGTAGCGAGGCTTCCACCGCTTTGAGGATGTAGCGCCTGGAACCGCGCGCGCCAAAGTCATTGCCATTGGCCCCGCGCATATCCATACCAAACTTGGTACCGATGACGACGTCGTCGCGATGCCCCTTCAGCGCTTTGCCAAGCATGGTCTCGCTGAGGCCAGCTTCCCGGCCGTAGACATCCGCGACGTCGAAGAACGTCACCCCGGCATCGATCGCGGCGTGGACAACGGCATCCGTGCCTTCCTGCGACTCGGTGGGAGTGTTGGCGCGCCCCAGATTGTTACAACCCAGCCCCACAGCTGAGACGGTCAGTCCGGAATGGCCAAGGCGTCGATATTCAGTCATGGAACCCAGCCTATAACGCCACTCCGGGGCCCATGGCCGACGTTTAGCGCAAGCCAAAAGTGATGCCGGATTCCTCCATTGCCTCCTCGAGCTGGGCTATGGCCACCGGTCCCATGCCGTGGAGCTTGGAGGCTTTCTGTTCGCCGAACTCGGCCAGCTGTTCCAAAGTTTCGATGCCTTCGTGGGCCAGGGCGCGTTTTGCCGGCGCCGCAAGACCCTTGGGTAGCGGCGTATGTCCGGGCCAGTTGCTCTTGGACGACATGGAACATCCCTCCTGAGTGCGTTAGGTCCTACTTAGAGGGTAAAGCCCACACCTTGCTTGGGCGAGTGCTTCAGGCGGAATGCCGTGGGGTCGCTGTGCGGAGCCGCTGCGATGGAGAGCTTGGTGAAATCCAGGTCCTCATTGCGAACGCAGATCTTGATGGCATTGACGGCCTTGTTGACATCCGGGCAAAGGCAAAAGACGTTCAGGCGCGAGTTCCCAATCTCCGTGCGGTCCACGATTCCCAGTCCCCGCCAAGCCAGTTCACCAGTCAGCGCCGCCTTCGCCTTGCGCTCGAAGTGACGGTCACGTTCCGTGCCGTCCTTGGTCTTCAGAGCGAATTGTGCCACTACCCAAAATTGCTCGGACTCGGGGATCTCTGCGAACCCGTCCTCTTCACACTGGGCAGCGAAAGCCGCCATCAAACCGTCTACGGAAGAGTCGTCGTCGACCCCTGTTTCATCCGTCTTGCTTTGGTGGCCCACCACCCCGTGATTGATCACGAACTGGTGGTCGTCGTCGTCGTACCAGGCTTCACGGAAGTGCAGTACTCCCTCGTCGTCGCGCTTGTACGCGCGGATAATGCCGCTCATGTTCGTCCTTTCCTGAACCACTCTGCACTGGTGTTGCTGGTGCCCTCGACGTCGAATGGAGCCTTCATGGCGTCCACTGCTTCACGAAGGGCTGCGCACTCCGCACGCATGGTTTCCACGGTTTCTGCGGGATATCCCATGCCTGCCCGGTGGTCCTCAAACTCATCTTCGTCATCGACGAACACACCGTGAAGGGTGGATCGGATGACGTCCAGGTCCATATCGATCATGTGGAACTCGGTGACGCCTGGCCTGATGGTGTTCCATCCATGGCCGGTTGCCAGGTCTACGTAGATCCGGAAGTCACCCGGGTACGTGTCGTCATAGAACGTGGCTACGAATTCGCCGGTCCGCGGTACCAGCAGGACGGCATCCGAAGCTGTGTAGAAGGCAGCACCGGGACGCGAACAGAACTCCCCCGCGCCCTGGAAAATCCACCACCCGTGGATGTCCTCACCCAGGTAGCGGCCGGGCACAACCCAGTGTGCCTTGCCGTTCCATTTCCTGTTTCTCGCCACCACGAGGTCACCGGGCTGCAGGGAGCCCGGCTCGCGATCGGGACTCACAGCTTGGGCAGACTGCCGGTGGTGGGGTGTTCCTGACCTGGCAGGGGCCGCGCAAAGGGGACCTTTGTACCCAGGACCTGGGCTACGACGTCGTGGGCTATTTTCTGGGCCGTCAGTCCGACGCGTTCCAGGACCTGGCTCCTGGATCCGTGCACCAGGAACTCAACAGGCAAGCCCACCTCGTTCAAAGCCGTATCAACACCGGCTGCGCGCATTTCCTGGCGGATGCGCGAACCCACGCCGCCGGCCCGGACGCCGTCTTCGATGCAGATGACCAGACGATGCCTGGCGGCAAGGGCGATGATTGACCTGCGGACAGGCAGGAGCCAACGGGGATCAACCACCGTCGAGCTGATTCCCTGGGCGCCAAGTCGGCCGGCGACATCCAGGGCGAGCTCGGACATGGCGCCAACGCTGATGATGAGGACGTCGTTTTCGCTGGAGCCCTCGGGACGGCGCGCCAGGATATCCACGCCATCGTGGAGCCGCTCAATAGCCTCCACTTCAGAACCAACGCTGCCCTTGGAGAAACGTACCACCGTGGGGGCGTCATTGATGGCGACCGCCTCGCGCAGTTCTTCCCTGAGCCGGGTGGCGTCGCGCGGTGCGGCCAAATGGAGTCCGGGGACAATCTGGACCATTGCCATGTCCCACATACCGTGATGGCTGGGACCGTCCGGCCCTGTAACGCCTGCACGGTCCAGGACGATCGTGACCCCTGCCTTGTGGAGTGCCACATCCATCAGGAGCTGATCGAAGGCACGGTTCAGGAAGGTTGCATAAACCGCCACCACCGGGTGCAGGCCACCGTAGGCCATCCCCGCAGCAGACGTGAGTGCATGCTGTTCCGCGATACCGACGTCGATAACGCGTTCAGGATGGCGCTCCGCGAATTTATGCAGACCGACCGGTATCAGCATTGCCCCGGTGATACCGACAATGTCAGGACGCTCGTCAGCGATGTCGGCGATTTCCTCGGCGAAGACCGAGGTCCAGGATCTGGCACCGGGCCTTTCGGTCGGCTCACCCGTCTCTGGATCAATGATTCCCACAGCGTGGAATTGATCGGCCTCGTTGGCAAGGGCGGGGGCATAGCCGTGGCCCTTTTCGGTCATCGCATGCACGATCACGGGGCCACCGTAGGCCTTGGCCGTTGTGAGGGCGTGCTCCATGGCCTGGAGGTTGTGGCCGTCCACCGGACCGATGTACTTCATGCCCAGGTCTTCAAACATTCCCTGGGGCGCCCACCAGTCCTTGATGCCCTTCTTCATGGCGTGCAGGCTCTTGTAGGTGAACTGGCCTACGGGACCACCGTTCTGGAGCTTCTTCTTCCACCAGTCAAGCATCCGCTCATAGGCCGGCGTCGTCCGCAAAGTGTCGATGGTGGGACGCAGCGATGCCAGGTAGTCGGCAAAACCGCCCACAGTAGGTGCATAGGAGCGGCCGTTGTCGTTGACCACAATCACCACGCGCCGCCGCTTATCAGCGGCAATATTATTGATGGCTTCCCAAGTCATGCCACCCGTGAGGGCGCCGTCCCCTACAACCGCGACGACGAACCGGTCGCCTTCGCCGGTCAGCTGCCGGGCGCGGGAAATGCCGTCCGCCCAGGACAAAGACGACGATGCATGGGAGCTTTCGACGATGTCATGCTCGGATTCGGCGCGGTCAGGGTAACCGGAGAGGCCACCCTGCTGCCGGAGGGTACTGAAGTCCTGCCTGCCCGTGAGGAGCTTGTGGACATAGGACTGGTGCCCGGTGTCAAAGACAATGCTGTCCCGGGGAGACTCGAAGATGCGATGCACGGCAAGCGTGAGCTCGACGACGCCGAGGTTGGGACCCAGGTGTCCACCCGTAGCGGCTACGTTGGTAATCAGGAAATTCCTGATCTCGCCGGCCAGCTGTTCCAGCTCTTGGCCGGACAGTTTTGCCAGGTCCTGTGGATCCTTGATGGTTTCCAAGAGTCCCAACGGCCCTCCTTAGGGTGAATGACGTGCTTGTTAACTCTAGCGCGTGCCCGGGGCAGGCGTTTTCGCGCCTGTGGAGGATGAATAGTCATCCACAGACGCAGCAGCCCCGGCTGGTCGGGCGACCAGCCGGGGCTGCCTGCATTGGAGAATCAGCTGGAAACCAGCAGGTTCACTATGCTGCGGAGATCTGACGCAGGACGTACTGCAGGATGCCACCGTTGCGGTAGTAGTCCGCTTCACCCGGGGTATCGATGCGCAGGACAGCGTCGAAGGACTTGGACGTGCCGTCCTCGGCCTTTGCCGTGACCTTGAGCGTCTTGGGCGTGGTGCCGTTGTTCAGCGCCGTGACGCCTTCAACCGAGAACGTCTCCGTACCGGTCAGGCCCAGTGTTGCCGCAGACTCGCCAGCGGGGAACTGCAGGGGAAGAACGCCCATGCCGATGAGGTTGGAGCGGTGGATGCGCTCGTAGCTCTCGGCAATGACGGCCTTGACACCCAGGAGGGCCGTGCCCTTGGCTGCCCAGTCACGGGATGATCCGGAACCGTATTCCTTGCCTGCAAGGACAACCAGCGGCGTTCCCGCAGCGTGGTAGTTCTGCGCAGCATCGTAAACGTAGGCCTGGGGTGCACCTTCCTGGCTGAAGTCGCGGGTGAAGCCACCTTCGACGCCGTCCAGGAGCTGGTTCTTGATGCGGATGTTGGCAAACGTACCGCGGATCATGACTTCGTGGTTGCCACGGCGCGAGCCGTAGGAGTTGAAGTCCTTGCGCTCCACGCCATTGGCCAGGAGGTACTGCCCTGCCGGCGTGTCGGACTTGAAGGAGCCGGCCGGCGAGATGTGGTCGGTGGTGACGGAATCGCCGAGCTTGAGCAACACGCGGGCACCCTGGATGTCCTTGACGGGGTCCGGCTGTGCCTTCATGCCCTCGAAGTATGGGGGCTTGCGGACATACGTGGAGTCCTCGGCCCAGGCGAAGGTGTCGCCTGCAGGAGTGTCCAGTGCCTTCCAGCGCTCGTCGCCGTCGAAGACGCCCTCGTACCCCTTGGCGAACATGGCCTTGTCGATGGAGGAGTCAATGACTTCCTGCACCTCGATGGGGTTGGGCCAGATGTCCTTCAGGAAGACTTCGTTGCCCTCGGAGTCCGTGCCCAGGGCATCGGTATCGAAATCGAAGTCCATGGAACCGGCCAGGGCGTAAGCGATGACCAACGGCGGGGAGGCCAGGTAGTTCATCTTGACGTCCGGGTTGATACGGCCTTCGAAGTTGCGGTTGCCCGAGAGGACAGCCGTAACGGAGAGGTCGTTGGCCTGGATGGCTTCCGAGATTTCCGGCTCCAGAGGGCCGGAGTTGCCGATGCACGTCGCGCAGCCGTAGCCCACGATGTAGAAGCCCAGCTTTTCCAGGTACGGGGTCAGGCCGGACTTCTCGTAGTAGTCCGTAACGACCTTCGAACCCGGAGCCACGGAAGTCTTGACCCACGGCTTGGACGTCAGGCCCTTGTCAACGGCGTTGCGTGCAAGGAGGGCTGCAGCCAACATGACGGACGGGTTGGAGGTGTTGGTGCAGGAAGTGATCGAGGCGATCGATACTGCACCGTGGTCCAACTCAAACTCGCGGCCGTCAGCGGTCTTGATGTGCACCGGAGCGGACGGGCGGCCCTGCGCGCCGTTGGCGGCGGAAGCAACGCGTGCGGTCTCCGTGGTGTGCGAATCAGCGTGCGTGAAGGAAGGAGCATCCGAAGCCGGGAACGATTCGTCCAATGCCTCGTCAACGCTGCCGTCTTCAATGGCGACGTAGTTGTGGATGTCCTTGCGGAACTGCTCCTTGGCATCGGTCAGCTCGATGCGGTCCTGGGGACGCTTCGGGCCGGAGATGGAGGGAACAACCGTTGAAAGGTCCAGCTCGAGGAACTCGGAGAAGCGCAGCTCGCGGGAAGGATCGTGCCAGAGGCCCTGTTCCTTGGTGTATGCCTCCACCAGGGCGACGTTCTCTTCGGAACGGCCGGTCAGGCGCAGGTAGTCCAAGGTGACATCGTCAATCGGGAACATGGCAGCCGTGGAACCGAACTCCGGGCTCATGTTGCCGATGGTTGCACGGTTTGCCAGCGGCACAGCGGCAACGCCTTCACCGTAGAATTCGACGAACTTGCCAACAACACCGTGCTTGCGCAGCATCTCGGTGATGGTCAGCACAACGTCCGTTGCGGTGGCACCGGCCGGGATGCTGCCGTTGAGCTTGAAGCCCACGACGCGGGGAATCAGCATGGAGACGGGCTGGCCAAGCATGGCAGCCTCGGCTTCGATGCCGCCGACGCCCCAGCCCAGGATGCCCAGACCGTTGACCATGGTGGTGTGGGAGTCGGTTCCGACGCAGGTGTCCGGGTAGGCACGAAGCACGCCGTCGACCTCACGGGTCATGACTGTGCGGGCCAAGTACTCGATGTTGACCTGGTGGACAATGCCGGTTCCCGGGGGAACAACCTTGAAGTCATCGAAGGCCGTCTGGCCCCACCGCAGGAATTGGTAGCGCTCACCATTGCGCTGGTATTCGATCTCCATGTTGCGCTCCAGTGCGCCGGAGTTACCGAAGGCGTCGATCTGGACGGAGTGGTCGATGACCATTTCGGCGGGTGCCAGGGGGTTGACGCGCTTGGGGTCGCCGCCAAGTTCTTTCACGGCCTCGCGCATGGTGGCGAGGTCTACAACGCAGGGTACGCCGGTGAAGTCCTGCATGATGACCCGGGCAGGGGTGAACTGGATTTCCGTGTCGGGCTCCGCATTGGGGTCCCAACCGGCCAGGGCGCGGACGTGGTCAGCCGTTATATTGGCGCCATCCTCAGTCCGCAGGAGGTTTTCAAGCAATACCTTGAGGCTGAACGGAAGGCTGTCTGCGCCCTCTACGGAGTTCAACCGGAAAATTTCATAATCGGTGCCGGCTACATTCAGTACGCCTTTGGAACCGAAGCTGTCCACAGTGCTCATGGCAGGACTCCTCTCGCAACAGTTTCATCTTTGTCGCGTGGTTGGCCGCTAGCCAGTTAGGCGCACCTTACTTAGCCGGGCGGCACTCTCAGTTGGTCAACCCCTGCCCCCGCGCGGAACAATGCGGAGCGGGGCTGCTATGTGGGACTACTATGCCCATCGTAGTGGCTTCGATCACGTTCAAGCACCGCTGCCAGGCAGCTCCGTCAAACGCGGCAACCCACGCATCGCCCGCCATCGGTGGCGTGACGGGCGATAACCGGCCTAAACGGCGGGAACGATGAGGCTGACGGTTTCCAGGTGATGGGTGTGGGGGTACAGGTCAAAGGCCCTCAATGACTCCAAGCGCCAACCCCCTTGCTGGAAGTAACCCAGATCACGTGCAAAAGAAGCCGGATCACAGGACACATAGGCAATTGCCCTGGGATGTGAGGCCATGAGTTGGTTTACCACTGCTTTTCCAGCACCCACGCGCGGTGGGTCCAGGACGAGGGAATCGAAGTTCCGTGGTCGCTGGTGCAATACCCGCTCCACTCGTCCCTGCACGATCTCGACATGGGATTCTCCGTGCAGGTTCTTGCGCGCATCACGGCTGGTGCCAGGTGATCCTTCAACGGACAAAACCGAACCGGTAACGCCCACCGCATCAGCCAAAGGCGCAGTAAACAGGCCGGCACCGGCATAGAGGTCGGCCACCGCCGCACCGGGTTGGAGATACCCGCCGCCTGCGAGGTAGCCCGTCACCGCGTCCACCAGGGTGTCCGGCGCGTCCTTATGAATCTGCCAGAACCCTTCGCCCGTCACACGGTATTCATGCCCTGCCGCCGATTCCTGCACCCAAGTCCTCCCCCGAAGCTGCAGCACCTGGCCCTTGCCGGGATCGAAGCTGGCTACGGAGACATCATGCGGCAACTGCGAAAGGACGCTGTGCAGCCGCTTGGGACTGGTCGTTTCCTCCGGCGCCAGCAACACCAGCGGCCGGGAGCCATTGGCAGGTGTCGCCACTTCCACGCGCGCTATCCCGCTGAGATCGAGGTCCCACAACTTGAGGTCGTTGATTCCGGGGAGTGCCAACGGCATCTCCCGGATCGGCACCACGACGTCGGAACGGTGGGCATGCATACCCAGCCGCCCCTTGGAGGTCACGGCAAAGCTGGCGCGCGTACGCCAGCCGAGTCCGCCGTCGTCGTTGGCACCTACGCCCTCAACCTCGACCGCAAGGTCCAGGCCGGCGAGTCTCTTGAGCTGCTCCGACAACACTTCAGCCTTCAGGGCGCGCTGCCGCTGCAGGGAAATGTGGCCGAGCTCGGCACCTCCCACGGGCGGATTTCCATGCCGCCAGGCCGCCAGCGAATCTGCCGGCTTCCAGAAGTGCGGCACGCGGTCCGGCGAGGCTTCCAGGACCTCCACGACGTCGGCACGCCAGAAGCGCGACGAGTCGCCGGAGTCGGTCAACCGGATCCGGACCCTCTCCCCCGGAATGCCGTGGCGTACGAAGATGACGCGGCCCTCATGGCGTGCGACGAAATGCCCGCCATGCGCGATGGGGCCAACGTCAACGGTCAGTTCGGTGCCGGCTGTACCTTGGCCTCCGCTGTTGTCAGTATGGGGTGAAATGCTGTGGGAGGTCATTGGGTATCCTGCAGTGCCTTTGCTTCTTCGGAGGACTTCAGCTGCCACGGAACGCTGGCAACCATGACTCCAGGTTCAAAGTGGAGCCGCGTCTTGATTCTGAGGGCCGTCTGGTTGTGGACCAACTGCTCCCACCATTTGCCCACGACATACTCAGGGATGTACACCACGATCAAGTCGCGGGGAGAGTCGCGTCTCATGTTCTTGATGTACTCCATGATGGGAGTCACGGTCTCACGGTAGGGGCTGGCCAGCACGGTGAGGGGTACTGGAATTTCCAGCTTCTCCCAATCCCGGACGGTATGTTCTGTCTCTTCGGAGTTGATATCCACGGTGACCGCGTCGAGTCGCGAAGGCCGCGACGCCCGGGCGTAGGCCAGGGCACGCAATACAGGCTTGCGGACGTGGGACACAAGCAAAACGGCGTGCACCCGGGTGGGCAATGCGCGTGGCGATGAATCCTCGTCAACTGCCAACTCCTTGGCAACATTGTCATAGTGCGCCCGGATACTCCACATGATGAGGAACAGCACGAACATGGCCAGGAGTGCGATCCAGGCACCTTGCTCGAACTTGGTGATGAGGACGATGACCAAGACCAACCCCGTCATGCCGAAGCCCACCATGTTGATGGTCCGGGACTTGATGATCCTGCGGCGTACCGACTTGTCCCTGGCCAGTTTCAGTTCCCGGCCCCAGTGGCGGACCATGCCGAGTTGGCTGGCGGTGAAGGAAATGAAGACACCCACGATGTACAGCTGGATGAGCTTGGTGACGTCGGCGTTGAACGAAAGGATGAGGACCAGCGCTCCGGCAGCCAGGGCCAGTACGCCGTTGCTGAAGGCCAACCTGTCGCCGCGGGTTCGGAGCTGGCGGGGCAGGTAGCCGTCCTGCGCCAGGATGGATCCCAGCACGGGGAAGCCGTTGAAGGCAGTGTTGGAAGCGAAGACAAGGATGACGCCGGTGGCGGCCACCACCACGTAAAAGGGAATGGAACCTGCCCCAAAAATGGTGTCTGCGATCTGGCTGATGGCCGGGTTCTGGATATAGCCCTCGGGCAACGGCTTGCCGTCAAGAAGGAATTCCTTGGCGGGATCCAGAACAATGTGGACCTTGGTGGCGTTGGCGAGGTAAAGGATGCCGGCCAGCATGGCCGCCGCGATCGCGCCCAGCAACAGCAGGGTTGTGGCAGCATTCTTGCTCTTGGGCTTCTGGAAATTGGGCACCCCGTTGCTGATCGCCTCCACACCCGTCAATGCCGCGGCGCCCGAGGAAAAGGCACGCAGCAACAGGAATGCACCGGCAAGTCCAACAAGGCCTTCATCGAAGCCGGCCTCGGGCACGATGGTGAAGTTGGCGGATGGCGCCTGGCCAAGTTGTCCCGTCAGCGCCTGGAAGATGCCCACAAGGGTCATGCCCAGGATGGACGCCATGAAGATATAGGTGGGAACGGCGAAGACCGTGCCGGCCTCCTTGATGCCCCGCAGGTTGACCAGGGCGAGAATGATCACGCCCACAGTCGCAATCATCGCCTGTTGGCCGTGCAATGAAGGGATCGCCGTGGTGAGGTAGGCGGCTGCGGAGGACATCGATACCGCAACGGTCAGGACGTAGTCCACCAAGAGCGCGGAAGCAACGGTGAGCCCGGCATATTTGCCCAGGTTGACGTTGGCGATCTCGTAGTCGCCCCCGCCCGATGGGTAGGCGTGCACATTCTGCCGATAGGAGGCAACCACTGTGAGCAAAACCACCATCACGGCCAAGCCGACGAACGGGGAGAAGGCCACGGCGCTGACACCGGCGAGAGCCAGGGTCAACAGGATTTCATCCGGCGCGTAGGCCACTGAAGACAGGGCGTCCGAGGCGAAGATCGGCAAAGCGATGCGTTTGGGCAAGAGGGTGTGGGATAAGCGGTCATTCCGGACTGGCCGGCCCACAACCACACGCTTCGCAGCATTCAGTATTGTCAACACTTTCGCAAAACTACTCTGAATCCCCGGCGATGTCATGACGGCGGTCGCCGCCTTACGTCCGCCGCACCGGTAAAGTCATACGCAGCGGCACGGTAAACACACATAAGGAGACACGGTGGCTCACTTCGTGATCATGGGTTGCGGCCGTGTTGGCGCAACCCTGGCACACACTTTGGAAGACGCCGGCCATTCGGTGGCCATCATCGACCAGGACGAGCGGGCGTTCCGTCGGCTTCGCAACACGTTTACCGGCCGCAAGGTCACTGGCGTAGGTTTCGACAGGGACACGCTCAAGCAGGGCCGGAGTGGAAGAGGCTTACGCCTTCGCCGCAGTTTCCAGTGGTGACAATTCCAATATCCTGGCCACCCGGGTAGCACGTGAGACATTCCATGTGGCACACGTCGTGGCCCGTATTTACGATCCCGGACGCGCCGAAATTTACCAACGCCTCGGCATTCCCACCGTGGCTGCCGTGCGGTGGAGCGCCGACCAGGTCCTCAGGCGCATACTTCCCGAACAGCATCTCGCCGGCGATTACCGGGAGCCATCAGGGCGGCTCGTCCTGGCAGAAGTGGACCTGCATGAAGGATGGATTGGCCACAGCCTGATGTCCATTGAAGCTGCCGCGGGCATTCGTATAGCCTTCCTGACGCGTTTTGGTGAAGGCCTCCTGCCCCTGCCGGGCACGGCGTACCAGGAAGGCGATACCGTCCACGCAATGTTGAGCCTGGACAGGACCTCGGAGATCAGCCGGGTCCTCGCCAAAGCACCGGCCAAGGAGTCTTAGTGAAAGTTGTCATCGTTGGCGCAGGCAGCGTCGGCTCGTCCATTGCCCGTGAGCTCCTGGCCCACAACCATCAAATCCTGCTCATCGACCTCAAGCCTGAAGTCATTGGCCGCAGCGGCCTTCGGGGTGCGCGCTGGCTGGTGGGCGATGCCTGCGAACTCAGTACGCTGCAGGACGCCAAACTTGAGGATGCCGACGTCGTGGTTTCAGCGACGGGTGATGACAAAGTGAACCTGGTGGTTTCCTTGCTGGCCAAGACGGAATTCGCTGTGGGCCGCACTGTTGGGCGCGTCAACAACCCCAAGAACGACTGGATGTTCAACGACTCGTGGGGTGTGGACGTCGCCGTCAACACTCCCCAGCTCATGACTGCCCTGGTTGAGGAAGCCGTAGAAATCGGCGATATCGTCCGGCTGTTGACCTTGCAGACCGGCGTCGCCTCGATCGTGGAATTTACCGTTCCGCACGATTCCCACGTCATTGGCAGCACAGTGGGCGCCATTGAGTGGCCGGAAGACGCCACCCTGGTAGCCATCCTGCGCGACCAGGCACCCATCACCCCAAGCCGGGACGATGTCCTCGATGGTGGCGACGAACTGTTCTTCGTCACCACCATCCAGGCAGAGGACGGCCTGCGGGCACTGTTGTCGCCGGCGTCGATGGCAGGCCAGGGACCCCGCGACGGCGATGCCGGCGTTGCGGATCAGGCCGAGGACGACGGCTTCGACGGCTGAGGTGCCGGCTTGGTCACAAGCCAGGCCACCCAAAGGCCAAGGATGTACAGCGGTGCACCCATGAGGAGCCGGGTAGTCGCCAACGCCGTCAAGCCTGGTTCACCCAAGAAGTACAGGGGTACCTGCACCACCAGCCGCAGCGCAAGCACGGCCACAACTATCCAGGTACCAAGCTGGTACGCCCGCAGGCGTTCGGGATCCTTGCGCCATTCGAGACCCTCGTTGCGGACGAATCCGAACAGCAACCCTGCAATGGGCCATTTGAGGACGATGGAAAGTACCATGCCCGCGATATAGGCAATGTTGGTGAAGAAGCCGAGAACGTAGAAGTCCTCGGCCTTCCCTGTGGTGTTGGCCAACCAGGCAGAAATCCCGACGCCGACCACACCGGCAAGTGCCTGCGTCAACGGGCGTCGTTGGATCAGGCGGACAACAGTGAAGATTGCTGCCGTCGCCAACGCCGCGACCAGGGAAACCGTCAAGTCCCGGCTTATGGTGAAGGCCACGAGGAAAACGAGGCCCGGCAGGATACTCTCCGCGATGCCTTGCACTCCCCCGGCAGACTTCAACATGTCTACATGGCCGGCACTGTTGCGCTGAAGCCCTGCCTTTTCTGCATAGCCCGCAGCCAACTCCGCCACCCCCGGGGTTTCGGCTGCCGGGGTCTTGGCTGACCCAGTGGCCGGGGTCTCACTCGTGCCTGGCGTAGGCTGCGCGGAATCCTTCGGCTCTGATCCGTTGGCCACGGTCATAGGTGCTCCTGACGGGAAAGTATTTCGTAGCGTGGATTGAACATCGCAGGCAAGCCGTCCAGTTGCGTCACCATGCCGTTCAGGCGCAGCTCAACTCCTGCTTCAATCCCAGGTACACGGTTCCTGCCCAACCAGATGACGCGCAACCGCGCATAGGGCCTTTTCACTCCCCCGCCACCAACCGACGGCTGGAAACTGTGCTCCAACGCGTCCACCACCACTGCTGAAAAGAAGGGTTGCTCACTTGGCGGCTGATGCGTGACGGACTCGATGAACCCAGTGCAGGTGGCCCTGCCGCGGGAAGGGAGATCACGGATAGCGACTTGCTGGGACTGCTGGCTGGACGGTCCTGTAGAGCCGGGCGTATCAGCCAATCTGGGTGATCTCCGGTCCCCGCTCCGGCTGCTGCATGGCAGGCCCGGCCTGCTGCGCATCGGGATCGGGAACCTGGGCTTGGGCTGGGGCTTGGGCGGCAGCGTCCTTGGGCAGGCGCAGCTGCAGCAGTTCCCGCGGCGGCATCGGGTTGTCGCCGCGGACAACAACGACGCGCCGGAAAAGCTCCTCCAGGGCGGCGGCGGCCTCCCGGTCCAGTGCGGCTTCGCCACCGAGGACTCCACGCAGGAACCACCGGGGGCCGTCCACGCCCATGAAGCGGGCGGCGCGGAAACCCCGGCTGCCGTCAGTAGCTTCCGCGGGAAGCTTGGCGATGAGCTCTGTGCCAAACGTTCCGGATACTTCTTCCGTCTCGCCTCCCTGGCTGGCTACGGATTGGCCGATCTGCTCGCGGATCTCGTCCCACAGGCCCTCCGAACGCGGAGCGGCGAACGCCTGGAGCTGAAGGCTTGAGCCAGCCAGGTCCATGGTCACTGCCACCACGCGCTGGGTAGCTTCTTCCACTTCCAGCCGCAGCTGGAGTCCGTCGGCAGGTGCGATCAGCAGTGCGCCGAGATCCACATATCCGTCGCGGTCCTCGATCTCATCGATGTCCCAGGGACCTTTGCCAAGCCGGAAATCACCCTTGGTACCGGATGCGCCGGTTGTAGGGGCTGTTGCCTCAACGGCGTCGTTTTCCTCGACGGTGCCAGCGGTTTCCAGCCGCTCGGCCTTGGACTTTTTGCCGCGCCCAAAAAGCATTGGGTTGTCTCCTTAGTAGTGGTCTATCCCCAAGTAAACCGCAACCCCGTGGGTTATCAGGCCACCGGTGCGTTGAATCCGCCAGTGGAACCAAAGCCGCCCGTGCCGCGGGCGGAGTCGGATAGATCATCAACCATCACGAAGCGCGCGTACTCGACGCGCTGAATCACCATTTGGGCAATTCTATCGCCGCGCTTGAGCTCAATGGCGTGGTTCAGGTCAGTGTTCAACAAGGTGACCGCGATTTCGCCGCGGTAACCTGCGTCCACAGTCCCGGGTGCATTGACAACGGTGAGGCCATGTTTGGTGGCGAGCCCGGACCGCGGGTGGATCAGTGCCACAAAGCCATCCGGGAGGGCAATCGAAACGCCCGTAGGAACCAATTTCCGTTCACCCGGGGCAAGTTTCACGTCCTCGCGGGCCCGCAGGTCCGCGCCGGCATCGCCCGGGTGCGCGTAGGACGGTGCTTCCAGCCCGGCGTCGAGCATTTTCAGCTGAACGTCCAAAGTGGGCGCGCCATACGCTGCGGTGGTGTCATTACTGAATACTGCGGTCTCGTTGCTCACAGTGGACCATTCTACGTGGGGCACATCCCTGCGGGCACTCCGGGCAGATAGCCGGCCCAAGGGCCGATAAGCTGGACCCATGCCTACGCCTGACCAGTCCGTCCCCATGCCTGCCCGGAACAGTCCCTCCGCCTCCCAGGTGCTGTTCACCGAGAAATTATGGCCGACCATCTGGATCTGGGTTGTCGTCGTGGGCCTCTCGAGCGCCGGAATCCTGATGTTCGCACCCATCAGTGCCGCCGCGGGTATCACGGCCGCCCTGGTGCTTCTGGCCGTCATGACCACCCTGCTGGTGGTTTCAACACCCACCATCACCGTTACGCGGGACAGCCTTAGGGTGGGACGGGCCACTATCGACCGTAAATTCGTCGGCAGCGTCGAGGCCTTCAAAAAAGAGGCGGCCACCGCCGAACGTGGAACCCGCCTCAATGGCCTCGCCTACATGTGCTTCCGCGGGTGGATCGATGCCGTCGTGAAAATCGAGATCACCGATCCCGCCGATCGAACACCCTACTGGCTGGTGTCTTCGCGCCGCCCGGACGAACTCGTCGCTGCGCTGGGCGCGCGCTAGCTGCTAGCTCTCACATTCCGTGCAGTACAGGTGCCCGTTCCTCTCAGCTGCAATCTGGGAGCGGTGCTTCACAAGGAAGCAGTTGTAGCACGTGAATTCGTCAGGCTGTGGTGGCATGACTTGAATAAGGAGCTCTTCTCCGGAGAGGTCCGCTCCGGGGAGCTCGAAGCCATCGGCAAGATCGGTCTCATCGACATCCACCGCAGAGGATTGCTTCCCCGACTGGCGCGTCTTGAGTTCCTCAATCGAGTCCTCGCTGACGTCTTCCTCGGTCTTTCGAGGGGCATCGTAATCCGTGGCCATGGTCCTTCTTCGTCCTGTCGTACTTGCTCCGGGTAGGATTCCGGCCTGGCGGATTTCCTGCCCGCCGCCGGTCTAAGGGTGTAACGCCGGACGCCCCGGATTTGTGCCCGATATCGGCCAGATTGTCCTCCCCTGTCCAGCGATTGTCCAGAGGCAGCAATTTGAGCTCGGATTGCAGGGACGGAACCAGCCGGTAATCTGCCATTTTCGCCGGAATATCACGGCACGCCCTTTGTCCTAGTAGGAAAAGGGCAATGGGGGTGGCAGAGTTTCGAATGTCAGTTAGCCATGTGGTGGAGGGTGTTATGCAGGATCTACGGCTGGTAGGCGTCCACGACGACGGCGGGCATCTGCTCCTGAGCGGACCCGGCGGTGCGATGTTCCAGCTTCCGATCGACGAGGCACTTCGTGCCGCGACGAGCAGGACCCCCGCACAGGTTGCTGCGCGGGCGTCAAACACCCCGATTGCCATGTCCCCCAGGGATATTCAGTCCAGAATCCGCAGTGGAGCGACGGCGGCCGAGGTAGCGGAGTTGTCCGGGCTGCCCCTTGCCAACGTGCGACGTTACGAGGGCCCCGTCCTGGCCGAGCGTGAGTACGTTGCGCAGCAGGCCAGGAACATTGAAGTAGCTTCCCCGGCCCCGGGCCAGGACATCTATCGTTCCGCCTTTGGCGACAATCCAGCGACACTCGGCGAAATGGTAGCCCACCGCCTGTCCGCGCACGGCATCGATTCTTCAACGGTTGAATGGGACTCGTGGCGCCGTTCGGATGGTTCCTGGACCGTCGTCGCGCGCTTTGAGGCGGTCCCCGGTACGCACGGCAGCATCGGCGAGGAGCCGCCCGCGATGTGGACGTTCAGTCCGCAGCGGAAATCCCTGCAGAACGCCAACCGCTGGGCCCAGCAGCTCAGTGAACTGGAGCCACTGGACGGGCCCCGTTCCTACGCGCCGGCTTGCCGCTGTCTCGGATCGTCCTTTCGACTTTGAGACGGACGCCGAAACCGCGGCACGCGCGTCTGCGAAAGAGTCCGACAGCCTCTTGGAAATGCTCCGCTCACGCCGCGGGCAGCGCCTGGGCGTGGACGAGGACGGCGATGACGCTCTGGCCGTCCTGCTCAGCAACGTCCCTGCAGCCCACCCGCGTTCAGCCGGTGAAGATCAACACCCGGCCGAGGAACCCGCCGCAGATCAACCGGAACCGGAAGCTTCTCCCGTGGCCGAGCCTGCGCGGAAGGACGGACGCCCGTCCATGCTGTCCCGGCTTAGCCTCGCGCCCCGGAACCATGACTCAAACGACGACGACTCCCTGAAGCTCCACGATGGCGTCAGCACGGAAACACGGGAAATCACCGTTGTGGCCAGCCCACTGAGGCCCGTGACGTCCTTAACCGACCGCAAGCCGGGGGCGGCCGGCGCTCATGATCCCAGGGATGCGGATCGAATTGATTCCGGGGCCAGCCAAACGCAACGGGCAGGGTTGGACGAACTGCTTGGCGGCGCCACGACCCCGCAAACACAGTCCGATCGTGCTGTCTCGCGTACAGAGCCAGCCGCGCAGGACAAGGCAAGCGTTGAGGCCGGGGACCATAACACCCACAAGGATGCTGAGGCACCCGTAGAGCGCCAGCCCTCCCGTCCAAAGCGGTCAAGCATCCCCAGTTGGGACGAGATCGTCTTCGGCGCCCGCGGCGACTAGCACCCAGCGCGGCGACTAGCATCCAGCGCGGCGACCAGCACCTAGCTTGGCTTCAGGCCGGAGCCAGTGCCGGAGCCCGCTCCGGGCCACAGGCAGGCATCGACGTCGAACGGCAGAGTTTGGTCTCCGCCGGCCATCAGGTTGGCCCCGTGGGCTGTCACGCGGCGCATGTAATGGCGTCGGCACAACGTCTCATAGCCAACCACCGGTTCATGGCCGGCAGCTTCCCCTGTCCGAACTTCATTGCTCATGGCCTGGGCGTCGCCGGCGGTCTGGGGAGCAACATCGCCAACCATGACCTGGTCCCCTTCCACCACCATGATGCCGTCCACGGTTCGGGCATTTTGAGTTGCCCGGCGCCCGCACCAGCACAGTGCCTCGACCCGTAGCACCTGTACTTTGTCAGCGAGTTCGATCAGACGTTGGGAGCCGGGAAACAGGGTGGTTCGAAAGTCCGAGGTGATCCCGAAGGCGAAGACGTCCACCTCCATCTCATCCACCAGGCGTGCCAGTTGCTCCACCTGGGCAGCGGAATAGAACTGGGCTTCATCGCAGATCAGATAGTCCACACGGAGCCCACTGGTCCGGCGTACAACCACTTCGTCCCAGAAGTCCGTGTCCGCACGGACTTCAACGGCGTCTGTCCGGAGGCCCAACCTGCTGGAAATCGTCGAATCACCTGCGCGGTCGTTGCAGCTGAAACGTACCCCGCCCCTGCCCCGCGCGCGGTGGTTGTAGTCCATTTGCAAAGCCAAGGTGGACTTACCGCAGTCCATGGTGCCCGAGAAGAAGACGAGTTCAGCCACGTTTGCCCTTTTTGCCGGCCGCCGGGAAGCAAAGGAATGGCACTTCGCGCTCCGCCTTCGTCAAGGAACCATGTTGGCCGACGACTTCCAACGATGCCGGACGGACCCTGCGGGTGTCGTAAAGGGCAAGGGTATCCCGGGCGGCGATCATGACATCGCCGATGCGCGGCGCCACCTCCGGCTGGACGTCACCGAACAACCCGGCGCCTACCGCCTGCTCACGGGTGAAAGCCCAGATACGTTCGCCAAACCTTGCCCGCCAGGCAGAGATCAGTAGCTCGCGCTGGGTTTCAGGAAGGCCGGGCTCAAGGTAGAGATGCACCATGCGGGGCTCGCCTGCAGTGTGGCGGACCCCGGCGACGAGTGAGGCATCAGCTGAGAAGTCAATCCGCTGGGACTCGGGAACGTCCAGCATTCCGTGATCCCCGGTCAGCACGATAGTGGTTCCCGGGGGCAGCGTCGCGGACAGTCTCTTGACGGTGGAGTCGAGCTCTTCAAGTTGGTGTTCCCAGCGGTCGGACTGGCAGCCGTAGCGGTGACCGGCTTTGTCCAACTCGTTGACGTAGAAGTACATCAGGGATGGGCCGCCGCCGGACATTGCCTCTGCTGCGGCGGCTGTGCGCGCATGCAGGCTTGTGCCGCCTACGAAACGGCTGCCCCGGAGGGCTGCTTGGGTCATGGGGGAATTGCCGAACTGCGGGAGGCTCACGGTAACGACGTCGGCTTCGGCACCAATGCGTTCGAACACGGTAGCGTGCGGCTGCCAAAGCGCAGGGTCCACGTGGGCGTCCCAGTTGCCAAGCAGGTTCACTACTTTGTCCTGGGAAGGATCCAGGACGTCATAGCCCACCATGCCGTGCTGCCCGGCAGGAAGCCCTGTGCCCAGGCTGGCGAGGGAAGCCGCTGTGGTGCTTGGAAAAGCGGAATCAATCCAGTTGGGGACGCTGCCCTGTCCGCTGGACAGGATGGACCGCAGGAATGGTGTGTGCGAAGCCTTCTGTTTGAGCAGGCTGCGGCCCAGCCCGTCGGCGAGGACTACACAGACACGCTGCGCGGCAGGCAGGTGAAGCTGGTTGGCAAATCCGGGGATGCCCATGCTCGCGGCCGCACTGGTGAAGACTTCGGCGATCGATCTGCTCCCAAAGAGCGGGGGCGAAGGGAGGTCCAGGGCCGGCGTCGTACCGGACGTTGGCTGCGTGTGCTCCTGTGCAGTCACCCTCAACGCTGGTGTCCGCGGCTCAAGCGGTTGCTGAAGACCCCCGAACGTGGCCGCGGCGCGGGGATGCCGGTGTGTGGGACGGGTGTGGGATTTGCCGTGTTCACGGCACGAAGGGCGCGTGCGAAGACCTTGGCATCCTGGACCGCTTGGAGGCCGTCCGCTTCGGCACTGATGCGCAGGACGATGTCCTCCTGGGCGATGGTTCCGCTGTAGCCGTGGTCCGCTTCGCACTGTGGATCACCGCAGCTTGCCGGGCCCATGTCCAGGCGCTGCCCGCCGGACCAGGCAATGGACACCGTCATTTCCCGAACGGGATCCGACGGCTTGTAGTCCTGCGGCTGCGAATACATGTAGCTGAGGACCACGGAACGGATCTGTGCCACGGGTACGGACTCCGTGGAAATCTGCGCGACGATCTGCTCCCCGGCTTCATCCAGTTGCTGATCGTCAACGTGGGTGATCACCAGCATGTCTTCGGTGAGCACCAGCACTGTGATGTGGCGGCGAACCTCGGCGCGATCGAAGTGCGTCTCAAGGTGCACCAGGTGTGACAGGCAGTCGCGGCCATCCAAGGCGTCATCCACGACGTCGGCCACCAGCCGGGGGTAGAAACCAGCCTGTTGCAGCGCCTGGTCCAGGCTCTGTCCCTGCAAGCTGTGGTTATGGGCGCTGTGGTGCCCGGCGTTGGACGGACGGGACTGAGGCGTCGGAGACTGGGTGCTCATTCCCCCATTTTCACAGATCCACTGGGGACTTCCTAACTGCGTGCCCGGCCACTGGGCCTGTCGCCGGCGTGCAGGAAGCGCCTAGCCGCGCATTGCCCTGCGAGCGCTGTCGGTGCGCCTGGCCGCGTTACCGATCCACACATCGGCACCCAGAATCGTTGCACCTTCAGGGCCTCCGAGCACAGGGTTGAACTCCACCAGGGCAATTCCGGGGTGGTCATCCTTGAGTTTGGCCAGCCTGGCGGCGATGTCCTCAAGAGCAGGAACATCCACGGCGGGAAGCCCCTGATAGCCGAACAGTTTCCTCGAAGCCCGCGGTGAGCGGATGAGGTCGTGCAGGTCTGCCGCGGACAACGGGGGTACCCGGTGTGCCCAATCGTCCAGCAGATTCACTGCGTCCCCTGCCAAGCCGAAAGAAACCACTGGACCCAGCAAGGGGTCCTCCATTGCGCGGAAGGTGCACGCCTGGCCTACCGGGGCCATTGCCTGGACTTCGAGGGACGGCGAACCGTAGGGTTCCAGTGCCCGCTTCATTTGCGCGATGTTCTGCAGCAAGGACTCTGCATCCTGGATGTCCAGCCGGACGCCGCCCAGGTCCAGGCGGTGCCTCAGGGTGGGGTCAGTGGTCTTCAGAACCACTGGCCAGCCCACGCGTTCGGCTGCTTCAACAGCTTCCTCCGGCGTCCCGAAGCCGATTGTCGGCACCACGGCGATACCGTAGCCGGCGAGTAGTTCCGCGGCAGCACCGGCGTCGAGCTTGCGGAGTTTCTCGCCCGTCACGCCGGTCAGCATCCTGGCCAGTGTTGCCTTGGTCCCTTCGACGTCGCAGCCACCGGGCTCGACGAAAAGACCTTGGTCGCGATCCAGCCATTGGGCGTAGCGGACGATCGCGGCCATGGCACTGACTGCGGCGCCTGCATTGGAATAGCAGGGCAGTAACGGACCATCGGAGCCGCCTACCATTCCTTCCACGGGGATGGAGGGGTCGAGTATGCCTGTGAATACAGCCACCACGGGCTTGCCGGCCTCTGCCGCACATTCGGCCAGGACACCGGCGAGCGCTTCTACCGTGAGTCCGCGTGCAGGCAGGAGTGCAGCCACGATGGCGTTGACGGATTCGTCCGCGAGGCTTGCCTGCAGGCTTGCCCGTAGCGCTGGAAGGGCGATTGACATGCCGGCGTCGAGGTCGACGTCCGTTACCAACCGGTTGACATCCAGCCCAAGGGGCCCGGCACTGTCAGCGACGACTTTCGCCAAGGCAACTGAATTGGAGTAGACAGCCAGGCCGGGGCCTGCGGGCAATGCCTGGGAGGAGACGATCTGGGCGATGTCCATCAATTGCTCAATGGTTCCCACCCTGATGACCCCTGCCTGCCTCATCATTGCGTCCACTGCTGCGGCGGGTGCTTGGGTGGTCCGGACTTCATGTCCGGGCGGAAGGCGGAGGCCCGTGACGTCGGATTTGGCGACGATCACCGGTTTGCTCCGGGACAACCTGCGGGCAAGCCGGGAGAATTTACGGGGATTCCCGATTGACTCCAGGTAGAGCCCTACGGCGGAAGTATCGGCGTCGTCCTCCCAGTACTGCATGGCGTCGTTGCCCGAGACATCTGCGCGGTTCCCGGAGGAGAGAAATGTGGACAGGCCCAACCGGCGCCGCCTGGCCGCGGCATAGACGGCCACGCCCACGGCCGCTGACTGGCTGAAAAGGCCCAGGCCTCCTCGGGGCGGCATGCTCGGCGCCATGGAGGCGTTGAGGGATACGGCTGGATGGGTGTTCAGTATTCCCAGTGACTCCGGCCCGATAACCCGCATGCCATTGGCCCGGGCGCGCCGCACCAACTCGTGCTGGCGCGCGAGGCCCCTTTCGCCGTCGTCGGCAAATCCGGCGGTTGCCACCACGATGCCCTTGACGCCTGCTGCTGCGCAGTCGTCCACTACTTTGGGCACTTCCTCGTAAGGCACTGCGATGATCGCCAGTTGAACGGGCCCGGGGATTTCCGATAAGCGGGCAAAGGAGATCATGCCGGCGAGCTCGAAGGCCTCAGGGTTCACCGCATAGACCGGACCCTCAAAGCCACCCTCAATAATGTGTTCCAGGAGTTGGTAGCCTACTGTCCCCCATTTGCGGCTGGCACCGATCACCGCCACCGACGACGGCGCCAGCAGGTCGCGCACGCTGCGGGCCTCTGCGCGGTGTTCGCGGGACTCCATCACCGCCCGCGATTTTTCGGTGGGGTCGATATTGAACTCGACGCTCACAACGCCGTCGTCAAACCCGCGCTTGAGGTCATAGCCGGCATCGGCGAACACCATGAGCATCTTGCGGTTTTCGGGGAGGACCTCGGCGATGAACCGACGAATACCGTTCTCGCGGGCGGCTGCGGCTAGATGCTCCAGGAGGATTGAGCCAATGCCGCGGCCTTGATGGGCGTCTGAAATGTTGAAGGCCACCTCGGCTTCGTCGGGGTCCTCCAGCCGGTCGTAGCGGCCCACTCCCATGATTTCGCCACCGATCGTGATGACGAACGCCACCCGGTTCACATGGTCGACTTCAGTGAAGCGCCGCACTTCTTTTCCGGACAGTTTGGGCTTGAAGGAGAAAAACCGCATGTAGATGGAAGCCTGGGATTGACCGGCGTGGAAGGCCTGCAGGGCATCTGCGTCCTGGGGGCGGATGGGGCGGAGATGGGCTGTCCCGCCGTCACGCAGGACGACATCGGCCTCCCAATATTCCGGATAAATGCCGACGCCGGGCTGATCCACCATAGGCTTAGCCTAGCTAAAACATCCGCAGTACATCTTTAAGGATCCACCGACCCCATGGCCCGCAGCCAAACTCCCGCACGCAAAGGCGAGCCTCTCGGCGATTTCACCGAGAACATCGTCGACATCGACGTCACTTCCGAGATGGAGGGCTCCTTCCTGGAGTACGCCTACTCGGTGATCTATTCGCGAGCCCTTCCTGACGCACGTGATGGCCTCAAACCGGTTCAGCGCCGCATCCTCTACATGATGGCGGACATGGGCTTGCGCCCGGACCGGGGCCACGTCAAGAGTGCGCGCGTCGTGGGCGAAGTCATGGGAAAACTCCACCCGCATGGCGATGCCGCGATCTATGACGCCATGGTCCGCATGGCCCAGGACTTTTCCCTGCGCCTGCCGTTGATCGATGGCCACGGTAACTTTGGATCGCTCGACGACGGTCCTGCCGCCCCGCGTTACACCGAGGCGCGCCTGGCAGCGGCTGCGCTGACCATGACGGACCACCTCGACGAAGACGTTGTGGATTTCGTCCCCAACTACGACAACCAGTTGACTCAGCCTGACGTCCTTCCGGCAGCGTTTCCCAACTTGTTGGTCAACGGCACTACGGGCATTGCAGTCGGCATGGCGACGAACATGGCTCCGCACAACCTCGTTGAGGTCATTGCCGCCGCACGCCATCTGATCGCGAATCCGGACGCCACTCTGGATGACATCATGAAGTACGTTCCGGGCCCGGACCTTCCCACGGGTGGCCGCATCGTGGGCCTGGACGGCATCCGCGATGCCTATGCCACGGGGCCGCGGTTCCTTCAAGACGCGCGCCAAGGTGGAAGTGGAGCAGCTGTCTGCCCGCCGGACCGGCCTGGTGGTGACCGAGCTGCCTTACATGGTTGGCCCGGAAAAGGTCATCGAAAAGATCAAGGACGCCGTCAACGCCAAGAAGTTGACCGGCATCAGCGACGTCGTGGACCTCACGGACCGCAACCATGGCCTGCGGCTGGTCATTGAGCTGAAGAACGGCTTCAACCCCAACGCCGTCCTTCAGCAGCTGTACCGCTATTCGCCCATGGAAGATTCGTTCGGCATCAACAATGTCACCTTGGTTGACGGCCAGCCGCAGACTCTTGGCCTGCTGCAGCTCCTGCAGGTTTACGTGGACCACCGTCTCAATGTGGTTCGACGTCGGACGGCTTTCCGGCTGGGCAAGAAGAAGGACCGCCTGCACCTGGTGGAAGGCCTGCTGATCGCGATCGTCGATATCGACGAAGTCATCCAGATCATTCGTTCCTCCGATGAAGCTTCCGCAGCCCGTGAGCGGCTGATGTCCATCTATGACCTCACCGAGATCCAGGCCAACTACATCCTGGAACTGCGCCTGCGGCAGCTGACCAAGTACTCCCGCCTTGAATTGGAGAAGGAGCAGGACGAGCTGCGCCGCGAGATCGAAGCCCTGGAGGCCATCCTTGGCTCCGACGAGCTGCTCCGGGACCTCGTCTCGGGTGAGCTGGCCGAAATCGCCACGAAGTACGGTACTCCCCGGCGCACCGTGCTCCTGGAGTCCGAGGCAGTCTCCCCCACTGTCGCCGCAGCCCTTGCCGCTGCGGTACCTGGACCCAAGGGCAAGGCCGCGGCCCTTCCGTTGGAAATCCCGGACGACCCCTGCTGGGCCCTCCTCAGCGTGTCGGGACAGATCGCACGGACAACCAACCAGGAACCGCTGGCCGAGGCTGGTCCGCGGGCGAAGCACGACGTCTTCCGTTCAGTGGTGAAGACCACGGCCCGTGGTGAGATCGGCGCCGTCACTTCCCTGGGCCGGATGTTGCGCCTGCAGGTCATGGATATGCCCGCCTTGCCCCCTGTCGGCGGCCTTCCAAACCTGGCCGGTGGAGTGCCGGCCAAGGACTTCATCACTCTGGTCAAGGGCGAGACGTTGGTTGCGTTGGTTCCGCTGGATGCCATTCTTGCCGTTGGTACCGTGCAGGGCGTAGTGAAGCGTGTTCAGCCGGAGTATCCGCTGAACCGTGAGGACTGGGAAATCATTTCGCTCAAGGACAAGGACACCGTTCTGGCCGTGGAACCCGCGCAGGAGGACGACGTCGAACTCGTCTTCGTGACAAAGCAGGCCCAATTGCTGCGGTTCAGTGCGTCCAACGTGCGTCCGCAGGGACGAACGGCGGGCGGTATGGCGGGGATCAAGCTCGCCGCTGGCGACGAGGTGATTCACTTCGGCACCGTGCGCACCGACGATCCTGCCGCCGTCGTGGTGACCATTGCCGGTACCAACGGCGCCCTGCCAGGCACCGCGCCCGGAACCGCGAAGGTGACGGCTTTCGACGAGTATCCCGCGAAGGGCCGGGCCACCGGCGGCGTCCGCGTCCACCGATTCCTCAAGGGTGAAGACACACTGCTCCTTGCGTGGGCCGGGCACGGACCAGCAAAGGCGTCATCGGCTGCCGGTGTAGCCAGGGCACTGCCCCACGAGCACGGCCGCAGGGACGGCTCCGGCGTGCCGCTGTCCCAGCCGGTTGAGGCGATCGGGCCGAGCATGGCCTGGGACGAAATGGCTGTGTCCACCGAGTAGGCCACCGCCGAAAATAGCGCAGGGAACAACAGCAGGGCCGGCGGTTGCAGACCGCCGGCCCTGCCTGTTGCCCTGGCTTGGCAGGCTGCCCTGTCAGGCCGTGTCCGGCTGGGTTAGCCGTTTTGGTTGATGCTCAGAATGTTTCCCTCTGAGTCCAGGAACCAGGCTGCTGCGGTTCCGTCCGGCATCGTTGCAATGCCGTTTTCAGTCTTCAGGCCTGGGAAATCGTAGTCCTCGAACTTGACACCCTTCCCGCGGAGTTCCTCCATCGTGGCGGCGACGTCACTGACCATCCAGCCCATCTGGGTATTCTTGGCGGTCCCTGCATTGGATGTTTGGTAGATGAAGAATCCGGTCCCGTCTCCGCACCTGTACTGAAGGTTGTCGTCGGCGTCTGGATTTTCTGGTTCGAGTCCGAGTTTCTCGCTGTAGTAAGCGCGGGCCCGGGCAATATCCGATGCCGGAAGAACGGCACCCACTTGCTGATCCTTGAGCATGTTTTTCTCTTTCCGACTCTCTCCCCGGAGCGAACTTTACTCCTGGGCGGCAACGAAGTCAGTGGCAAACAGACGCAGGTTTTAGCCCTTGCCTGAGATTGCCGGCGGAGACCCCTTAGACTGGCGGCATGCCGATCATCCCTGACGAAAAAGACTGGACGTGGGTGCTTTCAAAGCCCTGCCCCGAATGCGGCTTTGACGCCTCCACCGTGACGCCGTCCACGGTCCCGGGCACTGTGCTCAACATGCTTCCGAGGTGGCGCGCCGTTCTGCGCCGCGAGGACGTCGCGGTACGCCCGAATGATCACACGTGGTCGCCCTTGGAATATGCATGCCACGTGCGAGATGTCTTCAGCCTTTTCGATAAGAGGCTGAACCTGATGCTGAGTGATGACAACGCCGAATTTGCCAATTGGGACCAGGACCAAGCGGCCATCGATGGCGAATATGGACGTTCGGACCCCCGCACCGTCGCTGACGAGTTGATCGCGGAAGGGGAGCAGATCGCTGAGTCCTTCGCACGGGTGGTGCAGGATGAATGGCAGCGGACAGGGCGGCGAAGCAACGGTTCTGAATTCACCGTGCTCACGTTCTCGCAGTACTTCCTGCATGATGTTGTCCATCACCTCCACGACGTTGACGGCTAAGCGCGCCTGGCTATAGCGTCTTTTCCCACGTCATGCTCCGGTTCACCGGGCTGTATCCCATGCCGAGGTAGAGTGCCAGGGCCCCTGTCGGATTTGCAGAATCGACGTCCAAGGATGCAACGTCCATCCCGGCGGCGGTGAATCGCCGAAGGGCGTCTGCCAGCAGTGCTTGCGCTATTCCGCGGCCGCGATAAGCCCGCCGGACTCCAAGCAGCTCGGTGTAGCCCTCCTTGAAGCCGCGGACGGCTGCTGAGTCGGGATCATGGCTGGCCAGCTGATATCCAGCCACTTCACCCGTGGCGGCGTCAACCACTACGGCGCTCCAATCAGGCCTTGCCGTGGGTTCCTCAACGGTGAACCGCCAGGTCTCTTCGTCGCGTGGCTCGCTTCCCCAGTGGTCCCTGAAGGCATCGTTGTGGGCCAGGCGGACAGCCTCGTGCAGGGATGGGTCAAACGTGGATAGTTCCAGTCCGGGCTCAAGCGGTGCTGCTGGAGCAGGCATGGAAGCAGGCCCTGACAACGGCCGATGCATTTCGTTGAACCAGCGCACAATGTCATAGCCCCTGGCCCGGAGCAGCGCCGCCTGGTGCGGGTGTTGTTCTTCCGTTTGGATGCGGAGGAGGGGCCGCGCAGTACTGCGCCCTGCTGCGTTGTCGGCGTCAAACCTTCTCCGGGTCTGTGCTTCCTGCCACGCGAGCACAGCCGACCCCACGCCGCGGCGTTGCCAGTCCGGGTCTACGCAGCCCATGCCTGTGGCCTTGTCCCCTTCGGGGTTTTTTGTGATTCTTCCGTACGCGCGGGCAACTCCATCCGCATCGAATCCCAGAAGCGTGTTGGTCCCGGGATCATTTTTGGTTGACTCCAGGACGTGGACAAGGTCGCCACGCTTTTCGAACCAGACGGGATGCTCGACGGCGGCAGTCCGGGCGATCAGGTCCGCCCAGTTGCCGAGGTCCGCAGTTGTGGCAGGCCGCCACTGAAGGCCCGTTTGGCTGGCATCGGGTTGGATCAGGGGTGGAACCTCAGAAGGCATGCCAACAGGCTACTGGGGAGTAGGCACTCTCACCAGCCCAGCCGCGCTGGGGAGCTCCAGCCTGGCATCTGCTGGATCGATGTCCTCCGGGTTGTGCGTCACCAAGACCACCGTGACGTTCCGCAAACCCCGGCGAAGGGTGGCCATCATTTCACGAGCGGCAGCAGCGTCCAGGTGCGCCGTAGGCTCATCCAGCAACAGCACCCGCGCGCCGGTCAGGAGTGTCCTGGCCATGGCGAGGCGCTGCCGCTCACCACCGCTGAGGAATGCCCCGGCTGATCCAATATGCGTGTCGAGCCCGTCGGGCAAAGTCTCCACCAACACGTCAAGCCCCACGTCGCGCAGGGCCTCATGCATTTCCTGTTCGTTGGGCTTCTTCCCTGCGGGCCTCGCCAGGAGGAGATTGCCCCGGATGGTGGAGTCGAAAAGGTGGGCTTCCTGCGGGCACCACGCCGCCGTCCCCGTGAGCAGGGCCCTGCCTTCCTTCACGGGAAGGAAGCCAAGGAGGACGGAAAGCAGCGTCGATTTGCCGGCTCCCGACGGGCCAGTGACTGCCAGCCATCGCCCCGGCGCTGCCTCAGCGGTAACCCTTGAGAACACCGTGGGGCCACCGGGCCATGCAGCCGCAATTCCGTTCAACTCCAGCCCCGCCTTGCCATCGCGGTCAGGCAAAGGGTGCGTACCGGCGTCGTGATCTGCGTTGTCCGCATCGGCGGAGGCGGACAACGCCCCGGTAGCTGCTACGCGACCCAGGATGTCTGCGAGAGCAGGGCCTTGGCGGACGGCGGAAACGGTTGCGGAAAAAGGCTCCACGAGGGCCAGTTGCATGAGTACGATCACGGCAACCAAGGCAGGAGCGGCGGAGCCATCCTGAACGGATTCAGCGCCCAGGAGCGCCGCCCACAGGGCGGCGAGCGAGCAGGCGAGGACGGTGACGGCCTGGCCGAGACCTTCGGCCCAGGCAGAACGTTGCGCCGAAACAGTAGCGGCACGGTCCTTGTCGCTGAGTGCGGTCAGGATGCGTCCGGCCACGTCGTTGGCGGTTAGTTCGGCGCGGGCATCGAGGGCGGCCGCAACACCGCGGAGCACCACCGAGCGCAGCTGTTGCTCTGCCTTGGCAGCGTTCCGGTCAGCAAGTACGGCAAGGAGCGGCGCAACAATGAGTCCCACCAAGGTGGCAGAGGCAACGGCGGGCACGGCAACGGGCAACACCATGGCAGTTGCAGTGATGGCCGCAGCGCCTACGCCCAAGGCAGTTAACGGAGGGAGGGCGACCCTTGGGAGGAGGTCCCTGAGTGTGTCAACGTCGTCCACGATCGAGCCCAGGACGTTGCCGCCCTGCAAAAGCCGGCGAAGTGAGAGTGCACGGCGGCTCAGCGTGGCCCAGAGCGCCCCGCGCAGGCGTGTCATCGCAGCAAAGATGGCGTCGTGGGTCAGGAGCCGCTCGCAGTAGCGAAGGACGGCCCTGCCGATGCCGAAGAAACGCACACCAACGATCGCTCCCAAGAGGTAGAGGATGGGTGGCTGTTCGCTGGCCCGGATGATGAGCCAGCCGGACAGGCCGGAAAGGGCAACTGCGAAGAGTGCGGCGAGGACTCCGACCACGCCCGCCGCGGCGAACTTGGCCTGGACCGGCCGGAGGACCAGCGCGAGGCGTTGCACGTTGGGAAGCCATCCCTGGTTCACGGATGTGTGGAGGGCCGCGTTCTGCGCTTCCGGATTGGGTGCGTTCGCCCCGGCTTTGACAGCAAGGGCGGACTGGTAGGCGGGGGTTGAAACGACGGTGGCGGTAGAGGCAGCACTTGGTTCCGCCACGGCGGCGGGCCGCTTCGCTGCAGGTAAGTGCTCCACCCGGACTACATGGTTGGCGAGCGCCCTGGTGCCGGAGTCGTGTGCTATCAGGAGTACGGTGGCAGAGCCTCGAAGGGACGTGATGGCCGAGCGGACAACGCTGGCTGAGTAGTGGTCCAAATGTGCGGTGGGCTCGTCCAGGAGCAGCACGGTGGCACCGGACTCGAGCCGGGCCAGACCCCGCGCAAGAGCCACACGGCGCAACTCCCCCGGGCTGAGCTCGGCAGGGTGCTTGGCGGCGAGGTGGTCAGCCGAGACTCTCCGCAGGATGTTGACTACAGTATCCGCTGTCCCTTCCCCGCCAAGGTACAGCTCCATTTCCTCCTGCACGGTGTCGGCCACCATCACAGGGTGTTGCGGTACCCAGGCCACGGTACCCGTTGATACGCCAGTTACGGTGCCGGTCACGGATGCGCCGGGGCCAGGCCCGATAAGGCCCGCCAGGACACCCAGGATTGTGCTTTTTCCGGCGCCGCTCTCTCCGTCCAGCGCCGTAACGGAGCCTGCCGGGGCGGTAAAGCCCAAACGTTCGACGGCGGGTGCGGACCGTCCGGTGTAGGTCACCGTGAGGCCTGCGACCACAATGTCAGCCAGCCCGGCCCGGTAGGCCTGGTTCTCGGTAAGTAGCTCGGTATCGGTAAGACGATGGTGCGTGGGCGCCTTCAATACGGTGTTGGCAGTTTCCAAGGCTGCCCTGCCGTCATCGCTGGCATGGTGGGCGGTACCGAGTTCACGCAGGGGCAAGTAGCAGTCAGGAGCAAGGATCAGTGCCAGAAGCCCGGCTTCCAGGGCCATGTCTCCGGCAACCAGCCGCACGCCGATGAAGACCGCTACGACAGCCACCGAGATGGTTGCTATGAGTTCCAGGGCAAGGGCGGAGAGGAATGCCGTCCGGAGCGTGACCATGGTTCGGCTGCGGTATTGCTCGGAAATGTCCTCAAGTGCTGCGCGTTGCTCGCTGGCCCGTCCCAAACCCACCAGCACAGGCAGGCCTTTGGCAAGTTCAAGGATGTGCCCGGACAATCTGCGCAGCGTGGTTTGGGCGTCCCTGACGCTATCTTCCGTGTGGCGGCCTATCAGGATCATGAACAGCGGCACCAAGGGAACGGTCAATACGATGACCACGGCGCTTACCCAGTCGGCAAACAGTATCCGGGCACCGATGAGCAGCGGAACGGTGGCGCAGTTCACCAGGGCCGGCAGGTATTGGGTGTAGTAGTCATCCAGTGCGTCCAGGCCCCGTGTGGCGAGGATAGCCAGCCCGCCGTCGTTCGTGCCCTCAACCGCCGTTGTACCGCCCTCGGCCAGTGAGCGTTTGAGGAGCTGCGCCCGCAGTTCCTCCTTGACCCCCAGCGCGGCACGCCGCGACGCAACGCCCTGGCCCCAGACAGCCAGGGACCGCAGCACCGCGCCGACGGCGCCCCACACCAGCCCGCTGGCCCAATCGGACGGACTTCCGGCCAACCCGGCCAGCGCACCCGCCACAGCCTGCGCCATGAGAACCAGCGAAAGTGCCTTGAGGGCTGAGAGCAGGCCTATTCCGTAGAGGGCGGATCGAGTGGCCGGGCCGGAGGGGAACACGGGCTTCATGGCGCGGCTATGCTCCCGGGTTGGAAGGGCCGGTGTTTTCCTTGGCAACCAGCACCTTGGCGGCGATGGCCGGAAGGAAACCGTGGGCTTGGGGAATGTGCGCTGCGCTGACACGGCGCCGGAACACCCAGTATGTCCAGGCCTGGTAGGCGATAACCAAGGGAAGGCCGACCGCCGCCACGATGCTCATCAGGCCCAGCGTGTAGTCGGAGGAGGAAGCATTGGAAATAGTCAGGCTGAACGCGGGATCCATGGTTGAGGGGATAACCACCGGGAACGCGGCCCCGAAGATCGATGCCGTGGCGCACAGCACGAAAGCTCCGATCGCGGCGAACGCCCGGCCCTCGGAACCGTTGCGGGCCCACTGCCATGCCAAAACAACTGCCGCGACTCCTGCCACCACAATGACCCAGGTCCAGGCTTTGCCGCTCAGGAACTGCACTGCGACCATCCAGGCGAGCATGGGCAGGACGGCAACCGGCACCAGCCGCACAAACCAGCGGCGGGCACGCAGCCGCACCTCGCCGTCGGTCTTCAACGCCAGGAAGGCCAGGGCATGAACCAAGGCGAACGCGACAACACCGAAACCGCCCAGGAGTGCGTAACCGCTGAACCAGGCGAACGGTCCACCGCTTCGGTCCCCGTTGGCGTCCAGCGGCAGCCCCGTGGTGGTGAGCGCCAGCGCTGCGCCGATGCCAAAGGCGGCCACGAAGGATCCAACAGCGATTGCCCAGTCCCACGTGGTGCGCCAGCGTTCAGTGTCCACCTTGCCCCGGTATTCGAAGGCGACTGCCCTGAAGATCAACGCCACCAGGACGCACAGGAGCGGTAGGTAGAGCGCCGAGAACAAGGAGGCGTACCAGAGGGGGAAAGCTGCGAACGTGGCTCCGGCTGCTGTGAGAAGCCAAACCTCGTTGCCGTCCCAGACAGGGCCGATGGTATTGAGCAGTACGCGCCTGTCCGTGTTGTTACGCGCAAACAGCTTCATGAGCATGCCAACCCCGAGGTCAAAGCCCTCAAGGAAGAGATAGCCGGTCCACAGCACTGCGATGGCCACGAACCAGATGGTTGGCAACAATTCCATTGTCTATTCCTCTGTTTCTAGTAGGCGAACGCCAGGACGTCGTCGGCTTTGTCGGGGCCGGGTGCGCCGTCGTCGTTCTTGTCGCGGGGCTGCTTCTCCTGGCCGTGCGCAAGTTCGGGCATGGCTGAGGCAACACCACCACGGACGTACTTGACCAGGAGCTTGACTTCCACCACCAGCAGGACGGCGTAGATTGCGGTCAGGACAACCAGGGAGGTCATGAGCTCGCCGGCACTGACACCGGGTGAAACGGCAGCGGCGGTGAACATGAAGACCTGGTCAATGCCGTTCATGTCAGGGTTTGGGGCTACGACGAAGGGTTGCCTGCCCATCTCCGTGAAGATCCAGCCGGCGGCGTTGGCCCCGAACGGTGCCAGGATTCCGAAGACGGCAAGGCGCATGAGCCACTTTGACCCAGGGACGACGCCCTTGCGGGTGACCCACAGGGCTATCAACGCGGCCAAGGCGGCGACGCCCCCGAAGCCGATCATCATCCGGAAGCCCCAGTAGGTGACCTCCATGACGGGCACGTACTGGATTTCCTGGCCGGCGCGGTCGCCGTACAGCGGGTTGTCCGGCAAGTGCGTGCCGTACTTCTCCTTGTACTCCCCAAGCAGGCTGTTCACGCCCTTCACCTCGGTGGTGAAGTCGCCCTTGGCGAGGAAGGAAAGGATCCCGGGCACTTCGATGACCGCCACGATGTCGTCGCAGTTCTTGGCACCCAGGTTGCCGACGCTCAGTACGGAAAAACCGGTGCCATCGTGGCACGCTGCCTCCGCTGCAGCCATTTTCATGGGCTGCTGTTCGAACATGAGCTTGCCTTGCAGGTCTCCCGTGAGGGCGGTGCCGGCAAAGGAGATCATCGCCACCACGGCGCCGATCCGGAGGGAACGCATCCATACGGTGTAGTCGCCCTTGTCGCGGCCCGGGATGTCGGCCTCGCCTGCGACCAGCCGGCCGTCCGCGCCAACCACGTCAATGCCGTCATGGCGGCGGCGCCACAGGTGATACCAGGCGATGCCGAGCAGGAAGGCGCCGGCAACACCAAGGGCACCGAAGAGGGTGTGCGGCACGGCAACCAATGCAGTGTTGTTGGTGAAGACCGCCCAGGCGTCCGTCATGACGGGCCGGCCGTCCACCATCTCAACGCCCACCGGGTGCTGCATCCACGAATTGGCCACGATGATGAAGTAGGCGGAGAAGACAGAACCAATCACGGCAATCCATAGGCATGCCAGGTGGACACCGCGCTTCAGTTGCTTCCAGCCAAAGATCCAAAGCCCAAGGAAGGTGGACTCGACGAAGAAGGCGAGGAGGGCTTCGAGGGCAAGCGGTGCACCAAAGACATCGCCAACGAACCGGCTGTATTCGCTCCAGGCCATGCCGAATTGGAATTCCTGAACGATGCCGGTTGCCACACCAATGATGAAGTTGATGAGGAAGAGCTTGCCCCAGAACTTGGTCATCCGGAGATACTCCGGCTTTCCCGTGCGGTACCACAGGGTCTGGATCACGGCCACCACCAGGCCGAGGCCGATAGTAAGGGGAACCATCATGAAGTGGTAGACGGTGGTGATCCCGAATTGCCAGCGTGCGATTTCCAAGGCGTCCATGGCTGTCCTTTGTCCGGCGGCCCGAAGTGCGGTGTACTTACTTCTACATTGTGTAGAAATCTATTCTTCTACACAGTGTAGAACAAATAGCCCAGCCACATGCCCATTCTTCAAGTGGCGTTACGCACCTGCAAGGGTGAATCGGCATCCGCGGCGCGCCGATAGTTCTACCTCACGTAGAATGAAGGGCTGAAAAGCGGTAGATTTATTGTGGAATGTTGGATCATCGCTCCCGGGTTGCGGCTTATGCCACCGGGACGCGGAAGGTAGGGACGTATTGATGGCGAGTCTTGGGGAACTGGAACGGGCAGTGATGGACCTGCTCTGGGCGGGCCAAGAGGCTGCAACTGCCAACACTCTGCGTGATCTTCTCGCGCAGGACTCCGAAGCCGGCGACGGCACAGCAGGACACCAGGGCAAAGACCTGGCAGTGACCACAGTCCTGACCGTGCTCTCCAGGCTGGAGAAGAAGGGCTTGGTGGAACGCGAACGCGGAACCCGGCCGCACCGTTACCAGGCTGTTTCGAGCCGCGCTGACCACACTGCGGAACTGATGCACGAAGTCCTTGGCTCGGCTCCCGACCGCGAAGCGGTCCTGGCCCGCTTCATTGGCTCCGTCTCCGAAAGTGAAGCCGCTACCCTGCGCAAACTGCTCGGCTACAATTAGCCAGTATGTTCTGGACCTCATACTTCCTGGCGGTCCTGGCATTGATACTGGCGTGGCCGGTACCCGTTCTTCTCTCGCGGGCGCAATGGCCTGCCCGGTCCCCTTTCACGGCCATGGTCCTGTGGCAGGCGATTGCCCTCGCGGGTGGTTTGTCCATGATCGGCGCCATGCTCGTCTACGGACTGGAACCGATCGGCGACAACCTGATCGCGGGGCTCAGGAGCCTGGCGGGAATGGTTTTCAACAACGAGCCAACCACCGCGCTTGGCTTCTGGCACCTTTTTGCCCTCTCCGCGGCCGCACTCCTGACGGCGCACTTGGTGTTCACGCTGCTTTTGACTTACTACAAGATTGAACGGCAACGCAGGCGACACCGCGAACTGCTCACGCTTCTGGCATCGCCCTCCGACGACGGCCCTGGCACCGTAGTGATCAACCACGACTCCCCTGTGGCTTACTGCCTGCCCGGCGGCGCACGTTCGGTGACAGTCTTGTCCGACGGCCTCATGGCTGCACTGGAACCTGCAGAACTGCGGGCGGTGCTCATCCATGAAAACGCCCACCTGTCGCAGCGTCACGATCTCCTGCTCTGGGCGTTCGCTGCATGGCGGCAGGCACTCCCCTGGTTCCCCACCACACGGCTTGCTCAAACAGCCGTGAACTCCCTGATCGAAATGCTGGCGGACGACGTCGCGCTCAGGACCGAAAGCAAAGGCACGCTGATCAAGGCCATCGCCATAGTCTCCAGCGGGTCCTCAACGCCAGAGCCGGGCGGCCATTCACTCAGCCCGCGGGCGCTCAGCGGCGGGGGCGCCGTCGTCGAGGGCGGCAGCATCAGCGCCACCGGCGGGGCAGATTCACCGCGCACGACGGCGTCACGCGTCAGCCGCCTGCTCTCACCACAGCCCCCACTCGCCACCGCTCTTCGCGCCCTGGTCCTGGCCACCTCAGCCTTGCTCCTCGCCGTGCCCACAGGGCTCCTCATTGTCCCCGGGTTGCTCGGCTAGAATCCCTTGGCTTGGCTAAGGCCGAAAGCTGCCCGTGGAACGTGCTGATCCTTAGGGAAGAGTGGCGTCATAGACCAAGGACGAATACTCCTCCAAAGCGGTCACGCAGCGAGCCAGGCGCTCTGAAGCTTCACTGGCTTGCGGGAGTCGTAATACATCCCTGGATTTCAACCCGCGATACCAACGCCGCAAGCGCTCCAGGCTCTGTTCTTCCTCCTCCAGCTCTGCGAATGTGAACTTCTTCCGCGAAATCTCCTTGGCTATCTCCTGCTCAAACTTCGCGCAATCCGCCATGAATTCCGCCCACTCCTCGGCGCGGGCCGTCTCGAACGCCGCCCGGAAGGTGTCCGCGCCATCTCGAGGCGAAGCATCTATCAAGGTCCACTTGCCCTCGCTTTTGGCAACAAGGGAACGGGCCTTGGCCAGGCCGGCGTCAAAAGCGGGGTGGGCCGGAACCAGCCATGTTCCGGGGGACAACGGAACCGCCCCCGTCCGCCGAAGCTCCCGCCACACGGCAACACGGTGCTTGGAGGGTTGCGATGGCACGTGGACCAGGATCAGCAACCATCCCAATTCGTCATCAGTCACAAGATTGAATGTAGCAGCTGTTACATTGAGAAGCGTGAACGACCACAAGTCACGCTTGAGTGCAGACATCTCCCCGAGCCGCCGATGGCCCCTCTATGCGGCCGGCTTCACCACCGCATTTGGAGCCCACGCAGTAGCCGCCGGACTTGGCGCCGAAAGCGCGGACATCGGCTTGAGCCTGCTTGGCCTGGGCATCCTGTTGGCCCTGTACGACATCGCGGAAATCTTCCTCAAACCGGTGTTTGGGGCTGTCAGCGACCGCATCGGGCCCAAACCGGTGATCATCGGAGGGCTCCTTGCCTTCTCCGGTGCGTCCCTGATCGGACTGTGGGCCGATGAACCGTTCATGCTGGCCGCAGCGCGTCTTGGCCAAGGCATGGCTGCCTCGGCATTCTCGCCGGCATCTTCTGCCGGCGTTGCCAGACTGGCAGGCAAACACACCGGGCGCTACTTTGGCCGTTACGGCTCATGGAAAGGTCTTGGCTACGCGATCGGTCCCCTTTTGGGAGCTGTCGCGATCATCGCAGGCGGATTCAGCCTGCTCTTCCTCATCCTCTCCTTGTTGGGCTTGGCAGTAGCCGTCTGGGCGGCCATTTCGGTGCCGCGACTGGCTCCCCTGCCCCGGCCCAGGTACACCATCGTTGATGTCTGGAAGCAAAGTACCGAGCGATCATTCCTTGGACCTACCGTGGTGCTGGCTGCGTCGACCGGCGCCTTGGGCGCGGCAGTGGGCTTCCTCCCTGCGCTGGCGGCAAGGGAAGGGATGGGCACCGCCGGCAGTGTCGCCGTCGTTACGGTATTGGCCGTGGCGTCATCCCTCGTCCAGCCAAGGATCGGACGATTGCGGGATCGCGGAGTCCTGGCAGACCGGCCCGGCATGGTGGCCGGTTTGCTGGCCATAGTCCTTGGCGTACTCATCGCGGGCCTTCTTCCCGCGGCATTGGCCATGGACGGCGCCGTTTCCATCTATCGCGCCGTGCCGATCTACTGTGCTGCCATTTTTATCGGCTTGGGAATTGGCGTTGCCACCCCACTGGCCTTCGCGCACCTGGCCGATGCGACTCCCGCCGAACGCCTCGGCCGCACGATGGGTTCAGCTGAACTTGGCCGGGAGCTTGGCGACGCCGGCGGGCCATTGTTGGTGGGCGGGGTTGCCGTAGCGGCGGGTCTCCCGTGGGGGCCCTGGGAGCACTGGCCCTGGCCGTAGGAGCAGCGGCCTTTGCTGCACCAGCTTCCGCGGCTTCCGGCTCCGTCACGAAGCCAGGCCGGAAACCGCGGGTCTGAACGCTATTACGCAGTCTCCTAGGCGTCGATGCGTTCCCGGTCCAGGGTCGCTGCCCCTGCGATGATGAATTCCTTGCGGGGCGCGACGTCCGAGCCCATGAGGAGATCGAAAACCTCTTCGGCACGCTGGGCGCTGTCGATGCCGACCTTCCGAAGGGTACGGTGACGCGGGTCCATGGTGGTCTCGGCGAGCTGCTGTGCATCCATTTCGCCCAGGCCCTTGTAACGCTGGATGGGCTCCTTGTAGCGCTTGCCTTCCTTGGCCAGGTTGGCCAGGAGAACATGCAATTCTGCCTCGGAGTACGTATAGATCATCTCGTTGGCCTTCTGCCCCGGGTTGATGACCTCCACGCGGTGCAGGGGCGGAACTGCCGCGAACACCCGGCCCGCCTCGACCATGGGCCGCATGTAGCGGAAGAAGAGCGTCAGCAGCAGCGTGCGGATGTGCGCGCCGTCGACGTCGGCATCTGTCATCAGGATGACCTTGCCGTAACGCGCCGCATCGAGGTCGAAACTCCGGCCTGAGCCTGCGCCGACAACCTGGATGAGTGCAGCACATTCTGCGTTGGAGAGCATGTCCCCTACCGACGCCTTCTGGACATTAAGGATCTTGCCCCGGATAGGAAGCAGGGCCTGGAAATCCGAAGACCGGGCCAGCTTGGCGGTACCGAGGGCGGAATCACCCTCAACGATGAAGAGCTCGGATCGCGCCACATCATCAGTACGGCAGTCGGCAAGCTTGGTGGGCATCGAGGAGGTTTCCAGTGCGTTCTTCCGGCGCTGGGTCTCCTTGTGCACCCTGGCCGAAATGCGCGACTTCATCTCCGCAACGATCTTTTCCAGCAACAACGCCGACTGCGCTTTGTCATTGCGGTTGGCCGAGGACAACCTGCTGGAAATTTCCTGCTCGACCACCTTTGCGACGATGGCGCGAACAGCGGACGTGCCAAGGATTTCCTTGGTCTGGCCTTCGAACTGTGGCTCGGCCAAGCGGACGGTGAGCACAGCGGTCAGGCCGGCCAGGACGTCGTCTTTCTCGATTTTGTCGTTGCCTGCCTTCAGCTTCCTGGCATTAGTTTCCACGGCCTTGCGGAAGGTTTTCAGCAGGGCTGCCTCGAAGCCCGCCTGGTGCGTGCCACCCTTGGGCGTGGCGATGATGTTGACGAAGCTGCGCATCGTGGTCTCGTAACCGATCCCCCAGCGCAAGGCGATATCGACTTCGCAATCGCGTTCAACTTCGGCGATCTTGCTGTGCCCGTTTTCGTCCAGGACCGGGACGGTTTCCTTGAACTTCCCAGAACCGTGGAGACGCCACACGTCGGTGACTCCGGAGTCGGCCGCGAGGAACTCCACGAATTCCGAAATACCGCCGTCGTGGTGGAAGACTTCCTCGTGCACACCGTTCTCGCCAGGGGTGCCCGCGAGCTTGCGCTCGTCGCGGACAGTGATCTTCAACCCGGGGACCAGGAACGACGTCTGGCGTGCGCGCGAGGCGAGGTCATCGTAAGAGAATCTGGCGTCCGGCGTGAAGATCTGGCGGTCGGCCCAGTAACGCACCCTGGTGCCGGTGACCCCGCGTTTGGCCTTGCCAACCACGTCCAATACAGAGTCTTCAACGAAAGGCTCGAAGGGCGCGTTGGGGCTGGGCTTGGCGCCGGCATCAATGAAACGTCCCGGCTCGCCACGGCGGAAGGACATCTGGTACGTCTTGCTGCCGCGGTCGACCTGGACATCCAGCCGGCTGGACAGCGCGTTGACCACGGAGGCGCCCACACCATGGAGGCCACCGGAGGCGGTGTAAGAACCGCCGCCGAACTTGCCGCCTGCGTGCAGCTTCGTGAAGACAACCTCGACGCCGGAAAGTCCCGTCTTCGGTTCGACGTCAACAGGGATGCCCCTGCCGTCGTCATGGATTTCGACCGAATTATCCGCATGCAGGATGACTTTGATGTCATGGCCGAAGCCCGCCAGTGCCTCATCAACAGCGTTGTCGATGATCTCCCACAGGCAGTGCATAAGGCCACGGGAGTCGGTGGAACCGATGTACATGCCCGGGCGCTTGCGAACGGCCTCCAGGCCCTCCAGGACAGATAGATGCCGGGCGTTGTATTCAGAACTCGGTGCCACTCGCGGTGTGCTCCTTCGGGGTATATCTCAAGGCAAACACTGCCCATCTTAGGCTAGTCGCGGTCCCCCATCGGCACCGGTTGCCACTCCCGGAAACCGGCATTCTACTTCGTTACGTTACGCACATGTGATACGCGGACAGCGAAAGTGATCCATCCTTGCCATGGTTCTGCTCCGAATACTGGTTATATGGATGTACAGAACTACTAAGGAGGCCGACATGACAACAGCAGTTGCAGACCGCACACTGAACGCAGCTGACCGATGCGATCGTTGCGGGGCTCAAGCATATGTCCGCGTTGTACTCGAGTCCTCCGGCGGTGAGCTGCTGTTTTGCGGCCACCACGCACGCGCAGTTGAGGCCACGCTCCGGCCCCTGACCTCCGACTGGCACGACGAGACCGAGCGCCTCAACGAGAAGGCACCCGTCCCGGTCGATTAGACAGGACTGGCGGTAAGGCCGGACACTATCCAGCCACATCACTTCGAGCAAGAACAGGGCTCCTCCCATCCGGGAGGGGCCCTGTTTCGTTTGAAGCCATTGATCCGCATTAGTGACAAAGTGCCCGAAACAGCATTGGCCCGGTCGGATACTCCGACCGGGCCAATACCGTTGTCAGTGGACCTCTTTAGTCCACCAGGACCTCTTTTTAGTCCAGGTAGTCCCGCAGGACCTGCGAGCGGGACGGGTGCCGCAGCTTGGACATGGTCTTGGATTCGATCTGGCGGATGCGCTCACGGGTAACGCCGTAGACCTTGCCGATTTCGTCTAAAGTCTTAGGCTGGCCATCGGTCAAGCCAAAGCGCATTGCTACGACTCCGGCCTCACGCTCGGACAGGGTGTCCAGAACCGAGTGCAACTGCTCCTGGAGGAGCGTAAAGCTCACGGCATCAGCCGGGACAACAGCTTCAGAGTCCTCGATGAGGTCACCGAACTCGGAGTCGCCATCCTCTCCCAGCGGCGTGTGGAGCGAAATCGGTTCACGGCCGTACTTCTGGACCTCCACGACCTTCTCAGGCGTCATGTCCAGCTCCAGCGCCAATTCTTCCGGCGTAGGTTCACGGCCCAGGTCCTGAAGCATCTGCCGCTGGACACGGGCGAGCTTGTTGATGACTTCCACCATGTGCACCGGGATGCGGATGGTGCGGGGCCCTGGTCAGCCATGGCGCGTGTAATGGCCTGGCGGATCCACCACGTTGCGTACGTGGAGAATTTGAAGCCCTTGGTGTAGTCGAACTTCTCCACGGCGCGGATGAGGCCCAGGTTGCCTTCCTGGATGAGGTCCAGGAAGAGCATGCCACGGCCGGTGTAGCGTTTGGCCAAGGAAACAACGAGGCGAAGGTTGGCTTCGAGCAGGTGGTTCTTGGCCCGCTTGCCATCGTGGATAACGAATTCAAGTTCACGCTTGAGCTTCGGGTCCATGGAACCGTCGTCGGCGTTGATCTTTTCTTCGGCAAACAGGCCGGCTTCGATGCGAAGCGCCAGATCGACTTCCTGTTCAGCATTCAGCAGGGCGACCTTACCGATTTGCTTCAGGTAGTCCTTTACGGGGTCAGCCGTGGCACCGGCCGACATGACCTGCTGGACAGGGGCGTCGTCGTCATCGGCGTCCGAGTAGACGAATCCGGATCCGGAGGGCGCTGCCTTGTCCTTGCCGGTTCCGGCGCCGTCCTCGACATCGTCGTCTCCGACTTCAACTTCCTCAGCTGCTGCGGGATCGAAATCTTCGTCCTCGACAACCACTTCTTCGGCGTCGGCCTCGGGGTCTGAAGACTGGTTCGCGGCTTCGGCCGCGGCCTTGGCGCCGGGCTTGGGTCCACGCTTCTTTGGTGCCGGCTTGTCAGAGGTGTCCTCTGAGGCCTTGGTGGCAACACGTGTCGCCGCACGCTTTGCCGAAGTGGCCGCCTTGTTTTCCTCAGCGGACAGTTCGGCCTGGGCGGCGGGTTCCTTCTCGACGGAAGACGGGGTCACAGAAAACCTTTCTAGCGGCGGTCTGTGGAATCACCATGCGGGCAACACCACTATGACCCTGTCAAGTCCGCGATCAATTTCAAATGCGATCGCCGTCTGCAGAGTCACTATGTACAACTGCCAACGACACCGTAATGTTCCCGGATTCCGGGCTCATTACAGGCATTCAAACGCGGACCCAACCGGGTCTCGGCATCCATTGTCTCACGGTTTTATGAATCCCACGCTTGATGAAGCGTAATGGCTACCGAAGGGATCCTTTGTAGGTTCCCCATGCGGACTCTGGACGGCTTGCCCAAGCGCAGATGCTTCCTTGCCCGAGAACCTCGTCCAGCAATTCGGCGAGCCTGTAGCCAGGGCTGGCCGAATTGGCGCGCGTCAGGCAGGCGTGTGCGACGGATCCACTGCCCTTGCACCAGGCAATCCAGCCTTGCAGGGTCAAGGCAGCAGCAGCTACGTCCCCCATTTCTCCCTGGACACACAAGTACGACAGGACGCGGTGCAGGGCATCAAGCTGCCCCCAGTCAGGAACAGCTGGTTCAACACCTAGAAGGACGTCTGCGTAAGCAAAGATGCTGAGCACCCCTTTTGCTTCATAGGCCTTGCCAGCCCCTTCCCGGGTGTCCGTCGGCGGCAATGCCAGCTCTCCGGCGTCGAAAGGAAGTGGGTCGGAATCATCGTTCCTGCTGCATAATCCGAACGCTGCTGCCCCGGCCTTCGCGGAACCGATGCCAGCAGCCGCCATGATCATTACGGCGTCCCGCCATCCGGGGACGCCGAGGGTCGACCTGAGGAAACCCGCGAGTTGCGGGGTTGGCAAATCTGCCGGTTCACTGTCGGGATGGATCCGGGCGTCATCCAGCACCTGGCTCCACACCTCCAGTACGGCATCAAGGCATTTCCCACTTCGCCAGGACGTCCTCATGCGCTGTGCAAAATCCGATTCGGCTTCCGACACTGCGGGGTCCAGGGCACCGGGACGTCCGGGAACGGGTGGATTTTGCCTGCTCCTCGGAGAAGCCCCGATGGTGCTGCCTCGATAGACCATCTCTGCACTGAGCCGGCTGTTCCTGATGCGTTCTATCGGCAGGCCCGGCACCGGGCAGCACTCCTGGTCGGCGCAGAATGCGCCGCGCCAATACTCAGGACCAACCAACCACGCATCCCGGACAGGCAAATCAGCGTGGTCAAGTGTTTCGTGAAGTTCAGCCAGCAGCGGGAGTGTTCTGTGGACAACCATGCCGTCGTCCCAACCGTCGTCGGTGTAAAGGGCAAGCACCACGCCGTCGGCAAGGGTGTCCGACGCCAGGTAACGACGTACATGCTCCGCAAAGGCAGCAAGCACGCGGCCCGAAGCCCGGGCCGGCAGGTCGACGCGGAGAGCGGCCCCGAGCGTATTCCCCTGCATCGTGATAGCCACAAGGCTGTCCTCGGGCCAATAGCCCAACAAATGCGGGATGTAACCCAGGATGTCCTCTGGTTGATGGATGCTCAGCGTCTCTTTGGTGGTCATGGTTCAAGCTTGGGCAACGCCAATGGTTGAAAACAGGGACCATCACGCTTATGTGGATAAAGGTGGCCACATCCGGGCAAACACAAAGCTGCCCCGTACCGTAGTTTGGTCCTTGCCGTTATGCCTTGTTTCCTTCATCCGGCTGTGCACGGGCGGCACGCCGGCGCTCAATCCTTTCGCGGCGCTGCCGGGCCAGGGTTGCAGCCAACGGGGGCACATGGACGCCCTGCTCGGCCATCTGCAAGCGCACCTTCCGGCGGGTCAGCATAATGAGGACCGTCCCGATGCCCAGCAGGACAAACTGGACGCTGAGGGCTACACGGAAGGGATCAAGGCCGTACAAATCCCCGCCTGAGAATCCGCTCGCGTTCAGGACGTCCAGGACCAGGCCAATGAGGTAGATCGCCACCAAGGCAGCGATGAACCCACCCACGTTGACGATCCCTGTCGCGGTACCAATACGGTGGGAAGGATTGAAGGTCCGCGCGAAGTCGAAGCCAATCATGGAGCCCGGGCCGCCAACTGCCAACACCACCACCAGGATCACGAGGAGCCACAGCGGCGCCCGGTCAGGAAGGATGAGGACTGCCGCCCAAGCCAGCGCAGTGGACGCCGTGATCAGCAGGACCATAGCTGAGCGGCGCATTGGGTGTTTGGAGACGAACCGCCCAAATCCAGGCCCCGAGACGATGGCGGTTGCTACGAACAAAGCCATCAAAGCTGAGACCGTTCCCGCATCAAGTCCCTGGGCGGAGAGAAGGAACGGATAACCCCATGTCATCGCAAAGAGGTTGCCACTGAACTGGACGGTGAAATGGCTCCACAAGCCAAGCCGGGTGCCTGGCTGCTTCCAAGCGCGGGAAAGGGAAACTCCGGTAGCCCGAAGACCCTGCCCGGTTTCCCGCGGCGGATGACCGGGAGGCTGGTCCCGCAACAGCACGAGGACCAGGATGACAGCCAGCACGGACATCGCCGCAAGTGACATGAATGCCGGCGTCCAGCCGGCAGAGTGTAGAAGCAAGGCGAAAGGCACCACGCTGAAGAGCTGGCCCAACTGCCCGCACATTCCGGTCAGCTGGGTAACCACGGGGACCCTGGCCGGACTGAACCACAAGGGAACCAGACGGATGACGGAGATGAATGTCATAGCGTCCCCGGCTCCCACAAGGACACGCCCCAAAACACCTCCAGGGATGCTGTCGGCGAAAGCGAGCTGCAATTGCCCCAGTCCCATCAGGATGGCACCGCCGGCAATCATGACCCGTGATCCAAACCTGTCCACCAGGACGCCTACCGGAATTTGCAAGCCGGCGTAGACAAGCAACTGCAATACGGTGAAAAAGGAGATGGCCGAAGCACTGGCATGGAAGCGTTCTGTTGCTTCCAAACCCGCGACACCAAATGAGGTTCGCTGTGCTACGGCCACCAGATAGGCAAAGACGCCGATCGTCCAGATGAGCCAGGCGCGGGGAGCAGTCACTCCTCAATTATGCCCGCCAACGGTTCAAAGCTGATTTATTGAGGCGAGTCTTTACGCGCCAGGTATGCCTCCACTGCCGCCCCGATGTCCTCCGCGTTGGGCAGTTCGTCGTTCTCATCGGCGAGCAGCGAACGCCGGACGATGCCCTCGGATTTCTCGTCGTACCGGGCCTCCAGGTTGGCGACGACAGCCTGCACTTCCTCCGAGGCTTCAATCTGTTCCGCAATCTGGCGGCCTACTTCCCTGCCGGCCTCCCGGAGCCGGTCAGTGGGAAGCATCAGGGAGGTTGCCGCCCCGAGGTACTCCAGCCCCGCCACCGCCGCTGGAGGATATTCGGCCTCGGCGAGGTAGTGGGGCACGTGAATGACGTAACCAGCCACATGGCGTTCGGCCTCGGTGAGCCGGAGTTCGAGGATATGGCCAATGGCGGCCGGAACTTCGACCGTTGGCTTCCAACTCGAAATGCCTTCGATAAGTTCGGGCCGGTTGCCGTGGACGGTGACTCCCACTGGCCGCGTATGCGGTACGGGCATGGGAATGGAATGAATCCACGTGACCAGGTTGACGTCGAGCTTCTCCACGATTCCGACGACGGCACGGGAGAACCGCTCCCACTGCAAGTCGGGTTCGAAACCGGCGAGCAGGAGGAACGGTTGGCCCAGCCCGTCGGCGAGCTTGTAGAGCGCCAGCTTGGGTGCCTGATAGTCCTGCAAATGGTCTTCGACGAAGCTGATGTGGGGACGCCGCGAGCGGTAGTCGATGAGCTGGTCGGCGTCGAACATGGCTACCACTTCAGCGTCGAGCTGGTCCAGGAGTTCCGCGTTGATCTGCCTGACCACATGACCGGCATCGGCAAAGCCCGTGAAACCCATGACCATATTCAGCCCCCGCAGTTCCGGGCTGTGGAATATCTCGATGTTGCTCGCGTAGAGCGCCTCGGGGTCCAGGAGGGAGCCGGATATCCGTTCAAACACGGCATGTTCCTTTCGCAGTGGCAAAGTTCGGTGCCCCCATGCGCCACTGGTCATGGCGTCGCTGACTCCATGAATGTGGTGTGGGGACTCTGTGTCTCTTTGTACAACGCTGCACCTCCAGTAGGCATTCCTGCCCTTGGTGTGCCGCAGCTCTCATTTAATTGCTGTCAGCAGCCTGCGAGAGACTACGATCGAAACGGGCCGACGTCCTTTGCGACGCTGGACCTGAAGACCAAGGCCGCCGTCGGTACAGGACGTCGGGCGCGTACCGGGGCAGGCCCGCCAAACATGCGGCCCCGCCATGCAATGCAGAGAGAAGTGAGGAAACATCCTCGTGGTCAAGACTACTGACATCATCCTCGGCGTCATCGCCAAGGACCTGAAAAAGTCACCCAGCGACGCACTTGTGATCGGAGTTGCCCAGGGCTCGGACGGGCCAGTGCTGCTGGAGAACCCGCTGAGTGCCAAGGCCGCCGAATCCGTGCAGGGATCACTGAAACTCCTTGGAGTTTCGGGTGCCCCCGACCAATCGCACCGCCTTCCGGGTCTGCCGGAAACGGGCTCGGGGATCCTGGTCCTGGCAGGTGTGGGCAAATTGTCCGAGGACGGCACTATCCCGGAAGAAGCGCTGCGCCGGGCGGCAGGGTCCGCGGTCAGGCAACTTGCCGGAGTCCCCTCAGCTACCTTGGCGTTCCCGACGGCGTCCGTCACGGACGTCGCAGCAGTCGCCGAAGGTGCCGCCATGGGCGCCTATTCCTACACCGAACACCGTTCCAGCAAGGACGGGCTCAAGGACCCGGTTGCCAAGGTTCTGATCTTCACCGGCGTTGACGCCAAAACTGCCCAACCTGCACTTGACCGGGCATCAGTACTGGGCAGGGCCGTCAACGCAACGCGTACGCTCGTGAACCAGCCGCCCAGCCATCTGTACCCCGAGTCGTTCGCCGAATCTGCCAAGGAACTCGCAAAGGGTCTTCCCGTAAAGGTGACCGTCTGGGACGAAAAGCGCCTGGAAAAGGAAGGCTTCGGCGGCATCCTCGGCGTTGGAAAGGGTTCAACCCGCCAGCCACGCCTGGTCAAGGTCGAATACGCTCCGGCGAAGGCCACCCGGAAGATCGCGCTCGTTGGCAAGGGCATTACCTTCGACACCGGCGGTATCTCCATCAAGCCCGCCCTCGGCATGGGTGACATGAAGAGCGATATGGCCGGCGCCGCCGTCGTTCTTAATACGGTCCTTGCGATCGCCTCGCTCGGCCTGCCCATCAAGGCGACCGCGTGGCTCTGCATTGCGGAGAACATGCCCTCCGGCGCCGCCCAGCGGCCCGCCGATGTCCTCACCGTTTATGGCGGAAAGACAGTCGAAGTCCTGAACACCGATGCCGAGGGCCGCTTGGTCATGGCCGATGGCCTGGTGGCCGCGAGCCTGGAAATGCCGGACGCAATCATCGACGTCGCAACACTCACAGGTGCCCAGCTCATCGCGCTCGGATTGCGCACGGCAGGAGTGATGGGTTCCGATTCCGTGACATCAGCGTTGAAGTCCGCCGCTGACAGGGCAGGCGAGCTTGTCTGGCCGATGCCGCTGCCCGAGGAACTGCGCCCCAGCCTGGACTCCCAGGTCGCGGACCTTGCCAACATCGGCGAACGTAACGGCGGAATGATGACGGGCCGCCGTCTTCCTGCGTGAATTCGTGGGTAAGAACGGCGACGGCCAGCAGATCCCCTGGGCCCACGTCGATATTGCCGGCCCATCGTTCAACAACGGCAGCCCCTACGGGTACACCCCGAAACAAGGAACCGGATGCACAGTCCGTACCTTGGTGGCCTACGCAGAGGATCTGTTGGCAGCCTCCGCGTAAGCAACCCACTCCACTGCGGTTAAGACGGACAGTGCGGGTAGGGCGGATGGGTCCGCGCTACCCGCACAACCCCGGAATTATGCGGTGTGTAGCGCTGTGTCACAAGTGAACGTGAGTCTGGACACAAGCGCTCCACAAACGCCCGTGGAGGGTGGAGCATGGGTAGGTGGTTCGCTAAGGTGAACTCGATAGTCACAAATGCAAGAGAACTTAGGTGCTGGCATAATCACGGCAGAACAAGTTCCAAAGACCCGATGACACGCAGTCCCGTGTCATCATTCACGCGAGGGAGCGTTTTAGTGGCCGATCAGGCAACTGCGCAAGAATTCGACATCCTGGTACTCGGTGGCGGCAGCGGCGGCTACGCCACGGCTTTGCGGGCCGTACAGCTTGGGTTCACCGTTGGCCTTGTGGAAAAGGCAAAACTCGGCGGAACCTGCCTGCACAACGGCTGTATCCCCACCAAGGCACTCCTGCACTCGGCTGAACTGGCCGATCACGCACGCGATTCCGCCAAGTATGGCGTGAACGTCACGCTCGACGGCATCGACATGTCGGCCGTGAACGCGTACAAGGACGGCATTATTGCCGGCAAGTTCAAGGGCCTCCAGGGACTCATCAAGTCCAAGGGCATCACCGTCATCGAGGGTGAAGGCAAGCTCCAGGGCAACAACACCATCGTCGTGAACGGCACCGCGTACACGGGCAAGAACATTGTCCTGGCAACCGGTTCGTACTCGCGCTCCCTCCCGGGCCTGGAAATCGGCGGCAGGGTCATTACGTCTGACCAGGCCCTCACCATGGACTACATCCCCAAGAGTGCGATCGTCCTGGGCGGCGGAGTAATCGGCGTCGAATTCGCTTCCGTTTGGAAGTCCTTCGGCGTGGACGTCACCATCATCGAAGGCCTGCCGTCCCTGGTTCCCAACGAGGACGCCTCGATCGTCAAGAACCTCGAACGCGCCTTCAAGAAGCGCGGCATCAAGTTCACCACCGGCATCTTCTTCCAGGGCGTGGAACAGAACGACGACGGCGTCAAGGTCACCCTTGTGGACGGCCAGACGTTCGAAGCCGAACTCCTGCTCGTTGCAGTCGGCCGTGGTCCCGTCACCGCGAACCTTGGTTACGAAGAAGCAGGTCTGACCATCGACCGCGGCTTTGTCATTACCAACGAGCGCCTCCACACAGGCGTAGGCAACATCTATGCAGTCGGCGACATCGTACCCGGCGTCCAGCTCGCACACCGCGGCTACCAGCAGGGCATCTTCGTTGCAGAGGAAATCGCCGGCCTGAACCCCGCGATCGTCGAAGACATCAACATCCCCAAGGTCACCTACTGCGAGCCTGAAATCGCAACGGTCGGCTACACCGAAAAGGGCGCCAAGGAAAAGTTCGGGGACGACCAAGTGGAGACGCAGGAATACAACCTGGCCGGCAACGGCAAGAGCTCCATCCTCGGTACCGGTGGCATCGTCAAGCTCGTCCGCCAGAAGGATGGCCCCGTCGTCGGCATCCACATGATCGGTTCCCGCATGGGTGAGCAGATCGGTGAAGCCCAGCTCATCGTGAACTGGGAAGCCTACCCGGAGGACGTGGCCCAGCTGGTTCACGCCCACCCCACCCAGAACGAAAGCCTGGGCGAAGCCCACCTCGCCCTCGCGGGCAAGCCGCTCCACGGCTAAGTCTTTACCCAAGACAAACGGATAGGGTGCATGCGGCGGAATCTGCCCCATGCACCCTGCCCGGACCAGCAGAATTCATCCGCACAAAAGATCAATAAGGAGAACGGGGACGACATGTCTGAATCCGTTAACTTGCCCGCCCTCGGTGAGAGTGTCACCGAAGGAACCGTCACCCGCTGGCTCAAGCAGGTTGGTGACCGGGTAGAGATCGACGAGCCGTTGCTCGAGGTTTCCACCGACAAAGTAGACACCGAAATCCCTTCTCCGATCGCAGGCGTCATCGAAGAAATCCTCGTCGCTGAAGACGAGACTGCAGAGGTTGGTGCCCCACTGGTACGCATCGGCGACGGCTCCGGCTCCGCCGCACCGGCTGCTGGGGAAGCACCCGCCGCTCAGGAAGCACCCGCTGCTGCCGAGCAGGCTGCCCCCGCCGAAGAGGCTCCGGCTGCGCCGGCTGCTGAGGAGGCCCCTGCTGAGGAAGCCACTGCTGAAGCTCCTGCCGCCTCCGGTGGCGAAGGCCACGAAGTAACCCTCCCGGCCTTGGGCGAGAGCGTTACCGAAGGCACCGTCACCCGCTGGCTCAAGGCTGTTGGCGACACCGTGGAGGTCGATGAGCCGCTTCTTGAGGTTTCCACTGACAAGGTCGATACCGAGATTCCTTCCCCGGTTGCAGGCACCCTGCAGGAGATCCGCGTCAACGAAGACGAAACCGCCGAAGTGGGATCGGTTCTGGCAGTTATCGGTTCCGGCGCGGCAGCCCCCGCTGCGGCTCCGGCTCCCGCCGCTCCTGCCGCTGAAGCTCCGGCCGCACCTGCCGCCGCACCGGCACCTGCCGCTGCACCCGCACCTGCCGCCGCACCGGCACCTGCCGCTGCACCCGCTCCGGCTGCTGCACCCGCTCCGGCTGCTGCGCCGGCACCAGCTGCCGCACCCGCTCCCGCCGCCGCACCCGCACCTGCTGCTGCACCGGCAGAAGCAGGCTCGTCCTCCGAGTCCGGTTACGTCACTCCCCTGGTGCGCAAGCTGGCAAACCAGCAGGGCGTGGACATCGCATCCGTGTCCGGCACCGGCGTCGGTGGCCGCATCCGCAAGCAGGATGTCCTGGCCGCTGCCGAAGCCAAGCAGGCCGCCGCAGCAGCGCCGGCCCCGGCTCCTGCCGCAGCTCCCGCCGCCAAGTCCGCTGCACCCGTTGTTGCTTCCTCCCTGCGAGGCACCACCGAAAAGGCTCCGCGTATCCGTCAGGTCATCGCACGCCGCATGCGCGAGTCGCTGGAAGTCTCCACCCAGCTGACCCAGGTGCACGAGGTCGACATGACCAAGATCGCCAAGCTCCGCCTCAAAGCCAAGAACTCGTTCCAGGCCCAGAACGGCGTGAAGCTGACGTTCCTGCCGTTCATCGCCAAGGCTGTGGCTGAAGCACTGAAGCAGCACCCCAAGCTGAACGCTGCCTACGACGAGTCCAAGCAGGAAATCACCTACCACAACGCCGAACACCTGGCCATTGCGGTAGACACCGACAAGGGCCTGCTGGTTCCGGTCATCTCCGACGCCGGCAACCTCAACCTCGCAGGCCTCGCCGGTAAGATCGCCGACGTCGCAGGACGCACCCGCGACGGCAAGATCGGCCCGGATGAGCTGTCCGGCGGTACGTTCAGCATCACCAACATCGGTTCTGTTGGCGCACTGTTCGACACCCCGATCATCAACCAGCCGCAGGTAGGCATCCTGGGTACGGGCGCAATCGTCAAGCGCGCAGTAGTGGTGGCCGACGAAAACGGCGACGACTCGATTGCCATCCGCTCCATGATGTACCTGTCCCTCACCTACGACCACCGCCTGGTGGACGGCGCGGACGCCGGCCGTTTCCTCCAGACACTCAAGGGCCCGCCTTGAGGAAGGTGCTTTCGAAGCAGATCTTGGTCTCTAGGCCAAAGCGTTAGCAGGCGCCCTCCGTACGGAGGGCGCCTGATCAACCAAACGGGGCAGGCTCCGGGGAAACCCGGCGGCCTGCCCCGCTTCGTTGTCCGTTGTGTCAGTCGCTCTGTTTGCCCACCTAAGCGTGGCTTTGCTACGGGACGTAGAACCAACTGGATAAGCTGGGGCCATGAGTATTCTCTTCAGCATCCTGGTGTTCCTGCACATCGTCGGCGCAGCCATGATTGTGGGCTACTGGATCGCCACCATCAAGACACCTACCGTCCACCCCCGCCAGCGGGATGGCGCATTCCTTCAGCTGCTCACAGGCATTGCCATGATGGGCCTCCTGCCACTGATGCCGGATGCCGATCCCAACTACTTCAAGCTCGGCATCAAGTTCGCCATCGGCGTGGCTGTTGCTGTTCTTGCCGTGATCGGCTCCCGCAAGGTCAAGAACGGCGAACCCGTCTCCACCGGCTTGGCTCACGGTGTTGGCGGACTGGCCCTGGTGAACATCGCCATCGCAACGCTCTGGAACTGAACCTACGCAGAAGCAGCCTCCCCCCTTTGTCAGGCGGGTAGGCTGCTTTCTTCAAGGCAAGCCAGGGGTCACAATCCACTCTCAGCGGAATGACAGTGCAGCGCAGCCGGCAAATCCATAGGATTGATCCCGGTGGCACCCGGCGATGGCTGGTTGCCGACGCACAAACGACCCCAAGGAGTGGACATGGCAGCAACACGCACCGCACACACGGTTTGGAACGGCAACCTGATCGAGGGTGCTGGAAACACGACGCTGGATAGCTCAGGGCCCTGGGCACGTTCGATGTCACCTGGAAGGCACGTACCGAGCAGTCCGGCGGCAAGACCAGCCCGGAAGAACTGATCGCTGCAGCGCACTCCGCGTGCTTCTCCATGGCCTTCAGCAACGAGCTCGCACAGGCGGGCTTTACCCCTGAGGAAATCCAGACCAAGGCCGACGTGACCTTCGTCCCCGGCACCGGTATCACCGGCAGCCACCTGACGATGACCGCCAGGATCCCCGGCATTTCCGAAGAGGATTTCCGCCGTATCTCCGAAGCGGCAAAGACCGGTTGCCCGGTTTCCGGTGCGCTGGCCAGCATCGACATCACGCTGGACGCAACGCTCGAAGCATAGCCTCGGGCTTCGCTTCACGGCACAGAGACCCCATTACAAGCAAAGGCCCCGCGGCCTCCCTTCAGGGAAGGCTGCGAGGCCTTTGCTGTTGCCGGCCTGGTGCAAAGCCAACCGGATGTAGCGGCGCGCTGCTAGCCCTCCTGCGGACGGGCGGGCAACGGCGCGGGCCGCACCTGACGATAGCCTTCACGCAGCGGCGGGCGGTCAGTAGGCAGCTCCTGGATCATCTCCTTAAGGGCGCCAATGCCATACTCGAGTTGCGGATCGCTGCCTGCGGCATAGGCGTGCGGCGGGAAGATCACCTCGATGTCCGGCTCCACACCGCGGTTTTCAACATCCCAGCCGATCCCACCGCCAAACCACGTAGCGTAGCGGGGCTGCGTCACCCCGGTGCCGTCGGCCAGCGCAAAACGGTTGTCAATGCCCACCACGCCACCCCATGTCCGTACCCCAATCACGGGACCGATGCCCCTCAGTTTGGACACTTGGGTGATGATGTCGCCATCTGATCCGGCAAATTCGTCTGCCAGGATAATCACTGGACCCCGCGGAGCATGGTGGGGATAAGTCCGTGGCTTCTCGCCACGCGGCATACTCCACCCAGTGACCTTCCGGCCAATGAGCTCAGCCACGAGTTGCGAGGTGTGGCCCCCACGGTTACGCCGTACGTCTACGATCAACCCGTCCAAGGCCGTTTCGGTGTCGAGGTCACGATGCAACTGTGCCCAACCATTGGCCATCATGTCCGGGATGTGCAGGTAGCCGAACTTGTCGCCGGATGCCTCACGCACCGTGCGCCGGTTGGCCCGGACCCAGTCCTGGTAGCGCAACCGCTCCTCGTCCGGGATGGGGACAACGGCAACGCGGCGCTGGGCACCCGCAGCTCCGCCATGCCCTGGCCCATTCAAGAGTGTCAATTCAACAGTTCGCCCTGCTGCCCCCACCAATTGCATGGCAGGCGTCAGCGCCGCGGAAAGCTCGACGCCGTCAATCGCCAGGAGGACGTCGCCCACCTTCGCATCCGCGCCGGGACGCGTCAAGGGCGAGGTTGCGAGGGGATCGGAAGACTCTCCAGCCAGGATCCGGGTTATCTCCCAGCCTTTGCTGCCGAGCTGCAACTCAGCGCCCAGCCTGCCTTGACCATTGCGGCCAGGTTCAGCCACAGCGGCGGGCCGCACATAAGCATGCGAGGTTCCCAGTTCGCCGTGGATCTCCCACAACAGGTCCACGAGGTCGTCGTGGGACCCTAGGCGGTCCACGATCGGACGGTAGCGTTTGTAGACGGAATCCCAATCCTGGCCAGCCATGTCCGGAGCCCAGAAAAAGTCCCGCTGCAGGCGCCATGCTTCATCAAAGGCCTGGCCCCAGGCAGCCACGGGATCCAGGATCACGCGGATCCTGTTCAGGTCCACTTTGACCAGTTCCCCGGATTCCTCGTCCACCTTGCTGTCTGAGGGAACTGACATGATTTGCTTATCAAGGACGTAGACAACCCTCTTGCGATCACCCGACAAGCGGTAACTGTCCACAGCAGGGACGAGGGTGGTCTCCTTGCGCTTGGCAAGGTCAAAACGCACCAGCGACGGGGCTGTCTTCTTATCCTGCAGGGTGCCCTTTCCTTCGCCGGTGACACCGGATAGCTCAGTATCAAGCCACAGCAGCGCTCCGTCGGCGGCAGCGAGCCCGGAGTAGTTTCCCTGTGGCACTGGAACCGTAATGACCCGGTGTGCAAGGCCTTCCGCGTCGACCCGCACAACTGGCGCGTCGTCGCCGTCGTGCTTTGCTGTTGTAGCCTGCGCGTCCTCAAGGGTGTCCACGGACGGCCCGAAAGGAGACGGTGTATCAGCGGCCAGTGCCAGCAGGTACAGCTTGATCGGGCTCGGGAAGGAAAGGTCGAACGAATGGCCGTCATAGACGGGGTCGAAGCTCCTGTTGGACAGGAACGCCAGGAACTTCCCGTCGGGGGTGAACCGGGGTGATTCATCGCAGAAGCGCCCGTCGGTGGCATCGATGATTCCGGCGTCGGATGCCGAGGGCCTTGCCAGGCGAAGTTTGCTGCGGGAACCGAAGGACGTCACAGGCTCAGACCAGGCAAGCCACTGCGAATCAGCGGACCACGAGAATTGATCGACGCTTCCTTCGCCAATACTGACCAAACGAGTCAATGCCCCGGAAGCGGTGTCGGCTACGAAAACGTCGCCGAAAGCCGTGCCGATGGCCAGCCAACGGCCATCGGGGCTGGCCTCCAGTGCGCTCGTCCTTGTAGGTGCGGGGAAGTCCAGCCGGAGATCGCCGGCTTGATCATCTCCGCCCGGTGCGCCAGCTACCGCCGTTCCCCCCACAGTGTCGGGTGAGGGATCTGCGTGGGCGGCTTCGTCGGAGGGTCCGGCCGCCTTGCCCGTTTCAACGGATTGGGTGGCTGGCTGGTTTGCCGGGGAACTTTCCCCCACGACGTTGGATGCAGAGACCGGCTTGGGGAGTCCGTCGGCTTCACCGGAAACAACAGCGGGTTCGGTGGCCTTCGGCACTTCCACAACTCCGGACAAGCGTGCGGCGATGCGCTTGACGTACAGAGCCTCCACTCCCCCATGGTCGGCCACATAGGCGATCCGGCCATCCGTCAAAGGACGCGGAAGGCGGGCCCGGACGCCCGGCGTCGCTTCGACCACCCGCGATGGCCCGTCCTTATGCCGGAGCCAGTGGATGGTGCCGTGTGACTCCACGGCGCTGGCTGTTCCTGCAACGTTCGGAAATACATCGCCCAAATGCGCGGATGCTTTCAGCGGGGCGGGACGCCGCGCCGGTGATGCGGAGCCGAGTGTGATCTCCAGCTTCACCGCTTCAGCATCGGCATCAAGCGAGGGCAGAATCCAGAGTTCACCGGCGGATTCGAAGATTATCCGCTGTCCGTCCGTGCTGGCGTGCCGGACATAGAAGTCCTCATGGTCCGTGTGGCGGCGCAGTCCTGACCCGTCAGGAAGAACGGAGTAAAGGTTTCCGTAGCCTTCGTGGTCTGAAAGGAAGGCGATGCGCCCCTGGATCCACAACGGGTCCGTCAGGTTGCCCTCAATGTCGGGAATCAAGCGCTCGAACTCACCGTTGCCGTCTGAGTCGATCCACAACTTGCCGCCAGTGCCACCCCGGTAACGCTTCCACCAGGCCGGCTCCCGGGAAAGGACGCTCGCCAGGACGACGGGCTTCTCGTCACCGATTTCGGGTCCAAAGGCAACGCCCTCCACCGGTCCGAAGGGAAGTTCGACGGCGGCACCTCCCTCCAGGGGGAGGCTATAGGCGTACGTGTGCCGGCTCTCGGACTGCTGGAACGCGCTGGTCACCAGGACGTTCCCCGCAGGCGTGAAACCCTTGACCCGGGTTGTGGCGTGTCCAAAGTAGCTCAGCTGCTTGTACCCACCACCGTCGACGTCCGCGGTGACAACCTCCGGTGAGGTACCAACAACAGCAGTCCACACCAGCCGCTTGCCATCAGGAGTGAAGCGGGGGTTCCTTGCCGGCATTTGCTGGGACGAGACACGCCAGGCGCGGCCACCTGAGACGGGGGCGATCCAGATGTCGTCTTCGGCCACGAACGTGACCAGTTCGCCATGCACATGCGGGAAACGGAGGTAGCTGGAGGAGGTCATTGTTCGATCATAGTCAAGAGGCGCCGTGGCAAGAGGCACCCGCCCCGCGCTTCGCACGCCGTTTCTGACTCATGCTTGGGTCGTGATGAGATGAGTCATGCGAATCGTAATGTCCGGAGCCTCAGGGATGATCGGGACGGCAGTGTCCGAGCATCTGAAAAGTACAGGTGACGACGTCATCCGGCTGGTGCGCCGGCCTGCAAAGACTGAGGACGAAAGGACATGGGATCCAGCCACGGGAGACTTGGACGAGGCCGTCCTGGAAGGCGCGGATGCTGTGATCAACTTGTCCGGCGCCGGAATAGGGGACCGACCCTGGACCGGGCACCGGATTGCTGTCATTCGTGACTCGCGCCTTCAGGCCACCCGGACACTGACGGCGGCCATGCGTCGCCTTGGCCAGCCGGAGTTGTCCTTCGTCAGCCAGTCAGCGTCCGGCTACTACGGCGCCTCCCGGCAAGGCCTGCTCCGTGAGGACTCGGGTCCAGGTCAAGGAGTGCTGGGCGCGCTATGTGTCGAATGGGAGCAAACCGCCAGAACCGCTCCCTCCAGCGTGAGGGTAGTGACACCCCGGACCGGAGTGGTGTTGAGCACTTCCGGCGGCGCGCTAGGACCGATGCTTCCCCTGCTCAGGCTTGGGCTTGGTGGACCCTTCGGAAATGGGCGACAATTCTGGCCGTGGATCACCCTTGCCGACGAAGCCGCTGCACTGGCCTTCCTCCTCAAGTCCGATCTGGAAAGTGCGGTTAATGTGTGCGCCCCGGAAAGCGCAGACGTCAACACCATCGTCGGGCGGCTTGCGAAAGCCTTCCACCGCCCGGCCTTCGTGCGCGTCCCCCGGCCCGCCCTCCGGCTCGTCCTTGGCCGGCTTGCTGACGAACTCGTCCTGGCGAACCAAAGAATGGAGCCGGCAAAGCTTGCCGCCGCCGGTTTTCACTGGAAACACCCCGGGCTCGATGAAGCCATGGAGTGGCTGACGGGTAACCCTTCCAGCTAAACCATTCCGAACCCAGGACGGCAACACCCACGTCAACGAACATCCTTGGCAATGCCGCTAAGCAGGACCGAGAATCTCCGAGATGCTCCACTGCCCAGCCAATCTGACAAGGACCAGGCGTAACTGCTGCGGCTCCCCGGCGGGCCGGGACTTCACCAGGCGATCCGACCGGTCGCGCTCCTCATAGCCGGAGGTCGTGGCGGTCAGGGCAACGACGGCGCGATCAACCTCCTGTGGGCCCAGCACCGATACATTGCTCAAGCTGGTGGTGAGTCCGGCAAAGTGGATACCGTCAGCCCTTAGCTGCTCCCCCAACGTCTCATCTGCCGCTTGGGCAGGTGAGCCTGCTGCGTTAACGCTTGCGAGCAATTCAAGACGATCCAGTCCCAGCGCCATGTCGCGCACGGCCGATAACGCGTGCACGGCGATTGTCGGATCCTCGGAGCGGAGCGCATCCAAACGCGCTGCCGGAATGGGCTGGTTGGTTTGGGTGGTTTGCGTGGCCTGGGTCGTTGTCCCTGGATTTACCAAGGACGTCGAACCCGACGCGGGCTCCTGGATCCCCAGCCAGAAGGCCCACCCCACCGCACCAACCGACACCACGCCAGCCACCAGCAAGCCGACCCGGATAGTTAAACGTGGCCCTCGCTGCGGTTGCCTTCTCCGCTGCGGTTGCCCTTTTCGCTTTCGGCGTTCAGGGCGCGGTGTCATTGCTGTCCGCACGGGCCAAAGCCGCGACACAGCGTCCGTCTGTGGAATCCTGCCCAGTGAAATCCTGCTCAGTGGATTCCTCCGCTGGGGTCGGCCCCCGGCCTGCCGCCGCGTGAGCAGCTCCGGAATCACGGAGGAATGGACGGAACCAGCCAGGTCCACGGGCTGCGCCGCAGCGCTGCGATATATAGCTGTTCCCAGTTCCCGGGCGGTGGGACGCGCCCGGGGATCGGGGTCCAGTCCCGCTTCAAGGGCAGCGGCGAGCCCTTTGGGGACCTCGGGGACCAAGAGAGGCAGTGGTGGGCGGTGCTTGGCGATTTCCGGCGCCCTGCCGGTCAAGCAATACCACCCAAGTGCCGCCAGCGAATACACATCCCGTTCCGGCTGCAAGGCTTCTCTGGCACCATTACCAGGGGCGCCCCGGGCGCTGACAGACGTATCAACGAAGCCGTCCGTGCCGACGTCGAGGCTTTGATTCTTCTCACCTACGACGCCGGCCACGCCAAGGTCTGCCACAAGGGGCTTCCCTTGTGCCGTAAACAGCACGTTGCCCGGGGAAATATCCCCGTGGGCCGTTCCCTGGGCATGCAGGTAAGCCAGGACCTGGGCAACAGGGGTCAGAATCGTCACGACTTCTCCGACTCCAAGCTTGCGCCGGCCGCCCACCAGATTCGCAAGGGAACCTCCTGCGGCAAAGTCCATGACCAGGCCAACGCTGCCCGTACCCACGCCGGGCAGCTTCACGACGTCGTGAAGGCGGATAAGGTGCTCATGCTGGAGCCCGGACAGGATCCGGCCCTCACGGAAGCCATGTTCGGAATCTGGTCCCGTCGAACCACCGGAACCGCCAGTGACGCATTTGATGGCGAATCGGGCGCCGTCCTTGTCCCTGCTGGCAAGCCAGACTGTCGAAGAGCAACCGCTGCCCAGTGGGCGTAATGGCGTGTATCCCGGTATGTGCGGGATCAAGGGGGCGGGAACATCCGTAGTTTCCATACCCAAGGTCTACCGGATGATCCGATTTCCCGCAGAAGTTATCCACAGGCAGGTCCAGGTTGCGGGGCAAGGGCTACGCCGACGGATGCGACTGAGAGGTTCACCACAAAATCATGGTGAGTGACTTGCTGGGTCTAAGCTTGAACCCATGACTCTTGAGTTTTCACAACTGGGTCTTGCCCCGGATTTCGTTGATTACGTGCAGGGCTGGGACCTACAGCGCGAGATCCACAACAAAGTTGTTGCCGGCGAGAAAAACAGCACCGTCCTGCTCCTTGAGCACTCCGCCGTCTACACGGCAGGCAAGCTCACTGAAGACCACGAACGCCCCTTTGACGGCACCCCCGTGGTCCCCGTGGATCGTGGTGGCAAGTTAACGTGGCACGGGCCGGGCCAACTTATCGCCTATCCGATCCTCAAACTCAAGAACCGCGCGGGAATCCGGGACTATGTCGAGCGGCTCGAAGCCACCATGATCGCCGTCATGACGGACTACGGCATCCCGGCAGTCACCGTGAAGGGCCGGGCGGGCGTATGGATCCTCGCCGATGACAAGGGCCCGGACCGCAAGATTGCCGCGATCGGCATCCGCGTCCTTGACGGCGTCACCATGCATGGTGTCGCCATCAACTGCAGCAACGACCTCGCGCCGTATGCGCAGATTATCGCGTGCGGAATCACCGACGCCAGCGTCACCACCATGTCGCTGGAGACTGGCCGGACCATCAACCCGGCAGACATCGTTGACCGCTTCGTGGAAGAGTTCCGCAAGCATGAAGAAGCACTCGTTTCCACCCCAGAAGGAGCACTCCAGTGACCCTGGCACCTGAAGGCCGTAAGATGCTGCGCGTTGAGCAGCGTAATTCGGCTGTCCCGGTTGAACGCAAGCCCGAGTGGATCAAGGCCAAGGTCCAGATGGGGCCCGAGTTCGTCGGTCTGAAGAACCTGGTGAAGAAGGAAGGCCCTGCACACCGTGTGTGAGGAGGCCGGCTGCCCGAACATTTTCGAGTGCTGGGAAGACAAGGAAGCGACGTTCCTGATCGGCGGGTCCGAATGCACCCGCCGCTGTGATTTCTGCCAGATCGACACCGGCAAACCCTCCCCGGTGGACATGTTCGAACCCACCAAGGTGGCCCGGTCCGTGCAGGCCATGCAGCTGCGCTACGCCACCGTCACCGGGGTGGCCCGTGACGACCTCGCCGATGAAGGTGTCTGGCTGTACGCCGAAACGGTCCGCAAGATCCACGAACTGAACCCGGGCACCGGGGTGGAGCTGCTCATCCCTGACTTCTCCGGCAAACCCGAACACATCAAGGCAATCTGCGATTCCAAGCCCGAGGTGTTCGCGCACAACGTCGAAACCGTGCCCCGGATCTTCAAGCGGATCCGCCCGGCGTTCCGGTACGAACGCTCCCTGGATGTCATCACCCAGGGCCGGGACCTTGGCATGGTGACCAAGTCCAACCTGATCCTGGGCATGGGCGAAACCCGCGAGGAAATCTCCGAAGCGCTCCGGGACCTGCACGCCGCCGGGTGTGACCTGATCACGATCACCCAGTACCTGCGCCCGTCCGAACGTCACCTGCCCGTGGACCGCTGGGTCAAACCGCAGGAGTTCGTGGACCTCCAGCACGAGGCCGAGGAAATCGGGTTCCTCGGTGTCATGTCCGGGCCCCTGGTCCGCTCCTCCTACCGCGCCGGGCGTTTGTGGGCCACCGCGATGCGCAAGAAGGGCTGGGAAATCCCCGCCGCCCTGGCCCACATCGAGTCCTCCGGCACCACCCGCCAGGAAGCCTCCACCATCCTCGCCGCCCACGCCTAAGCCCGGGTCGGTAAACACTTCACCAGCAACACCACGAAGCAGTATCGAAGGGCCGGATGCCAAGCGTAATGGCGTCCGGTCCTTCGACGTCCATCACGTAGAATTAAGGCACTATGGCGAATTCCTCTGATTCCAGCAAATCGACCCCCTCGGCCGACGCCCCCAAGCGTGGGCTGTTCCAGCGCAAGCCCAAGGAAGCCAAGGCCAAGAAGCCGAGCCAGCTGAAGCAGATCGCTGAAGTCTTCAAGATGACGCGGCGCAATGATCCCCAGGTCGTGTGGATCATGCTGCTGGCATTCCTGGCGGTAGTTGCCGTGGCCTTCCTCATCGGCTACCTCCTGGAAAACTGGGTTACCGGTCTCATCATCGGTATTCCGTTGGGTCTCCTGGCCGCCGTTTTCATCCTCTCCCGTCGCGCAGAGAAGGCCGCCTTCGCGCAGATCGAGAACCAGCCCGGTGCGTCCGGAGCGGCCTTGGGTACTCTACGTCGCGGCTGGGTCACCCAGGACCAGCCTGTCGCGGTTAACCCCCGCACTCAGGACGCCGTGTTCATGGCAATTGGTCGTCCCGGCGTCGTTTTGGTTACCGAAGGACCCACGCATCGCGTCAAGCCGTTGGTGGAAGCGGAGCGCAAGCGCCTCACGCGCATCCTGCCCAACGTCACCATCCACGTGCTGGAATCCGGTCGCGGCGAGGGCCAGGTGCCTCTGAACAAACTCGCCAAGACCATGGGCAAGATGAAGAACGAACTCACCAAGGTTGAGGTCAACGCGGTGTCCAAGCGCATCAACTCCCTTGGTACCCGCCTGCCGATCCCCAAGGGCATCGATCCCTACAAGGCCCGCCCGGACCGCAAGGCTGCACGCGGACGCTGATTGTCCGTAGGTGTTTGTTTGGCCCTACGAAAACCGCCCCTGTCTCAAAGGAGACAGGGGCGGTTTTTATTGGTGCTTGCTTGCTCTGGAGTTGGTTCCAACCGGTGAGGACTGAAGACGCTACATCCGAATGAGGATGGTGTTCATGGCTTTATCGTGAAGTCCACGCTGGTCCGGATCAAAGATGACTGCCGGGATAACCAGGCATAGGAGCAGGGTGCGCACAACAGCGGCCAGGGGGCCTGCGGGACCTCCCCCTAAGCGGACCACATGAATGCCCGCTATCCTGTGGCCGATGCTGTAGCCGAGGGTGCCGATCAGGAGAATCTGCTCAGCCGCAAAAACTGCGAGCGTTGCCCACTGGTTGCCCCCAAATGCGAAGTTGCTAATGACGAGTGCAATCGTCCAGTCGATCACGATGCCCAGAATTCGTCGCCCGGCCCGTGCCATGGAGCCTGGTCCGGATTCAGGAAGTCCGAGTCTCTCGCCCGGATATTTGGAGATGCCGGAGGTGTCCGGCCCGCTCAACCAGGAGCCTATGTCTTTTCGATCAACCACTCTCCAAGCCTAACGGCTGGCGGACCGACAGTCCGACGACGGCGGCCGCCTTTCGTGCCCGCCTGTGCGCCTGTATGGCGCCAAAGTGTTCGCCCACTGGACCCGCATGGACCTGACACCGGAAAGCCGACTACCGTTTACACAACAGATCATTCTGTAACCTGCCCGAAACAATACTGACACTCCCGGGAAATCCCATCTCCCTATGGTGGTATGAGTTGCCAGCCACCGCGGCAAGGGGAATTTTTTGTGTCTCCGGGCCTCCGGCATGGGCTGGCTCACGCGGCCTTCCGGGCCTGTTACTTGATATGCATAAGGAGCATAGATGTTCAAGACTGCGGACGAAGTCCTCAAGTTCATCAAAGACGAAGACGTCAAATTCGTCGATATCCGCTTCACCGACCTTCCGGGCGTCCAGCAGCACTTCAACGTGCCGGCGAAGAGCGTAGACCTCGACTTCTTCGTGAACGGTCAGCTCTTCGACGGATCTTCCATCCGCGGCTTCCAGGGCATCGCTGAGTCCGACATGCAGCTCATCCCGGATGTGACCTCGGCTTTCATCGACACATTCCGCATTGAGAAGACGCTTGCGCTGAACTTCTCCATCGTGAACCCCCGCACTGGCGACCCCTACCACCGCGACCCCCGTGGCGTAGCGGAGAAGGCTGAAGCGTACCTGGCCTCCACCGGTATCGCAGACACGGCATTCTTTGCTCCCGAGGCCGAGTTCTTCGTCTTCGACAACATCCAGTACCAGTCCTCCCCGCAGGGCAGCTTCTACAAGATCGACTCCGAAGAAGCCCACTGGAACACCGGCCGCAAGGAAGAAGGCGGAAACCTCGGCTACAAGACCCCCGTCAAGGGCGGTTACTTCCCGGTTTCCCCCACCGACAAGCAGGCTGACCTCCGCGACGCCATGTGCGTTGAACTGGACAAGGCCGGCCTCGAGGTCGAGCGCTCCCACCACGAAGTTGGCTCCGCCGGCCAGGCAGAGATCAACTACAAGTTCACCACGCTGACTGCAGCTGCTGACGACCTCCAGAAGTTCAAGTACGTCATCAAGAACACTGCAGACGCTTGGGGCAAGTCCGTAACCTTCATGCCGAAGCCCGTCTTCGGTGACAACGGCTCGGGCATGCACTGCCACCAGTCGCTGTGGAGCAACGGCGACCCGCTGTTCTACGACGAAAAGGGCTACGCTGGCCTCTCCGACACCGCCCGCTGGTACATCGGCGGCCTGCTGAAGCACTCTTCGGCAGTGCTCGCATTCACCAACCCGACGGTCAACTCGTACCGCCGTCTGGTCAAGGGCTTCGAAGCTCCGGTCAACATGGTCTACTCGCAGGGCAACCGCTCTGCTGGTATCCGTATCCCCATCACTGGCTCCAACCCGAAGGCCAAGCGCATCGAATTCCGCGCTCCGGACCCTTCGTCCAACCCGTACCTGGCCTTCGCTGCCCAGCTGATGGCCGGCATTGACGGCATCCGCAACCGCATCGAGCCCCCGGCTCCCATCGACAAGGACCTCTACGAGCTCCCGGCCGAGGAAGCCAAGGACATCCCCAAGGCTCCGGGTTCCCTGGAAGAAGCCCTCGAGGCCCTGCGCGAGGACAACGAGTTCCTGCAGGCCGGCGGTGTCTTCACTCAGGACCTGATCGATACTTGGATCGAATACAAGTACGAGAATGAGATTCGCCCGCTGTCGCTGCGCCCGAACCCGTACGAGTTCGAGCTCTACTACGGCGTCTAGCAACACCGGCGGCTAAACCACGTTTAGTCCGCACGGAACCCATCGAGGTTCCCGGTTAAGAAAGGCCGGCAACAGGTTTGTACCTGTTGCCGGCCTTCTTTTTGCTCCCGCTGCCGCCCGGGTCGGCAAGATCCCCAGGCTCTGGCGAACTGGGCCCTATTCGGATTCCTTGCCCTGATCACGGTCCCGGATGTTTTTCCCGAACTCGTCCAGCTTCTCCCTGACAGCCTTCGCGGCATCCGCAAGACCCTTTTCCGCAGTGCTCAGGGGATCGAGTTGAAGGTAGACGTGCTGATCGATCGGGAGGTCGTACTCGTCCTTCAGATGCGTGCCGCCGGAAACGCCATCGAGCGACAAATATACAAGCGCCTCAGTTCTTGCGATGCCAGCGATCGTCCCGAAGACAACCGTGAAATCGTTGGGCTGAAAGCTAATGGATTGACCCACGTGGCGGCGATCCAACTCTCCGGCGGGAATAGCCTTCTCAAACGAACTTCCGTTGTATTCCATGTACTTCTCCTAAGCATCGAGAGTAGTTACGGAACCGAGTCTATAAGGCTCTTCAACGGATGAACCAGCATCTCGCCTTTGGTCTTCAGTGCCTGGTTTTCGGGACTTCCCCAGGTTGCTGCGGGGCTGCGCAGTCCGCACAAAAGACCCGATCAGTTTCCTCACCGCAGCACTGACAGCGGTGAATCAATGCCGCTTGTTCAATCACATAGGTTGTCATAGCAGATATGGTGCCTACCGGCCGCAGGTCAGCGCACGAGTAGTGTGTACTCGTTTTTGACCCTTCCGGCACAGCAAACTACTTGGTTTCGAAAACGCCCAGCACCTCCGGGGGCCGCAGCCTCTCCGACGACAGAGCCAGCGGCAGAGGCACGAGAAGACATGAGTGAAAGGCCCTGCGCTCCCCCGTCATCCTGCCGCCATTCGGCGTCAGCAAAAGTGGCGAAACAGCGCCGGCACGCATAGACGTCGCCACTGCCGTGCCGGGAAGCCCAGTGCGGCCCCGCCTGTTCACACCGGAAGCACGTCGCATCTGAGAAGGGCGCCCCCTCCGAATCCCGCTTGACTGTCACGCGAGAATCCTAAAGGACATCGTGCCCGAACGAACAGACCCCAAGGGATGCTCCCCAACGCTGGTCGCCGGAACTGGTCCTACTGCTTCCCGTACTTCTTATGTACCGCCTGCTTGGTGACTCCGAGGCAAAGTGCGATCGCCTCCCACGACAAACCGGCCTGTCTGGCTGCACGTACAAGGGAAGCCTCGGCCCTGCCAACTTCCTTGTGAAGTTCAGCGACGGCGTATAGCGCCTCCGCGGGCCCCATGCCGTCCATCGATCCAACAAGTGTTTTCATTCTGTCCACCTCCATGGCGTCAACCATAGTTGACGCCATGGTTGCCGTCAACCTACGTTGACGGCAACCCGAGAGACCTAAGCGCCCTCGAAGGCCCTGTACATAATGCGCTGCGGACCGGAGTTCCCGCCCAGGTAGCGGCCAGTGTCCACAAAACCAGCCTTTGCATAAGCCGCAATGGCCGCGGGGTTGCGCTCGTTGACGGAAAGCACGACGCCGGTCTGGCCGCCGCCCTGCCTGGCCGTCAGTTTGCGGGCTTCCCCCACTGCAGCCCTTGCCGCCAGAGCCCCGAGGCCCTGGCCTTGGGATTTCGAGTCGATGAGGAAACCCCTGAGAAGCCACGCGGAATCGTCGTCCTGCCATCCAGCCAGGCCCGCAGCTCCACGTTGCAGGGTCAGGACTCCCACACCCACCCCGTTGGCCTCGATCACATAGGGAGAGCGGGATTCCTCTTCAAGACTGATCAGCATCATGCGAAGCGGGTCGCCGACGAAGTCCGTTTGATTCGCCGCCACGGCCATTTCGGCCACCGCCCCCAAGTGGATGGCGCGCGCGTCATCGTCCAGCATCTTGAGCGGTATAAGCCAAACGCTCGCCAACGCGCGACCATCACGAGGGACGAGATTCAGCTCCGGGGCATCATCGGGCATTCCAGTCCTCAGTTGCCGTAGAACTCTTTTTCGAAGACAGCCCGGGCGCGGCGGCTCAGGCGCAAGTAGTCCTCCTCGAACTGACCTGCGGCTCCGGGCGCATAGCCACACCAACGTGCCACAGCTTCAAGGTCCCTCCGCGACGATGGAAGTACATCCGAGGCCCGGCCTGTCACGATGACGTTCGCCGACCGGATGCGGCTGGCGAGCTTCCACGCCTCCCGCAGGAGCCCGGCGTCGTCCTTGCCAAGAAGGCCAAGGTTCTCGGCCGCGGCAAGTGCCTCCAAGGTAGACGTAGTGCGCAACGCAGGCTGCTTGCCCGCATGCTGCAACTGGATGAGCTGGACAAGCCATTCGACATCGCTCAATCCACCGCGGCCAAGCTTCACGTGGCGGGCCGGATCAGCCCCACGAGGCAGCCGCTCCGATTCCACGCGGGCCTTGATGCGCCGGATTTCCCTGACATCCTGTTCGGAGAGCTCAGCCGGGTAGCGGATGGGATCAATAAGCCGAAGGAAGTCCACTGCCAAATCGTCTGAACCGGCCATGGGACGCGCCCGCAGCAGCGCCTGCGCTTCCCATATCAATGACCACCGGCGGTAGTACTCGGCATAGGACTCCAAGGACCGGACCATGGCGCCGTTCTTGCCTTCGGGCCGCAGGTCCGCATCCACCATCAACACCCGCTCGGCCATGATTGCGGGCTTGAGCGGCTGGGTAAGAAGGCTGGAGACCTTGGCGACGATCGTCGTCGCCTGCTCCTGCGCTTCCTCGTCACTGAATCCAGGCCGGGCGCGGTGAACGTACATGACGTCAGCGTCAGAGCCGTAGCCAATTTCGCGGCCACCCTGCCGGCCCATCGCTACCACCAGAACCTCGGTTTTCAGAGGCTCGGACTGGGTAGCTATGGCTTCTGCCACATGCAGGGCTCCGAGAACGGCCGCCCGGTCTGTTTCGGCCAACGCCAGTCCCACTGCGTCCTGGTCAAGCAAACCCGCACTATCGGCTATCGCGGTCCGCAGAATCTCCCGCCGACGGATCAACCGGATCAGCCGCATGGCACTCTCCGGATCCGGATGCCGGGACAATTTGGACTGGATTTCCTGCCATTGCGCCTCAAAGGAGATGGGAGCCAGGTCCTTGTCGCTGCCAAGCCACGCCACGGACTCCGGTGAAACTTCCAGGAGGTCCGAAATGAGCCGGGAATTGGCAAGTACCTGGCAGAGGCGTTCGGCTGCCGCCTGGGAATCACGAAGCATCCCCAGATACCAGTGCGTGGTGCCCAACGCTTCGCTGACCCTTCGGAATGCAAGGAGCCCGGCGTCGGGGTCCACGCCTTCGGCAAGCCAGCCAAGAAGAATGGGCAACAGTTGCCGCTGCAGTGCCGCACGTCGGCTGACACCGGCAGTCAGCGCCTCAATGTGACGCATTGCGCCCTTGGGATCGAGGTAACCGAGGGCTGCAAGACGGCCCTGTGCTGCTTCCGGGCTCAGTTTAGCGTCTTCGCTGCTGAGTTTAGCGGCGGTATTGAGCAGCGGCCGGTAGAAAATACGCTCGTGCAGTTCCCGAACAGACCGCTTGGTCTTCTGCCAGGTCGCCATCAGCTGGTCAGGATGGGGGCGTTCGAGCGAGAAGGGCCCCAGGACAGCCTTTGCCAACACCCGCTGGGCATCTTCCGCCGTTGGCATGAGGTGCGTCCGGCGCAACTGGAACAATTGAATCCTGTGCTCCAGAAGCCGGAGATAGCGGTACGCGTTATCGAAACCGGCGGCGTCGGCACGTCCGATGTAGCCGCCGGCGGACAATGCCGCGATGGCCGAAGTGGTGTCGCGGCAGCGAAGAGACTCGTCCGATTTGCCGTGAACCAGCTGCAACAACTGCACGGTGAATTCGACGTCGCGCAGTCCGCCGCGGCCAAGTTTGATCTGCCGCTGTTCCTCGGCGGCCGGAATGTAATCCGTGACCCGGCGCCTCATGGCCTGGACGGACTCGACGAAGCCATCACGGCCGGCGGAAGCCCACACGAGAGGCTCAACGGCCTTTTCATAGCGCTGGCCCAGTTCCCTGTCGCCGGCAATCGTGCGGGCCTTCAGCAACGCCTGGAATTCCCAGCTCTCAGCCCATCGGGCGTAGTAGCTCAGATGCGAAGGGAGGGTCCGCACCAACGGCCCGGATTTTCCTTCAGGGCGGAGGTTCGGGTCCACTTCCCACAAACCCGGCTCGGGTGCGGAGGAGGAAATCGCCCTCGAGATGCCCGATGCCAGGGCGGTCCCGATAGTCGCTGCGCGGGCGTCGTCAAGCTCCTCTGCCTCGATGACGTAAATGACATCGACGTCGGAAATGTAGTTCAGCTCGCGGGCGCCACATTTACCCATGCCAATGACAGCGAGTCCGACGTCGGCGACCTCCGAGGCATCGAACTGGGCCGCCGCCTCGGCCCGGGAAACGGCAAGGGCGGCTTCAATGGCCGCACCAGCGAGGTCTGCAAGCTCTGCACCCACGGCGGGCATGAAGTCTTGCGGCGACGCAGCGCAGAGGTCCTTTATGGCAAGCTCCGTAAGGCCGCGGCGGTACGCCGTCCGCAAGGCCGCGTACGCCGGAAGCCCCGTCAACCCAGCCACCGGGCGCTGCGCACCTGGCTCGGCCTTGACCGAACGAAGAAGCAGGGACCTGAGTTCTTCGCTTGATGCCGGGAGTGGCTCCGGGCTTACCCTGGCATCGAAAACGTCCAGGTGCTCCGGCCTGCGCATGAGGAACTCACCCAGCGCCTCCGATGCCCCCAACAGCCGGTACAGGGATTCGCTCGTGTCGGGGTCGGCGCCCGCCAACTTCTTGAGGCCGGGGTTCTTCTCAATCAGCCGGACGAGTGACTGCAACGCTGTATCCGGGCTCGCCGCCAAGGAGAGCCCGGCGAACAGGGCATCCTGTTCGATGCCTTCCAGTTCGGGGGCAGCAAGAAAGCGCTCGCCCTTTTCCAGGTCGCTGAATCCGGCTGAGATGAGCCGACGTGCAAGGCTCATTGGCCCTGCCTACAGAATGCCGAGGTTGCGCTGCAGCTCGTACGGCGTGACCTGGAGGCGGTAGTCCTGCCATTCCGCGCGCTTGTTGCGCAGGAAGTGTTCGAAGACCTGCTCACCCAGGATCTGGGCCACCAGCTCCGATTCCTCCATGGCACGGATGGCATCGTGGAGGCTGGCTGGCAGCGGAGCGTGGCCCATGGCTTTGCGCTCCGCGGTGGTCAGCGACCAAACGTCATCTTCGGCAGCTGCCGGAAGTTCGTAGCCTTCCTCGATACCCTTCAAACCGGCTCCCAGAAGGACGGCGTAGGCCAGGTACGGGTTGGTTGCGGAGTCGATGCCGCGGTACTCAATGCGCGCCGACTGGCCCTTGCCGGGCTTGTACAACGGCACCCGCACCAACGCGGAGCGGTTGTTGTGGCCCCAGCTCAGATAGCTCGGTGCCTCACCGCCGCCCCAGAGCCGCTTATAGGAGTTCACGAACTGATTCGTGACCGCGGTGAATTCGGGTGCGTGCTTGAGGATACCGGCAATGAACTGGCGGGCAGTCTTGGACAGCTGGAACTCCGCACCGGCTTCAAAGAATGCGTTGGTGTCCCCCTCGAAAAGCGAAAAGTGTGTGTGCATTCCGGAGCCGGGGTGGTCCGTAAACGGCTTGGGCATGAACGTTGCGTAGGTACCCTGCTGCAGGGCAACTTCCTTGATGACCGTGCGGAAGGTCATGATGTTGTCCGCGGTCTGCAGGGCATCCGCGTAGCGCAGGTCAATCTCGTTCTGGCCTGGACCGCCCTCGTGGTGGCTGAACTCCACCGAGATACCCACGGATTCCAGCATGGTCACGGCGGTACGCCGGAAGTCCTGCGCGACACCACCCGGGACGTGGTCAAAGTAGCCGCCTTCGTCAACAGGGACCGGCGCACCGTTGGGGCCAAGCTCCTTTGACTTGAGCAGGTAGAACTCGATTTCAGGGTGCGTGTAGCAGGTGAAACCCATGTCCGCGGCCTTGGCAAGGGTCCGCTTGAGGACGTTCCGGGGGTCTGCTGCCGAGGGTTCCCCGTCCGGCGTCAGGACGTCGCAGAACATCCTGGACGTTTGTTCGGTCTCACCGCGCCAAGGCAGGATCTGGAAGGTTGAGGGGTCAGGCTGTGCCAGCATGTCGGATTCAAAAACCCGCGCAAGGCCTTCGATCGCTGAACCATCGAATCCCAGGCCCTCTTCGAAGGCACCTTCAACTTCTGCCGGCGCAAGAGCCACCGACTTCAGTGAACCCACGACGTCGGTGAACCACAAGCGTACGAAGCGCACGTCACGCTCTTCGATCGTCCGCAGAACGAACTCTTGCTGGCGGTCCATAGGGCCTCTTTTCCGGTTCGGTGTCCATGCCGCAGTTCCCATCATTGAAGCCACGGCAGCTCAGACTTCACTCTACTAAGCATTCGGTGCGAATGCCGCCGCAGTAGCTGCGCGTAACACAGCGTTTACAAACAGTGACCCTTGACACTCTGCTGGCAGGCGTCGCCGGCACGGCTTAGGCTCTATCCATGGCCCCAAGCAACCTTCCTGAGTCCACCACGCCCGCCGAAGTCCCCGCGCCCTATGGCAACGGTCCAGCGGCGGCAGTCCAGGCACCGTCAACGGGCGCCAAGAAACAGGTCAGCAGGGTGCGCATCCATCACCTTCAGCAGGCCAAGGACAACGGCGAACACTTCGCTATGCTCACCGCCTACGAGCAATACACCGCTGAGATCTTCGACCAAGCAGGGATCGAAGTCCTCCTGGTGGGTGACTCCGCCTCAAACAACGTCTTCGGCAACGAGACCAGCCTTCCCGTCACTGTGGACGAGCTGCTGCCCCTGTGCCGGGCGGTAAGCCGTTCAGCCAAGCGCGCCCTGGTCCTGGCTGACCTGCCGTTTGGCAGCTACGAGGTTTCAACCGAGCAGGCAGTCGCCACCGGCGTGCGTTTCCTCAAGGAAGGATTGGCCCACGCGGTCAAAATCGAAGGCTCTGCATACTATGCGGAGACTGTGAAGGCCATGGTCCAGGCAGGCATTCCTGTCATGGCCCACATTGGATTCACTCCCCAAAGTGAACACTCCCTGGGTGGCTACCGGGTCCAAGGCAGGGGCGATGACGCCCAACGGCTGATCGAGGACGCAGTGGCGTTGCAGGACGCAGGCGCCTTCAGCGTCCTCATGGAAATGGTGCCCGCGGATACGGCTGCTGCCGTCGATGCAGCGTTGCGCGTACCGACGGTAGGCATCGGAGCCGGCAAGAGCACCACCGGCCAAGTGCTGGTCTGGCAAGACATGGCCGGACTGCGAGGGGGCAAGATGGCGAAGTTCGTCAAGCAGTATGCAGACCTTCGCACGACGCTCACGGATGCCGCCGCAGCCTTTGGAGAGGACGTCAGGTCCGGAGGATTCCCCGGACCTGAGCATTCCTTCTAAAGTGTTCCGGGCCTTCTAAGCTGTTCCGGGCCTTCTAAGATGTCCCGGGCGCCCTAGTCATCGTCCTGGGCGTCCCAGGCATCGTTGCGTTGCTTTACCTTTTCCAGCGCGTGCTCCGCTTCTTCCCGGGTCTTGTAAGGACCAATCAGCTGTGTCCAATCGGACATGGCGTCCTCTTCGATCTCATGCGTCTTGACGTTGTACCAGTACTCCGTCACGTCTCCTCCTCGTCCCGTTTGCCCTCAAACGCGTAACGTTGGCGGAGTCACGTGGGCCCAGCCGCGCTTTGTTACTTGCGTCTCTTGTGTGCCTTATATGATCAATCTATGCCTTCTCTTGCTTCGACCGCACCCACCGGCACGCTCACTCCGGGAATCATCAGCCCCGAACGGCCCGTCCCGGCGTCGATCCCCCGCCCCGAGTACGTCGGCAAGAAGGCACCCAGCAAGTTCACCGGCTCCGAAGTGAAGTCTGCGGAGACCATCGAGAAGATCCGTATCGCCAGCAGGATTGCTGCCCAGGCCATCGTTGAAGTTGGCAAGCACATCCAGCCCGGCGTGACGACGGACCAGTTGGACAAGATTGGGCACGAGTTCCTTGTGGACCACAATGCCTACCCGTCCACGCTGGGCTACCGGGGCTTCCCGAAGTCCCTCTGCTCTTCCCTCAATGAAGTTATCTGCCACGGCATCCCCGATTCCACGGTGGTTCAGGATGGGGACATCCTGAACATTGACATCACCGCATTCATCGGTGGAGTGCATGGAGATACCAATTACACTTTCCTGGTTGGCGACGTGGACGAGGAATCCCGTTTGCTGGTTGAGCGTACGCAGGAGTCGCTCAACCGGGCCATCAAGGCCGTGGCCCCCGGCCGCGAAATCAACGTAATCGGCCGCGCGATCCAGTCCTACGCCAAGCGCTTCGGCTATGGCGTGGTACGGGATTTCACTGGCCACGGTGTTGGTGAGGCGTTCCACACGGGCCTCATCATCCCGCATTACGACGCAGCCCCGGCGTACAACACCGTGATCGAGGCAGGCATGGTCTTCACCATCGAACCCATGCTGACCCTTGGCACGATCGAATGGGATATGTGGTCCGACGACTGGACCGTCGTTACCAGGGACCACAAGCGCACGGCCCAATTCGAGCACACCCTGCTGGTCACCGAGACCGGCGCGGAAATCCTGACCCTTCCCTAGCTTTCCGGAAGGTCCATCGCAGCCCCGGGCGGCTGCGCCATGCCCACCCCTCCTGCCATGATCGGAATTGCATTGTCCAAGAAGGATGAGAAGACCCACAAGAACGCTCCGCTGATCGGAATCGACATCGGCGGCACGGGTATCAAAGGCGGCATCGTCGACCTCAAGAAGGGCAAGCTGATCGGCGAACGCTTCCGGGTTCCCACGCCGCAGCCAGCCACCCCCGAAGCAGTTGCCGAAGTTGTGGCAGAAATCGTCGAAGAACTTTCCAGCCGCCCTGACGCTCCTGCCGCGGATTCCCCTGTGGGTGTCACCTTCCCGGGCATCATCCAGCACGGTGTGGTCAACTCTGCCGCAAATGTGGACAAGTCCTGGCTGGGCACAGACATCGACAAGAAGTTTACTGAGCGACTGGGCCGACCCGTCGAAGTCATCAACGATGCCGACGCCGCCGGTCTCGCAGAGGCCCGCTACGGCGCGGGCGAGGGCGTGGACGGCACCGTCCTGGTCATCACGCTCGGCACCGGAATCGGCTCCGCCTTCATCTTCAACGGTCAGTTGGTTCCCAACGCCGAGCTCGGCCACCTTGAGGTGGACGGATTCGACGCCGAAACCAAGGCATCAGCCGTGGCGCGCGAACGCGATGGCTTGAGCTGGGACGAGTACGGCGTCCTGCTTAACCGCTACCTGCAGCACGTCGAGTTCCTGTTCTCCCCCGAACTTTTCATCATCGGTGGCGGCATCTCCAAGCGTTCGGATGAATACTTCCCGCACCTGCAATTGCGCACCAACATTGTCACCGCCAAGTTGAAGAACGACGCCGGCATTGTCGGTGCCGCCCTTGAAGTCGCCTTGCACCACAAGCTGGCAAAGTAACCGGTACCTCGTGATCGACAACGACGCCGTACATGAAATCGCAATCGTCACCGGCGCCAGCCGGGGCATTGGAGCAGCCGTAGCGCTTGCTGCCGCCCGGAAAGGGTACGGCGTCGTCGTCAACTACTCCTCGGACGCCCCCGGCGCCGATGACGTTGTGGGGAAGATCCTCGCCGAAGGGGGTCAGGCAATGGCCGTGCAGGCCGACGTCAGCCAGCCCGCCGACGTCGGGCGTTTGTTCGACGCGGCCGCCGCATGGGGTCCCGTAACAGCGGTCATCAACAACGCGGCCATCACGGGCAACCTGATTGGAACACTGGCGGAGGTCCCTGCCGCGACCGTGCAGCGCGTCATGGACGTGAACGTCTCCGGCATGATCTTCATGTGCCAGGAAGCTGTCCGCAGACTCTCTACCGACCACGGCGGTCCGGGTGGTTCCATCATCAACATTTCATCGACAGCAACAAAGGGCCGGTTCCCCCGGCACCTGGGTTCACTACGCGGCGTCGAAAGGTGCCGTGGACGTTCTGACGGTTGGCCTGGCAGCGGAAGTGGCCAAGCAGGGCATTCGCGTCAATGCCGTCGCTCCCGGCAGCACCAACACCGGACTCCACGCAGCTGCAGGAATGCCCGACCGCGTGGAGAGGCTCAATCCAACCATTCCCATGGGCCGGGGCGCTGAACCTGAAGAGGTGGCCGCGGCTGTGATGTGGTTAATGTCCGGCGAGGCCGGCTACATTACTGGGGCAGTCCTCCCAGTATCCGGCGGCCGCTAGAGCTGGCTTTTCCCGGAGCCTTTGGCTTCCTTGGCGCCGGCTTTCGCGTGGGCCTCGGCCTCATGCCGGAGCAAGGATATGGCGGATTCGAAGTCTTCGAGCGACTCGAATGCCTGATAGACGCTGGCGAACCGCAGGTACGCCACCTCATCCAGTTTCCGCAGTGGACCGAGAATGGCCAGGCCTACTTCGTGGGCGTCGATTTCGGCGGCACCCGAGGAGCGGATGTTCTCCTCGACTTCCTGCGCCAGCATGGCGAGATCGTCTTCGGTGACAGGGCGGCCCTGGCACGCTTTGCGGACGCCGCTGATGACTTTGATGCGGCTGAACGGCTCCCCGACTCCTGAACGCTTGATGACGGACAGGCTGGTGGTTTCCACCGTGGTGAAGCGTCGCCCGCATTCAGGGCATTGCCGGCGGCGCCGGATGGAAGTTCCGTCGTCAGCCATGCGGCTGTCGACGACGCGCGAGTCAGGATTCCGGCAGAACGGACAGTACACGCTGGGCCTCCCTGATCAGCTCCGGCCCACGTCCGACCGGCAGGTGCCGGAAACGCAAAGGTGCCGGAAGATTCTCTTCCGGCACCAGTTTACGTTCGATGACACCCTAATGACAAGCTTGTAATTACTACATGTAGTGGTGTTGACCCGTACATGTTGTGGTCAGGTCGCCTCGGGCACCTGCGGTCTTCGACGTCAGCTTCGACCGCTGAAGCGGATCCTGACCGCATCCCCATGGCCCGGAAGATCCTCCGCGCCGGCCAAACTCACGATGTGGCCACTGACCTGCTCCAGAGCCGCACGGCTGTAGTTGATGACCTGCACTGCCCGCAGGAAGGTGGTGACGTTCAGCCCCGAGGAGAAGGCAGCCGTACCGCTCGTGGGCAGGACGTGATTGGACCCGGCACAATAGTCGCCGAGGCTCACAGGGCTGTAGTCCCCCACGAAAATGGCGCCCGCGTTGCGAATCCGCGCCGCCACGGCCGGTGCATCCGCCGTCATGATTTCAAGGTGCTCAGCGGCATAGGCGTTGCACACCGCAATCCCCTGTTCCAGGTCATCCACCAGCACTACACCCGATTGTGGACCGGAAAGTGCCTCAAGGACACGTGCGCTGTGCTTCGTGGCCGCTGCCTGCCGTGCCAATTCACCCACGACGGCGTCCGCCAAGTCTGCGGAGTCCGTCACCAGGACAGAGGCGGCTTTGGGATCGTGCTCGGCCTGGCTGATGAGGTCGGCAGCCACCAGCGCGGGGTGGGCAGTGGAATCGGCCAGGATAGCGATCTCGGTAGTTCCTGCCTCGGAATCGATGCCAACGACTCCCTTCACCAGCCTCTTGGCAGTGGCGACGAAGATATTGCCGGGCCCCGTGACGAGATCCACGGGCTCGATAGGAGGTACTCCTTCCGAACCGGGGATGCCGTAGGCAAACGAAATGACTGCCTGGGCACCGCCAATTGCATAGACCTCATCGATTCCCAGCAGCGCTGCCGCGGCAAGGATGGTGGGGTGCGGGAGTCCGCCGAAGTCCTTTTGAGGCGGCGACGCCAGGGCGATGGATTCGACACCTGCAGCAACGGCGGGAACAACGTTCATGATCACCGAGGATGCCAGGGGCGCCAGACCACCGGGGACATACAGCCCAACACGGCCCACGGGAATCCAGTTCTGGCTGACAACCGCGCCATCAGCCAAGGCGACGTCAACATTGGCTGGACGCTGCTGGTCGGCGAACTGCCTGGCCCGGCTGATCGACTCTTCCAGCGCGGCGCGGACAGTGGGATCAATGTCGGCCAGGGCCTTGGCAAGTGCCTCCGCCGGTACACGCGGGTGGGACTGTTCAACGCCGTCGAAATTCCTTGCAAGTTCCGCCAGAGCGGCAAAACCCCGGCTGCGGACGGCTCCCATGATGTCCAGGACCTTCTGCTCCGCGTCCGCCATCGTCTGATGCTTCGCCCTGGGTACCGCAGCGCGCAGCTCAGCCAGCGAGAGGTGGCGGCCGCGGAAATCGATACTGCGGAAATTCAAGGAGGCAGCGGCAGGGGCGGAAGTATCCGAAGAAGTGGTCACCCGGCTATTTTACGGGCTTCCTGGAAAGAACCCCGAACAGCGCAAGTACGAACGTCACGAAGGCGACAGCACCGGGCCACAGGAAGAGGACGGCGTAGGAACGAAGGGTGAAACCGTAGTCCGCGCCCAGGGAAGGGTCCGGAGCCGGGCCCCATAGCTGCGCCGCAAGCAAGCCAACCACCCAGGCAATCGCTGCGCCTGCAGCGCCCCCTGCCAGCGCCAGCGCCAACCGCCTGCCGGCCCCGCTCCCCTGGAGCTTTCCGTCGAGAATGAGGCCCATGACACACCCGGCCACCAACGTCAGCCCGGCAAGGACCAGGTCGCGCGGCAACCACGAATCAGGGTTGGCAGGATTTGCCAGTTCGGGGTTACCCGATACCAGGTTCCCCCCGCCCGGCGCCAGGATCCACCAGAGAACGCCTACGGCTACCCCCGCCGCCGCAGGTAGGACAAGCCACAGGGCGTCCCGCGAACGCCAGGGAGTTGCGGCGTCGGGTTGGGTTTCCGCGGGAACGTGCACAGTGGGCTGAGTCATGGAACTCACATTAACAAAGGTTCACGTGTGCTCATTAAAATGCGGAAGTGGGGCACAGGGAGGAATACCCTGAGAGAAAGACGCCCCCGACCCCAGTTCCAGGAGATTCATCAACGTGGCAAGCGAACTATCCGGCTTCGAAAAGACGTTCAGGGAAATGTTTCGCCGCCATGCCGCCGGGGTGGCCATCATCACAGCCAACCTGAATGGCAAGCCGTTCGGCTTCACTGCCACCTCCGTTGCGTCCCTGTCCGCCGAACCGCCGCGTTTCACCTTCAACATGGCCCGAAGCTCAAGTTCCTGGCCGGCCATCGCCAATGCCAGCTACATTGGCGTGCATATGCTCGGACTGGAGAACCAGGCGCTGGCAGATCGTTTCGCCAAGACGCGGGACCGCTTCGAGGGAGACCACTGGGAGCCAGGTCCGTACGAAGTCCCCATTCTCAAGGACGTCGCAGGTTGGCTGGTGGGAAAGATCCAAATGCGGTTGTCGTTCGAGAACAACGCCGTTGTGGTCGTGGAGGTCGTGGACGGCCAGGTGGGCGACGACGGCGCTCCCCTGCTCTATCACGGTGGCGGCTACAGCCAGCCGAGGCCGCTGGACTACGAAATCTAGCCTCCTCCAGGATTCCGGCCATCCGGTGCGCTAATTATCCAGGCAGGCCGGACCCAACAGGACTTTCAGGTCGCCAAAGAGCGATGGGCTGGGGTTGACCCGCATGTGCACGGGAAGCCCCATGACCTCAACCTTGGTGTCCCCCATGAGCTTGAGCCGGACCTCTGAGTTGCCCCGATGTGTCCGCAGCACATCCCGAAGGTCGGTAACCACCGCCTCGGTGGCCTTGAACGTCGGAATCGTGATCACCACCGGTCCGTTCACGCTCTCACTGAGGTCCGGCACGGAGAGTTCCATGCAGTTCAGCGTCACGGCGCCATCGTCCCTGCGCTGCAGGCGCCCCTTGACCACCACGATCAGGTCTTCAGCCAGGACGGAGGCGATCGGCCCGTACACCTGGCCGAAGAACATGACCTCCATGGAGCCGCCCAGGTCTTCAATCTCGGCACGGGCGTAGGCGTTGCCACTGGCTTTGGCGATCCTGCGGCTCAACGAGGTGATCATGCCCGCGATGGTGACTATCGCGCCGTCGTGCGGTCCGTCCTCGGCGATGATCGAGGTAATGGACTGCTCCGCATGCTGGCTGAGGACGCCTTCCAAGCCCTGCAAGGGGTGATCCGAAACATAGAGACCGAGCATGTCGCGCTCGAAGGACAGCTTGTCCTTCTTTTCCCATTCGGGAAGGTCCGGAATTTCCGTAGTCAGCGAAGCTTCAGGTTCCTGGTCCTCGAAGCCGGCGAAGAGGTCAAACTGGCCGATTGCCTCATTGCGCTTGAGGGTGATGACGGAGTCGATGGCTTCTTCGTGGATCATGGCCAAAGCACGGCGATGGTGTCCAAGCGAGTCGAAGGCACCGGCCTTGATCAAGGATTCGATCGTGCGCTTGTTGCAGACAACGGCAGGCACCTTCATCAGGAAGTCCTTGAACGATGTGTAGCTGCCCTCCGTGGCCCGCGCAGAGACCATGGCTTCCACCACGTTCACGCCGACGTTTCGGATGGCCCCCATGCCGAAGCGGATGTCCGTTCCCACAGGGGTGAAGTTCAACGAGGATTCATTGACGTCCGGCGGAAGAACGGTAATGCCCATCCGGCGGCACTCGTTGAGATAGATCGCAGACTTGTCCTTGTCATCACCGACGGACGTCAGCAGGGCAGCCATGTACTCGGGCGCATAATGTGCCTTCAAGTAGGCAGTCCAGTAAGAAATGACCCCATATGCGGCCGAGTGCGCTTTATTGAAGGCGTAGTCGGAGAACGGAAGCAGAATGTCCCAGAGCGTCTTGACGGCGGCCATGGAGTAGCCGTTGTCCTGCATACCTTGGGAGAAGCCGGCGAACTGCTTGTCCAGCTCCGACTTCTTCTTCTTGCCCATGGCACGGCGCAGGATGTCGGCTTGGCCCAGCGAGTAGCCGGCAAGCTTCTGCGCCACCGCCATAACCTGTTCCTGGTACACGATCAGGCCGAATGTCCCACCCAGGATTTCCTTGAGCGGTTCTTCCAACTCCGGGTGGATGGGAATTACTTCCTGGATCCCGTTTTTACGCAGGGCGTAGTCGGTGTGGGCGTTGGCGCCCATGGGTCCAGGCCGGTACAGCGCAAGGACAGCGGAGATGTCTTCGAAGTTGTCAGGCTTCATGAGTTTGAGCAGGGACCGCATGGGCCCGCCGTCGAGCTGGAACACGCCCAAGGTGTCACCGCGCGCCAGGAGCTCGTAGGAGGCGGCGTCATCCAGTGCGAGGTTTTCCAGGTCCAGGTCGACACCGCGGTTCATCTTGATGTTTTCCAGGGCGTCCGAAATGATCGTGAGGTTCCGGAGGCCCAGGAAGTCCATCTTGATCAGGCCGAGGCCCTCGGACGTTGGGTAGTCGAACTGGGTAATAACCTGGCCGTCCTGGAAACGGCGCATGATCGGAATGACATCGATGATGGGGTCCGAGGACATGATGACTCCGGCGGCATGGACACCCCATTGGCGTTTCAGGCCCTCAATGCCCAGCGCAGTCTCAAAGACCTTGGCGGCCTCGGGGTCCGTGGCGATCAGCTGCCGGAAATCTCCTGCTTCGCTGTAGCGCTTGGACTCCGGGTTCTGGATGTCGGCCAGTGGGATGTCCTTGGCCATGACGGCCGGCGGCAGGGGCCTTGGTCAACTGCTCGCCCATGCTGAACGGGTAGCCAAGCACACGGGAGGAGTCCTTGAGCGCCTGCTTGGTCTTGATGGTTCCATACGTGACGATCATCGCCACGCGCTCGTCGCCGTATTTCTTCGTGACGTAGTCGATCACCTCGGAGCGGCGGCGATCATCGAAGTCGACGTCGAAGTCAGGCATCGAGACACGGTCCGGGTTGAGGAAGCGTTCGAAGATCAGGCCGTGCTGGAGCGGATCAAGGTCGGTAATACGCATGGCGTAGGCCACCATGGAGCCTGCACCGGAACCACGCCCCGGACCAACGCGGATCCCGTTGTTCTTGGCCCAGTTGATGAAGTCGGCCACCACGAGGAAGTACCCGGGAAGCCCATCGAGGTGATGACCCCGAGTTCGTAGTCAGCCTGCTTGCGCACCTTGTCCGGCACGCCCTGCGGATAGCGGTAGGCCAGCCCCTTGTCCACTTCCTTGACCAGCCAGGAGGTTTCGTCCTCGCCCGGCGGGCAAGGAAAGCGCGGCATGTAGTTGGCGTCGGTGTTGAAGGACACCTCGCAACGTTCGGCAATGAGCAGCGTGTTATCGCAGGCATCCGGGTGATCACGGAAAAGCTCACGCATTTCCTGCGGGGATTTCAGGTAGTAGCCGCTGCCGGAGAAGGCAAACCTGGATCCGCCGTTGTCGTACGTGGGCTCAAGAAGCGTGGAACCGGACTGAATGGCCAGCAGTGCCTCGTGCGCCTTCGCATCGTGCTCGTGCGTGTAGTGGAGGTCGTTCGTGGCCACCAGGGGAAGATTCAGGTCCTTGGCCAGGCGCAGGAGGTCCCCGGTGACGCGGCGCTCAATGTCCAGGCCATGGTCCATCAGCTCGCAGAAATAGTTCTCCGCGCCAAAGATGTCCCTGAACTCTGCCGCGGCCTCCAGCGCCTCACGGTACTGGCCAAGCCGAAGGCGGGTCTGGACTTCACCGGACGGGCATCCTGTGGTGGCAATAAGCCCCTCGGAGTACGTATTGAGCAATTCCCGGTCCAGGCGGGGCCACTTGCCAAAGACTGAATCCAATGAAGCAATGGACGAAGCCCGGAACAGGTTCCGCATGCCAACGTTGTTGTAGCTCAGAAGCGTCATGTGGGTGTAGGAACCACCACCGGAGACGTCGTCCTTGCGCTGGCTCTCATCCCCCCACCGGACACGTTCTTTGTCCCCCCGGGCCGTACCAGGGGTTACGTAGGCTTCTACACCGATGATCGGCTTGATGCCCTTGTCGGTGGCCTTGCGCCAAAAATCGAAGGCACCAAAGAGGTAGCCGTGATCAGTGGTGGCCAGGGCGGGCATCCCCAGGCGTTCGGTTTCATCGAACAGCTCACCCAGTCGGGCCGCTCCATCCAGCATGGAGTATTCGGTGTGGGTGTGCAGGTGGACGAACGAATCATTGCTGGAAGTCACCACGACAGTCTACCGTCCCGCCCCCGACAAAATGCGGAGCCCTTGGACCGGGCAGGCCCGGAACGGTTGCCTAGGCTGAGCCCGTGGCCAGCAGGTCAAGGGCGTACTGAAGGTCCGCCGGGTAGTCGCTGGTGACTTCCACCCACCCGCCGGTCCGCGGGTGTGTGAAACCCAGTTGCCGTGCATGAAGCCACTGCCGTGTCAGTCCCAGGTTTGCTGCGAGACGGGGATCAGCACCATAGGTGAGATCGCCGGCGCAAGGGTGCCGCAACGCAGAGAAGTGGACCCTGATCTGGTGCGTGCGGCCCGTTTCCAGGTGCACCTCCACCAACGTAGCTTTACCAAAGGCTTCCAGGACCTCGTAGTGGGTCACTGAGGGCCGGCCGTCTTCGATCACCGCGAAGCGCCAGTCGTGGCCGGGGTGGCGGCCGATCGGGGCATCAATAGTGCCCTCCAGCGGATCCGGAAGTCCTTGGACAACCGCGTGGTAGACCTTGTCCACCGTGCGTTCCTTGAAAGCCCTCTTGAGGACCGTGTAGGCATGCTCGGTCTTGGCCACGACCATCACGCCGGAAGTGCCGACGTCGAGCCTGTGGACAATGCCCGCACGCTCCGGTGCTCCCGACGTCGAAATCCGGTAGCCGGCTCCAGCCAGGCCTCCGACCACCGTGGGCCCCACCCAACCAGGCGATGGATGCGCCGCCACTCCCACGGGTTTGTCGATGACAACGAATTCCTCGTCATCCAGCAGGATCTTCAGGCCTTCCACAACTTCCTCCACGACTTCCAAGGGATCCGGCCGCTCGGGAACCGTGACGTCCAGCACCGCGCCCGCAATGAGCTTTGCTGACTTGCCGAGAGCCGCACCGCCGCTGGTGACGTTTCCTTCGGCGATAAGCAGCGCCGCAGCAGAACGCGAAATGTCCAGCAACCTTGCAAGGGCCGGCGTCAGCCCGCGCTCCTGCAAGGTCCTCAGGTACTACAACCGATTCACTCACCGACAGTCTCCCCGCCGGAGCCCGGAGCCGGCTTGGCTGGCTTCGCTGACTTCGGTGCGGCCACTTGCCGGGTGCCATCCATGCCCACCCCGCGCAGGGTCAGCAGGCAAATGATGACAACGCCCGATACAACAGCGGAGTCGGCGATGTTGAAGATCGCAAAGTTTGGTACCTGGATGAAATCCACTACATGGCCCATGGCGAAGGACGGTTCACGGAACAAGCGGTCGGTCAGGTTTCCCAATGCACCGCCAAGCAGCAGCCCAAGCGACAATGCCCACCAGGCGGAGCCGAGCCGTCGCAACTGCAAAAGGATGGCTACAGACACCCCGGCCATGACGATCGTGAAGATCCAAGTGACGTTCTCACCGATGGAAAAAGCTGCCCCTGAATTCCGGATGTAGTACCAGTGCAGCAGTGGTGGCAGCACTGGAATGCGCTCACCTTCTGTCATGGTGCTGGTCACCCAGAGCTTGGTGAGCTGGTCAAAGACATAGGCAAAAACCGCAAAGCCGGCAAAGAGCCACAGCATTGCGGGACGCCATTTCCGGACGGGAAGTTCCGGCCGGGATGCGTCGTCGGTGAGGTCGTCGGTCATAGTGCTTTCGTTCGTGGAGCGTTGGGGGCTGCTGTCAGGGTGTTAACAGCAAAAGCCGGTGGCAGAGGAGACCCCAGCCACCGGCTTTCAGAATACTTGCTAAACGTCAGCGGTTGCTTCGCCGACCTCAGGGGCAGCGACGGAACCACGGGCGTCGAGGTCGCGCAGCTGGCCCTCGATGTATGCCTTCAGGCGTGAGCGGTAGTCACGCTCGAAACCACGGAGCTGCTCAACCTTGCGCTCCAGGACCGAACGCTGCTGCTCAAGGGCGCCAAGGATCTTCCGGGACTTCTCCTGGGCGTCGTTGACCAGGCTGGAAGCCTCGATCTGCGCCTCAGCGATAATCTTTTCCTTCTGCTGTGCACCGTCGGCAACGTGCTTGTCGTGCATCTGCTGCGCCATGGCCAGCAGGCCTGCAGCGGACTCAGCGGTCGGCGTAACACCGTTGCTGGGAGCCGGTGCCTTGGCGGCGGCAGCCGCAGCGGCCTGCTCGGCTTCCTTCTTCTTGGCAGCCTCAGCAGCCTTCGCTTCGGCTTCCGCCTTGGCCTCGGCTTCCTTGTCCACCTTGGCCGGGGCAGGAACCTTCTCGACGACCGGAGCCGCAGCAGTTGCCGCGGGCACAGCCGAGCCAGCTTCGCCGAGCTTCTTGCGAAGTTCGTCGTTCTCCTGGTTCAGGCGGCGCAGCTCAACCACGATCTCGTCGAGGAAGTCATCTACCTCGTCCTGGTCGTAGCCTTCGCGGAACTTGGTCGGCTGAAAGCGCTTGTTGACAACGTCTTCTGGCGTCAAAGCCATCTGGTCACCTCGTTGGTCTAGTTAGTCAGTAGGCCTTCCGGCCGTTCAAAACTACGGTACCTAAATATCATCTGGTTCCTCCAATTCAACACCATCGTGTTGAATTGGAGAATTTGCGGCCTTCAGACCCATCGCGAGCCCCCGGTTCCGCGGTACAGCATCACTGCGCAGCTACGCCAGGCTACTGCTCACCGCCATGGCAATGCTCACGGCGATAATCAGGATCAGGAAGCCCAGGTCCAGGGAGATTCCACCCAGCTGCAGTGGAGGTATCAACCTGCGAAGCCTCCTCAGTGGTGGGTCTGTCACCGAGTAGACAATATGGGCTGTTACCAACGCCACACCGCGGGGACGCCATTGACGGGCGAACATCTGAACCCATTCGAAGATCAGCCTGATGATAAGGGCAATGAAAAACAGCAACAACACAATATAGATAAGGCCGAAAACAATGCCCACGAGTTAGCTCAGATCTCCCACTTGTTCCGGAATGCCGATCGGTCCTTACTATTGCAACACAGATGCCAGGCAGGTTGACCCGCCTGGCATCATCGTAGCGATCGTTCTTAGCTCTGGTTGAAGAAGCTGGCCTGCGTTTCGCTGGCCTTCTTGTCGTCCCCGATGACTTCAACATACGACGGCGACAGCAGGAAGACCTTGTTGGTCACCCTCTCGATGCTGCCATGGAGGCCAAAGACCAAACCGGCCGAGAAATCCACCAAACGCTTGGCATCTGCCTCGCCCATATCGGTGACGTTCATGATCACGGGAATGCCATCCCGGAAGCTTTCGCCAATAATCTTGGCGTCATTATAGGAACGCGGATGGACTGTGGTGATCTGCCTCAAACCCGAGGCATCTTCGCGGCTCGACGCCGCACGCTTAATGGGTGTCACGGGTGCGCGGTATTCCTCTTCGGCGTCAGCAGTGGGCATTTCACGGACAACTTCCCGGACGGGTGCAGGCGCTCGGCGCTCTTCCCGGTCCTGTGCCTGGGGGCGTTCTTCGTCGTGGTGCGCGACGGCCTGCTCAGATTCGTAGTGTTCATCGCCGTCGGCGAGCCCAAGATAGATCATTGTCTTGCGCAGAGCGCCAGCCATGGTGCACTCCTATCGTTTCTGCAGTAGGCGGGCCGCCATGACTTGACATATTGGAACCCCGGCCCGTCATTCCAATACTTTGACGCTACCCCACGGCCGGACGCGAACCGAGAATATCGGAGCCAATTCTCAGGTGTGTCGCCCCAAACTTGATAGCGGCCTCAAGGTCCTGGCTCATCCCCGCTGATATCCCTGAAGCAGCCGGATGATTGGTCCGAAGTCCTGCGGAAACACCCGCAAGCCGCTCAAAGGCCGCTTCAGGATCTGCACCCAGCGGGGCCACAGCCATCACCCCGGCGAGCCTCAGTCCTGGCGCGGAAGCGATCATTGCCGCCAGGGATTCCACGTCCGAGGGCCGCGCCCCACCACGGTGCGCCCCGGCGTCGTCATCCAAACTGACTTGGATGTAGCACTCAAGGTCATTCCGGCCTGTGGCGTCCTGTTCGCGGGCGACTGCCTTTTCAAGTGCCTCAATCACCTGGGGACGATCCACAGACTGCACCGAGTAGGCGTATTTAGCCACTGATTTCGCTTTTTTGCTCTGCAATTGGCCAATGAAATGCCATCGGACGTCCAGGTCCGTGAGTTCGGCGCTTTTGCCTGCAGCTTCCTGGTCCCGGTTCTCGCCGAAATCCCGGACACCCAGCGTGGATAGTCGCCGGACATCAGCTGCCGGGTGGAACTTGGTCACGACGATCAGCCCTGGCAGATCCACGCGTCCCGCCGCAGCCGTCGCCGCGGAAATCCGCGTCTGAACAATCTCAAGCCGCCGGGCGAGTTCAGTGGTGCGGGCATCAGAACCTGCAACGCCGGACACCGCGTTATCTTGCCCAAGGCTAGTCATGAGTCCACACCAAACCTGCGAATCGCCCGGTACGGGCATCCCGCCGGTAGGAATAAAGGGAGTCATTTTCCAGGGTGCATTCCCCTGAGTACTCAACGGTGACGCCTTCTTCGGCCAGCTGGGCGCGAACACCGGCGGGAAGGTCCAAAGCCGGCGTTCCCCACGATGTGCTCGACCAGGCGGCAGGTGCCACCTCGGCAACTTCTTCGCGAAGCTGCTCGGGAACCTCATAGCAGGAGCCGCAAATAGAAGGCCCCAGCCAGGCACTGATGTTCAGGGCACCGAGCATGCGCATCTCGTTGACGGTTGCCGGGACAACAGCGGAGGCTACGCCCGGCCGGCCTGCATGCGCAACAGCGATGACGGGACCGCGATCGCCTGCATCTCCAATGAGGACCACAGGAACACAGTCAGCCACCATGACCGACAATGGCTGGGCAGCCTGGCCACCCGAAGGCACTGAGACCATTGCATCCGCGGTGGGACCGGGACCGTAGCTCGAAATAAGCGCGACCTCATTGCCATGGACCTGGTCCATGTACTGAAAGCTACGGTTGCCCAGGCTTGCGGCATCGTCCAACCGGGAACGACGCGCAGTCACATCCCCGGGGTTGTCCCCCACATGGAGGGCCAGGTTCCCGGCGCCTGTGTCCGTGAAGGCAACAGAAACGCCGGGCCGTACTTCATTGCGCCACCAAAACACGGGATATCGACTCTCGAAGCCCGCTTACTTCAGGAAATCGGGAACGTCGAGGTCATCCGAGCGGCTACCCGACAGGTCCGGCTCCACAACGGCCGGAAGGTCGACGTCGAATCCGGAGTCCGCGGGGAGCGCCGACGGACGCTGCTGGCCCCAGTTGCTCAGGCCGGCGGCGCCGATGCCTGCAGTTGCATGCTGCGGTGCATTCGCGTTGGACGGAGCGGTACTCGGCGCGGCAGGACGCTCGGCAGGCACGGGGTTCTGCGCGGGACGCGACTGGTCCATGGACGGAGAGGTTGCCTTGACGTCGTCGAACCCGGCGGCAATGACGGTGACACGGGCTTCGTCGCCGAGGGCGTCGTCGATGACCGCACCGAAGATGATGTTCGCTTCCGGGTGCGCGACTTCCTGTACCAGGCGGGCTGCCTCGTTGATTTCGAACAGGCCGAGGTCTGAACCACCCTGAATGGACAGCAGCACGCCATGCGCGCCATCAATGGAGGCTTCCAGGAGTGGCGAGGCAATGGCCAGCTCGGCAGCTTTCACCGCGCGGTCTTCGCCACGTGCGGATCCGATACCCATGAGCGCGGAGCCCGCACCCTGCATGACAGATTTGACGTCGGCGAAGTCGAGGTTGATGAGGCCCGGGGTGGTGATGAGGTCCGTAATGCCCTGGACACCGGAGAGCAGTACCTGGTCAGCTGAGCGGAAAGCGTCCAGGACGGAGACGTTGCGATCGCTGATGGACAGGAGCCGGTCGTTGGGGATCACGATCAGGGTGTCAACTTCGTCACGCAGGGCATCGATACCTGCTTCGGCGGAGCCCGCACGACGGCGGCCCTCGAAAGTGAAGGGGCGGGTCACCACGCCAATGGTCAGCGCACCAAGGGAGCGGGCGATGCGCGCGACTACAGGGGCTCCACCAGTTCCGGTGCCACCACCTTCGCCGGCCGTCACGAAGACCATGTCAGCGCCGCGGAGAACTTCTTCGATCTCGTCAGCGTGGTCTTCAGCGGCCTGCTTGCCGACCTCGGGGTTGGCTCCGGCGCCGAGGCCGCGCGTAAGCTCACGACCGACGTCGAGCTTGACGTCGGCATCGCTCATGAGGAGCGCTTGCGCGTCAGTGTTGATGGCAATGAACTCGACGCCCCGGAGGCCGACCTCGATCATGCGGTTGACTGCGTTCACGCCACCGCCGCCGATGCCGACGACCTTGATGACGGCCAAGTAATTCTGCGGTGCTGCCACGTTTCGTGCCCCTTGCTTGTGTCCTATAGCGAAACTGATCGAGTCCAACTTGAATCCTTGGACCTTAACCCTCTAGTTGAAGGTTATAGTTATGTCAAGTAACTCTACTGCGACGGTATTTCCTCCGCTTCGCACATGCAATGACCGCTTGCGCGTGTCGCTTGATTGTCGCGAAATAAGGTCACCGAGGCCCGCAGGTTACGTGCTCAATGCTCTTTATTTGGTGAATGGATGCCGGGGCACGCTGACGTCGTAGACGTTCACGGGGACTTTGGGATCCGGCGGCATCTTCAGCAGTGCCTCAAGTGCCTTCGCCTTCAGTTCCTTGTCCTCGGCATTGCCCCACACTACCGTCTTTCCGTCCACCAGTTTTAGCTCGACGGCATCAGGCGACGCAGCAGATGCCGTGGACATCCTGGCCAGCACATCGGCCGGCAAAGTGTTCAGGACAGCCGCAATCGCTTTAAACAGCCCGGTGTTGGTGGCACCTGCACCGGCGTCGATCAGGGGCAGCGCCACCGCAGACTGATCCTGCGTGGCTCCCAGCTGAACACCATCCACATCCACCATCACAAACGTGTCACCCTGCTTCAACAGGGCCACCGGTACGCGCTCATTGACGTGCACCAGCAATTCCGACGGCGGCCTTGCCTCCACGGTTGCCGAACGTACCTGGACCAAGGGCTTCAGGAGCTCATTGACTTCCTGCCCGCTCACCTGCGGCAGCGGCTTGCCCTCCACGGCTGTCAAGGCCTTCTGCACGTCCTCAGGCGTCAGCAGCTTGGTTCCGTCCACCGTGATGGTCCGGACCGCGAGCACGGGTGAATAGATGGCACCCGTTATGAGCACGGCGACGAAAGCCGTAACGATGGCGAAAGTCCACAGCAGGAGCCGGCGCTTGCGTTTGCCCTTCGGCTCGGGAAAAGCAATGACATTGTCCGGGCCGTTTTTTGGAGAAGGCTCAACTGACCTCTGGGCGCTGATGACGCTTTCCGGGGAACCACCCGCCGGACGGCCCTTATTCTCCCGACCGGAATCCGCCGCGGGCTTGAAGGTTGGCTTGCGGGTGCTAGCCACCCAACGCCTCCACAATCACCGGGCCGTATGCAGTGACATCTCCGGCTCCCACGGTCAGCACTATGTCACCCTCACCAGCGGCCGCCACAATGGCTTCCACAGCTTCGTCGCCGGAGACCAGTCGTCCCTGGGAGAGCCTGTCAGCAATCAGCGAACTAGTGACACCGGGGATGGGGTCTTCACGGGCAGGGTAGATGTCCAGGACCAACGCCGTGTCCGCAGCATCCAGCGCCGATGCAAACTCCGCAGCGAATTCCCGGGTCCGGGAAAACAAATGCGGCTGGAAGAGAACGTGGACTTTGTTGCCGCCAGCCACGGAGCGGGCGGCGGACAGGGCTGCACGCACTTCGGTTGGGTGGTGGGCGTAGTCGTCGTACACACGCACGCCCCTCCCCTGCCCCTTAAGTTCAAAGCGCCGGGACGCACCGGTGAAGTGTCCAAGTGCCGTAGCTGCCGTCCCTGGCGCTACGCCAAGCTCCAAGGCGACGGCGAATGCGGCTGCGGCGTTCAGGGCGTTGTGCCTTCCGGGGACCTGCAGGTTCAAGGTGTAGCTGGCTCCATCCACCGCTACCGACACATCACCCGGACCGCCATCGCCAAGCCGGATATCGGCGTCGTGGCTTGTCCCGTACGTCAGCACACGCGTGGTTGCCTTGGCGGCCGTCCGCTCCGCCAACGCGCGGGCGCCGGGGTCGTCCGCACATGCCAGGAGGACTCCGTGGGGCGGCAGGAGCGCTGCGAAGTTATCGAAGGAGGCGAAAACAGCTTCCGCGGTTCCGTAGTGGTCCAGGTGGTCGGCTTCCACGTTGGTGACGACGGCGATCAGGGGACGGTAGTTGAGGAACGAGCCATCGGACTCGTCCGCTTCAGCCACGAAAATGTCCGAGGAACCGTGGGCCGCGTTGACCCCCAGCGCCGGGACGTTCGCGCCAATGGCAAACGACGGATCCAATCCCGCTTCCTTGAGCAGGACCGCAACCATGGACGTGGTGGTCGACTTGCCGTGGGTGCCGGCGATGGTGACAACCCTGTGGCCGCCCATGGTCGCAGCCAATGCCTCGGAACGATGCAGCACGGGCAAACCGGCCTCGCGGGCCGCCGACAACTCAGGATTGTCGGCACGGATTGCGGAGCCGGCAACAACAGTCTGGGCGTCACCCAGGTTGCCGGAATCGTATCCCACTGCAATACGGGCACCTGCTGCAGCCAGGTCATGCATGACGGGAAGGTCCTTGGCGTCAGTACCACTCACAGGAACACCGCGGGCCACCATGATCCGGGCGATGGCAGACATTCCCACCCCGCCGATGCCGATGAAGTGTACTCGTCCAAGGGACTCAAGTGGTGCAATCGCGTGTGTCATGCGGATACCGCTTCCAAGACAAGATCAGCCATGCGCTGATCGGCGTTTCTGATGCCAAGGGCCTCGGACCTGCGGGCCATTTCGTCCAGCCTCCCGCGATCCGATACGAGCGGAATGAGCTCTTCTTTGAGCCATTCCGGGGTGAAATCTTTGTCCTGGACCATCAGCGCTCCGCCGGCCTCCACCAGCGCGGCTGCATTAAGCGCTTGCTCACCATTGCCGATGGGCAGGGGCACGAACACCGCAGGAACCCCTACTGCTGCCACTTCGCTGACCGTTGCGGCTCCGGCACGGGCGAGCAGGATGTCGGCAGCAGCGTAGACATCCTCCATTCCATCCACGTACTCCACCTGCCGGTACCCATCAGCGGCGAGGGGTCCGCCGTCGTTATCCAGGACTGCCTTGCCGGCACCGGTGATGTGCAGTGTTTGGATCCCCGCAGCTGCCAGCTCGGGCAAGGCAGCAGCCACAGCACGGTTGATGCTCAGGGCTCCGGAGGACCCACCAGTCACGATCAGGGCAGGACGGTCCGGATTGAGGCCCAGCGAAGCCTTGGCAGCAGGCGCGGCCCCGGAGCGGTCCAGTCCCGAGATTGCCCGGCTCATGGGCATGCCCACATGGCGGGCGCCGCGAAGGCGCGTACCGGCAAACGCCACGGCAACATGTCGGCTGAACCGTGCACCTACGCGATTTGCGAGCCCTGCTTTCATGTTGGCCTCATGGATCACGATGGGCGTACCGCGCCTGCGGGCTGCCAGGTACATGGGAGTGCAAACGTAGCCGCCCACGCCCACCAGGACATCTGCCTGGGCCTCATGGAGGATTCGTTCCGCTTGCTTGACGGCTCCCCGCAACCGTCCCGGAAGCTTCAGGAGATCCAGGGACGGTTTTCGTGGCAACGGGACCCGGTCAATCGTGGCGAGCTTGTACCCGGCCGCTGGGACAAGCCTGGTTTCCAGGCCCGACGGCGTGCCCACAGCCAGGATGGCAGCTTCCGGACGCTTTTCCTTGATTGCGTCCGCGATGGCCAGCAACGGACTGACATGGCCAGCCGTACCACCGCCTGCAAGCACGACGGACAAAGGCTTGGACGCGTGGGAGGAATCTGAAGTCATGAAGTGCTATTTACGCTTTCGTGCGGTCTTGGACAAACGACGCGGCAAGAGCCGGGGACGCTGTTGTGGTGGCAACTGTCCGCGGGCCAAGGACAACACTACGCCCACGCCGCACAGCGACATCACCAAGGCCGAGCCACCTGCAGAAATGAAAGGCAGCGGGACACCGATCACGGGAAGCAGCTGCGTCACCACTGCCATGTTCATGCTTGCCTGTCCCAGGAGCCACACCATGATGCCACCGGCGAGCGTGCGCTGGAACGGATCGGTCTGCCGTACGACGACACGGAAAATGGCGATGCCGAGGATGGCGAACAGCACCAGGACCACCAAGGTGCCCACCAGTCCCAGTTCCTCGCCAATGATGGCAAAAATGAAGTCATTGTGGGCCTCTGGAAGCCAGTTGTATTTTTGCCGGCTCTGCCCCAGCCCAAGACCGGTCCAACTGCCCTGCGCCAATCCGTACATGCCATTGGTGGACTGGTAGGTGAAGTCGGAATCTGCGGTGCAGGAATCCCCTGCCATGCCCAGCCAGGCCGTCACCCGGCAGATCCGGTTGGGACTGATGATTGTCATGGCTGTAGCGCCAATGGCTCCGGCGACGCCGGCAATTGCCAGCATCTTTGTGGGAACCCCGGCAAAGTACAGCCCTGCGGCAACGATGGCCATGACAACGATCGCTGTGCCCAGGTCATTGCCCACGAGGATCAACCCAAGGACCAGGCCGGCCCCTGGGACCACCGGTATGATCACGTGCATCCAGCGGTGCAGGTATTTCTCCTTGCGTGCCAGGACTGCAGCGATCCAAACACAAAGGACCAGCTTCGAAACTTCCGAGGGCTGGATGCTGATGCCGCCGATATCGATCCAGTTCTGGTTGCCCAAGGTGCTGCGACCGAAAACCTGGACAAGTATCAGCAGGACCACAACGGCACCGAGGGCCCCACCAGGACAGCCTTTTCATCCAGCTGACGTTGGTCCGCGAGATCAGGTACATCGCCACCAGTCCGACGACGCCAAACATCGCCTGCTTCAATGCATCGGCGTAGGGCGACTTGCCTTCGGAGATCGCTTCCACACTGGATGCGGAGAGCACCATCATCACACCGATGGCGGTCAGGGCCAGGGCGCATCCAAGAATGAGGTAATACGTGGAGCTGTTGGGAGCTTTGCTCTTGCCCTCCAAGCCTTCCCAGAAGGAGCGAACGTGGCCCCGAAGCCGGGCGGGCTTCCTGCGGGCAGCCGAAGGAGCCTGGGCTCCGACATCCCCGGAAACCTTGCCGCGGCTGCGGGTGGGCGTGCTGACCATTGTTACTCCTCGGTGGTCTTTGCCTGCCCTTCCACGAGCTCGCGTACTGCCTGGACGAAAGCGTCGCCACGGTGAGCGTAGGAAGAGAACTGATCCATGGATGCAGCCGCCGGAGCCATGAGCACGGTGTCACCTGGCTCCGCCACGCTGGCCGCTGCCCTCACAGCCTGGGCCATGATGGTCTCACCAAAAATCGGCGAGGAGGCGTTACCGTCTGCGGTCTGCACACTTTCAGTGTCGCCCTTGGGCTGGGCTATCACGGGGACATCCGTTGCGTGTCGCTGGAGCGACGCTTCCAAGGCCTCCGTGTCAGTGCCGATGAGCACAACCGACTTCAAACGGGGAGCGTGCTCCTTGACGAGGTCATCGTAATTGACGCCCTTGGAGAGTCCCCCTGCGATCCACACCACATTGTGGAAAGCCGAAAGAGCGGCCGAGGCAGCGTGTGGGTTGGTGGCCTTTGAATCATTGATCCACAGCACGTCGTCGTGTTTGGCCACGAGCTGGATACGGTGTGCACCGGGAAGATAGTTGACCAAGCCCTGCTTCACGGCGGCAGGCTCAACCCCATAAGCACGGACGAGGGCAGCTGCGGCCAGGGCATTGGCCACCATATGGCGCGGTGCCACTGGCCCCAGATCGGAGATGGACGCGAGTTCGGCGGCTGAGTTTTTCCGCTCTTCGATAAACGCGCGGTCAACCAACAATCCATTCACGACGCCCAGCATGCTGATGCCAGGGGTGTTCGTGGTGAATCCGACCGCGCGGCAGCCTTCCACGACGTCCGCGTTCTCCACCATGCGTTCGGTTTCAATTTGATCGGCGTTGTAGATTGCGGCCTTCTGCGTGTTCTCGTAGACCTTCGCTTTGTCTGCAAGGTACGACGCGTAGGAGCCATGCCAGTCCACGTGGTCTTCGGCGACGTTCAGGCATACGCTGGCCACCGGTGACAGCGAATGGCTCCAATGCAACTGGAAGCTTGAGAGTTCCACCGCAAAAGCGTCGTACTCCACCGGATCCCTGAGCGCGTCAAGGATGGGCGTGCCTACGTTGCCCACCGCAATGGCCTTGAGTCCGGCCGCCTGCAGCATGGACTCTGTCATCCCAACCGTGGTGGTCTTGCCGTTGGTGCCGGTGATGGTGAGCCAATCAGCGGTCTTCCGGCCAGCCCGTTCGCGGACGCGCCACGCCAATTCGACGTCGCCCCACACGGGAATGTGCTTGCGTTTGGCGGCGGCCAGCAAGGCTTGGTCCGGGCGCCATCCCGGCGAGGTCACAATGAGCTCGGGCTTGTTGCCGTCGATGAGGGGAAGGACCTTGACGGCCTCTTCGCCCAGCAGTACATCCACCGCACCCACGATTTTCAGGGTGTCGGCCTGCGCCTCTGCTTTCGCCGTGGTCGAGGCATCCACCACCACAACTTTTGCGCCAAGTTCGATGAGGGTATCTGCGGCAGCAAAACCCGACACGCCGATTCCGGTCACCACCACCCGCAAGCCACGCCAATCAGCATCCCAGCTGGTGAGATCCTTGAGGCGGTCGTTGGCCGACTGCGAGCTCTCCTGGTTTGCGTTCACAGCAGCACCACCCATTCAGCGTAGAAGATTCCAAGGCCTGCGGCCACGAAGAGCCCGGCAAGAATCCAGAAGCGGACAACAACCGTGACCTCTGCCCAACCCTTCAGTTCGAAGTGATGTTGCAGTGGGGCCATCTTGAAGACCCGTTTGCCACCCGACAGCTTGAAGAAGCCAACCTGGATGATGACGGAAAGGGTGATCAGGACGAACAAACCACCGATGAAGGCCAGCAAAAGTTCTGTGCGGGAGAGGATTGCGAAGGCGGCAACAGCGCCTCCGATTGCCAGGGAACCAGTGTCACCCATGAAGATCTTGGCCGGTGATGTGTTCCACCAGAGGAAGCCCACCAAAGCGGCGCTCAGGATTGCCGCCAGGAGCGCCAGGTCCATGGGGTCGCGTACTTGGTAACAACCGCTGCCCGCCTCACGGGGCGAACCACAGGCCTGGTTGTTCTGCCAGATCCCCATGATCGTGTAGGCGCCGAACACCATGATGGATGCTCCCGACGCGAGGCCATCCAGGCCGTCTGTCAGGTTCACGCCATTCGTAGCCGCAGTGATAATGAGGTTGGACCAAATGACAAAGAGAATTGCGCCCAGGATGGTCCCGCCAAAGGCGAGATCCAGCCAGGGGATGTCACGGACGAGGGAAATTTGCGTGGAAGCCGGACGGAGTCCGTCCTCGTTGGGAAACTGCAGCACGAGAACGGCAAAAATGATGCCAACGGCGGCTTGCAGGATCAGCTTGGCACGGGCGTTCAGGCCCAAACTGCGCTTGTTGGAAATTTTGATGTAGTCATCCAGGAAGCCAACGAAGCCCATTCCTACCATCAGGAACAGCAGAAGCAGCCCGGACGCGGAGGGCCCCTCGGACCGTGGATTCATCATCCACATGATCAAGTGGGTCACGAAGTAGCTGATCAGGACCGCCGCAACAACCACGGTCCCGCCCATGGTGGGCGTGCCTCGCTTGGTGTGGTGCGAGGTTGGGCCGTCGTCGCGGATGAACTGGCCATAGCTCTTTGCCACCAGGAATCTGATGAACAGGGGCGTCCCTATCAGGGCCACCAGAAGGGCGACGCCGGCGCCGATCAAAAGTGCAATCACAGCAGCTCGTTCCCTTCGCTTGCGGCATCTTCAGCCGCGCTTTCCCCGGTGGACTCGGGCCCGTGGGGGTAATGCTATCCGATCACCCAAATGCCTCAGCCCCACCCCATTGGAGGACTTGAACAAAACCAGGTCCCCGGGTTGCAGCTCCCGTTGCAGGAGTTCGTAAGCTTCTTCGGCAGTCTCCGTGAACGAACATTCGTCCCCCCACGAACCTTCCTGGATAGCCGATATGTAAAGGGCCCGCGCTTCGCGTCCCACCACCACGAGCCTGGAGATGTTCAAGCGCACCACCTGTGTTCCCACGGCGGTGTGCTCGCGGATGGAATCCTCGCCGAGCTCCAGCATGGCCCCAAGCACGGCCCAGGTCCGTCTGCCCTGTCCAAGATCAGCGAGTGTGCGCAGTGCTGCCCGCATCGACTCAGGATTGGCGTTGTATGCGTCGTTGATGATGGTGACACCGTCAGGGCGTTCGGTTCGTTCCATGCGCCAGCGGCTGGCGGCGGACTGGGAACTAAGCGAGGAAGCAATGTCGGCCGCCGGGATGCCCGCGGCAAATGCCGCAGCAGCGGCAGCCAGCAGGTTCGTCACGTGATGGCCGCCGATCAGGCGGCTGCGGACGCGAACGGAAGGGCCGCCGTCGGGCAGTACAAGATCAAACTCGGGGTGGCCCTCTGCGTTGACCACAACGTTGCGCGCTTCCACGTCTTCGTTCGTCGCTGGAGAGGCGCTAAAGCCCAGGACTTTCGCCGTGGTGCGGCTCTTCATGGCGGAAACCCGGCCATCGTCCAGGTTCAGGACAGCCGTACCGTGCTCACTGAGCCCTTCAACGAGTTCGCCCTTGGCCGTGGCGATGTTTTCCACACCGCCGAATTCCCCGGCGTGCGCGGTGCCGACCACCAGCACCACACCAATATCGGGCTGCACCATCCCAGCGAGGTACTTGATGTGCCCGATGCCGGTGGCTCCCATCTCAATGACGAGGAAGCGAGTGTCCGTATCGGCAGCAAAGACCGTCAACGGGACGCCGACCTCACCGTTGTATGAGCCGCGCGGAGCCACCGTGGGCCCGGCTTGGGACAACACGCCGGCGAGTAAGTCCTTGGTGGTGGTTTTGCCGGCGGACCCGGTAATGCCGATGACCGTAAATTCCTCGCCGCGCTGTTCCCTGGCGGAGCGGATGCGGCGGATTGCTTCGGCAGCAAGGGCTCCCATGGCGAGCACGGCGTCATCGACGACGACGGCGGGATACGGCTTGCCGTCGACATCGGTGACCTCGCGTTCGGCCAGCACCAGGACGGCACCCCGCTCGAAGGCAGCGTCGACGAAGTCATGACCGTCCGCGTGTTCGCCGGGCTTCGCCACGTAGAGCGAACCAGGTGTAGCTTCCCGGGAATCAGTGACGACGGAAGTGGGCGCGATGTCCCCGTCTCCGGTTAAACGGCCATGGGTGATGTGGGCGATCTCCGCCGCAGTAAGTGCAATCATCTCGGTTTAGGACTCTATCCGCTGGTCCGTTGAAACGCTGAATCCCCTGGATGTCAAGGCGGCCCGCAATTCCACTCTGTCGTCAAGGGCGAGGTTGACTCCCTTGACCTCTTGCCATACCTCGTGGCCGCGACCTGCGATGAGGATGGTGTCCTTCGGGGTGGCCAACTCCACTGCACGTCTGATGGCGGCATCCCGCGGCGAGGTTTCGATGATTTCACTGGTCAGGTTGCCGGCCTCACGGGCAGCATAGGCACCTGCCAGCACCTCTGAACGGATAGCTGCTGCATCCTCGTCGTGGGGGTCGTCGTCGCTGACGATGACAATGTCTGCCAAGCGTGCGGCGATGGCGCCCATCGTAGGACGCTTGCTTTGGTCCCGTTGCCCGGTAGCCCCGAACACCACGATCACACGGGAGCCTTCTTCGCGGGACCGCACAGCCTGAAGCGCGCGGGCCAGGGCATCCGGGTTGTGGGCAAAGTCCACCACGGAGGCCGGCGCGGTGGAGATGAGCTGCATTCGTCCGGGAACGGCCACGGTAAAGGGATCGTGGGCGTCGAGTGCGCCCTGGAGGGTCTCTGCATCGACGCCTGATGAAAGGACCATGATCGTGGCCAGGGCCGCGTTCGCCACGTTGAAGTCACCCGGCAAGCCAGTGTGTACGCTCAGGACACGGCCGTCCGTGTGCCGCAGTTCAAAATCGGTGCCGAGTCCACGGGCCGTGGTTGAGGCAACGGACCAATCGGCAGGGCTGCCTCCCGTCGTGGCAGTGAGTGTGGTTACCGGAATGTCCGCTGTTCGCGCCAGGTTGCGGCCCCATTCGTCGTCCACCATCACCACTGCCTGGCGTGCCCGTCCCGGGGTGAACAGCTCAGCTTTGGTGCGGAAATACTCGTCCATGCTGCCGTGCAGGTCCAGGTGGTCCTGGGTGAGGTTCGTGAACCCGGCGACGTCGAACATCACGCCATCCACGCGGTGATAAGCAACGGCGTGGGAGGACACCTCCATGGAGGCCGCCTCCAGCCCACGTTCCCGCATCAAGGCAAGCAGTGCATGGACGTCGGTGGATTCCGGCGTCGTCAACAAGCTCGGAATGGGATCTCCCCCGGCCAGGATTTCGATTGTTCCGATGAGCCCCGGGGTTTTACCCAGGGCACGGAGCAAGGAGTTGATGAAGTACGTTGTGGTCGTTTTACCGTTGGTCCCGGTCACTCCGAACAGTGTCGGGAACCCGCCGTCGTCCGGCTGGCTGCGGTAGATCAGGGCAGCCAAACGCCCGACGACGGTGCGCGGCTCCTCGACGATAAGGACAGGTACGGGCTGCTCGCCTGCCAAGGCAAGCTGCCGTGCCCCGGCGTCGTCCGTGACTACGGCGACCGCGCCGGCGTCGACCGCTTGGGGGACGAAGTCGGCACCATGGCGCGAAGCGCCGGGCAGGGCCATGTAAAGGTCACCGGGTTCAACGGCCCGGGAGTTCAGCGAGATGCCCGTCACTCCCCTGGTTCCGCCGTCCGCCGGGACGGCGACTCCCAGGGCTTCTGCAATGGTCGACAAAGGCACTGCAGCCACAGACGCCGGACGAAAGCCGGATGTGCCGGTCTCCGGCGTCTCGGCATGGAAAGCGGCCTCTTTGTGCTCTGACACGTGGTTCTCCGTTGATGCTCGGTGGAACGACCGGCTTGGGGCCAGCGGCGCCCAGCCGGTAGTGATGGATCAAATTCTTTGGCCGAAACAGACGCCCAAGAAGCTTACTTGACGAACTGCGGCAGGCGCGCGGGGGTCCCGGTGGATGGCGCCACGTTGTAGGTCCTGAGGACCTGCGACATGACCGAACGGAACACGGGCCCATTGGTGATGCCGTAGATATTTCCCCTCGGCCGCTGCAGCACGACTTCGACGATGAACCGGGGATCATCCATGGGCGCCATGCCCACCATCGAGGCCGTGTACCCGTCAAAGCCGGCGAGCCCATCTTCGCGGGGCGCCTGCGAGGTTCCTGTCTTGGCGCCCACCCGGTAGCCGTCGATGGCTGCGTCCTTGATCTGCCCCTCGGTCACTGCGCTTTCCAGGATGTCCCGCATTTGCTGGGCAGTTTCCTTGGACACCACCTGCCGGGACTCCTTGGCGGGAACCTTCTGCTCTTCACCCTCGGGGGTGATGTAACTGTCGATGAGCCTGGGCTGCAACATCACGCCGTCGTTGGCGATCGACTGGAAGGCCCGCACGGTTTGCAGCGTGGACTGCGATACGCCCTGACCGAACAGCACCGTGTATTGCTGGCGTTCATCCCACTGATCGGGCTTGGCGAGGATACCCGTGGCCTCCGCGGGAAGGCCGATGTCCGTTTGCTCGCCGACGCCGAATTTCTTCAGCCATTCATAGCGCTGCTCTTTGGTCAGCCTGCTTCCCGCCATCACGGTCCCGGTGTTCATGGACCAGCCCAGAATTCCGGCCAGCGTGCGTTCTTCGGTGCCGTGCTCGAACGCATCGGTGAACGTCTGGCCGTCAATGGTGTAGGACGGCGGGATAGTGAAATGGTCCAGCGGGAAGGACTTACCCTCCTCGATCACGGCAGAGGCAGTGATCATCTTCTCGACGGATCCGGGCTCGTAGGCGGCCGTTACAGAACGCACACCCCTGTCCTTGGCATCAACTTTCCCGGGATCGTTGGGGTCCGGGGCATTCGTGTCGGCCAAGGCAATGAGATTGCCTGTCTTGGTGTCGATCACAATGATGGAACCCCACTCGGCGTTCATCTTGTTGACCTGGCTTTGGATGGCCTGCTGTGCGAAGTACTGGATGTCCGTGTTGAGCGTCAGCTTGACGTCGCTTCCATCAACAGCCGGCGTGAGTTCATCAGTTGCCACGGGAATCCTGAGGCCATCGGCGCCAATCTCGAAAACACGCTTGCCCTCGGTACCGCGGAGGACCTGGTCCTGGGTTTGCTCGATGCCTGCCTGGCCTGTGGTGCCGTCCTGGAGGAAACCCACCACCCCGCCTGCCACGCTGCCGTTCGGATAGACACGCTTACTGACGCCTTCGGCGGCAACACCGGGAATATGCAGCTTGGAAATGCGGTCTTCAAGCTCGGGTTTCACATCCTTGGCCACCGTGAAGTACTTCTTGTCGCCAGTGAGGGACTCCCTGACCTTGGCGGGATCGGCCCCGAGGAGCGAAGCCAGTTCGGAGATACCCTGGTCCCGCGGGATGGTCTCTACTTCTTCGGTCTTCTCGTTGTAGCGCTTGAACTCAGCGGTGGCGGTGTTCAGGACCTGATCCACCACAATGTTGTAGCGGATGACACTGCTGGCCAGGACAGTGCCGTTGGCGTCCAGGATCCTGCCGCGTTCGGCCGGCAGTACCTGCGGCGTGAGGCGGTTCGCAAGGGCCGCCTCGGCCATGCCACCGACATCAAGGCCTTGCACCATGAAGAGTTTCCCGCCCACCACCAACAGCAGTGTCAGCATGATGCCAAGACCAACCCGGAGCCGCTTCCTCGCCGCCGGCACCTTCGTCTTTTTTGATTTGCCGGGGTTTTGCGCCACGTGGATTCCTTGCTGCTGGCCTTGCGTCGGTGATCTTGCGGGCTATTGCCCTGGTGCCTTCTGCCGGGGAGCGGGAACGGATCCCCCGTGAAGCTCTGCAGGCGCCTGGGCTGCGGGCTTGGCAGCGGGCGCAGCCGGTGTGGCCGCAGGCGCTACGGGTGTTGCCGGTTTGAGGTTTTCCAACGGATCCTTGGTAGTCACCGAGGGCACCACATCAAGCTGGCCGGCAACGGCGGGAGGGGCGATCACGGCCGCAGGGTTGTCACCCTTTACAGCCGGGGTCGCCTTTCCGGTGACCGTCATGGTGTTCAGATCGATCTGGCCCTTGACGGTGGACTGTACCATTCCCAATTCTGCAGCCTTTGCAGCCAGATTCTGGGGAGCCTCGAAGTTCTGCTTCTTCTGTGTCAGATCCTGGTTTTCCTTGTTCAGGGTGGCTGCTTCTGATTTGAGCTGCACCAACCGGTACTGGGCCGTGGATACAGAAATGTTAAGGACGAGCACTGTCAGCAGAGCGGCCGCCATCACCACGAAGCACAGGACGACAAAGGGAGTGCGCCGCTTCCCTGGGGCGCTGCGCACAAGCGAAAGCGGCGTACGGGCCTTTCGACCGGCGTCGGGCTTGCCGGCTGGAGCCGGAAGTGCCCTGGCCGTGTTGCCTACCACGGAGGGCAGTGTCTTCGCTGCGGCGGTGCTCATGCGACTCTCCTTGGCTTGATGCGCTCCACGGCCCTGAGTCGGGCAGACGCCGCGCGCGGGTTCTCGGCAATTTCTGCGGCCGTAGGCACTTCCGTGCCTTTGGTCAGTGTTTTCAGTTCGGGTTTGTGTTCTTCGAGTTCAACGGGGAATCCGAGCGGTGCTGAGGACTTGGATCCGGCCTGGAAAACGGACTTTACGATCTTGTCCTCCAGGGAGTGGTAGGACATGACGACAATCCGCCCACCCACGGCAGTCGCTGCGACGGCGGCTGGAATAGCCCGCTCCAGGACGTCGAGTTCTTCGTTGACCTCGATACGCAGTGCCTGGAAGGTCCGTTTAGCCGGGTGGCCACCACTCTTGGCGGCAGCAGCAGGTACTACACTGCGGATTTGCTCAACGAGTTCTCCGGTAGTGGCGAAGGGCTTCTCGGCGCGGGCGTTCACAATGCGATTGGCGATCCTGCCGGCAAATTTTTCCTCACCCCACTTGCGGATGATACGAACCAGGTCTTCTTCGCTGTAGTTGTTGACGACGTCCGCAGCTGTCTGTCCGCGGCTGGTATCCATCCGCATGTCCAGTGGCGCGTCATACGAATAGGCGAAGCCGCGTTCGCGCTCGTCCAACTGCAGGGACGAAACACCCAGGTCCATGAGGATGCCATGGACCTCCGGGATGCCGAGATCGGCAAGGACGTCCTCGATTTCGTCATAGACGGCATGAACCAGGTCCGTGCGGTCGGAGAAGGGCTCCAGCCGCGCGCCAGCCAAGGCCAACGCTTCCTCATCGCGGTCGATCCCCACGAGGTGCAAGTCCGGGAATCGCTGCAGCATGGCCTCGGAGTGGCCGCCCATGCCCAAGGTGGCATCAATAACAATCGGGGTCTCACCCCTGGACCGGGCTGCTTCGAAGCCCGGGGCGAGCAAGTTGATGCAGCGGTCCTTCAGGACGGGCACGTGGCGCTCAGATGTGGGCTTTGCCGCGTCCTGCTCTTCCACGTTGCCTCCTCTTTCCTCAATCGCTTGCATTCAGTTCCTTGGATCGGATCCCCATCCGCGCCTATCGTTCCGCCGGCCTGGCCCAGGGGAAGTTGAGCCAGGAAGACAGTTCGATGGGCGGCTGGAGATCCCATCCAAGGACCGGGGCCAAGGCCCCATCCCCCGGTTAGATGAACCCGGGCAGATTGTCATCGTCGGTTTCCGAGAAGGCTGCTTCCTTCTCGGCGAGGTATTCATTCCAAGCCTCGGCATCCCAGATCTCCGCGCGGGTACCGGCACCGATAACTGCCAATTCCCGGCCGAGCCCTGCATAGGCCCGGAGCGCCGGCGGAATCGTCACGCGCCCCTGCTTGTCAGGTACCTCGTCAGAGGCCCCAGACAGGAAAACCCGAATGTAATCACGAGCCTGCTTGGAGGACAGTGGTGCCTCCCGCATCGATTCGTGAATGCGCTCGAATTCCCTCTGGCTGAAGACGTAAATGCAGCGTTCCTGACCCCTTGTGAGAACCAGGCCCTCGGCAAGTTCCTCACGGAACTTCGCGGGAAGTATGATCCGGCCCTTTTCATCAAGGCGTGGGGAATGGGTGCCAAGAAACACCGGCCCACCGCCCCTCAGTCAAGGTGCCCGTTCAAACCCAACCCTGCCAATACCCTCTTATGCGCTCCACTTTACTCCACAAAGCCCCACAGTCAACGCACCACGGACCGTTTCTCCACCACTTTGAGTTTCCGAAGGCGCGTGAATGCGCGGATTCAAGGGCGTGGTGGGAAGTGGAGGGCAAGTGGAGGGCAGAGGAAGGCCTGGGGCATGCCCCATGCTCCCCGGTCGGAATCGGGTGCAGGGATGGCCGCGCTCCGCGTCCACAGCGGCTTATCAACCTCGAAGGGGTGGAAAGTGGAGGACAGGGGTTAAACGCAAAAAGACCCGTGAAGGGTCCTTTGTGTCCCCTGCCACCCAGGGGCATGCACCAGGTATAGGCGCAGGTTATTCAGGAATCGTCGCGTGGAAGGGATCCGGTTCCGGGCTAATGCTTGCGGCCACGCTCAATTGTCGTCGCGGCGGCGCTCGTCCCAGCGCTCCTCTAGATTGCTCATGAACGAACTCTTGGACTTTGACTTTCCGGCTTTCCCTTTCCGGGCCCTTGCCGAACGCCGCGCCCCTAAGAGTCGCAAAGTAGACACCTGCGCCCATCACCACAAAGCCGAGGACGCCAACAAAAATTTGTTGAAGCGACACGCCGACCAGCAGCAAAAGGATGCCTGCGATGGCACCAAGGACACCAATTATCACGTGCCGGGTTGACCAGCTGCGGATGGGATCCGAACCCATGGTGTTGGCAAACTTCGGATCGTCCTCATGAAGCTGCTTCTCAAGTTGCTCAAGCAGCTTCTGTTCATGCTCCGAGAGGGGCATCGCGACCTCCTTTAGTCAGCCAGCGTCTGGACGAATCGCGGCCTGTGCGTCTGTTTCCAAAACGATCGGGCCACGAAAAGCGTTCCCCAAAAATTTCCGCCTTGTTAGCGGACATCCTGGGACCGACTGCTCAGGAAACAGCTGTCCAGACGATCTAAATATCTGTACTAATTAGGATAGTTTGTCAGGCGCTGTTCTGAAAGACGCGCGGAAGGCGCCTGCGTGGCATCGCAGCGGTCATTTCACGTCAGGAGTCTTGCCCGGATCCAGGAGCCTGGCCGGGAGCAATGTTTTGGAGCCGAAGCGTTCGGCGACGCGGTCAAGGGCCTGCTCCGCGGCCCGCCAGTTGTCATCGCGCCGGTCAAGGCTGAGCTGCATGGACGCTTGGCCGGCCGGTTCCAACTGCTCCGCACGGACACCCACGAGACGAACGCTCATGGATCGTGCCCCCAAGGACTCCAGCAGTTGCACGGCAACCTGGTAAATAAGCTGGGCGCTGTCAACGGGAGTATGCACCGTCCGGCTGCGGGTCACCGTGGAAAAGTCGGCGTACCGGAGTTTCAAAGCTACCGTACGGGCCAGCATCCCGGAACTGCGCAGCCGCGCCGCCGTGCGATGGGACAGCCTGAGTAGCTCCCTGTGCAGCAGGGCATCGTCCGCCGAATCTGTGGCGAAAGTCTCCTCCGCGCCGATGCTCTTTTCCAGCCTCGTAGGAGTGACCGGCCTGGGATCTATTCCCATCGACAGCCTGTGGACGTGCTCTCCGCTGGCGCCAAGGACTTTTTTCAGCGATGCCACCGGCGTAGCCGCCACGTCGGCCACCGTCCGGATGCCGAGGCGTGCCAGCACCTCGGCGGTCTTGCCGCCGACGCCCCAGAGGGCACTGACCGGCAAGCTGTGAAGGTACGCGATGGTGTCCTCGGCGTCGATCTGGAGGATGCCGTCCGGCTTGCACCGCGTGGACGCGATCTTGGCCACAAACTTGGTTCCGGCAATCCCCACTGAAGCGGTGATACCAAGTTCAGACCGAACACGACGACGGATGAGATGTCCGATGTCCAAGGGAGATCCGAGACGTCGGATTGCCCCACCAACGTCCAGGAAAGCCTCGTCAACGCTCAAGGGCTCCACGAGGTCCGTAATGGAGGCGAAGATCTCCATGAGCTGTGCCGAAACCTCGTAGTAGAGCTTGTGGCGCGGGTGGATGATGACAGCGCCGGGGCACATCCGCATGGCAATGGCCATGGGCATCGCTGACTTCACACCTGTGGCCCGGGCTTCGTAGGACGCGGACAAGACGACGGAGCGTTCGGCAGGGAAGCCGACGATCACTGGCTTTCCACGCAAGTCCGGCCGGCTGCGCAGTTCCACGGAAACGAAAAAGGCGTCCATGTCCACGTGCAGGATGCTGGTTCGCCGCTGTTCCCGCAGGGCGTCTTGCGCGCTGCGGGCTGGTTCGCTGCCGGCGCTTTGGGCGCCACCGAATGCTTCCTGCCTCACAACGGCAATACTATGCCCGGCCACTGACTAAACTGGAGGCACAGTCCCCCGTCAGCCCAAGGAAGGATACCCCTGTGAAGCTCTTTGGAACTCCTCAATCGCGAGGGTTTACCCTGCTCGCAGCGAGTGTCGCCCTGGCGGTTTCCGCCTGTACTCCATCCCCCGGCAGCCCGGCTGCCACACCCGCATCCGGGAACTCCCCTGATTCCTCCACGGCTACGACCTCTTCCCCGGCCTCCGACCCATCGTCGTCACAGGCTCCTGACACGTCCGCGTCAGCCGGACCCGTGCCCGGCGCGACGGCCACAGTTGGCGCTTTGGTCCCGGGCTTTCCGGAACAGCTCATCCCGGTGATGCCCAAGACGTCCGTGCGCTCCAGCAGCTTTGACAAGAACGTATCTCCTGCCACGGTTGCCCTCGTAGGAACGGTCAAAGCTCCGCCGGAAAGCGTGGTGGATTACTACAAGACCTCGCTTGAAGCACAAGGATTCAAGGTTGTTCCAGGCCCCGAAGCCGTAGGAAACGTCACATCAATCGACTTCATCCGCGGTGACGGTGAGACGGTCAACGTGTCGGTGAGGCAAAAGGAAGGCGTTTCCACGTTCACCATCGGCGCCAACGTGGCGGCCGGGTCCGTCAAGTGACGCCGGTTTCCCAACTCCACACGGAGCAACTCGAGTTTATTGCCGGCGTCGCCGGGAAGCTGAACGGGTTCCTGGCGGTCCAGCAGGACATGATGGCTACGATTTCCCCGGACGTCGCCCCCCTCATGGGGTCAATATCCAGCCTCGTCACAGGCGGAAAACGGCTTCGTGCACTGATGTGCTACTGGGGCTGGCGGGGTGCGGGCGGTCCCGCGGGTGACGCGGACATCCTAACGGCCGGCTGCGCTTTGGAACTTTTCCAAGCCGCGGCCCTCATCCATGACGACATCATTGACCGTTCCGATACGCGTCGCGGAGGCCCCAGTGTGCACCGCCGCTTCAGCCAACTCCACGAGGCCAACGGATGGGCGCTGGACAATGAACGGTTCGGCCACGCCGCGGCGATCCTGACCGGCGATTTGTGCCTTTCCTTCAGCGAGGAATCCTTCACGGAAATCGGCCCCAGGGCAGCCGCAGGAAGTGAAGCACGCCGTATTTTCAACCTCATGCGGGCCGAGGTAATGGCCGGGCAATACCTGGACATTCTTGAGGAAGTAGCCGGTCCGGTACGCGATCGCGCGGGTTCCGTAGAGCGCGCCACCTCGATTATTCGCTATAAATCCGCCAAATATTCCACCGAGCACCCCTTGGCCCTGGGCGGAGCATTGGCGGGCGCATCGAAGGACCTGCTGAAGGCATATTCGGCATTTTCATTGCCCTTGGGCGAGGCGTTCCAATTGCGCGATGACGTCCTGGGCGTTTTCGGCGATCCGGAGACAACGGGAAAACCTGCCGGCGATGACCTCCGGGAGGGCAAGCGGACAGTGCTCGTTGGGTTTGCCATTAATCTGGCTCCCACGGATCAAGCCACGTACTTGGACGAAATGTTGGGGAAACCGAAGCTGGGTGAGGACGAAGTTTCCACAATCCGCAACATAATGGTCGAGTGCGGCGCCCTTGATGCCACGGAATCCCTCATCGACGAGCTGAGCGACAAAGCCTTCGCTGCCCTGGAACAACTGCCGCTGGAAGAATTACCGCTCACGGCATTGCGCCAACTGGCCGAGGCAGCTGTCAGCCGGGCCGCCTGACCGGGCATTTCCAGACGTTGAGACGACGACGGCGGTCAAAAACCGCCGTCGTCCACTGTTTAACTACTTATGGGAATCTAAGCGCCGGCTAACCGGCAACCAGGCGAGCGACTGATCTACCAGGCGAGCGATTGGGCGCGACGCCGAATCTCCGTCTTGCGTCCTTCGCGCAACGCATCGACAGGCCGTCCCCGCAATGAATCGTCAGGCGTAAACAACCACACGATGAGTTCTTCGTCGTTATAACCAGCATCGCTAAGAACCGCGATGGTCCCCTTCAAGCTGTCTACGACATGTCCATCTTGAATAAACAGCGCCGGGATCGAGCGGATATTCCGCTCTCCCCGCCTGATGGCCACCAGCGCACGCTCATCCAACAGTCCATGGACTTTGGTGATGGAAACTCCCAACAGCTCGGCGACATCCGGCAGCGGCAACCAGTCGGAAACAAGGCTTTCTACATTACTCACGGAACTAGGTTGCCACGCCGGGCTGCCAGTCGCCTAGCCGGAGTACGACGACGGTCCCTCCATGCGCGAGAAAGTCGCCTTTCCAGGGGGATGAATTCAGCGACGGGATTTCCATAGTGCAGGAATTGTTGTGCCGAATGAATAAGTGTGAGAGATTCACACTGATCACACTTGCAACATTGATAACATCAGTAACATTGGCAACACTGGTAACAGCGGCAACACAAACTATTCCCGCTGCTGAGATGAGGACACACTCCATGACGACGCCCCGCTCGCCGAAACGAACCATGAGCATGCCGGTAATTGCGGCAACCACGGCTGCGCTTCCCGCCGTGGTTTTGTCCTCGCTTGCCTTGGCCCAGCCAGCCACGGCTGCACCGGCACCCCAACCGCGCAAGATTCCGGCTACCCTCGCGGCAGCCATGAAGGGCCCAGGCCACCAAAGTGGGCAACGTGATTCCCGCCCAAGCGGTTGCGGCAACGCTTCCTGCCGCCCTGAGGCCCATGGCCCCCGCTGTCCCGGACACCTACAAGATCGTCCGCGGAGACACCATCAGTGCCATTGCACGCCGCTTCAACCTGGACACGGCCGCTGTCCTGCAGCTGAACAAGCTCACGGCAACAACGCTGATCTACCCTGGCCAGACCATCAAACTCACTGGCACCGCCCCGGCCGCCCCTGAACAGACGCCGGCGCCTGCGGCACCTCCGAATGCCACCACCTACACGGTGGTTCCGGGCGATACGCTGGGCGCGATCGCCGCCCGGCACGGTGTCCCGCTGTCCAGCATCTTCAGCTGGAACAATCTCGGTGGAAGCTCCATCATCTACCCTGGCCAGAAGATCAAGGTCAGTGGCGGCTCTTCGCCTTCGACTCCGCCTGCTCCTGCCCCCGCCCCGGCACCTGCGGCCACTCCTGTCGCCAGCACAGGCTCGTATACCATCAAAGCGGGCGATACCCTCAGCTCCATTGCATCGCGTCACAACGTTTCGTTGTCAGCGCTGATGAGCGTGAATACAGTTTCGGCGACGACCGTCATTTATCCCGGGCAGAAGCTCACCATCCCCGGCACTTCGTCGCTGCAGCCCGCCGGGGAGACCAAGCCACTGGTGCCGAGCACCTTCCTCGGCTTTACGTACCCGCCCGCTGTTGTCAGCTCTGCGAACGAAAACAAGGCGCTGTTGAACGCTTCGCCGGTCCCGAGCCGGGATGAAATGAAGTCAATCGTGGCTGATACCGCCCGCCGCATGGGAGTCAGCCCCTCCTTGGCACTCGCTTTCGCCGAGCAGGAATCCGGCTTTGACCAGCGCGCGGTCTCCCCCGCCAACGCCATTGGAACCATGCAGGTCATTCCTTCCTCGGGCCAATGGGCATCGGATTTGGTGGGCCGCAAGCTCAACCTCTTGGATCCATATGACAATGCGACGGCCGGCGTCGCCATCATCAGGGCACTCATCGCCACCAGCAAAGACCTTGACAACGCCATCGCCGGTTACTACCAAGGGCAGTACTCGGTCAGCAAGTACGGCATGTACGACGACACGAAGCGCTACGTCGAATCGATCAAAGCCCGGCAACGCACTTTCGGCTAGGCCGTCCCAAGCACCTTTGGACGAGGCCCGGATTCCCCGCGGATTCGGGCCTCTTCCCTGCCTCGTTTAGGATCGTATGGTGCAGGAACCAACGCAGGACCACCTCATCGGGACCACGGTGGACGGGCGCTACCACGTCCGCTCACGCCTTGCCAGAGGTGGAATGTCCACCGTTTACCTGGCCACGGACCAGCGCCTGGAGCGCGACGTGGCCCTCAAAGTCCTGCACCCGCACCTGGCCAACGACGAAACATTCCTGTCACGGCTCAGCCGCGAGGCCAAGGCCGCCGCGAGCCTGTCCCATCCCCACGTTGTCAGCGTGCTGGACCAGGGCGAAGACGGGCATATCGCTTATCTGGTGATGGAGTATGTCAAAGGCCATACGCTCCGCGACGTCATCAACCAACAGGGCGCACTTCCACCGCGCCTGGCCCTCGCCCTGATCGATCCGGTCATCGAAGGCCTGGCGGCCGCCCACGGATCCGGACTCATCCATCGGGACATCAAGCCCGAGAACGTGCTCATAGCGGAAGACGGCCGGATCAAGGTAGGGGACTTCGGATTGGCCAGGGCTGTCACGGCCACCACAAGTACTGGCGCCTTGATCGGCACGGTCGCGTACCTCGCCCCCGAATTGGTGCTCGGCAAACCCGCTGACGCCCGCAGCGACGTCTACTCAGCGGGCATCATGCTCTACGAAATGCTCACAGGCAAGCAGCCATATGCTGGTGAATCCCCGATTCAAGTTGCTTACCAGCACGTCAACGCCGTGGTTGGCCGCCCCTCCGAGGCTGCCCCCGGTCTTGCCGAAGACCTCGACGAACTTGTGCAGTGGTGCACTGCCGTGGACGCCGAAAACCGGCCCGTGGACGGCTCCGCCCTGCTATCGGAACTGCGCCACATCCGGACCACACTCAGTGACGAGCAACTGGACCACAGGCAGCCGTCCTCCCGGCCTCTCTCCCCTGCAGCTGCTGCCGGGGCAGTTGGTTCCGTTGGGGCAGCTGCTTCCGCGGGCCCCGGTTCCGGCGCAACCCCGCAGGAGAATCCCACCGAGGCCCTTGCCACTACAGCATCGCCCACGGAATTCATTCCACATCAAAGCAACCCGACAACCGTCATGGCAGCGCGGCAACCACACAACGCCGGCCTCGCCCTTCCCGGTGCGAACGATGACCCGCGCCAGCCCGGCAAACGGGAGCAAAAAAAGCTGGAGCGGCAACAGGCTAAAGACCAAGCCCGGGCTGCTGCTACTCCTGTGCGCCCCCTTCGTGAAGGCAATCCCCGCCGACGCGCTGCGATTTGGACAGTCGTGATCGTGATCCTGGCCCTGCTGGCAGGTTCTGCCGGTTGGTTCTTCGGCATGGGCCCTGGATCTCCAGGCACGGTTCCCGATGTCAAGAACAAGACAGTGGCCGAGGCCCAACAGCTCTTGCGAACGGCAGGATTCCAGTCTGAGCCCCAGGACGTATTCGACGACGACGTCCAGGCCGGTCTCGCCGTCGGGACTGAACCAAAATCGGGGGAAGTGGTACGGAAATTTCAACCCATCGCCCTTTTCGTTTCGAAAGGCGCACAGCTCTTTGCACTGCCCGGGCTGGCAGGCGGAACCCTTGATCAAGCTAAGAGTGCCCTGAACGCCGCCCAAATGACCCTCGGAAATGTCACGGAGGCGTTCGACGAAAAGATCCCTGCGGGCATTGTCATCTCCCAGGACCCTGCACCGGGCAAGGAAGTCCGCCACGGCACGCCGGTATCCTTCGTCGTCTCCAAGGGACCCCAGCCCATCCCCGTTCCCGATGTTCGCGGCTTACAGCAGGATGCTGCCGTGAAAGCAATTCAGGACGCTGGCCTGAAGGCAGTCATTGCCCCTGAGGCTGTCAACGACAAAACCGTGCCCAAAGGCGCCGTGGTGGCACAGACGCCTGGCAACGGCACGCTCATCCGCGGCGAAACAGTGACCCTGACGGTCTCCAAGGGACCCAAACTGGTTAAAGTGCCTAACTTCATCGGGAAAAACGCAGATGCGGCGCAGAAAGAACTGGAGAAGCTAGGTTTTGTGGTCGTCAGAGAGCAAGACCTGGCAATCCTAAACGTCGTCCTGAAGCAGGATCCGAAGGACACGGAAGTCGCGGAAGGTTCAACCATCAAACTTTCCGTGGTTTAGCCGAGATACACGAAAGGCGCGGTTCGGACTTCTCCGAACCGCGCCTTTTGCGTTTTAGCGTTACCGCTTGGACAGAGCCCCTGCGACCAGGAAGGCCATCTCAAGTGACTGCATGTGGTTCAGGCGCGGGTCGCAGACAGACTCATAGCGGTCCAGGAAAGCGTCCTGGTCGATGGGATCTGCGCCACCGAGGCACTCGGCGACGTCGTCGCCGGTCATTTCGACATGCAGGCCGCCCGGAACCGTACCCAGCGAGTGGTGTACTTCGAAGAATCCACGTACTTCGTCAATGACGTCGTCGAAGTTGCGGGTCTTGTATCCGTTGGGCGAGGTCACCGTGTTGCCGTGCATCGGGTCCGTCACCCACAGGACCTGGGCGCCGGAAGCGGTAACGCGCTCGACGACGGCAGGCAGCTTCTCGCGGATGTTTTTGGCCCCCATGCGGGTAATGAATGTCAGGCGCCCGGGTTCGCGGTTCGGGTCCAGCTTGTCGATAAGGCGCAGGGCATCGTCGCCGCTGGTGGTGGGGCCTAGCTTGACGCCAATGGGGTTCCGCACACGGGAGAGGAAGTCCACGTGCGCATGATCGAGTTCGCGGGTCCGCTCGCCGATCCAGAGGAAGTGGGCGGAAGTGTCGTACGGCAGGCCCGTCCGGGAGTCGATGCGGGTCAGTGCGCGTTCGTAGTCCAGCAGCAGCGCCTCGTGGCTGGCGAAGAACTCAACCCGTTTGAGGGCCTCGAAGTCAGCACCACACGAGTCCATGAACATGATGGCGCGATCAATGTCACGGGCAAGGGACTCGTACCGGGCATGTGCCGGGTTCTCAGTGAAGCCCTTGTTCCACTGGTGGACCAGCCTCAGGTCCGCGAAACCGCCCTGGGTGAATGCCCGGATCAGGTTCAGCGTTGATGCGGACGTATGGTACGCCTGCAGCATCCTGCCGGCGTCGTGCGCGCGGGACTCGGGCGTGAAGTCGTAGCCGTTGACGATATCTCCGCGGTACGCGGGAAGTGTCACGCCGTCGCGGGTTTCATCGTTGGACGAGCGTGGCTTGGCGAATTGGCCTGCCATGCGACCCATCTTGATGACAGGCATCGCCGCACCGTACGTGAGCACGACGGCCATCTGGAGGATCGTCTTGACGCGTGCGCTGATCTTGTCCGCCGTGGCGGCTTCAAAGGTCTCTGCGCAGTCTCCCCCCTGCAGGAGGAAAGCCTTGCCCTGGGCGGCCGCAGCCAGGCGCTCCCGAAGAACGTCAACTTCGCCGGCAAATACCAAAGGTGGAACGACGGAAAGTTCCTTAACGGAGGCCTTGAAGACTTCAGAGTCAGACCACGTGGGCTGCTGGGAAATCGGCAGGTCCCGCCAGGCGTCGAGACCGGGGTAATTTGCAGCCCCACTCTGGGCGGTGCTGGCGAGTGGGTCTACTACAGGGGGTGCGGTGTTCGCGGTTAGCTCAGTCACCCTTCAAGAGTAGTAGCCTCCGCCAAGGTTGGGGCACTGCAGGCGTAACTGTCCTTGCCGGATGCGTCACAGTCACCCGCTGGTTGCTCCCCCGTTTTCCTTGGGCCCGTCCTTGTCATCAGCGATGTCCGAAGGAGCCTCCTCGGCTTCTTTGACTTTTCCAACCGTCCCGGGTCCTTTGCCATCCATCCGGGCCTTGACCACAGCTGCGTATTCGTCCACATACTCCTGGCCGGAAAGCCGCATCAGCTCGTACATGATTTCGTCAGTTACGGTCCTTTGAATGAGCCGGTCGTCTTCCATGCCGTAGTAGCGGCTAAAGTCCATGGGCTGGCCGAAGATCACACCGATACGCCGGATGCTGGGCAGCCTCTTGCCAATGGGCTGGACCTTTTCCGTTCCAATCATGGCCACCGGCACTACGGGGACCCGGGTCTGGAGCGCCAGCTTGGCGACACCGACCTTGCCGCGGTAAAGCTTGGCGTCCGGACTGCGGGTGCCTTCGGGGTAGATTCCCAAGAGGCCGCCGGAATTCAGGACGTCCTTCCCGGCTTGCAGCGATAGCTCCGACGCGGCTCCGCCAGAACGGTCCATGGGCAGTTGGTTGGTCAACCTGAAGAACAGCGCCGTCAAGCGGCCCTTGATGCCCTTGCCGGTGAAGTACTCGGACTTGGCAAGGAAGATCACCGGCCGGTCCACCATCAGGGGAAGGAAGATGGAGTCCGAAAAGGACAAGTGGTTGGATGCAAGTATCGCTGGGCCGTTTTCGGGGACGTTGTCCAGCCCCTTGACCCATGGCCTGAACAGGAGTTTGAGAACAGGACCAAGAAAGATCCTCTTCATGACCCAATAGAACACGTTTGTCCTCTCACGGCCGGTTTACGGGCGTCCATCCGGTCAAGCCGGCGGCACTCAACAGCAACCCTACTCCAGTGAGAAATGTCGGGAAGAGTGACACGATGGAGCCATGACGGAACGCAACCAACCGGCCGCGCCGCTCGCCTTCCACCACCCCGGCCATGGAGCGAACGCTTCCACCGGAGTGGCCATCTGCCACGGGTTTACGGGTAGCCCGCTGAGCGTCCTGCCGTGGGCCGAGTATTTGGCCGGGCAGGGCTTTTCCGTTTCAGTGCCTTTGCTTCCCGGTCACGGAACCAGCTGGCACGATCTGGCCACCACACGCTGGCAGGATTGGTACAGGACGTTCGAACGAAGCTATCTGGATCTCGCGGCCCGGACGGAATCATGTTTTGTGGCAGGCCTGTCCATGGGCGGTGCCGTTGCCCTCCGCGTGGCTTCACTGCATGATGTTCCGGGCCTGGTCCTGGTGAACCCGGGTTTGAGTTTCTACGATCGCCGGGTCAGGTACGTCGGAGCACTCAAATACGTCATGCGGACCACGTCACCCATTGAGGAAGAAAAGCCGACGGCGTCCGCCACGCAGGACGGTGACTACTCCAAGACGCCTTTGAGGTCCGTGCACGAACTGAAGAAGCTCTTCCGCCAGGCAACCCGCGCCCTCCCACAAATTCAAGCACCGGCGCTTGTCTTCAAATCGTCAGTGGACGGTGTCATCCCGCCCAGTTCCGTAGCTATGATCAGCAGGCATATGGACCCGTCGCGACTCAAAGTGGTGACCCTCCCGGCGAGCGGCCACGTGGCCACGTTGGATGTGGATGCACCCACCATCTTTGAAGAATCGGCGGAGTTTTTCCGTCAGCATGCCGCGGACAGAGTAGCCTCAGAGTCATCATGAAAATGCGTCCCGATTTCTCCCCGTTCCTCAGCAACTGGACCGGCTCAGGCCCCAGGGTTGGCGTCGTTATGTCCCACGGCTTTACGGGAAGCCCGCACAGCGTCCGGCCCTGGGCCGAGCATCTGGCAGCGGCAGGATATGCCGTCAGGGTTCCATTGCTCCCCGGGCACGGAACTACCTGGCAGGACATGGCCACACGTTCATGGCGCGAATGGCACCAGGCCGTTGACGATGCCTACAGGGAACTGGCAGGCGAATGCGATTTCGTCTTCGCGGCCGGACTGTCCATGGGCGGAACACTGGCACTGCGCATCGCGGCGACACGACCCGTGGCCGGCACCATTGTGGTCAACCCTGGCCTGGTCCTTGATGACCCACGGGCTGTCATTGTTGCCGCCCTCAAGTACGTCATAAAGAGCACTCCGGCGATCGCCAATGACATTTTGAAGCCGGACCAGGACGAAGGGGCCTATTCCCGCACCCCGGTTGCCGCGGCCCACGAGTTGAAGAAGATGTACAAGGATACGGCCGCGCTGCTGCCCCGCATTGGTTCGCCTGTCCGCGTCTTCCGCTCCACAGTGGACAATGTCATCTCCAATGCCAGCCTGGAGTTCCTCCGTGCCCGGGTCCAGGCGCCCGTTGACGTCACCTACCTCAGCAACAGCCATCATGTTGCGACCCTGGACAACGACGCCCCTGAAATCTTCGCGGGAACTGTCGACTTCATCCACAAGACCTTGGCGGCACTGGCCGGCAACGGGCCTTCCCTCGAAAAGGACAAAGCCGATGAACAGGCCTGATCCCAACTCTGCCGATCAGAGTGCCAACAAAGATGACGACGCCGTCTGGTTGGATTTGGTGGCACGGCTGGAAGCGACGGAATCCTCACCGCTCGGAGAGACCGCCGAGCCGGGTCGGCAGGAAAGGGACCAGGCAGGAGCCGGGCCAGCCAGGGAGGACGCTCCGAAGGCCTTCAGGGACTTTGATCCGCTGGGACTGTCTACTCCGGCCACGGCAGCAGCGCCTGATGCCGGCACGACACCAGGAGAAAAGGAACAATTGAACGGCGGGCCAATGGGTCCCCGCGATTTCGAGGTGGACGACGACGACGGTGCCTTTGTGCCCGAGGAGCCTCCCAGCCTGGTGGGAACAGACCCGCTGACCATGCTGGCGTGGATCGGCGCTGTGGGCGGCCCCCTCGCCCTGCTTTTTACGGCGATGTTCTGGCGTTCCGCACCGTTGCTGGCCATCCTTGGCATAGTGGTGGCCTTTGCAGCTTCCGTGGTCTACCTGATCATGCGGCTACCGCACGAGAAAAACGAGGACGACGACGGCGCCCGCATCTAGCTGGACGGGTCCGCTTGCTTGTGGGCTTTCCTAGCTGTGGGCACGCCCGCTGACCCGGGAAAGATCAGCAGCGCCGATCATGCCTGCACGGGGTCCGAGAGCGGCAAGCTCAATCCTTGCCATCGGACGGAATCCACGCCCCGTCAGATTTCTGGCGAACGCCTCACGGGCCGGTCCGGCGAGCAGGTCCCCTGCATCGCACAATCCGCCTCCGATCACGAACATACCGGGATCCAGTGCCGCCGCCAGGTTGGCCAGCCCCAAGCCCAACCATTCACCCTGGTCCGCCAGCAGTTCCCTTGACGTGGAGTCCCCGGCCAGCGCCAATTCGGTAACTGCAGCTCCGGTGATGCTCTCCGCCACACCGCCGGCCCGCTCAAGGAGTGCGCGGCCTTCAGGCGAGTTGGTTCGCACCAATTGGCGGGCCTCACGGCCGAGGGCGTTGCCTGACGCATATTGCTCCCAGCAGCCACGGTTGCCGCATTCACAACGGTGCCCGCCGGGGAAAATGATCTGGTGGCCAAATTCGCCAGCCACACCGTAGCGGCCGCGTTCAACCCTCCCGTCCATCACCATTGCGCCGCCGATGCCTGTGCCCAACGTGATGCACACCAGTCGGCTCTCACCTTGGCCGGCGCCAAAGCGCCACTCCGCCCAAGCGGCCGCATCGGCGTCGTTCGTTAGCAATACCGGCCGCCTCAACAGGTTCTGCAGGCTTTCCCTCAGGGGTTCGTTGCGCCACGCAAGATGCGGGCTGAAGAGGACCGTACCGCCGTCGAGGTCCATCCAACCGGCCGCGCCTATACCCACGGAGGCAATCCGGTGGTCCGCGCTGAGTTCGTCAACCAGTTCCACGATGGTCCGCTCCACGGCCCGGGGGTCGGCGCCTGGCGTGGACCTGCGTGCCTCTGCAAGGATCCTGCCCTCCGCGTCAACCACGCCGGCAGCTACCTTGGTGCCGCCGATATCGATGCCGATGGCCAGCCCCCGTCGGCCCAAATGGCTCCTGCGCCCAGCCCAGGGAACGTCCTTCAAGGCAGCGACGGGTGGCCGGGGCCGGGCACGGGAACTGGACCGTAGTGAAGGCATCCCAACATCCTATTCTGCCCGGGCAAGGCAGGTAGCCATCGGAAGGATTGGACAGCGCCAAGTTGCCCGCAACGGGGGGTCATCCGTAAAGTTACTCGCCAGTAGGTGAAATAGGACACACCTCCGCGGGTGGGCATACTAGAGTGAAAGCAGCCCCACGCGGCCCGTGCATATCAAAGGAGCTACCGTGCGTGAATTCAGTGTTCCGCCCCTTGTCAACGTTGCCCCTGAAACCAACATCACGGACCTCGTCGTCCGGGAAGCCGCCAAGGCTTCGAACCCGGCCCTGTTCGCCAAGCTGGACAGCAACAAAGAGTGGCAGGACATCCGGGCCACGGATTTCCTTGCCGACGTCAAGGCCTTGGCCAAGGGCCTTATCGCCAGTGGAGTGGGCGCTGGCGACCGCGTCGGCATTATGTCCCGGACCCGTTATGAGTGGTCGCTGGTGGACTTTGCCATCTGGTTCGCAGGCGCTGTCTCTGTCCCGATTTATGAGACCTCTTCCCCATCGCAGGTGGCTTGGAACCTGGGCGACTCCGGTGCTGTGGCCGCCTTCGGTGAAGCCGCACACCACGAGGACATCATCAGGCAGGCCGTCGCGGCCGAAGACATACAGTCAGTGGCCAACGTTTGGCAGCTTGAGGGTGCCGGCCTTGATGCCCTTCGCGCCGCTGGCACCAGCGTCACCGATGAAGAACTTGAAAAGCGCCGCTCCGCTGCAGGCCTGAAAGACCTGGCCACCATTATCTACACGTCAGGAACCACGGGCAGGCCCAAGGGCTGCGAACTGACCCACGGAAACTTCGTGGAGCTCTCCGAGAACGCCCGTGCGGCGCTGGGCGAAATCATCAACGAGTCGGCCAAGACCATCATGTTCCTGCCTCTGGCCCACGTCTTTGCGCGCTTCATCTCCGTCCTTGCCGTTGCAGGGGGCGTCAAAGTTGCCCACACGCCGGATATCAAACATTTGCTGGCCGATCTGCAGAGCTTCCAGCCAACGTTCATCCTTGCTGTGCCGCGTGTCTTCGAGAAGGTCTACAATTCCGCACTTACGAAAGCCGAGGACAGTGGCAAGGGCGCCATCTTCCACCGTGCAGTGGACACGGCGATCGAGTACTCCAAGGCGCGCCAGGCCGGTTCCCTGGGCTTGGGGTTGAAGCTCAAGCATGCGGTGTTCGACAAACTCGTCTATGGAAAGCTCCGCGCCGCCATGGGCGGACATGTGGCACACGCTGTCTCCGGTGGCGGCCCCTTGGGCGAACGCCTGGGCCACTTCTTCCAGGGCATCGGCCTGCAGATCCTGGAGGGATACGGCCTGACGGAAACCACGGCACCCATCTCCGTCAACACACCCTCGATGATCAGGATCGGCACCGTGGGCGCCCCACTTCCCGGCAATGCCGTCAAGATCGCGGACGACGGCGAAATTCTCGCCAAGGGCGTCTGCGTCATGCGTGGCTACTACAAGCGCGAGGATCTCACGCAGGAAACTTTTGCCGACGGATGGTTCCGCACCGGCGACATCGGCGAGCTGGATAGCAACGGCTTCCTCAAGATCACCGGCCGCAAGAAGGAAATCATCGTCACGGCAGGTGGAAAGAACGTGGTTCCTGCCCTGCTGGAAGACCAGATCCGTGCAGACGCCTTGGTTTCCCAGGTCCTGGTAGTGGGCGACAACCGTCCGTTCATCGGCGCTTTGGTAACCCTGGACGAGGAGGCGTTGCCGGGATGGCTGGAGCGCCATGGGCTCCCGTCCGGTACCACCCTGGAGGAAGCTGCCGGGAACCCGGTAGTACGGGCTGCCGTCCAGGACCTCATCAGCAAAGCCAACCAGTCTGTCTCCCAAGCGGAGGCGATCAAATCCTTCCGGATAGTCCCGGCGGACTTCACGGAGGCCTCAGGCCACCTCACTCCGTCGCTGAAGGTCAAGCGCGCGCAGGTCATGAAGGACTTTGACGCCGTGATTGAAGAGATGTATTCGGCGCCCCGGCCGCAGTAGCCAAGGCGCCACCGCAAACGAAAAACCCCTTCCGGAATTCCTCCGGAAGGGGTTTTTCGTTGATGGATCGTTAGCCGATCACCAGCAGCAAATCGCCGCCCTGGACCTGCTCCACCGAGGAGATGGCGAGGCGGGAAACCGTGCCGGCCACCGGCGTCGTGATGGATGCTTCCATCTTCATTGCCTCGATCGTGGCAACGGTATCGCCGGCGTTGACCACATCGCCTGCCTTGACCGTAACGGTGACCGCCCCCGCGAACGGGGCTGCAACCTGCCCGGGCTGTGCGGGGTCGGCCTTCTCTGCGGCCTTGACGTTGCTCACCACGGAACGGTCGCGGACAACCACCGGACGCGACTGGCCGTTGAGCGTACACATCACTGTACGCATGCCCTTCTCGTCGGCTTCGGAGACAGCCTCAAGCTGGGCGATCAGCCGTACGCCCTTCTCCAGCTCGATGACGTGCTCAGCACCGCGCTGCAGCCCGTAGAGGTAATCACGGGTGTCCAGCACGGAGATGTTGCCGTAGGTCTCCACGCTCTTGAGGTAGTCCTTGGTAGGACCTGCGAAGAGAAGCCTGTTCAGGGTGTGCTGGCGGGTCTTCGAATCACCCTTCAGCGCGGCGCTGTCCTCTGAACTGATCTCAACGTCCCGGACCTTGATGCTGCGGCCTTGGAGGGCCTTGGTACGGAACGGCTCCGGCCAGCCTCCGGGAGGGTTGCCGAGCTCGCCGGAGAGGAAGCCGATGACAGAATCCGGAATGTCATAGTTCTGCGGATTCTCGTTGAAGTCTGCGGGATCCGCGTTCAGTCCAACGAGGTGCAGGGCAAGGTCACCCACCACCTTGGAGGACGGCGTCACCTTGACCAGGCGGCCCAGGATGCGGTCTGCCGCCGTGTACATGTCCTCGATGGCTTCGAACTGCTCCCCCAGCCCCAAGGCGATGGCCTGCTGGCGAAGGTTGGACAGCTGGCCCCCAGGGATTTCGTGCTGGTAGACACGGCCTGTGGGACCTGGCAGCCCGGACTCGAACGGCGCGTACACGCGTCGGACCGCTTCCCAGTAAGGCTCCAGTGCGCCGACATTGGCAAGGCTCATCCCGGTGTCGCGCGGTGTATTGGCCAAGGCCGCAACGAGGGCGGATGCAGCAGGCTGGCTGGTAGTGCCCGCCAGTGAAGCAGAAGCGACATCGACGGCGTCGACTCCGGCATCCACGGCCGCCAGAATTGTTGCGAGCTGGCCACCGGCGGTGTCATGCGTGTGCAGGTGCACCGGGAGATCGAAGCGTTCACGCAAAGCCGAGACGAGCTTGGCAGCCGCAGCGGGACGCAGGAGACCTGCCATGTCCTTGATGGCGAGGATGTGGGCACCGGCATCGACGATCTTCTGGGCAAGGTCCAGATAGTAGTCGAGGGTGTACAGGTCCTCGTTCGGGTCAAGGAGGTTGCCTGTGTAGCAAAGCGCCACCTCTGCGACGGCCGTTCCGGTGGCACGCACAGCCCGTATTGCCGGGGCCATCTGGTTGACGTCGTTGAGGGCGTCAAAGATGCGGAAGATGTCAATGCCCGTAGCCGCGGCCTCGTTGACGAAAGCCTCGGTCACCTCTTCCGGGTAGGGCGTGTAACCAACGGTGTTCCGTCCACGGAGCAGCATCTGGATACAGGTGTTCGGCAGCGCCTGGCGCAAAGCAGCCAAGCGGTCCCAAGGGTCCTCGCCGAGGAAGCGCAGCGCGACGTCGTACGTCGCACCACCCCAGGCCTCCACGGAAAGAAGCTCCGGCAGCAAGGCAGTGACGGCCGGGCCGGCAGCCACGAGGTCGCGGGTACGGACACGGGTAGCCAGCAAGGACTGGTGCGCGTCACGGAACGTGGTGTCCGTAACGGCGACTGCCTGCTGCTCTCGCAGGGCTTTCGCGAAGCCCTCAGGACCGAGCTCCAGCAGCTTCTGGCGCGATCCTGACGTGGGAACCGGACCCTCGACGACGGGCAGTTTCTTGGCGGGATCGGAGTGGACCGTCAGCTCGCCATTGGGCTTGTTCACCGTGACATCGGCCAACCACGTCAGCAGTTTGGTGCCGCGGTCCGCGGAGATGTGCGACTTGAGCAGCTCCGGCCGCTTATCGATGAAGTCCGTGGCTACGTTGCCGGCGTTGAAGTCCGGATCGGCCAGCACGGCCTGCAGGAACGGAATGTTGGTTGACACGCCACGGATCCGGAACTCTGCCAGGCCGCGCCGCGCACGGGCAACCGCAGCCGGGTAATCGCGTCCGCGGCAGGTCAGCTTGACGAGCATGGAGTCGAAGTGCGGGCTGATCTCGGCACCGGAGTAGACGGTACCGCCGTCGAGACGCACGCCTGCGCCACCTGCGGAACGGTAGCCGGTGATCTTTCCGACGTCCGGGCGGAAGCCGTTGGCCGGATCCTCCGTGGTGATGCGGCACTGCAACGCGGCGCCCTTGATGGATACTGTCTCCTGGCTCAGGCCAAGGTCCGCAAGGGTCTCCCCTGAGGCAATACGCATCTGCGCCTGCACGAGGTCCACATCCGTGATTTCTTCTGTCACAGTGTGCTCAACCTGGATGCGGGGGTTCATTTCGATGAAAACGTGCTGGCCGGCCCGCTCACCCTCGGTGTCCACCAGGAACTCCACCGTTCCGGCGTTGACATAGTTCAGGGCTTTGGCGAAGGCCACGGCGTCACGGTATAGCGCCTGGCGGATGTTCTCATCCAGGTTGGGCGCGGGCGCGATTTCCACTACCTTCTGGTGGCGGCGCTGCAAGGAACAGTCACGTTCGAACAGGTGCATGACGTTGCCTTCGGCGTCCGCCAGGATCTGCACTTCGATGTGGCGCGGGCGCAGCACCGCCTGCTCGAGGAACATCGTGGGATCGCCAAACGCGGCATCGGCCTCGCGCATGGCGGACTGCAGGGCCTCGGGGAGGGCTTCGCGGGTCTCCACGCGACGCATTCCACGTCCACCACCGCCGGCAACGGCCTTGGCGAAGATCGGGAAGCCGATTTCGTCGGCTGCCGCAATGAGCTCGTCGAGGTCCTTTGAAGGCTTGCTCGACTTCAGCACGGGGACACCGGCCTTGCGGGCAGCTTCCAAGGCAGCAACCTTGTTTCCCGCAAGCTCAAGCACCTCAGCTGGCGGACCCACAAAGGTGATGCCCGCGGCCTTGGCAGCGCGCGCGAGGTCCGGGTTCTCGGACAAGAATCCGTAACCCGGGTAAATGGCGTCAGCGCCGGCTTCCTTGGCGACGCGGACAACCTCCTCTACGTCCAAATAGGCGCGGACAGGATGGCCCACCTCGCCGATCAGGTAAGCTTCGTCGGCCTTCTGACGGTGGATCGAGTTACGGTCCTCGTGCGGAAAGACGGCTACGGTCTTGGCGCCCAGTTCATAACCAGCGCGAAACGCCCTGATCGCGATTTCGCCGCGATTGGCCACCAGAATTTTCGAAAACATACTTCTCCTGCATCATTGCGGGTGGATCGGTCGGTGGTCACAGTGTGTAGTGCCGCCAGCATCAAACACAAATCTTTGTGGCAACCATCACAATGGAATCGTCATCTGGGCTGTATATGCGTGCGCGCGACTCCCTGCCGTGCTAATGCCCGCACCATCCAACGCTGCCCGGGCGCGTAGAAAGCGGGATTCCACCGCCCCGCCCCATATGATGTTGGAGGGGCTTCGGCAAGCCCCGGCTTCGGCGGTCCCGAAGCGGAAAACAGCGCGATACGGCAACCGGCGTTAGGTTTTGGGTTTTCAAGTGCAAGTAGTCAGCATCAGCAGCCTCAAAGGCGGAGTGGGAAAGACGTCCGTGACCACCGGCCTGGCGTCGGCGGCCCTCGCGGCCGGCATTCCAACCCTCGTGGTGGACCTCGATCCCCATGCGGACGCGACGACGGCACTCGGCGTCCAGCGAGGCGGGCAGTTGGACATTGGCCGCATGCTCAAGAGTCCCAGAAAAGCCAAACTCCCCGAGAACGTCGCCAGCAGCAGCTGGGTCTCCAACGGTTCCAGCGGCGGCAAGCTTGACGTTGCTGTCGGATCGGCTTTCACGGGCATCTATGATCGCCCGGACCTCGGCCGACGGGACCTTCGCAGGCTCTCGGCCGTTCTTGCAGGGACCACCAACTACGAATTGATTCTTGTGGACTGCCCTCCTTCGCTGAACGGGCTCACACGGATGGCATGGAGCGCGAGCGACCGCGTAGTACTCGTGGCCGAACCCGGCCCTGTTCTCCGTGGCCGGTACTGAACGAACCATGCGCGCCATCCAGTTGTTCAGGCAGGAGTTTGCTCCGCACCTGGCGCCAGCGGGAATCGTCGCCAACCGGGTTCGTTCCGGATCAGCCGAGCACACCTTCCGGCTGTCCGAGATGGAGTCCATGTTCGGCGAGCTGCTCCTGACTCCGCACATTCCGGAACAGGCGAACTGGCAGCAGATCCAGGGCGCAGCGCATTCGGTACATCATTGGCCAGGCGATTCCGCCAAAAACTCCGCAAAACTTTTCGATGCACTCTTGCAGAGCCTGCTGCAAAGCCAACCCGTTTCGCGGAATCGGCAGCAGCGCTAGCCCTCAACTCAACAGCCATACAACGGAAGAAGCCGCACCCTGTATCCAGGGGCGGCTTCTTCCGTTGCTGAGAGATCCAGTGGGGGCGTTCTTAGCCGATGCGGCGTGCAACGCGCCGCTTGCTCAATTCGTCGTCCGGAAAGGACTGCTCGGCGGCATGCTCGCTCGGAAGCGCGGCAAGGCTTCCCTCGACTTCCCGCCATACACGTCCGACCGCTATGCCAAAGACACCCTGTCCGCCTTGCACGAGGTCAATCACTTCGTCGGCAGAGGTACATTCATAAACGCTGGCGCCATCGCTCATCAGCGTAATCTGCGCAAGGTCTTCAACGCCACGCTCGCGAAGATGCTCAACCGCGGTGCGGATCTGCTGGAGGGAAACGCCGGTATCAAGCAGGCGCTTGACCACCTTGAGCACCAGGATGTCGCGGAATCCATAGAGACGTTGCGAGCCCGAACCCGCAGCACCACGGACGGCCGGCTCGACCAAGCCCGTGCGTGCCCAATAGTCCAGCTGACGGTACGTGATACCTGCAGCCTTGCAGGCAGTCGGCCCGCGGTAGCCCGCGTCCTCGTCCAGCACTGGAAGGTCCTCTGTGAAGAGCAAACCTTGGGCGCCGGATGCGGGCGCAGCAATGCCGGTCGAGGCCTGCTTCAGCTCGCCTGCTTCGCCTTTCGGACTCACGTGACCTCCTTGTTCTCAGTTCCCTTGGGGACGGTGCGTACCACTGATCACAACGCCGAAATTCAGCCGTGTAATTCCCACAAGCCGCACCTTCCAGTGTGACTTGCGCGGGCAGTGTATGCAACGGGAACTTGATACCTTCGACGTTAGGCCCGGGAGGGCCCTAGGTCAAAGACCCCGGACGCAAAATCCGGTCGTGTCGAAAGTTTCACCCTCAACTTTAGGCTTAGGGTGATTCAGCCTTCGAAATCCTCAGGTTCGACGTCGTCCAGGAACTCGCGGAAACGCCGCATTTCGCGTTCTTCGTCCACGCTGGGATCCGGCTCTGAATCTTCGCCTTCATCATGCTCAGTGATCCGGACACCGGCTTCCTCCATCACTGCATCCGCGCACCAAATGCGGCACTTGGCCCGCAACGCAAGCGCCAACGCATCAGAAGCGCGCGAACTGACAACCGTGCCATCGTCGAATTGCAGCTGCCCATAGAAGATGTTGTCCTCAACCGCCACGATGTTAACGCTGATGATCGAATGCCCCAGGGCCTCCACGACGTCAATCAGGAGATCGTGGGTCATGGGTCGCGGTGGGACAACACCTTGCTGGGCCAGGGCGATGGCGCTGGCTTCGGGTGTTCCAATCCAGATGGGTACATGCCGCTCCCCCTTGATTTCGCGAAGGAGGACCAAGGGTTGGTTGGACGGCAGTTCGATCCGGACGCCGACAATTTCAACTTCGATCATCAGGTGTCCATCCGGGAGATACGGTCGTGGACGAGCGCCCTGTGCAGCGTAAGGCACAGTTCGCTGATTTCACGCGCCGCCTCGGCAGCCCGTGCTTGGGAGGCTGCGTCGCGCCTGGACGTCAGGGGCGCAACCGCTCTTTCCACCAGTCCGAACTCACGCTCGGCTGCGGCCTGGAACGGCCGGAGATGGCGGGGTTCCAAGCCGTGACCCTCCAACTGAACGCAAGCACGCGCAACCTGGAGGGCGTGTTCATCGAACTTGCCGCCAACGTGGCTGATAAGCCCGAAGCTCAGGAGCGACTCCAGCAAGGGCACACTGGCACCCGATTCGGCCCGGAGCTGCTCCTCGCTGAGGGCGCGCGCCCGGCCTTGGATTTCCGCAGCCATCTCCGCGGAAACCACCCGGGGAGACACCGTGACGCCCGGAGGCAGGTTCTCAGGCCGCTCCCCGCGGTCAATCGCGTCCAGGTAATCCTTAATCACTTTCAGTGGTAAGTATTGGTCCCGCTGAAGGGCAAGAACAAAACGGAGGCGCTCAACGTCGCTGTCCGTGTACTGCCTGTACCCGGCAGGGGTCCGCTTGGGGTTAATGAGGCCCTTTTCCTCAAGAAAGCGGATTTTGGACGCGGTCATGCCAGGAAAGTCGTCGCTCAATTGAGCCAGGACTTCCCCGATGTTCAGGACCTGCGGTCCGCGACGTTCCGGCTGGGCCATTGCCACAGGCAGGTACCCCGGGGTCAGACTTGGCCCGCCGGGCGGCCAGGGCTCAAGTAGTAAGTCAGCCGGAACTTGCCGATCTGGACCTCATTGCCGCTCTTCAACTGCACCCGATCCACGCGGTCGTGGTTCACGTAGGTTCCGTTGAGGCTGCCCATATCCACGAGTTCGAAGCCCGTTGGGGTCCTGTGGAATTCCACATGCTTACGGGACACCGTGACGTCATCCAGGAAGATGTCCGCGTCGGGGTGCCTGCCCGCAGTAGTGGTATCGGCGTCCAGAAGGAAGCGGGCTCCTGCGTTTGGTCCGCTGTGTGCGATGAGCAAGGCAGAGTCCGGCGGAAGGGCTTCAACGGACGCGCGCTCTTCCGGTGCAAGCCTGGGTGCAACCCTGGGCTCGTCCCACGTTGGCGTAATGCTGATCGAGGTGGTCTCCGACGTGGGTTGCTCTTCCGCGCCCTTTCCGACATTGGCTTGATTCTGTTCTCCGCCAACCATGGAATTTCCTCCTCATCCGCCGGCAGTTCCAAACCCCGCCAGCCACTTCCGCCTCCCGGTACCGCCGGGCAAATCGGTTGCTGGCCCGCCTTCCCGCGTCCTTGGCTAAAAGAACGCAGCCGGGCGGGCCAGATAACTTTAGCCTACCTGCTGTTCGTACTCCGATGCACTGAGCAGGGAATCCACTGCATCCGCTTCTGCCAGCTTTACTTCAAAAAGCCAACCGTCGCCGTAAGGATCAGAGTTGATCAGTGCCGGATCCTGGTCCAAAGAGTCATTCCGGTTAATGACTTCACCACTAACGGGAGCATAGATATCACTGACGCTCTTGGTGGATTCAACCTCGCCAACAACTTCATTCCCGGTGATCTTGGTTCCGGGTTCCGGCATCTGGGCGTAGACAACGTCACCCAGGGCGTCCTGTGCGAAGTCGGTGATACCAATCCGCACCACGCCATCGGCGTCAGGAGCGGAAACCCACTCGTGCTCTGCAGTGTAGGAAAGATCGGCTGGAATATTGCTCATGGGTCGCCTTTCATCGGGACATTTACGGATCTCGACGGCGGCCCGGGCATCCGGCCACCGCTGAAAGTATAGGCACAATTCCCCTGTGCCTGATGAGGTCTCTGCCATGATTGACCCATGACTGAACAAGCACAAGTACCGGCTCGGAAAAAACGCAATTGGGGCGTCAAAATTATTCTGATCCTGGTGGCATTGCTTGTCGCTGTGGCAGCCTACTTTATCCTTGGGGCCATCCTGCCGCGTTGGTGGTCCGACGTCGTGGCGGGGCAGATCCGACGGGACCTCGGCGCGAGCGTGCTGGTGGGCATGTTCTACGGCTTCGTCTTTACGTTCATTCCCCTCGCGGTGGCATGGCAGGCAACCCATAAGGCTGTCTCTTGGCCTTGGAAGATCGCCATCGTGCTGGCGGCCGTCGCCATTGCCACGCCCAACCTGCTTACGGCAGGCATTGTGTTCGGTTCCACCGAGTCCGCGCACGCCGGCCAGCGCACTTTGAGCGTGGATGCCGGATTCTTCACCACCTGGACCGCGATCTCGGCCGTAGCGGCTGCAGTGGTTTTTGTGGTGGTTACAGTTCTTTGGGCCCTGTGGCGCAGGCGGGGCAAGCAGATGAAGGTGTTGAAGCAGGCAGAGAGCGAACGAACCAGGGCTGCTAAGAGAGCAGAGCAGGCAGCCCGCGAAAGTACGCCCAAGCCCTAAGCGACCCCTGGGACGCTGAAGAGCCCGCCTGGAACGGTTGAACCGTTCCACGCGGGCTCTCACTTTCCCGGTCGGACGTCAGGAGACGTCAGGAGACGGCCGCCCCTTGGGGTTCGCGTTCGACGTCGGGCCTGGCCGTTGCTGCCGAATCTTCCTTGCGCTTGGCTGCTGCAGCGGCAGCCAGCATGACCAGCAACGCGGCCAAAGTAATCGCGGCCCCTGCCCAGATGGGCGAGGTGTAGCCCAAGCCGGCCGAAATGGTAACCCCTCCGAGCCAGGCGCCCAGAGCATTACCCAGATTGAAGGCGCCAATGTTGGCACCGGATGCCAGCGTGGGCGCGGAGGATGCATAGTGCATCACGCGCATCTGCAGACCCGGGACAGTAGCGAAACCGAAGCCGCCCATCAGTGCCAGTGAGAACAAAGTTGCGATGCTGCTGGCCGCGGTCAGGGCAAAGAAGCCCAGGACCAGCACCAAGCCGGCGAGGATCTTGACGAGCGATCCGTCCAGGTTTTTGTCGGCCGCCTTCCCGCCCAGGAAGTTGCCGACGAACAGTCCGCCGCCGAACAGCACCAGCAACCATGGGACGGCGCCCGGTTCAAACCCGGAGATTTCGGTAAGCGTGAAGGCAATGTACGTGAAAGCACCGAACATGCCACCAAAACCCAAAATCGTCACCAGGATGGAAAGCCAAACCTGGCCGGATGTGAACGCACCCAGTTCGCTGCGGAGACCCTTGGCCGGCTGCGTACTCCCCTTCGGGACCATCAACGCGATGCCAAGCAGTGCCATCACGCCGATACCGGTGATGGCCCAGAACGTTGAACGCCAGCCCAGGTTCTGGCCGAGGAGAGTACCGAAAGGAACACCAAGGACGTTGGCAGCTGTAAGCCCAGTGAACATGATGGCAATGGCACCGGCCTTTTTGTGCGCAGGGACCAGGCTGGCTGCCACCACCGAGCCGATTCCGAAGAACGCACCATGGCACAACGCCGCAATGATCCGGCCCACAAGCATGGCCATGTACGAGTCCGCGATTGCGGAGAGGAAGTTGCCGGCGATGAACAGAACAAGCAATCCGACAAGGACCGGCTTTCGCGGAAGCCTGGTAACGGCGGCGGTAACCAGGAGGGCGCCGACCGTGACGCTAAGTGCATAGCCGGAAATGAACCAGCCTGCCGAGGCTTCGCTCACCTGGAAATCTGCCGCTACTTCCGGCAAAAGGCCCATGATGACGAATTCGGTTAGTCCGATGCCAAATCCGCCAAGGGCAAGGGCTATCAACCCTGCGGGCATGTGGAACTCCTTAAGTGGGTGGCTCCTGAAAGCAAAGTGGATGTGCGCCTTCGGGAACCCGTAGAATAATAGTTGCAGACGCTGTATATATAGTTGCACACGCTAGATAATTGCGCAAGCAACTACTTTCGGCGACTGCGCTGATACGCAAACCAAGGCAGGAGCACAACAGGCATGGGCATCAAGGATGACGCCGTAGAAGTACGGGCACAGGGTTGGCGCACCCTCGCCGCCCTGCACGGAAGCATCGAGGCGGAACTCGAAAAAGCACTCCAGGCTTCCACCGAGCTGTCGGTAGTGGAATACACGGTTCTTGACGCCCTGAGCCGCCAGGACGGATGGCACATGCGGATGCAGCAGCTTGCCCGCGCCACGGCCCTTTCCAGCAGCGCCACGACGCGCCTGGTTAACCGCCTCGAGGACCGGGGGCTGCTGACGCGGATCCTCTGCGCCGATGACCGCCGCGGGATCTACACCGAACTCACGGTGGCGGGCCAAAAGCTGCTTGAGGCAGCAAAGCCCGTGCACGATGAGACCCTGGCGTCGGCGTTGGAGGCCGCTGAGCAGGTTCCGGAACTCGAACCTCTGGTACGCGCGCTCGGAGCGCTGCAGAAGGCCTAGGCAGGCACAAAGTCCGTCCTTGTTCGCTGAACGCCCCCTACAACGTCGAGTTCAGCGAACAAGGCCTTGCCTTGCTGCCTACAGCCCTGACTTGCCTTGCTGCCTACACCCTGAACCGAGGCCACCAACTCGTTAACGACCAAAGGCCGGAACCCCGCGTTTCCGCGTGGTTCCGGCCTTTATGGTCGGGCTGACAGGATTTGAACCTGCGACCCCTTGACCCCCAGTCAAGTGCGCTACCAAGCTGCGCTACAGCCCGCTGGTTCCACCGTTCTCCGCCCAGGTTTTCCTCCGAAGAGTCCCACCTAAGCAGTCCGGCCGAACCACCTCCAAAAGCTTACACGAAGTTGGAGGGTGCCAACGCCATCACAGCCAAACTCGGCTGTGATGCCCGTCTCATTTAGCGTTTCTTGCCGCGCTTCTCGCGGACGCGCATGTTGACCTCGATGGGCGTGCCTTCGAAGCCGAACGTTTCGCGCAAGCGACGCGTGATGAAACGGCGGTATCCGGGATCCAGGAAGCCGGTGGTGAACAGCACGAATTTCGGCGGGCGGCTGGAGGCCTGGGTGCCGAAGAGGATACGCGGTTGCTTGCCACCGCGAACCGGGTGGGGGTGGGCAGCAACCAGTTCACCCAGGAAGGCATTCAGGCGGCCAGTGGGGATACGGCGGTCCCAGCTTTCCAATGCGGTATCCAAGGCAGGAACCAGGCGGTCCTTATGCCAACCCGTCTTCGCAGAAATGTTGACCCGCGGAGCCCACTCAACGTGGGCCAGGTCCTGCTCGATTTCACGCTCAAGGTAGCGGCGGCGTTCGTCGTCCAGCAGGTCCCACTTGTTGAACGCGAGTACCAAGGGCCCGGCCGGATTCAATGGCCAACTGCAGGATACGGACGTCCTGTTCGCTGAGGACCTCGTCCACGGCGAGGAGCACGACGGCGACCTCCGCCTTTTCGAGCGCAGCCTGCGTACGCAGTGACGCGTAGAAATCGGCGCCCTGCGCCATGTGCTGGCGGCGGCGGATACCTGCGGTGTCCACGAAGCGCCAGGTCCGGCCGCCAAGTTCAATGAACTCGTCCACGGGGTCACGCGTAGTGCCCGCCAGTGGATCCACGACCACGCGCTCAGAGCCGGCCAGCTTGTTCAGCAGCGAGGACTTTCCGACGTTCGGACGGCCGATCAGGGCGATGCGGCGCGGTCCACCGGAACGCTCCACGCCCTCCACCAGGGAGAACTCGGGCAGGGTGTCCATGACGTGGTCCAGGAGGTCCGCTACGCCGCGGCCGTGAAGGGCGGACACAGGGTAGGGCTGGCCGAAACCGAGGCCCCACAATGCTGCGGAGTCAGCTTCCTGTGCAAAGTCATCCACCTTGTTGGCCACCATGATGACCGGCTTCTTGCTCTTGCGCAGCATCTTCATGACGCCTTCATCCGTGGCGGTCGCGCCTACGGCGGAGTCCACGACGAAGAGGACAGCGTCGGCAAGCTCAACAGCCATCTCGGCCTGCTCGGCAACACGGGCGTGGATGCCCTTGGCGTCGTGCTCCCATCCGCCAGTGTCTACCAACGTGAAGTTGCGGCCATTCCAACGCGCGGAGTACATCACGCGGTCGCGGGTAACACCCGGGGTGTCCTCGACAACAGCTTCGCGGCGCCCCAGGATGCGGTTGACCAAGGTGGACTTGCCCACGTTCGGACGGCCAATGATGGCAAGCACGGGATCCAGCTTGAGGGGACCTTCATCGCCTTCGTCGTCGTAGTCGCCGCTAAGCAGCGCGGCGTCGTCTTCGTCGAGGTCGTAATCATCCAGTCCCGCCCGGAGGGTGGCTGCACGGAGTTCGGCCTCTTCATCGTCCAGGGCAGCCAGGTTTTCAGCCACCTGGTCGGTGCCGGTGGGCGTGTATTCGTCGTCGCCGGCTCCGTGGAGGCCGGATTTTTGAGTCGTATCGCTCATTGCACGTTCCTTAATGGTGGTCTGCCGGCGTCCCGGCTACTTCTGTTTGGCGGTGCTGCGGTGCGGATGGTCCGGACGGAGGTTCCTGGGGAAGGCCCTGCCCTGTAGTCCTGACTGCATCCTGGACGTGTCCTGCCAGTGCATCGCGGATTGCCGCAGCCGCCCTGTCCATTGAAACACGCCCCGGTTCGCCCTTCCGGCGCTGCACCGTGAGGGGTTCGCCGAAGCTGACATACAGCCTGCGGCGGGGTTTGGGAATATGGTCGCGGTGCTCATCGCCCTTACGGGTTCCGAGGATCGCGACTGGTATGACGGTGGCCCCGGAGTTGATGGCCAGCCAGGCGACACCATTGCTGATGCTGTCAGCGGAGCCGCTCCCCCGGGTACCTTCGGGCAGGATCCCAACGCAACGGCCGGCGTCGAGCAGTTGTTTGCCCACGTGCAGTGCGCTGCGGTCACCGCTTCGGTCCACGGGAATCTGCCCTGATCCCCTGAGGACGCGCCCCAGGAATCCACGGAACATCTCTTTCTTGACCAGGATGTGCATGGGGCGCGGCGAGGCGCCGAACATCACAGGACCGTCCAGGAAGCTGATGTGGTTGCCTGCAAAAATCACCGGACCAGCAGCGGGTATGTTGCTCTTGCCCGCCACGACCGTGCGGTAGATGACATGATCCAGGACCCAGCCAACGGGACGGCTCCAGATGCGTGTCCACTTGGCTGGGAGGCGGACCGCAGGAGGCTGGTTAGTCGCCATAGATGACCTTGCTAACGATCGCCAGGGCTGTTTCCACTGTTTCCTCAAAGTCCAGCTCCGAGGAATCGAGGGTCACGACGCCGTCAGCCGCTTGGGTAAAGTTCACCACCGTGGAGTCCTTGGCATCACGCTGCGTCACCTGCGCGGCAAGCTGTTCCTTGCTTTGCGTCCCACCCAACTGAATTCCACGACGCCGGAGCCTGGCCTCTTCGCTTGCGGTCAGGAGCATGCGGACCTCGGCATTGGGGGCAACCACCGTGGTGATGTCGCGTCCCTCCACCACCATCCGGTGATGGTGCTGGTCGATGAGCTGGCGCTGGCGGCGGATCAACTCCGTGCGCGCGCCCAGCGTAGTAGCCACGGCGCTCACGGAAGACGAAATCAAGGGATCGCGGATTTCATCGGTAATGTCCGTGCCGTCCACTGCCACGTACTCGGTGGCCGTGCTGGTGCTGATTTCCAAGGGCATGACCTTGGAAGCCTGCTCCACCGCAGCGCCGTCCTGGAGGTCGAGGCCTGTTTTGAGGCAGTACCACGTGAGTGCGCGGTACATCGCACCTGTATCCAGGTACGCCAGCTTCAAGCGCCGGGCTACTTCCTTGCTGACGCTGGACTTACCCGATCCCGAGGGGCCGTCAATCGCGATCACGAGCGGCTTGCCGGGGCGGGCAACTGTCTCCGGCCCAAAGAATTCACGCGTCATTACTGGAGTACCCGCCATCCACGGTCGGTCAAGGCTTCTACAAGGAGGTCGTGCTTGCTCGGCAGGACTGAAAGCTCCACCATGCCAACGTTCTGACCCGATGAATGATCGAGCCGGAGGTCTTCGACATTCACGCCGATCTCGCCAATTTCGGTCAGAAGCTGCGCGATCTGGCCCGGCCTGTCATCCACCAGGATAGTCAGCCAGGAATACGCCTGCGGAGGTCCGCCGTGCTTGCCCGGTATCCGGGCCTGTCCGGCGTTGCCTTCACTGATGAGCTGGGCGAGATCCAACCGCGCTCCGGGCGCAGCCGGCGCTTCCAAAGTCCCTATCAAGCGATTCAGGTCCTCACGAACGCCGTGCAGGATGGAAACAACCTTTTCCGCGTTGCCACCCAGTATCTGCACCCACAGGGTGGGATCACTGGCAGCGATGCGGGTGGTGTCCCGCAACCCGTTACCGGCCAAAGACAGCGCATGCAGGGGTGTTCCTTGCAAGCGGCTCGCCAGCAGCGAAGACATGATCTGCGGCAGATGCGAGACCAAGGCCACCGCTTCATCGTGCTCGTCGGCAGTGAACTGGGAGACAATTGCCCCCAGGTCCCCCGCCAGCGCACGTGCCGTTTGCAGTGCGTCGGTGTCGGTTTCCTCCGTTGGGCAAACCACCCATGGCATGGACGTGAAAAGTTCGCCCCTGGCGGCGACCGGCCCCGACTTTTCGCGGCCGGCCATCGGATGGGTCCCCACGTACCTCGCCAGGTCCACGCCGCGCTCCCGCAATTGGGATTGGATAGTGGCCTTAACGCTGGCAATATCAACGACGACGGCGGACGGGTAGTCCGCCAGGGCCTTCTCCACGACGTCGGCCGTCACGTCCGGCGGTGCAGCGACCACAACCAGCTGAGGCTGCCCGTCAAGCTCAGCCAAGGGCCGCCCAGCACCAATGTCTACAGCGACCGCCTGGTTGGTCGGCGACGGATCGAAAAGGAAAACCGGAACGCCGCGTCCGCGCAGGCCAAGGCCAATGCTGGCTCCAAGCAGGCCTGTACCAAGAACCACGACCGGGCCATCAAGATGGCCGCGGCCGTGCGTGCGGAATGCCGACATGCCCTAGAGCCCCACAGATGCCAGGAGGTGACCGACTTCCTGCCTGCCGAGGTTGCGGATGCTGCCCTGGCGCTGGTCTCCCAAGCCAATGGGACCGATCTTGACACGGACAAGACGCTCTACCGGGAAACCCACAGCATCGAACATGCGGCGCACAATACGGTTCTTGCCGGAGTGCAGGACAACCTCGATCAGGACGTGCCCGGGCGTGGAGTCAACCAGGCGGAACGAATCCACGGTTGCCAGGCCGTCTTCAAGCTCGACGCCGGACTTCAGCTGCGCGCCGACGCCCTGCGGGAACGGACCACGAACCTGAACCAGGTACGTCTTGGGCACCTCATAGGAAGGATGTGTCAAACGGTTGGCGAGTTCGCCGTCGTTGGTCAACAACAGCAGGCCTTCCGTGGCGACGTCCAAGCGCCCGACGTGGAAGAGCCGCTCACCCTTGGCGTTCTTCAGGAAGTCGCTGATGCATGGCCGGCCCTCGGGGTCTTCCATGGTGGAGACAACGCCCTTGGGCTTGTTGAAGACCATGTAGACGAGGGTTTCGTCGAGCTGGATGCGGATACCGTCAACGTGGATCACGGCGGTTTTGGGGTCGACCCGCATGCCGAGCTCTGTGGTGACCTGGCCATCAACCTCGACGCGGCCTTCGAGAATCATTTCCTCGCATACGCGGCGGGAGGCCACGCCGGCCTGCGCCATGACCTTCTGCAGGCGCACGCCGTCGACATCATGGAGGTCCGACTGCGGGACTTCCTGGCGCGGACCGCGGTTGCGGGCAGGCTTGCGGATGGGGCCCAGGTTCTGGCCGAAGCGTTCGCTGCCAAAGGCCTTGGAGCCGTACTGCCTTGCGGGCTTGGCCTTGGGCTTCAACGCACCGGGTGTTCCGGGAGCCTTGCCGTAACCGGGCTTGTTGGAGCCGGGCTTGCGGAAGGGCTTTGCAGGCCTGGCGGCCTGGCCGCGATCGTAATCGCCCGCCGTCGTGGGGTTATCGGGATCGAAGGGGGCCGCTTCCCGTGGCTTTGAAGCCTTGAACGGGCGGCCTTCGCCCTGGTTGAAGTTGCGCTTTCCAGCGCCGGCACTTCCGCCGCGGCCGGAGAAGCCGCCGGCGTTGGAGCGGCCCGTGCCGCCCCTTGCCTCATTGCGTCCAGAACTGTTGCGTCCCGAACTGTTACGTGGTGAACCCTGGCGTCCCGCCTGTGTCATGACCCGTCCTTGTGTAGTAATGGCCGGCATTCAGTGCTGCAATCAACACTAGCCAGCCGGGCAGACATCGTCTGCCCCTTGTTGCCGTGGCACCGTCCATGCGGTGCCGTGAATCAGTATGTAGTTCTCGTGCAGTGCCGGCTTACATCCGGCTGGCGTCGTAGTACTCGTCGATCCCTTCCAAACCCGGAAGGTGCGGCGAGAGCTGGGGCAATTCCGACACCGAGCCGATGCCCATCCGTTCCAGGAAGTAGGAGGTTGTCCTGTACAGCACAGCCCCGGATTCGGGATCGTTCCCGGAGTCTTCGATCAGACCACGCTGGGTTAGAGTCCGGACCACAGAATCGACGTTTACGCCTCGAATTGCGGACACCCGGGCCCTGGAGACCGGCTGCCGGTAGGCAATGACCGCCAGAGTCTCAAGCGCTGCCTGAGTGAGCCTGGTGGTCTGCCCTTCGAGGACGAACCTGCCCACGATGTCCGCAAAATCAGACCGTGAATAGATCCGCCACCCACCGGCGACATTCCGCAATTCAAAACCCCGGGGGGCAGCGCTGGCAACGGCAAAGCCGACAGCATCCACGTCCGGGGCTTTAACAGTATAGCCGCTATACTCCCGCTGCAGGTCCTGCAGCAAATCCTCGACGACGGCGACCGTTACGTTCAATCCCGCGGCCAACTCCTCCGCTGTGGCTGGCTCGTCGATGACCATGAGCACGGCTTCCAACGCTGCCCGTGCGCCGCCAGGCAAAGTTTCAAGCTCGGCAAGGCCGGCTTCGGCCATGTCCTGCTCAGTCACTGGCTGTCCCTTCGCTCGATTCTTCGTATTCTTCGCTCAGGTTCGAACTGTCCCATTCGGCCACGTCCCCGGTCCACCTAACCGTCAGCTCCGCCAACGGACCTGCCTGTTCGAAGGCCACAACCTTGTCCCGGAACATTTCCAGCAAGGCCAGGAAGCGGGCCACGACCACCAGGGTTGTCCCGGCGTCCGCTATCAGTGTGCGGAAAGAGAGCGGGGCTCCGAGTTGCAGGCGGTATCCGATGATCTCGGCTTGCTCCTTGACGCTCACCGGCGGTGCGTGAAGGTGATCCAATCCCACCTCAGAGGGCACGGAGTCTTTCGGTTTGAGCGCCTTGGCGGCAAGCTCCGCAAATTGTTCGGGAGTGTGCCGCCACACGAGTTCCGGCAGCAGCGCCGCGAAATGGCCTTCCAAAGCCACCTGGCGAGGGTATCTGCGGCCTTCCTGTTCCAGCGTCTCACTGATGAGACCTGCGACGTGCTTGAACGCCTTGTACTGCAGCAAGCGGGCGAACAGCAGATCCCGGGCTTCCAGGAGGGCGATATCTTCCTCATCCTCTACTTCGCCGGCGGGAAGGAGCCGGGCAGCTTTGAGATCCAGGAGCGTCGCGGCAATCACCAGGAATTCGCTGGCCTCGTCCAGCGCCCAATCCTCCCCCAGTTCCTGGAGGCGGCGGATGTACTTGATGAACTCATCGGTGACGGTGGCCAGCGCCACCTCCGTGATGTCCAGCTTGTGTTTGGAAATCAGGCCCAACAGGAGATCGAACGGCCCCGTAAAGTTGGCGAGCCGAACCTCAAAGCCCGGCTTGCGGGCTTCGGAGGGGCCGGCGTCGGAGGTATCGGCGTCGGGCGTTTCTTCCGGAATGACCACCGCGGAGGGCGGGGCGAGTGACCGTCCCACGCCGTTGGCTACGGTGCGCCGCCGCGCGAGATAAGTTCCTTTGCGAGGCGGCGGTAGGCGTCTGCACCGATGTGGTTGCCGGCATAGCTGGTAATAGGTTCAGCGGCCACGGTTGCGTCCGCGAATTTGATGGAACGCTTGATGACGGTCTCGAAAACCTTGTCCCCGAAGGCCTCCACGAGGCGCGAGATGACTTCGCGGCTGTGCAAGGTGCGGGCGTCGTACATGGTGGCCAGGACACCGTCCACCTGCAACCGCGGATTCAAACGGTCCTGCACTTTCTCGATGGTTTCCACGAGGAGTGCTACGGCGCGAAGTGCGAAGAACTCGCAGATCAACGGAATGATGACGCCGTGGGCGGCCGTCAGCGCGTTGACCGTCAGCAGGCCGAGCGATGGCTGGCAGTCGATCAGCACGACGTCGTAGTCATCTTCAACGCTCTTGAGTGCGCGGTCCAGGACTTGCTCGCGGGCGACTTCGTTGACCAGTTGAACTTCAGCCGCGGAGAGATCAATGTTTGCGGGCAGAAGGTCCACGCCTTCCACTCCGGTCTGCTGGATGGCATCCCGGATGTCCACTTTGCGGTCCATGAGGACGTTGTAGACAGTGAGGTCGAGCTCATGCGGATTGGCGCCGAGCCCGGCAGAAAGAGCACCTTGTGGGTCAAAGTCCACCAGGAGCACGCGCCGGCCGTATTCCGCGAGCGCCGCCGCAAGGTTGATGGTGGACGTGGTTTTGCCCACGCCGCCCTTCTGGTTAACCATGGCAATGACCCTTGCAGGGCCGTGGGAGGCAAGCGGAGCCGGTTCCGGAAAGTCGCGGTGAGGACGGCCCGTAGGCCCCATGATGGCGTCTTCCAGATCGAGCTCGGTGTCTCCCAGCGTAGCTGTTCCCCGTTCGCTGCTCACGTATCTAACCACTCTTTCGACGACGATCTTCCCTGCCGCTGTTCCCCTGGGTACAGCGCTGCTACCCACCTAGGCTACAGCCCCCGACACGGCATTTCGGGGAACTTGACTTTCGCCGATCTTTGAGCCTTTACCCTCTAGTTGAGGTCGAAGGTTAGGAAGTTGGGCCATGATTCTTTGGCGTCCCCGCGAACGGCAGAGGACCGACACCCCTGTACGGGTGCCGGTCCTCGTTGCTTCATATCCCGCGAAGCTGATCCTGCTAGATGGTTGCCTTGTCGCGGGCTTCAGCTTCCGGAGCCGTCTCAGCCTCTGCGCCGTGGGCGATCATTGTCGTCTCGTCGAACGGTTCGCTGCCGGAGAGAACGCGCTCCACCTGGCCGTTGTCGATTTCCTTGACCCAGGTGCCGATCAAAACGGTGGCAACGGCGTTTCCGGTGAAGTTCGTCAGTGCACGGGCTTCTGACATGAAGCGGTCGATGCCAACGATCATGCCCACGCCGCCCAGGAGCTCGGGCTTGTGTGCCTGCAGGCCGGCGGCAAGGGTGGCAAGGCCGGCTCCGGTGACGCCGGCGGCGCCCTTGGAAGCGATGATCATGAACACCAGCAGCGAGATCTGGGCACCCAGGTCCAGCGGCGTCCCCATGGCGTTGGCCACGAACAAGGAGGCCATGGTGAGGTAGATGGCCGTGCCGTCAAGGTTGAAGGAGTAGCCGGTGGGTACCGTCACGCCGACAACCGGCTTGGAGACACCCAGGTGTTCCATCTTGGCGATGAGGCGGGGCAGGGCTGCCTCGGAGGAGGACGTGGAGAAGATGAGGAGGTATTCCCGGGCCAGGTACTTCATCAGCTTGAAGATGTTGACGCCTGCCACAGCACGAAGCAGGGAGCCAAGGATGACCACGATGAACACAGCGCAGGTGATGTAGAAGGCCAGCATCAGTGTGAACATGCTGAGGATTGCCTGGGCGCCAGTGGCACCCACGACGGCGGCGATCGCACCGAAAGCGCCCACCGGAGCCAGCCACATGATCATGATGAGGATCCGGAAGACAAGCCGCTGTCCGTGGCCGATTGCGGTGAGGATCGGGGTGCCCTGCTTACCCATCTTCTGGAGTGCGAAGCCCACCAGGATGGCTGCAAGAAGGGTGGGCAGGACGGGAATGTCGCCGGGGATGATGCCCAGCAGGAAGTCCACCGTGCTGTCCGTGGCCGCCTTCTTGTTGGGATCGTACGGAGTCAGCTTCAGGGCCCTCACCCGGGTGGATGAGGTTGCCGACGACGAGGCCGATAGCCAATGCGAAGGTCGACATGGCCACGAAGTAGCCAAGTGCGAGTCCGCCGACCTTTCCGACGGTGGCAGCTTTGGCGATGGAGCCGATGCCAAGGACGATGGTGCAGAAGATGACCGGAGCGATCATCATCTTGATGAGCTTGATGAAGCCGTCCCCGAGCGGCTTCAGGGATTTTCCAACCTCAGGGAACAGCAGGCCGACCACGGCACCAAGCACTACGGCCAGGATGACCGCGATGTACAGGTAATGCGACTTGTCGAGCCCCCTGCGTCCACCGGTGGCGGCTACTGCCGACTCTCCTCGTTGAGAGGTCATGGGATTCTCCTTCTGGATACTGTGTAAGGCGCTGCGGTCCTGCACTTGTGTCCAATCCGCTGCCCTTGTGTGATATCCATCATTCAGCTGCGGGTGACACACATCACCCTTGCGGTCATATTGGTCATGGGAGGCCTATTTGTTTCATCGCTGGAGCATCGCCCGCCGCTTGTTTGTGGCAAACCTGCTGTTCGTGCTGGTGCTGACAGCTGTCTTCGGCGCGTTCTCGGTGCTGGAGGCCCGGGACAGGGCATACGAGGATGCGGGCAGCCGGATGCTTGCGATCGCAACGTCCATTGCCAACAACCCCTTGGTGTTGCAGGCGGCGGCAACCTCTGATCCGTCGGCCATACTGCAGCCCTATGCGCTGGAGGTCATGAAGGACGCGGACGCGGATTTCATCACCATCATGGCTCCCGACAGGACCCGATGGACCCATCCCCGCCCCGAAGAGCTGGGCAAGCCCTATATCGGCACGATCGAACCTGCCCTGCGGGGTGAGACTTTCACCGAAGTCACTGCTGGTACGTTGGGGCCCTCGGTCCGGACCATCGCGCCGGTGAAGGACTCCGGTGGAACCGTCAAAGCTTTGGTGGCGGCAGGCATCACCGTAAGGACCGTGGATACCGATGTGGCCGAAAGGCTGGGAGTGATTGGCGGCATCGCGCTGGTGGTGTTGTTCTTTGGCTCCATAGCTTCGTGGCTGCTCGGACGTTACCTGCGGTCCGTGACGCGCGGATGGGGTCCGGAACAGCTCGCGCAGCTCTTCGCCTACTACGAATCAGTCCTTCACTCCGTTCGTGAAGGCGTGATCCTGATCGATACCCGGGGAAAAGCAGTGATGTATAACGATCAGGCCGCGGAGTTGCTGGGACTGGAACCTTCCGGGGCCGATCGCTCCCCCGATGACGCTCCCAAGCTGTCCGACCTCCCCTTTGACGGGAGCCTGCGAGCGCTTTTCGAATCCGGCAGGCCAGCCCACGACGAAATCCATTTGACTGGTTCACGGATCCTGGTGGTAAACCAAGCTCCGGCCGTGGGCCCGGTTCCTGCCCGCAGCCGGCAAAAGCCGTCGGTCTACGGCACCGTGGCCACTATTCGCGACCGCACTGAGATTGAGTCCTTGGGCACCGAACTGGAAACCATGAAGACTCTCTCGGATGCATTGCGGGCCCAGACCCATGAACATGCCAATCGCCTGCATATGATCGTTTCCCTTCTAGAGTTGGGCCGCACGCCCCAGGCGCTCGAGTTCGCCACCAAGGACCTGGAGCTCAGCCAGCAGCTCACGGACGACATGCTTGCTTCGGTGGATGAACCGGTGATGAGTGCTTTGGTGATGGGCAAGGCCGCCGAGGCCCATGAGCGCGGGGTCGAACTGGTGGTTCGGACATCAGGGAGTTCGGGTGTCCGGGGTCTGGAAATCCAGGACCTCGTGACGATCCTGGGAAACCTCCTGGACAATGCCATTGATGCTGCGGCGTCCGGTGGGATGCCCCGAAAGGTGGAACTGGACGTCGAAGCCAGTGCGGCCGGTGTTGGATTTACCGTTAGGGATTCCGGGGCCGGTATCGATCCCGGTTCGATCGATGACGTGTTGCAGTACGGATACAGCACCAAGTCCGCCCAGGAGGGTCCGCGGGGAGCCCATGGCCGTGGTGTCGGCCTTGCCCTGGTCCGGCAGGCGGTCCAGCGGCTGAACGGTACTATGACGATCAGCAATCCAGGCGGCGCCCAGTTCCATGTTGTGCTGCCCGCGCCCATCCCCGAGGAAGAGAAGGCATGACAGACATCCGCGTCCTGGTGGTCGAGGACGAGCCCATCGCCTCGGACGCCCACTCCATTTACGTGGGCAGGCTCCAAGGGTTCAAGCTGGTGGGAACGGCTCCGGATGGTCAGTCAGCACTGCGCATCCTTGGCGAGTTCGCTGGGTCCGGCTCGCCCGTGGACCTGGTCCTCCTTGATATGAACCTGCCGGACCTCCATGGGCTGGATGTTGCCCGGCGCATGCGCTCAGCGGGAGTCTTCGCCGACATTATTGCCATCACAGCCGTCCGTGAACTGAACATCGTGCGCAGCGCCGTTTCCATCGGCGTCGTGCAGTATCTGATCAAGCCCTTCACCTACGCAACCTTTGCCGACAAGCTGAACAGCTACCGCACTTTCCGTGATCAACTGGCGGGCTCGGAGTCCGGCATCTCCAAGGCCGGAGCTTCCCAGAGCGATGTTGACCAGGCCTTCGCGAGTCTTCGGGCACCAACGGAGCTACCGCTGCCGAAGGGTTTGTCCGGTTCCACACTGGAGTCGGTCAAGGATTTCGTCCGCGCCCGGAAACAAGCCGTGTCCGCCAGTGAAGTCATGGATGCGTTGGGAATGTCGCGGGTAACGGCCCGCCGGTACCTGGAGTACCTGGCCGACGCCGGGACGGTCACCAGGGCGCCGCGATACGGAACACCGGGCCGTCCGGAGAACGAGTACGGCTGGAACCGGGGCTAGCCTCCTGCCGAAGGAACAGCTCCCGCAGTATGCTGGAGCCGAACCCGTGGAGCGCCCATGTCCCAGCAGCTGCAGCAACTTTCCGAGGCCCGCGAAGCCTTTGCCCGTGGGGAATGGGACGTGGCGCGCCGAAGCCTGGAACGTGCAGCCGTGGACGCTCCCCTCAGCTCCGCGCACCTTGAGATCCTGTCCCGTTCCGCCTGGTGGCTGGGAGACGTTCAACGCTCCATGTCCCTCGCAGAGGAGATCTTCCATCGCTTGGATGACGACCACCAGAGGCAGGCCGCGGCCCGGACGGCACTGACGCTGTCCATGCAGTGGGGCATCCGCGGCAACCTCGCCGTTTCTTCGGCGTGGCTCAATCGGGCGCGCCGGCTGCTGGAGAATATGCCCGAGGTGCCCGAACACGGCTACCTGCTCTACCTTGAGGCCAATGACGCAATGAACCTTGAAGGCGATCCGGTTCCGGCCCTCGCCGCCTCAGTTTCGCTCAAGGAGATGACCCGGAGGCACGAATCACCCGAACTGGCCAGCTTTGCGTACATGTTGTCCGGCTTGGCGGCGGTTCGGACAGGACAGTCCGCACGAGGATTCCAGGACCTGGATGAAGCCATGCTGCCCGTAATGGCGGGGCAGGTTCCGGCAGAGTGGGGCGGAGATATTTACTGCTCCATCATCCATCTCTGCTATGAGATGGCTGATTTCGCCCGGATGCGCGCTTGGACTGACGCGCTGGCCACGTGGTGCGCCGGACTTTCCCGGTCCTTCATGTACAGCGGGATATCGCGCGTTCACGAACTTCAATTGCTCGGCACTGAGGGCAATTGGGGACAGGTTGAGGCTGAGATGCCCCACGAAGCCGAGCGCCTTAGCAATGCCCACGGCTGGATCGCCGCAGACGGCTACTGTGAGCTGGGTGAGATCCGTCGGCGCCGGGGCGATGTTGCCGGGGCTGGGTCCGCGTTTGAGTTGGCCCGCGGGCTTGGCGTGGATGCGCAACCAGGACGTGCCCTGCTACTTGCCGATGCGGGAAAGACAGAGTCCGCCATAGAGGCCCTTCAGGCTGCCTTGGCGGACCGCGGAACCCTGGGGAGGGCCAGCCTTCTCTTGCCCCTGGTGGAACTGCTGGCTCCCCGGGATCCCGGTGCGGCGGCCACCCATTGCATGGAACTTGAACAGACCGCCGCTTTTTACAGGACCCCCGGCTTCCTGGCCTGGGCCCACCATGCGCGTGGCGCCGTGCTGATGGCGGAGCGGCGGTGGCATGAGGCGATCAATGAGCTTGAATCCGCAGCACAGGCCTACCGCTCCCAACACATGCGCTACGAACTGGCACGGATCCACGAACGCCTGGCGACTGTCCGGGCTGCCCTGGGTGAAAGCGGACGTGCTGAGGCCGAGCGCGCCACTGCGGCCGCCATCCGGAACCAGCTCGGCGCCAAGAACATTTCCTGGACGCGTCCCGCCCAGGAGCCTGGCGGCTTAACCTCCCGGGAAGTGGAAGTACTGGGATGCGTCCTGGCTGGTTCCAGTAACCGGCAAATTGCCAGGTCGTTGACTATCTCAGAGAAAACAGCCGGACGTCATTTGGCGAACATCTTTACCAAGATCGGGGTCACTTCCCGGACGGCTGCCGCTGCTTGGGCCCACCAGCACGGCATCCCGGAGCGGCCCGGATCATAGTTGCCGATCCAGGGGCCCTGCATGGTTCGCCCCACGACTACAGAAAAAATGCAGAAAATGCCCGAAGAGGCTCGTTGGGGTCTGAATTTACCGTGGGATATGGGCAACAGGCCGGAGCCACCGGTCCCCGAAGACCAAGGAAAAGCCATGGAAAGCACCCAGTCCGGAAAGTATGAAACGGCGACGATGCCCGGAATAGCACTTGAAGAAGCGGTGCAGGAAGCGACCGGCAGGCTGATTGACATCCTGAACAGCTCATCCATCGGACTGCTCATTGCCGTGGGCCATCAAACCGGCTTGTTTGAGACGCTTGCCTCGCTGCCTCCTGCGACGAGCCAACTTGTGGCGGATGCTGCTGGAGCACAAGAGCGTTACGTCCGCGAATGGTTGGGAGGGATGACGACCGCAGGAATCGTGGACTTCGAACCCGGCGATTCAACCTACTGCCTTCGTCCTGAATTTGTTCCTGTTCTGTGCGGGACCGGAACGGAAAACCTGGCGCGCACCCTGCAGTATCTCCCGCTGATGGGCGAGGTGTCCCCCAAGATTGTCACGGCGTTCCGGGAGGGCGGTGGAACAAATTACAGTGATTACCCGCAGTTCCACCACATCATGGCTTCCGAAAGTGCCGCAGTGAATGACGCCTCGCTTTTGGACTCGATTCTCCCCTTGACCGGCTGCGAAAAAGCCTTGCAGGCAGGAATCGCCGTGGCCGATATCGGCTGCGGCGAAGGCCATGCTGTAAACCTGCTGGCCAGCACTTATCCCCACAGCACTTTCACGGGATATGACTTCGCTGACGCGGCGCTAACTGTGGCGCGGGCCGAAGCGGCAGCGTTGAAACTTTCCAACGTCCGGTTCGTGTCCAGGGACGTAACGACGCTTGAGGAAGAAGGCCGCTACCATCTTGTGACTGCCTTCGACGCCATCCACGACCAAGCGCATCCTGCCCAGGTCCTGAAGAATATCCACAAGGCGCTCAAACCCGGCGGAACGTTCCTTATGGTGGATATCAACGCCTCCAGCAACCTGGAAAAGAACGTTGACCTGCCGTGGGCATCCTTCCTCTACACCATCTCCACGTTTCATTGCATGGCCGTCTCCCTGGGACAGGGCGGGGAGGGTTTGGGAACCGTGTGGGGCACGGAATTGGCAGCGGCCATGATCCGCGAAGCGGGCTTCACCAGCGTGGAAGTCAAGGAACTTGAGGAAGATCCGTTCAACGCGTACTACGTGGCCACATGCTAGGCATGTATACATGGGCGCCCGATTTTGAGTTGTTTCCTGTACAACACAGGCTTTATGTATACACTGGAGTCATGCGCGCCAGTGATCGGGCCTACGCGGCTCTTCGTGAAGACATCATTGAATGGCGCCTGCGGCCGGGCACAGTCCTGGCGGAAGTAGAACAGTCCGAGCGGCTGGGTGTCTCCCGCACGCCTGTCCGGGAGGCGCTGGGCCGGCTCACCGCTGAGGGATTGACGACGGCGGCAGGCGGGCGCGGCGTCGTCGTCACCGATATTTCGCTGGACAGCATCGACGAACTGTTCGAGCTACGCGAAACGCTGGAGGTCCGGGCCGCTGCCCTGGCCGCTGAGCGCGGAGAGCCGGGCGTTTTTGCCGAACTGCAGGCGCAGCTGCTGAGGGCGCCGGAGCTGCTCAGCGAGGAGGATCCTGCACGTCACGAGTATTACGCGTTGGTTGGCCGGCTGGACGAGGCGATCGATGCCGCAATCTCCAACTCCTACCTGGCCCAGGCCATGCGCAGCCTCCGGGTCCATTTGGTCCGGGTTCGTCGGCTGGCGGCCGATGACGCCGCCCGGCTCCAGGCCGCTGCGGCTGAGCATGCCGCCATTGCTGAAGCGATCGCCGCCGGGAATCCACGGCTGGCCGAAGCGGCCACCACACTTCATTTGCACCGAAGCCTTACCCACGTCAAGGCCGCTCATGTGGCCCGCTAAGACCCTCATTAGAAGGAGCATCATGGTCAAGAACAACCACGTCCGCGTCTACAAGTCCGAAGAGAACCTTCCCCGCGAGGAGCAGTTGGCGCACAAGATCGCCGTGGTCGCGGCAGACCCCGTGGAGGTGACCCCGGAGGTGACGGATATGGTGATCAACCGGATCATCGACAACGCCTCCGTCGCGGTCGCGTCGTTGAACCGTGCACCGATCGTCGCGGCCCGTGCCCAGGCCCTGACGCACGCGCCGTCGGCGAACGGCAAGGGCGGGCATGTTTTCGGCATCACCGAGCGGGTCTCCCCTGAATGGGCTGCGTGGGCGAACGGGGTGGCCGTGCGTGAACTGGACTACCACGACACGTTCCTGGCCGCGGACTACTCGCACCCGGGCGACAACATCCCGCCGATCCTGGCCGTCGCGCAGCACGTGGGCGCCAGCGGTGCTGACCTGGTGCGGGCCATCGCCACCGGCTACGAGATCCAGGTGAACCTGGTCAAGGCCATCTGCCTCCACAAGCACAAGATCGACCACGTAGCCCACCTCGGCCCCTCCGCCTCCGCCGGGATCGGCACGCTCCTGGGCCTGGACGTGGAGACCATCTTCCAGTCCGTCGGCCAGGCCCTGCACACCACCACCGCCACCCGCCAGTCCCGCAAGGGCGAAATCTCCACGTGGAAAGCCCACGCCCCCGCCTTCGCCGGAAAGATGGCCGTGGAAGCCGCCGACCGGGCCATGCGAGGACAGACCTCGCCCGTGCCGATCTACGAAGGCGAAGACGGCGTGATCGCGTGGATGCTCGACGGCCCGGACGCCTCCTACGAGGTCCCGCTGCCGGAGAAGGGCGAAGCCAAGCGCGCGATCTTGGACACCTACACCAAGGAACACTCCGCCGAATACCAGGCCCAGGCCTGGATCGACCTCGCCCGCAAACTCCACCGCGAACACCCCGAAACCACCACCCCGGCCAACGTGGCCTCGGTACTGATCAAGACCAGCCACCACACGCACTACGTCATCGGCTCGGGCGCCAACGACCCCCAAAAGTACTCCCCCACCGCCTCACGGGAAACCCTGGACCACTCCATCCCGTACATCTTCACCGTCGCCCTTCAGGACGGCGCCTGGCACCACGTGGACTCCTACTCCCCCGAACGCGCCACCCGCCCGGACACCGTGGAACTCTGGCACAAGGTCACCACCGTCGAAGACCCGGAATGGACCCGCCGCTACCACTCCCTGGACATCGCCGAGAAGGCCTTCGGCGGCACTGTTGTCATTACGCTCACGGACGGCACTGTGGTCACTGACGAGATCGCCGTCGCCGACGCGCACCCGCTCGGCGCCCGGCCGTTCGCCCGCGAGCAATACATCAACAAGTTCCGCACCCTCGCCGCCGGACTCGTGGAGGAAGCCGAGATCGAAAGGTTCCTCGCCGCCGTCGAACGCGTCACCGAACTCGGCGAAGGAGAACTGGACCAACTCAACATCACCGCAGCCCCCGGTATCATCAACCTCGAGAACGCACCTAAGGGACTGTTCTAAATGCTGTACTCCAAAGTCACCCCGGAACAGAAGCGGCTGCGCCTGCGCGAACTGTTGGCTTCCGGGACAGTCCAGCAGTTTCCCGGTGCATTCAATCCGCTCTCGGCACGCCTCATTGAGGAAAAAGGCTTCGCCGGGGTCTACATCTCCGGCGCGGTCCTGGCCAACGACCTCGGCCTGCCGGACATCGGCCTAACCACCCTCACAGAGGTTGCAACCCGGGCCGGACAGATCGCCCGCATGACGGACCTGCCCTCCTTGGTGGACGCGGACACCGGCTTCGGTGAACCCATGAACGTGGCCCGGTCCATCCAGGAACTCGAAAACGCCGGCCTGGCCGGACTGCACATTGAGGACCAATTCAACCCGAAACGCTGCGGCCACCTGGACGGCAAGAACGTCGTGGACCTCGACACCGCCACCAAGCGGATCCGCGCGGCAGCCGACGCCCGCCGCGACCCGAACTTCCTCATCATGGCCCGCACCGACATCCGCGCCGTCGAAGGAATCCAAGCCGCGCAGGACCGTGCCCGCGCTTTGGTCGACGCCGGCGCCGACGCGATCTTCCCCGAAGCCATGGCTGATCTGACCGAGTTCCAAGCCATCCGCGACGCCGTGGACGTGCCCATCCTGGCCAACATGACCGAGTTCGGAAAGTCCGAGCTCTTCACCGTGGACCAACTCCAAGACGTCGGGGTAAACATGGTCATCTACCCCGTCACCCTCCTCCGCATTGCCATGGGCGCTGCAGAGCGTACGCTGGAATCGATCAAGGCTGCGGGGACCCAAGAGGCACAGGTGGAAAACATGCTCACGCGTGCGCGCCTCTACGAACTCGTGGATTACGAGGCATATAACCAGTTCGATACCGGCGTTTTTAACTTCCAGGTTCCTGGCATCCGCTAGGTCCGGGAATCATCAAGGGGAAAGCAAGCACTCCGGCCAACGGGGCTCTTGCATAATGAACGAAGGAGTTCAGCATGGCTGCTGAAGACATCAAAAAAGGCCTTGCCGGCGTCGTGGTGGACTACACCGCCGTCTCAAAGGTCAACCCGGACACCAACTCCCTGCTGTACCGGGGATACCCGGTACAGGAACTGGCCGCCAAGTGCAGCTTTGAAGAGGTCGCCTACCTGCTATGGAACGGCGAACTGCCCGACGATGCCCAACTGGCCGAGTTTGTTGCCCGCGAGCGGGCAGGGCGTGCGCTTGATCCAGTGGTCAAGTCAGTCATTGACACGTTGCCCACCACCTCACACCCCATGGACGTTTGCCGTACGGCAGCTTCCGTATTGGGAGCCCGGCACGAGCTGACGGAGGATTCATCCCCCGATGCCAACATGAAGAAAGCAATCGACCTCTGGGCCGCGATGCCCGCCGTCGTGGCCTACGACCAGCGCCGCCGGCGGGGTCAAGAGCCCGTGGAACCGCGGGAGGACCTGGACTACTCGTCCAACTTCCTGTGGATGGCGTTCGGCGAAGAGCAGGTTCCCGAAGTGGTGGAGGCGTTCAACGTCTCAATGATCCTCTACGCGGAGCACTCCTTCAACGCGTCCACTTTCACAGCCCGCGTGGTCACGTCCACGCTCTCTGACCTGCACTCCGCCGTGACGGCAGCGATCGGTGCACTGAAGGGCCCTCTGCACGGGGGCGCCAACGAGGCCGTGATGCACACCTTCGACGAAATCGGCATCCGCAGCGAAGAATCCATGGAGGAAGCCGCGGTCCGTGCGCGGGCGTGGATGGAGAACGCCCTTGCCCAGAAGAAGAAGGTCATGGGCTTTGGACACCGCGTCTACAAGCACGGCGACTCCCGCGTGCCCACCATGAAGGCCGCCTTGGACAAAATGATCGCCCACTACGGACGGCCCGAACTCCTGGGGCTCTACAACGGCCTCGAACAGGCCATGGACGAGGCCAAGGCCATCAAGCCCAACCTCGACTATCCCGCGGGCCCCACGTACCACCTCATGGGCTTTGACACCCAGACGTTCACCCCGCTGTTCGTCGCCAGTCGGATCACCGGCTGGACAGCGCACATCATGGAACAATTTGCTTCTAACTCGCTGATCCGTCCGCTGAGCGAATACAACGGACCGGAAGAGCGGCACGTGCCGTAGCCCCTTGGCTTCTGGCCGCGCCGGAAGCCCACGATGGCGGAGGAAGCATACGACGGCGGGTCGGTCACCAAAAGGCGGCCGACCCGCCGTCGTATGCTGGAAAACCTGTCTTCTAGTCGGTTCCGGCCCAATCGATGGTGTGCACTTCAGCCACGCTCTCGTTATCGGCAGCCAAATCGACTCGAACTGCGATCCGCTGCCCCGAAATCATCGCGGGCAGCCAATGCTCGGCGTCGGCCCACATGCGTTCCACCGGTAGCTTGGACACCGGGAACCATTCGGGCGCAATCTCGTCGCTCTCCGACGGTTCGCCTGCCCAAGAACGCGTCAGATACACAGTGGTGTACATGTTCCATTCGGGTCTGGCAGGAAAGACGAAGTCGATGATGCCGGCGGGGATGAGGTCCGCGGCCTGGACCACCACGCTGATTTCCTCCATGACCTCGCGGCACACCGCCTGCAGCGCCGTCTCCCCCGGCTCCACATGCCCACCCACGCCCACCACTTTCCCACGCCCAAAACCGGTCTTCTTTGTACCGAGGAGGACGTGTTCCCCGTCCACGCCGTCACGGAGGAGGAAGCACAGTGTCACATGGGCTGCTGTCATGCTGCCTACCTTAACCCGATCTCCTGCACCCGGGGTCCCATTGCCACAGTCAGCCCAATTGCTACAGTGAGCCCATGAACGAAGGTGGGGGCGAACTGCATGCCGGGACACAGGCACAAGCGCAAGCCATCAACCATGAGGTGAAGGCCCAAGCCGGGGAAGATGCCGAAACTGCCCCTCTGGCCGAGGCCCCATCAGCCACCAGAGCCGGGCAGGAGCGCGACGCCTGGCTGCCCCGCTGGGTGGTGGCCCATCCGCTCTACGCCGGCTGGGCTTGGACGGTGGTGTGGGCCGGGCTCATTGTTCTGGATGAGGTGGTGGACCTGGCTGGTTGGACGTGGTACCTGCTGGTCCTCATCGCTGCCCTGCCAACGCTGCTGTCCACGCTGGCCGTGCTGCATGCCACCCCTCGCAGCCACCTCAAGGCAGTGGACGCCACTGTCCTGGGCCATTTCTTCGTCCGCTTCCTGGCCCTGGTGGTCGCCTTCGTGGTGTGGGCTGCCTCCGTGGTGATGAGTGCTTCCATCTCGACCACGGTGCAGACCGTCATCGGCGACTCCGAAAAGGAGGTGACCGCACTCGGCTTCAACCTCATGCTGGCGTCGGTCCCGCTGGTGCTCTCTGTCCTGTGGATGGCGTTCATCGTGCGGTGCGCCTGGTTCCTTCGCCGGCTACGCGGTTGGCGGCAAATACCGTTGAAGACGCGGGTACCCAAAAAGTTCCTCAAGGGACAGCCACGGTTGAAGCGGGTGGTGGTGGGACTGGCCCACCCAGGCCTTCTGCTCGTGGCCGGTTTGGGGACGTCGCTGCTGGCATTGTTCGTCGATGCCGTGGAGTTGACGTTCAGTGTATTGGACTAGCTGCAGCATCAGCCGAGCGCCCGGGGATGGGCAGCAGCGTAAACCTCGCGCAAGGTGTCGGCGGTAACCAGCGTGTAGACCTGGGTGGTGGTAACCGATGCGTGCCCCAACAGCTCCTGGACTACACGCACGTCAGCCCCGCCTTCCAGGAGATGCGTGGCAAAAGAGTGCCGCAAGGTGTGCGGCGAAACATCCTTGGCGATGTTTGCCTTCTCTGCAGCAGCCTTGAGGATTGTCCAGGCACTCTGCCTGCTGATTCGGCCGCCACGGGCGTTCAGGAACAACGCGGGAGTGCCCTTGCCCTTGGAAGCCAGCAACGGCCTTCCGCGGACCACATAGGCTCCGACGGCGCGTGCACCGTAAGAGCCCAAAGGCACCAGCCGCTCCTTGGAACCTTTGCCGAAGAGCCTGACTATTGCTGGTTCGCCGCCTGCGTGCTCCAGGGATACATCGTCAACGTCCAGCCCTACGGCCTCGCTGATGCGCGCGCCGGTGGAATAGAGAAATTCAAGCAAGGCCCGGTCCCTTAGCCCGGTCGCAGAGTCCGAACCCGCAGCTTCGAGAATCCGCGTTACTTCACCAACGCTGATGGCTTTCGGAAGTCGTTTGCCCGGCATCGGCGGGTGGACATCGCTGGCGGGATCCGACGTCGTGGTTCCTTCAAGGGCCCAAAATTTATGAAGTCCGCGCACGGCCACTATGGTCCTGGCTGCGGAGCGGACGCCCAGGGCCGCGGCGCCATCGGAGCCGTCTGACAAGGCCTGGGCAAAACCGGTGACGTGATGGCGCGTGACGTCTCCGGGGCGTTCCACGCCTTGGCCAGCCAGGAAGTTCGAATAACGGGCAAGGTCACGGCGATAGGCAGCCAAGGTATTGGCTGCCAGGCCGCGTTCCACGCCCACGTGCTGGAGGTAGTCGGTAACTCCTCGATCGATGCCGTTGGCAGGACGGGTGGCGGCCTCGACCATTCTTAGCGCTGGCTCGGGTGCGCGGGCCACGGCGCGTCAGCGGGGCGCAGGCTGGAAAAGCCGTCGGCCTTCGCGGCGGCGGCTGCCAGGATTCCCAGGACCGCGGACGGATTGTGCAGGCGCCCTTCAAGGACAGCCTTCACGGCATCGTCGAGCGGAATCCAGTGGAACTCGATTTCCGACTCTTCGTCCGTGCGGACATGCAGGTCAGCCTCGGGAACAGCGCTCAACCCACGAGCCAGATAAATCCGGACAGCCTCGCTGGAGGATCCCGGAGAGTTGAAGAAGTCCACCAGGACATTCCACGTGGCCGCAACAAGATCAGCTTCCTCAGCGAGCTCCCTGGCAGCGCCCGCCACGAAATCCTCGCCCTCAACGTCCAGCAACCCGGCCGGGATTTCCCAGAGGTCCATACCAACAGGGTGCCTGTACTGCTTCAGGAGCAGGATTTCACCGTCAACGTTCATCGGCAGCACAGCCACCGCGCCGGGGTGGTCGATGTAGTCGCGGACCAGGGTGTCCGTATCCTCGCTGAGCTGGAAGGCGTCGCTGACCACATCCCAGATGCGGCCTTCATAGACCTTGCTCGTAGACAAAAGACGGCGCGGGCTCGGCGCATCCGAAACCTGCCTTGAGGTGCTGGGGGTTTCGGAAATGCCGGGCATCGCGCCGTCCTTCGTTAGTGCTTGCGTTTACGGTTTACTTGGCGGCCACCGCGCTACTTGGCAGCTACCGCACCGGCACCGGATTTGGTTCCCACAACGGCACCTTCACGACGCTCCAAGGCTGCCTTCACGAGGCCCGCGAAGAGCGGGTGCGGGCGCGTCGGGCGGGAGCTAAGCTCCGGGTGTGCCTGCGTAGCAACGTAATACGGGTGCACGTCGCGGGGAAGTTCAACGTACTCAACCAGCTTGCCGTCAGGCGAGGTACCCGAGAAGACAAGGCCCTCCGCCGCGATCTGGTCACGGTACTTGTTGTTAACCTCGTAGCGGTGGCGGTGGCGTTCGCTCACTGAAGTGGTGCCGTACGTCTCGGCGACAACGGAGCCCTCGTCCAGCTTGGCTTCATAGAGCCCCAGGCGCATCGTGCCGCCAAGGTCTCCCTTGCCTTCCACAATGTCCAGCTGCTCTTCCATGGTGGCGATGACCGGGTACTTGGAGTCCGGCTCGAACTCGCTGGACGAGGCCCCTTCCAGGCCAACCACGTTTCGCGCGTATTCGATCACCATGCACTGCAGGCCAAGGCACAGGCCCAAGACCGGCAGTTTGGATTCACGGGCAAACTTCAGTGCACCCAGCTTGCCTTCAAGGCCACGGATACCGAAGCCGCCCGGTACGCAAATGGCGTCGACGCCGGCAAGTGACTTGGTGGCACCGGCAAGGGTTTCGCACTCGTCCGAGGGGACCCAGCGGATCTTGACCTTGGCCTCGTTGGCGAACCCACCGGCGCGGAGGGCCTCGGTGACGGAGAGGTAAGCGTCCGGAAGGTCGATGTACTTCCCCACCAGGGCGATCTCGACCTCGTGCTTGGGGTTGTGGACCGCTTCAAGCAGCTTGTCCCACTTGCTCCAGTCAACGTCCTTGAACGGCAGGTCCAGTGCGCGAACGATATAGGAGTCCAGGCCCTGCGAGTGCAGCGTCTTGGGGATGTCATAGATGCTGGGTGCGTCCGCAGCGTTGACCACGGCGTCGATGTCGACGTCGCACATGCGGCCGATCTTCTCCCGCATGGCCTCGGGCACTTCGCGGTCCGAACGGATCACGATTGCCTCGGGCTGGATACCGATGGAACGAAGGGCTGCCACGGAGTGCTGCGTGGGCTTGGTCTTCAGTTCCTGGGAGGGACCGATGTACGGAACCAGGGAAACATGGAGGAAGAAGACATTGTTCCGGCCGATGTCCTGGCGCACCTGGCGGGCCGACTCAAGGAAGGGCTGCGATTCGATATCGCCAACCGTGCCACCGATTTCGGTGATGATGACATCCGGAGCGTTCTTGCCTTCTGCGGGAAGGCGCATGCGGCGCTTGATCTCATCCGTGATGTGCGGGATGACCTGAACGGTGTCTCCGAGGTATTCACCACGGCGTTCCTTCGCGATGACCGTGGAGTAGATCTGGCCCGTTGTGACGTTGGCCGAACCTTCGAGGTTTTCATCGAGGAAGCGCTCGTAGTGTCCGATGTCGAGGTCGGTTTCGGCGCCATCATCAGTCACGAAAACTTCGCCGTGCTGGAAGGGATTCATCGTGCCCGGATCCACGTTCAAATAAGGATCGAGCTTCTGCATAGTTACAGACAAACCGCGTGCCCGCAGCAGGTGGCCGAGGCTGGAAGCCGTCAGACCCTTACCGAGCGAGGACGCCACACCACCGGTGACGAAGATGTGTTTGGTCGTCTTGGACGAGCCCGGGAACCGGGAATTTACACGGGAATTTGATCGCTGCACCACGGAATTCGAGCTTATCATCAATTACGCCTTCCAAGCGTCCGTCCGGATTCCCCAAATGGTCAATAGTTGCCCAAGATCATGCCTGCAATCAAGAGCCGGGCGGGACCAAGTGCACGGATGTGATAGTGGTCGCAGTCCGGCACCGGCCGCGTCCCCGGAATTTCCTACGCCCGCTGGGGAAGCAACTTCGCGTCGTCCAGCAACTCCTGCGCGTGTGCCTGGGCAGATTCCGAGTCTTCCTGCCCGGCCAACATACGGGCAAGCTCCTTCACGCGTTCGTCGTCATCCAGCAGTTGCACATCGCTGGAGGTGAATCCCGTGGACGTTTTTCCGTCGGCGCCCCGCACTGAGGTTTTGGTAACCCTGATGTGCTGATCTGCGAAGGCAGCAACCTGCGGCAGGTGCGTCACAACGAGGACCTGGACGTGGCGGGCCAACATGGCCAGCCGGCGCCCGATCTCGACGGCGGCCCGTCCACCTACTCCGGCGTCCACCTCGTCAAAGACGAACGTAGGAACAGGATCCACCGCAGCGAGCACTACCTCGATCGCCAGCATCACCCTTGAGAGTTCACCGCCGGAGGCTCCCTTGCCCAGTGGGCGCGCAGGAGCGCCGGAGTGTGGCTGAAGGAGGAAGGCGATCTCATCCGTTCCCCAGGGGCCAAGCGATCCGCTGTCCTCTATTTGGATGATCAACGTGGCATCCGCCATGGCCAATGCCTTCAACTCCGCACTCACACGGGCCGAGAGGTCCTTGGCCGCCTTGAGACGGGCCTTGCTGATCGCTGCGGCCTGCTTGCGCAGGGTAGCTTCGGTCGAAGCCACCTCGGCATCCAAGGATTCGATGCGGCTTGAATCGTCCTGCAGCTCGTCCAAACGCACACGGGCCGTGGCCGCCCACTCCAGCACTTCATCGATGCTTGGGGCGTACTTGCGGATCAGTCTGGCCAAAGCGGCGCGGCGTTCCTGGATTTCGGAGAGCCGCTCCGGGCCTTCGGTGTCCAATGCGGCCTGGTAGCTGGACAAGTCAGCGGCGATATCGTTCAGCAGGAAGCCAACTTCGGCCAGGCGTGCAGCAGCGGCCCCCAGCGCCTCATCATGCTCTGCAACATGCTCCAGCGTCCGCTTGGCCGCATCCACCATCGATGTGGCATCGCCGGCATCCCCGAATTCCTCCGCGATGAGCGACTCATGTGCCGCCGCTGCTGCGAGCCTGAGTTCTTCAACGTTGGCAAGCTTGACGGCCTCAGCCTTGAGGGTCTCATCCTCACCCGGCTGGGGATCCACGTCATCGATCTCTTTGAGCGCAGCGTCCAACGACTCCGCCTCACGAAGCCGCTCCCGCGCCTCGCTGCGAAGGGTCTCCAGCTCGGCCTGAATGGACTTCCAATGGTTGTACAGATCCTGGTATTCCCCCAGGACCTTGGCCAAGGGTGCACCCGCGAAACGATCCAGGGCGTGTCGCTGTGCGGTAGCGCTCTTCAGCCTGATCTGGTCCGACTGGCCGTGCACCACCACCAAACTCTCGCCAAGTTCGGCCAGAACCCCCACCGGCGCCGCCCGTCCCCCAACGTAAGCCCGGCTGCGGCCATCGGCACCAACGGTCCGGGCAAGCAGGAGTTCAGCGACGCCGTCGAACTCCTCCGCCTCACCGCCGGCCTCCTTGGCCCGCTCCACCGCGCTGTGGGCTGGATCAAGCTTCAAGACTGCCTCTGCGGAGGCAGATTTGGCGCCGCTGCGGACGGCACCCGCGTCTGAACGGGCCCCCAGGAGAAGCCCGACGGCGGTCACCACCATGGTCTTGCCGGCACCGGTTTCGCCGGTAACCACGCTGAGGCCGGGGCCTAGCGGCAGGGCGGCATCAGTAATGACACCGAGGTCACGGATTCGGAGTTCTTCAAGCATGCTTCACTTCGCATTCGTGGGGTCGGATGGCTCACCGTGCCCCGGGTACAGGGATGTTTCGGCGGCCAGGGAATCGTTCGGCTCCCGGGAATCGTTCGAGTCCCGGGAATCATGCGCGTCCCGGGGAGTGGGCAAAGGAGCCGGTGAAAGGGTTCGGATCACAGGGATGGGGCCAGTGTGGACTTCCCCCGACCGGGGAGCCGGACCGCGCCAGCCGTGGATGGGGAGCTGGAACTTGCGCACAAGCCGGGCCGAAAAAGGAGTCCTGTGCGTCCGTGCCAGTCGTACAGGCGTGGCTGAGCGGGTCACCTCAACACGCGCACCCGGAGGCAAATCAACAGAGCGCCTGCCATCGCACCAAAGGACGCCCAGGGCATCCGTCCTGTTCATAATTTCCACGGCGAGCTTGGAACGCGGCGAGACCACCAAGGGCTTCGCGAAAAGGGCATGGGCGCTGATCGGCACAATGACGAGCGCTTCCACTTCAGGCCACACCACCGGCCCACCAGACGAAAATGCGTACGCGGTTGATCCCGTTGGCGTCGCGAGGACCACGCCATCACAGCCGAACGACGTCAGCGGGCGTTCATCCACCTCAGTGACGACCTCAAGCATCCGTTCCCGGTTGGCTTTCTCGATGGCAGCTTCGTTCAGGGCCCAGGTATGCCAGATCTTCTGGCCCTTGATCCACACCTGGACATCGATGGTCATGCGCTCTTCGACCGTGTATTGGCGGCTCGCGATCCACTCAACCGTCTGGGCCAGGTCAGCACGTTCGCTCTCGGCAAGGAAGCCCACGTGGCCCAGGTTCACGCCCAGCAAGGGAACGTCCACCTCCCGGACCAGTTCCGCCGCGCGCAGGATGGTTCCGTCGCCACCCAGAACCATCACCAATTCCACGTCTTCCAAACTCACGTCGTCGTGGAGGATCTCAATGGGGGTGTCAACGGCACCAAAGAAGCGCTCGACATCTGCCAATTCCGACTTCTGGAGGACCGGAACCAGGCCCGAGGAGTGCAGCTGCGTACAGGCATCCCACGCCGCCCGGAGCGATTCCTCCCGCCCTGTGTGGGCAAGGACAAGTACATGCCTGCTCATCGGGTTCTGCTTTCTAGTCGTTTGGCCAGAGGTTCTTTATCAACGCAGCAACGTCCTCGTCCCGCTCTTCGATCTTAGGCAACACAGCGGACATCCTGCGCTTCATCCACAGGAAGTACTCAACATTTCCGTCCTGGCCCGGGAGTGGACTTGCTGCCAGGCCATGAAGTTCCAGCCCGGCATCAACTGCAGCGCGGGCCACTTGGGCCACCGCCCGGCGTCGTTCATTCTCGGAAGACACCACACCCGTGCGGCTCAGCCGCTCCTTGCCGACTTCAAACTGCGGCTTGACCATCAGGACAAGGTCTCCGCCGGGTTCCGTGCAGGCAGCAAGGGGGCCCAGGACCAACGTCAGGGAAATGAAGGACAGGTCTGCAACTGTCAGGGCCGCGGTGCCGCCGATCTGGTCCGGCGTCACGTACCTGACGTTTAGCCCCTCATGGACCACCACGCGGGGATCATCGCGAAGGAGCGGCACCAGTTGGCCGTGCCCGACGTCGACCGCCACCACTTGCGCGGCGCCTTGCCGAAGCAGCACGTCGGTGAAGCCACCAGTGGAGGCTCCGGCGTCGAGACACCGCCTCCCGGAAACTGCGACCCCCGGAAACGCTGCCAACGCGCCAGCCAGCTTATGCCCGGCGCGGCTCACGTAGATGTCCTCAACGTGGGATTGGACGTCCAGGTCTGTACCGGCGTCCACCTGCTGGGCCGCTTTGGCCAAAACGACCCCGTCTGAACTCACCTTGCCGTCGCTAATGAGCTTGGCAGCATGCGTCCGGGACCTCGCCAGCCCACGCGTCACGAGTTCCTGATCAAGTCTTGCCATCCGCTATTTGTCGCCTTCCGGGCGGGTAGGACTGGCATGCCGGTCAGCAGCCGGCGGGAGCCCAGGCTCAGCATCCAGCGCCTCCAGGAGAGAGTCATGAAGTGCTGAATACAGCCCGGCATGCTCGGCCACCGGAGCGCCATGAACGCCCTCCAACAAACTTAGGGCACGGTCCACCGGGGCATCGCCGGTGGAATCGAGAGCCTCCGGCCAGTGCACAGCGGTCCGTTCAGCCTCAGCTTCCGGGAGATTGTTGGGCTCAGTCATCGCACCAGTCTAATGAGTTCGCCATTCCAGCTTCGGCGCTTGGGCCACAGCCGTGTCCGGAACCGCAGCCCACCAGGCAGCGCACGCCGCCCGCCACGCGTCGAGGTCATCCTTGTGCCCTGTAAGCGTGACCTTGCCGTCCTCGGCAATCGCAGAAGCTGCACCGCAACGGTAGGTGCCACCGTCGCTGACGATTTCGGGGTATGGATTGTAAAGATCACCCAGATCCGCCAACAGGTAATCGGGGCGCTCTTCCGTCCGTGCAGCCAGAATCGTCAGCGTGGTATCGACGCCGGTGAGTACCGCCGCCGTCGCAAATCCCGCACGATTACCGCCCAGGATGTCCGTATCCAAACGGTCTCCGACTACCAAAGGACGGTCCGACTTCAAGCGCTTGGCCGCAGCGTGGAACAACGGTGCTTCAGGTTTACCGGCCACCATAGGCGTCCTGCCCGTTGCGGCCGCAACAGCGGCAACGAGAGTACCGTTGCCAGGAGCCATACCGCGCGCCTGCGGGATGGACATATCCGTGTTGGTCGCGAACCATTGGGCGCCACTGGCAACAACATAGGATGCCTCAGCGAGGTCCTTCCAGCCGATCTCCGGGTTAAAGCCCTGGACAACAGCAACTGGCGACTCCGCCGCACTATGCACGGGCTTGAGGCCCACGAGCTCGATCTCGTGAGCCAACGCCGCACTGCCAGTGATGAGCACGTGAGCCCCCGCAGGCAGCATGGAAGCAAGCAGCTCCCCCGCGGCCTGCGACGAGCTGACCACCTGGTGATCCTCCGCAGGCGCTCCCAATTCCCTCAAGTGCGCTGCAACCTGGGCGGGAGTACGCGAGGCGTTGTTCGTCACGTAACCCAGCCCGACGCCTACCGTCTCCAGGCGCTGCAGCGACTCTACAGCTCCGGGAATGGCGTGGGGACCCGCGTAAACGACACCATCAAGATCGGAAAGAACCGCGTCAAAGGACGAAATGAGTGAATCAGCCATGCTGGGAGTCAGTGCCCTGTTCGTGGGTAGCCTCTTCATCGATGGATTCCGTGTGGGACACGATTTCGTCAGCCTCTGCTTCTTCTTCGGCTTCGTCAGACTCTTCTGCTGAATCAATATCCGATTCGGCATCGTCCGACTCGAAGTAATCCGATTCGGCATCATCGATGTCAACGTCGTCGTGTTCGGCATCTGCAGCAGCCGCCTCGGCGATCACCGATTCGCTTTCCGGCCTAACGACGTCGGAATCCTCGCCGCGCTTCTCGAAGCGCGGCTTCCGCGCCGCTGCTGCTTCTTCCTGCTCGTCCCAGCCGAGATCAAGAATTTCCGGTTCAGCGAAGTCGCCAACACCCAAGGCATTCTCGGCAACCACTGCCTGGCGGGCCCACTTTTCGGCTTCCTCGGTGCGACCCACAGCCGTCAGTGCTTCCGCATACGCGCGGAACAGACGGGGGCTGTAGGAGAATGCCCGATTAATGTCCAGCTGCGGGATCTCAAGTTCGGCAACAGCAGCGTCAAGCTGGTTAAGGTCAGCGCGTGCGCCCGAAGCCACAATCGCCAGCTCTACCTTGCCCGGAGCATCCAGGTCCTGCGCTTCCGGAGAACGGACCATGTCCAGTGCACGGTCAGGACGGCCAAGGCCACGCTCACAGTCCGCCATGACAGGCAGGTGAACGTTGGACCCGCTGATGCGGCGGTACGTACGGAATTCGCGGAGCGCTTCGCCATAGTGACCCGCAGCGTAAGCCGTCAGGCCAACAGCCTCCCGGACAGCCGAGAGCCGGCCACCCCTGCGGCTGGCAGCCAAAGCGTGCTGGAAGGCCAACTCCGGCTCGATGTCGATCAGGCGACCGGCCATGACCAGGTGCTTGGCAACCCAGCCTGCGCTCTGCTCTTCGAGGGTCTTGATCTGATGGCCGGTGGCGCGGTCAAGTTCCTTACCCGTGACATCCTCATCGATCTCGGGAGAACGTTCGCGGTCAGGGCGGTTGGCGCTGCGAATGTCCTTCGCGTTGGGAACCCGGGCCGGACGGTCTTCCCATGAGTTGGCGCGGTCATTGCTGAAGGGACGACGGTCGCCGCCACGGTCCGGACGGTCACCGAAGGGCTTACGCTCGCCACGGTCATTGTTGAACGGACGACGCTCCTCGCCATCACGACGAGGACCATCAAAGTTCCGCGGACCACGCTCAGGACGGCTACCGAAGGGCTTACGCTCGCCACGGTCGCTGTTGAATGGGCGACGCTCACCATCACGCGCCGGACGATCACCACGGTCGCCAAAAGGCTTACGGTCACGATCGCCACCGAAGGAACGACGCTCGCCATCACGGGGCGGGCGGTCACCGAAGGGCTTACGCTCGCCACGGTCATTGTTGAATGGGCGACGCTCACCATCACGCGCCGGACGATCACCACGGTCACCGCGGTCACCAAAGGGCTTACGGTCACGATCGCCACCGAAGGAACGACGCTCGCCATCACGGGGCGGGCGGTCACCGAAGGGCTTACGCTCGCCACGGTCATTGTTGAATGGGCGACGCTCACCATCACGCGCCGGACGATCACCACGGTCACCGCGGTCACCAAAGGGCTTACGGTCACGATCGCCACCGAAGGAACGACGCTCGCCATCACGGGGCGGGCGGTCACCGAACGGCTTACGCTCGCCACGGTCGCTGTTAAACGGACGACGCTCACCATCACGCGCCGGACGATCACCACGGTCACCGCGGTCACCAAAGGGCCTGCGATCACGATCGCCACCGAAGGAACGACCCTGCTCATTGCCGTCGCGATTCTCCCTGGAACGGAATCCGCGAGGATCTCCACCGGAGTTATTGTTGGGGCGGAAAGAACCGCGGTCGCCGCGATTCCCGCCAAAGTTTCCGCGGTTGCCGTCGCGATTGCCGCCGTTGTGCTCAGCCATGGTGGATTCCTCCTGTTGCGAGCCGACCACTGGCGCGTGCGTAGTCGCTCATAACCCTTATTTCGTTGTCACGCCGTCTGCAGCACGGAGCTGCCGACTCGTATGTCTTATGCAATTCTAGGCGACAGCACCTCAGTCGCCGAACGTCGGAGCAGCTCCAGGGGTATCCCGTGGCAAGTCTCACAGCGCTATTGGCGCTGGGTCTTCCGGGGGTTTAAATGGGTCAAGCCCCGGCTGTGGTGGTCGGGGCTTGTCTTGTGTTGGTCAAATGTGTGTCGTTTGAATGCAGTCGTTTGAATGCGGGAGACCCCCAACCCGGTGTGGGTTGGGGGTCTCTACCTAATGTGTGTCCGGCGGTGTCCTACTCTCCCACACCCTCCCGGGTGCAGTACCATCGGCGCTGTGGGTCTTAGCTTCCGGGTTCGGAATGGGACCGGGCGTTTCCCCCACGCTATGACCGCCGTAACCTTGTTACCCGTCCCGCGCACCGGTTTTGTGGTGTGGGGTGGGAAGACTGTGTGGTTACAACTGTGGTGTTGTGTATTCAGTTGTTGGTTCCTGGAACGGTTGTTGTTCGGGAACCACATAGTGGACGCGTGCAGTGTGTTGTGTGTGGTGTAAGTTGTTGGCCTATTAGTACCGGTCAGCTTCACGAGTCTTTGGTCCTCGCTTCCACATCCGGCCTATCAACCCAGTGGTCTGGCTGGGGGCCTCTCACACGTATTGTGTATGGAAATCTCATCTTGAAGCGAGCTTCCCGCTTAGATGCTTTCAGCGGTTATCCCATCCGAACGTAGCTAATCAGCGGTGCACTTGGCAGTACAACTGACACACCAGAGGTTCGTCCGTCCCGGTCCTCTCGTACTAAGGACAGCCCTTCTCAAATTTCCTGCGCGCGCAGCGGATAGGGACCGAACTGTCTCACGACGTTCTAAACCCAGCTCGCGTACCGCTTTAATGGGCGAACAGCCCAACCCTTGGGACCTACTCCAGCCCCAGGATGCGACGAGCCGACATCGAGGTGCCAAACCATGCCGTCGATATGGACTCTTGGGCAAGATCAGCCTGTTATCCCCGAGGTACCTTTTATCCGTTGAGCGACGGCCATTCCACAATGTACCGCCGGATCACTAGTCCCGACTTTCGTCCCTGCTTGAGATGTCTCTCTCACAGTCAAGCTCCCTTGTGCACTTACACTCGACACCTGATTGCCAACCAGGCTGAGGGAACCTTTGGGCGCCTCCGTTACTTTTTAGGAGGCAACCGCCCCAGTTAAACTACCCATCAGGCACTGTCCCTGACCCGGATCACGGGCCGAAGTTAGATGTCCAAAGTGACCAGAGTGGTATTTCAACGATGACTCCACCCGAACTGGCGTCCGGGCTTCAACGTCTCCCACCTATCCTACACAAGCCACTCCGAACACCAATACCAAACTATAGTAAAGGTCTCGGGGTCTTTCCGTCCTGCTGCGCGTAACGAGCATCTTTACTCGTACTGCAATTTCGCCGAGTTTATGGTTGAGACAGCGGGGAAGTCGTTACTCCATTCGTGCAGGTCGGAACTTACCCGACAAGGAATTTCGCTACCTTAGGATGGTTATAGTTACCACCGCCGTTTACTGGGGCTTAAATTCTCAGCTTCGCCCGCAAGGGGCTAACCGGTCCTCTTAACCTTCCAGCACCGGGCAGGAGTCAGTCCGTATACATCGTCTTGCGACTTCGCACGGACCTGTGTTTTTAGTAAACAGTCGCTTCCCCCTGGTCTCTGCGGCCCACACCCGCTCACGGAGAGCAAGTCTCCATCACGGGGCAGGCCCCCCCTTCTCCCGAAGTTACGGGGGCATTTTGCCGAGTTCCTTAACCATAATTCTCTCGATCGCCTTGGTATTCTCTACCTGATCACCTGTGTCGGTTTGGGGTACGGGCGGCTAAAACCTCGCGTCGATGCTTTTCTAGGCAGCATAGGATCACCGGATCCCCCCGAACGGGAGTCCCATCAGATCTCAGGATCGTGCTCGAAACACACAGGAACGGATTTGCCTATCCCTGACCCTACATCCTTGGACCGGGGCAACCATCGCCCGGCCCGGCTACCTTCCTGCGTCACACCTGTTAATACGCTTACCTCCCGGGATCAGGTCCCGCGCTCGGCCAAAACCCACACACCACAAGGGTGGGCGGGCAGGCTCCGGGCGGTTAGTATCCCCCGCTTGGCATGGGCGGTTTTTCGCCGGTACGGGAATATCAACCCGTTGTCCATCGACTACGCCTGTCGGCCTCGCCTTAGGTCCCGACTTACCCAGGGCAGATTAGCTTGACCCTGGAACCCTTGATCATTCGGCGGACGGGTTTCTCACCCGTCTTTCGCTACTCATGCCTGCATTCTCACTCGTGTAGGCTCCACCGCTGGTTTCCACCGCGACTTCACTGCCCACACGACGCTCCCCTACCACTCCACACCCCTGAACCACGAAGGCTAGGGTACCGTGTGAAATCCACAACTTCGGCGGTGTACTTGAGCCCCGCTACATTGTCGGCGCGGAATCACTTGACCAGTGAGCTATTACGCACTCTTTCAAGGATGGCTGCTTCTAAGCCAACCTCCTGGTTGTCTTCGCAACTCCACATCCTTTCCCACTTAGCACACGCTTAGGGGCCTTAGTTGGTGGTCTGGGCTGTTTCCCTCTCGACTATGAAGCTTATCCCCCACAGTCTCACTGCTGCGCTCTCACTTACCGGCATTCGGAGTTTGGCTGACGTCAGTAACCTTGTAGGGCCCATCGGCCATCCAGTAGCTCTACCTCCGGCAAGAAACACGCAACGCTGCACCTAAATGCATTTCGGGGAGAACCAGCTATCACGGAGTTTGATTGGCCTTTCACCCCTACCCACAGCTCATCCCCTCCATTTTCAACTGAAGTGGGTTCGGTCCTCCACGACGTCTTACCGTCGCTTCAACCTGGCCATGGGTAGATCACTCCGCTTCGGGTCTAGATCACGCCACTACACTCGCCCTGTTCAGACTCGCTTTCGCTACGGCTACCCCACACGGGTTAACCTCGCGACGTAACACTAACTCGCAGGCTCATTCTTCAAAAGGCACGCCGTCACAGTTACTAGTGATTACTCACGACTGCTCCGACGGATTGTAAGCACACGGTTTCAGGTACTGTTTCACTCCCCTCCCGGGGTACTTTTCACCTTTCCCTCACGGTACTGGTCCGCTATCGGTCATTAGGAAGTATTTAGGCTTATCAGGTGGTCCTGACAGATTCGCACGGGATTTCTCGGGCCCCGTGCTACTTGGGATCCTCTCCAGGCGGTACACAACATTACGGTTACGGGGCTCACACCCTCTCTGGCCGGCCTTTCAAGACCGTTCACCTATGCCTGCACTACACACCCCACCGGTCCGGCAGAACCAGTACGGAAAGTCCCACAACCCCGCCCATGCAACGCCCGCCGGCTATCACACATGGAAACGGTTTAGCCTGATCCGCGTTCGCTCGCCACTACTAACGGAATCACTCTTGTTTTCTCTTCCTGCGGGTACTGAGATGTTTCACTTCCCCGCGTTCCCCCCACGCACCCTATGTGTTCAGATGCGGGTCACACAATCACCTTGCAGCGTTGTGCGGGGTTTCCCCATTCGGACATCCTGGGATCAACGCTCGGTTATCAACTCCCCCAGGCTTATCGCAGATTCCTACGTCCTTCTTCGGCTCCTAATGCCAAGGCATCCACCGTGTGCCCTTAAAAACTTGACCACACAAGATCAAAAACTTACTCGAGAGAACCACGACCACAAAAGGCCAGGTTCATTCATAAGAAATTGCTGTAAGAACACACACCCACCAACCCCGAAGAGCCGGCACCATGCGTGTTCTAGATGCTCGCGTCCACTATGTAGTTCTCAAACAACAACCCCGTCAACCAGACCCCCAACACCCACACGGGTGCCGGTACGAACCGGAAGCAGGAACAAAAGAAACACCAGAACTGTGTCCCCCTGCATTGCTGCAAAAAGGTCCTGTTGCCTCAGGACCCAACAGTGCGCCAAACACAACCCACACAAACCACGCCCCGGCACGTTCCCAACAACACACACCCCCAAGGGGGCACGCACTGCCGTACTAACACCAGGACACAACCGGTCAGGCCATGCCAAACAAACGTTTGATTCGTTGATATTCCACCCATGAGCACCCACCGCAGAACATACGCCTGCGCAATGGGCAACACTGACAACCACCAGCCCCCGCATGCACGGGAACCGACACGGTTGTTAGCAGCTCCTTAGAAAGGAGGTGATCCAGCCGCACCTTCCGGTACGGCTACCTTGTTACGACTTAGTCCCAATCGCCGGTCCCACCTTCGACGGCTCCCCCCACAAGGGTTAGGCCACCGGCTTCGGGTGTTACCAACTTTCGTGACTTGACGGGCGGTGTGTACAAGGCCCGGGAACGTATTCACCGCAGCGTTGCTGATCTGCGATTACTAGCGACTCCGACTTCATGGGGTCGAGTTGCAGACCCCAATCCGAACTGAGACCGGCTTTTTGGGATTAGCTCCACCTCACAGTATCGCAACCCTTTGTACCGGCCATTGTAGCATGCGTGAAGCCCAAGACATAAGGGGCATGATGATTTGACGTCGTCCCCACCTTCCTCCGAGTTGACCCCGGCAGTCTCCTATGAGTCCCCGCCATAACGCGCTGGCAACATAGAACGAGGGTTGCGCTCGTTGCGGGACTTAACCCAACATCTCACGACACGAGCTGACGACAACCATGCACCACCTGTAAACCGACCGCAAGCGGGGCACCTGTTTCCAGGTCTTTCCGGTTCATGTCAAGCCTTGGTAAGGTTCTTCGCGTTGCATCGAATTAATCCGCATGCTCCGCCGCTTGTGCGGGCCCCCGTCAATTCCTTTGAGTTTTAGCCTTGCGGCCGTACTCCCCAGGCGGGGCACTTAATGCGTTAGCTACGGCGCGGAAAACGTGGAATGTCCCCCACACCTAGTGCCCAACGTTTACGGCATGGACTACCAGGGTATCTAATCCTGTTCGCTCCCCATGCTTTCGCTCCTCAGCGTCAGTTACAGCCCAGAGACCTGCCTTCGCCATCGGTGTTCCTCCTGATATCTGCGCATTTCACCGCTACACCAGGAATTCCAGTCTCCCCTACTGCACTCTAGTCTGCCCGTACCCACTGCAGAACCGGAGTTGAGCCCCGGTCTTTCACAGCAGACGCGACAAACCGCCTACGAGCTCTTTACGCCCAATAATTCCGGATAACGCTTGCGCCCTACGTATTACCGCGGCTGCTGGCACGTAGTTAGCCGGCGCTTCTTCTGCAGGTACCGTCACTTTCGCTTCTTCCCTACTGAAAGAGGTTTACAACCCGAAGGCCGTCATCCCTCACGCGGCGTCGCTGCATCAGGCTTTCGCCCATTGTGCAATATTCCCCACTGCTGCCTCCCGTAGGAGTCTGGGCCGTGTCTCAGTCCCAGTGTGGCCGGTCACCCTCTCAGGCCGGCTACCCGTCGTCGCCTTGGTAGGCCATTACCCCACCAACAAGCTGATAGGCCGCGAGTCCATCCAAAACCACAAAAGCTTTCCACCACCATGACATGCGCCAGATGGTCATATCCGGTATTAGACCCAGTTTCCCAGGCTTATCCCAGAGTCAAGGGCAGGTTACTCACGTGTTACTCACCCGTTCGCCACTAATCCCCCCAGCAAGCCAGGGATCATCGTTCGACTTGCATGTGTTAAGCACGCCGCCAGCGTTCATCCTGAGCCAGGATCAAACTCTCCGTTGAAAACAAAAAATCAAACAGACACAACCACACCCACCGGAAATAACGGCGAACACGGCTGCACAAAATTCGAAACCAGCTGAAAACCAAACCACCACACACGGGGGTGCGCAGCAGCCTGGCCATAATTTCAACCAATCAAAAAAACAATCGGCATCAACAAACTTGGCACACTATTGAGTTCTCAAACAACAGGTCACTATTCCAAAGCAGTACCACCAGCCTTCGCTGGATCGCTCCGGAGCAACTTTTCAAACTTACCCGATCAACCCGATCTTGGCAAATCAACGTTTCCGCGATTCCCGATCCAGGTCCCGGCCCCACCCGGCAACCAGCACGCCCAAAAGCGCACCATATTCCAGGCTGTTATCAAAGGGGGTCGGCCCCCGCAGTTCCCAGCACCAGGCTGTCTCACTCGCGGCGACTCAGAAGACATTACACGCCCACCAGCCCCCACACAAATCCACCCCAACACCACCCAAAAACCGGCCAAAACCGCCCAAACACAGGCCAAACAACCCCACAGACCCGCCAAAACCACCCCAAAACCCCAAAAACCAACCCCAGTGAAGCCCGTCACACCAACCACACCCCACCACCCCGCCGCCAAACACCCAAGCCAACCACCGCCGTCGAACACCACCCCCCAACCCACCAAAACCCCGCACGATCTGAGAGAACGATCCGCCAAAGACGTCGCGATGTGAGAGAACGATCCCCCAAACCCCGCACGATCTGAGAGAACGATCCCCCAAACCCCGCACGATCTGAGAGAACATCCGAAGAAGGCGGCGCTCATCCGGCAACGCGCGTCCAAGGGAGGAACGACCGAGCGCGCAGAGGAAGACCGCCACCTTCGCGCCCACCCACGCACAAACACCCTTAAACGCAGAAAAGACCGGCAACCACAACGGTTGCCGGCCCTTTCAGGTATTGCGATGTACGGCGAACTAGGCCGAAACCTCAATCGTCGCCAGGTTCTTCTTGCCCCGGCGAAGGAGCAGGTACCGGCCATGAAGCAGTTCATCCTGCGCGATAACGGCATCGGGATCGGACACCTTGGTGTTGTTCACGTAAGCTCCGCCCTCCCCGATGGTCCGGCGGGCTGCCGACTTGCTGTCGGACAAACCGGCGGCCACCAACAAGTCGATAATTCCAAGACCGTCGGCGCTGATCTTCGCGGAGGGAAGTTCCGCGGTCGCTGCTTCCAGGGTGCGCTCGTCCAGGACGGTGAGGTCGCCGTTGCCGAAGAGTGCTGCCGAAGCGGCGATGACCTTTTCAGTCGCATCGATGCCATGCACCAAGGACGTGACTTCGAACGCAAGCTTCTTCTGGCCTTCCCGTGCAAAGGGACGCTCCGCAACAGCCTGGCCAAGCTCTTCAATTTCCGCACGTGAAAGGAACGTGAAGACTTTGAGCCGGTCCACCACGTCAGCGTCGGCCGTGTTCAGCCAGAACTGGTAGAACGCGTACGGGCTGCACATTTCGGGGTCCAGCCAGATGGCGTTGCCCTCGCTCTTGCCGAACTTGGTACCGTCCGAGTTGGTGATGAGCGGCGTACCCAGGGCGTGGACGCTCTTGCCTTCCACCTTGCGGATGAGTTCGGTACCGCTGGTGAGGTTGCCCCACTGGTCCGAGCCACCGGTCTGCAGTGCACAGCCGTAGTCGCGGAACAGTTGGAGGTAGTCCATGCCCTGCAGGATCTGGTAACTGAACTCGGTGTAGCTAATGCCCTCTTCGGAACTCAAACGGGAGGCGACAGCATCCTTGCGAAGCATGGTGCCCACCCGGTAGTGCTTTCCGATCTCACGGAGGAAGTCGATGGCACTCAGCGGCGCCGTCCAGTCCAGGTTGTTGACCATGCGTGCCGCGTTATCGCCCTCGAAACTGAGGAAACGGCGCACCTGCCCCTGGAGGTAGCCGACCCACTCCGCAACCGTGTCCTTGGTGTTCAAGGTGCGCTCCGCCGTCGGACGCGGATCACCGATAAGGCCCGTGGATCCGCCAACCAGGCCGAGCGGCTTGTGGCCAGCCAACTGCAGGCGCCGCATCAGCAGGAGCTGCACCAAGTTACCCAGGTGAAGGGACGGAGCGGTGGGGTCAAAGCCACAGTAATACGTGATCGGGTCCCCGGCGAGCAGCTTTTCCAGTTCCGTTTCGTCGGTGGAAACGTGGATCAGGCCGCGCCATTTGAGCTCCTGCCAGATGTTGGCAAAGGCGGGATCGTTGTGCTGGTACTCGATGTTGTTTACGTGTGACACGAGTTCTAAGTTAGCAGGATTGTTGGGTTCACTTTTCCTAGCGTTCGATGCCGGCGGGCAGCGGTGCCGCGGCGATGAGCCTGAGCCGCTGCGTGGGTCGGGTCATAGCGACGTAGAGGTCGCCCACCTTGCCATGCTCGTGATTGAGCATGGCAGCCGGCTCCAGGACAATGACGCCATCAAATTCCAGGCCCTTCGCCTCCTTGGGGCTGATGACCACGATGTCCTGCTCATAGCTTCCGGCTCCCGAGCCGATGCGGCGGCCGTAGATCCCGCGCAGCGCGGCAGCCGCCTGCGGCAGCAGTGGGCCGTCGGCGATGACAGCCAGCAGGGGCCGCCGTCGATTGCTTCCACTTCCTCAGGCAGGACCTCGACCAGGCGGGAGACAATTCCGTCCGCTTCGACGCGGTCCACGATGGGCGACCATTTGCCTTCGCGCACGGCCTTCGGAGCCGAGACCACGAGGCCTGCGCGGTTGGCCATCCGAACAGCGGCTTCCGCGATCTGGGACGGCGTGCGGTAGTTGACGGTGAGTTCTTCGAGCTGCCAGCGGTCACCGAACGACGGCGCGAGCGCGCTTTGCCACGAATTGGCGCCTGCCGCTGCACTCGTTTGGGCGATGTCCCCCACGATCGTGAAGGACTTCAGCGGGCAGCGACGCACGAGGAGCCGCCACTGCATGGCCGAAAGTTCCTGTGCCTCATCAACCACGATGTGGCCGAAAGCCCAGGAACGATCGCTCGTGGCGCGCTCGGCTGCGGTGAGCCGGTTCTCGCGTTCCTGGTTCTGGTCTGCCAGTTCTTCGGCGCTCACCAGGACATCCACGCCCATGGCTTCCATGTTGGCCAGGGTCTGCCTGGCGTTGGCCAGATCGCGGGCGCGGTCGGCTTCCTGCTGGGCCAGTCCCCTGCCCGCGGCAGGATCCAGCTCACCGAGCAGTTCGGCAGCTTCGTCAAGGAGCGGCACGTCCGCCTCGGTCCAGGGCGCATCCGCTGGCCGTTGCAGAAGGGATCGCTGTTCCGGTGTGAGGTGTGGCGTGCAGGCTTCCAGGATGGCGGGCTTGCTGAAGAGCTCGGAGATCAGCTTCTCCGGAGTCATCGGCATCCAGCACAGGTTCAAGGCGATGCGGACGTCCCGCGCAGACCGGACGTCTTCGGCGAGGTAGGCGCGATCGGCGTTATTGCCGATGTTCGACTCCTCGACGAGGTCCGTTAGTTGCTCCGTGAGCTCACGCAGAAGGATCTTGACGAACGTCAGCCGCGCTTCGTTGTGCGGCTTGCCCGTGGCCCGGGCCTTTTCCCGTGCGCGGCGGACCTGGCGGACGGTCAGCGTCAGCTTGCGGGAATCGACTTCGAGAATGCGGTCTTCTACAGGCGTGCGCTGCCGGTTCGCCACGGCGTTGGCCACCACCGTGGCCATATCGAGCTTGCCTTTGAGCGCAGCAACGTCCGGATCTTCCTCGGGAACAGCGTGGATTCCGGGCATAAGCCGGCCAAGACTGGCCATGACGACGCCGGTCTCGCCCAGCGAGGGCAGTACACGCTCGATGTAGTGCATAAACGACGACGACGGTCCCACCAGCAGAACGCCGGCACTCTTGAGCCGATCACGGTGCGTGTAAAGGAGGTAGGCGGCGCGGTGCAGTGCCACTGCGGTCTTACCCGTGCCTGGACCACCTTGTACGACGAGCGCGCCCGAGATCGAGGAACGGATGATCCTGTCCTGCTCCGACTGGATGGTTCCCACGATGTCCGACATGCGGCCCGTGCGCTTGGAATTCAGGGCCGCAAGGAGCGCGCCCTCGCCTTGCAGGGAATCGTTGTCCGCGAGCATGCCGGCATCCAGGACATCGTCCTCGATCGCCTTCACGTCCCGGCCTTGCAGGATCAGGTGTCGACGGCGGCGCACGCCTTGGCGGTCGAAAGCGGTGGCCTGGTAAAAGTGGCCGGCTTCCGGGGCGCGCCAGTCAACCATGAGCCGTTGGAGATCGGCGGTAGACAACCCGATACGGCCAATGTACTGGGCCTCCCCCGAGTCCAGATCGAGGCGCCCGAAGACCAAACGGTCATCGACGGCGTCGAGCTGGGCAAGGCGGTCCTCATACAGCGCGGCGAACGCGTCACGTTCGGACACGTTTTGCATGGTTCCCACTGCACCGGCCCTTGCGCACCTGGGCCAGCTGGGCACGCTTTTCTTCGCGCAGCTCATCGAGCCGGGCGTACAGCCCAGCAACGTATTCCTGCTCGTGGACCAAATCAGCGTCGTGCATCGAACCGTAACCCCTATCGCAAAAGACAGACCGTCCATTCTACAGCGATTTTGGTAAACGTGTTGGGTCCAGGTCATATGGCGGACCAGCAGCCAAAGTTCACGCCCGGTTGCGTGGCCGCGCTGCTTTGTACCGTGACACCGTTGGATCATCTTCGATCCAGAAGCGCCACGGATATTCCGTACTTCCACCGGGACCAGCTACCCCAACCCGCGGTCCGCTGGCCACGGCCGCTACCGGCGTCTTAGGCAGCCAAAAGCTGAACGGTGAGGCGAGCGCGTCACGGCCCGTGTCCGCCGTCGTAAGTCCCAACGCCGATGCCAGGCGTGCAGGTCCACTGGCCAAGTCCTTGTGTGTTTTGGAGGCAGGCCGCCTTACGGTGGCAAGCCCCTCGCCTTCTACAATATCGCCGGCCCGCAGAAGCAACGCCGACGGGGAGCCTGCTGGACCGCAGACGATGTTGGCGCAGTAGTGCATGCCGTAGGTGAAGTACACGTACAGGAAACCCGGTGGTCCGAACATCGGCGCGTTACGGGCCGTGGGACCGCCGAAAGTGTGCGATCCGGGATCGGGGTGTTCGGAATCGCGGGGGCCCATATAGGCCTCCACTTCAGTGAGTCTCACCGCGACTGGACCGGCTTCGGAGTAGTGGGTGAGCACCGCGCCAAGGACCAGTGGAGCGATGACACGGGGGTCGCCTTCGAGGAACTTACGCACTTTTTCGGGATCGCTGACTCCCTTCTCCATGGACGAGCTCATGCCCAGACCCTAGCAAAAATCGTGAAACGGCTATGTCCGATTTCCGCTAGCAGCGGACGTGCACTCCTGACAGGATGAAGGAATGGACTTCTGGCAGCGCTACAGGGCAATTGACGCCCGCGACACCCGCTTCGACGGACAATTCTTCACGGCCGTCAGCTCGACTGGTATCTACTGCCGGCCGTCCTGCCCAGCCCGTACGCCGAAGGCCGAGAATGTCACGTTCTACGAGACGTCGGCCGCTGCCCACGAAGCCGGGTACCGGGCTTGCAAGCGATGCCTGCCCGAGGCCGTCCCCGGAACACCGGCCTGGAACATCCGATCCGACGTTGCCGGCCGTGCAATGCGCCTAATCAACGACGGCGTTATCACCCGCGAGGGGGTCGACGGCCTTGCGCACCGCCTTGGCTACTCCGCGCGCCAGCTCAACCGCATCCTTAGCCACGAACTTGGCGCCGGCCCGCTCTCACTGGCACGGGCCAGCAGGGCGCAGACAGCAAGGACGCTGTTGGTCTCAACGAAGATGCTCCTCGCCGATGTCGCCTTTGCCTCGGGGTTCAATAGCGTGAGGCAATTCAACGACACCATCGGCGAGGTTTTTGCGATGACCCCGACGGCGCTGCGAACCACCGGTGCGAAATCGGGAGTTCGCAGGGGTGCCGGGGAGGCAAGCGACGGGACACCAGCCGCTCTGACGTTGAATCTGCCATATCGGGAGCCCTTCGACCCGGGAATCTTCGATTTCCTGGCGGTTCGTGCTGTGCCGGGCATCGAGTCGGCAAGCACCGGACACGACGGAACCAGGACCTATGCCCGAACCCTCCGCCTCCCGCGCGGCAACGCCACGTTCTCGGTGGCCTACAGCCCCTCAAGGCAGGGCAAGCCCTTGCAGTTGTCGGCTACGGTGGTGGACCTCCACGACCTCCCGGTGTTGTTGAGTCGTGTCCGCAGGTTGTTCGATCTGGACGCCGACCCAGAAGCGATCGACGACGCCTTGGCGATGGACCCCCGGCTCAAAGGGAGCATCAAGGAGGTTCCCGGAATTCGCGTGCCAGGAGCAGTCGACCCCCAGGAATTGCTGGTCAGGGCGCTGATCGGCCAGCAAATCACCGTTGCTGCTGCCCGGACGGCACTGACCCAATTATCAGCCCTCGGCTCCCCGATCGACGGCGGTGTCCCCGGTCTGGATCGCCTGTTTCCGACCGCGGCGGAACTCGCCGAAGACGCGTGCACCCTGCTGCGGGGACCCCAGCGCCGCATCGAGTCAGTGGTTGCCGTGGCCGAAGCGATGGCCACAGGGACCCTCGAGTTCGGCTACGGCGACGACGTTGCAGGACTGGAGCGAAAGTTGCTGCCATTACAAGGAATTGGGCCTTGGACCGTAGGGTATGTCGCCATGCGCGTGCTGGGAGCGCCCGACGTTTTCCTGAGCAATGACGCGGCCGTTCGAAACGGGTTGCGGATCCTCCCTCCTGGTCCCGGCCTCACCCCTGAATTCCGGGAAGTCAGTCCTTGGCGGTCCTACGCCACCATGCATTTGTGGCGGGCGGCAACGAAGCCCAAACACTCGTAGCTCCCGTTTCCGCTCTCACATCCCGGCGCCCTTCCGCGATCCTTCTCTCACATCCCCACGCCCTTCCGCGATCCTTCACTCACATCCCAACGCCCTTCCGCGATCCTTCACACACATCCCAACGCCTTTCGCCGTTTCCTCTCTCACATCTCAACGCGGCAGGAAGTGAGAGAGGAAAGGGGAAAACGCCGCGGGAAGTGAGAGAGCGTCGCCGGAAAAGCCTCAGGATCTGAGAGAACATCCCCAAGGGACAAGGACTCGCAGCTCCCTTTCGTCTCCCATAACCCCGCGTCGGCATTCAGCCGGGTGCCGACGTCGTACCGCTCCCCCGATGCATCAGGACGTTAGCGACCACGACCCAAAAAACGGCAGGAAGTGAGAGAAGGACGGCCGAAACACGTCAGGAAGTGCGAGAGCATCCACCGAAGCACGTCAGGAAGTGAGAGAGCACCGGCCGAAACACGTCAGGAAGTGAGAGAACATCCGCCGAAACACGTCAGGAAGTGAGAGAAGGACGGCCTAGCGGGCTGCAGGTTGTGCCGCCGGCCATGGGAGCAGCTCGGGCAGGTCGACGCCGTCGGCCGCCGCGGTAGCTCGCAGGCTTCCCAAGCTCGGTTCGCGGCCGGCGAGCCATGCCGCGATGTCCGTGAGCATGCCCGTAATGGCAATCGAGGTGCCCCCGTGGCCAATGACCCGCTGCGGCAGTCCTGTGGGCTGCAGGACAAATTTGTACTTCTCCGGAACGCGTGCTTCGAGGAAAGTGAACAGGTGCTCGCAGAAGGGCCGGCTCCAGGTTTCAGGCCCATATCCCAGTCCAAGATCCGATGCATGGATGGTGAGTTCGCGCCACAGTGCCAGACCGCCGTCGAGGACTGTTCCGTCCCGGTAGCTGATGCGCGCCTCCCAGTCGGCTGGTTCCAGTGCGTCAAACGCCGCCAAGGCACGAGACAGCGCGGTGTCAACGGACTCCTTATGGTCTGCGAGGCTGTGTCCGGCGGCCAGCTCGATGGCCTTGTTGCGGCCGTCCATGCCGCCGTCGTACAGTTCCACGGCCTCACCGCGCCGGGCGTACTCGAGCTGGCGGGCCATGGCGCGCGAAATCCCGGCAATATGGGCAAGGACGTGGCCACGGGTCCAGCCCGGGAGCTCGGACGGTTGCGGGACGGATGCCTCGTCCATTTTGGTGAGGAGGCGGGTAACGATGTCGGCGGCTTTGTGAAGCTCTGCGGGCAGCGCCCCAGTGGTGATCTGAGTCATAGCGCCATGCTAACGCACCCCTTAAAGCCCTGTGGGACGGCACGTGATGTGCCATCCCACAGGATTGATGGTGCGTTTAGCCGGCGTAGCTGCGTGCTGCATCCAGTTCTGCCGTGAGCGCCACCAATTGACGTTCGACGGCGGCCGGTGCAGTTCCGCCCTGGGAGTTGCGGCTGTTGAGCGAACCCTCAGTGCTGAGCACGCTGCGGACCTCGGGAGTCAAGTGCTCCGAGATCGCTGAATACTCTTCATCCGTCAGGTCCCACAGCTCAACCCCACGGCTTTCAGCCTGCTTGACCGCGGCCCCCGAAAGCTCGTGTGCTTCACGGAAGGGAACGCCCTGGCGGACGAGCCATTCTGCGATGTCCGTGGCCAGCGCAAAGCCCTGGGGAGCCAGGGACTCCATGCGCTCCGTGTTGAACTTCAGCGTGGCGATCATGCCGGACACGGCGGGAAGCAACAGCTCCAGGGTGTCGGCGGCGTCGAAGACCGGTTCCTTGTCCTCCTGCAGATCGCGGTTGTACGCGAGCGGCAGGCCCTTGAGCGTTGCCAGCAGTCCGGTCAGGTTGCCGATGAGGCGCCCTGCCTTGCCGCGCGCGAGCTCGGCAACGTCCGGGTTCTTCTTCTGCGGCATGATCGAGGACCCGGTGGAGTACGAGTCGTGCAGGGTCACGAAGGAGAATTCCTTGGTGGCCCAGAAGATGACTTCCTCGGAGATCCGGGACAGGTCCACTCCGATCATGGAGCACACCCATGCGAACTCGGCGAAGACATCGCGGGAGGCGGTGCCATCAATCGAGTTGTGGACAGCCGAGAAGAAGCCAAGATCAGCTGCAACGGCCTCGGGATCCAGCCCCAACGACGAACCGGCCAAGGCACCAGAACCATACGGCGAAACTCCAGCACGCTTGTCCCAGTCCTGGAGTCGCTGCACGTCGCGAAGCAGTGCCCAGGCATGTGCCAGAAGGTGATGGCTCAGCAATACCGGCTGGGCGTGCTGAAGGTGCGTCCGGCCAGGCATCGCAACACCCTGGTGGGCCTTTGCCTGCTCCACGAGTGCGTCGATGGTGGCGAGGACGCCAGCAGCGATGATCCGGGCATGATCGCGCAGGAACATGCGGCCGAGCGTTGCCACTTGATCGTTGCGGGAACGGCCCGCACGGAGCTTGCCGCCCAATTGTGTTCCGGCACGCTCGATCAGGCCACGCTCAAGTGAACCGTGAACATCCTCATCGCTCTCGGCCGGGAGGTAGGCACCGCTGGCGACGTCCTCGTCCAGCTGATTGAGGGCGGCAAGCATGCCTTCAAGTTCGGCGTCGTCCAGCAATCCGGCCTTCGCCAGCACGCGGGCGTGCGCCTTGGAGCCGGCGATGTCATAGCGGGCCAGCCGCCAGTCAAAGTGCGTGGACTTGCTCAATGCTGCCAGCGCATCCGCGGGGCCGCCGGCGAACCGACCGCCCCACAGTGCGCCTTCGTTTGTTGCGGACGTCATTACTCGCCCGAGACCCGCAGGTCGCGGCCGGAGGCAACCTTGGAGGACATGCCCCACAGCTCGATGAAGCCGCGCGCCATGGACTGGTCGAAGGTGTCGCCGGTGTCGTAGGTAGCGAGGTCGAAGTCGTACAGCGAAGTCTCGGAGCGACGACCGTTGACGATTGCCTGGCCGCCGTGGAGGACCATGCGGATGTCGCCGGAGACGTACTTCTGGGTGTCCTCGATGAACGCGTCCAGGGAGCGCTTCAGCGGGGAGAACCACTGGCCGTCGTAGACCAGCTCGGCCCAGCGCTGGCCAACGGTGGCCTTGAAGCGGGCCTGCTCGCGCTCGATTGTGACATCTTCGAGGTGCTTGTGGGCGGTGATCAGCGCCATTGCACCCGGTGCCTCGTAGATTTCGCGGGACTTGATGCCAACGAGGCGGTCCTCGACGACGTCGATGCGGCCAACGCCCTGCGCGCCGGCACGGCGGTTCAGTTCCTGGATGGCCTGCAGCGGGGTGACCTTCACGCCGTCGATGGCTACCGGCACGCCGGCTTCGAAGGAAATGGTGACCTCGTCCGGCGCCGGCGGGAATTCCGGCGTGGCGGTGTAGTCGTAGATGTCCTTGGTAGGTGCGTTCCAGATGTCCTCAAGGTAGCCGGTCTCGACGGCGCGTCCCCAGACGTTCTGGTCGATCGAGTACGGGTTCTTCTTGGTGGTCTCGATCGGCAGTCCCTTTTCCTCGGCGAAGGCAATCGCCTTGTCGCGGGTCAGGGCGAGGTCGCGGACCGGTGCGATGCACTTCAGGTCCGGGCCGAGCGTCTGGATGCCAACTTCGAAGCGGACCTGGTCATTGCCCTTGCCGGCCGCAGTGCAGCCGTGGGCGACGGTGGTGGCACCGAATTCGCGGGCAGCCTTCACGAGGTGCTTGACGATCACCGGACGCGAAATGGCAGACACCAGCGGGTAGTGGCCCTGGTAGAGGGCGTTGGCCTTCAGTGTCGGCATGGCGTATTCGTTGGCGAATTCGTCGCGGGCGTCGGCAACATAGGCCTCGACGGCGCCGCAACCGAGGGCGCGCTGGCGGATGGTCTCCAGGGACTCGCCGCCCTGTCCGACGTCGACGGCCACGGCGATGACCTCGGCGCCGGTGGCTTCACCGATCCAGCCGATGGCTACGGACGTATCGAGGCCACCGGAGTAGGCCAGAACAATGCGCTCAGTCACGAGAGTGCTCCTTTGTTGTTGCTTGGTTCATTTGAAATCAATGCTGCGTAAATCAGTTGTTGCCACCGCGGGCTAGTTTCCCGGTCCGGCTTCCTCGGCCATTCGCAGGAAACGGGCCGCCAGTTCGGCTCCGCCGTCGGGATCCCTGGCAACCAACAGCAGAGTGTCGTCGCCTGCGATCGTACCCAATACCGACGGCATTACGGAGTGGTCGATGGCCAGTGCCAGGAAGTTCGCTGCCCCCGGAGGTGTTCGCAGGACAACAATGTTGCCCGAAGCCTCGGCAGTTACAAGCAACTCACCACACAGCCGGGAGAGCCGCGCGTCCAGGATTTCCTGCGTGACGCCGCTTTTAGCGTTGCGGTCACCGCCCTCCCCCGGAACGGCATAGACCAGTGCGCCTTCCTTGCCGCGAACCCTCACCGCGCCAAGTTCCACAAGGTCGCGGGACAGCGTGGCTTGGGTGACCTGAACGCCGTCGTCCGCCAGCAGGGCTGCAAGCTCTGCCTGGGAACGCACGGACTCACCCGTCAGGATCGCGGTGATACGCGCCTGGCGGGCAGTCTTGGTGGCCGGGCTGGCGCCCGGAACCGACGGATTCGTGGACACTAGAACGTGCTCTCCCCAGTGCCCTCGACGGGAGAAAGACCTTCCACGAACGCAAGTCCGGAACGGTGCATCAGCCAGGCCATGAGTGCCTTCTGGGCATGGAGTCGGTTCTCAGCTTCGTCCCAGACGATCGACTGCGGGCCGTCGATGACGCCAGCGGAAATTTCATAGCCGCGGTAAGCAGGAAGGCAGTGAAGAACGACGGCGTCCGGCGCGGCCGCTGCCCATGGCGGCCTCATCCACGGAGTAGTCGCGGAAGAGCTGCAGCCGGGCTTCCTTCTCGGCTTCCTGACCCATGGATACCCAGGTGTCCGTTGCCACGACGTCAGCGCCTTTAAGGGCTTCGGCAGCATCGCTGGTGATGAGCACAGAGCCGCCCGTCTCGGCGGCACGCTCTTGTGCAGCAGCGACAATCTCCGGGGCCGGCCAGTAGCCAACGGGACCGGAAATACGGACGTGCATTCCAGCTGTGACGCCAGCCAGAAGGTAGGAATTGGCCATGTTGTTGGCCGCATCACCGAGGTAGGCCATGCTCAGGCCCTTCAGTTCGCCTTTGTGCTCCTTGACCGCCAGGAGATCCGCGAGGAGCTGGCAGGGGTGGTAGTCGTCGCAGAGGGCGTTGATGACCGGGACCTTGGAGTTCTCCGCCATGGCAACCAGGCCCGAGTGGGCCCCGGTCCGCCACACGATGGTGGAGACCATGCGCTCAAGGACCTTGGCGGTGTCCTCCACGGATTCCTTATGCCCGATCTGTGCTTCGCCGGGGTTGATGATGAGCGCGTTGCCGCCCATGTCCGCGATGCCGGTGGCGAAGGAAACACGGGTACGGGTGGAGGTCTTGTCGAAGATGACGGCGACGGTCTTCCGGCCATTGCCATCGGCCGCGAAAGGTTGGACGCTGTACGGCGCCGCTTTCATGCGGGCTGCGAGCTCAAGAACCTCGGCCTGCTCAGCAGCGCTCAGGTCGGTGTCCTTGAGGAAGTGACGGGTGGTGGATGTAGTCACTGTGCGTCCTTAGCAGTTTGGGCGGTAGCCGTTGTAATGAGCTCAGGCAGCGCAGCCAGGAAACGGTCTGCCTGCTCGATGGTGAGGATCAGCGGCGGTGCCAGCCGGATGGTCTTTGGCCCCGGGCTGTTGATGATGAACCCGGCGTCAAGGCCTGCAGTAACCATGGCAGGAGCTACATCGGCATTGACGTCGAATCCGATAAGGAGACCTTCACCGCGGACCTCAGTCACGGCGTCCACTCGGGCAAGACCCTCGCGTAGGTGTGCCCCGACACTCAGGACGTTCTGGAGGACACTTTGGCTCTCGATCGCGTGGAGCGTGGCAAGGGCAGCAGCCGTGGCCACGGGATTTCCACCGAAAGTGGTTCCGTGCTGCCCGGCGGTGAGCAGGGCCGACGTCGTGCTTCCGAAAGTAATCAACGCACCGACCGGGAAGCCGCCGCCAAGTCCCTTGGCAAGCGTGATGGCGTCGGGGACAATCCCCGCGTCTTCGCTGGCCAGCCATTTGCCGGTCCGGCCGATGCCGGTCTGGACCTCGTCCAAAATCAACAGGGCGCGGCCGCCGTGGTGGCTTCGCGGGCTGCCTGCAGATATTCGGCGCTCAGCGGCCGGACGCCCGCTTCGCCTTGGATTGGTTCCAGGAAGACGGCTGCCGTGGATTCGTCGACGGCGGAGCGCAGGGCTTCGATGTCACCGAACGGAATGTGGACCACGCCGCCGGGCAGGGGCTCGAACGGTGTCCGGTAGGCCTCTTTTGCCGTGAGTGCGAGCGCACCCATGGTGCGGCCGTGGAAAGCGCCTTCGAGGGCAACAATCTTGGTGCGCTCGGCGTCGCTGTTCCGGCGGGCCAGCTTGAACGCTGCCTCGTTGGCTTCCGTGCCGGAGTTGGCAAAGAAAACCTTGGATCCCGCGGGAGCATTGGTGATGGCCAGCAGCTTTTCTGCCAGAGCGATCTGCGTGGGGCTCGTGAAGAAGTTGGAAACGTGTCCAAGCGTGGCGAGCTGGCTGGAGATCACCGAGGTGACGAAGGGGTGGGCGTGGCCCAGCGCGTTCACGGCGATGCCACCGAGGAGATCCAGGTACTCCTTGCCGTCGGCGTCCCACACGAGGCAACCCGCGCCGCGGACCAGGACCCGCTGGGGCGTGCCGAAGACACCCATCAGCGACGAGTTGTAGCGGGCCAGCCAGTCAGCGCCTGAGCTGTGGCCAGTAATGGCGTCTGTTGGGGATTCCACCAGTTCTGCTTCGTTCGCGGTCATGCGTTCACTTCCTCGTCAGGGACAACTTGGGTGCCGATGCCCGCGGTCGTAAAGGTTTCCAGCAGCATTGAGTGCGGCAGCCGGCCATCCACGATGTGCGCGCGTTCCACGCCTTCGTCGATCGCCTTCAGGCATGCAGCCATCTTGGGGATCATTCCCGACTCGAGCTTGGGCAGCATCTCGCGGAGTTCGGAGGCAGTCAGCGAAGAGATCAGCGACGATTTGTCCGGCCAGTTCGCGTAGAGGCCCTCGACGTCGGTCAGGATGACCAGCTTGGAGGCGCCCAGCGCAGAAGCGACAGCTGCAGCCGCGGTGTCTGCGTTGACGTTCAGGACCTGGCCGGTAGTGGGACCGGAACCGTTGCCGTCGTCGAGGATTTCCGGGGCGACCGTCGAGATCACCGGGATGCGGCCGGCGTCGAGGATGTCCGTGATCCCGGCGGGGTCCACGCCTACAACTTCGCCCACCAGGCCGAGGTCAACTTCCTCGCCGTCCACCACGGTTCCGGTGCGGACTGCGCGCAGCAGGCCGCCATCCTCGCCGGACATGCCAACCGCATACGGACCATGGGAATTGATGAGGCCCACAAGTTCACGACCCACCTGGCCGGTGAGGACCATGCGCACCACGTCCATGGCTTCCGGAGTGGTGACGCGCAGCCCACCCTTGAACTCGGACTCGATGCCAAGCCGGCCCAGCATGGAGTTGATCTGCGGACCGCCGCCGTGCACCACCACAGGGTGGATGCCCACGTGGTGGAGGAACACGATGTCCTCGGCGAAGGCACGCCGAAGGTCATCGTTGACCATGGCGTTCCCGCCGTACTTGATCACCATGGTGGTTCCAGCGAAACGCTGGATCCAGGGCAAGGCCTCGATCAGCGTGCCCGCTTTGTCCTGGGCTGCTTCGGCCGAGACGTGGCTCGCGGACGTGGTTTCCCGGGTGTGCGCAGTCATAGTCATCCGCTCAGCTCGAGTATGCACTGTTCTCATGCACGTAGTCGTGCGTGAGGTCATTGGTCCAGATGGTTGCCTCGGCGTCGCCGGCCTGCAGGTCGATGTCGACGCGCACCTCACGCGGTTCAAGGTCCACCATGTTACGGTCCTCGCCGATGCTGCCGTTGCGGCAGATCTGCACGCCGTTCATGGACACGTTGAGCTGGTCCGGCTCGAACACGGCATCGGTGGTGCCCACGGCAGAGAGTACCCGCCCCCAGTTGGGGTCCTTGCCGAAGATGGCCGCTTTGAAGAGGTTGGAGCGCGCAACAGCGCGGCTAACGATCTCGGCGTCGCGTTCGCTTGCCGCGTTGAAGGTACGGATGGCGATGTCGTGGCTTGCACCTTCGGCGTCGCCGATAAGCTTACGGGCCAACTCGGCGCAGACCTTCGTAATGGCCTCGCTCAGCTGTTCCGCAGAGGGCAGTGCTTCGGAGGCACCCGAGGCCATCAGCACCACGGTGTCGTTGGTGGACATGCAACCGTCAGAGTCCGCGCGGTCAAACGTGACACGCGTGGCATCGCGGAGGACGACGTCGAGCTCGTCCGCCGGTACCTCGGCGTCGGTGGTGAGGACAACAAGCATGGTTGCCAGACCGGGGGCCAGCATGCCGGCACCCTTGGCGATGCCGCCAACTGTGAACTGCTTGCCTTCGGCGTCGGTTCCTGTGAAGACGGCCTCCTTGGAGACGCTGTCCGTGGTCATGATCGCCGTGGCAGCGGCCGAACCGCCGTCTGCCGAAAGCTCGCCGAACGCGGTTTCAACGCCCGGAAGGATCTTGTCCATGGGCAGTTGCTCGCCGATCAGGCCAGTGGAGCAAACCACGACGTCGGAAGCTGAGACTCCCAGCACTTCGGCCACTTTCTCGGCCGTGGCATGCGTGTTCTGGAATCCCTGCGGGCCAGTGCAGGCGTTGGCTCCGCCGGAGTTCAGGATCACGGCGTCCACACGGCCATCGCTGACCACCTGGCGTGACCAGTGAACTGGAGCAGCGGCGACGCGGTTTGAGGTGAAGACGGCGGCAGCGGACTTTCGCGGACCGTCGTTGACGACGAGGGCCAGGTCCGGGTTGCCGGAAGCTTTAATGCCGGCTTTGATGCCGGAAGCCCGGAATCCCTTGGGTGCGGTAATGGTCACGGTGCAACTCCCTGCAGGTTCAGGCCGGCGGTTTCGTCCAGGCCGAGGGCTATGTTCATGGACTGCACGGCTCCGCCGGCGGTTCCCTTGGTGAGGTTGTCGATAGCGCACGTGACAATGACGCGGCCGGTGTGTTGGTCGAAGGCCACCTGCATGACTGCGTGGTTGGAACCTTGCACTGACTTGGTGCTGGGCCACTGGCCCTCGGGGAGAAGGTGGACGAACGGCTCGTCGTCATAAGCTTCCGCCCAGGCCTGGCTGGCGCAGTTCGGCGTAGGTAACTCCGTGCCCGACTTTCGCAGTGGCCGTAGTGAGGATACCGCGGCTCATCGGAGCCAGGGTTGGAGTAAAGGACACCGTCACCGGCTCGCCGGCGGCATTGGAAAGCCCCTGCTCGATTTCCGGCGTGTGGCGGTGCCCGCCGCCAACTCCATAGGGGCTCATGGATCCCATGACTTCGGAACCGATCAGGTTGACCTTTGCCGCCTTGCCCGCACCGGAGGTACCAGAGGCCGAGACAATTACGACGTCGTCCGTCAGGAGGAGGTTATTGTCGAACCCCGGCGTCAAGGCGAGCAGGGCCGACGTCGGGTAGCAGCCCGGGACCGCAATGCGCTTGGCACCCTTGAGGGCGTCGCGCTGTCCCGGCAGTTCAGGGAGCCCATACGGCCAGGTCCCGGCGTGGGCCGAGCCGTAAAACTTTTCCCAGGCAGCCGGATCCTGCAGGCGGTGGTCCGCTCCGGCGTCGATGACTACTGTGCCTTCCGGCAATTGGGCAGCGATCTCCGCAGAAGCGCCGTGCGGGAGGGCCAGGAAGACGACATCATGCCCGGACAGGTTCTCCACAGTGGTGTCTTCAAGAATCCGGCTCGCCAAACCGTGGAGATGAGGCTGCAACTCCCCTAGTCTGGAACCGGCGTTGCTGTGCGCAGTGATCGCACCGATAGTGACGTTCGGATGGCCCGCAAGCAGGCGCAGCACTTCTCCCCGGCGTAGCCGCTGGCACCGGAGACGGCAACAGAAATAGTCATAGCTCCACTGTACAGCAAAACTATTCATGGGTGCCGATATTTATGCATGCCGTCTTCTGGCGAGTGCACGGCGTCACATAAGTTAGTGCGGACGGCGTATGCTTAGTGGAGGGTGATCCAGACCGTGCAGTCCGAACGTCGGCTGCAGCGTTGCCCGTTAGCGATACGGGGCACATATATGGCACCCACGTCCACCGCTGAGCGCCCCAAGACACGCGCAATTCAGCCAAACCCCGTTGTTCAAAGCTATTCGGAGCTCCTTAAGAGCGTGAAAGCTGCCGGTCTTCTCGAACGGCGCAGCGGTTCTACATCTGGCTCTTCGTAGCCCTCATGATCCTCATGGCCGCCACCTGGACAGGCTTCGCCCTGTTGGGTGATTCCTGGTTCCAGCTCTTGATCGCTGCCGCCGTGGGTATCTTCTGCACACAATTGAGCTTCCTGGCCCACGAGGCCGGACACAAGCAGATCTTCGCGTCCCGTCGCGCCAACGACTGGTCAGCCCGCCTCCTGGCAACAGGAATCGCAGGCATCAGCTACTCCTGGTGGGAGCAAAAGCACGGTGCCCACCACAACCACCCCAACGTCATTTCCAAGGACCCTGACATCCGGAACAACGCGCTGGTCTTCTACGAAGATGCGGCCGCCGAACGCAAGGGGCGCCTGGCCTTCCTGACCAGGAAGCAGGGCTGGTTTTTCTTCCCGCTCCTCACGCTCCTTGGCCTGAGCCTGCAATTCGACTCGCTTCGCTTTGTCTTCGGCAAGCAGAAGGTGCGCCACCGCTGGGTGGAGACGCCTATCCTGGTGGCCCGTCTTGCCGCCCTCCCGGTTCTCGCTTTCACCTTCCTGCCCATCGGTATGGCGTTTGCGTTCCTCGGTGTCCAGATCATGGTCTACGGCTTCTACATGGGTGCCTCTTTTGCCCCCAACCACAAGGGCATGCCTGTCCTTCCCAAGGACAGCCGAGTCGACTTCCTCAACCGGCAGATCCTTACCTCCCGCAACATCTCAGGCGGACGCTTCATGGACTTCCTGCTGGGCGGGCTGAACCGCCAGGTGGAACACCATTTGTTCCCTGACATGGCCCGGCCCCACCTTCACAAGGCAGCAGGAATCGTCCGCGAGTTCTGCACGAAGCACTCCATCCCGTACACGGAAACCACGCTGATTCAGTCCTACGGGATAGTGGTCAGCTACCTCAACGAGGTAGGCCTGGCAGCTGGTCGTGGCTTCGACTGCCCCGTCGCTTCGACGCACGGACGCTTCTAGGCCTCCACAACCAAAGGCGTCATCCTTCATAGGATGGGTTCTGGAACCGGGCACCGGAAGGACCGTCCCGGAGTAAGGAGCCACCATGACGCACGCGATTGTTGCCAAGGAGCCGGGAGGACCTGAAGTCCTCGAATATGCTTCCGTGGAGCCACCCGTACCTGGTCCCGGGCAGCTGTTGATCAAGGTCGCAGCTGCCGGGGTCAATTTCATTGAGACCTACCAGCGCCGCGGCACCTACAAGGTTGAGTACCCCTTCACCCCCGGCGCGGAAGCCGCCGGAACCATCGAAGCAATCGGTGAGGGTGTAGAGGACTTCTCTGTAGGTGACAGGATCGCCACTGCCGAAGGTTCCAGGACCTACGCTGACTACGCACTCGTGGACGCTGCGAGGGCGCTCCCCGTGCCGGCCGGCGTCGATGATCACACCGCAGCCGCCCTGCCACTGCAGGAATAACCGCCCACTACCTGATGAACTCCTCCTTCCGTGTGGAACCTGGCCACACGGTGCTGCTGCACGCGGGAGCCGGCGGTGTGGGACTGCTTCTAACCCAACTGTTGAAGGCGCGTGGGGCACGGGTCATCACCACAGTTTCCTCAGACGAAAAGGCCGACCTCTCCAAACTCGCCGGCGCCGATGAAGTCCTCCGCTATGAAGGCTTCGCGGACAAGGTCCGCGAACTTACCAACGGCGAGGGCGTCAATGTGGTGTACGACGGCGTGGGCAAGGATACGTTCGACGACTCCCTGCGGAGCCTGCGCATCAGGGGTTCCATGGTGCTCTTCGGCGCCGCTTCAGGTCCCGTCCCCCCGTTCGATCCCCAACGCCTGAACTCCGGCGGCTCACTGACATTGACCCGCCCCACGATGGGCCATTTCGTCCAGAACACGCACGAGCGGCGTTGGCGCTCAGCCGAGATCTTCGAGGCCGCAGCGAACGGCACGCTGGCGGTTCGGGTCGGCGCTACCTACCCCTTGGCCGAAGCGGCCCAGGCACACAGGGATCTCGAAGGACGCCTCACCACGGGAAGGTCCTGCTGCTGCCGTAACGGCAAAGCGATCATTCGTGCAACAAACCGTGAACGGCAGGAAGCCGCCGACACCTTTTGTTCACCTTTCTGGGCAAAGCTGACTGCGTGAGCACAGAACAATCTGCCGTGGCCGGGAACTTGGATGCCTTGGCCACACTACCGCCCCCAGT